>NZ_NCSY01000002.1 GCF_002156875.1 Bacillus sp. EAC | reverse complement strand
GTTAAAACGGGGTTTGAGCTGCTTAAATGATGGAGAGAAGCCAATTCTTCATTCGGATCAAGGCTGGCATTATCAAATGAGACAGTACCGAGAGATACTAAAACAAAATAACATTACACAAAGTATGTCCCGTAAAGGGAATTGTTTAGATAACGCAGTTATCGAAAACTTCTTTGGCTTATTAAAATCTGAATTACTATATAATGAAGAATTTAGCAGTATGGATCAGTTTATAGAGAAATTGCATGAATATATTCACTATTACAATCATGAGCGTATTAAGATAAAACTAAAAGGATTGTCCCCTGTTCAATACAGAGTCCAATCCTCTTTAGTTGCATAAAACTATTTGTCTAACTTTTTGAGTTCACTTCACATAGGCTACTTTTTATATTATTAAAATTATACGTAATTTATCTCACATAATTGATATTATGAGTGATTTTTTTGTGACCCAGATTATATACCCCAAACATGTGCTTTGGCTAATTCCAAGATTAATGTGGGGATGGTTAACCACTGATAAAAACAAATCTTTTAAGCTTACGTATTTTAATTTATGACACCATAAAACATATACCCAACACAACTTCATTTGCCTTAATTATTGTTGTAAACTTTGTTATACTCTAAGTATAGAAGTGTAACGAGATATAGTAGCTTCTGAGGTTATAAAAAATATTAGAACAAATCAGAAGCTACTACAAGCATCACTTGTCCACATATAGTGTCATAATCTAAGAATTATATCGGAGGAAACAAGAATGAAACCATTTTTAGAAATACTCGAGGAAGTACTTAGTCAAGACGAAAGATTGCTCAGCGAAGATGGCGACATACTAAAAAGTAAAGCATATGACTTTGCTCTAACAGGTGATGCCAATTTATTGTCTCTATTATTGTCAAACACTGACCTAAAAAATCATTTCTTTAAAGATGTAAATGGGGTTATGGTGTTTGATAGCATTAAGTTTGGCTGGGTGGTAAACAGTAAAGAGTTTTTACCAGACAGCTTTACGCAATATAAAAACAAGATTGGTTTGGTAAATGACAAAGGTGCCAGTATAGTTCAAAGCAATGACGTATGTCTAGTATGGCCGTATAAAGATTGTGTGCTTGAAGGTGGTCAAACCAAAGATGACCAAAAGAGAAATGAGGTTTTTTATAATGAAACACTTGCACCCGACGAAGTTAATCGCCTTTTGTTTCCAAAGGTATTTACAAATGCTAAACGATACACAAAAGACGGTGTAGAGCCTGTAACTGATTTTGGCGATAACGATAACTTGATTATAAAGGGCAATAATCTTTTGGCACTGTCTTCTTTATTAAAAAGGTATGAGGGAAAGATTAAGTGCATCTATATCGACCCACCGTATAACCCTACAAGTCAAGCCAACACATTTGCCTATAATAATACTTTTAATCGTTCAACATGGCTTGTTTTTATGAAAAACCGTTTGGAATATGCTAAAAGACTACTTGCCAAAGATGGTGTGTTAATAGTAGCGATTGATAAAAACGAACAGGCACGTTTACAAATACTAATAGAAGAAATATTTCCTAATAGTGATGTTGACTGTATTACTATTGTTCATAATGCTCGTGGGGCTATTGGAACAAATTTTTCATATACACATGAGTACGCTATTTTTGTCACACCTAAAGGCAAAAAAGCCATTGGAAATAGAAAAATAGAACAAGAGGAAATTGATTGGCGTCAACTTCGTGATAGGGGGGGAGAATCGTTGCGGACGGATGCAAGGAATTGCTTTTATCCGATTATAGTTGAAAATGGTAAAGTTGTGGGCTTTGGAGATGTTTGCACAGACGATGAGCACCCGAAGCAAAATGAAAAACATGGGAATCAAATCTATGTTTATCCTATAGACAATAATGGCATTGAGCGAAAATGGCGTTATGCAAGGCAAACAGTTGAAAGTATAATAAATGTTTTACGCGTTAAAGAAACTAAAGATGGGCTTGGCATTGAAATTGGAAAAGATTTTGGGACATATAAGACAGTTTGGACAGATAGGAAATATGATGCAAGCTTAAATGGGACACAGCTATTAAAAAGTATTTTACCCAATACGAAATTTACTTATCCGAAATCCATTTACAATGTTATTGATTGTGTAAATGCCGTTGTCGAAAATGACAAAGATGCGATAATTCTTGACTTTTTTGGCGGTAGCGGTACCACAGGTCATGCTGTAATGGAAATAAATAAAGACGGAGGTCATCGTAAGTTTATATTGGTGGAACAAATGGAATATATTGAGACCGATACTTTACCACGTAATGTAGCAATTATGAAATCTATTGCAACTGATTCAAGTATTGTCTACTGTGAGCTTAAAGAACTAAACGAAATATTTATGACAAAGGTGCAAAACGCAAAGTCTGATGCAGAAATAACAACGATTATTGAAGAAATTAAGGCTACGGGGTTTGTTAGCCAGAATGTATTACCTAAAGAAATTGATACTTCAGTAAAAGAGTTTATAGACCTATCTTTTGAGGATAAGCGAAAGTTTGCTTGTGAATTAATCAATAAGAACCTTTTATATGTCAACTTGTGTGATATAGACGATGAGGATTTTAAGGTGACTGACGAAGAAAAGGCATTTACAAATAGCTTTTACAGGAGGGGTTAGTAATGGGTAACTTCCTATACGAGAAGTTTGATACTCTGAGAGAAGTAAATGCAATTCTTGGAGTACCTACTTATATTAAAACTGGATTATCTGAAAATATTGAATTAAGGGAGTATCAAAAAGAAGCCTTTGAAAACTTTATTACTTACTACAACAATTCAGGATTAAGAAAAAACAAACAGCTGCACTTGCTTTTCCATATGGCTACTGGTAGTGGCAAGACGCTGATGATGGCTGGGTTAATTCTTTATCTTTATAAACAAGGGTATAGAAACTTCCTTTTCTTTGTTAATATGAAAAACATAGTTGAAAAGACAAAGGAGAACTTTTTAAACAAGCTTTCGCCTAAGTATTTGTTTAATGAGATTATGGAAATTGATTGTGAAAGTGTATCTATAAAAGAAGTATCTAACTTTCAGCGAGTAGATGGTAACGACATAAATATTTGCTTCACCACTACACAAAAGTTACATATGGATTTATTAGCACCCAAGGAGAATAGTATTACTATTTCTGACTTTGAAGATACAAAGGTTGTGCTGATTTCTGATGAGTCCCATCACGTAAATACTCGTACTAAAAAGGGAAAGTCTGATATAGAAGAAGAAAAAAACTGGGAGTATAGCGTCGACAGGGTGTTTTCAGCCAACAAAGATAACATTATGCTTGAGTTTACAGCCACTTGTGATCTTAAAGACCCTAATGTTTTGACTAAGTACGTGGATAAAATCATATTTGATTACCCTCTAGCGAAGTTTAGAGCAAGCGGGTACACAAAAGACTTTAAGAATATGCAATCAGACTATGATAAGTGGGAACGCACATTGATTGCTATGGTTTTAAGCCAGTATAGATTAAAACTGTTTGAAGATATTAAGCAGCCAACAAAGCCTGTTATCCTTTTGAAATCTCAGAAGATTGAAGAAAGCAAAGACTTTTATAAATATTTTTTTGAGAAGTTGAGCGCATTAACAGGTGCACAGATAGCGGGCTTGAACAATGGAACAAATAAGGCATTATCGGATTGCTTTGAATATTTAGATAAAAAAGGAATTACTTATGATATGTTGGCAGCCGAGCTTAAGACTTCCTTTGCAGAAGATTTTAGTATTATTATGAACGGTGAAACAGACAACTCAGTCGAAAAACAACTCGCAGTAAACACACTTGAAAGTAAGAACAATCCGTATCGAATTATTTTCACAGTAGATATGCTTAATGAGGGCTGGGATGTCTTAAATCTTTTTGATATTGTTCGTCTATATGAAACTCGTCAAAGTAGTGGTAAGAAGGTATCACCTTATACAATAAAAGAGGCTCAGCTGATTGGTAGAGGTGCAAGATATTGTCCATTCAAAGAAAATTCGGAGCAGGAAAAATATAAGCGTAAATATGATGACGATTTAACCAGCGCCATGCGTATTTGCGAGACTATGTTTTATCACAGTAAACAAGACTCCAGGTACATTGATGAGCTTAGGAAAGCACTTGAAGAAATCGGATTGCTCTCATCAAACAAAGTAGAGGTTGAATACACGATTAAAGATAGCTTTAAAAATGAAGAATTATATAAGACTGGATATGTATTCGCTAACAAGAAGATTGAAGTCGATAGATCAGCAGTTACACAGATAGACAATAAAGTAAAGGCATTGAACATTGCTGTAGACACTTCACAAGGAGCTTCAACAGTATACGACCTTTTTAGCAAGAACAAGGATGGCGTGGAAGTTAAAAAAACTAAACACGAACCTATTCGACTAAAAGATATTGAATATTCTATTGCTTTTGCCTCTTTGTGTAACTTTGAAGAATTAAAATTTAATAAGTTAAAGAGTAAATTCCCTAACTTAAAAAGCAGTAGGGAGTTTATCACAAGTGATGACTATTTAGGCAAATCCACCATAATACTGACTAGTAATGGTAATATGCGCGGAAGTGATTTATCCGTTGCTTGTAATAAGCTATATAAAGAAGTTGCTACACACATTTCCAGTATCGAAGTTAGATACAAGGGTACTTTCGAATTTGTTGCAAAGAAATTACACAATGTGGTGAAGAACAAAACAAGATACATAGAAAATCCACATGGCGACGGTGAAGGTATTTCTCAGAATAACGTATCAGCAGATATGCAGTTAGACTTATCAACCTGCGATTGGTATGTTTTCAATGACAATTATGGTACTACAGAAGAAAAGAAGTTTGTTAAGTATTTTTCTCACATTGTAGATGCTTTAAAGAAAAAGTATGAAAAGGTGTTTTTGATAAGAAACGAGCGATTCCCCGAGCTTGCAATTTATGACTTTGATACTGGTGAGCGGTTCGAGCCTGACTATATCCTTCTATTTCAAAAGAAAAACGCTGATAACTATGAGCAACAGCAATTATTCGTAGAGCCAAAGGGCGAAATCTTTATGGATAAAGACCAATGGAAAGAAGATTTTATGCTAAGGCTAGCTACCGAAGGCAAAGCAGTTACTACTTATGTTGATGATAATGAATACAAGGTAATTGGCTTGCCTTTCTACAATGCGGTTGAAAAGAACGATGTGTTTGTTACGGCGTTGGAAAGGTTTTATAAATAATAAATTTAATTGAATGATGTTGGTTTATCCATCACAAGATATAAAACACTCAATCCCATAGTTGTATGGGGTTGGGTATTTTTGTGTTTTTGAGAGACAGTTTAGCCTGTAACCACAAGGTTCACTAGATATATACTAAGCTTTGTACACATATAAATTCTCTCAGTAGCTAGCAAATTCAAATAGAGTTTTCATTCTAGTTTAATGCCCCACCCCTTATCAACATTTTGGTTTTTATCACTATTTTTTAACGCACATAATGAATATTATGTGCGGAAAGCATAATATTTCAAAACTATTGCAATCATATTTAACTTTATTTAGTAGAGAAAATTAACTTAAAGGTGAACTTGCAAAGTTTAATAACAAAAAACATGATTATTAATCAAGTTTCTCAAAATCTAACTCGATAATTAAATCTCCTAAATCTATGTTTTGAAGTTCACAAATTTTTTTTATTTCTCCCCACAAATCCCAACCATCGGGGTCTCTAATTTCAGAAATATGTCCAATATAATCATCATCTAATTTCGGTTCAGAAATTAGTCTATATTTTACTAATATGTCCAAGTAATCTCGCATATCATTATCATTCAACTGTAAGTTCTTTTGAATCAACGATAATAAAATTATTCGATGTAATCCATTATGTTCTGATCTTTCAACTATACTTGAAAATACACTTCTAGTATTTTTATTTAACAGTTTAAGTATTTCGAAATAATTATTAGCAAGCTTTACTGTTTCTTCTAGATCCTCATCACTTAAATTCCACTCAAGTACTTTGTTAATATTTTTGAAACTTTTACTTGTATTTAATATTTGTTTCTTCGTTTGATCTTCTATAGACTTCAACATATCATTCATTATATTTCTATATAGATTCTCATGGTTTTGTTTTATTTGCTTCATTTTTTCAACATTATATACAGCTACGTTGTCTGTTACTTTATGATGCTTATGACACATAAATAATAAATTTGAAGCATGAGCTCGTTCTTTATTAGTCATTTTTGGATTAAAACGCTGTCCTCCAGGTAAAGCTGCTTCAATGTGGCATAATTGAGTTACAAGTGTACCATTAACATCGATAATTTCATGGGTACAACCCTGAAAAGCACAGCGATTTCCTGAAAGAATATATAATTCTCGTAAAGTGGACATAGAAGGGTCAAGTCTTTTTACTTCTTCAGTACTCATTCTTATTCCTCACTTAAATAAAAGATTTTTTACTAATGGATAGTTAAACACAATAATAATTACCAATTTTACGTTAATTTGTTATATATTGATAGTTTTTTTCTTAAGAAACTAATGTTTATAAAATTAATACAAAAAATGCATGTCCAAATGTTATATATTGTCTAACATTTGGGGTGCACTTCTCTAGATTAGGGAGTTTTTTAGATTTTTTAGCCACACTATAAGTAATGAGTCAAAAAGATTAAAAAAATGATTTGAATTGCGACAGTAGCTACGGTAATTTTAATATCATCGATGATCAACGTAGCTGTAAGCATAACTAGTGTAAAATTGAACAACAAGTCATAGTGAGAAAAAAAGACATTGATTACTTAAAACGATGTACAATAATAGATGCTTATCAACTAGAAAAGAAATTAGGTATTCCAGGTGATACTTTGATAAAATAAAAGGTTGCGACAGCTTTGTCGCAACCTTTTTAAGTACATAATTTCTAATAAAAAGACAATAGAAATACAGTGTTACATCTCAAATTAATTGGTAAGACTTATAAAACATTACATTAAGACAGATTGTACAATTATTAGAGATATAATTAGATATTTTAATATTAAATTATAAGAATCATATAAATAGTGTACATATTGCCTATTTCAATTTGTTAAAAGTTAGCATTTTAAAATATATATCCATAAATGATTCTGTTATGAGACTTACTAGTTTACTTATTAAATTAGAATCCGTATTTTTTTTCCCTAATCTCGAATGCTTCTTGACCACCTTCTAGTATCTCACAAACATGTGACTTTATTCCTTTAGATGTGATTTTTTTACTACCTTCAACTAAAAAATCACATTCTAATGAGCCAGATAAATATTCGAAACGACGGGTATGATTCTCTTGTAATTGAACATCTTGGTTTGCCACAATGACATTTTCTGCATCAGTAAGTACTACTAGATTTGCATTATGGGTAACAATAATTATTTGTCTTTTTTCTTTTTTCGATTTTATTATTTTAACTAATTCTTTTGATATTGTTCGGTTATCTAAGTTATCTTCTGGTTGATCAATAAGAATAGGGTGTTTATCTTCACTCATTTCAAGAAAAAGCTCTAATAATACAAGACCTCTCTTTCCTGGTGACATTTGGGTTAAGTTATCTTCATCTTTTGTTAAATCATAAATTATTTTAGTTGTTGTAGTACTTAATAGAGCTTCAATAGCTTGTTGTTTGGTAAAAGACTGTTTAAGTTTAAGAGAAGGATAATCTTTTTGAATAATATTATAAAACAAATATTCTATTTTATTAATATATGTTGTCTCGTCAAATAAAAATTCATCGTTATCATTAAAGACTACTAATTGTTCAGTATTTTGAAATACATTTGTAATTCTTCCCCTTCTGTTAAAAAGTGATAAAAAACTATCCTGAAATTTTGATTGGTCAAATATAATTCCTGCACTTAAGGATAGGTTTTCGAACTCAGCTTTACCATCAAAGTAAGATTTGAAATCTGTTAGAATAGTAAAATTTTCTTTAAATCCTCCTAAAATATTTTGTTTTAGTTGATTTAAAATTGATTCACATTCTGTCTTTTTTCTTAATTGTTCATCAATTTGTTTTAGTAGCTGTACTTGTTCTGTTACTCTAGACTTTAAATCAGTTATATCAGAAAGTTCTTTAATTTTTTCTAAAAATGGATTTAGCTTGTTTGTAATTTCTTGGTGCTGATTGATATTGGTTTGCTTTAATGTAATAAAATTTGTCTTGTTATCAGTCAAATCATTTTGTGCTTTTAAAAATGCTGAATTAATGTCTAATTGTAAATTATTAATCACTTGTAGTGTATCTTCATTTAAATTCTGACACAAAATTTTCAACTTACTATTTACATCATCTAGAATTATATTAAGTTCACGAGATGAGGTATCTACTTTATCAATATTGAATTTTTGAATTTCTATTTCTTCAAGTATTTTATGACTTTGTTTTTCTAGGTCTTTCATTTCTGTTTCATCTGTTTGTGACAGACTAGAACTTTTAAATTTTTCATCAATTAATAATTGTAATTTAGACTGTTCTTTTCGTATTGCTTCTTTTTCTCCAATCTTTTCAATTTCTTGTTTAACCACTTCTAATTCATCAATCTTCTCAAACATCTTAATTATGTTTTGTCGAATCGCGCTATTTATATTGTTAATTAATTCTCTTTTTTCAGTAAGAAATCGTGCGTTATCTTCTTTTTGGATTAGAATTTCTCTTATTTTTTTTTGTAGATCTTCGTCAGCTGCTTCTTCTGATAAAGAATTAATATACATTTGAGGTATATATGTTACTTTCCCTTTATTCTCTGAATTAGTAGAAGTATCATTGTTTCTCCAGTTTACCTTGAAATCCACTGTATCTATAAAACTATTACTATATGGATTTTTCCAGTGATTTTCATTAGAGCGTGACTCCACTTCATTTAATGATATAGCCTGAGCAATTTTATATAATAATAAGGATTTTCCAGACGACTTTCCGCCAATTATGGTATTTAAACCTGGGTTTAATTTTATTTCCTCTTCAGTAAAGATTTCATTATTAAAAAAACTTACAGAATCTATTACATTATAATCACTTTTAGTATCTGGATGATTTTCCTGTACAATAACTCGATACTCAGGTTCATGGATTATCTGTATTAGACCTTGAAATGAGGGATCTGCTTTTATCCAAGTAAATCTATTTAAGTCAGGTTTACATATTTTTTCTATACTGTGTGCATCTGAACCATGAATGCAGGGTTTTAATGAACCAAATCGCTCGATAATTAATTCTTTTGAATATCCTTCTATTTGGCCTAAGAAAAACTTTCTATCACCAGCCCGACTTGAAAAAATTGCATCTGCAAATTGATAAATTTTTTGTTGCTCAATTCTCATAGAGGTATCTCTTAGACCTGACGCTCCATCTGTCTCCTTATTTGCAACAATAGTCATATAATGTCCGCTAAATATTGTTCTGTTTTGTTGAAGGACATCTTCGAGCTTGGGTATAGAAACTTTAAATTGATTCATTCCTTCCCTAAGAGCAGCTTCATCACTAAGGGTTGAGTTGACTAATTTTCCTAAATTAATCAAATCAGAATTAGTACAACTAAATGTTCTTCCACCATATTCATATTTTAATTCTCGTAAAAACTTGTCTTCGATATGCTCTACCACGTTTGGAGAAAAGATAATATGTAAATTAATTGGTCTATCTCTAGTTGTAACTGTATCAATTCTTAATTCAATGTTAGGTAATATTAAGTCGATATTTGCTAAGCCACCAATATCTTTATATTGCTTTACTCTTAAATAACCCTCAATAGAATAATAGTCTGTAATTCCTAAAACACTAATATCAGAAAGACCCTCTAGAGTTTGTAGATATTCATCCCATTCTCCAAATTGATTGTTGAGTTTGGAGGCGGGAGAATGAACATGCAAGTCCCACTTTTTCCATATAGATCCACTTGTATTAATTAACTGATTCATATTTCTGTTCACCTCATCAAATTTTATCTACATTTATACACATTAAAATAGTATATCATTTTCCATATTTTACAAATATAAATATTTACATTTTTGTAAAAATTTGTCTAAAGTTAAGTAGATTAGTAATCAATTTAATATTTTTGTATTTTTTTTAGTAGTAGAATAATAGGTACTAGTGTATAAATTGAAGTCTTAAATGGAAAAATTAGTTTGACAGAATAGAGGTCGGTTTTATTGTTTTATCAATATTAGGGGAACATCATAAATCTGTTTACACTGTCTACTCCACACATGTTGAGTGTGGAAACAAATAATAATTGAATTAGTCAGTTACTAAAAATATAATAAACTTATACTTTTATAAGGGACTGACAAAAATTGAAAAATCAAATCAAAGTAGTGGGTGCAGTAATCAGAAACAATCAAAACCAAATCCTATGCGCCCTACGCTCACCAGAAATGAGTCTTCCAAACCTCTGGGAATTCCCAGGTGGAAAAATCGAAAAAAACGAGCAGCCAGAAGAATCACTAGTTCGTGAAATTCAAGAAGAATTAGGCTGCGAAATTAAAGTTGCAGAACTGGTAGAAGAAGTAGTACATGAATATCCAGCAGTAATCGTAAATCTATTAACTTACGAAGCGAAGATCACAAATGGTACTCCAGTTGCAAGTGAGCATGCAAAACTTGAGTGGAAAGAAGTATCTGACCTCCAAGATCTTGAATGGGCACCAGCTGATATTCCAACAGTTGAAAAGTTAATGAAATAAAAAAGGCGTTCTCTATTAAAATAGAGAGCGCCTTTACTTTATTTAATCAAATCAATAAATAAATTTTGCGGAACAGCTTCATGTAATTTCCAATGAATATTCATCGGACTATTTCCTTTACTCGAAACATAATCAATTTCACCTAAATAAGTGAATGGAAGTGTCATTCCATGCATTTCGGTAAATTTCCTAACAAAAAGATGAATGTGGATATCTCTTTCTTTATGATAAATATAATCTTGCCCTCGAGTTGATTCGTGTGTAGTTTGATTTTGACTTTGCCAATGGAAGTTCATTGGATCCATGAAATAATCATGATATTTTAAGTGGTCATCAATTTTGTCATGCTTATTTAAATTAATAAATAAACAATATTGGTTTCCAACTCTACTTACACCTTCACGCCAAGTTCCTTCTTGGACTTGGGCTTCAAATAAGAAGATGAGGTCATTTCTAGTATAGTTTTGATATCGGACCAAACGTTCATTTTGCCTCAATAGATGTTTTGGTTGATACATACGACGATATTCAATGATTCCGTATTCGATGCGTTCTTTTATCTGATCTTTTGCAAAAAGATCTAAATTGTAAAAAGGTTCATCAACAATAAATATTTCATTATCAATTTGACCGAATGACCAAATGCACTTTTTAAATGTTTCTGATAAGCGTTTCATTGCTCTTAGGATTAATGATTTATGATCAGCTATTTCAATTTCAATACTAAATCGATTCTTAATAAGTTTTGCAATATCTTCAAATGAGATAAACTTCTTCTCAAGGGCTAATTCTAAAATAATAAATTCATATGGCCATTTAATAGGGAAGTAGCTCTCAATTCTTTCAAGAACCTCAAACAAATAAGGATAATCAATAATTGTTTGATCATAATCTTCTATGTCATTCATCTTTTGCTTTGTTCCAACCCAAGATTTAAACTTATTTAGAAAGAAATTTATATTTGGAGCTTTTTCTGCATATAGGAAATCTGTAATCTTAGGTGATCGGCCTAGATCTTTTTTAAACTGACTATATAAATCCTTTATTACTGCAATTGAATCTAAACGTATAGAATCGATTTTCTCAAGAATTCTTTTTTGTGTAACAGGATCGAGGTCAACATAGGCACCACCTGGTAAATCAGCAAATTCATGCTGAACTGCAACACGTAAACTATCCTTATCAAAACCGTTATGATTCGTATGTCCGCTTAATGCAAGAGGGACTACAAATGATTTTTGATAGTTACCAATAAAATCGAGTATTGTTACAAATTCCTTGTTCGTACTTTTACGTAATCCACGTCCAAGCTGTTGAATAAAGATTGTAGGTGATTCGGTTGGACGTAGGAATAGCACCAGATTTAAGTTTGGAATATCAATTCCTTCATTAAAAATATCAACTGTGAAAATAAGTTGAAGTGAATTATTTTCATCTTCCAGTTTAGAAATTGCTGCTTTTCTTTCGTCTGGACCGTCTGCGCCAGTTAAATAAGTAGTTACGAATCCACGTGCATTAAATTCTTCACTCATATATTTAGCGTGTTCAATAGAAGAACAGAAGCCTAAACTGATTAATTTATCTCCACTATAGCTATATTTATTAATAGTACTTATTACATACTCAACACGTTTCTCAGTTTTTAAGGCATGTACTAGTTCAGTCTCATCATAAAAACCGTTTTTCATTTTAATAGCTTCATAATCGACAGTATCGTCGGCTACTCCAAAGTAATGAAAAGGTGCTAGTAACTCTGCTTCTAATGCATCACGTAAACGAATTTCATAAACAACATTATAATCACAAAGCTGAAGCACATCCTGTCCATCTAATCGTTCGGGTGTCGCCGTTAAACCTAGTAAGAATTTTGGATTAAAATGATTGATAACTTTTAAATACGTACTAGCTTGCGCATGATGAAACTCATCTATAACAATATAATCAAAATAATTCGGATCAAATGTAGTTAATACATTATCTCTAGAAAGAGTTTGAACAGTAGCAAATAAGAATGGTTTATCCTGTTCTTTTACATTTCCTGAAAGGATTCCAAACTCATCATCCATACCAAATACTGTTTTAAATGTTTCTTTCGATTTAACTAGAATGTCCTCACGATGTGCAAGGAAAAGCATTCTTTTTGGTTTGAAGTTTTTTACATCGAAGGCAGATAAATATGTTTTACCAGTGCCTGTTGCTGCAATGACAACACCTTTTGATTTACCATTTTCACGTGTTTGCTCAAGTGCCAGAAGTGCATCTCTTTGCATTGCATTTGGTGTAATTGTTGAAGTCGCATATATACTTCGTAAATCTTGCTCTGCAACTTTAAATGGTGGAATATAATCATTTTTTACAGTATTAGCGTGTAATTCATATTGATTAATTAGTTCATCATTTAATGGTAGACATTCATTACTATTCCATAGTAAATCAAATTTTTCTTTCCCTTGTTTATAGATAGGAAGATAAGCACTATCAGGCATTTTTACATTCCATTCATGTCCATTGACTAATGCAGATTTAGAGATATTAGATGATCCAATAATAATAGAATTAAAACCTGATTCACGATGGAATAAGTATGCCTTTGTATGGAATGATTCGTTACCAGTTTGAATGATTTTTACTTCCACATTTGGTAATTCTAATAATTTTCTTAATGCTTTTGCTTCCGTAATATTTAAATAGAAGGAAGTGATTATCCTAACCTTGTTACCACGTTTGGCTAACTCTTCGATCGGCTTTAATAGAATTTGTAGGCCTGAAAATCTCAAAAAGCTTACCATGAAATCAGCACCATCACTTGTCATCAATTCAAATTTCAATGATTTAAAGAAATTCTTCATTGAACCTTTTTCATTTGAAATAAAATCAGGTTTTGACAATTGATAAAGATCACTTACTGGTAACTCACTATTTTCATAGTTGTATAAAATATTGGAAAGTGGGAGCTTAAACTCTCCATCATTACCTTCTGCCAATTTAGTAATCTCTTCAGTTAGTCGAATAATCTCGGAATAATTCCCTTCGTCTACTAAACGATTAAAACGATCCCCAATCTTTCGACCAGCATAATGAATTAAACCTTCTATATAATCTGCTTGCGCTAATGGACTCACAGACTGTGAAGTTGGATATTCCTTATCTTTTTTTACTAACTCTTCGTAAAAACCTCGTTGCTTGTCCATTTTCTCATCCTTTTTATATTCATATATTTATTTTAAAACGCTGGTTCATGTTCATATAAAGGTTGCCATTTAATATTGCCTGATAAACTTAGGCAATCATTATAAGTTTTATTTAAAAACGAAATTCTTGCTGCTAAAGTTTTTCCTGTTTGATTTTTCAAAGTTTCATTTAACGGATGGTGACTTTCAATAAAAAACTCATTTCTTTTATGCAATCGCTCAAGATATCGAAAATCTGGTATTTTTGCAAATTTCCCTTCTTTCCCCCGATTACATTCTTTACATGACAGTACTAAGTTCCAAACTCCATTTAAATTGTTAGATAACTCCCTTTGCAATATAAATGGTAGAAAGTGATCAACGTCTGCTAAAGCTTCAGACCCCATTTCAACTGAAATATCATTAAAACAGTAGAAGCATTTACCTTTTTGATAGCCGTTTAAGGCATCTCTTGAAGAGGTAACATCTATTCTTTTGAGATTGTTATCTTCATTGATAAAAAACATTTTAGAATCATCATCAAAATAAACATTTAATAATGATGGACTAATATTTAAAGACCAAGCTGTTTCTACTAATCTCCATCTTGCCTCGACTTCGTGAATGAAATTTTGATGTTGTGTAGATTGATTTAAATAAAAAATATCATCAGTTAAAGTTATTCCTTTATTTCTCCCATCTTTTTTAACCTCAAAAAAAGAAACTGGGATATTTTGTTGGTTCAAATTATGAAATGCATCCAATACATTTTCAAATCCTAATTTTTTAGTAGATAGAATTAAATCATCTTGAGAAATAGTACCATTATTAAAATCTCTACAAACATTTAAAAATCTACTTGATGAAGAAGTTGTTTGTTTATCATTTATCTTTAAATGCTCGCAAATATACTTCGAAAAAGGGATTGATAGATCATCTAATGGAATAAAAGTATCTTTATTATGGCTTTCTGATAAATCGATAAGTGATTTAGCTAATGCAAATTTATAGCTGGCTGAATTTTTGCCAAAGAGTATGACAGATCTAAAGTATGATTCTAGTGATGGATATTCTTCTGTGAAAATATTCAAAAAATAATCCCCTTTACTATTCAAAAGATTGTAATTTAAACTATAAGTATATTTATTATACTAATTTTTTGGTAAAGGGGAGTACTAAATGACTATAAAATACTATAACAAACTTGTAAGAGATAAAATTCCAGCGGTAATCACGAAAACTGGTAGCAAATTCGAGACTAAAGTACTAAGTGAAAGCGAGTATATCGAAAAACTAAATGAAAAACTGAAAGAAGAACTTGAAGAGTTTTATAATGCAACACTAGATGAAACAGTGGGGGAAATAGCAGATATTCTTGAAGTACTTTATGCACTAGCTGATACAAAAGGGATTAGCGTTGAGGAAATCGAAAGAGTAAGACTTCAAAAGAAGCAAGATCGTGGTGGATTTAAAGATAGAATTTTATTGAAGCATGTTGTAGAGAAAAATTGAATTTTCGGGAGGTGTTAACATGAAAGATGTAATATCTATTCCTGCTGGTGGGACGCAAGCATTAATAAAGAAGTATTTGATTCATGCACATCCACATCCAAGAAGTTATAAAGAATCGAAATATATGACATTCAGGAGAAACGGTGGTTTTATGGAAGCATTATATAGGGTGCAACAAGAATTTGTTTTAAAGCATGGCGACCCCGATATAGAGAAAAAAGTTGATTTCCTAGAAAGTGAAGTCAAAAATCGCTTACTAGGATATATCTATGAAAGAAGAAATAAATTTGGTTTTGAAAAAAAAGAAGAATTTAAATTTTATGTTTTAAAGGTTGAAAAAGAATTAGATCATCTACCTTCACCAAAGGAAACCCTACAGGGACATACATATTATACATTTGATGAAATTACTAGTGGAAAGAGGATCATTTGTAGAGAATCTGACAAAAGTTGTATATAGAATAATAATTAAAGGATTTTCAAAAGTGGTAAAGAGTAAAAAAAGACTTCAAGTAACTAATATTACTTGAAGTCTTTTCAAGGTTTAGTAAATACTATTTCTCACAATCATAAGCAACCAATGTAACTCTCAATTCTTCCTCTAAATTCTCAATTTTACTTTTCGCTTGATCAGTCAAATTTGCAATCTGAAAATCATCATTACTTAATTGTTTATTCTCATTATTCATTTTCCAATCTCCTTTTCACCATTTAATATCTCTTTCATAATACCCATTGATGAAAAAAACTATCCGTTAAAGTTTTATCTTCAATAAACACAAAATATTAGCATTTTATAAAGAAAAGTCGATCCCATAAAGGAATCGACTTTTTTATCACACTGAATATTTATAAAACCTCTTATCAACTTCCATAACAGGAAAATTCACAGGTAAATCTTCAATCTCTACACTTGTAAATCCATTTTTTTCATAAAATCGATGAGCAGCTAAAAATTGTGGAGTTGTTCCGAGATAAATTTCCTTAACTAACTTTTCGCTTGCATATTTAATGGCATTATTTAATAAAAGACTTGCTGTTTTATATTGCGCACCTCGATATTCTGGAGCTACGAACATTTTTCTTAATGCAACTTGATTATTTCCAATGTCTTTAAGGCTAATTGTGCCAACTACTTTATCATCACATAAAGCCACCCAAAAGTTTCCGTTTCCAGATTGATAAAAATTTTCTATATTAAACAAATCGGGCTGGTCTTCCTTTGTAATCTGAATATTGTATTCTTGTTGTTGAATATGAAGAATTAAATCTACAACCTGTGCTTGATACTCATTCGAATACTCTTTTACAATTGGACTGTTGTTCATCAATTTACACCGCCTTTTAGATTATCTTATGTACACGTTATCATAAATTTTAGCTTCTTTCTAAATGATTTGTTTATTAATAGTTTTTGTTAAAAAAACAGGTCAATAAAGAGTTTGATTGGAGCAGAAGGTGCGAGACTCCTGTGGGAAATGTGAGACAGGTGAGACAGGTGAGACCCCGCAGGCGTGAATACGCCGAGGAGGCTCAGCGCTCACCCCACGGAAAGCGAGCATCCTGGAGCGGAAATCAACCACAACCCTGATAATTTATTTTTCATTTAAAATATTTTATTTTTTTTAATAGTTCCTGCTATTAACACATTTCTAAACAACTTAACAAACAATTAACAACAAACTCATACTTAAGACGGTTTAGTAATTATCTAATATTTGTTAAAATAGTATTAGGAAATTAGTAAATTATGGAAATAAGGAGGACGAAATGGAAAAGGCGATTGTACAGATCAAAGGTTTATCAAAGGTAATTAAGAATAAAAAAATTGTGTCTGATTTGAGTTTTGATATTTATGAAGGCGAAGTTTTTGGATTTTTAGGGCCAAATGGTGCTGGTAAGACAACGACGATTAGAATGATGGTTGGTCTTATGGGTATTACTGAAGGTGACGTTGTCATTAATGGCCATAGTATTAAGTCCAACTTTGAAGAAGCGGTTAAAAATGTTGGAGCGATTGTAGAAAATCCTGAATTATACAAGTTTCTTTCTGGATATGATAATTTATTGCAATATGCTCGAATGGATAAAAAAGTTACGAAGCAAAAAATTGATGAGGTAGTTGAACTTGTTGGTTTAACGGATGCGATTCGTCAAAAGGTTAAAACGTATTCACTAGGGATGAGACAGCGACTTGGTCTTGCGCAATGTTTATTGCATGATCCAAAGGTTCTGATTTTGGATGAACCAACGAATGGACTTGATCCTGCTGGTATCCGTGAAATGAGAGATCACTTACAACTATTAACGAAGAAAAAAGGGATGGCAATTATTGTTTCAAGTCACCTTTTATCTGAGATGGAAATGATGTGTGATCGTATTGGTGTAATCCAACATGGTAAGCTAATCGATGTTCAAACGGTTAATGAGCTAAATAAAGATGACGCTCAATCCTATGCGTTTGAGGTTGGAGAAGTTGCAGCTGCAGAAAAAGTTCTTTCTGACTATAAAGTACAAGTTATAGATGGTGAATTACATATTGAAATAGCTAGAGAAGATGTACCAAGTATTATCGAGTTACTAGTTGAAAATCGCATTAGCATTTATGGAATTAAGGCAAATTCAAAATCATTGGAAGAGCGTTTCCTAGAAATGACAAATGTTTAATTGAGAAGAATTTCAAATAGAAAGGAACAAGATAATGTTAAAGCTGATACAGAATGAATGGATTAAAATTATTAAAAGACCCGGTACACTAGTTATGATTGGTCTTATTGTATTATTAGTAGGTGCTGTTGGGGCATTTGAGAAATACCAAGAGGGAAAGCACGTTCAAACTGCTGATCCAAAATGGAAGGAAACTATGCAACAAGATATAAATGGATCTAAAAAGCAGTTGAAGGAAATAGGTAAGAAAGATGATCCAATTAAAAAATTCTTAAAAAGAGATATAGCCATTAAAGAGTATCGAATTAAACATGATATTGACCCATTTGAAAAGAATAGTGTTTGGACTTTTGTTACAACTGCTTCAAATCTAATTATCCTAGTCGGGTTATTTACGATTATTATTGCTGCTAATATCGTGGCGAGTGAGTTTAATTGGGGGACGATTAAGCTATTACTGATTCGACCGTTTTCTAGAACGAAAATAATTTTATCAAAATATATAACTAGCATTTTATTTGGTATATTACTTCTATTTACGTTATTATTTGTTTCAATTCTACTAGGACTCATGTTATTTGGTACGGGTGAAGGAAATGTATCGCATTTAGCATATGTACATGGACATGTTGAAGAACAAAGTCGATTCCTTTATTCTGCTAAGTTCTATTTAATGAGTTTTATTGAAACATTTATGCTTGCTACAATGGCATTTATGGTATCAACTGTGTTCAGAAACAATACTATTGCAATTGGTTTATCAATTTTATTATTAACTGTTGGTAGTGTGATAACAAATATACTTACTAATTTCTTCGATTGGGGTAAATATATCCTATTTGCTAACACAAACCTAATGCAATATATCGATGGAACTCCACCAGTTGCAGGGATGACGATGACATTCTCAATTCTAGTGTTATTGGGTTACTTGGTTGTATTCCTGACTCTAGCATTACTTGTATTCTCAAAACGAGATGTAACAGCATAATTTAAAATAAAAAATCTAGTAAAACTTTAGTTTTGTTTACTAGATTTTTTTATTGAAATGAAGAATATACTTTTCTTTAATTAAGAAAGGATGTTAAAAGATGAGGAAATTGATTAATAGAATAATTGTCTTTTTTCTAATTGTTAACGTTACTGCTTGTTCAATAAATCAAAATAAAGAAAGTTTCAGAGTCTTCGATGATTCTCAAAGTTTTGTGTCTTCTAAAGAAATTAAGAGTGATGATGATGTTAAGAAGGTAAAAAAGTTACTGAAAGACACAAATTGGTCCAAGGAATATAAATTAAGACCAGATCGTGAATCAAGCTATACGATAAAGCTTGAAAAACAAGGTCAAACAGAAGTATTAAATAATTATAAAGTTTGGTTAGAAGTCGATAAAGCAATCATAATTGATCATTATAATCAAAAATACGGCACTCTCGATGGTGCAAATTTCGATAAACTTAAGGACTTATTATATGTAGAGATACCTTAAGTGCGCACCTTTCTAACTATTAATCAAAAATAATATTCAAGAAATATTTTCTATAAGAGGTGATAGTATGAGCAATATTAATTTTATTTACGACTACAAACACAATACTAAGAAAAACGGAAACAGTTTCGTTTCAATTAGAGATAAAGGTGAAAATTCCTTGCTGGAAGTTGTGAAAAAGGGAAATCAAGTAGAGTTTATTACAAATTGGCGAAGTGATAAAACAACTAAATTTACAATGCCATCGGAACTGTTTGAGAAAATGTGTAAAGATATAATACAAAATAATAATGAATAGTAGTGTATATGAATCTATTTAAAAAAGTAGTTAAAATATGATGGGTAATAGAATATAGTATAGAATGTACATAAGTAATCTTAAAGGAGAAGGTAAATATGAGCCAACAAACAAAAGAAAATCATGTCCGTTATCACCCGCTATTCCATTTTTGGGGAGCACCACTTGCTCTTATTACAATCATTGGTGCAATTGTAAATCTATGCTGTGCCATTAACAATTCAGGAAATGTTTGGTTAGCACTTTTCATTCTTGTTGCTTCGTTTTTACTTGTTATCTCATTTCTACTTACCCGTCTTTATGCGAATAAAGTACAGGATCGTGTGATTCGAATGGAAGAAAATTTTCGTTATTATACTTTAACAGGAAAAGTATTAGATCCTAAATTATCGATTAGACAAGTAATTGCTTTACGTTTTGCAAGTGATGAGGAGTTCATTTCTTTAGGTGAGAAAGCCGTTAAGGAAGGATTATCTCCAAAAGATATCAAAGCGAACATAAAAAATTGGCGAGCAGATGAATATCGAGTTTAATTCGAGAGAAGGGACTTCATTTTATATGAGTCCCTTTTTTATTTTACTAAACTGATACATTGACGATATTATTAAAGTAATCTACTAAAAATTTACTAACATTATAGAGCAATGGAAAGGAATTTCATTATGCAAAAAGATGCAGTATTCGCAATCGGAGACATTCATGGTTGTTTTCATGAACTTGAAGAGTTATTAAAAGAATGGAATCCTGATACAGAGCAGTTGGTCTTACTTGGTGATTTAGTTGATCGTGGTAAAAATTCATTCGATGTCGTTCGAAAAGCAATGTTATTAGAAAAAGAGTACGGAGCGATTGTGTTACTTGGAAATCATGAGAGAATGCTATTAGATTGGCTTGAACAGCCTGAGATAAAGCAAGTGTATTACTATGGACAAGGTGGTCTTGAAACGATACATTCGTTTTTTGAAAGTGATATTACCAATCATAAAGAACCAGATGAAATTGCACGTTTAATGAAAAAGCAGTTTGAATCTGAACTAAATTTTATAGAAAACAGACCACTTTACTTTGAGTGGGAGAATACTGTTTTTGTCCATGCGGGTGTTAATCTTACTATTGATGATTGGAAGAATTCTACTGAGCGCGAGTTTTATTGGATTCGAGATGAATTCCACTATGGAGAGAATAAAACAAATAAAACAATTATCTTCGGTCATACCCCAACATCAATACTTCATAAAATGGAAGGTAAATTCGATATTTGGAATTCACCATGCCACACGAAAATTTGTATTGACGGCGGAGCGGTTTATAGCGGATTTTTACATGGGATTAAAGTGAATAAGAATGGAATTGTTTCAACCCATTCTGTACTTTCTAAATCTGGGAATGGAAAATATGAAGTATAACTGAGCCACTACTTAATAAGAAAGTCTAAAGAAAACCATCTATAAGGAGTTCCAAATGGCCATTAAATACTATAATAAATTAGTAAGAGATAAAATCCCAACGATCATTTCAAAAACGGGAAGTACATTTGAAACGACAATACTATCAGAACAAGATTACATCAAAAAGTTAAACGAAAAATTAACCGAAGAAGTAGAAGAGCTTTTAAATGCAACGCCAGAAGAAGTCGTCGGAGAAATAGCTGATATTTTAGAAGTACTGTATGCTCTAGCTGAAACAAAAGAGATTAGTATAGAAGAAATAGAGAGAGTAAGAGTTAAAAAGAAAGAAGAACGTGGTGGGTTTAAGGAAAGAATTTTACTGAAGCATGTTATTGAAGAATAAGAGGTACCCAAAAAAATGGACTGGTTTTATTACCAATCCATTTTTTTATCTATTAAGATGCTTTTTCCACATCAACAACCACTGTTCCTAACAACTTATCACCAATATAAACATCGAGTTTCCATTTACCGGATTTAGAGAAATCCATCATTGTCGGATAAGTTTCAATGGCACCTTTCTCATTTAAATTGAACACATTTGAAACATGTAAAGCCATACCAGTGTGACCATCTTCGTGAATGCCTTTAATTTCTAGTTCTCCCCGCATCTCTTCCTCACTACCCCAAAAATACCACATATATTTATTGCTTTTGCCTTCAAAAATAGGTTCTACCTTACCTTTTCCTTTTTGACCAGATCCAATTTGAAGTCCAACCTTACCTTTTTGACCAATTAATATGTATTCTCCTTTTGTTCCATCCACTGATGTTACAGGCAATGCAAATGTTGGGCTAGTTTTAAATTTTGTATTACTTTCAGTTCCTGCGTTCTTCGAGCAGCCTGCTACAAGAAATAGAGATAATAACAGTAAAGTAAAATATTTCAAAAGGACACCCCCGAAAATAATGGATATGAATCTATTGTATTGGACGGTTGTAAAGTTTATCACTAATAAAAAATGCTGCATAATATGGCCAAGACCAAAAGTGATGAGGATAGAGGGGGGAACCTAAACACTTTTTCTGAATGAAAATTCTTTATACTTTTTATAGTGAGCCTACAATCATTCGAATAATATTTTTTTACTACCTATAAAAAATATAGAAGAAGCAAAACCTTAAAATCCATTATTAAACTTGATTATTTTAAATTAAGAGGACCCGAGGAGATTCTTTTTTTTGTTGGGATTTGTTTTTCTAGCATATTAAAAGGGCGTGGATGAAGATTCGGTTTGCCTTATGCTATGGTTTATTACTTAAAGTATATTGAAAATAATAGTTTACTAATGTAAGATTAATTAATAAGTCAGAAAATTCCGATATGAAAGAGAGGCATATTTCATGAGTAAACAAATTCCTGAACAATGGTGGAGTCAACTAAAGCTACCAGCCATTTCTGCTCCGATGTTTTTAGTGTCTGGCCCTGAATTAGTAGAATCGGTCTGTTTAAATGGTGTAATTGGTTCATTCCCAGCACCGAATGCACGTCCAATCGAGGTGCTTGATCAATGGATGGGACAATTAAATGATAATCTTGCTTTGGCACGTACAAATGAGCCAGAGCGTAAAATTGCGCCTTGGGCAATGAATATGGTTGTTCATAGCTCATACAGCAGATTACAAGAAGAATTAGAACTTTTACAAAAACATAAACCAGAGCTTGTTATTACCTCATTGGGAAGTCCTAAGGTTGTCGTTGATATTGTACATAGCTATGGTGGACTAGTATTCTCTGACGTAAGTGATATGAAGTTCGCTAAAAAAGCTGCAGAAGCTGGGGTTGATGGACTAATCCTTGTAACATCTGGAGCTGGCGGTCATGCAGGGAATCTGAACGGATTTGCCTTTGTTGATAGTGTTCGTACTTGGTGGGATGGTATCATTATACTTGCGGGTGGTATCTCTACAGGAAAAAGCATACTAGCTGCACAAGCTGCTGGTGCTGATCTAGCTTATATGGGAACTCGTTTCATCGTTGCAAAGGAAAGTTTGGCGGATGATGAATATAAGCAAATGTTAGTAGATTCTACTCATGATGACATCATTCTAACTGATGCTTTCTCCGGTGTGAAAGCGAATATGCTTATTCCAAGTATTGTAAAAGCTGGTCTAGACCCTGAGCAGCTGAAGAAGAAAGAAAAAGTAGATTTTGATGGTATGAAAAATGAAACAAACGCAAAAGCTTGGAAAGAAATTTGGTCTGCAGGCCATGGTGTTGGTGCTATAACAAAAATTAACTCAGCTGCAGATATTATTAATGAGCTTGAGGAAGAATATATTGAGGCCGTAGACAAACTTAATGCACAGAATGAAAAATTAAGGTCAAGAGTCGTAAAATAATGTTAAAATTGTAAACGTTTTAATCATAAAAACACTTCGGAAGATTATTCTGAAGTGTTTTTTGATTGAATAATAAAGCATGAATTTACGTGGATATTTTTACTATATAAAGTACAATTTTTCACTTCACTA
Organism: Bacillus sp. EAC; assembly: GCF_002156875.1. Lineage (GTDB taxonomy): Bacteria > Bacillota > Bacilli > Bacillales > Bacillaceae_G > Gottfriedia. The sequence continues at coordinate 615,442 of NZ_NCSY01000002.1, read as the reverse complement.
ACTGAAACAATTTCGTCTGAGTTTCAACCCCAGCGATCCCATCAACACTTAAATGATACTTCTTTTGAAAATTAATCACCGCATCTCTTGTCTTTGAGTCATAAATACCGTGTGTTGAGCCAGTATAAAATCCTAATTTCTTTAATGCGTTTTGAAGTGCAGTAACATTACTACCTTTTGAGCCTTGTTTCAAAATAGCGTATGTTTTCGTTAGTGGTAAGCTGTAGAGTTTTGACTGAACTTCTATTCCAGCAATGCCGTCAACTTTAAGATGATATTTCTTCTGAAAGGCCATAACTGCATTTTTTGTTTTTGTATCGTATGTACCAGTGATTGATCCGTTATAAAAATGTTGAACTTTTAGAGCGGTTTGCAACTTTTTGACTTGATCACCCTTCGAACCAATTTTAAGTGTTGGATAGTTAACCGATACTTTCTTTTTAGGTGGGATGATAGTGGGTTTCCCATCGTGTGTTGTTAACCAATTCTTATAATTGTTCCAAATTGCAATATTTTCATCTCCAAGTGACCAGCTACCTGTTCCTTTTAAGTCATACTTATGAACAAGATCAACTTTAGCTTTTAATGAAGTAAGATTTTCATACCAAAAAACATATTTGCCGGGTTGAAGAGTGATTCCATGTATAACTGGAAGTGGATCACCTTTTTTGATCGTAATCACTGCTTTAGGAGATTTACTTACACTATCAAATGATACTGTCCCTCTATATTTTGAGATTAGCGCTTCAACTTGTTTGACAGGTACACCGGCTCCACCTACCGATGCGCCTTCTTTCCAATACCGACCAAAAAAGGGAAGGCCAAGGACAATTTCGTTTTCTGAAACACCTTGATTTAAAGCGTATTGAATTGATTGTTCTACCCAATCTCTACTTGCAACCGGACCCGCAGGACCACCCTGATAATGCTCATCATATGCCATGATAAAGAGATAATCTGCATATTTTGCAAGTTCTTTGTAATCGTATGAACCATGCCAGCCTTCTGTCCAACCATATGGATTAGCTGCGACTGCAACAGACACTTCTTTATTTTTAGGGAGTTTATTTCGAGTTAAACGAACTAAATCAGTGTAAGCGTCTCGATCCTCATCGGTAACATTTTCAATATCAATATTTACTCCATCTAGATGATTTTTTAAAATGAAATTGGCAATTTCACTAGATAGCTTCTCGCGATTAGCTAAGGCTGACCGACCAAGTTCACGATCCCAATGATTACTTAGAAAAGGAACTACTTTCATTTTCCGCCTGTGAACTTCACTTACTAGTTTTGAATTAAACTGATTCGTAATTTTAAGTGATCCATCACTATGAAGGTCAAAAAAACTTGGCGAAACAAGATTTAAATTTCCTTTTGTTTTATCAATTTGAGATAAATAGGTTTTAGTATTACCAAAATATAAATAACTCATATTAAAATTGGAAGAATGTGCTGAGCTTTTCATCGGAAAAGAAGCCAATATAAATGACCCAGCCATAATACAAATTGTCGCGTTTTTAACTTGAGGGACATTTTTTTGAATATATTCTAAAGCTGAATTTTTTAAACTAACAATCTTATTATGTTGATCCGTTCCGAATTCATTTGCAAATTCTTCTAAGAAATTAGAAACGTGAATGATGATTGTCGTTTCACCATTTGACTGTTTGATCTCATACCTTTTAAATAGTTCCATAAAACTGTTCACCTACTTTAAAAAACATATAAGCTTATTATCTATGGATAAAGAAATTTCATCCATAATTATCAAAGGGTAAGTCATTTTTAATTCAGTAGCGTAGGAATTAAAAAGGCAGCTATTTATTTAGGCTTACCGAAGCGTTACTAATTAGTAAGGCGATAAAATATTTCAGTAAATAGTAAAATGAACTTCGATCGAAGTTCATTTTTTAGATTGATCATATTTAAACTGTTAGGTTTAACTTTTTAGTGTAAACACTGAGATTTCAGGAAGACTAAAAAATCGAATTGGTAGTCTTGTCGTACCAATTCCACGATTCACATACAGTGACATTGGTTTTAAGCTGTTATGAATTTCATACAGACCTTCTGTATAGTCAATCGCAAGCGGTGGTGTATAAATCGCTTTATGAAATGGTAATTTAACTTGTCCACCATGACTATGACCAGAAAGCTGCAAATCAATTGGAAAGTCATTTAATCTCTTAGCAATATCTGGTTCATGAGCAAGTAATAATGTAAATGAATTCTTTTGCACATTTGCGAATGCTTTTTGAGGATCTGGTCTTCCTAATAAATAATCATCCAAACCAACGATCGAAAGTGTATGATGATCTTTAAATGGAATCGTCACATTCGAGTTTTCTAAAACTTTGAAGCCTGAACTTGCTAATACATTCGAATAAACTCTTTTCCCCGCGCCACCTACATCATGATTTCCATAAATAGCATATTTGCCGTACTTCGCATGTAATTGTTTTAAAATTGGATGAATTTGATTTGTTTCATCATATCGATTGCTATTATCAATTAAATCACCAGTAAATACAATTAAATCAGGTTTTTGATCATTTATTTTATCGACTAAATGCTGTAGCTGGTCTAATGAAAAATTATCTCCTAAGTGAGTATCGCTGAATTGAACAATTTTAAACCCTGCTATACTTTTAGAAACTGACTTTGATTTAATCTCTATTTGATTCATATCTAATAATTTCGGTTCAATACTTCTTGAATAAGAAAATACTGAGATTGGACAAATTATTAGTAAGAACATAAAAACTATTAATCTTCTAATTAGCTTACGTAGTATGTTATATTTCATGGGGTAGTCCCTTCCTTACTTAATTAGTTTGCAGAAACAAAAAATAATGCTAAAAATATAAATATCGCACAGATTAAAATTTCAATAAATTTCATAACTTCACTCCTCGAATGAAGTATAAAACGGTAATGTTACATCAAAGTGACAATTTCCAAAGAAATAAATGAAACTTGAATGGGGGAAACAAATATAAATATTTTAATTGCTGATGATGAATTGGATATGTTAAAAATTTTAAATGCTTATTTTGTGAAAGAAGGCTATCAAGTTTTTCTTGCTGAAGATGGTGAAAAAGCACTTGAAGTTTTTTATCGCGAGAAAATTGATTTAGCGATACTAGACTGGATGATGCCGTATTGTAGTGGAATGAATGTTTGTAAAGAGATAAAGAGAAAAGGCAATACAAAGGTGTTAATGCTAACGGCGAAAAGTGAAGATGAGGACGAGCTTCATGCATTAACTATTGGTGCAGATGATTATGTCAAAAAACCATTTCATCCCGGCATTCTTTTAACAAGGGCTAAGAAGCTGCTTAAAGAGGATAAGCAAATCACAGTATCGGATTTGAAAATTGATTTACAAGCAAAGGTCGTAACAAAAAATGAAGAAATTCTAAGTTTAACGAAAAAGGAAATCGAATTATTAAGTTGTTTCATTCGAAACCAAGGCAAGGTTTTGTCACGAGAAGATTTATTAAGTAGCGTATGGGGCATCGATTATGATGGGGATGATCGGACGGTCGATACACATATAAGAAGACTTAGAGAAAAAATAGGAGAAGAACTAATTCAAACTCATCGAGGGTTAGGGTATAGTTTTATAAAAAATTAAAATGAATCGTTTAGGAAGAAAAATTTCAATCATTATCACAGCAAGTATTCTATTCGTTTTTATAAGTTATTTAATTATCAATTCTTATTTTTTACCTAAGTATTATCTTTATCAAATGAAGAATCGTTTACATGACATTTCTGATGAGGTAAATAAAATGCCGATGAACGAATTTCAGAAATCAATTGAGCGAATTGAAAATAACAATAATGTGACCATCGTCTCTGAGCCAATTAGTTCAAATATCGATAAGTTTAACTGGACTTTGCGTGAAAGGTTAAATCAAAAAAAAGTTACATTAAATAAGTTTTGGGTAACCGAAGACACTTTCCAACTAACTGAAAGAGGTAAAAAGATTAGTAAAATTTATGATCAAGGTAAATTGAAATCAAGTTTTTTAGTCGATTTTATTCAAAAAGATAATGTGTTTATTGTTGTGGGAGTTTCAATTGTTTCTCTAAATGATGCAGTCGATATCGTTAATAAATTTACAATCTATATCATGATTACGCTTATCTTACTTTTGATTTTAATGGTTTGGATTTGGTCGAAAAAAATAACTGATCCATTAAAAGAGTTAAAAGATATATCCAAAGAAATTGCTCTTCTAGATTTCAAAAAAGTTTCGATTTCAACGAATGATGAAATTGAAGAACTGGCTGAAAGTATTAATGAAATGAGTGATAAATTACGAATTGCTCATGAAGATTTAAATGAACGAAATACAAATCTAAAACGATTTATTTCTGATATTACCCATGAATTAAAAACACCATTAGCCTTAATAAAGGCCTATTCTGTGGGCATTAAAGATGGAATTGACGATGGGACGTATGTAGATACAATTTTAAGACAAACCGATCATATCAATCTTTTAATTGATGAACTATTGGAGTTATCACGAATTGAGAGAGAAGTTATTCATTTAGAAAAAGTTGATTTAGTAAAATTAGTTAATCAAAGCCTGGAAAATTACGCGATCGAAATCCATCGAAATGACATTGCGATTAAAAGAGAAGACAGTGGCATCAATCAATTTTTCTTAGAAGCAGATCGAGATCAAATGGAAAAAGTATTCAATAATTTAATTAGTAATGCGATTAAATATACTCAAAATCAAGAGATTATCATACGATTTGAAGACCGACTGGATGAATTCATATTTTGTATCGAAAACGCGACGAATCTAAAAGGAGTTGATCAAGTTGAAAAAATTTGGGAACCATTTTATGTTATGGAACCATCACGTAATAAAAATCTAACTGGAACTGGTTTAGGACTGGCAATCGTCAAATCAATTTTAACTCGACATAAATTTAAACATGGGGTAACTCTAATAGAAGGTTCCATTCAATTTACAATTCACTTTGCTAAAAATGGATTAAGATAAAGGTAAGTGTAGCAGATAATAGACCATATTATCTGCTTTTTTATTGATATAAAAGGGTTATTGTAGCTTTATAATCAAATTAACATACCAATTACCAAGTATCTGCCGGACAGCAGACAGACTCTAAAAGGTGTGCTAAAAGATTAAGACTTTTTGTTGAACAAATTGTAAATTTAACAACTTAAAGTAAGGGTATTTCTTAGTAATGAGAAATGCATTTTATTATTTTTAAAATTAATAGGATATACTAATAACAATAATAATATAATTAAAAACGATGTTAATTTATTGTAAGACGATAAATTGTTTGGTAAAATGATTTTATAATTAAATCAGTGAGGTGTTTTTAATGAATGTTAGACGAGGTTCAACCACTTTCTTAAAGGTGATTATTTTTCTGATTGAAATTGGGGTATTTGCCTTGTGTATCTATTGGTTACCTGAGATAGCCATTAAAGATGCGAAGGTACATCCAGATACGGCTTATTTCCTAATTCCCTTTTTAATATGTTCATATGGATTTTGTATTACGCTTTCCGTTGCGTTGTTTCAAGTATTTAAACTATTAACCTATATTGAAAGGAACAATGCTTTCTCCGAGTTATCACTTAAATCTTTGCAGGTTATAAAGAAATGTGCGTTTACAACCATTTTCATCATTATGATAGGAATAGTAAGCTTAATAGTGCTCGCTAAAACTACAGGAGATGATGCAGCAGGTCCAACATCACTAAGTCTAATGGGAATTTTGGCAACAAGTATCATCACAGCCATTGTGGACGTGCTTCAAAAGCCATTAAAAAACTCCCTAGAATTAAAACCAAAAAAGTGATTAACAATTTGATAAAATTTTATTAGTGAGGTGTTTTTTTTGAAACAAGTTTCGACCCTTTTTTTAAAGTTAGCTCTTTTTTTTATTGGAATCTTAGTACTTGCTTTGTGCATATTTTTAGTGCCCAAAATAGCGAATTTCGCAGCAAATTTGTATCCAACTATTGCCCCAATTAAATATCTCGTTTTCATCTTAATGTATGGAGCGACTGTGCCATTTTATTTTGCTCTTTATCAGGCTTTCAATCTTTTACGGTACATTGACAAGAACACGGCGTTCTCGGAATTATCTGTAAAGGCGTTAAAGAACATAAAGTTCTGTGCGATTACAATTAGTGGTTTGTATGTATTAGGTTTGCCACTCTTTCATTTTATAGCGAAGAAAATGGACCCTCCTATTGGATTCTTGTGTCTCATTATCATTTTTGCTTCGTTGGTTATCGCCGTTTTTGCTGCGATCCTCGAACGACTTCTACAAGAAGCGATTAACATAAAATCAGAAAATGATTTGACGGTCTGAGGTGGAGGATATGACAATTATTATAAATATTGATGTGATGCTAGCAAAACGAAAAATGAGTGTAACAGAGCTTTCGGAGAGCGTTGGAATCACTATGGCGAATCTTTCTATTCTGAAAAATGGGAAAGCAAAGGCGGTTCGTTTTTCAACATTAGAAGCGATCTGTAAGGCTTTGGATTGTCAGCCTGGTGATATTTTGGAGTACAAAAGCGACGAAGATACTCATTAAAAAAAGACAACAAAATTATTTAACTAACGGGAGTCGATAGCCAAAAAAAGGGATAGCCATTAAGCTATCCCTTTTTTTTTTGCGTTAATTGATAGTAGATACTCTGAGTACTGCATTTTAGAATTATACTGATTACCCTGTTTTTTTGTTGTTAAATATTGTGCTAGCTAAGATGGGTATTATGCTGTTAAATAGCTTGTCACTTGACATTTGTACTTCAAAACAGAACCAGTTAGCATTATAGATGTCTTTTAAAATTCTACTTCGCTCGTAGTCTTTGTATTTCCAAACCAACGTAATACGTTGTTGTGATGGTTAATAATTTGTTGTGCCGTCATGTCTTGAGAATCCCATGTACTATGAGCATCTGTAATAAGTGTCACATCATAACCAGAGCTGCATGCTATTCTCGTTGTTGTATCCACACATGCTTCCGTTTGAATGCCTGCCATAATTAAATGAGTAATTTCTCGTTTTTGTAGTTCTTCATTTAAATTTGTTCTTAAAAATGAATCGGGTGTGTGCTTTTGTATGATTAGATCAGTTTCACTTGGTGCAATATCAGGGTGAATTTCCCAACCTTTTGTGCCGGATACTAATGGTCCTTCTGATTCATTATGTTGAATATAAAAAATAGGGGTATTTGAAGTACGGGCTTTATCAAGCAATTGATTTATATTTTGTAAAAGTTTCTCGCCATTATAGACTGGTTCATCTTCTGGAAACATACCAACTTGTACATCAATAATTAATAATGCTTTTTTCTCCATCAATCTTTCCTCCTATGCCTATTTAAACTGGTAAATAATGTTATATCTAATCTAATCATATCATGATTTAATAGGAAAAATGAGGTTTTCATTATTTTTTTAATCGTATGTACTGGGAAAAAATAGGATAAAAAGTTTAGTAGATGAATATACGTATAGAATTAAGTGAAGGAGGAGGTTTAATTGACAAAATATCTATTGCCAATATCAATATTCATATTGAGTATTGCGTTATTTTTTTGTGGATATCAGTTAAACGCCTATTCAAAAATCAAAACAAAATCGAATATTACTCTTTCCAACAATAACAAAGGCTTATTAACAACAAAACAAGCTGCAGCTTACTTGAATATGACGGTAGATGAGTTAAATAAAATGATAGAAGAACAGGATCTAGAAAGACTTCAAAATACTGTGTTTCAGACATATATGTTTATTCCTTATATTAGTATTAATAATCAAAATTACTTCAATCAAAAGCAGCTGGATGAATGGATTAATTATAATTCAACGACATGGAAGTATATTGATACGAATTAATTAAACTAAGCATTTTATAAGCAATATATAAAGAAGAAACTGTTTAACTTTAAGGAAAAGGAGCTTATTGACTTAAGCTCCTTTAATATTTTCTAATATTTATAGACTACGATTATACTTCGCTGATCTTTTTAAGGCTTCAATATCTGAATCAGCTAATTTTTCTTTCCTTGTTAGATGATTGAATACTTCAATTGTAGAAAACTCTCTAGTTTCTTTCACTTTTTCTTCACTCATATCTGGATCAAATGACGAGCCAAATGTAAGACCAATTAAAAGACTTTTAGAAACTTCTTCTAGTAGATTCTCATTTTTTTCAGACATTACAAACACCTCCGAATGTTTATTTTATCTCAGTACATAAAATTGGTAAATTATAGAAAATATTGTCTGGTTAAGGGAACATGCTTCATATTTTAACAATTAGAGAATATCTTATATTACGTGAGAAAAAATTGGAGTAACTGACTGAATAGGGAGGGACTCACAATGACTCAAAAACGAGAAGGAATTGTTAGGTGGTATAAGGTTGAAGAAGGGTATGGACGCATACAGATTGATGGAGAAACTAAAAATTTTGTTTTTGTTCATTTTAGTTCCATCATGCCAGATCAAAAAAGGTTTCCGAGTGGATTTCGTTTTTTAAAGCGAGGACAAAAGGTCTCGTTTGATTTGATTGAATCACCAGGTTTAAGCGATCAATCTCGCGTAGCTAAAAATGTAAATATAATTTCTGATTAATATGCCTAATGTTGTATAACTAAAAAATGAAAATAGTTTTGTTTTTATCAAACCTCCTATTTATTGATCAATAGGAGGTAATTTTGTGTCTGAATTTAAAAGTAAGTGATTTATAAATAATGATTTTTTATTAACTTTAATTAGATTCAAGTATCTTTGTTTCAATTAGTCGAGTCAAATTTTGTATGTCCTGCTTAGTTGCGGGCTGTGAGCTTAGCTTCAATTTATATCCAATTTGCCCATTCACCTCTAATGACGCCCACTCTACATCTTCTATTGAGGTTATTCCCAACTGATGTAAACGCATTTTTAGATTATCAGTTGTGAGACGTGTTTTTTTCATGTTTTCTATATTTAAATTCCCGTCTTCAATTATGATCGTTGGCTTACCAGTTAGTAATAATTCAAATGAAACGAATTTTAATTTAAGAAACTGAAACAAAAATACAGTTAGGATTAGAATTAAAGCAACACCAAAACTTGTCCAAATACCTTTATTTTCAATAGGACGACTTAGTAATGGGCCGATTGTACTCATTAAAACAAGTTCAGAAACTGTCAATTTAGAAATAGAGTTTCTTCCAGCTATTCTTAATAAAAGTGTTCCCATGATAACAATTAGCACTGCTTTCCAAACAATATCAAGTTGCATAGAATCATCCTTTTTAACTTAAATTTCCAAAGTGAGCTGTAAACTATTCATTCATATCGACAGAGTTACTGATTCATTAGGTAATCCTTCATAAAAATGAGTTTTATCGCAAAACTAAAATGACAAAATCGATTCCTCACCCAACATGACAAAACTGTCACTTTTGATGCTGTAACATCGATGGTTGGCGGGCAAATTAGTCGGTATAGTATGATGGTGAAGGAGGTCGGAACAATGACTAAAATTATACATACAAAGAATTTATCGAAATCTTATGGGAAAACACAAGTCCTAAAAAATATTGATTTAACAATTGAACAAGGTGAATTCACTGCGATTATGGGGCCATCTGGTTCAGGGAAAACGACATTAATGAATACTCTCTCAACGATTGACACCTTTAACGCTGGGGATGTTTGGATCGAGGGGAAATCGTTATTAGATATGAAAAAGAAAGCCTTACGTGAGTTTCGCCAAAAACGAATGGGATTTATTTTTCAAGATTACAACCTATTAGATACATTAACGGTGAAAGAAAATATCTTACTCCCACTCGCATTACAAAAAACACCTGTCGAGGAAATGGAGAAGCGGTTAGAGAAACTAATAGAAGCCTTAAATATTGAATCGATTTTACATCAATATCCGTCTGAAATTTCCGGTGGCCAAAAGCAGCGCACGGCTGCAGCTAGAGCGATTATTACCAATCCAGCGATTGTGTTTGCTGATGAGCCGACTGGTGCACTTGATTCGAGATCTGCTACCCAGCTGCTTGAACAAATTCAATTGCTCAATAAGACATTTAATACTACGGTTCTAATGATTACACACGATCCATATGCAGCAAGCTACTGTCAGCGCGTGGTTTTTCTCCGTGATGGAAAAATCGTTAATGAAATGTTTAGAGGAGAGCAAACCGTAAAAGAATTCTTTGATCGAATTCTGACGATTCAAAGTGCCATAGGAGGCGACCGACCATGAGTTTGTACGATTTATCATGGCGTAACATGAAACGAAATTTTCGTCTCTACTCGATTTATTTCATTTCTATGCTTGTCGGGGTTGTAATTTACTATACCTTTTCCGGTTTAATGTTTAACGAGGACGTAGTTGCAGCAATTCAAAATAAAGAAAACTACAAAACAAGTATTTTCGTTGCCTCGATTATCGTCTTTTTGTTTATTGTGTTCTTTATCTTATACGCTAACTCTTTTTTTATGAAGCAACGGAAAAAAGAATTTGGTATGTATTTACTTTACGGGATGAAAGAAAGACAAGTTGCCACAATGGTCTTTTTTGAAACGTTATTTCTAAGCACCATTTCTGTAACTAGCGGTATATTAATTGGCGGTTTACTTTCGAAATTTTTCGGTAGGGTATTAATGAACTTAATGCACTATCATGATGAAATTTCGTTTGCGTTTCCACTTGAAGCAATCGTCTCAACTATTCTGTTATTCGCTCTATTAATCTGCATAATTACGATTCAAAGTTATTTTAACGTCCGTCGTGTGCAGCTTGTGGAATTGTTTCATGCAAAAGAAAAAATGGATAAACCCCTTAAATTTTCCATGCCCTTGGCGATATTTTCCATCCTATTGATTGGAGCGTCCTATTACACAATTACCATTGCAGGAAATACAGATATATGGAAAGAGCATTTTAAAGAAACATTAATTGCTACAGCATCGGCATTAATTGTCGGTACGTATTTATTTTTCAGCCAGTTTTCAGGTTGGATTCTACAAAAAATGAGTCAAAGTAAAAATTACTTTAACGGTAACAAAATGTTATGGATTTCCTCACTTCGCTTTTCTATAAGAGGGAATACAGTAAACTTTACGATTAATTCACTGATTAGTGCGATTATCATTTTTGCAGTTGGATTTATTGCTGTTGATTACGCCATGAAAGGTGAGGTTGTCAAAAAAGAATTTCCAAATCATATTGCCTTTTCAACGCAAGATGATCGAACTCAAAAACAAATTGAAAAGATTATGAATGACTCTCATCCAATTGTAGGACATGAAACAATTACGGGAATACAAACAGAAAAAATTCAAAATCGAAAAACGTATTATAGCTATCCCGAATATTATTCAGAGGAATTTTACCTTTTTCCAGAATCACAATTAAATGCGATCGTTGATTTACGCGAAGTAGGTAAAAAAGTAGATGTAAAAGATGATGAAGCAATTCTTTTAACAAGAGGAATCGATGAGCCGACAAAATATAAAAAAAATCAGCCTGAAATTACCGTTTTAAAAGATAATTCTTTTCGTATTGTCGAGAAAATCCGATACCCGTTGTTAAGTATCCCAACGATTCCTGGTGGAGATACCGATCCTCAACCTTCTGTACTCGTGATTTCAGACGAAGTTTTTGAGCGTTTAAAAGAAGATCGTACAATTTCTTCCTATGAAATTTATAAAATCGAGGATCCGAAAACATCGAATGATGTATCCCGAAAAATATACGATATCGTAAAGAAAACAAAAGGAGCATATTATTCGGCCTATATAGATATGTATTCCGTTGATACTGAATCTTCATCGTTAATATTGTTCTCCGTTGCGTTTTTTGCAGTCATTGCATTGTTTGCTTTAGCAAGCGTTATATACTTTAAACAGTTACGTGAAGCTACAGAAGAGCGTGAACACTACGCAATTTTACGGAAAATTGGTGTTGAAGACAAAGTAATGAAAAAGATTATTCGGAAACAATTGCTGTTCGTATTTTTACCGCCACTAATACTTGGATTGGTACACAGTTGGTATCTTTTATACTATACAGTAATCCTAATCATAAAAGATTTACCTTCCTTAACAACAATTATTTTTTCAGTAATGGGACTGTATGTGTTTACATATCTAATCTTTTACGTATCATCGACATCTATTTACTACAAAATTATCAGCGAAAAAAATACACGGTGAGTTTTTTACTCATCGTGTGTTTTTTGTAATATTAAATACGGATCACTATCTTGCGGAAAGTGAATTATGTATTGAGTAAAATCCCCTACTTCAGAAGTACAACTAATGTAATGTCCTAATTTGTTACTTAACTGTTGAGCTAAATATAAGCCCATTCCTGTTGACTTCGTATACATCCGACCGTTTTCTCCAGTAAATCCACGATTGTAAATTCGCGGTAAATCCTTTTGACTAATGCCAATTCCGTTATCACGAATCACAAGTTGTTTTTCTTGTGGGGTTTCGAAAACTGAAATGGTAATCTCCCCACCAGGTTCCGTATATTTTAAACTATTCGTCAATAACTGATTGACGATAAACTCTAGCCATTTAGGATCAGTTTGAACTTCCAGTGAATCTGCCTGTATGGCAATACGGATTTTTTTTGAAATAAAGGTTTTTGAATGAGCCTTAACGATTTTTTTCGAAATTTGGATAATGTCACAATTTTGAATAGCGTAATCCTGGTTAAAGCTATCGAGCTTGGCGTAATAGAGTGCTTGATCCACGTAATTTTCAATCTTCGCGATCTCTTCCCTTAAACTATTGGCGTCCATATCAGTTTGCTCCAATAAGCGAAGGACTGCAATCGGTGTTTTTATTTCATGGAACCAGGAGACGATGAAATCATAATGCTCATTCTTCTTGTCTTGAATCTGATTCATTTCACGGATATGCTCTCTTTTAAGTTCATCAATGTACGCCTTCGCAAATTCTCCTTCCATTGACAAGCTGTCATACTCCTCATTTTTCATTTGCCGTATCACACGTACATTTTGCTGATAACGATAAATTAAAAATCCGAGTAATACAATAGAAGATAGGGAGAAGGCATAAAAGAAGGTCCCCCATGCCAAGGTACCATTACTATCAGTAAAAAATACTGCGGCCGTGATTAAGAAAGCAATTAGATACAGATAAATATATGGTTTTTCATATGGAAGATATCGTAGGAAGGTCATTCGATTATATACCCCATTCCTTTGCGGGTAACAATGAAGTCCTCCAGTCCAAGAATGGCAATTTTTCGGCGCAGTCGATTCACATTCACGGTCAATGTGTTATCATCGACGAATTTTTCTTCATTCCATAGTGCCTGCATCAAATCATCTCGCGAAACAATTTTTCTTATATTCCGCAGCATTAATTGTAAAATGATGAATTCGTTCCGGCTTAACTCAGTACTTTGTTCATTGTATTCAATAGTTGAATTAGTTACATTTAATTTCAATCCACGATGGACGAATCTGATGTTCTCCTCTTCCTGATAGGTATATTTCCGGCGCATAAGCGCACTGATTTTCGTGATAAGAATGTCCAAATCAAATGGCTTTTGGATAAAGTCATCTCCACCCATATTAATCGCCATAATGATGTCCATATTCTGATTTCTAGATGAAAGGAATATAATCGGTACTTTGGAAACTGATCGTATTTGCTGGCACCAGTAGTATCCATCGTAAACAGGTAGATTGATATCTAATAGAACGAGGTGTGGTTCAGTTTTCTCAAATTCCTTTAACACCTGGTCAAAATGGATCACTTCCACTACATCATATTGCCACTTTTTCAACGTATCAGAGACAATCCGTCTAATTTTTTCATCGTCCTCAATCATCATTACTTTATACATGAAATCCCTCATTATTGTAAAAATAGTCACTACAATTATTCTAGCACACTCTTTGGTTTAGACTTTTGTAATTTGAATCCAAGTTATTTATTCTCTATTCGAAAAAGCAAAGACAACTGCTTAGCAAGAAATTGAGGAGTATATGGCATATCCTTACGCAACCAAGCTACAATTGTTCCAATTAAAGCTGAAGATCCGTACCAAATAGCAATATCCCTCTGAATGTCTTTCGTATCTAACTTGGAATTATTCGTTGTTCTCTCTGTTATTCTTTTCGAAAGGATATTTAACAAACGGTCTGTAAAGATTGGCGTTCGATTTGAACCAAGCACTACTTTATAGAATTTGGCATTCTCAGCAATATACTCAAGCAGGGTTACAAGCTTTAGATGGTCGCTATCATCTGCGGAATTTTGGTTAGTATTCGTACTCATAATAATGCAATCAATGTCCTCAGCCATTTCCTGGGACAATTTTTCCAGCATGTCATGTATATCATTATAATGAAGATAAAACGTAACACGGTTAATGGTTGCACGTTCCGCAATACGGTTAACCGTTATTTTATTAATATCCATCTCTTGTAGCAAATCGATTAATGCATCCTTGATCAATTGACGTGTTCGAATGACCCGAGGATCTACTTTTGCTTTTGTATTATCCACCATTACTAATCACCTTTCTTTTGCTAAATTTACAATAATTCTGTTTCTGTCTATAATCTTCACTATTTACTACATAAATGAAATGAATGATAACTAATTTACACTTTCTAAGAAATTGTCGGTTGTAAGAATCTACTTTCTATCTATAATTTATTTATACAGTGTTAATTATTAAACACTATGTAAAAAAAGTCTATATTCTATTTAGAAAGGATCGGGGAGAATTGAATAATAATCCTAAAATTGACACAAATTCGATAAAAAAAGGACCTATTATGTTCATTATGATTATAGGTGCTTTCATTGCGATATTAAATCAAACAGTTATGAGCGTTGCTACTCCTGAATTAATGGTCGAATTTAAAATCACAGCTGCAACAGCACAATGGCTAACAACAGGCTACATGCTTGTAAATGGAGTCTTGATTCCAATTACAGCTTACTTAATGCAACGGTTTACCACACGTGAGCTCTTTCAAACAGCAATGTTTATATTTTTAGCCGGAACGATCGTTTCAGCTATAGCAACAGGATTTCCATTATTATTAACTGGTCGTATGATTCAAGCTGCTGGTGCAGGAATCATTATGCCTTTACTTACAAATGTTATTCTGACAATCTTCCCTCCAAACAAAAGGGGAGCAGCCATGGGGATGGTCGGTCTTGCGATCATTTTCGCCCCAGCAATTGGACCTACAATTGCTGGTTATATTATTGACAATTACAAATGGGAAACGATGTTTTACGGGATGATCCCAATTGCTGTTCTTGTCATTATACTTGGATTCATTTATCTTCGAAATGTATCTGATCGAATCAAGACAAAGTTAGATTTCTTAAGTGTTACACTCTCTACGGTTGGTTTTGGCGCATTACTTTATGGATTCAGCCGAGCAGGGACGCTTGGATGGTCAGACGTGGAAGTACTAAGTACGATTTTTGTGGGCGTCTTGTCTCTGGTACTTTTTTCATGGAAAGAGTTGAAATCGCAAAATCCACTACTTGATTTGCGTGTATTCAAATACAAGATGTTCTCCTTAACGACAATCATTAATATCGCAGTAACTATGGTAATGTATGCAGATATGATGCTACTTCCGTTATACCTACAAAATATCCGTGGTTATACAGCGATTGAGTCCGGACTTTTACTACTTCCAGGAGCTCTAGTAATGGGCTTACTTATGCCAGTTACTGGTAAGTTGTTTGATCGATTTGGTGCAAGATGGTTAACGATTATTGGGATGATTATTACGATTATCACGACGATGGGCTTTATCAACTTGACTGACTCAACTAGTTATACTTATTTGGTGCTCATGTCAACGGGACGCCGAATTGGGATGGCATTAATGATGATGCCTTTACAAACTGCTGGTTTAAATCAACTGCCACAACGTTTAAACGCACATGGTACAGCAGTAAGTAATACAATTCGCCAAGTTGCAGGTGCTGTAGGTACTTCGTTACTCGTTACAGTAATGACTGTCCGTACGAAATCACATTTACAAGATATGATTCCTACTGCAGCTGCTAAAGGTTTGAACCAAATGCAACTAATTAAAGAAGCTTCTATACAAGGAGTTAATGACGCATATCTTGTCATAATTGGGATTGGTATTATTGGATTACTAATGTCCTTCTTTATTAAAAAGGGAAAACAAAATTCGGCATTAGAAACTAGTGCCCCTTTAGAAAATGTAACAAATAAGAAGTTAAGTACAAATTAATTTAATCATTTACAAAAAAGCTGCCTTCATTGGCAGCTTTTTTAATGTTTTTATGAGAATAAGTTTTAATAACAAGTTTTGTTGGCTTGTTTAGTAGTTGTTTTAATTGCACTAACGGGCAGGTTAGTAGAATAAGAAAAGCTCATAGGGAATACTAAAATGAGGTGTTAAACGAATGAAAAAATTCTTTATTTTAATAATGGTAATACTCCTAGTTGTTTCACCAACTCTAAACTTTTTAGATGATGATTTAACAATTGATTACACAGATGGTTTTCAAATAAAAAGCTCAGATCAAATTTATAGTTTTAAAATTGGAATTGAGATCGAAGCATGACACATAAATAAAATTTAGTGAGTTTAAATGGATGGAAAAAGAGATGTTAGTAATACAACATCTCTTTTTATGTAAGAAAAATATCACAAGTTGATGCTCATATAAAGCGTCAGTACATAAATAAATTAATTGAGGTGGAGAAATGGAAAGTAAAAAACTTGCTGGTGAGAAGGCGGTTGAGTACATTAAAGATGGAATGATCGTTGGGCTAGGAACCGGATCAACTGTTTATTGGACCATTATTAAAATTGCGGAATTAATAAAAGAAGGGTTAAAAATACATGGAGTACCTACTTCAAAGGAAACTGAACAACTAGCTATAAAAATGGGAATACCTCTAATAAATCTTTCTAAATTAAACAAGGTTGATGTAACAATTGACGGTGCTGATGAAGTAAACCCGAGACAAGAACTGATTAAAGGTGGTGGTGGGGCATTATTGCGCGAAAAAATGATTGCTTCAATATCCGAGCAATTTGTAGTAGTTGCTGATGAATCAAAGTTTGTTTCGACACTTGGTAAATTCCCCTTACCGGTAGAGGTCACTCCATTTGGTTGGGAAATCACAAAAAAACAAATCGAATGGATGGATAATACTAATCCGCGATTACGTTTAAAAGAGAATGCTCCATATATAACAGATAATGGGAATTATATTCTAGATTGCTATATGGATACGATTGAAAAACCTGAAGAATTGACTGTTCAATTAAATTTGATTCCAGGGGTTGTTGAAAATGGCCTTTTTGTTAACATGAGTGACATAGTTATTATTGGTGGGAATAATGGTGGAATTGAGATTAAGCATAGTACTAGAACATAGTGAAAAGAATCAATTCTTCTTAGGAAAATGATAAGTCCATTTTATATAAGACCTAACTCTTCAGATATAGTCTCGTAACTGGCATATCCTTCTTCAGTTTAACCGCTTTAAGTTTTAATTCGATTGAATACTTATTAAACTTAGATCTTTTTACAGCCATAATAAAATCCCCCTAGAGTAGACTACCTATCCTTTTTGTCGAATAGGCTTTTTTAAGTGTCTACTATAAGGGGAAAATATCATATTGGCAGTTTTTTTATTATTTTTATGAAAGTATCTTTAAATAAAAAGAATTGTTGGATTGTTTAGCTGGCTGTTTTTACTGGACTAACGGGCCGGTTAGTAGAATAAGAAAACATCATAGGGAATACTAAAATGAGGTGTTAAACGATTGAAAAAATACTTTATTTTAATAATGGTAATACTTTTTGTTGGTTCACCAATTAAATCAGGTGCAGTAACTACAGATCCTGAGATTGTAGCAAAAATCAACAATGAGGATATAACTTTATATGCTAAGACGAGGGATGGTTGGTATCAAGATTTCAAACTTGATTTCAAGGGGACTATTTATTCAACTTTTTACTGGATGAGCACAGCTACTAAATATACATACGCACCGAAAATGATTTATGAAGATATAAACAAAGACAAACGGAAAGAGTTAATTATTATTTTGAACAAAGGTCATGGCAGTGGTCTGAACATTGAAGAAGTTCATGTTTTTAATACAGATTATAACTACTTCGGTGAGGAACTCGTTGATAATCCTCTAGCAATTGTCTATAAAAATGTAAAAACAAAATTGACAACCGAAAAAGCCGAGGTGATTGTGGGAGACAAAATATCCGTTGTGAAGATAAAAGCGATCGAGCCTTCCCATTTAAATGAAGATATAGGTTTTGGTAGTATTATTGATTATGAGGTTATTAATAAGCAGCTTATGGCAAGTGTTGGCGCACAAATAACTCCAGCAGGGTTTATTGGAGATATTATTATCGGTTATGAATTTCGTAATAAAATGTATCAAGCGAAAACAATCGAATTTTTACCACATTCGTTACTTGATAAAAATCCATTCTACGGTCCGATAAATCATTAAGAAATATGTAACCATCGCTTGTTTTAGTTTTAGATCTTGGGTTGCTCAGGCAACTCTATTTTTAATTGAGGATAATGTGAAAAGTGGACTATTATTTTAATAGTTAAACTTCTCTTTTATTTTTGATAGGTATTCGTCTTCATTAATCTAATGGTAAACTATGTAAATTTATTAGTATATTGTTTTTATCCTTAAACAAAGTAAGGGGGATAAACATGGGAAAACAGCGTAACGTTATTTTATATATTGGTACTTCAATTGATGGGTATATTGCAAATGAAGATGGTACATTAGAATGGTTGGAATCAACAGAAGTAAAGGGAGATTCTGGCTACAATTCACTTCTTGAAAGAATTGACACTGTTTTGATGGGAAAAGGAACTTATGATGTCATTCGTGGATTTGATATGGATTATCCTTATGGTGAATATAAAAATTATGTCTTTACTAAATCGATTAGCGGATCAGATGAATATGCTTCATTTATTGATGAAGAGATTAAAACTTTCATAAATAAATTAAAACAAGACTCAGGTAAAGATATATGGTTAATTGGTGGAGGAAAATTAGCTCATGATTTTTTAAAGAAAATTTAATCGATGAATTCCAACTAGCCATTGCACCTATTGTACTAGGGAAAGGAATCTCCCTTTATTTCGGAGATGATATTACTCAAAAATACACATTAACAAAAGTAGAAAAATTAGGTCAACTTGCAATGCTTCATTATATAAAAAAATAATTTTTATCATCTTCCCTTATTTAAGTTGGGGAAGATTTTTATCTTTTTAATTACCTTATTTCTAAAAAACGTTTCTCGGTGAACCTACTTATGATTTCGTCATAAAATAGTGGTTCATATTTTGTTCATAAATCTCATTTATATTTTATATTATAATCAAAATAAAAAATCCTCCTTTACCCTAACATGTCGATTGAACGATGAAATGTCAGGGATATAAGAGGTTGAGGTTAGATTAAATGTTGACTAAATATATAACTGAAAGGTGGGAACTTAAATGAAACAAAATAAAATACACAATTGGCAGAAAGAGCATAATATGAGAGTCGCGGCATTCCATAAAGAACATGCTCAAAAAATTGAAAGAGGAGAGAATGGTAAAGGATTGTTAGCTAAATCGGAAAACTTTGTTTTTAACCTAGGAAAAACTCGACTTAATATAGTAGAACTGCATAAAAAGCATGTATCAGAAAGAGGAGAGAATGGTGAAGGTTTTATAGCTAGATTTGATAGATATATTCTCAAAATAGTAAAAGGACTTTTAAAATAAGAAAATTTTCATTCTATTTGTTCCAGATTACGAGAGTTTTTTATGTTACTATTAACAATAAATAACTTAATGTAATGGATTACTGTCACATACTTCAATAAATAAATCCGTAATACATCCCTCCCATTGCCGAACTAATACTCAGCGTTAATTGAACAAGAATAGGAGCCGATTGGTTCCTTTTTTCTATGGAGCAGGATAGTTGAAGAAGGAACAACGGCAATTAAGTAGAATTTAATTCTAATTACAAAATTAATAGTTTGAAATTAGGAGTGAAAAAGGTGTTAGACCAGAAAAAATATTTATTTAAAGGTTTCAATTTTAATAAATCTATTTCTAAGGAAGAAATAGAAAAGGTGGAAAAAGAATTAAAGGTAAAGTTCCCATCAGATTATGTTGAATTTATGATTAAGACAAACGGTGGTGAAGGGAATATTGGAGAAGGTTATCTAAGACTATGGAAAATCGAACAATTAGTTGGAGTTAATGAGGATTATTCAGTAAGTGAGTTCGCACCTGGGTTTTTAATTATAGGGTCAGATGGTGGAGGAACTGCTTTTGGTTACGATTTTCGAGATGAAATCCCGAATTTAGTTGAGGTTAATTATATACCAATGGATATTGAAAATCCCAATTATAGTAATAAATACTTCTATGAGTTTATTGAATATCTATACAATTACCAAAATTCCTTATTGAACTAACACATGCTTCAGTTGTATAAGAAAACGAAAGTTCCTTCCTAAAAAGGGATCTTTTTTGTATTAATTATTTCAACTAATAAATAACTTTTTTATCTATCCTTCACTTTTCTTATGCATAGGCGTATTTACATTCATGAGTGAATAATGCATGTGTTAGTTGAATATTATGGAGTGGCTTAGGCTGCTCTTTTTTTATTGAAGTAAATGGCAGTTTGAATGAAATAAACCGATAATAGATGTAAAATATTAGATTAAGTAAATTTAAATTTATAAATAGAACGGGTGGTATTTGGATGTGTGATAGTTGCTATGTTTTAAAGGAGATTTTTAAAAGTGACCAATCTAATGTAAACGATTTTTTTAAAATAGTTGAAAGCAAGTTAATAGATTAAGAGTAATAATTACATAGTTTGGGCTCATTTAAAACCACAGTCTAGTTGTCCAAGATAGTTCGCGGCAACTTTATTATTGGATCAAAGTGATGAGTGCGGGAGGAAAATCGACCAATTAAAAAGAATTTGTATATAAACAGCGCACTGGAGGAGTTACATTGAAACAATTAATTGTTAGACCATATACATACGAAGATGCCGAAGTTAAGCTTCAATTACATCAAGAAAATAGAGGGCATTTCCAAAAATGGTCCCCGGTCAGAAGTAACGAAGATTTTTTTACATTACAAGGACAAATCGATAGCATTAAAAAGTTTATGGAAAACAGTGCAGAAGATAGTAGATATGATTTCGCTATTTTTTTACAAGAAGACTCTTTACTCACATTAATTGGAGAGGTTCAGTTCACTTTTGTAGCACGAGGACCTAAACAAAGTTGCATGGTAGGTTATCAAATTGGTGAAAAATTCAATGGAAAAGGATATATGACGAGAGCCTTGGAAATTGCACTGAAAATTGCTTTTCAAGAATTGAAATTCCACCGAGTTACTTCTCAAGTTAATCCTGAAAATATAGCTTCCTTAAGAGTACTCGAAAAAGTCGGCTTTGTTAAAGAAGGTTATGCTAGAAAAAACTTAAAAGTTGGAGATAAGTGGTGTGATCATGTATGTGTCGCACTATTAGAAGAAGAATTTTTAGCAAAGGTTTGATGGATAAAACAGAAAAATAAGCTAGCCTTTTAGCTTTCTTTTTTAAAGTAAGAATATCCTTACTATTAAACTTATAAAGTTCTAATTTAAAATCAGGATTGACTGTTTAGTCGATCCTTTTTTATTTTAACTGCTATACAGTTAATGACAGATTGCGAGTTAAAATGCTTGATGCAATAAAAAAGTGGAACAATTATAATAATAGAAGTAATACGTAGTGAATGAAATGGATGTTTATTAAAGGGGCATAAAATGAATCGACTAATTGAGTTTTTAAAGTGGTTTATTGTTTTATTCATAGGAAATTTAATAGGAAACGCAATTTTTAAAGAGAATTTAAACATACTCACAGCTTTTTCAACAGCATTAGGTGCTTCTTTAGGTATAACGGGATTAGGATTCTTTAGAAAAAACAAATTAATAAAAGATGATCTAAATGGATTAGCAAAATTAATGTATCAAGATGTTTCAGCGGATGTCTGGGACAAAGAAAACCTTACTAAAAGTAATTTGGATTTCTCCATTGAAAGCATTCGATATATTGATTTGTATTCTACAAGATTAATGAATACTGAAACGGGTACAGAACTGTTGAATGAGCATTTTGATAGTCTCGTAGTTCGAATAGGAGCATATATTGGAGAAGTTATTAAAAAAAATATCAAACAAGATTTCTACTGGTATGAATATGACTCTGTTTATAATTATTCGTCCAAGCTTGATGGGGTACATAGAAGTAACAAACCTACTAGTCTTCTTTATTCAAAAAAGAGAGAGATAGTCATATTACCAATTTACGAAGTATCACAATTTTTAGAAGGAAACTCAACATATCCTAATTTAAAAAGTTATGTAGAAGAAATGATTAGGGAAAATTCTTAAATAGTGCGGCTAACAATTAACCCTGAAAAAATTAAAAGGGAGTGGATCTTATTGGTAAGAGATAAAAAATCTTTCTATATTTCATTAATACTTTTTTTCGCATCTATAGCATTGAATATTCCGTTTCCTAATGATCATTCTTATAGTGGGAAAATAGCGGTGTTCAATATCATTGTAAATTCAGAACATGGTTTACGGTATGTAGGAATTATTTCCTTATCCTTACTGATTTTGAGCTTATATTTTCTTTGGATATCATTAGGGAAATATAGAGCTAGATTGATAGTGATTGCTATAATAATCGCAATGATTTTGCCACCTTTTCTTGTCAAATCGTATCAAAAAACCTTTGCAACAGGTATTTATGCAATTACATATGACCGTGATAAAAGTAATTGTCGTTTTAATATGAAAAATGAAGAGACTTTACATGCAGAATGTGAACTGCCTTTTAAAAATTATGGTAGAACTGATGTGCAATTCAAAGTTGAATTTTATGATCAATTCGAGGATGATGTACAAATGGTTTCACTTTTAAATAAAAATGGTCTAAATGTAGTAACGTTATATGGTAATGAGAGAAAGATAGTGAAAATCAAGATGAATATTGATGTTTCGAAGATAGAGAATCATATTGATAGTGGAGAAGCTACAGATGTAAATATTATTATTAGGTCTGGAAATAAAAGTAGAAAGTTATGAGTAAGTAGTTCAAGTTGTTTTTATTTTCATAGATTTTTTGAATAAATTCTTAGTATTGATATGAATGTAGATCTTGTTAGATATAAAATTAAAATGGAGGAGCAAATGAAGAAGTTTAGAGGTAAAAGACGCTACTTTCATTTTGTAAAGAATGTTGTTAACGAATTTAATTTAGTTAATGATAAGGATTCGATGGTTCAAGTGGCGACAGATTTCGAATTTTCATTTTTAAAAAATCAATTTGGTAGATTAGATATCGAAAATGAAGAAATATTAGAAGGATTATTTAGTAATATCGGAATATTAGACGTATATGATCAATGTTTAACAGAAGAGGAAGCCGTAAAACTGTTATCTTCTTTCAAAAATCATAATTTAAAGTATGAAAAGAACTTTCTACTTTTTTTTGAAAAGATATTTGAATTGAACTCAGGACAACCAATTTTTGTACAATTAAGTATTCCATTTTCTAATAAATCTTTTTCGAATATGAAAACTGTAGATCTAGAAGAATATAAAAACGTATTGGAAAAAGATAGTTTTGCATTTTTACATAATTTACTTAAATCGAATTCAAATGTTTTTAAAGTAACAAGTTTACAAGCCCTTCAACTAATTTCAACTCTTTCAACTAGAGAAGTGTGTTTTGGTAATATCTTTTTCCCCGCCTTAGAAACTGTGATTGTTGGGAATTTTGAATTATCTTTCCCGGTGTATTGCAATGACAATAATATTTTTTATCAACTTAATCAAAATGCTGAAACAGTTGGATTATTTATTGGAAAATAATACTCTGGGTTTGCTATATGAATCTGATAAAAGCAGATCAGTTTTTGAACTAATAATTATATAGTATGATTTGTAACGGACTGTTTCGACAGTCCTTTTGTAAATTTGACATGCAACTATTTAGTTGCTTATAATGGAAACAATGAGGAGGTTGGAACAAATCGATAAGATTTTTAAGGCTCTTGCCGATTCAAATCGCAGAAAACTACTTGACCTACTTTACATAAACAACGGACAAACATTAAGTGAACTTTGTAAACATCTTGATATGACTAGACAAGCAGTAACGAAACATCTTGTAATACTAGAAGAGGCAAATCTTGTTGTTGTGGAATGGAAAGGGCGTGAGAAACTACATTACCTTAATCCCATTCCAATTAGCGAAGTTTATCATCGATGGATCAGCAAATATGATCACCATCGTATGGAATCATTGAATGAACTAAAAAATAATCTTGAGGAGGAACGGAAAAAATGAGTAAACCGACATTCGTTTATGTTACTTACATTTCAACCACACCAGAGAAACTTTGGGAAGCTTTAACAAGCAGCAGCTTTACTGAAAAATACTTTTTTGGAACTAAAATTCAATCTGATTGGCAAGAAGGTTCAACTGTTGAGTATTCACGTAATGGTGAGGTCACTGATCACGGAAAGATTCTAAAGTGTGAGCCATATCGTTTGCTTTCATTTACATGGAATCACATTCACGATACAACGAATCGTGAGGAACCATCACAGGTTACATTTGAATTGATTTCGATGGATTCAACCGTAAAATTAACGCTAAAGCATGAAAACCTGGAGCCAACAGACTTCGTTGATAAAGAGGGTACTTTTGAGGGATTAAATAATGGTTGGCCGGCAATTCTAAGTAACTTGAAAAGTTTACTTGAAACAGGAAATACTTTACCTGCCGTTTCTATTTAACCTTGACATGATTTAATTTTATAAACATAAAAATAGTCCTCTATTTTATAAATAGAGGACTATAAAATGTACCTATGATAAGGAGACTATCGTTGCATTTTATTTAATTTAATCAGTTATTACGTTTTATGAAGAGGGTCTAAGGTTATGACTACATTTCCTTTTTTGTGTCCTTTTTCAACATAGGAATGAGCATCTGCAATTTCTTCCAGATGGTAACGTTTATCTATGATCGATTTTAGCTTTCCTGCCTCGATAAGATCTTTTACGAAAATTAAATTCTCTGAAGTTGGGACTGCAATCCCAGGTATGACTTTTTTGCTACTTGTCATTGAAGTCCATAAGCCCCGAGCATAAACCGACATCTGCCAGACTGCACATAAAAGATAAACACCATTTTCTTTTAATGACCTTTTACTACCTGAAAAGGAACTTTTTCCTACTGTATCAAAAATAATATCATATGATTCATCTCGTTTAGTAAAATCTGCTTTTGTATAATCAATCACCTTATCAGCACCTAAAGATGCTACCAATTCCAAATTGTTGGAACTGCATACCCCAGTAACTTCTGCTCCAAAGTACTTGGCAAGCTGTACCGCAAACGTACCTACACTACCAGAAGCTCCATAAATAAGAACCTTTTGTCCACTCTGAATATTTGCTTTTCGAAGGAAAAACAATGCGGTTAATGCTCCAATAGGAACAGTGGAAGCTTCCTCAAAAGTCATGTTCGCTGGTTTTATTGCCAGTGCACTTTCTTCGTGCAGACTAATGTATTCGGCATTCGCTCCGAAACCAAATCCACTATAGCCAAATACATGATCACCTTCCTTAAATAGTTTTACATCTTTCCCGACCGATTCAATTTCCCCCGCTAGCTCACTTCCTGGAATCGTTTTTTTAGGTTTTCTGAAACCAAACATAATGCGAGAGGGGAGCCAATACATGAAAGGGAAATCGAACTTCCGAAGTTTTGTATCTCCTGAAGTTACCGTTGTAGCATATATCTTTATTAATACTTCATTATCCTTAATAGAAGGTTTTTCAACCTCTCTTAGTTGAAGCACATCCGGTGCACCGTATTTAGTACAGATAATTGCTTTCATAAGTCACCTCTACCATTTCTATGATTTGGTCATTTAACCTTATGAAGCTCATACTATAAAAATGTCATTCTGAGAAAGAATGTAGAAAAGAAAGTGAAACATTTTTTAGTAGTCAAAGCAAGAATCGTTGAAGAGTAAATTAAATTTAAATGATATAATCATTTGAAACGACATCTGGGGGAAAACATGGGGAAGAAATACGTTCGGATTATTTTTATTAGTATGTTGGTGATTTTTCTTTGCTGGATAGGAGTTAATAAGTACCAAGCAAACTTTAGTCGTGAAAAATGGATGGAAGATCCAAGTAATAGAGTTAATATTGTTGATGACTTATTAAGTGAATATAATCTAGTTGGTAAGAGTAAAGCCGAAGTGATTAAGCTTTTAGGGGCACCAACTGAACAAGCTAGTTCTAAGACTGTAAATACGATCATTTATTATCTTGGTCCTGAAAAAGGATTTCCTGGCATTGATATTGAATTACTCGTCATTGAGTTGGATGATAATGGAGAAGTAATTAAGTACGAGACACATACTAGTTAATTTAAAAATTAATTTGCGATTTTAGGAGGGAGTAAATGAAGGTAATACTGGAATTAATAAGAATTATTTTAATTTTTTTCTTTCTAGGAAGCATATTTGGTGTGATTCTATCAAATCTATACGGGGCACTAAACGTAAACACGGATGGTTACGAGTGGATGGGATTTACTGCAATTTTCGTTTTGTTATTTGTTTTGTATCGAAACAAATTGCAATATAGTGGTTGGTATGCAGGAAAGGGGAAAGCAAAAATCCCTAAAAGAGTTTCAAGCATACTTGTATCTTGTTCAATCTTACTGTTAGTATTACTACCTATAGTGAGTTACATAATGAACTAACACATTGTGCTAGTTGAAGTAAAGAAGGGCTGTAAGCAGCCCTTTTTTTGTGTTTAAATTTTAGAAAAAAATTAATTATTTGTTATCGAGCGGCCCACGCCTCAATTTCAATTTTTATATCAGGGTTTGCTAATGCAGAAACATATGCATATGTTGTAGCTGGTGGATTTCCTTTATGGAATTCACTCCACTTCTCTAAAAATACTTTACGATCAATGTTTTCTGCCAACCAGAAATTAATTTTAAAAATATTATTTAATTCTACGCCTTCACTTTCGAGAATTGCTTTTATATTCTCAAGTGCATTCACAAATTGGCTTTCAATATCTTTAGGTAAAAAGCCATTTTTATCGCTGCCTATTTGTCCAGATAAAACGATTAATTCAGCATCTCTCGGAATAACTGTAACGTGATGGTATTGACCTACTGGCGGTGCTACATTTTCAGGATTTGATCTTTTAATTTCCATTTTTTTACTCCTCGGCTTATCGTATTTTATTTGTATGTATTTATTATTATACAATTTTTGGTATTCCTACAAACATTAAAATTAGTGCGGAAAGTATTCTAATTAATCTATTCCTATTTGAGTTGAAGAAGGAAATATTTACATTTAAACGAAATATTGTAAGAGAAAGCTAGATTGTTGATTAGCTTATCTTTAGTAATTCGCATTCATTCAGTTGTCTTCTATCTATCAATAGTAAATGGATTTTTATGAATTAGGTAATTTTGTGGGAATTTAACATAGGAGGAATGCTATTTGATGACAGAGTTGGAGCTTATAAAGCTACATGCTACAGTCTTGTTTATGAATGATGATATGGGCAGAATTACTTTCATAAATGAGCAACCATTTGATGTAGCGCCTAAATTTTATTTAGGTTGTACAAAGCGTGGTAACATTGTTAAATATAGTAATAGTCTTGGAGAAGAGTTTATCAATAAGATCGAAAGAGTATTTAATACTGAACAGAGTATCCCCATCGCTGAAATCATAAATATTTTAAGTAAAGATCAACCTATAACAAATATTTGGTTTGGACCTGCATATGTTTTTCCTGATGTGAAAGATCGGAAATCGAAGGCAATAAAGATAACGAATGAAAACAAAGAGTTTCTATTACCACATTTTCCATATACGTTTAAAGAACTTGAGGAAAAATCACCGTGTTATGCAATCATTGAAAATAATCAGGCTGTTTCGATTTGCTGTAGTGCTAGACAAACTGAAAAAGCAGCGGAGGCAAGCTTGTATACTTTAGAAGATTTCCGAGGAAAAGAATATGGAATTGAAGTTACGAATGCATGGGCAATTGAAATTCAAAATCAAAATCGAATTGCATTATACAGTACATCATTCGATAATTTTTCTTCACAATCGATCGCTAAGAAGCTGAAACTAATTCAATTTGGTACGGATATACATATTAGTTAAAAGAATCGACTAAACAAAAAACTTACGATATCTAGGATTCGTAAGCTTTTTTTTAGTTATATAAGTTAACTCAGACTTTAAGAAAAAAATACATAAGCAGAAATGGCAAAACATAAGAGGCTAAAAAGTGTGGTCCAACGATATTGTTTTTGGATGATTTTATGATTGTTGCCCTTAGAAGATAATGATAGTAAATACCCTTTGTACTGAATTCCAGCAATGCAAAGACTAATAATACCTACGATCACTAAAATTTGTACTAGCAACATTTTATACACATCCCCTAAATGGATTTATTAACCATAATATTCACTTGTGCGAAAGTAATTCCTTCCCATAAAAAAATTAAAAGACTGCATTGCAGTCCTTTTTTTATTCACTAGCGATAGTTAAGTTTTTTTATGATTAATAATTAATGGATAAGTTTTAAACGATTAAAAGGGAAATATATCATTTCTGCTTTTCCTACAATTTCAGATTGTTTAATATAATCCAAGCCGTTTCGACTATCTTTACTATTTAATCGATTGTCGCCCATCACAAAATAAGAATGTTTAGGAACTGTTACTTGCTTAAATTGTAAATATTGCTTGTATTCTTGTTTGAGTTTTGAATTTAAATATTCTTCTTTGATCGGTTTTCCGTTCACATTTAAAACGCCATCAATGATTGAAACGTGATCTCCAGATAAACCAACAACACGTTTTACATAATATTTTGGATCATTTACTTTTTTGATAATAATAACGTCTCCAGTATTTATGTTTGATATATGAATCGCCGCTTTATTGACAAATAAATAATCGTTTGTATGTAATGTAGGTTGCATCGATGCGCCTTCAACTACAAATGGTGAAAAAACGAATATTTTCACAATAAATGCGAGTGTAAATGAGTATGCGGCAAGTTTTATTAGACTCCACACAGTAACTTTTTGTTTAGGTTTCAATTTGCCATCTCCTTTATTGGGTTGTACCCATATTTTATCACGTAAAAGATGTGAATACTGTTAGATTTTCATTAATCATATGTGCCATTAAAGAAGTTGAATGAAGTGTGAATCCAGGAATGGAAATCAACTGACATTTATCTTAAAAAGCAACAAAGTAATAGTCATATTTTTTTTCGAATTTTAGTTAAAAAAAGGGAATTTCATTCTGTACTCCGAAATAGTAATAAAAGAAATTATTTCCGTTAGAATTTGTTGAGTATTTAGTTAATAAAATGGATATTGTATGGTATTAGTTCAGATTGTTAATAATACAAAAATTAAAATAAAATTTTAAAATGAGGTGTACTCAATGAATGTTAATGACCCAAACGAAAGTAATGAAGTGGTTAAAAGCGAGGCCGAATTAAATTTTATTACCCAATTACCGGAAATTGAAGAAGCGATAGGTATTGATGAAATCCTTAAATGGTTAGAGGATTAATTTTAAAAGTAAAAAGTACTCTCTAAATTAGAGAGTACTTTATTTGT
Organism: Bacillus sp. EAC; assembly: GCF_002156875.1. Classification (GTDB taxonomy): domain Bacteria; phylum Bacillota; class Bacilli; order Bacillales; family Bacillaceae_G; genus Gottfriedia. Next base: position 585,555 of record NZ_NCSY01000002.1, on the reverse strand, counting down.
TTCATTAGATTTATTCTGCATTAATGGTAGAAATTATCCCTAATAATTCCTCTAAATGACTAATTTCAAATGTAGGAATTACTTCGTTTCTTTCCTTATTATGTCGATTAATCCAGACATTTTTCATTCCTATTTTGTTTGAGCCAAGTATATCTGTCATTAAATTGTCGCCAACCATTAGGACTTCATCTTTTGTTAGGTTCATTAAAGATAAAGCATGTTCAAAAATAGTTGGGTCTGGTTTACCTTTTCCAAAATCTCCAGAGATCAGTATTTGATCAAAGTATTCTTTAATTTCAGGTGTAATGGAAAGCTTTGTATGCTGTAAATCAGGCGAACCATTAGTTAGTAAAAGGAGCTGAAAGTTTCCATTTAATGCATCTAAAACGTGGAATGTCTCTTCATATACAAATGGGTTACCTTTTCGTTCTTCAGGGAATCTTTCTGCTAATACATGGCCAAATTCAGGATCATCAATTCCGAAAGCTTTTAAACCTAAAGTCCATGCATTTTTTCGATAAGTAGAGGAGTTTTCTCTCATTTTAGGGAATTCATCATGATCTTCTAAAAAATTCCCCCAAAGTCCTTCAAACGGATTAATTCCAATTAATTTAGTAAATTCATATGTATCATATGAAGAGTATAGTTGCCTTGCTGCATCCCGAACTGCTTCTTCAAACGCATCTGGATTAATACCATACTTCTCTTCAGCCAATTTACATGTGTTCGCAAATGCAACCTCCACACTTTTCTGATCCCAAAGCAAAGTATCATCCAAATCAAAAATAATTCCTTTAATCATAAGAGAAAACTCCTTTTAATTTTTTGAATTATATAAATTATCCATAATAGTACAGTGAAAAGGTGAAATAGTAAATAGAGATAAATAGGAATTTAAAGTACTCTTATTATTAAATAAAAATGAAAATGGTCGATAGAACTAATGGGCTTTAGAAATGTTTATAAAAATTGAGGAGTTTACAATAATGTTTTCAAAATTAATCGGCATATTTACTGGGAAAAATAATGTGAAAAATACACAAGAAAAGAAAGTAAGTAGAGAGACTAAAAACAAGATTCAACCTACAAGGATAGGTGAATTGGGAGAATATAAAATTAATATTCAACTAGACCAGCTTAATAAAAAATACAAATATATTAGTGATCTCCTTATAGGAAATCCAAAATCAAAATCTGGTTATTCGCAAATAGATCATGTTGTATTCACGCATTTAGGAATCTTTGTCATAGAAACGAAGAATTATCAAGGAACGATATATGGCGATCGAAAAAGAAGCACTTGGAATGTTAATGGTAAATTTAAAATGATGAATCCATTTCATCAAAATTTTGGCCATATAAAAGCAATCAATGCATTGCTAGATAATGTTGATTTATCTAGTTATATTTCGATTGTGTCTTTTTCTAGAAGATGTATTTTTAAAGTGAATGAAGAATTAAGAAAAATTCATTCAAATGATCTAATTGTGTATGATACAGAGTTAACCGACTACATTAACAGGAAGCTGAATGTCTTAAAACTACAACCTCAACTTAATTCATTTACTGATGAAGAAATCTTAATGATGTTCAATAAATTAAATGGAAAAAATATTCTAGATCCTGAAATACGACAGAAACATATCGAGTTAATCAATGAAGTAAAAAGTGAAGAATCTAATGAAAGTAAAATATATTCGGCTACTTGTGCTACATGTGGTAAAAAAGTATCTGAAAAAGTAAAAGACTAATGTTTAACAAATAAAGAAAAATTTAAAAATAAGATTTATTGTTTTGATCATCAATGATAAATCGTAAAAAGGTTTTCTTTATTCAAACTGTAAAAAATGAAAATGATTGAAACGGAAGGTGCGAGACTCCTGTGGGAGTAGCTGGAAGGTGAGACCCCACAGACGCGAATGCGACGAGGAGGCTCATCGCCTTCCCCACTGAAATCGAGTATCCTGAAGTGGAAATCTACGAAATTACCAACAAATTAGAAAGAAACTATATTTCCATATGAAATTTTTCAAGATATTCTTTAAAAAGTTTTTGTTTAATTAAACTAAAAAAATGAAAATGATTGAAACGAAAGGTGCGAGACTCCTGTGGGAGTAGAAGGACAGGTGAGACCCCGCAGAAGCGAATGCGACGAGGAGGCTCATCGCCTGCCCCACGGAAAGCGAGTATCCTGAAGTGGAAATCAACGAAACTCCCATGATTATTAGCTATACGAAAACACCGATTTGTTAAAAATATTTGGTCAAAAAGGAATTTTCTATTATGATAGTAAGTAATACTTTGGGATAGGTAGGGGTAATATGAAAAAGTTAATCGTAGCAGTTATCATTGCTGTTGTTCTAATCATTTCAGCTCAAACAAATCCAACAAAAGGAGAATTTGTAGTATGGGCGAAAGAAAAACTGAAGAAAGAATCTAAAAATAAATATATAGATTTTGGACTTGATCTACTTGGAGATAAATTAATAAGTTCAGCAACAACTACACATAACTATAAGTTCTTTTCACTGTATGAAGTAAGAGTACTTAATAAACAAGTAAAAGTCATCGGAGTATTTGATCACTTTATTCCAATTTCAAAATCAGATATTAAATAGTTGGTTGGAAGTGGTAAAATAGTATTTGCAGTATATAATAAAACGAAAAGAATAAAAGAGGTGGATGAGATGAGTAAATCAAAAGCAAAGAAACTAAGAGAGAAATTAGAAAGAGAAGGTAGAAGAAATCCAGAATTAGGAAGAAGCCCATTTTCGATGATGGATTTAAATACTCGAAAAACAAAAACGAAGAAAGATAAATTAAATCAATTTAAACATAAAAAACAGTCCTTTGGAAGAGATGACTTTCAAACAAAGGACTGTTTTTTATTTTGTTCTTAAATTAAAAAAAGAAGAGTACGTATGACTCTTCTCAAATAATGCAGTTATTCAGTTACAGGTTTGTCAGCAGGTTTTTCTTTTACTTTGTCTGCGAACTTAACTGTAAGATTTTCTTTGTAAGTTTTTAGTTCTAGATCCATTTGGTCAAATGAATCGTTCAACTTTTTAATATCATCCATAGCATTTAAAAGAGCAATTTTAGCTTTTACGACATCTCTCTTTTGAATGGCTGCAGATAGATCATCACTTTCTAGGTCTTGTAAATCTTCATCATCTTCAGTTCCTAAAAATCCGTTATAATACTTTTCAACTATTTTTTCACTATCAGTTTGAATTTGGTTATATGTTGTGTAGTCCATATTTAGAACTTCGTATGCATACGAGCTAATTTCTTGAACTTTAACCATTGAGCCAATCATACGTGTAAGTGCTTTTGTCATTTCTGATTCATAATTTCCATACTCAGTTGGTAATTGGTTGTGGATATATATATCATTTTCAGTATAGATTTGGAACTCGATTTCATCTGCATACTCTTCAATATCATACATGAAATTGTCTTGGTAATTTAAGATTGCAACTAATTTTGCACGTTGTTTTGTGTAATATGATTTAGCATTTTTAGCATCTGCTTTTTTAATGTATGTGTTAAATGTAGCTGTTACTTTTTTCATATCTACAGCTGAGTTATCCTTACGTGTTTTATCGATTTTAGTTTTGAAAGTTGCAGTTTTTTTAACTAACGCATCTTTCCCAGAATAATTGTACGTTGTAAATGCTTTAATGTCTGCTTGCAATGAACTATAGTAACCGTAGATAAAACGATCGTTAGCTCGAATTTCATTTTTTAAACTAGTCAGCGTTTTTGTGTATGCACTAACTTGTTTTTTTAGATTAGCTTGAGCTTGGACAATTTTTGGAGATGTTTTTGCAGAAGCTGTAGTTGGTACAGCACCTAATAGAATACCTGCTGATAATGTTGATGCGGTCACGAGAGTTGCTAGTTTCTTAATATTTTTCATACTCGGTCTCCTAATTATGTATTTTAATATTTTTACACTATGTTAGTATAATACAAGTTTTCGATATATTAAATATTTATTAAAAAATATATATGCAGGTTAAAAGAAAATTATAATTGCATGATAAAAAAATATTATCTAACTCTGAGCGAAATTACAGAATGTAAATCATAGAGAGTTAGATAATACTCATGATAAAATCATAGGATAGTAGTAAAAATGTTTTTTATATTCAATCTCTACCTGCATTCACAATTAATTGTGCAATTCTCCTCGGTTGTAATTTAGCTGTCGACATATGGTCACCATGCCCTTGTATAAATCGGAAAATACCTAGACGGCTAGCTAAATGTGGATACCATCCATATTGTTCTCCAGCAGGAATAACAGTGTCCTCTTGTAAGTTAATAAAGCTTCTAGGAGTAGTTAGCCTATAAAAATTCTTTAAATCTAGTTTTTCCACCAGGGGGTTAGCTGGTTCTGGAGTAGTAGAGTTATAGATTTGTTGAGCAGTTTGTAAATCAGCTAAATTCACAAATGTTTCTCGAAAATAGGAAAAGGGCAGTTTAATCGTATGATCACTTGATTGCTGAGCAAGACCTAATAAGAAGTCTTGAGCTTGTTTAGGAAATTGATCAGCCATACTTTCTCCATCATTTAAGACAAAAGCATTCCAAAAGACTAACCGTTTAATTCGATCAGGGAGTTGTTCAGCTACTTTTTGAATGACACTTCCCCCGAAGCTATGTCCGACTAATATAATATTTATTAAATTTTTAGTTGTAATATAATCAACAACGGATTTCGTTACAATCTCATGAGTAACGTTTTTGTTTGTATCAGTTCCATGCCCCGCCAATTGTGGTGTGTGAACTACATGACCCATCTTTCGTAAATCTGCGGAAATACCGTTCCAAAAACTAGGATCAACCCATGAACCATGGACTAATACAAATGTTATTTGTGATTGGTGACGATGGAAAAAGTCAGTTTGATCTGGGTAATAATGGGATTCATATGGATTTGCTGTATATTCGTTATTCCAATTTTGGGGATAATAGGAATAAGGGTTTAATTGATTTAACTGGCTATTTCTATATTTATGGTCGAAGTGATTTTTAACTGCATAAAATTCTTTGATCGTCATTCGTAATGGTCCCTCCTTAATATCTTCCACATCGTATGCAGTACGAGATGGGTTGGTACCCGGTATTTTTTTAAAACATAGGATGGCATGTGCATTAATTTTAAGAATTTGATTGTTATAAAAACATATTTTTAGGAGGGGACAATGATTAAAAAAGTTGTGAGTTTGATTTTAATTTTGTTTCTAATAGGTGCAGGAGTAGTTTTTTATGTAAATACTAAAATCTCGAAGGAAACCCCTAAAACTACTAGAAGTAATCCTGTTGAAAGTGAGGTACAAGTACCTGACAATACGGATGAACTGTTAGCTAATATTATTTCTAATGCAAAAGCTGGAAAAATAGATGGGAAAACGAATATTACTGTTGGAAAAACAACAATGACTGATATTACAAAAGAATTTGGAACGCCGGACCAGGAAGAGTCAATCGCACAAGGTACTTTTTTAACCTATTCAAATCCAGCATTTGCAATTGGAACTAAACATGCAGGAAGTATTTTTGAGGCCAGATCATATGACTCACGCTTGAATCAAATTCACTTTGAATCCATTCTTGAAACATTAAAGAAACCAACATCTACTAAATATTATAAAGATCAGAATGTTGATCAAATTATCCTTGATTACCGTTTATCTAAAACATACGAATTAAAATTTATACTAGCTCGACCGACAAATGAAAATCCTAATCCATCATTACATCATACTGCTGTATTACTTATAAATGGAAATAATCCAAGTGGAAATAATACAAATGTTAGTTCAAATATTGACAATCTTTTAAATGAAATGTCACTTAATGAAAAAATTGGTCAAATGATTTTATCAGGATTCTATGGTCCTACGTATTCAGGCGATTTAAAAAATCTTATTCAGCAATATAAAATAGGTGGGTTTATATTTTATAGCGAGAACTTGAAAGATAAGAATCAGACCGTTAAGTTAATCAACTCGATGAAAAGTGCTAACGGTTCTAATTCTTTACCAATTTTATTTGGAGTAGATCAAGAAGGCGGGAGAATATCTCGTTTACCTGAGAAGTTAGGTAATATTCCTACAAATGAACAAATTGGAAAGCGAAACAATTCGAATTTTTCATATGAAATTGGCCAAATACTAGGTGAACAGTTAAAGATATTTGGATTTAACACTGATTTTGCACCAGTATTAGATATTAATAGTAACCCGAATAATCCTGTTATTGGTGATCGATCATTTGGAAATAATGCTTCGATAGTTAGTAAATTAGGAATCAAGACAATGGAAGGAATCCAATCAGAACGAATAATTCCAGTCGTTAAGCATTTCCCTGGTCATGGTGATACGGGGGTAGATTCACATCTAGATTTACCGGTTGTTAATAAAACTTATAATGACTTAAAGCATTTAGAGTTAATTCCTTTTGAAAATGCAATTCAGCAAAAAGCAGATGCCGTTATGATTGCTCACATTTTATTGCCGAAAATTGATTCGAAGTTTCCATCATCTATGTCTAAAAATGTAATCACTAACATATTACGAAACGATTTACACTATAGTGGAGTCGTGATGACTGATGATATGACGATGGCAGCAATTGAAAAACACTACGATTTACCAAATGCTGCGGTCAAATCCATTCAAGCAGGTAGTGATATTATTATGGTTGCGCATGATCCGAATAAAGTAAGAGCGGTTTTTAAAGCAATCCAAGCAGCCGTACAAAATGGAAAGATTTCGGAAGATAGAATAAACCAAAGTGTAAAACGCATTATTTTGTTAAAGCAAAAATACAAAATCGACAATAACAAAGTACCTAACATTAGTACTCAAAAGGTAGTTGAAAAAACAAACAAATTATTAAAAAAATAACTCTTTTTCTAAATGATTGTTTTTTAGAAGGACATTGTAGTGGGAGATGTGAGCGATTGCACGACATGATGCTCGGTCCCCACCCATAAAAAAAGCGAGTATCCTGTTACGGAAACTAACCCAATATTAAATAGAAACAATGTTTACGTAAAAAGTTAATAAAAATGTGAAAAATTATTTGGAATTTAAAGGAAAAAAAAGGAAAATGCCATCTTTTGTCGAAAGCTAGTATAGAAAGGTGGTGTTTAAATGTCTACGATGATTTCGGATGCAGAGATGATACTATTAGCTATTTTTAAAGAACTTCAAGAAAAAATGCCAAATTTTGAAAAAGGGATTCATAATGAAGTTGGAGTAGCTTTCGAATACGTTACACCTGCATTAATAGAACTAGAGCAAGAAGGATTTATCAAGGGAATAATATGGGTTAAAAGTGAAGTAGATCAAACCGAAATACCTTCTTTTAGTAATGTGTCAATTACACCGGCAGGAATGGTTAAAGTAATTGAATTATTAAAATAAAATAGATAGATTAGATCTTAATTATTAAATGGGTATAGATACTATTAAACCTCGATTGGCATACTGCCTTTCGAGGTTTTTTAATTTGGAAAATAGTTGATGGTAAAGAATGGAATATCTTTTCACTCGGTGGGAAAAGTATTAGAAGGTATTCCGGTTTGAAAGTGAGTTGAAGATCGTATGGACGAAATGGAATCACAGTTAACACCAGTCATTAAGAAAAATTTATCAAGTACACTTTCGCAAATCAATTCAAAAATCGAAAGTATGATTAATAAAATTGAAGTGCAAGGATGTGGAATATTAACTGAATTTGAAAATATACATCGAATCTTTAATCAATTGCAATTGCAAGCATCTTCATTTTATTTAAACTCCTATCTTTCACCATTTACAGATATTTTTGATGAACTGACGATTTCAATCCAACATTTATCAGAGCGAAAGCATGGTGGTTTAATCGTCATAAAAAGAGATGATCCACTTCATCAACTAATGAGTTCTGGGATTCCGGTTGGAGCTAATTTATCCCCGGCACTTTTGGAATCAATCTTTTATCCGGGGAGCCCTCTACACGATGGAGCCGTTTTAGTTGAAGGGAATATGATTATCTCGGCAGGAAATGTCCTACCATTATCAAAAATCACATATGAGAATAAGAAGCTTGGGACAAGACATCGGGCAGCTATCGGTCTATCAGAACGAAGTGATGCACTAGTACTAGTCGTTTCTGAAGAGACAGGGAAAATATCCTTTGCATTTCAAGGTAACTTGTATCCAGTTCAATCTGGTGCACCACATATGAATTAAATAGTAATTTGTTAGCGATCTTTTTGAGGTCGCTTTTTTTATGTAGGTTTTTTACTAAAAATTTGTTGTTTTATATAAGTTTAGTAAAAGCAAACATTAAGTATAGAAAATGCTTAAAGCGGAAGGAGTGAGATTTCTGTGGGAGTATCGGAAAGGCGAGTTGTCCCCGGAGATCATTAGCAACAAAGTTATCGGAAACAGAATGTATAAAAAATAATAAAATGTATTTATTAATTGTCAGATCTCTTGAATCATATTATGATAATACTAAACTATTCCGATGTGAAAGGTTGGTTTATTGATGGCGAATTCAAAAAACGGAACGATTCCTCAGCCCTTGGTTAAAACGAATCAGTGGACAATTGTATTATCAGTTTTATTAACCTGGTTGACAGGGCAATATTGGATATTATTAATTCCCTTAATTAGTGGTCTAGGTGGTATCTTGTTTGATTTTAACCCGATTATGAGAATCGCTAAAAACTTCCTGAAAAAGGAGTTTACTGCTTATCATCAAGAAGATAAAAGTCAGCAAAATTTTAATCAAATCATTGCGGTATTTTGTTTAACCATTGCTTTCATTAGTGCGTTAGTAGGTTGGACAATTTTATTTTTAGTCTTTTCAATTATGGTTGCATTAGCTGCTTTCATAGCGATAAATGGTTTTTGTATTGGATGCTTTATTCACTTCCAATGGAATCAATATAAATATCGTAGAAGTCAAAGATAGGGCAATTAAAACAATTTGGAATTTCTGCTGGCAAATGAGGTGGAAATTCTTTTTTTTATGCTCTTTTCAAATGAGAGGCTCGACGATCCCCACGTAAAGCGAGCGACATGTAGCGGAAACTAACCAAAGAAAAAATGTTTACGAGAACCGCTAAAAAATAAGGATAAGCTTTGTATTCATCGTTCTATTCGTTATACTTTAATAAAAAGATATTGACCATGTGGTGTACCCCACAGTTTAAGATAAAGTGGGAGGACGATCATGTATAAAATAAGTGATTTTGCAGAATTGACTGGATTAAGTAAAGAAACACTGAGATATTATGCGAAAAGTGAAATTGCTTGAACCAGCTTATATTGATCCAGCAAATCATTATCGATATTACGATGATGGGATCTATTTTCTTGCGATACTTTTAGGAAAGTTGCGTAGATTTGGATTTGCAATACAAGAAATGATTTCTGTTATGGAAGATGAATCATTCACACACCTAGAAGATTTGTTAATACAAAAAAGAAAAAATATACTTACGCAACTTGAAGACCTACATCTTCAAGTTGAAGAGATTGATCATTTTATTGAGTCAGGTAAGGAGGAAAAAGAGTGATCCAATGGAAAGAAGAAATACTGATTGAAAGAAATATTGAAAAGGTGTGGAGTTTATTTTCTGATAAAAATATAAAGAAAATCATGCCTAAGGTTGAAGAGCACATATTGATTGAGAAAAATGAAAATGAAGTAGGGGCAAAGCATAGTCAATCATATAGAGAAGGTAATAGAGTAGAATCATATATAGTTGACACGTTGGCTTATGAAGATAAAGAGAATAATAAGAAGAAACAAATAAGCTTTGTTTTAGCAAACGCATTTGAAACGAATCTTATTTTTCAACTTATAAAAATTGATGAAACACATACGAAATTCATTTATGAAGGCACGAATAAAGGAGTTAATTTTGTTGGGAGAGCAATGCTTAAGCTTGGTAACAAAAAAGGTGCTAAGAAAGTTGTTGAAGACTTTTTAAATAGAGTTGAGCAAGAAGCTTTAAATTTATAATGAAATGGAGAGTAGACTTTAGGTCAAAGCTCTCCATTTTTTATTTTTATTTCTTTGCAGCAATGCTTAATAGTTCATATGAATATAAACGAGCAGAATGATCAAATACCGAACCATTCACCATGATTTCATCTGCCTTCGTAATATTTAAGACGGCTTGGAGCTTTTCTTTTACAGTGTCGATATTACCTATTGCAGATAATCTCATTTGATTTTGTAATGTTTGTTTTTCATAAGGGTTCCAAATTTTATCCATATCATCTACAGGTGGCTTTAGTAATGTTGGTTTACCACCTCGAACAAGATTTAAGAAAGATTGTTCTTGTGTTGTGAAAAGTCTTTTTGCTTCTTGATCAGTATCAGCAACAACAACATTTAGACCAATCATAGAATAAGGTTCAGATAATACATTGGATGGTTTGAAGTTATTATGGTAGATTTGCATCGCTTGAACTGTATAGTCAGGAGCGAAGTGTGCCGCGAATGCAAAAGGAAGACCAAGCTCTGCAGCTAATTGTGCACTAAAACCACTTGAACCTAATAACCAAATCGGTACATCTAATCCTTCACCTGGAACGGCCTGGACATGAGCTTTACCATTTGCGATAGATGGATCAAAATAAGTTCGTAATTCTTCAAGTTGCTCAGGGAAATGCTCACCACTTCTTAAATCTCTACGTAAAGCCCGTGTAGTTAACATATCACTTCCAGGTGCTCTTCCTAGACCTAAATCAATTCTTCCTGGGTGAAGTGACTCAAGAGTACCAAATTGTTCAGCAATCACTAGTGGGGCATGATTTGGTAACATAATGCCACCTGATCCAACTCGAATTGTTGAAGTACCACTTGCGATGTGGCCAATTACAACGGATGTTGCTGAACTCGCAACTGCAGGCATATTATGATGTTCGGCAAACCAATATCGATTGTATCCTAATTTTTCAGCGTGCTGTGCTAAGTCTAAACTATTCTTAAAAGCTTGAGCTGGTGTACTGCCTTCTACAACTGGAGCCAAATCTAAAACTGATAACGGAATTTCATGTAGTTGTTTCGCTACTTTATCTTCAAATCGATTGTTCGCCATATCATTTTCCTCCTAAATGAATCAATTAAGAACATTTATAAACAGATTGTTTTCTTTTTTGGTAAGTATTGAATTAATGTAAACTGTAATGTAATTGTATACAGTATTTTAAGATTATATGGAATAATTTTAGTTTGTACAAGTAATTGAACTTCAATTAGAAACAAACTGTCCAATTAAAATTATTTTAGTTTTTTTCTAGGAGGTATCTCCTAATATAGTCTGTTAAAGAAATCTACAACTCTCCATGTTTACTAGCAACAAAATTTATGAAAGCCTTAACTTATTATTGGAAATAAAAAGTAAATTTGGAAAAAGAAAAAAAATTGTAAATTTATGTATAGAATAAAATATCGGAATCATACTATCTTTAATCTGATAAACAACATCAGAGCATCCAAAAAACAAAGGAGTCGACAACATGGCAAACAGAAGATCTTCAAATCAATATGCTTCACCAAATGCAGTATCAGCAATTGAGCAAATGAAGTTCGAAATAGCTTCTGAATTTGGAGTGCATTTAGGACCTGATACAACATCTCGTGCTAATGGTTCAGTTGGTGGCGAAATTACAAAGCGTTTAGTTCAAATGGCTGAACAAAGTTTAGGCGGATATGCTCGATAAATATAAATTAGGATAGAGAGGAAACTTTCTATCCTTTTTTATTTTGGTTTTGAACTATACAAATATTTTTTTAGTCTACTATCAATTCTTGTTTAGATTAATATAGTCCAAAGTGTTAAATAGGTATATAAAAAGACTTGAATTTATTGAGTATTTTATCTAGTCAAGTTCAATGTATTTTTATTTATTGTTTTTTGTATAGATATTTAAATATGAGTCATACTAACTCCAATCTGATAATCTTATATCAGACAATCTATGGACAAAGGAGCTTATTATTATGGCAAAAAACTCTTCAAATCAATACGTTTCACAAAATGCTTCATCTGCAATAGACCAAATGAAGTTTGAGATCGCAACTGAATTTGGAGTTCATTTAGGTCCAGACTCAACAGCTCGTGCAAATGGTTCAGTGGGTGGAGAAATTACAAAACGATTAGTACAAATGGCAGAACAAAGCCTTGGTGGGTATGCTCGATAAATTATTAGGGTAGAAGGGATAACCTTCTATCCTTTTTCTTTTCAATCATTTATTAAACAGAAACGCTTTTATATAGAGCAAAATAGTATACCATTGGCAGCTTTTTATAGTTGATATTCTAAGGTCACTAACAAAAATATGAGCTATCTTTTTCAGGAATTACCATTGTATTAATTTTATCAATAAAATAATATAGTTGTATTAAATGTAAAAGGATGTAGATGATTAAATGTCTGGCAATGAAATAAGTCTTTTAGTATTTTTTGGCTTAATAGATTTAGTAATGTTTGTTTTCGCAATTAGGTTTAATAAAAAAAGATATGAAGAAATGCAAAATTTTAGTTTAGGTTCTGGTGAACAATCAGGAGCATTCTTCTTAAATGTATTAAATTTCTTCCCGTATTGGTTTCAAAAAACGTTTTATCTATTTGTAGCCATTTTAATACTAGGATTAATAATTTTTGCAGAATTACTAATTCACAACTACTTAGTTATCTTTTAATTTGTAGAAAATATTGGCAAAAAGCTGAGAGATATCCTCGAGCTTTTTTATTTAATCGAAAAAATGCTTGACCAAGTAAGTGTACCTTGAATGCATTTTATGTGCTGTAAATATAATATTAGTTAATTTAATAGTTACAAACTATTGATGTAAACTTTTTCACTACATTAATCTATGATATAATATCTACAATTTATAATTCTGAAAATTTGAAAAACAGCAAAATTCATCTCCACAAATCGCATATCAATCGTAAAAATTAGTCAAAATGACTAACTACTTGCATGGAACAATGAAACGGGAGATAATATTGTCACTGGTAGGTGATTAATTTGTCAAATTGTAGAAGTTCAGTTACTCCGAAGTGGTTCGGATTTGCTATACAAGCACTTGTTTTACTTTCTACAACTGAGGGTGTTACACCAAGTAAGGCAATTGCTAGACATATTCGATCTGGTGTTTCATTTATGAGAAGAATTATGGCTCCTCTTGTAAAAGAAAATATAGTAGAAGCTAGAGAAGGAAGAGATGGTGGGTATTTACTTGCTAGATCCCCAGAAGATATAACTCTAAAAGAAGTTTATTTAGCTTTGCAAATGACCGAGCCATTATCTACTGCATTGATTGAGTCAACTTCTGATTGTACAAGCGGACGTGTGATGAATAATGTATTTACTGAATTTGCCCTTGAAGCCGAAAGTAATTTATTAGGTTTTTTATGTAATTATACGTTAGCAGATTTCGTTAAACGTGCGAATCATAAAACAATAGAGATGCTTTAAAAAATATCGTACGACTAAATGTACGATATTTTTTAATTTGTTAGGGCTCTTTTCTAAATGAATGCTTTGAGCGGGAATTTCATAATCCCCGGTAAAGTAACGTACAATGATTAAGAACAGAACTTTTTATAATTAAGTATATTGTGCTTGTATTGAGAACAGTTATCGACTATACTGTTCTTAAATCAAGTGCACTTAAATTAAAATTAGAAATAATGACTAATTTTCATACTTGATCGTGAAAAATCAAGTTAATATAAAGTCTGCTTTGACTTATTTAATAAACTGTTCTTAATTCAAGTTCAGTAAAAAAAAACAAAAAAGGGAGAGATAAAATGAAGTGGATTTTACGTATCATTCAGGCAATATTATTTTTAGCATTCCTACTGTCAGGAATTATAAAGTTAAGTGGAAATGCTCAGATGCTACATGATTTTATAGAAGTATATGGTTATTCAAAAGGACTAATGTATACAATTGGAACATTTGAAGTTTTAGGAGCGATTGGTTTATTCGTAGGATTTTGGAAGAATAAAGTTACTAAGTTAGCATCTACTGGACTAGCTATTATTATGGTCGGGGCTGTTTATACACATTTACACGCAGGTCAAGGCTTTGGTGTTGCAATGACTCCATTTATTCTGTTAGTGTTAACATTAATTATTGTACTATCTAGAGGGGGGAAATTAAAATGAGTTTTCATCAAAAACCACTAGTCTATGCTCCAACAATTGAATTAAAAGTATCGAATTTAGAACGATCATTAGCATTTTATCAAGACGTAATTGGTCTGAAAGTATTAGACCAAACAAATACAAAGGCTAGCCTAACGGCAGATGGTTTGAATCCATTAATTAAACTTGAGCAACCTGTAGATGTAACGCCAAAAAATGATTCTAATACAGGGTTATATCACTTGGCATTATTATTACCTACTCGTAAGGATTTAGGGATTGTCTTAAAACATTTCATTGAAACTAGAAATCCGTTACAAGGTGGCTCCGATCATTTAGTAAGTGAAGCTTTATATTTGGCAGATCCAGATATGAATGGAATTGAAATCTATTCTGACCGACCTTCTGAAACATGGAGCTGGAATAATGAACACGTATCGATGGATAGTAGACGACTAGATGTTGATGGTTTATTAGCGTTAGCTGAAGAGGAAGAGTTTAAAGGGTTACCAAAAGAGACGATTATGGGACATATCCATTTGCAAGTTTCAGATTTAGCAAGCACTGAAAAATTTTATTGTGAAGGTTTAGGGTTTGAAGTTGTAACGAAATATGGTAGCCAAGCCTTATTCGTATCGACTGGACGTTACCATCATCATATAGGATTTAATACATGGCATAGTGCTGGTGGCGCAGCTCCATCAGAGAGCAGCGCAGGATTAAAGCAATACACATTATTATTTCCAACTGAGGAAGAAAAAGCAAAAGCTATCGATCGATTAAGTAAAATTGGTGCTTCTGTTAATGAACTAAATGGTGAAACATTCACAAAAGATCCATCAGGAAATAAAATTAAACTATTAGTTGCGTAATTGATGTTAATGGTTTTTATAAAAGAGACATTTACAACGGATAACCGTTTGTAGATGTCTTTTTTTTTGCTCTATTCTAAAAGATTGTTGTTTTTAAAAGTTTTATTATAAGGCATGAAATCAACTAAGCTCCTTCTTAAATAGCTACAAAGTTTATGGAAACTGCCTTTCCTTTCTGTTTTTCAATATGTATTAATCAAATTATTCAAACTATCTACTTTCTTCTATCATATTTTTTAATAAAAATTAATATATTTGAACAACATGTACATTTACTAGCTAAGGGTGAGGGGAAGAAAAAGGGGAGTGAAATAAGTGCTACATATCGTAGTTTGTATTAAACAAGTACCTGATACGAAAATCATCAAAATGAATCCTAAAACGAATACCATGGATCGTGCGAGTGCACCAGCAATATTGAATCCTTATGATGCGCATGCTGTTGAAGAAGCAGTTCGATTAAAAAGTCGATATGGTGGGACAGTTTCAGTTATTACAATGGGACCACCACCTGCTGTTAAAGCGATTCGAAAATGTATCGAAATTGGAGCAGATGAAGGTTATATGATTTCAGATAGAGCCTTTGCAGGAGCGGATACATTAGCGACAAGCTATGCATTAACGAAGGCGATTGAGAAAATTGGACAAATTCAACCGATTGATTTAATTGTTTGTGGAAAGATGACAATTGACGGTGATACTGGACAAGTTGGACCAGGTATCGCACGTAGATTAGATATTCCACCGTTAACATCTGTCAAAAAAGTTCAAGAGATTAATAAGGAAGAAGGATATGCAATCGTTCATCGGAAAATTGAGGATGGACATGAAGTGATTAAAACTACTTTACCTTGCCTATTTGCAGTTGAGAAAGAAATTAACGAAGTACCGTATTCACCATTACCAAATTTAATTAGAGCAGCTAGATATCAACCAACAATTTGGGCAGTAAAAGATTTAGAAGATGTCGATATCAAACAATTAGGTTTAAAAGGGTCGCCGACAATTGTATCAAAAGTATGGGCTCCTCCTAAAGCAAAAGGTGGAACGATTTTCGAAGGAACTTCAGCTGAAAAAGTAGCTGAATTAATGAATATATTAAATGAGAAGAAAGAGTTGTTTGAAGTGAAAGGAGGGGTATAAATGGATTTCTCGGAATATAAAGGCATATGGGTGTTTATAGAAGAAAATGATAAAGTCATTGCGCCTGTATCACTTGAATTACTTGGAGCTGGAAAACAATTAGCTGAAAAACGGGGTTGTGAGTTAGCTGGTATTTTAATAGGAGATAACGTAAAATCTTTGGCCCCTACACTTTTTGAATATGGAGCAGACATAGTTTATATTTACGATCAACCAATTTTTAAAGATTACCGAACAGAATCGTTTATGAGAGCAGTATTAGAATGCAGTAACAAATACAAGCCAGAAATCTTATTATATGGTGCAACCTCAAAAGGGAAGGATTTAGCAAGCGCGGTTGCAACTGATTTACCGACTGGATTAACGGCTGATACAACCGTATTAGATGTTGAGGAAGATACTGGTCTTTTATTAGCAAGTCGACCTGCGTTTGGTGGAAATATCATGGCGACTATTTTATGTAAGAAATATCGACCTCAAATGGCAACAGTTCGTCCGAAGGTTATGAAAGCGTTAGCACCTGAATCAGGTAGAGAAGGCATTGTCATCGAAGAAGAAATCGATCTAAAGGAAGAAGATATTCGTACAAAAGTATTAGAAATCGTTCGGGCTACGACTAAAAAAGTTCGAATTGATGAAGCTGATATTATCGTTGCAGGCGGAAAAGGTCTAGGTAGTAAAGAAGGCTTTGAGCTTGTTAAACAGTTTGCTGAATCAATTGGAGCGGCTGTAGGGGCAAGTCGTGATGTAGTAGAAGCAGGTTGGGTTGAACATCACCATCAAGTAGGGCAAACAGGTTTGACGGTAACACCAAAAATTTATTTTGCCATTGGAATTTCCGGGGCTATTCAACATATTGTAGGCATGCAAAATTCCGGGTTAATCATTGCGATTAATAAGGATCCTAATGCAGCAATTTTTCAATCTTGTCACTATGGAATTGTAGGTGACGCGTTTGAGATTGTACCAATGTTGATTCATCATTTCCAAGATAGTGTTACTTTAAAGGAGGAAGATCGGGATCATGCCGGAAAAATTTGATGTAATTGTCGTAGGAGCAGGCCCAGCAGGAATCTCATGCGCATATGAAGTAGCCAAAAAAGGATTGAATGTAGTTCTGATTGAACGTGGTGAATATCCAGGATCAAAAAATGTAATGGGAGGTGTCCTTTATCGGAAAATGATGGAGGATGTCATACCTGAATTTTGGAAGGAAGCTCCAATTGAACGTGTGATTGTAGAGCAACGTGTGATGATGCTCGATAAGCAATCAGCTACAACTTTCGGATATAAGGGGTTAGAATTCGCTGAAGAACCATATAACAATTTTACGGTTCTTCGTTCAAAATTCGATCAATGGTTTGCGCAAAAAGCAGTCGAACAAGGTGCACTATTGATAAATGAAACTGTCGTTTTAGAATGCATTGTTGAAAATGAAAAAGTAGTTGGAGTAAGAACTGACCGACCAGATGGGGATTTATATGCAGATGTTGTTGTTTTAGCAGATGGAGTTAACTCTCTTTTAGGAAAATCACTAGGTTTCCATAAAGAATGGAGACCGGATGAAGTAGCCTTAGCAACGATGGAAATCTTAAAGCTTGATAGTAAAATTATTGAAGATCGCTTTGGATTAGAAGGAAACCAAGGATGTGCGATTGAGTTATTTGGAGATGCAACTAAAGGGATTGTTGGAACAGGATTTTTATACACAAATAAAGATACGCTCAGTATTGGAGTAGGTACATTACTTTCAGGTATGATTGAACATAAAATTAAGCCGTATGATTTATTAGAATACGTAAAGAATCACCCAATGATCCGTCCATACATTCAAGGTAGTGAGCCACAAGAATATCTTGCTCATTTAATTCCAGAAGGTGGATACCATTCAGTTCCTAGATTAGTCGGAAATGGTGTAATGGTGATTGGTGATGCTGCTCAACTAGTAAACGCGATTCATCGTGAAGGATCAAATATGGCAATGACATCTGGTCGCCTAGCAGCAGAAACAATCATAGAAGCAAAAGAACTCGGACATTATTCAGAGAATGTATTAAAGTCATACGCTGATAAACTACTAGCTAGTTTCGTAGGTCAGGATTTGAAAAAATATAAAGATGCTACACATCATTTTGAAAAATTCCCTCAATATTTCGAGAAATATATCCCTCTATTAAATAAATCTGCAAGTCAAATGTTTACTGTTGATGGTAAATCAAAATGGGAGAAACAAAAGAAAATTATGAGTGATCTTGGAGGTGCTAAGTCAAAGTTCAAGCTTGCGAAGGATGTATATAAAGCATGGAAGGTGATGAAATAAATGAGTGAGAAGAAAGAACATACAATTGAGGAAAAACAGTATCTCGTTCGTTTTAATGCTGATACAAAATCGCACCTAACAGTTCTAGATTCAGATATTTGTATGAAAAGTTGTCCAGATAAAATATGTACAATATTCTGTCCAGCTGAAGTATACAAATGGGAAAATATTCGAATGCATGTAGGATATGAAGGCTGTCACGAATGTGGAAGCTGCCGAATTGGCTGTCCTCATCAAAATATAAAATGGGAATACCCGAAAGGTGGTCACGGAATTATCTTTAGACTGGGGTGATTGCAATGTTCTCTATTGGCAATTATGTGATGTTTAGTTTAGATGGTGCAGTAGGTACTGTTATGGAAACTAGAGACAATCAATGCTTAGTCGCTTGGGAAGACCGTGTCGTCAGTTGGGCAAATATTGAGTTACTTAAGAAGATTAGCTGTGCTGAGTTAATTCAACTTTTTACACCCAAATAAATCAATTAATGAAAAAACGAATAAAAATAGAATGTCTATTAAAAGATATAGTATCTACATACTATATCTTTTTTTTTACTTAAAATTAATAGAACTTTGTAAGATCGTTTTTAATCTGGTTTTTTCGGATAATATTTTGATTGACTATTGAATAGATTGAATTTATATTTAATTTTAAATATTCTTGCGATTAGGGGTGTATGAATGAGTAACGCTTTAGTGTTTCAGTCAGATTTTGGATTACAAGATGGAGCGGTTAGTGCGATGTATGGCGTTGCCTGTAGTGTAAATCATGAGTTAAATATTTACGATATCACACACGATATACCTCAATTCAATATATGGGAAGCATCCTATCGATTAGTTCAAACGATGAATTATTGGCCTGTTGGCACTGTGTTTGTATCTGTTGTTGATCCAGGTGTTGGTTCAGATCGTAGAAGTATTGTTGCTCGTACAAATTCGAATCATTTTATCATTACTCCCGATAACGGAACACTGACACATATTGGAAAAATCTATGGTATTAGTCAATTAAGGGTAATTGATGAAGAAATTAATAGATTACCAAATTCAAGTGAGTCATATACTTTTCATGGGAGAGATATTTTTGCTTTTACAGGTGCAAGATTAGCCTCGGGTGTGATTGATTTTGAAAACATAGGACCTGAAGTTGACCCGAGTTCTTACATAAATTTGCCGATTAAGGAATGTACGATTGAAAATCATACGGTTAAAGGAACAATTGATATTCTTGATGTTCGATACGGAAGTATATGGTCAAATATTAGTCGTACAGAGTTCACTAATCAAGGAGCAACGTATGGTGATTTAATTGAAGTCACAATTGAGCATGAGGGGAAAAAAGTATTTAAAGAAATAGTTAAATATGGAAGGTCTTTTGCCGATGTAAAAATTGGTGATCCAATTCTATATGTAAATAGCCTAGACCAAATGGCTGTTGCAGTAAATCAAGGATCATTCACAAATGAATATGGAATTCTCACAGGTATTGATTGGGAGATTTCAATTAAGGTTTTAAATAAAAACATATAAAGAAAGTAAGTAAAAAGGGGAGAGTAAAGTGAAAAATAGCAATTTATCAATCAAAACAATTGTTGCAATCGGAATTGGCGCAGCAGTGTTTATTATTTTAGGAAGATTTGGATCAATTCCATCAGGAGTACCTAATACAAATATTGAAACTTCTTATGCGTTTTTAGCACTTATGGCAGTTTTATACGGTCCAGTTGCAGGATTATTAATTGGATTAATAGGTCATACATTAAAGGACTCGATTTTTTATGGTTCCCCGTGGTTTAGCTGGGTAATTGCTTCTGCAGTTGTAGGTTTAGTTATTGGTCTCGTTGCTAAAAAAATCAATGTTCAAAACGGAGAATTTGGTCGCAAAGAAATGATAAGTTTTAACTTAGTTCAAATACTTGCCAATGCAATCGCTTGGTTTGTCATTGCACCAGTTTTAGATATTTTAATTTATTCAGAACCCGTAAATAAAGTTTTTGTTCAAGGTGCTGTTGCTGGAGTTTCAAATATTGTAACAGTGGCGGTATTAGGAACAATTTTATTAAAAATGTACGCTAAAACAAGAACAAAACAAGGAAGCTTAACGAAGGATATGTAGTCGGTGGAAATTTCACCGACCTTTTTTACTTTTTATTAACAAAGAAATACTTTATAAAATTAATTGTTAAAGGAAGATGAAGTTGAAAGACGCAATGATTGAATTTAGTAATTTTTCATTTCAATATAAAGCTCAGTCAAAGCCTACATTACATACTATTGATTTATCAATATATGAAGGGGAAAAAGTTTTAATCGTAGGTCCATCAGGTTCTGGGAAAAGTACAATTTCACATTGCTTAAATGGGTTAATTCCATATTTTTATGATGGAGAAATGACAGGTAGCCTAAAAATTAAAGGGGAAGAAACAAGGGAGCAATCGATATTTGATTTATCATTTCATGTTGGAACAGTTTTACAAGATCCAGATGCACAATTTATTGGATTAACCGTAGCCGAAGATATTGGGTTCAAATTAGAAAATACAGGTGTACATCAGCAAGAAATGATCGAAACAGTAAAAAAGGTATCTCAACTTGTTGGAATTGAAAAACACTTAAACGCTGCCCCACATCAATTATCAGGTGGACAAAAACAACGAGTTACTTTAGGAGGCGTAATGGTGGATCAAGCAAATATTTTATTGTTTGATGAACCATTAGCGAATTTAGATCCTGCAACTGGCAAAATCGCAATGGATTTAATTGATGATATTCATCAAAAAACGAATAGCACGATCATCATTATTGAACATCGACTTGAGGAAGTACTTCAAATAGACATTGATCGAATTATTGTAATGAATGAAGGACGAATAATAGCAGATGTTAGTACGAATGAATTACTCTCCTCGAATATATTACAATCTGTTGGTATAAGGGAACCTTTGTATATCACTGCTTTAAAGTATGCAGGGTGTAATATAGATCAATCTTCAAACCCTAAAAAGGTCGATACGATCAATTTAGATTCATATATTGATAGATTAACAAATTGGTTTAATCGTGAGAATGATCAAGTGGGAACTGAGGATGAAGACACTGTATTAGAGATAAAAAATCTTGATTTTAGTTATGATAAATCTAAAAAAATCATTAATCATGTTTCATTTAAAGTTCAAAAAGGTGAAATGGTTAGTATTGTTGGTAAAAACGGAGCTGGAAAATCAACAATTTCAAAATTGATTTGTGGATTTTATCAACCGACGAACGGGCAAATACTTCTAAAAGGTAAAGATATACGGTCTTTATCAATTAAAGAACGTGCTGAATTTATTGGAATTGTTCTTCAAAATCCAAATCAAATGATTTCTCAAACTTCTATTTTTGATGAAGTAGGGTTGGGTTTGAAATATAGAGGTATCCCTCAAGAAGAAATGAAAGTACGAGTATTAAATACGTTGAAAATTTGTGGTTTATACGAGTTCAGAAATTGGCCAATTTCTGCTTTAAGTTTTGGCCAAAAGAAGAGAGTAACGATTGCAAGTGTTCTAGTATTGAACCCAGAAATTCTAATTTTAGATGAACCAACAGCTGGACAAGATTATAAACATTATAATGAAATGATGGAATTTTTGAAGCAACTTCAGTCAAAGGGAATTACGATTATTTTAATTACACATGATATGCATCTAATGTTGGAATATACAAAAAGAGCAATCGTCTTCTCTGAAGGAGCGGTTATTGCTGATGATACTGCGGCATCAATATTAACAAATAGAGAGATTATTAAACAAGCGAATTTAAAAGAGACATCGCTACAAAAACTAGCAAATAAAGCAAATATTGTTAACGCTGATGAATTTGTTCGTAAATTCATTGAGTTTGATCGGAGGGTTCGAGTTTAATGAACAATCCTATGCTTTCTTACATTCAAAAAGAATCATTGGTTCATCAACTTACAGGAGCAACTAAACTAATCTTTTTTCTTATTTGGTCTACGACAGCAATGGTTACATACGATACACGAATTCTTATTGTCATGTTTATACTTGGTATTATTGCATTTAAAGTTTCGCAAATTGAGTTTAAACAAGTTTCATTTGTTTTATATTTTATTCTGTTTTTTATGTTATTTAATAGTTTACTAACATTTGTGTTTTCCCCTTTTCAAGGTGTGGAGATTTATGATACAAGACATAATTTATTTCATTTGTTTGGGAACATATATTTTACGGCGGAACAAATTTTTTATCAGTTCAATATTATTTTAAAGTATTGTACGGTTATCCCAATTGGAATTCTGTTTATCGTTACTACGAATCCGAGCGAGTTTGCTGCGTCATTAAATAAAATTGGAGTAAACTACAAAATTGCTTATTCAGTAGCGATAGCCTTGCGTTACATTCCTGATGTTCAACGTGACTATCAAGATATAACATTTGCTCAACAAGCAAGAGGACTAGAACTATCTAAGAAACAAAGTTTATGGAAACGTATGATCAATTCGATCTCAATCCTAATGCCATTAATTTTTTCGAGTTTAAATCGTATTGAAGTAATAAGTTCTGCAATGGAATTAAGAGGATTTGGAAGTAAACAATATCGAACATGGTATAATGCTCGAAGTTTTAAAAAGAATGATTATATCGTATTTGTATTTATTAGTCTGTTATTTTTGATTTCATTAGTCATTACTTTCTACGATGGAAATAGATTTTATAATCCTTTTAAATAAAAAGTATAAGTTGGAGATTAGTTGATTTCCACTCCAGGATGCTCGCTTTCTGTGGGGCGTGCGCTGAGCCTCGTCTGCGTGTTACGCCTGTGGGGTCTCAACTGTCCCGCATCTCCCACAGGAGTCGAGCACCTTACGTTCCAATCAACCTCAAAATTAATGATATACTTATAAAAAAGTCTTATAAGTACAACATTTTTTTAGATAAGAGCTTAATAGAAAGTAAGATAAAAAATACTAAATTAACATCTTGGTTAGTTTTAATGCGAAATGTATAACTAACGTAAAATGAAGTAACTTGACCTTTAGCTTACTTCATTTTTTTTGTTTCATTAAAACGAGAAGTAGATTATCTTTGTAATAGGTAGAATTTACATAGCATAGTATGTAAGAAAAAGAACATTATAGGGGGAAATATGGAGACGAACGATTTAGCTAGTAGATCAAGTAGGTTTTTGGCAGTATTGATAGATTTTATAATTCTTGTTGTTTTATTTGTTGTTATTGTGATCATAACAAGTATTGCAAAATCGACAAGTTTTACTGGGGTTTTAGAGAAAGATTCCAGTTTAAGCTTTTTATTATCTTCGTTTATTGTAGGAATTATTTATAATATTATCATTCCGTCATTTGTTTGGAATGGACAAACAATTGGTAAACGTTGGGTGAAAATTGCGGTTGTGACTCAGGATGGCGAAAAGGTAAATTGGAAGACAATGACCGTTCGATCAATTTTTACTTTGTTAGGCCAAATTAAGATCCCTGTATTATCTAGTATCATTGGAATTATTGCATTCATAGATCCGTTTTTTATTTTCAATGAAAAAAGACGTACGCTACACGATATGTTAGCTAAAACGAAAGTAATTGATGTTTAATAAAAATTTGGTTTTATCCCAAAGCTCTAATTAAAACCCAAAAAAGAAAGCTCCTAGAGCTTTCTTTTTTAATATAAGATTTTCATTTGACGTATATGTGCTTTTGTTTCTTCGGATCCCAAATCATATATCATTTGATATGACTGCTTTAAAAAGTAGTCGTACCCATCATTGTTTTTTTGACTCCAATTAGTGATTGGTGGAAGAAATGCTGCTTGTATACCTGTAGCTTCGTCATAGTTGTCGATTTCATGAAAAATTTTTTCAAGTCTTTCTTTTTCATCTATTGTTGCATCAATTTCTAGTTCGTAAGGTGCATCGCCTTGATGAGGTACAATAGTTTTAGCCTGTACTGAAACGTAATATCTCCTTTTTTCCATAAGTAACTCCCTTTTATTTATTCTCGTTCATTCATCTCTTTTATTATCTTCTCAGAATGTCTCTTTATTCAGGTCATCAATAAATCATAAAAAAATAAATAAATGTTCTACCAGTAAAGGAATTTCATAAATAATATTGAAATATAAATTTGATACTAGTTTAATTAATGTAAAGGGAAAGGGGGATTTTTATGAAGGGATTATATCGAGACTTTTTTCTGCATTTTGATGTACTGGTTATGGCAATCATTTTTGGAATAGGATTTGTTTATAGCGTTATTTTTAATTTTTCTTGGATAGTTTTATTAGTGTTTGTTGTAGGATTAATTTTCTTTATGTTTAGCGAATATGTGACGCATAGATTTTTCTTCCATATAAAAGCACCAAAAAACAAATTGTTTCTAAAGTTTATGAAGCGTATACATTATGATCATCATACCTATCCAGACGATTTGAAATTGTTATTTTTACCAATATGGTATAGCATTCCAAATCTTGGAGCGTTAAGTGTTATTTTTTATTTGATATTTCAAGATTTTGTTTTAACATCTTCGTTCGGTGCAGGATTAGTATTAATGCTTCTAGGTTACGAATGGAAACATTATGTTGCTCATCGACCGATTAAACCTAAAACGAAAATGGGTCGTCACATTAAAAAACTTCATATCTTACATCATTTTAAAAATGAAAACTTTTGGTACGGTGTTTCAACACCAATATTTGATGGTTTATTTGGCACACTTAAAGATGAGAAAGAAGTTGTAACAAGTCAGACTGCAAAAGCATTAGAAGAAAGAATGTAATATTTGAGATGAATATAAAAAATGCTCAGTGATCAAATCACTGAGCATTTTTTAGGTTACCTATTTATGTTAAAAGAATGAATAATCAAAACCACTAAGACAATGAATGTAACGAATTTTGAGACTTTTATAAGAGTGTTATGTTGATATGTTTTATTTAATAAATAAAAAAAAGCAACCACCCAAAAAGCATTTTGAAAAAAAGTCACAAATATATTCCTATACATATTTATATAAAAGTCAAAGTTCTCCATGTTCTACCCCCCTGGATAAATAATTTTATACTATACTATTATGCTTTTCGCGAATTAATCCTTCATATTTTAGTAAACGCTACCAATCGATTTCCTAAAGTTAATATTTTATTAAAATTAAAAAAAGATAAATAATTGGACGTTTTACCCACTATACATTTAGTAAGGAGGGATTGATGTGTCATTGATTCGTATCCAGCTAATGTATGAATGTGAAGGGGTTGCAGAAAAGGGAGATTTTAATGGATAGTGGATTTAATTTTCGGAAAGTTCTGCTCCTGGGTTTTGGCTTTTTTGCAATTAGCTTAACATGGTCAGTTTATAATGCATTTATGCCGAAGATATTAAGTGACTATATTGGTTCATCAGCACTAATTGGATTTATTATGACGTTTGATAACTATTTTGCGTTATTCCTACAACCAGCCGTAGGAATGTATAGTGACCGATTGAATTCACGATTTGGAAGAAGGATGCCTTTTATTATGATTGGTATGCCTCTTGCTGCGTTATTTACATTTTTAATACCTTTTCATCAATCGTTAATAATTCTAATCTTTTTTATCGTTTGTATGAATTTAAGTATGAGTGTTTTCCGTTCGCCTGTCATTGCACTTATGCCAGACTTGACTCGAACTGAACATCGTAGTAAGGCGAACAGTGTGATAAATTTTATGGGTGGGATTGGAGCACTCATTGCATTTTTTATTGGTTCGATTTTGTGGGATTATAATGAAGGATTTCCTTTTTATTTAGCAGGTTTTTTAATATTAATTAGCTTTGTGATTCTTTTTCATTTTATTAAAGAAAAAAGAGATGTAATTAATTACGAAGTATCAGAAGAAAAAATCGATTTTAAAGTAGGTTTACGCTCTGCGATCAAAAATAAAAATGCTTTATTTCTTTTATTGGCTATACTTAGTTGGTTCATCGGATTTAATGGGATAGAGACTTTTTTTACTCGATATGGTGAGGAATATTTAAATATTAAAGTTAGTGCGGCATCTTTTTCATTCGCCTTTATATCACTTGCTTTTCTAATCTTTGCAATACCAGCTGGATTTATCGGAACAAAAATTGGTAAAAAGCGAAGTATTGTTATTGGAATAATTGGCATAATCTTTGGTTTTATCGTTTTATTCTTTTTGAAAGATATTCTCTTCATTCGTTTTGTATTCCTACTCATGGGATGTTTTTGGGCACTTGTTAATATTAATTCTTATCCATTTTTGGCAGAAATGGCGCCTGTTGGATTTATAGGAACCTATACAGGTTTATATTACTTATTTGCATCAATTGCGAATATTGTTTCACCACCATTATTAGGTGCGATATTGGATTTCATCGGTTTCAAATATATGTTCCTATATGGAACGTTTTTTATCATCGTCAGTTTATTTATGATTTTAAAAGTAAGGGACAATACAACAATTGAAAGAAATTCAAATGCGTCAGCTTGAGGATGCTTTGAATTTCTTTTTTTAGTGAACTTAAGCATCACATATTTATAACTTCTATTGCTAATACTAATTTATGCTATTCTCGATACCCTCGAAATAAAATGAAATATTTTAATTTATTACACAGTAATGTTATATAGACAACGTTTTTATCTTATTCCAGTTAGGAGTTTTCTTATAATGACATCTAATTTTTCTAAATTGATTGATCATACAGTATTAAAAGCAGATACGACTAAAGCTCAAATCGAAAAACTATGCCAAGAAGCTAAAGAGCATAATTTTGCATCAGTTTGTGTCAATCCAACTTGGGTGAAGCTTTGTTCAACACTATTACAAGGAACTGATGTTTTAGTTTGTACAGTCATCGGGTTCCCTTTAGGAGCAAATACAAAGGAAGTAAAGGGATTTGAGACTTCAAACGCAATTGAAAATGGAGCGCAGGAAGTTGATATGGTTATCAATATTGGTGCTTTAAAAGACGGCGATGTTGAAACTGTAGAACAGGATATTGCTTCAGTTGTCAATGCAGCTAAAGGGAAAGCACTTGTAAAGGTAATTATCGAAACTAGTCTTTTAACTAACGAAGAAAAAGTAATAGCTTCTAAATTATCTGTAAAAGCTGGAGCAGATTATGTTAAAACATCTACCGGATTTTCAACAGGTGGAGCAACTGTAGAAGATGTAGCATTAATGAGAAAAACAGTAGGACCAGATATTGGTGTTAAAGCTTCCGGAGGCGTTCGAGATATTGCAAGTGTAAACGAAATGGTAAAAGCTGGCGCGACCCGAATTGGTACAAGTAATGGTATTACAATCGTCCAAGGAAATGTTGCAACGGAAGGGTACTAAATATTCCGTTTTAGGTAAGGTGTGTTAAGGTCCAAACTTGACATTTACCTGTTGACCTATCAATGCTTTATGTATTATAATCGTAAAAGACATGTAGAAAAGTGTACTTTTTTGCAGTGTTTTATTGATTGTAAGTGGTAGCTTGGAGGGAGGGAAAAGTAAGATGTCTAAAACAGTCGTTCGTAAAAACGAATCTTTAGAAGATGCTCTTCGTCGTTTTAAACGTTCAGTTTCTAAAACTGGTACGCTTCAAGAAGCAAGAAAACGCGAATTTTATGAAAAGCCAAGTGTAAAACGTAAGAAAAAATCAGAGGCAGCAAGAAAACGTAAATTCTAAGAGAGGGTGTTACTATGAGTCTTCTCGAACGTTTGAATTCAGATATGAAACAAGCGATGAAGGAAAAAAATAAAGACAAATTATCCGTTATCCGTATGGTAAAAGCCTCATTGCAAAATGAAGTGATTAACTTAGGGAATAATGTGACATTGTCAGCTGATCAAGAGTTAACGATTTTAACTCGTGAAGTGAAACAACGTAAAGACTCCCTCCTGGAATTCGAAAAAGCTGGTCGTGATGACCTTGTGGATAAATTAAAGCAAGAATTACTCATTTTAGAAGAATACTTGCCTCAACAATTATCTGAAGACGAACTTCTTGAAATCGTACGTGTTGCAATTTCAGAAGTTGGTGCTACATCAAAGGCTGACATGGGGAAAGTAATGAGTGCAGTTATGCCTAAAGTAAAAGGACAAGCTGACGGCTCTTCTGTGAATAAAGCTGTAGCAAGTCTGTTAAAATAAACGTCTATTTTAGACGTTTATTTTTTTTGCCCCCCAATAAATTAAATCCACTTCTCAGTAAAGAAAGTTTGAAAAGATTCTCAAAAAAGAAAATTTAAGACTCAAATTCAACTCAAAACAACTTTATAAAAAAACCTCGAAATTTAGCTTTTAAACAATCCATTGTTAATCGTTTAAATTACCCCACAACTATAAATTCACTTACGAACTTCTTTTTATATCATACGTTCTGAAATTTAATCATAAATATGATATGAAAGGGGGAGGAGTCTATCTTGAAAAGGTTAGCACAAAGTTTAAAAACTTGGATGTCGAGTAAGATGGACTTACCGCCAGATGTACTCCTTGAATTACCTCGTATTACCATGTTAGGTCAATTACATATTTATATTGAAAACCATAGAGGTTTATTAGTTTATTCGGATAAAGAATTGCGTTTATTAATGAAACAAGGTCAGCTTTTGATTAAAGGGAAGGATTTCGTCCTTAAAACGATGCTGCCAGAGGAAATTTTGCTAGAAGGTGTAATTGAACACGTTTATTTTATCAATGAATAACAACTAGAATACACACCATGATCAGTACAAATGAACATGGGGGATAATCATGAAAAATCAATGGGTATCAAATCTTACAGGGATGGTTCAAGTGAAAGTTTTGGGGCTTGGGCCTGAACGTTTTTTAAATGAATGTATGCGAAAAGGAATTCCGTTAAAAAATGTGAAAAAGAGTGGTACGAATTCAATAACATTTACGATTGAGTTAAAAGATTATAAAAGGATCAAAAATATACCTAGAAAGAAAGAGTATAAAGTATATTTTATTGGACGAATTGGTCTACCTTTTGAAATTAGACGAGCATGGAAGTATTTTGGTTTCGTGCTTGGTATTGTTGGTTTTCTTGCTGTACTATTTTTACTTTCTAATATGGTTTGGAGAATTGACGTAAAAGGAGCATCTCCTGAAATTGAATATAAATTACGTAAAGAGTTAAATGAATTAGGGGTAAAAACGGGTGCATCTCAATTTACATTACCAACACTACAATCGATTCAAAAAAAGCTTCAGGATGATAATCCGTCGATTACATGGATTGGTGTGCAATTAAATGGGACTACCTTCCATTTTGAAGTAGTGGAAAAGCATTTACCAAAACCTGAACAAGCGTTAAGACCAAGGCATATTATTGCGAAAGAAGAAGCTGTCATCTCAAGTATGTTCGTAGAAAAAGGGAAACCTTTAGTTACTGCGAATGATTATGTTCATAAAGGTCAAGTTTTAGTTTCAGGTATAATCGGAACGGAAGACCATCCTCAAATCGTCTCTGCAGTTGGAAAAGTTATTGGTGAAGTATGGAGAGAAGAACTCGTCAGTATTCCATTGAATACGTCATTTACTGTTTTGACTGGAGAGAAGAAGAATAGATATTATATCGGAACAAGTCAGCATAAAATAAAATACTGGGGTTTTGATAAAAATAAGTTTACTTCCTTTGAAAAAGAAAGGAATGCATATCAGTTTAAATTTTTAAAATGGAAATTGCCTCTTTTCTTCACAAAAGAATCTATTTTTGAAAGTGATGAAATCGTTAGAACCTATTCGAAAGAAGAGGCGGTTGAAGTAGGGAAGCAAACTGGTAGAAGTGATTTAATGAAAAAGTTAAGTGATGATGCCAAGATTTTACAAGAAAAAGTTTTGCACGAGTCTTTAGACAATGGTAAAGTTAATTTAAGGATATATTATAAAGTTTTAGAAGATATTACTAAAACGAAAACTATTGTTCAAGGGGACTGAATAATGCCAGAACAACTACTAACGATTAATCAACAACTAGAGGATCCAAACGAAGCAATTGCCTTATTTGGTACAAACGATAAACACCTTGAAATTATTGAAAATTTACTTGATGTGAAAATTATCTCTCGTGGTCAATCTGTACAAGTATCTGGTTCGCCTGAGGGTGTAAAAACTGTTGAGGACATTATTCAAGCACTTTTAGAGGTTATTCGAAATGGAGTGAGTATTACATCAAGAGATGTAACTTATTCGATTCAAATGGCTAAACAAGGGAAGCTATCATCTTTTTCTAGGTTGTATGACGAAGAAATTATTAAGAATTCTAAAGGAAAAGCAATTCGCGTTAAAACCTTTGGTCAAAGACATTATCTTCGTGCAATCCAATCAAATGATTTAGTATTCGGAATAGGTCCTGCTGGTACAGGTAAAACATATCTTGCTGTTGTAATGGCTGTTCAAGCGCTGAAAAATAATAAAGTAAGTAAGATCATACTAACTCGACCTGCTGTAGAAGCTGGTGAAAGTTTAGGATTCTTACCTGGCGATTTAAAAGAAAAAGTAGATCCGTATTTAAGACCTTTATATGATGCTCTTCACGACGTACTAGGGCAAGAGCATACAGTACGACTGATAGAAAGAGGTACAATTGAAATTGCACCACTTGCATATATGAGGGGACGGACTTTAGAAGATGCGTTCGTGATTTTAGATGAAGCACAAAATACAACGATGGCTCAAATGAAAATGTTCTTAACACGATTAGGCTTTGGTTCAAAGATGGTTATTACAGGAGATCCTTCACAAATTGATTTACCTAAGGGTGTAAAGTCTGGACTAGTATCAGCGCAATATACGCTAAAAGGTGTCGAAGGAATAGGGATGACTATTCTAGAACAAACTGATGTAGTTCGTCACCCACTCGTTCAAAAAATAATCCAAGCATACGATTTAGCTAACGAATGATTCGTAGTGACCCTACTTTAATTTGATAGGGTCATTTCGTATTTTATCGCTAGGTGCATTACTAGTAAGGGGGAAACAATGAATAAATTGCAAGCATTACTACAAAGATTTAAGAGTCAATCACTTGTCATTTTATTTTGTATCATTACATTGGGCTTAACAAGTTTTCTTCTTTTAATTAGTCATGTTAGACCTGTAAAATACGATATTCAACTTTTATCAATTGCTGATCAGACAATCTATTCTCCGATAACGATTGAGGACAAGGCTGCTACATATAAGAAAAGACAAGAAGCTGCAGCAAGAGTGGAAGATGTTTATAAATATGAGGAAAACTTTACTCAAAACAGAATAGATATCGTAAATTCAATCTTTGATATAGTGACTGAAGTTAAAAGTGAAAACGAAAAAAAAGGTGCAACAGTAAATGGACAAGCATTAATTAATAAAGAGATTAGTGAGGTTAAAGACCGACTTCCTGAAGATATTCGTAAAAACTTTGAAGATAATGTCTTAAGTGCTTTAGTTAAATCTTCACTTGAACAGCTTAATATCACGAAAGCTTCTTTAAATACAGCCATCAATAATGTAATGTCCGATGAAATTACAACGAATCAAATTGAAGAAGCACGAGGAAGATTAAGAACAGAACTCTCTTATGTGAGTGTGAATCCAGCTCTAAGAGATGCGATGATAAAAATCGGTGAGTTTTCGATTGTGCCAAACTACTTTTTTGATGCACAAGATACAAAAGAACGAAAGCGTATTGAGAGTGAAAGTGTAGATAGTGTCTATATTTTACAAGGGCAAGTACTTGTAAAAGTAGGAGAGACAATAACAAAAGAAAAATATGATCAATTAAAGCTAGTTGGATTACTTAAGAGTAATCAATCCAT
Source organism: Bacillus sp. EAC (assembly GCF_002156875.1). Lineage (GTDB taxonomy): Bacteria > Bacillota > Bacilli > Bacillales > Bacillaceae_G > Gottfriedia. Next base: position 553,213 of record NZ_NCSY01000002.1, on the reverse strand, counting down.
GCAGCCTTATATTGGATTAATTTTGTTAATCGGAGTACTTTTATACTTTGTTTTGAAACAAACTGAATCGTTAAAAGAAAAAGATAATAATTATATTGTTGCTTATTATGGTATTGTAATTTTTACTCTTTTAATTTTAAAAATAGTAAGTTTGTTCCAGAAAATCGAATTTTCGGGGCTAGTCTATGTAGCACCAGTAGCGATTGGTACATTATTAATTAAGTTTTTGTTAGGGAATCGCTATTTAATGGTAACTGCGATTATTTTTTCGATTAGCGGAAGTATTATGTTTAATGCTGAGGTAAATGGTGCCATTAATTACACAACAGGAATCTATATTTTATTTAGTTCGATCGCAGTATTATTTTTAGGTGAAGAACGAAACAAAAGATCGATGATCATTCAAGCAGGTGTCTTAATTTCGTTAGTAAATATAGTAACATTGTCAGCTTTAATTCTTATTCGGAACGGACAGTACTCTCCTGTTGAAATTGGTATTTATTTATTAATGGGACTTACATCTGGTGTGCTTTCGAGTGTTATTACAATGGGGATATTGCCTTTTGTCGAGGATTCATTTGGTATGGTATCTTCTTTTAAATTAATGGAACTCGGTAGTCCTAATCATCCGTTATTACGAAAAATTTTATTAGAAGCACCAGGAACTTATCATCATAGCATTATGGTCGCGAACTTAGCTGAAGGTGCTTGTGAAGCAATTGGTGCAAATGGTTTATTAGCAAGAGTTGGGGCTTATTACCATGATATAGGTAAAACAAATAATCCAGGATTTTTTATTGAAAATCAAATGGGTGGCCACAATCCGCATGACAGAATTAAACCGATCCAAAGTAAAAATATTATTTTAAAGCATGTAAGTGATGGTGTGAAAATACTAAAAAAATATAATTTACCAAAAGATATAATTGATATCGCTGCTGAACATCATGGTACAACTTTATTGAAGTTTTTTTATTACAAGGAAAAAGAATCAAATCCAGAAGTAAAGGAAATTGATTTCCGTTACCCAGGACCTAAAGCTCATACAAAAGAATCGGCAATTGTTGGTATTGCAGATAGTGTAGAAGCAGCCGTTCGTTCGTTAAAAGATCCAGATATGGAAAAAATTGAAGAACTAGTTTCATCAATTATGAATGACAGGCTAAATGATGGACAGTTTGGTATGTGTGACTTAAATTTAAAAGAATTACATATAATTGAAAAATCATTATGTGAAACGCTTCAAGGGACATTTCATTCAAGAATACAGTATCCTGATGAAAGATAAGGTGAGAAAATGATTCAACTAGAAATCGATTTTATTGATGAAACAAACGAGGTATCAGAAGAACAACAATCTGATTTGCAAGGTTTAATTGAATGTGCACTTGAGTATGAAGGTGTAACTGGGGAAGTTGAGATTTCAATCTCATTTGTTGATGATGAGAAAATTCATGAAATAAATAAACAGTATCGTGAAAAAGATCGTGCTACTGATGTAATATCTTTCCCGTTGGAAGAACTAGGTGAAGGTGAAATCGAAATTATTGGAGTGGATTTACCTAGAACTTTAGGGGATATTGTCATTTCGATTCCAACAACAAAAAGTCAGGCGGAGGAATATGGGCATTCGTTCCGTCGTGAGTTAGGATTTTTAGCAGTTCATGGCTGCCTACACTTACTTGGATATGACCATATGAATGAAGCTGATGAAAAAATAATGTTTACAAAACAAAAGGAAATTTTAGAAAAATATGGACTTGAAAGACTTTAAAGGGGCCTCATTACTTAAGTCTTTTGGATTTGCATTCAGTGGTATTTGGACTGTTATAAGATATGAAAGAAATATTAAAATTCACTTATTTGCGACTATAATTGCTATTTCCTTAGCCATTTATTTAAATATTAGTCGCACAGATTGGTTAGTTCTTCTACTAATCATAGCTCTTGTTATTTCTCTTGAACTTATAAATTCTTCAATCGAAGCAGTTGTAGATTTGGCTTCCCCAGAGATACATCCATTAGCTAAAAAAGCAAAAGATGTAGCAGCAGGGGCAGTGTTAGTCGCAGCCATTGTGTCTCTAATTATTGGTGTTTTGCTATTTTTTCCATATTTTACTATACTACGTTAATAAGACCCCACTTTCGTAATTGGGCGATATTAGGAGGTTATATAACATGGATAAACAACAACTAATAAATGAAGCGATAAAAGCTAGAGAAAAAGCATATGTACCATATTCAAAGTTTCAAGTAGGAGCCGCATTACTAACAAAGGATGGTCAAATCATTCATGGTTGTAATGTGGAAAATGCATCGTACGGGCTCACAAACTGTGCTGAACGTACTGCATTATTTAAAGCATATTCAGATGGAATTACAGAATTTACAGCTGTAGCGGTTGTCGCAGATACAAAGGGGCCAATTCCACCATGTGGAGCTTGTCGCCAAGTCTTATTTGAATTATGTGACCCGAATACAGTTGTTTATTTATCAAACTTACATGGAGTTATCCATGAAACTACAGTAAAAGAATTATTGCCAGGAGCATTTACACCGGAGGATTTAAATGAATAAAGAAAGTTATAAATCAGGCTTTGTCTCAATTATCGGAAGACCAAATGTAGGGAAAAGTACATTCCTTAATCGAGTGGTTGGTCAAAAAATCGCTATAATGAGCGACAAGCCTCAAACAACTCGTAATAAAATTCAAGGTGTTTTCACTGAAGATGATGCACAAATTGTTTTCATTGATACACCTGGAATTCATAAGCCCAAGCATAAACTTGGTGATTTCATGGTAAAAGTGGCACAAGATTCGATTAAGGATGTTGATGCTACATTATTTATGATAAATGCCAATGAAGGCTTAGGTCGTGGAGATGAATTTATTATTGAGAAGCTGCAAGGTACACGTAGTCCAGTAATTTTAGTAATTAATAAAATAGATACGATTCACCCTGATGAACTATTTAACTTAATTACAAAATATAAGGATCTATTTGAGTTTGCTGAAATTGTACCTATATCAGCGCTTCAAGGAAATAACGTCGATCGATTACTGCAAGTAATAAAAACGTATTTACCTGAAGGGCCACAATATTATCCTGCGAATCAAGTAACTGATCATCCAGAACGATTTATTATTTCTGAATTAATTCGTGAAAAAGTATTACATCTAACAAGAGAAGAAGTTCCGCACTCAATTGCTGTTATAATAGAGCAAATTGAAAGAAGACCAGAAGGAAATGCGATCTATGTTAATGCTACAATTGTTGTTGAACGTACTTCTCAAAAGGGTATTATTATCGGTAAACAAGGTAGTATGTTAAAAGAGGTTGGAAAACGTGCTAGATTAGATATACAAAACTTACTAGATACGAAAGTATTTTTAGAATTGTGGGTTAAGGTTCAAAAAGATTGGCGTAATCGATTATCTCAATTACGAGACATGGGGTTCCGCGAGGACGAATATTAAATCAGCTGTTTTAATCTATTCGGGGATAATAAAGAGTGAAATAGACTCCTTATTTGATTCAAAGTTGGACAAGCACTTAAGAGTAGGAAGACTCTGATAGAAATAAGTAACTAGTACTCAGTATATACTTGCGCTATCAAAGAATTATTTTCATATTTATTGGAGATTTGCAAGCTTTTTATTTATTTTTTTATTAAATTTTATACACATGAAAAAGGGGAGAGAAGGTCACATTATAAGTAAGCAGGGAAAGTAATGTAATTGGCTATAGGTAATGAGCAATGAGTTGTAGCTATTCTTGAAAGGTGGTTTCTCAATGTTGAATTTTACCTGGGATGTCTTTTCTAAAACTGGAAATGTTGAGACATATTTATTGTTTAAGAAGCTTGAACAGGAACATGTGGATCAGAAAAGTTACATTGAAGAAGAAATAGCTGATATTGATTCCCTACATACTTGACCTTCATCCAAACGGATGGTGAGTTGTATTGTTGCAACGTGTAGAAGGAATTGTTTTACGTGCAAATCCTTATGGTGAATCAAATGTAATCATAACTCTCTTAACAAGAGAATTAGGCAAGATTGGAGTTGTGGCAAGAGGAGCGAAGAAGACTAATAGTCGACTTGCTTCTGTTACACAACTCTTTACATATGGTTCATTTTTAATTCAAAAGGGTTCTGGGTTAGGGACGTTAAGTCAGGGCGAACTAATTGACTCTTTTCGAGATGTAAGGGGCGATTTATTCGCAACTTCTTATGCCTCTATTATTGTTGAACTTACTGACAAAGCCATTGATGAAAAAAAGAATAATCCTTATTTATTCGAGCTAGTTTTACAACTTCTTCAGCATATGAATGAAGGAGCAGACGCAGAGGTCTTAGCTTACTTATTTATGACAAAAATGATACCTGTTCTTGGTTATCCTCCATTCTTTGATAATTGTATTAATTGTCGATGTAGTGCAAATGAAAATGTATTTGTTGCCTTTTCAGTCAAAGAAGGTGGGTTTTTATGTCAACGATGTAAACATACTGATCCTTATGCATACCCTGTAAGTGAGAAGTCGGTAAAACTAATGAGATTGTTTTATCATTTTGATGTAAATCGACTTGGTAAAATAGAAGTTAGTGACCAAACGAAAAAAAACTTACAACAAATATTATTTTCTTATTACGATGAGTACAGTGGTATTTATTTAAAAGCTCGTAAATTTTTAGATCAGTTAAAAGTTATGGATAATTTTTTGAAATCAGATAAAAATTCAGAAACCTAAAGAAGGAAATAGGCTAACTATTTCCTTCTTTGTTTTGTAAATTGTAAAAATAGTATATAATATTTAATTAGAGAGTATAACATATTGGATCGTTAGGGGTGAGGAAAAATAGAACTGACAAAAAGACAAACTCAAATTCTTGAAATTGTTAAATCAAATGGACCAATAACCGGAGAACATATAGCAGATAAATTAGCATTAACTCGAGCTACACTTCGCCCAGATTTAGCTATTCTTACAATGACTGGATTTTTAGAGGCTAGACCTCGAGTAGGTTATTATTACACAGGAAGAACGAGCGGGGCACAAATCATTGAGAAAATCAAAAAACTTACAGTTAAAGATTTTCAGGCTATACCAGTAGTTGTTGATCGGAGTTCTTCAGTTTATGATGCGATCGTTACAATGTTCCTTGAGGACGTAGGAACACTGTTTGTAGTTGATCAAAACTCTGTCTTAACAGGGGTTTTATCTAGAAAAGATTTACTGAGAGCAAGTATTGGTAATAAGGATCTGCATACCTTACCAGTAGATATTATCATGACTAGAATGCCAAACATTACAATTTGCTATAAAGATGATACAATTCATAGTGTAGCAAAGAGTTTAATTGAAAAACAAATTGACGCGGTCCCTGTAGTACGTGAGAGTGAACATGGACTTGAGGTCATTGGCCGATTTACAAAAACAAATTTTACTCGCGCGATAGTAGACATAATGAACAATGATATGTTTTAGTAAAGTTAAGAGGTGAACATATGGGCAATTCAATCGTTTATGTTGTATCTGATTCTGTTGGAGAAACTGCAGAACATGTGGTTAAGGCTGCGATAAGTCAATTTCATCAAAAGTTAGAAATTAGACGGGTACCTTATGTAGAAGATGTAGCAACACTTATTGAAATCGTTCAAGTAGCAAAAGAGAATAATGGAATTATTGTATTTACTTTAGTAAAACCAGATATGAGAGAAGCAATTCTTAAAGAAGCTCAAACGGCAGGTATCATCGCTTATGATTTAATCGGGCCACTAATTGATACACTTGCATCGATTAATAAGCTAGAGCCAAGGAACGAACCTGGTGTTGTTCGAAAGCTCGATGAAGATTATTTCCAACGAATTGAAGCAATTGAATTTGCAGTTAAATATGACGATGGTAGAGATCCAAGAGGGATTGAAAAAGCTGATATCGTTTTAATAGGTGTGTCTAGGACTTCTAAAACACCTCTATCACAGTATTTAGCACATAAAGGTTACAAAGTAGCTAACGTACCTTTAGTTCCAGAGGTGGACCCACCAGAGCAGTTGTACAAAGTTCCGAAAGAGCGTTGTTTCGGATTAATGATTTCTCCAGAAAAATTAAATCATATTCGAAAAGAACGACTAATTTCTTTGGGACTTCATGATGGTGCGAGTTATGCTAATATTGCACGAATTGAAGATGAATTAAAGCATTTTAATACAGTTGTTAATAAAATTGGTTGTCAAATCGTTGATGTTTCTAGTAAAGCGGTTGAAGAATCAGCAAATGTTATATTAAGCCATTATTATCAAAACAAGCACATTAGATAATTCTAATGTGTTTTCATATTTTTTAGAACAATTAACGTAATACTTAAATAATAATTTGTTTAAGCTTATTGCTAGATTTCCATAATGAAATAGATTATAATAAAAAATTGTATGAAAAGAGTTAATAATAGGTTTAACTTTTTATACTTACGAATAAACTATGAATATGTGCTTCCTAGATAATTCAAGTTTTTTCAAGTAGGAAATAAAACTACATAAATCGATACATGTTTTGAAGGAATTACAAAAGACATGTAGAAATTAATCATAAGCAATAAATAAATGGGTTTGGAATAAACCGAAACTAGCAGTTAAATGCAATGCTTATGAACTACTGTAGAATTTTTGTTAGATAATTATTACTACTTTTAAAGCTCGATAAGAGTAAATTCGATGAGAGAATAAAACTAAGAGAAAATAGTTGTCGAAACTTGAAGGAATACAGCGAGTTTTATCGAATAAAATAGTATATGGAGCTGTCAGTATGGGAAACAGAATTCCCGATGAACTTGTTGAACAGGTTCGTCAGTCAATAGACATAGTTGATGTAGTGAGTGAATATGTTCCTTTGAAGAAACAAGGAAGAAACTATTTTGGACTATGTCCATTTCATGGAGAAAGCACACCGTCTTTTTCGGTATCTCCTGAGAAACAAATTTTCCATTGTTTTGGTTGTGGTGCTGGTGGAAACTCTATTTCCTTTATCATGCAGCTTGAAGGTTTGAATTTTCAAGAATCTGTTCAGCAGCTCGCACAGAAAGTAAATATCACTCTACCTTCAGATACGATTGACACTGTGAAAAATCCGCAATCTACTGAGCAGGCAATAATGCATGAAGCTCATGAGTTTGTCAAAAAGTATTATCATCACTTGCTATTAAACACAGCAGAAGGTAAACAGGCGTTAGAATACCTAATCAATAGAGGCATAACAAAAGATGAAATTAAACATTTTGAGTTAGGCGTTGCTCTAGACTCATGGGATGCTGTAACAAAGGTATTAGAAAAACGTGGTTATTCCATGCCAATCATGGAAAAAGCTGGACTGGTTGTGAGAAATGAGCGTGATGGGAATTATTATGATCGATTTCGTAATCGAATAATTTTTCCAATCCATAATCATCAAGGTAAGATTGTTGCATTTAGCGGAAGAATAATGGGTGAAGGTTCACCAAAATATTTAAATAGTCCGGAATCTACAATCTTCCATAAAGGTAAATTATTATATCACTACTATCAAGCTAAAAGCGTCATGCGAAAGCAAAACCGAGCAATCTTGATGGAAGGTTTTGCAGATGTTATCTCAGCATTTACTGCTGGTGTACATGATGCGGTTGCTACCATGGGAACTTCTTTAACAGAGGATCAAGCGAAAGTTTTAAAGACATCAGTTGATAAAATTATCATTTGTTATGACTCCGATCAGGCGGGTATACATGCAACTGAAAAGGCTGCAAATATTCTTCAAAAAGAAGGATTCACAATTAAGGTTGCGCAAATGCCAGATGGGTTAGATCCAGACGAATACATAAAACAATTTGGTGCTGAAAAATTTAATACCTCTATTATTGAAGCTAGTGTATCATTAATGAGTTTTAAAATGCAATATCATCGAAAAGGAAAAAATCTTTTAGATGAAACTGTAAAATTTCAGTATATTAAAGAGATGCTACAGGAAATTGCTAAACTAAGTCAACTCATTGAACAAGATTATTACTTAAATCAACTCTCAAAAGAGTTTTCTATCTCAATTGAAGTACTTAAGAAGGAATTTGGACAATATAGTAATCAGGCAAATCGTATATCAAATGTAACAGAAGTAAAAACTGATATCAAACGCGATATTACTACTAAGACACTATTACCTGCACACGTTCGTGCTGAGCAAATATTATTAGCACATATGTTAAATAGTATGGAAGTGACTGAAAAGGTAAGGCAGCAATATCAGGGTCTATTCTACAATAATGATTATTCCGAGATTATAATCCATCTTTATGCTTATTATGAAGAGGGCAATGAGTCTAATATTAGTAAATTTATGAATTACCTTCCTTCAAAAAGGTTACTTGAAGTAGTTTCAAAAATTGTCAATTTACAGATAGCACCTGAACTAACTGAGCGAGAGTTAAAGGATTATTTAGAAGCATTAAACAACTATGATAAGCAACAACGTATCCGTGAAAAAGAAATAGACTTAAAAAAGGCTGAACGTGAAGGAGATTTTGTAAAAGCTGCAACTATACTCCAACAAATTACGCATTTAAGGTCTAGTATGAAATATGTTAAATGATTCGCGAACTTTTCGAAGGAGGGGAACAGATGGCTGATAAATCGGCTCGTTCTAAAGATACTGAAACAGAAGTAACACTTGATCAGGTAAAAGCACAATTAATTGAAAATAGTAAAAAACGTGGTGTAATTACTTATGAAGAAATTGCAGATCGCTTAAATGGATTTGAAATTGATTCAGATCAGCTAGAAGAATTCTATGAGCAATTAGGTGAACAAGGCATTGATATTGTAGGTGATGCTGAAGATGAGCCTAGAGGTACTCAATTAGAAAAAGAAGAGGAATTTGATTTAAATGATTTAAGTGTTCCTCCTGGTGTGAAAATTAATGATCCAGTACGTATGTACTTAAAAGAAATAGGTCGTGTAGACTTACTTTCTGGACAAGACGAAATAAATTTAGCAAAGCGTATTGAAGAAGGCGATGAAGAAGCGAAACGCCGTCTAGCTGAAGCAAATTTACGTTTAGTTGTAAGTATTGCAAAACGTTATGTTGGGCGTGGAATGTTATTCCTTGATCTTATTCAAGAAGGTAATATGGGATTAATCAAAGCTGTAGAAAAATTTGATTACCGAAAAGGCTACAAATTTAGTACATATGCTACTTGGTGGATTCGTCAAGCAATTACACGTGCAATTGCTGACCAAGCAAGAACGATTCGTATTCCAGTTCATATGGTTGAAACAATTAATAAATTAATTCGTGTTCAACGTCAATTACTTCAAGATTTAGGTCGTGAGCCATCTCCTGAAGAAATTGGTGAAGAAATGGATTTACCACCAGAAAAGGTAAGAGAGATTTTAAAAATTGCTCAAGAGCCAGTATCACTTGAAACTCCTATTGGTGAAGAAGATGATTCACACTTAGGTGATTTCATTGAAGACTCAGAAGCTACTTCTCCAGCAGAACATGCTGCTTATGAAATGTTAAAAGAACAGCTTGAAGATGTTCTTGATACACTTACTGATCGTGAAGAAAATGTATTACGTTTACGATTTGGTTTAGATGATGGACGTACTCGTACTTTAGAAGAAGTTGGTAAAGTTTTTGGTGTAACTAGAGAACGTATTCGTCAAATCGAAGCAAAGGCACTTCGTAAATTACGTCACCCAAGCCGCAGTAAACGTCTTAAAGACTTCTTAGAATAAAATAGATAAAAGTTTATCCATATGGGTAAACTTTTTTTCTTGTATGAGTAAACATGAAAACAGTTTAAATAGTAAATTTGACATGTTAAATTTTTTGTCAAAACAAATCGAATGTCCATACACAAAATCCTTAGGAAATGCTATGCTGATAACAAAGTGTGATTTTTCAGAAATTTTTAAAGCTAATCCTTGGAGGATGCTATATGGATGCACAAAGAAAACAAATTATTTTAAAAGAAATAAATTTTTGGAAAGAAAATCGTATGCTTCCTGAACAATACTGCAATTATTTATTAAGTATCTATTCGGAAGGAGAATCTAAGGATAATTCAAATAAATTTGGTTATCATAAATTATGGGCACTTCTAGGAGTTATTCCACTCTTTATCATTCCATTAGTAACCTATTTACTTTATTTTACAGAATTGTCTTTAAATTTGCAAATACTCATTTTTCCAATTATTTTTCTTTTATTAATCATAAGTTCAGTGCTTTTGACTTATAAAAAGTTAATTTGGAGACATTTTTCCTATGTTGTCATTGCAATTATTTGCTTGGAATTGATAGTAGAATGGGTAGGATCGATTACGAATCTTTCACCAATCATATTAGGGTGTATATTATTCGCTAATTGTCTTATATGGATCGTAATTGGTTTCCTAAAAAAACTTACTTATTTTATTTATTCAGGGGTGAGCTTAATTATTTTTTATATTATCTTTTTACTATTTACAATGTAACGCTTGTTAATAGTAATGGAGCAGGAATTTGTGTAATCGTTTAACTATTTTTAAATTTATCCAATATAATACTTTTTTTATTGTTTTTAATCGTATACAATAATAATGTTATAGTAATTAACTATTTTTTTAAGGGGTTACATAAGGGGGATCATAATGAAACGAAATCCATTAATTCCTTTTGCTCTAATTGCAGCACTAGGAATCGTAGTAATGCTTCTAATTTCATTAAAAGGGGCAAAACAAGCAGACGAAATAGCAAAAGGCGGAAAGCCAGACAAAGCAGCAGTTGCCACTAAGCCAGATCAAATATATGCGCAAACATGTGTTAGCTGTCACGGTGATCAATTACAAGGGGTAGTTGGACCTAACTTAACTAAAGTTGGTGCAAAATACTCTGAAGATGAAATCAAAGACATCTTAAAAAATGGTAAAGAAGGCGGAATGCCAGCAGGCTTAGTATCTGGAGCACAATTAGATGCAGTAGCTAAATGGTTATCTGAGAAAAAATAAGCATAGTAAATGACCTTTTCAAATTGGAAAGGTCATTTTTATTTTCTATATTAGGTTTCTTTTCTTTTTTAGTGTAAAATATTGTAATGAAAATAATATGAAATGGTGATTTTGTTATGAATGAAGTAAATTTATCAATGCGTTTAAAGAGAGTGTACGATTATATTCCAGAAGGCACGAAATTAGCTGATATTGGCTCTGATCATGCTTACTTACCTTGTTATGCAGTTTTAAATAAAAGAAGTGTATCCGCAATCGTAGGTGAAATAACAGAGGGGCCGTTTAATTCTGCTCGTTCAACAATTCGTCAAAGTGGTTTAGAAGGTATTGTTGAAGCTAGAATGGGTGATGGATTAGAAGTGTTAACGCCAAATGAAGTCGATGTCATTACAATCGCAGGAATGGGTGGCTCCCTAATCGCAAGTATTTTAGAAAATGGAAAAGATAAACTTGTAGGTGTTGAAACATTAGTTCTTCAACCAAATATCGGAGCTTATCAAATTCGTAACTGGTTAGATAAAGAAGGATATTCTCTTGTAGATGAAGATATAGTAGAAGAAGACGGAAAGATCTACGAAATATTAGTAGGTTCAAAATCAAATCCCGTTAATGCATATTCTGATAATAAGGATATGGAATTGTTTATTGGACCGTTTTTAATAAAAAATCAAAATGAAGCTTTTCGTAAAAAGTGGGAACATGAAAAGAACAACTTTGAAAGAATTCTTTCACAGCTAGAATCTGCAAAACAAACAGATGAATCTGTTCAGAAAATAAAAGAAATAGCGCAAAAGATTGAATGGATAAAAGAGGTGCTTTCATGAAATCTATTAACGGTCATCAACTAGTTCAACAGTTTGAAGAACTATTTCCAAAACATTTGGCAGAAGAAGGAGACCCGAATGGACTTCAAATCGGTACTTTGTCCATCCAGGTGAATAAAGTATTAATTGCACTAGATGTAACGAAAGAAGTTGTGGAAGAAGCTATATCAATCGGTGCAAATTTTATTATAGCTCATCATCCAATTATTTATAGACCTCTTAAAAAAATAGCAACTGATACAGAAGCGGGTAAAATTGTAGAATTATGTATTAAACATGATATTTCAGTATTTGCAGCGCACACAAATGTCGATATTGCAGAAACCGGTGTAAGTGATTTTTTAGCAGAAGCATTACAGTTAGAAAATACTAGTGTGTTAGCACCTACTTATGTAGAAAAAATAATTAAACTAGTTGTATTTGTTCCAAAAACTCATGAAGAAGACGTGAGAAAAGCACTTTGTGAAGCCGGAGCAGGTGCCATAGGGAATTATAGCCACTGTACATTTAACTCAGAAGGTAAAGGTACATTTTTACCGTTAGAAGGAACTCAACCATTCATCGGACAAACTGGACAGATTGAACAAGTTGTTGAAATAAAGATTGAAACAATTGTTCCTGAGTCCAAGTTGAAAACTGTTTTAAAATCAATGATTAAGGCGCATCCGTATGAAGAAGTAGCTTATGATACATATGTTTTAGAAAATGAAGGTAAAACGTACGGAGTAGGTAGAATAGGTACATTAAAAGAAGAGTTTACTCTTGAAGAATTTGCACACTATGTAAAAGAGCGATTAGATTTAAAAGGTGTCCGTGTAGTTGGTAATTTAGATGATAAAATAAAAAAGGTTGCCATTGTTGGTGGAGATGGCAATAAATTTGCTTACCATGCTAAACGACATGGTGCAGATGTTTATTTAAGTGGTGATATATATTACCATGTTGCACAAGATTGGAAAATGCTTAATTTAAATATCGTTGACGCTGGTCACAATATCGAAAAAGTTATGAAACTAGGTGTAAAAGGACTATTAGACAAAAAACTTAAGGAAAATAAGTTGTCTTGTGAGATAATCGCCTCAGCTATTCATACTGATCCATTTGTATTTATTTAATTTATTGTCTAGTTATATTAATTTCCTATTTAGAAATGTGGACTAGACAGAGTCGACTCAGAATGTAAAAAGGGACTTCCTTTCTATTACTGAGATATAGAACTATTATTTGTTATAATAAAAAATCGCCCTTAAAGGGCGATTTTTAGTCTTTAATTCGAACTTTTGGAAGTATGCGGCTCAATTCAACATTTGATTTCAAGTTCCAAGTACTATCATCTTTTGGATCAAAATTTTCTAAGAAAGTAACTACTTCGCGAGTGATTGGAGTAGGTGTAGAAGCTCCTGATGTCACTGCAACTGTTTCAACACCTTCAAGCCATTTTAGTTGAAGCTCAGAAATATCGGAAATTCGATACGCTTTCGTGCCTGCTATTTCATGTGATACTTGAGCTAGACGATTTGAGTTATTACTCATTGGATCTCCAACAACGATTGTCAAATCCGCTTGAACAGCTTGTTCAGCTATTGCTTCTTGACGTACTTGTGTCGCCATACAAATTTCTTTGTGAACATGTGCAGTTGGATACTTTTTAATTGCATATTGGATTAAGTCTACTACATCCCATTGACTCATCGTCGTTTGGTTCGTAATGATAATCTTATCTGTCGGAATATTTAACTCATCGATATCAGATTTATTTTGAATTAAATGTACGATATCTGGTGCAATTCCTACTGCTCCCTCAGGTTCAGGATGCCCTTTTTTACCAATATAAATAAAGTGGTATCCTTCAGCCATTCGATCCTTAATTAAATCATGTGTTTTGGTCACGTCAGGACAAGTTGCGTCAATTGTAGTAAGACCTTTTTTTATTGCTCGTGATTTAACTTCTGGCGAAACACCATGTGCTGTAAAAATGACAGTACCTTTATCGATTTTGTCAAGTATATCTAAACGGCTCGGACCATCTAAAGTAATGATACCTTCCTCTTCAAATGCATCTGTAACATGTTTATTGTGAACAATCATTCCAAGTATATAGATTGGTCTTGGTAGTGATGGATCCTTTGCAGCATTTCTAGCAATAACCATTGCATCTACAACTCCGTAGCAATAGCCTCGTGGGGTAACTTTAATAACTTTCATGGAGTAGCCCCTCCTTTATAATATTATGTTCATTTTTATTATAAAGGAGGGAGATGGTAGTATACAAAGGAAAATGATTTTTTACATAAACAATTTTGGTTTAGGATTCATACTATCTTCTTTTTTTTCAGGAACATCAATTGATTCAAGCTCAATATCTTTTATGATTTTTCGTTTTTTTTTCATTTCAGGTGATGAAGATTTACTATTTGTTTCTTTGTTTTTATCGCTTTTTTTTGTTTCACCTGGATCATCAGTATTAACTGCTTTAAAAATTTTATATAAAGACGGTAGGTTTTTAACAGCTGGCCCATACTGTTGAATCATTGGCGTAACTTGTTGCGCAGTTTGAACAGCACGTTGCATACCACCAATAATACCTGTAATTGAAGTATCTCCACCTAACATACGGGAAAAGAAACCAGGACTTTCGCTTTCTTTTTTTTCAGGTGGTTGCCCTGTCATTGGATATTGACTTTGCACAGCTGATTGTTGTTGATATCCATTACTTTGATGAGACTGAATGACGGGTTGATTTTGAAAAGGAACGGGTTGTAATAATTTATTTTGGTTATATTGTAACTGTGGCTGTTGTGCTACAGGATGTTGATAATAAACTTGTTGAGGTGCTAGTGGTTGTTGTGAAGGCGGAAAGTAGTTCTGTTGGTATGGATATTGACTAGGTTGTGGTAAAGGGTATGGTGGACGTTGTTGAAATTGCGGTCTCATATCATATGGATTTTGTAGATTAGGATTGTGCTGTTGATATCCCAAATAAGGATTAGGTCCGTACATTTGATTAAATTGAGGTTGTTTCTTTTTCTTAAATTTATCAAGTAACCCCATTCTAACAAACCTCCTTTCAAAATACTCTTTATTACTTAGGCTATGCACTAACTTTGAAATGGTTAGTATAGGACAGTCAAAAAATTAAAATGATAAGATAAAAGGAAAGGCCGTAACATTAGGTAGCTTTTATCTATGCAACTATTGTATAATAGATAATTGTAGCTATTTCGTTTGAGGAAATTGTTTCCTCCATTATATAGAAAGTTCAAATTAAGAAGGTGAAATTTATGTCAATATCATTTAAAAGTTATAATTTAAAGCCATTTATTTTGGAAGCGATAGAGAAAAAACACTTTGCGGAACCGACAGAAATTCAACAAAAAATCATTCCACAAGTGAAGACTGGTAGAAGTGTAATTGGACAATCTCAAACTGGGTCTGGAAAAACACATGCATATTTACTTCCAACGATTAACACGCTGGATGCATCAGTTGATCAAGTCCAATTAGTTATTACTGCTCCTACACGTGAACTAGCAACACAGATCTATAAGGATGTTCAAGCAATCATTGAATGTTGCCCTGAAGATCAACAGCTAACTGCAAAAAATTTCGTTGGTGGAACAGATTACAAACGTACGGTTGAGAAATTAAAAAAACAACCTCATATTGTTATCGGTACTACAGGTCGTATTAAAGACTTAGTGAATGATAATGTTTTATTAGTTCATACAACAAAATATTTAGTTGTAGATGAAGCGGATTTAATGCTTGATATGGGATTCATTCATGACGTGGACCAAGTTGCATCAAAAATGCCAAAGCATTTACAAATGCTAGTATTCTCTGCGACAATTCCAGAAAAACTTAAGCCGTTTATGAAGAAATATATGGATAATCCAGAACATATCCATATAAACCCAAAACAATTATCAGCACAGCAAATCGAGCATATAATTGTTCCTAGCCGTCATAAAGACAAAGTGAGAATGGCGAAGGATATTTTGTTAAGCTGCCAACCTTATTTGGCGATCATCTTTACGAATACAAAGAAAAAAGCTGAAGAAGTTGCAACTCAGTTATCATCATATGGTCTTAAAGTTGGCCAGATTCATGGTGACTTAAGTCCTCGTGAACGTAAAAAAATGATGAAGCAAATCCAAGATTTAGAATTCCAATATATTGTAGCTACAGATTTAGCTTCTCGTGGAATCGATATTGAAGGTGTTAGTCATGTTATTAATATTGAGTTGCCTGATGACTTAGATTTTTATGTTCACCGTGTTGGTCGTACTGGTCGTGCAAACTTCTCAGGAGTAGCAATTACAATTTATGATCAAGAAGATAATCAAGCATTAGATAGACTTCAAGATCGTGGCATAATGTTTGAGCATCGTGAACTAAAGAATGGCGAATGGGTTGAATTAGGTCCTCGTGCAAAACGTAAACTTCGTAAGAAAACGGATCATACGCTAGACCTTACTGCTACAAAAGCAATTAAAAAGCCATCAAAAGTAAAACCGGGCTATAAACGTAAATTAAATGAGCAACGTGAATCATTTAAACAGCGTGTAAAGAAAAAAACTAGTAGATAAGAAAAGTGGTAGGAGTTTGTTCAACCCTGACAAGCATAAGCCCAAACCTAATAAAGGTTGTTTTTCACCTTTATTGGGTTTGGGTTATGACCTCGAGGGGCTAACTCCTAAAACTAGAAATTTGAATATGGAAAAGAGAGACTATTTAAGTCTCTCTTTTTTTCATTTTGTGTACGGCGTGGTACAATGGAGATTATGATAATTAAGCTAGGAGTTGACTGTTATGTTACGAATTGGATCACATGTTTCAATGAGCGGAAAAAAGATGTTTTTAGCAGCAAGTGAAGAAGCGGCAAGCTATGGTGCAAATACTTTTATGGTATATACAGGTGCACCTCAAAATACACGTCGAAAAGCGATTGAAGATTTAAATATTGAAGCTGGATTAAAGCATATGGCTGAAAATGGAATTGCTGATATTGTTGTCCATGCACCATATATAATCAATATTGGTAACACAACAAATCCTGCGACATATGAATTAGGCGTTGAATTTTTACAAAAAGAAATTGATCGAACAGCTGCATTAGGTGCTAAACAAATCGTCTTACATCCAGGTGCTCATGTTGGTGCAGGAGAAGATGCAGGTATTGCTCAAATAATTAAAGGTTTGAATGAAGTATTAACAGCTGATACTCCAGTTCAGATTGCACTCGAAACAATGGCTGGAAAAGGTTCTGAATGTGGAAAATCGTTTGAAGAAATCGCAAGAATTATGGAAGGTGTTCATTTCAACGATAAATTATCCGTTTGTTTCGATACTTGCCATATAAATGATGCAGGTTATGATATCGTAAATGACTTTGATGGGGTTCTACAACAATTTGATCAACTAGTAGGAATTGATAAAATAAAAGTCCTTCATATTAATGATAGTAAAAATCCAGCAGGTAGTCGTAAAGACCGTCACGAAAATATTGGTTTCGGTTCTATTGGATTTAAAGCACTGAATTATATCGTTCATCATCCTCAATTGATAGATATACCAAAAATACTTGAAACTCCATATGTTGGAGAAGATAAAAATAATAAAGTAGCACCATATAAACTTGAAATCGAAATGTTCCGTAACCAAGAATTTAACGAAAATTTGATTCAACAATTATTAAATTCTTAGTATTAATCTCCGATTGAGTTAAGAATGAAATTAAGAACCCCCAACTTATAAAAGTTGGGGGATTTTATTATAATTCAGTTTCAACAATTTTCTTAAGTTTACTATCCATATACGAAGCGATAATCTTGCCATCTTTTATTCGTTTAACAGTAACAACATGATTAATATGTTCCTCGTTATGGTCATCCAAAAATAATAATTTAATATAGACCACATGGGCCTTATCACGTTCAATTAAACTACTTGCGATATTTAGAGCTAAGCTGTGACTTAAGTCATCCATATGAAAGACGTGTTTAAACTTTACTTCATCCTGGGTTTCTTTATCAAGATAAATAATTTCATAATGTAGCTCATGTAAATCCATACTAATCCCTCTCATTTCGTTTTGGAATTGGTGCAATTTCGGTGTATGAGAATTATATGACGTTTGAAATGAGTAGAGTAGTTAATTAACAGTTTTTAATCAACTTTTTAACCAAGCTTAAGTTAACCTAATTTTTGAAAAATCGTGTCAATCTGTTGTGCTGTTCCTGTGGAAGTAACATTTGCAATTTGAGTTAGTAATTGTTTTCTTTGTGTAAGATCATAAATATTAATGTTTTTGCCATTCATCAATACAGCTATTTTATTAGCTTGATCAGGAGTAATAGTTACTTGGTATTGTTGACTTAGTTTTAATAATTCTTTAGGTGTAATGCCGTTGACTTTTTTATTAATGATAGTTTGAATGATGTTCATGTCATTCCTCCTCTAGGATGTCGATATATTCATCTATTCATTTTATGAAGAGTATTGTTATTTCATGAACTTTGATTATAAAGATAATAAAAACTATGAAAATAGAGTGAATAATTTTTTGAGTATTCTTAGTTGATTTCCGCTTCAGGATGCTCGCTTTCCGTGGGACGGGCGATGAGCCTCCTCGGCGTATTACACCTTGCGTGAGTCTCATCTTTCCCGTATCTCCCACAGGAGTCAAGCACCTTTCGCTCCAATTAACATGTTCATCAACTACTGTTTGATTTTATAAACATTAATCTAATTAAAACTAGTCACAAAATAAGCTGTATCCTTAACTTTGAAACTATAATAAGAGTGATCTTAGTTGATTTCCACTTCAGGATGCTTGCTTTCCGTGGGACGAGCGATGAGCCTCCTCGGCGTAAAACGCCTTGTGTGAGTCTCACCTATTCCGTATCTTCCACAGGAGTCAAGCACCTTTCGCTCTAATCAACATGTTCAGCGTTTTTAAAAAAAGTGTATAAAAAAAGATAAAAGCTTGAAATCAGTTAAGACTTCATGCTTTTATCTTTTTAAATTTTTCTGTTTTATAAGATTTTTGATTAATGGATTGCTTTTTTCTTAAACTTTCCACCTTTAACATCTGCAATATTACCAATAGCGACAAATGCATTTTCATCAAAATCTTCAACAATTGATTTTAGCTTAGCTTCTTCAAGTCGAGAGATGACAGTGAAGATAATCTTTTTATCCTCACCCATAAATCCACCTTCACCATGAAAGTATGTAACGCCTCGACCCAAGCGCGCGTTTAAGGCATCACCAATTTCTTTGTCGTTATCACTAATGATCCACACAGACTTTGTATCTTGGAATCCTTCAATTGTTAGGTCAATTGTTTTGAATGCTACATAATAGGCAATTAATGAATACATAGCATTGTCCCATCCAAATACGAAGCCCGCACTTCCAAGAATAAATACATTAAATGTCATAACAACTTCACCGATTGAAAATGGTGTTGTTTTTGTTAATAAAATACCGATAATTTCGGTTCCGTCAAGTGAACCACCATAACGGATTACTAATCCTACACCAATTCCTAAGCCAAGGCCACCAAATAATGCTGCTAATAACGGGTCCGAAGTTAAGTGTGGAATGTCTTTAAAAAGAGTTGTAAAGACTGATAATAAACTAATTCCAAATAAAGTTGAAATAGCAAATGTTTTACCGATTTGTTTATATCCTACTAAAACAAATGGTAAATTTAATATGAATAGAAAAATACCGAGATTAATCGAAGTAATATGAGAGAGGATCAAAGAGATACCTACAATTCCACCATCAATGATATCAGTTGGAATAAAGAATGCTTTTAAGCATAATGCCATAATTGCAGCACCTAAAGTTATAAAAAACCCCCGTTTAAAAATTTTGAAATTTGAAAGCCTTCGATGTGTAATTGCGTTCAAAAAACCACCTCTTTATCTATATTTATAGATTAATTGTAACATATTGTATTTTTTGTCACATAGTGAAAAGCCTTGAAATATTAAAAAAAGATTAGAAAAAAACATCAGAAAAGTGTCATTTTATGAATTGAAAATCGATAAATAAAAAAGAGATGTGTTGTCTATGAAATAAAAATGGATAACAATTTCTACGATAGTAAAATCGATTACGAATAGCCAAGTATTCTTTGTTTACAAATAAGTTGGATTCTCTTATACTAAATAAATTGAGTCAAAACGTAATTATTCCTAAATAGATGAAGGTGTATAAATGAGTCAAAATATAATTAAGATAGATGATTTGTCATATAGCTATGAACGGCAAAAAGTTTTAAAAGACATCAATCTTCTAGTTAAAAAGGGAGATTTTTTAGGTTTAGTTGGTCCTAATGGTAGCGGTAAGTCAACTTTATTAAAATGTATATTAGGAATCCAGCAACCAGATCAAGGTAGCATTGAGTTATTTGGAACGGATATTCGTAAAATGAAAAGCTGGGATAAAATAGGTTATGTTTCTCAAAAAGCAAATAGCTTTAATTCAGGCTTTCCGGCTTCAGTATTCGAAGTGGTTTCACTCGGTCTAGTTTCAAAAATTGGGTTATTTAATGGTTTTAAAAAATCAGATAAGAAAAAGGTTACTGATGCTTTACTATCAGTTGGTATGAATGATTTTGCTAATCGTAATATTGGAGAACTTTCTGGAGGTCAGCAACAACGTGTATTTATAGCTCGTGCTTTAGTAAGTAATCCTGAATTACTTATTTTAGATGAACCAACAGTTGGTGTTGATGCAGAAAACGTTGAAAGTTTTTATCAACTATTAAGCGATTTAAATAATAAGCTAGGGATCACATTATTATTAGTTTCACATGATATAGGCATTATTACTGATAAAGTCTCACATGTTGCATGTTTAAATAAAAAACTTCATTTCCATGGAAGTACAGAAAAGTTTAAAGATGCTACCGAGAATGACTTGTCACTACTATATGGTCATTCAGTACATGTACTATCCCACAATCATGAACATGAGCATGGAGGGAAAAGTATATGATGGATTTTCTTCATTACGATTTTTTAAGAAATACATTATTAACGGGCATGATTATAGGAGTTATGGCTCCATTATTAGGAGTATTCGTAGTGTTTAGAAGATTATCCCTAATATCTGATGCATTAAGTCATGTCACATTATCAGGTGTTGCTGCGAGTTTACTACTTGAAAAGTTTTTCTTTCCAAGTGGTTTTATCAGCCCTTTATTCATGGGAATGACATTTTCAGTAGCAGGAGCATTTTTAATTGAAAAATTGAGAAGTGTATATAGACATTATCAAGAACTAGCAATTCCAATAATACTATCAGGTGGGATGGGCTTAGGGGTTATCTTAATCTCTTTAGCCAATGGTTTTAACACAGATCTTTTTAGTTTTTTATTTGGTAGTGTAAGTGCAGTTTCCGGGCAAGATTTATTAACTGTCATAATTATAGCTATCTTCGTAGTAATATCAATTATAGTACTTTACAAAGAATTGTTTTTATTATCTTTTGATGAAGAATATGCTGTTGCATCTGGAATTAATGCAAAGTGGATCCACTATTTATTCATTTTATTAGTTGCATTGGTTGTATCTGTTTCAATGAGAGTTGTAGGTGTCTTATTAGTATCTTCATTAATGACATTGCCAGTTGCTGCAAGTATTCGAATTGCAAAAGGTTTTAAACAAACAATCGTCTATTCAATTGTATTTGGCGAGCTTTCGGTTGTAGCAGGTATTTTACTTTCTTATCAATTGAATTTAGCACCTGGTGGAACAATTGTTATCCTGCAAATCATGATTCTTATATTAACTTTAGCTTGGAAGAAATTAAGAACGAGATAAAGGTAGTGATTAAATGAAATTAGCTGATGCAACAAAACTATTAAAAGATCAAGGTTTTAAAAATACACCTAAAAGATATGACATGCTCGAATATATTTTTAGGCAAAACAAATACGTTACAGCAAGAGATATCCAGCAAGCATTGAAGGATAAATATAAAGGACTTAGCTTTGATACAATCTATCGCAATCTATCAACTTTTATTGATGTGGATGTTGTTGAGGTAACTGAACTGGACGGAGAAAAGCGGTTTAGATCTAAATGTTCTTCTTCAGAGCATCATCATCACTTTATTTGTTTAGATTGTGGTAATACAAAAAGTATCTATGTATGTCCAATGGAAAATAGTCCCGTTGATTTACCGGGTTATACAGTCCAAAGTCATAAATTTGAAATTTATGGTTTATGTCCAGAATGTAACTAATAAAATAGATATAATCAATTAAAGAGTACAGTAATGTACTCTTTTTTTATTTTTCTAATAATGATCAGTACGGAATTTTAGTCGTGAAAACTGATTTTAAATAATAATTGGTAAAATATTACAAATTATTAAAATTAACTTTATAATAGATAGTATTAAGTAACAGAAAGAAGGTAAACGATGGGTTTAATTTTATTGTTTGTCATATTAATATTTGCGGGAGTTTTTGCAGTATTTGATGCGCTCAGACGAATTAATAATAATATTATTGAGCAAACAGAAGAAATTAAGAAATTACGTGATCCGTTCAAATAAAATTTTGGAGGAATATAAATGTATACTGGGGACTGGCTATTTCTACTATTTGTCTATATAAAACCTTTAATCTTTATTGCACTTATCATTTGGTTTTTCGTACATACTAGAAATACTAAAGAAAAAATGAACCGATTAGAAGCAAAAATAGATGCGTTACATGGAAAATTAAAGAACAAGGAATAATTTCAATAGCCTTTTTTGAATGAATGTTAATTCTGCTATATACGTAAATTTTTAAGATCTTCATCACGAAGATCTTTTTTATGCTCATCTCTAGAAAAATATTTTCTTAAAAAAGGATTTGTTGCATCAAATTCCTTATAATGTAGTGACTTGGAATTTACGGAAATAAGCTTTTTATACTAAATAAAAAAGTTATGTAAACAAGGAAAGTGTTTTATGATAATAATATTGAAAATCCATTTTTCTTTTGACAAAGTAATGAATGGTAAGTATGATATGTTTAAATGTTTAAACGTATTGTCTTAAAAGAAAAGTGAATAAATCATAAATTACACATGTTATATGAAGGAGAAAGTTATGAAAAAAAACGAAACGGTATTAATTACTGGAGCTTCAAGTGGAATCGGTAAAGAGTTAGCAAAACTGTTTGCAAATGATGCTGTAAATCTTGTTTTAGTAGCAAGATCTGAGGAAAATTTAACAAACGTAAAACATGAAATTGAATCAAAAACTGATGTTACTATAAATATTTTTCCAAAGGATCTTTCAAAAGAAGATGATATTATTTCCCTTCAAAAAGAGTTGAATAGTCAAAACAAACAAATAGACTATTTAGTTAATAATGCGGGGTTTGGGCTTTATGGGGAGTTTATAAATACAAATCTAGAAGAAGAGTTAAATATGGTGGATTTAAATGTTCGAACAGTAACACATCTTACTAAAATGTTTTTACCTGGCATGGTTGAACGGAATAAAGGGGGAGTTATTAATATAGCTTCTACTGCAGCTTTTCAACCTGGCCCATTAATGGCTGTTTATTATGCAACGAAAGCTTATGTACTTTCCTTTTCAGAAGCACTTTCGAATGAAATGAAGGATAAGAATGTAAAAATTACAGCAGTTTGTCCAGGAGCGACTGATACAAACTTTGGTAATCGTGCAAATATGCATGAATCAAAACTGTTTCAAAGTGGTGTTGGAAGTGTAATTGAAGTAGCTAATGCTTCATATGAAGGCTTCAAAAAGGGAAAAACACTAGTTATTCCAGGGTTTACAAATAAATTGTTAGCAAATTCTGTCCGTTTCATGCCACGAAAAATAGTCACAAAAGTTGTTAGATTTATGCAAAGAAGAATTTAATCTTGTATCAGATTGATTAAAGTAGCTCTGTCACTGTGACAGAGCTATTTTAAATGATTAATTATGTATTAGTTGAAAGTGTTTGGAAATGTGTGCCGAAAGAAAGCGTAATTCATTATTGATACGTAAATAGATGACTCTTTAATTAGTGAGACAGAAGAAAGGATAATTAGATTTAACGTGCTCCATCTGTAAAGACTTGGAATAATACGCCAAATTTATCGACTACTTTACCATAAGCAGGACTAAATCCTGTATCTTGAAGCGGCAATTCAATTTGGCCACCTTCTGATAAATTCTCAAAAATTTGTCTTGATTTTCCGATATCATCTGTTGTTATGCAGATTGTAACTTGATTACCAATTTGATGAGGGTAACCAGGATAAGCATCTGATAACATTAACACTGATTCACCAATTTGAATTGTAGCATGCATAATATAATCCTTTGCTTCAGCAGTTATTTTATCATCAGGATTATTATGAAAATCACCGTAAGACTGACTAAATTGAACTACAGCATCAAGGTTCTTCTCGTAAAATTCAATTGCTTCTTTTGCATTGCCATCCATAATTAAGTAAGGGATTAATCTTATTGTCATGAAAACAGCTCCTTTAATATGTTTTTTTGTTTAGTACATAGTCGTGATATTTCAGTGACATCTATTTTGACCAATACTTACCGCTTAAATCTGCACAGTTAAATTATAAAATAAAGAACATACGTTTGCAATAGTGCATATTTTTTTATTTTATGACATAATAACAGAACTTTTGTTCCTTTTTGTTGAAAGTTGACTACAGAAGAGTAAGAGGAAATATTCATTAATTGTTGAATAATATGCATTAGGGCGATAAGTTTATTATCTTTAAATGGCCTAGGAGGCTGAATAGTTTGGAGGAGCTCAAAAGATACCGAAGAAATGTCGTATTATTATTATGTGTAATTTTCATTTCATATATAATGCAATTCGCTGGACCAGTGCCTTTTATTAATCAAAAAATTATACAGGTGATATTTTGGCTATCACTAGTAGTTTGTCTTGTAATTATAACAAGTGGTGTATTAAAGTTTAGTCAAAAAATAGGTAAGTTAGCTTATTTTTTTGTGTTATGTAGCTTAATTGGTGCGATTTTTGCATTTGTCATACACACTATAGATCTTATTAAAGAGTTATCTTTCATCATTTATTACGTGGGATTATTTTCAAGCCTTATTACAGGTGTCATTGCAATCGTGAAAGAAGAAAAGGGTTTAGCGAAATTATCGGGTTTTATTTTAATGTTACTATTTGCACTAATCATTATGTTTTCCTTTATTCTATGGAATATCAATGGTAGTCAATTTAACTAATGAGAAAGTGGTTAGGACTTTCTTTACTAATAGAGTTTTTTAAAACGTTTATCTCATTTAGATGGGGTATTTTTTTTGGTTAAGGGTCTCGTTTTCTTTAACTACGTTGAAGCTATTCAATTGATAAAACCACCATAACTCCCAATTGGGTCTTTTGAAGTAAGTTTCTCCACGGAATACCCGTTTAATTTCCATACTCAAATAGTTTTAATAAACTTTTTTTACGAGATAAATAACTAAAATATTGTAATTTTAAAAATTAACACAAAAAATGTTGACACGATATATTTGTTGGTGATAAAATATTTAATTTGACAAAAAACTTTAAAGTGTTATGCTTAAGTAAGTTATTTATTCATGGAGGTGGATATATGTTTGAAATTGGTGATAATATAGTTTACCCAATGCAAGGTGCAGGAGTAATTGAGTCGATTCAAGAAAAAGAAGTACAAGGTGAGACCCAACAGTATTTTGTCATAAGATTACTTATAAAAAAGATGGAAGTAATGATTCCGATATCAAAAATGGATAATTCGAGAATTAGATTAGTTGTTGATTCAAAAACACTTGAAAATGTTTTAAATAATTTTCATAACGGAGAATCAGATCGTATACTACCTTATAAAGAAAGATTTAAAGTGAATATGGAAAAAATGAAAACAGGTAATATAGAAGAAGGCGCAGAAGTTGTTCGTGATTTAATGCGTATAGATAAAGAAAAAGCTTTAAATTCAAGTGAAAAACAAATGTTAGGTAATGCAAGCAAAATATTGATCAGTGAACTTGGGTTAATTAAAGGCATTAATGAAAACGAAGCAAAAGAATTATTGTACGGTTAATAGAATATTTTTTAACTTTTTTAATTAAATAGAACACATCATCTTTTCAACATGTGTCTTAATTCAAACAATTTAAGTTTAGTAATTAAGACTTCTCCGAACACTCAAAGCATTTTTAACCTCATTAAAAATTCCGTTATAAAGAAATATTGAATTGTAACAAAATCGATCCCATTAAATAGACAATACTTATTTTGTATTGTTAAGTGTGTTTTTCAGTATTTAGCATGAAAATATCATATTATATGGAGGTGGAACATCTATTGAATATACAAGTTTACATTCATAATTATGGTAGTCTTTTTATTAAAGATAAAAATGAAAATTTGCGTCTTTCGATAGACTGTCATAAGAAATTATTTAAAGCATTTGGATTAAATTATAAACATTATAAAGAGCATATTGTCTATCAAAATCTGAAGGAAAACGATTCATGGATACTTCTTGCTGGTGGGGAAAATCCAACTGCAAACCAGGAGCATTTAGGTAAAATAGAAGAAGATGAATCGGTGGAAACCGACGGAGTACAACAAACTTTTATATATGAAGATCTAGTGGAAAAAAGACTACATGAAAAGACTTTTTTGATAGAAGAGTTTGCGTTTAATGCAGGACAACATATATATCGTATTACTGAAGTAGATTAAATAGATTTCGTGTGAAGAGCTTTACTTTTGTAAAAGAAAGGAAGGCTTTTTTTTTTTGACTATTTCGTATGTAATTTCAGACAAAAGCATCCAAATTAATTGGATGCATACTTAAGAATTCCACTTAATAAAACCGAATGTTCTAGCTGTGTACACTCTTTTAATTTAATTTTTCCATCTCGCTCTAATTCTTTAGCAAATTCTTCAATCATATTTTTATCATCCTTCAAAGACTTATCAATATTGATTGTAAAAAAATTTCCTCTAGTAGCATTTCGAAGGTTTTTCAATAGACTCTCTTTACTCATTTCCCCATCTCCCTTCTAAATAGATTTATTCGACATAAAGTAGGATTTGTCCTGTTAATATTCTTACAATTTGAAGATTTATATATTAGTTCTTATTTTAGGCCATGAATAGCATATATTGGCAAAAATTCTCATACATTGTCAATACACATGGTAGGAGGAATAACTATGAAACCAAGTAATTTTCGTGCACTCGAATATGCAATTGATGAAATTACTGAAATTGCCAAAGGATTTGGTCTTGATTATTTTCCGATGAGGTACGAACTATGTCCTGCCGATATCATTTACACCTTTGGTGCATACGGAATGCCGACAAGATACACACATTGGAGCTTTGGTAAAAAATTTTATAAGATGAAGCTACAGTATGATTTTGGATTAAGCAAAATTTATGAATTAGTAATCAACTCTAATCCATGTTATGCTTTTTTGCTTGATACAAATAGCCTCATTCAAAATAAACTAATCGTTGCTCATGTACTTGCTCATAGTGATTTCTTTAAAAATAATGTTCGCTTTAAAAATACTAAACGAGATATGGTCGAGAGTATGGCTGCAACTGCTGAACGAATTAATCAGTATGAACATAAATACGGAAAAAGACAAGTTGAGGAATTTTTAGATGCTGTAATTGCAATCCAAGAACATATTGACCCTTCAATAGTTCGTAATCAATTATCATGGCAATTAGAAGAGGAAGCAGAACTCCCTCCCAGACGAAGAGGACCATACGATGACTTATGGAATCTAGAACGTAATACTGAAAACATAACTCCTATTAAAGCTATTAAAAAGAAATTCCCACCAATTCCTGAAAAAGATTTATTATTATTTATACAGCATTTTAGTCGAGAATTAGAAGAATGGCAAAGAGACATTTTGACCATGTTACGTGACGAAATGGTTTATTTTTGGGCTCAACTTGAAACGAAGATTATGAATGAGGGATGGGCAAGTCTTTGGCACCAACGTATTCTTAGAGAGTTGGATTTAACATCAGGAGAAGCTATTGAATTTGCAAAACTGAATGCTAGCGTTATACAACCTTCGAAGACAAGTATCAATCCATATTATTTAGGATTAAAAATGTTTGAAGACATTGAAGAAAGATATAACAATCCATCAGTAGAAATGAAACAGAACGGTGTGAAAGTTGGTTCCGGGACTGAAAAAATATTCGAAGTCCGTGAACTAGAGTCAGACACTAGTTTTATTCGAAATTATATCTCAAAAGAATTTGTTATGAGAGAAGATATGTACTTATTTCAAAGACAAGGAAAAGAATACAAGATCAAAGATAAAAGCTGGGAAGGTGTACGCGATCAATTAGTAAATATGCGTACAAATGGTGGATTCCCTTACATTACAGTGAATGATGGAGATTATCTTAAAAATGGAGAATTGTACTTAAACCATTCATTTGAAGAGATTGAATTGGATGTTAAATATCTTGAAAAAGTGCTACCTTACATTTATCAATTATGGGGTAGGCCAACTCATATTGAAACGAAAATGGATGACAAAGCAGTTTTATTTAGTTATGACGGGAAAAATATGTATCGGAAAAATTTGTAATTCGCCTAGTGATAGGTGTTTTTTTTTATGTCTAATTAATTTTTCAATTAAAGAAGTATTAAATTTTGATATTGAATAAAAAAGATTATTAGAAGGTTTTAAACTAATTTTCTAGAATAGGAGGAGAGGTAGGAGAAAAAACGAAACGATTATTGAATTATTTTGTTGTTTTTTAGTTTTAGGTAAAGAATTTCATTATAAAATTAATCAGACTTTGTAGAAATCGATACTTTTGTATTTTGAAATTATTTGTACAATTTTTAGCACTAGGGGGAAGGGAAATGAGCAACTTTAATTGGGGTACTCCAGAGAATTTAAAATCGCTGCTTTCAGAGCTTGTTAGTTGGAAAAGCATGACGTTGAGTGAAGGTGAACGTCAATTTCCAGTTAAATTACATGCAAAGTTGTCAGAACTTATTTACTTTCAGGAACTTCCAGAACAACTCACATTACATGACTCAGACATTGGAAGGAAGTTTTTAACTGCCTTTTATAAGCATCCCGAAGCAACGGATACAATTTGTTTGATCAGTCATTTTGATACAGTAAACACAGAAGAATATGGTGACTTAGAATATTTAGCAACGCAGCCAGAGGAATTAACGAAAACATTTTCCAAAATGCTAGAAGAATTTTCAGATGATGTTCAAAAAGATTTGAAATCTGGAGACTATTTATTTGGGCGTGGAACGATGGATATGAAAATGGGACTGGCAATGCATATGAGTTTAGTTGAAAAGGCTAGCATTGAAAAATGGCCGATTAATTTGCTCTTATTAACAGTACCAGATGAAGAGGTGAATTCATCTGGTATGAGGGATGCTGTTTCAACACTGATTGAAATTCAGGCGAAGTACGATTTAATTTATAAATTATTTTTGAACGGAGAACCTGTATTTACACAAGAACCTGGTGATCCTAAATACTACATATACTCAGGCACAATTGGGAAAATAATGCCAGCCGCACTTTTTTATGGAAAAGAAACGCATGCAGGTGAACCACTTAGTGGAATGTCATCTCCTTTTATTACCTCATTCTTAACCAAAAAAATGGAATGGAATGATGAATTTCAAGAAACAGTTTATGGTGAACAGACACCTTTACCAGTAACACTACAGCAAAAGGATTTAAGGTCAGAATACTCTACCCAAACGCCTTATCGATCTGCAGCTCTATATAATGTATTTTTAATGAAACGAAATGCAAAGGAAATGTTTAACTTATTTGAAAAAGTTGCAAATGAAGCTGTTGAAGAATGCAATCTTGTCTACTCGAATTTGTGTGAAAAACATAATGTAGAACCGATTGGAAAAGTAAAAGTTATAAAATATGAAGAGATACTGCGTTATGCAATTGAGAAGTTTGGTATGGAATATATCGAAGACCTAAAAAAACAAATTCTTGTTAATAAAGAATGGGATGATCGTGAAAAGTCTTTTAGACTTGCAGATAAATTGATGATTCAATGTCAAGAACTAGCACCAGCAGTTATCATTCTGTTTGCGCCACCATATTATCCTGCAGTCAATTCTACAGGGAATGAGCTAGTCGAGGAGTGCGTTAATTTTGTGACAAAAAGGGCAAATGATCAATTTAAATTACCTGTAAGAAGAATTCACTATTTTAATGGTATATGTGATTTGAGTTATGTGAATTATACGGATTCGTCAGAAGGGTGGGCATCATTTGAACGAAATACACCAGTATGGGGTGATAGTTATAGTTTACCGTTTAATTTAATGAAAAGATTAAATGCTCCGGTTTTAAATATTGGTCCGTTCGGAAAAGATGCACATAAACGAACAGAGCGGTTACACATGAGAAATGCGTTTGAAGAAGTACCTCTTATAGTTGAAGAATTAATTCATATGTTAAGCGGAAAGTAATCGCGTAAAAACCTTCTATTATGTAAATAGAAGGTTTTTTACGTGTGAATTAATATTCTATTTCTTCTATATCCTTTGGTTGTGGTAGAGGTTGATTGTATTTAGTGTTCTCTTTGACATTCGTTATTTCATCTTCTCTTCTATCATTTATCAAGTTACTTTGCTTTTCAGTTTTTTTCACGATCTAAACCTCCTTCTTACAAGTTCTAATTTAATATGTACTGATTAGAAGGATTTAATCATATTTTTTCTACACTATCTGTTATATTCAATTGAAAAAAGCTGTTTACCACTTAACGATGCGCGTTACAGTATGTTCGCTTTCCGTGTTAGGACAGTGTGACTCCTTTAGAGCAAACACCCATACGCTGCAGCAACTCTTCCGTAGAACTCATAAGAGTCTTGCAGATTATTTTTTGTATTAAAAACCTATATTAGGCCGCACTTTGAAAATTTCATTGTAAGTCGTTTGCCAGTCTTCTGGTGACTCAATTGCTGTTACTGAAATAGTATGATTTTTTGTAATTTTTAATTGATGGTCCGATAAGGAAATTCGCCCATCTTCTGTTAAAAGATTAACAATTTTATTTTGAGTAAAGATTGTATCTTTGCTAGTTTGATAATATAAAAACTGATCCTCGAATAAATGAAGCTCAGTAGTTTCTGTAGAGATTAAAAGTAAATCTTTCCAAGTTTCATCGAATTTTTGGAGAGTGAAAATTGAATCGCTATTTTCAATTACTCGATAAGATCCATTTGAATCCGAATATTCAAAGCCATTTCTTAGTAAAATGGGTTCTAAAAATCCTCCTCCAACACCTACATCTGCCAAATAGTTTTCTTCTTCAAATGAAACGATTAACGCTAAATGCGAAAACTCAGGATTCCAAGTTTGTTTTTCATCATTCCAAAATTTAGCAGAAATATATCTTACATTGAAGCCAAGTTCAATTAACACTGCGTAAAGTAAAGTATTAGTCTCAAAACATATTCCTCCACGCTTACGATCAATTATTTTTTTCATTATTTGAGATGGATCCATACTAAGTGGTGTCCCAGCGATTATATCAAGATTTTCAAATGGAATTGCTAATAGGTGATGTTTATGAATTTCTTTTAAAGTTTCAATTGAGGCTATATCTGGTTTCTTAATTCCGATGTGTTTGAAATATATCTCTGACTTCATCATTTCCTCCTTAAGGAACAATACTTTTTAATAGTAAATAATATAGAGTTTGCAATGACTTGTAAATGGAAAATAATAAATAATTTCAAATTTTCTAAATTCATAGTTGACACATAGGAATAGTGTGTTTATTATTAAGCTATTATATAAACCAATATGGCTGATTGGAAGACCAAAGGCCCTTAACTATCTATTCATAGTTAAGGGTCTATTTGTATTTGTGCCTTAAAGGGGAGATAAAGATGTGTTGAAAAAATCAATAAAGGTACAAATTAAAAATTTGAAAAATTGAATGTTAGAGAGGGGAAAAGATAAGTGAGCTTAAAAAAATGGGTAATAAGTTCAGTAGTTGCAGTATTAGGTGTCTCAGGTATTTTATACGCAACATTAAAAGATGATAATGTCACTGCGAAGAAAGCAAGTGCTGCAACAAAAAAAGTAGAATTGTTAAACGTATCATATGATCCTACTCGTGAGTTATATGAAGACTATAATAAAGCATTCAGTAAGTATTGGAAAAAGAAAACAAAGCAATCCGTCACAATTAAACAGTCGCATGGCGGTTCAGGTAAACAGGCGAGAGCTGTTATTGATGGGTTAGATGCAGATGTAGTTACATTGGCTCTCGGATATGATATTGATTCAATCAATGAAAAAGCACAATTAATTTCACCAAATTGGCAGAAGGAATTTCCAGACAATTCAACCCCATATACATCAACAATTGTTTTCTTAGTAAGAAAAGGAAATCCGAAACAGATTAAGGATTGGGATGATCTTACGAAAAAAGGTGTAGAAGTCATTACACCAAATCCGAAAACTTCAGGTGGTGCTAGATGGAACTACTTAGCAGCATGGGGTTTCGCAGAGAAAAAGTATAATGGCGATGAGAAGAAAGTGAAAGAATTTATCAAAAAACTATATAAAAATGTACCGGTTTTAGATACAGGTGCACGTGGTTCGACGACTACATTTGTAGAAAAAGGCATAGGTGATGTTCTGATTGCATGGGAAAATGAAGCGTTACTTTCAGTAAAAGAATTAGGGGGAGGTAAATATAAGATTGTTTACCCTTCTATTAGTATTTTAGCGGAACCACCTGTCGCAATCGTTGATAAAAATGTAAAGGATAAGGATACAAAGAAGGTTGCTCATGCCTACTTATCCTATCTTTATAGTAAAGAAGGACAACAAATAATTGCAGACAATTATTATAGACCAAGAAATAAAGAAATTCTTTCTAAATATAAAAAACAATATCCGAACTTACCTTTATTAACGATTGATAAGGACTTTGGGGGATGGAAAAAAGCTCAATCAAAACATTTTAATGATGGAGGAGTATTCGACCAAATTTATCAATGATTTTTTGAATCATGAATTAATAGAATAATAGTTGAAATTTTAAAATGATAATAAAGAGGACTATGAATCTGATATGGCCAGGAAGTTATACCATATCCTAGTCTTCTTTATTTCATTTTCATTTAAGGAGGCACGACTTCAATTGAAAAAAATTAATAAAAAAAGAAGAGTTCTTCCAGGTTTCGGTTTAACCTTTGGATTTTCTATTCTTTATATAAGCTTTTTTATCTTTCTACCAATCTCAATGTTATTTTTAAATACATTTGATATTGGATGGACGAAGTTTTTTAAAATCGTGACTGATCCGCGTGTCATGATGTCTTACAAAATAAGTTTTGGTACTGCATTTATGGCTGCAATCATTAATGCTGTTTTCGGTTTATTGATTGCATGGGTACTTGTCCGTTATAAATTCCCAGGAAAGCGAATTGTAGACGCATTTATTGATTTGCCCTTTGCATTACCTACAGCAGTTGCAGGAATTACTCTAACAACTTTGTATTCACAAGAAGGTTGGGTTGGAAAGTTTTTTACATTTAAAATTGCTTATACTCCACTAGGAATTATTATTGCCCTAACTTTTATCGGACTACCATTTGTTGTTCGAATGGTTCAGCCAGTATTAGAAAATTTTCAAACAGAAGTAGAAGAAGCAGCGGCGAGTTTAGGAGCAAATCGGTTTCAAATTTTTTGGAAAGTCATTTTCCCAGGTATACTTCCAGCTTTATTAACCGGTTTTTCATTAGCATTTGCTAGATCATTAGGTGAATATGGATCGGTCGTATTCATTTCTGGAAATATGCCGATGAAGACAGAGATTACTCCATTGTTAATCATGACAAAATTAGAACAATATGATTATGCAGGCGCTACCGCTTTGGCAGTAGTGTTGTTAATAATTTCATTCCTTCTATTGTTAATCATTAGTGTATTTCAACGATATGCTAATCGAGCATTTGATTTAGAAGGAGGTAAGAATTAAGGTGGAAAGTAATTTGGAAATTGACAAAAACACTGGAGTGAAAAAAGAGAAAAAGCCTCCTGCGAGAACGAATTTATTGCAAATCGTGTTAATAACTATTGTTATATTATTTTTATTATTATTTTTATTTCTACCATTAATTTCTATTTTTATTAAAGCATTACAAGATGGATTCGGAGTTTATAAGGATGCGATTGTGAACGAGGAGACAATTGCGGCCATAAAATTAACATTTATTGTTGCAATTATTTCTGTACCTTTAAATGCTCTATTTGGTATTTCAATCGCTTGGGCCACTACCAAATTCCATTTTAGAGGGAAAAATATACTACTAACTTTAATCGAGTTACCTTTTGCCGTATCGCCTGTCGTTGCAGGTTTATTATTCGTTTTGCTTTTTAGCCCAAACCATGGTGTTTTTGGGGAGTGGTTAAAAGAGCACAATTTAAAAATTATTTTTTCTACACCAGGGATTGTATTAGCAACCATCTTTGTTACTTTACCGTTCGTCGCAAAAGAACTAATCGCGATCATGCAAGCAACAGGAAGCTCAGAAGAAGAAGCTGCTTTAACGTTAGGAGCAAATGGTTGGCAAATTTTTTGGAAAGTGACTCTCCCAAAAATCAAATGGGGTCTATTGTACGGAGTTATCCTTTGTAATGCAAGGGCAGTAGGTGAGTTTGGTGCAGTATCTGTCGTTTCTGGACATATTCGTGGTGAAACGATTACTCTGCCCCTTCATATTGAAAATTTATATAATGAGTACCATTTTCCAGAAGCGTATACAGTAGCATCTTTAATGTCTATTTTTGCTATTTTAACTTTGCTAATAAAAAATATTATTGAATGGAAAACACAAAAGGAAGCTAAATAGTAGGAGAGGGTCTTATGTCGATTAAAGTTTCAAACGTGATTAAGAGTTATCAATCAGAAATTGCACTCCAAAAAATAGATTTAGAAGTTAAAAAAGGGGAGTTAGTTGCATTACTAGGACCTTCAGGATCTGGAAAAACAACTTTACTTCGAATTATTGCAGGGCTAGAGATTCCTGATGAAGGAAATATATTGTTTGAAAATCAAGATGTTGGCCGTTTGGAAGTAAAGGAAAGAAATGTAGGTTTTGTATTCCAACATTATGCACTTTTTCAACACATGACCGTTTTTGAAAATATCGCATTCGGTTTGAGAGTAAGACCAAGATCAACACGTCCGATTAAAAGTAAAATAAAAGAGAAGGTATTAGAACTATTAGAATTAGTGAAACTTGAGAATTTTGCTAATCGATATCCTTCACAATTATCAGGTGGACAAAGACAGCGGGTTGCATTAGCGAGAGCACTTGCTGTTGAGCCTAGTGTATTACTGTTGGATGAGCCATTCGGAGCTCTGGACGCTAAAGTTCGAAAAGATTTAAGAAGATGGTTAAGAAAGCTTCATGATGAAATTCAAATAACAAGTATATTTGTGACACATGACCAAGAAGAAGCGCTAGAAGTAGCAGATCGTGTTGTAATTATGAACAATGGGAAGATAGAACAGATTGGAACACCAGAAGAGGTGTACCATTCACCAGCAAGTCCATTTGTTTATGATTTCTTAGGGAAAGTAAATCTCTTTCATGGTCGCATAAATAAAGGAAGCTTAATTAGCGGTGGGTTAGAAATTCCATTACCTGAAATAGAGGAAGGGGATCATCAAGAAGTAACAGGATATGTTCGTCCTCATCAAATGACAATTGAAAAATTTGAGTCGAAACAAACATCAATAAGCGCACTTGTTACTCATATTCATGCTGTAGGTCCAATTGTTTATGTCGAAGCATTAAGAGAAGATACGAATGAATATGTTGAAGTTGAATTAATGAATGAATTGTTTTTAGAGTTGAAGATTCAATTAGGTGAAAGAGTATTTGTTCGCCCTAATGAGTTGAAAGTATTTATTCCTCAGGATTTTTCAATTTAATATGAAATAATAGTTATAAAAATAAAAAAACATACAAAACAATTAAAAGTTTTGTATGTTTTTTATTCTTAGATTTTATTTAGCTGCTTCTAACTCAGCAAGTTTTTCTTTTGCAATAATGTCAATTTCACGTTTTAATTCTTCAACCATTGTTTCCTCAGGTACTTTACGAACGATTTCTCCATGACGGAAAAGTAACCCCTCACCACGAGCACCTGCGATACCGATATCCGCTTCACGAGCTTCACCAGGACCGTTAACTGCACATCCAAGAACAGCAACTTTAATTGGTACTTTTAAAGTTGAAATATACTCTTCAATATCGTTTGCGATACTGATTAAGTCAATTTCAATTCGTCCACATGTTGGGCAAGAAATTAATGTTGCGGCATTTGAAGATAATCCAAATGATTTTAATAATTCTCGAGCAACTTTTATTTCTTCAACAGGGTCTGCACTTAATGAAATACGCATTGTGTTACCAATGCCTTTACTAATGATTGCTCCTAAACCAGCGGCGCTTTTAACTGTACCAGCAAATAATGTACCAGACTCAGTGATCCCTAAATGTAGTGGGTAATTAAATGCTTTGGAAGCTTTTTCGTAAGCTTCAATTGCTAAGTTTACATCTGAAGCTTTCATTGAAACGATAATATCATGGAAATCTAAGTCTTCAAGAATTTTAATATGATGCAACGCACTTTCAACCATACCATCAGCAGTAGGGTAGCCGTATTTTTCTAAAATACGTTTTTCTAATGAACCAGCATTAACACCGATACGAATTGGAATACCTTTTGCTTTAGCAGCGTTTACTACTGCCTCAACTTTTTCTTTACGACCTATATTACCTGGATTAATTCTTATTTTATCTACTCCACCTTCGATTGCTTTTAAAGCCAATTTATAATCAAAGTGGATATCAGCAACTAGTGGTATATTTATTTGTTTTTTAATGTCAGCAATTGCATTTGCAGCTCTTTCATCAGGTACAGCAACACGGACAATTTGACAACCTGCTTCTTCTAATCGCTTAATTTCAGCAACCGTTGCTTCAACATCATGTGTTTTAGTTGTTGTCATACTTTGAATTGAAATTTCATTCGCACCACCGACAACTACATTTCCTACTTTCACTGCACGTGTTTTACTTCTATGTGTAATTTCGCTCACGAGTAACTCGCTCCTTCAAAATAACTAATTTCATTTTAATTGTATCTCTACATTATCATATTTTCTTCATGATTACTCATTTTAACAACTGGTTCTAAAGAAATATATCACAATTTTTATTTTTGTGAAGAGTAAATTGGAAATTTATATGATTTTCCACTTTGAATTTTCGTTGCTGAAAGACCATTATTTAATTTACTGAAATCTTTCGTAATTTGGCTGATTGGTTGATTATAGTCAGGATTAAGTTCTTCAATAATACCTAAAACTGTATCACCAGCTTTCACTTGAATTTCTTCAAAGTTTGGAAGAGAGTTTTTTGATGCTTTATCAGATTTCGAAACAGAAGCTACTGAGGCTATATGTTTAGTAGGTATTGTACCTACTTTAATATCAAAAAATATAATGTAAATAAGTAATAAACTTCCGAAAATGAAGGCTACTTTTTTCAATGGTATCACTCCTTTTGTAGACTATATGCTTGTCCACTTTAATTATTCCTTCTATTAATACAAAAACCATTTATTAATTTAGAAATAATATTAGAAGTCATAAAAAAGAAGTGTTTTTTGAGAACACTTCCTTCAAAATTATTTTTTTACGGGTAATTGTCTAATCGTTAAAGTATACATTAATGATGTTATTAGAATAAAAAAGAATGTTTGGTATGGAAGCTCAATTTGAAATATACCAAGTACAAAGTAAAGTACAGTCGGTAAAGTCAAGCTATAAGAAACCATTGCAAAGCGTTGTTTAAAAGAAAGTTTCTTTCCGGTTTTAAACAGTCCAGTAATAAAAGCTATGATTGTCGCTAATATGAAAATGAAAAAACAAGACCCTAAATAAAATAGGAAAAACAATGCAACTAACAAGAATGGTAATGCATTTTCGAT
Source organism: Bacillus sp. EAC (assembly GCF_002156875.1). Taxonomy (GTDB): domain Bacteria; phylum Bacillota; class Bacilli; order Bacillales; family Bacillaceae_G; genus Gottfriedia. The sequence continues at coordinate 515,290 of NZ_NCSY01000002.1, read as the reverse complement.
ATTGCTAATAAATTTTGAGACACTAGTTTTATTAATTTCTTTTTTTAATGATGGGTAAGGATAATCTTGTTCGCCTTTATCTGTTTTAATAATAATTCTATTTTTTAATGCAATAATCGCAAACTGTTCTTTATTGACTGAGGAAGGTACAACAGTACTATTCGGATAAAGCGCATATTTATAATGTCCAATTTTACGCTCAAAAGGCGTATTATCATTTATTGTTAAGTTTCCTTTGTTTAATGAGATTGTTTGAATGTTTTCTTTTAACAAATCTGAGGCGTTATTCACTTGAAGCTTTACTTCTTTTTCAAACGAAAAAAAACCTGGAAGAGTATATAAAATTGCTAAAAGGAATAAAAAGAAGATTGTTTTTCCGATTTTTTGGAGCCTAAATCTCGAAATTGTTTTTGGGGAGTATAGACTAAACCAAAATTGTTTGAGTAGATTCATAAACTCATCCTTCCTTATATAATGTTATTTCTTTTTATTTCATTATTATGTATCTTTTTGGTTATTTTGTATATTATAAATGATTTCTAATTTTAGATCGTAAAAGAATGCTGAGTTAAAAAAGTATTGAAATAGCAAATTTTCGTAAAAGAAGTGAATAGGCGAGGGGGATATGCCACGAGAAATGGACATGTGAGACCCCTTCGCCAGTACCTTTGAAAGCGAGCTTACTAGATCGGATATGAACTACAATAAATAATTAGCGAAATCACTGGGGAATTTAGAGTTTGCAGACTTTTTTTGAAAAAGTAAAAAAACTTTTGGAAAAGCATTGACGTGCTTTTTAAAACGTGATAAATTAAATATTGTCTTAAGGACGTTGAAATTTTTCCGCAGTAGCTCAGTGGTAGAGCACTCGGCTGTTAACCGAGTGGTCGTAGGTTCGAATCCTACCTGCGGAGCCATTTTTATAATTAGTTTGGCGGTGTAGCTCAGCTGGCTAGAGCGTACGGTTCATACCCGTGAGGTCGTGGGTTCGACTCCCTCCGCCGCTACCAATATTTTATTATGGAGTAATACCCAAGTCCGGCTGAAGGGATCGGTCTTGAAAACCGACAGGGGTGTAACAGCCCGCGGGGGTTCGAATCCCTCTTACTCCTTACTTAAATTGCAAAAGTCCCCAACGGATTAAATTTCGTTGGGGATTTTTGTTGTTTCTAGAGCTATAAGTAGATGTAGTAATCTCCTGCTTGAAAAGCAACCAAGTAGACTAAAATAGACAGATAATACTTAGTTAATTTAGTCAAATAATAATAATCTTTTTCAATAATGAGCATTTCTATTGAAATCTTTCTGTTAATTTGATAACTTTAAATTGAAATTCACAATATTCTTGGGAGGAATTAAAAATGTCTAAATTTGAATTACCGCAATTACCATATGCTTACGATGCTTTAGAACCACACTTTGATAAAGAAACGATGAATATTCACCATACTCGTCATCACAATACATACATTACAAACTTAAATGCTGCTTTAGAAGGTAAAGAAGTAGCAGCAACAACAATTGAAGAATTAATCTCTAACTTAGATGCACTTCCTGAAGCTATTCGTACAGCTGTACGTAATAACGGTGGTGGCCATGCTAACCATAGCTTATTCTGGACTTTATTAACTCCAGAAGGTACTGGTACTCCAGTTGGTGAAGTTGCTGAGGCAATCAATGCTAAATTTGGTAGCTTAGATGAGTTAAAAGCTGCTTTCACTCAAGCTGCATTAACTCGATTCGGTTCAGGTTGGGCTTGGTTAGTAGTAAATAATGGTCAGTTAGAAGTTACAAGCACACCAAATCAAGATTCTCCATTAATGGAAGGTAAAACTCCAATCTTAGGTTTAGATGTATGGGAGCATGCATACTACTTAAACTTCCAAAACAAACGTCCTGATTATGTAGGTGCTTTCTGGAACGTAGTAAACTGGGAAAAAGTAGAAGAGTTATACCAAGCTGCAAAATAATTTATAAAATCAAACACTACTAAGAAATCCTTAGTAGTGTTTTTTTATTGTCTATTTTAAGGATAATTTTTCATTTACTCGGAAGACTAGTACATAGGACAAAGGAGAGTATATATGAGTAGGTGGAAATTTTTAATAGGTGATGTTGTTGTTAATAGAGACCTGGTTTTATTATTAACTGTAGGTGGTTTATTTTCATTAGCTACAGCATTATCTAACACTTTTGTGAATGTATATTTATGGAAGCAATCAAACGACTATTTACCAATCGCTTCATACCAATTTTCAATTGCCTTTTTTCAAGCACTTACATTTATTATCGCAGGTAGATTGGCAAAAAATATCGATCGAGTTGTTATATTGAGGATCGGTATTTCGTTTTTAGCAATTTTCTACATTGTAGTCTTATTATTCGAAACGAAAACATTACTTTCAACAATTCTAATTGGAGCGATTTTAGGAATAGGAAATGGCTGTTATTATCTTTCATTTAATTTACTTACATTTGAAGTAACAGAACCTGAAACTAGGCAATTTTTCAATGGATTTTTAGGTCTGCTGAGTTCGTTTTCTGGTATGCTTGGACCCTTTATTGCGGGAGCAATCATTTCTTCGATGGTGGGAGACAAAGGTTATAATTTTGTATTTATTGCCGCAGTCATATTATTTGTATTTGCTGTGATTATAAGTTGTTTCTTAGTTAGAAGAGAGCTTGATAGCGAATTTAACATTAAAAGAGTCATATTGGAAAGAACATTAAATGGTAATTGGAGAAAAGTTACATATGCTAATTTTTTTCAAGGGCTACGGGAAGGAATCTTCCTATTTGTTATATCTATTTATATTTTTCTATCAACTGGCAGTGAATTTGCCTTAGGTAAATATGGATTAATTACTTCGTTAATCAGTTTTATTACATATTATATTGTTACTCGTACCATAAAACCAAGTTTTAATTTAAAAGCGATATTCCTAGGTGGTTTTATGTTATTTGCGGCAGTTTTTGTTATTGTTTTTAAAGTATCTTTTACATTACTTATTGTTTATGGGGTAATTATTTCTTTGGCTTATCCAATCATTTTAGTACCTTATTTATCATTAACTTATGATATAATAGGAAAATCTTATAAGGCTAGGGAATACAGAGTTGAGTATATCGTTATTAGAGAAGTGTATTTAAATGGCGGTAGAATGTTTTCTATTGCAACTTTTATTGTGTGTACTGCTTTTTTTTCGCCAAAACAAGTTATACCACTGTTAATGTGTATCTTTGGTATGGGACATTTTTTGGTCTATTTTGTTATGAGAAAATTAAAGCTAGAGCATACATAATGATGTTCGATCTGTTACAATATTTTGTATTTGTTTTGCAGAAAGACCATTCCCTTAAAATTAAAATATTAAATAAGTAGAAGTAGTAAATGAGGAGAAGAGATGAATAAACCAAAGAAAAATAAAATTGCATTACCTACAAGGCTGAATACACTATTTTTTCTTGTGTTTGTACTATTTTCTTTTTTAATTCTAAGATTAGGTGTTGTACAGATCGTTAAGGGTGAAGACTATAAATTAGAATTAGAGCGAACAGAGAATATGACAGTCGATCAGTCAGTCCCAAGGGGGAAAATCTTAGATAGAAACGGGAAAGTTGTTGTAGATAATACCCCGTTACGAACGATTACGTATACGAGAAAAAAGGGTACGTCAACAGGTGAGTTATTGAATATGGCCACAAAATTAACTCAGTATATAAAAATGCCGGTTGATAAAATAATGGAACGAGATCGAAAAGATTACTGGTTACTTACACATCCAGAAGAAGCAAAACTACTAGTTCCAAAAAAGGAAGACAAAAAGCTAAAAGCTAAATATAAAGACGATGATGCAACGTATAATAAAGAATATTACGCACTCCAATTAGAAGCGATTACAGAAAAAGAAATTAATTCACTAAGTAAAGATGACTTGCAAATACTTGCGATTTATAAGCAAATGAGTGTTGGTTATGCTCTAACTCCTCAAACTATTAAAAGTGTAGGAGTAACTGAAAAGGAATATGCGCAAGTAAGTGAACATTTAGAAGATCTTCCAGGTGTCGATATTACGACTGATTGGAAAAGGGATTATGTTTTTAAGGATACATTTAGAACAATCCTTGGAAATATTACTTCTGAAAAAGAAGGATTACCAGCAGAAAATGTAGATTATTATTTAGCACGTGGATATGATCGTAACGATAGAGTAGGTAAAAGTTATATTGAACAACAATATGAAGATGTCCTTCGTGGTACAAAAGGTAAGGCTCAAAATGTAGTTGATTCACAAGGTAATGTTATCGATACAAAAGTAATTACTGAAGGTGAACCAGGTAGTGACTTAGTACTTTCACTTGATATTGACCTTCAACGTAAAGTTGATGAAATTGTAACGAGAGAACTTTTAAAAGCAAAAGCAACTTCAAATGGTAAATATATGGACCGAGCATTCGTTACAATGATGAACCCTAAAACAGGTGAAATTTTAGCGATGTCAGGTAAACAGATTGTTAGAAATAAAAAAACTGGTAAAAACGAAGTCCAAGATTTTGCAACAGGAAATCTGACTACATCATATGAAATGGGTTCAACTGTAAAAGGTGCGACAGTTTTAACTGGTTATCAAACAAAAGCAATTTATCCTGGACAGAAACAATTTGATACACCAATTAAAATTGCAGGTACACCAGCGAAAGCATCCTATAAAAACATGGGTTGGGTAACAGATTTAGAAGCATTAAAAAGATCTTCAAACGTATACATGTTCCGAACAGCAATGGCGATTGGTAAAGCTCATTATGTTGAGAATCAGCCTTTAGATATAGACACTAATGCGTTCGAAGTATTCCGTAACAGCTTTAGTCAATTTGGGCTTGGAGTTAAAACCGGAGTTGATTTACCGAATGAAGCAATTGGATTCAAAGGCGTAGATCGAAGTCCAGGTTTCCTACTTGATATGGCGATTGGACAGTACGATACTTACACACCACTTCAATTAGCACAATATGTATCTACAATTGCAAACGGAGGCTACAGAATTAAACCGCATGTTGCAAAAGAATTAAGGCAACCTTCAATTGGCGATGATCAAGGTGTTGTAAGACAAGAAATTCAACCAAAAATCTTAAATCGAATTGATATGAAGGATTCTTATGTTAATCGAGTAAAAGAAGGTTTTTATAAAGTTTATAATGAACTAGGTGGTACTGCTCGTCCGTATTTCTTAGGGGTGGACTATAAAATAGCTGGTAAAACAGGTACAGCACAATCAGTTTATGATGGACCAGACCGAAAAAAATATAATGGACCACAAAAAACTTATAATTTAACACTGATTGGATATGCACCATATGACAATCCTGAAATTGCCTTTTCAGTTGTCGTACCTTGGATGCAAAGTGACCAAGCTCCTGTTAACAAATACATTGGCCGTGGTATTATGGATGAATACTTTAAAATGAAAAAAGAAGGAAAATCTTCTGGAGAAACGCAAGATACTCAAAATAAGAAAAGCTAAAAGGAGAAGGGGAAAACCCTTCTCTTTTTTGTATCCAATTTGCCTCAAGTGTTTTTTGAACAAGGAACTTTCTTATTGAGACAATTCGGAGTGCTAGCCCATAGCCTCTAGATCAAAAGACAATGTCTTGTAAATTAAAAAAACAATCTTACTTGCTATTTTTCTAAACAGTAGTCAGGACTGAGTTAGGTGCTTCTTTCTTTCTAATTTACACAAAATTTACATTTGGTTAAAACGGTTTTAATAGTTTGGATTTATGATTAGTGATGTAGCATTTAAGATTATAAATTATCAATAAAAGAAGTTATTGTTATGTATATTAAAATTTTGTTTTGATTAGTAGAAAGACCTTTAGGATGAGAGGGGATAAAAAGAGATGACAACAACTTTAGTTAGAGAGACACATGTGAAGAGTGAAATAAAGGAAGAGGAGTCTGTGAAGATGAACAAGTCAATTGTTTATGATACACAGAATTTAAATCTTTGGTATGGACAAGATAAAGCGCTAAAAGATATAAATTTAAGTATATATGAAAATGAAGTAACTGCGATTATTGGACCAAGTGGATGCGGTAAATCAACTTATTTAAAAACATTAAATCGAATGGTTGAATTAGTTCCAACAGTTAGAACTGAAGGTAAGATCCTTTATCGTGAACAAAATATTTTTGATAAGAGTTATCCTGTAGAAGAATTAAGAACGCATGTTGGAATGGTGTTCCAAAAACCAAACGTGTTTCCTAAGTCTATTTGGGAAAATGTTGCTTACGGACCTAAAATTCATGGAATTAAAGATAAAGCTACATTAAATCAAATTGTTGAAAAGAGTTTAAAAGGTGCAGCGATTTGGGATGAAGTAAAAGATCGTTTACATGAGAACGCATATGGACTATCTGGAGGTCAGCAACAACGTTTATGTATCGCTCGTTGTTTAGCAATTGAACCAGATGTAATTTTAATGGATGAACCAACTTCTGCATTAGACCCAATCTCTACTTTAAAAGTTGAAGAGTTGATTCATGAGTTAAAAAAGGAATTTAGTATTATTATCGTTACTCATAATATGCAACAAGCTGCACGTGTATCTGATAAAACAGCATTTTTCTTAAGTGGTGAAGTTGTTGAATATACAGATACAAATAAACTATTCTCTACTCCAAAAGACAAGCGTACTGAAGATTATATAACTGGTCGATTTGGTTAATAAAAGGATGAGGGGTCAAAAGTGATGAGACAACAATTTGAAGCAGATTTAAGATCGTTACAAGAAATGATTATCGAGTTAGCGGAAAAAACTAAAAAAGCTGTAATTAAGAGTATGGACGCTTTTCGTAATGAAAATATAGAGTTAGCTTTAGAAGTAATCGATGAAGATGATCGTATTAATAAGCTTGAAAAAGAAATAAATGAATTAATTCTTGTTATTATCACAAGACAACAACCAGTAGCGGTTGATTTAAGAAGAAATTTAACAGCTATCAAAATTGCACATGATTTAGAACGCGTTGCAGATTATGCAGTTAATATAGCAAAGTCAACGATTCGTATTCGCGGTCGTCAAGATAACTTACCATTAGAGAATATTGAAAAAATGCATTTACTTGGACTTGAAATGTTAACAAAAGCTACTGGCGCTTACAGAACAGAAGATTTACAAGCAGCTAAAGAAATTGGAGAGATTGATGATAAAGTAGACGAACTATATGGAACGACTGTTCAAACTTTAATGTCAAGCATTGCAGATTCTCCTGAACATGTAGCAAATATCATGCAAATGGCGTTCATTTGCAGATATTTGGAGAGAATCGCAGATTACGCGACAAATATTGCAGAGAATATCTATTATTTAGTTAAAGGTAAACATTATTTATTAAATCAATAAATCAAAAGGGTGTTCAAACTACTTATAGTTTGAACACCCTTTTGTCATAAAAATGTAATATTTCGCATACTTGTTAAACGAATATAAAATTTTGGGGTGGTACTGATGAAGGTTGTTATTCTAGCTGGAGGATATGGACAAAGGCTTTTACCAATAACTAACAATATTCCTAAGCCACTCTTACCAATTGCTAATCGAGCAGCTATTGAGCATTTATTACTACATTTAACGAGAATGGGATTTACTGATTTAATCATTCAACTTCATTATATGTCGCAAGCTATAATTGAAACGATAAACGCGATGAAACTAAAAAATATAGCTGTTGACTTTATTATCGAAGAAAAAAGCTTAGGATCTGCAGGTTGCTTAAGTCTTTCGAAACATTCTCTAACGGAGCCATTTTTATTAATTAATGGAGATATATTATTTGATGGAGATATAAAGGAAGCAATTTCACAGCATTTACTTAATGGAAATATGTTTTCGATGTTTGTGAAACAAGTTGAAAAGTGCGCTTCATATGGGAATGTTAGAGTAAAAGATGGACAAATAATCGATTTTATCGAAAAGCCAATAAGTGGAAAAGAAATAAGTAAGTTAGTGAATACAGGTATCTATATTATGGATCCAAAATTATTAAAGTATATCCCAGAAAATCGCTATTTTGATATTAGTAATGATTTAATTCCTTTATTATTAATTGAAAAAGTACGTTTACATGCTTTTCACTTGGATGGATACTGGATTGACTATGGAACGCCAAGGCGCTTTGCGAAACTGAATTTTGATTGGATTGAGGAAAAGTTAAACTTACCTATTCCTGCAGTACAGATCTTGCCGAGAATTTTTTTAGGCGAACATGTGATAATAAATAATAATGTTAAAATTGTATCTCCGGTCATTATTGGGAATGATGTTACAATAGAGGAGGACTGTGTTATTGGACCTTATGTATCAATAAGTTCCAATATTAGAATTGATCAAGGAAGTGTTCTGCATCATCAAGCAATTTTTCAAAAGTATACTCTGAATAATGAAAATAAATTTGTACATAATTCAATAAAAAAATTATCAAAAGAAATGCATTGAATGCAGAAAAACTATGGAAATTATTCCGAAAGAATGTTATTATATACAAGTCTGATTATGTCACTATGTCAGGAGGGAAAATAAAATGCGCGTAAATATTACATTAGCATGTACAGAATGCGGAGATCGTAACTATATCACTACTAAAAATAAACGTAATAACCCAGACCGTCTTGAGCTTAAAAAATATTGCCCAAGACTTAAAAAAGTTACAGTTCATCGCGAAACAAAGTAAGCAGTAGGAATTTTCCTACTGTTTTTTTGTATTTATAGAGCATTTCCCGAAGAAATGGAGGATATTATGGAAAAGAAACATATTAGAACTTCAATGATTAAGAATATTAAAGAACTATCTAAATTAGATCGAGATAAACGTTCCAAACAAATTATTGATCAATTAATGGAAATAGATGTTTGGAAAAATGCAGATATCGTTGCGACTACAATGCCTATGGAGCATGAAATTAATACAAATTACTTGATTCAATCATGCTGGATGCAGAATAAAACCGTCGTTGTTCCAAAGTGTAACCATAAGACAAGAGAAATGCAGTTTTTTAAAATAAAAAGTTTTTCTGATTTACAAGTAGGGTATTTTGGAATACAAGAGCCAATTGAGGATAGTTGCGAAAAAATAAGTAAAGAAAATATTGATTTAATCGTTGTTCCAGGTGTTGCTTATACTATAAAGGGAGATCGTTTAGGTTATGGTGGAGGCTTTTATGATCGATATTTAGAAAATTATAATGGAGATTTAGTTTCATTAGCTTACGAAATTCAAATTATTGAAACAATCCCAACAGAAAAACATGATTGTTCGATTCCAATAATCATAACTGAAACAAGCACGATTAAGACTAGCCCAGATAATAATTGAATAAGAAAACACGGTTTGCTTGAAAATAAATAAGTCTGATTCAGAAGCCAGTAAAAAACTGTAACAATTTTGAGAGTTATTTCACAATTCTGTTGTTAACTAATGGACATAATTAAATCAGTCTCTACTAACGAGATTTGAAGGGTGGAACAACATGTTACGAAAAGAGATAAATCGTGTCGCACTAATCGGTACAGGTGCTGTTGGAGCTAGTTACGCGTTTGGGATGTTAAATAAGGGTTTAGCCGAAGAATTAGTAATGATTGATTTAAATAAAGAAAAAGCAGAAGGCGACGCAATGGACTTGAGTCACTGTTTACCTTTTGTGAGTTCAAGAACTAGAATATGGGCAGGAGATTATAGTGATTGCAAAGATGCAGCATTAGTCGTAATTACAGCTGGTGCAGCTCAAAAACCTGGTGAAACTCGTTTGGATTTAGTTGCCAAAAATACAGCGATTTTTAAAGGAATAATTAGCGAGATAATGAGCGCAGGATTTAATGGTATCTTTTTAATTGCAACTAACCCAGTCGATATACTTACATACGTAACTTGGAAATTCTCAGGATTGCCAAAGGAAAGAGTAATTGGTTCAGGTACAAGCTTAGACACAGCTCGATTTCGATATTTACTTGGAGATTATTTCAATGTGGACTCACGCAATATACACGGTTATATAATAGGAGAACATGGTGATAGTGAACTTCCTGTCTGGTCTCAGACTACAGTAGGAACGCAACCCATTCTTCAAGTAATAAAAAAGAATCCGCAATTTAAACAATCTGAATTGGACGAAATCTTTTTTAATACACGCGATGCAGCATATCACATAATAAAGCGAAAAGGTGCTACATATTACGGTATTGGCATGGGATTAGTTAGATTAACTAAAGCGATTTTAAAAAATGAAAATAGTATCATAACTGTATCGGCTTATCTAGATGGCCAATATGGTGAAAATGATCTTTATATTGGCGTTCCGGCAGTTATTAACCGTGGTGGTATTAGAGAAATAGTAGAATTGGATTTAAATGAGCTAGAAACAAAACAATTTAAAGCATCTGTTAATACATTACGCAAAACGATGGAGCCTATTTTATAACTATTGAGACCTCTTACAAAGCTGAAGAGGTCTTCTTCGTACTTGATTATTCAAAAATCATTGTATAATGTTATAACTAACGATTTTAATAGAAGGAAGATTATTGTGCGAAGATCAAAAAAGAAGAAATTTAAATACTTTCCCTGGATTATTATTTTTTTAATTTTTGCAATTGGACTAGCTTTTTTTATGCGAAAAGATTTAATAATGTTCAATTCCACTGAAAAATCTGAAATGACAAAACCAGAAAAAGAAAAATCACCTGTATTTCCAGGTTATAATGATACTGCAATTGAATCGGAGAATGGAATGTTGGAAGTTACAAACCCAGCGTCTGATTTAGTATTGGTTAATAAAAATCGCAAATTACCAGATGGGTATGAGCCAACAGATTTAACGTACCCAATCGTACCATTACATGGTGCGAGTAAGGATAAAACGTTAATGAGGAAAGAAGCAGCTCACGCTTTGGAGAATTTATTTCAAACTGCTGAAGCGAATGGGATTATTCTAACTCCAGTTTCAGCTTATCGATCATATGATAGACAACTTAGTTTGTATAATTTTTATTTACAAACACAAGGTGAAGAGTGGACTCAAGCATACAGTGCTGTCCCAGGTACTAGTGAACATCAAACTGGACTATCGATAGATGTTTCTTCACCGAATTTTGGGAATAAACTTGAAGCAGAGTTTGGAGAAACAAAAGAAGGGGTATGGCTATCCGATCATGCACATGAATTTGGATTTGTAATTCGTTACCCAGAAGATAAGGTAGAGGTTACGGGGTATCATTATGAACCTTGGCATATAAGATATGTTGGGAAAGAATACGCAACTTATTTATTTGAAAAGGATTTAGTATTAGAAGAAGTAATGGCGCCAAATAAGTAAAAAATTTGATTAATTCACTCGCTAATATGGAGGATCAGCATTTCATTGACGAACATACTAAACGACTTTATACTTAAGACATAATTAGTAACATACAAAAGTGGGAGTCAACAATGAAATCAGTATATGATATCCAACAATTTTTAAAGAACTATGGAACGTTTATTTACACAGGTGATCGACAAGCGGACTTAATGTTAATGCAAGATGAATTAAAGGAATTATTTCTAGCGAATATTTTAGAAAGAAAAGACTTACAAATTGCAACTTTAATATTAAAAAAAGAGCTAAGTGAAATCCGAAAATAAAACGATTTAACTAAATCGTTTTTTATTTAGATAGAGATGCAAGCGGTTTCACTTGAGAGGGAGAGAGTAATAAATGGAAAAGATGATCGTAGGTGTTGATTTAGGTGGTACAAGTATTAAATTAGCTTTATTAACCAATGACGGTGATTTTATCGAGAAATGGGAAGTACCAACTGATAAATCAGAAAGTGGAAAGCATATTCCCAAAACAATATCTAACGCCATTGATACAAAGCTAAAGGAATTGAACAAAACGAAAAATGATGTAGCAGGAATTGGTATTGGTGCTCCAGGTTCAGTCCGACTGGAAGATGGATTAATCTTTGCAGCGGTAAATCTAGGGTGGGAAAATTTCCCTCTTAAAGCAATTTTAGAAGAGGAATCAGGTATTCCAGTAATTGTCGACAATGACGCGAATATTGCAGCTGTTGGCGAAATGTGGAAAGGCGCAGGTGCCGGTGCTAGGGATGTAGTAATGGTTACATTAGGAACAGGTGTTGGCGGTGGAGTAATCGTTAATGGGCTTGTAGCGCATGGTATAAGTGGTGCTGCAGGAGAAATTGGGCATACTACTGTCCAACTTGAGAATGGTGTATTGTGTAATTGTGGTAAAGTAGGATGCTTAGAAACGATTTCTTCTGCAACTGGAATCGCACGAATTGCAAATGAAAAAGTTCAATCAACATCAAAAGAGACTGTATTAAAAGAAATTTCATCTCAAAGAGAATTAACGACAAAAGATGTGTTTGATGCATACTCACAAGGTGATGGGGTAGCTGAAGAGATTGTTAATCATGTTATGAAATATTTAGCTCTTGTCTTAGCAGGAGTTGGAAATACATTGAATCCAGAAAATATTATTATTGGTGGTGGCGTTTCGAATGCAGGTGATTTACTAATCAAACCACTAAAAAATTATTTTGATCAGTTTGCTTTTACAACTGTTCGTGAATCTACAAAGCTTTCTATCGCTAAGTTAGGAAACGATGCAGGAGCAATTGGAGCAGCATATTTAGTAAAAAAATTCATTACTAACGAAATTTAATTATTCCTTAAGGTACTTCTAATTGAAGTACCTTATTATGTTTATTAGATTGAATTGATAAAAAAATTAGTTATTTGACGTGTGAAGCATATATGTGATAAATTGAATGACGTCAGAAAAAATGAGATTAATAGAACATAATAATGTGAAGTGAAGACGATAATTTTGAAAATTCTTGGCTTGTATGCCAATTAAATAAATATGTGAATTGATAAACATGAAATATTAATTTATAAACATTAAAAAGATAGATTATTAGTTTTGAAAGAGGAGGAACAGATTATGTGGAAAAAGTTTACTAAAAACTTCGGATTTCCTTTACTTGCAGTATTCCTTTTATGGATAAAAGCAACCTTATTAAGTATGTACTACTTTGACTTAGAAATTGAAAACACAATGCAACAATTTATATTAATTATTAGTCCAATTTCTTCATTATTAATTTTTATTGGTATTAGTTTATTTGCGAAAGGGCATAAACGAAATAGAGCGGTCATTTGGATCAGTTTGATAATGTCCTTAATATTAATTGGTGACACTGCTTACTATTCATTCTTTGATGATTTCGTAACAATTCCTGTATTATTCATGACACAAAACTTTGCTGATTTAGGTTCAAGTGTTAAGGCGATGATTAGCTTTAAAACAATTTTAGCTTTCTCTGATATTATTATCTTAATACTTGTTAATATTTTATGGGGTAAAAAATTCTTTACGACAGCAAACATTAAAGGTAAGTCAAGAACAGCTTATTATTTAGTAGCAGTAGCTGTATTTTTAGTAAACCTTGGTTTGGCTGAGACAGAACGTCCTCAATTATTAACGCGTTCATTTGATAGAGAATATATCGTAAAATTTTTAGGATTATACAATTACCATATTTATGATATGGTTCAACAATCTAAGACTACTGCTCAAAAAGCAATGGCAGATGATAGTGAATTAGCAGGTATTGAGAACTTTATACGTGCAAATGATACAGGTGTAAATGCACAGCTTCATGGGAAGTACAAAGGTAAAAACGTAGTTGTAATTTCATTAGAATCATTACAAAATTTTGTGATCGGTCGTGAAATTAATGGACAAGAAATTACACCTTTCTTAAATAAGTATTTAAAAGAAAGTTATTACTTTGATAATTTTTACCACCAAACTGGGCAAGGTAAAACATCTGATGCGGAATTCCTTATCGATAACAGCTTATATCCATTAGACCGTGGGGCAGTATATTTCACAAATGGTGGAAATACTTTCACTGCTACACCAGCTATTTTAAAAGCAAACCAAAATTACTATACTTCTGTAATGCATTCTAATAATAAATCGTTCTGGAACCGTGATATGATGTATCCGAGTCTAGGTTATGATCGCTATTATAATGAAGATGATTACAAAGTAACAGCAGATACATCAATTGGTTGGGGACTGAAGGATAAGTACTTCTTCGAACAATCTGTTGAAAAAATGAAAGACATGCCTAAACCTTTCTATAATCGTATGATTTCTTTAACGAATCACTATCCATTTGAATTGGATGCAAAGGATCAAATGATTGATAAATTAAAAACAGGCGATGCAACAGTTGATAATTATGTAACGACAGTACGTTATTTAGATGAATCAATTAAAAACTTTATTGAAGAAATGAAAGCATCTGGTCTTTACGATGATACAATTATCGTTATGTATGGTGACCACTATGGTATTTCTGAAAACCATAATCGTGCAATGAGTGAAGTATTAGGTAAAGATATTACTCCAGCAGAGCATGTTAAATTACAAAAAGTACCTTTATTTATCCATGTACCTGGTCAAACTAAAGGACAAACTATGCATGAAGTGGCTGGTCAAATTGACGTTAAGCCTACTATTTTAAACTTATTAGGCGTTGATGCAAATAAAACATCAATTAACTTTGGTAATGATTTATTCTCACCGAAACATAAAGACTTTGTTGTTTTCCGTGATGGAACAATTGTTACTGACAAATATATTTACACAAATGAAAAAATGTATGATGCAGTAACTGGTGAGGTTTTAGAAAATCAAAAACCACCTAAAGAAGATTTAGCAAAAGCTAAGAAATCACTTGAATATTCAAATTCAATAATTTATAAAGACTTACTTCGTTTCTATGAAATTAAATATAAACGCGGTGAAACAAAGTTCGAATAAGACGAAGCACTTCCTTACTGGAAGTGCTTTTCTTTTATTTCTTTTCATACAATAAAGTACAAAAATGTATATGAGGTGAATAGTTTGAATCAAAATGATCTAATCAATACATTTGTTCCTCGAAAGTATGATTTTATAGAACTAGAGAAGGATTTGAATTTTCTACTAAGTCAGTATCCATTTCTAAATTTAAATTGCATAGGGAGTACTGTTTTAAATAAACCAATATATGAAATTGTCTTTGGATGTGGAGAGCGTAAAATCCACTGGAATGGTGCTTTTCATGCTAATGAGTGGATAACCTCTTGTGTTCTTATGAAAATGACTGAGTGGTTAGCACAAACCGTTTCAAATGAAAATCTGCCTTACCATAAAGAAATGTTGGAGTTATATAATCAAATTACATTGTCGATTGTCCCGATGGTTAATCCAGATGGCGTTAATTTAGTTGTAAATCAGGAAATAGAGAATGAAGAGTATATGAATTTTGTCACGAAGATAAATGAAGAATATGATGATTTTACAGGTTGGAAAGCAAATATTCGCGGTGTCGATTTAAATAATCAATTTCCTGCAAACTGGGAGATAGAAAAAAAGCGCAAAAAACCAAAGACATTTGCACCACGGGATTATCCTGGAGATTTTCCATTAAGTGAACCAGAATCGATTGCAATGTATAATTTAGCAAACGAACGAAATTTTGATTTAGTCGTAGCATTACATACTCAAGGAAGAGAATTTTACTGGGGTTATGATCATTTAGAACCTAGCATCTCAGCTGTATATGCAAAATATTTTTCAGAAGTAAGTCCGTATAAAGCCGTAAAAACAATTGATAGTCATGCAGGTTACAAAGATTGGTTCATCCAAGAATTTCGAAAGCCAGGTTTTACACTCGAGTTAGGGAAAGGAATCAATCCATTACCACTCTCAATGTTTGATTCGATCTTTTCTGAGACCTTTCCAATTTTACTTTATTCACTCTTTAACCTAGAAGGCGGAAACTTAAAATCCCGATAGTTAATTATTTAATGAAAATAAAAAGGCTGACATAAGTGTCAGCCTTTTTAAAATAAGTATCATGTTTTCCAAAAATAGAAAACAAAGTGTATTTTATAAATGTGCTGGTGGATAACCACTATGTATAATTGTCATAACGGCAAACCAAGCAAATAATACTAAAGTAGCACCAGAAAAGAATATAGCTAATAAGTTTTTCTTCTTTAATGAAGATAATAATGCTGGAACACATAAAATAGCTACTAATATAAAGATAATAACTGTACCCATTGTAAACCCCCTATAAATTTCTTTTAGCAAAACCCCTGTTTGCTTTCTACATCATTATTATTGTAAAACTTTTATGAACAATTGTCTATTTGAAATTAAGCGCTTAAATAAAATTATGATATAGTATTAGGTATATAAAATAGAAAGCAGGGTAAAAGCATGAATGTTTTCCAACTACCATTAGGTCCATTACAAACTAATTGTTACGTCGTAAGTAATGATGTAAATGAAGCCGTAATTTTTGATCCGGGTGAAGAGGCTGATGTTATTTTTAATGTTATAGAAGAAAATAATTTAAAACCAATAGCGATTCTTCTTACGCATGCCCATTTTGATCATATAGGAGCAGTTGACGAAGTTCGTGATGAATATAATATACCCGTTTATATTCATAAATATGAAGCTGATTGGTTAACAGATGGTCAAAAAAATGGTTCTGAATTATTTATGAGAAATCAAGCAATCTTTGCAAGAGAAGCAGATCATCTTATTGAAAAAGAAGGCAAGATGGAAATTGGTAAATTTTTATTCTCGATTTTTGAAACGCCTGGCCATTCACCAGGAAGTGTTTCGTTTTATTGCAAAGAAATTAAAACCGTTTTTTCTGGTGACGCGTTATTCCAACGTAGTATAGGACGTACAGATTTGCCTGGTGGTGACCACGATCAATTAATTAAAAGTATAAAAGGAAAGCTTTTATCACTTCCTGACGATGTAGTTGTATGTAGCGGACACGGTCCTACAACGACAATTGGGGAAGAGAAAAAACATAACCCATTTTTTTAAGGATAATTGGATGAATAAAATACTTAAAGAAGCGATGAATAAAAAACAAAATCACCAGATTACATATGAAGAGTTTATGAATATTGCTTTATATGATCCCGAAAAGGGATATTATCAAAAGGAAAATCAGAAAATCGGACAAAAAGGTGATTTCTATACTTCTAGCTCAGTTGGAACTGTATATGGAGAAGTAATCGCATCTGTTTTCTGTTCTTTTGTGAAGAATAATCTAGTTGGATTAACATTTGTAGAAGTAGGTGGAGGCAATGGTCGTTTTGCGAATTCATTTCTTACTTATTGTAAAAAAAATGAACCAACAGTTTATTCAAAATTAAACTATATCCTTGTTGACGAAAGTAACTTCCACCAATTATTACAGAAAGAAATGTTAATCGAGCATTCAAATGTGAAATTTTATTCTGGATTGACTGAGATGCAACAAGTGGTTGAAGGGGTAATATTCTCAAATGAACTATTTGATGCATTACCTGTTCGTGTTGTAGAATTTCAAAATGAGAGATGGCACGAAGTTGTTTTAACTTACAACGAGGATGATAAGTTAGTCGAGCGTTATATTGAGATCGATGATATAAAAATAAATGAATTTCTTGATAGACATCAATTTCATGGTAAAAAAGGACAACGACTTGAAATACCACTAGTTATGGAAAGAGTTTTTAATAACATGCAATCTAAACTAATTAATGGGATGATCATCACGGTTGATTATGGTTTTAATAGAGAAGAATGGGATGCGCCTCATCGATTAAAGGGAAGCCTAAGAGGCTATCATCAACATGAGATGAAAACGAATGTATTAGATTTAATTGGTGAAATGGATTTAACAACTCATATACATTGGGACGAATTGAAACATATTGGCTTACAAAAGGAAATTGATCAAGTTTATTTCTCAACACAAAGAAATGCACTTCTTGATTTTGGAATCTTAAACTGGTTAATTCAACACGCCCAAGTAAATCCATTTTCAGAGGAGTATAAGCAAAATCGGGCAGTCCAATCATTAATTATGCCAGGAGGGATAAGTGATTCATTTCAATTACTTATTCAAACCAAAGGAATAGCTGACGATTTAAAACAAGAAATAAATGAATTAATTTCATTAAATGAATACAAATAAAAAAACCAGTCAAATGACTGGTTTTTATTTACTCACCAAAGCTAGGTACTAATAAGAAAGTACTATAATATGTAAATCCTACAAAGAACACAGTTAAGTATGCGCCAAAGATATAGATGTACATACGCTCAGAAAGCTTCAGATAGCCTAATACTACGAAAAATGCTGTTTGTACTGCAAATAGTAGAGCAGCACCAGTCATATGACCAACATAGAACATTACCGTAAAAATAGCTGTCCAGAATCCTAGAACGCGAAACATACGATCCATTCTAAATCCCCCCATAAATAATTTCTACCCATTCATTATTATAAAATAAGAAAGTTACAATTGTAAACAATGTATTAATACAATTAAAGTTATTAGAAGTATTCTACTCTATATTATTTTCGTTATTTTGCTGATTTCTATACATCGAATGTACGCGAGTGATGCTTTTTCTTTATGAAAATTTTTTTATTTTTATATAAAATTGAATTTAGACATTATTTTTTCATCATATTAACGTTAGTTCGTTAAAATACTTATTTCAAAAATCATTTATACAATCAATTACGTCATTTTAATAAATTGAATGTTTTTATACGTGATAATATAATTGCACCAATTGAAAGGAGTGATTATATGAAGTCAGTTGAAAAAATAGTAGAAGAACTCTTTAAGAAAGCTTGCCATTTTGGAGCTTCAGATATTCATCTATTGCCTAAAGAGAATAGCGTTGAAATTCGCTTTAGAGTTGATGGGGATATTAAGGTAATACAACGTATTAGTAAGCATGAAGCTAAACAGATGATTATGCATCTGAAATTTCTAGGTAGTATGGATATTGGCGAAAAACGCAAACCACAAACTGGAATATTAGTTGTGAATATTAATGATTCACTTTTATCACTTCGGATAGCTACATTACCCTCAATTATTGAAGAATCAATGGTTATAAGAATTCATCCTCAGCAAGTCATTACCCCAATTGAAAAACTCTCATTATTTCCATCAACGACCCGAAAATTACTTTCGTTACTTCATCATTCTCATGGACTCATGCTTTTTACTGGTCCGACAGGGAGTGGTAAAACGACAACACTTTATTCACTTTTACAAGCAGCAAAAAAAGATTTTACTCGAAATATTATTACGTTAGAGGACCCGATAGAAAGGAAATCGGATGAGTATTTCCAAATGCAGGTTAATGAAAAGGCAGGATTGAGTTATGTGACTGGTCTGAAGGCAATTTTAAGAGCAGATCCAGATATAGTAATGGTAGGAGAAATTAGGGACGAGGAAACTGCTAGAATTGCCGTTAGAGCGGCCTTAACGGGACATTTAGTATTAACGACACTGCACTCCAAAAATACTAAGGGTGCTTTATTTAGAATGTTAGAATTCGGGATACCAAAGGAAGAACTCTTTCAATCATTGGTAGCAATCGTATCGCAGCGACTTGTCAAAGTAAAGTGTCCTTATTGTGATGGAGAGTGTGATCCAAATTGTTTAGCTCAGCGAAAAAATAGGCGATTAGGTGTTTATGAATTATTATATGGAAAAGCTTTAGATTTAATTTTTAACGAGTTAAGGGAAGGAGTTAAAGAAGAATTGCAATTACAAACGATTAATCATGAAATTATTAAAGGATATGCACTTGGTTACATCGATTATAAATCTCTTGATAGAAGCATGCTTTATGGTTAATAAAATACGTAGCCAAAAACTTCCTTTGTACGAACAGGCAAGGCTTTTAAAAATATTAGGCGAACTTTTACAAAAAGGTTACCCATTGATTCAAGCCATTGAATTCTTAACAATTCAACTACCAAACAAATATAAAGATCTATTTGAAGATGCTAAACAAAAATTAATTACAGGGAATTCTTTTGTTGAGTTTGGAACTAATCTGAATTTACATGCAGACGTTATCGTGTACTTGTATTATTCTGAAGTACATGGCGATTTATCATTTGCGCTTAAAGAAGGTAGTTTTATGTTACATAAGAAAATTCAACATCGCGCATACTTTCGAAAAGTAATTGCGTATCCGATTTGCTTAATCATATTTTTGGTTTTAATCCTCATTGTATTTCGTAACTTTATTATTCCTCAATTTGAAATGCTTTTTACTACTTTTCAGTCAAATCAACACTCTTTCGCATTTGCCTATTTACAATTAATCAAACGCATGCCGTCCATCATCCTCCTATTTTTATTTATTTGCTCAATTATAATCATTAGTTCCTTTCACTTTATTAAGAAACTAACTCCAATTGAGCAAATGAATAAGTTAATTCAAATTCCACTTTTAAAATCGTTCCTAATAACAATGAATACTTATGAATTTTCTATGCAATTAAGTATTTTGTTACATGCTGGCTTTCCTATAATTGAAGCTTTGAAGACGATGCAAAACAATGATAGTAGAACCTTTATAAAAGAAAAATCAAAAATAATGTTTAATCTTATTCGTAATGGAAATTCATTACAACAAACATTGGAGAATGATTCGACCTTTAATCGTGATTTGATTTTTATAATCGATCATGGAATGAACAACAGTACACTTTCCGAAGAATTACATGATTACGCCGAATTCTTAAAAAGAAGTTTAGAGGAATATTTTCTTCGTTCAATAAAATTGATCCAGCCCATTATTTTAATTGTTATTTCAACAAGTATTTTATCACTTTATATAGCAATACTTTTTCCAATGTTTCAATTGATGAACAATTTTTAGGAGGGTTTTCATTGAATGAGAAAGGATTTACTTTAATTGAAATGCTAGTCGTTCTTTTAGTCATTTCAATACTTTTATTATTAGTTATACCGAATATAGGGAAACAGCAAAATTCAATTCAGGCAAAGGGCTGTTTAGCCTTACAAAAAATGGTGCAGTCAAGTGTTGAATCATTTCGTTTAGAAAATGAACATCTTCCAGATAATTTAGAAATCTTGAAAGAGCAGGGCTATATCGCAACATATAAATGTAAAAATAAAACCGAGCTATCATATGACAAGATTACTGGCACTGTTTCGATTCCATAAACAAGAAGCTAAAAGTCAAGACGGTTTTACGCTAGTGGAGATGTTAATGGTCCTTTCGTTAATCATGTTGTTACTTATTCTACCTATTACTCAAATGAAGAAAATTGAAGAAAATCAAAAGCTAGTGCTTTTCTTGCAAATGTTTCAAAATGACCTATTCCTTACTCAAAGAAATGCAGCGATTAAACAAATTCCTACAAGAATCATTTTCTTTAAAGGGAATTATGAGATCCAAGATAATTTATTAAACCCTCCCATAGTAAATCGTAAATATGATCCAGATATCCTAATTACTTACCTTTCACTTAAACCTCCATTGCGATATACCGCAGACGGCACAATTTCAAATTCAGGGACTATTTCTATTCGTTATAAAAATAGTGAATATATTATTACTTTTTATCTAGGGAGTGGTCGATTTAAATATGATAAAAAATGAGAGAGGTTTTACGTTTTTTGAATCAATTCTTTCACTAAATATAATGATACTTTTTTGTGTCGTGATCGTCCCTTCAATGACATTATTATTGCAAAACAAAGAGTCATTACAATTAATAAATATAGCAGACGATATTTTAACGGACTCGGTACATACTTATTATTTAAATCGTGTTGATTTTTCAGAAGGAGATCGTTTTCTAAATGGTCAAATATTTACAATTTATCAAAATGATATGATGAAAGAATATACACAAATTTGTGTGAAGTGGATCTACAGAACAAAGGAAAGTGAAATTTGTGAAAAAATTACAAAATGAAAATGGGTTTACATTATTAGAGACGCTTTTTTCATTCGTTATTTTCTTAATAATTGTTTCGATTTCAACATCAAGTTTAAGTGGATTTGTTCATAGGAATCACCAATATGAATCCTTAAATCGATTAGAATGGGATAATTTCATAAAAGAAGTACAAAAAGAAGCGAATAAAAGCATAGGTCATACAATTTATAGTGAAATGCTTGTTTTCGAAGATATATACCACGTTCAAATTAGTTATCGGAAATATGCGACAATTATTCGTCGCCAAAAGTTAAATACAGGTCATGAAATTGTTCTTCAGAATGTTAGTAGTTTAATTTTTAAAAGGAATGGCAAACAGAAAATTTTAGTTAAAGTAGTTGATCAAAATGGTGTCAGTTATGAAAAGAATGTTCGATTATTTACTGATCAAAATTAAAATGTTATCTGAAGAAGGAATATTTTTACCTTACACAATGCTAGTTTTAAACATACTTTTTGTATTTTTTATTATACAAATCGATATAATTCATTCAATCCATTCGTTTTCAAATTATAGTTCCATTCAAAATAGATTAGAGAGAGCTCATTCTCAGGCAGTGTACGATTTAAAAAAAGGTGATATTCCACTTCAATCAAATTTAATTAAGTATTATAATAATACAAAAATTATATGGACTTTTAATGAAACTTCAAAAGATGAATATAAGGTAACGTTGACAAGTAGTAATTCAAAAATAAAAAATCATATCGTTCAATTTAATTATTTAAAGGGCGAAAACCTAATTACTAATTGGACAGATTAAACGGGGGAAATATAAAAAATGAAGCCTATATATTTAGTAGGATTTATGGGATGTGGTAAAACGACTGTAGGGAACATCTTATCCGAGCAGTTAAATATTCAATTTGTTGATATTGATGAAGAAATTATATTACATACATCAAAAACGATTCCCACAATTTTTGAGGAATATGGAGAAAACGGATTTAGAGACATTGAATCTGAAGTTTTAAAAAAAGTTACGTCTAATGATGCGGTGATTTCAACTGGTGGTGGAATCATTACTCGTGAAGAGAATATCAATTTTATGAAAAAGAATGGTATATTATTTTATCTTGAAACATCCATCGAGATTTTATATGAACGCATTTGTTTTGACCATAATCGCCCAAATGCAAAGAATCGATCGCTTGATGATATGCAGGCTTTATTTGCAAACAGAAAATCTGCGTATGAAAAAGCCGATTTTTCAATTTTATCTAATACACTTTCACCTTTAGAAGTAGCTCTGGAAATCATTAACTGTTTAAATTCTATTAAAGGAGGAGATAGTAGAAATAAGAATTGAAAGCTAGGTGATTAGTTTGAAAACGAACGATTATGTAAAATATATGACACAACAATTTATGAACTATATAGATCAACCGAAAGAGAAACGTGAAATCATTAAGCATGAAAAAGAGGAGACTAAAGAATCTTTTTCTACGAATATGTTTGGAATGCTCCCATTAAGTATTGCGCTATATATGAAAAAAATCCAAAGCAGAAAAAATAAGAAAAGTATGTAATAAAGAAGACTGATTTCTCAATTTCGAAATCAGTCTTTTTATTAACCTAGTTTACTCATCGTAAAGGGCGAAAGATAAAATAATCCGCCATTAATACAATCTACATGTATGACAGGTTCATAAAGCTCTTTAAGTGCATTATATTCTACATGATAGTTTTCTGGTTTTTCATCATCATCTTTATAAAATTGATTCAATAAATCAAGATCATGCTTCCATCGTTTACGTGCTTCTTCAGCCCATACTTCATCCTCTTCCTGAATTTTACTTCTTAGAAGTTGCTCCATTCGATTTAAACCACTAATTGGTTTGATTATAGGAGACATCGAATAGCAAAAGTCTGGAATCTTCGAATTAAATTTAATTTTTTCGAGCTTTGTATGAAAATTTTCAATAATCGTACCCGAAATTAAATGGATTCCATATGAGTATAGAAAGTCTTTTTTATGGTCGCATGTAAATGATACTTGATAGTTGACTGCTAACCATGGATGGAGAGCAACTTGTTGTCCCATTGGAGGATGAATATCTTCATATAATCTAATTGATTGACCTAGTTCATTTACAATTGAAAAAATTTGATGAAGTCTGGGAGAACCAAAATGGATTTGTTCTCCTTTAATATCTTCTGGTACATTATCATTGTCAGTTATCATTGTTAATTTCATAGGATTTGGAATTCCGCCTGTTTTCTCTAAATAATGCCAATAGAAAGGTCGGTTCATTAATTTTTTATCCATATCAATGGTTAACTGAATTTCTAAATAAGTTGGAGTATTTTTTACGATTTCACATTCATTGTTTTTAAAAAAATATTCAATATAATCATGAATTTCACGTTGCTGCATAACTGTCACCTACTTGTTTATGTTGCTGTAATTGGATAATAGAAGTTAAATTCTCCATTTTAATCTTCATTTCGCCCTCAGTTTTTGAATTTATGAATATTTCGTTCATGTGAGCTTCAAAATCCTTATAAGGAATTCGTGTAAGAATATCATCTAGTTCACCTATTACACGTTCAAATAAATGGATTTTTTCGTAAAGTAAGCGTAATATATGCTCTTCGATCGAACCTACTGTGGCAAAATTATAAATACTTACGTCTTCAGTTTGCCCAAGTCGGTGAATACGTCCAATTCTTTGTTCTAATCTCATTGGATTCCAAGGTAAATCATAATTAATCATATTTGAACAAAATTGTAGATTAATACCTTCTCCACCAGCCTCAGTGGCGATTAGTACTTGTACTCTATTTTTAAAGAGCTCTTTCATCCAATCCTTTTTACCCCGTTTAAATCCACCTCGAAATGGAACAGAGGTAATGCCATTTTGTTTTAGAAACCATTGTAAATAAAGTTGAGTTGCACGATATTCAGTAAAGATGATGACTTTATCATTTATTTTCTTTATTAATTCAATTACTTTATTAGCTTTCGAGTTTGAAGTAATTTGATTAATTTGATGGAAAATTTTATCAATATATGGATCATTAATATCTATATTCTCTTTTTCAAATCTTTGTAGCATTTTTTTCATCGAGACATAAACAGCTTCTCTACTACTGCATGCTTCTCTTTTAAAAGTAAGAAATGAAAATGCAGAAGTGACTCCGGTATATTGAGATTTTTGCCATTCTTCAAGAAGATCATATAATTTTTGTTCATCTTCACTAAAATTGATCAGAACAGTTTCAACTTTTCGTTTTGTCCATTCTATTCCTGTATCCTGTCTTCGATTACGTACCATCACTTTTCCAATTAGTTCTCTGAGTAAATCTTCATGTTCTAACGAACGATTTTTAGCTGAAAAATATTCTTCAAAACTAGTTTTATTTCCAAGATGTCCTGGTTTTAATAAAGATACTAAATGGAATATTTCTTCAATCCGATTTTGAACAGGAGTAGCAGTTAAAAGTAAACAGTATTTTTTTTTCAATAATTGTACAAACTCATAGTTTTTTGTTTTATTATTTTTTAGTTTATGAGCTTCATCGATAATGATTAAATCATAGTTAATATCTAGTATCTTATCTCTGTGAGGCGCTCTTTTTGCTGTGTCTATTGATGAAACAACAACATCACAACTATCCCATACATAACTTTTCTTTTGTTGAGCGATTGCTGGAATATGAAATTTTGTATTTAATTCAAATGTCCATTGGGATACGAGTGAAGCAGGAACAAGTATAAGTACTTTATTAACTAAACCTCTAATCATGTATTCTTTTAAAATTAATCCTGCTTCAACCGTTTTACCTAAACCTACTTCATCTGCAAGTATTGCTTTTCCGTTCATTTTTTCAATAACGGTCGTTGCAACGTCTAATTGGTGCGGTAAAGGCGTTAAATTTGGTAAATGACTTGGTGCAATCATTCCCGAAAAAGAAGGAATTGCTAATTTGGTAGAAGTTTGATAGGCGAGTTTATAATTTTCCCAATTAGACCATGGTCCATCATGTTCAAGCTTTTCTAAAAACTCATCCTGCCATTCTGTATGGAATTTAATCTCTATTGACATGTTAATCTCACCCATTTCATTTTTTTATTGGATAATAGTGAACGTTATAGTAAAATAATGCGTATAACGTTCGTGATTTTATTTTTTTAAAATTTCACTTCGTTATTGATGAAAACTGTCGTTTAATGTTAGGATAATAGTATAGAAAAAAAGAAAAATTGCTTATTATTTTTTTAAACTAAAAAGTTTGATTGTTAAGAAAAAACAATAAACTAATTTCGTTTAATAATATTTTCTTGTTTTCTACTAGTTTTTCCGAAAAAAGACAAATTATGTAAAATATTTAATGGTTAGCTGGACGAACTATTAAGTTAGTTTTCCATCACGCTAGCATGTAGATTAGGGGGAGAAAGCTACATGACGACTTTATTACGTACGCCTTTGTTTGATGAATACAAAGTGTTAGGTGGTAAAACAATTGATTTTGGTGGCTGGGAGCTACCAGTGCAATTTTCGAGCATTAAAGAAGAACATGAAGCTGTTCGTACAGCGGCTGGTTTATTTGATGTTTCACATATGGGTGAAATCGAAGTAACTGGTAAAGATAGTCTTAAATATTTACAAAAAATGATGACAAATGATGTTTCGAAGCTGAAAAATGAAGGCGCATTATATAGTGCAATGTGCTATGAAAATGCTGGAACAGTTGATGATTTACTAATTTACAAATTTAGTGATGATCATTATTTATTAGTCGTAAATGCGTCTAACATTGAAAAGGATTTTGAATGGTTACTTTCACATGTTGAAGGTGATGTAAAAGTAGAAAATAAAAGTAATGAAATGGCACAATTGGCACTTCAAGGTCCAAAAGCAGTAGAAATTTTACAACGTTTAACTGCTTTAGATGTAACTGAAATTAAGTATTTTACTTTTAAAAATGAAGTTCAAATTGCTGAAACGACCGCACTTGTTTCTAGAACAGGATACACAGGTGAAGATGGATTCGAAATTTATTGTGCAGCAGAAGATGTTGCAAAAATTTGGAATGTACTACTTGAAGCAGGAAAAGCCGATGGACTTAAACCTTGTGGGTTAGGTGCACGTGATACGCTTCGTTTTGAAGCAACGCTTGCATTATATGGTCAAGAATTAACTAAAGATATTACGCCACTTGAAGCTGGAATTGGCTTTGCAGTGAAATTAAATAAAGAAGAAAACTTCTTTGGTAAAGAAGTTCTAAAACAACAAAAAGAAAATGGTATACCTCGTAAGCTTGTTGGAATCGAAATGATCGATAAAGGAATTCCGAGAAGTCACTATCCGGTTTATTTAAATGATGAGTTAATTGGTGAAGTTACGAGTGGAACGCAATCTCCAACTTTAAAGAGAAATATTGGACTTGCATTAATTAAAACTGAATTTTCAGCTTTAGGTACTGAACTAGAGGTTGAAATTCGAAATAAAAAATTAAAAGCAGTAGTTGTTGCAACACCATTTTATAAAAGAGATAAGAAATAACTAGGGGGAGAAAGGGGATTACTTTTATGCATCGTTATTTACCAATGACAGAGCAAGATCGTCAAGAGATGTTAAAGACTGTGGGTATTTCTTCAGTTGATGAGTTATTTAGTGATATTCCTGAAAAAGTTCGTTTCAATGGCTTATTAAATATTAAAAAAGCAAAATCTGAATCTGATTTATTACAAGAATTAAGTGGATTAGCTAATAAGAATGCAAACTTAAGAGAATATGTTTCATTCTTAGGTGCTGGTGTATATGATCATTATCTGCCAACAGTAGTTGATCATGTTATCTCACGTTCTGAATTCTATACAGCTTATACACCGTACCAACCAGAAATTTCTCAAGGTGAACTTCAAGCAATCTTTGAATTTCAAACAATGATTTGTGAATTAACTGGTATGGATGTTGCAAACTCATCGATGTATGATGGTGGTACTTCTCTTGCAGAAGCAACTACTTTGGCTGCTGGACATACTGGTAAAAAACGAATTTTAGTTTCAAAAGCTGTTCATCCACAATCTCGCGAAGTTATTTTATCTTATGCAAAAGGTCAACATTTACAAGTAGTAGAAATCGGCCTTAAAGATGGTAAAACTGATTTAGCTGAGCTTCAAAGTGAAATGAATGATGATGTTGCGTGTGTTGTTGTTCAATACCCTAATTTCTATGGTCAAATTGAAGCTTTAGATGAAATTGAACCAATCGCTCATACTGGAAAAAGCTTATTCGTAGTTTCTAGTAATCCATTGGCATTAGCTGCTTTAACTCCTCCAGGTGAATTTGGAGCTGATATCGTTGCTGGTGATGCTCAAACATTTGGTATTCCAACACAATTTGGTGGACCACACTGTGGATACTTTGCAGCAACAACTAAATTAATGCGTAAAATGCCAGGCCGATTAGTAGGTCAAACTGTTGATGGCGAAGGACGTCGTGGTTTTGTATTAACACTTCAAGCTCGTGAGCAACACATCCGTCGTGATAAAGCGACATCTAATATTTGTTCTAACCAAGCTTTAAATGCCTTAGCTGCTTCGGTAGCAATGACTGCACTTGGTAAAAATGGTGCTGTTGAAATGGCAACTCAAAACATTCAAAGAACTCAATATATGAAAAAGAAATTAGCCGAAAACGGAATTTCAGTAGTTTTCGATGGCGCTGCATTTAATGAACTAGTTATTGATGTAAAACACAATGTATCACTAATAAATAAAGAATTATTTACGAAAAAAATTATCGGTGGTTATGACTTAGCAAAAGTTGAACCCGCTATGGAAAATCATATGTTAATCGCTGTTACTGAGTTACGTTCAAAACAACATATCGATACATTTGTAAATGAACTAACATTATTAGTAAACGGAAAGGGGATGCAACATGCTGAAGGATCAACCGTTAGTTTTTGAGATGAGTAAAGAAGGTCGTATTGCATATAGTCTACCAACAATGGATGTTGAAGATTTTGATATTCAAGAAGTTATTCCAGCTACTTATGTTCGAAAAGAAAAAGCAAATTTACCTGAAGTATCTGAATTAGATTTAATGCGTCACTATACAGCGTTATCTAAACGTAATCATGGATTGGACTCTGGATTCTATCCACTTGGATCTTGTACGATGAAATACAATCCAAAAATTAATGAAGCAGTAGCCCGCTTTCCTGGTTTCGCTCATATTCATCCATTACAAGATGAATACACAGTTCAAGGTGCACTTGAATTAATGCATGAGTTACAACAGGAATTAAAAGAAATTACAGGTATGGATGAAGTTACACTACAACCTGCAGCTGGTGCGCACGGTGAGTGGACTGGACTAATGATTATTCGTGCTTATCACGAAAGTCGTGGTGATTTCAATCGTACAAAAGTAATCGTACCTGACTCAGCTCACGGAACGAATCCAGCTTCAGCAACTGTTGCAGGATTTGAAACAATTACAGTTAAATCGAATGAAAAAGGTTTAGTTGATTTAGAAGACTTACGTCGTGTAGTTGATGAAAATGTTGCAGCATTAATGCTAACAAATCCAAATACATTAGGTCTTTTTGAAGAAGACATTTATGAAATTGCTGAGATTATCCATGAAGCAGGTGGTAAGGTTTACTATGATGGAGCTAATTTAAACGCTGTATTAAGTAAAGCACGCCCAGGAGATATGGGATTTGACGTAGTTCATTTAAATCTTCATAAAACTTTCACTGGCCCTCATGGTGGTGGTGGACCTGGTTCTGGCCCTGTTGGAGTTAAAGCGGACTTAATTCCTTACTTACCAGCACCAATCGTTGAAAAAATTGGAGATGAGTATGTATTAAACTCTGATTGCCCTGAAACAATTGGACGTGTAAAACCTTTCTATGGTAACTTTGGAATTAATGTAAGAGCATATACTTATATTCGTTCAATGGGACCTGAAGGTTTAAAACAAGTAACTGAAGATGCTGTATTAAATGCTAACTATATGATGCGTCGATTAGAACCACATTTTGATCTACCATTCGATCGTCATTGTAAGCATGAATTTGTACTAAGTGGAAAACGTCAAAAGAAATTAGGCGTACGTACATTAGATATCGCAAAACGCTTATTAGACTTTGGTTACCACCCACCAACAATTTACTTCCCATTAAACGTGGAAGAATGTATCATGATTGAACCGACTGAAACTGAATCGAAAGAAACATTAGATTCATTTGTTGATACAATGATTGCAATTGCTAAAGAAGTAGAGGAAAATCCAGAAATCGTACAAATGGCTCCACATACAACAGTTATAAGCCGTCTAGACGAAACTTTAGCAGCACGTAAACCAGTTTTACGTTATAAAAAAGATTAATTAAAAAGCGTTCCCTTTTAATAGGGAACGCTTTTTTACTGTATTTGAAAAATTGATGCTAACTTAATTTTTTTATCTTTAGTTATATAAATTTCCTTAATGACTCGGTAAAAACCAGGTTTTATTTTATATTTGAGGATATCTTTCTCTAAGCTAGCTGAAAATGGATAAGATTTTCCTTTTTTTAGCATAATGCCGATCGCTGTAAATCCAATATTCTCTTTAAATGGAACTTTTCTCCAGGAACCATCTTGAAACGTTTCAATTTCATATGGAGTTCCAAATTCAACCTGTTCCCCATTATTTTTTAGTAGTAATTCTATTTTTTTAGTTTTAACATCGTAAAATACCTTTTTTAATTGCATTTCTACATCAACATTTCCTTCTTTAAAACTTGAGGGGATATTATTATGTTTGGAATGATTAAAAGTTTTAAGGGTTTTATAATTATTCTTAACTTCATTCCCACAAGCCGAAATAAATAGAACGATTAGTAACAGTAAAGTTATTCCTTTTTTCATCATCATTTTACCTTTCGTAAGCTGTATTACTTAATAGTTTAGTATAAGTGTCTGAATATTTCGAATGTATTTTGACCTAATGTTAAAATTGTATAAAAAGAAAAGTAATTAATCACTTTCCAGATCTCTAATGTATACATTTTCCTGCTACCAAATTTCTTTTGTAAAATACTAAAATCTTCCAAATTACTGTTGATTTTTTCTCTTTTTAGAGAGATAATTGTAACATTATTTAACTGAAAATTAACATAATTAGGAGAAGTTAAAATGAAAATCGCGAAGTTTGGTGGGTCTTCAGTAGCCACTTGGGAACAGATTGAGAAGGTATTTCAGATAGTTGTTTCAGATAGTGAACGTAAGATAATTGTGGTTTCTGCACCTGGAAAGAGATTCCCAGATGATATTAAGATTACTGATCTCCTAATTGTATGTGGACAAAAAGCTATAAGAGGAGAGGATTATTCAGACGCATTCCATCAGGTTATTAAAAGATATTCTGAAATTGCAAATGGATTAGGACTTTCATCGAGTTTAATTGACGAAATATCACTAAATATCGAACTTACTCTTACAAGAGATCATGCCAATCAAACTAGATTTATGGATGCTGTAATGGCTTGTGGAGAGGATAATTGTGCTAGATTAGTAGCCAATTATTTTCAACTTAAAGAGATAAATGCTCATTATATTAATCCAGGAGAAGCTGGGCTGTACGTTACGAATGAACCAGGTCAAGCGCAAGTATTACCGAAAAGCTATCCCCTAATATATGAATTAAGAAAAAAATCGGGAATTTTAGTTTTCCCTGGATTTTTTGGTTATTCAGAAGAAGGGGATATCGTTACATTTTCACGTAGTGGATCAGATATAACTGGATCTGTTGTTGCGAATGGAGTGAAGGCCAATTTATATGAGAATTTCACAGATGTTGATGCTGTTTATTCTGTTAATCCAACAATTATCCAAAATCCAAAAGAAATTAAAGAATTAACTTATCGAGAAATGAGAGAGTTATCTTATGCAGGATTTAACGTTTTTCATGATGAAGCGCTTATCCCTGCATTTGAAGCTGGAATCCCTGTAAATATAAAAAATACAAATAATCCATCAGCACCAGGTACTCGAATAGTGAAAGAAAGAAAACTATTAAATGGACCATTAATTGGTATCGCAAGTGATAACGGATTTTGTAGCATTTATATAAGTAAGTATTTAATGAATCGAGAAATTGGATTTGGACGCAAGCTTTTACAAATATTAGAGGATTTTAAAATTTCTTATGAACATCAGCCGAGCGGTATTGATGATATTTCGGTTATTATTAGACAAAATCAACTTTCAAATGAACTTGAAGTTCAAATTATTGAGCGAATTAAAAATGAGTTAAATCCAGATCATGTTGTCATTGAAAGAAACCTAGCCTTAATTATGTTAGTAGGAGAGGGCATGCGTCATAATGTTGGAACAACTGCAAGAGCAAGCAAAGCACTTGCTGATGCGTCTATTAATATTGAAATGATTAACCAAGGTTCAT
This sequence comes from Bacillus sp. EAC, assembly GCF_002156875.1. Lineage (GTDB taxonomy): Bacteria > Bacillota > Bacilli > Bacillales > Bacillaceae_G > Gottfriedia. The sequence continues at coordinate 482,953 of NZ_NCSY01000002.1, read as the reverse complement.
CAGAAGTCAGTATGATGTTTGGCGTAAAAGCTAGTGACGAGAAAAAAGCAGTAAAAGTGATTTATGAAGAATTCTTTTCAAAAGTGTCATCTAAGTAAAATATTTAAATATAGATGAAGAGAATAAACATCTAAGTTATTCCAATTTAGAAATGGAATGCATAAGGAGCATAATGATATGACAGAAAAAGAAATACAGTTACTTCAATGTATAGAGCAAAATGGACGCTTAAGTAATGACGTTTTAGCAAAAATTATTGGATTAACAGAAGAAGAGGTCGTTTCTATTATGAAAAAATTTGAAAACGACCGTGTAATTCTGCAATATATTACTTTAATTGATTGGGGTAAAGTTCCAGTTCAGGAAAGTATTACAGCAATGATTGATGTGAAAGTAGCTCCAAAAAGAGGGGTGGGCTTTGATGAGATTGCTGAAAAAATTTATTTATATCCAGAAGTGAAATCAGTATATTTAATGTCGGGTACATATGATTTATCAGTTGTCGTAGAAGGGAAAACAATGACATCAATTGCTTCGTTTGTCTCTCAAAAGCTATCAACTTTGGAATCTATCTTATCTACAACTACCCATTTTATTTTAAAGCGTTATAAGCATGATAGTATTGTCTACGGGCAAAAACAAGGTGATAAGCGTATGGTGATTACGCCATGAGTAAATTTATATTATCTAATACAGTAACTACACTTCAGCCTTCTGGGATTCGTAAATTTTTTGATTTAGCTGCAAGTATGGACAATGTCATTTCTTTAGGGGTGGGTGAACCAGATTTTGTAACTCCTTGGAACGTACGCGAAGCAAGTATCTATTCACTTGAAACAGGTCATACTGCATATACTTCAAATGCAGGTTTATTTGAATTGCGCGATGAGGTTAGTCGATATTTTGCGAAAAAGTTTGATGTACATTATAACCCAGATGATGAACTTATTATCACGGTTGGAGCAAGCCAAGGCATTGATATTGCTTTAAGAACGATTTTAAATCCAGGGGATGAAGTGATCGTAATCGATCCTTGCTTTGTTTCATATGCTCCGCTAGTTTCATTAGCAGGTGGCATACCTGTTCACCTTGCTACTACGGGTGAAGAGGAATTCAAGATTAATCTTCAAGCGTTGAAGAAAAAAATTACGCCTAAAACGAAGGCTATTCTATTATGCAATCCGAATAATCCGACAGGGACACTATTAGAAAAAGAATTGCTAGAGGATTTAGCGGTGTTTGTTAAGAAGCATAATTTAATCGTTATTTCAGATGAAATATATGCAGAACTTGTATATGACGGCGAATATACTAGCTTTGCAAAAATTGATGGAATGAGAGAGCATACAATCTTAATTTCTGGATTTTCAAAAACTTTTGCGATGACTGGCTGGCGCTTAGGTATTGTAGCTGCACCATCAGACATCATTTCACATATGTTAAAGGTCCATCAGTATGCAATTATGTGTGCGCCTACAATGTCACAGCATGCAGCTGTTGAAGCATTACGAAATGGAGAACATGATGTTGAAGCAATGAGAAGGAGCTATATGCAACGTCGAAATTTCCTTGTTAAATCTCTTCAGGAAATAGGGTTATCATGCCATTTACCTGGAGGAGCTTTTTACGTGTTTCCTTCGATTCAAAATACAGGTCTTACTTCTGAAGAATTTGCAGAGCAATTATTAGTTAAAGAAAGAGTAGCTGTCGTCCCGGGAAATGTTTTTGGCGAATGTGGAGAAGGTTTTATACGTTGTTCTTATGCTACTTCTCTTGACCAATTAATCGAAGCAACAAAAAGTATAGATCGTTTTTTACAAACTTTACCAAATTTCCATCGAGCAAATCTTGTTAAGGTAGTAAACAAATAATTGGTATTAATTTAAAAAGCTCTTGTTTTCCTATATAAGGGAACAAGAGTTTTTTTATTTTGCCTTATTTTAAATCACAACTAATTTATTTGACCTAACTTCTAGTAATCTTTGTTTGAAAATAGAGGTAATCAAATGGTCATATCCAAGCGTCTCGCATAGGATCCAATCTTTTTGCAGTTCTGGAGGTAGTGCAGTTATTTTTTGTGTTAATTCATTCATGAGTGTACCTGAAAAAAATAAGTAAGGTACTATAATTATTTGTTTACTGTTTATTATTGCTAAACTTTCCCATACATCGTGAATCGAAGGTTTTGAAACAGCCATATATGCAGGCAAAACATGACGATTTATTTTGGACTTTAGTAATTTAACAATATTTAGGAAGTCTAATTGAGTTAGGCGATCACTACTGCCACGCCCAACTAATACAATAGTTGAATCACTGTGAATATTTTTAACCTGTTCAAAGATTCGTTTCATTACTAATTCGATCATATTTTCATGTACACCGATTGGATTGGCTATTTTTATTTTAATCGTTGGATGCATCTCTTGAAAAAGAGCAATTTCATTTGGAATATCAACTTTTGCATGATTTGCAGATAGGAGTAATACAGGTAGTACTGAGATCGTTTTAGCTCCTCGATTTAAACAAGTCTCTAATCCTTTATAAATTGAAGGTTCAGCTAATTCAACAAAAGCAATTTCTTGTATTTGACAATCGATTTGCTCTTGCACATTCATTACGAAGTGAATGGCAGAATGGACTGCCGACTTTACTCTACTGCCATGACAAACATAAAGGATTGCATCCATTCTATCACTCCTATTTTTATAAACTTGAATAACTTATCTTATTTGTAGATGTTAACGAATCATGTTTCGATTCAAACCATTGCAATTGTTGATGCAATTTTACAACTTCACCGACAATGATCATGCTTGGATTTAGAATATTTTCTTTTTCAACAATCGTTAATACATCCTTTAAGGTGCAAATGACTGTCTTTTGTTGTTCAGTTGTACCGTAGTGAATAAGTGCAACAGGTGTATCTTGATGTTTTCCATTCAATAAAAGTTGATGACGAATATATGGTAGATTACTCACTCCCATATAAATTGCGAGTGTGTCAATACCTTTAGCTAGAGATTCCCATTTAACTGTATCTTCTTCTTTACAGTGCCCCGTTACAAAAGCAAATGAGCTACTAAAATCCCGGTGGGTGACGGGAATACCTGCATATGCAGGGGCAGCAATACCAGAAGTGATACCAGGGACTATTTCAAAAGGTATCCCACGCTCTACTAAATAGGATGCTTCCTCACCACCACGACCGAATATAAAAGGGTCTCCACCTTTTAAGCGAACGACATTTTTCCCTTTTTTTGCATATTTCACTAAGAAGGCATTAATCGTTTCCTGTTTTAATGCATGGTAGTTTGGTAGTTTACCAGCGTAAATTAATTCTACTGAATCTTTGGCGTAAACTAGAAGTTCTTTGTTAACTAAACGATCATATAAAATGACATCTGCGTTTTGGATGCATTTTAAACCTTTTACTGTTATTAAATCAGCATCACCGGGTCCAGCACCAACTAAATAAACTTTTCCAATCATTCCGCACACCTCGTCATCGTTTACTTAAAACTTCAACATCTAAAACATAGCCACCACTTTGGCTAATTTTCTTTTTTTCATACATAAAAAGCTCTTTAACATCAGGTTTTTTAACATAAAACTTTTGTAGTTCGGTGTCAACAAGCCTAAATGCTTTTTCATCATCACTTGCTAAAATGACAATTGGGACTGTACGATCCTCAATTAAAGCTTCAAATCGATATAAATACATAGGTCACCGACTTTCATTATGATGCTTTTACTTTTTCGATTATGGATGTTAAATGACTTTGTAATTCTTCAATTCCAACTCTCGCTACATAATCTAAATATGGCTCAGATGGCAGTTTATTTTCTTGAAAGTGTTGTAAAAATTTTTCTAATACGAGATGAAGGGAGGGGGAATCAACTTTTCCTTTTAATTTTTCATTAAATTTCCCACCATCTTGCAATGTACCGCCGACATAGAATTCAAAGGCTTCAATCATTTCTTTTTTCTCATTTCGAGTTTTTATACCTTGTAAGCCAATATCAGCAATTTGTCTTTGACCGCATGAATTTGGGCAACCTACCATATGAATCCTGATTGGCACATCAAGAGAGATTTTTTCATCAAGATAGGAAGCAGTATCCTTCATGCGTGCTTTTGTTTCGACTAATGCAAGATTACAATATTCATTTCCAGTACAAGCCACAGAATAGCCAATAAACTTTGGTGGAGTAGGCGTAAACTTTTGAAGTAATGGCTCTTGAAGTAAAGCTTCAATATTAGCAGTAGCGATATTAGGTAGAATAAGATTCTGTGAATTACAATTACGAATCTCACCATTTCCATATTTTTTAACTAGTCTAGCTAACTCGAAGACTTCTTCTGAATGTAATCTTCCAACAGGAACATTTAAGCCAACATAATGCAAACCTTCTTGTTTTTGAGGTTGAACGCCATAGAAGTAGCCAGCATTCCATGTTTGCTCAAAACCGGTCCCTTTTGTTAATAAATCGCCAGTATACTCTAGTAATACATCTTTGAACTTTTCTACTCCCCAATCAGCTACTAAAAATTTGAGTCTAGAGTGATGACGTTTTTCCCTGTAGCCGAAATCTCTAAAAATAGTTGTAACAGCAATTGCAACTTCTTTTACTTGATGAGGTAAAACAAAAACATCAAGTGTTTGAGCTAAATGCGGAGCAGAAGATAAGCCACCGCCAACTTTTAAGTGAAATCCAACAGTTTCGACTCCTTCAACTTCCTTGATAGCAGGTACAAAGGAAATACAGTTAATCTCCGCATTGGACGCATTGTTTTTATTAGAGCTGATTGACATTTTATACTTTCTAGGTAGATTCGAGAATTCCTCATTAAATTGGAAGAATTCGTAAACTTCTTTTACGATTGGTGAAGTATCAAATAACTCATTTGGATCAATACCTGCAAGTGGATTCCCAACGATATTACGAGTAATATCTCCACATGCTCCAGCACTGGATAAGTCAGCTCTCTCTAGACGCGTTAAAATATCTGGTATTTGTTCGATAGTTAACCAGTGGAACTGAATGGCTTGACGAGTAGTGATATCATACACATCACGACCATAATCTCGAGCAATTTCAGCTAATGTGACCAGTTGATTATGAGTTAAGATACCAGATGGAACATTAACTCGCATCATGAAGTAGCCAGCTTCTTTTGGTTTTTGTAAGTAGCAACCTGCCCACTTGAATAAGTCCCATTGATCTTTTGGAATCGATTCAAATCCATTTTTGGCATAGTAGGGGATGTCATCATAAATTTTAAGTCCATCTTTAACTAATTTCTTCTTTTCTGCTTCATTTAATTTAGGGTTGTCTTTCCAAATTTTTTCAGCCGCCATCTCACATCACCTTACCCGATATAATTTTTATTTCTCAAGTATTGAAGAACGGATTCAACACATTCGTTAATTGATAATTTATCAGTATCCAAAATAATTTCTGGATGTAAAGGAGCTTCATAAGGTGAACTGATCCCTGTGAAATTTTTTATTTCTCCATTTTTCGCTTTTTTATAAAGACCTTTTGGATCTCTACTTTCACAAGTTTCTACAGAGCATTGGACATATACCTCAATAAATTCATCTTCTTCTACTAATGTTCGAACAAGATTTCGATCCGCCTGAAAAGGGGAGATGAAGGCAGTTAACACAATTTGCCCATTTTCAACAAAAAGCTTTGCAACTTCACCAATTCGACGAATGTTTTCTGTGCGATCATCATCTGAGAATCCTAAATCTTTATTTAAGCCGTGACGAATATTATCACCATCTAAAACAGTTTGCTGTACATTTAACTGAAATAAGCTTTTCGCAACTTCATTTGCAATTGTAGATTTTCCGGCAGCGGATAGACCTGTAAACCAAAGGATACAACTGTGATGTTGATTATGTTTTCGTCGGTCTTGTTTTAAAATACTTGATTGGTGCCAAACGATATGATTAGACATGAAACGATTCTCCTATTCTATTTAAGTCGATTGAGGTTGACGCATACCTTCTATTAAAATTTCAACTACTTCTTTTCGACTAAATGCTGTTGGTGGGATATCACCATTTTTTAACATCTCACGTACTTTTGTTCCAGATAGCGTTAAATGTTGATCACTTCCATGAGGACAAGTTTTTGTTGATGCCATATTTTCACATTTTGTACAATAAAAACTATTTTCAAAGAATAGGAGAGAGATTCCTAAATCTTCTTGTGTGAACTGCTGAAAAATCTTTTGAGCATCATAGGTTCCATAATAATTACCAACTCCAGCATGATCACGCCCAACAATAAAATGTGTACAGCCGTAATTTTTCCTTACAATGGCATGAAATACTGCTTCTCGTGGTCCTGCATAGCGCATAGCAGCAGGAAAGACAGCAAGGAATACTCGATTCGTAGGATAAAAGTTTTCTAGTAATACTTTATAGCTCCTCATTCGTACGTCAGCAGGGATATCATCGGATTTTGTTTCTCCTACTAATGGATTTAGGAATAATCCATCTACAATTTCTAATGCACTTTTTTGAATATACTCGTGAGCTCGATGGACTGGATTTCGTGTTTGAAAGCCAACAATCCTTTTCCAATTAAGTGTAGAAAATTTTTCTCTTGTTTCCTTAGGAGTCAAATAATGTTCAGAGAATTGTGAGCGATGTACTTGTTTAATGACCGTAATTTCTCCACCTAAGTATGTGTCCCCTCGAGAATATAATTTGGCTACACCAGGATGTTCATTATCAGTTGTTCCATATACAAATTGCGCTTCTGCTAATTTATTAGGTGAATAAATATCGCTAATTACAAGTTTTCCATATACTTCATTTTCCCAAGTAAGTTTTACTTCTTCACCGATTTTCAACTTACTAGCAACTTGTTTTGAAACCGGTAATGTAATAGGGATACTCCAAACTGTTCCATTTTTTAATCTCATTGAATTCACTACTTGTTCATAATCATCTTTTCTTAAAAAACCTGTTAGAGGGCTGTATGCCCCGTTCCCAATTAACTCCAAATCGCTTAAACTAATTAAGTCTAATGGAACCTCCTGGAGATTTTCATTTAGAATAATTGAAGAATCAAAGCGATTAATTAACACGCCACCATGTGGAGATAAACTCATACTAGACAACTCCTTATATTTTCCTATCGTTTTTGTTTAAGAAAAATGTTTAGATTAAATGAAGTAAATGATTAATCATGTAATCCGCATTCTGTTTTATTTGTCCCAGACCATCGACCAGATCGATCATTTGAAGAATTTGAAGCTGCAACTGTGCAAACTTCACAGCCAATACTTGGGTAACCAATATCATGAAGTGGGTTATATGGTAGATTCTTGTAATACACGTATCGCCAAACTTCTTTCCAAGTCCAATGGATTAATGGGCAAACTTTCACGGAATTAAACTTATTATCTAAATTTAAAAAATTTGTTTTTTGACGTGAAGCAGACTGTTCTCTTCTTAAACCCGAAATCCATGCGGGAGCATCTTTTAAAGCATCTCGTAGTGGTAGTATCTTACGAATATGGCAGCAGTTATTGGGTTCACGCTTCCATAGCTCATCACCATGAACTGTAGCTTGTTCATCTAAAGTAAGATTTGGGAGCTTTTTTTCAATCTTTAAATGTGGATACTTTGCCTGTACTCGGTCAATCAATTCATACGTTTCTTTAAAATGAAGTCCTGTTTCTAAGAATACAATTTTGGCATCAGGTTTTACTTTTGAGATTAAATCGATTAGTAAAATACCTTCAACACCAAAGCTACATGCGTAAATTAAATCATCGTCGTATGTTGAATATGCCCAATTAAGAACTTCCAGTGCACCTTTTGTTTCATTATCAATTGAAAAATTAGGTATGTTTTCCTCATTCCAAATTTCAAATCTCATTTGCTTTCCTCCAATAAATAAAGAAAGTTTATTCGAAGGCATAATCTTTGGCATAATTTTCATGCCTGATGGATATATACTTTCTAAATATTTTTTTTCAAAACTTATAAACTTGCAGAATAAGAAAAAGGCAGCCCAAATCTATATACATAAATTGTACATAGAATTGGACCGCCTCTAGTTTTTCTAGTCAGCAGGATCTCATTTACTTTAATCGTATTTTTTCTTGTTTTTCAACTTGAATAATTTTTCCATCCTGAACGACTAATGTAATCGTTCCAAACTTTAAACCATTAAGTAACGATTCCACGACCTCAATGATTGGTTTCAAGTCGTTGGTTTGGCTCATGAGTTTCCTCCTAGAATTTAATTACAACTAAGTTTATCAGAATTGTATGAATTGTCAATTTTAAAAATGCTATTTATTTAAAAAAACAGAATATTGTAATTTATAATAAATAAAAACGAGCTTATCGAATTTCTTCATAAGCTCGTTTTCGTTTATAAGATTTATTGTAAGAGTTTATTTTGTTCTAGGAATTTTATTACTTGTTCTTTATAAGAGCTGGAGTCTTCATCAAATGCTGCTCCATGTTTACCAGAGTTCGTCCAATAGATAGACTTTGGACCTTTTTTCTTATCATAAAGGTCTTGCGTCATTTGTGGAGGGATATAATCATCCGTTTTCGTATTAATGAATAAAACAGGTGCTTTAATATTTTGAATTGAATCAATTGGTGAGGCATCTTTAATCGAATAATCTTTTCGAAGTTTCAAGAATGCATCTCCTAAAAATACAATTGGACCTTGTAAAATGGATGGAATATATGTGTAGTCATTTTTAAGGCGGAATTTTGATTCTTCTAAGAAATTACTGTATGGGCAATCTGCTATGAAAAAATCTGCTCCGTTTTTAACATTCCCAGCGTAAATCAAAGTAGTTGCTGCCCCCATTGAAACGCCATGAATTCCTATTTGACCATTATGTGATCGCTTTTTTGCATATTGGACAACAGCTTGTAAATCTTTACTTTCCAATATGCCATATGTCGTGTATGTACCACTTGATTCTCCGTGATTTCGTTGATCATATGCTATGACATTATATCCAATTGAATGAAACATTTTAGCATACTTAGCTTGATCGTCTTTTGAGCCCATATATCCATGTAAAGTAATAATGGTCTTGTTAGTTGGTTTTTCTGCAGGAAGATAATAACCAATTAAGTTATAGCCTAATGGAGATTTTATCTGAATACGTTCGTTTTTTATTTCTTTTCTTAACGAACTAAACGCTTCAATTGCTTTTTGTTTTTCTGGATTTTTGCCATAATTTTTTGCATTATTTTCAAGTAAAATAACATCTGAGAAATAATATCCAGTTCCACATGATATCAATAATAAAATTGCTAAAAGAATACTTAATCGAATGAGCATACGAATGAGCCGAAACCTCCCAATAAAAATTGCTACTATTTTTTACTTTCATATTATGACATGAATTCTTTTCAGAGGTAAATAGTAATCTTGAAAACAGTTATGTATCGGAGTTTTTTTTAAGAAAATCCCATTCAATAAAAAGATTGTGAATATACAATTGTTGAAAGAAGATAATATAAAAAAGAAACAATACTAATAAAATGAGGGGGTTCGTCTTGACAATTTTTCATAACGGACCATTAATGTCAGCCTTAATTGCCTGGTTTATCGCACAGTTTGCAAAGGTAGTAATCCATTTAATTAAAGAAAGAGAATTTGATTTATCTAAATTTTTTGCTTCTGGTGGTATGCCAAGTTCCCATTCTTCCACGGTTACCGGACTTGCACTAAGTGTTGGGTTAAGAAATGGATTTGAGAGTGTAGTCTTTGCAATAGCAGTTATTTTTGCCATCATAATCATGTATGATGCATCAGGTGTTAGGCTTGCCGTAAGTAAACATGCAAAGCTTTTAAATGATTTTTTTCATGGGAGAATTAAAGATTATAAAGCATTAAATGAACTAGTTGGACATACTTCTTATGAAGTAGTAGTGGGAGCTTTAATAGGAATTATTGTGGCAGTTTTAGTTTCATAATATTTTTGACGCTCACCTTTAAATCGAGATGATTTATTTGATGGGCGTTTTTTCATAAATGATGATGTAAAAAGATAGTCGATAGTCGATTCTATTTGATAAGATGTTTGTAGGATTTGTAATTAAGGAGTGAAATAATGAAAAGTACAGTAAACGAGAATAGTACTTGGAAAAAGGTCGGTAGGGGCATTTATCAATTTCGATATTTATTAATAGCCGTATTAGCCGTATTTTCAATTTTTCTTGGAATTTATTCGAAACATTTACCTGGAATTTTAGAAGGAGATGGATTTAGAACTCCAGGGGATTATGAAAAAGCAAAAAATATTTTAGAAAACGATTTTGAACAATCACCAAATTCAGTTATTATCTTGCTTGAACGTAAAAAAGAAGCATCTGCTCAAGCGTTTCAGTCTGATATTGAACGTGTCGTCAAAAAAATTGATAAAGAAAAAAATATAAAACAATTTTTAAATCCTCTCAATAACCCTAGTATGAAAAAAGATAAAATTGCTTATTTAACATTTTTATATGATGAAAAAGATTACGATAAATTGGTTGACATGAATAACGCTTTCGCCAAAAAAGTCGAATCATATTCTAGTGATACAGTTAAAATTGGTACGACAGGGTTTACAATCATAAATGATGTAATGAATAAGACGAGTCAAGAAGATTTAAAAAAGGCGGAAATGATCGGTGTGCCGATTGCATTTATTGTATTATTCTTTGCATTCGGTAGTTTAGTTGCGTCTGCGATTCCGATTTTAATTGGCATAATCAGCATATTAGCAACATTTGGTATACTTGCATTTATTGGGAAATATGTTGATTTATCAATATTTGTATTAAACGTAGCGCCAATGATTGGATTAGCGTTATCGATTGACTTTGCTTTATTATTTGTTAGTCGATATAAAACCGAACTTTCCGAGCAATCATCCGTAAAGGAAGCAATAAGTATCACTTTTGCAACAGCAGGTAGAGCTATTATATTCTCAGGTATTTGTGTGTTTATTGGTTTATCTGCGTTGTATTTTATTAATATTGATCTATTTAGAAGTGTTGCAATTAGTGGGGCTGTGGTCGTTTTAGTGAGTTTATTTTTGTCACTTACACTATTACCAGCGGTTTTATCAGCACTTGGGAAAAACATAAATAAAGGAACATTAAAATGGCTAGCAAATCGTAGCCAAGTGCAGCAGCAAGCAGTTTGGAGACGTTTTGCAAATTTTGTGATGAAGAGACCCGTCATAATGGCGATTTCTTCTTTAATTATTTTAGGAATATTTGTGATTCCAATTCGAGATGTACATTTAAACATTCCGACGATTGATGCATTACCAAAACATGAATCTTCTAGAATCTATTATGAAAAATATCAAAAAGCTTTTCTTCCTGATGCACAAAAACACGGTACAGTAGTGATGGTATTGCATTCAAAAGATGACATCGTAACTAAAGCAAATTTAAGTTCTTTAGAACAAGTTCAGAAGACACTAGAAAATGATCCAAATGTTTATAAAGTAAAAAGTGTTTTCAGTGCTGTAGATATGAATGCAGATCAGTTACTACCAGCATTAAAATCGGTGAATGCGCCAAAATTACAACCTGCAATTAATGCCTATACACATGATAAAAAAACATTCATTCAAGTGTTCTTAAATTCTGATCCAAAGTCAGAAAAAGGTAAACAGTGGGTACGTGATTTTGAAGCGAAATATAAAGGTAAAATTGAAGGGTTTAACTTTATATTTGGAGGCCAAGTTAAATTTGAGCAAGAGTTATTTGATGAAATAACAGATAATATCGCTTATGGACTTACGGTCATTATGGTAAGTACATTTATTATTTTAATGATTGCATTCCGTTCAATCATTATTCCGATTAAGGCGATTTTAATGAATGTACTTTCGTTAAGCGCAACATTCGGAATTATTACATGGCTATTCCAAGGTGGAAACTTTGGTTTACCACAGTCTGATATTATGCTTATATTACCTGTATTTGTTTTTGGTTTAGTATTTGGATTAAGTATGGACTATGAAGTTTTTTTAATGTCGCGTATGCAAGAACTATACTTGGCTACAGGTGATAATTCATATTCGACTAGAGAGGGACTTGTATCTACAAGTCGAATTATTACATCAGCGGCTTCGATTATGATCGTTATTACAGGTGCATTTGCTTTTACTGATATGATTCCTGTAAAACAAATGGGAATCGGGATTGCGATTGCAATATTCTTAGATGCTACAATTGTTCGACTTGTTTTAGTACCTAGCTTAATGCAATTGTTTGGCAAATGGAATTGGTGGTTCCCGTTTGCTAAAAAGAGTGTCCAGGAATCAACTGAAAAAGTTGGGTAATAATCTGAGAAAACTGATACTCAATTTTAAATGAGTATCAGTTTTTTTATTATTCATTTTTAGTTACACTTGTTTTTGTTTTATATCAGGATTATTACGGAAAAAATAGTAAATTATAGAGTGAATTTGGTAAACTAATAATAGAAATAGGAGGGAGTAGGATTAATGTTTAAAAAGTCATTTAGAGCAATATTAATAAGTTGCGTCGTTTTAACTTTTTGTTTACTAGCAGCATGTGGAAAAAATGAGCAATCATCCAAAGTTGAAAAACCTGAAAAGCCTGATAAGTTGCCAATTGCAACAATTACGGTAAAAGATTATGGAGTAATTGAAGCTGAATTATATCCGCATATTGCACCAAATACTGTTTATAATTTCATTTCACTCGCTAACAAAGGATTTTATGATGGATTAAATTTTCATCGTATTGTAAAAAACTTTGTCATTCAAGGTGGCGACCCACTTGGAACTGGGGCAGGTGGTCCAGGATATTCGATAAATGGTGAATTTTCTTCTAATGGATTTGAAAACAATCTAAAACATACTGCTGGTGTGTTATCAATGGCCCGTGCAAATGATCCAAATAGTGCAGGAAGCCAATTTTTCATTATGACAAATGATACACCAAGTCTTGATGGACAATATGCTTCGTTTGGTAAAGTAATCAAAGGGATGGACGTCGTGAAGAAAATTGAAGCGGTTGATGTTAATGCTGAGGAAAAACCAATGACCCCAGTTACTATTGAATCAATAAAAGTTGATACAATGGGAAAAAAATATCCAAAACCAAAAACGATTAAAGAATAGTTGTTCGAAAATACATAAAAAATCCCTCAATACTACTTGAGGGATTTTTACGATTAATTCATTTCTATAAAAAACTACCACATAAATTGTAGTAGTTTGATTGATTATTTAATGTTACTAAAAATTATAATCCTTTTTTTACTTTACCAGACCAAAGCTTAAATCCACCTTTAAGTTGGTAAAGATTCGTAACACCTTGTTTACGTAAAATTCGAGCAGCTTGTCCAGGTCGAACACCCATTTGATCATATAAATAAACCGCCTGATCTTTACGAATTTCTTTTGAACGCATTTTCAATTGAGCAAATGGAATATTACGAGCACCTAAAATATGTCCATTTTTAAAATCTTCTTGATCTCGTAAATCAATTAGTTGCGCTTTACGGTATCCAGAACGGAATTCTTCCTCGTTTAATGTTTTAATCAGACGTTTTTGGTAGAAATACATAACCGTTGAGTATACAATGATACCTAGTACGACAAAAATTACCGGTAAAAAACTATTCAATTTATTCAACACCTTTCAATTACCTACTTATCTTATTATAATTCTCAAATAAGATTCTGCAAGAAACTTTAAGAAAAAAAGTTAAATTTCAATTGAAGTATGAGGAGATTTCAACATGTCAAAGTCTAAATGGTATTTTATTAATAGTGGAAAACAACCTGGAAGCTATAATATGGCATTGGATGAATGCTTAATTAAATGGCAAAATGAAGAAGGTTTTCTTCCAACATTACGTTTTTATGAATGGGAACGTCCTACTGTAACGATTGGATATTTTCAAAAAAATCAAGAGATAAGCTTAGAAGCACTAAAAAAATACAATGGTGATTTCGTTAGAAGACAAACAGGTGGAAGAAGTGTATTACATCATGAAGAACTAACGTATAGCGTAATCGTTCCAGAAAGTTATCCAAATATGCCTGAAACAGTTACAGAAGCCTATAAAGTAATTTCGATGGGGATATTAGAAGGCTTTAAATTATTGGGATTAGATTCTTCATTTTCTATTCCAAAAACTGAAAAAGAAAAAGATGAATTAAAAAAACCTTCAAGTGCAGTTTGTTTTGACGCTCCTTCATGGTATGAAGTTGTCGTTAATGATAAAAAAATAGCTGGTAGTGCTCAAACAAGACAAAAAGGATCAATACTGCAACATGGATCCATTCCATTAAATATTGATGTGAATATGCTTTATGATTTATATATTTTTCCTTCTGAAGAAGTTAAAAATAGAATGAAAAAAAGGTTTTTAGAACGTGCGACTTGGATAAATGCAGAAAGTGATTCTCCTAAGTCGATGGATGAATTGTATATTGCATTTAAAGAAGGTTTTGAAATCGGATTAAATATTGAATTAATTCCTTTTGAATTGTCAGAGGCTCAAGAAAAAGAAGTACAAGAATTAGCAGCAACAAAATATGGTAAAGAGGATTGGAACCTACGTAAATAATCAAAAGAGAAAGCAGATAAAAGCTGCTTTCTCTTTTTTTGTTATATAGAGAAATTAGTGTTGATATGTATCATAAAGGATCCTTGAGGCTTGGATTTCCATTACTTGGGTTATTTGTTTTTTTGACTACGTAAATACTAAGAGTAATGGAATAGTGAGGGAGTGAGGAGAATATGAAACCATTTTTACCAAAACTTGTTTATTTTGAACCGCAAGCACTAGAATACCCTTTAGGTAAAGAGTTAAGAGAAAAGTTTGAGAAGATGGGTTTTGATATAAGAGAAACAACTTCACATAATCAAATTAGAAATTTACCAGGTGAAAATGAGATTGAAAAATACAGAATTGCCAAGTCTACTTTAGTCGTTGGACTACGTAAAACTTTAAAATTTGAAACGTCAAAACCATCTGCTGAATATGCTATTCCTCTTGCGACTGGATGCATGGGACACTGCCATTATTGTTATTTACAAACGACATTAGGATCAAAGCCTTATATTAGAGTATATGTAAACTTAGAAGAAATTTTTGCGAAAGCGGAAGAATATATGAAAGAAAGGGAGCCAGAGATTACAAGATTTGAGGCTGCTTGTACATCGGATATTGTAGGTATTGATTATTTAACACATTCATTAAAAAAGACGATTGAATTTATTGGTCAGACTGAATATGGTCGATTACGATTTGTAACGAAATTTCCACATGTTGATCACTTACTTGACGCGAAACATAACGGAAAAACTACGTTCAGATTCAGTATTAATTCAAGATATGTCATTAAGAATTTTGAACCAGGAACAGGATCGTTTGATGAGAGAATAGAAGCTGCAAAAAAAGTTGCGAATGCAGGTTATCATTTTGGGTTTATCGTTGCACCTATTTATATGCATGATGATTGGGAAGAAGGCTACGAAGAGCTATTTATTCGCTTAAAAGATGCATTAGGTGAATTAGCAAATAAAAAGATGTCATTTGAATTGATACAACATCGATTTACAAAACCAGCAAAAAAAGTAATTCTTCAAAGATACCCTAATACAAAATTGGAAATGGATGAAGAAAAACGAAAGTATAAGTGGGGGAGATATGGAATCGGTAAATATGTTTATCAGACAAATGAAGCAAAATCCATTGAAGAAACAATTTCTGGCTATATCCAAAAGTATTTTCCCAATGGCGAAATACAATATTTTACATAGAATATGAGGAATGATATTTTGAGTCACTTATGTAAAAATGTGTACCTATTTAAAGGTACACTCATTTTTATTTTGACATAGTCTGACATAGAAGCAGATATATCCTGGTTTATCAATAGTTCATGTTAATTGCACTTTTGATATTTGTGTTGTATCATTTTATTTGATGCTATTGCACCGGATTTAAATCTGTATTACTTTACTGGAGGAAAAACATGCCCACACCTAGTATGGAAGATTATATTGAACAAATTTACCTTTTAATTGAAGATAAAGGGTATGCTCGTGTATCTGATATTGCAGAAGCTTTATCTGTACACCCATCGTCAGTTACTAAAATGGTACAGAAGCTTGATAAAGACGAATATTTAATTTATGAAAAGTATAGAGGTCTTATTTTAACTCAAAAAGGTAAGAAAATGGGGAAAAGACTAGTATATCGTCATGTTCTACTTGAGCAGTTTTTACGAATTATTGGTGTAGATGAGAATTTGATTTACCAAGATGTCGAAGGAATGGAACACCATATGAGTTGGGAAGCAATCGATCGTATTGGAGATTTAGTACAGTTCTTTGAAGAAGATAAAAATCGCATAGAAGCATTAAAAGTAATTCAAAAATCAAATGAAGATCAATCAAACGAATAGAAAGACCGTGCTAATAGGAAGCACGGTCTTTCTTTTTACCCTTTTCACCTTCAATGACAGTTAGGTGACTGGAATCTTTATTTCGTTTTTTTAATAATGGACTGGAGGTACTTTTTCTTGAAGTGGGCTTTGATTTATTATTTGATTTTTTTAATGAACTAGTTTTTTGTGTATTATATTTCTTTACTGTTTGTTTGGCAGCTTTACGATAGGAGTCTTGCTGGTTTCTTTGGCCGCTTGATGAAGTAAATACTCTATAAATAAAATATAAAATTAAAAGGATTAATCCAATAAATAAAAACTTTTGTAATAATTTTGCTGGATTAGTAATTAACTCAGCAATTAAGCCAAAAAGTGCTAATGCGATAATTCCATAAAATATTGACGTGTACACTTTTTGATTCACTTAAGCACCTCCTATGTTAAGATTCAATTTTAAATCGGATAAAAAAAGAAAGGTTTCTTTTAGTTTATTACATTTTATCCAATAAGTTGATATTTTTTATAAAATTCTGTCAATTATATTTTGGTATTTTTTTCTATTTCCAAAAGTCTGTTAAATGAGGCAATTGAAACCTCTACTTGATCATCGGACGGCTCTTTTGTTGTTAATAATTGTAACCACAATCCAGGATATCCAACCCATTTTAGGACAGGAATTGATCGGACTTTATTTGTTAATTGAAGTACTTCAAAAGAAATACCTAAAACAACAGGAATTAATAAAAGTCTGTCTACTATTCTTAGCCATAGTGGGCTTGTCGGAACTAAAAAGTAAATGAACATTCCAACGATGACAGTAAATAGGATGAAACTACTTCCACAACGATAATGGAGACGTGATTGTGATTGAACACCTTCAATAGTTAATGGAATATTGTTTTCAAATGCGTTGATTACTTTATGTTCAGCACCATGATATTGAAACACACGTTTTATAAATGGAGTTAATGAAACAATATAAATATAAATTAGTAGAAAGAGTAATTTAATCACGCTTTCAACGACTACTTGTTGAAAATCGGTTTCAAAAAATGGTCTCAAAGTAGTTGCCAGTAATACAGGAACTAATGTAAAAATAACTTTTCCAACTAAAAATGATAGAACTGCTAATAAAGATAATCCTATATATGTAGAAATTGTACTTTTTTGATTTTCCCGTTCTTTGGCTATTTTCTCATCATCAATTGGATCGATTCCATATCTTTCAGTTGAAAAATTTAAATGCTTTGAACCATTTATACTTGCTTGAATAATCGCTACCACACCACGTATAAAAGGTATTTTCTTTAATTTTTGCATCGTTGAATTTGTTTGAATTGGTTCTTCAAAGTAATGTATCGAGTTATCCGATCTTCGAATTGCGGATACGGATTGAGTTCTTCCCCCAAACATAACACCTTCTACGATAGCTTGCCCCCCGTAAATTGCTCTCTTTTTCTCTTTCATGTTGCACCAACCTAATTTCGATTTAATTTTCTATCTATTTAAATCTATTGTAAGTGTAGGACAATGCTGGTGCAAGTATAAGAAATAGGAAATAACTAAATACAATCTAAAAATTTTTAATATTCTAACAAAATTTCCGATTCACATGAAAGTTTATTACTTGGATATACTACTTTAAGAAAATTAGCAATGAATGGAAAGGGTTATGATAAATGTCTGAAGATAATAAACCAACTCAAGATTTTGAACAGAGTCAAGGACAAGATCAGGAGAAAGAGCAGTATCAAGATCAAGATCAGGAAAAATCACAGGGCAATATGAACTTTAACAAGATTGCAAGTATCGGTTTTTTTGGTGGAGTTTTTTGGTCAACAGTTTTATTAGTTCTAAGCTTCTTTGATTTTACACAGATTGGACCAACTTTTGTCTTAGAAAGAATTCCACTTGGAAAATGGGCAAATGGATATATTGAAGCATTAATATCAATCGTTTCTATAGGAATCGCCTCAATTATTGTTGCATTCGTTTGTTATTTTGTTTGTAGAAAATTTACTGGTGTATTACCTGGTGTTTTTATTGGTTTAATAATATGGATCATTTTATTTTTAGTAATTGGAAAAATTGCGTTTGATTTTAGACCTGTAAAGGAATATTCTTCTGATACGATTGTAACAAGTATTTGCTTATTCATTTTATACGGAACATTTATTACATATTCTGTTTCTTTTGCATTTCAAGAGCAAGAACCATATTTGCGTGGCTATTCAAAATAGTCTGGCCTATGATAAAATAAGTTTTAGGTATTCCAATCAAGCTTAAAAGGAATAAATATGCTTAAATGATAGGTGGAGACTTTAAAATTGGCTAAGTTTTTATTATTAAATGGACCTAATTTAAACATGCTCGGTCAAAGAGAGGTATCTATCTATGGGGCAACTACTCTAAAGGATATAGAGGACCATCTTACTGCACTTGCAGGTAATTGTGGTGATGAGATTGATTGCTTTCAATCAAATCACGAAGGAGAATTAATTGATAAACTCCATGCAGCAAATCAAGTTTACGATGGAATCCTTTTTAATCCAGGAGCGTTTACTCATTATAGTTATGCGATTCGAGATGCGATAGCAAGTATTACAGTCCCAACCGTTGAAGTACACATTTCAAATATACATAAAAGAGAAGAGTTTCGTCATACTTCAGTTTTAGCAGCTGTAACTGTCGGACAAATTGTTGGATTAGGTGTGTACGGCTATGACCTAGCTTTACTTGCATTACAACAGATTAGTAGGGGAGAGAGTAGAAATGGAAAAAATTAATAAGTTAAGAGAAGCTCTAATTGAAAAAGGTTTAGATGCATTATTAATAACAAGTACATATAACCGTCGTTATATGACAAACTTTACTGGTTCTTCAGGTGTTGCTTTAATCACAAAAGAAAAAGCATTATTTATTACTGATTTCCGTTATATTGAGCAAGCTACAAGTCAATGTGAAGGGTTTGAAATTGTTAAGCATGAAGGTTTAATTTCAAGTGAAGTTGCAAGCCAAGTTGAAAAAAATGGCGTTGCAAAACTTGGATTTGAACAAGATCATATGACTTTTTCTGAGTATGGAACTTACCGTACTGTTGTAAAAGCTGATCTTGTACCGGTAACTGGATTAATTGAAAATCTTCGTTTAATTAAAACTGATGCAGAAATTTCAGTTATTAAAGAAGCTTCTAAAATCGCGGAAGCAGCATTTGATCATATTTTAGGCTTCATTCGTCCAGGTTTAACAGAATTAGAAGTATCGAATGAACTAGAATTCCATATGCGTAAATTAGGTGCTACATCTTCATCATTTGATATTATCGTTGCATCTGGTGCGCGTTCTGCTCTACCACACGGTGTAGCATCGGATAAAGTGATTGAAACAGGTGATTTTGTAACGTTAGATTTTGGTGCATACTATAAAGGTTATGTATCTGATATGACTAGAACAGTATCAGTTGGTGAACCAAACCCAGAATTAAAGAAAATTTACGATATCGTACTTGAAGCACAATTACGCGGTGTAAACGGCATTCAAGCTGGAATCACTGGTAAACAAGCAGATGATTTAACACGTGATTATATTACTGAAAAAGGTTATGGTGAATACTATGGTCACTCAACTGGACACGGTATTGGACTAGAAGTACACGAAGGTCCTGGATTATCATTCCGTTCAGATTTAGTTTTACAACCAAACATGATCGTAACTTGTGAACCAGGTATTTATATTCCTAATCTTGGTGGAGTTCGTATAGAAGATGATTTAATTGTTAAAAATGGTGGGAATGAGAACTTAATGTCTTCACCTAAAAACTTAATCATTTTATAAGAAAAGAAAAAGAACTACACAAACGAAGTAAATTACTTTATGATAAATAAATGTGTAGGCGCTCTTGTCAGTCCCGTCAAACATATGACCAAAAACAATTTAGGGTAGATATTATCCTTTTTGTTCTTAGACGTATGATCTTGATGGGGATAGGTGCCGAAGCAAGACATTAAAAAATGTAAAGAAATTCAGGCAAGAGAAATGGTCTACCTAAAGTCATACATATTGATTCAGATCCATTTCATTTTTTAGGAGGATATTTAATGATTTCAGTAAACGATTTTCGTACAGGTTTAACAATTGAGACTGACGGAGGCATTTGGCAAGTAATTGACTTCCAACATGTTAAACCAGGAAAAGGAGCTGCATTTGTACGTTCAAAACTTCGTAACCTTCGTTCAGGAGCAGTTCAAGAAAAAACATTCCGTGCTGGTGAAAAAGTTGCAAAAGCACATATCCAAAATCGTAAAATGCAATACTTATATGCAAGTGGTGATCAACATATATTCATGGATAATGAATCGTATGAGCAAATTGAATTGCCAGAAAAAAACATTGAGCGTGAATTAAAGTTCTTAAAAGAAAATATGGAAGTTTATATCATGACTTTTGATGCTGAAATTCTTGGAGTTGAATTACCAAATACAGTAGAATTAAAAGTAATTGAAACTGAACCTGGTATTAAAGGTGATACAGCTTCAAACGTTACTAAACCTGCTACAATGGAAACTGGCTTAATCGTTCAAGTACCTATTTTCATTAATGAAGGTGAAGTATTAATTATTAACACGACAGAAGCAAGCTATGTTTCACGTGCAAAAAGCTAATAATCCCATTTGGGAGTAAATAGAAATCTTGAGGCACTTATTTAAGTGTCTCTTTTTCTTATGTAATATCAATTTATAAGAATGGATGGTCTTAATGGTAACAACTATCGTACTTTGGACACTTATCATCATTTGTTTTGCTTTTTCTTTTATAGCATTAATAAAACCGATTATTCCGGGTGTTCCTGTTTTATGGATTGGATATTTAATTTATCATTTCGGAATAAATAAACATGATTTAACATTGTCCTTTTGGATCATCATGGGGATATTTACAGCAGTTATTTTTATAGCAGATTTTATAGCAAATAATTATTTCCTTAAAAAATATGGCAGCACTAAAACAGGTGAAAGGGTAGGTTGTTTAGCGGTTATTGTTGGTTCGTTTATCTTTCCGCCGTTTGGATTAATCATTGTACCTTTTATATCTGTATTTGTGGCTGAAAAACTACAAGGGAAAAAGACAAAAGAATCATTAAAATCTGCCTGGGCAACTGTTATTTCATTTATTAGTAGTTCATTAGCAAAAGCTGTCTTGCAAGTTATAATGGTAATCATATTTTTTGTCTATGTAATTAATTGATCTAAAAAAAGAGAGAAGCCTCATGGTTTCTCTCTTTTTTTATTTTTAGTTCGATTCTTCAATTCAAGTAAATCTGTTACTGAATTATCTTCTGAAATGGACATGTTCTGCATATTAGTAATAAAAAGACTTGAAAAAAGGTGAGTTGGCAATGAGAGATTGGATTGAATCCATGGATAAAGCTGTACTTAGTATGGGTCTTCTCAGAGTATTTGGTGGAAGTGTTGAATTGATTGCTGCCCTAACGATTCTCTATTTAAATGACATAAAAAAAGCGTTGGCAGTCAATAGTATCTTGGCGACAGTCGGTCCAATCATACTAATTTCGACAATGGCAATAGGAATAATTGGCGTAGCTTCAAAATTAGATCCGATTCGGTTAGTACTAGTTGTTTGTGGTGTGTTTTTAATTTTATTAGCAGTTTTTAAATGATAGGATGTGAACTTCTATGGAAGAGGTTTTCAATGTTTTACCAAGTTTAATAAAAGATAAATTAATGATTAATTTCACAGACTTTAATCACGTTGAAGAATTACGATTAAGAATTGGAAGGCCCGTGGAAGTAATTTCAGATAATCATTCAATTTTCTTACCGTATATTTTAACTGAAGAGGACGGAGAACAAATTCTTGGGAAACTTAGCCAATTTTCAATTTATACAATTGAAGAAGAGTTAAAAAAGGGATATATCACGATAAAAGGTGGACATCGAGTAGGACTAGCAGGTCGAGTAGTGACTGAGAATGGAAATGTAAAAATGATAAGGGATATTAGCTCATATAACTTCCGAATCGCAAAAGAAAAAGTAGGAATAGCGAGTCCGTTTATAAAGTATGTTTATGAGGATAGATGGAAAAACACAATGTTAATAGGTCCGCCTCAGGCTGGGAAGACAACTTTACTTCGAGATTTCGCAAGAGTAGTCAGTCAAGGCGATAGAGGTAGGGGAATAAAGCCTCAAAAAGTCGGCGTAGTTGATGAACGCTCTGAAATTGCAGGTAGTGTAAAAGGGGTTCCTCAATATACCTTTGGTGAACGAATTGATGTCCTAGATGCATGTCCAAAGGCTGAGGGAATGATGATGCTAGTTCGATCGATGAGCCCACATGTCATTCTTGTTGATGAAATTGGAAAAAAAGAAGATGTAGATGCAATCTTAGAGGCGATATTTGCAGGTGTTCAATTAATCGTAACAGTTCATGGCTATTCCTTGTCTGAAATAAAGAAAAGACCATCGCTTCAGCCATTGTTTCAGCATGGGGGCTTTGATTGTTTTATTGAAATTTCAAATCATCCTCATCCTGGTACAGTGACAGATATCAAAAATCGAGATAGCACAAGTCTTTTAACATCAAGGGTGGTGCGTCGCTAATGAGGTGGATTGGAGCAATCTTTATTATTTTTTCAACTACATGGCTTGGATATTACTTTGCTGGAAGATTATCCGAACGTACAAAGGAGTTACGTGCTTGGAAGTTGGCATTACAATCACTAGAAGCAGAAGTGATGTATAGTCAATTACCACTACAAGAGGCATGTAGACGAATTGCAAGTCAATTGAATGGCCAAATAAAGTCCTTTTTATTGAACTTTGCCAGTTTACTAGAAACAAGTGCTCATTCGGCAAAAGAAGCATGGAAAAATGCTTTAGATGAATATACAAAAAAAGTTTCCATAAAAGAATCGGATGCTCAAGTGTTAATGCAGTTTGGTGAGACGATTGGAATGCATGATAAATTTTCTCAACAAAAACAAATTATATTAGCTTTGAAGCATTTGGAAAGAGAAGAACAAGAAGCGCTTGAATCGCAATCGAGCTATGAGCGTATGTCAAAAATGTTAGGGATATTAAGCGGTATATTAATTGTCATTATTCTAGTTTAGGAGGGATTAAGTTGATCACAAATTATGCATTAATGTTTCAAATAGCTGGGATTGGTGTAATTGCCGCTATCATTCACGCAATCTTAAAAAAAGCTGGACAAGAGGAATTTGCTACATGGACTATAATCACTGCTTTTATCATTGTATTTTTACAAGTCATTACAAAGGCTGGTGACTTATTTAATAAAGTAAAGGATGTATTTCTATTTCATTAGATTAGGAGTGAGCTTGTAATGGAAATCATCCAGATTGTCGGAATTGGATTATGTGCAACGTTTTTAATTTTATTACTGAATCAATTTAAAATGGACAAATTTAATTTAGCCATTACAGTTTTTATCAGCTGTGTACTTTTTCTATTCTTATTAGATAAAGTCCAGTATCTACTAGATGAGATTCAAAAACTAGCGAATCAGGCAAATATAAAAAATGTGTATGTTGAAACGTTATTAAAGATCATTGGAATAGCTTATATCGCAGAATTTGGTTCTCAAATTACAAAGGATGCTGGGCAAGGTGCAATTGCTTCTAAAATTGAACTTGGTGGAAAAATACTCATCTTAGTACTAGCCGTTCCGATCTTAACAGCATTAATCGAAACGATCTTAAGCTTTCTGCCAAAAGTATCTTAATGAAATTGGAAGGAGGACATTATGAAAAAAAAGATTCAATTATTTCTACTTTCCTTTTTTCTCCTTTTTCTAATCCCGGTAAATGTACAAGCTGCTCCTCCACCAGCTGAGATTGTCAACGAACAAATCCAAAAACTTGGTATCGATGAAGTTCAACAATATTGGGATGATGTTGTTACAAAATACGGTGGATTCTTACCTGAGAGTCAAAAAGGGGATTTTATTCAATTTATAAAAGGTGAAAAGAAATTCTCAATCCAAGAATGGTTTATCGCTTTTGGAAAATATATATTTTTTGAATTATTTAGTAATGGGAAAATACTTGGGATATTGATAATGCTTGTTATTTTTAGCTCATTACTTCAATCATTACAAAATGCATTTGAAAAAAGTACGATTAGTAAAATTGCGGATAATGTGGTCTTTTTAGTTCTTGTTGTCTTTGCACTTAATAGTTTTTATGTAGCAACCCAAGCAACTCAAGAAGCGATAACAGTTATGATCGACTTTTTAAGAGCCCTAATACCAATATTACTTGCTTTAATTGCTACTTCTGGAGGAGTTATATCAGTTGGATTCTTTCATCCTATTTTAATTTTTTTAATGCACACAAGTGGCTTACTTGTAACGTACTTCGTTTTACCGCTCATTTTAGTATCAACGATCTTAAGCATAGTTAGCATCATTAATGATGAATTACAAGTAACGAAATTAGCAGCTTTGATCAGAAATATAGCCGTCGGGGCTCTTGGTACGTTCTTAACAATTTTCCTAGGGGTGTTGAGTGTACAAGGTATGACAACCGCAGTAACAGATGGTGTTGCAGTTAAAACGGCAAAATTCGTTACAAGTAATTTTATTCCCGTTGTCGGTAAAGTTTTTGCTGACGTAACGGATACGGTCATAAGTGCTTCACTTCTACTAAAGAATACTGTAGGGATTGTAGGTCTTGTTACCTTACTTGGAATAATCGTTTTCCCAGCTATAAAAATATTAGTTTTAGCTTTCATTTATAAATTTTCAGCAGCTATCCTTCAACCTGTTGGTAGCAAATCAATTATTAGCACGATCGATGTGATTGGAAAAAGTGTCATTTACTTATTCGTTTGTTTGGCTATCGTTTCATTAATGTTTTTCTTAAGTATGACATTGATCATAGCGGCAGGAAATCTTGTCGTTATGTTTAGGTAGGTGAAGAGATGGACTTCTTTATGCAGTGGGTTTCCAATATTATTGTCTACATATTAGTCGCAACAATCATTATGATGTTAATTCCAAATACAGGATTAGCGAAATATGTAAGGTTTGTAGCAAGTTTATTGTTAATAGTAATGATGCTACAACCTATCTTCCAATTATTCAAAGTAAATATAAAAGAAGTGCTTGCTGGATACCAGTCAACAACATATGAAGCTAATAATCAAATAAAAAATGAAATAAATAATAAGAAAAATGAAATACAAGCAACAGAACGTGCATATATATTAAAACAAATGGCTGTCCAAATGAAAAAAGAGGTAGAAAAAAGCATTTCACAAGACTTTGAACAGGTCGTTACAAATGTAGAGTTAGAAGTGAAGGATGGCGTTGAGTCTGTAAAAACTGCACAAGATTTATCTAAGGTAATTGTTTATGTAAGCGCCAAAAAAGATGAGACAAGCAATGTAGATCCTGTTCAGGAAGTAACAGTCAATACAGATGGACCGACGATGACAGACAGCGGGAATATTACACAACTAGAGATTCAGAACTTTTTAGCAGATAGATGGCAACTTGAGGACAAGCAAATCGAAGTTAAAATGGAAGGAGGGGAGTAGAGATAAATGAAAAAAAAAATAACTTCAATTAATTTTGCAGATTTTTTAAAAGGAAATAATGATGAAAAAAAAACCTCTTCTGACAAAGATCAAAGTCCATTTAAACTGACGAGAAAATATGTACTAGCACTCCTTGGTCTTGGGGTCTGCTGGATGATCGCAAGTAGCCTTTTTACAAATTCAGCAAATAATACTAATTCAATGCTTTCTCCAATCTCCACAGAAACCAGTGGCAGCCCTAAAACTGAAGAACCATCTGTTCCGGCTTCTGGAAGTGGTGGGAAATCACTTAATATAATTCAAGGGTATGAAAAGGATTACGAAAAACAATTGACTGATATTTTAAATGACATGGTTGGTGTAAGTAACGTAACAGTAGAAGTTAATGTTGATGGCAGTGAAAAAAATATTTATCAGACAAATAGAACAAATCGCTCTCAGCAAACTGAAGAAACAGACAAGCAAGGTGGGAAACGAAATATTGACGATAATTCAGTAGAAGAACAAGTTGTCATTATTAACGATGGTGAAAAAGAAGTGCCAGTTATCGTTCAAACACAAAAACCAGCTATTCGAGGAGTTCTTGTTATTGCAAAAGGCGCAAATAAGATTGAAGTGAAGCAATTGATTCGAGAAGCTGTAACACGTTTACTTGATGTACCAAGTCATCGTGTATCTGTACTACCAAAAAAATAATAGGAAGAAGGTAAAATTTTAATGAAAAGACAAACAATTTGGTTATTAACGATGTTAAGTTTAGTAGTGGTACTGTCGGTATATTATGTGACGACACCTGATAAAATGAAGACAGCTAGTTTTATGAATATGCCAAATAACCAAGCGAATTCATTAGATTCGACGCCAAAAGATACAAATAAAACTAGTAAAAATGATAATGGAAAAGAAACAGCTACTACTGAAGATTCAACAAGTGAAGTATTCTTAAAACAACGTATGGAGCAAGAAGATCAAAGAAGTCAATTAATCGAAGAATATAAAACAACTGTGGACTCTGCAACTGCATCTGCAGAAGAAAGAAGTCAAGCATTTACAAATATGAAAGAACTTGAAAAACTAACTGCATTAGAATCTGATGTAGAAACAATGATTAAAGAAGCTGGATACAAAGATGTATTAGTACGTTCAAACGAAAATGAAGTAAATGTAGCGGTTAAATCAACAAAACATAGCAAAAAAGAAGCAAACGACATTATCCAAATGACTAGAAGTGTACTTGGAGAAAAACTAGTAGTAGTAAGCTTCATGACGAAATAAGAAAAGTGGAAGGCGTTTGTTCAGCTGCGACAAGCATAAGGCAGGGACTGTAAAAGGTTGTCTTTTTAACCTTTTATGGTCATTGACTTATGACCTCGAGCAGCTAACGCCTGGAACTAGACAGTAGGAAAAGCGGAAGGCGTTTGTTCAGCTGCGACAAGAATAAGGCAAGGACTGTAAAAGGTTGTCTTTTTAACCTTTTATGGTCATTGACTTATGACCTCGAGCAGCTAACGCCTGGAACTAGACAGAAGGAAAAGTAGGAAAGGTTGCACCTAATATTCTTGAAAGAAATTTTACTGCTTCAAAGCCAAATGAGAAGTGGGTAACTGATATTACAGAATTCCAAATGTACGGGGAAAAGCTATATCTATCTCCGATATTAGACCTTTATAACGGAGAAATTATAGCTTATAGCATTAACAAGCGTCCTGTTTTTCAATTAGTTTACAAAATGTTAAAACGGGGTTTGAGCTGCTTAAATGATGGAGAGAAGCCAATTCTTCATTCGGATCAAGGCTGGCATTATCAAATGAGACAGTACCGAGAGATACTAAAACAAAATAACATTACACAAAGTATGTCCCGTAAAGGGAATTGTTTAGATAACGCAGTTATCGAAAACTTCTTTGGCTTATTAAAATCTGAATTACTATATAATGAAGAATTTAGCAGTATGGATCAGTTTATAGAGAAATTGCATGAATATATTCACTATTACAATCATGAGCGTATTAAGATAAAACTAAAAGGATTGTCCCCTGTTCAATACAGAGTCCAATCCTCTTTAGTTGCATAAAACTATTTGTCTAACTTTTTGGGTTCACTTCATAATGGCTACTTTTTTATTGGTAAAAACGAAGAATATGGATGACACAATAAGTTCATAAAAACATGTGAAAACATTCACAATTAATGCTAGAAATGAAGTAAAATAAACCTGTAATCAAATATTAAGCAATTTGATGGAGGTAATTATATGTTTATTCATTTTTTAAGAACTAATAAAATTGCTGCTGGAATTATAACAGTACTTCGTTTGTATTTAGGATATTCTTGGTTAACTCATGGTTGGGAAAAACTAACTGGTGAAGGATTTGATGCTTCAGGTTTTCTTGGATTTGCAGTGAAAAATGCAACTGGGGAACATCCGGCAGTACAAAGCTGGTGGGCAGACTTCTTAACAAACTTTGCAATTCCAAATGTAGATTTATTTAACTTTTTAGTACCGGTTGGAGAGTTTGCTATTGGTCTTGGACTTATTCTTGGATGTTTTACAAAAACTGCAATGTTCTTCGGTCTAGCTATGAATTTTTCATTTATGTTTAGTGGTACAACAAGTACAAATCCACAAATGGTCCTGTTAGGAATTTTCATCATTGTTGCTGGCGCAAATGCGGGTCGAATTGGACTTGACTATTTTGTAAGTAAATATATCACAGAGCGATTTCCAAATTTGAATAAACTATCTAACAACACATTGAACAGGGCTGCTTAATGTAAAGTTAGTTTGATAAAAGAGAGGACTTATTAACGAAGTTCTCTCTTTTTTGAATTATAGTTTGAATGGTTACCAATTCTGTTAACATTGATCAGCCTCTTTATAAGTAAATTGGATACGTAATCAATTTTTTAATCAGGCTATTTCAAACGGCTCTTTTCTAATAGAATGTTGTTTTTAAATAAAGAAGATGATTGGAACGAAAAGTGCGGGACAGATGAAAGGAAGAATCCTGGAGTGGAAATCAACTAAGACCTTTCTTAAAAAGTAACAACCTTTAAGAATACAGAGCATAAACTAAAGGGTTAAGAGGCGATTTTAAAGGAAGAATAACAAATAGAAAAAAGAATTTATAAATTAAGTTTTCCTATATAAGAAATCAAAAATTAAAAAGTAAATGAATTTATTCAAAAGAAATGATGAAATTCCAACAGATTCTAAGTTGTGACTTGAATTATTTAACCGCTTTCGGTATTCTTTTTAAGAATAATAAATAATAAGTCTTTGCAAGGAGCGATATAAGTGAGTAAAGTATACGTTTTTGATCATCCGTTAATTCAGCATAAAGTTTCATTAATTCGTAGTAAAGATACAGGAACGAAAGAATTTCGTGCATTAGTTGATGAGGTTGCAGGTTTGATGGCATTCGAAATTACGCGTGACCTTCCTTTACAAGAAGTAGAAATTCAAACACCAGTATCGACAGCGAAAGCAAAAGTAATCGCAGGTAAGAAATTAGGGATTGTACCGATTTTACGTGCAGGTTTAGGCATGGTAGATGGATTTCTTCAATTAGTTCCTGCTGCTAAGGTTGGACATGTAGGATTATACCGTGATCCAGAAACATTAAAACCAGTAGAATACTATGTTAAGCTTCCTACGGATGTAGAAGAACGTGACTTTATTGTAATCGATCCAATGCTTGCAACAGGTGGTTCAGCAGTAGAGGCCATCAATTCTTTAAAAACTCGTGGCGCTAAAAATATTAAATTTATGTGTTTAATTGCAGCTCCAGAGGGCGTTGAAATCTTACAAAAAGCTCATCCTGATGTAGATATCTATATTGCTGCATTAGATGAAAAATTAAACGATCATGGTTATATTGTTCCTGGTTTAGGAGATGCTGGAGATCGTTTATTTGGTACGAAATAAGAAGATATAAATTAGGCTTTCCTAACTAGGAGGGCTTTTTTTATTTAAAAAGGTTATAATAGATAAAAAATTGTATCGGATATTATTAGGTTTGAATTGGGGTAAAGGGGATTACGAAAGATGTCACAAGAGAAACAAAGGTTAATTATTGACGCGGCGAGATTATATTACGATTCAGATTTTAGCCAACAAGAAATCGCGACACAATTGGGGATATCGCGTCCAACGGTGTCCAGATTGCTCCAACAAGCAAAAGAACTTGGCTATGTTCGAATCGAAATAATAGATCCTCTTGAAGATAATCAGGAATTAGCACGTAAATTAAAGAAAAAATATAATTTGCAAACTGTGGAAGTATGTTTTTCTCCAATAGATGACTACAATGAAGTAACTCAAATCATCACAAAGAAAGCGGCAGATGTATTGGTAGACATAGTTCATGATGGTGATATTGTAGGAGTTACCTGGGGGACGACTATGTACCATATTGCAACAAAATTAAATAAAAAATCTGTAAAAGGTGTTGAAGTGATTCAGCTAAACGGGGGTATTAGTTATTCAAAAACAAATACTTATGCATCAGAAACCGTCCACTTATTCGCAGAAGCATTTAATACAGTGCCTAGATACTTACCTTTGCCAATAATATTTGATAATCCTCAAGTTAAACAAATGGTAGAATCGGACCGCCATATTGGAAGGCTAATTGAGTTAGGTAAAAGATCAAATGTAGCAATTTTTACAGTTGGTACTGTTAAAAAAGATGCCCTTTTATTTAGAGTTGGCTACTTGAATGGAAAAGAAGAAGAGGATTTACAAACTCATGCTGTTGGTGATATTTGCTCCCGTTTCTTTACTAAAGAGGGGCAGATTTATTCGAAATTGCTTAATAGTCGTACGATAGGGCTAGAATTGGATGAGTTAAGAAGTAAAGAAAAATCAATTTTAGTAGCGGGTGGAGAGAAGAAAACGGACTCAATTCACGGAGCTTTAGTAGGCAAATATGCTAACATATTAATAACTGACCAATTCACTGCAAAGAGACTATTAGAACAAACGGTTTTATCTAATTAAAAAAGCTTATCAAGGGTTTAATAATCCTTGATAAGCTTTTTTATTAATAGGTAAAACTATCCATGAACATAAGTTCAAATAGTATTTTACAAAATTTCAAGCTAGTGATATAGTATAGACATATTCGAAGTATCTTTTTAAAAGATCAAATAAAAAGTCAAAAATCAAGAATGTATTTACTATTCTTAGTTGAAAAATATAATTATTTTAAGGAGTGACTATACATGAGTTACGCAAATTTAGTAGACCACACATTATTACGTGCTGATGCAAAAAAAGAAGAAATCGCAAAATTAGTTGAGGAAGCAAAAGAATTTAACTTTGCCTCTGTTTGTATTAATCCTACATGGGTTTCTTATGCAAGTGAATTATTAAAAGATTCATCTGTAAAAGTTTGTACTGTTATCGGTTTTCCTTTAGGTGCTAACACTCCCGAAGTAAAAGCATTTGAAACAAAAAATGCAATTGAAAATGGTGCCGGGGAAGTTGATATGGTAATCAATATTGCAGCTTTAAAAGATAACAATGATGAATTAGTTGAAAGAGACGTACGTGCGGTAGTTGAAGCAGCTAAAGGTAAAGCTTTAGTTAAAGTAATTATTGAAACTTGTCTTTTAACTGATGAAGAAAAAGTTAGAGCTTGTGAATTATCAGTAAAAGCAGGAGCAGATTTCGTAAAAACATCTACTGGATTCTCTACTGGTGGAGCAACAGTAGAAGACGTAGCTTTAATGCGTAAAACTGTTGGCGAAAATGTTGGTGTGAAAGCTTCTGGTGGAGTTCGTAATTTAAAAGACTTAGAAAACGTAGTATCTGTAGGAGCAACTCGCATTGGAACTAGCTCAGGCGTTAAGATTGTTCAAGGCGAAGAAGCAAACACAGCTTATTAATATCTAAATAATTTTAATATATAAAAAAGTGTGTGGGTTATTGCTCTTTTGCTATTTCGTTGTTAATATGTTAAAGCGAAGACAAAACTCACACACTTTTATAAATGAATTGAAAATTATTCATTAGAGGTGGAAAGTATGAATACACAATCATTAATAAATGAAGCAATAAAAGCTCGTGAAAATGCATATGCTCCTTATTCAAAATTTCAGGTAGGCGCAGCAATCTTAATGAGTGATCAAACAGTTTATACTGGATGTAATGTTGAAAACGCTTCTTATGGACTAACTAATTGTGCTGAGCGAACAGCAATTTTTAGTGCCGTAGCTGATGGAAAAGCTTCATCTAAAATTGTAGCTATTGCTATCGTAGGTGACACAGAGGGGCCAATTTCACCTTGTGGAGCATGTAGACAAGTAATCTCAGAATTTAGTGATGAAAATACAAAAGTGTTTTTAACAAACTTAAAAGGCGACATTGCAGAAACATCTATAAATGAATTATTACCAGGATTATTTAGTTCAAAAGATATGCAGACATAAAACTTGTCTGACATCTAACGTGTAAATGATGTCAGACATCCAACAAGATTATAATTGTGTCCGTTTTGAAAGCGCTTATATATAAAGATAAAAATTTTTAAGATTTTCGGGGGAGTAATATGAAATACATTATTGCAATTATAGGATTATTAGTTGTATTTGGCTTAGCGTTCATTGCTAGTAGCGATCGTAAGAAAATCAAATATCGTCCAATATTAATCATGGTAGTTCTTCAAGTTATTTTAGCTTTCTTATTATTAAATACTGGTATTGGTCTATTTTTAATTAAAGGAATTTCAAATGGCTTCGGTAAGCTATTAGAATACGCTGCAGAAGGTGTTAATTTTGTATTTGGTGGGCTTGCTAATGATGGAGCGTTTCCTTTCTTCACAAATGTATTATTACCAATCGTTTTTATCTCTGCATTAATTGGTATTTTACAGTTTACAAAGATTCTACCATTTATCATAAAATACATTGGAGTAGTCTTAAGTAAAATCAATGGAATGGGTAAATTAGAGTCATACAATGCTGTAGCTTCAGCAATTTTAGGTCAATCAGAAGTATTCATTTCTGTAAAAAAACAACTTGGCCTTCTACCTAAAAATCGTTTATACACACTTTGTGCTTCAGCAATGTCAACTGTATCGATGTCAATCGTTGGTGCATATATGACGATGATTGAGCCAAAATATGTAGTAACTGCAATCGTGTTAAACCTATTTGGTGGATTTATTATTTCTTCAATTATTAATCCATATACTGTAACTGCAGAAGAAGATATTTTAGTTGTTCAAGAAGAAGAAAAACAAACGTTTTTCGAAATGCTTGGTGAATATATTTTAGACGGATTCAAAGTAGCGATTATCGTTGCTGCAATGTTAATTGGTTTCGTAGCATTAATCGGTGGAATCAATAATATTTTCGATATGGTTTTTGGAATCTCATTCCAAGGAATCTTAGGTTATGTATTTGCTCCATTCGCATTCATTATGGGTGTGCCATTTAAAGAAGCAGTAGATGCGGGTAGTATCATGGCAACTAAGCTTGTTTCAAATGAGTTTGTAGCAATGATGGATTTAGGGAAAGAAGCTAAACATTTCTCTACACGTACATTAGGTATTGTTTCTGTATTCTTAGTATCGTTTGCTAACTTCTCATCAATCGGAATTATCGCTGGTGCTGTTAAAGGATTACATGAAAAACAAGGTAATGTTGTTGCTCGTTTCGGACTTAAATTATTATTTGGAGCAACTTTAGTAAGTGTATTAACAGCGATTATCGTAGGTATCGTTTTATAATAATTAAATAAATTCAAGCGTTTGATTCATGATCAAGCGCTTGAATTATTTTCATTGGATATCTTTTAAAACTTATAAGGAGGGTTGAGTTTATTTGGATAATATTTTAAGTATTATCTTTTAAACAAATCACTATGGCAACTGTAGGATTATTATTATCTGGCGCTACTTTATTTTTAAATAGTCTAGTTTTACTAAATAAAGCTGATGCAAAGAGCGCAGCAATTTTGAACTTATTAGTAGGGGCTCTACAAGTTATCATTCCATTTTATTTGTTAATGAACATGGGTGATGGTAAATGGGAATTATTTAATACTTCAAGTATTTTCTTTTTTGGACTTACTTACTTATATGTTGGATTTACGAATCTAAAAGGTCTTCATGGAACGGGTTTAGGTTGGTTTTCACTTTGGGTTGTAATTATGTCAGTACTATATGCTTTAGTAAACTTTATTCAAGTGCATGATGTTGTTAGTGGTTTATTATGGGTGATGTGGGCGTATTTATGGTACTTATTCTTTGCAGGTTTAGTTTTAGGTAAAAAAATAGAACGATATACTGGAGTCGTAGCGATGATTCAATCTTGGACTACGATTACACTACCTGCATTCTTAATGATCTTAGGTGTATGGCAAGATGAAATGATTAAAAACGCATGGTGCGTTATTTTAGGCTCAGCTATTATTTACTTTATCAGTCATGAAGTAAAAGCTTTTGCTAAAAATAGAAGATTCCATTTAGTACATCAGCCTAAATTAAAAAATTAATACTGTATAAAAAAGCTAGTAGTAAGTTGCACCCCAACTTATTACTAGCTTTTTTTGTTTCATACTAGAAATAAATGTAGATGTTAGAGAAAATTACCTTTTTATACATGATTGAATGATTAGTGAGAGATGATATAGGAAAACAGATGTAAAAGGAGAACCTACATTGAATGAAAAAACATTATCTTAAAATAATTATCTGTCTCGTTTTTTTGCTTAGTTCACTAAATGTAATCGATGTAAATGCACAAGTACAACAAAAACAAATTGCTCTAATTTCAATAAAAGATGGAATGATTACTCAAGCTTTAAAATCAATTGGAAAACACTTTCCTAATATTAAAATTAGAGAAAAGTATACTGAAACTTATTATGGAATTTCTGTATCTGGTTCTCTTGAAGAGTTATCGCAACTGGCTAAATTACCTCTAGTAAACGATATACATTTTGTGACGACTTATCGTGCTCATGTAGAGGATAGCATACCTTTTATTGGTGCGGATGAAGCAGAAAACTATAAAGATCAAAAGGGTAGAATCATTACAGGAGAAGGAATTAAAGTTGGAGTAATTGATACTGGAGTAGACTATAGGCATCCTGATTTAAAATCAAATTATGGTGGAGGATACGATACGATTGATCAAGATAAAGATCCAATGGAAACAAAGCTTGAAGAGAAAAGCACTTTCCATGGGACACATGTTGCAGGGGTTATTGCTGCAAATGGAAAGAGAAAGGGAGTAGCACCGAAGGCTACTATTTTTGCTTATAGAGCGCTAGGGCCAGGTGGTGTAGGAACTTCTGAGACGGTATTGGCAGCAATTGAACGAGCAGTGAAAGATAAAGTGGATATTATTAATTTATCTTTAGGTAATGATGTGAATGGACCAGATTGGCCAACAAGTATTGCCTTAAATAAGGCTGTGGAAAAAGGTGTACTTGCAATTACTGCAGCCGGAAATTCAGGGCCAGGATTATGGACTGTTGGATCACCAGCAACAGCGGCAAAAGCTTTATCAGTAGGTGCTAGTTATCCCCCTGTACTTTTTCCGTCCATTCATGTAGATGGTAAAGAAAATATTATAACACCAATGATTGGTTCAGCTAAATGGAAGAATGATTTAAAGGGTAGGATTGTATTTAAGAAGTACGGGGAAAAGGGAGATATTAAAAGAGTTCGTAATAAGTTTGTTTTAATAGAAAGAGGAAAAATTACATTTACTGATAAGGTCAAAAATGCACAAGCAGCAGGCGCAAAAGCAGTAATTGTATTTAATAATGTTGATGGTGAGTTTGTTGGCCAAGTTAAAGGGAAATTTAAAATTCCAGCTGCTACTATATCTAGAAAAGAAGGATTAAGGATAAAAAGGGAGTTAGAAAAAGAAAAAACAATTGTCAAAACAGGACAAGAGAAAAAGGTTGATATTCTTGCAGACTTTAGTTCAAGAGGGCCTGTTACAGGTACATGGCAAATGAAACCTGATTTATTGGCTCCAGGGGTACAAATTAAAAGTACAATTCCAGGTGGATATTTAGCACTTCAGGGAACGAGTATGGCTAGTCCACATGTTGCTGGGGCAGCCGCTTTAATTAAGCAATTACATCCCAATTGGAGTATAGATGATTTAAAAAGTGTACTTGTAAATACTGCCACACCATTATATAAGAATAATAAATCGATGTATCATGTTTACGAACAAGGTGCAGGAAGATTAAATATTAATAAAGCTTTAGAAACTGAAA
This sequence comes from Bacillus sp. EAC, assembly GCF_002156875.1. Taxonomy (GTDB): domain Bacteria; phylum Bacillota; class Bacilli; order Bacillales; family Bacillaceae_G; genus Gottfriedia. Next base: position 446,685 of record NZ_NCSY01000002.1, on the reverse strand, counting down.
CAACCCTATTTCCAACTTCATTATCTTTAGGTGTAACGAGAGATAATGATAAACAAATTAAAAAAGACTTTACTGTTAAAATCTCTAATAAATCTAATAAGCCAAAACAAGTAATTGCTACAAATAATCAGAGGGTGGAAGGAATACAATGGGTATTACCGAAGCCGATTACAATACCTGCAAATGCCACTAAAAACATTAATGTAAGTGCAATTGTTCAAACGAGATTTTTGAAAGATGGATTCTATGATGGAGCCATTACGTTTAGTACCACTAAAGAAACATTACGTATGCCATATTTATTGTTACATGGTGAACCGAACTTCCCATCAGTTATGGGATTTCATTTCGGAAAAGTAAAAGGGAAAGATCGTTATAAATATGAACTATATTTACCAAGTGAAGTTGAGGAGTATAAAATTGCTGTCTTTGAATCAGAAACTTTTCGATTATTGGATATAATTGATGAAAAAAAGAATAGTAAACGAGGAATTGTGAAAAAGGAACTTATATTGAAAAAATTTCCAAAAAGTGGAATATATAAGTTTGTTATCTTTTATAAACGTAAACAATATGAAAGTGCGACCGAATCTTACGTTAATGTGGCAAAAATTTATGTAGAAGACTAAAAATTGGTAAGTGTTTTTTAATAGTTTTTTAATTTAGGTAATTGACACATTTTTGTAACATATTGTATGCTTAACATGAATGTTTAAAAGGGTTTTCATTATGTGTAAACCCTTTCTTAACAAAATATTTTGAACGTTATGTGAACATTTTGTGAACGTTAGCTTTATAGTAGAGATTTTAATAAATATTTGTTGTAGAATAAACCATGATAAGATTTTTGGCAATTTTTTGGGAATGAAAAATGACATGGAGGGATTTTTGATGAAAAACAACAATCAACATCCTCTTAAAGCAATGACACTCATGTCTTCCATTCTAGCTCAGCTTGTCGGATCTATTCTAATAGGCATCTTCTTAGGAAGATGGATCGACTCATATTTTGATTGGCCTGTTCCAGTATTCATGATAATTTTCTTACTTTTAGGACTTTTTACTGGTATATACGGCACACTTAAGCTAATTAAGCAATTTACGCCAGGGGACTAGTTATGCAAAAAGAACATTTTAGACGTTTTACACGAGATATGTTATACATCACTGCTCTTGCTGTTTTAGGTTGGGCATTGACCGACTATAAAACAATCTTTACAGGTTATATTCTCGGAATCGTAACTAGCTTTTACTGTATATGGATTCTACACAGAAAGATAAATACCTTTTTTGATCGAGTATTAGCGCAACAAAAAGTTCGTTCTTTAGGTACTGTAATTTGTCTTTCAGCGGTGGCTCTAGCTATGGTCATCGCGCTTCGGTATGAAAACTATGTGAACATACCGGCATTAACAGCGGGACTAATGACAGGACATCTTGTCATTATGATAAATTTTGCATTACAGCAAACGTCTTTTGCAAGGAAGAGAGGTGAATAAATTGGAACACGGCACTTATGGTTTTAATTTTCTTGGTTTAGATTTTACGTTATCGAATGTTCTGATGACTACCATTGCTGCAATTATCGTTTTTATCATTGCAATTGCATGTTCAAGAAGACTACAACTTCGCCCATCAGGCAAGCAAAACTTTTTAGAATGGGTTGTTGACTTCGTTAAAAACATAATCAACAGTACAATGGATTGGGAAACTGGTGGTCGCTTCCTTACATTAGGTGTGACACTACTTATGTACATATTTGTTTCAAATATGTTAGGACTTCCATTCGATATTTCAGTCGATGGAAAGTCAGTTTGGAAATCACCTACATCTGACCCAGTTATTACATTATCATTAGCAATTTTCATTGTTGGTTTATCGCATTATTATGGTATTAAAATGAGAGGCTTTAAGGCTTACGGAAAAGGATTTTTCCAGCCGATGGGATTCTTATTTCCATTAAAGATTATCGAGGAATTAGCAAACACTTTAACACTAGGTCTTCGACTTTATGGAAACATTTTTGCAGGGGAAATCTTACTAGGATTACTTGCAACAATGGGAACACACGCTTATGCAACAAGTGCAGGAGAAGGTATTCTTTGGACAATCGCAGCAGCTATACCAATGCTAGTATGGCAAGGTTTCTCTGTTTTCGTTGGTTCAATCCAAGCTTTTATCTTCGTAATGTTAACAATGGTTTACCTGTCACATAAAGTGGCGGACGAGCATTAATCTGCTCATTAATTTAGTAGTTAGTTCAAATTATAATAAAAATATTATTTCTTAGTTATAAGAAGGAGGAAATTTAAAATGGCTTTAATCGCAGCGGCAATCGCAATTGGTTTAGGTGCACTAGGTGCAGGTATTGGTAACGGTTTAATTGTATCACGTACAGTAGAAGGTGTTGCTCGTCAACCAGAATTACGTTCAACTCTTCAAACTTTAATGTTCATCGGGGTTGCATTAGTTGAGGCACTTCCAATCATCGCAGTAGTTATCGCTTTCATGGCATTCGGTAAAGCGTAAGATTATACAATCAGTTAAAAATGGCGAAGTTTGTGTTCACATTTACTTCGCCTTTCCTTTATGACTAAATGGCATAAAGATTCCTTTTGAAAGTAAAGCTTAGGTCAGTTCTAGACTTGGGCTATGTTATAAAAGAAAAATTATTAAATGAAACCCTTGAAGGGAGTGAAGGCTTGTGTTAAACGGATCACTATTCGTATTAGCTGAAGCAGGGCATGGTATTGCTTGGGGCGATGTCGTGTATCAATTAGTAATCTTCGTAATCTTACTTGCACTTTTAGGTAAGTATGCATTAGGACCAGTAATGGGAATTATGAAACAACGTGAAAATCACATTGCAAATCAAATTGATTCTGCTGAGAAAAACAATGCTGAAGCAATGAAACTAGTTGAAGAGCAAAAGCAAGAGTTAGTTGCTGCTCGTACAGAAGCTCGTGAGCTTCTTGAGAAAGCTAGAAAACAAGCTGATGTACAACGTGAAGAAATCGTTGCAGCAGCGAGAGCAGAAGCTGAAAACATGAAAGAAAGCGCTAAACGTGAAATTACTCGTGAAAAAGAGCTTGCAGTACAATCTGTTCAACAACAAGTGGCTTCATTATCTGTATTAATTGCTTCTAAAGTTCTTGAAAAAGAAGTGAAGTCTGAAGACCAATCTGCTATTTTTGATCAATATCTTAAAGAAGTAGGCGAAGCGAAATGAGTAACGAATTAGTTGCAAAACGCTACGCAAATGCTCTTTTTGAATTAGCATCAGAACAAAATCTAGTAGAAACTGTTGAACATGACCTACAAGTTGTGAAAAAGGAATATGTAGAAAACAATGAGTTACATAAGTTTCTACAACATCCTGGTATCACTAAAGAAAGTAAAAAGTCTGTATTAAACGAGACTTTTGCTTCAATCTCTGAAACGGTATTAAACCTAGTTTGCTTATTAGTTGATCGTGGGCGTATAAGCATCATTCCAAGCTTAGTAACTTCATATGTGAAAATTGCGAATGAAACTCGTAATATTGCAGATGCAACAGTTTACTCAGTGACGGCAATGTCTTCTGAAGAACTAGAAAAAATTGGAGCTTTATTCGCTTCAAAATTAGGTAAAAATTCTTTACGAGTTACAAACGAAGTAGACTCATCATTAATTGGTGGCTATAAAGTTCGTGTTGGAAATCGTATTTTTGACGGCAGCTTAAAAAATAAGCTTGTTCGTATTGAACGTGAATTAATCGCAAAATAGTTTGTAGATAGGGGTGAAATGCATGAGCATCAAAGCTGAAGAAATCAGTGCGCTGATTAAAAAGCAAATCGAAAATTACCAAACTGAAATAGAAGTTAGTGATGTTGGTACAGTTATCCAAGTTGGTGACGGTATCGCTCGTGCTCATGGTCTTGACCAATGTATGTCTGGAGAACTTGTAGAATTCTCTAACGGCGTTATGGGACTAGCACAAAATTTAGAAGAAAACAACGTAGGTATTATCATCTTAGGACCTTACACAGGTATTAAAGAAGGCGACGAAGTTCGTCGTACTGGACGCATCATGCAAGTTCCAGTTGGTGAAGCTCTAGTTGGTCGTGTAGTAAACTCATTAGGTCAGCCAGTTGATGGTTTAGGCCCAATTGAAACAACTAAAACTCGTCCAATCGAAAACGCAGCACCAGGCGTAATGGCACGTAAATCAGTACATGAGCCATTACAAACTGGTATTAAAGCGATCGACGCTCTTGTACCAATCGGACGTGGACAACGTGAGTTAATCATCGGTGACCGTCAAACTGGTAAAACAGCTGTAGCAATCGATACAATTCTTAACCAAGCTGACCAAGATATGATCTGTATCTATGTTGCAATCGGTCAAAAGGAATCAACAGTTCGTGGACTTGTTGAAACTTTACGTAAGCATGGCGCGTTAGATTACACAATCGTTGTAACTGCACCTGCTTCATCTCCAGCTCCAATGTTATACTTAGCTCCTTTTGCTGGTGTAACTATGGGTGAAGAGTTTATGTACAATGGTAAACACGTATTAGTAGTATATGATGATTTATCAAAACAAGCGGTAGCTTACCGTGAACTTTCATTACTATTAAAACGTCCTCCAGGTCGTGAAGCTTATCCAGGGGATGTATTCTACTTACACTCTCGCTTATTAGAGCGTGCAGCTAAGTTAAATGATGAGTTAGGTGGCGGTTCTTTAACTGCATTACCATTCATCGAAACACAAGCTGGTGATATCTCAGCTTATATTCCAACAAACGTAATCTCGATTACTGACGGACAAATCTTCTTACAGTCTGACTTATTCTTCTCTGGCGTACGTCCAGCGATTAACGCAGGTCTTTCTGTATCACGTGTTGGTGGTTCAGCGCAAACTAAAGCGATGAAATCAGTAGCAGGTACGCTTCGTCTTGACTTAGCGTCATTCCGTGAACTTGAAGCATTTGCTGCGTTCGGTTCTGACTTAGATAAAGCAACTCAAGCTAAACTTAACCGTGGTGCTCGTACAGTTGAAATACTTAAACAAGGTTTACACAAACCTTTAAAAGTAGAAAAGCAAGTAACTAGTCTTTATGCATTAACACGTGGTCACTTAGACAGCGTAGCAGTTGAAGACATTACTCGTTTTGAAGAAGAAATGTTAGCTTGGATGGACAGCAACGCTAAAGGTCTTTTAGATGCTATCCGTACAACTGGTAAATTACCAAACGAAGCTGACCTTGACGCTGCAATCACAAGCTTTAAAAAGAACTTTATTGCTTCTAAATAAGAATGCAATTTAAATAATTGAAATTGAAGGATCGGGCTTTTTGCTCGTCCTTCCTTTAACTGTTTACCAAAAGGTGGTGAAAACCTGTGGCATCATTACGCGATATAAAAACGAAAATTAATTCAACAAAAAAGACTAGCCAAATCACAAAAGCGATGGAGATGGTTTCTGCTGCTAAATTAAACCGTGCTGACCAAAATGCTAAGCAATTTGTTCCTTATATGGAAAAAATGCAAGAAGTAGTTGGAAGCATTGCGAAAGGTGTAAACAGTAGACATTCGATGCTAGTAACTCGTCCTGTTAAAAAGACTGGTTATATAGTTATCACTTCAGACCGTGGTTTAGCGGGTGCATTTAATAGTAATGTATTACGTGCTGTAGCAAATACAATTAAAGAGCGTCATCAATCAAATGATGAGTTTGCTATTATTGTAATAGGTCGTGTTGGACGTGATTACTTTAAGCGTTTAGGTTATCCGATTGTTGAAGAGGTTTTAGGTATTCCTGATCAACCTCAATTCGATGACATTCAAAAGTTTGCTAATCGTACAGTTCAAATGTACTCTGATGGCATTTTTGATGAGCTATACTTATCTTATAATCATTTCGTAAGTAAGATTTCTCAAGAAGTTACTGAGAAAAAGCTTTTACCTTTAACAGATATCGACACAGGTAAAGCAACTACTAATTACGAATTTGAACCATCTGATGATGAAATCTTAGAAGTTTTACTGCCACAATACGCAGAAAGCTTAATCTATGGTGCATTATTAGATAGTAAAGCTAGTGAACACGCATCTCGTATGACAGCGATGAAAAGTGCAACTGATAATGCGAAAGAAGTTATTAGCAAGCTTACTCTTCACTATAACCGTGCGCGTCAAGCAGCAATTACACAAGAAATTACTGAGATTGTCGGCGGAGCAGCAGCCCTTGGCTAATATGCTTTCAACGGCTATATAAATCGATCGGCTTTTAAGGAAACAATGCTAGGAGGAAAAGCGATGAGCAATGGTATTATTACTCAGGTATTAGGACCAGTAGTAGACGTTAAGTTCGAAAACGGCCAATTACCACAAATTTATCATGCGTTACGTGTCCGTCAAGAGGCAGGAAGCGCTAATGAAGTAAACATTGATTTAACATTAGAAGTTGCTCTTCACTTAGGTGACGATACTGTTCGTACAGTTGCAATGGCTTCAACTGATGGATTAGTACGTGGAATGGTAGCAGTTAACACAGAAAGACCAATTTCGGTTCCAGTTGGAGACGCTACATTAGGACGCGTATTCAATGTGTTAGGTGACAACATTGACTTAGACGAAGAATTAGGCGAAGACGTTCGTCGTGACCCAATTCACCGTCAAGCACCTAAATTTGAAGAATTAACTACAAAAGTAGAAATCCTTGAAACTGGTATCAAAGTAGTAGACTTATTAGCTCCTTATATCAAAGGTGGTAAAATCGGTCTATTCGGTGGTGCAGGTGTAGGTAAAACTGTATTAATTCAAGAATTAATCAACAACATCGCACAAGAGCACGGCGGTATTTCAGTATTCGCTGGTGTAGGTGAGCGTACTCGTGAAGGTAACGACTTATACCACGAAATGAAAGACTCTGGCGTTATCAAGAAAACTGCGATGGTATTCGGACAAATGAATGAACCACCTGGAGCACGTCAACGTGTTGCATTAACTGGTTTAACAATGGCTGAATATTTCCGTGATGAGCAAGGACAAGACGTGTTATTCTTTATCGATAACATCTTCCGTTTCACACAAGCAGGTTCTGAGGTTTCTGCCCTTTTAGGTCGTATGCCTTCTGCGGTAGGTTACCAACCAACTCTTGCAACTGAAATGGGTCAATTACAAGAGCGTATCACTTCAACAAACAAAGGTTCTGTAACTTCGATTCAAGCGATTTACGTTCCTGCCGATGACTATACGGATCCAGCACCAGCTACAGCGTTCGCTCACTTAGATGCAACAACTAACTTAGAGCGTCGTTTATCTGAGATGGGTATTTACCCAGCGGTAGATCCATTAGCATCTACATCTCGTGCGTTAAACCCAGAAATCGTTGGAGCTGAGCACTATGAAGTAGCTCGTCAAGTTCAATCAACTTTACAACGTTATAGAGAACTTCAAGATATCATCGCAATCTTAGGTATGGATGAGTTATCAGAAGAAGATAAATTAGTCGTAGCTCGTGCTCGTCGTATTCAATTCTTCTTATCTCAAAACTTCCACGTTGCGGAACAATTCACTGGACAAAAAGGTTCTTACGTACCAGTTAAAGAAACTGTTAGTGGATTCAAAGAGATCTTAGAAGGTAAATATGATACACTTCCTGAAGATGCATTCCGTTTAGTTGGACGCATTGAAGAAGTAGTAGAAAAAGCAAAAACACTAGTATAATAATTGTCTAATCGAAAAGCTTGTTCATCATTCTATCCAGAATGAACTTGATTAGCTCACGAAGCTAGACAGGAGGAGTTCACTATGAAGACAATGAAAGTCAGTATCGTCACTCCTAATGGACCGGCTTATGAAGGCGAAACAGAATTCGTTAGCACGAAAGCAACTAGCGGTGAGCTTGGTATTTTACCTGGACACATTTCAACTGTGGCACCGTTAGCAACAGCACCTGTTAAAATTAAAACACCAACTGGGACAGATTTTGTTGCAGTTAGTGGCGGATTCATTGAAATTCGACCTGAAGCCGTTACAATATTGGCTCAATCTGCTGAAGTTTCAAATGTAATTAATGTTGAACGTGCAGTAGAAGCAAAAAAACGTGCAGAACAACGTTTAAATGAAAAACGTCCTGACACTGATCTTAAACGTGCGGAACTTGCTTTACACAAAGCAATGAACCGTATTAACGTAGCACAATATAAGTAATTAGTTAAAAAGAGCCCTTAATGGGCTCTTTTTTATTTGCATAAATTAAGTTAATTCTCATCCATTTGAGTTGAAATAATTCCATTACGGGAAATAATCAACAGATGTTCTGCCATATATTTAGGTGAATAAGGCATGTCTTTTTCTAACCAGAATGAAATGACACTTAGTGTTGCTCCTGAAATATAACTAATTAAAAGGTCACCAGGGACTAACAAGTTCTTTTGTTTAGGTTGAATATAAGCTAATCCAGTTTCGAATGTTTTTTCTAAGACTGAATATAATTTGCGTCTAAAAATATTTGGTCCTTGTTTTTTTAATAAAACCTTATAGAAATGGAAATTCTTTTCAAGATGTTCAAATAGATGGAGATATGATTGGAATGCTATTTCGTCTAATTGTTCTGAAGTTCCATCGGTAGTCGTTTCCACATCTTTTATACTTTGATCTAACTCAATTAATTTTTCGCCAACAATTTGACGAATCATATGATACTTATCCTCATAATGACTGTAAAAAGTCGCACGATTTACATTTGCTTTCTTTGAAATATCTTGTACAGTAATCTCCTCAAAATTACCTTCAGCCAATAATGAAATTAATGCGTCCTGTAAAAGTTGTCTAGTTCGTAATACACGTGGGTCTAATTTATTTTTAATCGACATTTCAAATCTCCTTTGTCGTTTAACTTAGCCTAAACTAACAGTAGATAAAAAATATGTTGTTTAAGCAACAAAAATGAGTTTTTTAACGGTTGAGTACGTTCCTAAATCAATTATAATTAAAAACTATGAGAAGTAAAACAACAACGTGTTGTTTAGCTCCTAGTAAAGAAATAATGAGAGAATGAATAGATTTAGGAGGAATTTTATTTATGGGGAACATGAAGAAATTAGTATTAATTAATATAATCACTTTAGTCGTTTTAGTGGCTGGAGGAATTGGTGGTTATTATTATTATGATCAATCGACGAATTATGTAAAAACAGAAAATGCAAAAATTGATGGTCAACAAATCGTTATTTCATCACCTGTTGCAGGAAAGCTAGAGTCATGGAATGGATCGTTCGGTAAAACATTTTCACCAAACGAATCGATTGGTAAAATCTTAGCTGCACCTCAGAATGTAAACGACAAAGCTCATGAAGTTTCAGTATCTGTTCCAACATCTGCAACGATCGTTCAAACAAATGCAATTAAAGATCAATTAGTAGGGACTGGATCTACACTTGGTTATGCTTATAACTTAAATAACCTTTGGGTAACTGCAAACATTAAAGAGACTGAAGTAGAGGATGTAAAAAAAGGTCAAGAAGTAGATATTTATGTTGATGCATATCCTGACACAACTTTAACAGGAACAGTAGAATTTGTTGGACTAACAACTGCTAATACATTTAGCTTATTACCATCTGGAAATGCGAACGCAAATTATACGAAAGTAGAACAGGTGGTACCTGTAAGAATTTCTTTAGATCATAATAAGTCATTTGACATTGTTCCAGGGATGAATGCTTCTGTTCGTATTCATAAGTAAGGAGGAATTACTATGTCTACAGGAATCTTACTAGCATATGGAGGGTTTAGCGTAATCGTTTTTTATATCGTTAATCGATTCATGTTAAAGACTAAAAACGATGAGACAAAGGTACAAAAGAATAATCAAATACGTCAAGCAGACGAGAGTAATATAAATGAGAGATCTGAACGAGACAAAGAGGCTAAACCTGCTCAATCTCAATCAAGTGAACAATTAAGTTTTAGTATTGGAAAAGTATTAACTGTATTATTACTTGGAATGTTTGTATCAATCTTAAATCAAACGTTAATTAATGTAGCGTTGCCAGCTCTAATGGCAGATTTTAATGTAACGACTTCAACAGCACAGTGGTTGTCTACTGGATTTATGTTGGTTAATGGTATTTTAATACCAATTAGTGCTTATTTAGTTGATACATTTACTTACCGAAAATTATTTATCTTTTCGATGGTCTTCTTTACGATCGGGTCTGTCATTTGTGCGCTTTCAGGTAACTTCCCAATAATGATGGTTGGTCGTGTCGTTCAGGCGGTTGGTGCAGGTATATTAATGCCTCTTGGTATGAATATATTCATGACATTATTCCCGCCAGAAAAACGAGGCGCAGCAATGGGATTAATGGGTATTGCGATGATTCTTGCACCAGCAATTGGCCCTACTGTAACTGGATATGTTGTTCAAAACTATACTTGGCACATTCTGTTTTATGCTATGGCTATTATTGGTGTAATTACAATAATGTTAGCATTATCATGGTTTAAAATTAGTCGAAATCGTACGTTTCCAAGCTTAGATATATGGGGGATTGTAAGTTCATCGATTGGTTTTGGGACTTTATTATATGGCTTTAGTGAAGCAGGTAATAAAGGCTGGGAAAGTGCAGAAGTTGTTATTTCATTAATTACAGCCTTTATAAGCTTAAGTTTATTTGTATGGAGAGAATTAACTGCGAAACAACCACTGATAAATTTAAGAGTATTTAAGAACTTTAGCTTTTCTTATACTTTATTAATTAACTTAATCGTAACTACTGCATTATTTGGAGGTATGATTCTATTACCTCTATATTTACAAAATATCCGCGGATTTACACCAATTGAAGCGGGATTATTATTACTTCCAGGCTCTCTAATTATGGGGGCACTTGGACCAGTTACTGGTAAATTATTTGATAAATATGGTATACGACCTTTAGCAATTTTTGGTCTATTAATCATGACATATACAACCTACGAGTTTACAAAACTATCGATTGATACACCGTATTTAAAGATTATGTTTTACTATACTGTTCGTTCATTTGGTATGTCCTTTATTATGATGCCAATTATGACTGCTGGCTTAAACAAATTACCTGTTAAATTAATTTCACATGGTACCGCAACTCAGAATACATTAAGACAAGTTGCTGGGTCAGTTGGAACAGCGATCTTAGTTACAATAATGACAACTCAAACGACTAATCACTTAGCTGATTATTCGAATGAAATAACAAGAACTAACCCATTCATAACTGATTGGGTACAGCATGCAGGAACGCAAATAGCTAGTTCAAGTGGATTAGCTCCGAGCCAAGGCGGTTCTTTGGCAATTACAATGCTATACAGTCAAGCTTCTAAATTGGCCGCTATTAACGGAATAAATGACGCATTCATCTTTGCGACAGTATTATCTTGTTTAGCATTAGTACTTTCATTCTTTATGGGAAGTACGAAAAGTAAAAAGTTTGCGAAACCACAAGCTAAAAATCATCAGAAACAGTCATCAGAAACGATTGCATCATAAAATAGCCAGCTCATGATAGAGCTGGTTTTTTTTTTCGACAATTAAACCTTTTTGCAATATTGTGGAAATGTGAATAACTTTCTGTGGATTTGTGGATAACTTCTATTCTGATATAAAATATTAATAATTACATAAGATTATATAAGAGGTAGGATTTTATAAGTGAAAAATAAAAAATGTCTATTTAAAATACTGTAGAAAATATTTTCGAAAGATACTATTCAATTTTAGGATTAATAGCAATAAATATCGACACGTTTTTGCCACATTTGTTATAATGGATACGATTACAAAACTGAAAAATAAAAATTAATGAAAAATACATTATATTTATAATAAACATATAATGTAGGGCTCTGTAGTTAGGGGAGGGACAAGTTTCGTGAATGCTTATTTAAATAACTATGTGATCGTTGCTGTGTTTCTAATTATAGGAATTGCACTTCCAGTTGTTGCACTTTCAATTATTGGGAAGATTTTAAGACCACATGCACCAACTGAGGCGAAAAAAACAACTTATGAAAGTGGTATAGAACCATTTCATGATGCAAAAGTTCGCTTTCATGCTGGTTATTACATTTTTGCGCTATTATTCGTAATTTTTGATGTTGAAACTGTTTTCTTATATCCTTGGGCGGTTGCATTTGATCAACTCGGGTTTTTTGCCTTTGTTGAAATGATAATCTTTATTCTAATGCTCCTACTTGGACTTATTTATGCTTGGAAGAAGAAGGTGTTGAAATGGTTATGAAGCTAGATGGGATCTCCGTAGCAGAAATGGAAGAGCTCCAAAAAAATATTTTTTTCACAACACTTGAAGAAGTGAAAGCTTGGGCAAGAAGTAACTCGTTATGGCCATTAACATTCGGGTTGGCTTGTTGTGCAATTGAAATGATGGGCGTTGGCTCATCTCATTATGACTTAGACCGATTTGGTTCGTTTTTCCGTACTTCTCCACGTCAATCGGATTGTATGATTGTTTCTGGAACAGTAACGAAAAAAATGGCGCCAATCGTAAAAAGACTTTATGATCAAATGCCTGAACCTAAATGGGTAATTGCTATGGGTTCATGTGCAACGGCCGGTGGACCTTATGTTAACTCATATGCAGTCGTAAAAGGTGTTGACCAAATCATCCCAGTAGATGTTTATATACCGGGTTGTCCTCCAAATCCAGCTGCTCTCATTTATGGAATTAATAAATTAAAAGAGAAAATTCGTTACGAAGCTAAAACTGGGAAGCAGGTGACGAATAAATGAGCGAAGAAAAATCAAAAGAACAATTAAAAAAAGAAGCAGCAGAACGTGCGAAAGAGGCTGCTCGTCGTAAAATGGAACAATTAAATGCAGAAAAAGAAGCTTCAGGAAGTAAAGAAGCGACGAACGAAGAACCGGTTCAAACCGAAGAATCAGTTGTTGAACCGATAGTTGAAGCAAAGCAAGAAGATTCAGAAGATGAAAAAGCGAAAGCACTTGCACTTGCAAAGGCAAAAGCAGTGGCGGCAGCAAAAGCGAAGGCAGCAGCAATTGCTAAGCAAAAAGCTTCAGAAACAGCTGAATCAAATGAAACTAGTAATGATGAGGTCCAAGCATCAAGTGAAGTGGAAGCTACAGTTAATGCTTCAGATGATGACAAAGCCAAAGCGTTAGCAGCAGCGAAAGCAAAAGCAGTAGCGGCGGCAAAAGCAAAGGCAGCAGCGTTGGCAAAACAAAAAGCATTAGAAGGCGAAGCTGAAACTTCAGAAGATGCTTCAGATGATGATAAAGCAAAGGCACTAGCAGCAGCGAAAGCAAAAGCAGTAGCAGCGGCAAAAGCGAAGGCAGCAGCGTTGGCAAAACAAAAAGCATCAGAAGGTGGAGAAGTATCTTCTGAAGCAGGTGCGGATGATGAAAAGGCAAAAGCAATTGCAGCAGCGAAAGCAAAAGCAGTAGCAGCGGCAAAGGCGAAGGCAGCAGCATTGGCAAAACAAAAAGCATCAGAAGGTGGAGAGGAATCTTCAACAGATGGTTCAGATGATGAAGCGGCAAAAGCAAAAGCGAAGGCTATAGCGATTGCAAAAGCAAAAGCGGCTGCTGCAGCAAAAGCTAAAGGGAAAACAGATGGCGATGCAGTAGTTTCAGCAGAGGAAGCACAACCATCTCATAACCAACCTTTATTAGATGAAGTGAAAGCAATAATTGAAAAAGAATTTGGATCAGAGGTTATTGAGGAAGCAACAATCAATACCCTTTCTAAGCATGATCCGACATTTACAATTAAAAGAGATGCTTATTTTAAAGTAGCAGAGTTCTTAAAAAACAATGAACAGCTTGAATTTACATACTTATCGGGATTACATGGTACTGATTTTGTTGATTATATGGAAGTTTATTCTTACATCTATTCATATAAACGTAAGCATGGAATCGCGTTAAAGGTAAAAGCTGATCGAGACAACCCTGTGGTAGATAGTATTGCGACAATTTGGGAAGGTGCAAACTGGCCTGAACGTGAGACATACGATTTACTTGGAATTCAGTTTATAGGGCATCCGAAATTAGAACGTATACTATTACCAGAAACTTGGGTGGGTTATCCACTACGAAAAGACTATGTACAATTTGACGAGGGGGTGTAGGATAAGCCATGATTCGTACGGAAGAAATGCTATTAAATGTCGGACCGCAGCATCCTAGTACACACGGTGTGTTTCGTCTTGTGTTAAAGATTGATGGAGAAATCATTAAAGAAGCTACACCAGTCATCGGTTATCTACACCGAGGAACAGAAAAAATCGCAGAAAACCTACAATATACTCAAATTATTCCATACACAGACCGTATGGATTATTTATCAGCAATGACAAATAACTATGTAATCTGTCATGCAGTAGAAACGATGATGGATATTAAAGTTCCAGATCGCGCTGAGTATTTACGTGTTATCGCAATGGAATTAGGTCGTATTGCTAGTCATTTAGTTTGGTGGGGAACAAACTTACTAGATATTGGAGCAGTAAGTCCATTCCTTTATGCATTCCGTGAGCGTGAAATGATCATAAATCTCTTAAATGAACTTTGTGGTGCACGTCTAACATTTAACTATATGCGTGTTGGTGGAGTTAAGTGGGATGCGCCAGATGGATGGATTGAAAAAGTAGAAGAGTTTATTCCTTATATGAGAGAGCAGTTAAAAGGATACCATGAACTAGTTTCTGGAAATGAAATCTTTATTAACCGTGTAAAAGGAGTAGGAGCATATACGGCAGAAGAAGCAATCAATTATTCGTTAAGTGGTGCTAACCTTCGTTGTACAGGTGTTAACTATGACTTACGTAAAGATGCACCTTATTCAATTTACGATCGTTTTGAATTTAGTGTACCAGTAGGAACTGTTGGCGATGCATGGGATCGCTATATGTGTAGAATGCTAGAAATAGAAGAATCGTTAAAGATTTTAGAACAAGCTGTCGAACAATTCCCTGCAGAAGGTGATATCTTGGCAAAAGTTCCTAAGATCATTAAAGCTCCTAAAGGAGAAGGCTATGTAAGAATTGAGTCTCCTCGTGGAGAAATCGGTTGCTATATTGCAAGTGATGGCAAGAAAGAACCTTATCGTTTGAAGTTTAGACGTCCATCTTTTTATAACTTACAAATACTTCCGAAGTTATTACAAGGTGAAAACATTGCAAACTTAATTACGATATTAGGTGGTATTGATATCGTACTTGGGGAGGTAGACGGTTAATGATTGAAAATCTACTACAAAGCACACCGACTTGGATTAATTTTCTGATTTATTTAGGATTAGGCGTTATTTTTCTTTTTGTTGTTCTGGGATTTGTTACTTTTGGGATTCTTTCCGAACGTAAAGTAATGGGTTTTATGCAAGGACGTATTGGTCCTAACCAAGTAGGGGGACGCTACGGATTACTACAAACTGTAGCCGATGTATTAAAACTTTTATTAAAAGAAGATACAATTCCTAAAGCAGCGGATAAGCCACTATTTATTCTGGCTCCAGTTATTGCATTTGCACCTGCATTTATGGTTTTAGCAACACTTCCATTTACAGAGCACTTACAATTTGCTGATATTGGTGTTGGTTTACTTTACTACATTGCTGTATCAGGCTTAACAACAGTTGGAGTCGTGACAGCGGGTTGGGCATCAAATAATAAATATTCACTTATTGGTGGTATGCGTGCAGCTGCCCAAATGATTTCTTATGAAATTCCATTAGTAATGAGTGTTCTTGGCGTTATTTTATTAACAGGAAGCTTAAATTTAAATGATATTGTCAATGCACAAGAAAATGTATGGTTTATTGTGACTCAACCGATTGCTTTTATTATTTTCTTAATAGCAGCAGTTGCAGAATTAAATCGTACACCATTTGACTTACCAGAAGCAGAATCAGAATTAGTAGCAGGTTATCATACGGAGTTTTCAGGTTTCCGTTGGGCATTCTTCATGCTTTCGGAGTATGTTTACTTCTTTGCAATGTGTTCATTAATTACGATTCTATTTTTAGGCGGCTGGAAGCCAATCGTGTTCTTAGATTTTATTCCAGGTGCTGTTTGGTTCTCATTAAAATTTAGTGCAGTGTTATATCTATTAATTTGGTTTCGTGTGACGTTCCCACGTTTACGTGCAGACCAATTAATGGAGTTTGGATGGAAAGTACTATTACCAGTTTCTTTAGCAAATATTATGATAACAGCTTTAGTAAAAAGCTTATTCTACTAAACTAGAAGACCAATCTAAAGGGGTGTGAGTCATGATTGGGTTAGTAAAAGGATTAAAATATACGCTTCAAAATTTAACACGCGAAAAAGTAACGTATGATTATCCGAATCAACCGATTCCGTTACCAGATCGTTTTCGTGGCATTCAAAAGTTTTATCCTGAGAAATGTATCGTTTGTAATCAATGCTCAGCAATTTGTCCTACAGACTGCATTACTTTAACAGGAAAAAAACATCCGGATCCAACGAAAAAAGGAAAAATTATTGACACATATGATATCAATTTTGAGATTTGTATTCTATGTGATTTATGTACAGAGGTTTGTCCTACTGAAGCAATTATTATGACAAATAACTTTGAACTAGCTGAATATTCACGTGATGAATTGTTTAAAGATTTACAATGGCTTGATGAAAATGATCAAAACATTCGAAAGGAGAATAAAGCATGAATGGTTTTGTAGTTGCTTTCTTTCTTCTTTCACTTTCAGCAATTTTAGGTGGAGTCATGATGTTAAATTCATCGAAAGTTATGCATATGATGCTTTCGCTTGTATTAACGTTCATTAGTATTGCTGGTATTTATGTACTATTATCAGCAGAATTTGTTGCTGTTGTACAAATTCTGATCTATTCTGGAGCGGTTACAATCTTAATGATTTTTGGAATCATGTTAACGAAACATGATATCGAGAGTGAAAAACCAAAAAGAAACTGGCGCAATATCGGTGCATTAATCGGTGTTGTTGCATTTGGGATTGTTACGTTTCTAGGAGTTAATGGACTATCGATCGAATCTACTGAGGTGGATTTAGCTACGAATAATACAAAGAATATTGGATTACAAATATTCTCTAATTATGTAGTGCCTTTTGAAGTAATGTCTGTTTTATTATTAATTGCATTAGTCGGAGCAATTATTTTAGCAAAGTCTGATGATTCAAAAGAGGAGGGTACGAAGGAATGAATTCAGTTCCAATAAATGCTTATCTTCTTTTAGCGCTTATCTTATTCTGTATCGGTCTATATGGAGCATTAACGAAACGTAATACAGTCATCGTATTGATTTGTATTGAGTTAATGTTAAATGCAGCAAATATAAATCTAGTAGCATTTAGTAAATTAGGTGTTACTCCATCATTAACAGGACAAATATTTTCATTATTTACAATATCAGTAGCAGCTGCAGAGGCGGCTGTAGGCGTTGCAATCTTAATTGCATGGTATCGTCATCGTCAGACAGTCAATATCGATGAAGCAGATTCATTGAAAAGATAACTAGGAGGTGGAATTTGATGATGCAGTATGCTTGGCTTGTTCCGGTACTTCCGCTAATTTCCTTTCTAATATTAATATTAGCAGGTACAAAAGGTAAGAAAAGTAGTGGGATTTTAGGAGCGGCTTTAACAGGAATCTCATTCATCATCTCCTTGTTCGTCTTATTTGACCGTCTACAAGGGGAAACAGTGCAACAAATTTATACTTGGTTAACGATAGGAAATGTTGATGTTCATGTAGGATATGTAGTAAATGCACTAAACGCGTTGATGTTAGTCATCGTTACATTTGTTAGTACATTGGTACATATTTATTCTACGGCATATATGAAAGAGGATGACCGTATTACGGTGTTCTTCGCTTACCTTGGTTTATTTACATTTGCGATGCTTGCGTTAGTCATATCACCTAGCATTCTACAACTTTATATATTCTGGGAATTAGTTGGTTTAGGTTCATTTTTACTAGTTGGTTTCTATTTCTATAAAGAAGAAGCGAAAGCAGCAGCAAAAAAAGCGTTCATTATGACAAGAATTGGGGACGTTGGTTTATTCATTGGAATGGTACTTTTATTTTGGAAAACAAAGAGTTTTGATTTCGATCAAATATTCAATGTGATCCAAGGTGGACAAGTAAGTACTGGCATGTTAACTCTTATTGGTATTCTAATTTTTATTGGGGCAATGGGTAAATCAGGTCAGTTCCCACTGCATACTTGGCTTCCAGACGCAATGGAAGGTCCTACGCCAGTTTCAGCTTTGATCCACGCAGCTACAATGGTAGCAGCTGGGGTTTACTTAGTTGCAACAACTTATCCAATCTTTATTGCTAGTGGAACTGCATTAACTGTTGTTGCAGTTGTTGGTGGATTTACTGCGATTTTTGCAGCAAGTATTGGATTAGTACAAAGAGATATTAAGCGTGTATTAGCTTATTCTACAGTTAGCCAGTTAGGTTATATGATGCTTGCGTTAGGTGTAGGCGGATATACGGCTAGTATTTTCCATTTAACAACTCATGCTTTCTTTAAAGCCTTATTATTCTTAGCAGCGGGTAGTGTCATTCATGCAGTTCATACACAAGACATCTTTAAGATGGGTGGGTTACGTCATAAAATGAAATGGACGTCTACCCTATTCTTAATCGGTACACTAGCGATTACGGGTGTTCCTTTATTATCAGGATTCTTTAGTAAAGATGAAATTTTAGCTGCAGCTTGGTCAAATGGACATTATGTTTTATTCTTTATTGCGTTAACAGCAGCATTTTTTACATCGTTTTATATGTTCCGTTTATTTTTCCTAGTTTTCACAGGCGAAGAAAAAACAAAAGGTGCTCACGAGTCACCAAAATCAATGGTTATCCCTATGGCATTATTAGGTATTCTTGCAATATTTGCAGGGTATATTAATACACCATTCTTTGGTCGCCACTTAAATGAATTTTTATTGGATGGTGTCCCATTTACAATTACTGAGCATAGTCATGAACCAGTTTGGATTATGATTGTCGCAACTTTAGTATCACTTGCCGGAATTACACTTGCTTATAATATGTATGGACGAAAAGTGAAGAGTACGGAACAAGAAGATAACGGATTATTTTATGAAATCCTTCTTAATAAATATTTCGTGGACGAGTTATATGACTTAACGAT
This sequence comes from Bacillus sp. EAC, assembly GCF_002156875.1. Lineage (GTDB taxonomy): Bacteria > Bacillota > Bacilli > Bacillales > Bacillaceae_G > Gottfriedia. The sequence continues at coordinate 427,499 of NZ_NCSY01000002.1, read as the reverse complement.
TGTAAAAGGAATGTTTGCGATTGGTCATGTGATGTACGCAATTGAACGATTTATTATCGAAGGTATAGCGCTTCTAGTTAAAGGAATTGTGAGTAGTATTGGTGGTATAGGTTCAAGACTTCAAAGTGGTCAAGTTCAAACATACGGCTTTATTACTTTATTAGGCCTAGCGTTAATTTTATTAGTATTAGTTGTGAAAGGAGGGTACAACTTATGATGAATTCTCAATTTCTATTATGGGTTGTTTTTTCACCTCTTTTAGGACTGTTACTTGTATCATTTGCTCCGAAGACATCATATAAACTTTGGGCATTAGTAACATCAGTATTATCATTCGTTCTAACAGGACTTGCTTATATTGCAGGTCAAAATCATAATTTACAAGATTGGAATATCGCTTATAACTGGTTCTCATTTGGTAAATTCTTTGCTAATTCAACTAGATTATTTGAAGTGAAGTTTGAGCTAGGTGTTGATGGATTAGCTTTAGTAATGCTGTTACTAACAGGTATTATCTCATTAATAGCAGTCATAGCAGCATTTTCAATTAATAAAGGTTCAAGAGGCTTCTACCAACTATTATTTATCCTACAAATAGGTATGTATGGTGTATTTGCTTCTCAAAACTTAGTATTATTCTTCTTATTCTTTGAATTAACGCTTGTACCAATGTTCTTCTTAATTGGAAAATGGGGACGTTTTGATAGTGAAAGAGCGGGTTATCAATTCCTGATTTACAACGGATTAGGATCAGCATTTTTATTATTTGTAATTGCTGTACTGTTTGCTCGTACTGGTACTACAAATTACTCTGCTTTGGCGAATATCATTCCAATGGGATACGATACAATTAGTCCTATTTCAGAGAATCTAAAAATGACGTTATTAATCTGTCTATTAATTGCATTTGCAATTAAATTACCGTTATTTCCATTTCATCGTTGGATGGTGAATGTTCATACACAAGCAAATCCTGCAGTTGTAATCATTCACGCTGGTATCCTATTAAAAATCGGAACTTATGGTTTAATTCGTTTTGCTCTAGGAATATTCCCGGATCAATTCGAAAAAATGTCTGTAGCACTTGCGATTATAGGAGTAGTAAATTTACTTTATGGCGCGTATATCGCATTAATCCAAAAAGAACTACGATCTGTATTGGCATATTCTAGTTTCTCACATATGGGGATTGTAATCATTGGACTAGCAGCAATGAATACTGCTGGAATTCAAGGGGCAATTTTGCAATCTGTATCACATGGTTTAATTGCAGCATTACTTTTCTTACTTGTAGGCATGTTAGAAAACCGTGGTGATTCAACAAGTTTTGATCGCATTAGTGGTTTAGCAAAATCGACACCTAGAATAGCAGGATTACTATTGTTTGGTGGTATGGCTTCTCTAGGTTTACCAGGTTTATCTGGTTTCGTTGGAGAATGGTTATCATTTGTTGGCCTTTTCCAAAGTCATAAAATTATTGCAACAGTAGGTACGTTAGGAATTATTTTAACTGCAGCCTATATTTTAAAAGCAATCTTATCACTTAGCTTTGGAAAAACTAGTGAATTTGTTTCTTCATTCACTGATTTATCAAAGAGCGAAGCAGTGGCTTCAATTCTTTTAGTAGTCGCAATTGTACTACTTGGAGTTTATCCAGCATTCGTAAATGATATGATTTTATCATCGGTGGACTTTATCATTCAAGGGATTCGAGGTGTATAGAAGATGACATGGAAAGCATTATCTGAATTTCAATGGGGAACAATGGGTCCTGAAATAGTTCTAGTCGTTGCTGCACTTCTTCTATTAACCCTTGAACTCGTTTTACCTAAAAAAATCGACCGTAAAGTAATCGGTTGGGTTGGATTAATTAGTGTTGTAGCTTCATTTATTTGGCTTATTACTTTATTCTCACATGAGCCTGTCAATTTATTATTTGGCACATTTAAACTTGATTCGTTTTCATTAGTATTTAAATCCATTTTACTAATTGGAGCGATCTTAATCTTATTACTTGCAATTGGAGATAAATCAATCTCTGATCGTTCGGAATACTATACGCTATTTATTACTGCTTTAATTGGTACGATGTACATGGCATCAAGCAGTGATTTAATTACGCTATTTGTTGGTTTAGAGCTACTTTCTATTTCTTCTTACATTTTAGTTGGAATACAAAAGAGAAGAGAGGGTTCTTCAGAAGCGGCGCTTAAATATGTAATAAATGGTGGTATTTCTACCGCTATTACATTATTTGGTCTAAGCTACACTTTTGGCTTAACGGGTACAACAAATATCACAGAAATGAATTTAGCGCTATCTCAAGGCGTGGCGAGTAGTAATGAATTTCTACTGATCCTATCGTTTGTATTAGTCTTCGTAGGACTTTCATTTAAACTTGCTTCAGTACCGTTCCATATGTGGGCACCAGATGTTTATGAAGGAGCACCTACGCCGGTTACAGCATTCTTAGCTACGGTTTCAAAAACTGGTGGATTTATCATCGTTCTTCGCATATTCTTATCAGTGTTTGCAGGAGCACTATTGATGGAACAACAAAAATCTGTATTTGAAGTAATGCAGCCTGTTGTTGGCGTATTGGCCGCATTATCAATGATTGTAGGGAATACAATTGCTTTAAAACAAAATAACTTAAAACGTATGTTGGCATATTCAGGTATCGCACATGGTGGTTATATTCTTGTAGCGTTCCTAAGTATTTCGCCATTTATGTTTGAAAGTATTTGGTTTTACTTACTATCCTACACATTTATGACAATCGGTATTTTAACAATTGTCTATAATGTTCAACAGCAAAGAGGGACTGATTCATTATCATCATTTGCTGGCCTTGTGAAAAGTAACCCATATTTAGCAGTTGCAATGACAATTTTTGTCTTATCACTTGCAGGTATACCACTTACTGCCGGTTTCATTGGGAAATTAAATATCTTTTTAGGCGCATTTGTACCTGTAAAAGGATTTTATGTACTAGGTGGTATCTTATTATTAACAACTGTTATATCGTATTTTTATTACTTTGGCATCCTACAAAATATTTTCTTTAGAAGTGGTGAGGAGCGTAAAATCACTCTTCCGAAAACTCATGTTATAGTGATTTTAGTTTGTGCAGTAATGACAATTTTATTAGGTGTAAAACCATCTTTAGCTTATGATCTATTTCATAAGTTAGACATTGTGAAAGACTTCTTTATGGCGTAAAATAAATAGTATTGGAAAAGGTGTAGGAGCATTCCTACACCTTTTCTTTTAGATTATTTGAGAAGGGGGAAAAGTGATGGCAACATTGGTCGGGACAGAGTCAGTATTAGCAATAATTGTTCATTTACTTTTCATTATTTTAACTTGGTGGGCATTAACAGCAATTAAATGGGAAAGTATTATGAAAAAAGGTCATATTGCCCAAATTAGACTTTTTATGGTGTTGTTAACCATTACGATTTCTTCTGCTGTAAGCAGTTTTTTCTTAGATTATTTACAATATGCGAAAAACATTACTTATCTTTTTAAATAATTTGTCAAAAAGTGTGTTACGATTATACAGTATAAACCCCTCGCTACCTGTGAAAAATGGAAGTAGGAGAGGGGATTTTTTATGAAAAAAATAGTCTATTTATTTCTAATTACAATTTGTTTTGCATCTGCTTTGTTTTTTTACTCGAATAAGGTTGGATTGGCGGATTCGGGAGTTGGTCAATTAAACCGTTTTGCAAATGTATTAAATAAAAAAGACATTTCAATTACAAGTTGGAATTTATACGCTAGAGAGGCTAAAATAGATACTTCGGTGGCTAAAGTTGTTGGAAAATATAAGAATAATTTGAAAGATTTCAAATGGACTGTAAACAAAGAACAATCAAAAATAATTGGTCTGAAACAACATACTTTTGTCACGGAAAGAGTAGTTGTAACATCTACTAGTGACAATAGTAGCTATGTAATTTATGAACTAAACGGGACGAAATGGGACCAGCAAACAGAAAATGAAACAAAAATGATCTTAAAGAATTCATTGGAAAATATTTTTAGTAAAGAACCTACTTTTTTTACTTGTATTAAAGGGACAATGGGTGGTAAACTTGAAGGTGTTTTGCAGGGTATAAAAAATGATTTTTTGGAGACATTTAAAGCTAAAAAAATTGAAGAAATAAAAGAAGGGGCATTCGTCTCTGTCTCAGCATATACTGAACAGTGGAATGACGCTCTAGTTGCAAATGGCAAAAAAATTAATTTACAAATTGCAATACGTGAAAACAAGGTTGATGAATCGAAAACAATTATTATTGGAACACCGATTATAACAGTAGAATATTGATAGATCTATTTTAGGACACGGAGGGGAAAAGCTTGGATAAAATCATTGTCCGTGGCGGGAAACAGCTTCAAGGCACAGTACGTGTAGAAGGTGCTAAAAATGCTGTCTTACCAGTTCTTGCTGCAGCGCTACTAGCTAGTGAAGGAAAAAATATAATTCACGACGTACCAACTCTATCTGATGTTTACACGATTAACGAAGTTCTTCGTAATTTAAATACAGAGGTTGAGTTTAAAAATAATACAGTAACAGTTGATGCTTCTAAAGACTTACATGTTGAAGCACCATTTGAGTATGTTCGTAAAATGCGAGCATCTATTCTTGTAATGGGACCTCTGTTGGCGAGAAACGGTCATGCTCGTGTAGCATTACCAGGTGGATGTGCAATTGGATCTAGACCAATTGAACAGCACTTAAAAGGATTTGAAGCAATGGGAGCTCAAATTACGGTTGGAAATGGTTTTGTTGAGGCAAAATCAAATGGCCGTTTAAAAGGAGCAAAAATCTATTTAGATTTCCCAAGCGTTGGTGCAACAGAAAACATTATGTCTGCTGCAGCTCTTGCTGAAGGAACTACAGTACTTGAAAATGCTGCTAAAGAACCAGAAATCGTTGACTTAGCAAACTTTATTAATTCAATGGGTGGAAAAGTTCGTGGTGCTGGTACTGGTACTATTCGAATTGAAGGTGTACCAACATTATTTGGTACAACTCATCATATTATTCCAGACCGTGTTGAAGCAGGAACATTTATGGTTGCTGCAGCGATCACAAATGGAAATGTTTTAATTGAAAATGCGGTTCCTGAACATTTAAGTTCGGTTGTCGCTAAAATGCGAGAAATGGGCGTTACAGTTATCGAGGAGGAAGAAGGTCTTCGCGTAATTGGAACGGACAATTTAAAACCTGTAGACATCAAAACTATGCCTCATCCAGGCTTCCCAACAGACATGCAATCACAAATGATGGCACTTCTGTTAAAAGCTAATGGAACAGGCATGATTACTGAAACAGTATTTGAAAATCGTTTCATGCACGTTGAAGAATTCCGCCGCATGAACGCTAATATTAAAATTGAAGGTCGTTCAACAATTATTCAAGGTCCTAACAATCTTCAAGGAGCAGAAGTAGCTGCTACGGATTTACGTGCTGCTGCATCATTAATTCTTGCTGGTCTTGTTGTTGATGGCTATACCCGCGTGACTGAATTAAAACATTTAGATCGTGGATATGTAAACTTCCATGAAAAACTTGCTGCACTTGGAGCTGACATTGAACGTGTAAACGAACCAAGCACAGCAATTCAAGAAGAAACACTTAAAGACTTACAAGCGTAAACTTAAAAAACCATCAAATGCCTGATTCTTTGTGTTACCCCACAATGAGTCGGGCATTTTTGCATTTAATTGAAGCACTTTCTACTATACAGTTATAGGCATAAAACATAATAAATATTCTAAAAATAACAAAAAATAATACTTTTAATTTATATCAATGATTATTCTTTATGATTTTAGTTTTTTTTATATAGGTTTCCTTACAGAAAACTGTAGTAAGGAAAATGATTGGTGCGAAAGGTGGAAGGCTCCTGTGGGAATAGCGGGAAGATGAGACCCCTCAGTGTTCAAAAAAGGTATACATTCTAATACCACACGACTTACTGCCGTAACGAATGCATGACCCACATCGTGTGGCCCAGGAGGAGGTTCAACGTACGCCCCACTAGAAAGCGAGCATCCTAGAATGGAAATCTTACATAACTACATCCTTAAATAGCAACAAAGTTTCTGAAAACAGACTAAAGATAAATTGAAATATGTTCTAATTGCTTGTCCATATTCATAAATTAGCATTAGAACGGCAATTAGTAGAATATTGCCGAATTTTAATGTTTATGGATATGGATAGGAGGAAAACGATGAAATCAATTAAAACATTGATTACTGCAGGACTCACTACATGCTCAGTCGTAATTATTTTACCAACATTACTTGTTCTTCCGTTTCATAGCCAAACGGACGGTAGATTAGTTGACCAATTACAGAATAAAGCGAACCAAGTTGAAGCATCAAATAATGATGCAGTACAAATCTCAGTTTTTCGTACAAAAACAGAAAAAATCGAAAAACTACCAATTGAAGAATATGTTTTGGGAGTTGTCGCCTCTGAGATGCCTGCATCATTCGAACCAGAAGCTTTAAAGGCACAAAGCCTAAGTGCAAGAACATTTATTGTCAAACGCTTAAAAGAGGGATCTCTATTGGATGATGGTGCGATGGTAAATGATACAGTTCAGTTCCAAGTTTTTCAGGATCGGGACGATTTAAAGAAAAGATATGGTGCAAAATACAATCAAAAAATAAAAAAGATTGAAGAAGCCGTGAAAGCTACAACTGGTCAAATTTTAACATACAATGGACAACCTATAACGGCATCTTTCTTCTCATCAAGTAATGGTTATACAGAGAACTCTGAAGACTATTGGAAAAATGACCTGCCTTATTTAAAAAGTGTCGCTAGTCCATGGGATTCTGTTGCCCCAAATTATATAGCAAAAAAATCTTTTACAATTAAAGACTTTGAAGAGAGACTAGGTGTGAAAATTAATTCGAAAACTGGAGTAGGAAAGGTAATTTCTAGAACAGAAAGTAATCGGGTGGATCAAGTAGACTTCGGAGGAAAAATTATTACAGGTAGAGAAATTAGAGAAAAATTAGAGTTGAGATCAACAGATTTTACGTGGGAAAGAAATGCAGATGAAATTATTATTACTACAATTGGAAACGGTCACGGTGTAGGAATGAGTCAATATGGAGCTAATGCACTTGCAAAACAAGGAAAGCTATTCGATGATATCGTAAAGTACTACTACAACGGGATAGAGATCACAAAGTTAAGTAAAAAAGACATTCAAGGACTAGTGAAAAATAATTAAAAAAACAGACCTGGAATGGGTCTGTTTTTTTTACTTGATTAATGTTATCCGATATCTGCTTTTAGTTTTGTTTTCCAGCATATTTGTAGTAAAAATAGCCAACAAAAGGTCGGACTTCAATGCCACTTACATTAGACTTTTGTAAATATACGTATCCTGCCTGATAAACAGGGGCGATAATTGAATCATTTAATAAAAGATCTTCAGCATTGTGCAGCATTTGATTTCGTTCTTTTTCATTTTGAATGCTTACAGTATTTGCATTGTGTAAGAAGTCATCATATTGCTTATTTTTAAAACTTAACACATTTAATGCTGATGTAGATGTAAATAACTCTAAATAGGTTGTAGGGTCAGGATAGTCAGCTCCCCAAGTATCAAGAGATAGATCGTAATCACCTTGCGTTCTTAATTCGAACTTTTGCTGAGCAGGCTGAACAGTGATGTCGACAGTTAATCCTTTTAAGTTTGTTTCTAATTGAGATTTGATGTACTCACCGATTTTACGTGAAGTATTACTATCGCTTACTAATAATGAAATTGTAACTGAAGATTTTCCAGTCTCAGATAAAGCTTCTTTAAATAGTGTCTTTGCAGCGTCTAATTTAATTGTCGATGAGTGAGTTGTTGATTCAACAAAATCAGTACCCTTTGAATCTTTTACAAGTCCTTTAGGGATAATTCGATCAGTAGGAATCGATCCATCATTTAAGATAACTTTACTAATATCTTCTTTATTGAATCCATTTGCAATTGCTTTACGAGCTTTTTCATTAGCTAAAAATGAATTTTTTTGATTAAAGCTAATATATGAAACAATTGGCATAGCTAGTTTGTGTAGTTCTTTATTGTCCTTGTAGCGATCAATGACACTTGAATCAATAATAGCTTGATCAAGTTGTCCAGTTTCATAAAGGTTGACTGCTGTAGACGTTTCTTTCATGAGCTTTACATCAATCTCATTTATATCAACATTGTTTTTATCGTAATACTGAGGATTCTTTTTCATTGTAAATCCAGTTTCATGTTCCCATTTACTTACAACATATGGGCCGTTGTATAAAGTCGTGTCTGCCTCTAAACCATATTTATTTCCTTGTTCCTTTACAAACTTTTCGTTTAATGGGAAATACATTGGTAAACTTGTTAATTGAATAAAGTAAGGAATAGCACGTTCTAATTTTATTTCTAATGTTTTATCATCTAATGCAGTTACCCCAAGCTTATCCACAGATAACTTTCCTTCGTTAATTGCCTTTGCATTTTTAATATCATATAAATCATATGCAAATTGTGCTTTTGTTTTTGGATCAATTGCTCTTCTCATAGCAAAAACAAAATCTTTTGCTGTAACTTTATCCCCGTTTGAGTAGTTAGCGTCTCTTAAGGTGAATGTATAGACTTTACCATCCTTGCTGACTTTATGAGAAAGTGCTGCTGCAGGTACGTATTCACCTTTTTCATTTGGCATATAAAGACCTTCCATTACACTATTTAATGCATTTAAAGAAGGACCATCTAAAGCAAGTGAACTATCAAGACTTACTATATCGGAAGTATCCATTAATTGTAACGTGTGACTTCCGGATACATTTTGACCTTGAGTAGCTTGTTTACTACAAGCAGTTAAAGAAAGTGAAAGTAATAATATGATTGATAAAAAACTCTTTTTATTAAATAACATGTGTAATATCTCCTTTTTGGGCACAAAAAAAGAATCCCCGCCTTATAAAAAGGACGAGGACTCCCGTGGTGCCACCTTAATTAGTCTAAAACCGATTTAGACTCACTTTACAGTATCAAAACAAATGAATTGAACTACTTTGTGACAAAAAGCAGTATCGAAACAAAAGTTTGAATACCTGTCTCTTTTATCGGTGAGACATCCGCCAGAGCCTACTGCACCTGTAATGGTTCGGTCTAGTTGCTCAGAAGCCCATTCAAAAATATGTCCGTACTGACTCGCACCAACCGTCAGCTCTCTGAAACTTTCATATAATCTACTCTTCTTCATCATCGCAAAGAAATTTATTTAAACAGAAATTAAATTTTAAAGTTAATATTTTTTTGGCCTTAATTGTTTTTTTTATCTAACAAGCTTGTAGAAATGATTATATTTTGTATGAATAAAAAATGCAAGAAAAATATATTAGCATTTTTATATTTACATAAAAGTAGTTAGATATGGCACTTATCCACAAATATTGTGTATAAGTTGTATGAAACTGTGTATAAGTTGGTAACAATTGTTAGTATTTAGCTAATGAATTGTGGATTAGTTGATAAATTGTGTGGAAAAATAAGAATTTTGTCGAACTAAAATTTTCTAAATTGCGTATATAATTTCACGAATCTGTTGAAAATGATTGCAGAGGTGATAAGGATGAGAGAGGAACAAAACAAAAAAACTTCTCAAAAAGTCGTTAAGATGTTAAGAAAGCGTTGGGTAGTACCAGCAATTTATTTAGTAAGTGCAGCAGTAATTTTAACAGGTGCGTTATGGTATCAATATAGTAATGCTCCTACAACTAATCAAACAGGAACAGTAGTTGATCGAAATCAAGAGCCAGATGCTGTACCAGTTTCAAAAACTGAGGAAAAATTAACTTATCCAGTAGCTAAGGACACAACAGTTCAAGTTAAGAGTCATTTCTATGATGATTCAGCGTCTAAAGAAGAGCAACAACAATCTTTAATTCAAATGGACGATACAACTTACTCAATTAATACTGGTATGGATCTAGTTGATAAGAATGGTAAAGAGTTTGGAGTTACAGCAGCACTAAGTGGTACTGTTACGAAAGCTCAAAAAGATGCTCAATTAGGATACATTATTGAAGTCGATAATGGAAATGGGTTAGTTTCATATTACCAAAGCTTAAAATCTGTAAGTGTTGAAGTTGGATCAAAAGTTACGCAAGGACAAGCATTAGGTGTTGCTGGAACTGCATTAATCGGTAAAGAAAATGGAGTACATGTACATTTCGAATTACGTAAAGATGGTGTAGCAGTAAATCCTGAGAAATACCAAGGACAAGATGTATCAGCAATTATCAATGCTGAAAATAACAAAAGCGAAACAAAAGATTCAAATACAATGAACACATCTGGTAACTTATCTGACAGCGAATCTAATGGTAGTAATACAGATTCAAATGGTCAAGAATCAGATATGAATAAAACTCAAGAATAATAAATAGTAATTCACAAAGTGCCCAATACACGGTGATTCATATGCCGTATGTGTTGGGCACTTGTTTTTTTCTGAATATTGTGCATAGTTATTAGGTTTTGCTAATACAATGTTATAAACCCATCAAAGAGGTGTTTGAGGTGAGGGATCGTGGATTTTCTACCTAGTCAAAATAAATGTACCTCAGCAGGTCAGTCAGAGCAGGAAAAAGAGCAGCTAAGTCAGTCAAAACGAGTCTCATTTCACGCTTCTCACATCCAATTCGAGGAGGAGAGTAGTGTGCACGATTACATCAAAGAGAGAACGATCAAGATTGGGAAATATATCGTGGAGACGAAGAAAACAGTTCGAGTAATTGCGAAAGAATTTGGAGTGTCAAAAAGTACTGTACACAAGGATTTAACAGAACGACTACCGGAAATTAATCCGGATTTAGCAAATGAAGTAAAGGAAATTTTGGATTATCACAAGTCAATTCGTCACTTACGCGGTGGAGAAGCAACAAAACAAAAGTATCAAAAAGAAGACATTGAAAAGGTAATAAAATAGGGATTCTGAGCCTTGAAAACAAAATTAGAAATATTTAACCTCCTGTTCACAATAATTTAATTACTAAAAGCAGTCATTTATGGTAAAATTATATTTTGGTATAACACGTATTCGGAACTGCTCATGAGTATAGTGAATAAGGAGGAGCCAAAAGAAATGTTTTCTAAGGATATCGGAATAGATCTTGGTACTGCCAATGTCTTAATACATGTAAAAGGTAAGGGAATCGTTTTAAACGAACCTTCTGTAGTAGCAATTGAACGTAATAGCGGTAAAGTATTAGCTGTAGGTGAAGAAGCAAGTCGAATGGTAGGTCGTACACCTGGTAATATCGTAGCAATTCGCCCATTAAAAGACGGGGTTATTGCAGATTTTGATATTACTGAAGCAATGCTGCGTTATTTTATTAATAAATTAGATGTTAAAGGTTTTATGTCAAAGCCGCGTATACTAATCTGTTGTCCAACAAACATTACGTCTGTTGAACAAAAAGCAATTCGTGAAGCTGCTGAAAAAAGCGGTGGTAAGCAAGTTTATTTAGAAGAAGAACCAAAGGTTGCTGCAATTGGAGCTGGAATGGATATTTTCCAACCAAGTGGTAACATGGTAATTGATATTGGCGGTGGAACAACTGATATTGCTGTATTATCTATGGGTGATATCGTCACCGCCTCATCAATTAAAATGGCAGGGGACAAGTTTGATATGGAGATCTTAAACTATATCAAACGTGAGTACAAATTATTAATTGGTGAGCGTACAGCGGAGCAAATTAAAATTGAAGTAGGTACTGTATTCCCAGGAGCTAGAAATGAATCTATCGATATTCGCGGTCGTGACATGGTAACGGGATTACCTCGTACGATAACTGTATATTCTGATGAAATTCAAAGAGCATTAAGTGAACCAGTTTACTTAATTGTACAAGCTGCAAAAACTGTATTAGAACGTACTCCACCTGAATTATCAGCTGATATTATTGATCGTGGAGTTATCTTAACAGGTGGCGGAGCACTTTTACACGGAATTGACACTTTACTAGCTGAAGAACTTAAAGTTCCTGTATTCATTGCAGAAGATCCAATGCAATGTGTAGCAATTGGTACTGGTATCATGTTAGAAAATATTGATAAAATTCCAAGCCGATATTTAAAATAAAAAAATCTCAAGCGATTGCTTGAGATTTTTTTTTGTAAATTTTTTTTAATAAAGACGAGGGATTTGTATTGAACATGTTTGGGTTTTGTAAAATTAAAATGAACTTGAAGGTAGTCAATGAAACGATAGAGAAGGAGAACATAAGTCATTCTTTTGAGAATTACATTTGTAAAGTTTCCCTAAATGAATTGTAAATGAGGGATGATGAAGAAAGCATGTTCATATGTTAAAGTACTTACGAAATATTAGTTCACGAAAGAGGAGTAAATCTATTTTTTAAAGAGGAGCGATCTGCTGATGAAGGTAAGAAAGGCCATTATACCAGCTGCTGGACTAGGTACACGCTTTTTACCTGCAACAAAGGCAATGCCAAAGGAAATGTTACCAATTGTCAACAAACCAACAATTCAGTACATAGTTGAAGAAGCAGTCAATTCAGGGATTGAAGAGATTTTAATCATTACTGGAAAAGGCAAACGCGCAATTGAGGATCATTTTGATTATGCATATGAACTTGAGCATCGTCTACTTGAGAATAAAAAATACGATTTACTTGAACAAGTTGTCCAAACTTCTTCGATTGCCGATTTACATTATTTACGACAAAAAGAACCAAAAGGCTTAGGTCATGCCATACTTTGTGCTAAAAAGTTTATTGGAGATGAACCATTTGCAGTTTTACTTGGGGATGATGTGACAACTGGAAATGTTCCGTGTACTTATCAACTAATTCAGCAATATGAAAAGGTTTTATCACCTGTCATCGGTGTAATGCATGTTCCAAATGAAGATGTAAGTAGGTATGGAATAATAGAATGTGTAAACGAATTAGATGATTTGAGTGAAATTAAAAAATTAATTGAGAAACCACCAAAGGGCTCAGTAATATCTAATTTAGCGATTATGGGCAGGTATATATTAACACCAGATATATTTGATTTGCTTGAAGTGACACCATTCGGTATAAACGGTGAATTACAGCTTACTGATGCATTGGCAGAATTAAATAATAAGAGAAATTTATATGCTTATAAGTTTGAAGGGAATCGATATGATGTTGGCGATCCATTGGGATGGTTAAAGGCATCAATCAAGTTTGCTATTGAAAAAGAGGATATTCGATTTAATTTAATGCAATATCTTGAAGAGATTATTCAATATGAGAAACATGAGAATAATCTCCGAGCGGATTAATTGTTTAGGATGGGATGGATATGAAGCGAATTGTTGTTGCTGGTACTGGGTTTGTTGGTCTTTCTACAGGCATTTCATTTGCAACAATCGGTCATAAAGTTACGTGTGTTGATATTGATAAAGAAAAAATAAGTTTACTTCAAAAAGGTATCAGTCCAATATACGAACCAGGATTACAAGAATCTCTCTTAGAAAATATTAATTTAGGGCGAATTGATTTTACAACAGATTATGAAGAAGCATATCGAAACGCTGATTTAATTTTTATTGCAGTTGGTACGCCTGAGATGCAGGATGGAACAGCAAATTTAATTTATTTAAAGGAAGTTGCAAGGGATATAGCTATTTGTATTGAAAGTGATATTGTCGTCGTTATTAAAAGTACCGTTCCGGTTGGAACAAATGAAATGATTAAACAAATGATGGTAGAATACGCAAAGCCACATATTTGTATTGAAGTTGTTTCGAATCCGGAATTTTTAAGAGAAGGCTCCGCATTATATGATATTTTTAATGGCGATCGAATCGTAATCGGGTCAGATAGTCTAAACGCAACACTATTACTTCAAGACTTATACAAACCATTTAATATCCCAATCTTTATAACAAATGTGCGTAGTGCAGAAATGGTCAAATATGCTTCTAACGCTTTCCTAGCAACCAAAATTAGCTTTATAAATGAGATATCGATGATCTGTGAAAAGGTTGATGCTGATATTGAGCAAGTAGCTTTAGGAATGGGACTTGACCATCGGATTGGTTCTCAATTTCTAAAAGCTGGTATTGGGTTCGGAGGATCTTGTTTTCCAAAAGATACAACTGCCTTAGTAAAAGAATCAGAATTGCGGGGACTTGAACTAAAGTTACTAAAATCAGTAATAGAGATAAACGAGAAACAACAGATGAAACTATTTGATTTAGTCACAAATAATATAGGACAACTGAAAGATAAAAAGATAGCGATTTTAGGAGCAAGTTTTAAACCGAATACAAACGATCTGCGCCATGCGCCTTCTATACTTTTGATTCAGCAATTATTAAAGGAAGGCGTAAACATAACAGCATATGACCCAATTGCCTTACCTGAGTTATTTAATGAGTTTGGTAATTTAATCAATTACACAACTAATTTAAAAGATGCGATAAATGAGAAGGATGCTGCATTAATACTGACCGAATGGGATGAAATTGTTCATGCTAATGTTGCTATATATGAACAATATATGAAAAGGCCAATCGTATTTGATGGACGAAATTGTTATAGTCTAGACCGAATCTGTCAGACCTCTATTCATTACTACTCCATCGGTAGGAAAACAATTAATCCTATTTTACAATTATCACATTAAAAATAAAAAGCTATATTCGGAAACATTGTTTCTAATTAATAAAGGCTTAGTGGGTTCCGCTACAGGATGCTCGCTTTCCGTAGGGCGGGCGATAAGCCTTTTTGAAAAGAACTAAACCAATAAAAAACTCTGTTGCAGCTTAACAACTGTTACAGAGTTTTTTTGTATTGTTATCCGCATTTATCGCACCTTTTTAAGAAAACAATACATTAAATGAGAGAATTTGGTAAAAGTATAATAATAGTAAGCCATGAAAATCGGGCGGTGGTAGGAAGTGTTTAATTATAAAGAAACGAATAGTGCTGTAACAAATAGGAAAATTCCTTTTCAAAATGATATTTCTCGTTCTTTAAGTAAGGATATATTAGAAAATATAAAACGAATTAAAGATGATTTTGGAGATAGCTCTGATCTAATCATCCGGCATGAAGCACTAGGTGAAGGGCTACAGCATTCTTTTGCAGTTATCCATATTGATGGCATTTCAGATGAAAAATTGGTAAATGAAGGGATTATTGAAAAGATTGTTGGGATTAATTTTGAAAAGGATACTACCTTATCTTTAACAGATTTAGAAAATGGATTAAAAGGTATTATCTCTGTTTCTAGTTTAAAATCTCAATCAAGCTATACCAATCTTTTATCGGGATTACTCCTAGGTGATACGGTAATTCTTCTAGATCAAGATACGAACTTTTTAGTAGCTTGTACAAAAATGGTCCAGTCTAGAAGTATCTCGGAACCTTCGACTCAGACAGTGATCAGGGGACCAAAAGATAGCTTCACAGAGAGTTTGCGTACAAATACCTCTCTCATTCGAAATCGAATTCAGCACCCTGCATTACGTATCGAATCCATGAAAATTGGAGAAATAACAAGAACTGATATTGAAATTATGTATATTAAAGGTGTTGTAGATGAGAATTTATTACAAGAAGTAAAGCACCGATTAGATGCAATTAATGTAGATGGAATTTTAGAATCAAGCTATATCGAAAATTATATCCAAAATGATCAAAAAACTATTTTCCCAACGATAGTACATACAGAACGGCCAGATGCAGTTGTTGGAAATTTACTAGAGGGAAGAGTTGCTATATTTACGGCAGGAACTCCCTTCGTTTTAATTTTACCGGCTACATTTACTCAGTTTTTTCAGTCTCCAGAGGACTATTATCAGAATTCGTACATTGGAACCTTTTTAAGAATGCTACGTTATTTGTCTTTTTGGGTTGCTTTATTTGCCCCGGCTATATTTATTGCAATTACTTCATTTCATCAAGCGGTTATTCCAACTGTACTATTAGTAAGTCTAGCTGCACAACGTGAAGGTGTTCCGTTGCCGGCAATCGTCGAAGCAATGGGTATGGAACTCGTCTTTGAAGTATTACGAGAAGCTGGTATTCGAATGCCAAGAGCAGTCGGGCAAGCACTTTCAATTGTTGGAGCTTTGATACTTGGGCAAGCAGCCGTACAGGCGGGTTTTGTGTCTGCATCGATGGTAATTATCGTATCGATTACAGCGATCGCTAGTTTCACAATTCCATATTACAACATGTCCATTGCAGCTAGGATATTACGATTTATTCTATTATTAGCTGGAGCATATATTGGTTTATTTGGCATATTGATTGGTGGGATGATTATTTTAATCCATATGTGTAGTCTTCGTTCTTTCGGTGAACCATACTTTGCACCATTCGCACCATTTCGCATAAAAAGTCAAAAAGACGCTATTCTAGTTGTTCCTACTCAAGGCAATACGAAAACTGTCGAAGAACAGAGCAGTGGTGAATAAATGATGAAAAGAAAACTTATTGTTTCTATGTTTATCATGTGCTTATTAGTAAGTGGCTGTTCGAATTATAGAGAGTTAAATGGATTGTCTATAGTCGTTGCGATGGGGATCGATTACTTACCAAAGGAAAAAAAGTATGAGATGATCGTTCAACTGATCAATCCAAGTGCAATAGCAACACAAATGGGAGGTGCACAAGGAATCCCTATTATTGCACTGGTTGAAAAAGGGAGAACAATATCAGAGGCAGCTAGACTTGTTACTAAAAGAATTTCACGACCAAATATTTACTCTCATGTGGCATTAGTTGTAATTGGAGAAAAATTAGCAAAAGAAAAATCATTAAACTATATTTTTGATGTATTTGAACGTGATTCAAAAATACGTGTAAATATTCCAGTTATTATCGCAAGGGAAGATAGTGTCTATCGTGTAATGAATAACTTACCACCACTTGATAAACTTCCAGCAAAATCGATCGTTGGTAAAATTCAAAACACTTCAAATCTTTTAGGAGAGAATCATGAAACGCAAATGCGTGAAGTAATTGCTGCACTTTCTAGTAAAGGAAGAGAACCAGTAATAAATGGAGTTACTCTTGCGAGAGAATCAGCGACATCAGAATCCCTTGCTAATTTTGATGAAGTAAAATCAACGTATAACGTAATAAACGGACTTGGTCTTTTTGATAAAGGAAAGCTAGTCGGATGGTTAGATGGACCACCGTCGAGGTCAGTGCAATTCATTGATAATTTAATAAAGGAAACAAATGTTCAAGTACAATGTAAAAAAGGAACGTATGATTCGATGGAGTTAACTCGTGTCAAAACGAAAACAGAAGTAAAAATGAAAAAAGGCATACCGATGATTCATATTAAAATAAAATCAATTGGACATATTGATGAAGTGCTTTGTAACGACAATTTTGATAAAGCAAAAACATTAAATAAATATGAAAAAGGAAGTGAGAAAGTAGTAAAACAATTTATGGAACAAGGAATAGCCGAAGTTCAAAAAGTAGCTGGGGATAGCTTTGGATTTGGAGAGAAATTACATCTATCAGATCCGAAAGCATTTAAAAAATATCAAAAAAATTGGGGAGAAGTATTTAGAAAAGCTAAAGTTAAAGTAGACGTGGATATTCAAATTAGTAATGTAGGTATGAGAAAGAAAGCCTATCCATATTAGAAGAGAAGGTAATAATATGAATCGAAAATTAACTATAAGTGGCTTTCAATTTTTTTGTATCATCTATTTATTTGAAATTGGGAGCTCATCATTAATTGCACTTGCTACAGCCTCTCGTCAAGATGCATGGTTAAGTCTATTAGTCGCAATAGTATGTGGATGCTTATTATTCTATGTATACATAAAATTATTTGAAATGTTTCCTGATTTACCATTAACGAAGTATGTTCAAAAAATTCTAGGGAAATATGTTGGGAAAATAATGGCAGTTGTATACATACTCTACTTTATTTATATCGGCGGACGTGTCTTACGCGACTTCGAGGAATTATTAGTGATTTCACTTTATAATTCAACTTCGCTCATTTCAATTGGAATTTTAATGATATTTTTAGTGATGTATGCGATATACAAAGGATTCGAAGTATTTGCAAGGGTAAATGAATTCTCATTTTATATGATTATGTTTATCATTATTACTGTTATTGGATTTGAAGTTATAGCGAAGCTCATTAAAATAGACAATTTAAGGCCCACTTTAGAAAGTGGATGGTTGCCTGTATTTAAAGCGGCATTTCCTTTAACGGTTACATTTCCTTTTGGAGAGATTATCACATTAGCAATGTTAATGCCTCATTTAAAAAAGAAGGAATATGCCATGAAAGTGGGACTTCCAGCTATGATATTTGCAGGGTTAACACTAACAACACTAACAGTCGTCAACATATCAATATTAGGGGTAGATGTATTAGAGAGAGCAAGTTACCCCATTTTAACAGCAGTTAGTTATATTAATATTGCCAATTTTATTCAACGACTTGATTCGCTTATTGTAATCGTAATGGTATTAGGTGGATTTATTAAAATTTCTGTCTTTTTCTTTTGTGCAGTACATGGAGCGGGTGATTTATTTGGTATAAAGAAAAGTGATACACTAACCTATCCAATAGGAGTTATTATTGTACTTATTTCTGTGTGGATGGCTCCTAACTATTTAGAGCATTATAAAGAAGGGTTAGATTTTGTGCCATTTTATTTGCACATTCCACTACAAATGATTATCCCGATAGCACTGTTAATTATTGCGATCATTCAGAAAAAAGTGAGTGGAAAAGAAAAAGCGGCTTAGACAATCTAAGCTGCTTTTTTCATTTAAAAGATTATTGCTCCGCTATATTTTGACCTTGATCTTGTTGTTGGTTTCTTTTCTTCTTTATGTTTTCTAAATAGTTTAAAACGAATTTTGCTACTCCAAATGGTACGGTGAAAAGGAAGATTAACACATAATCTTCACCAACTAATTCAGTTTTACTGCCGAGAAAGTTACCGATGATTTCTTGCGAACTTGCACCTTCTAAATAGTCAATACCTATGATCAATCCCACCGTTAATACAAATAATAGTAGAAATACTAAAAATACCCTCATGGTCCTCACCTATTCTTAATTTAATGGATTTCGTATTATTTTGGTTTTTTATGGAAGTAATTATGCGGAAAATTAATGAATATTCGACGAGAATTGTGAGTTTTATTCTGAAAATTTGGAGTATAATGAATGGGGGAATCAATAAGGGGGGCTTAAATTGTTTCAAATTTTTAAAAACCGAAATTTCGCATGGTTATTTTTAGCCAATTTTACTTCTCAACTTGGTTCAGTTGTTGGTATGACGGCATTTATGCTATATCTATTAAGAAAATTCTCAACTCAACCGTATTACGCAACAATTACTGAACTTATGTATACATTGCCGATGATTTTTGTTTTCTTTTTAGTCGGAGTGGTCGCAGACCGATTGGACCGTAAGAAAATAGCAATGTACTGTGATTTTATAAGCGCATTTTTATCGATGGTTTTATTATTTACTATTATGCAAGATTGGATTGTTATTTCGTTTGGAGTTCTCTTTATAAGAAGTGGTGTGTCAAAATTTTTTCAACCTGCACAGTCTTCTTTATTACAAGGAATCTTAACGGAAGATCAGTATGCAACATCTGCGGGGTTAAATCAGCTTGTTAGTAGTTTATTTATGTTATTCGGTGGAGCGATTGGAACAGTTGTATTTTGGAAACTCGGAGTAGAAGCGGCTATTCTAATTGATACTGCATCTTTTATACTGTCAGGGATTTTGATTCAACTAGCTAAAGTAGGAAAAGAGATCACAAATCCAAATGGTCACCACTCGATTAAGGATTTAAATGTAAAAATGGTCATAAAAGATTTTAAAGAAGGAATTGTATACATAGTAAATCATTCATTACTTAGATCACTATTATCTGGATTTTTCTTATTTGGCGTAATTAATGGTGGCTTTTCCGTAATGCCATCCTTCATTTTAAAATATAAAC
Organism: Bacillus sp. EAC; assembly: GCF_002156875.1. Classification (GTDB taxonomy): domain Bacteria; phylum Bacillota; class Bacilli; order Bacillales; family Bacillaceae_G; genus Gottfriedia. The sequence goes on along the minus strand of NZ_NCSY01000002.1, from coordinate 407,452 downwards.
TAGCGCCAGATTCGTATGAGGAATTATTAATCTATGTAGGGGTAGCATTTGGTACGGGCGTGTTAGCTGGAAGTATTTTTGGTTCGATGTTAGCTAAGAAAATTCAATTGCCTTATATGATTGTTATAGGTCTTATCATTTCAGGACTATGTGTGATTGTCGGTGGTTTTTCTTCAAATGCAACTGCCTATATCATTTGGCAATGGATCATAGGTTTTACACTTCCGATTGTGAATATAGGGATTGGCGGTTGGTTCCCAAAAATAGTTGAGAAACGAATGATGGGAAGGGTACAAGGCTGGATTCAACCAATAATCCTACTTTCTCAAAGCATTACATTAGGATTAATCACAGTTTTCTATCCTACCATTCTAAAAATTGAATGGCTTCATGCGATAGTAGGAGCAAGTCTTGCGATTGTTGGAATCTATTTTTTAATCATTTTACCGAAGTTTTTTACTGCATCTTCTACTGCGACTATCGAAGTTGAAAAGTCAGTATCACAGTAATAGATAAGTGTCATTTTGTGAGACAGATAAAGAGGTTAGCTACCTTTTTGTCTGTTTTTCTTTGTTTAGAATATAACTCTCTTTATATGATTCAAAGCTACTATTTTACAAGAGAAAACATTTTTCGACATAAGCTATTTGTACCATACAAATAAATTGTAGAAAGTATATAATAGATTTGATGAAATTTATCAAATTTTGCGTACATTATGAATCGTAAAACTACCATATAAAACAATTCAATTAGATAAATAAGTGCGAAAAAATACATTTATATGCTATTAAATAAAAACATTATTGATGGAAAATCGTTTAGAGTCGCTATAAAAATAGACCTTAATCGATTGAGAGGAGTAGCAAAATGCTAAGGGGTTTTTATGCAGCAGCGTCTGGTATGATTGCACAACAAAGAGTAACAGAATATTTAACGAATAATTTAGCGAATGCAAATACACCAGGATATAAAGGAGAACAAGCTTCTTTACGTTCATTTCCAGAATTATTAATGCAACGAATGGGAACTGAAAATATTCCGGCAAAAAATATTTCTCAAAATGGCGCATTTTTAGGTGGAATGAACACGGGTGTTTATATGCAAGAAACAATGCCAAAGTTTACACAAGGTGATCTACAACAAACAAATAAGACGACTGACATTGCTATTCAAGAGCAAGTCATTCCATATAATACAACAGCTAAAACAAAGGGAGCTCTGTTTTTTGAACTTCAAAATCCAGATGGCTCAGTTCGATATACAAGAAATGGGAATTTCACATTAGACCAACAAGGTTATTTAACTACAAATAACGGATTTTACGTATTAGGTGAAAATAATCAACGTATCCAACTTCAATCTTCGGATTTTAAAATGCTTGAGGACGGGACAATTACTGAAAATGGACGAGCAAAAGGCAAGTTAAAGGTAGCATTCTCTGATAATCCAAACTCTTTAGTTAAAGAAGGAGAGGGACTATTCAAAACGGTAAACGGCCGAGCATTACCTACAGCTGCTAATAATAATCGTGTAGCATTTTCTGTTAATCAAGGCTTTATTGAGCGTTCGAATGTTGACGTTACTCAAACATATACAGAATTAATGTCTGCTTATCGTACATTCGAAGCAAATCAGAAAGTTCTACAGGCGTACGACCGTAGCATGGATAAAGCCGCAAATGAAATCGGTAGGTTAAGATAATTAAACGAGTACAAGAAATAGATTCGATGAGGAGGGAAACAGATGAATCGTATGTTATCAATCGCTTCAAATACAATGGGGCAATTACAAAATCAATTAGATGTTATCAGTAATAATATTGCGAATGTAAATACAGTAGGTTATAAAAGACGTGATACAAATTTTGGTGAATTACTTTTTCAACAATTTGATAACCAAACGCGTACAGATCAAGAGGTAGGTCGCAAAACACCTTATGGCGTACGATATGGGGTAGGTGCAAAATTAGCGCATACGACACTTCAGCTAGATGCTGGAGCAATCCAACGAACAGAAAGAAAGCTTGACGTTGCATTAATGGAGAAAAGTCAGTTTTTCCAAGTAAATGTGACTGAAAATGGTCGAACAGAAACAAGATATACAAGAGATGGCTCATTCCAATTATTACCGATCAACGGTGACGGATCAAAGCTACAGCTTTCAACTAGCGAAGGTAATCCAGTATTAGGAACAAATGGACCAATTATTGTAGATGGGAACGCTAAAGATTTTTCATTTAATGAAACAGGTGGCCTAACAATAACAAACCAAAATGGAACAAGAACAAATTATCAGCTTGCAGTTGTAAATGTTCTTAAACCACAGAACTTTGAGAGTGCTGGTAGCAATCTATTCCGTATCTCTAAAGCAGCCACTGTTGGACAAACTGTGCGTCCCTTAAATGCAAATCAAGTAAGTACAATGGGTGGAGCTTTAGAACAATCAAATGTGGACCTAGCAACATCAATGACAGACTTAACGATCACTCAGAAAGCTTATCAGTTTAGTTCTCGTGCAATCACAATGGCCGACGAAATGAGCGGTTTGATTAATGGATTGCGTTAACGAATGAAATGAGATAGTATAATATTTATGACGATAGAAGCTGGTCCTAAGACTTGCTTCTTTTTTATACTAACTTACGAAAAAATCGAATTGATTTAGGAGGAATACATAAAATGTTAGATATTAAAGCGATTAAAGAAATCCTTCCTCATCGTTACCCGTTTTTATTAGTTGATCGAATCATTGAGTTAGAAGAAGGTAAACGTGCAATAGGGTTAAAAAATGTAACAGCAAACGAAGAATTTTTTAACGGGCACTTCCCTGATTATCCAGTTATGCCAGGGGTATTAATTGTAGAGGCTCTTGCACAAGTTGGTGGAGTTGCAGCTCTAAGCTTAGAGCAAAACAAAGGGAAATTAGCACTTTTTGCTGGAATTGATAACTGTCGATTTAAGAAACAAGTAGTTCCTGGCGACACACTCAGACTTGAAGTTGAGCTTGTGAAAATGCGTGGTCCTATCGGTAAAGGTAAAGCTGTAGCAACTGTTGATGGACAAATTGCTTGTGAAGCTGAACTAACGTTTGCACTAAAATAAGTTACGGTAGTAACAAAAATTCCTGTTTTTTACAAAATAGGAATTTTTTTTTGCGTTCAGGCGCAAATTGTAGAATAATTTAAATTATTTTGTCGTAAATGGTTTTTTTATGGTATTATAACAATGTTATCGAAATCTGACATCTAAGAGTAATTACAAAAATTTAAAAACGGGGGTATGTACATCATGCTCAAGAATTTACCACGTGGTACGAAAATTAGTATTACCAACTCTATCAAAACTGCTTTTGAATTATATATGAGAAACTTAGAGTGGGATTTAGAGGCGTACAGCTGGGATGGTTTCTTAGCTGAGTGGAAAAGCTACAATGAGCTAAACGCTTCGTGGCAATCAACTGTTGAAGAGTCTATTTTGAATAGCGAACAGTTTCATCAAGAATTAGCAATAAAAATGAACGAAGATATTACGAAAATGCTGAATGATGATCCAACAGAAGATCAAATTCAACAAATTGAGCAACTAGTAAAACAGTTAAATGTGGAGGACCCATCTTATTCTTGTAAACTAGAAGCAAAATACCACATTGAACGATTACAACTTATGCAAACGGTATAATTAAAAGCAGACCTGTATAGAGGTCTGCTTTTTGTTTTGCCTAAATAGTGGGAGTTTCGATTCTTACTCGCCTCTTAATTTTTTCCATTCGATTGCTTTGTGTTCTACATTTTTTACAAACGAGTCCTTACCATCCATATAACCTTCTATATCTTTCGGAAATTCTCTTGCAAGTCTCTCCTTTAGTTCACCATACGCAAAAGCAACATCGCTATGTGATCTTAAGTAGTTACGAAATGCTAAATGACGGTTAATCTGTTCTTCATTGTCATATTGATAGATATGAACGTGATGCGTACGATTTACGCCACCTTTTCGGAAATACCTACGACCTTCAAGGCCAAACTCTCCTAAGCCTTCATATCCAATCTCAGCCATCTTTGAATTGAAATGATCCACTTGATTAATATTTTTAACGATTGGCATTAGATCAATGATTGGCTTCGCTTTCAAATTAGGTACGGATGTACTGCCAATATGATGGATATCTATTATTTCATTTCCTAAAACCTCACGAATTTTCTTTGCTTCAATAGTAAAAAGCTTCACCCAATTTTCATCATAGTTAGTAACAACTACATTTACTTCACGGCTTGAACTCATGAGATACCTCCGGTTATTATAGTTTTCAAAAATTTAAATCCACATTAAAAAACGGGATTATTCTATTCAATAATCCCGTCTTTATAGTCCGACTAAACACCAAGTAAATCTGCAAGTTCTTCCATTGATAGTTCGGTAATCCACTGCTCACTTGTAATGATTGTATCGTTAAGTGATTGTTTACGCTGTAGCATTTCGTCTATTTTTTCTTCAAGTGTACCGATCGTTACGAATTTATGGACTTGTACAAACTTGGTTTGCCCGATACGGTAAGCTCTATCTGTTGCTTGGTTTTCTACAGCCGGATTCCACCAACGGTCAAAGTGCATAACATGATTTGCTGCGGTTAAATTTAATCCTGTTCCACCAGCTTTAAGTGATAGAATAAATATTTTTACTTCACCGTCTTGGAATCGTGAAATCATACTATCACGGCTTGTTTTTGGAACGCTACCGTTTAAGAATAATACTTCTTCACCAAATTTAGTTTGAATGGCTTCTTTTAACATATCTCCCATTCGCACATATTGAGTAAAAATTAAACAACTTTCTTTTTGTTCTAGAATTGGATCAATTAATTCAAATAGTCTTTCAACCTTACTTGATCGATCTTCGAAATCGACAAGCTGTGTTTCTTTTAAGAATAAAGAAGGATGATCGCATATTTGTTTAAGCTTATTTAACATCCATAGGATTCTTCCACGTCGTTCGATGCCAGTCAATGAATCAATCTGTTTCAGGCTATCTTGAACTACTTGTTCATATAAAGCAGCCTGTTCTACGGATAGTGGACAAAGCATTTTTTGCTCTTGTTTCGGTGGAAGATTTAATGCGACATCTTCATCTTGCTTCGTTCGTCTTAGTAAGAAGGGAGAGATTAATCGATGAACGGCATTAATTTTTTCCTCACTTCGATCTTTCTCTATTGGATTTACGTAATGACCAACAAAACGATTAAGTGTTCCAAGATATCCACGATTTATAAAATCAAAAATTGTCCAAAGCTCAGTTAAGCGATTTTCCATAGGTGTACCAGTTAAGGCAATACGGTGCTCTGCTTTTAAGCCACGAACAGCTCTTGATTGTTTGGTAGCTGCATTTTTAATATTTTGTGCCTCGTCTAAAATAACACTTTTCCAAACATATTGTTTAAGATCGTCATAATCTAGCACGCTTAAAGCATAAGAGGTGATCACAACGTCAACATCTCTAGCGATTGAAATTAAATCAGAACCTTTCAATCTATTACCACCATAATGAACGTGGATTGATAAATTTGGATAGAACGTTTCGATTTCTCGTTTCCAGTTATTAATTACAGATGTTGGACAAACGATTAAGGAAGCACCACGTTTTTCTTCGTGCTCTTTTCGATAAGCTAAATAGGCGATCGATTGAATTGTTTTTCCCAGCCCCATATCATCTGCAAGTAATGCGCCAAAACCCATATTCTTGAGATGAACTAGCCATTCAAAGCCTTTTTGTTGATAAGCTCGTAAGTCTGCTTGCAAACCTTGAGGTACAATTAACTCAGGTACTTCAGAGATAGACGTTAATCGTTTTGTTATTTCACGGAAAACCTCATCTACTTCAATTTCAACTTCTGCAAAAGGAGAATTTTCGTCCTCGATTTTTTCAGAACCTTGAAGTAATTCATGTTGGAGAACTTCATGAAAACGAAGACCTTGTTTTTCGGCTTTTGCCATCATTTTTTTCATTCGTGCGATAAATGCTGGATCAAGTGCAATCCATTGACCGTTAAATTGAATTAAACGTCTTTGATTTTCGACGAATTGTTGGAATTGTTGTTCAGAGAGCTCCATGCCATTTGTTGAGATTCTCCAATTGAAATCAACTAATGTTTCCATATTAAAAAATGAATTACCAGCGGGTTTACCTTTGACACTAGCCTTTAAGGAGATTTTATTTTGTTTTAAAGCCTGCCACCAGCTTGGTAAAAGGACTTGAATATTTGCTGAAAGAATTTTTTCGCTGTCCTCTGTTAAAAACGTCCAAGCCTCTTGTTCAGATAAAATCTCCTTTGGTTTATCATTTTCAATTAAAGATGGTACAAGTAAGCCAACTCCTTGAAACGTTCGATCCAAGTATTCAGCATAAGAAGAGTGTTTACTTTGTAACGAACCATGACCTGAATATTCATAAGGCTTAATGGATTTGCGCTCATCGATCAAGTATGTACGAAGATGCCAATCATCATGTTCGCTCATCGGCTCTTCAAGTACTAATCGAATTGAAAATGGTACATCATCATCGCGAAGACCGATTTTTACATGCCAGTCGTCTTCGTCAATACTATGGGATAACTGCTGCTTTAAATAAGTTGGATTATGATATAGGCTTCTTGAAATATCCCAACGCTTTGATTGAACCTTGCCAATTTCAAACTGCTGTTTAATTGCAGCCGAAACTAGTTCTTGCAACGTGGGTTCTAATGGTTCTGCCCCATCAATACACCATATTTCTTCACCTGCTTGATAATGTGCAAAGCTGGGAGAGACTTGACCTTCTTGAAATGACGGATAGAGTTTAGAGATTGTCTGATGATAATCTGCTGCTTCATCTAGATAAGTGATCTCGACTAGAGAATTTTCGCTATGTTCTTTAAAAAAAGATAATGCCTCAATAGGAGTTAAAAGGATACCTTCAATTTGTTGTATACGAGTTGATTGTAATAATGACCCATAATATGAAGGTCCGTGCCATTGAAACACTAGATGCTTCCAAACGCTTACCGGTAGAATTCCACCGTGACTTTGCATCCCATAAATGAGTAATCCTTTATTCGGTACCCATTTTACAGCAATACTAAGATTTGCTAGTCGCTTCATTGACTAATTTTCCTTTCCTTAATTCCTCTTGAAGTGCACGCAAGCGAATAAATTGAGATTCGATATATTGAATGTAATCATTCCACTCTTCATTACGTTTTAATTTTTTATAATTTGTTTTTAACTTCTTTAAATATCGAACAGCTAACTTATAGTTGGATCGACCTTTTAGTTCGATATAATAGATCACCATATGGTGGTATAGAGGTAATACTGATTCTGGATCATGTTTATGTACTTCCTGTAGATCATGTTTATCAATTTGCTCAGGTAGAAACGAATATAAATACATTTGTAATTCTGACCAACGTTTGTATTCTTGATGATGCATTAAATAATCCGTATATTGCATTTCGCTATAAGGTAGAAGTGCCTGATAGACAACTTCCAATCCAGCAGTTTGTTTTGTATAAAAGCTATTGTATTCATAATGAGACAAGAAGTGTTTTGCAAATGTACTCTTCGCATATTCATCATCCCCATGTTGTAAAAAGTGTAAAACCATTTCGTAATATAAAGGTAAATATTCTGATAGACGTTGCGTCTCATTATTCTTTCTTAAATTTTCGATCCAGTATGTATAAGAATATAGCGTTCGTTCATTATCACTATGTTTTTTCAATAAGGTAATCACCGATTCATCATCTTTTAATAAAAAGTGTAAATGTGCTTTCCCTAAATCGGCATAATAATCTTCTTCAAGCTTCGAATAGATCTCTAAATCTTGATTTAATATTCTTGAATTATTTAGTAATCCTTTATATACATGTCGAAATGAATTATATCGTGGTATAAGACATAATTTACGTTCTAATAGCAATGATTTTACTAACTCGCGCAGGACTTCTTCATATTGCATGGAAACAGCCCCGCCAGTAAGGTTATGTAATTGCCTGCTTACTGCTTCAATTTGATTTTCAAGCATCGTCATTTCTCTTGGTAAATGAGCATTGTCATAGATCGTACTTTGAATTTCAATTTGTCCGACCATTTTGTTCATTGTAAAGATGGCTGCTAAAAGTTGATATTGCAGCTTTTCTTTTTCTTGTCGAGGCTGTTGATTTAATAGACCATGGTAGAACCGTTCATACAGTGGGTAAACAAAATAAACATCTTGATAAAATGATGTTTTTTGCTGTTCAATATACTCTTTATATTTTTTTTCAAATAGTTGAACTGTATCTTTTGGTTTGTCCTGCTCTAGCATTGTCATTTGGTCAAGTAATTGACGACCCGTCATGATCGTAGGGATGCTTTTCAAGGAAGCTTGTTTGAATTTGCGCATAATGTCCCCAACTAAAGCAAATGATGCAGCAGCATAAAATAAAAGTGCGATTTGATGCTGACAAGGAGGGACTTCATAACAATCGCAACCATTTTGATCATGATTATCTATATGTAAGATTGGCAAATGAATTTGCTCAGATTCTTCTACTACACCTACAAGTCGACCCTCTCGAACGGAGACATTGTAAACTTGACCTTGTCGATAAAGTTGTAATCCAGTTTCGACAAGCTCTGAATCCCTCGTATTTTGCGGAGAAAGCTTTGAAAATAGTGAGTATGAAAGTTCATTAATAATATCCTTACTTAAATCACGCTGAAGCATTCTCTGCCTCCTAACTCGTAACGTTCTTAATGGTAATTATACCCTAAACGCAACAGTTACACATAGTTGAAACGGGAAAAAGTGAAAGTTGATAAAGATTCAAAGAAAAAGGTCGAAATATGGACGGTAATAAATGACCTATAAACGTAGTTTTCAATAGAAATATGACTATTGATGCTGCGTTTTTTGTAATTATATGAAAGGATTTAAATAAACGGTAAAGAACTTGTAATCTTTCTGTAACATTAGAGAGAAAAAAACATGATATTATCGAATTATCAGATAAATTGATAAAAAACGTAGAAACATATATTTCTAGGAGTGAAAATAATGAAAAAAGGTTTTTTACTACTTTCTATAATTTTCCTATTCCTAGTTGGACAACCTCTAAGTAAAACATCAGCTGCAACTATGGATGGTAATGATATTGTAAGTGAAGCAAAACAACATATAGGTGTCGACTATGTTTTTGGAGGAACAACTCCAAGTGGTTTTGACTGCTCAGGGTTCGTTCGTTACGTATATAAACAAGCTGGTATTAGCTTACCACGTTCTTCTTCAGATCAATATGATGTTGGTAAATCAGTATCAAAAAGTAATTTAGAACCAGGCGACCTAGTATTCTTTAGCGGGACATATAAATCAGGTATCTCTCATGCTGGAATTTACGTAGGAAGCAATAAATTCATCAGTGCTTCAAGTAGCCAAGGTGTTAAAATTGATACGTTAAGTGGTGGATATTGGGGATCTAAGTTTACTGGAGCTAAAAGAGTACTAAAATAATAGAATAATAGAAGATAATTAATAGCTCCCATTTTGGGGGCTTTTCATTTGGCTGTTTTTGTAGAATTTGTTGCCGTTTAAGAAGAATCTTAGTTGATTTCCACTCCAGGATGCTCGCTTTCTGTGGGGCGTGCGGTGAGCCTGGGCCCACACGATGTGGGTCATGCATGCGTTGCGACAGGACGTCGTGGTATTAGCATGCCTTCCTTTTTGACGCCTTGCGTGAGTCTCGCCTGTCCCGCTATTCACACAGGAGTCTCGCATATCCAATCCAATCAACTTCTTTTCAAATTTATGCTTTTAATAAACCTTGTAAAAAAAAGAATCTTTTAGAAAAGTACCACTCATTTTTATAAATGATCTATTTACTAATTCAATTACAACCAGAACTTAACTAGCCAGAGAGGTGAATTCATTTGAAGAAGATTTTAATCAGTTTTATCGTTTTTGTACTTACAATTGGACCATTCAAAACTATTTTTGCGGAGAGCACGAATCAAATTACCCATGAAAAATGGGTAGTTACACTCGAGGAAACAGATTTTACAATGAAAAATTCTGAATCTGGTGAAGAGACCATTATTAAAATTCCTGTAAATCAACTGTTGAAGATTGAGAATGAAGAGGTAAGTACATTTAATGCCATCTATAACGGAAATAAAGGAATAGTGCAAAGAGATAAAGTCCGAGATGCAACATTATGGGAAATCTATCCGACAACTAAAGTATTTAAAGTAATAAAGGATACAATCATTTATGTAAATGAAAACGGAAATCTAGTAAATAAAGGAATCGTGAAAACAAATACTTTATATGAGAAAACAGGTGAGAAAGACAATTATGTAACTATACAGTTCTTTAATCAGACAGCTTATATTGATAAAAATAATACGATTCCATTACCAGACGAAAGCATCCCGGTTACAAATATCCCAAGTAAACCTACAAAAATAAAATTCGGAATGACTAAACGACTCACTAAAATCATGAATCCAAATGATAAAACAGTAGTAATTACAGAGATTTCTTCACGACAAAAGTTTGATATTAAAACAGAATATGGAAACGACCTTGTCGTAAGTATCGGTGGAGCTACAGGACTCATTTCAAAGTCTGACGTTTGGCTAAAGACAGATAATTACGTTGATCCATCTGGAAATTACTCTTATGAAGAACTAACAGCAGATTTACAAGAATTAAATGCATGGTATCCTATGTTTACAAAAATAGAAACAATAGGGAAGTCAGTAGACGGTAGAAATATTTATGCAATCAAGCTCGGAGTCGGAAAAGAAGAAATCAGTTTAAATGCTTCACATCACGCTAGAGAGCATATGACAACAAATGTATTGATGGAAATGCTTGATCAGTATGCAAATGCATATGAGAAAAATACGAAGATAAATGGATACGATGTGAAAAAGATTTTAACAAAGACATCGATTTATTTTGTACCAATGGTTAACCCAGATGGTGTTATGCTAGTTCAAGAAGGTGCAAAAAGCGCAAAATATCCAAACCAAGTGATCAAACTGAATAGAGGTAGTAAGAATTTTACTGCTTGGAAAGCAAATATACGTGGTGTGGATTTAAATCGACAGTATCCAACTGGATGGTCAAGTTTAAAAAATAATAAAGTGAAGCCAGGACCTGATAATCATAAAGGGAAAAAGCCTTTAAGTGAGCCAGAAGTAAAAGCTTTATATGATTTTACAAATAAACATTCGTTTAAAAATACAGTAGCGTATCATTCGTCTGGAAATATTATTTTTTGGCACTATAATCAAAAAGGTAGTCAAATGACTCGAGATAAAAAAATTGCTACAAAATTATCTAAGCAAACAGGATATAGTCTAGTTGCGCCTGCGAAAGGCGGGGGAGGCGGTTATAAGGATTGGTATGTGGCAGCTAAAAAACGACCAGGATATACAATTGAAATTTCTCCTTATGTAGGTAACCGACCTGTCCCGAATAGTTATTTTAATAGTATTATGAAAAAAAACGTAAATATTGGATTAATAATGGCAATTCAGTAGAGAAAATAAGGGTTTTTTATTAAAAGAATTAATCAATTTATTTTATTAATAGTGCACAATTTGTTTTTCGTAAAAATCTGTGTTACAATATCCATATACTTAATAAGAATTGGTTAATTCAACTCATGTGTTAAAAGGGACGAATTTTCATCCTGTTATAATGTGTGTATTTTTTCTTAACAGTACTCATTAAGTGTAAAAAAAACAGGATTATATGGAGGTTCGTATTATGAACACAGGTACAGTAAAATGGTTTAACGCAGAAAAAGGTTTCGGATTCATCGCTGTTGAAGGTGGAGACGATGTATTCGTACATTTCTCAGCAATCCAAGGCGACGGTTTCAAATCTCTTGAAGAAGGCCAAAAAGTAAGCTTTGAGATCACTCAAGGTAACCGTGGCGCTCAAGCTGAAAACGTAGTTAAATTATAATTTCACGCTTAAGTGAACAAGACTGTTAGCATTTTGCTAACAGTCTTTTTTGTTTGTCTAAAGTGGTGAAATAGTAACCACAGCAATCTTATCCACCTATTTTCAGAATCATTTTTTAACACAAAAAAAAGAGCTGATGTCAGCTCTTTTACTATTTATTTTATCAATGCAGAGTCAATTAATTCGATTGCTTCAAGTTGTGAAATTCCTTTAATTAGACTAAGCTCTCCTACAAACATTCGTTTTGCAGTATCTAACATTTCTTTTTCACTTGGATTTAAAGGTTTTTCTTTGCTTTGAAGAGTTAAATCTCGCACTACTTGAGCACCAGCGAGTAATTCACCTGACTTCAGTTTTTTCATATTTACATCATATTTTTGTTTCCATGATAACGTACCATCTGGAAGACCATTAGAAAAATCATCTAGAACACTTTCTAGGTGTTCATGATCTTCAACTAATCGAATTTTCGTGTTTGAGACATTCCCTTGAGGGATCATCAATTTCATATTACTAGCTGGCATATTGATAATATAGTATTGCTGAGTTACACCCTGTATAACCTTTTCTTCTATGGAATCAATTACCGCAGCACCTTGCATCGGATATATTATTTGATCGCCAATTTTGAACAATGTACCCACCTCCGAAAATTCTTTAATCTAAGTATAACATTATTTATTCAAATATCAAAATTTCTATAATATCATCTTAAAAATAATACTGTCAATAATTTCGATGTATATTTTTAGCCTTTTTTGGGAAAAAGATGAACATGTCATATATATAGGGACATAAAATGGAAGGAGAGAATGTCGAAAGGAGGATGCTTATGAATTATCGTGTAGTATTTTTTTGTGTAGCAGTACTTACTTTTTTTACTTCGACAGCCGGAACTGGTGAGCATAGAGAGCTAGATACAACAGTTGGAAATAGTGAACAAAGAGAGCTGGAAAAGTTGCCGGATGGAGTACTGTTAGCTGCTGCAGAACTATCGTATGAACCATTTCGAAAACAGGAAATCGGAAAAAGTTTAACAGAACACCAAGGTGTTGCTGAACCACTATATACAGAAATGCATGAAAAACTAAGTGATTATCAGCTTGTTTCGTTAACATCTGGAGAAATTGGCTTTTCTGCAATTGCATTGAAAAGTAACAAAGATAATAGTTTATTATTTGCCTTTAGCGGACTAAGGAAAATTAATTTACAAGATATTTATCAGAGGTTACTTGGTTTTGAATCTCCTGAAAATGGATCGCCGGTTGTGGTAGATACACAAGCACAGGGAGCATATAAGTGGGTTAAATCGATCCTGAATCGAAAAGAAAACGCTGGATCAAGTGTATACGTAACAGGTCATTCATTTGGTGGGTATTTAGCGCAATATGTTGGCTATCAACTAAATAAAGACGAGAAAATGAAAGATCACCAATTTGTTCAAGGGGTTACGTTTAATTCGTTAGGAATACTTTTAGAAAACGGGTCAAAAACGCTTCATGCAAAAACTGAAAAAATTCAACAATCTTACAAGCCTTTATTCACAAATTATATAGTGAAAGGTGACCCACTAGACTACGCAAGTAAGACTTTCTTCGAAGAAATTACAGGTTATTCACTAAAACATCTTGGGAATGTAAACTACATTACAGTCGATGAAAACTACAAATCATCACTACAAGCATTAGAGAAAACAAAGGATTTATGGGCAAAAGCTAAACAACTTAAGCCCCTGTATCCATATCATGATTTAACAGAATTTGAAGTTGGATTTTGGGGATGAATAATAAAGCGAGTATCCTGGATCGGAAATCAACAAATCCATTGTTAGGCGGCAACAAAGTTTACAAAACAGCAAAAGAAATAATCTAAATAGGGGCTATCAAAAAATCACTCAATTGATTTTCGATAGCCCCGTTATTATTTAAGCGAATAAACGTTGGATTAACCAGATTAATCCTAGTACAAATATGGCAATGGAACCATACTTTACGTAATTCCGATACGTTGATAATTTCTGTAATTTTAACAAAATCGGAATAAGTAACAGTAAAATTAGTAACTGAATAAATTCAATACCAAGATTGAAATTTAACAATGCAATTGCCAGATTCGACTTTGGTATCTCCATTTCCTTTAATATACTAGCAAATCCCATTCCATGAATTAATCCAAATAAAAATGTAATTATCCATCTATTTTTAACTTTGTCTTTAAATATATTTTCGACAGCAACATAACAAATACTTAAAGCAATAATTGATTCCACTATTTTAGAAGGTAAACTAACAACACCTAAAACTGATAGAGAAATTGTAATACTATGAGCAATTGTAAAGGCAGTAACCGTACCAATATACTGTTTAATTTTTTGTCTACTAATGATTAATGCAAATAAAAATAATAAATGATCGTAGCCAGTTAAGATATGAAAAATTCCTAATTTAAAAAATGAAAACCATGATGATGTATTTGTTGAGCTTTCTTTAGGTAAGTCCGATTGTTTATGATCTTGAACTGCTTGATTCTCACTCGCCGATTGCTGATCCTGTTGAACTTCTGTAAGTAACATGGTCCATGTCCGGCTATCTCCTTGAAGTGCAGCTTGGCTAGTTTCAGCTCCGTATGTTGCACTCATTAAATTTACATAATTAGTTGTTCCTGAATCACCAGCATAAAAGCCATCACTTAGGCTGATCGTATCTCCAGGTGAAAATGCAGGGTAAATGATTGTACACTCTAGGAAACTTTTACTCTCTTTTTTGACAAGCTTCATTTTTTTGACTCTCGGAGTTTGCTCATGATTGTTTTTATCTAGTGACAATGTCTCAGTAATGAGCTCCTCTATATGGTGGTGTGCTTTCTTAATTTCTGATTTATTAAGTTCAAAGTCTTTATTAGTATCTAGACCACTTAGTAGTTCAATAAGTGAGGTCGTATCGATTGAAAATTTTAGTTCTGTTTGGTCTTTCTCTATTTTCAAAGTTGTAAAACTAGCACTATAGTTATGTGCGGATGCAACTGATGGAAGAGTTAATAATAAAATCAAACCGAACGATAGAAGACTAAAGAAAAATTTTTTTGTTTTTATTGAAGAAAGAATAGATTTAAATCGGAAAGTGTAATCAAGCACATGTATTTCCCCCTGATTTTATATAAGTATCTTTTTCGATATCTACTAAATTAAAGCTAGAAAAACTAAAGCCATCTATTATCTAAACATATATATATTAAATTTGTATAGTGGCTTACGTATATTTACAGAAAATGTAAATTAATTTAAAGATATTGCTATTTCTTTAAATTTGAAAGTTTCATATAATTATAGAGGCACGATAATTGAATAGAAAGTGAGAGGTAAGGGCTCCTGTTTTTTAGTAATTAATTTTTCTCTAAATTTATTTAAAGGATGTTGATGAAATGAAGTTGCAAAAGAGGAAGTATAGGCGTTGGACAAGCATATTTATGACGTCCCTTTTATTAGTGGGAACGTTTTTGCCTAGTGGTTTAACCAATAGAGCTCAAGCAGCAATTGCTGATCATGTAGTGATTAGTCAGGTTTATGGCGGCGGAGGTAACTCTGGTGCTACATTTACAAATGATTTTATTGAGCTTTATAACCCAACTGATAGCGATGTTGTCTTAGATGGCTGGTCAGTTCAGTACGCTAGCTCGACAGGAAGTGGTTGGACTTCAACACCATTAAACGGAGCTATAAAAGCTCACGGTTTTTATTTAATTCAAGAGGCAGCTGGTACTTCAGTAACAGATAAACCATTACCAACTCCAGATAAAACAGGAGCTATAACGATGGCTGCTGGTGCGGCAAAAATAGCATTAGTAAATACTTCTACTTTACTTACAGGTACAAACCCAAGTAGTGGTAGTATTGTTGATTTTGTAGGTTATGGAAGTGGTACAAATGCGTTTGAAGGGACGGGCCCAACGAGTCCATCACTTACTAGTACGTTAAGTGCACAACGTAGACCTTATGCAAATGTGGCACCTGCTGCTGGCAAAGGAAATGCATGGGATACGAATGACAATTTAAATGACTTTGTTGCAGCACTGCCTGTTCCAAAAAACAGTGCTAGCCCAACAGAAATTCCAATGGTTTCGAACAAAAGTTTACAACCTGTTGGAAACAATATTCAGTTTACATTAAAAGATTCTACGGGTAATTTAACAGGTAACACTGGAACTGTATCAAGTAATGCAATTATAAATGTATATGACAGTTCATCTAAAGGTACTAAGTTAATGACAGGCAATGCATCTTCAAATGGTAGCTTTGATCTAAGCTTCAGCGCAGGGCAAACGCTTGCTTCTGTATATGTAACTGCCACAGAAATTGGTAGAGAAGAAAGTGACGCAGTTGAAATCCAAGCTGCAATTGAAAGCGCTTCTCTTAATGATACGAAATTAAGTTATATGATTGACAGTAATAATGTAGGTACGTTAATTGGGAATGCAGGTGCTGGAGTATCCGGCTCAATCATCAATGTATATCCTAATTCTACTGCGACAAAAACTGAAAGATTATTAACTCAGGAAGTTAAAGTAAGCGCTACAGGTGCATTTTCTACAACTTTTAACAATGCGCCTACAACAGTTTACGTTACACAACAATCAATCACCAACAAAGGAATAAAACTTGAAAGTGTTCCAGTATCAGTTACGAAAACTTCAACAGAAGCAATCACTAAACTAAATGAAGTTCGTGCTTCTGATGCAAAAGGTCAACCTGTAAACCTTAACAAGTTTTTTACAGTTGAAGGGGTAGCAACGGTAGATAATGGAGTTTTAGGAACACAAAAACAAAACTTCTATCTTCAAGACGAAACTGGAGGAATCAATGTATTCCATACTTCATTTGATTCAGGTTTCACAGTCGTTAAAGGAGACAAGCTACGCGTTACTGGTAAAGTAATTTATTACAATGGATTAACTGAATTCGAACCGACATCGATTGTAAAAATCAGTGAAGGAAACGTAGTACCAGTTGCAAAAGATTTAACGATTCTTGATTTAACAACGTTCACTGTTGCAGAGCCTCTTGAAGGTAGTCTTGTTACAGTAACTGGAAAAGTTTCAGCAACTGCAAGTACACCTCCGAATTACAATGTGACTTTTGTTGATGAAAATAATAAAGCAACGACACTAAGAATCATGGATAAAACAGGAATTATACCAGATACAGATCTAGTAGTTGGAAAGAGTTATACAGTTACTGGGGTATTAGGTCAATATACAACAAATGCTTCAGCAACAAGCGGATATCAAGTTTATCCTCGTAATGTGAAAGATATTGCACCAATTTTAAGCATTACCCATGTTCCTCTTTCACAGGAATATAAGGATACAAATATTGAATTTGAAGCAATTGCAGATGGAGCAGAATCTGTAAAAGTTTTTTATAGAGCAAAAGGCACAACAGATTATACAGAAATACCAATGGCTAAAGGTAGTGAAGGACGTTATACAACAATACTTGATGCAAGTAAAGTACCTGCAAATGGATTTGAGTATTATATTGAAGCAAAAGCAGGTGCAAAAGTACAAAGCTCTGGTACAAGTACAACTCCTTATTCTGTAACTTTAATTGAAGATCAAGAGGGACCGATTTTCAGCGGTGAAACACCTCAAGATAAAACAAAAGTTGAAAGTTCTCATCCAGAAATTTCTGTTTTAATGAATGATCCTAGCGGAGTAAATGTAAACTCTGTTCAATTATGGTTTGATAATAAAGAAATCAATGCTTCTGAAGCTGTCATCAGTAAAAGCCAAGTTAAATACACTTCGGCTGGGGATATCGACCTTGGACTTCATACTGTAAAAGTAAAAGCAGTGGACATGAAGGGGAATAGTAGTGAAAAACAATGGACTTTTGAAGTAGTACCTCGTTTTAAAGGTGGAAATCACTACCGTGGTACAACTCATAACCATACGAATATTTCACACGATGCTTCTGGTACTCCGGAAGAAGCTTTAAAAGCTGGTAAATCACATAATTATGATTGGTTTGCATTCTCTGATCACTCACATGATATTGACCCTACAAAGTTAGGACAAGATACAGTTGATCATAAAGGTATGCCTGAGCGTACTGGTGGAGATCAATGGCAATTAACGAAGGACTTAGCAAAGCAATATACAAAAAATGGAGACTATGTTGTATTTCCTGCATTTGAAATGACTTCAACAACTTGGGGACATTCAAATATATTTGGAACAGAAAACTTCATTGATCGAAATATTAATGGGAAGCAATATCAAGATTTAAACAAATATTACGCTTGGGTTTTAACGTATGATGATATCGTTGGTCAATTTAACCATCCAGATATGTCAGCAAATGCGTTTAATAACTTCAAGCCATATGATAAAAACTTAGATAAATTGTTTACGATGTTAGAGGTAGGTAACGGTTCTGGTCACTATGGATATGCAAATGCTGATAAAAAGTTTTATTCAGCACTAGATTTAGGTTGGCATGTTGCTCCGACATATGGTGAAGACAATCATGAAGGTACATGGGGACAAACAAATGCACGTACTGTAATCGTAGCGGATGATCTTTCTCAAGATTCATTAATGCATTCGATGAAAAATATGCGCGTTTATATGGAAGAAGATCCAAACTTTACATTAGATGTACTAGCAAATGGATATTATATGGGATCAACTGTTGATAGCAAAACACTTAATTTTGATATCTCAGGAAGTGATTTAGTAGCTGAAAATCATAATGATAGTGACTATAGTTACTTACCAGCTAGCTATAAATCAGATGATCGAATTGCAAAAGTAGAATTAATATCAAATGGTGGAAAAGTAGTTGATTCGTACGAACCAATGACAAAAGATTTTACTTGGAAACCTTCATATACGGTTAATAGTGGACAACAGTGGTTTGTTGTTAAAGTAACTCAAATGGATGGCGAAAAAATTTATTCTTCTCCAATCTGGTCAAAAGAAGAATCAGTTGACGTAAAAGTAAATGGAATCGATGTAGTTGGAGATGTGATCGTAGGTGATAATCCAGCAACATTAAAAGCAACAGTTGCAAATAATGGAACTCAAACAATCAATAACTTAAAAGTAGATTTCTATTATGATAGCGTTGACCAAACACATTTTATTGGAACAAATAATATTTCATCAATCCTATCAAAGAACTCAGCTTCCGCATCTGCAACATGGAATAGTCCAATTAAAGGAGACCATCAGATTATTGCTGTTGTCACATCCAATGATGGACTAGATATTGGAGATGTTAAGTATTCCTTACCAGTAACAATAAAAGAACCATTAGGTATCAAAGTATTAATCGATGCTTATCACGGGAATGAAAATACTAGTGGTGATGGTGGTACTTACAAAGATAACTTAAAATCTTACACACTTCAGCTTCAAAAAGAAGGATATAAAGTAGTAGAAAATAAACAAGTTATTACAGATGCAGTGCTAAGCGATGTTCAAGTGTTAATGATCACAGCACCTAAAACGGCATTATCTGCAGATGAAAGAGCAGCGGTAGCAAAATTTGTGAAGAACGGTGGATCGTTATTACTAACAAGTAAGAGTAATAATAGTTCAGATCCAACAATCAGTAATCCGTTATTAGGTGACATTGGTACAGCAATTCGAATTAATAATGATGGGGTATTTGATGACAGTAAAACAGGAAACTTCTGGGGTGATCCAAAATTATCACCATATGCGGTAAGAATTCATCCAGGATTAGTTTCAAATTATATTACTGACAGAGTACCATTCATTGATTATTACAGTGGTGTAAGTCTTGTAGGAGAAAATAATCAGCCTCTTGTACAAAGTGGAAAGGTTGTTATCCTAGGCAAAGGAAATGAAACCACATATGAAGGAAATATAAAAGGTGGATATACGTATGATTCAGTATCAGATGAAACTGGTGGATCAGCTATTCCATTAATTGCATCAGAGGAAATCGGTGATAAAGGACGTATTATTGTATCAGGAATGAACATCTTTAATGACAAACAAATGGATGAATCATTTGAACCGAAAGGGAATAATGAGTTTTCACTTAATGCAGTAAATTGGCTAGCTCATCGAGAAACAAAGGTTTCGAATATAGCTGATGTACGTAATTTAGAAGATGATAAAGAAGCTGTCATTGAAGGAACAGTAACGACAGCAGCAGGTGTATTCTTCGATGCGTTTTATATTCAAGATGCAACAGGCGGAATTATGGCATTTAAAGAAGCTCCTGAAGGCTCTTTAAAATTAGGCGATAAAGTTCGTGTATATGGACATGTAAAAACATTCGAGAATAATAAAGAGTTCGAATTTGATAGTTTTGATAAAGACGTAATCAAAATTGGAGAAACAACACCGATTACCCCAAAAGAAGTAGAGACTGGTAAAGCGACAGCGGATGAAAACCAAGGGCTTCTAGTAAAAGTAAAAGGTAAAGTCGTTTCAAAATATGATGAAAATTCATATGTAATTGATGATGGTTCAGGAAAAACACTAGTATTTACGGATGGTTATATCGTTAACCAAAGTGGACCAGTCCCAGTTCTCAAGGTTGGAGACACACTTGAAGCAGTAGGATTATCAGGCAAATTTACTGAAGGTAACCGAATACGAGTTCGTGATACAAAGGAATTAGTAGGATCGGATACATCTAGTCCGGATGCGCCTATTGTCAGTTCTTTAACTGATAAAGATGAAACAATTAGTGGTACAGCAGAAGCTGGAGCAAAAGTGATTGCAAAAGTTGATGGGAAAATAATTGGTCAAGCGACAGCTGATCAAACTGGTAAATATGAAATCAACATTTCAAAACTAGCAGCTGGTACAATAGTTACAGTAAATGTAGTTGATGAGAGTGGTAATGCTAGTGAAATAACAGAAGTAATTGTAATTGACGCTACTGCACCAGTAGCACCTGTTATAAACGAAGTAAAAGATTATGATACAAATGTTACTGGAACAGCAGAAGCTGGATCGGTTATTATTGTGACTGCTGAAAATGTTCTACTTGGTCAAGGAGTAGCTAACCAAGAAGGTAGATTCAATATTACGTTAAACTCTAAGCAAAAAGCGGGTACAATCGTTTCTGTACAATCAATTGACCAAGCGGGCAACAGAAGTGCTCAAACTCAAATTACTGTTGTTGATGCAACTGCACCAGCAGCACCTGTTGTAACTGAAATTAAAGATTATGGAACTGTAATTGGTAAAGCAGAAGTTGGAGCTACAATAACGGTTTCTGCAGGAAGTACGATACTTGGTAAAGGCACAGTAAACCAAGACGGTAATTTCTCAATTTTATTAAGTACAAAACAAAAAATAGGAACGGTTCTTTCAATTGTTGCGGTGGATAATGCAGGAAACAAAAGTTCTGTGACAAGTGTGACTGTAAAAGACACAACTCCTCCTGACTCGCCGGTTGTAAAGGGCAAGATTAAAGACAATGATAAAAAAATAATGGGAACAGCAGAAGCGAATTCATTTGTCATTGTAAAAAGTGGCAATACAATCATCGGTTCAGATACTGCGGATTCTAAAGGTAAGTTTACATTAGATATTGCAAGACAGAATATAGGAACAGTATTATATGTCATAGCAATTGATGATGAAGGAAATGAAAGTACTCCTACAAAAGTAATTGTTGAAAAATAAAAGAAAGTACCCCTAAGTATATACTTAGGGGTATTTTTTCGTAGAAAGACCAAAACAAATTGCTTAAAAAATCGTTATTCATTTTTAAATTAATTATTATAATAGTCCCGCGATAAAAAATGAATGACCTTTAAAACTTAAGGGTTTTCCTATTACGTTTGTGGAGATTTATGAAAGGAGATAACCACTAAAACTATTCTAGAATCATGAATATTCTAAATAGTTAAAAAACTACTAGACTGATATTTCCTTATACTATACAATCTACTTAGTTGGAATAATCTAGCAAACAACTATAAAATAGGAGTGATTAGTATCATGAAAAAATTATCAAAACGTAATGTACTAATGACATCATTGTCAGCAGCGTTAGTAGCGACTGCTGTATCACCAGCTGTAATCAGTGCAGCAACAGTTAAACTATCAGTTAAAAAAGTAACCGTTGTAAACACAAAAACGGTATTAGTAGAGTTTAATAAGGCTGTTAATAAGACATCTGCTTCAAAAGCTAGCAACTATGTATTCGCTAAAGGTTCTGGCGTAACGGTAACGAAGGTTACTTTATCAGGAAATAAAGCGATTTTAACAGTTAAAGGTGCTGATATTAAGACTGCTTCATTTAAAGCGGGATTAACAGTTTCAAATGTTAAAGATAATAAAGGCAAAGTCATGAGTAAATATAAAACAAATGTTGCCTTTACAATCGCTGTAAAATCAGTAGCATTCACAAAGGTTCAAACTCTTGATACAGATAAAAATGGGAAATTAGACTCAATTGCTGTTACTTTTTCAAGAGCAGTTACTGAAGTTGATAAAGCTGATTTCGCGGTAGCAGGATATACGGTAACAAATGCTTCAACTAGGGGTGTAGTGACAACGCTTACACTTGAAGAAAAAGACACAAATGATCTTAGTGCAAAACCAGCAGTATCATTTGTTGGTGAAGTAAAGTCTTCAGGTAAATCGGTTAAATCTATTAAATCGGTTGCAACTACAACTGGTTTCATTGTAGTTAACTTAGGTGGAGAAAACTTCGCATTTACTGCAGAACAAAATTTCTTTGTAAATGCAAAACTGCCTGAAACATTTACAAGACCAGCTGGATCACAGCTTCGATTCAAAGTACTTATTACAAAAGATGGTGTACCTGTTAAAAACTTAACATTTGTTTACTTAGGTGGAATAAATTCAACGACAAACGCTCAAGGTGTAGCGTATGTTCCAGAGAAGGAAGAAGTAAGTGATTTATCACTAACTTTATTAAAAATGCCAGAGGGCTATAAAGTACCGTTTACAATTACACTTCCATCTGCTGGAAACTATGAAATTAAAGCAGAGTTAGTAGACCATAATGCAAATGATACACCTGTACAAGGTGCAGAGTATAAATACCTTTTAAAATAATAAATAAAGACATGGAGAAGCTAAAGGAAACGAATTCCTTTAGCTTTTTTTAATTATACTACCAAGTTACTATTTTCTATTTTATCCTAGTCATATTCTCGAGTATTGCTAATACATTAATAGTAGAAAGAATATATTAGCGGTAGGGTGTGAATAGATGGGACCAAAAAAACAAAGCCAACTAGGATTCTTTTTAATTACGACAGGACTACTAGTCTTATTAGTTAGTTCATTAGCTTACTATAAGTTTTCCTCAACAGTTAGTACGAGCCCTTACACAACCATACAGCTAGATTTATCAAATAAGGAAATAACCAAAACAACAGACTTAATTTATTTAAAAGAAAAAGAAAAAAACGGTACGAAGTATGAAATACAGCACATCTTAAAAAACACTGGAAAACATGATATTAGTCACATTACATTGGAAGGTCTTCTCTTACAAAAAAACAATCAAAATGAAGCCCAATATATTTACATTCAAAGCATTCAATTTGGAGACCAGCTATATACACCAAAATATATGAAATACCTAGGCTTCGATCAAAACCGTGATGATAAAATTTCACTATATGAATTTACAATGAATGAGTTTCCATTAGGAAGTTTAATAAAAAACCAAGAGCGCAAATTTGTTATTAAAGGAGTATACGAAAAAGGTTTACCTCCATTTAATAGTGACAATAAAGAATCCAGAATATTAATGGATTTAACCTATACTGTAGATTAATTTATGTAGGAGTTTAGCAGTTGTGCTAGACTCTTTTTTGTTTTGAAAATGCTAGATTCTATATCGTCTAATTTTTGCAAAAAGATGAACATGATAGAATAACCTGCATACGATAATAGAACAGGAATTAGATTAAGTATGGTTGCTGCAATAAAGTGCGGTGGCGCTACTAGAAGGTAGAGGATAGATGAAAGTATTAGGTAAGATAATTAATATCCTATTGGTTGTTATTTTACTTGTAATGTCATATGTCGTAGTAGAAACAAAGATTAAAGGACAGCTTCCGACTCTATTTAAACATCAAGTATATTATGTACAATCAGGCTCAATGGAACCTACACTCAAAACTGGATCTATAATACTTGTAAAAAAACGAACAGATCAGGCAAAACTTACAACTGGTGATATTATTACTTTCAGAATGCCGTATAATAACCAAATTCTTGTAACACATAGAATAAATGAAATTGTTAAAAATGATGGACAAGTATACTATCGTACTAAAGGTGATGCAAACAAAGTACAGGATCCTTGGATAATTGATAAAAACAGTATTGTATCCATATATAGTGGAGTAACGATTCCGTTTGTAGGTTATTTTTTCAAAGAAATTCATAGTAGTTTTAGTATTTATGTTTTACTCATTATTTTAGGGATAATTCTTATAACATATGGGATTAGATTGTTTAGAAAAAATTAAATGAGTAAAGAAAATAACAATTCAAATTGGACAGCAAGTGATGGGCATTTTCAAGAAGTTTAAATTTTTTTAATAAGATATAAACATATTGAGAGTTAATTAGTATAAAAGTATAAAAAAACCACTTCATTTAAATGAAGTGATTTTTTTTATGCTTGAACATGTCTCAATATAAGACCTGAATTAGTTTATTGATTTTTTGTCATCATTTGCTGAGGCTTTATCTTACTACCTTGAATCGTACTAACTCGATTCGCAATTGTTTTTCCTAATCGCATACTTGGGACCTCAATAAACTTCCAAGTAATATATGCTACCAATATCGAAAGTACGATAGTAATTAAGAAAATGCTCCAGAATGGCAGAGTATAATAAAAAAGATGAATACAGCTTAAAAGAACTAATGGGTGATATAAGTATAGGCTGAATGAAATTTTTCCAACGAAGTTGATAGGTTTAAACATTAATACATTCTCAGCTTTTGACGATCCAATCGCTATAATAAAGAAGCCAATAGCACCTAAGCCCATTCCATATTCCTGCATAATTAATCCGAATTTTGTAAATGCACTAATTCTCGTTAATTCATAAAGATCAAAAATTGCTAAACCAGAGAAGTTAAAAAGTAAGATGGATATTAGCAAAAATATTATTTTATTTATTCGCTTTAGATTTTGAAAAAAACCAATGGCTTCAGTTCTATGCTTTGCCAAAAGTACGCCCATAATAAATAGTGAAAGGTAAGATAAAGTATCAATATAAGAAATATGAAATCCGTTTGATTTTTCTAAATGGAATACAATATCTAGTGCTTTTACGCTAGTTAAAGCAATACAAATTAGCACACTTATTTTCCAGTCTAAACGTTTTATAATTAGAACTACAAAAGGAAAAATGAGTGCGATCCTTAGTTCGTGTATTAATGTCCAAATTACACCATTAAATGAATCGGCGTGAATATTTCCAATAAAATAGATATGTTCCAATAGCAGTTTGCCACTCAGAATTGTTTTCCATTGGCTATCAATATAGCCACTTACACTACCTATTTTATAAGATAGGAATATTTGAGATAAAATAATGGCAAATGTTATGGCAATTATGTAAGGAACATAGATTCTACATAATCTTCGGATTATGTATGAAGTGTAATTAATTTGATCTTTCTTTAAAAATGGAAGGGATAAAACAAAGCCACTTAATACGAAAAATAACATTAGAAAACCATGTCCATTCAGTACTCCGGTTGCTTTTAACAGTTTGTCAGCGGCAATAGGTATCGCTAATAATGGAATTGCATGACTTATTAATACACTCAGGGCCCCTAAACCACGAAAAGAGTCTAATTGTTCGATTCGATTTTTCATCATATTCTCTCCTAGTATTCAATTGATAATATAATTTATTCTTTATTAAGAACAAAATACCTCTTTCATAATAGGATAAATTTTACATTGTTAAATTGAATGGTAAATTAGATTGGAATTACTAAATAAATAGTTTTAGAAATAAAAAAGGAATTTGTTAAAATACAATTTAATATATATAGAATTGTTCACAAAATAAGCAAAAAAAATTATTCTATTTAAGACTCCGGAAACGTTCTGAATTATCAGAAAAAATAGTAAATCACAGTTGACTTGTTCGTTATAAAGAATTATTATGTAGACATACCCAGTCTTTATTCTTTTTTAAGCAAAGCAAATTTTTTTTAATCGTACGTTCGTTAAAAAGAACAAAATAAAAAAAAAGTGGTGGGAAATGTGGAGAACGAATTAAGTATAAAAAAAATTATGGTACTTATGAAGAAACGGATTTGGATAATTTTTGCCTTTTCTATCTTCTTTTCAACACTTGGTGGAGTTTATAGCGTATTTTTAACAAAAAAGCTATATGAAACATCTTCTAAACTGATAGTTAATGCAACCTCACCTGAAATGATGAATACACTTTTGGTCATGATTAAAGAACCTTCATTACTACAAAATGTTGTTAATGATTTGAATCTAAATATATCTTCAGAAGACTTAAGTAAACAAATTTATCCTGAAAGTATAGGAGGTTCATCAATTGTAAGAATATCGGTTGTTTATTCGGACCCTAAGTTAGCAGCGGAAATTGCAGATACCACAGCTAACGTCTTTGTAAATCAAATACCAAAAATTTTAGGATTTAAAGATACAAGACTATTATCAGATGCGCAGATTAATAATAGTCCTATAAACGCAGATTATACGAAGAAAATACTTCTTGGATTATTAGCAGGTGTAATTGCAGGTGTGGGTTTCGTTTTTCTATTAAACTTTCTTGATGACACTGTAAGATCCGAAAATGATGTTGAGGTTTTATTAGGAACTCCGGTTTTTGGTGTCATTTCAAAAATGAATAAAAAAAATACAGTACTTAAAAAGAGTGAAATGTTAAGAATTCAGGCTAAGGAGGATACTTATGCGAATAATGAACAGAAAATCATCTCACTCAACTAATAAAGTAAATTTAGTAACTGCAAATAATAAAGGTTGTAAAATTTCAGAAGAATATCGTTCAATTCGTACAAATTTTCTCTCGTCAATAAAGGATCAAGAAAGCAAAGCATTAATAGTAACTTCTCCAAATTATGGAGAAGGGAAATCGACTACGGCTGCAAACTTTGCAATTTCATTAGCGCAATTAGGGAAAAAAGTACTTCTAATCGATGCGAATCTAAGAAACTCAACACTTCATTTTTCATTTAAAAAAAGTAATTATGTTGGCTTGAGTAGCGTGCTGTTAGGTAGAACAATACTAGAGGAATCTATAATCGAATCAGAAATAATAGGGTTAGATTTATTAACAAGTGGTCCTGACCCGTTTAATCCGGCTGACCTGTTGGGATCACATTTGATGAAGACATTAATTGAGACCGCGACAGAAAAATATGACTTGGTTTTGATTGATTCTCCTCCAGCTTTAGAGTTTACAGATACAAAAATCATAGCTAATCATTGTGATGGAGTAATATTAGTCATTCAATGGGGAAAAACAAAAAGTAATGATGTAATCCATGCACAAAAAATATTATCTGATAGTACTAAATTAATGGGTGTAATTTTAAACGATAGAAAGTAGAAATGCTTCATGAAAAAATAAAAGGTTTAATATAACCTTATCGTTCTTGATTAAGAACAATAAGGTTATTCATTTCATTAATAAGTCGCAGGTGATGCCTTCTTACCGTTATCAATGAAGGCACTCGGTCATGCTGTGGGTTGAAAAACCTTAGACGCAAGTCGTCGATAGTGTGGTGTGAGGGCAGGTTAGATGCCTATTTTATATTTAAATTCTTTAACTATATTGTTTTTTATAAGACAGGATAGTTAAGGACTTTAAATCTTAATGATCTTAAGTAATTAATATTTGAAGTTTACAGATTTCTGAAATCTATAAAAAGTGGTGAGCTTTATTAGTCTAAATAGTCCTTAAGGAAAACTTAAATTGAAAAGCTAGTCAAATTAGTTACCAAAGTTGAGACCAGTGGAAAGGCAGGAGTTTTATGACATTCAAGCAGAGAGTTTCTTTTATTATTTTTATTGATTCTTTTATTGTATTAACCTCCATTTTCTTTAGTCGATTTCTAGTAAATGCAACTATCGATATTTTTACTGCTCCGATAGTCATTAGCTCGATCGCATTATTATTAAGCCATCATTTATTTTCTTTTTTATTTAAGTTATATAAGAAGGCATGGGAGTACGCAAGTATCGGAGAGTTAATTATTATTTTAAAGTCTATTACTTATTCAATATTGTGTACTGCTGTTGTACAGGAACTTTTTATTTCTGAAACGTATATCCGTATTCTTACAGTAACGTGGTTTATACATATTTTGTTAATCGGTGGAGCACGTCTATGCTGGAGGGTATATAGGGACGCATCTCATAATAACGTTGTGAATAAAAAGCGAACACTTATTATTGGTGCAGGTGCTGCTGGAACAATGGTTGCCAGACAATTATTAAATAATATTGATTCAGAGTTACTCCCTGTCGCATTTATTGACGACAATGTAAAAAAACAAAATCTTCATATTCTGGGAATTCCGGTTGTAGGTGGAGTTGATCGAATAGAAGCTGCTGTAAAAAAATATCATATTGAGAACATCATTATTGCAATACCATCTCTTCGCAAAAAGGGATTAAATATGATTTTTCAAGAGTGTACGAAAACAAAGGCTCAAACAAAGATTCTTCCAATGTTAGAGGACCTTGTCACGGGAAAGGTTTCTGTAAATCAATTCCGAGAGGTGCAAGTTGATGATTTATTAGGTCGTGAAGCTATCGAATTGGATATTGAAAAGATTTCAGATTCAATTACAAACAAAGTTGTTTTAGTTACTGGTGCAGGTGGATCAATTGGATCGGAGATATGTCGCCAAGTTTCAAAATTTAATCCAAAAACTTTAGTGTTATTGGGTCATGGTGAAAATAGCATTTATACGATTGAAATGGAATTAAAAGAACACTTTGGAAATAGTGCGATTAAATTTGTTACAGAAATTGCTGACTTACAAGATGAGATAAAAATGAAATCGGTTATGGAGAAATATCATCCAAATGTAATCTATCATACAGCTGCTCATAAACACGTACCATTAATGGAACGAAATCCAGAAGAAGCTGTTAAAAATAACCTAATTGGAACCGTAAATGTTGCAACTGCAGCTGAATTATCTGGTGTCGAAACATTTGTGATGATCTCGACTGATAAAGCAGTTAATCCAACAAGTGTTATGGGAGCAACAAAAAGGCTTGCGGAAATGATGATCCAAAATATGAATAAAAACAGCAAGACAAAGTTTGTTGCTGTTCGCTTTGGAAACGTATTAGGAAGCCGTGGTAGCGTGATTCCACTTTTTATAAAACAAATTGAAAAAGGTGGTCCAGTTACTGTAACACATCCCGATATGGTCAGATACTTTATGACAATTCCAGAGGCATCAAAATTAGTTATCCAGGCTGGTGCACTAGCCAAAGGTGGAGAAATCTTTATTTTAGACATGGGTGAGCCTGTCAAAATTGTAGATCTTGCCAAAAATTTAATAAAGCTTTCTGGCAATTCAGTTGAAGAAGTTGGAATTGAATTTACTGGAATTCGACCTGGAGAAAAGCTTTTTGAAGAACTTTTAAATGAGGAAGAAATATATGACAAGCAAGTTTATCCAAAAATTTATATTGGTAAAACAGCAAACCTATTAATTGAAGAAATCAATGAATTAATTTTAACGTATGCCAAAGAAGATAAAGAAGTTCTTAAGAATAAGTTACTAGATATTGCAAATAATCGAGTGCAGTCTCGAAAGCTAATCTCAATTTCTAGTTAATACAAAGGGGCGTATTATTCATGAAAGTAAAAAAAGCCATTATACCAGCAGCTGGATTAGGAACAAGATTTCTTCCGGCAACAAAGGCTATGCCAAAGGAAATGTTACCAATTGTGGACAAACCTACAATTCAATACATTATTGAAGAAGCAATTGAATCAGGGATAGAGGATATTATAATTGTGACTGGAAAGGGAAAAAGGGCTATTGAAGATCATTTTGACCATTCATTTGAGTTAGAGCAGAATCTGTTTGACAAGGGAAAATTTGACTTATTAACCGAGGTTCAAAAGTCATCTCAAATGGTGGATATTCATTATATCCGACAGAAAGAACCTAAAGGATTGGGCCATGCAATATGGTGCGCTCGCAAGTTTATTGGTAATGAGCCATTTGCGGTTTTATTAGGTGACGATATAGTTCAAGCTGAAAAACCTTGTTTAAAGCAAATGATCGAAAAATACGATGCACATCAAGCATCTATTATAGGGGTCAAAACGGTACCTAATGAAGATGTCTCGAGATACGGAATAGTGGATGGAGTTTTAATTAGTAATGATTTATATAAGATTAGTAATTTAGTAGAAAAACCAAATAAAGAAGATGCGCCATCAAATCTTGCCATTATGGGGCGTTATATTCTTAATCCAAGAATTTTTGAAATACTAAATAGCCAGGAGCCTGGAGCAGGAGGAGAAATTCAGCTTACAGATGCTATTAAAGGCCTAAATCAGTACGAAGACGTTTATGCATATGATTTTGAAGGTGTTCGTTATGATGTAGGAGAAAAAATAGGATTTATCAAAACAATGACAGAGTTTGCACTACAACGTGATGAACTAAAGGATGAATTATTGAAATATTTATCTGACTTGGTAGAAAAAAACAAAGTATACACAAACTAATATTTAGCAAAGTTGGTGAATATTATGAAAAAAATACTATATATAACGACCTTAAGCAGAACAATAAATGCCTTTTTAGTTCCACATATAGAAAAGCTTATTGAAGAGGGAAACATCGTTGACTGCGCTTGTTCAGTTGATATAAGTGTCGATAGAACACTTTTAGATAAAGGTGTAAAAATTTTTGACATTCCGTTTACTAGGAACCCGCTACATCCTAAGAATATTAAAGCTTTTCAAGATCTTATAAAAATACAGTCTGAAAATCATTATGATATTGTTCATGTTCATACACCTATAGCTTCCTTGTACGGCAGACTTTTAAAAGTTAAATTTCCTAAACTAAAAACGATCTATACTGTACATGGATTTCACTTTTATAAGGGAGCACCGATTGTAAACTGGAGTATCTATTATCCTATTGAAAGGATAATGGCTATTTTTACTGATACAATTATAACAATGAACTCTGAGGATTATGAAAGAGCTAGAAAGTTTAAAGTTAAGAAAACACATAAGGTCAATGGTGTGGGTGTAAATTTAAACTCATATAATCTTAGTTTATTTGATAAAAGTGCGACAAGAAAAAAGTTGAATTTGGCAATTGATGATTTTGTTATTCTGATGATTGCTGAAGTTAATCAAAATAAAAATCATAAGCAAATGATTAATGCTCTCGATATTCTTAAAAAGAGAGGAATAAATGTTAAGGTGATTTGTGCTGGTGATGGGCCATTACTTGAGGAACTAAAGAAAGATATTTTAGATAGAGAGTTAAGTGGAAACATACAGTTCTTGGGAAATAGAAGTGACATTAATGAACTTATTATAGCTTGTGACGTTGGTATATTATTGTCATTTAGAGAAGGACTACCAAGAAATATAATGGAATTAATGGCTTGTGAGAAGCCAGTTATAGGTACGGATATACGAGGTATAAAGGATCTAATAAAAGATAATGTTAATGGGTATTTAGTAAATGTTAATGATTCAATTGAAACTGCTAAAAAAATAGAAATCCTTTTTAATAACAGAGAGTTATTAGAGTCTATGGGAGTTAATGCCTATAAAATCAGTAAAGATTATGATGTAGATAATGTAATAGAAAGACTAGTAGAAGTTTATGTATAAATTAAAATATGACCTATATATGGATAATAAATTAATACAACAGAAGGATATCACAATTAATTTTCAAAATATATTAATCTTGGGAATGTTATTGTTCTTTGGTTTTACATCACTGAGATTTGGTATGTTTGGAATAGGTGAAGTTATCTTACTGTTTTTTTGTGTTACTCAAATAAACGGTCAAGAAACTGTTCTATTATCATTTAAAAAGCATATGTTCACAATATTTTGGCTCTACTATATAAGTATAATTATGATTGGTTATACAGTTAATACATTTTTAGAGATTAAGCCCCAATTGATCCATTTTGATCTTATGGCTTATACCGTAATCTTGTTTTTATGTTTTACATTTGAACTAGCTTTTAAAAGAAGCAGCTTTTCTTATTTATATAGGTTAATCCGTTTTATTTATTTTGGAGGATTAATTAGCATAGGGTTTCTGTACTTCCTTTATTTAGTTGGACTGAGAAGTTTTTCCGGCTTTTCTTTAACCTATGGAGGAGCGGATATATTTTCTCCATTTGCTAATGATTATCATCAGTTTGCCTACTTTGTTGCACCTTTACCATTTATTGGGCTATATATAGTAGCGAAAGAAAAAGGAATAATGATTAAAGTTTTATCACTCTTTGGTATTTTGTTATGCATAACGATCGGGTTAGCTACAACCTCATCTACGTTAGTTTCGGCGTGGGCACTTTCAACTTTTATATTTTGTATATTAAAGGTTTTGGAAGTATTAAAAAAATTAAATAGACCTAAAAGTATAATCTTATTTTTCTTTTGTCTGATTGTTTTAATCCTTATTTTCAATTATGAGAGTTTATTGGTTTTAGTAAATGATTTTTTTAAGGGTGATTCAAACGGCGAAAATAGGCTTGTAATTTGGAGTAATGCTATAAAAGCTTGGGAACATTCACCAATTGTTGGGTTAGGTCCGGGTTCTTTTAGTGGAACTAAAGTATTTTTTGGCTATGAAGCTCATAATACGTTTCTTCAAATACTAACTCAAGGAGGAATTTTGGGAGGTATTGCATATATACTTTTAATCTCAAAATTAACGAAAGCTACTTCTATAAATGTTTATATTTTATGCGCTGTAATTGCTTTAGTAGTATACGGATTTGGAATAAATGATTTACGAAGAACGGTTCTGTGGTTTTACTATATCTTATTCTATTATCTGAGCCTGAAGAGTGAAGAAGATAAAAGTGGTTAATTCAAGGTTAATATCGATAGTAATACCCTTATAAAGGAGAAAACTGAATGCAAACTCCATTTCTTTCAATTGTAATACCAGTATATAATGCTGAACACACAATTAGCCGAGCAATCAAAAGTATTACATCTCAAAACATAAAAAATTTTGAAATTATTATTGTTAATGACGGTTCAACTGATCAAAGCTTTGAAATATGCAACAAAATATCCTTAGATGATCAAAGGATAAAACTTTATAATATTGAGAATTCTGGAGTGAGCTGCGCTAGAAACTTAGGTATTGAACAAGCAAAAGGAAAATATATTACCTTCCTTGATGCAGATGATTATTATAGTGTTAATTTCTTTAACGTAATAACTTCTGAAATTGAAAAGGATACGCAGTTACTTATATTTGGCTATAACATAGTTCGTGATGGAGTTTTTAAAGCTAGTAGAATTCCTCTTAATGAGAGTGCAAATTTTAGTAATGAATATGAATTTAGAAATACTGCAGTATCTCTTATCGGTAATGAAATGATTAATGCTCCTTGGAATAAAGTTTACTTAACAAGTTATATAAAGAATAACAAAATAAAATTTCCAACAGAGATAGATATAGGTGAGGATTTAAGCTTTAATTTATTAGTTGTTAAGTCAATAAGTTTTGTTAAGGTGTGTAATCAAGCTTTAGTAAATTACACGGTAAAAAAAGGAGAAGGTCTCGTATCCAGGTTTAGACCTAATAGATTAGAAATACGTATCTCCCTGTTGAATCAAATAAAGGAAACGCTAGATTATTGGGGAGTACTATCTGAAAACCAATCTATGCTAGATCGATTGTTTGTAAGAGATTTTATGGCAAGTTTTATTGATTTATATAAAAAAACTTGTAAGTTATCAAATAAAGAAAAAATATTATTCATTAAAAACGTTTTGATAAAGGAAGATAAAAAATTAAAGAAATGCAGTGCTTCTGATCCAATGACCTATATTTTGAAAGCAATAATGAGGACAAAAAATAGTGTAATAATATTATTATTTGCAAGAATATTAAGCTTGAAAAGAGGGTTTAGATGAAAATAAGTGTAATAATAGCAGCATATAATGTTGAAAAATATATAGAAAAATGTTTGGAATCTATTATTTCACAGACGTATAAAGATTTAGAAATAATAGTTGTCAATGATGGGTCTACTGATAATACTCTTAACTTAATCAAAAATTTCTCGAAAAATAATAATCGAATTGTTGTGATTGATAAACCAAACGGTGGACTAAGTTCTGCAAGGAATGCAGGATTAGAAATAGTAACCGGCGATTACATTGGATTTGTTGATGGTGATGATTATATAAAAGAGGAAATGTATGAAAAATTATATGAAATCAGCAATGATAACCAATGTGATATAGCAGTTTGTGGATATATTAGAAAATATTCTAATAGGGAAGTTTTATCAAACTCTAAGGAAATAATTCATTATTCAACTCAAGGGGCATTAGAGGAACTGATCTCAAGTAAAAAATTACATGACTATGCATGGAATAAACTCTATAAAACAGAGTTATTTGAAGACATTAGATACCCTATTGGTAAAATGTATGAAGATGTATTTACTACTTATAAATTATTTTTTAAGGCCAATAGAGTTGTCTATCTTGATGAACCTTTATACTATTACATTCAGCGTGATGGAAGTATTTTAAGAAAAGGATTTAGTGAAAAACAGTTTGATCAAATTGATGCATTAGAAGAGATTAAAGGATTTCTTGGAGAAAGGCAAATAACAATGTACAATGAAGCTTTAGAAGCAAGGCTTTTAAATGTAAAATGTAGGATGTTATTTGACATTAGCGCTGGAAATGCAATTAATAAAACAACACTTCATAAAGAAACAGCAAAAGCCCTTGCTAAAAGTATTCTAAAGAAGTCAAATCATAATCTACTGAATCAAAGAATTTCATTGCTGAGTAAATTTATAATTATGTTATCTCTACCTGGGTATTGGTTAGTTCAACTGACCATGAGTTTTTATCCTATTAAAAACTTAATAGAAAGAAGGGTAGGATTAAAGTAATGAAAAAAAAGGTATTATTTGTACTTGATCGGATGGTAATGGGTGGAGTTGAAGTACTATTACTCGACATATTAAATAGTCTTGATTCCAAAAAATACAATATAACCGTTATGACTTTATTTGACGGTGGAGAGCTTAAACATGAGTTACCTAAGACGGTAAAACATGTTTTTTTATTTGCAAAACAATATAAAGGAATTTATAGGGTTTTACGATTTATTAGTCCCCGCATAATCTATAAAAAATTGATTAGTGAGGAATATGACATTGAAATATCATTTAAAACGGGAATGCCTGAAAAAATTGTAGCCGCGTCCCGAAATTCTCAGTCAAAGAAGATTGCATGGATTCATGGTGATATGGATTATCAAAATTTTGGATTAGAAAGCCATAGAACTAAAAAAAGGCAAACGGATTGTTATAACAAATTCGATCGAATAATTACTGTGTCGGAAAAATGTAAAACAGCATTTCAAAATGTAACGAAAACAGAAACAAATGTCGAAAAAATCTACAACGCCATTAAGCCTGAAAAAATAGTAAGGAAATTGGATGAAGATAAGAATATAACGATGGATAAAAATATGGTAAATCTAATTACAATCGCTCGACTACATAAAGATAAAGGAATCGATCGATTAATTAGAGCGTTTTCTGAAGGGTACAAAATTAATAATATGCTCCGATTGCATATAATCGGTAATGGCCCTGAGGAAGATGAACTTAAGAAAATGGTACAAGAGCTCAACTTAAATGAAGCTGTATATCTTCTAGGCAAACAATTTAATCCATATGTTTATTTGAGAGAAGCAAGCATTTATATTCACTCTGCCAGAAGTGAAGCTTTCGGCATTGTCTTACTTGAAGCATTATATATGGGACTTCCAGTCGTAGCGACTAAAAGTGGTGGACCTGAGGAAATTCTGGGAAATGGAAAATATGGGTTACTAATTGAAAATTCCCAAGAAGGTTTAAATGAGACATTAAGAAGTATTGCAATAGATCATGAAAAGTTCCTTGAGTATAATAAAACATCAAAATTACGAGCTAATGATTTTGGAATGAATGTCATGATGGAACAGATTTATAGATTAATTGAAGAAGTATAGAATCACAATATAAAAATATTATTAAGGGAAGAAAGACATGAAATATAATATTTTAGTATCTGTAATCATACCGATTTACAATGCGGAGAATTACATATCAAGATGTATTGAAAGTATTCTTAACCAATCACTCACTTCATTTGAGGTAATTCTTATAAATGATGGTTCAACAGATAACAGTGATGAAATTTGTAATGCATATGCTTCTCAGGATGAAAGATTAAAAGTAATAAATATTGAAAATCATGGACCTGGATATGCTCGAAACATTGGTTTGCAAAACGCAAAAGGGAAATATATTCAGTATACAGACAGCGATGATACGTTACCAGTTAATTATTTAGAAGCAATGGTCCAAAGGATTGAAGACGAAAAATCTGATTTGGTCATTTGCGGTATTAAAAATTTAAAAAATAATAATAAAGTAGATATACTTACAGTTCAGGAAGAAATGAACATTCATAAAAAGCCAATTATTGAGTTATTTGTTAGTTTGCTAGAAAAAGGGCTAGCTTATTCACCGTGTAACAAATTATATCGAAACGAAATTATTCAAAATAACAATATTCAATTCGGCACGAACTTTAAATTAGGAGAAGATGCAATATTTAACATTTCATATATTAAGCAATCAAAAAGCTTTTCATTTGAGGATAGTGTTTTTTATGAATACCACCAAAATGATGGTAGCCTTATTCGAAGCTATTTGCATAATAAATTTGAAATACAAACTATACTTTATGAAAACTTGAAAAAGCTCGTTAAGGAAGTAACAAGTATCAATTCAAATGAAAGCATGTATCTTTATTATCAATATGAATTTACATTTGTCTTCATCAATTACTACTTACCAGACTGCCCTATGAACTCTTCTGAAAGAAAAAAAATGATAAATACAATGATACAAGATGACACAGTACAAGAAATTTATAAAATGCGTAATACCCGAAGTAATTTACAAAAAATGATTAGAATGCTAGTTCGAATTAAAAGTGTAACAATAATGGATATGTTTTTAAGAACATTCAGAAGGAGATATTTATAATGGCGTTTATAAATAAACCCCTAATATCGATAATTATTCCTGTGTATAATGCTGAGAGGTACCTTAAACGTTGTGTAGATTCTGTTTTAAACCAGAGTTTCAAAGACTTGGAATTAATTCTTGTAAATGATGGATCGACAGATGGTAGTGATGAGATTTGTGACTTTTACAGTAAACAAGATGAACGTGTTCAAGTTTATCATTTGAAAAACGGAGGTCCTTCACATGCACGAAACCACGGTATGATTCATGCGGTAGGGAAATATATAACATTCATTGATGCTGATGACTATATAAACGACTATTTCTCAGAAACTGCAAACAAAGTTATAATTCATGATTACGACTTAATCGTAGTACCCTTTACTATTGTAAATAAAAATCAAGAAGCAATTCAACTTCATCATTATAAAGAAAAATCGTTTTTAAGGAATGAAAAAAAAGAAGATTTTTTGAGAGGAATTTGGTTGGGTGAACCCTTGTTTGGTAGTTGTGGGAATAAGTGGTTCAAACTTACAATTGTTCAAAAAAACGAGTTAAGTTTTAATAATAACTTTTACATCGCAGAGGATTATTTATTTAATTTACATTTTTATCGTGAGTCCCAATCAGGGATTTTATTTAATTTTCCCTATTATAATTATGTGCAATATGAGAATAGCTTGACCTCTAGAGTGTTTTATAATCGATTTGAAATTGCCAAAACGGTTTATGAAGAGTCCTTAAAGCTATTAAAA
The DNA here is from genome assembly GCF_002156875.1 of Bacillus sp. EAC. Classification (GTDB taxonomy): domain Bacteria; phylum Bacillota; class Bacilli; order Bacillales; family Bacillaceae_G; genus Gottfriedia. The sequence continues at coordinate 369,389 of NZ_NCSY01000002.1, read as the reverse complement.
GATTTAAACATACACGATGCCTCGTCGCGTAATTTTGTGGAAGAATCTTATTTAAGCGGTGTTTTAAGAGCTATGTTTGAAATAGCAAAGAAGGAAAATAAACTGAGTTTAAAACAAAAAATTATGGAATTAAAAAAGTATATTAGTGATAAGGAAGTTCGTACGGTTTTAAGTAGCAAAAATAGATATAAATTTAATCGATTGGCTTTTTACTGTTTAAAGTATCAATGGCCAATTATATATTATACGGTATTCAAACTTAGATACTTAATGAAAGGCTGGTTATATGAATAGTCCTAAGGTTAGTATTATTGTCACAATCTATCAAGTTGAAAAGTATCTAGAGCGTTGTATCCAGTCAATTCTTAATCAAACTTTTAAAGATTTTGAATTAATCTTGGTTGATAATGGATCTACTGATGGTTCAACTGAGATTTGCGATAAATACAAGAAAAAAGATGCTAGGATTAAATTTGTCAAAAAAAATTATGGTTCGATTTCATCTGGGCGCAACTTCGGTTTAAGTTTTGCTACGGGAGAGTTTATTCAATTTATAGACTCTGATGACTGGATAGATTCTGAAATGTTACAAAAAATGTACGATTCTTGCATTCAAAGTAATTCAGATTTAATCACATGTGGATATCGAAAAATGTATTTAAATGAAAACAATGAAGAGTACTTTGTTAAATGCGTTGTTGATGATCAAACCTATAGCAAATCAGAATTTTTATCAGTTTGCGCAAAATATTGTCAAAATTTTATTCTTTATTTTGTATGGAATAAACTTTATCGAGCTGAAATTATAAAAAATAATGGCATTTGGTTTGATGAATCGATTACAAGAAGTGAGGATATTCTTTTCAATTTAGAATATATAAAATGTGCGGAAAGTTTTAGCTTTATAAAAGAACCGTTCTATGTTTATAACCGTTCGAATGTTAATTCAATAACTAAGAGTTTTCAAATAAAAGATGTAGCAATTCAAAATATGACTTATGATCGAATACGTGATTACTTAAATGAACAGGGAGTATACCATAGTAACGAGATGTATTTAGAACACCAATATGCAGTTACAATGTTTTCCCTAGTTGCTCAAGCTTATATTACTAGTGTGGAAGTACCGAAAAAAGTAAGATTAGATTATATAAAAAGTATATTAGATGATCGCTGGACACAAAAAGCATTGCGATATTTCTCCTATAGTGGTTTTTTAACTAAATTAATAAAGTACAAACTATATAAATCAATAAACACAACAGATTCTATTTTTAGAGTCTATTTTTTTTTAAAGAAAGGAAAGCTAGTTGACTAACCTTTCTTTTTTTATCGAATTTATAAACTAACTGCAGCTAACCAATTGTTCTACATCTTATACAAAGTTAAGAATGGAGGAAATAAAATGAAAGTTGTAATTTTAGCAGGTGGACTTGGAACTAGAATCAGTGAAGAGAGTCACCTAAGACCAAAACCAATGATTGAAATAGGAGGAAAGCCAATTCTTTGGCATATTATGAAATACTATGCTTCTTTTGGCTATAATGATTTTATTGTTTGCTGTGGTTATAAACAGTATGTAATAAAAGAGTTTTTTGCTGACTATTACTTGCATATGTCGGATGTTACATTTGATTTTACCGCAGAAAACAAAATGATTATTCATAATAATAATACAGAACCATGGAAAGTTACTTTAGTGGATACGGGTATTAATACAATGACAGGTGGACGTATTAAAAGAGTTAAAGAGTACATTGGAAATGAGCCATTTATGCTTACTTATGGAGATGGAGTAGCAAATGTTGATATCCGAGGGTTAGTCCAGTTTCATAAAACGAGTGGAAAAATGGCTACAATTACTGCAATACAACCGGGTGGGCGCTTCGGGATGCTCGATATTGACAATGAAGAACAGATAAATAAATTTAAAGAAAAATCCAAAGAAGATGGTGGTTGGATAAACGGAGGATTTATGGTGTTAGATCCAGAGGTGATTGATTACATTGCTGGTGATTCGACAGTTTTCGAAAACGATCCATTAGAGACTTTAGCTAATATAGGAGAATTAAAGGCTTATAGACATTATGGATTTTGGCAGTGTATGGATACATTGCGAGATAAAGAGCTATTAGAAAGTTTATGGGAAAATGGAAATGCACCGTGGAAAGTGTGGGATATGTATGCTGGATTTTTACAAGGATAAGAATGTATTTGTTACTGGACATACAGGTTTTAAGGGGACATGGTTATGTAAAATGCTCATTAATGCAGGAGCAAAGGTAACAGGATATGCTTTACAGCCACCAACTGAACCGAATTTATTTACACTTAGTGGCATAGAATGCCAAATGAATTCAGTTATTGGTGATATAAGAGATTTAAAATTGCTTAAGCAAACTTTCCACAAAGCTGATCCGGAAATTGCTATTCATCTTGCTGCACAGCCTATTGTAAGGGACTCTTATAGCAATCCTCATTTAACTTACGAGACAAATGTTATGGGGACGGTTAACTTTCTTGAATGTGTAAGAGAAAGTAAAACTGTAAAATCTGTATTAAATGTGACGACAGATAAAGTGTATCAAAACAATGAGTGGGATTGGGGATATAGAGAGGTTGATACTCTAAATGGGTATGATCCTTATTCTAATAGTAAATCCTGTTCAGAAATTATAACTCAATGTTATAAAAACTCCTTCTTTTCTAATATAGAAATATCAATATCGACTGCAAGAGCAGGAAATGTGATAGGAGGAGGAGATTTTGCGAATGCACGTATTATTCCAGATTGTATACGAGCAGCAATGAACAAAAAAAGTATTATTGTAAGGAATCCCGCATCTATCAGACCATATCAACATGTTTTAGAACCACTTAACGCATATTTATTAATTTGTAAAAAACAGTTTCAAAACAAAAATTACGAAGGCTATTATAATGTAGGACCAAATGATAGTGATTGCGTATCAACAGAAAAATTAACAAATTTGTTTTGTGAAATATGGGGTGATGGTTTAATTTGGATCAATCAGTCTGATGAAGGACCACATGAAGCAAATTTTTTAAAGTTGGATTGCTCGAAGATGAGAAATACATTTAACTGGGAACCGAGATGGGATATAGAAAAAGCAATAGAGAAAACAATTGAGTGGGCAAAAGTATATTCAAATGAGGGAAATATAGCTCATATTATGGAAGAGCAAATCGTAGAGTTTATGACAACTGATAAACAAAAATATCTGAAAATTGCGAGTAGGTGATGTGAATGAAAAAAGCTATAGTTACTGGGGCAAATGGATATATTGGGAGTGCACTTATTAAAGAATTACTAAAAAACAATGTAGAGGTTATTGCGGTTGTAAGGAACAAAGACTCAAAGATTAATAATCTACCAGAAAACTTAAAAATTTTACATGTTGAACAAAATTCTATTTCTTCTTTAATAGATTTGGTGCCAGATAAAGATATTGATGTTTTTTATCATTTAGCTTGGGATGGAACTAGTGGAAATGATAGGGCCAATTACAAGTTACAGTTGTTAAACATTCAGTATGCTTGTGATAGTGCAATTGTAGCAAAAAAATTAAATTGTAAAAAATTCATCTGTACAGGAACAATTACAGAAAAAATAGCTGAAAACATCTTAAATATAGATGTAAATGCAGTGAATACAATTTACGGTATAGCTAAACATACTACACATTGTCTATTAGAGATTTTATGTAAAAACCTGGAATTACCATTCGTTTGGGCCAGATTGTCAAACATCTATGGAGGCAATAACTTAACAGGTAATATTATTAGCTATACTCTAAAAGAATTACAACAAGGTCAGAAGCCTTCCTTTTCCAAAGCTGAGCAACCATATGATTTAATGTACATTAATGATGCAGCGAATGCGTTATACCTTATAGGCAAAGACGATACAAAAGAAGCCTGTTATTTTATTGGGAGCGGATCCCCACGAATTCTGAAAGATTATCTTTTATCTATAAAAGACATTTATGGTAATAATGCTGAAGTTGGTCTGGGAGAGAAGCCTGAGGATGGTTTGAAGTACGATTTAGATTGGTTCGATACAACTGATTTAGAAAGGGATACTGGGTTTACGGCGAAAAATACGTTTGAACAGAATATCCAGGAAACAATTTTAGGTCTGCGGAAAGTACAAATGAGTGCAAGTGCGAAAGGAGTTTAATCGAATGATCCAAAAGTTTTCATTTGAGGAGTTAGATTTAAAAGGAGCCTATTTGATTAAGCCATTTGTAGCACAAGATGAAAGAGGGAATTTCATTAAAGATTATTCAGAAGAAGTATTTAAGGAGAATGGACTTGACCATGATTTAAAAGAAGTATTTTATACTAGCTCCGAAAAGGGGGTTATTAGAGCAATACATTTTCAAAGAGTAAAAGAACAGGCTAAACTGGTTCGTTGTTTAACTGGGAAAATATTTGATGTAATTGTTGATTTAAGAAAAACCTCACCAACTTTTGGAAAGTGGAGAGGTTTTTATCTTTCAGGTGAAACGAAAGAATCGTTATATGTTCCCGAAAATTTCGGACACGGATACTTGGTGATTGAGCCATCTATCGTTTCTTATAAATGTTCCGAAAAATTTTATGGGGATTTTGACGATGGAATAATGTGGAATGATCCAAACTTGAAAATTAATTGGCCATTAGAATTAGTGGACTATAAAATTAATCTTTCTGAAAAGGATAAGAATCTCCAGAGTTTCACAGAGTTTAATGAGAAAATTACTACATATTCTATAAACTCCTAACATTTATTTTTTTTAAAAATTTTACCGACTAGTAAAAAAATATTATTTATAAAAATGCATCTTAATTAGTCATCTAACTGAGATGCATTTTTATATATGATCGATTATATCTTGATTGTTGTAAAATAAGAAATTGCTGAAACCTTGAAGGGATGAAAGTTATGAAAATCTTGATAACAGGTGGTTCAGGCTATATTGGTAGTCATACTTGTGTAGAATTGTTAAATGCAGGCTATGAAATCATAGTGGTAGATAATTTTTTAAATAGTAACATAGAGTCTTTAAATCGAATTTGTGAAATTACAGGTAAAGATTTTAAATATTATGAAGCAGATTTATTAAATAAGGATGCTATAGAGGTTATTTTTGCTGAAAATAATATTAGTACAGTCATTCATTTCGCGGGACTTAAAGCAGTAGGTGAATCGAATGCTTTCCCTCTCATGTATTATCAAAATAATGTAACTGGTACTATTAATCTCTGCGAAATAATGAATAAATATGGGGTAAAGAACCTTGTATTTAGCTCATCAGCTACGGTATATGGATCAACAAATCAAGTTCCAATCTCTGAAGAAACTCTATTAGGAGCAGTAAATCCGTATGGTCGTACAAAACAAATGATTGAAGAGATATTAAGAGATTTATTTCGCTCTGATTCATCTTGGAGTATTGCTTTATTACGATATTTCAATCCCACTGGCGCTCATGAAAGTGGCCTGATAGGTGAAGATCCAAAAGGAATTCCAAATAATCTTATGCCATATATTTCACAGGTGGCAGTCGGTAAACTGCCGAATTTAAGTGTATATGGTAATGATTATCCTACGGTAGATGGAACAGGAATAAGAGATTATATACATGTTGTTGACTTAGCAATAGGTCATCTTAAAGCTTTAGAAAAAGTGCAGAGTAATCATGGGATAGAAGCATATAATCTTGGAACGGGTAAAGGTTATAGCGTACTAGAGATGGTGAAAGCTTTTGAGAAAGCTACGGGTGAAATAATTCCTTATCTAATTATGGATCGACGTCCAGGAGATGTGGCTATTTGCTTTGCTGATGCTACTAAAGCGAGAATTCAACTTGGCTGGAAAGCAATTAGGGGTATTGACGCAATGTGTGAAGATACCTGGAGATGGCAGAAGAATAATCCTAATGGATATAGTGAAGTGAAGGAAATTCAGCGTAATAATAAACAACCGGTGCTAACTAAGGCAGCGGATTTTTAGGTTTACTTAAGTGAGGGATAACCTTGGGATCAATTAATTTGACTCAAAAAGAGTTACAAGAAATACTCGAGAACTTTTATAAAAAAGGTAATGAAGAGAATGGAATGAAAACAAAGGATTTTTTAAAAGAGATGATCCAATACATACAAACTATTACTACTAACGCGGTAAATACAAAATAGACTATAAGTAGGAGTAAAGATTATATGAAACGATCAATAGATTTAGTCACTTCTCTGACGCTTTTAATATTGTTTTCTCCGATTATATTGGCTGTTTCATTAATGGTGAGATTCAAAATGGGGGCACCAATACTTTTTACTCAACAACGACCTGGATTACATGGAAAGTCATTTTATCTATACAAATTTCGCACGATGCATGATTTACAAGATAAACATGGCAATCTTCTTTCAGATGAAATGCGACTAACAGCTTTTGGAAAATTTTTAAGAAAATATAGCTTGGATGAATTTCCTCAACTGATTAATGTTGTAAAAGGCGAGATGAGTTTAGTAGGTCCTAGACCATTTTTAATGGAATATTTACCACTATATACGAAAGAACAAATGGCACGTCATAACGTGAAACCGGGTATTACGGGTTGGGCTCAAGTAAATGGTCGAAATACACTTACATGGGAGGAGAAATTTGAAATGGATATATGGTATGCAGAAAATCATAATCTACTTTTAGATTTAAAAATCCTAACGATGACTGCTCATAAAGTTTTAAAGAAAGAAGGAATTTCACAGCAAGGCCAAGTAACGATGGAAAAATTCACTGGATCAAATGAAGTGATGTAATATGAAAATAATTATTTTAGGTAATGGTGGTCATAGCAAAGTTATCCAAGATATGATTTCTTCTTTAAAAAATCACGAAATTATTGCGATTTTAGATGAGAAGTATTTAGAGGAAAAACAAGAAAATGGAATATTCTATGCTCCAATTTCTTATTTGCAAAAATTTTTAGTTGATGATGTCAAAGTTGTAATTGCTGTCGGGGACAATTCGATTCGAAAACAAATTGTTTATACGATAAATTTAAACAATGAAAAATATGTGACAGTTGTTCACCCTTCGGCGGTTATTAGTTCGTCATCTAAAATTGGAAATGGAACAGTTGTTATGCCAAAGGCAATAATAAACGCAGATGCAACAATCGGCGAACACTGTATTATTAATACAGGTGCAATTATAGAACATGACAATATGATCGGTCATTATACTCACCTCTCACCAAACACGACATTAACTGGGAACGTTTTAATAGAAGAAGGAGCCCATATTGGTGCTTCAGCAACAATCATTCCTGGGATTAAAGTTGGAAATTGGTCGATAGTGGGTGCAGGATCGACAGTCATTCACCATATTCCCTCATTTAGTACTGCGGTTGGGAGTCCAGCAAGAATTATTAAGAAAGTAGATTTAGGCGTAGAAATTTCCTAAAAAGGTGGTTATTTTAAAGTGTCATTATCTAGAATTTATTTATCTCCACCACATATGAGTGGTAACGAACAAAAATATATTAAAGAAGCATTCGATACAAATTGGGTTGCTCCATTGGGACCTAATGTTGATGAATTTGAAAAAGAAATAGTTGCATATTTAGGAGCCAGTGAAGCAATAGCCGTGAGTTCAGGAACGGCAGCTATTCATTTGGCTCTTTCTTTATTAGGAATCTCGAAAGGTGATAAAGTATTTTGCTCAAGTCTTACGTTTGTAGCAAGTGCAAATCCAATTATCTATCAAGGAGCAGAGCCTGTTTTCATAGACTCAGAACCAGAGACATGGAATATGTCTCCACAAGCACTTGAAAGAGCTTTACGTGATGCATTTTTAGAGAATGAATTACCGAAAGCAGTTATTGTAGTGAATCTATATGGTCAAGTGGCAAAGATGGATGAAATTTTAACCTTATGTACTGAATATGGAGTGCCAATGATTGAGGATGCAGCGGAATCGATGGGTTCCACTTACAAAGGCAGACCAAGCGGTACTTTTGGACAATTTGGTATCTTCTCTTTTAATGGTAATAAAATTATTACTACATCAGGTGGAGGAGCACTTATATCTGAGAATGCCGAGGCCATAAAAAGAGCGAGGTTTTTAGCAACCCAAGCTAGGGATCCAGCTCCACATTATCAACATAGTGTTACTGGTTTTAATTACCGAATGAGCAATATATTAGCAGGTGTTGGAAGGGCTCAATTACAAGTTTTAGAGGAACGTGTTGTAGCAAGAAGACAAATTTTTGAGCGTTATTTTCAAGAATTAGCAAACATACCAGGTATTACATTTATGCCTGAATTAAAGGACACTAGAAGCAATCGTTGGCTGTCAACTTTGACTATTAACGAAAAGAAAACAGGAATATCATCAAAAAGACTGTTAGAAATATTAAACGAAAACAATATTGAAGCCCGTCATGTGTGGAAACCACTTCACCTTCAACCTATCTTCCAAAATACTCGATATTATTCCCATACTGAAAACGAGCATATTGCTGAGAAGTTATTTGAAACGGGAATGTGTCTTCCTTCCGGTTCTAGTCTTTCGGAGAACGAACAAAATAAAGTCATTAGTTGTCTTAAAAATACAATCTATCAAAGTATGCTTAAACAAGACGTTAAATGACGGAAAGAATGAGGTTTTGATTAATGATCGGAAAAAATATACTTAAAATTCGTAAGAAAAAAGGACTTACTTTGACTCAGTTAGCTGAACAAGCGAATATTTCTAAATCTTATTTAAGTAATATTGAACGTGAAATTAACGATAATCCTTCGATACATGTAATGGAAAAAATTTCGACAGTGTTAGGGGTAGATTTAAAAAACCTCTTAGCTACAAAACCTGAAAACCCAATACTTCCCGAAAGTGAATGGGTTGAATTAGTAAAAGTACTAAAAGAATCAGGAATTGAAATTGAAAAATTGCATGAATACAGATCAGTATTTGAATTCGTCAAATGGCAAAATAATTTATTTAGTAGTGATATGAAAAAAGAGGCTGATAATTAGTAGAAATAAAATTTTATATCTCGATTTAAGAAGGAAAAGGTGAATAAAGTGATTGATAATACAAAAAAGTTACTTTTGTTATTCAATAAAGGCGAAAAGAAAAAATTAATATTATTATTTTTTATGATGATCATCTCAGCGCTTTTCGAAACTTTTGGTATTGGGGTAATTGTACCTTTTGTAGGAATTGTAACAAATCCATCCATGATTAAGGATCAACCTAGCATTTATTTTTTATATAAATTGTTCAATTTTCAATCTACCACAGCTTTTATGATATTCTCTGTAATCGCGTTACTGTTAATTTTTTTATTAAAAAATTTATATATTCTCCTCTTTCTATATTCACAAAATAGAATCATTCTAAATCAACAAGTCAAGCTATCTAAAAGATTATTTGAAGCATATTTATCTAAACCATACACTTTCCATTTACAAAGAAACACTGCAGATTTACTTAGAAATGTAAATATAGAAGTACCTAATTTGTTTCAAGGAATGGTTATGTCAGCATTTATGCTATTAACAGAAGTATTAGTCATTACTTGCATAATGAGTTTGCTGTTATACACTACAGCTATTTCAACAATTGTTGCTTCAGTACTATTAGGGGGAAGTGTTTACCTATTTTTTAAGATTTTCAGAAAAAAAATGGGAGAACTAGCAAAACAGCAGCAGGTAGTTGATGGAATGATGATTAAATGGGTCAACCAAGGCCTTGGTGCAAGTAAGGAAGTAAAGGTATCAGGTAAAGAAAGTTATTTTGTAAATGCCTATACAAGTAAAAGTCAAATAAACTCAAATATTAAACGATATCGAATGATGTTAGAACAATCTCCTAGGCTCTTTATTGAGACAATTCTGGTTATGATTGTACTCATAATGGTACTTATCATAATTTTCCAAGGGAAAAATACATCTAATATAGTTTCTACGATGGCTTTGTTTGGAATGGCCGCATTTCGCTTAATGCCATCTATTAATCGTGTAATGAATGCAATAACAGCCATTCGTTTTAGTAAACCAGCTTTAACAGTTGTTTATGAGGATTTATTTACAAATAATGAGACGAATTCAACTGAAATGACCATCGAATCAGGCACAAATAGTCATAATATTAGACAATTTACTGATTCCATTAAATTAAATGAAGTATCATTTCGCTATCCAAATCAACACGAATATTCATTAAAAGATATTTCGTTAACGATTCCAATTGGTAATTCAGTAGCATTTATTGGTGAGTCGGGTGCTGGTAAGACGACACTAGTTGATATGATTCTTGGATTATTTCAACCAGAAAAAGGTAGCATTTTAATAGACAATGAAAATATATTTAATCTTAAATCTCTATGGCAGCAGAAGATAGGTTATATCCCGCAATCTATTTTTTTAACAGATGATTCTATTCGAGAGAACGTTGCATTTGGAGTTCCTAGTGATCAAATTGATGATCATGCAGTGTGGAGAGCATTAGAGCAAGCTCAGTTGAAAGACTTTATTGAGGGCCAACCAAATCTACTAGATACAACTGTTGGAGAACGTGGAATCAGACTTTCCGGAGGACAACGTCAACGAATTGGGATTGCTAGAGCTTTATATCATAATCCCGAAATTATTTTTATGGATGAGGCAACTTCGGCCTTAGATAATGAGACTGAAAAGGACATAATGAGAGCAATTGATGGGTTAAAAGGAGAGAAGACCTTAATTATTATAGCGCACAGATTAAGTACAATTAAAAATTGCGATATGGTTTTTAAAATTAATAAAGGTAGATTAGTATCAGTTGAGAATAAGTTAGGGATGCCGGCAATTTAGGGAGTTAAATAAAGAGAAAAGTGGGGTATCAAATGAGAAAAATAATTGTACAAAATCTAAGTGAACTTATATCAAAATATTACAAAAGAAAGTTTTGGAAAAGATTAATTAAAGATATTAAAATTAAAAACCCTAAAATACAAAATGGAGATCAATCCATTCCATTTATTAATAAACCAGGTATAGCATTCTCATTCGATGATAGCTTTAGAATAAATGATTGGTACAAATACGGAAAAGATTTGTTTGGATATTATGATGTAAAGGCTACTTTTAATATTAATACTTTTCATCATTACGAAGGGCAAAGAGAACATACGCAAGAAGAAATTGATATGTTGATTGAGCTACAGTCAAATGGACATGAAATGGCACACCACGGCTACAACCACGAAAATGCTGCGAATTATACTAATGAATATGGGGTAAATCCGTGGATAGAAAATGAAATAAAACCTTTATTTAGCTGGATAGATAATCAAATTCACTCTAAAACGGGTGAAAAATTAAAAAAACCAGTAACATTTGCTTTTCCATACACAGGTTATACTGACAGTCTTGTTTCAGAAATAGCTCCTAAATATTTTAAGACTGTGAGAGGAGAATTAACTAACAATAATCTAGTGTCATTTGATCATTCAGGATTCGCACCTTCTATTTGTATAGATAAAGTTAAATTAGATGATCCTAAATTCGTAAAAGAGATCTTAAAAATTGTAAAAGAATCAGGCAAGAATGTAATTTTTATGTGTCATTCGATATTACCTGATGAAATAGATTGGAATGATTTTGGTTGGGAAAAACAGTCTGAGGAAAGTGGTAAATGGAGAGTTTCACCAAAAACAATGCAATCGATTATTGAGGAAGCAAAAAAAATGGATTTAGAATTTTATACTACATCTGAAATCGCTGGGGTAGCTACCTTTATAGATCCAAACATGGAAAGAGCAATAAGAGAATTAATATCAGATCCATTTGAACAATGGATTTCTATCGTAGAATTAAGCAAGATAACAGAACTAGATTTAAGTGGAAAAAACATTTCTAATTTAGATGGCATACAATATTTTTTGAATCTAGAAAAACTTAATCTTAGTGATAATAATATCTCAGACTTTAGACTATTAGATAAACTAACAAAATTAAGTAATGTAGATTGTAGAAATAACGCACATAAAGATAACGAATATTATTCGAAAAAAATTGCCGAATGATAATTGGGTTTAACTAGATTAAAAGAATGACTAAAAAAAAGAGGTGATTAATAATGACGCTTAAAACTACTTTAATCCAAAATAAGGTTACATATTTTTTTATTTATCATATAAGTAAAACGAAAACTAATATCCTTGATCATGTAATACCTAGAATTAATTTTAACTTAAAAAAATTGGCTCGAGTAATACGCTTAGATAAAAAAAGCCCATATGAAAAATTGAAATTACTTAAAAATAAACATAAAGGCGAGAGATGCTTTATTGTAGCCACTGGTCCAAGTTTAACGAATGAAGACCTGGAAAAATTAAAAAACGAAGTAACATTAAGTATGAATTCGATTTGTTTAGCATTTGATGAAACTGACTGGAGACCTACATATTACGGTGTTCAAGACGTAGGCGTTTTTAATCTGCTACAACAATCGATCGAAAGTTCTGATATGCAATATAAGTTCATAAGTAGTTCAATTTCAAAACAAAATGATATATCAGAAGGCTATCTAGTTTTTCCATTAAATCTACTGAACCATATGGTTTTTCATGAAAAATATGGAACGAAATTTAGTGATGATGCATTTAAGGTAGTTTACGATGGATATTCAATTACTTATTCAATGATTCAATTAGCAGTTTATATGGGATTTACTGAAATTTATTTAGTAGGTGTTGACTGTAATTATTCAACTAATAGTGCACAACATTTTAAAGATTACGGATTCATAGAAAAGTCATCGTTAGCTGTCAAAAGAATGACTAGTGCTTATACTGAGGCAAAGAAATTTGCAGATCGTAATCAAATCAAAATCTATAATGCAACAAGAGGTGGCATGCTTGAAGTATTTGAACGAATAAATCTAGATGACGTATTATGTGATGAGAGTAAAGGATTAGATCTAGCAAGTAAAAAAACGATTTAGTGAATCTTTTCAAATATGTTCAACTGAGGCAGAACTATTAATAGTAGTAGAAAATAAAGTTAGAAAATTCAAACTTATTTAATTGACATGCTCTTAAATAAGTGTTAATTTTATTTTACAAATGTTCTTTATTGCGAACAAAAGAGATTAGTTTTCGGATAATTATACTCTTGAAATAGTGATTGATATTAGTGTTAAGAATGAATAAAAGCCTGTTTTTTTTATGTTTCTGTTCGTTATAAGAAACAAATATTCAGTAAAGTAGGAGGAGAAGTTATGAAAATTGTTGGAGTTATTCCAGCTAGGTTTAATTCTTCTAGATTTAAAGGGAAACCGTTAGCAGATATATGTGGAAAACCTATGGTCTGGTGGGTGCATCAACAATTGAAACTGGTTAATGAGCTTTCTGAGGTTTATGTAGCAACAGATGATTTCAGAATTAAAAATGTCTGTGAAGAATATGGAATTAAAACGATAATGACACTTGATAGTCATAAGACACATTTGGATCGACTATATGAGGTTTCTACAAAGGTAAATGCAGACTTTTATGTAAACGTTAATGGAGATGAACCATTAATTGAATCCGAAGCAATTTTAAAAATATTACCAAAAGACGTTGATCCAAATTCCATCTATATATCGAATCTTATGACAGAGTTAAAGAATCCGTTAGAAGCAGTAGATTATTCAAAGATAAAAATTACGACTGATGTAAATGGATATGGATTATATATGGCTAGAAGTCCAATACCTTATCCAAAGGGCACTTATGAATTTACCTACAAAAAATTTGTTGGTGTGCAATGCTTTACTAAAAGTGCACTAGATTTTTGCCATAGTGCGAAAAGGGGTCCGATTGAGGAAGCAGAAGATATCGATGAATTTAGATTTCTGGAGAACGGTCAAAAAATTAAATTTATTGAAACTAACGTTACTACCTTATCTGTTGATACTCCAAAAGATCTTGAAAAAGTTAAAATGATCATAAAAAATCGACTTGAATGCGTGGTGTAAGCATGAATAATATTAGATTGCTCGATTGTACTTTACGTGATGGTGGTTATATAAATAATTGGAATTTTGGACAAAGAAGCATTAAAAAAATTGTTGAAAAGTTAGCTATTTCGAATATTGATATTATTGAATGTGGATTTGTTCGAGATGTTGAGTTTAATAACAATCAGTCGATTTTTAATGACGTAGAGAAAATTAAGGGATTTATTAACCCAAAGAATAGAAATATTACTTATGTTGGTATGATCGATCAACCATATATTTCAATTGATAGAATAAAAGATTATGATGGTTCTTCAATTGATGGATTTCGCCTAACGTTTCATGAAAATGAAAAAGAAATTGAAGAAGCGTTAGCTTATGGCAAAATATTAATGGAAAAAGGGTACAAAGTTTTTATTCAACCTGTCGGGACTGCAAGCTATTCGGATGCAAGCCTCCTTGCACTTATTAATAAAGTTAACAAACTAAAGCCATACGCTTTTTATCTAGTTGATACACTTGGAATCATGTATAAAAATGATCTTTTAAGAATGTATCATCTAATCGACCATAACCTCGATGATGCAATTTGTATAGGATTTCATTCACATAATAATCTCCAATTATCTTTTTCAAATGCTCAGGAATTATTAAGGCTACATACTAAGAGGAATATTATTATCGATTCTTCCGTATTTGGAATGGGAAGAGGAGCAGGCAATCTATGTACAGAACTTGTAACTCAATATATCAATGAAAATATAGAAGAAAAATATAATGTAGTGCCATTATTAGAAATCGTTGATGAGCATTTAAGTAAATTTTCATCTGACGCGCAATGGGGATATTCAGTTCCGTATTATATTGCAGCAATAAATAACTGCCATCCGAATTATGCCTCATTTTTAATGAATAAACAAACGATATCGGTAAAATCCATTAATACAATTTTAAAGCAGCTTCCAGTGAAGAAAAGGGATATTTATGATGAGTTATATATTGAAGATTTATATATCAATCACCAAATCCATTTAGTTGATGATTCAGATGAACTTGAAGCGTTAAAGCATCTAATTAGTCATAAAAAAGTACTTATAATTGCACCTGGCAAATCTATTGAAACACAAGTAGAGAGAATTAAAAATTTTATAAATGAATACGATCCTTTTGTTTTTTGTGTGAATTTTATCCCAGAAACTTATAAGAGTGATGCTGTATTTATTAGTAATTTAAAAAGATTTGATAATATGTCGGACGTCATTAGTGAAATTACAAATAATACAACACTGATAACAACCTCAAATATTACTAAATCAATTGAATATAATTCTTTAGTTGTAAACTATTCTGATTTACTTCTAAACAATCCAACAATATCTGATAATGCTGGCTTAATGTTATTAAATCTATTGAACCGATTATCAATAAGTAAGGTTTATCTTGCAGGCTTTGATGGTTTTAGTTTAGATAAAAATGTAAATTATTTTTCAACTGAATTGATTAATAATATTGAAATGGATGAACTTGTGAAGAAAAATGAAGATATAAGAAAGCATTTAGCTTACGTTGAAAAATCCATGAAAATACATTTCGTAACGACAACGATTTATAATGACTTGGATTTAGTTAGTAGAACTTAATTTTTAATAAAAAATTGGAGGCAAAATGAAATATTCCACTGTGATTTTTGATTTAGATGGAACATTATTAGATACATCCGAGGGCATTATGGTAGGTGCTAATTATACGGCAAGTAAAATGGGTGTACCAGAACTAACAAGTGAACAACAAAAGAGTTTTATCGGTCCATCACCATATCACTCTTTTATGAGGGAATGTGGTTTTACAGAAAGTAAGGCAAGGGAAGCAGTTGAAATTTATAGACAACGTTATAAAGAAAAAGGTCTCTATGAGGCGAAACATTATGAGTTTATACAAGATTTATTAGGTTCCTTAAAGGAAAAAGAATATAAGACGGCAGTAGCAACTCTAAAAAGAGATGATTTGGCGAAAGAAATTCTAGGGAATTTCGAATTATCGTTGTACTTTGACTCAATAAATGGAATTGATGAGATGGATACACTTAGCAAATCTGACATTATCTTAATGTGTCTAAATGATTTGCAAGAAAAGGATCTATCAAAAGTAGTCTTAATAGGTGATAGTGTTCATGATGCCCTAGGTGCTGAACAAGTTGGAATTGACTTCATTGCTGTAACGTATGGATATGGGTTTAAAAATAAAGAAGAGGTCAATACAACTAATAATGTTTTTATCGCAGATAGCGTTGAAGAGATTATAAAATACTTAAATCTATAAGCAAAAAGAAGTCTCTTATACTAAGGTTCTTAATAAAGAATATGTTTTAATGACAATGCCACTTCTAAAATAGTAAAGTGGTTATTTTCATTTAATTTTAAGTGACAAAGGGGAATGTGATCGTGAAGTGGAAAAAGATCATGTTAAAAGCAGCTATAGTTTTAATAAGCTTAGCATTATTGGTTGGGGTAGTTGGTCTATTTGTATATCATGAAGTTGTGAGTACATCAAAAGTAGTTTACCAGCCAATTAAGAAGTCAGATAGACGAATTGAACCCATAAATGTAGTTGAAAAGGATCCATTTTCTGTATTACTTTTAGGGGTTGATAAACGAGAAGGAGATAGAGGACGCTCTGATTCTTTAATGTTATTAACGGTCAATCCAAATAATAACACCACTAAGATAATTAGTATTCCACGTGATACTAGAACGTTAATCGTTGGTAAAAATCGTATAGATAAAATTAATCACGCGTATGCGTTTGGTGGAGTACAAATGACTGTTAATACAGTTGAAAAATTTCTAAATATACCTATAGATTACTATATGGAAGTTAATATGGAAGGATTTAAAGATGTTGTTGATGCAATTGGCGGTGTAAAGGTTAATAATACGTTAGATTTTACAAATGACGATGTTCATTTTAAAAAAGGAACTCTCTTTCTTAACGGTAGCGATGCACTTAGTTTTACGCGTATGCGCCACGATGATCCGAATGGTGACTTTGGAAGAGAAGCAAGGCAACGACAAATCATTGAAGCCGTAATTAATCAAGGATCCAAAATCGAAAATTTAATAGGTTATGGTGATATATTAAAATCGATTAAGAAAAATTTAGTAACAAACTTTACAATACAAGAAATCTATAATATTCAAAAGGAATATCGTGAAGCAAGCGGAAATATTGAACAAGAACAATTGCAAGGAAGTGGAGAGCTAATCAAAGGAATTTATTATTATCTTGTTCCAGAAAAAAACCGTTTATCACTTTCAAATGAGTTACGTAATCAACTTCAATTAGAATCAAAATAGTAATACAAATAATATTTTAAAGTTTAAAAACTTCTTAAACTAAATAGTCCATAAAAAGCCTACTATAAACGGATAGTAGGTTTTTTATGGACTATTTTAATACTAAAAACTTAATTTAATTTATCATATACCTTTTTTAAACTTGTTGAATTCAATAAATTTAATTAATTCCTCTTTTGGAATTCCTGATTCTATAGCTTCCTGTAATATTTTCATCCACTCAGAATCTATTTGATTCGTTACGTCATTATCTTCCTTAAGTAGATATTCAGCTGTTGTATTAAAGACATCTGCTATTTTATCTAGTACCTGAATAGAAGGATTGCTTTGAAGTTGGCGTTCAATTGAACTAATATAAGATTTTGCAACACCTGCACGTTCGGCAAGCTCCGTTAAAGATATTCCATGTTGTAAACGTAGTTTTTTAATGCGTTCTCCGATCATACATGTTACCCCACATCTTTTTGACTATTTTAAAAAGTATATCATATTAGTTTAGTGTTCTCCTAGTTTAGAAATGAATCTTTTGTACAATTGGAAAGTAATTCATAGAATCAATAAGTGGAAGTGACATTCAAATTTCAGTCAATCAATTAAGTTTCCAACCAATTTGAATAATAGGATTCTTAAAGAGAAAATCTTTACCTTAATACATCATGAACTAAATATAAAGTAAACAAGCGATTCCATATAGGATTCGCTTGTTCATTTATATAAAGTGAAGATGATAGGCTTGTCTAAAATGTTCCTTAATTAAAAATATTATTTTTAACATAAGGAAGCAATGCAGTTGGTACAGTAATTTTATTCACGGCATTTCCAGTTAACGTATTATTTATTATAGACACATTTGTTGGAGTTTTTGCTCCTTTGATTAATTCAATCGCTGCACCAGTATGCCATGCGTCACCTGGATCAGTTGTGTTTGAAATGCGATTTCCCGAAATCAAGAAACCGTCTAAGGAGCCTGTTTTCCCATTTTGACTTTGAACAATTCCATTGAAGCCCCCTGAAATTGTATTATTTGTAATTGAGATGTTTGTCATTGGCCCATCTTGAACTGTAATTGAAACAGCGGAAGCATTAGTGAAGGTGTTTTGATCAACTGTTACATTTTTCGTCGTTCCTTTGACATAAAGAGCAAAATAATTAAAATTCTTAAACGTATTGCCCCGAACTAGTAAACCATCTATTTTTAAAACGTCATAATAGTTATAATCTGTAATGATTCCAACATCAAAATTTGTAAAGGTATTATCAATGAATGACGTATTTTTGATGTCTGTTACAGTAGCGAAAGTATAAACGGCAGCACCCTGACCATTACCGGTGAAAGTGTTTCTCGAGAATTTTGTATCTTCTGATCCGGCAATAATAGAAACCGCATCGTCTTTTGTCGTTACAATGTTATCGTAAATTTGAGTATTAATTGAATTTATTCCCCAAGTACCCTCGATTTTAAAACCCGCTACAGAGTTGATAGTATTATGGTAGATTTCAAGATCTTTATTTTTTATCCAAACGAAAATTTGATTAACGTTTAGAGTATTATCAAAAATTTTCGCTCCATTTGTCTCCATCACTAGGAACCCACCATTTGGACAGTTAACTGTATTGTTATTGAACTCGACGTGGTTAAAATAATTATTATCACTTTTTCCACCTTCAAGTTGAATACAGTAATCTCCGTTAGATGCATTTGAAGTAAAGGTATTATTGTATATTTTCGCATCATCAAAATTCATTTCTTCCCATGGTTCGAAGTGTAAAGCCGGGCGTCCTAACGTATTTGTACTAATATTATTGAAGATTTTTAAATGATTCACTTGCTCAATGACAATATTAGAGCGTCCATTATTTTCTAAAATATTGTTTGAAATAATGACATTATTGCTAGCATCTGTTGAACCCGAAATTGAGATACCATCTGCTACTGCATTTTTTAAAAGATTGTTGTCAATAACAATACGATCCGCATCGTATGCAAAGATACAATGCATGTGCTCGATCCCATCTGGATGTTTTTGAGCATTCCCATCACATGTGATGTTTTGTATTTTTGTATCATTTGCCATAGTAATAACACGGTAATAACCAGATCCACTAGTGTCAGATAATTTTAAAGTAACTGTATCACGATTTTCACCGACTAAATTGACAAATGGTTTAAGAAAAATTGGATTCAAACTGTAGGTTCCCGCAGGAATATATACATTACCACCGCCTCTGGATCCTAAATAATCGATTGCGGATTGAAAGGCAGCCGTATCATCTTTTGTACCATTACCAATCGCACCATAATTTTTAACATTTACTTGATTTACCGAAGCTGATACTGTTACCACTACTGATTGTGTTATATTTCCGTAAGTAACAGAGAGCGTAGTAGTACCAGGATTGATAGCTGTAACAGCTCCTATAGAATTAATTGTTGCAACGCTTGGATTAGAGGAAGAAAATTGGCTTTGAGAAGTTACATTTGCTACTGATTGATCGGAATAATTTGCTTGAACAGCAAGTGTTTTGGATTCATTGATAGTTAAATCAAGAGAATTAGGAACAACACTTAAGGAAACGAGTGTTTTGACGGGTAAAGTGCTGTTTACCTTAATAGTACTAGTTGTTTTCACACCATCTAAACTAACAGTTAATGTGGTTGATCCATTACTTTTTGATGTAATGAGACCAGTATTACTAATCGTTGCAATTGTTTGGTTCAAGATAGAATATTTTGCAGTATTTGTGACATCTTTTTTTGTCAGATTAGTATAAGTAGCTGTAACTTTTACTTGGGCAGTTTGGTTGATATTGGTGAAAGAATAGGTGGGTAAATTTAGTGAGAGAGATTTTACTGTATTCCCTTTAGTTATGGCTAATTTAGAGATTCCAGGTGAGTAACTTTGTGGGTTTTTAATTGCGACAACTTGTACTACTACAATAGCTAATAGTAATAAGGCGCTTATGAAAAGTAGAAGCATTTTTTTCAAATAGTTAACATCTCCAATTTATTTATTTATATATTATAGTATGGAGCTAATCTATCGCCGTGATAGTAGATTAGTGGAAATTTACAAAATTAAATATAGAGGTAATAAAAGTATAAAAACCCTATCAACTGTTTCCTTTAAAGGAAACAGTTGATAGGGTTTTTATTTAAAGTTTTATTATTCTTAACAAATTAATTATTTTTTATACTATCAATTTTATCATGGACTTAAATAGATTACTTTGTTGTAGTTGTTCTATTGTACTAATATAGGATTATGCAATGCTAGCAAGTTCGTCAAGTTTTATTGGAAATAGAAACCTAGACCTGTTTTGCTCTAGATGCTGATTCTTTTATGAATTGTTGGACTTCAGATGGCGACATTCCAACTTCAATACATTCTAATAGAAGATCCAACCAACTTAATTCCTTAATGTTGTCCAATAAACTTTCTTGCATGAATAATTCCCTCCTAAAATCCGGTTATAAGACTAGGTATTTTGCACGGTACTACTAAAGTAATGAAATGGTACAAGAATATACCTTATTTAAAATTACGATAAATTATTTCATTTTATGCTTAAAAAATGTAGTATCAAGTAAAATTATTGTCCATAATTTGTGAGAAAGATAGGATGACGTTATTCAGTTTATTTACTAGTTTAAAAATTTATTTTTAAATTACTTTATTGTATTTCACATTATACATATTCACTTAAGAAAGTATTGTTATAAATTGTAATTTATAAATTTTTTTCAACTATTGTAACATAATAAAAAAGCCCAAAAAGGTGATAGGCTAACGGGAATTATACACTTTGTGTTTTTTTAGTATATTTTAGTAGGATCAATCTTTCGACAAAGAGTAGATTATTAATCTAGCGTAAGAAATAATAATGATCTTCAGTTTGTGTCTTACTCTTAAATGTTGAGATAAGAATTATATTTCTACAACTCAAGAATTAAGATAATAAATGCTTTGTTTTATTGTTTGAATTTTAAATAATTTTTTCTTTAATTGAAAATAAGTTCTCAATAATGAACATTCGTTCGACAATATACCCTAGTAAACTACTAGTATAAATAAAGCTTAAAATGAGGTTTAAACAGCCATAAATCGAGTATTTATAAGGTGTCAAAGAAAACAAATTAGAAACTAATTTGTTTCTTTTTTGCAAAATTCCTTATTATTTTTAGATTTGTAAATTTTCTGTCGGATAGTTCTAATAGGAATATTGTCCTTTAAAAAGAATTCTTACATAGAATTGAGTTTGTACGTCTTTGTATGTACATCAAACAGTTTAATTATTTTTAGGAGGAGAAACATGAATAAGAAAAAGAAAAAGCAGTTATTAAGGGGGACGATCGCAGTAGCTATGTCAACTACAATGCTATTGCCATCATTTAATCAAGCAACATACGCTGCAACGGGAAAGAGTTATAGCAAAGTAGAAGATTATTTAGCATCTTTAACTTCTGCACAACGTACAGCATTAAAAACATTACAAGCATCAGATGTATCTGGTCTTCAGTTATCACCTGATGTTAATTTAAATAGTTCTGCTCAAACTTCAATTATTGTTGAGTTTAATCAGAAGCCAGCTGTTGTTGCACAACTCGAGTCAAAGCTTGAAGGTGGTAATTTGTCTCTAAATGAGGCACAAGCAAAGGTTGACGCAAGTCATCAAGAGTTTAAAAAGGATGTACAGTCATTATTAAGTAATAAAGTAAATTACCAAATTAATAATACGTATAAAAATGCTTTAAATGGTGTTTCTATGAAACTACCAGCAAATCAAATTGAGACTTTATTAAAATCAAAAGCTGTTAAAGCAATTTATAGCAGTGTTAAGGTATACGGTGAGCCTGTAATTAAGCAGGATAAGCAAGATATTAAAGAGATGGCTGGAGCAAATCAATCGACTAGTAATCAAATTCCATCAATCAACATTGATAAGCTACATGAAGAAAAGATTACAGGAAAAGGAATTAAAGTAGCTGTAATCGATACTGGTATTGATTATAATCACCCAGATTTAAGAGATGCATATAAAGGCGGATACGATTTTGTAGATAATGATAGTGACCCAATGGAAACTACATATGAAGATTGGAAGAATTCAGGTGAGCCTGAATTAAATGAAAGAGGAAGTGCTTATTATACTGAACATGGATCACACGTGTCAGGTATCATTGCGGGTCGTGGAAAAAATGATAGTGCTTATCGCACAGTTGGTATGGCTCCTGATGCAGACATTTATGTTTACCGTGTTCTTGGACCATATGGTAGTGGATCGTCTGAAAATGTAATTGCAGGTATCGATCGTGCTGTACAAGAAGGTATGGACGTTATGAACCTTTCATTAGGATCAGCTGTAAATGATCCATTAATTCCTGAGAGTATCGCCATTAACAATGCAGTATTAGCTGGTGTTACGGCTGTTGTATCTGCTGGTAATAGTGGACCAAATATGTATACGCTAGGTTCACCTGGTACAGCTGCACTTGCATTAACGGTTGGTGCGTCTTCTCTTCCATCTACTCGATATAGTATTAATACAAAATTAGAAGGTAACGGTGATCCTTATACCCTTAATGGCTGGTCACAAATGGCAAAAGGAATTAAGGATAATCTAACGGACTTAGAAGGTAAGTCTTATGAGGTAGTTTATGCAGGCTTAGGAGCACCTGGAGATTTTGTTGGAAAAGATGTAAAAGGGAAAGCCGTTTTAATTTCACGCGGAGTATATGCATTCGTAGATAAAATTAAAAATGCTTATGATGCTGGTGCTGCAGTTGTTTTGATTCATAATAGTGCTGCAAATGCAGGTAAAGGCGATATTAACCTTTCTGTAGGTGAGGGGATTGATTTCCTTCCAACGTTTACAACTTCATACGAAAACGGTATGGCAATGAAAGCAAAATTAGATGCAGGAAGCACACAAGTTACGCTAAGTGGTTTAGCTGTTAAAGAAACAAAAGGTAATACAATTACAGATTTTAGTTCTCGAGGTCCGTCTCGTTACAACTATGATATTAAACCTGAAATTGTAGCACCAGGTGAAAGTATCTTATCAACAGTTCCTGCTTATATTAGCAATCATAATGACCCTACAGACTATAGTTTTGCATATGAACCACTTTCAGGAACATCAATGGCAGCACCAAATGTTGCTGGAGCTGCAGCTTTATTATTACAAGCTAATCCTGGATTAGAACCAGAAGATGTAAAAACAATCTTAATGAATACGTCTGATGATTTAGACCTTCCGTACAGTGTATTCGAGCAAGGTGCAGGATTAATGGATCCGTATGAAGCGATTCATTCTCAATTAGAAGTTAAAGTTCTTGATAAAACGGATAGCGTTGTGAAAAACAGGTTGAAACCAATTAAAGACCGAACTGGCGCGCTAAGTTTTGGACTTGATGTTTTAACTGATGGTAATTTTACAAGTACTAAATCAGTTGAAGTTAAGAATAGAAGTGAGAAAGCAAAAACATTTAATGTGAGTTTTGTTAACCAAGTTGGAACAAGAGGTTCATTAGATCCAGCTGCAAATGGTGTAGCCGTTTCATTATCAGGACTAACAACAGATGCAAATGGTAAACAATTACTTACAGCAAAAGGCATTTCAACTAAAACGATTAAAGCGTCAATTAATGTACCAAGTACAGCAGCAAAAGGAATTTATGAAGGATATATCGTGCTAACAAATAAAGATAATCCTGCAGAGGAATATCAAATCCCTTGGTCTATTCGTACAGTAACAGAAGGATTCGCAGGCGTACTGGTGCTTGATCCTCTAGTTACAAGTAGTACAGAGCCAACTGAATACTATGATCCATTCGCTAGCTTAATTTTCCAAAACAATTCAATGATGAGAACGATTGACTTCGTTGTTCAAGATGAAAATGGTAAGGATGTTGGATATCTAGGTCAAGTAGATGGATATGCGATTGGTGATGGTGCTACATTACAAATCAGTAATTTCTTCGATGGAACTTATTTAAAAATTGAAGATAACCAAATTACGAATGAAGTAGTTCATGCAAAACCTGGACATTATAAAATTAAACTAGTTGGTACAAGTGAAGTATCTTCTAAACAAACAACTACAACGGATGACTTTATTGTTGAAGGAAATAAACCAGTTTTCGAAACGAATTTAGATGCTGGTATTCCAATTAAAGAAGTGGAAGGAACTTCGACAACAATTTCAGGTAAGTTATTTGACCAAGACATTGAAGATGCAAAAGCTCTTGGCTTGGCAGTTAGTCAGTCTAAAAATACACTTAAATATTATGTAAATGGTGGTGCTGGTAAAGCTGTTGCGGTCAATAGTGATGGGACATTCTCAGCTTCAGTGACACTTCCAAATCAAGATGTAACAACGATTAGAATTTCAGGT
Source organism: Bacillus sp. EAC (assembly GCF_002156875.1). Classification (GTDB taxonomy): domain Bacteria; phylum Bacillota; class Bacilli; order Bacillales; family Bacillaceae_G; genus Gottfriedia. The sequence goes on along the minus strand of NZ_NCSY01000002.1, from coordinate 344,642 downwards.
GCAGATGCTGCATCAAACTACGCTGGAAGTAAGACGTTCACTTTAGTGAAAAAAGGAAGCTCTTACTTATATGCTCAACCATCTGCAACGTCAGTTCAATCTGGTGATTCAGTTAATTTTGCAGTAACTGGTTACAATTTACAAAATGCTAAAAATGCAACGTATAAATTTGCATTACCAACTGCATTTGCAGCAGTAAACAATGTAACTGCAGCTAGTGGTTCAGCAGCATTTACGACTCAAACAAGTGGTAGCCAAACAATTTATACAGTTAATTATAACGCTGCTACAGGTCAATCTTTATCAGGAAATGAACCATTATTTACGATTAATGTAAAGGTAAAAGATGATGATTTCACGAAAAATGTAGCATTTGATAGCCAATCTGCAAGCTATACGAATGCAAGTGACCAAGTGGTAAATTTAGCTCATGCTGGAAGCAGTATTAATGTAATTCCTACTTTCGGAAAGTTAACTGGAAATGTAAAAGCTAATGCATTTACATCAGATACGGGAGCTACGAAAGCTAATACGGATTATACAAAACTAGCAACTGTTACTTTGAAAAATAGTCAAGGACAATCATTTAATGTTTCAGTATCTGCAAATGGTTCATTTGTTGCTACGAAATTACCTGCTTCAACTGTACCGTATACTTTAACGGTCAGTGTACCAGGCCATTTTACTTACACTCAAAATGTTGTTGTAGGTGAAGACCAAAACGGTAAGGCAGTGGGATTAAATGTTAGTACAGGTGATGTAAGTACTCTTGCAGGGGATGTTAACCAGGATAATGTAGTTGACGTTCAAGATGCAATATACTTACAAACTTACTGGGCAACAAATAAACGTGCAGCAGATATCAATTTTGATGGCAAAGTGGATCAAAGTGATATGGCATATGTAGTAAATAACTACACTGCACAAAACCCAACAGCTACTAATCCACCTAAAGCTAAATTAGCTTACAAAGGTAAGAAATTAGAGGATGTATTAAAGGATTTAGGTCTGTAATAAAACCGAATCTATTTTCAAAGGCCAGGCGAATTATCACCTGGTCTTTTTTTCGTTCCAACAGCATGGATGCCTAAGATTATTTAATTTGACATATTTTTGATATTAAGTATGTAAACAGGGGAAAAAGTAATAGTTTTATTTATGCTAGTTCATATGATTTATTCGTTATACAGAACAACTTAAATTAAAACAAGAACTAACAAAACATTACAAGAAATATAGGGAAATTGAGTGAAACACACTGAAATATGTAGCAATTTAGGGTATTTTATAGCGTTGGAAAGGATTGTCAATTTGTTCGATATTTTGTATATTTAGTACGTAGTTGTTCTTCATAAAGAACGAAATACAAAATATACTATTAGATGATTAAAGGGAGAGAATTAAATGAAAAAGATTAAAAGTAAAATCGTAATTAGCGTAGTATCTGCTGGTCTATTAATCTCTGGGGGAGTTGCTTTTGCTAGTAGTAATGCAGGTACATTATTAACTAATTGGGCTAATACGAAAACTAATAACGCAAAAACTGATGTGACAACTGCTTACAATGCGAAATACAATACTGACGTTGCTACAATGACGTCAAATGTAAATGCATATAAAGTTGGAGCTGCAGACAACATTGAAGCTGTTGGAACTGCACAAACGAATACAGCAAACACACAAATTAATGCTGCATTACAAGAGCATTTAACTGCTATCTCTAATGCATTAACAGCTTTAAATATGAGTGTTCCATCTGATTTCGCTGCATATGTTACGAAAACAAACGGCGACACAACAACTAACCTTAATAACTTAAAAAATACATTAAATAGCAGCTTTAATACACAATTATCTGCTGTTGCGAAAAGTGCAGACACTAAACTTCAAACTGATCTAGGTGCATCACGTTCTGATGCAGTTAATAAGTTAATTGCAAAAATTCAAGAAGCTAAGGCTTCAATTGAAAGCTTGATTTCAACACAACAAACTGCAGCTCAATCTGCTGTACTAGGTCATTTAGAGTCTGAAATCAATCGTATTGAAACGGCTTTAAAATCAGAAATTGATGCTAAAAAAGCAGAAGCGATTGGAACGTTAGAAGCTACACAAACACAAGCTACAAATGATGCAAAAGCTGAAATGCAAGAGTTAGTAGATGCGATCAATAAATAAGTAAAAAATGAATGGGCTGTTTCATAAATACCACCGATTTTAGGACAGCCCTATTAAAAAGTTTGATTTTGAATTGCGGCCGTAGGAGGTAACTATGCAGAATAGTATTGAAAAAAAACAATCTTGGATAAAAAGAAATGCTAAAAAACTAGTAATTGGATTTGTTACATTAAATGGTGGATTAATTGCAGCAACTACATTTTCGTTTGCCGATACTAATCTACCTGCGGCAATAACCTCTTGGACAAGCCAGCAAATTCAACAATCAAATGATTATATCATTGGCATGACTGAAGCGGAATCAATTAAACAAAAAGCTCGTTTAATAGAGGAGGTTCAGCTAAAAGCAAAGCAATCAGCTGAAGAAATCCAGCAGTATGCTATTGAAAAAAACGCTGAATCGCAAGCAGAATTGCAAAAATATGCGGATGAAATGATTAAACAAATTGATGAGAAAAGCGACAAGGATGTAGAAGCTACAAAAGAACAAATTGATGAAATTATACAAAATGCAATGGATCAAATTAAAGAAACAGCTGAAAAGCAAGATGGACAAAGTGAAAGCAATCCTGTTACTGATTCTAACAAAGTAGATTCAAGTGATACAGATTCCGGCAACAAAACAGATTCTACTGATACTGATTCTAACGTTGAGAAACAGAAATGAGTATGATCCATATTGATGAACGAATCGAACCTAATAAAGTAGAGAATGTTAACTCAAAATCGATTAACAAATCTTTGATCGAATGGGGAAAATTCTTTCTTGTACTTATTACATCTTTAATCATTGTACTAAATACGATTGGTTTTACTAGAGTAAGTGGAGTATCGATGTTTCCTACTTTAAATGATAGGGATCTAGTATTTGTTAATAAATTAGCTAGATATTACCATGAACCGGTGCTTGGTGATGTTGCCATCCTTCATTTAGATAGTAAGAATTTTGATATTGTGAAGCGCATAGTTGGAGTTCCTGGAGACACTGTTCAAATTACAAAAGGGGTTATTTATGTGAATGACCTAGCAGTCCCGGAAATTTCTACATATGGAGTATCTGAGGATATGGAAAAAGTGATTGTCCCTAAAAACAGCTTGTTTGTTGTAGGAGACAATAGAGAACCAGGCATCAGTTACGATAGCCGAAGTAAGGAATTTGGATTTATACCAATATCGAAATTAAAAGGTTACGTGATATTTTCAGTACTACCTTTTCATAAAATTGCAAAAATACTAAAAGTGTAATTTGATCTAATGGAGGCAAGGGAAGATAATGAAGAAAAAATTCGCTAAAAAGAAAATCGTAGCAGGCTTAATTATTGCCGGTTTAGTTTCATCAGCAGGAACTGCATTTGCATCATCGAATGCAGGTGATTTATTTACTAAATATGCTAATACAATTTTAAATGATGCAAAATCTACAGTAAGTAAGACACTTGGTACGCAGACAACTGATAAAATCAATTCAATGCAAAACCGATTAAATACTTACGTTGGAGATACTGGAACTGCTATTAATAACAAGGCGGGAGAACTTGCTACAAGTGGAGCAAGTACGATTAATGGGCAATATAATGACCATCAAAGTGAGTTAAATGCTGCTCTACAAAGTATCAATAGCAGTACTCCAGGTCAATTTTCAGCTTTAATTGAACAATTAAATGCAAAAACGACAGCGGGAGTTGAAGGTCAAGTAGCAGGACTAAAACCTGATTTTAGTACGCAAGTATCAAATGGACAACAATCAATTAATAATGAGAAAGCAAAAGCTCTTCAAGCGCTTGAAAAAGCAATAAATGATGCAAAAGCTTCTCTGACACAATTAATTGATTTGCAAAAAGGAACAGCAGATTCTCAAGTTAAAACATATTTAACAAACCAAATTGCTGTCGTACAACAGTTAATCAATCAAGCAACTGAAGAATTAGAATTTAAGAAAGCTCGAGCTTTAGGTGATAAAGCTAGCTCAATTAAAGATTCAGCAGTTACTGATATGGCAAATATAGCAAACACATTATACACTGCACAAAAATCGGTATTAGAGGATTTTGAAGATACGAGCTATGCGTTTCCAATGGTTGGTGATTGGGTAAGAAGTAACGAGAGAATTGATGGAGAGTCTGATTACTATACGATTAGTAATAATATTACGAATGATCAAACGTCTACATCAAATGTGACGATTACTGTTCCAAACAATGCTTATAATTCATACTTATCATTTGATTACTTAGTTCGTTCACAACAAAATAAAGATTTCTTAACGATTTCATTAGATGGAACTGTATTAGTATCTGATTCTGGTGCGGGTGGTCATTGGACAAATTTAAAACAAGCGATCCAACCAGGAACACATACTTTAACACTTTCTTATTCAAAGGATAAGTCTGGCAGTGCAAACAAAGATGCTGGATTTGTAGATAATATTTTATTAACGTATGACCAAACAAAATAAAGTAGTTTAAGTAATTGGACTACCAAGATAGGTTGATATTTAAAAATGATTACAGTTGATAATCATGAAATAGTAAACCATCATAAAATGAAGGGGCGTCTCTAAGTCGAACATCGAATTAAGAGACGTCCCTTCATTTTTAATCGAGTCTGTTTTCTTTTTTAATCTATTCAACAGGAAACTATCTAATTTCCACTACAGGATGCTCGCTTTTTAGTGGGGCGGGCGGTGAGCCTCCTCAGCGGAAATGCGCCTTGAGGGGTCTCACCTTCCCGCTACTCCCACAGGAGTCTCGCACCTTCCGTTCCAATCAATTTCAATAGTAACGATATTCTTATAAAAAATCTTTAAGAAACAATTCAAAAACCCTTGAAATTAAGTGGCTAATGACTTAATTTCAAGGGTTATTTTCCTTGTTTATACTTATTAAATTCAATAAACCTGATTAATTCTTCTTTAGGAATCCCCGAATTAATCGCTTCCTGAAGAATATTCATCCACTCAGAGTCAATCATTTTCTCTGGATTAAGGTCTTCTTTTAGAAGGTTTTCAGCTGTTGTATTAAAAACCCCTGCAATTTTTTCAAGCACCTGAATTGATGGATTGCTTTGTAGATTGCGCTCAATTGAGCTTATATAGGATTTTGCTATGCCTGCACGTTCAGCAAGCTCTGTTAAAGACATTCCATGTTGTAAACGTAGTTTTTTTATGCGTTCTCCGATCATAGGCTACTCCATATCTTTTTTGAACTATTACAAAAAGTATATCATAACGAGAAGTTATACTTCTAGATTTGACATGGATCTTTAATGTAATTGTAAAGAAAAGAACGAACTTCCTCAGGAGTAATCCCTGCATCAATACATTCTAACAATAAATCTGTCCAACTCATTTCAAGATTGTATTCTTTTAACTCTGCTTGCATGGATAGTAACCTCCCAAAAATTAGGTATATGATACCAGGTAACCCTGCTATCTTTGTTCAGTACTGTATGAAAATAAAGATGAAGATGTATAAACTCTTCTATTATTCATCGTAACGAACGGAAGATCAGTGGCTTTGCGTCCCAATCTTTCAACTGGTTTGCCTTTTTCTGGAGGGTAATTGTATGGATAAAATCTGTTCTTAGTAATTAGTATATACTGAAATAGATTCATAGTTTGTTGTAATTTGTAATTGTCTATTAAAATTAATTAAATTAAAAACATTTCAATTTGATTATAATCTAGTGATAAATAAAGGGTTTTTTGTTATTTTTGTAATAAGATTAAAAATATTCAGAAAATAAGTTTTCGACACTAGTTAAAAAGATACTCGAATTAAGCGATAATAGAGTTAAGGTAATAGGAAATAAGTACTTGAAATCGAAAAAAATAATTTTGACTATTTTTTATATTGTTAATTTTAAGGAAAGTGCCGATATAAAAAGTATGAATGAGAAGCCTGGGAAAATAAGATAATAGTCCTACTAAAAGGAGAGAGATAGATGAGTGATTCATTGATTATTACTAAATTACTAAATAGTGCAATTCAATCTATTAAAACTGTTATTCCGCTAAACTTTACTTTAGGTGAACCGAAAATACTTAAAGGAAATATTGTAGAAGGACATTTAGGTGTTCTTGTTGGGATGACGGGAAGTTGCAAAGGTCAAACAGTATTAAAAGGACCATCATCTACCTTTAGTCAGCTTGCTCAAGCAATGTTTGGAATGCCTGTTGAAAATGAAATTTTAATATCTTTTACTGGTGAATTAGGAAATATGATAGCTGGAAACTTAACTACTTTTGCATCAGAACAAGGAATTGAAATGGATATTACACCTCCAACCGTTTTTGAAGGCAACACAACTTTGCATAATATTAAAGCACCTATTGAACTAGCGTTAAATTTTGAAGGTGCAGGAGAAATGTCTCTAGTTATTTCAGTAGCATAAATACATAGTTAGTAAGCAATAGAGTAATCAATTATACCGTTGATTACTCTATCATTTTTTTTACAGTTTATTTCTTAATCTTTTTAACGCGTAGCGATAACTTGAGCGAATACTAGGCTCTTGCATATTAAACTTTGTAGCAATTTCGGAAAACGACTTATTTAAATAGAAACGCTCAATAAGGATTTTTTGTTGAATAGGTGATATGCCATCAAGATGACTTATAAAATCTTCAAATAAACATGCTTCGTCTGTATAATACTTTTCTTCTTTCTGTTGATCCACAACAACAAATCGATCTTCGTATTTACTTTCTTTTGATAACTCATTAAGTAAATGTCCTCTAACAGTTAAAAATGCATAATTTGAAAAGCTTCCTTTTTCACTTTGATGTTTTTCGTAAGCAACCCATAAAGCGATTTGGCCTATTTGGTAATACTCTTCATGCATTTTAAAAATCCCTAGTTTTTTCATAATGGATTTAATCATCCGTTCGTACTGTTTAAGGCAGTCTTCAAATGTTGCTGGCTTTATTTCTCCAGAAAAAATGTTATCTTTATTTTGATTTCGTTGCATCAGTTTCGCCCTTCATAGTGGCGCGCCATCTACTTATATTCCGCGGTGAGGTAACTATACGAAATCAAATCGAGTACTGCACTTTTATAAAGGTTATAAATAGAATGGAAGAAATAATTAAACTTTAAATTTTAAGCATCATAATTCATGTTTACTAACTTTATAGTTAGGTGAAATTCAAAAATAAGAACAATATTTGAGTAATTAAAATGTTTTTCGTAAGGTAAGCAGGCCTGGTCATATAATTGTCAAAAATAAGTTAAATTGGTTTTGATATAATTTAAGGTGTAGAAATATCATTAGGGAGGTACCTATGTCAAAATTAGATTATGTCATCTCATATGAAACAATGATGCTAGAAACCGCAAGCCACCCAGAATATTTAACAAAAATTACTGATACAAATGGTGTTGTTTATTCAACACGACCAGCTAGAACCTTAATTAAAGGTTCTGCTCTTGCTAATAACCATTCAATAAAAGGGCATCTTGAAATTGTGAAAAACAGCTATCCAAATATGAAAAAGATTCCACTTATGATCAATACCGCATTGTCAATACTCATGATTCCCACTACATCTCCAAATGGCAGTTCATGTAAATGGCTAAACTTTATTCAAATTAAGCACTATCGAAAAATGAATGAAGTGACAAAAGTACACTTCAGAAATGGAGCTGAAATTGAAGTGCCTGTTTCTTATTACATATTCGATCGCCAAATGAGTAAGGCAACGAAATTACTTGGCATTTACCTAAGTCAAACAGCTGAATATAAAGTAAAAACAGAAGAAGAGAAGCTAATACAATTGAAAGAATTTATGGTGGAGTATTTGAAGAAAAATATAGGTTGAAATAAAAGAAAGAAGCTAGGGAACAATTTGTCCCTAGCTTCTTTGGTTTACATAATTTCTTGATTTGGAACTCTAACGCTAAAACGATTAAATGTTGGATTTTCAACAAGACTTTCCGGAAAAATGAATGTCCAAGGTTTGCTTGTATTTGGGTGTATCGTTAATGGAGGTAATGTAAAGGAACCTCTAGCAATTAGTTCTCCATTTTCGTCGATCACTTCAAGCGGTAATTGCTCAAGATTTACAGCTTGTTTTGATCCATTTCTAATTAGTAGTGTTGCTGATAAGTTTCCATCATCACGTGATCTAGCTGATACAGCATGTAAACTAATTTCATTCGGTCCAAGTTTAGGTAACGTACTAACTAGCTTACGTAATTCTTCTTTTTGTTCCTCTGTAAGCTGTTCTTCCCATTCCGGATTTAAATCTAATTTATGTTCATTTTTAGATAAATCAAATGCTAATTGGAATCCAGTTGCAGGTAATTCCTCTTTTGTTAAGAACTCACGCTCGAAGTAAAAACGCCATGGGCGACTACTGCATGCTGGTAATTCTCCAAGATCTTCTAGGCTAAACTCTTTTCTAGCCAATAGTTCTCTTTCTTCACTTATTAATAGAAGAACTACATCTTCTAAGAGAACTGATTTTTCTAAGCTGTTTCGAACAAATGCAGTTACCATTGCCCCTTCTTCATCCACTTCAATATCAATTGCTGATAAAGATAATTGGTTAGGCAGTAAAGGTGGTAACTCATTATTTAAAAATTGGTAAACATAGCGACTTTCATCCTCAATATGCATTAATGGATGGAAAGAGATTTTTGGATAAACTTCTTTTACTTCCACTTCTTCAGTTTGTACAGTTTCTTCAGTAGAAGCTTGTTGTAATAAATCATTCGATGAAACAGTAGAATCTTTACCCTTTTGTAAAAAACGCTTAATCGATGAAAACATGTTCTTCTACCTCCGTTGGACAAGTAATTTCTTGAAATAAAGCAGCAAGATTTGATGTAATTTCTCGTTGTATTGTATAGAAAGTGTGTTCAAATAACGTGAAACCATCAAATTCATATAAACGAATTGGATCTTCTTGTTGATATTGACGCAAGTGAATTCCTTCTATTAAATGTTGTAAATGCTCGATATGCTCTGTCCAATATAAATCTACTACTCCAAGTGAAGTCAATTTCATTATCGTGATCAGTTCAGCTTTTTTCTCTTCATCCATTGCTAGAAGCAATTCTTTATAAACTGATAATGCTTCGTTTACGACACGCCATACATCTTGCTCATCATTAAAATACTCTTCATCTATACGTAATGGTGGAATTAACTGTTCAAGAGCAGTTTTTCCTTCAAGTTGGTTCCAGTCTTCAGGTACACTGTTTTCTGGATAGTATAAAGTAAGTGCTTTTGCAATTGTGTCGTCCACTTGTTTAATTAACCAATCTACATCAATTTCGTTAACTAATAAGTTGTTTCGGAATTCATACATTACTCGACGATGTTCATTTGCAACGCCGTCTAATTTCAATTGCCATTCACGAATTGTAAATTGATTTCCTTCACATAAACGTTGTGTAGTTGTGACAAACTCTTGGATATTATGATTTAACACTCTACCAGATTGATTTACTTGTAAATTCTTCATTAACTTCTCAAGTTTATCTGGGTTATAGCGTACAAATAACTCATCCTCAAGTGATAAATAGAATTGAGTTGAACCAGGATCCCCTTGTCGCCCTGCACGTCCTCTTAATTGAAGATCAATTCGTTCACTTTCATGACGCTCTGTTCCGATTACATGTAAACCACCTAATTCAGGAACTCCTTCACCTAATAAAATATCTGTACCACGTCCAGCCATATTGGTTGAAATGGTAATCATACCTTTTTGACCAGCTAAAGCGATCATTTCTGCTTCTTTTTCAACATGCTTAGCATTTAATAATTGGAATTCAATGTCAGCCTTTTCTAGTAAATCAGCTATAATTTCAGACTGACGGATTGAAGTTGTTCCAATTAGAATTGGTTGTCCTTTTTCATGGCGAAGCTTTACATCCTCTAAAACAGCCTGAAGTTTTTGAGAAGTTTTTTCAAAGATAATATCTTCATGATCAATACGAATAACCGGTTTATTTGTTGGAACTTGAATAACTTCCATATTATAAACTTGTAAAAATTCTTTTTCCTCCGTTTTACCTGTTCCAGTCATTCCAGAAAGAATTGGATACATACGGAAATAGTTTTGAATCGTTACAGAAGCTACTGTATGATTTTCTTCAGTTGATTTTAGTCCCTCTTTTGCTTCAATTGCTTGATGCAAGCCATTACTTAAAGAACGACCTTCCATAATACGCCCTGTAAATAAGTCTATTAATTGAATTTCTCCTTCATGCACAATGTAATCAACATCACGTTGGAATAATACTTCAGCACGTAAAGCGTTGTGAACAAAGTGGAAAAGAGTTGCATGCTCAAGATCATATAAATTATCAATCGTAAAAGCTCTTTCTACTTTTGTAATTCCTTCCTCTGTTAAAGCAATTGCTTTTGATTCTTCATCATATAAAAAATCCACTTCTTTTTTAAAAGTACGAATAAATCTAGCACATAGTAAATATAAATGTGATTGTGCTGATTTTTTACCTGCGATAATTAATGGTGTTTTTGCTTCATCAATTAAAACTGAATCAATTTCATCAATGATTGAGTAGTGAAATGGACGTTGAACTTGATCTTCACCTGCATCAACCATATTATCTCGTAAATAGTCAAAACCAAATTCTGTTCCGATTCCATATGTTATGTCAGCGTTGTATGCAGATTTTTTTTCTTCTATAGAATGGTCAGGAATATTTAAACCAACAGTTAGTCCTAAAAATTCATGAATTTGACCAATTTGCTCTGAGTCACGACGAGCCAAATAGTCATTAACTGTTATGATATGCACACCTTTTCCTTCAAGTGCACGTGTATACGCTGGTAATGAAGAAACTAATGTTTTTCCTTCACCAGTTGGCATTTCAGCAATATTTCCGTCAAATAGTGTAAGTCCACCAATTAACTGTACATCATAATGTCTCATGCCAAGTACACGTTTTGAGGCTTCACGTACTAATGCAAAAGCTTCTACTCTTAGTTCATCTACTGTTACTTCATTATTAGTAATTTTTTGCTTCCATGTATAAGTAAATTCTTTTAAAGCTTCATCTGATTGCTTTTCATAGAAAGATTCTAGGGCGTTTATCTCCGAAACTAACTTTTCATATTCTTTTAATTTTCGATTGCCAATTATTTTTTGCAATGACTGGATCAAGGGTGTTCCCTCCTAAGATGGTAATCTATCGTTTCTATTCTATTAATGTACCATAACTTATGCTCTTCTCGAACTAGTAAAAGTTAGAATTAATAGAAAAGAATGAAAATCGGAACTGTTTTCACATATACTTTTCGACAAAAGTAGGAGATTTGTCTTATCTTTTAGAATTTAATAAAAAAGTTTAAAAAAAGACTACAAATATGACTATTAATGACGATGTATTATGTGTACAGCAAACTGTCTGTAACATTACTGAAAACTTTGTAATTAAAAATTATTATTAATATTTAAAATTTTTTATACAAATTTCGATTCAGTTGTTGTATACTAGCGTTGTTAACCATTTAGTAAATTATGTCAAATTTATACAAAATTTGTAAATTTGATAGTAGGCAGTAGAGATATTGACCTACGGTTTGAGTTAATACCTAGAGTAGGAGAATGCATCTTTTATTCTAGTAAAATACTACATAAGATCACAGGGAGGAACACTAGAATGGCATTTAACAAAAACAACAAAAAAATCGTTACTACTGCGCTTACAGCTGCAATGGTAGCATCTGCGGTGGCTCCAGTAGCTGCTGCAACAAAAACTGTAACACCAGCTCAAGCTGCAACTAAAGCAGTAGACGCTTATTACAAATTATCAGTAAAAACAAGAGCGGACGTTTCAAACTCTGCTAAAGTTAAAGTAGCAGCTCAAAAAGCTATCGCTAAATTAACAAGCAAAAAAGACGCTAAATTAAAAGCTTCTTTAACTAAAAAAGTAACTACAAAATCAGCTGCAATCAACAAATACTACAAAACAGTTATCGTAGTTGCTGAAACAGAAGCTAAAAACATCGCTACTGCAAAAGCTGCTTTAGAAGCTGCAAAAGCATACGTTGTTACTGCTGACACTAAAGTAGAAGACGTAGAAAAAATGTTCGCTGATGGAATGGTTTTAGTTAACAAAATTAAAACTGCTTCTGTAAAAGCTGACTTAATTAAACAAGCTACTGATCTTAAAGCAGAAGTATTAAAGAAAATTGAAGAATTAGCAGTTCCTAAAGTTGCTAGCATAACTGCAATTAACGCTACTCAAGTAGAAGTGAAATTCAACAAAGCTGTTGATCCAGCATCAGTATTTACAAATGGTACAAGTGGCGCGTTTAAAGCAACTGTAACATTTACAACAATTGATGGAGTAGTTTCTGGTGCTCTTACTGGAACACTTAGCTCAGATGGAAAAACTTTAACAGTAACTTCTGCAAATCCTCTTTCTAAGAGATATGATGTAGTAGTTGATGGAGTAGTTGCTAAAGACGGTAAAACTGCTACTAAATATAATGATGTTGTAACATTTGCTTCAGATACAGTTGCTCCTGCAATTTTATCTACTGTAAAAAATTCTGCTGGTTCATTTACAGTTAACTTCTCAGAGCCAATTAAATCTTTAGGTGCAGTTAGCTATAAATTAGCAGATGGCACTGTAGTTGTAGCTGGTGGAACAGGAATTTCTAATGATTTCGTAGCTGGAGCAAAATCGGTAACTTTCACAGTTGGTTCTGATGTTGCTGCTGGTAAAGAAGTAATTGCTACATTTATCGGAGCTCAAGACCAAGCTGGTAACTTATTAACTCCAAACCCTGCAACTGCTTCATTTGTAAAAGGTGCTAAAGATGGTGCTGTTCCAACAGTATCTTCAATCACTCAAACAGGTGCTAAAACTTTTGCAGTTAAATTCTCTGAAGAATTAATTTCTAACCCAGTTGTAACAATTAATGGAACTGCAGCTGCAAGTATCGTTAAAGATTCTACTGACCCGACTAAATATAATGTAACAACTACTGCAGTACTTGATGGCGCTGCTACAATTGCAGTTTCTTCAATTACTGATTTAAGTGGTGAAGTAGGAACTGATCTTACTCGAGTTGTTACTTTTGTTAAAGAAACTGCAGCTCCAAAAGTAGTATCAAGTGCTGTAGTTGCAGATGCAAACAATAACAAGCAATATCTTGAAGTAACATTTGATAAAGATGTACTTTTAGGAGCAACTCCGACAGTTGCTGGTGCTGGTTCATTCGTTAAAGACTTTGTTACAAATACTGCTGCTTTTGCTGCAACTCCTGTTGCATATAAAGATGCTAACAATAAAAAAGTTGTTCGTGTAGAATTAGCTACATTATTAGGTGGAGTTGGAACTGATGTTGAAGGTGCAGCTTACACACTTGACTTAACATTTGCTGGTGTTGCTAGTGCCGCTGCAGTAGATGCTGAAGGAACTAAAGTAACATTTACTCGTGGAAAAGATGGCGTTCCTGCTAACGTTGACGTTTTAAATGTAAACAGTGTAGCTCGTGGAACTGACAACAACAAAGTAGTAGTAACTTTCGACAGAGCTGTTGATGGAGCTACAGCAACGAATGTTGCTAACTATAAAATTGACGGTGCTATCGTTGAGTCAGTAACATTAAATCCAGCTGCTGTTGGTGGAACTCAAGTTGCAGTTCTTAACTTAAAGGCTGGTTCAAATGGATTTACTGGTACTCGTAACATCAATATTTCAGGAATCAAAGCTTTAGGTTCTACTAAAGTAATGAACACATACTTTACTAATACATTATCTTTAACTGAAAACGTTGCTCCAGCAGTAACTTCTGCTAGATTAACTGCAACAAACAAAGTTACAATTACTTTCTCTGAAGCTGTATCACAAGCTGATAAATTAGGTCTTGACTTTGAAGTGTTAGTTGGTGGATTATCACAAGCAGTGGTGGAGAGCGTTGATTCTAACGTTGGTACAACTGGTGTAACAACTGTTGAATTTACAATCGCTAATGTAGATGCTACTAAATTATCAAAAGGTCTATCTTTAAAAGCATTATCTACACTTGATCTTGTAGATGCTTCTGGAAACAAAGTTTCAATTCCAGCTAACATTACTGTAACTCAATAATTTAGTCGATAGATTAAAATATATTATTAAAAAAAGCCTGCGTATACACGCAGGCTTTTTTTGTTTTACAAAATACTAAATATAAATTTTATAGCATGAAAGTTTGAATGTTTTCGAACACTGAGACTTTTGAGTTTTTTTATATTAAAATAAATTAAGAGGTATTTTTGTCGTAATTTGTAAGAAAAGTAAGAAAATTATGATTTTATACCAAACTTTGTCTACTGTATACTATAATAGTCATGTTTTTTTTAAATATGAAATGATTATATAGTTAGAGGAGATGTTTTGTTTTGGATGAAAAGATAGGTAAAAAGTATGTTAAAATGACCGTTAGCTCAGTTTTAGTGGCATCATCATTAGTTGTTAATCTACCACTAAATACTTTGAGCGTAGAGGCTGCTAGTAATCTATTACAAACAACTTCTAAAACTAATAGCAAGGATAGTGTTTCAGTTTCTTCTGTTAAAGTGAACGCAGCTTCCTCGAAGGTTACAACTTCGGCCATTGAAACAATCACGAAAATTTCAAAAGGTTCAGTAGTACTCGGTAAGAAAATATTTAAGTATGATAAATCATTGAATGGTTTCTTTTCAAATAGTAATGCTTTAAAAAGTGCGAAAATTCAATTTACATATGATAGCAATAAAGTGATCAAACAGTTAATGTACTTAGAAATTAATTCACCGGGTAAAGCCTCTAAATCAGACGATAAAATATTTAAAAATAATAGTGTTTTAGATGGTAAAGGCGCTGTTATTAATGGAAAGATTAAAGTAAATGCCGACTACATAACGCTTAAAAATATTACGGCAACAAAAGATTTAGAGCTTACGAGCAAAGTGAAACATGCTTTCTATACAAGTAAAGTGACAGTTAAAGGAAAAACACTCGTATCAAGCTCGGATGTAGTTAAAACTGCATCTTCAAATAATGCTGATGGTGGAAAGAAATCTCTAGGACAAGCTTTTTATAAATCATTATCTTATGTCGTGCCTACATCATTCCTTCCAACTGCTACTACTACACAACAAACTACTTCAGCAAAATTAGTCCTAGTGTTTGATGGTTCTAAATTAAGTAAGATTGAAATTAAATCGAATGATACGACAGTTCAAACAGTTGGAAATACAACAATTACTGATCTTTCTCTAGCTGGAAATTCTACAGTTCAAAATGGAAATACTTCAACGATCTCAAATGTTAATTTACAAAATGGAGCAGATGAAGTTTCTTTGAATGGAAATATTGGAACAGTTAACGTTAGCAATGGTGGTTCCGTTCAATTAAGTGGAAACGGGTCAATCTCTACACTTCGTATAACTGCTAATGGTACTTCAGTTGAATTGAATATTAATGGAGTCATTCAAACAATTAATGCAGATTCATTAGGTGGTAACCTTTCAGTTGGTAATGATACAAATATAGAAAAAATGGTCGTAACGAAAGAATTTGAGATTAATAGTTTGGATGATATTGGCCAATTAATAATAAATGGAAACGTACCTAATCTTACAATTAATACTCCAATTAACTATTTGCAAGTAAATAGTAATACTGATCTTACAATTGATGGATCTAGCAAGATTGAAGAGTTAAATCTAAATACAAATTCAAATGTACTTGTAAATGTGCCAAATGTGACGACTTTGACGGCAAGTGGTAGTAATAAAGGGAAAGTTACTCTTGGTAAAGACACAAAAGTTGATAATATTCAAAATAGAGGCTTGTTAAAAGATCCAAATCAATTAGCTCAAGTTAATAAAGAGAATGGAGAAAACTTAAACAGAATTCCTGGTGGTACTTCTGGTGGCGGTGGTGTAATCGTATCACCTATAACTTTAAGTGCAGTTGTTGTATTAAATGAAAGAACTGTTTCTTTTAACAGTAATGTAGCTGATGCAACAATTAAATGGAATGGTGAACTTCTACCACAAAAAACTGTTCAAGGGACAAATAGTGTAACTGTACCATTGGTCGAATCAACTAAGAAAAACGAATTAACGATTGAGAAGGCGGGTTTTGTTACTTATTCAAATAAACAGGTTGTATGGGTATCGGCTTATGATAGTAATGCAACACTTGGGTCGTGGGAAATAGATCGTACTGCCCCTGATAGTTGGGTAATCTCGAATAATGGATGGATTACAAACTCGACTACGGACCAACAAAATGCAAATAATTGGTATGACTGGCAAGGTAAAGGTGCCCATACGAATGTAGGTTTAACTGATAAATGGAAAGTAGAATCTAAGATTGATCTAACTACTGAATTAAATGCTGGTAAAGGCGTAAGAACGTCAATGTGGGTTCAAGTAGATGGTATCAATGGAGACGCCGCTACACAAAACAATGTAGTAGATTGGGCTATTCTACAATATAAATATGATTCTCATTCGAAGCAAAAAGGCTGGGAAGCATGGAATAGTACAACTGGTGCATGGGTCGCTTTAACAGGTGTATCAACTGAAACAGGTATTTACACATTAACAATGACTTATAATGGTGGGAAGTTATCACAATACATTAATGGTACTCTTGTTAACGAATATACTATAGATACAGATGAAGGTTTCACAGAAACAGCTCCGTCACATTTAATTATTCAATCTCGCACATTTGGAGAAGCTTATACAACTAAATGGCAAGTACCAACAGTTAGTTATAAAAATGAATATCCAGCAGGAGCTAAATTTGTCTCAAATGCTAGTGAATTAACATCAGCAGTTGCAAACGCAAAAGATGGTGATTCAATCTATTTAGCAGCTGGAACATATGCACTTGATTCCCAATTAAGAATTGATAAAAAGCTTAATTTAATTGGTAAAGGCGATTCAACTGTTATTACAAAAGGTAATTCAGATTGGTCGAATGCTACAGGTTCAAAAGGCTATGCATCATTAATTACAGTTAATAGTGGTAATAATGCTGTAAATTTAGAAAATCTAAAAGTAACTGGAGCAAAAAATATCACAATGACATCTCCAGACAGTGGAACTGATTATGGTAGTGGGATCAATGTAGTCAGTTCATCAAACGTTACATTAAACAATGTAACTTCAACTGACAATGATGCTGCAGGATTAATTGTGAATAGCTCGACGGTAACAGCGTCAGGACTAAAAACGAGTGGTAATAGTTGGTATGGAGTTAACGTCGATCAGAAGGATAGCACAGATGCTTACTTCTCGTTGACTGGACATAATGTACTCGAGGAAGACGTTCAAATTATCTCTGATTCATCAGAAAATGTCCATGTAACTGCTCCTTATTACGATGTTTATAAATTAGAGAATTCTACAAAAACAATTTGGAGTAATAAAGCGTTAAAAAATGTTGTAGCTTTAACGCATGCAAACTCGACTAAATATTATACAAATCTTCAAGCGGCAGTACAAGCAGCGGATGATGGAGATTTAGTTTCGATTGGTGAAGGAACGTACAAATTAAATAGCCAAATACGTATTACGAAAGAAATTAGTATTATAGGTTCAGGAGAAAATACAATCATCACAAAAAGTGATGCAGATTGGACTAATGCAACGGGATCAAAAGGCTATGCAGCTTTAATTACAGTACTAAGTGGCGATAATGAAGTTCACATTGAGAATCTTAAAGTAACTGGAGCAAAAAATATCAGCATGACACCACCAGGTAGTGGAACAGATTATGGTAGTGGTATTAATATAGTTAGTTCATCAAATGTTACATTGAAAAACGTGACATCAACAAAAAATGATGCAGCCGGATTAATTGTTAACAGTTCAAAAGTAACTGCTGAGAATTTAAATACAAGTGAAAATAAATGGTATGGTGTCAACGTAGAGAAAAAAGATAGTGTTGATGCTAGTTTCACACTGACTGGAAATGGTGTAATCGGTGAAGATATTCAAATCATTACTGGTACGGTCGGAAATGTTCAAGTTGATGCAAACAGATACAACACATACAAACTAGAAGATTCACCTTCAACAATATGGAACAATAAATCATTAAAAAATGTCGTAGCTTTAACGCATGCAAACTCGACTAGATATTATACAAATCTTGAAACGGCAGTAAGTGCGGCAGTACAAGGTGACGAAGTACGTATTGGCGAAGGAACATACAAATTAAATAGCCAGATTCGAATCAATAAAGAAATTAGTATTATAGGAGCAGGTGATTCAACGGTCATCACAAAAGGTAATACGGCGTGGACTAACGATACAGGATCAAAAGGCCATGCAGCGCTTATCACTGTTGTTAGCGGTAGTAACAAAGTGAAATTGGAAAACTTCACTGTAACTGGTGCGAAAAATATTACTATGACTGGTTCTGGAAATGGTATTGATTATGGAAGTGGTATAAATATTGTTAGCTCATCGGATGTATCATTAAACAATGTGAGTTCTATAGGGAATGAAGCTGCCGGATTAATTGTAAATAGTTCGACTGTAACAGCTCATAATTTAAATACGAGTAGTAATAGGTGGTATGGTGTGAATGTTGATCAAAACGAAGCAAGTGAAGCTCACTTCACATTAACTGGTACTGGAGTTTTAGGAGAACCAATTCAAATTTTTTCTGATAAAACAACAGGTGTAACAGTTGTTGCAGATGGATATACACCTACACCACCGATTCCCTTTACTATTTGGAGTAATAGGTAAATAGTAAAAAGGAAAGAAATTTCACCTTAAGTTAAGGGTATTTGATAAAGGTTAAAGCCAAACAAAGAAGATGATTTCTGTGTTTTCCAGGACTCATCTTCTTTGCGTTACAGTGTAATCTAAAATGGGTATAGAATATCATTTTTTTTGATTTAGTAACAAAAATATACAAAATATGCACCTAGTATTATATATAATTTTAATAGTTTCAATCTATTAACCATAAAAAGGAGGTAAATCTACTTGAATAAAAAAATAAAAATAATCTGTGTAGCTATCATTCTACTAATTAGTCTTTTTAATTTATCAACAATAAATCAAAATAAAAGTAAAAAATTTTCTTGGTTACATAATAATGAAGTAAATGCAGCAACTAACCTACAAGATAAATGGATGCCTCTACAATTAAACCCACTACCTAGCAGTAAAAACGTCTCATATAATTTTAGTAATAATGCAAAGATTTTTACAAAGCCTTTCCCACAGCAATATCAAACTGTAAATGGTATTTTGAGTTTTCGAGGTGGACCTTTTCGAAATAATGCTGTGATGGGATCTCCAGTCATTTCAAAGGAGAAATTAGTAAGGAGCTGGACTTTTCATACGTCTTCTTTACCAAGATGGGGTGGTGGCTCAGGTTGGACTGGTCAACCAAGTGTGATTGAGTGGAAGAAGCAAGAGCAACAAATAATGAATTTGTATCCTCAATTTAAATCAAAGCCAAATTTGAAAGAGGTGGTTTACGGTTCATTAGATGGCAGAATTTATTTTTTAGATTTAGCAACTGGTAAGAAAACTAGGAATCCAATTAATATTAAGAATTCCATTAAAGGGAGCGTAGCGCTTGATCCACGTGGCTATCCACTTCTTTATGTTGGACAAGGAATACCTCAAACTGGAAAAATAGGTTTACGTATTTATAGTTTAATAGACCAATCATTATTGGCATTTATCCCTGGAATTGATTCGTTCTCTTTCCGAGGTTGGGGTGCTTTTGATAGTTCAGCCCTTATTAATCGTGAAGATGATTCAATGTTAATTGGAGGAGAAAATGGGCTTGTCTATTTCATAAAATTAAATACTAAATACAACCCAAAATCAAAGAAGATTAAAATAGCTCCTATCATTTCTAAATATCGATATAAGCAAAAGAATAATTCGTATCAGGGCATTGAAAACTCATTAGCGGTATATAAGAACATGGCTTATTTTTCTGATAACGGAGGCGGCATCCAAGCGCTGGATATAATTAAGAAAAAATTGATTTGGGCTAATAATGCTTATGATGACACAGATGCCTCAATCGTTATTGAAGATTCAAATGGAATGCCATATCTATACACAGGTTCTGAAATAGATAAACAAGGTACAAAAGGCTATGCTCGAATACAGAAATTAAATGGCAAAACTGGTAAAGTGATTTGGGAGAAGAAAATCCCAGGCTTTTCGGTTAAAGGTGATCATCCTGTAAATGGAGGAGTACTAGCTACTCCAATTCTTGGAACTGGTCCATTAAAAGGACAAGTCATTTATAACATCTCAAGATATAAAACAATGAATGGTGGATTACTAATTAGCTTTGACACAGCTACGGGAAAAGAAAAATGGCGACTACAATTATCAAATTATGCATGGTCATCGACTGTCGCTGTTTATACACAAAACCATAAAGCATATTTCATTCAGGGTGATTCGGTTGGTAATCTTTATTTAATAAATGCTAAAGGTAAAATAGTTAATAAAATTAACTTAGGAGCAAATATTGAAGCATCACCAATTATAATTGGTCAACAAATAATTGTTGGAACTAGAGGCGGAGTATACACAAGTGTTAAGTTACAATAAGATATCGTAGAAAAGGCAGGGGGCCAAAAAGTGGCTCTCTGCCTTTCTCATGTATTTATTACAACTGGGTATTTTCATGTAACCTTCTAATAGAATGCTTTATTTTTTTAGATTTTGTTAAATCAACCGAAAATCTGAAAACGATTGGAGCGGAAGGAGCGAGACCCCTGTGAGAGTAGCGGGAAGGTGAGACCCAACAGGCGCAAATGCGCCGAGGAGGCTCACCACCCGCCCCACGGAAAGCGAACATCCTGGAGCAGAGATCTACAAATTTCCATGTTTACTAGAAATAAGATTTGAAAAAAGTCTCAAAAGGAATGATGAGCTTTTGATAAAGGTCTTATAAAATTAAACTTTAAACTAAGAAAATGATTGAAACGGAAGGTGCGAGACTCCTATGGGAGTAGTGGGAAGGAGAGACCCCGCAGGCGCAACTGCACCGAGGAGGCTCACCCCCCGCCCCACGGAAAGCGAGCATCCTGTAGTGTAAATTTAGATAATACTTTATTTGTAAAATAAAAAATACATTTACTACGGCAAAATATCTTTGTTTAAAAGTCATTTCAATTGTATTAATAACATATTAAACTTCAGTTAAAATTACAGGATTTAAAATAATAAATTAGATAATAGTATAAACTGACATATTTTATTAATTATCAGAGGAGTGAAAAAGTTTGGCCTATAAAAAAGTTGAAAGTCGTATAGATAAACGAAAGTTTAATAACAGTAAAATAAAACAACTCTTAACAATATTAATTCCAATAGCAGGAGTAATTATATTGGGAACAACAGCCATTTTTTATGTTTATCCGAAAATTACTAATGGTGGAGAGAAACATACAAAAAGTGTTGCTACTAAAGCAGTCAAAGAAGTAAAAAAAGATGAAAACAAAGTAGAAGTAACAGAAAAACCAGCTGAACAAACTACAACTAGTGGAACAGAGGATACAGAAGAAGCGACTAATTCAACAGATTTTATATTACCAGATAGCAATCTTAAGAATTTAACGAATGGAGATATAGAAAGACTGACACCGAGCGATTTGCGTATAGCGAGGAATGAAATCTATGCGAGACATGGTTTCGTTTTTAAGTCCGCCGATTTAAATAATTATTTTGCTACAAAATCATGGTACAGCCAAGATCCTACATATCAAGGTACTTTAAATGAATTTGAAAAATATAATTTGAGCCTAATTAAAGCAAGAGAAGATTCAATGAATTAAGTTAGTAAAAAAGCAAAGTTCACTATAAATGAACTTTGCTTTTTTAATCTTGTTTTATCAAACTATAGAAAATGATTGAAACGGAATGCGAGCATTGATCTTAGATAATATCATTTAGAATTAAACCTTAGTTAAAATTCTACTTCATCTTGCAATTGAATAATGTGTATAGAAAGTTATTTTTATACAAGAGAAGGTGGAATTCCTTTGGTACAAGTAGTCCTTACAATGGATCAAATGATTCACATCATTCAAAATGGATTATCAAAAACGAGTACACCAAAGCGTGTCACAATTATAGGTGGTGGAATATCAGGTTTAGTTTCTGCGTCACTTTTAAAAGAAGCGGGACATCAGGTTACTATTATAGAAGCAAATAATAGAATAGGGGGACGGATTTACACAAGAAGAGAACCGTTTCTTGATTACCAATATATTGACCTTGGTGCTATGCGTATCCCTACTTTACATCAGTTAACATTCGCATTAATTAATAAATTTAAATTACAAGTAAACGAATTTATAAATAGCACTCCTAATGATTTAATTTACATTAATAATGTTTTAACTAATCAAAAAAGTTATGATTCAAATCCAGATATATTAAAATATCCTGTTGCTCCAAATGAAAAAGGAAAAACTGCAACAGAACTACTTACATCTGCAATTGGTCCAGTGATTGACTTTATAAATCAAGATCCATTAAAAAACTGGGATATTATTATTGATAAGTATGATCAATACTCAATGGAAAATTTTTTGAAATATAATCCCGTTGGTGCTTCTTTATCTATAGGGGCAGTTGATATGATCAAGACAATTGTGGGAATAGAAGGTTTTCCAGAGCTTGCATTCACGGCAATACTACGAGAAATTGTTGTACTCTTAACACCAAATCTGAAACTTTATGAAATTACAGGAGGAACCGACTACCTTGTAAGAGCATTTTTACCACAAATGAGGGAGAATATTATACTGAATGAAAGGGTAAAAAAAATTATACAAGGAGATTCCAAGGTAACAATCCATACAGAAAATGAGATACTTACAAAACAAAATCAATATGAATGTGATTATGTTATTTCCACGATTCCTTTTTCTTTATTTAACTTTGTAGATGTTTTGCCGTACGAGTCTATTTCTTATAATAAATGGAAAGTGATTAGAGAATTGCATTATGCTGATTCAACTAAAATTGCTCTACAGTTCAGAACAAAATTTTGGGAGAAGTTAGGTTTGTTTGGTGGGAAATTAACAACTGATTTACCTATAAAGTTTTCATATTTTCCTAGTCATGATTTAGGCTATGAGACAGGGGTTTTATTGGCGAGCTACACATGGGAAGACGATGCGACTATTTGGGATCATATGGAAAATAATGAGCGTATTAATATGGCATTATCTAATCTATCAATTATTTTTGGCGATATTGTTTATAAAGAATTTTTAGTAGGATATTCGCATAGTTGGACGCAATTTACATTTGCAGGCGGCGCATTTATTATGTTTAAACCAAATCAACAAAGAGAACTTGGCCCGTATATTGGGACACCAGAAGGTAGAATTCATTTTGGGGGTTCTCACGCATCATCTACACCTGGATGGATACAAGGGGCAATAGAAGCAGGAATCCGTACTGCTAATGAAGTTAATAATTTATAAGTTTTATATATATTCATATTGAACTACGATTCTGTTAGTTGAGTACGGTTGGGCTGCGTTGGCAGTCTTTTTTTGTGCCATCTAGAAGAATAGTTTAATAAGAAAAGGGCTTTAAATTAGCTTATTAAATCTAAATTTGATAAATTCTTTAACTTTCACAGAAAAGAATCTGTGGTACATGGATGGATTGTCATCCTCTCTGCTACGCTTAGTTACATGTCTAGTTTATAGAAGAAACGTTCGCGATATGGAAAAAGAAGTACAATCTATCGAGTGCTGAGGAATTTATCTGATATACTGGTAATAGAAACTATTTTCTGAAAATTAAATACTTTAGGGGTTGATGATCGTGACCGTGAATGGATTAACCGAACAAACGATTTTTCAACAGAATGGGAATACGTTTCAAGCAGAAGGTCGGAACATCCGAATTCTTGCAAAGTACGAAGAACCTCTAGTTGTGCTGCTAGGGAACGTACTAAGTGATGCTGAATGTGATGAATTGATTCAATTGTCAAAAGACCGCATGAAGCGCTCAAAAATTGGTTCAACTCGGGAAGTAGACGCGATTCGAACAAGCAGTGGGATGTTTTTTGCGAACAATGAAAATGACCTTATTGCGACCATCGAAAAGAGGATTACAAAAATCATGAACGTGCCTGTTGAGCATGGGGATGGACTTCAAGTTCTACAATACTTACCTGGCCAAGAATACAAAGCGCACACTGATTACTTTTTACCGACTAGTCAAGCAGCGAAGAATAACCGAATTAGTACAATCGTGATCTATTTAAATGATGTGGAACAAGGTGGGGAAACGGTTTTTCCTCAGCTGAAGCTTTCAGTAACACCACAAAAAGGAACAGCAGTCTATTTCGAATATTTCTACGAAGATGAAAACTTAAACAAGTTAACCTTGCATGCTGGTGCACCAGTTAGCGTTGGTGAAAAATGGGTCGCGACACAGTGGATGAGAAGGCAAAGAACAAAGTAACGGATCGAATGATGATAAACTTATCTTTTCACCCATGTCCTATTTAGAGGAACTATGAGTAGAAATGTGAAAAAATCGCCCCAAAAACATATCTAATTTAAAAAAAATGTAGTTGTACTATTGCTTTTACTACAACTACATATATACAACATAAAGAATCATAGACTGCTTCGGCGGTCTTTTTTTGCATTATATGGCAGGAAAGTTAAATGAAAAATGTATTTTTTTTAAAAATAATCAATGTCTTAAATGACCAATTTCTCTAGGGGAAATTTTAGTGGAATAAATAAAAGCTACGATAGTAGCCTGTTTTGATATTGAACTAACGCATGCGAAAGTTGAAGAAGCGACCTTCTTTTCTATTGCAAATAATGCTCGTACCTTGCATTAATTAAAGATTTATATGGTTACAGCCCTTCATACCTTCATCCTTGACTAGGCAATAAAACACTGATTATTCCTCAATACAAATTGTTCGACCATCCACACGACAACAAATTAAATTTCCTTGCCTAAAACAATCACCAGGCGATATTTCTTCAATATCGTCTTCATCTAGCTTACTAAGTATTCGTTGTACTCGTTGCATTTCTACCTTTGTCACCTCATTTCCACAAGAGCATTTACAGTTTCGCTTTTTCATTAACATTCACTCCTTTATATCAAATATATGCTCGAAATGAAGGAGCGATTGTACAAACTGCCCGTTATAAATGAGTCATTTCTCTTGTTAAACTAAACTGTCATATAGTTGAAAAAGACTATTTACCAAAAAAACCTCTAATGCTGCAATTTAGCATTAGAGGTCTACAAAATTTATTCATAAAAATGTTACTTTCAGTAAAGAACTTTCCTTTCAATCAACAGCATCCCGAAGCGGAAATTTATAAAACTCAAAGTTTTATTTAAGCTTCTCACTAAAAGCATCCGAGTAAAGTTTACTAATAGAAGTTGTCCCAATACCCATAATTGAAAATAATAGAAATACTGTAAGTATAATGCCAAGTATTTGGCGCCCTGAATTGAACAAAGGTAATTTTTTACGAATATCCCTTACATTCGTAATTAAAATAAACGGAAGAATAATCATACATAAAACAACTACGAAATTATTAAGACCTAAAAAAATAACATCTTTAGCGGTAGAGGTTAGATCCATTTGGTACCTCATATAGACATAAATAAGAACCATAAGGATTGGGTAACCGATCATCGCAGCGAATTGCTTCCAAGTTGTTCTTGTCCTAAAACCTGGCATCTGAGTTGCAAAACTAGATGTTGATAAAAAGAAATGTAGTTGTTTTAACATGAACTGACCTCCGTTTTTAGTTTAAATGTTTATATGTATAGATTACTAGATATGTATATTATACGATTTAGCGTATGCGCTTACAATACGTATAAGAAAAACACCGTAACATGAATTACGGTGTTTTATTTTATATATTACTTTATCGTAACCTTAAGCTTCTGATCATTCTCTATATTCTTTAAAGAATCCTTCATAAAAACATTAACGGTTAATTCTGTAGATTGATCAATTAGGTCTTTAGGTAAAAAGAATTGAAGCTTTGTTGGTGAACGTTTTGATAAAGCTACTACTTCGTTATTTACCTTTACTTGTGTTAAGTAGGAGAAGCCTTTACCTTGAATCGTTATTAATTGTTTATCGTCTCCTTTTTGAAGTATTTCAGGAGAAATGTTACTTATAGTGTAATTCGGATTCCCTAAAAAGTAAGATGAATTTTTAACGATATGATCATTTTTATAACTATACTGGTTACCTTTTAACACGTCATATTGTAAAAGCTCATAGTCTTTACTAAATTTCTTCGATTCCTTAGTTTGATCTTGGAATTTAGATGGAAGCATGATGGATTCACCTTTAGATAGTGAATTAGCTAAATACGAAAAATTAGTATTCATTTTGACATTTGCTAATTGAAACACATATGGCGTTAAGAAATTACTACTTAAAGTAATATCCGGTTGTTTAGGTAAATAATTACTCCAAACTAGCAATGGGACATTATGCATTTTTATATAATCCTTTTTAGTTTCAGGATTTTTAATATAGTTTGCATCTAAATAGACACTCATCTCATCGCCAAGCATAGGTAGATGATCTCCATAAAATACTAAAATAGTTGGTTCATCTAATTGTTTCAATGATTCAATTAGCATTTTAAGTGCATGATCAACGTTTACTAAATTATGGGCATACGTATTTAGAATCTTTTTATTGCTCTCGTTTAAATCTAGAGTTGTCCCATAATCGTTAAATTGTTTTTTCGGTTTATCATACGGACCATGGTTTTCCATTGTAACCGAATAAATATAATCAGGTGTAGGTGTTTCTTTCAATGTCTGAACAATACGGTTACTTATTTCAACATCAGAAATGAACTTAGTTGTATCGGATAATTTAGCCTTTGTAAATGTATTCATCGTTTGGAATGAATTAAATCCTAACTTTTTATAAAGTTCATCACGGTGATAAAACCAAGAATGATACGTGTGAATACTAGTCGCTGTATATCCTTGATCACGCACCATTCGTGCACCAGAATTCACGGGCTTATCAATATAGTTTTGAAATCCTAACGAGACTGATGGAATAAAATCAGTTGAAAGACCTGTTTGAATTTCTAACTCTGTATTGATCGTTCCACCGCCATATACTGGTGAAATCAAATGTCCAGTTGTACTCTCTTTTTGTAAAGAGTGATAAAACGCTAAAGGGTCTTTTTTAAACGAATTCGGCCCAAAAACAGTAGGGTCAAAAAATGCTTCACTTTGGATAAATAGTATGTTTGGCTTTGTTTGTGTGCTTTCGCTTTTAGCAGCAGTTTCATTCGACTCAAGTATAGATTGAATCTTAACTTGAGAATAATTTGCTGGTTTCTTAATTGATGAATTGATGTTGTTAAGCACAAAACCAAGGACACTACCATTTGTCATTGAGTTTACTTTTTGACTCCAACCGATCGATTCAATTTTAAAATATGAATACAGATTGTATGGAACTCCACCAATAAGCCAACATGCCATTAAAAGAGAAAGAATGGAAGTAAACAAATTCATCTTCGTATTTTCTTTTCTACTTTTAAGTAAAAAGCTAATAACAATTCCGATAATCATAACAAAAGCAAGTATACCAATTGTGAAAAAGAGTCCATCAACAGAAATATATTGTGAGATGTCTAATGCCTCATTTCGGAGTAAAAAATCACTCGGGACAATAGGTTCTCCTCTTTTTTGTGTTTTAACTAGACTCGCTAGTGCAAAGAGACAAAGTACTAGAAATAATAGCATTTGTACAATTAAATAATATCTCTGCTTTAAAAAATAGAAGCAATTCATGCTTACAATTAAAATTAAATATTCAAAAGTGAAGAGTAATGGGTACTCCTTTATCCACTCGAAAACTAACAAAACATGTTCTCTATAAATACTTTCAATAAATAGTAATGTAATGAATGGTACAAGAAACGCAAATAGTATTTTAAAATGTATTCTAAAATGATCGTCCTTCATTATTTCCCCCATATTTTTATCATCCAAGATAGTAGTTGATTTTTTCTCTTTATATAAGATTGCTAACATTGATATTATACCAAATGTAAGTGAATTCGATGAATTTTGTTTCTATTAGTATTAGTAACATTTAGGGCGAAAGATTAACCATAATTGAATGAAATTGTTAACAATTAACAAACGATTCTTAATATTATTGAAAGATTTGAAAGACTTATGTTACACTTTAGTTGGTAAAATTTTCTATATACTGAAAGGTTTTCGATAGAAATGATAGATTTTCGCAAAATTAGTAAGAGCGTGAAGTTAGTTGGTATAAGTTTTATGGCAATCACTTCAGTATTTTATGTAACAGAGAAAGTTTCAGGATATAGCAGCTTTAGTTTCCTTTCATCACAAGTCCCTCAAAGCCAAATAAAACAAAGAGGCGGAGTCATCCGTTTTGATCCAAAAGGCATATATCTCCATGCAAACGAAACACATCATAGCGTCGGTATCATTACTGCATACATTAATCATAAAGGCCAACTAGAAATCATAACAGAAGCAGTCGCTCCGATTATTACAGCAAGTGCCAATCCAGATGAAACATTAGCTGAAAGAGGTATTACAGCAGGTTTAAGCGTAGGAAATCAAAAAACAGTTATTTCATTTTCTCAAAATGGAAGAAAGTTAAATCTAAATAATCCAGCCGATTATGACAAAATCTCAGGTTCTAGTTCAAATGTTTGGGTAAGTTGGACAAGTAACCAGTAAAAAGAATAATAGATTCATAGAAAATTAGCCAAACAAAAAGGGATATGAATAGACTCATATCCCTTTTTGTTTATTGATTTAATACGATTAAAATTTTAGTAGCTACTTCTTCTTTTGCTATATCGTCAATGGAAAGACCATCTTTATTTTTTATCTTTAGATCGGCACCTTTATCAACTAAGTGTTGAAAAGTATATGCATCATCTGTATATATCGCTTCAAAAATTGGAGATTCTCCGTAAGAATCTTTCATATTAATGTCTGCCTTATATTTTAATAATAAATCGATTGCTTTTATATCTCCCATCGAAACAGCTGCATGTAGAACAGTATAATCTTGTTCATCACCGATTGCTGGATTAGCCCCGTTTTTAAGAAGAAGCTTTAGCATATCTAAGTCGATCGTTTTATCATCATAATAAGATGTTGAAATAAGTGGCGATTCGCCTAATTTATTCTTTTTGTTTACGTCGGCACCTTTATCAATTAATTGCTTTGCTTTATCAATATCATTATCTAAAATAGCAAGCGTAAGTGGAGTTTCTTGATCAGGTTCAATTTCCACAGTATCTGATGTGTTTTCTTCCACATTATTATATGCATCCGCAACAAATGAAATAATTTTATCTGCTGCCATTGAAACTGAAATAATGCCTCCAAAGACAACGACAACTGCTAAAATACCAATTGCAAAAACACGTTTTGGTGTTTTGAATACAACTGAATTTTCGACATCATTAAAATGATATAATGCAGCAATACGTTTAGGCAGTGTAGGATGTGACATAAGTTTTTCACTTAACCAAATGATAAAGCCTTTCTCTTTACTACTATTAAGCATATATTCATGCTGGTCGATCGTTTGATAAAACTTTCTACCAACAGCTAGCATTGTTAGTGCGCGAGTTGAAGCTTCAAAATCATTCGTATAATGAGTGGCCATTCGATCGCATGTATATTCACAAGCACGAGAATAAGCAGATCCTAAAAAAGGAATCCAATTGGCAGGTAAGATTAGTGCATGTTTAATAATATGATTACGTTTAATATGCGCTAACTCATGAGCAATCACGAAATCAATAGCCTTAGGATCAGAATCTTTCATTTCAAATAGGTCAGCATATAACACAATCATACTGCGCCCAAAAAAGCGCGTAGCAAAAGCATTTAACATTCCACCAGATTCAATAACGTACACATCAGGTACGAAGTAGAATCCCATATCTTTTGCAATCTCCTTTGTTCTTTCGAAAACCTCTGGAAACTGATTGCTCGTCATTTTTACGCCATTCGTACGAATATGGGCTGTGAAAACCATTTGAGCAATGATTGGTATAAATACTAAAATTCCTAATATAATAAGTCCTAAACCACTAATAACTAGAAGTGCATATAAAGGTATACTCGTAATTAAAAGTAAAATAAAATAGATTGTTTCTTTCCGATGAATTAACGGCTTCAAGCAAGTTCCTCCTCTGTCTTTCATTCCTTAAGTTTAGCAAGTAAGAATATGTTCTGTCATTGAAATATTAAAATTAAATTAAACCAATTAATGTCATGTTAAAAGATACTAATTTACTTTATTTCAACGTGTTCACAATAATTTCTTTTTACCGTTCTCGGAAAATTTAGTATGATAGTTATTAGCTATTTTAAAAATAGGCTTTTTTTATGTACATTGTTGGTATTTAAATAAAGGCTTACTATACAAGATGGATTATTATTGGGTGACGAAAGAAAACAATCAATAAATCTAAGAATTTGATTGTAACGTAAGGTGGTCGACTCCTGTGGGAGATGCGGGACAATTGAGATTCACGCAAGGCGTATGGCGCCGAGGAGGCTCAACGTACGCCCCACGGAAAGCGAGCATCCTGAAGTGGAAATCAACAATAATGTTTTGTAACAGACACTGAAAATAAGAGAATTTTAAAATCAATAAATATGACTCTATTAAGATTTTAAATAAGGGGAAAAACTATAAATGAGCAGCCAACTTAGAGAACAGGAAAAAAATTTGTTTTCTCGAACGAGTATCAGAAATAATAAAAATAAACATATACCTCGAAACTATAAAAAATTAGGACTAATCTTTGGTGTATCAATCGTTACACTATTCATTGTTCATTTAATCATAAAATCATTCTATACACCTGAGCGAATGGCAAAATCATTTGAAAAAGCGATAACTGAAAATAACTATAAAGAAGTAACTCAAATTCTAGAAGAAGGTGGTACACGTGCCACACTTGATGTAGGATCAGTCAAAGCATTTATGGAGTACATGAATAGTTCTGATTTAGTAAATCATGTTGAGGATTTAGTGAGTAATGGTAAAGTACAAAAAAGTGAACTAATTGATCGTCATGGTAATCATGTATTATCGATTAAAAAAGGCAATAAATTTTTAGGGATTTACCAAACTTATTTAATTAGCGCAGAGCCATTTGAGTTAAAAGTAACATCTCCAATTGACGAAATAGAATTAAGTTTGAATAAAAACAATGCTCGTTTAAATAAGGACGAGTATGAAAAATCATTTAAAAAAATCTTACCAGGTAAATATGCATTAAAGGTGAAATATGAAGGACAATACAGTGATGTTGAAGATACAATTGATTTAGATTTTACAAAGGCATCTAAAAATAAATTGGATCAAGAATTAACATTTAATGTTAGTTACGTTCAAATTTACTCTAATGAACCAGATGCTAGAATTTTCGTTGATGGCAAAGATTCAGGCAAATTAATTAGTGAAGTCGATAAGTTTGGTCCATTCTTATTAAATGGCCAAACGACTATTCATGCTGAAATCGATATGAATGGAGAAGTAGTAAAAACAAGTGAGGTTCCAGTTAACGGAAAGTATATCGATTTAATGTTTGATACACCTACACCACAAGAGGAAACAACTAAGGATGACGGTGGATTTTTTGCAGGTATAAAAGGATTTTTAGACAAATATCTACCAAATCCTAAGCCAGAAAATAATCTAGAAGAGAAACAATTTATTGATGGGTTATTTAACCAAAATGGTCAGGCATTTTTAGAATCAAAAGAGTATCAGCATAAAATTAAGAAAAAAAATACCACTCAAAAGCTTGTCGGCTTTGCAATGAAAAGCTCAAAGCAAGATGACTCAGGAATGAGTATCGTTACGAATGAGACATATGAAATTACTGATAAAAAAGGAAAAACAAAAACAAAATCATTTGAAATTACGTATCATTTCACAAGAGTAAATGATGAATTACAAATGGATCGAATTGAAGAAGTAAAAGAAATCGAATAAATGTGAACAGAGTCCTCAATTTTAAGAGGGCTCTTAATTTTTGGATCATTTACTTTTTTTGTACAACTACCATGAAAATTTTTACGTCACTAAAGTCGAAGATACTTTGAATAAATAAATAGATCAGGATGTTATTTTGAACGTTCAAAAAGTAATAAATTTTGCTCATTTTTTTAATTAAATAAAATTAATTTCCTATTAGATATCTCTCATTTTTTATAGATTACCTCTGTTTCCCACAATTATCTGCTGCTTTTCCCCTTCAAAATAAATCAAATTCAGACATAAGTTAGGAAAAAATATACACCAATTATGTGGAAATTCTCCAAAATATTTATTGAATTTACAATTTATTTCAAAATAACTGATATGAGCCATAAGTCTTTAGAACCAATAAAATATTCGGAATTTCCCCAATTTACAGAGTTTAATAAATTCTTAATAATGAATATTGCGTAGATAACTAGGGATAGAAGCTACCAATCTCACTAACTACTAAAATAAAAATACTAATTTTAGTAATAAAAATGAAATTACTGGTCTTTCAATTTCTAGTTTTTAATTTGAAAAGATGAAAAAGGAGCTATCTAAATGAAAAAAAGAAAAGTAATTGCATTTAAGGTACTGTCCACTGCTGCTTTAGCCTCATTGTTTGTCACATCATTTACAGCTTTTGCTGAGAGTTATGACAATTCTAGTGAACCATCGGGAATCGAAGAAATAGTGGAGCAAGGAAGACAATTATTAAATAGAGATCAGGCTGATACTAGTAGTGACGAAACTATGTATAAAGATGTATATGAAAAAGGTTTAGCTAAAGCATATAAACCGAATGAGACTGTTCGATTTATTGTCGAAGTAGAACAGCCAACAGATGTGGATAATACATCTGAAAATAAAAAATCATTAATGAAGCAAAAGCAAGATAAAGTAATCGAGCAAATCTCAAATGAAAAACATTCTAAATCCAATGATTCGATTAAAGTCAAACATCGTTATTTTGAAGGGTTTAACGGATTCAGTGTCGAAACTGAGTTCCAAAATTTAAAAGATATCAAATCCATTCCAGGTGTTACGCACGTTCATGTTGCTAGAACATTTGAGGAAACAATGGCAACTAGCAAGGAATTAGTACAAGCTCAAAAAGTATGGGAACAATACGGATATAAAGGAGAAGGCTTAGTAGTCGGAGTTGTTGATTCTGGAATTGATTATACTCACAAGGATTTGAAG
The DNA here is from genome assembly GCF_002156875.1 of Bacillus sp. EAC. Classification (GTDB taxonomy): domain Bacteria; phylum Bacillota; class Bacilli; order Bacillales; family Bacillaceae_G; genus Gottfriedia. Next base: position 311,190 of record NZ_NCSY01000002.1, on the reverse strand, counting down.
CTATCAGATGCAGCAAAAACGAAAGAAAGATGGACTCATGAAAAAATGGATCAAAAAATGGCTGGGACAGATGTAAACGAAATCTGGTATACCGATAAAGTTCCAACAGGCTATGATTGGGCTGACAACGATACGGATGTCATTCCTGGATCAACTGGTAGTCCGCATGGTACACACGTGTCTGGAACAATTGGAGCAAACGGAGACGAAACGAAGGGTGGAGTAGCTGGTATTGCACCTGGTGTACAGCTTTTAGCTGAGAAAGTATTTTCAGATAAAGGTGGCGGTGCCTCTGAAGACGATATTATTGCAGGAATTGAGCATGCTGTCACAATGGGTGCAGATGTGATCAACATGAGTTTAGGTGTAGATGCGGGCTATGTTGATGAAGCGTTTGATCCGATCCAAAAAGCCATCCGACAAGCTACAGAACAGGGTACTCTTGTTGTCGTGGCAGCAGGTAATTCAGCCTACAGTACGAAGAATAACATTACTATGTCGTCATTAAAACCATTTGCAGAAAATCCTGATATTGGAACAGTTGGTGCACCAGGTGTAAGTCCATTTGCTCTATCGGTTGCTTCCTATGAAAATACTAAATATCATGTGAATACACTAGCTGCAGCAGATGGTTTTTCACTACCGTTTAGAAATCAAACGCAATTCCCTGCATCCTATAATTTTAAACTTACTAAGGCTCTTTCACCAGACGTAAGCTATGATATGGTATACGTAGGTGAAGGAAGTAAAGCAACTGATTATCCTAAAGGAAAAACTAACTACATTGCCGTAGTTAAACTATTAAATCCATATAGTACTGTTTCATCTATTCAGTTTACTGCAAAGAGTGCAGGAGTAAAGGCTATTATTATGATACCACCTACAGTTTGGAATGATTATACTTCTCTACCAGTAACAGCAACTGCAACACCAGCAGCTTCAACAAGTAAAGCGGTAGGTGAAGCATTGTTAAGTAAAATGAGCGCTCTACCAAATGGCCAATATCTAAGTATGAAATTATCAGAAGATACTTATGTAGATAACCCATTAAAAGACACAATGTCCTATTTTTCATCAGTTGGATCTCCAAGTACATTAGATTTTAAACCAGAGATTTCTGCTCCTGGTGGAAATATTTATTCTACTGTACCAGGAAATGATTATGAAATGATGAGTGGAACATCCATGGCAACTCCTCATGTTGCAGGAGGATCTGCATTGTTATTGCAGGCACTTTATCAAAAAGGGTTAACACATTCAGAAGATACTGTTTTGAAGGCAAAAGTTGCTTTAATGAATACAGCTAATGTGGTCATGGATCCAAGAACGAATGGAGAAGTTCCATATTCTCCACGTGTACAAGGATCAGGATTAATGAAAATTCAAAATGCCATTAATACTCCAGTTATTGTAACTAGTAGAAACACGCCTTTAGAACAAGCTGGAGCAGTTGCTTTAAAGGAAATTAGTCGAAATACAAGCTTTACATTAGATATGGAAGCATTCGACATTCCTACGGGTAAAAGTAATAGAGATAAGGATGAATTTGAATACAATGTATTTGTAGATTTACTAAAAGATAAGACCGAAACGAAGGAATTTGATTTCGATGGTGATGGGAAATTGGATCCAAAAGAGTATTTATCATTAACTAGCGAACGTATTAACGGCGCAATTGTAAAAGTAGATAATAAACAAGTTTCACCAACACAAGTAGCTTCGATTAAAATCAAACCTGGCCAACATAAACATCTAACAGTCGATATAACTTTACCAGACTCCTTAAAGAAAAATAGTTTTGTAGAAGGTTTTGTTCGTCTTGTACCAGTAGCGAAGGATCAAGATAAAGCAGTACCTTTAACGGTTCCTTATATGGGCTTCTATGGAAATTGGGATGAGCCACGAAATATTGACGCTCCAGCATGGGAGAAAGATGCGTTTGTAGGATATACTGCACTTTGGGACGAAAATTCAGAAAGATTTCCATTAGGATATAACCCCAATAATGATACATTCACTCTTAACCATATTGCCTATTCACCAAACTATATTCTTGATGGAATTTTTGCTTCATTTCAAGCGTTACGTAATTTAGATAAAGTTGAAATGTATATTGAAGATTCATCTGGAAAACTCATTAAAAATTTAGGCGATTTTAGTGAATATACTGGAGCACCATTTAAATTCAGAAAAAATATAATGCCAATTGGGGATACAATGTATCAAGGTTATAAATGGGATATGAGGGATACTTCAGATCAATTTGTACCAGATGGTGTATACCAATATGTTATAAAATCAACATTAGATTATGAAAACGCAAAACCTCAGATCGTTAAAATGCCAATAACAGTAGATTCCGTCGGTCCGACAGTTACAGAACTTAAAGTGACACCAAAGAACGGAAAATATGAAGTTTCTTGGGATGTAGTAGACAATGCAACTGACTATCATTCAGCTGTTATTTACGTTAATGGACAATATTATTCACCAGCAGCTGGGGTGAAATCTCAACTCGTTAATACCGAACCGAAAAGCATTGTTATTCAAGCCATTGATTGGGCAGGAAATCAATCGTACAAGGTTTGGGGAGATACGAGCTTTATAAAATATACTATGGGTATGCAAAATTGGAATATATCAACTGCGCCGACTGGTGTAAACGAGACCAAACCAGCCAAGATATCTGCTTGGGCTTATGCAAGAGTAGACTGGACGATTAATGTTAAAGATGCAAGTGGGAAATTGGTTGATTCGTGGGAAGTGAAAAATGAACATACACTAAAAGCAGCATGGTTACCTGAAACGGACCTTCCAAATGGAACATATACGATCACGCTTGATGTAGTAACAAAAGACGGTTTTAAAGTAACAACGCCAGTTAAACAAGTAACAGTTGTTCAATAACCTTAATAAATAAACTTAGCTTAATTAAGAAGCTATCTTACCTACTTAGGAATTGATTCTACAAAGTGGATTTATTCTAAAAGTGACTAAGTTATATTTCAACACTTTGAGAGCCTAATAATAAAGGCTCTTTTTTTGTTGGCGACTTTCTAAAAGATGGTAAATCGTTTTTGCTAAAGGAAACGGTTAATAAACACATTGATTGGAATGAATGAAAAATGAATAAATCCTTTTATAATATTCTAGACCTTTTGTCTCAAGAATTGTAATCGCTTCATGTATCTTTTTTCTCAATTTGATGTCAAATATATGTAGTTTTGGTACATTGCTTTTTAAACTGAAAATATACGTTATAATGAATAAATAAAGATTGATAGGGAGGTATTGAATTAGAGTAAAAATGTTGAAATTTTTTAGAAGACTTTTTTTATTTACAATTTTAATGGCGATTATTGGATCGTTTGCTATATATCATTATTATTTTCAAGATGTGATTAAATATGAATCAAAAGTTTATACTGAACTCCAATCAGTTGAATTAGAACAGTATACACCACTGTTATTAGGACTTATGATGCAAGAAACAAAAGGCAAAGGGTCTGACCCAATGCAAGCGTCTGAATCACTAGGTTTGGCGAAAGATAGTATTCAAAATTCATCGAAAAGTATTCAACAAGGCGTTGTTCATTTTGCAGATGTTTATTCATATGGGAAAAAACAAGGTGTAGATTTAAATACGATTATTCAAAGTTATAATATGGGAATTTCCTATATTGATTTTGTAAAATCGCATGGCGGAAAGCACTCCATTGCGCTTGCAAAATCATATTCCCTTTCAATGGTCGATACAAATCCAGAGCTTTATACATGCAATAACAACAAGAAAAACTTCCGATATCCATATTGCTACGGAGATTTTACGTATAGTGATAAAGTATTGAAAAAAACAAAGTACTTTGAAATTTTTGAGGCAATCAAACATAGAGAATCATAGCCCTGAAAGTAAGAATTCAATCTTACGAAGAAGGGCTATTTTTTATTTGTAAGCTTTTTCTAAAGGTGTGGGAGTAGCGGGAAAGGAGAGACTCCACAATGGTCAAAAAGGTAGGCATACTAATACCAAGGCTTCCGGTCGTAACGCATGCATGACCCACATCGTGTGGGCCCAAAGGGGCTCATCGTCATCCCATGAAAAGCGAGCATCCTGGTGTGGAAATCAACTTAAACTTTACGCTGAATTTTAATCAAATTTACAAAAATAGCCCTTTTGTAACACCTATGTCAAATTTATTACATTTCGATAAAACAAAACATTTTTCTATTCTTTCCGATATAATTATTAATAAAAATACATAATTTATTCGAATTTTAATAAAAGTCATTTTGTGTAGATTTTTTTGGTTATTTTTTGAAACTCATAACCTAGTAATCTCAGCTTATACATAACAATTTGTATAGTAAACAGGCTTTATCTAAATTTGTATGGAAGAATGGGAGAGTGGATACATGAAAAATATTAGTAAAGCACTAATTGTGTCAGCAGGTATATTAGTGGGGTCTTCTAGCATTCCTTTTCCTACAATAGGAATCGAAAAGACTGAGGCGAGTAGTGCAGTTTTGAACATGAATGCTAAATTTCAAATTACGTCTAATCTAGTATTACGTGAGAAACCTGGAACTACGTATAAAAGCCTTCTTACTATACCAAAAGGTGTCGTGTTAAATGTTACGCAAAAACAAGGTGCCTGGTATAAAGTGTCTTATACATATAAGTATAAAGGCAAAAGTTTAACAAAAACTGGATGGGTAGCTGCAACGTATTTGAAGGAATATTACCAATATACAACCCAACCGACAAAGTATTATTTTACTAAAAAGACAACTAAACTTTATTCAACTCCAGATACAAAGAAAAAAGAAGTGTATACAATTGAAACGAATAATGGTTTTAGTAGCACACAAGTTGTTTTGAATAGTATCGGTCAAACATGGTACCGAGTTAATTACAAAGGCAAGTATGTATATGTAAATAGCAGTGATGTTGTAAATAATACATTTACTTCGTTTACCCAAACTAAATATAAAGCAAGTAAAGACACATATGTTTATCAATATTATGGATCAGTATTTTCAAAATTAGTCACAATACCAAAAGGCACGATTGTATCGACAAGTAAAAAAATCGGGAATTGGTATTATGTATCCTACAACGGAAAAAAAGGATATATTAACATGGCCGATTTCGCGAAGAATATTGATGTGAAATATGAAACTACACCTACGACCTACTACTTTACGAAAACACAAACAAAGCTATATTCAGCACCTGAAAATGATCAAAAAGAATTAACTTCAGTTGATATGAATAATGGTTTTGCATCTACTCAAAAAGCCACAGACAGCACGGGGAAAATTTGGTATCAAGTAACCCTTAATAATCAGAAATACTATATTAATAGTTTAGATGTAAGTGCTAACAGTTTTTCAACTTTTACTCAAACAAATTATAAAGCATTAAAAGAAACGTACGTATATGAATCATATGGAAATGCATTTGCAAAATTGGCTACTATACCAAAAGATACGGTTGTTTCATCAACTAAAAAAATAGGTAACTGGTATAGCGTTACTTATAATGGTAAAACGGGTTATGTTAATACAAATGACTTTGGTAAAGTCGATAATGTGACAGTTGTTGATATACCAGATACGGCTTTTACAACGACTGCTGACTTAAATTTAAGAGCTTCATATGACGCGGCATCTGCAGCGATTATTGTTATTCCAAAATCATCTAATGTTTTAGCAACACAGAAAGCATCGAATGGTTGGTATAAGGTTGCTTTTAATGGAAAAACAGGTTATGTTGCAGGAGCTTATTTAAAACCTGTCGTTACTGGTGATCCAATTGTCAATCGCGATAGTTATCAATTCGTTGATTTACGTACCCAATCTCCTGTAACAGCAAAACAAATTAATGACTATATTGCATCATATGTAAATTTAAAAGGTAAAAAGAGCGTTCTGACAGGACAAGGCCAACTATTTATTGATGCTGGAAAATTATATGGTGTAAATGCACTATATCTAGCTGCTCACGCAATTCATGAGAGTGGATTTGGTACATCAGCTATTTCATTAGGGAAATCAAATTTATTTGGATTTGGATCATACGACGCAACACCATTCATTGCTTCATTTAAATTCAGTACTGTTAGAGAAAATATTAATTATATCGCATTAGAAATAAAAACGACTTACTTAAATCCATCAAACTGGAAATATAATGGTGCTTATCTTGGATTCACAACTAAAGATGAAAACGGTAAACGTATTGATGCGAGTAGTGAAGGAATGAATTTCTATTATGCGAGTGATACAAACTGGGGTAAAGCAATTGCACAGCATATGGAAAAAATCTTACCTTATGATAAAAATTACTATAAGACAGCTTCAGTGAATTCGACGATTCCTTCACGTCCTGTGATGCCTGTAGGAAGTGACGTATTCCCAACAAATATTCAAGCTGTTACAGAGGGTAATTTTGATTTATATGCCCTTAAAGGTGATAAAACAAAAGTAAAAACAATTCCTGCGGGAACAAACTTCATCCTACTTGAAAAATCGAACGATTATTGGGTCAAATTAATGATCGATGACCAAGTATATTGGACAAACAGTATAAAATTCGATGTTTATGGTCGTTATGTTGCTGTTAAAAACTTAGGAAGAATTTTAACGGATGGATTAAATGTCAGGTCATCTACAACAACTGCTGTAGATAATATTATTGGTCAGTATAACTTAAATGATTATGTAAGTTTAATGACTGAACCAAATGGAAGTTTAACAATGGATAATACAAAAAAATGGTATAAAGTTCAAATGGCTGACGGAAATATTGGTTGGATTTCAACGAGCTATGTGGCATTAGAATTAAAGTAAATTGGAGGTGACTTAGATTTTCTAAGTCGCCTTTTTTGTATGGAAAAAATATGGTTTTTCCAAAAATAGTAAACTTGTATGTTAAGATAGAATGAGAGATTCATAAATTTGTAGATTGGAGAACCGAAAAATAATGAAATCATTTATCGTAAAAGTAGGAGTTTTAACGGCATTATCAGTGAGCTTATTTAGTGGAAAAGCAGCTGCCGAAACAACATGGGAAACAAAATGTTCAAAATATGGTCAATTAAAACAAAATGAAAATCCGTCCTTCCAACATACTAATTGTTTACTAACAAATGCAGCTTTAAATGCAGATATTCCGCCTGAAGTTGTAAAAGGAATTGCTATGAAAGAGTCTGATTGGAGACAATTTGTTGATGGTAAACCGTATGTATCAGTTGATGGTGGAGTTGGCATCATGCAAGTAACAGACAAGGATCCAAGCTATGACCAGCAAAGATTAGCGACAGATATTGCTTACAATATTGAGGTTGGGGTTAGTATTCTAAACAATAAATATAGTAATTCTAGCCTTCCTAAAATAAAAGGTGCAAATCGACATCACATTGAAAACTGGTATTTTCCAATTATGGCTTACAATGGAATAAAACCAGTAAATAGCCCGGTTTTTAAAGATGATGGTTTACCAAATCTTGATGCTTATCAAGAGCAAGTATTTAGGAAGATAGAAGAACAAAGTTATTTAACTGACACAGAACTTGTTCGTCCAGATTTTAGTGTGTCCGATTTCAATTATGATAAAGACAGTAGTGATAATATCGTTTTTGTAACGAAAGAATATACGGTAACGAAAAAGCTCCATGAATCAAACTATTTCTTTAAAAGTGGAAACCCGGTTGCTGTTACAGAAGACGGTGCGAAATTAAGAGTTGGACCTGGAACTGTAGAATTAAAGAAACTACCATTAAACACACCTTTAATTGTAACTGGTACTTTCGCATATGATAATTCAGAAACATCAAAGAATCAGTTTGTTTGGGTTCCTGTTCGAACAATAGACAATTCAGTAAAAGGGTATATTTCTTCAGCTTATATTGTTCGTTTGGATAAGAGTGTTGACTCAAAACCACCTGTGGTGACTGGAGTTAAAAACAATTATTACCATAATAAAAGTGTAACGATCCGTTTTAATGAGGGAACAGCTAAATTAAATGGAACAGCGATAAAAAGTGGCAGAATGATTAATAATGATGGCAATTACTCATTAGTAGTTATAGATCTAGTAGGGAACAAAACTATTGTAAAATTTACAATTGATAAGAAAAAACCTGCTACACCTTATGTTAAAAACGTGACTACTAAGACAACTTCAGTATTTGGTCATGCAGAAAAAGGTACGACGGTTTACATTCTTAAAGGAAATACAGTAGTTGGTAAATCAATCGTTAATTCGAGCGGAAAGTTTTCTGTGAAAATAAAAGCTATGCCTAAAAATACAACTCTTAATATTTATGTAGCTGATAAGGCTGGTAATAAAAGCCGTTTTGCTACAATAAAAGTAAAATAGTAACTAAAAAAGTGATGCGGCAAAGATATGAAATCTTTTGTCTCATCACTTTTTTTATGGGAATCTGTGAAAGTCTTTTATCAAAAACGAAATACGATGCGAATAAAATTACTTTGATTCATTACCATAAACAACCTTATCAAATATAAATCCAAATAACTGGAAAGGTATTGGGAGGAGTGCTATTTGTAAGTTTTTATCCATAATACCCATAAAAATACAAAATATGCTTAAAGGAGTTAGTAACAAAGATACATAATATTTAAAAGTAGATTGATTCATAATGTAACCACCTAAAACCGTCCTTTTTATAGTAAATATCTTTTGCAGAAAGGGAACGACATATTCATGAATTTAGAAATATTATAGTCGGTTAGCTTGGTTAGCCTATTAGTTACATAAAGATCAAACCAAGATCATTAATTTGTGGTCATTTTTGGTGAGAATTAAACAGTAGTTTTTTATAGGAAGTAACAACAAAAAAGAGAAGGGACGAATCCCTTCTCTTTTACATTATTTTTGAATAATTAGTTGGTATTGATCGTAATCTGCGACACCATTAACTTCTTCTACACGAATGTAGTAATTACCTTTTTTCAATGTAATTTGACCAATTTCAGAATCGTTGAATGTATATCTGTCAAAACTTGCAATACGCTTTCCTTTGCTATCATAGAATGATACTTTTCCATTCATCCCAACAGCTGGCATCTCTAGTGAGAATGAAATGGTACGTGTTTTGTCATTAACAAATCTAAAGTAATCTTTATCGCCATTTGCTACATTAGCGTTTAAATAGCCATTTCCTACATACGTTGATGATCCAGATTTTTTTAGTGGAAGCATAATTGATGGAAGACCATTTTTGTACTTCGCTTTTGCATCTTCATCAACTCTGTTCATTGAATAAAAACGGAATCCATACTGATGAATGTTTGGAATATCTGTATATGCATTGGCAACTTCAATAAAGTAGCCATATTTTGGTTTTGCTTGGAACGAACCTTTTGTAAAATCACCATAGTTTTGGTAGAAACTTCCTTTTTCCGATTCGGTGCCATCTAGTTTTTTATTGCCATTTGTATCTTCATAAACTGTCACATTAATCGGTGTGTCTTCTGTTAACATTTTTGGTATTGTACCTGTTTCGTCTTCAGAAAGAGGGAATGCCATAAACTCAAAACCTTTAAGGACCGTTTGAGCACTAGTATTTTTAAAGTAATAATAGTCTACATCGTTAGATGATGAGAAGTTACCGTATAGCTCATTATAACTTTTGATTGGACTTGCGTTTTCAAAATCATTATTTGGTTCGAATTCATCGTTTCCAAGTTCACCATGAGATTTAAAAGTTAACTTATAAGGTAAGTCTGTTACACCACCAAACGAAGAGACACGAACATAATATGTTCTACCTTTTTCTAGTCCTGTGAAAATATCTTGGTTGTTCTCGATATAACTTTGATCTGTATAATAATTATTTGAAGAACTTACAAATTCTAATTTTTTCTTCTCAGTGTTATACACATACAGTTCAGCATTTAACTGTTGTTCTTTTTTACCATTTAAATTGAATTGAGTTAAATTGTTATTGCTTGGAGTGTATTTATACCAGTCTGCATCATTATCTGATTGAATGTAAGCAGTAGATGCTGCATTTTGTGTAATCGGACGTGCTTGATCGATAATTTGTTGCGTATCGTTCGTATCCACAATACCGACATTTTGTGTTAAGTAGTTGGAATCTTCAATCGTCATACTATTTGTTAAACCATCCTCGTCTTCAGGAAGATTTAAAGTAGACATTGAAAACTTAACGTTTTCCAGTGAACCAGTATATGGAACGGATAAATTAGGCTGTTCATCATATTTTGGTAAAGTAAAGATCGTATTTGGTGAACTTGAAATTTCAATTACATATTCCGTATCTTTCATAAACGTAAATGAACCTTTTTCACCAACGCTCTTACCATTTGTATCAATTGAATACATTGGTAATAGTTGATTTTTATCTTGTCTACCTAAATATTGATCCCATTCATCCTTTGAATAAATATTGATTGAGCTGTTTACACCAGGGATTGATTCTAATGACATTAATACTGCTTGTTCATTAGTTGGTTGGAAAGCAATATATCTTGCGCCAATTTCACCTTTATTGAAAAGCTGAAGTGGATTAGATAACACTTCTGTGTTAAACGGCAAATTAGTTACTGAGTATGGATTTGATTTTGTAGCTGTGTCCCCATTTGTAACTGATTGATGTTTAACACCAAGGGTAAATGTCGATTTCCCTTGTAAACTATATCTTGAATTCTTATCCTTTACTTCGATAACAAGCGTGCCATCTTTTGGTGCTTGGTAAACTGTGCCTTCATCTTTTCCAGCTAATACTTCGTCAATAATGACTGGTTTTGATGATTTTGTGCTAGTTCCTTCATAGAAACGAAGTGACATTTGGTCATCATAGTCTTTTGCCATTTTTAAAGTAAGTCCAATAGCGTCACCACTTTTAACATTTACTTTATAGCGGAAAGTTTGATGAGGCTTTGTAATTGAACCATTTAAAGATGCTTCATTGTTTGCTGAAAGATTTATAGTTGATGCACTTGATAAAATACCTGCTTCAGAAATAGGCTTATAAGAAGCTAATCTTTTTAAGTCATAAGATAATGCTTTAACTGGATCAACTAATCCATAGCCATATTTAATATCGTATCCAGTTGTACCACGGTCAGTAGCGGTTTCTTCTAATATTTGTTCCACATCATAAGATGATAGACTTGGATGTTTTGTTTTTAATAGAGATGCAATACCACTAACGATCGGGGTTGCCATAGATGTCCCACTTAAATAATAGTAAGAACTGCCAATTGCTGGGTCGTAAATCGTACTATAAATAAACTCACCAGGAGCGACTACATCTACACCTGGACCAAACGTTGAAAATGAAGCTAACTTACGCTCACTGTTTGTAGCACCAACAGAAATAACGCCATCATATGAAGCAGGATAGCTATATTCATTGATTCCGCTATTTCCAGCCGCAGCAACAACAACTACCCCTTTACTTACCGCATATTGAATCGTATCTTCAAGAAGTTGACTGTACGTAGAACCGCCAAGACTCATATTAATAACTTTTGCGCCTTTTTGGACAGCATATAAAATACCTTCTGAGATTGTATAATCTGATGTATAAGGATTGCCATCAAATACATTTACAGATAGGATTTTTGCATTTGGATTGACTCCATATGCACCTAATTTGTTATTTTTCGTTGCAGCAATAATACCTGCTACATGTGTACCATGAAATTCTCTTGCTCCTTTTGAAGCAGGGTTTACTACATTATATGAACCTAGTATTCTACCAGTAAGATCTGGATGACTAGTATCTACACCTTGATCGATAACTGCAACTGTAATTGGCTTATTTGCAACAAGCTTTTGTGCAGACGAAATCTTAAGTTGAGCTAAATGATACGCCTCGTCTTCTTTAGGGTTTGCAGCAGTTGACATATATTTATATTGCACACTTGGTGAAATAGAAACGATATCTGAATATTGATTGTAGATTGATAAAGCAGATGCTAATTTTTTGCCAGATTGAATTTTTACGATGTCATAGCCTAAAGTAGGGAATGACTTTACAATGTTCATTCCTGCACGCTTATGTATAGTCGATGAAATCGAGTTTTTATATTTAACGACATAGGTAGTTTCGCTTGTTTCATTTTTGCTTCTTAAAAAAGGTAGTGGTTCACTCTCTTTAACAAAATTTGTCCTAAATGGCTTTTTCGAAGTCGAAGCAAAGACTGAGTTCGTAGAAAGTAAACTCGCTGCTAGAGTAAAGGCAACTGTGTACTTAAAGGATTTTCTCAAACAGACCCCTCTTTTCAAGTGTTTTCTAATTTAATTGAATTAGTAGATTTAATTATACTAAAAATTCAACCAGATAATACTTAATTATCTAAACTTATAATAATTTATTTACATTTAATATAGAAGAAAGAGGATAGAGAATAATGAAAGGCCATCTTTATAAGTTTGTTATTTTGTTAAAAAAAACTGGTAATAAAAAGGATGACTGGAAGCGGGAAGTACGAGAAGAATCCTCTGGGAGCTGCTGGACAGGTAATAGCCCTCAGCTGTGATTATGCTAAAAAGGCTCACCGCCGTCTATCCATCGGAAAACGAGCATCCTGGAATAGAAAACTACCAATCTCCAATCATACTGAAAAAGAAAAACGGTTACTTGTGGATAACTTGTGGGTAAAGTTAATTTAAACATGTTAATAAATTAATTTAAGAAGTATCTTAAAAACTTCGAGAAAAATGTAGAAATATAGAAGATATTGTATTTACTGAATTTATTTAGCCATGGAAGAAAATAAAACGAAAAAGTGTATTTCCACAGAATATGTGGATAACTTGAACGTCTTATCCACATAATGTGAATAACTTAGTGAAAATCGTTAGAAAATGTGGAAAACTTTTATAAAAGTACAGAAAAATAAAAAGAGAGCATAGAAAATGCTCTCCTTCAGTTTTGTAATTTTTTGTAATAATTTGTTCGTACTTTTCGCTACTGTTTATCTAGCACCTTCACCTGTTAGAACCACTTTTATTGTCTTAAACATAATGCGGATATCTAACGGAATTGATTGATGCTCAATATAATATAGATCTAGCTCTAATTTTTCTTTTGGCGTTAATTCATATCCACCGTTTACCTGAGCCCAACCAGTTAACCCTGGTTTAACAGCTAAACGATTTGTAAAGCCAGGTACTTCATGATTAAATTTAACCAGAAAAAACGCTCTTTCAGGCCTAGGTCCAACAAGACTCATATCTCCACGAATAACATTTACAAATTGAGGTAATTCATCAATACGTGTTTTTCTAAGAAAGTTACCTAATTTAGTAATACGAGGATCATCAGTGCTAGCCCATTGTGGTCCATTTACTTCAGCATCCATACGCATCGTTCTTAGCTTGTATATTTTAAAAATCTTCCCGTTTAATCCTACTCGTTCTTGAATGAAAAGAGCAGGTCCTGGAGAATCAATTTTTATTAACGCGATAAAGAACAAAACAAATGGGGCAGTAATGATAAATGCCATTAATGATAAAATTAAATCCATCGTTCTTTTTATAAATGAATAAACAATACTTTTTCTTCTAATTGAGTCAAATACTTGAAACGAATAACTTGTTTCAAGTTTTTGCTGAGTATTCTGTAAGGCCATATAAACACCCCAGTTAATAATTTAGGCCACTTCTGCAAGAGTATTGCAACATGTCCTAATGTATAACGTCACTTATCTAACATCATACCAATTATAAAGGTTAACAGAAAAAAATCAATTGTTTTTCTGTTACAACTTCATTACGACTCAAAAAGCATTCGCGAGGGTACCTTACAGTTCTAGTGTGCACATAAACTGCAGTACTCAGCATTACAATTTCTAGAAATTGTACAAGGAATGTCGACTTTTTGGATAGTCTTACTATCTTTACATATAATAATGTAAATCATTCACTAAATAAAAAAAATGTTCATTAAAATATTCTGTAGCTAGTCACATCGCTACCTTTATTCTCAAAAAAGTCTAATATCCCCATGTAAATTGCTTCAGCAGCAATTTGTCTCCAATATGGCGAGCTAAGCTTGCTTGCATCATTCTTATTCGTTACAAATCCTAATTCAGTTAAAACTGCTGGAAGTTTATTCGCTCTAATTACTTGGAAATTCCCATGTTTCGATCCACGATCAGGTAGTTGAAAAGCAGTTACCATACGTTTCTGAATGAATGAAGCTAATAATTTACTTTCAGTAATATAAGGATTTGTGTTGGATGCACTTGTTTCAAGATTGCCTAAAATTGAACTCTCTTTTGAAAAGAAAGAGCTATTACTCGGGCCAGTAGGAGAAACCATTTTATTCATTGAAGTACTCGATGGTTTAATTCCGTAATAATAAGTTTCAAGACCACTTGCAGATGAGCTTCCTGAATTCGCATGAATACTGACAAATGCATCAGCTTTTTTTGCAATTGCAAAAGCTGGACGCTGACCAAGTGGGATAAATGTATCGTTAGTCCTTGTTAAATATATTTTATAAGGAGTCATCTCTTTAAATAATGATTCAACTTTTTTACTTACATCAAGTACAATATCCTTTTCCTTTAGCCCACCTATACCGATCGCTCCTGTATCTTTACCACCATGTCCAGCATCAATTACTACCGTTTTAATTGGCGAAATTGGACTAGTTACTGTAGGTGCTATTGAAACAAGCATATTTTGTGGACTTTTACGGTTATAAGTGCGAACTGTAATTTGATGTATATCTTTTGAAGTTGAATTTAAGGTATTATCACTAATTTGGAATGAAATCTTTCTTAGTGACTTCTTTCCGTCCTTCCAATCATAGGCGATTTGCTTACCATCTAGCCAAACACCAACTCCTTCACCCGATTTATATTCTAGTTGATAAGTTCCTGCTGTCATCCTCTTATACATTATGTACCTTACACCATAATAATTTTTTGCTACGATGCCTGGAACCGGGCTATTTGCTTCATTACTAGCCCTTAAAAGTACATTAGAACTTTGGTTAGCGAGTGTTTGTCTGGCGACAGGTAGTCCGGTAGAACTAGTATTGTTAAAATAATAAGCTACCCAATTAGAAAAAGGTACGACTGTAGAGAAGAGAGAAGCTTCTCCGCCATTTAAATCAGTAAAATTTGTTGTTACAGTATGCTCCCCTTCAAGTACATTTTCAATAACTGCATTATTAAGCATATTATTACTCGTTGGATTTGATTCTAAAATTTTTTTATCATCGAAATGGATACTCGTTTGGTCTGTTGTATAAAGGGACGCGAAATAATCATTAGTTAAATAATTAGTTGTATTGATAAATGTTAAATTAAATAAATCACTGGTATAACCTAGTGGAGCAAAATAGCCCCAATTATAAGCAATATCTTTCTGATTAAGATCTACTGCTTGTTGAATCGGATTTAATGAGAGAGTAAGGATTGGATTATTTTGAAAATTTGCATGTTCTAATCGAATTGTGTGGATATCTCGTGATGTAGGTTGATTTAATCGGTCTGAAATTAAAATAGACTTTTTAATTTTTTTTGAGGAAAGTAAAGATTCTTCTTGGATGATTAATTTATTGTCGATATAAATCGCAATTTTCCCTACGTATTCTACATTTAAATAATACTTTCCGCTTTGAATTGAAGTATTAGTTGTAGAACGTACGGATTGAAATAGTTTTATCTGATTTGGATCTGTATTTGGATAAGTATATTTAATAGGAGAAGCACTGGTTGTAATAGACGTTGTCTTTAACGGAATCCCTGCCAAATTTAGATTGTTGTAAGAATGAATAGTCCAAGTTGCTAGCGGTGTGGAATATAGATTATTCACTTCAGGAGTACTAGCTGCTCTTGCAAAGTGTGGTAAAAATGAAATACATAAACTAAGTATAAGGTAAATGATTCCATACCTTTTCAGGTGGGTAAATGTTATGATGTTTTTTTGTAATTTCTTCATCTTCTTTTTTCGATATTTCTCCCTTCAATTGTAATTGTGAAAATCTTCTTACTCTAATGTTACTGTATCCTTCGATGTCAGTAAATACAAAGTTTAGTCGATTATTAGCGTTTTTTAAGGAAGCGAATCAATAATTGTAGTAATATAGAGAAGTATGACTATAAAATGCTATTCTAAACAAATTATAGATTATACGGATCGCTAGGGTTAATCGAAAGGTAAGGTGTATTATGCTACCGAATTATTATACTGTTCGTGGCTTTGGTAGTCATGAAATCGACATCGAAAAATCAAGATTTATATGTTATATAAAAGAAGCGAAGACAGAAAATGAAGCGCAACAATTTATAGCAGAAATCAAGAAAAAACATTTCGATGCAAACCATAATTGTTCGGCTTACTTAATCGGTGAAAATGACGAGATTCAAAAAGCCAATGATGATGGAGAACCAAGTGGTACAGCTGGCGTACCAATGTTAGAAGTATTAAAGAAACGTGGACTAAAGGATACTGTAGTCGTCGTTACAAGATATTTTGGTGGTAAAAAGTTAGGTGCCGGTGGTCTTATACGTGCATATGGCCAATCTGTTAGTGAAGGTTTAAACGCAGTCGGAATTGTTGAAAGAACTTTAGTGAAAGTTATTAGTGTAAAAGTTAGTTATAAATTATTAGGAAAAGTCGAACATGCTATACGCAATTCTAACTTCCATTTAGAAGGTGTAAAACACTTAGAAGAAGTCGATTTCGAGTTATGGATTAAAGTCGGAGAATTGACTACTTTTAAAGAGTGGATTGTCGAACTAACAAATGGTAGTTGCCAGATAGATGAAAGTATTGTTAAATACATGTAGATGTTTTCACATAGATTTTAAAAAAATGACAATATCAGACTAAACAATATAGTTTTATTATTTTATCGCAAAAGGAGGTCTCTTCGAACATATGAATCAGTCTCGAAAAATGGCCAGAAAGAAAAGAAGGCGTAAAAAAGGTTTTATCGCTAGATTATTTTTATTAATTGTAATTGTTGTACTAGTGTTCGTAGGTTACCAAGGTGTTAAAACATATATTGAATTAAATAAAGCAACAAAAGGTGAACAAATCTCTTCAGGACTTCGTGACGGAGAAGTGAAAATTTCAAAAGACCCAATCTCTATCTTGTTCTTAGGAATTGAAAATTATTCAACAGGTGGAAAAGGTGGACGTACAGACTCAATGATTCTTGCTACCTTTAATCCAAAGGATGAAACGATTAAGACAATGAGTATTCCTCGTGATACTTACGTAAGTATCCCTGGACATACAGAAAAGACAAAAATTAACCATGCTTATTCATATGGTGGTTTACAATTAACTGTCGATACAGTTGAAAACTTCTTAAATGTACCAATTGACTACTATGTAACAGTTGACTTTAAAGGATTTAAAAACATTATTGATGCAGTTGGTGGTATAGATGTCGAAGTACCTTTCGATTTCTGGGAAAATACAGATACACAACCTCGTGAAAAAATCTATTTCACAAAGGGTATGATGCATTTAAATGGACAACAGGCTTTAGCGTATTCTCGTATGCGTAAACGTGATCCACGTGGCGATTTTGGTCGTGAAGAGCGTCAACAGCAAGTAATTCAAGCGATACTAAGCAAAATTAAATCTCCACAAACAATTCTTAAAATGGATGATTATGCAAAAGTGTTTAGTGACAATATCAGTACGAATATGAAAATGTCTGGTGGTATTTCACTTGCTAAACATTTGCCGAATATAAATAATCAAGATTTTGAAACGTTAAAAATTCAAGGTCATGATGATACGATTAATGGTATCTACTACTATGTTCCTGAAGACGAAAGTATAAATGAAATCTCAAGTAAATTAAGAGTACATTTAGACTTAGATAAGCCATCGACAAGTAATAGTCTAAATACAGATAGTAGTAGTTCGGAAAATAATTCCAATCAATAAATATGCAAAACGCTGGATTTTATAGTGAATCCAGCGTTTTTTTATATGCGCATTGTAATAATTTTGTAATTTTTGTGAACTGTATGTTAATAATGTCATGATACACCTTGTAATTTTTAAAACTTATTATAAAATAATAATATCTAATAAGAATTGAACAATGTAATCAAAATATATAAATTTTTTTGCTTATTTTAAATTTTTGTACAATTATAATGACGATTTGATTATAATGAATATATATACATATTTTTATTAGTCGTGATGTTTGACTAATGGGGGACTTTACAAATGACAACCAGAAAAATGGACAAGCATACACTTGATGAAGTAATGAACAATATGATAACAACTGTTATCGACAGTAAGTCACAAGTGTTTGATATTGTTGAAGACACTCGATCTGAATATGAAAGGCTTAGAGTGGAACTTGAAGAAGTAAAAGTGCAGGTAGTAGAAAAAATTGAAAATACCGCAAGATTAGATCTTTTAGTTAGGGCTGCTAGACAAAAGTTAATGGAAGTTGATGGAGATTTTAAGCGATATACAGAGGCGCAAGTAAAGGATGCCTATGAGATGGCTCAGAATATTCAAGAGCAGCACATTCTTTCATTAAAAGAAGAGAAAGTCTTAATTCATCGTCGAAATGAATTAGAGCGCAGACTTCAAACGTTACTAGATCAATTAAGAAGAGCGGAATTATTAGTTGCACGTATTTCAATTATTTTAAACTATCTCCAAACAGACTTTCAGCAAGTTAGTCAAATTCTCGAAGATGCAAAACAAAAACAAGTATTTGGATTCCAACTAATTCAGGCACAGGAAGAGGAGAGATTAAAATTATCTCGTGAAATCCACGATGGCCCTGCTCAGATGTTGGCGAATATCTTGATGAGATCGGATTTCTTAATTAAAACGTATCGTCAACGACCGCAAGAAGATGCAATAAAAGAATTGAATGATATGAAGGAACAAGTCCGTACAGCTCTAGGTGAAGTGCGACGAATCATTTATGATTTACGTCCAATGGCTCTAGATGATTTAGGATTAGTACCAACTTTAAGTAAGTACTTAAAATCACTTGAAGAATATAACCATATCTCGATTCAGTTTGACTATTACGGTAATACTGAAAAACGACTTAATACCAAACTAGAAGTTGCCATTTTTAGATTAATCCAAGAAGCTGTTCAAAATGCTTGCAAACATGCTAGTCCGAATGTAATTTTTGTAAAATTAGAATTTTTTAGAAACAAAATCAACGTCTTAATTAAAGATGACGGGATTGGCTTTAATGTTGAAGGCGGTCAAAACGAGAATTCGTTTGGGCTGGTTGGAATGAAAGAACGGGTTGAACTTTTAAATGGTGATTTTAAAATTGATTCCAAATTAAACGTTGGAACGACGATTCGAATTACGCTAGAAGTAGAAGTCGATGCGGATTTAGAAGTAGAAGTTTAAGTCTAAACGTCTGAAAATTTATAAAAGTAAAATTACAAAAACGATTTTTGATGATTTTCGTCGAATTATTTGTTAAAATATGTTAAAATATACTAGAAATTACTAAAAAATTCCAAATAGATAACTATATAGGCAAACTAGAATAATTAGCAGAGGAGTATTAAAATGAAAACTAGAATTGCAATTGTGGATGATCATAAACTATTTCGCGAGGGGATTAAAAGAATCCTAGACTTTGAGGAGAGTTTTGATGTAGTTGCAGAAGGTTCGGATGGAACAGAAGTCGTAGCGATCATGGATAATCATCAAGTTGATGTGTTTATTATCGATATCAATATGCCTAACATGAATGGTGTAACTGCTACAAAAGCATTGCTAGAAAAGTACCCGGATGCTAAAGTTATCATTCTATCAATTCATGATGATGAATCTTACGTAACTCATGTACTTAAAGTTGGTGCTAGAGGATACTTATTAAAAGAAATGGACTCAGATACATTAATTGAGGCGATTAAAGTTGTTACAAAAGGCGGATGCTACTTACATCCAAAAATTACTCATAATTTAGTAGAAGAATTTAGACGTTTATCATTAAAAGAACAATTGTTCAAATCTCGTGAAGTAGAGGTTCGTCGCCCATTACACCTACTAACACGAAGAGAATGTGAAGTTCTTCAAATGCTAGCAGACGGCAAAAGCAATCGTGCAATTGGTGAAGCACTATTCATCAGTGAAAAAACGGTTAAAAACCACGTTAGTAATATTCTACAAAAACTAGAAGTTAACGACCGTACGCATGCAGTTGTAACCGCTATCCGTAATTCATGGGTTGAAGTAAAATAATAGGATTTAAAATGCAGAGTATCCTTTAGATACTCTGTTTTTGTTTTAAATGTCTAGTATGTTAAAGTATAAGGATATTTTCTAAAAGATTGTTGTCTAAAGTGCATTTTTGAAAAGCGTATTCTTAATCAGAAGATGATTGGAACGGAAGGTGCGATACTCCTGTGGGAGGTGCGGGAAAGGTGAGACCCCACAGGTGTCAAAAAGGTAGGCATGCTAATACCACGACGTCCTGTCGTAACGCATGCATGACCCACATCGTGTGGGCCCAGGATGCTCACCGCCCGCCCCACGGAAAGCGAGCATCCTGGAGTGGAAATAGATTAGTGTATTTGTTAAATGGCAACAAGGTATACGAAAACAACCAAGTATAAAAATGATAAAAAATCTATTAGAATTGTCGAAAAAGGTCATAGTAAAGAGATTTTATTTCAATGATTTTACTTACTAGATTGTGTAAAATGAATCTAATAAATACATAAATGCTAGTTTACTATTTGCAAGAAAGGACAAGACAATGAGAACAGCAATTGTTACTGACAGCACGTCATATATACCTCAAGAGTTGAGGGATAGTTTAGATATACATATGATTCCACTAAATGTAATTTTCGGTGATGCATCATATCAAGAGGAAGTAGAAATTACAACTGAACAATTTTTTATAAAGATAAGTGAACAAAAAGAATTACCAAAAACATCTCAACCATCATATGGAAAGATTATTTCGAAATTTGAACATCTATCAAAAGAATATGATGCTGTAATTGCGATCTGTTTATCAAGCGGGATCAGCGGAACTTATCAAAGTATGGTTTCTGCTGGAACAATGCTAGATGATATTGAAGTCATAGCATATGATTCCGAAATTAGCTGCATGGTGCAAGGATATTATGTAATTGAAGCAGCAAAAATGGCGCAAAAAGGTGCGGAACCTGCTGAAATCATTGCACGTTTAGATGAAATGAAAAAATCGATAAATGCCTACTTCATGGTAAATGATTTAGATCATCTACAAAGAGGAGGAAGGCTTTCAAGTGCACAAGCATTTGTAGGAAGCTTACTTCAGGTAAAGCCAATCCTTACATTTACAGATAAACAAATCGTAGCGTTCGAAAAAATAAGAACGGAAAAGAAAGCAATGAAACGTATTTTAGAATTATTTGGCGAAGTTGCGTCAAAAGGTGAAAAAATGCGGGCAGTCGTCATTCACTCGAGCCGTGAAGAAGATGCAAAGGAATTGGCAAAACAACTTGGTGAAACCTATCCAAACGTTGAAATGGATATTTCATATTTTGGTCCAGTAATTGGAACACATCTTGGTGAAGGTGCGTTAGGACTAGGATGGTATGTGATTTGAGTAAAAGTCCCTTTTATAAAGGGGCTTTTTTCTTTTGAAAATTCAATTTTCGTTTTATAGCTTCAACTCCTAAACAAAATAAGTTACATTTTAATTAATTCAATTGAAAGCAGGTGAATTTCGTGGATCTAATAGATCCGAGTATGAGCGTCCAGTATATAGGAAGAAAACTCGCATTAAACCCCTCTATAACACTTCAAGAAATCCCTTCTACAAGTAAAATCATCCAAGCTGTTCAAAAGATAAAGTCTAGTTTCAAATGTTTTCGCTGTGGTAATCAAGATCAACACTTTTTTGCTACTCATTTCTGTGGAAGATGTGTATCAAAATGTACTTACTGTCGGAAATGCATCGTAATGGGGAAAATGACTACATGCACAAAGTTGGTAATAAATGAAGTGGATATGAAGAATGCGAGTCTCACTAGCGGACTTGATTGGGATGGAAGATTGTCCCCGCAACAGGAAGAGGCTTCTATAAAAGTAGGAGAAGCGGTAAAGGAAAATAATGATTTACTACTTTGGGCGGTTTGTGGGGCTGGAAAGACAGAAATGTTATTTTTCGGAATCGAAACTGCATTGCAACAAGGTAAATATGTTTGTATTACTACTCCAAGAGTAGATGTAGTGTTAGAACTTGGAAATCGATTTCGAAAATCATTTCCTAAGATTCCAATTGCAGTACTTTATGGAGGAAGTGAAGAAAAGTGGGAGGGACACCAAATTACAATTTGTACGGTTCATCAACTTATGTATTTTCGTCGTACGTTTCATTTACTTATTATCGATGAAATTGATGCTTTTCCTTATAATATTGAAACGCATCTGCAATGGGTAGCTAACGAAGCGAGGACGCAAATTGGCTCTACCATTCAGTTAACTGCCACACCTTCAACTAATCAACAGCGATTAGCGTTAAATGGAAAAATAAAAAGTGTAATGGTCCCCGCAAGATACCATCGTAAGCCCTTACCAGTACCTACTCTTAAATGGATAGGTAATTGGCGTAAATCCATTCAAAAAGCAAACAAACTCCCAAATGAATTAAAGAAATGGCTTCAACATTACATTAAGTTAAACTATCCTATCTTTCTCTTTATCCCAACGATTAAAGAATGCACTTATATAGAAGAAGCTGTAAAAGAAGTGACAGTAAAAACTGCATCCGTTCATAGTCAAGATCCATTTAGACACGAAAAAGTAAGTGCGTTTAGAAATGGAGAAATTCAAGTTTTAATAACAACGACCATATTAGAGCGTGGTGTTACTATCACAAATAGTCAAATTGCAGTACTCGGAGCTGATGAGGAAATTTTTACAGAAAGTGCACTCGTGCAAATAGCTGGTAGAGCGGGCAGACATGTTGATTATCCAAATGGTGATGTCATCTTTTTTCATAGTGGAATTAGTGAAGAAATGGTACGTGCTAAAAAACAAATTGTACGAATGAATAAATTAGGCTATGAGAAAGGTTGGTTGGATAACAAATGATATGCATAAATTGCGGTAGTCATTTCGTTGAAACATTCTCATTGCATCATCTTTTTTTTCAGCTGGAAGAAAAAACTTGTTCACAATGTTTAACAGGCTATAAAAAGATTTCGGGAACTATTTGTGAAATATGTGGCGGTCACGCTCATGATCAAAAACTTTGTAAATATTGTGAGGAATCATTAGAACTAAACACTTCTCAACCATTAAAATTGAATCGATCAATTTATCATTACACAGATGTAATGAAAGAATGGTTAAATCGTTATAAATTTTACGGTGATGTTACATTAGCAACAATGTTTATTACAGATTTGCGAGAATACTATGAAAATAATTTTAAACATATTAAAATAATAGTTCCAATCCCACTTAGTGAGGAGCGGCTAGTTGAAAGAGGTTTTAATCAAGTAGAAGTACTTGGTGAACAAGCCGGATTTCCTTTAACGAAATGCTTAAAACGGATCCATACAGAGAAGCAAAGTAAGTTAAATCGAAACGAAAGATTGAAACGTGAACAAATATTTTCCTACTGTGGAGAGAAAAAAATCCAAAACATGCCGATATTAATTTTAGACGATGTCTATACAACTGGGAAAACAGTCCGAGATGCTGCAATCATTTTGTTACAAAATGGTGCTAGCGAGGTATTTTCACTTACATTAATTCGTGCGTAAAAATTGGTAATTTGTCATGTGATAAAGGACTTGATTTTCCACCCAATTTTGCCGATATAATTAGTGAACATTGGAAAAAGAGGTGAAATTAGTGGGAGACTTACGTAATTGTCCTATTTGTAACAGCATTTTTGTTAAAACAAATTTACGAGATGTCTGTGAATCATGTTATAAAGTAGAGCAGAAAAATTTTGATAAAGTTTATAATTTTATCCGCAAGCGTGAAAATCGCAAAGCGACAATCCTAGAAATTGTAGAGGCTACAGAAGTAGAGGACGAACTAATCATGAAATGGATTAGAAACGGCAAGCTTCGTGTATCTGATTTTCCAAATTTGGGATACCCTTGCGACAAATGTGGAACACTAATTCAAAAAGGTTCGATTTGTTCTGATTGTTCAACTGGCTTAAAAAAAGACTTACTTAAAGTTGAAGAAGAGAAAAGAAGAATTCAAGAACTACGAAAAAGAGATAAAGCGACTTATTTATTTGACGATAAGGCGAGATAGAAAAATGAGGATATGAAACGATTGACAATGAGGTGAGAAAATGAAGGTTAATCCAACTGGTATTGATCGCATTCAATATTATCAAAATCACATAAAAAAGATTGAGCAAGAGAAACCACAAAAACAAAATGAAGACAAAATAGAAATTTCCTCTCAGGCAAAAGATCTTCAAATAGCTTCTCAGTTAATCGCAGAACGTGAAGAACGTGTACAGCAATTAAAAAAGCAAATCGAAGAGGGCTCCTACAAAGTACAACCATCATTAGTAGCCGAGAAAATGCTTCAATATTTCAGCAAGAACTAACAACTAGAAGGAAGAAGGATCGGCAATGAACTCATCTTTTTTACTTACTACACTCCAACAACAATTAGAAGAATACACAAGGCTTTATGAATTATCATTAATTAAAACGGATGTCATTAAGCAAAATGACATCAACCGTTTAGATGACATTATTAATAAAGAAGCAAAATACTTGCTTGCAATAAATGATTTGGAAGAGAAACGAATCGAATCTGTTTATGCAGTCTTAAGCGGTCATGAATGGAGTGGGGACTTACCTACTCTTTCTGATTGTCTTAAAGTGATTCCAAAAGAAGAAGCTATGAAGCTAATAAACATTCAATCTGAATTAAAAGAAAAGATAGAAGAATTAAGAGAACTAAATTACTTAAATCAAGAGCTAATCTATCAATCAATGCAGTTTGTATCATTATCGTTGTCTATACTGAAGCCAAGACAAACAGCACCAAATTATGGACCAACAGCAAAACAACAATCACAGAAAAAAGATACACTATTTGATTCACAGGTATAGATTAAGCAAGGAGGTTCCAAATCATGCGCCCAACGTTTATGGGATTAGAAACTGCAAAAAGAGGAATGTATACACAACAAGCTGCAATTAGTGTGTTAGGGCATAATATCGCTAATGCAAATACAGAAGGTTATACACGCCAGCGCGCGAATATGCAAACAACTTCCCCTTTTCCGTCTTTAGGAATGGAAAGACCGTATATACCAGGTTTTATTGGTACAGGTTCTGAAGTAACTTCGATTCAAAGAATAAGAGATTCATTTTTAGATATACAATACCGTAATAATAGTAGTCAACTAGGATATTATTCTAGTCGTGCCGATGCGCTTTCAAAAATGGAAGATATTATGAATGAGCCATCTGAACAAGGTCTTTCTAAAACATTAGATCGCTTTTGGCAATCTTTACAAGATTTGGCTTTGAATCCAAGTAATTCTGGTGCGAGAGCAGTAGTTTTAGAACGTGGTAAAGCAGTAGCTGAAACATTTAATTATTTATCAAAATCATTAAAAACCGTTCAAAGTGATCAACAAAACCAAATAGAAGTTGAAACGAAGAATGTAAATTCTCTTCTAAATCAAATTCAAAATGTAAATCGTCAAATTGCTGACGTTGAACCACACGGAATGTTGCCAAATGACTTATACGATGAACGTGATCGATTAATCGATAAATTATCTAGTTTAGTAAATATAAAGGTTACTTACACTTCAAGTGGTGGACAATCAATTCCAGCAGCAGAAGGTAAAGCAACAATTGACTTAGTTGCTGAAGATGGCAGTGTAATTGAATCTGGTCGTGTGATTGATGGAACAGATATTAAAGCTGATCCAAAGTATTTAAAAGTAAACTACGATGCGACATCAGGATTAGTTGATACTGTTTCAATTGGAAATAACATTATTGATGTAGAAAAGTTTAAAACAATGGGTAAACTTGATAGTTTAATAAAATCTTATGGATATTTAGATAGCTCAAATGCACAAGTAGGTTTATATCCTGAAATGCTTAAAAATTTAGACGATATTGCTAGCACGTTTGCTAATACATTTAATACAGTACATGCTGCTGGTATTACATTAGGTGATGTGAATGGTGGTAATTTCTTTGGATCAAGTTCGGGACCAATCACTGCAAGCAGTATTAATGTAGTTATCACAAACATTAATGATATTGCTGCCGGTTCGACGACTAGCGATGGTGATGGAAAAAACGCTACATCATTAGCTGATGTCATGAGAAGAACGAATTTAACAATTGGCTCAACAACAAATACAAGTATTTCAGCATTTTACCAAGGAATTATTGGTGGAATGGGTGTTCAATCTCAAGAAGCAAACCGATTAATGACTAATAGTGGTATTTTAGTAGATTCTGTTGATCAAAACAGAAAATCTGTAAGTAGCGTATCATTAGATGAAGAGATGACAGATATGGTCAAATTCCAGCATGCCTATAATGCTGCAGCGCGTAATATCACTGCAATTGATGAAATGTTAGATAAAATAATAAATGGTATGGGAATTGTTGGGAGGTAATGAGTAATGCGTGTAACGCAAACGATGATAAGTAACAATATGCTTAGAAGTTTAGGTTCAAGTTACTCGAAGCTTGATAAATATAATGAACAGCTTTCAACAGGTAAAAAAATTAGTCGTCCATCAGATGACCCAGTTATTGCGATGAAGGGTGTTTATTACCGATCAGATGTTACGCAGGTAGAACAATATAAACGTAATTTATCTGAAGGGTATACATGGACTGAATCGAGTGATGATGCCCTTGATAAAGTAACACAAGCACTTCAACGTATGCGAGAGTTAGCTGTAAATGGTTCGAGTGAAACGAATAGTGTGGAATCTCGCCAAGCTCTAGCAGCAGAGGTTAAACAATTAATTACACATCTTGGTTCTATTGGAAATACTCAAGTTGGAGACAAATATATATTTAATGGATTAGATACAACTCAACAACCTATAAACATGACAGTTACTACATCAGCAGTTGATGGACAAATTACACTTAGTGGAACATTTCCAACTTCTACAACTTATAATCCGTTTCAAGTTGAAGTATCAAGAGGAGTTAGTGTTGCAGTAAATACAGATCCAAACAATATTTTTGATCAAACTACATTGAATCAATTAGTTTCGCTGCATAACGGTTTACAAACAAATAATACTGCTGCAATCGATAATGCAATAGGTGACCTAGATAAAGTACTTAATAGTGTTTTAACTGCACGAACTAAAATTGGTGCAACCGAAAATCGTATAGAAATGATCGATGATCGTTTAGGGTCACAAGAAATTATTGCAAACCGTATTATGTCGGATAATGAAGATGCTGATATTGAAAAGGTTATAACAGATTTAAAAACACAAGAGAGTGTTCACAACGCTGCACTTGGTGTTGGGGCGCGTATTATTCAACCAACTTTATTAGACTTCTTACGTTAAGCTATCATTTTTTTGATAGCTTTTCTTTTAGAAAAATTTAGAGTGAGAGGAAGAGGAGCATGCAATTTCCTCAAATACGAATACAATCAACGTTTGCAAAACTAGGGTTGCAAGTTGAAAAACCAATTCTTGATTTTCAACAGCCAAAAGCAGAAATGAATATCCATCAACAAAATGCAGAAATGGAAATAGAAAGAGTTGCACCAACTTTAGAAATGGATTCGTACGAGGCACGTGCAGATATTGATTTGAAAAGTGTACGTCGTAGAATAGAAGATGCATTTAATGATGGATATCAAGCATGGTTAGATGGACTAGCAAGAGTATCTCAGCAAGGTGATCAAATGATGAAAGTGCAAAATAACAAAAATGCAATTTCTGATATCTCAAAAGAAAATAGTACAAATCCTATCTATGATGTAAACATTGCATTTGTACCAAGATATGGTAGCTTTAAAATGTCGTATGATCCTGGCAGTTTAGAGATTAATTGGACTACTCACAAACCTGAAATTGAGGTTATACCACAGAGACCTACCACTAATATTACTCCAGGCCAAGTAAGTAGTTATATGGATATTTGGAATGACTTAAAAATTGATTATACTGGAATTACAATAGATCAAAAAGGATAAGGTGGAAGGTATGAATTTACAAACAAAATATCACGGAGAAATAGACATTCAACAGGAAGATATAATAACCTTTCCAAATGGCATTCCAGCATTTGAAGAGGAAAATAAATTTATATTATTACCGCTTCAAAGTGAATTGCCTTTTTCAATTTTACAGTCTGTCAATACGCCAGATTTAGCGTTTGTAATTGGTGAAGTATTTTCTTTATTTCCAGAATATGATATTGAATTAACACAAAATGCAATCGAAGCTCTAGAGTTAAAAGAGTCTAAAGATGCTGTTTTATACAGTATTATAACTGTAAAAGAACCCTTCATAAAATCAACGGCAAATTTACAAGGACCAATTATAATAAATTGTGTTAAAAAGGTTGGGAAGCAGGTAGTATTAAATCAAACAAGTTATCACACAAAACATGAATTAGCTGGAACGCCGGCTTTTGCTCAGGGGGATTAATTCAATGTTAATTCTTTCTAGGAAAATTAAAGAAGCTATTATGATTGGTGATGATATTGAAATTTCAATTGCAGCAATAGAAGGTGATCAAGTAAAGCTAGCTATTTCTGCGCCGAAACATATAGATATTCATCGTAAAGAGATTTATTTATCGATTAAGCAGGAAAATCAGGAAGCGGCTAATGGTTTAGTTGACTTAAAAAACTTATTTAAAACAAAAGAGTAGAGATTAATATCTCTGCTCTTTTATTTTAATAGTGACACTTATATTCAGTTCTAAAAAGTCTTGAAAATTTGTGGCTATTTCGAACAAAATGACTTTGTCGAAAAATCTCTGTAAAAAAAGACTAAAATCTACAAAAAAACAGTCGATATAACTTATGTAAGGAACTTAAATGAAAAAGCTCGAGATTTTCAAATAGGTTCTAAAAAAATGGTGTTCACATGGAAGTGAACCAACACATTCAAGGAGGAAATTAAAATGAGAATTAATCACAATATCGCTGCTTTAAACTCACACCGTCAATTAACTGCTAACAATGCAAATGCTAGCAAAAACATGGAGAAATTATCTTCTGGTTTACGTATCAACCGTGCTGGTGATGACGCTGCTGGTCTTTCAATTTCTGAAAAAATGCGTGGACAAATTCGTGGTTTAGATCAAGCATCTCGTAACTCACAAGATGGTATCTCAATGATCCAAACTGCTGAAGGTTCATTAAACGAAGTACATTCAATCTTACAACGTATGCGTGAACTAGCTGTACAATCTTCAAATGATACAAACGTACAAGCTGACCGCGATGCTCTTGATTTAGAGTTCCAACAATTAGGTTCAGAAGTTAAACGTATCTCAACAGATACAGAATTCAATACTCAAAAATTATTAAATGGTGCTGCTGGTGCTGCTGGTAAAGTTGAAATTCAAGTTGGTGCTAACCAAGGCCAATCATTCCAATTAGACTTTAAACAAGCTGGTATCGATTTAACAGCTACTAACACTGCACTTGCTGCAATGGACGTTACTTCTCAAACAAATGCAGATAGCGCAATCGGTAATTTAGATACAGAAATTGCAAATGTTTCAACAGGTCGTTCTACACTAGGTTCTTGGCAAAATCGCCTTGAGCATACTGTTGCTAACTTAAACAATGCTTCAGAAAACTTAACAGCTTCTGAATCTCGTATTCGTGACGTTGATATGGCTAAGGAAATGATGGAGTTTACTAAAAACAACATCTTAACTCAAGCATCTCAAGCTATGCTTGCTCAAGCAAACCAACAACCACAAGGCGTACTACAACTTCTTCGTTAATTCTTAAAAATGAGCGAGTATCCTAGTTAGGATACTCGCTTTTTTAAGTACATTATATAGGTATATTTTCATATTTAGTTATTATATTCAGTTATTTATGAATGTTTAGAAAAAAAGTTGTTATGGAGGGTTAAAATGAGAAAAATAATAAAGTTTAGTACAATACTAATCTTTCTAATGAGTATCTTACTACCGGTGAATACAAAAGCTGCATCATTTAACTTTATTAATGCTTCGAGAACTGTAGCACCTAGTACAATTTTTACAGATGAAGAGTCAGAAGTTACTTTAAATGTAACAGGAACGCCACCTGTAAATGTTGTAAAACCAAATGATATTATTTTGGTGCTAGATAAATCTGGAAGTATGCAGACAGATAATCGTTTTAATTCAATGATTAGTGCTGCCAAAAGTTTTGTTGATTTAATTGATTTAACAAAACATTCAGTTGGTATAGTTGACTTTAGTACGAGCACAAGTACTTTTCCACTAAGTACTGATTCAAATGCCGTTAAAGGATATATTGACCAAGTAAGATTAGGTGGAAATACAAATACTTCTCAAGCATTAAACGAAGCTACTAACCTACTAGCAAATCATCGTCCTGATGCTCAACCAGTAATTGTTTTGTTAACGGATGGACAAGCGAATGATACTGAAGCTGCGAAAATAGCTGCACAAGCAGCGAAAGACGCAGGAATTGTTTTTTATACAATTGCTTTATTAGGACCTAATGAAGATCCAAAAGCAAGTCCTCCAAACCTATTGTTAGAGGATATGGCAACAACGGCTCATCACCATCACTTTGTACTTGGTTCAGTAGGACTGCAACAAGTATATGAAGCAATCGTAGAAGAAATTGGTTTAGCGAGTGCGTACGATGTAACTATTACTGAGACAGTTGACCCGAATTTTGAAATTGTTCCTGGCTCATATGATAGTAATATACCGCAACCGACGGTAACAGGAAATAAACTTGTATGGAATATTCAGGAATTAAAAGCAAACACTTTGCAATTACATTATAAAATTCGATTAAAGCCAGGTGCAAAGGCAGGCGCATATAATACTGCGACAGGATTTATAACATATAAAGATTATACAGGTTCCTTAAGATCATATAATGTTGGGAATACAGGTCTATTTGTAAAAAATCATGCTCCAGTGATCGATTCAATCACTGATTCAAAAGGAAATGTAAATGGTGGAGACACAGTTACAATTAAGGGTAAATACTTCCTTCCGGGTGTAAAAGTATTCTTTAATAATGTTGAAGTGACGACAGCGCAATTAGTAGATGGTCAAACGATCACCTTAACAACACCTGCTGGTAAGCAAGGAGACATAGTTGTTAAAGTTGAGAATAGCGATACTCAATTTGCAGCTACTAACTTTAATTACTGGGCCCAACCCGAGATGACGCAAATAACACCGAATTCTGGACCTTTTGAAGGTGGGAATACGGTTTTAATTAGTGGTAAGAATTTCTTAAATGGTGCAAAAGTTAAGTTTGGTGATAACTATGCAAAAGTAAACTTTGTTAATTCAGAAAGTTTAAATGTAGTTGTACCACAAGCGAGTAAACAAGGGATTGTCGATGTTGTATTGGAAAATCCAGATGGAACTAATACTATGGTCTCAAATGGTTATACTTATGCTTCCCCTGTTGTTGTAGATGTTCAAGTTTCACCGAGTAATTTAACACTGACTCCAGGTGAGTCAAAACAATTAGTAATTACTGGTGTGCTTAGTGATGGAACAATAAAAGATATTACTAACCAAACAGATGGAACGATTTATAAAAGTAGTGCAATTTCAACAGCGTTAGTAAGTCAAGATGGTTTGGTAACAATTCCAAATGATGCAAAAGATGGATGGAAAACAACTATTCTAGTTACTAACAATGGGATTCAAAACTTAATAAACGTTACAGTTAAAGATACAAGTGTAAAACTTACGGACTTAATAGTTAACCCAATGAATGTGGATTTATCTCCAGGAAATACTAAGCAGTTATCTGTCAGTGCAATCTATAGTGACGGAAGTACGAAAGATGTAAGTTTAGCAACAGAAGGAACAAGTTACACTAGTGGTTCAAGTCAAACAGCAACAGTTAACTCAGACGGTTTGATTACAATTCCAAGTGCGGCTAAGTATGGATATAATACTACTGTCAAAGTGCAATATAACGGGATATTAAAGGTTGTAAATGTAAATGTTGTTGATCCAAGACCTAAGGTTACTTCGTTAACAGTCACTCCTGATACTATCTCTGTTGAACCTGGACAAGCTATTCAATTGTCTGTAATCGGAAACTTGGAAGATGGAAATACGAGAGATGTGACTTCTTCAACAGAGGGAACCAAATATGAAAGCAAAGCAATATCTACAGCGACTGTTAGTCCTGAAGGGAATATTACTGTATCAACGCACGCTACAGTGGGAACAAATGTAGTTATTGCGGTTACAAACAATGGGGTACTTAAAAATGTAACTCTTACAATTTTAGACCCAGCACCTAAATTAACTAAGTTAGATGTTACACCTTTAGCACCAACTATTGATATTGGAAAAACTCAACAACTATCAATTGTAGGAACGTACACTGACGGAAGTACAAAAGATATTACACTTGGTAGCGAAGGAACTATTTATAAAAGTAATGCAACTTCAATTGCAACAGTTGATGCAGATGGTTTGATTACTGTTTCTGCTAATGCAAAGGAGAACGATATTGCTAGTATTACAATAAGTAATGGTTCTGTAGCTAAAATAATAACTGTAACTATCACAGATCCATCGCCTAAAGTTACTGGATTAACAGTAAATCCTTCATCACTAACAATGGCGCCTGGAGAACAAAAACAGTTAATCATTACAGCAACATTGAGTGATGGGAGTACAAAAGATATAAGTTCTACAAGCCAAGGTACAGTATTTTTAACTGGTGGCTCTACGTTTACAACTGTAAATGCTACAGGATTAGTTACTGTTTCAAGTAGTGCAGCTGATGGTTCAAAGGCATATATTACAGTTGCTAATAATGGATTTAATAAAGTAATTGTACTAAATGTGGTAGATCCTACCCCTAAAGTACAGTCAATTTCTAGTAATCCTACAAGTGTTACTATTGCACCTGGAGGAACAGTTCAACTTTCTATAACTGGTACTTTGACTGACGGAAGTACAAAAGATATTACTTTAGGAAGTACTGGAACACTATATAATAGTAATAATAAGAGCGCTGTTACTATAGATGCTAATGGTTTATTATCTGCACCAAGTAATGCGACAGATGGGGCAACAGCATCAATCTTTATTACAAATAATGGTGTCGGACTTTATGTAAACGTTAAAGTAGTTGACCCATCTATAAAAGTTACTAATTTTACAGTAACTCCTTCAGCGGTTACTATGGTAACTGGAACAACTAAACAATTAAGTGTTCTTGGTACATTTAGTGATGGAAGTACTAAGGATATTACGAATGGTAGTGAAAAAACTACGTATTCTAGTAATTCAAGTTATGCGACAGTTAGCACCGATGGATTAATTACATTATCTAGTAGCGCTAAAGATGGAATCGTAATATCTATTACAGTTCGAAACAATGGAATTAGTAAAGTTGTTTCGATTACTGTTACTACTAATCCCAATAAATTAATTGCATTAGAGTCAGTTCCTACAACTATTTCATTAAAAGCTGGGACATCTGGGCAATTAACGATTATGGGAACGTTGGTTGATGGTACCCAAAAAGATGTTACTTTGGCATCTAATGGAACAGCTTACACTTCTAATAATCTGTCAACTGCAACTGTAAATGCGAATGGACTTGTAACTATCCCATCTACAGCAAGAGTAGGCTATTCAACGACTATAAGGGTAGTAAGTGATGGAATAACAATTCTTGTTCAAGTAAGAGTAATATAATTAAGTATAAAAAGAAAAAGGAGTAACTTTTGTTACTCCTTTTTCTTTTTAATAATAGATTCAATTTTGAAATTAACAATTTAGTAAAATGACTACGGATGCTAAATCATTCATTTGATTATCCTTAGCATATTCTAAAATACTATTTACATAAGACTTTCTATGAAGTGATGATCGAACATATAAGTATATTGCATTTATTATATCTGACTCATCTAGTGAGTTAGTTTCAGTAATTATACTCATAAAGTGAACTTTTATAATTGTGTAATGAAAAATTAATGATAAATAATGGTCCCACATAGTATTTTTTCCGAATGGGAACCAATCTTTGAAAATTTCGTTTACTAGGAAATTCTCAAGGATATATTCTTTTGAATTAATTAGTTTTTCGGATTTGTTTTTAACTGTTGTATAACTGGATGTCCAATCATCAATTTGGCCATTAAGCCAGTCGAAATTATTTAATAAATTTGAAACTAATAGCTTATATTCTTTATAAATATTCTCAATTTCGTTTCTAGTTGAGAAATAAGCTTGTATAAAGCCTACGAATCGTGATTCATTTCCTTTTGTACCATCTAAT
The DNA here is from genome assembly GCF_002156875.1 of Bacillus sp. EAC. GTDB lineage: Bacteria > Bacillota > Bacilli > Bacillales > Bacillaceae_G > Gottfriedia. The sequence continues at coordinate 276,722 of NZ_NCSY01000002.1, read as the reverse complement.
AAAGTTTCTATCGTACCAGATTTAATATGAGCTGAGTAAGTGGTAATGAAATTAGCCCACTCTTCTTTTAAATTGGATTCTGATATAGATACATCTTCTAATTTTTCTAATCTTTGAATCCAAAATCCTAGTAATAATAGTCGAGTTTTTAAATCCCATGTACGATCCTGAATTAGTTCAATTGCAAATGAACGCAATTGAAAGAAATGGGGTGATAAGTTACTCTTTTGACTAATGTCATTAGTCTGCTTTGAGATTGAATTTAAGATAACACGTTCTGATATTTCAATGTCGAATTCCATTGGATTCGGGTCTAATAAGGCAATTCTTGCGGCTTCAGGACACGAAAGGTAAAGCGATTGCTCCAACACATCGTTAAAAATGTTTTTTACACGAGGAAAAACGGAACAGACTGAACTTAGCATTTCTTCCCCGTAGTTTGCATGAATATAACAAAGTCCATTATCAGTTAAAAATGGACAAGTTCCACATTCTTTCATCTGTATAGTTGCATAAGGCATCCCTTTATCATTACCTTTATATCTCTTTAAATTTTTTGCTAAGGTAGGATCATTAGAATTTTGGTACTTTTTATATGTTTTTTTATCAATAGATACTACCCATCCCTGGCAACAGTGATTCTCACATTCACTTCCAATACATGAGAATTTCTTAAAATGACTCGGAACTAGTTGCGTAGAAGTCATGTTTCATCCTCCGGTTATAAGAAAATTTTTTGTTGTAAAATAATAAATTTATAGTTATTTTCATTTAATAGATTGTTAACTTACTATCTTGATTTATTTCGGAGATTACTAAATAAATTTGAAGAAGTTGAATAAATTCTTTTAGCTTAACTTGTACTTTTAAAAAAGTGTAAAAGCACTTAAGATAAGTACCTATAATTATTAAAGTAAATAGGATATTCACTTAGTTAATTTTCTATCTACACTTTTTATTTTTTTTACCGATATATTAATAGATGAAGTTAATTTTTTAAGGGAGGAAGTCGAATGATAAACAATGTATCTACTTCGACTTTGGCTAAGAATGTCCCAAACATCCCTGTACAACAACAAGGCCAAGAAGTTAAAGATTATGTAGTAAAAGTTTCTGCTAATGAGCCTGAAGATTTTATAGTACCAAAAAAAGATCTAGAAAAAGTAATTGATGGAATGAACAAATTATTAGAACCATCACAAACATCCTTAGAATTTAAATTACATGATAAAACGCATAGTTATTATGCAGTTTTAGTAGATAAAGATACAAAAGAAGTAGTTAAAGAAATTCCTTCAAAAAAACTACTAGACTTTTACGCAGCGATGAAAGAATTTATAGGTTTAATGTTTGATAAAAAAATTTAAGGGTGATATTTTATGGTAAACCGAATAACAGGTTTTTCAGGCGCACTTGATATTGATGCTACAGTCAAAAAATTAATGGATGCAGAAAAACTACCGTTAAATAAATTAAAAGCTCAAAAGCAAATAAATGAATGGCAAACACAACAATATCGTGATTTAAACTTGCTGATGGACAATTTTCGAAAACAAATAACTGATGGTGTAGGTTTAGTTTCGACTTTTAATGTTAAATCAGTATCTAGTTCGAATGAAAGTGTAGTAAGTGCTACTTCTTCGAGTAACTCCAGTAGTAATGTAGTGAATTCAATCGATGAAATTACTTCATTAGCATCAAGTGCAAGGTGGACATCAAATTCAGTTGTAAATAGTGGTGGAGGTTCAATCGATCCTACTGCAAAATTAAATACAATTACATTTAATGGTGGCTACCAGCTATCAGGTGCACAAAAATTACAATTTGATGTAACATCACCGGATGGAGTAACATCAACTGTATCGATCGATATTGATGGTTCGACAGACTCACTTAATGATGTTATTAAGAAAATTAATAATTCTAGTGCTGGTGTATCGGCTTTTTATGATTCAGCTACACAAAAAATGGTTTTTACAAATAAAGCAACAGGTACTGGAGCGGGTATCAAAATTAATGAGTCAGGTGCAGGGGCTGGAACAAAGAGCTTTATGCAAGCAATAGGATTCACTGCTGACGGATCCAATAACCTGGTACCTTCATCAAATGGTTCAGATGCGAGTTTTAAAATCAATGGTCTTACAACAACACGTAAATCAAACACCTTCACTCTAGGCGATGTTACGTATACATTAAAACAAACTTCTGCATCTCCAGTTACAATATCTACTGCTACCGACACTAGTAAAGTATTTGATAGTGTAAAAGCTTTTGTTGACTCTTACAATGAATTAATTGCAAATATTAGTAATAAAGTAACGCAAAAACGTTATCGCGACTTCCAGCCTTTAACAGACGAACAAAGAGAAGCAATGAAAGATGATCAAATTAAGCAATGGGAAGATAAAGCCCAAAGTGGTTTACTTCGAGGAGATAGTATTTTTAGTGGTGTTTTAACTAAAATGCGTTCAAATTTAGGGAATCCGGTTTTAGGTGCTGCAACTAAATTGTTAAGTAGTATAGGAATAACTACTAGCGATGACTATTTAGATGGCGGAAAACTAATTATCAACGAAGCGAAGTTAAAGCAAGCAATTCAAGATGATCCAAGTAAAGTTGCGAATTTATTTACACAACCGGGTACTGATCCAAAGGTTACAAGTGACCAAGGGTTAGCTGTCCGATTAAAAAATACTTTAAAAATTGCAATCGATGATATTACAAAAAAAGCAGGGAAGACATATTCTACTTCCAACCAATTCACATTGGGGAAAGATTTACTTGATTTAAATACTCGAATTGGTAAATTTGAAGATCGCTTAGTAATAATTGAAAATAGATATTACGCCCAATTTAATGCAATGGAAGAAGCAATACAAAAAGCCAATAGTCAAAGCTCTCAATTCTTACAATCCATTGGTGGATAATAATCGTTAAGGTGGACCAAAAAATGGCATTGAAAAACCCTTATGAACAATACCAACAAAACTCAGTAAATACAGCATCTCCAGGTGAATTAACGTTGATGTTATATAATGGTTGTCTAAAATTTATTCACTTAGCAAAGAGTGCAATTGCACAACAAAACTTTGAAGAACGAAATAAGAATATTATAAAAGCACAAAACATCATACGTGAGTTAATGGTTACGTTAAATATGGATATTGAAGTTTCTGAACAACTAATGCAAATGTACGATTATATGAATCGACGTTTAGTAGACGCGAATATCAAAAATGATTCTTCTATTTTAGATGAGGTAGAAGGATTTGTTACAGAATTTAGAGATACGTGGAAAGAAGTTATACAAGTGAATCGTCAAAAAATGTATGCTGATGGTGGACAGGCTTAATGGATGTTAATCAGACACTTTTTTCAGTTACAACGCAGCTTGCAGAACTAACTTCAAATGTACCGTCTCAAGAAAAACGTGATGAGGTCATTGAAAAAATCTTTTCGTTATTAGATGAAAGAGATTCGTTACTTTCTATTGTTCAGCCTCCAAAAGACGCGAATGAACGACAAGTGATGGATAAGATTGTTGATTTAAATAATCATATCAATCGTTCAATGAATATCATTTTAGCTGATATAAAAAAAGATATTAATGGATTAAAGAATCAAAAGAAAGCTCATACGCAATATATTAATCCATACAAGTCATTAAATAATGTTTCTGCTTTTTTTGATAAAACAGAATAAAGAACATTAGAAGTACTCTGTGTTTAACAGAGTACTTTCTTTTTGTAGTATTTTATTTATGTTTAGAGGAAAGGTAATAGTAATTATTTTGACATCCTTTTAATAAATATTGGTAAGATTTTCTACCATATCACACAAATTTTACTAATTTTGTGATAAACTCAAAACTGGTTTATATCTTTTTATGTTGAGGTGTACATATGTTATCGATTTTAAAACGATACTTAATTGGTAAACCACTTAAGTCGACTGAATTAAGTGAGCAAAAGTTATCGAATACAAAGGCTTTGGCTATTTTGTCATCTGATGCATTGTCTTCAGTGGCCTATGGTCCAGAGCAAATTTTAATTGTATTAACTACGATTGGGGCAGCAGCTTACTGGTATTCGATTCCAATTGGTATTGGCGTATTAATTTTATTATTAGCTCTAATTTTATCTTATCGCCAAATTATTTATAGTTATCCTCATGGTGGAGGAGCATATGTCGTATCTAAGCAAAACCTTGGTGTAATCCCAGGTTTAATAGCGGGTGGCTCATTATTAGTCGATTATATTTTGACGGTAGCCGTAAGTGTGTCTGCAGGAACAGATGCAATTACATCAGCTGTTCCTGCATTACACAGTCATACGGTATTTATTGCAGTTATTTTAGTTATTTTTATTACAATTTTAAATTTACGAGGATTAACTGAATCAGCATCTATTTTAGCTTACCCAGTGTATCTGTTTGTTGTAGCACTTGTTATCATTATAATAGTAGGTCTTTATAATGTATTAACAGGCCATGCTCCTGCAACAACTCATGCACCGATGTGGGTTAAGCCAGAAGGAATAACGTTGTTCTTACTATTAAAAGCTTTTTCATCAGGATGTTCTGCTTTAACCGGAGTAGAAGCTATTTCAAATGCAATTCCTAACTTTAAGGAGCCATCTGAGAAAAACGCAGCGAAAACATTGATGATGATGGGGACAATTTTAGCGGTCCTATTCTCAGGTGTTATGTTTTTAGCTTACTGGTATGGAATTACGCCGAATGCCGAAGAAACAGTTATGTCTCAATTAGGTTCAGATATTTTTGGTAGAAATGTAATTTATTACTTTATCCAAGGAACGACAGCACTAATCCTTGTATTAGCAGCAAATACAGGATTTTCTGCATTCCCATTACTTGCGTATAACTTAGCTAGTGATAAGTTCATGCCAAGGATGTACTTACTTCGTGGAGATCGTTTAGGTTATTCAAATGGGATTATCACACTTGGTGTAGCTTCAATTTTACTAATTATTGCTTTCCAAGGTAAAACTGAAGAATTAATACCACTATACGCTGTTGGTGTATTCGTACCGTTTACACTTTCTCAAACAGGTATGGTTATTAAATGGATAAGAGAGAAACCAGCAGGTTGGTTCCCAAAATTAATTGCAAACTTTGTAGGGGCATTTATTTCAGCAACGGTTTCAATTATTTTCTTAACAACTAAGTTTTCTCAAGTTTGGTCAATTTTTATTTTCTTACCTTTAATCGTTATTTTATTCTTAAGAATCCGTAAGCATTATGAAGCAGTAGGCGATCAATTAAGGTTAAACAATGATATTCCTGAAAAAATTAATGGGAATATTATGGTCGTGCCAGTCGCTGGTATTACAAAAGTAGTTGAACGTACGATGCAATATGCCCAAGGTATTGCGGATGAAGTTTATGCAGTTTATATCTCTTTTGATAAAGATAGCGAACAGCAAATGAGAGATAAATGGGAAGCATGGAATCCAAATGTAAAACTAATCGTCGTTCACTCTGAATATCGAGAGATCACAAGACCACTTTTAAAGGTAATAGATGAAATGGAACAAAAAGCTCATGATAATGGATTTGAAATCACAGTTTTAATTCCACAATTTATTACAAAGAAAAACTGGCATAATGTTCTACACAATCAATCGAGTCTTTTACTACGTACGTACTTACTTTATAAACGTAGCGTAATCGTTACGACGGTACCTTATCGTTTTAAAGTTTAACGTGATTTTAATGTAAAAATAAGAAGAATAATAGTAGTGTTAAAAAGTAATTAGAATTTTTCGTTTTTTGTCGAATTCATGAAAAAAAAGGCGATAAGCTAGTTTTGACTTGTCCCACTTTCATGATGTATAGTTGAAATGTGGAGAATATTCACAAGTTTTCGACTGAAGGGAATGGATTTGAATGCAAGGTAAAGTAAAATGGTTTAATGCTGAAAAAGGTTTTGGATTTATCGAGCGCGAAGATGGAGACGATGTATTCGTACATTTCTCAGCAATCAATGCTGATGGTTACAAATCTTTAGAAGAAGGCCAAGAAGTTAGCTTCGAAATCGTTGAAGGTAACCGCGGACCTCAAGCTGCTAATGTAACTAAAATTTAATTTCCGTTAATAAGTAAATATTTGCTTATATAGATTCGGACCACAAGGGCTTGCTCATTTGAGTAAGCCTTTGTTTGTTTTTGGAAAAAAATACAGTGTATCTTTAAGCATGTTCTTAAATATACTTTCATGAGCAGACTAAAAAGATTTCTTATATTCGACACATATTAGATGCAGGAATAATCCGATATAATGTAGAATATAAGTATAGACAGCTTTCATTTTTGGAGCTTGATGAAGGAGGAAACCCATATGATGCTAAACATCCGCGGCGAAAATATTGAAATTACTCCAGCAATTCGTGATTACGTAGAGAAAAAATTATCGCGATTTGACCGTTATTTTAATGAAGATTTATCAGCACGAGTTAATGCAAAGGTATTCCACGACAAGCAAAGAATTGAAGTAACTATTCCAGGCACGTACATGTTATTACGTGCAGAAGAAGAACATGCTGACTTATATGCAGCTGTTGATCTAGTTATTGATAAACTAGATCGTCAAATTAGAAAACATAAAACAAAAGTAAATCGCAAACTACGAGAAAAAGGATCTTTAAAATATATGTTTGCGCCATCACCATCTGCTGAAGCTGCTGTTGCAGTGGAGGAACATGAGAATGAAATTGAATTAGTTCGTACAAAGCAATTCGATCTAAAACCAATGGATGCTGAAGAAGCAGTTCTACAAATGAATATGTTAGGACATAACTTTTTCGTATTCTTAAACGGTGAAACAAACAAAACGAACATCGTTTACGCTAGAAAAGATGGTCGTTATGGATTGATTGAAGCAAAATAATAAAATAGTAAATGATAAAAGGACTAAGCGGAATTAATTACGCTTAGTCCTTTTTTGTTTTATGCTCTTTACTAAAGAATGTTGATTTTAAAAGGGCTTTTAAAGCAAACTTTAAATAAGGAAGATGATTGGAACGGAAGGTGCGAGACTCCTGTGGGAGTAGCGGGACAGATGAGACCCCGCAGGCGAGCCGAGGAGGCTCATCGCACGCCCCACGGAAAGCGAGCATCCTGGAGAGGAAATCTAGAATACTCCATTTTTTACTAGCAACAAAATTTACGAAAAAGCTTTAATTAAATAGCTAATCTAAAGCTATATTTGTATATTTTCAAAACTATTAAACAATTCTAATCGAACAATATTTACATAAGGTTGTCACTTATCTTCATTTAATGATAAAATTAGAAATAGTATCTACCTAATAGAAGACATTATTTATGACTTTATAATAGAGGAGCGTTTCGTATGCTTGGAATGTTAAAAAAGGTATTTGACCTTAATCAACGACAATTAAATAAAATGCAGAAACAAGTTGATCAAATTGTAGCGATGCAAGATCAAATTGCTAAATTATCTGATGAAGAATTAAAAGCCAAAACAGCTGCTTTTAAAGAACGCATTCAAAAGGGAGAAACACTTGATGATATTCTTGTTGAAGCATTTGCGGTAGTTCGTGAAGGCGCAACTCGTGTTCTAGGTATGACACCATACCCAGTACAATTATTAGGTGGAATTTCATTACACGAAGGTAATATTTCAGAAATGAAAACTGGGGAAGGTAAAACATTAACTTCTACATTACCAGTTTACTTAAACGCGTTAAGCGGAGAAGGTGTTCACGTTGTTACAGTCAATGAATACTTAGCTAGCCGTGATGCTCGTGAAATGGGACAATTATACGAATTCTTAGGCCTAACTGTTGGTCTAAATTTAAATAGCATGGATCCAGATGAAAAACGTGAAGCTTATGCATGTGATATCACGTATACAACAAACAATGAATTAGGTTTCGATTATCTTCGTGATAATATGGTTGTTTATGCGGAACAACGTGTTCAACGTCCTTTAAATTATTCAATTATTGATGAAGTTGACTCGATTTTAATTGACGAAGCTCGTACTCCATTAATTATTTCTGGACAAGCAAAACAATCTGCACAAGCATATATCGCAGCAAATGCATTTGTAGGTATGCTTAAGAGAGATGTAGACTTTACGTATGATGAGAAAACTAAATCAGTTTTATTAACTGAAGAAGGTATTTCTCGTGCTGAACGTGCGTTTGGTGTAGATAACTTATTTGACTTAAAAAATGTGAATTTAAATCATCATATTAACCAAGGTCTTCGTGCTCATATTACGATGACAAATGATGTTGACTATGTTGTACAAGACGGCGAGATTGTGATTGTTGACCAATTTACTGGTCGTTTAATGAAAGGTCGTCGTTATAGCGAAGGTCTTCACCAAGCGATTGAAGCAAAAGAAGGTCTAAAGATTCAAAATGAAAGTATGACTCTTGCGACAATTACTTTCCAAAACTACTTCCGTATGTACAAAAAGTTATCTGGTATGACAGGTACAGCTAAAACTGAGGAAGAAGAATTCCGTAATATTTACAATATGAACGTACTTGTCATTCCGACAAACCGTCCAATTGCTCGTATTGATAAAGCAGATTTAGTTTATAAATCAATGAATGGTAAATTCACTGCAGTAGTAGAAGAAATTGCTGAGCGCCACAAAGCTGGACAACCAGTTCTTGTTGGTACTGTTGCAATTGAAACATCTGAGTTAATCTCTCAAATGTTAAAACGTAAAGGTGTAAAACATGAAGTATTAAATGCTAAAAACCATGAACGTGAAGCTGATATTATCGCTTTAGCAGGTCACAAAGGTGCTGTTACAATTGCGACGAATATGGCTGGACGTGGTACAGATATTAAATTAGGCGAAGGTGTTCGTGAGCTTGGTGGATTAGCAGTAATCGGTACTGAGCGACATGAGAGTCGTCGTATTGATAATCAGTTACGTGGACGTTCTGGTCGTCAAGGAGATCCAGGTATTACAACATTCTATCTTTCAATGGAAGATGAGTTAATGCGTCGATTTGGTTCTGACAATCTTTCAATTATGATGGATCGTTTAGGATTAGATGATTCTCAACCAATTGAAAGTAAGATGGTTTCTCGTGCGGTTGAATCAGCACAAAAACGAGTTGAAGGTAATAACTTCGATGCTCGTAAACAATTATTACAATATGATGATGTTTTACGTCAGCAACGTGAAGTTATTTATGCTCAACGTTCTGAAGTAATCGACTCAAATGATTTACAACCAATCGTTAAGAGTATGATAGAAGGAACAATTAATCGTGTTGTTTCTGCACATACGCCAAACGAGCAACTTCAAGAAGAGTGGCATTTAGAAGGAATCATCGATTTCTTAGAAGCTAACTTATTAAATGAAGATGAAATTACTGTTGATCAATTACGCGTTCTTGAGCCAGATGAAATGGTTGAATTAATTTCAAAAGTTGTATTTGAACGTTATGAAGAAAAGCAAGACGCTTTACCTGCAGAACAAATGCGTGAGTTCGAAAAAGTTGTATTATTACGTACTGTAGATGGTAAGTGGATGGCTCATATCGATTCAATGGATCAACTACGTGAAGGAATTCATTTACGTGCATATGCTCAAATCGATCCATTACGTGAATACCAAATGGAAGGTTTCGCGATGTTCGAAGAAATGATAGCTTCTATTGAAGAAGAAGTATCTCGTATCATTATGAAAGCTGAAATTGAGGCTGATGTTGAGCGTGAAGCGATTCAAGGTGAAGCAATTCACGTAAGTAACGATGATGGTGAAGTTAAACGTAAGCCAATCGTAAAAGCTGAAGAGACTGGTCGAAACGAAGATTGTCCTTGTGGATCAGGTAAGAAGTATAAAAACTGCCACGGAAAAGGAATCTAATACTATAGAAACTGTATGAAAAAGGGGCAAGGGCAAGTAGTTATTTAGGAAATTGGTGTAACTTACAACTGTTACTCCTTCCAAATTACTTGTCTTTACCTGCTTTTTATTGTTCATAAAATTTTAATTGAGGTGTAAGTAATGGAATTAGTAGAAGTAAAGCAAGAATTAGAAAAGATGGCCAAACGCCTTCAAGCATTTAGGGGGTCTCTTTGACGTAGAAACGAAGCAAGGAAGATTAGACGAGCTTGAAGCATTTATGTCTGAGCCAACGTTTTGGGATGACCAAAAAGCAGCACAAGTTGTTATAAGTGAAGTAAGTGGATTAAAAGAAGTAATTAATGAGTTCAATGAATTAAGTGATGGTTACGAAAATCTAGAATTAACATATGAGCTTGTTAAAGAGGAAAACGATGACGAGCTTTTTGAAGAGTTAGTTTCTGAAGTGAAAGTATTAACAGTTAAGTTAAATGATTTTGAACTTCAATTATTATTAAGTGAGCCTTATGATAAAAATAATGCAATTCTAGAACTTCACCCAGGTGCAGGTGGAACTGAGTCACAAGATTGGGGCTCAATGTTATTACGTATGTACACTAGATGGGCTGAAAAACGTGGTTTTAAAGTTGAAACATTGGATTACTTACCGGGTGACGAAGCTGGTATTAAAAGTGTTACTTTAGCGATTAAGGGACATAATGCTTATGGCTATTTAAAAGCTGAAAAAGGTGTACATCGTTTAGTACGTATCTCACCATTTGACTCTTCAGGTCGTCGCCATACTTCATTCGTTTCTTGTGAAGTTATGCCTGAATTCAATGAAGAAATAGAAATCGAAGTTCGTACAGAAGATTTGAAAATTGATACGTACCGTGCAAGTGGAGCGGGTGGTCAGCATATTAATACAACTGATTCAGCAGTTCGTATTACTCATACTCCAACGAATACAGTTGTTACATGTCAATCTGAACGTTCACAGATCAAAAACCGTGAATCAGCGATGAAAATGTTGAAAGCAAAATTATATCAACGTAAATTAGATGAGCAACAAGCTCAACTTGATGAAATTCGTGGTGAGCAAAAAGAAATTGGATGGGGAAGTCAAATACGTTCATATGTATTCCACCCATATTCAATGGTTAAAGATCATCGTACAAGTGCTGAAGTAGGTAATGTACAAGCTGTGATGGATGGTGGACTTGATCCATTTATCGACGCTTACTTACGTTCTAAGATTTAATATATACTTTGAAAAATAGGCTGATAAGAAGGGGGATTTTCTCTTTCTTAACAGCCTTTAAATTGGGGTTATAGGGGATAATTAAAACCTCATTTAAACATCTTCTGTTTAGAAGGTGTTCTCTTTTTGAGTATTTCTCTCTAGGTAGGTAGCTAGTTTCAAGACTTGCTATAGCGAAGGAATTACTTGAATCATATTCATTTTTTAGTTGTTTTACAAATGTAAAAAAGTTGATTTTGGTTAACATATAATGAAAGCTTTTAGTATTTTTCATAATTAAAAATAGAGAGATAGTCCTTATAAAAGGATACAAAATTGAAAGTTATCATCTAGAGGGAAGTATTGAGGGGGATAAAATTGAAGAAAGTAAAGTATGCCACTGCTCTTTATGTAGGGTGGGGTAAAACGTTTTTTGATTATTTATTTGTATTAGTAGGTTCTGGAATTATAGCCGTTGCATTTAACGTATTTTTATTACCTAATAAGATTGCTTCAGGTGGTGTAAGTGGGATATCAACAATTCTACAAAACACCCTTGGTTTTGAGCCTGCAATCGTACAATGGGCGTTTAATATTCCTTTATTTATAGCAGGTGTGATTTTACTCGGACGTCAATTCGGTGTGAAAACTCTTGCGGGAACAATCTTTTTACCATTAGTTGTATTACTAACAAAAGATGTTGCTCCTGCTACAGACAATCCACTTTTAGCCGCAATTTTTGGTGGGCTTTGTATTGGTTTAGGATTAGGTATTGTATTTCGTGGAAAAGCCTCTACTGGTGGAACGGATTTAGCAGCTCAAATTGTTCATAAGTATACGGGTTTATCACTAGGTGTGTGTGTTGCATTTATTGATGGGCTAATTGTATTAACTGCAGCAATCGTATTTGACCTTGAAAGTGGAATGTATGCTTTAATCGCACTTTTCGTAACAAGTAAGACGATTGACTTAGTTCAAATTGGACTTGCTAGATCTAAAATGGCACTAATTATTACTTCAGAAGTGGAACTTGTGACAAATGCAATTGTTCATGAGTTAGATCGAGGTGTAACAAAATTAACTGGTGTTGGCGGATACACAAATGAAGATCGTTTAGTGTTAATGTGTGTACTTGATCAATCTGAGTTCACATCCTTAAAAGACATCGTTCAGTCAATCGATCGAAATGCTTTTATAACAGTTGTGGATGCAACTGAAGTACTTGGAGAAGGTTTCACAAATTTGACATAAAAAGGAAAAATAAATCTCTCGCATTAGTAGTAGACTATATTTAATGGCATTTTTTAAAGGGGAGATTTTTGTGAAAAAGCTATTATTTGCTTTTATTACAGGGGGAATGCTGTTAACAGTTGCAGCATGTGGTTCAAATAATAATTCAAACAATAAAGATTCTGGTGAACCAGTTTCAGTCAGTAATGGGGAAAAACTTTTTAAACAAAGCTGTGCTACCTGTCACGGTGGCGAGCTTGAAGGAATCGTTGGACCGAGTTTAAAAAAGGTCGGCGCAAAATACTCTGAAAAAGATATTGAAAATATCATACATGATGGCAGAGGATCAATGCCAAGTGGTGTACTTCAAGGAAATGATGCTAAAAGCGTAGCAAAATGGTTAGCAACTAAAAAATAAAAACTAAAACAGACCATTTATGGTCTGTTTTCATTTATATGACAATTATCACCATTTATTTAAAGAAATTAGTAAATAGGCCGAATTAAATATTGACTATTATTCAAAATGTAACATAAATTTATCAGTATTGACATTTTTTAGATGGTATAATAGAGGAGCTTAGCTAAATATATCGAATTATGTAGATTAAGAGCAGGTATTGGTTAAGGATAGAGATTTTGTAAAACCAAATAAAATGGGTTTATTCCTATTCGATAAAAAAGGAACAAAAATAAGGAGAATGTCATGATTGAGTTAAAAGATGTCTACAAGACTTATCCTAATGGTGTTCTTGCGGTAAATGGTATTAATGTAAAGATTCGCCAAGGTGAATTCGTATATGTTGTAGGACCTAGTGGTGCTGGGAAATCAACATTCATTAAGATGATGTATCGTGAAGAAAGACCATCAAAGGGTACGATTTTAATTAATGGAATTGATTTAAGCCAGATGAAGAATAGTAAAGTTCCATTATTACGAAGAAATATAGGAGTAGTTTTCCAAGATTATAAGTTACTTCCTACATTATCTGTATATGAAAATATTGCTTTTGCACTTGAAGTTATAGAAGAAAATCCGAAAACAATAAAGAAGAGAGTTATGGAAGTTCTTGAACTAGTTAAGTTAAAACATAAAGCTCGATTCTTACCAACAGAACTTTCTGGTGGAGAACAACAACGTGTATCGATTGCTCGTTCAATTGTAAACAAACCTAAAGTTGTAATTGCGGATGAACCTACAGGGAATCTAGATCCTGAAACTACTTGGGAGATTATGGATATCTTTAAGGAAATCAATGATCGCGGTACGACAGTTGTAATGGCAACACATAACAAAGATATTGTTAATAATATTAAACGACGTGTAATTGCAATTGAAGGCGGAAAAATTGTACGCGACCAAGCGAGAGGGGTGTACGGTTATGAAAGCTAGAACTGCGAGAAGACATGTTCGTGAAGGTCTACGTAACTTAAAACGTAATGGTTGGATGACATTCGCGTCTGTAAGTGCTGTTGCAGTAACGTTAATGCTAGTAGGTGTATTCTTAACTGTAATTCTGAATGTTAATCATATCGGTACAACTTTAGAAAAAGATGTTGAAATACGTGTGCTAGTTGATTTAACAGCAACTAAGAAACAACAAGCTGAATTAAAAGATAATATTAAGAAAATAGATCATGTTACGACAGTTAAGTTCTCATCTAAAGATCAAGAACTAAATAATTTGATCAAAAGTATGGGACAAGATGGAAAAGCATTCCAACTTTTTGAACAAGAAAATCCATTAAATGATACTTTTATTGTTAAAACAGATTCGCCAGATAAAATTGCACCAGTTGCAAAGAAAATCGAAGGCTTAACTTATATTGATGATGTAATTTATGGTAAAAAACAAGTACAAAAATTATTTAAAGCAGTTTCAGTTGGTCGAAATATTGGTTTAGTACTAATTGTTGGTCTACTATTCACTGCGATGTTCTTAATCTCTAATACAATTAAAATTACAATCATGGCAAGACGTCGTGAAATTGAGATTATGAGATTAGTAGGTGCAACAAATAACTTTATTCGTTGGCCTTTCTTATTAGAAGGATTATTCCTTGGTGTTCTAGGGGCAATTGTTCCTATTGGATTAATCTTGACTGGCTATAACCTTGTTTATAATATGCTAATGCCGAAATTAGCTGGATCTATGTTTACTTTACTTCCGTTCTCACCATTTGTGTACCAAATTTCAGGTGTTCTAATTGGAATTGGTGCAGTAATTGGTATGTGGGGTTCTGTAATGTCAATCCGAAAATTCTTACGTAAATAATTTGAAAATATTATATAAAAGTTTAATTGTTTTAAATAAGTAGGCTCTTTTTAAATAGATTGTTGTTTTTATTGGGTTCTGATAATACAAACAGGTTAATAATCCGTTTGAATGGATCGATACTCAACCAATAACAGATAAATAGTAGCAACGTATACGAAAACAGCCAAAAAGTAATGAAATGATAAGCTTTAGTGTCTAATTTAACGTCTATCTGAGTTGAGAACGATACTAAAGCTTTTCTATATACATATAAGGAGGGATCTTAGATGAAACAGAGAAAAACTAAGAAAGTAATGATTACGGTTTTATGCAGTACTTTCATCATCGCGGCAATCCCATCCGTTTCTTTTGCAGAGAGTAAGTACCAAACAGAAATTGACCGTATCAAAAAGAAACGTAGTGAGGTTAAAAATCAAACAAACGCAGCAAATAACAAAATTGAGAACTTGCAAGCAAATCAAGAAAAAATTGTTGCTGAGCTTGAACAACTAGATGCTAAGATGGATGATACTAAGCAAAAGGTTAGCCAAACGAAAGATGCAGTTAATAGTGGTAAAAAGCAAATTGAAAAGCTTAAAAAAGAAATTGAATTTATTGAAAAGCGTATTGATACAAGACAAGAGTTATTAAAAGACAGAATGCGTTCGCTTCAAAAAACTGGTGGGATGTTATCTTACGTCGATGTTATATTAGGCTCTAATAGTTTCGGAGATTTAGTTCAACGAATGAGTGCTGTACAAGTTATCATGCATGCAGATCAAGATATTATTAAACAGCAAAATTTAGATCTAATTGATGTAAGCAGTAAGAAAGATGAAATGACGATTAAACAAGCAAAAATTGAACGAGATCTAGTTAATTTAGAAGATCTAAAAACTGAACTAGCAAGTCAAGTAAGTAATAAAAACAAGCTTATGGCTTCGCTCAAATCGCAAGAAAAAGAAGCTCATGAAGATGCTTTAAACTTAGAAGAGCAAGATCAATTACTAGCTAGTCAACAAGCTGCAATGCAAAAAGCTCTTGAAGAAGCTAAAAAGAGAGCTGCTGCTGAAGAAGCAAGACGTAAGGCAGAGATTGAAAAGAATAAAAATAATAATAATAACAATAAGCCATCAACAGGTGGTGGATCAGATAATACTCCGCCAGTATCTAGTGGTAACTTTACTAGACCAGCATCTGGTTATATCTCATCTGGTTTTGGTACCCGTTCATTTGAAGGTGGAGAATTCCATGATGGAGTTGATATAGCAGCAAGTGGTAGTGTTCCAGTTGTAGCTGCCGGTGACGGAGTAGTCATTCGAGCATATGTATCATCCACTTATGGGAATTGTGTTTTCATTACACATAATATAAATGGACAAGTATGGACAACTGTTTACGCGCATTTAGATAGCTATAATGTTTCAACAGGCCAATCTGTTTCAAAAGGAACAAAAATTGGCTACATGGGTAATACAGGACATTCTTTTGGCCAACATTTACACTTTGAATTACATAAAGGTGAATGGAATTATGGTAAGACTAATGCTGTTGATCCACAAAAATATATTAATTTCTAATTGAATCCAAATTAATCATTTAAACCTAACCTATATTTCTAGGATAGGTTTTTTGTATTTTACAAGTATTTATTATTTATAATTATTCTTTGTTTCGATTTTATACTATTTTTAATGCTAAAAAGGGGATTAGTGAAATAAACATTAATTAGACAGGTATTATCATTAACTAGTTTTAGGCAAATCGGTCATTTACATAGTAAAGAGGTGGTTAAAATCGACTAAATGAATTACTAGTTTATAATAATTATAATTTGATATTGATTTTCATTATGATTTACAATATTATATAATTAATACTAAATAATAATAATTATAAATAAGGAGATCTGATATGACTAATAATCGTTTAACGACAAATCAAGGTGTTCCAATTGGAGACAATCAAAATTCATTAACTGCCGGACGTAGAGGACCGACTCTATTAGAAGATTACCAATTAATTGAGAAGTTAGCTCACTTTGATCGTGAAAGGGTACCAGAGCGTGTTGTACATGCACGTGGAGCAGGTGCACACGGTGTTTTCGTTACAAAAAATAGTATGAAAAAATATACTAAAGCTAAATTTTTACAAACAGCTGGAACAGAAACACCAGTTTTCGCACGTTTCTCAACAGTTGTACACGGTACGCATTCACCAGAAACCCTACGTGATCCACGTGGATTTGCAGTAAAGTTTTACACAGAAGATGGAAATTATGACTTTGTAGGAAATAATTTACCAGTATTCTTCATTAGAGATGCGATGAAGTTCCCTGATATGGTTCATTCTTTAAAACCAGATCCGAGAACAAATCTTCAAACTGGTAATCGTTATTGGGACTTCATGTCATTAACTCCTGAATCTACGAATATGTTATTACACTTATTTACAGATGAAGGAATTCCTGCAAATTACCGTCAAATGAGAGGTTCTAGTGTTCACTCATTTAAATGGGTTAATGAATATGGTAATACAGTATATGTAAAACTTCGTTGGGTACCAAAACAGGGTATTGAGAACTTAACAATGGAAGAAGCTAGTGAAATCCAAGGTAAAGATTTCAACCACGCAAGCCGTGATCTGTATGATTCAATTGAAAATGGTGATTATCCGGAATGGGATTTATATGTTCAAGTATTAAACCCTGCTGATATGGATGATTTTGATTTTGATCCTCTAGATCCGACGAAGGATTGGTTTGAAGATGTTATTCCTCGTCAATTAGTTGGAACGATGATTTTAAATCGTAACCCTGAAAATGTGTTTGCTGAAACGGAGTCTGTTGGTTTCAATCCAGGTGTGCTAGTACCTGGTATACTGCCTTCAGAAGATAAGTTATTACAAGGAAGACTTTTCTCATATTCAGATACTCAAAGATATCGTATTGGTGCAAATTATTTGCAACTTCCTATCAACTGTCCTTTTGCAAAAGTTGCAAATGGTCAACGAGACGGACACATGCCATTTGGTCAACAGACACATCAGATTAATTTTGAACCAAATAGTTATTCAGATACGCCAAAAGAAGACGTAGCATATGTAGAAGTTGCTCAGCCACTTAATGGTGTGTCGGAACGTAAAAAGATTGAAAAAACAAATGACTTCGGTCAAGCTGGAGAAGTTTGGAATCGATATAGTAAAGATGAACAAGATGCATTAATTAAAAATATTAGTGCGGACATAGAAGGTGTAGATGAAAAAATAAAATTACGAGCTGTATGTAATTTCTACCGTGCAGATGCTAAATTAGGTGAAAGACTTGCAAATCAACTTGGCTTAGATTTATCACCTTACTTACAACATTTACCAAAATAGATTAATTTCTTCTAATAAATATTTATTAAATAGTGTTCTACTTGCAATCATAAGTGATACTCACTTATCATATAATAGAACAGAAAAGGCATCGCACGTCTGTGTGATGCTTTTTCTATACATACACTATATAGTAGATTGATACGTTCTAAAATGAACGGATGGGAGGTTCTTTATGAATCGAAAGACTTCAGTGATACTTGCGTCAGCAACATTTGTTGTTGGTATTGGAGTAGGGGCATTTGGTTTCAATGATGGTACAAGTTCTATCGTCAACAAATTATCACAAAGTGAAGAAGTAAAGGCGACAGAGGGCGAAAACATTGCAAAAATACAAAAAGCATATGAAATTATTGCAAATCAATATGTGAAAAAAATTGATCCTGATAAATTAACTGAAGGTGCCATTCAAGGGATGGTTACGACATTAGATGATCCTTTCTCATCTTATATGGATGGAAAAACAGCGAAAGAATTCCATCAATCATTAGGTTCTTCGTTTGAGGGAATCGGGGCTGAAGTTTCAAAAGATGGTGAAAAGCTAATTATTGTGTCACCAATCAAAAATTCACCTGCTGAAAAAGCTGGTTTAAAACCAAAAGACGAAATTCTAACTGTTGATGGGAAAAGTATCAAAGGCTTATCTCAATATGATGCAGTATTAAAAATTCGTGGTAAAAAGGGAACAAATGTAACGATTGAAATTAAACGTCCAGGCGTTCCAGAGCCTATCAAATTTAATATTAAACGTGATGATATTCCGATGTATACAGTTTTCGGTTCAGTTAAAGATATAAACAGTGAAAAAATTGGATATATACACATTACGTCATTTAACGAAAAAACGGCTGATGAGTTTAAGAAAGAACTGAAAAAGTTAGAAGATCAAAATATTCAAGGTTTAACAATCGATGTTCGTGGAAATCCTGGAGGCTACTTACAAGCAGTTGAGGGAGTTCTTGAAGAATTAGTTGTTAAAAATGAGCCTTATTTACAAGTTGAAAATAGAGATGGTCAACGTGAGAAGTATTACACTAAGCTAAATAAAGCCAAGCCATATCCAATCGACGTATTAATTGATAAAGGAAGCGCGTCAGCAGCAGAAATTTTAGCAGCTGCATTAAGTGAAGCAGGAGATTATCAATTAATCGGAGAGAAATCATATGGTAAAGGTACTGTTCAATCTACACTTGATTTTAAAGATGGAAGTAATATTAAATTAACTCAATTTAAATGGTTAACACCTAATGGAACATGGATTCATAAAAAAGGTATTAAGCCAGATGTTGCAGTTAAACAACCAGATTATTTCTATGCAACTCCAATCGATAAAACGAAAACATTTAAATATGATGATAATAATGAAAACATTAAACAAGCTCAAATCATGCTAAATGGTATAGGGTATGATACAGGACGTCAAGACGGATATTTCAGCAAAGGAACTGAAAAAGCAATTAAGAAATTCCAAAAAGACGTTGGAGCTACTGTGAATGGTAAGCTTGATCCGTTAACTTCGGAAAAGCTTGAAGCATCATTAATTGAAAAAATTAGAGATGAGAAAAATGATACTCAATTAGAAGAAGCATTAGATATCGTTTCTAAATAAAGTGTAAAGAGGGCGAATTAATTTCGTCCTCTTTTGACATAATTCCTGGGAAATAGATAGATTGTAACAAGCTAAAGCAGGAGTTTCTAAATTGAATGTCGAAAGTACACTTCAAGGGGAAGTGTACTTTTTTCTTGTTAAAAGGAATATTCCCTTTGAAAAAGTGAGTATAAACCGATAACATAAATATATATGAATCTATTAATTTAAGAAAAGGTGGTGAACGTTATGTGGTCAGATGGTTTAATGGGACTTTTAGTTGGATTCGCGAAATTATTTTTAAATCCATTTACTTATATATTCTTTATTGCAACTCTTTTTAGTGGTTATTTACGTGTAAAGAGAGAACGTAAGCATTTTTCAATACGTATTTTTAATGCATCGTTTGAATGGAAGACTTCTTTATTGTATGGACTACTAATAGGTGGGATCCTTTCAGTTGTTTCATTACTAGTAGGAATTAGTATTCCAATAGAAATGATAACATTAATTAGTATTTTAACGATTGTTAGTGCTCTTTTATTACAGTTTAGGTGGATGTCTCCAGCATATGTATTTGGATTGGCACTAATTGCATTGCCTTTACTAAACAAAGCTGTGCCTTCGCTATCGTTATTAGAAAAAGTGATACCAAAAGATATGAATGCTATGCTTCCAGCTGTTACGATTCTATTAAGTTTATTATTATTAGCTGAGGGAATATTAGTTCAGCGTAATGCTGCAAAATATACGACTCCGTTATTTATCGAAAGTAAACGTGGTAAACGGGTTGGAGCCCACGAAACAAACAAGTTATGGCTTGTACCTCTATTTTTGCTTATTCCAAATGGGACAATCATTAGCGACTATTCTTGGTGGCCAACTTTACCATTAGGAGAAAGTGGCTATTCTATACTTTGCGTACCATTCGGAATTGGTTTCTATCATCTCGTACAAGGAATGGTTGCCAAAGAGTCTATTAAACTTGTTGGAAAACAGGTTGTTACATTATCCATTTTAGTATGTATAGGTGGTATTGCGAGCTATTTTGTTGGATTCGTAGCATTTGTAGCAGTAGCCATCGCAGTCGTTGGACGGGAAGTAATATCTTATATTCATAAAACTAGAGACATTAGCACTTCATCATACTTCACATCAAAAGCTGTTGGTCTAGTTGTATTAGGGATTTTACCAAACTCAGTTGCAGACAAAATGGAAATTATGGTAGGGGAAACCATTACAAAAGTAAATGGTCAAAACGTGTCTACTGTTGCAGAATTCTATGAAGCACTCCAAATCAATCGCGCATATTGCAAAATTGAAGTACTAGACTTTAACAATGAAATCCGTATTACTCAATGCGCAGTATATGAAGGTGACCACCATGAGTTAGGCTTCCTTTTCCCTGAAGAAGAAGCTAAACTTACTGGACAGGTTGGCTGATTGTGTGATTTTTCATAAACTCGCGGAATTTTTTCAAAAACCTCCGGAATATATTTCATAATCTTCCGGAATGGAAGTAAAAACAAAAAAAGGAACGTATTTCTTAACGAAATATGATCCTTTTTTTATATTTCCTTATTCAAGTATTTGGCAGTTTAGTGGAATAATGAAATAGCGTGGTTGGAGGATACCGCATGTTCATGCTGGACTTGGCATCTTCCTCTTTCTGTTTAGTTGTCTCTATTAGTAGATACGATTAAAATGGAGTTAGAGGATTTTTGGACAAAAAAAAGACCGCTATATAGCAATCCCTTCATCTCGCATTTTTCTCTTTTCTCTCTCTACAGTTGCCAAGCTTACACCACATATTTCTGCAACCCTTTTTTGCACAAATCCTTGCTTGAGAAGTTCTCTGACTTCCTCTTTGATTTTATCCTTATCTCGTGATTGAAGCTTAATCCCTTCTTCTTGAATTCGTTTCTTTACTTTCTGCACAGTCTTTCGACTAGCACCAGTTGCTTTTGCAGTGGCTCTCTGTGTAACTCCTTGCAATATAAGTTCTCGTATCTTCTCTGCAACTTTAGCCATATCTCGTGAAGGAGGAATAATCCCTTCTTTTTGCATTGCTCTCTTTTTTTTGTATACATTTGATACGTTCATATTAAATGTATCTGCTATTTCCTGTGCATTGACTCCCCGTTTAAGAAGTTCTCTAATCTGCTCAGTTTGTGAAGATAAAGGTCGAGGAGGCGACTTTATAACAATTCCCCCTGATATCATTTTCATCTTTAGATTTGACACCATTTGTGGGTGAACACCACATTTTTCTGCAATCTCTATATTCATAAGCTTTCCTTCGAGAAGATATGTTTTGATTTTCTCTATTATTTTACCGATTCGTGAAGGTGGTTCAATCCCTTCTAATACCATTTCTTTTCTTATTCTCTCTACTGTTGTTGTGTGAACATCGTATATATTTGCAATCTCAAATTGTTTAAGTTCTCCTTGCATAAGTTGTTCTCTTATTTCCTCTCGCATTTGTGGAGGCACTTTCATGTGAATTGCTTTTATAAAATCTACATCATAGCCTTCGATGACAACATGTGTATACGAACACATATCTCTAATGTCTCTTATAGCCTTTTCTGACATCTCGTATTCCTGTGTCATTTCCTCGATAGTAGCACCATCCATGAAATTCAACCGCATTTCACGTACTTCTTCATCTGATAGATGTCCATAAACTTCTCTATTTCGTTCAATCAACTCTTGAAGTCGTTTCGCTATATCTATAGATAATTTAACATGTGACCAATTTTCCCTTTTCGCAATCGAACTGATAGTATTAACATGGATATCATATTTATTAGATATTTCTTTATACGAAAATCCATCCAATATTAAATCAATGATTTCTAACACCTGTTTTTCTGTTAATTTAGCCATTGCAGAATCTTCGCCTCTTGCTTTATGGGGATTATTGATTTTGTATATTCTCTCCCACATTGCTAGATGGGTAAAATCATCTGTGTATATCGCACTGTAAGTAGTTCCGTTATAGGAGGTAGTAGAGAAAGCAGTATTGTACAATGTACTAAATATTCCACCACTAGGGATTTCCAATTCTTTTTCTACCCACTTTACTACTTCATATTCACCTTTAATATTTCCTTCTGTGTCAAAGAGAATAAACGGTTTCACACCTTGCGATTTGATTCTCTTTAAAGTATCCTCTTCTGTAATAATATACCCATTACTACCTTCGCCACCAACTGTCATATTGTAGCCATTGTTAAAGGTGTCGTAATAGTCAATCCAGTACTTTTCTTTCTCATTTAAGTCTTCATAATTGTCTGCTTCGTCAATTACTTCCCACTCAAAAGCTTCAAATTCATATCTACGGATTGCTCTGTGGAAATGGTAGTTGCTTTTAGATACTTTACCCATCGCATCAGATCTATGATTAACCATTCTTACTTGTAAAGTTTTAACAGTTTGACCGATATACATCTTACCGTTAACAGTATTTGTGGCTCTGTAGATAATACCCTTAACCTTCCAATTGGATGTTGTCTGATTAGAAATATACCACTTTCGTTTTGCTCTTTTTTTGTTCTTAATTTCCTCAACATCATAGCCTTCTATAATAACATGTTGGTGTGTAATCATTAATTTAATATTTGAGGTAGTTTTTTTTGCTATTTTATATTCTTCCATAATTTCCACATTAGGAATACCGTCCATAAATTTTAATCTTATTTCTCTTACTTGGTCATCTGTTAATCTTTTGTTGTTATCATGTTTGCCAATAATCCCTTCTGCTTCCATTTTTTTCTTATTCTAACTATTGTTGCCTTATTTACACCACACTTTTCGGCTATCTCATTATACACAACTCCCTCAAGAAGAAGCTTACTCACAAGAGTTTGTGGAACAGGTGGCTTGGGTCTAACATTGCATCCTTGAACAAAAATATTTTTGTATGTTTTCATTTTTTTAATATCTGCTATAAGTGCAGATGACACCTCATATTCTCGTGTCAACTCAACATTAGAAACACCGTTCATTAACTTTGTTTTTATTTCTATTACTTGTTGGTCTGTTAGTATTCTTTTTACCAATTCAATCAATCTGCCCCTCTAGTTGTGTTACGTAGTTTGTTTATACTGTGATTGTAATGCAGTGCTTTATGGAATTCAAGATATTTTTGACAAGAATCGAAAAGTGCGATATGATTTAATGTTAACAGTATTAAATAAAAGTTGATTGTCAAGTGGAAAGAAATGTAACAATTACTGATTGAATCTCTGACACTACTTCCCCTAATGTAGGACTAACTACAGGTGTATTCATTTGGATGTTCAAAGAAGAATTTGAAAAAATAAATGGTGAAATTAAATATAAATAATTCATTTAAGTTTGTTAACGAATCAACTAATGTATGATTCGAGGAATCGAGTGACAGATTTGTAAGGTCATTTTATGATACGGAGGAATCAGGATTATATTATATTGGTATTCAAATTCATGCTTACAAGAGGATTTAGTAAATAATATTGGAGAATTATGGAGGATTTTTAAATTCTTAAATGAAAAATAATTTTTGTTTGATAACTACTAATTTCCTTTCTAATTCAACTAAGGCATGCGTTAGTTAAACAACCACGAACTGCTTCGGCAGTTCTTTTTTTAATGCACTAAATGACAGGATATTTTCTTCAAGGAATATCATTTCAGGTCCATTTAATTGGAATAATTAATTTAATTAAAATACAATTTGATATAGGAGTTAAAAATGACCAAAATGAATTTACCATATGGAATAACGGGTGGATATTACATGCCAGGAGAAGATCCAGAGCCACCCACTATAAATAAATCAAAGTTTTATTCTTAGTGTAAAGAGATCGCTTCAAGAAGACATATTAAATGTGAGATATTAATTGATTTAGAAAGGGATTATAAAAATTTTTATGCAGTAAAGTTTTTCTTTCTTCCAAAACCTATTTATGCAGTAGTAAATGATGCACAGCCTTTTGTAGCATTTTGTGTTGCAGATGAATTCGGTGAATTTGGAAATTCATTCCCATTGGAGTTTATCGAATTTGAAGAGTTGGCAGTAGAGTTTACGGGTTATACAGTAATGAAAGTAAGTGACCTAAACAAGAATTTTTTTCTTGAAGATCATGAAGAATTAAGAAATGTGCGTACAATTAAAGAACAAGTTGAACGTTGGAACCCAATAACAATAGGTGATGTATTGTTTAATTATTGGGATTAGACACTTTACTACCTTTACCTTTAGTATAAATCAATTAAAATAAAGCTTTTTCTTATTTAAGTATTTGCCGTTCTAGTTCAATAAGAAATGATATAATTTAATGTAAATCATATTAAAATGTGAAATGAATGAATATATATCATCAGGAGCTTTTTTCGCACAAATTCTTGGAATCGCTATTGTTATAATTATTGCGATATTCTATAACAAAAAAAGTCACGAAAAGGCAAAAAAAAGAGGAAGTATATATATTACTGTTGATCTCTTCTTGATGCTTCCATGGTATGTAGGTAAAATTATATTTTTATTAATGGGTATTTCCTTTAGTGTATTGCCGATATTTTCTTTATAAAAATCAAATTCCTTATGTAACTAACGCATGCGATAGTTGAAAAAGGAAGGGCTACATTTTTGTAGCCCTTTTTCTATTAGTTGTAAAAGTTAGTGAATGTTTTTCCGAAAGTTTATGATAAAAATCTTCATATTATCAATAATAAAATAAATTTTCCGGAGGATTATGAAAAAAGTGATTTAATAATAGCCGAGATATTAACAACGTATTCCGGAAGATAATGAACAATCACAATTGTTGTGATTGTTCATAAAAGACGGAAATAATTAAGCTAAAAGGAACACATTTATTTTAGAATGTGTTCCTTTTTATTGAACGCAAATAGATTAAAGTAGACTATCGTCTAATCATTTAACCCTTTTCCATTGAGAATTTGCGGCATACATTTTTCAACCCTTGACTCTCGAGTTTTAGATTGTTTAGGTGCAGAAAAATGAAGAATATATGCTCTTTGTCGACCTGGTGTTAATGCTTCAAAAGCAGTTTTTAAGTCAGGAATTTCATCTAATTTAAGTTGGAATTCTTCAGGAATTATATATTCTGAGCTCTTTTTAAATTCCACTTCTAAGCCGGCTTTTTCCACTTCAATGGCTTCATAAATATAGGCCTTTATGATGTCTTCCATCTCGATTATTTCTTGAACATTCGTGAAGCGAATCTGGCGCGCCGCCTGCACATTCTCCGTTTGTTGGATTAGAATACCGTTGGAGTCCTTTAACAGGGCACCCTTGTGAAACAGAAGCGCACAATATTCCTTAAATCCATGTATTAAAACTATATTTTTATTCTCAAAAGTGTAACAAGGATGCATCCACTTAAAATCTTCGGTCAGTTCACAATCAAGTACGATTTTTCTCAACTTCTCGTACTCTTCCTGCCACTTTTTGGCTTTCCTTAAAAATACATCAACCTTAGGATTAATTTTATTCTCTGTCATACAGAACACCTCACTCAAATTCTTCATACCATTTTTTACCTTTACTTAATTGTTTAATTTTACTATACATATTTTTATTAAACCACTGGTATTAGTTCCTTTTAGATCACATCTCCAAGCCAAAAAGGAAAAGTATAACCGATTGTCGAAAACTAAAAAACCACTGTAATCCTTACAAAAAGCTCTAAATTCTAAGTATAATAATTATAATTCTTTTAAAAGTATGTACGTATTTTGCTAAATTGAATCCATTCTTTATTTGTCTAAGGCATGCAATGGTTATATTAGAAACTTCTATTAAAAACGTATAATGTCGGACTGAACTATAACTATTTACATGAATACTCTTATCTTATTAAATGTTTACTCATAATAAATATTAGTAAGCTATTTATTAAAAGTGAGGTGTTGAAAATATTAATTAAACTTTTTCATAAATCTAATCGATCCACGAGAATTACTCTATTGACAGGATCTGTACTATTACTACTAGGCGGGATACTGAAGATTGTATTTTAAGCTAAACCAGCTATTTTGAGCTGGTTTTTTTTTTGCAAAATCCTTAATGATCTACCTATCACTTGCGTTAACCACCCATAAACCCTTAGATTCACAACTTGATTGCTTAAATAGTTTTACTAAGTATGATTGAATTGTACTGTTGAACTATATAGGATTATGTAAGGTAAGATGTCTAAGTTAATCAGGTTTTAAGTTTAAAAAATTGCTCCAATAATATATAAAAGTTGGACATAGTCTAAAGTTATTTTCGATATAGGCTCCCACTGAAGAAGTTGAAAATTATTGTTAAAAGTCTAAGGTTCACCGGTTAAAATTTTCTTTAATATTCTAATATAGCCCAGTAAGGTGACTAGCTGGGCTTATATGTGTTTCCTTTTTTAAAAAATTAAGTAGTTAAGTTTTATTTGACTGCTAAAACTTAAATCACCTTTTTATAGATTGATTTTCCTAAAGAATCTTCACCTGGCAGTAGAATACATAAATGTATCTGTTTAACTCCCTTTTCTAAAGTGGCAGGGTAAGTGCAGCCTCCACTGATAGCGAATAGCAGACATGCGTAAAGCGATAACAACCAGGACAATCAGAGTCAACTGAAGTGGGCTGTTCCAACCAAGCCATATACATATAGCACATAAAATCGTTAATATTGCATGGATTTCTTCTTTTAAGGCAAGAGGTTTTCGAGCAGCTATTATGTCACGAATCATCCCTCCTCCAACGCCGGTAAACATAGATGCCAATATCATTACGCCAAAATCATCCGAAAAAACTTCTTTTGCTGACATTGCTCCTTGGAGAGCAAATGAAGCAAGTCCAATTGAATCAAAAAATAAACTCCATCGTTTCCAATGATTGATCCACTTTAGCGGTAATAATACGATGATTGTCAGAGTCATTAAAACCGTTAAAATGATGGAATGGATCCATAGTTCAGAGACAGGGACACCGATAATATAATTTCGAATCATCGCTCCTCCGAATGCTGTGGTTAATCCCAAAGCGTAAACTCCGATAAAAGAATATTCAGCTTCAAGAGCAACAAATGCTCCACTTGCTGCATATGAAATAATTCCGATAAAATGTAGAACTGTCCAAGACATTCCTCTAATACCCCCTAATATAGTATGTTAATAGTTAATTGAAAAATGGGACCAATGGAATAGAGTATCGTGAGAGAGAAAAGATTGCTTTCTTTTTCCACACAAAAAAACTCCACCACAAGAGATCATCTAAAGAGATGTTGTGGTGGAGTAATCAATTAGCAATTCCTACTAATGAATCATTCCATTGGGAATATTAAATAGAGCTCTAACAAAATATTTTATTAGAATTCCATTCATAAAATTTGTATAAATTATGTTCAATAGACATAATTATACTCCTCTCATCCAAAAAAACAAGACAAAATTAATCAGTAAATTTAGTAAGAATTGAATTGTTAGGAGGCAAGAATATGGGGAAAAAGGAAACAGCGTTTAATGATATCGTGCGGAAAATGCGGAAAGAAATTTTCGGAAAGGGCCCAGAGCGGATTTTTACTCATTTCGTTGAGAATATGGCAGTAACGACAATGAGTGGTATTCTAACTCCTACGGAAAAGTTTATAGCAAAATCCCAAGAAGGAAAAAAAGTAATTCATAGTGCGAGAACCGAAATGATTAGGGATGTATATAGGCAGGAGGTTCCTGAAGAAATGGAAGAGCTTGTCGGTTCGAAGCTACTTCATTTATTTTCGGATGCAAAGATTGAAGAGGATATGGCTGTATCCGTATTTATCTTTGAAAAACCAATCGTGTAGAAGCGAAAGTATTTTGAACCTATTGACTATGATTTTTGAGAATTCTTATTAGAAATCTTTCAAGATCCAAAATGACGAAAATAACGTGTAGATGTTGACCATGATATACGCACATTTTTATAAAAGTCTATCTTTTGTTGAACCTACCTTTCAAATGTACATAAAATATATTGATAGGAGGGAAAACAACATGGATCGATTTATTCTTCAAATGTTAGCTGGTATTTTAGCTGGTTTTGCATTAATAAAAGTTCCTTTAGAAGGCACTTTCTTAGCAAGTTTAGAGCCATTAACAACTGTAATTGGTATTTTAGCAATTGTAATTTTCTCCCTTTTCTTAGTGTTTAAAGGGACAATGGCAATCTTGGGTAAGTAAAAAGAAATTAAGACTCCAGGAAACCACCTATATAAGAATGAAAACTCACGAAATATAAAACCTGTATCGTTGATTACTTGATAATCATAGATACAGGTTATTTTTTATATACATTCCTTTTTCTACTAATGAATTATACACAAATGTTGTTACAAAAGTTATCGATGGGAAGGCCAGGACCCCTGCATTTTTCTGATTTGAATAATTTGGCCTGTATGGTAAGCGTCGTGTAGCATTATGTCTAGTAGATTACTCTCGAAAGAATTTTGGTCAAGATCCTCATCTGACATCTTACTCAGCAAATGTCTTAAACTGTTATGAATGGTTTCAAGTCGATCTACTACTTTCTTCCATTCATTATCATCATTGGATTGTTCAGTGATATAAAAGGTCTCATTACCGTCGATCCGCGTCCATTGACGACCTTCAATGTTCGCAACAAGTCTCTCTTTGTAATAAATAAGGTGATTAACGGTCTCCCAAATAGTGGTGGCTGACTGTCCAGCAGGCCTCCAACTTGCTTGTTCTGCATTGATTCCATCAATAGCATGCTTGAGCGGTGCATACCAACTTTCCTTATCGAACGTTGTATCTAGCACGTTTAAAAGCAGGTCAATTCGATTCAATGATTAACGCCTCCTTTAATAGCTATCGTAATATTACTTTAAGTTAAAAATACCCTTCCCAGTTTCCATACTTAATGGCAATGATGAATGTTCATGGATTATTGTCCATGATTCATTTTCTTTTTTTAATCCGAATGTGAATCTGTTTGTCATTTGACGAATTTTCTCTCCTGATTCTGCTAGAGCAGTGAACGTAACTGCACAATGAACGAAAGAGAGGTTAGAATTTTCTTCAACTACTACATTATCGAAATCTGTTTTGAGTAAATGGCCATCCTCACTTAAACCATTAAACCAGTCTTTCACCGTTTCCTTCCATTGGACAATACCGATGCACTCCCAATTTTCCCAACAATCATAAACATGCACGTCAGCAGAGTATGTCGATACAAATCTCTCAACATCCTTTTCGTAAATTGCAGATCTGTAATTTTCTAGAACATCCTGTACTTTATTAAAACGAATACTCATAATTAGATCTCCTTTGTTGTCCACTTAAAATTAGGTTTATATATTACCATTACTGTATTCTATTTCTTCTACATTTTTCCTCTAATATTAAACAGCCTCTTAAACATAAGCCTGAACTCTATCAATTAATTCTCATACTAATAGAATATAGGACAAGAATGGGGAATATTTCATGCTTGTTAATGAAACGAAGCATTTCAAAATTACATTGATTCAATATGTATTAATTCTAAACATATATAATTTCGAATAAATTTATAGGGTATCCTAAAATCCGTGGAAGAGTTGATTTCTATGAATAATAAATTAAATCTTACAATGGAACAAATAGTATCTTTCATTCGAAGTGGATTAGAAAAAACAAACAAATCAAAGAAAGTTACGATTGTGGGCGCTGGAATGTCAGGTTTAGTTGCTGCATCTTTATTAAAAGAGGCAGGACATGAAGTAACGATTTTAGAGATAAATGATAGACTCGGTGGTCGTGTATATACTAAAAGGCAACCATTTATAAATAACCAGTATGTCGAATTGGGAGCAATGCGAATACCTTCAGTTCACCGACTTACATTCGAATATATAAACAAATTTAATCTACCTGTTAATGAGTTTATTAATAGTACTCCTAATGATCCAATCTATGTAAATAATGTTTTAACACGAGAGAAATATTATGAAAGTAACCCCCATTTATTAAGATTTCCATTAGCTCCTATTGAGGGAGGTAAAACAGCGGAAGAACTATTAAAACTAGCAGTGGATCCTGTTCTTAAATTTGTTAAACAAGACCCTCAAAAAAATTGGGAAATTGTGATTAATAAGTACGATCAATATTCAATGGAGAATTTTTTGAAGGATAATCCTGTCGGGTTATCATTATCTATAGGAGCAGTCGATATGATTGAGGCTATAGTTGGAATAGAAGGGTTTCTTGAACTTGCTTTTACGTCAGTATTAAGAGAAGTTATGATACTTCTTGAAGAAGACCTTAAACTTTACGAAATTACTGGTGGAAACGATCAGTTGCCGAATTCATTTTTAAATCAACTAAGTGACAATCTTTATTTTAATCAACAACTGACCAGAATCGTACAAGAAAATACTGGTGTATCAGTCTTTACTGATGATAAGAAAAATTTTACTAAACACCAAGTCACTTCTGACTTAGTTATTGTGACCATTCCTTTTTCTTTATTGGACTTCGTGCAGCTCTTCCCATATGAGTCTATATCTTATAATAAATGGAAAGCAATTAGAGAGATGCACTATGCAGACTCGACAAAAATTGGACTTCAATTCAAAACAAGATTTTGGGAAAAGATGGGTCTATACGGAGGTAAGATAACAACTGATTTACCGATAAAATTTTCATATTTTCCTAGTCATGAGTTAGGCTCTAATAGCACTGGAGTCGTTTTAGCTAGCTATACATGGGGATCTGATGCATTCATTTGGGACAGTATGTCAGAAGAAGATCGAATAAAAAAAGCACTAGAGAATCTTTCGTATATATTTGGAAAAATAGTATATGAAGAATTTATTGTAGGAAGTACTCATAGCTGGTCAGACTATCCTTTTTCTGGTGGAGCATTTGTCATGTCGAAACCATATCAACAAAAAGAATTGGGTCCTTACATGAGCACTCCTGAAGGAAGAATCCATTTTGCAGGGGCACACATTTCGTCTACGCCAGGTTGGATTCAAGGAGCAATTGAGTCCGGCGTTCGAGTAGCGTATGAAGTTAATAAAAGGGAATGAGGTTCGGGTTATTCGAATTGCCTCTGCAATCCTTTTTTAGAAGGAATGTCAATTCATTAGTATTTGAATAAATGTATTCACAACGCAAATTACGTCTAATCTCATCGGTCGCGGCAATACTAAGAGGGAAAGAAAAAGGAGTGAGCTCAATGGATTTCCGATCGAAGGAACAAATATTAACTGAACAACCGTCAATCGAACGTAAGATGAAATATCGTGGGAGTACATACAAACTTACAAACACAATACACGACATATCCCGTGGCGAATTTACAGACCTTACTTGTTACACATATTATAGTGAAGAAGAACATCAGAATTTATTGCTTTATTGCCATACTGGAAAAATCGTTTTTGTTGAAATAGAATCGAGTTAAACGTAAAAAAGAAAATAATAGTTTTGATCGGTTAAAGTGGAATGTTTTCAATGCAGTCAATCAGGAGGACCGTCATAAGACGGTCTATTTCTATTGGTTTTTTACTTCATTAAGTGCTTCAGCATTCGATTTTTTTGGAGCAAAATATCCTTCTGAATTTACTGCAGCAGGCTCAGGTATTCCTGAATTTTGTTTTTTCTTTTTAACATGTGGATTTTGATTGTTACCCATGTTTATCACCTCCACGAATAGTATGTGCTAGATTTCATGTATCTGTCATATTTGATGTTAACAATAAATGGAAAAATGGGTATGATGTTTATATCAGTAAAACGGTCATAGTATACAAAAGACTAGGCAATATCATTGAATTTTGTAAGAAATAATTCTGCTATGATGATGCTAGATAGAAAAAGTAGAAATTGAGAGGAAATGATTATGAAAATAAATCAACTAATTGCGAACAATATTAGCAAATTAGATGCAACACTACCAGTAGATAAATCGTTGGGGATTGCTGGTTTGTCTGGATCCGGAAAAACAACTTTTTGCCAAACAATCGGAGAAGAATCAAAGAAGCGCCTCGTTTCTTTATTGCCTAAAGCTGAGTATCAGTATCTTTTTCCGAATATTATGGAAACAAATTTTAGTGCGATTAAAATGAAAGAAATGCCCTTAGTCCTTTTTCTTGGAAAATCGTCAATATCTTCAAATCCACGATCAACAATTGGCACGCATACAGGTGTTTTTAAAGAGATTCGTGATTGTCTTGCTGAAAAATTTAATCTATCTCCAGAAGTTTTTTCATTCAATAATCCACTAGGCTGGTGTCCGGATTGTAAAGGACGTGGTTATACAAAAAACGTCGAATGTCCAAAATGTAATGGACAACGCTATAATCAAGAAGTTTTGCACTATACAATTGATCTATTTGATAAACCGTATACTATTTCCGATATTAACAACTTGAGTATTGAATCCATTTATACACTTATAGAGGATTTACATATTGGTGAAGCGAAACAAAATATACTTAAAAATATTATTAATATGAATATAGGTTATCTATCGTTAAATCGAATTATGGGAACTTTATCAGGCGGGGAATTAACTCGACTTTATTTAGCGGAATTTATGGCAACAAGTGAGAATACCGTTATTATTATTGATGAAATTTCGGTTGGCCTAGATCATGAAACGCTATTAAGAATTTTAGATCAGATTAAACAATTAGGTTATAAAAACCAAATTTGGCTCATTGACCATTCTGATACAGTGCTCAATATAACTGATGAGCAAGTGTTTTTCGGACCAGGTAGTGGAAAATATGGCGGAAAAATAGTGGAAGAATCTCCACGTCCAAAACCAATTAGCTGGGAACGAAACCAGGAAACTCCAGTAGACTATTATCAATTTCATGATCTTTTCTGCCGTAATATTCACATTTCTGACATTCAGATTCCAAAAAATAGACTTGTAACCTTTACTGGTGAGTCTGGCTGTGGTAAATCGACATTGGTTAATGAATGCATGGCGAAAGATTTCGTGAAGCGCTATCCAAAAGATAAGCTAGTTATGGTTGGACAAGATCGAAACCAATCGATTACAAGTCTTTCAACTGTTGCGACATTTCTCGATATTAAAAAGAAACTCACTAAATATAGTGATGACATTGATGATATTTTTCAGCGCTCGATTGAAGATATTATTGATGATCTGCCAAGTGAAGACATAGCCTATAAACGCCTTAGCTTGTTGATTAAACTTGGCCTTGGTTATTTAACTTTGGAAAGAAAAACGAAAACATTATCGACTGGTGAGTTTCAATGTGTTCATTTAGTTTCAGAACTATTTGCCAACACTAGAAACCCACATACACTTTTTATTTTTGACGAACCATCAAAAGGGTTATCTCAAAATATTTTAAATCAATTTATAGATAGTGTTAGAGTTATTCTACAAGATGAATCGGTCTCAATCTTGATGATTGAGCATAATGCTTATATGCTAGAGAGCTCTGATTTTATTGTTGATTTTGGAAAAAGACGAGCGCAGCCTGTTCAACATCTTGATGTTGTTAGTCATGATGATTATTATCGACAAAAAGATCATTCAGATAACGTAACACCATTACAAATTTCTTCAACACTAAGGTCACGAAATGGAATTAACTACTTAAAAGTTGATCATATTGCATATTTTAAAAATGCTGAAAATGTCTATAAAGGTGGTATTTTAAAAAGCTTATCACCAATTGCTCGTGTAATTTATGGTGAGTATGACTCCGAAACAATTGCTCCGGTCATTGCCATTGACCTTGAAAGACACTTGTATAGTCAATTTAGTTTTCTTTATGAAACTGGTGGATTGATCAATCATATAGTGGCAGCCCATCCGACCAATAAAGATACAAGAAGTTTTGATTTCTATTATCAAGAAAATCATTGTCCATGTTGTTCCGGTCGTCGAGTCATTGAAAAATTTGATATAGACGTAGTAATTCAAGATAAAACAGTTCCATTTTGGGATGGATTACTGCATCCAGACGTGATGGAGGTATTAAAATATTATCAATATCCTAAACTACAATTCCTATTTGATGAAATAAAGAACGAACTCGGTCACGATATCAGTAAGAGCTACAATGATATGACAGAAGCTGAAAAGAATACGTTTTTATATGGTTATTGGGAAAAGTCATTTTATGATAAAGCAGGTAAAGCTTCGAGAATCTGGGAAGGATTTAATATCGTCATTGGACGTTATATGTCTATTTCAAAATCACCTATAAAAGAGAATATGAAAACGTCAAAAGAGATGATCACTTGTCCTGTTTGTCATGGAACAGTGCTTAACCATCATAAAAAACTAAAATTTGGAGAAACAGATATTCGGGAGGTTATTAATCAGCCGATTGATCAGGTCATCAAAGCAGTAGGGAACTTACCAGAACTAGAAAAACTAAAATCAATTGTTGGTGGCGATCTTTCACTTGCAGAAGATGTCTCTTTACTTCCGAGGGAGACTCAGGTTGCCCTGAAAATGTATGAAATAGAACAAGCTAGCTTTGTTGGCTATGAAGTAGTTTTACAAAATGTTCTACCTTTTTGGGATAGTATTAAAGGCAATATTGAAACGATAAGTAGCAAAAACCTAATTTCAATCTGTGATTTCGCCAATATTTCTGAAACAAGAGAAACCATTATAGATAAATATTTTACGAATGGAAAATACAAAAAACTAACTTACGTATATGAAGCGTTTGGTTACAAAAAAATTGTTACGTTAATTAATAAAATCAAAGCAAGTAATCCTTGTCCATTCTGTAAAGGGAAGAAAGTCATTTCAGAAGATAATCTCCATGATGGCGTATATAAATTATCAATCCCTTGTGTAAGTTGTTATGCAAGTGGTATTAATGACGAGGGGCGTAAGGAAATCGTTGAAGGTATAGACGTACATACATGGCTAACTGGCAAAGTAAGTGATGTTGTTTCTGAAAGCCTACTGACTGAAGCTGTTGCAGATATTCCAATCTTCAACCGAATTCGTGAATTGAATAAACGAGATATGATGGCAGTTTATGAGTGTCTCGAGCGAAATAATTAATCTTGAATGATATGTAAATGGCGTTAAGTAATTCAAAAGAGAATAATTGTAAAAGGGCACCTCGAGAAAGGTGCCCTTTACTATTTAGATTGAAACTTGCTAGTTAATTAGAATTAGCCAATTCAGAAATTTGTAGGTTCACATTTTCTTTAACCAATCCACCGTGGTAACAAATCACTTGTTCAATATCATATTTTGTAAATTTCTTAATAGATTGAAGCGCAGTCTCCATATCAGGTGTCACAGCCGGTCTAGGACCCATTAAGATCCCATTATCTGCTACAAGTGCATCTCCAGCAATTAATGTCTTACTCTGGTGATGATACAAACTAACGTGACCAGGAGTGTGTCCAGGTGTATAGATAACAGTGATTCCTCCACAGTAAGGTAATAACTCTTCATCGCTAATTGTTTTATCTACATTAGCGCTTAATGGTATTTCAAATATAGCTTTTATTTTCTGGCGTTGTTCCTCTGGAAGAGATTCCGTCATTTTTGCTACTCGTTCTGCATTCATTTTAATTAATGGCTTGTCACCTTCGATATAGGGTTTTTCTACTTCATGTGCTAAGACTTCAATTTTATGGTCAGAAGTTTTTAGAATTTCAGAGAGACTTCCAATATGGTCAAAGTCTTGGTGTGTAAGAATAATTTTTGTCAGCTTGTTATTTGGTACGTCAGCTTTTTCGATTGCTTCGTTAATTTCTCCATTTTGACCAGGTATTCCAGTGTCCACTAAAATAGTTTCATTTTCATCCCAAATCAAAGTCGGATGGATGATACTTTCTGGCCCAGTTAACTTCATAACTAATTCGATCGTTTCTATACCTTTAGCTATTTTCATTTTTATGGTAAAGCTAAAATGCTTTACCACACCTCCCTTTTTTTAATGATTTAATGTGAGAATGTATTTACCATTTCTAATTTCTCGAAACGGATAAAATAAAATCATCGATCATCGATTGAAAGCTGTCTTCTACATTTACAGGATGTTGGAAATAACCAAGGAAATTCATGGAGACAAATCCATGTAGTAGACTCCTTAGAGCTCTTCCTTTATGAATTAATTGCGTTTCATCCTTAATATAAAAATCTAAGATTTGATGAATAATACCCATAGTTTCTTTCGCTAAACGTCTAACTTCCTCATCTTGCGTGCTTGGAATATTCATAAATAATCCATACCCCGTCTTGTTTTTGAATGCAAAGTCACGATAAACATAGGCATACTCTTTTATTGCATTCTCACCACTTTTACCGACTAATTTTTGCATTAAATTCGAATTCAATTTATTCAAAAGGTAGATAGTCATTTTTATTTTAAGGTCATCCATATTAGTGAAATGATTATATAGTGATGGATATTTTATCTGTAATTTTTCTGCAATTTTTTGGAAAGTAACTTGATTAAGACCGATTTCATCTGCCAATAAAAAAGCAGCCTCAATAATCTTTTCCTTAGTCAAATTTCGTTTTTGCACCATTCTATTACTCCTTATCATATTACTTTATAAAATTAGTTTAACATTATAATGTATTGTACGTAAACTATAATATATAGTTTACAAACTTTAATTTATAGTTTAAGTTTATCTTAAAAGGTGTCGGATGTTAAATGCGTATTTTTAATTACTACTAAACTGATTTATCGGGTGATATTTTCATTACGTCTCTAATTAAAGAGGTCTATTATAGTGGAATTCCTTAGTTTTACAAAAAAGGGAGAGGGTTATTATGAGCATGTGGAGAAGAAATTTAATCGTTTGTTGGTTCGGGATGTTTGTAACGAGTATAGGGATGAGTCAACTTGGCCCAGTTTTACCTTTATACATTAAAAACCTCGGGGTTCATAATGTAGCATTAATCGATCAATTTTCAGGGATTGCATTTGGTGCTACATTTGTTATTTCTGCCATATTTTCACCTATTTGGGGTTTAGCAGCAGACAAATTTGGTCGTAAACCAATGCTTTTGCGAGCAAGTCTTGGAATGGCGATAGTTGTATTTAGTATGGGCTTTGCTCAAAATGTATATGTACTGATTGGTTTAAGGTTATTGCAGGGAATCATTACAGGCTATAGTACGGCTTGTACTACATTAATCGCTACTCAAACGGATAAAGAACACGCAGGTTGGGCTTTAGGTACGCTTTCTACAGCAAGCGTCGGGGGTTCATTACTTGGACCAATGATCGGTGCTTATATTGGAGAGACGCTTGGTTTAGAAAATGTATTTTATATAACTGGAGCTTTATTATTAATTGCATTCATTACTACCGCATTGTTTGTAAAGGAATCTTTTACGCGTCAGGATAAAAAAGTACTTAGAATGAAAGAAATATGGAGAATTATTCCGGACAAAAGTTTAACGATTACAATGTTTGTGACCTTTTTTGTATTAACTCTTGCATTGTATTCGATTGAACCAGTGATTACTGTCTATATTATGCAGATATCAAGTCATTCAAGTCATGTTGCTTTATTAGCAGGTATGGCATTTTCAGCTTCGGGATTAGCAAATATAATTGCTGCGCCAAGACTAGGAAAGCTTTCTGATAGAATTGGGCCACAGAAAGTGATTTTAGGGGCACTTGTATTGGCAGGATTAATGATTATTCCACAAGCTTTTGTCAAAAATGCTTGGGAATTAATGTTTTTCCGATTTTTATTAGGGTTAGCGACAGCAGGTTTAAATCCTTCTGTTAATACATTGGTTAAGAGAATTACACCTGATTCACTGACCGGTAGAGTTTTTGGTTTTAACATGTCCGCAGGATATTTAGGGGTATTTGTAGGTTCAATCTTAGGTGGACAAGTAGGCGCCTATTTAGGTATAAGATATGTATTTCTTATTACAAGTGCATTGTTATTTTTAAATGCATTATGGGTTTATTTAAAAGTGTATAAAAAACTTAGTATAAAAGATGAAACATCATTCTCTATGTAAAAGGCTGTTTTCTAGAAGATTGTTTTTATTAAAAGGGGTTTTAAAGCAAACTGTAAATACAGAAGATGATGAACGGATATGCGAGACTCCTATCGGATTAGCGGGACAGTTGAGACCTTAGCAGTGGTCAAAAAGGTAGGTATGCTAATACCACGACGTCCTGTCGTAACGCATGCATGACCCACATCGTGTGGGCTCAAGGCTCATCGCCCACCTCACGGAAAGCGAGCATTCTGGAGTGGAAATCTACGAAATTCTTTTTTAATAGCAACATGGTTTACGAAAACAGCTATGTAAAAGGAGTGAAAAGGTAAGGGTTGGTATGCAACTCTCTTTTTATGTGAAAAAAGAGATTGAATAATATGAATTAACAAACAAGTGTGTTGTTTATGAACGATAAGTGTTATAGGATTGTTATATCGATGAAATTATTGGAAAAACGAGAGGTTAAAAAACAATGAATCTACTTAAATTTCACAGAAATATTAAAATCCGACTACTCGAATCTTTTCTAAGTTCGGCAATTGGCAGTATGATTTTTCCGTTTATGGCTATTTATCTATCAAAGCATTTTGGCGTAAAACACGCTGGATTGCTATTGCTAGTAAATGTTTTTATTGGAATTATCATGAACTTTTTTGGTGGGTATTTTTCAGATCAATTCGGTCGAAAAAAGACAATGGTGTTTGCGGAAACATTACGGTTATTAGCGTTTATAACGATGATGTTCTGTAATTCACCATGGTTTTCATCACCACTTATCACATTTTTAATGATGACAGTTAATAGTATTTGTTGGGGATTGGCCGGTCCTGCGAATCAAGCTATGCTGATTGATGTGAGTAAACCTGAAGAACGAAAACTGATGTATTCCATCATGTATTGGTCGAACAATTTATCAATTGCAATTGGTGGAGTGTTTGGCGGATTTTTATTCAAATCGTATTTGTTCGAACTGTTACTGGCTCTTTCAGTTGCTTCGTTCATTACATGGGTTTTAGTTACATTTTTCGTTAAAGAAAGTTTGATAACACAACAATCAGAAATGAAAACAATCAGTTCTCACGCGAAAAAAATGATTTCAAATTATCGTGATGTATTTCAAGATAAATTATTTATCCTATATGTACTTGCTGGTTTACTAGTCCTTTCAATGGAATTTCAGTTATCAAATTACATTGGTATTCGATTAACGAATGATTTCCAAACCCAACATCTACTGAATTGGTCATTCGGTGGGATCGAAATGACAGGTTTCCTAAGAACGGAAAATACAATTCTAGTAGTTGTAATGGCGCTATTTGCGACAAAGATTGTCAAGAATATGAATGATCAACTTACACTCATTTGGAGTTGTGTAGCATTCGTAGGAGGATATGCCGTAATTTCTTATAGTAATTCCATATTATTATTATTTATAGCGATGTTTGTAGCAACAGTTGCAGAAGTTCTTCGTGTTCCAGTTCAACAAAACTATATGGCCCATCTACCTTCAGAAGAAACAAGAAGTTCTTATATGGCTGTTGCTGGTTTAACGTTTAATTTGGCAATGTTTATTTGTTCAATAACGGTTGCACTAAGTGCGTTTCTTTCAAAATTTGCGACATCTTTCTTTTTAACAAGCTTAGGAGTAATTGGTATTATTATCTTCGTCCGGATTACACCTGCATTAGAAAGACGAGTTAAAGGTGAATCAGAAGTCAAACCAAATCGAACTGCTGAGTTGAATACTTGAGATCGAACAACGCAGTTAAAACTTTCAAAAAAACCTTCAATTCCTAGATATTAAAGGAATTAGAAGGTTTTTTAATGTGAATAAAGAGGTTATGTAAAAACGTACTTCACATAAATAATCGTAATATTTGATAGAAAATAGCGGATACAGTGGCAGAGATAGGTATTGTAATAATCCATGTTATAACCATTCGTCTAGCAGTACCCCAGTTAACATCTTTAATATGCTGTGCAGATCCAACCCCCATAATTGAAGATGAGATTACATGCGTAGTACTGACCGGTAAATGGAGTGATGTAAATGTAAAAATAATTGCAGCTGAGGATAAATCAGCAGCAGCTCCATTCACAGGGCGAATTTTCATTATTTTCCCGCCAACGGTTTTAATGATTTTCCAACCCCCAATTGATGTGCCTAGCGCCATTGCTGCTGCAGAAGATATACGAACCCATAATGGCACATCTGCACCAGGCGTTTCAATCTTTGCAGCAATTAGGGCAATCATTATGATTCCCATTGCTTTTTGTGCATCATTTGTACCATGGGTAAAAGATTGTAATGCAGCAGTGAATACTTGAAAAAAACGGAAACCTTTATTTGTTCTAGAAAGATCTGACCGTTTAAAAATAAGTGCTAACACTGTCATAACGATGAAGCCCACTATAATCGCAATGATAGGTGAAATTAGTAGTGCTTGAATAATTTTTATAAATCCATCTGCTTCTAACACAGAAAATCCTTTTGCCGAAACAGCGGCACCAGCTATTGCTCCGATAATGGCATGGGATGAACTACTTGGTATACCGTACAACCAAGTTAACAAATTCCAAACGATAGCCCCTAATAAAGCTGATATAACGACGATCAGACCATTCGTTCCTTCGATTGAGACTGGATCAACAATTCCATTTGTAATTGTTTTTGCTACGCCTGTGAAAGTTATTGCTCCTATAAAGTTCATTAAGCATGCTAATATAATAGCACTACTTGGTTTCAAAGCTTTTGTAGACACAGAAGTAGCGATAGCATTTGCTGTATCATGAAAACCATTAATAAAATCGAAGACAATTGCACAGATAACGACTAATATCGTAAGTAGTAATATAGTTTCCATACTCCTAACCCTTACGCATTTCGCATGATAATTTGCTCAAGCATATTTGCTACATCTTGTGCACTATCAGAAACAGCTTCTAACACTTCGTAAATTTCTTTGAATTGCATAATTTTTACCGTATGCCATTCTTTCTTAAATAATTCTTTAATTGAAGATCTCAACAATACGTCACATTGTGATTCATAATCTTTTATTTGGATTGCATGAACTCT
The DNA here is from genome assembly GCF_002156875.1 of Bacillus sp. EAC. Taxonomy (GTDB): domain Bacteria; phylum Bacillota; class Bacilli; order Bacillales; family Bacillaceae_G; genus Gottfriedia. The sequence goes on along the minus strand of NZ_NCSY01000002.1, from coordinate 235,107 downwards.
GATTTCTAAAAATTTTTTCTTTGAAAGCAATTTAACTGCATTTAAAATTTCTCCCGAAGCACTGTGTAAGTTGTTAATAAATTTGTGCATATAATCATCACTTTGGTTAATCGAGTACATTTCAAACATAGCAGAGCAATGCTCCAATCCGTCTAAAACATCATCCATCTTTAATGCTAATTGAAGAATATCTTCACGTTCAATAGGAGTAATAAATGTTTTATTTAATTCCACAATTAATTCATGTACAAGAGTATCACCTTTTGTTTCGAATTTCTTCATTTCCTGAGAGAAAATCTTTAAGTCAGCTGCCTTATTACTATTAAAATCAACATAATATTTTGAACTAGAATATAAGTTCTCGGCAATATTTAAGAGCATATCAAAAAATAGATTATTTTTCTGTCCAAACATCGTACTGATTCCTCCTAATGAATCTTATTTTGACCTTTTCATATCATGCACTAGATATTTTAATATTATAGATAATTGAAACAAGAAATGATTAAAATACTGAACCAGTTTTATCAATGATTACTTTTACTTTCGTTTCAAATTGAACATTCTTATACTCTTTTTTCCATTTCAATTTCTTCCAAAGGTCAGGATGTGTACTTGCTAGTTTTCTTCCAACTCCAAGGGCATCACAATTCGCTTCAATAAGTGAGTCAGTCACGACTTTAGCTTGCTTTGTAAGCTCGGCTGAAATTTCTTTATTGAGTTTATCTATATTTATGTTTTCATTAGGATTAATGTTTTTATTAGGATTATTTGAGTAGTTCACAAGAGTAATATGTAGTTTTAGGTTTACTTTACTAATTATTTTATTTGTTGATTTATTTACTTTTACCTTTAGATCTCTTTTTAAACTAGTTACATAAAATGAGGCACCTCTTTTTTTATCCAAATATAAGGCAATTTCACTTACCTTCTCTAATCTATTCATTAGAAGTAATAATAGGCTACTGTCTTTTCCAGTTAAACTAATTCCAGTAAATTTGTCCCCATCAAATAAATTAATTCCTCCAATTATTATTTTATTTGATTTATCCTTATCTATGGAAGGTAACACGATATCTTGACCTGGATCGACAATTTTAGTCCACGCAGTAAAAACAGTCTCTTTTGGAATTTTTGATGAAATTTCTGCTGATAGTAATCCTTTTAATATGACAAAGGCAATTGGGCTCGTTTCCGGTTCAAGTGCAAGAAGTTCACTAGCTTTCCCTTTTGTAATGACAACTCTAGAGGCAACATAAGCATTTTTATTTCGATAAAAAATATCCAGAAAAGGATGTATACCATTTTTAGCTAGTTCTTGACCTATTAGAATGACATAAGCTTTACTTGCATCGATTTGTCCAGGTAATTTATTGTTAAGATCAAGTTGAATTCCAGTCAAGGCAGGGCGAGTTGCTTCAACAATTTCATCTTTTACATCGAATAGTCCGCCACCTTTATTTTGAATAGTTAAAGCTCGAACTGTCCCTAAAATTTTATCTTCATCTGTTAAATCAAAGCTGACACCGTTAACGAATTTTTTATTAATTAATAAACTCTGATCCCAACAGCCAACTAATAGGCAAATAAGGGAAGTTATTGTAATTAATATCATGCGCTTCATGTATTTTCACTCATTTCCAGTTTGTTGATGAGGATAGACAAGCCAAGAAGTATGACTGGTAGTGCGAATACTACTGCATAGCTTAAATAAGTAACATATTTGCTGAATAGATTTATTTTCATTTCATCCATAGGAAAAATTGAAATAAAGTAGATTAGTGTTGCATTAATCCATACCATTTTTTTATACGATTTCGTTTTAGCAATACTTTTAACAGAGAAATATAGATAAGCAATAACTGAAGTAGTCATTGGAACAATCCAAATTGATACGAAAATTAAATCTAATCGATCGACCATTTCATATGACAATGCTTCAAATAAAAATAGCACAGGGTCTTTAAGCTTTTTTAACTGAAGTGGACTAAAACTTATAAGACAAAGAAAGAGAAAGTAAGTATTGATAAAAGTAACGGTCCAATTTGCTAGAGAAATCGTTTTAAATACACCTTTCTCTTTATTTAGAATAAAAGGAAAAACAATCAGAAATCCTTCGAAACCTAACATTGAGATAAGTGACTTATTACTACCAAGTAGGATATTTTTCACGCCTGAACTCCCTATCGGAAGAATATATTGAAACTCTTGTGGAAGATTGAATGTTAACAAAGATAGAAAGAATAGTAATATGATTAGAAAAGAAGCTAAAACGAAAAATCTAGCTATAATTCTCAAGTCACTTACGGTTAAATAAATGGAAGACAAAATAATAATTAATGAGAGAATCCACATGGGTGTTAACGGTAATAACCATAAATTTATACAAATGATAAACAGTTTAAGTGCTAAACTACCAGTTAGAATAAAGAAGAGGAAAATAAATAAATTACAGAATTTACCTAAATACCTTCCAAGTACTTTTTGAGTTATTTCAGCATAACCAAGATCTGGATAGCGTTTCATCAAGAACCAATAAAAGGTTAGAGTGATTTGAACCACTACACCAGCAAAAAGGGTTGAAATCCATCCATCACCTTTACTAGTGCTATAGACAACATTAGGTAATGAGAGTAATCCGATGCCGAGCTGGCTCTGCACAATAAAGAAAAAAAACTGGAATTTAGAGATCGTATTCGTATTAGGTATCATTTTTTCTTCCACACCCTAGAGACCCCTTGTTGATTCAATTTTTGGGGATTTGTATTAGTCGGTCTATTGTTCATCTTCCATGCCGGTAATCTTATAAATGAATCTTTTAAATCTTCTTTCCTAAAAGGTGCAAAAGGAGAAAAATACGGTATACCAAACGCTTGAAGTTTACTTAAATGCATAAAGATTAGCATCAAAGTTAAAGTAATTCCAAAAAATCCTAATATAGATGCAGCGATCATTGTCGGAAAACCTAATAATCGTGCACTTGTCCCCATTTCACTTACAGGTGCAACAAATGATGCGATAGCTGTTAATCCAATTACAACAATCATAGTATTAGATACTAAATGTGCTTCTACAACTGCTGTTCCAATAACAAGACCACCAACGATACCGATTGTTTGAGCAATAGGAGAAGGCAATCGAATAGCTGCTTCTTTTAGGAGTTCTAGTATAATCTGCATCGTAAAGGCCTCGATTAGTGGAAGGAAAGGGACAAATTCTAAAGATACTCTAATTGAGTATAGGATACCGATCGGAAGTACTTCAGAATGAAAAGAAACGATCGCAATGTAAATGGCAGGTAAACTTATCGCTATAATGAAGCTAAGCACACGGATAATTCGAAAAAATGATCCTACTAACCAGCGATGATTATAATCATCAGGCGCTTGATAAAATGAAAAGAAAGTAATAGGTAAAACTGCAACCGTCGGATTTCCATTAACGATGATATTAACTTTTCCTTCTAATAAATAGGATGCAGCTCTGTCAGGTCTTTCAGTGTTTAATATTTGCGGAAAAGGTGTAATAGGATTTTCCTCAATCATTTCCTCTAAGGTTCCTGTAGAATGCACGTTGTCAATTTCAATTAATGAAATCCTCCTTTCTATTTCTTCAACCATCAATTTATTAGCCAAAGAATCTACGTAAACAATTGCTACTTTCGTTTTAGTCATACTACCAATCGTAAAGTATTTTACTTTAAAATCAGGATTTTTAACTCTTTTTCTTAATAAGTGAACATTCGTACTTAAGCTCTCTACAAACCCATCATGTGGACCATTGATGTTTTGTTCATTAGAAGGCTCTTGAATTGTTCGTCCTTGATCATCTGAAATTGCTGTCATAACTGCAGTCGAACAATTCTCTCTTAAAATAATACAAAATCCATCCAGTAAACTCTTTGATAGAGCAGTAAATAATGAAGAGGTCGTAATCTCATATCCTTTTATGATTTTTTCAATATCCTCTGAAGCGTCTTTTAATAATGGTTCTATAATAAATGAATAGATCAATTCATTTTTTACTAAAGTTTCAATGTATAGAATGGTACAGCTCTCGCCATTTCGATAAATGTCTTTAACAATCAAATCTTCTGTATAACTTAAAAGCTCTTGGACTTTCTGTATATTATCGGTTAAATCACTCGTTAAAGATCTTACCTGACTCATTTTTTATTACTCCTTAGCAGTCTAATTAATTGTATTCTTTCCTTAGATTTGAAGAGTATACAGACTTAAAAATACTGTTACTTGAAGTCCATTTATTTACTAAAATATGAATAGAAATGATTGATTTAAGTTAGATATAGATATGTAATGACCTCTTTTAAAAAAGTTGATATTTGGGTAGTACTTTAAAAGGGTAGCACAGAAAAAGAAGTTGGTTGAAACGGAAGGTGCGAGACTCCTGTGGGAGCTGCGGGACAGGTGAGACTCATGCAAGGCGCAGCCGAGGAGGCTCATCGCCCGCCCCACTAAAAAGCGAGCATCCTGGAGTGGAAATCAACTAATCTCCTTGGTAGATTGCATCAAAAATCACGAAAACGGTTATAATGAAAAATCGAATTTTGTAAGATTTAACTTATTGACTTTTTATTTATTGAGTATTAATATAAAGAACAATTAAAGTATAAAACAATTAAATTTTTCATAGCGTTGACGAAGAGTAGTAACGATTACGGAAACTTTAGAGAGCTGATGGTTGGTGGGAATCAGTGTGAAAGTAATCGCGAATGGACTTCCGAGCTTCCAAACCGAACCTTGTTTTAGTAGTAGGCTTTGGCGAGTAGTCTTCTCGTTATAAAAGGCGGGTATTCAATCAACTTAGATTGGATACTGACAAAGCGAGCTGTTTAATCAGCTAATGAAGGTGGCACCACGGGTCTCTCGTCCTTTTTTAAGACGAGGGGCCCTTTTTGTATTCATTTTTAAAAAATATATAACTAAATCGCTGAGTAAGAAGAGTAAATATTGGTGAAAGTCACAGAGAGTTAGACGATGGTGAGAGTCTGACACAGGAACCTATATCGAATGGGCTTACGAGAGGCATCTTGAAAATGGTAGTAGGGATGCACGGATTTCCACCGTTAAAAGGATAGGATATCGGAATAGTAAGGGGATATTGACTAATGTCATATAAAACTCCTACATAAATTTCCCGTATCTGAAAGTGGGATTAAGAGAAATCTAATCCAATCGAGGTGGTACCGCGGTATACAATAATCGTCCTCTATATGCACAATCTTTGTGCGTATAGGGGACTTTTTTATTTTTATATTTAACTTTAGGAGGTTGAAGTTGTTATGACATTGCAAAACACAGTAGAAATCGTCATTGATACCATAATTGGAGATTTATTTACACCAATTTCTGTTTTTAAAAAACTTAAAGGGAGTAAAAAGTTTTTATATGAAAGCTCGTTTAAGCATCAGGACTCGGGTCGTTATTCGTTTATTGGTTCTAAACCAGTTTTTGAGTTAATCGGAACAAATCAAAGTGGCGAAATCGTCTATCGAAACGGACATAGAGAAGAGTTTATTGGAAATCCTCTTTTAAAACTGAGAGAGCTTTTGCCATCATTAAACGATTTGAGTGCTTTTGATCTTCCTTTTATAGGTGGAGGGATTGGATATGTTGGCTATGACATCATTCGCCAATTTGAAGAAATAGGAGAAGTATTAGTCGATCGCATCGGAATGCCAGACATACACCTTATGTTTTTTGAAGTAGTAATTGTATTTGATCATTTAGAACAAAAAATTCATTTAGTTGGAACAAAACTTTCTGATGAAACGACTTTGGAAGTTTTAAAGAGTGAGATTGCAAAATTGAAACAGGAGATATTGGCTGAAAAGAATCTAGAGGAAATTACGCCAGTTATATTTTCCACTTTCACACCAGAAATAACAAAAGATGAGTTTATGTTAAGGGTGGAAAAGGCAAAGAAATATATCGAAACAGGAGATATTTTTCAAGTCGTATTATCCCAACGAATGAAATCGAAATTTGGAGGAGACCCATTCGATTTTTATCGCAAACTGCGTATTCAGAATCCCTCTCCGTATATGTACTATATCGATTTCGGAGACAGTGTTGTTGCGGGTACATCTCCAGAAAGCTTGATAAAAGTGAAAGGAGATCAAGTGATTACGAATCCTATTGCTGGAACAAAGCGAAGGGGGAAAACTTTAGAGCTAGATTCCATCATTGAAAAGGAATTAAAACAAGATGAAAAAGAATTGGCTGAACACAAAATGCTAGTAGATTTAGGAAGAAATGATCTTGGTAAAGTTTGTGAGTTTGGCTCTATCAAGCTAGAGAAATATATGAACGTTGAAAAATACAAATATGTCATGCACTTAGTCTCTGAAGTAAGCGGGAAATTAAAAAAACCTTATACAGCACTTGATGCATTTATTTCATGCTTACCAGCTGGAACAGTTTCAGGTGCACCAAAAATTAGAGCGATGGAAATTATTAACGAATTAGAAGAATCAAAACGTGGTGTGTACTCCGGTGCAGTTGGATATATATCAGCAAACGGGAATCTTGATTTTGCATTAGCTATTCGTACGATCGTTATGAAAAATAGTTCAGCATATATTCAAGCTGGTGCAGGGATTGTTTATGACAGTTCACCTGAACTGGAATATGAAGAAACAATAAATAAATTAAGAGCATTTTTGGAGGTCAGTCATGATTCTACTAATTGATCATTATGATTCGTTTACTTATAATCTTTATCAATTTTTCGGAGAGCTTGGAGAAGAAATTGAAGTTGTCCGCTATGACAAAATTTCAATTGATGAAATAAAGAAAATGAACGTTAAAGCGATCATTCTCTCACCGGGTCCCGGCCATCCGGATCAAAAACAGGAAACAATTGAATTGATTAAGACCTTTTACCAAACGATTCCTATTTTAGGAATATGCCTAGGTCATCAAGCTATTGGACACGTATTTGGTGCAATTATTACAAGTGCCAATCAAATTAAGCACGGAAAAACATCAAAGATTACACATAACGGAAACAATTTATTTTCATATATGACTAAACCATTAGAAGTCATGAGATACCACTCATTAGTTATTCAAAAGGAGAGTCTACCTCCATTTATAGAAACATTAGCGATTTCAATGGATGACCAAGAGATTATGGCGATTAAGCATCGAAAATATCCTGTTTTCGGAATGCAATTTCATCCAGAATCGATCGGAACAGAGTCAGGGAAGCAGTTATTACTAAATTTTTTAAATGAAATAAAGGAGGAAACTAGTCATGAAAGAGTACCTTCAAAGATTAGCTAACCGAGAGTCTTTTTCGGAGGAAGAAATGCAGTTAGCTGTTCAGCAAATACTTCAAGATGAGCAAATATCAGATTCTGAAATTGCAGCCTTTTTAGTAGCGCTTAAAACAAAAGGTGAAACAGTAAATGAAATCGCGGGATTAGTTAATGCCATTCGAAAGAATACAGTTGGATTTACTCGAAAGTTTCAACATGTAATTGATAACTGTGGGACAGGGGGAGATAACTCATCTAGCTTCAATGTCAGTACAACGTCTGCATTTGTTATAGCAGGTTGTGGTATTCCGATTGCTAAACATGGCAACAGAAGTATTTCCAGTAAAACGGGAAGTGCAGATGTATTGGAACAATTAGGAGTTGAATTATCCATTCCAACACATTATTCAGAGGAGCTCTTAGATGAGATTGGAATAGCTTTTTTATTCGCACCTTATGTACATCCAAGATTAAAGAAGGTTATGAAAGTGAGACGAGAATTGCAAATTCCAACCATTTTCAACTTAATTGGGCCTTTAACCAATCCAATAGATTTAGAAACGCAATTGTTAGGAATTTATAGACGAGATTATTTAGAAGTTTTTGCACAGGTGCTACAAAAGCTTGGTCGAAAGCGAGCGTTAGTTATAAACGGAGCGGGTCATCTAGATGAGGCATCCCTTGCTGGAGAAAATCACTTAGTTTTATTGGAGAAGGGTGAGCTTACAAAAATGACACTCCATCCAGAAGAAGTAGGATTAAATTGTTATCCAAATGACGCGATTAAAGGTGGAGACGCATCTATTAATGCTGATATTCTTCTAAGAGTTTTAAAAGGTGAAAAGGGAGCTTTTCGAGATACAGTCTTATTAAACGCAGGATTAGCAATCTTCACATCAGGTGTAGCTGAAACCATATCAGATGGAATCAAGAGGGCAGAGGAAAGCATAGATTCGGGTGGAGCCTACGAAAAATTACTAAGATTAGTAGAAAAAACTAAAAAGCTTAAAAGGGAGGTCATCTAAATGGAAACTATTTTAGATCGTATCATTTTTGAAAAACACAAAGAAATAAAAAATTTGAGAGAAGTAGTACGACATTCAACCGATCATGAAACAGATTTTTCACTAATGAATCATTTAAAAGACGCAAATACATTGTCTGTTATTGCGGAGTTCAAAAGAGCATCTCCCTCCAAAGGAATAATCAATCGCAATCTAGATCCTGCAGAACAAGCTAAAAAATATGAACAATTTGGAGCCGCAGCAATATCTGTTTTAACGGATACAACTTTTTTTAAAGGATCATTCAGTGATTTGAAAATTGTACGAGATACAGTGGATTTACCATTATTATGTAAAGACTTTATGATCGATAAGGTGCAAATTGATATTGCGAAAGAGCACGGGGCCAACATCATTTTATTAATTGCAGCAGCTTTGTCTTTACCGAAATTACGAGAATTATATCACTATGCAAGAGAGCAAAATTTGGAAGTGCTGGTAGAAGTCCATGATGAAGAGGATTTAGAGAAAGCACTAAAAACAGGTACGAAATTATTTGGGATCAATAACAGGAACTTAAAAACATTTGAAGTGGATTTAGATGTTACAGAAAGGCTTTCTCCTTTAATTCAATCAAGTGGTGGTTACATCATTAGTGAAAGTGGAATTTTCAGTCGTGAAGATGCAAATCGAGTAAGTAAAGCGGGTGTAAACGGTATTTTAGTAGGTGAAGCATTAATGAAAAGCCAAGACTTATCAGTCAATTTAAGAGAGCTATTGATTCCTCTAATCAAGAAGGTGAAAAAGTGAAAGTTAAAATTTGTGGAGTTACTAATGTAAAAACAGCTCAAGTGGCAGTTGAAGCTGGTGCGGATGCTATCGGATTTGTTTTTGCTGAAAGTAAACGCAAAATTAATCCTGATGAAGCAAAAAAGATTTCCATATCAATACCAGATCATATTTTGAAAATTGGTGTATTCGTCAATGAAACAAAAGAGGTTTTAGAGTCAGTTTATAAAGATGTAGGATTGACGCATCTACAGTTGCATGGTGATGAATCTCCAGAATTTTGTCATTCATTACGTTTTCCTGTTATAAAAGCGGTTCGGATTGAGAATGAGTCAGATGTTCATAGAATAACGGAATATGATTGTGATTACGTTTTAGTAGATAGCCCAGCTGGAAAATATCATGGTGGGAACGGAACAACATTTGATTGGAATCTACTTCAGAATATAGAGATACCTAGAGAAAAATTGATATTGGCAGGCGGCTTAAATACTGAAAATGTTTTATTGGCTAGTGAACTCATTAAACCTGTGATGATTGATGTAAGTAGTGGTGTAGAAACGGGCGGAATCAAAGATGAAAAGAAAATAAAATCATTTATTAATAAAGTGAAATTAGGAGGAATTTAAAATGACAGCTTATACACTTCCGGATCTAAAGGGACATTTTGGAATCTATGGTGGAAAATATATACCTGAAACACTTGTTCAAGCAATTACTGAGTTAGAGGAAGCTTATTTGAAAGTAAAGGATGATCCAACGTTTGAAATAGAAGTTGAACAATTATTAACAGATTATGTTGGTAGAGAAACTCCACTCTATTTTGCAGAGAATCTAACTAAATACGCCAAAGGTGCTCAAATATATTTGAAACGAGAAGATTTAAACCATACAGGAGCTCACAAGATTAATAACACAATTGGTCAGGCATTACTTGCTCTACGAATGGGAAAAAGAAAAATTGTGGCCGAAACAGGTGCAGGTCAGCATGGCGTAGCAACAGCAACTGTTTGTGCGCTGTTAAATCTAGAATGTGTCATTTTTATGGGAGCTGAAGATGTTAGAAGACAGGAGCTAAATGTATTCCGAATGGAGCTTCTTGGGGCGAAAGTAATTAGTGTGGAATCGGGGAGTGCGACTTTAAAAGATGCTGTCAATGAGGCGCTTCGCTATTGGGTTGCAAATGTAGACGATACACATTATTTATTAGGTTCAGTAATGGGACCACATCCATTCCCAATGATGGTTCGTGATTTTCAAAGTGTAATTGGAAAAGAGACGAAAAATCAATTTCTGAAAAGAAATAATAAATTACCAGATGCAATCGTTGCTTGTATCGGTGGTGGAAGTAATTCGATTGGGATGTTTTATCCATTTATTGAAGATAAAAATGTACAACTATTCGGAGTAGAGGCTGCGGGACATGGAATAAATACGGATAAACAAGCAGCTTCATTAACAAAAGGTTCTCCAGGCGTACTGCACGGGGCTTTAATGTATTTACTTCAAGATGAGCATGGTCAAATTCAAGAAGCACATTCAATTTCAGCTGGACTTGATTATCCAGGAGTCGGTCCAGAGCATTGCCACTTAAAAGATATTGGTAGAGTAAATTATGAATCAATTACTGATGAGGAAGCACTTGAAGCATTTCAATTATTGGCGAAATTGGAAGGGATTATCCCCGCTTTAGAAAGCGCTCATGCTGTGGCTTATGCGATTAAACAAGCAGCTTTAATGAAAGAAGATAAAACACTAGTCATCTGTTTATCTGGTAGAGGAGATAAAGATGTTCATACAGTTAGAGAAATATTGAAAGGGGAGAAATAGGATGAATCGAATTGAGGACCAGTTTTCAAAACGACTTTTAAATGGGGAGAAGTTATTTGTTCCTTATGTAATGGCGGGGGATGGTGGATTAGAAAAATTAGGTGGTCGATTAGCTTTACTTGAAAAGTTTGGAGCTTCTGCGATTGAAATTGGGATTCCTTTTTCAGACCCTGTGGCTGATGGGCCAGTTATTCAAAAAGCAGGAATTCGTGCGTTACAAGCAGGAACAACTTTAAGAGGTGTTATTGAAAAAATTCAGGAAGTTCGTAAGATGATCTCGGTTCCATTAGTGATGATGACTTATATGAATCCAATTTTAGCATATGGGATTGATGAGTTCGTTTCGGATATAGAAAAAGCTGGTGTAGATGGCTGTATAATACCTGACTTACCAATTGAAGAAGAAGGGATTATTTCATTTAAACTTGAACAAGCTGGAGTTGAATTAATTCGTTTAGTCACTATGGCTACACCAAAAGAAAGAATAAGCAAAATTGCAGAAAAGGGACGCGGGTTTTTATATACAGTTACAGTGAAAGGAATTACCGGTGCCCGAAATGAACTAGATGTGAGCTTATCTTCATTCTTAAAAGGCGTTAAAGAGATAAGTAATAAACCTGTTATTGCAGGTTTTGGTGTATCAAGTCCTGAACAAGTTAAAGAGTTATGCCAAGACAGTGATGGTGTCGTTGTAGGTAGTAAAATTGTCGACTTATTCCATGAGAATAAAATAAATGAAATAAAACAGTTAGTTGAATCCATTGTAATGAGCGAAGTTGCAAATTAATCACTAATCTACTATTTAAGGGTCTTCTTATTTGAAGACCCTTTTCTTTTTCATTCAAACGTTTGTTTAAAAGTTATCCGAGGACATATGTCCTTCACAAGGTCATATAGGTTAATGTTTAATGAATGAAGAAATCAAAATTTGAGGTGTATGAAAATGAAAGGAAGTCTATTTGCAATAGTAGGTGGAGCACTAATTACGCTACAAAGTGTGGCTAATTCTAGTATCAGCCAAGATATTGGAACGTGGCAAGCGGCGACGATCACTCAGTTTACTGGATTTATTTTGGCATTACTAATATTTGCAAGCATTCGAGATGGAAAAGTCGTTTCGTTAAAGAAAGTGAAACCATTGTACTTAATAAGTGGAGCTTTTGGTGCACCAATTATTTTTAGTAATGTTACTGCGATTCATAACAACGGTATTACACTTTCGATATCAGCTTTACTTGTTGCTCAGTTAAGTCTAACCTTTATTATTGATAGTAAAGGATGGTTTGGTGTTACTAAACTTAAAATGAATCCGTCACAATTCATTGGCTTCGGGATGATGATTGCTGGTGTTGTTATATTAGGGTATTAATTATAAGCCCTTTTCTAAAAAATTGTTGTTTCTTAAAGGATATTAAAATGTAAGATTACGAAAGAAGATAATTGGAACGGAAGGTGCGAGACTCCTGTGGAAGTAGCGGGAAGGTGAGACCCCACAGAGTGGTACGAACGAGGAGGCTCACCGCCTGCCCCACGGAAAGTGAGCATTGTGGAGTGTAAATAGACAAAACTATTAAAAAATAACAAGATTTATGAAAACAACTAAGCTAAAAGATTGTTGTTTCTTAAAGGATATTAAATGTACGATTACTAGAGAAAATGATTGGAACGGAAGGTGCGAGACTCCTGTGGGAATAGCGGGAAGGTGAGACCCCACAGAGAGGTACGATCGAGGAGGCTCAGCGCCTGCCCCACGGAAAGCGAGCATCCTGGAGTGTAGATTGACAAAACTCCTAATAAACTAGAAATAATTTTTACAGAAGCAGCCCAATTTTAAACAATAATAAAGCTAATATTGGAGGTGAACTTTAATCATGAAAGAAATGAGAGATCTAAAACAACTAGACTATTATTTAAAATACCATCAGATTGAATCGATATTTAACGAAAAGTTAAGAGAACATATGTCACTTTACAAATTTGAGCAAGGAGAACTGATTTGCAATCAAGGAGACTCTCCCAAGTATATGTATGTTTTAGTAAAAGGGAAATTAAAAATATATACAACTTCTGCAGAAGGTAAAACACTAATTTTATCCTTTAAGAAACCACTTGAATTGATAGGAGACATTGAATATATTCGAGGAACTGAGATTCTAAATACTGTTGAAGCTGTATCAACAGTTTATATGATCGGAATTGAACATCGCTGGTTAAAGAAATATGGAAGTGATCATCCTCCATTTCTTCAATTTATTCTTGAAATAATTACTGAAAAATTCTTTATAAAATCTAATTCTCTAAGCTTTAATTTGATGTATCCCGTAGAGGTACGTTTAGCTAGTTATCTTTTGTCCATTTCATATGATGATTCTGATTCATTTCTTAATGAACAATTGAGTACAGCAACTCTAAAAGACGCAGCGAATTTAATTGGAACAAGTTATCGTCATTTAAATCGGGTTATCCAACAATTTTGTAAAGAAGGGTTCATAGAACGGATTAATGGCTCTATTCTCATTAAAGACAGAGAGGGATTAAGCACATTAGCAAGTAATAATATTTATGAATAGACTGATTGTTTTTTTGAAAAGGTTTTGTAAAAGCAATTGTTCATTATGAAGATGATTGGAACAGAAGGTGCGAGACTCCTTGCGTGGAAATCTAGAAATTTACATGTTTTAAAAGCAACATAGTTACGAATCAGCCAAAAATAATGAAATGTTAGGAGGGGAATCATTATGATTCTTGGTTTACTATTATCGAGTATTGCAGGCGCACTTATTAGTTTGCAAAATATTTTTAACAGTAAAGTAAATGAAAAGTCTGGAAAATGGCTAACAACCTCTATCGTTTTGGGGATGGGTTTTTTAGCATCATTATTAGTTGGCTTTATTATAGAAGGAAAGTATTTATTTGAACTACACAATATGCAGCCTTGGTACTGGTTTAGCGGTGTAATCGGAGTAGGCGTTGTGGTGAGTTTAATGCAATCGGTTAAATCACTTGGCCCAACATATGCGATATCGATCGTTCTCACGTCACAGCTCATTTTTGCATTAGCGTGGGATTCATTAGGATTGTTAGGACTTGAAAAAGTTCCTTTTACACTTAAACAATTGATAGGTGTAAGTGTCATTATTGCAGGTATATTAGTTTTTAAATTAGGCAAAGGACAAGTAAAGCGAGTGAAACAAGTAGATATTATACAGCCAAAGTTTTAGAGAGTAACCAATTAGGATAAGCCTAAATTATTTAATGATAATCAATTTTTATTAAAAGCTGAGGTGGATCCTCGGCTTTTTCCATTCTTAATCCCCTAAAAATAATGATGAAAAAAATTACCTGTTGACTATCTATTTAATTCAGTCTATAGTCAAGAATGAAAATGATTATCATTTCTACTTAAGGGGAAATTTCAACAATGAGGCAAACGCTAATTAAAATCGTTATTCCTATCATTTTAACTTTAATACTGATGCCAACTAAAATTTTCGCGGCAAGTCCTGAAGAAGATTTAACTCATGCAAATTCATTTATTGAAAGCGCTATACAAGCTGCACAGAAAGGGGATTTTACATCTGCTGAGCAGCAATATAAAAACTTCAATAAAGAGTGGTTAGCTAAAGAAGATGGAATAAAAAATAAGTCGATTGAAGCTTATGGCAAAATTGAAGAAGCAATGGGGATGGTACAATACTCATTAGCTCAAAAAACAATTAATCAAAATACATTAGTTACTTCTTTAAAAGAATTAGAAGGAGTAAATGAAAAATTTATCGCACATCAATTCGCTGAATCTAAACTAAGCACTAAGAGTAAGGGTAGCGTGGAAGATTTAATACAGATTTTAAACAATGCATTATCAGACTTGAAAGATAATGATGTATCTGGAGCTCAGTCTCAAATTAATCAATTTAGAAAATCTTGGATCAGCATAGAAGGGGTAGTATTAACACAGTCCCAAAAGGTTTACACTGATGCTGAAAGAGATATGGTTACTTCATACGCCATGTTATCAGCTAAATCACCAGACGTTAAAGCAGCTACAAAAACGATAACGGATATGCGTGATTATCTTTTACCATTAGCTGCTAAAACTAGTTATACAATGCTAGATGCAGTCACTATTTTATTAAGAGAAGGATTAGAAGCATTATTAGTTGTAGTTGCACTATTAGGTTTTATAAAAAAATCTGGTCAAGAAAAGAAAAGTAAGTGGATTTGGTTTGGTGTAGGAGCTGGATTAGGTTTAAGTATTATACTAGGTGTAATTGTAAACTTACTATTCTCAACAGGTGCATTTGGAAGTAATAATTTCTTAATTGCCGGTTGGACTGGGGTATTTGCAGCGGTTATGTTGCTTTATATGAGCTACTGGCTTCACAGTAAATCAAATTTAAAACAATGGCAATCGTATATTCAAACCAAGAGTGATAAAGCATTAAATACAGGTAGCTTACTATCTTTAGCAATTCTTTCATTTTTAGCAGTATTTCGTGAAGGAACTGAAACTGTTCTATTCTTTATTGGAATGGCATCGTCAATCAAATTATCAAGTTTATTAACTGGAATCGCATTAGGTGTAGGTATATTAGCTTTAGTAAGTTTCTTAATTTTAAAAGTTGGTTTAAAAGTGCCAATGAGACCATTTTTCCTTATATCAAGTATTCTAATGTTCTATTTATGCTTTAAGTTTGCTGGTATGGGAATTCATGGTTTACAACTATCTGGTTTACTGCCAGCTACACATGCGCCAATTCCTACTATTGATTTCTTTGCAATTTACTCAACTTGGGAGAGCTTTATCCCACAAGTGATCTTATTACTAATTGCATTTACTAGCGTTATTTATAATAGAATTTCAAATAAAAAAAATAAAATGAATATAAAAAATTCGGGGGAAAATAAAAATGTTATCTAATAAAAAATTAGTTGCAACAATGGCTTTAGCATTATCATTAACTTTATCTGCATGTGGAACAAAAGAAGACAAAGCAATTAAAAATGGTTCAGATGATATGATTAAAACAATTACAGAATTAAAAACTCAAGTTGCTGATAACGATGAAGCAAAAGCAAAAGAAAGCGGCGAAGCACTTGAAGGATCTTGGGAGAAATTCGAAGACTCTGTAAAAGATAAAGACGCTGACCTGTATGAAAAAGTTGAAGGACCTCTTCATATTATTGAAGCTGGAGTAAAAGTATCTCCTCTTGATGCAGATACGCTTAACCAAGCAGCAGATGATTTAACTGACGTTTTAAATGAAGTGAAAGATTTAAAATAATAGGGCTCTTTTCTAAAAGATTATTGTTTTTAAAAGGTTTATTAAAAGCATGAAATTGAAAAGAAGTTGATTGGAATGGAAGGTGCGAGACTCCTATGGGAGTAGCGGGACAGATGAGACCCCGCAGGCGAAATGCCGAGGAGGCTCATCGCACGCCCCATGGAAAGCGAGTATCCTGGAGTGGAAATCAACAAAGATCCTTCTTAAATAACAATTAAAATAAGACCTCTCAAATTTTTGAGAGGTTTTAAAAATACTTTACGTAAACTAGTCTAAATACTTGATATTCGTATATGTATTAATTAAGATGAAATAGTCATTAAATTAAATAATTGAATAGTACTAGGGGTGCCGTAAATGGTCGGCTGAGATTAAGACACAAATGTCTTTAACCCTTTAACCTGATCTGGATAATGCCAGCGTAGGAAAGTGAGCGATTGAGTACATACATTTTTTGTATTCATAACATTGATTTGTTCGAGCACAAGTCCCTATGGGATTTGTGCTTTTTTTGTTGGCTAGTTCCGGCTTCAGGTCCCCCAAAGGTCATAAGCCAAGTCCCATAGAAAGTTAAAAACAACTTCTATTGTTCTTTGTCTTATGGTTGTCGGGGCTGTACAGTCGCTGCCACATTTATGATTAAAATCAAGTCACATCTTCTATCTGTTTGGTATTAATGTCTATTCATATATAGGGGGAAGAAACGTGAAAAAAGTATTAACGATTGCAGGCTCTGATTCTAGTGGAGGAGCTGGTATTCAAGCGGATTTAAAAACATTTTCAGCACATGGTGTATTTGGGATGAGCGTGATTACAGCGGTCACAGCACAGAATACGCAAGGGGTATTTGCTGTTCAAGATATAACTCCAGAATTGATTGCTAGTCAGTTGGATGCCATTTTTACTGATATTGAAGTAGACGCGGTAAAAATTGGAATGGTATCACAAATCGATACGATTAAAACAATAGCAGATAAATTAAAGCAATATAAACCAAAGCAAGTTGTTTTAGACCCTGTCATGATTTCAAAAAGCGGTTTTGATTTATTAAGTCCAAATGCGAAAGAGGCTTTAATTCAAGATTTAATACCGTTAGCGACTTTGATTACGCCTAATCTTCCAGAGGCTGAGGTGATTACTGGAAGAAAAATAACGACAATTGAAGAAATGAAAGATGCCGCAATTCAAATCCACTCTTTAGGAGCACAAGCTGTTCTTGTAAAAGGCGGTCATCTTGAAAATGATGCAACTGATATTTGCTTTAATGGAGAAGAGTTTACAAGTTTTAACGGGGTAAGAATTAACACCACAAATACACATGGCACAGGTTGCACATTATCATCTGCTATCGCATCGAATTTAGCGAAGGATATAGAATTAATTGCTGCGATTAATGAAGCGAAGGATTATATTACACTTGCAATTCAACATTCTTTTTCAATCGGTAAAGGCGTAGGTCCGGTCCATCATTTTTACTCATTATATGAAAAAGCAGGTATACATCATGTCTAATCAATCTGGACAATTAACAAAATGGAATTTTTCAACACTTTGGTTCGGAGCAGCAGTTTCCGTTGCAGAAATAATGACAGGTGCGCTTATTGCACCGCTAGGGTTTAAAAAGGGATTAACTGCAATATTACTAGGACATTTAATGGGAACTCTACTACTAGTTTTTGGTGGAGTAATAGGTTCAAAGGAACGCTTAACGGCTATGGAATCAACAAAGATTTCTTTTGGTAGTTATGGTAGTTACCTATTTTCAATTCTAAATGTACTACAGCTACTTGGTTGGACGGCCATTATGATTTTAACCGGAGCTCGCTCGATTAATTTAGTAACGACGAATGACTATCACTTTAATCAACCAGCGGTATGGTGTATCTTCATTGGAGTGTTGATTTGTATCTGGTTGTACTATGGACAAAATGCGATGAAAAAATTAAATAGTGTGGCTGTTATCTTACTTTTCGCGCTAACAATTATTTTGTGTTATGTCATTTTTAGAAATAATGATCTTCTATTGAAACCAAGCACTTCAGGTTTATCGTTCGGTGCTGCTGTTGAGCTATCTGTAATTATGCCATTATCGTGGTTACCTTTAATTAGTGACTATACTCGCTTTGCTAAAACAACACGAGATGGCGCGATTGGTAGTTTCCTAGGTTACATGATAGGTAGTTCATGGATGTATATTATAGGGCTAGGTGCGGCACTTGCATTTAATGAATTTGACCCAGTCGCTGTATTAATGAGTGCAAATTTAGGCTTATTTGCATTAGGGATTGTTGTTTTAGCAACTGTTACGACAACTTTTATGGATGCGTACTCAGCTGGGATTTCAATTACTACGATCCTTCCTACATTAAATGGAAAAAAAGTAGCTATTATACTCACGATTATTGGAACACTTCTAGCCATCGTTTTTCCAATAGAAAAATATGAAGGCTTCTTATATACAATTGGTTCATTTTTTGCGCCATTATACGCTATTTTATTAACGGATTATTTCCTTTTAAAACGAACAAAAATAAGGGAAACATTAAAACTAGATTGGTTGGCTATTATCACTTGGGTAGCGGGAATATTTATCTATCGCCAATTTGTAAAGTTTGATAGTTTTCTAGGTGCCACTGTACCAAGTATGATTGTAATTTGTTTTATGTATATTGTTCTTCAATTTTTAGTTAATAAACTTACGAAAAAACAATTAGGGGGAAATAAACATGTCAATTATTAAAGAAATTAGTCAACTACTTGAAAGTGTAAAAGTAAAGAAACCTTTAGTTCATCATATTACAAATTACGTGACTGTTAATGATTGTGCGAATATGGTTCTTGCATTAGGGGGATCACCAGTGATGGCTGATGATCTAGCTGAAGTAGAAGAAATGGTTGGCTTTGCATCAGCTTTAGTAATTAATATTGGTACGCTAAATGAAAGAACAATTCAATCAATGATAACAGCAGGGAAAAAGGCAAACCAATTAGGTATTCCTGTCATTTTGGATCCGGTTGGTGTAGGAGCTACAACACTTCGTACAGAAACAACTACAAAACTTTTAAAAGAGGTTCGTTTTGCTGTAGTGAGAGGAAATATGTCAGAAATTAAGCTTATATCTGGATTAAATGTTCAGATCAAAGGTGTTGATTCAGTTGCTGACGAAGAAAATGGGGTTGAAATCGCTAAATCACTTTCTGCAAAGTTAGGTGCTGTTGTTGCGATTACTGGAGCAGTGGATATCGTTGCCGAACAAGAAAAAGTATGCATGATTTCAAATGGAGATAAATTGTTAGCAGATGTGACGGGGACAGGGTGTATGAGCACATCACTTATCGGAACTTACGCTGGTGTAACAAATGATTATTTCCAGGCTGCTATTGCAGGAATTACAACAATGGGCTTAAGTGGCGAATTAGCAAAGAAACGATTAACAGAAGAACAGGCAATTGGTACGTTTAGAGTGAATTTATTTGATGAAGTATCAAAGATTTCAGTCAGCACATTACTTGATGGAGGGAAA
The DNA here is from genome assembly GCF_002156875.1 of Bacillus sp. EAC. Lineage (GTDB taxonomy): Bacteria > Bacillota > Bacilli > Bacillales > Bacillaceae_G > Gottfriedia. Next base: position 215,393 of record NZ_NCSY01000002.1, on the reverse strand, counting down.
ATGGAATGGGTATAACAACAAGTCAAGTTGATTACAAGTTATATCTAGTAACTGATCGAGAAGTATTAGGAACTAGAGACCTTATTAACTCTATTGAAGAAGCGATTAAAGGTGGAACAACAATCGTTCAACTTAGAGAGAAAAATTGCAGTAGTCTTGAATTTTATAAACTTGCAATTCAAGTAAAGGAAGTTACGACAAAATATAATATTCCCCTTGTCATCAATGACAGACTTGATATTGCTCTAGCAATTGAGGCTGATGGACTCCATATTGGACAAGAGGATTTGCCTATAACGGTTGCAAGAAAACTAGTTGGTAAAAATATGTTTATAGGCGTATCTGCAACTACTCTAGAGGAAGCTCTTATCGCACAAGAACAAGGTGCTGACTACGTAGGAATTGGATCAATGTATCCAACAAGTACGAAGCTTGATGCAAAATATGTCACAATAGATGAACTAAAACAAATTCGTGAAGCTATTTCAATTCCGATTGTTGGAATAGGTGGCATTAGTGAAGAAAATGTAGCGGAACTAATGTCAACAAAAATTGATGGTGTTGCAATAGTCTCTGCAATTTTAGGGAAAGAAAATATTAAAACGGCAACAGAAAATATAATGAATAGTATTAATAAATAAAAAAATAAAAACTACCTTATAAATTTAAGGTAGTTTTTATTTTTTTTGACTCTTCTATATTTTGATGCGGATTTCTCAATAATCAAATTGACCACAAATTTGAAGTTTCGAATTAGTTAACTTTTAAACCCGCTTTATATCTTTATGAAATTGCATAACCTATTTGTTACTGAACAATAGCCTATGTAGGAATCAATATGTAATTAAAAGCTGATATAACAGCTTTTTTTTATGCATTCAGTTAGACTAAACATTTATCTTTAGGGTACATTTGCACTATTTGGACAAACATACAAATTCGTAAAAATAGGCTTTAACCTAAGTACGAGATTAATATATTCGAATAACAATAATATAAAGAATCGGACAAGTAGTTGTCAGATGCTTAAAATTGTTCAAAAGAGGGTGAATTAATGAGTTTTGATATTTTTGTGAGTAGTCTTGTGTTTCTTATGACAATGGCAGTCATATTTTGGAGACCTAGAGGTTTGAATGAAGCATGGCCAGCAGCGATAGGCGCAGGGATTATTTTATTAACAGGAATTGTATCAGGAAGTAATCTTGTTGATATTATTCATAAAATTGGTGGAGCATCCATTACAATTATCGCGACGATTGTCATGGCTGTTATTTTAGAAAGCTTTGGTTTTTTCCACTGGTCAGCTGCAAGACTTGCAAGTTTAGCGAAGGGTTCGGGTCATCGTTTGTATTGGTATATCCAATTATTATGTTTTTTGATGACACTATTATTTAATAACGATGGAAGTATCTTGATCACTACTCCGATTTTAATTTTACTGCTTAGAAATCTACGTCTTAAACCCCATCAACAAATACCTTATCTATTGAGTGGTGCACTAATCGCAACAGCTTCCAGTGCTCCTATTGGTGTAAGTAATATCGTTAACTTAATCGCTTTAAAAATTGTTCATATGACGCTTTATATGCATACTGCGATGATGTTCGTGCCTGCGACATTAGGTTTACTATTTATGTCATGGTTAATGTACATGGTTGTAAAGAATAAGTTACCGAAAACATTACCAGTTTCAACAGATGATATTGAAGAATCTTTCTTTACGAAAAATTTCCATCCATTAAAGACTAAAATTTCAGTTGAAACAAAACAAAAACGAACTAGATTTATGTTAAAAGTATTATCATTCGTATTCATCATGCGATGTTTACTATTTGTTGCATCTTTTCTTTCCATTCCAATTGAACTGGTTGCGGTGCTTGGATCTCTCGTCTTACTAGTATGGAGATGGTACCATTTACGCACAAACCCAGTCGATATTTTGAAAAAGACACCTTGGCACATTCTTATTTTTGCGTTTTCTATGTATGTCATAATCTACGGACTTCATAATGCAGGACTTACTGCATTTCTAGTAGAATTCTTCAACCCAATCGTAAATCAAGGGCTACTCCAAGCAAGCTTTATCATGGGCGGATTAGTATCGATACTGTCCAACTTATTTAATAATCATCCTGCATTAATGGTTGGAACAATTACGTTAACAGAAATGGGACTTGACCCAATCACTTTGAAAACAATCTATCTTGCGAATATTATAGGTAGCGATATAGGTTCATTGTTATTGCCTATTGGTACTCTAGCATCTCTTATTTGGATGCACATATTAAAACAAAATAAGATTAAAGTAAAATGGAAGGATTATTTAAAAGTGTCACTAATAGTCATCCCATTAACAACCATTGTTACATTATTTCTATTATTCTATTGGGTACAGTTAATTTTCGCCTAATAAGACAATTTGAATTTACCTCTAGGAGGAGATGTTAGTGAATGATGTTCAATCATTACTTGGAAAACAAGTTTTTGTACAATTATCTGGAGATAAAGATTTTGAAGGAATTCTTACAGATTCTGGAAAGGACGTTCTAGTAGTATACAATGGCTTAAAGTTTTATTATATCCCATGGATTCATATCCATAGGGTTAGTCTTAGTAACAACTTCAGAGAAAAGATAGACGATCCAATTGAACCTTCAATTGCAGAAGATATCGGTATGATCTCATATCGAAAAATATTAACAAATGCAAAAGGAATTTTTACAGAAATTTATGTTACAGGGAATATAACTTTTCATGGATATATTACAAATGTCTTAAGTGACTATATCGTTTTTTATTCACCAGTTTTTAAAATGATGTATATATCACTATCACATTTAAAATGGCTTACACCATATAACCACAACGCTAATCCCTACACCTTAGATAATGAAAGTTTACCTTTTCATCCATCTAACATTCCTCTATTACGTTCGTTTGATGCCCAATTAAAGAAAGAAGAGGGAAAACTGGTTGTATTTGACGGTGGGATTGATCCAATGAAAATTGGGTTAATTAAGAAGGTAGAAAACAATCTTATAGAATTAACAGCTGCGAATGGAGAAATTGCATATTTGAGGCTTAATCACATTAAATCTTTTCATTTACCTTAGTTAGTGAAACCTCCGGGAAAGTTTGAAGTTTTTTACAAATTTGAGTATTAAAATAGGAGGGAGAATACAACGACAGAATAAGAAAGCATAGGAGTAGAAAAGAGCTTGTCCAATTTGGACAAGCTCTTTTCTACTCCTATAGACTACTTTATTAAATAAATTATATATTTCTTATATCGTATTTCACTTCTTTTCCATTACTGCAAAGTAATTTCCTTCATTATCTGCAAAGTTGAATACTTTACCAGATGGCATCGTTACAAGTTCTCCCACGTTGATCTGTTTATCCGTAAGACCTTTATATAATCCATCAAGATCCTTAGCAAAAAACATTAATGAAGGTGTACTAAGATTTAGTTCCGGCTGCATTTTTGCAATTAGTTCTTTATTGTGAAGTACAATGCTCGTTTGCGCATCATTTGTTGGAGCAATTTCAATCCATCTAAACCCCTCGTTGTTATGTTCAGAAACTACGTTAAAGCCCACTTTTTCTGTCCAAAATTTCACTGCCTCATCTTGGTTGTTTACATACAACATAACCTGACCCAGTATATTAATCATTTGTTTTCTCCGTTTCTATTAAAGATATCAATTCTTATTTGATTTTCCATTAGATAATTTTTGCCTGCTTTTTGGTTTTTGAAACCTGCTTTTTCAAATAATATCTTCAACTGCTTCATTAGTTGTACATGTAAACAAAGGGAAGTATTACTAACATACAGCTTTAAAAACATACTATAAATAAAGAAGGTGCTTGGAACGAAAGATGCGAGACTCCTGTGGGAATAGCGGGACAGATGAGACCTCACAGTGGTCGAAAAGGTAGGCATGCTAATACCACGACGTCCTGGAGTGGAAATCGACGAACTACATTTTAATAATGATATTTTGAAATGTATCACATAAGTTTTGCTTATTGGTACACATAAAGAATCAATATTATTCTATAAATCATTTTAACGATAAGATTGAATTAAATAGTTTATGTTGGGGTGAGTGATGTGAAGGCGATTGTTGTAACAGAGTTCGGTAAACCCGAAGTTCTAAAATATGTAGATTTAGAGATACCTACTATTAGTGCAAAACAAGTATTAATTAAAGTAGTGAAAGCTAGTGTGAACTTTGCAGATGTAAAGTCTAGGTACGGAAAAAAAGGTGAAGGGCAATTTCCATTTATTCCTGGACTCGATTGCGCTGGTACTATAGAAGCAGTCGGATCTGAAGTTAAGCATTTAAAGATTGGTCAAAGAGTGGCAGCTTTTCCTATAGGTGGTTCATATGCGGAATATGTAGTAGCAAATGCAAATCTAACATATGCCTTACCTGAAGCAGTTAATTTTGATAATGCTGCAGCTTGTCTAACTGTATCTTTTCTTTCGTATAAACTTTTAGCGGATTTAGCAAGAATTGAACAAGGCGAAACGGTCCTTATACATTCGGCGGCAGGTGGAGTAGGAACAACAGCTATTCAAATGGCAAAGATATTAGGTGCAAGTAAAATAATTGGAACAGTGGGAAGTGAACTAAAAAAATCTTTTGCCTTAGATGCTGGAGCAGATCATGTAATTTGTTATGAAAGCGAAAACTTTGCTGAAAAGGTAAACCAAATTACAGATGGTAAAGGGGTAAATATAATATTGGACTCAGTTGCTGGTAAAATTTCTGAGCAAAGCATGAATTGTTTAGCACATTATGGTAGATTAGTTCATTTTGGAAATTCTAGCGGAGAAAAAGGCAATTTTAAAACTAGTGAATTACATTCAAGTTGTCGCTCAATTCTTGGGTTTAGCCTAGGGACAACTAGAAAGGAACGTCCTGAAATTTTAAATGAAACAGCAAAACATGTCTTTCGATTACTAGAAGAGCGACTTCTTACAATTAAAATAGGTCACCAGTTTCCAATAGAAGAGGTAGCTAATGCACATAGATTAATAGAAAGTAGACGAAGTACAGGGAAGATTTTATTAGATGTAATTAGATAAAGAAATAAGGATAAAAGCATAACTTCGAACAAGAAGTTATGCTTTTTTATTTTGTTTTTGGTTAACGATCTGTATCAAATATCAGGATATTGTCGAAAAGAGTCGAAAATAGGGTTTTTTTGAAAAGAGGTAAACGGCAGAAAATATCGAATATTATTAATTGTAAGACTATGTTATTTTTTAATATAAAAATGAAACCACTCCACTGATAATTCTTACAGTTGGAGACATTCTTACGTTTCTTAAGACGTACCTTAATATTAGAAGGAGAGTGACTAACACATGGATTTTTTATTATCTAAAGAACAGCAAATGATTCAAGAAATGGTACGAGATTTCGCAGCGAAAGAAATTGAGCCTTTTGCAGAGGAACTTGATCGTGATAGCAGATTTCCAATTGAAACTTTCAAAAAAATGGGTGAATTAGGTTTATTAGGTATTCCATTCCCTGAAGAGTACGGCGGTAGTGGCGGCGATACTATTAGTTATGCATTAGCTGTAGAAGAAATCGGGCGCGCATGTGGTGGTACTGGTTTAAGTTTTGCTGCAACATGTTCACTAGGTGCTTCTCCAATTTACTATTTTGGTACAGAAGAACAAAAGAAAAAGTACTTAGTTCCAATGGCAGAAGGTAAAACACTTGGCGCTTTTGGTTTAACAGAACCTAATGCAGGATCGGATGCAGGTGGAACGCAAACAAAAGCTGTTTTAGAAGGCGATGAGTATGTGATTACAGGAGAAAAGTGCTGGATTACAAATGCGGGGTATGCAAATACAATTATTGTTACAGCTTATACTTCAATTGATGCAAATGGAAAGAAAAATATATGCGCATTTATCGTACCTACGGATTCTGAAGGATTAACAATTACAGATCCTTATGACAAAATGGGCGTTCGTGCTTCAAATACAACTCAAATTGTCTTAAATGAGGTAAGAGTTCCAAAAGAAAATATCTTAGGTAATCCAGATAAAGGATTTGGCCAATTTTTATATACATTAGATGGTGGACGTATTTCAATTGCAGCTCTTGCAGTTGGTATTGCTCAAAAAGCGTTTGATAAAGCATTGGCTTATGCGAAAGAACGTAAACAATTCAAACAACCTCTTTCAAGTTTCCAAGCAATTCAGTTTAAATTAGCTGATATGGCGATGGGAATTGAACTAGCTCGAAATATGGTACACAAAGCTGCATGGTTAAAAGATAATGGAAAACCTTTTACGAAAGAAGCGGCGTTCGCAAAGTTATACGCTTCTGAAATCGCTTCCAAAATTGCGAATGAATCATTACAAATCCATGGTGGATATGGCTACATGAAGGAATATGGAATTGAACGATTAGTTCGTGATGCGAAGTTGCTTGAAATTGGTGAAGGAACATCTGAAATTCAACGTATGGTAATCGCACGTCAATTAGGATGCCGATAAGGAGCGAGAATATGATTAAGATACTTATTGCAAACCGTGGGGAAATCGCATGTCGAATTATCCAAACTTGTAAAAAGCTTCGTTATCAAACTGTTTCAGTCTATTCAGATGCTGACAAGGAAAGTTTGCACGTTAAGTTAAGTGACGAAGCATTCCCTCTTAAAGGGAATCATACAAAGGATACTTATTTAAATGGTGATTTAATTATTCAAATTGCAAAAGAGAATAATGTAACAGCAATTCATCCGGGGTACGGCTTCCTATCCGAAAATAGCGATTTTGCTAAAAAGTGTAAAGAAGCAGGAATTTTATTTGTTGGGCCGAAGCCTGAACATTTAGAAATGATGGGCGAAAAAATTAGAGCAAGACAAATCATGGAAGAATTAAATATTCCTGTTATTAAAGGTAATTCACACCCAATTCAATCAGTTGAGGAAGCAAAAGAAATTGCTTCTCAAATTGGCTATCCTGTTATGTTGAAAGCCTCAAGTGGCGGTGGCGGAATAGGAATGAAATTAATAGAAGATGAACAGCAACTTGAGAAAGAATTTTTAACAACACAAACAAGAGCTCTACAATTTTTTGCAAATGATGATGTGTTTATTGAAAAAGCAATTTTAAAACCAAGACATATTGAAGCACAAATTGCTGCTGATTCTCTTGGAAACGTTGTGTTCTTATTTGAAAGGGACTGCTCGATTCAAAGAAGAAATCAAAAAGTAGTTGAAGAGGCACCATCACCTTTCCTATCCGAAAGAGGCCGAAAAAAGCTTGAAGACTATTCACTTACAATTGCAAATAAAATGAAATATGTAAATGTAGGTACAATCGAATTTTTAGTTGATGAAAACGAGAATATTTACTTCTTAGAAATGAACACGAGGTTACAAGTTGAACATGGAGTAACTGAAGGAATTACAGGTATTGACTTAGTAGAATGGCAATTCCGTATTACATTTGGTGAAATCCTTCCAATTCGTCCGCATCATGTAGAGATGAAAGGACATTCCATTGAAGTAAGAGTCTATGCGGAAGACCCTAAAACATTCTTCCCATCTCCTGGAACAGTTCAACACTGTAATTTCCCTGAAGTAGATGGTGTGCGAGTAGATACACATCTATATGATGGTTGGGTGGTATCACCATTTTATGACCCACTTCTAGCAAAAGTAATCGTAACAGCAAATTCTAGAAAAGAAGCAGTTCATAAACTGCATACATATCTTTCAAACGTACAGATCGAAGGAATTAAAACGAATGTACCGTTTCTGATTGATATTCTTTCAACGAATTCATTCCAAGAAGGCAACTACGCAACTAATTTTATTAATGAATATCAAAAAGTGAAGTGAGGATTATATAATGGAAAATTTAACTGCAATGATGGCTGGTAGCGTTTGGAAATTATTAGTTTCTGTAGGGGACGAGATTAGTATTGATCATGAATATGTAATCTTAGAATCTATGAAAATGGAAATTCCACATGCAACTCCATATAAATGTAAGGTTGTAAATGTATTCGTCCAAGAAGGCGATTTCGTCAATGAAGGCGATACATTAATCCAAGTTGAAAAACTAGGTTAGGAGCAAACATAATGAAGCTACCTCGATCAGTCGTTTTAAGAGAAGTCGGTCCACGTGATGGGTTACAAAATGAAAAACAGTTTGTTTCAACTGAAAAGAAGCTAGAATGGATTGAATTATTAGTTGAAAGTGGTCTTTCTTATATCGAAGTTTCTTCTTTTGTAAGGCCAGACTGGATTCCTCAATTAAGTGACTCCGTAGATCTGTTTTCAAAACTTAAGAAAAAAGATGGGGTTACTTATGCAGCTCTTGTACCAAATAAAAGAGGGTTAATAAGTGCGTTTGAGGGAAATGCAGATGAAATTAATTTCTTTTTGTCTGCTAGTGAAACGCATAATATGAAAAATAAAAATGCGAATATCGAACATTCTATGAACGATATTCGCAGTATGATAACAGAATGTAAGAATCAAAAAAAATCAACGAGAGCTTATATTTCAACTGTGTTTGGTTGTCCTTATGAAGGAAATGTTGATTCTATGAAAGTAATAAAGATGGCTAATGAATTAATCGAATGTGGTGTAGATGAAATCTCTTTTGGTGATACGATTGGAATTGCTACTCCATTACAAGTAAATGATTTCTTAGAAAACCTAGTACGAGAAGTCCCTGTCGATCAGATTGCTATGCATTTTCATGATACATACGGGCGTGCAGTAGCAAACCTTTATACTTCTCTCTTATTTGGAATTGAGCGATTTGATTCATCAAATGGTGGATTAGGTGGTTGCCCGTATGCTCCTGGAGCAAGTGGAAACGTAGCAACTGAAGATGTAGTATCTTTATTACACCGTTTAGATATTTCAACTGGTGTGGATGAAAAGAAACTCCATAACGCTACCTCATTTATAGCTGAACAAATGAATTTAACACCTGTTAGTAAATTATTTTCCGTATGGAATGGTTCGAAGGAGAGTATTTAAATGGAATCATCTTTACTAGTGAATGATATCGGTCATATTCGAATTTTTACTCTAAATCGAACAAAGCAAGCAAATTCATTATCGCGCGAGTTACTAGATGCTCTTCATAATGAAATGGATGAATTGAAGAAAACTTCGTCTGTTCGAGTTGTTTTATTTACTGGTAGTGGCTCATCTTATTTCTGTAGTGGTGCAGATTTAAAAGAAAGAAGAGGCATGACAGAGAGTGAAGCTCGAGATACAGTAGAAAAAATTGGTACACTATTTGAGAAAATTGAAAGATTACCAATGCCTACTATTGCAGCAATAAATGGAGTTGCACTAGGTGGTGGCCTTGAACTTGCCTTAGCATGTGATTTACGAATAGCCCATAACGAAGCATTAGTCGGTTTGCCAGAAACTTCGTTGGCGATTATTCCAGGCGCTGGTGGTACTCAAAGACTTCCGCGCTTAATTGGTATTGGAAAAGCGAAGGAATTAATTTTTACAGCGAAAAGACTAAATGCGCTTGAAGCGCATGAATATGGAATTTTAGAACGAGTTGTTGAAATAGAAGATTTACAAGATAAAGCACTTGAAATTTGTGAGACGATAGCAAGTAAAGGACCTCTAGCTATACGTGCAGCAAAAAAAGCAATTCAACGAGGTTTCGATCTTCCACTAGACTTAGGGCTTAGATTAGAGACGTATGAATATGAAACATTACTACATACAACTGATCGTATGGAGGGTTTAATTGCTTTTCAAGAAAAACGTAAACCGCAATATAAAGGAGAGTAAACGTAATGCAAAACGAAGCAACTTACCAAGCTCGAAAAGACCAAATACTTTCTGGTGGGAAAGAAAAATATCACGAAAGCAATGCGAAAATTGGAAAACTCTTTGCTAGAGAGCGAATCAATCAGCTTTTAGATAAAGATAGTTTTGTAGAGGATGGTTTTTTTGCCAACTGTATGAATGACGAGTTTCCAGCAGATGGAATTGTTACAGGTATTGGTAAAATTAATGGTCGTACTGTTTGTGTTATGGCAAATGATTCTACTGTAAAAGCAGGATCATGGGGTGAAAAAACGGTAGAGAAAATTATTCGTATCCAAGAAACATGTTTAAAGATGCTTTGTCCTCTCATATATTTAGTGGACTCTGCTGGTGCACGTATTACTGATCAAGTTTTTATGTTCCCAGGTAGACGTGGGGCAGGTCGTATCTTCCATAACCAAATCAAGTTATCAGGGCAAGTTCCTCAAGTATGTTTATTATTTGGTCCATCTGCGGCAGGTGGAGCTTATATTCCTGCATTTTGTGATGCAGTGTTTATGGTTGAAGGTAACTCTTCAATGTACCTAGGATCTCCTCGTATGGCTGAAATGGTAATTGGTGAAAAAGTAACACTCGAGGAAATGGGTGGAGCTAGAATGCACTGCTCAGTTTCTGGATGTGGAGATGTTCTATGTGAATCTGAAGAAGAAGCGATTGCTAAACTGAAAGATTATTTATCTTATTTACCTACAAATTTTAAACAGCAATCTCCTGTTGTTGAGGCTAAAAATCCTCTGCAAAAAGAGAAGTCATTGGCAGAAATTATCCCTAGCAATCAAAATGTACCATTTTCAATTTATGAATTTATTGATCGAGTAGTCGATGAAGATTCGTTCTTTGAAATTAAAAAGCTATTTGCACCTGAGCTAGTAACTGGTTTTGCTAGAATAGATGGTCATAGCGTTGGAATTGTCGCTAACCAACCTAAGGTAAAAGGTGGCGTATTATTCCATGATTCTGCGGATAAAGCAGCAAAATTTATTAATTTATGTGATGCCTACCATATTCCTTTATTATTCTTGATGGATGTACCAGGGTTTATGATTGGTACAAAAGTAGAGCGAGCAGGAATTATCCGTCATGGTGCAAAAATGCTTTATTCTATGAGTAACGCAACTGTACCAAAAATTTCAGTTATCGTTCGTAAAGCATACGGAGCAGGTTTATACGCAATGGCTGGCCCTGCATTTGAGACAGATTGTGTGATTGCATTCCCATCTGCCCAAATTGCTGTAATGGGCCCAGAAGCAGCAGTAAACGCAGTATATGCAAATAAAATTGCAAGCTTACCAAAAGAAGAGCAAGCTGCATTTATCCAAGAGAAACGTAAAGAATACTCTGAGGATATCGATATTTATCGTTTAGCATCGGAACTAGTAGTAGATGTTGTTATTCAACCAGAAGAGCTACGATCTGAGTTAATTAAGCGGTTTGCTTACTACTCAGAATCATATGAAACGCCAAGTACGAAAAAACATGGTGTATATCCAGTATAAACATTAGCAGCCCTAGAGATAGGGCTGTTTTTTCTTGAATTAGAAAAATGGCCAATTATAAATATATTAGTTAAAATAAATTGAATAAATACAGAACACTAGTTCCTATCAAATGTATTAAATGGTATAATTTACTAATAATAAGGAGGGGGAAAAATGAACCAAATCGACTTAGTTTTATTAAACTTTGAAGAAATAAGACGCAGAAGTATTAAAGTTTGGGACTCGATACCTAATAATATGTTAGATTGGAAACCTGATGATGAAGCCATGTCATGTGCAGAGATGATTAGACATGTGTTAGAAAGTGAATATATTTATCTTCAAATGCTAAAGTGTAGGGGAAGTATCTCGAATCCTGAAAACCCGTATAGTCTAAGAGATTTTACAACTGTTCATGAGGATTTGGAGCAATCAATACCATTTCGAAATGAATTTATTAGCTATATAAAGTCAATTGAAGAAGACGACCTTGATAATGTGAAAATAGACCGTTCTGATGTAGGCTATATTCGATCACTTGGAGATATGTTGTTAAGAATAGCGTATCATGAGTCAATACATACTGGACAATTACTAGATTATATGAGGACTATGAAAGTAGAACGCCCGACTATTTGGGATTAATTAATAATTGAAATTTTTTTACATTGCTTCAGTATTTGGAGCAATGTTTTTTAGTCCTAAAAAATAAATCCTATGACTTAAACAAACGTTTGATTAAAGCATTTATTTATCGAAAAAGATATATTTATTCAGATGATAACATTAAGAAGACATTATTTTCATTAGTAAATTATAATAATAATGTAAGCAACGTTGTTGAAAACTAGTGAAAAAGGGGGCATAGCCGAATGAATAAATTAGATTTAAAACTCAAAGAATGGCGTAAACATGACCTACTGGATGATGAATCTGTAAATCGAATACTAGAATACGAGAACCATAAAGGTAAAACTGAGAAGCAATCATTTTTAGGGAATATCGTTCCATTTTTAATTGCTTTACTTGTAGCGTTTGCCATACTTGCACTTGTTGGTAGTAACTGGAACGAATATAGTCAAACTGTGAGATTAATCATTATTTTTGTTACGTTGATTTTCTTCCATGCTGCTTCATTTGTCAGTTATCAAAAGGGGAAAGAGTTGTTCGGACATTGTTTAAGTTTTATAAATATCATCGGTTATGCAGCTGCATTTATACTAATTGTACAAATGTACCAATTTACAAGTAAAAGTCCAATCTTTCTCATCACCTGGTCAATGTTAGCTTTTTTTTACTTCTATTTTTTAAAACACGATATGTTTTATTATCTATTTTTGGGAATAGGATTTTTTAGTCTATACTATAGTGCAGAAACCGAAATGACATATGTTTTTCTACTTCAGATTCCATTATTACTATGTTCGGTTTACTTCTTAAAGAATTGTAAAAACAGCTGGAATGCAAGCTTTAATTATACATTTCTGGGATACTTAATTGTCATATTTTTTGAGACCATAACAGATCGTCAATTTATTACTCCTATTATTCTTGTGTTGTTTCTGTTTTGGTATTTAAATGAGCGAGGCATTATTGAGTACAAATTATTACCATTTTTTACCCCATTCATATGGATAACTACCTTTATCACCACGATGGTTGGTGAATCATATGGTGTAATCCGTGAGATGCAAGATGAATTTTCATATGGCATTTTTAAGCCAATCGCAGTTCCATTATTTAATGTAATGATTGCAATTTTACTTATATTAGCAGTTCAAATCATTTATCAAAAATGGAAAACTGCTAAACATATTAAAAGTTATCTTTGGATTTTCATGTTCATTTTCTTACTTCCTATTTTAGGAGTTCAAAATGATTTAGCTAATATAATTGCGGATATTCTACTATTATTTGCCTACTCATGTATCCGATTATTCCAAGGAGTCTCTCGCCAAGAAAAATCAGGTATCATAGTTGGATTTATTACATTCTTAGCTCTTGTTATCGGTATATATATAGGAATATCGATTTCATTTATTAGTAAATCAATTATTTTCATTATACTTGCGCTTATTCTATATTGCGTGTTTGTTCAATCGAAAAAAGCAAGAGGTGTGGATGATGAAAAATAAGAAAAAATTGTTTTTCCTATCTCTTGTACAATTTATTCTACTTTTGTCGTTACTCGGCAGTATAATGTATTTTAAGCAAACAGCTAAACCATTTAAAATCGAATCGATGAGTATTGATCCTGTAGAGCCATTATTCGGTCATTATGCACAATTATCATATGAGTTTGATCATATAACAGATAAAGCCTGGAAGGGAAAATCGCGTCCAAAAGAAAATCAGACTGTCTTTATAGTTTTAAAAAAAGGCAGTAATGAACTATATAAATTTGATTACGCAACAGATACTCGACCAAAGCATTCTAAATATATTAAAGCAGAGATAAGGTATATTTATAATTACAAAGAAGACGGTTCAGTAGAACTGGTTATTAAACATAATCTGGAGCAATTCTATATTCCTGAAAAGCAAATGGATAAATTTAATCAGCCAAATCAACATTATATCGTTACACTTCTACAAAAAAATGATAGAACAATAGTGAAATCACTTAAGACTTTGAAATAATAGTAAACTACAAGCGTCGCATCAAGGACTAGTAAGATACTGCGCTATTTTTTTTTCTTATTTATAGTGGCTTATTTCTAAAGAATTGTAGATTTTTAAAGGGTTTTTAAAACAAGCTGTGAATAAAGAAGCGGATTGTGGATATTATTAATTTCGCTACTAAACATGAAAAGCACAGAAGTTCAATGTATTAATTACTAACTAGAAAAAGCTCATTCAAATAGATGAATGAGCTTTTTTATTAAGCAGAAATTTGGTCGCGTTTTAATAAGTTAGCTTTTATTAAACGTTTACCTACAATTACACCAATTGAAGATGCTAAATATGCTTTAACAATTCCAAGTAGAATGAAAGGATAAAATCCCCCTGTAAGTGCAGCAGTCCAGCTAAGAGACAAAGCGATTTTTAACCATATAGTACCAAATATTAGGGTAACTAACATTCCGATTGTATTTGCGATCATGGCATTTACGACTGTAAAGCGTGTTTTTTCAATATAATAAGCAATTATAAATACAGTTGGGATAAATCCAATTAAATAACCACCAGTTGGGCCGACAAGAGCAGCAAATCCACCTGAAAATTCTGCGTAAACTGGTACACCAATTGCTCCAATTGCTAAATAAATAAGTACTGAAATCGTTCCATATTTTCTTCCTAATATGGTTGCTGCTAATCCAATTGCTAATGTTTGTCCTGTAATTGGGACCGGAGAAAAAGGTAGTGGAATAGATACTTGCGCTAAGATACCAATAATTGATGCAAATAAAGCTGAAGTAATAAGCATTTTCAATCTTTCTTGTTGCATGTTTAAATCTCCCTTTCGTTATGTTAACTATTTAATCATTTTAGTTAACATATGATAATTAAATTATAATTTATCAGCAAAAATTGTCAATAACAAAAAAATAATAGAGTTATAGTATATCTAGTTTGAAGGATGAAAAAAGGAATATTAATTATTGTGAAGAAATAGTAATAAAAAACTGACAAAATTGTGGAAGGAGACGATGGGAGATGTCATCAGCAATACTAAATCTAAGTAAGTATGATCCTGTTTGGATAGGTGAATATGAAAACGAAAAGTGCAATATCTTATCGGCTATTTCACATGAGATTATCGATATTGAGCATATTGGAAGCACATCAGTAAAAGGATTAGGAGCAAAACCAATAATAGATATTATGGTTGGGATTGCAAATTTAGAAGATGCGGATAATTTGATAAAACCTTTAAGTTCTATTCATTATGAATTTGTGCCGAAGCCTGAACTAATTGATAGAAGATTTTTTAGAAAAGGTCTCTGGGGACAAGGCTCCTGTCATTTACATATTTGTGAATTCAACAATACTGAATGGGTAGAAAAAATATTGTTTAGAGACTATTTAAGAAATCATCCGGAATCTGCAATTGAATATTATAAACTTAAAAAATCACTTGCAAAAAAATATCAATTTGATCGACAAACATATACAAAGAAAAAGGAACCATTTATAAGAGAGATTATTAAAAAGGCTAAAGTGTAGTTATATTTATATAGTATTGGTTGGAGTGTGAATTTTGATGAGAATGCTAAATGCTATACCTGCACTACCAGTAAAAGATATTGAAAAGAGTGCTATTTTTTATCGTGATAAACTAGGATTTACAATCAATCATGTTGAAAAAGGATTTGCGATCATTTCATGTCATGAGGTTGAAATTCATCTATGGCTAGCAGATGATGAAGGCTGGAAAGCTGGGATGCAAAGTAATATATGTCCAGTAACTTCAGGCGCTGAATCGTTTATTTCTGGAACAGCAAGTTGTAGAATACAAGTAGTTGAAATTGATAAATTATATAATTTTTTCAAACCGTTAGGAGTATGTCATAAAAATACTTTATTAGGAGATCGACCATGGGGGTCTCGCGAATTTGATGCGTTAGATTTAGACGGCAATTTAATTACATTTTTTCAGAGAACACAATAATAATTATTTGAAAATAATTTAAAAGAGAAATAATTTTTTAAAAAAATTGTTGACTTTTTGTTAGAATAGGAATAAAGTTGGTATTAATTAAATGACGAAAAGCAATGATAGGAATCAGAGTAGTGATGTTTTCCCTGTAACAGAGAGCTGATGGTGGTGCAAATCAGTATATAAAACAACATGAATTACAATCCTGGAGCATCTTCTTCGAAACGTAAGTGAGGGGAAGACGGTGAAGAGCCGTTATGAAATGAAGATATTAGTATAATTTTTTATGCTAATAATTTAGGGTGGTACCGCGAATTTAACCTTTCGTCCCTACTGTGCAAACAGTAGGGACTTTTTTATGTTTATAAAACAACTGCAATTGAATAATAACAAGCAATGATAGGAACTTAGTAGTGATGTTTTCCCTGTAAAAGAGAGCTGGTGGTGGTGCAAATCAGTACATAAAACAACATGAATTACAATCCTGGAGCATCTTCTTCGAAACGTATAAGTGAGGGGAAGACGGTGAAGAGCCGTTATGAAATGAAGATATTAGTATAGATACGTTAATTTACTAATAACTAGGGTGGTACCGCGAGTGAAAAATTCGTCCCTACTGTGCAAACAGTAGGGATTTTTTTTATGCCATAAGTCACCTAAACTTTGAGGGGAGTGATGTGAATGATTGATGACTATAAATACCGAATAAAAAAAGATTTTAGGGAAAGAAGGAGTAATTTGGAAAAAGTAGAAATGGTTTAATGATGAATAAAACTTGCTTAGAAATGCTCAAAAAAGCTTTAGCAAGATTGAATAGAACGGGTATTTTTAAGAAAGTAAGGTAATAGAGTGTTAAGTGAAATCATTTAAAAAGGGGAATTGATGAAATGAAAGAAGCAGTTTTTGAAACAAAAATAATACCACCTCATCTAAAGCAATATTTATCGGAGCAGAACTATGATTTATACACGCCAATTGATCATGCGGTATGGCGTTATGTAATGAGACAAAATCATCATGCGCTAAAAGATAAAGCACACGCTGCATTTGTAGATGGTCTTAAGCTATCAGGAATTGAAACGGAAAAAATTCCAAATGTAGCTGAAATGAACCAGTCTCTTTCTAAAATTGGTTGGGGTGCAGGAATTGTAAATGGATTAATTCCAGGTGCTGCATTTTTTGAACTGTTAGCAAATGGTATTTTACCGATTGCAACAGAAATTCGACAAATAACAAATATTGAATACACACCAGCTCCTGATATTATTCATGAGGCTGCTGGTCATGCGCCAATTTTATTTGATCCAGTATTTAGAGAGTACGTACAGAAAATTGGTTCGATTGGTGCGAAAGCATTCGCAACGAAAGAAAAACAGGAGCTTTTTGAAGCAGTTAGAAATTTAACGATTGTCATGGAAGATCCAAAATCAACTGCAGAAGAAAAGGCTGCTGCTCAAAAATTAGTAGAAGAAAAACAAAATGCAATCGTTGGAATTTCTGAAGCTGAAACAATTTCACGCGTATTCTGGAGAACAGTTGAATATGGTTTAATTGGAGAAGTTGATAATCCGAAAATTTACGGTGCAGGCTTACTATCATCTGTTGGAGAAAGTACTCATTGCTTTACTGATGCTGTAGAGAAACTACCTTTCTCAATTGAAGCTAGTACATTACATCCAAAAAATATAACTGAAATGCAATCACAATTATTTGTTTGTAAAAGCTTTGATGAACTAATGGAGGGTGCAGAAACAATAGCAAGTACAATGGCATTCCGAGTTGGTGGAACTGAAAGCTTGGATAAAGCACTTAAATCGAAAAGCGTCGCTACATTTGAATTGAACTCAGGTTTACAAGTAACAGGTATTGTTCATGCAATCTTAAAGGATGCAAATGGAGAAGCAATTTATGTTAATACGACAGGTGAAACAGCACTGTCAATTAACAATAAGCAATTAGATGGTCATGGTAAAGATTATCATGCTAAAGGATTCGGAACACCAATTGGGCAACTAAAAGGGAATATTGAATTAGAAGAATGTGATGATGATGCGCTTAAAAATTTAGGTATTGTTGTTGGAAACTACGTTGATTTAGAATTCTTAAGCAATGTAAGCGCTTCCGGTAGAATTGTAAATATCATTAAAAATAATGATAAAGTTGCTTTGATTTCATTTGAAGACTGTACAGTTTCTTGTGAGGGGAAAGAATTGTTTAAAAAAGAATGGGGAACTTTTGATATGGCCGTTGGATCACGTGTTGTATCAGCTTACCCAGGTGCTGCTGACCCTGCTTCTTACTTTAGTGAGACATTTAAAGAGGTTGAAGCTGACGGAGTAACACCAGCTCCATTAACGGAATTAGAAAACTTATACCAACAGGTTAGAGTAATAAGAGAAAAGAATACTTTCTGTGATGATTGTATTTCAAAACTAATTGCTGCGCATAGTGAACTAAATCGCTCACATCAAAGTGATTGGTTGCTACGTTTAGAGCTTCTAGAGTTAGCTGTTTCTAATCCAAAACTAGCACAATTAGTGCAACCTCTAAGAACTGAACTAGAAGAATTACGAAAAGAAGATTCTTTAAAGAACCTAATTACAAATGGCTTAAAGCTAGTTTAATAAACATGAATAGATTGAAAAGCATTACTTCTAAAAGGGTAATGCTTTTCATATTTTCAAGTTCTGTTAATCTAAAAATGTACTTATAGTCGAGAGAGGTGTTAGCAATGACTTTCGAAATTAAAGGGATTGATCATATTCAATTAGTTTCACCAAAAGGTGGTGAGAATGAGGCAAGAAAATTTTATGGCGAAATATTAGGAATGAAAGAAATACCAAAACCGGATAATTTAAAAGGTAGAGGTGGGTGCTGGTTTATTTGTGGGAATCAAGAAATTCATATAAGCATTCAAGAAGATTTTGTTTCTCCTAAAAAAGCGCATCCAGGTCTTATTGTGACAAACATTGAAGTATTGAGAGAAAGACTAATTACACTAAATTTTGAAATTAAAGAGGAACCGCCTATTGAAGGGCGAACTCGATTTTTCGTAGCCGATCCGTTTGGAAATCGAATTGAGTTTTTAGAGCTTCATTAATGCATATAAAAAACCACTGTTCGAGAAGAAAAAGTGGTTTTTTAATAAGTAAATTTAAATCTGTATCTTTTGGAAAGGTTGGACAAGTTTGATTCCATCAATACAAGTCATTTTAACCTTGCTATCATCATAATGCATTGCGTATACTTTCTCTTTCTCATCGTATGTTAATTGGCTAAAATCTCGGACACTAGCATGTACTGGAATATCGAAAGGGTAAAAGTGAATATCATAAAATACTTTTTTCGATTTTGGAAGAATTTTTTGTAATAATGAGGAATTGTAAATACTATCAGCTGAGTAATAAAACTCATTTTCTACAAATAAACCGAATACTGGCATATTTGGTACATGTTTGCCTTGAATTAAATTAAACTTTAATCCATTAATATCAAATGAGTCTGCTACAGTAATAACATTAAAATAATCCTCTAACTTCTTCTCACCATCATTGGTGAATTGAAGTCCATTTTTTGCACTTTCCCATAGACCTGCTTTAAGTGATTCATGTATGTATAAATTGATTTTGCTTACGTCCTTGTCTTTATTTTCCAAGGGTGAAATAAATTTGCGATAATAGGCTAGTTTTTCAAATCCATTGATGTGATCACCGTGTAAATGAGTGATAAATAGATTATCGATATCGCTATAGGATAAACCAATTTCTTCAATTCGAATGTAGTTTGAATCTGGAATATCGATAAGAAGGTTCGTATGATTAAAGGTTAATAATGCACTATTATGACCTAATACTTTACTAAATGCATCACCACAACCAATAAAAGTAATCTCCAAATGTATCACTCTTTCTAATCTTTTTTCAGTAGTATAGCATAGACAGGGATTCGTTTAAATTAGGAAGGGAATTAAATCATTTCAACAATAAATATTGGTAGAGCATTACTCCTAAAAGAAGGAAGTAATGCTCTTTTTATTGAAAATAATAATTGGAACTAAAATGCGGATTTTTGTCTATTAATCTGACAAAAATCGATTTGTAATCCAGCTTATTATGACTTCAGGAGGATTAAGATGAATATTGTTGAGTTTAAGAATTCATATATAGATGAAGCTGCAAGTCTTTTAGCAAAGCGGCATATAAATGAGCGTATGATGAATCCTGAACTACCAGCTAAGTTTGAGGAAGTAGAATTTGCTAGAAAAGCCATTGAAGCACTATTAAAGGAGAAGAGCTTTGGTGTAGCTGCAATGCGTGATTCTAAATTAGTTGGTTATATGGTAGGTACAATTAGTACTGATAAAAATCGTGAACGACATACATGGATTAAATATGCAGGTTTTGCTATAGCGGAGAAGGAGGATATAGATTTAATTCGTGAACTATATGCTCGTTTTTCAAATGAGATGGTTAAACATGGTTCCTTCAACCATTATGTAATGGTACCAAGTGGGGACGGAATGACATTAGATGCGTGGTTCCGACTAGGTTTTGCATATGAACAAGTTCATGGGATTCATGAGATTTTAGAAGGAACAGAGTCTTTAAGTGAAAATCATGATCTTCAAATCCGATTAGCAAATAAAGAAGATGAGGAATCTATTCGAGAACTAGCAACGGTTATCATGGAGCATCAAGCTAAAGCACCTGTATTTGCTCCAGGTTTTATTGAGGAAAGAAATGATTATCAAGATGGCTACACGAGCTTAATTGATGATTCCACAGCAAATTTTTGGTTGGCACTCCATAAAGATGAGATTGTTGGTTTCCAAGTTTATATGCCTGCAGAAGCTACCGATGACAATATGTATATTCCAGATTCTTGTATTAGTTTAGTGGTTGGAGCAACAGTAGAATCTGCAAGAGGCATGGGTGTAGGGTCAGCTTTATTATATAATGGACTTAAACATGTAAAAGAAAATGGCTATACATTATGCGAGACAGATTGGCGAATGACAAATATAGAATCTTCTAGATTTTGGCCAAGAAATGGATTTAAGCCGGTTGTACATCGTCTAGTTCGTCATATTGATCAGAGAGTTTTATGGGCAAAAGGTAAGTAAGATAGAGCGATAATACTGGAATTAGGGATTAAGGGGGATTTAGAAATGAATTTAACAGGTAATAATGTATATTTGAGAAGACTAGAAGTAAGTGACGCACAAGATTTATTGGATATTGAAGTTAGAAACTTTGAGTTTTTCAAACCATATACTCATATTAAAGATGAAGAATTTTATACACTGGATTATCAAAAAGAAAGAATTAAAGGAAATAATGAGAGAAGCGAAACAGATCTTTATTACTCGTTCGGAATCTTTTTAAAAGACACGGGCGAACTAATAGGGCTCACTATGTTAGCAGAGGTTTTAAGAGGAAATTTACAAAGTTGTTTTGTTGGTTATTACTTAAATGAAGAACATAATGGAAAAGGTTATACAACTGAAGCGGTTCAGTTAGTTGTAGATTATGCATTTAATGAGTTAAAGCTACATCGAATTGAAGCTGGGGTTATGCCACACAATATAGGTTCGATTAAAGTATTAGAGAAGTCAGGATTTCACAAAGAAGGAATCGCAAAGAAAAATGTAAAAATAAATGGAAAATGGGAAGATCACCAAGTACTAGCAATCATTAATGAAAATTGTTAATGAAAATTGTTTTGGAGGTATTGAAATGAGTGTAATTAGTTATCCAGACCTTACAAGTAGACCACATAGCTTATCTGTTGAGAGAGTAATGGAAACACCTTTAAATGTTTTGTACGAGGCTTGGACTGAAAAATTTGGTGATTGGTTTGCTGCTCCAGGTTCAGTTATCATGAAAGCAGAAGTGAATTCAGTCTTTTTCTTTGAAACACATTTTGAAGATAAACGTCATCCACATTACGGTCGCTTCTTGAAATTGGAGCAAAATCAACTAGTAGAGATATCTTGGTTTACTGCAGGAACAAAAGCGGAAACAGTTGTAACAGTTGAGTTTGAAACAAATGAAAGTGGAGCTGCAGTGATTAAGTTAACTCATGCTGGTTTTCCTGATGAGCTTTCAAGAGATCAGCACAAGGAAGCATGGCCATTTGTACTGGATCAGTTGGACAACAGGATGAAGGAATTAGTTAAAGGATGAAAAAAGAATCGTTTCTTTTAGAGTTGCAAGTATTAAAAGAAATTGCAGAAATATTGAATGAGGGTACTGATTTATATAGTACCCTCGACTGTGCGTTAGCCAAATTAATTCAAGTTACTGGATTAGACACTGGTTGGATATTCTTAATCGATAAAAATGGAAATTATGAATTGGTTGCTTCACATGAATTACCACCTGCTTTAACAAATGAAGAAATAAAGCCAATGTGTAACGGAGATTGCTGGTGTGTTAGTAAATATGTGCAAGGTAGGTTAAATAAAGCTTCAAATATTATGGAGTGTAAAAGATTAGAAGATTCGATTATTCATAAATGGGGAGAAACAAATGGCGTAACTCACCATGCTACTGTTCCGCTACAAGCAGGAGAAGAATCATTTGGTTTACTCAATGTCGCAGCTTCTAATAAATTGCAATTTGATCAAGAAGAATTGAATTTATTAGGTGCAGTTGCCTTGCAAATTGGTACGGCTATAAAAAGAATTCAATTAACTGAAAGAGTAAAAGAAATAGAGGTAATTCAAGAGCGTAACCGATTAGCGAAGGATTTACATGATTCAGTTAGTCAATTACTATTTTCAATAAGTGTTACAGCTAAAGCTGGGATGAATGTATCAGATAATCAGAATTTAAAGGATACATTTAATCAAATTCAACAAATTGCTCAAGAAGCACAAGCCGAAATGAAAGCTTTAATTTGGCAACTTAGACCACAAGGAATTGAAAAAGGGATTGTTAGTGCATTAATTAACTATGGCGAAATGCTAGGATTGAACGTACATAGAAATGTAAAGGGAATTACAGTCTTACCAGCTAAAATTGAAGAAACTCTATGGCGAGTTGGTCAAGAAGCCTTAAATAATTGTCGTAAGCATTCTGGTCAAACAGATATCTATCTGCAATTATCTAGTAATAGTAAGAATGTGAAAATGACCATTCAAGACAAAGGCGTTGGTTTTAATTGCCCTTCGAATGTTGTTATCCCTACTCTTGGTTTAAAAAGTATGAGGGAAAGAGTTGAATCACTCAAAGGGTCATTTAAAGTTGATAGTGAATTAAATAAAGGGACGAAGATCACAATGAATATTCCTTTTTAAAGAAGGAGAAGAATGTATGACTATTAAGCTATTAATTGCAGATGACCATCATGTTGTCAGAAGAGGGTTAATTTTCTTTTTAAATACCCAGACAGATATTGAAGTAATTGGGGAAGCTTCGAATGGTGAAGAGGCTTTGAAATTAGTAAAAGAATTAAAACCTGATATTGTCGTTATGGATTTATCTATGCCGATAGTAGATGGAATTCAAGCAACTGAACGAATTAAAATTGAGGGATATCCTGTTAAGGTAATGATTTTGACTAGTTTTTATGATCAAGATCATATTTTACCAGCAATTGAAGCTGGCGCAGCTGGCTATTATTTAAAAGATAGCGACCCTGATGAGTTAGTGTCAGCAATTCGTAAAATTTATAATGGAGAAAAACAGTTTCATTCTAAGGTTACGACACAACTAGTATCGGCATTAACAAGTAAAACTGAAACAAAAAAAGAAGATATTTTGCAAGAAAAACTGACAAAGCGTGAAATTGATGTATTAAAGGAAATTACGCGAGGTAAAAGCAATAAAGAAATTGCATCTGCATTATTTATAACAGAGAAAACTGTGAAAACACATGTATCAAATATATTGGCAAAGACTCTGCTTCAAGATCGTACTCAATTAGCACTTTATGCGATTCGAAATGGATTATCTGATTAAAACCTACAACTTTAGTTGTAGGTTTATTTAATTCTTATCTACATCAAAACGTGTAGAAAAGTTCTACCAAACGACTGACGATTACAACAATTCTTTTGACTATACTAAAAGTACAAAGCTAAGAGGAGTGGAAAGTATGAATATTGTAATGATTAGTGGAAGTCCAAGGAAGGAAGGACGAACAGGGAAATTATCAGCAATTATTTCTAAAAAATATGGTATTAAAACGATTGATCTAAGTGAATTAGTTTTACCAATCTATAACGGACAAGAAGAACAGAATGAATTAATAAACATTCAAAAGTTAAGAGCACAATTGGAGAATGCTGACGCAGTTATTGTAGCTACTCCTGAATATCATGGGGGCATGAGTGGAGCGTTAAAGAATGCATTTGATTTTTTAGGAAGTAAACATTTTAAAGACAAACCTGTTGCCATCATTGCTGTTTCTGGTGGTGGAAAAGGTGGAATAAATGCATTAAATAATATGAGAATTGTATTAAGAGCACTTTATGCAAATGTATTATCAAAACAATTAGTTATTGATCCAACTGATTTTATTTCCGGAGGGTTAAGTTTAGATGAAAATCCATCATATTTAGTTGACGGTTTAATCCAAGAGTTAAAGCTTTATACACAATTAGCTAAAAAACTAAATGAAGAGTGGAGTGCTTCAAATTATTAGGCTGTTCTTAAACTTTGTTGCTATTTAAGAAGGATTTTAGTTGATTTCCATTCTAATCAACTTCTTTTCAATTTCATGATCGCTAATAAACCTTTTAAAAAACAATCTTAAAGAAAAGAGACAATTATTAATAAATGAATGGAGATTATTATGGGAAATTGGGTGCAATTTCGAATTGCAAGACCAACAGATCAATTAGATAAAATTATTGAATTTTATGGTGAAGGACTTGGATTAAAACGGGTTGGAGGGTTTGAAAACCATGACGGCTATGATGGAATCATGTTCGGATTACCTAATGTTGAATATCATCTAGAATTTACTCAACATATCGATGGAAGTCCATGTCCTGCACCTACAAAGGATAATCTTCTAGTATTTTATATACCTGATCAAACCGAAATTGAATTAGTAAAAAATAGACTTCATCAACTAGGCTATGATGAAGTCGAACCAGACAATCCATATTGGCTTGGAAAAAGCATTACAATTGAAGATCCTGATGGGTGGAGAATTGTATTAATGAATACTAAAGGATTGAAGAGTAGTTAAGGACCTCCATATATGGAAGGTCCTTTTTCATTTAAAGAAAGAATTTATGTACATTAAATGTGACATAAACATACATAAATCAATATTCATTTAATTTAGCAGTATTAGTAGCTACCTTTTCACACAAGAGGTTTATCAATTAAAGTAGCGAATTCAAGGTCATGGTCATGTTCGTCGTTTTCAGTAGTCATTCCTCTGACGAAGTGTACATGTTTTCCATTTCCAACAGGAATAGGAGGACCAGTTTCTATTATAACTTCATGATGATGATCTAAAAAATCTGTGTTAACTGTAATACGATGGATATGACTATGTCTTCCTTTTGGAATTACTTCACTTGTAACTCCGGCAAACCGATGGTTATGTCGATCATCTCCTTCCTCTGCCAATTTAGTGCTAGCAAGAAACTCATGCACATGGGTTTGAGCTTTTTGACTGGAATTGTTTGATTCCTTATTTCTTTGACGTTCAAAATTTGAGGGGTCTCTGTGCATAAAAGTGATGCCTCCCTATAAAAAAAGTTTGTCTTACCTTTTCATGTTATTAGGCATATAAAAAATATATGTTTATTAAAGCTAGTCCATATTGGATTTTAATTAATTTTTAATTTTTTATTCAAGATTGGTTTTGAACGATCCCGTTCAATTGTTGAGAAAGTAATGTTCAAAACACAGTCTAAGTGGCATTTAAGTATAGTAGAAGGAAATTAAAATTTCGAAAATGGTCATTTTAATGGTTTATGGTAAGCCAACATTTAAAAAGAGTAGTTTTCATTTGAGAAAGTGTTGAATTACTTTCATAAAATAAGATATTATATAATAAAACTTATAAAAGAAGGTATTTGAAAATGGATACTTACGATTTGAAAATCATTAATCGCTTAATGGATAATTCAAGAATCAAATGGGCCGATTTAGCAGCAGAAATTGGATTGTCTGCTCCCGCTACTGCAGACCGAGTGAATCGGTTAACAGAGCAAGGTGTAATTAAGAACTTTGGGGTATTAGTTGATTCAGAAAAAGTAGGTAGTGAACTCACAGCATTTGTAGCAGTATCACTTGAGCGTCCTGAAAATAGAGCACCATTTTTAGAACTGATTAATCAATTAGAAGAAGTACAAGAATGTCATCATATTGCTGGTGAGGATGATTATTTACTCAAAATTAAAAGTAGAAATACGAAGGATTTAGACCGAGTAATTAGTCATGAAATTAAAGGACTTAAAGGCGTTATTCGAACAAAAACAACAATTGTAATGGATACAACGAAAGAGACTTTTCGACTTCCACTACAAAAACATAAATTTTCAATAGAGTAGGGAGGGGCATATGAGTATAGCATTTTTTATAAAAGGATTAATTATTGGTTTATCAATTGCTGCCCCAGTTGGACCAATCGGTGTTTTATGCATCAGAAGAACTTTAGCACATGGAAGGATTGTGGGATTAGTTTCAGGCTTAGGAGCAGCTACAGCAGATGGGATTTATGGTTTGATTGCGGGGTTCGGTCTGACAGTTATAACTAATTTTTTAATTGGTCAGCATTTTTGGATTCAACTAATCGGAGGTTTTTTCCTTTGTTATTTAGGAATAAAAACACTCAGATCAAAAGCTAGTTTTGATCAGTCTGACACGCAAAAGAAAAATATCATTAGTGCATTTTTATCAGTCTTATTTTTGACGCTTACAAATCCAATGACGATTCTATCTTTCATTGCAATTTTTGCAGGATTAGGTATTTCGAGTTCAGATAATAATTTAATCGCATCTGTTATTTTAGTTGTAGGTGTTTTTTGTGGGTCTACTTTATGGTGGGTTATTTTAAGTAGTGGAGTAGGCTTGTTTAGGAATCGAATAAGTAATCAATCTTTAACAGTTATTAATCGTTTATCTGGGGTCATTATTATTATTTTTGGTGGTATTGCATTATACGGCTTACTTTAAAACCTCACATTAAGATTGAATATTGAAAGGAATTTTTAAGATGTTGTTACTAAAGAGTTTTATTTTGGGTTTTTCAGTATCGGCACCTGTTGGCCCAATTGGATTACTATGTATACAGAGAATTCTTTCTAGAGGAAAAACTGCCGGATTTATGACTGGCTTAGGTGCATCATCAGCAAATTTAATTTATGCAAGTATAGCAGCATTTGGATTTTCTGTTGTCTCATCTTTTTTGATTGAACAGCAAATGCTGCTAAGGGTTATAGGTGCTGTCTTTTTATTTTACTTAGGAATCAAAACATTTCTAAAAAAACCATCAAATACTGCTGCCAATTTAAAAGGTGAAAGTTATATAGGAATGTATCTTTCAACATTTTTATTAATGATTACCAATCCGGTGACAATCCTAAATTTCGTCGCAATGTTTGCTGGTTTAGGAATTGATAAGGGTTCTAATACTAATTTATCAGCTTTTTCATTAATTATCGGTGTCTTTTTAGGTGCGATTGCTTGGTGGTTTATTTTAAGTAATATTGTAAGTATCTTTCGAAGTAAAATTACGCCTTATTTGGGTTTAGTTAATAAAATAGCTGGATTACTAATTATTATTTTAGGGGTTATTTCATTTATTGAATAAAAAAAAGGAGCTTAAGCTCCTTTTTTCATGTTAAAAAGAACAATCAAGCACCGTAGTGGAAATCTACAAAATACCAGATACAAAGTTTACAAAAACAACTAAAATAAAAAAGACTCCAAATTAAATTTGAAGTCTACATGAATGCACTATGATTCTATAATTGAACTAAACTATTTTTTTCTTCTTATACACATAGAAATACATGCTAAGTGGCCACCAAATAACTGCAAAGATTGGATAGATTGCCCATATCGTATGAGGCGAAGAAATGTAATTTACATAAATAAAGAAAATACTGATTAAAATACTAGCATAAAAAGAATAGGCTACAAAGGATTTCTTTTTCGCGTGATAGATTGATAATGGCCACCACATCACGACAAATGCAGGATAAATTGCCCAAGGGTATTCTGGAGAGGTAAGATAATTTAAAATTGAATAGTATGCAATAGTGATCATGCAACCAATTAGGGCAACAAATAATGTGTAAGCTTTTTCTTCTAAATACATAATGATTGGCCACCAAATTAATGGATATGCAGCATATAAGAACCATAAATAATCAGGTGAATGAATTAAGTTTTCAGTAAAAAGAAATGCAATAATGACTAAACTAAGGAGAAATGAAAATTGTTTTAATGATCTTTTCGAAACAAAGTATAAGCTAATAGGCCATAAAAGAAGGAAGAAACTAGGATAGATAAACCATAGCGTATCAGGTGAAGTTATAAAATTAACAATCATAAAAAATATCATTGTCATAATGCATCCAGCAGTAGCAAATTTCACATAATTCTTCATTGTTTCATCCCTCACTTTTTACGTTGTACATAAAAGTACATTGATAAAGGCCACCATAATAATCCGAATGTCGGATAAACGAACCAAATTGTTTTAGGTGTATAGTAGAAATTAATAAAGATAAAAAATGCAATTATTAAAGCACTACCACAAAGAGCAAATTTTAAATTTAATTTTGCTAATTTAATTCTTCGATTGTCTATCTCGGGTTGCTTAACTCCAAGTTCTTTTTTTAACTCTTCAATATCACCAAATTCAACAATAGCCTTATTAATTGCATCCTCTTCTTCTTTACCATTCTCCATTAGATACATTACTTTTTCTTCTAAATTTTGAATGATCTCTTGTTTTACTAACTCAGTTTCTTTACTTTTTGGAATTTCTTTAAATAATTCTTCAATGTGATTTTTAATTTTTCTCATCATAAGTCCTCCATAAATAAATCGATAATTTCTTTAACTTCCTGCCACTCTTTCGCCATTTCGTTTAAATATGCCTTACCTAATGATGTAATTTTGTAATACTTTCGTTTTCCACCATGGGTGATATCTCCAAAATAAGCTTCAACAAGTTCTTTCTTTTCCAAACGCTGAAATACTGCATATAAAGTAGCTTCTTTAATCTGAAATCGATTGTCTGTACGTAATCCTATTTCTTGTGAAATTTCATAACCATAACGATCTTTCTCAAAAATTAATTTTAATATAATTGAATCTAAATGTCCGCGTATGATGTCACTTCTAACCATAATCCACCTTCTAAAACATATTATTCTATCTGATAGAGTAATGTTAACAATAATTACTCTATCTGTCAAAGTAATTTTTTCGAGGAATTTTTATTAATGTAATCTATACAAAACAACTATGGTTTCCTGTAATGGAAACTAATTCCTCAATAAAAAGTTATTTATTTTCTTCAATATGTCACAATTTCCATCACTTATTCGTCTTAATTAATGAAATAGAGGAAAGGGTGAAGAGATATGAATCAAAATCAATTAAGTAATGATGATAAATGGGATGTTGTTATATTAGGTGGAGGGATAGCAGGTTTAACGGCATCAATCTATTTAGCAAAGGAAGGAAAGACAGTATTATTAGTAGAAAAAGGCTCAAAATTAGGTGGTAGAGGAATATCAAATAATGTTGGGGGTGCACAATTAAATCTTGGTGCGCATGCCTTATATACAAATACGCTTGAAATCTTAAATGAAGTTGGTGTCAACATTTCTGGTAAAACGCCGAAATTAAGTGGTTCATTTGTTTTTGGGAATAAAATGGAAGAATTGAAAGCCATTGAAGTGTTCAATTTATTTCTAGGTAATCACTTGAAGTGGAAAGAGAAAATGGAATTTCTTCGGTTTTATCGCCACATTCAGAAAATGAGTTTAGAACAGTTAAATGAAGTGTCATTAGAGAAATTTTTAAATGAGACAATATTTAATAAAAAAGTAATAGAACTCATACTTGCTCTTGTTAGGGTGTCTACTTTTACAAATAATCCTGAATTAGTGAGTGCTCGTGTCGCAATCAGCCAATTAAGAAGTTCGAAAGTATTGTATGTAAATAATGGCTGGCAATCAATAGTTGATGATCTAGTTACCAATGCAATCAAACATGGTGTAACTATACAGAAAAATTTGATCATATCAAATATTAAAGGTTCATATCCAAATATAGAAATAACGACTAAAGACGGAAACTGTTTTTCAACTAATTGTTTACTTTCAACAATCAATCCTCAAAATTTAGTAAAAATTGTCGAAAATCAATGTTCAGAATCATTTATCAAAAAATGTTCAGAATTTATTCCTGTCCGTGCTGCCTGTCTTGATTTGGTCATGAATGGACTTCCAAATCCAAAAATAAATTTTGCCTTAGGTATCGAAAATCCATGGTATTTCTCAAATCACTCAACTGTCGCAAAGCTTTCAGATAAACCAGGGGAAATTGTAGTTCATGTAATGAAATATTTAGATTCAGTCAATGAGACTGAACCTTTGGAGGATGAGCTTGAATTAGAAGGGTTTCTAGATTATATTCAACCAGGTTGGAGAAATTTTGTAGTGTCACGTCGTTTTCTCCCTAAGTTAACAGTCTCCAATGCGATTAAAAGGCCGCTTAATAATCAGGATCTGAAACCAAATTATGAAGAAGTAGGGATTGATGGCATTTATGTTGCAGGAGATTGGGTAGGTAATACAGAAATTCTACTGAACGCGTCACTAATAAGTGCAAAAAATGCAACGAATTATATAAATCAGAAGTTTGCGCTTCAATATATTTAAAATAGAGGGGAAGTCATTTTGTGGAAGTTGATGTTTTATATTCTCAATATAAACCACTTCTATTTTCGATAGGTTATAGTATGTTAGGATCTGTAGAAGATTCAGAGGATTTAGTACATGAAACGTTTCTAACTGTTCAAAAATTAAGTCATTCTAAAAAGGAAGAACCAAATAATATAAAAGCATTTCTCTGTAAAATTATGACGAATCGTTGTCTTGATCTTTTAAAATCATCAAAACATAAAAGAGAAGTATATGTAGGACCGTGGCTTCCTGAACCTTTCATTCAAGGATACATTGGAAATCTAAGCGAAGATCCGATCGAAAAGATGATTTTAGACGAAACGATCTCATATGCTTTTTTAGTTCTGCTGGAACAGTTAACTCCAATCGAGAGGGCTGTATTCGTTTTACGAGAGGCATTTGAATTTGATTTTCGTACGATTGCTGAAGTATTAAATAAAACTGAATTAAATTGCCGTAAAATCTTCAGTAGGCTTCAAAGAAAGGTTCAACAAAAAGAGCTTATTCCTAAACGAAATCTTAATAAAGAACTATTAATTGCAAAACGATTTATAGAAGCCTCGGAAACTGGTAATTTAGATATACTAATTTCATTATTAACTGAAGATATTGTATTAGTTACCGACGGTGGAGGTAAAACAAAGGCAGCCCTTCGTCCAATCAGTCAAAGGGAAAATGTTGTTGCTTTCTTGGTGGGTATAAGTAAGAAAGTAAAGGCTCCTACAAATATTGAATGTGTCATTGTAAATAATCAGATTGGTTTAATTGTATCTAGCGCTGATCAAGAGCCAACTCTCGTTTGTTTTGAAATAGAAGGGAATAGCTACCGAAGAATCTATATGGTACGAAATCCAGATAAATTGAAACTTTTGTAATAACATGTGAAATCATTAGAGTAAATAGATGCATTACATTAATCAGTCTGAACCTTATATTTTTGGGTGACTACAAACTGGAAGCATTACTTGATTTGAAGTAATGCTTTTTTATACCTTTTATGACTTTATATATTTTACTTTTACATATGAAAAGCTATATAGTGTTAGATAATTACAATGTAAATTGAGTGATTCATGGATAGGAGATCGTATGGAAAATAAAGAGTATCTGATGAACCAGCTTAAGGTAATTGAGAAGTGGGAAAAAGATCAAAAGAACGTATTCTTTTGGGAGAAAATAGGCCGAATTCCATTTATGATATTGGATAAAATCACACCGAAGTTTATCCATGAAAAAATTGGACTTGTTCTGGATGAGCTTTCAAAGTATGTAAATGTTGGTGGACAGTACTTAGTAAGTGTACCTTCAACTCTTTCCAAAATAAATAAAGAATTAGGCATTCAAGAAATAACTGATATTGAAAAAGTTAGTGAGTTAACAATTGAACAAATGGACCATATTTCAAATTATTTTATTGCTAGTCGTAAGCAATTCGCAAAAGTTCAAGGAGCGACTACTGGCTTTGGAGGTATATTTACACTTGCGATTGATGTTCCAATCTTATTAGGACTGACTTTAAAAACACTTCAAGAAATTGCGATATCACATGGATATGATCCAAATGATCAGGAAGAACGAGTATTTATTATTAAATGCTTACAATTTACTTCATCTGACATTGTTGGAAAAAAAGCCATATTAGAAGAATTAACAAATATTGAAGGCAAAAAAGCTTTTTCTCAAATCGAAGGATGGAGAGAAGTATTTTATACTTATCGAGATAATATGGGGTGGAAAAAATTATTTCAAATGGTTCCGATTGCAGGATTAATATTTGGTGCATATGTAAATAAGCAAGCTATTGAAGATGTTGGTGGAGTAGGAAGAATGCTTTACAAAAAGAGAAGAGTAATCGAGAAATTAAATCATGTAACATAATGAAAAAAGATGAATTCAGATTAAATAGGAATTCATCTTTTTTCTGTATAAAATGATAAAAACAAACGTTTGTTATAGTTGCTATTTTAATTAGTTTTTAAATTTATTTGGGAATTGTTTGATGATTCCAGCTGATAAAGCATCAGCTAAACGGATAACATGGTTCAGTCCATCATCAAATGCTTTTATATTTCCATCCCAATCCATCTTTATTCTAGTTACTACCTCATTTGTCACCATCTGTAGATGCATATGTAGCAAATCTTTTAATGCCTTATTGTTCCAGTGTGGATTTGCTTTGCTTAAGAAGTTGGCAATATCATCGGCGTTTTTAAACCAATCGTCATTTAATTTTTTTAAGTTTGCTTGATCATTTACTTTTGCTGCTTCGATTAACTTTCCTGCAATCACGATATGATCAGTTAAAAGTTTAGCAAGTTGATCTCCTGCTGCTGCACCATAATAAGGTTTTATCGCATTGCCAATATCCTTTTGATTTTGAAGTAATCTAGCAAGAACTTTATCCTTATCTGCCAACCCTGCAGTCGCACTAGTAATATACTTACTTGTCCAGATAGTGTGATCCATCAATAGTTTTCTCATATCATTTTTTAGTTGAACAGATGATTTACTCATACATTTTGTTGAGTGTACACGAGTATCTGTTTCTGCTTTTGATGTTATTGGAGATAAAACTAAGGCAAAACTCAAAAATAATATCGTCATTTTAAGTAGCAGTTTTTTCATTTTTTTCTCTCCTTTTTGAGATTCATTGTTGTTCAATCTTATTTTGGATTTTATTTCTAATTTCATTCAAGGTTTTTAAGGCGAAAAATTGTAGCCGACCATATTAAAAAATACAAAGCTTATGAGTTCAGCGGAAAAAAAGCAAAAAGAAATCTCTTTTTGCTTTTTTTATTTGACCATATTAACGATTGAAGCGATCAAAATTAATTTTACCTATGATATAACTTATAAACGTCAGTTCGATGACTTTATTCGTTACTGCATGGAGTATTTGTAATAAGGGCCAGAAAGAGAAATGATTATAGTCTAAAAGTAGTGTAGTAAATCTATTATTTAGTGGGAGCGAAAAGTGGAAGGAAATATATAAGAAGATGATATCAGATATTCGATCAAGGTTGATTGAGTTGAAATTTGAGATGGCAGAAGGATTAAATAATAAATAGAGTAGCCCGTAGAAAATATCAGATGATAATAATGTAACGATGATATATAAGAATTTTTGCCATTCTTTTGTCGTTTTAATATTTCGAAGTACAGAACCAATTACATCAAACCATAGGATTAAAATAATAATACAAATATGTGCAATCAACAAAAGGATATAACCTTTAGCTAAACCTTGAAGAAATGAAGAATGTATTGTCCAAATCATTCCGTATGAAGAATAGAATGTAATGACAATCAGGACCATATAGACGATGAAATATAAAATTCGATTTTCTACATTTCTAATGATTGCAAAGTAGTATCTAATCATTGAGATGATTGTAATTAAAATATGAGTTAGTAACAGGACAAATATGACAAAGCCAGGGGTAAATAAAAAGAGCAAAATTAATATGAGAGAAATTCCAAAAACATAATACCAAAATTGAGCTAGTAGCTTGAAGGAATTTGTATATTTATCATTCAATAAACTTAATAGTGGAATAATAAAAATGATGGGTAGGAAAACGTAATTTCCTATTCCAGAAAGTTTTGAAAACGAAAAGAATAACTCTGCAATTACTAAATATAATAGCCATTTAAAGAAATATAATGTCTCAAATTCTAAGTTGTATTTTGAAACTAATATTTTTCTTAAATGATTAATAATACTAATGAACCTCCTTAAACTTAAATTTTCACTTTTAATGAAGTTGATCTAAAGGAGAGTTACAAAGATGGTAATCGGTATAATCTTTATTACAACACCAGTAGTGAGGCTTTTTACTTCGATAGATCCTGTGAACTGACCAAATGAAGTAAATAAGATACCAAGTTGGATTGACATATTAATTGACTGAGTTGTCCCATAATTAAAGCTATACGTATTTGTAGGTAAAAGAAGTATATCGCTTAATCCAACTAATCCCAATGGGGAGGTCCCGTCGATTATTCGAAGTCTTAGGTTATCCGGATTAGTTTTACTTTCTATCCCAATCACATTGTTCACATTCTTAACAAGTAGGGAGTTTGCAACTTTATATACGACCCCAAAATTGATTGAAATTGATTGATTTGTTCCACTTGAAACAGTATTTGCAGCATCATTTGGTCTTAATGTATTAGTACTATAGAAATTATATTGAAAATAATTGCTATTTCCTGTGGTTAAAGTGTTGTTTATTTTTACTTGTTTAATAAAGAGAGCATCTGCAATTGGTGCATTTACTAAAATGATCGCAGTGAGGAGTATTATTGCTTTTTTTTTAGAATAAGCAGTAAAGTCAAACTTACGATTAATAGAATCACTAAGGCTATATATGGTTTTATAAGATAAACTAAATAACCTATTAGAGGGATATGATAGATGTACTTACCGTAAACTTTTTCACTTTGGACTAAAATAAAGTCGACATGTTTATTTGCATCGCCTTTCATTTCATAGGAAATTCCACTTTTTGTTTCTTTCACGCTATTCACTCTGTGCATTACAGGTCTCGTCTCATTTTTATATTTAAAAAATAGAATATCACCTTTTTTGATATGTGTAGGATTAGATTTTTTTGAGATGGCAATCGACCATTTAGGAATGGTTGGATTCATACTATTTGTTAACACAATATATGGCTTATAGCCGATTAGGATTGGAAGAATAATCAAAAGTGAAAGAATAAGAAATACTAGTTTTACATACTTAAAATAAACATTTTTCATTATAATGACCGACCTTTTATTAATTGTTCAGCATTAAAGTGGAAAGTGAAAATACTATTCTGATTTGAGAGGGTATTGTCAGCTGTTAATGGAAGAGAAAGAATAAATGTATAAACTTTAGGAGAATCAGTTGATAAGAAACTACGAAGTATTGTAGACGCATTATTTAATAAACCGTTGTAAACAACTGTAGTCGATTCATCTTTGATTATTAAGTGGAGACCATCAGGACTATTAAATAATGGAGAAGCCATGTTTGTGACTGTAATAGCGAATTCTAAATCAGTATTACCAGCATTATCTATTTCAACATTTCTAGTATACGTATCACCAGGTAACATATCGCTAATATTGAATAAGTCTGTTCCTCCTAATGTAGGAGTGGCTGTAATATCAACATAAGCTGTGCCAACAGTATTTGGTAAATTTTCTTGGTCAATAAATAATGCATCTGCTTCTCCTACATAGTTTATTAATAGTAATAGAAATATCAAATAAATTAGGCCGATAACTCTTTTATGTTTTTTCATTTTGTCCACGTAATCCCCTCCTTTTGTAAGAAGTAATATTACTATAGTACGATATGCAAATGAACAAAAAGCGAACTAAACTACTAACTATTTCTAGTAGATTTATTTTATGATTTAGCAGTTTTCATAAACAACAACTACCATTTAGAAAAGGGCCTACTATTTTTAATAATCGTGACAAATAGTTTAATGACTTTTAGAAGAATTAAATGCTAGTTTTTGTTTAAAAATAGAAAATGTGCAAAGTTGTTTTACTTTTTAAATTAAAAAGATTAGCAAAATTAATCGAAAGTTTACTACTTGATTTTTTATCAGTTTAATATTAAACTGATAACAAGTTCAATCAGCTGAGGTGCTAAAAATGAAAAAAAATGAACATGATGTATCTTCACATAAATCAAAAAATCTAGCCGTATTACTTTGGTTTCGTTTAGCCCGTTTTTATCTAAAAAATGTAAGGGAATCAAATAGCCAATTAAAAAATTGGGGACTGACAACTGCACAGTTTGATGTCATTGTTCATGTAGGACGAAATAAAAGAATTACTCAACAAGAGTTAGCAGATAAATTGGTCGTTACAAAAGGGAATGTGACTCATTTATTAAAGAAAATGGAAGAGTTAAATTGGATCAAAAGAGAAACAGAATGGAAAAACAAATATCTCTCTTTAACTGAATTAGGTCAGAAGATGTATGAGGAAATTGTACCTACTCAAGAGCAATTTCAACAAAATCAGTTTAATAAATTATCTGAAGATGAGCAGTTACAATTACTAAATTTATTAAGGAAATTAAATAAATAAAAAAATAATGGGATGGGTGATTAGTTTATGGAGAAAATGAAAGGTTTACATCATATTACGGCCATTGTAGGTGATCCACAGGAGAATATGGACTTTTATGCTGGTATTCTAGGTCTTCGTTTTGTGAAAAAAACGGTTAACTTTGATGACCCGGGCACTTATCATTTTTACTTTGGAAATGAAGGTGCAGAGCCTGGAACAATAATGACATTTTTCCCTTGGGCTAATGCGTATAAAGGTAGAGTAGGTAGTGGGCAGGTAGGAATCACAACATTTTTAATACCATCTAACTCATTATCATTTTGGGAAAAAAGGTTAGCTTCATTTAAAATTGAGACGATAAAGGTCACAAGATTTGGAGAAACTTTCCTTCAATTTGAAGATATTCATGGGTTGAAACTAGAGTTAGTGGAGAGGGAAGAAGGTCCACAAAATACTTGGGAATTTAATGGGGTTACAAAAGATGTTGCGATTAAAGGGTTTGGGGGAGCGGTACTTTATTCAGGCGCACCACATAAAACAGCAGAACTTTTAGAAAACGTCATGGAACTGGAAAGCATAGGTCAAGACGGAAATTACCTAAGATTTAAAGCGAGTAGTGATATTGGAAACATTATCGATATTGAATTAGCTCCAGTTGGTAGAGGTGTAATGGGAGTTGGAACGGTTCACCATATTGCATGGCGAGCTAGTAACGATGAAGAACACTTAAAATGGCAGCAAAAAGTGCATGAAAATCATTATAGTGTAACTGAAGTTAAGGATCGAAATTATTTTAATGCGATCTATTTCCGTGAGAATGGCGGATTATTATTTGAGATCGCAACAGATCCTCCAGGTTTTATGATCGACGAGCCAAAAGAACAGTTAGGGGAGCACTTAATGTTACCTAAATGGCAAGAACCGAATCGCGAATTAATTGAAAATCATCTACAACCTATAAAAATTAGAGAAGTAAAAGGAGAATAAATGATGAAGCACGTATTTATTAAAGGGAAAGACCAAAATAAACCAACATTCTTATTACTGCATGGTACTGGTGGGAATGAGCATGATTTATTACCGATTGCTGGTATGATTGATGATGAAGCATCAGTACTATCAGTTAGAGGAAATGTAAGTGAAAATGGGATGCCCCGTTTCTTTAAAAGATTAGCTGAAGGAGTATTTGATGAGGAAGATTTAATTTTCCGAACGAAAGAATTAAAAGAATTTATTGATACGGCATCAGTTGAACACGGATTTAATGCTAATAATGTGATTGCTATCGGCTATTCTAATGGCGCTAATATTGCTGGAAGCTTACTTTTCCATTATGAAAATGTATTGAAGGGTGCAATGCTATTACATCCTATGGTGCCAATTCGAAGCCTTGATTTGCCTAAAATGAAGGATGTAGCTATCTTTATTGGTGCAGGTAAAAATGATCCTATTTGTTTACCTCAAGAAACTGAAGAGCTGGCGTCACTATTAAATGGTGCAGGTGCTGATGTAGAAGTTCATTGGGAAAATAATGGACATAGCTTAACAAGAACTGAAATTGAAACAGCAGCTAGTTGGTATGAAAAAAACTTTTAAGAGGTGGAAGAATGCAATCATTTTCTCCAAATGAATTAAGTGAACGCGATAATTATAAGTTTCTAATTGGTGGAATTATTCCTAGACCAATCGCTTTTGTAACAACTGAATCGAATGAAGGAGTATTAAATGGTGCACCATTTAGTTATTTCAACATCGTCACTGCAAATCCGCCTATGATTTCCATTTCTGTGCAAAGACAAAATGGAAAACAAAAAGATACAGCAAGAAATGCAATTGAGAAGAATGAATTTGTTGTTCATATCGTAGATGAATCTAATGTTGAGGCAATAAACAAAACAGCGGCAGCTTTACCACCAGACGAGAGTGAAATTCAACTAGCAGGATTAACTCCTACGGAAAGTGTGAAGGTTTCAGTTCCCGGCATAAAAGAAGCAAAAATTCGTTTAGAATGCCAACTCGAACAAGTTATTCCGCTAGGTGTCAATAACGAAGGTTGTGATTTGTTGATTGGTAAGGTTGTTTATTATCATGTGAATGAAGAAATTTATTCAAATGGTCGAATTGATCCGAATGGATTAAGAGCTGTAAGCAGGCTTGCAGGAGATAATTACGCGAAGGTTGGCGAGATTTTTACAATAGAGCGTCCGAGATAAATAAAAGAAAGAAGGATAAATTTTTTTATCCTTCTTTTTTATTTGTGCCATGATGAAATTATTGATGTAATTCCTACTGATAAACTTAAATGCGAAAAGGATAAATTCACCGAACAGGATTAATGTAAATGAAGCGAAAGCTAAATAAAAAGTGGCTAAAAATTAAAACTATACTTTTGATTACGAGGACATAGCAGGAAGTGTTAAAGATAAAAATAAAAGTAGTTGTAAGAGTATAATAGTAAATTAGTTTCCCTTTTTATATTCGTTAGGGAATTTTTTATAAAAAAATTAAAAAGAAAAATGAACGATTTGTGGAAGTTATTCGTATAAGATATGAAACTTAAACGAAAAAAAATGTGGGGAGGAAGAAATGGATTCACTAAATGAGCAAGAGATTATCAAACTTGCACAAAAGGGTAATCAAGAAGCATTCGCTAAACTATTCCAAACCCACTATTCCTTTCTATATAAATTCGTATTAAAAATGACATTGAATCCACAATCGGCAGAAGATCTTGTTCAAGATACGATGTTGAAGGGGTTTGATAATATTTCTAAATATAACGGTCAGTCAAAGTTCTCAACTTGGCTAATTACGATTGCGACTAGAATTTATTTAGATCAACAAAGAAAGAAGAAACGTGAATGGTTTTGGCAAAAGAGTGAGAAAGAACAATTATCACGTTCTCTACAATGGCAATTGTCTTACAAGGGTTTTGAATGGAATGATGTGATGGATGGATTCGAGAAATTAAAATCTGAAGTGCGTACGGCAATTTTGTTAAAGCATTATTACGGTTACACAAATGAAGAGATAGGAAATATGATGGGAATTCGTGAAGGAACCGTCAAATCAAGAATTCATAATGGAATGAAAGAAATAAGAGAGGAGCTTCTGAAGTATGAATAAGAAAACGAATGAATTTGTTTCAATTTTGAATCAGATAGACGATTTAATAGACGTTCCAGAACCCTCAATCAGTTCGCTTACACAGAAAATTAAAATGCATGAAGAACAAAAAAGAGCGGCCTTTTTTAGAGAACTAATTCTATTCATTTGTGTTGCATGTAGCCTGTTCATAGGTA
This sequence comes from Bacillus sp. EAC, assembly GCF_002156875.1. Classification (GTDB taxonomy): domain Bacteria; phylum Bacillota; class Bacilli; order Bacillales; family Bacillaceae_G; genus Gottfriedia. The sequence continues at coordinate 175,190 of NZ_NCSY01000002.1, read as the reverse complement.
CTATTTTAGTTGCCTTTGAAACGCCAGCAAGTATTATTATTATCCAAGTAATAGGGTTTATCGTGTTGCCATTTATTTTTAGTAGAGATAAAAAGAAGTTGAAAAAGGAGTGGCTATAAAATGGAATGGACAGCCATGAATATTGCACTACTAATAGTTGTATTTACTATTTTAATGATACAAAGTATTACGCTGTTTACAAAAGCGAAAAAGCGTAATCGTTCAGCGTGGTTATGGGGTCTATTAGGAATTATTCAATTTCCTTGGCCAAGTATTTTTTTCTATTTATTCGTTGTAAGAAAAGATCGTAAAGCTAGCATTAAATAGAAAGTGGGGGCTTAATATGGAAAATAGACCGATAATAAAAATACAAGAAAATTCGTTTCAAAAATTGATAAATCGTCTTTCCTTACTATTGATTGGATTGTCAGCTATTTATATAGTGTTCATTTATCATAAATTGCCAAACCGAATTCCAATACATTTTAACTTTATGGGGGATGTAGACAATTGGGGTCCAAAGTGGTTCATTTTTATACTTTGGGGAGTTGGATTGCTAATCTATTTCTTGTATTCTAAAACACAATCAATTCCACATAAGTTTAATTATATTGTAAAAATTACAGAGCAAAATGCGGAAAGACAATATAAATTGGCATTGAAAATGATGTCTTTTTTAAAGTTTGAGGTAATCATTTTGATTTCATATTTACTTTGGTCAGTTGTACAAAATGCATTGAATACAGTGAACCAGTTAGATAATTATGTGATGATTTTCTTTGTTATTTGTATTTTCATTACGCTCGTTTTTTATATGTTGAAATCAAGAAAGTATCGCTAATTAAAGAGACATTCATTATTTATGAACGAAAATAATGAATGTCTTTTTTTATTTTTGCGTTTGACAAGTTTAGTGTATTACATGTATAGTACACGTATAAGGTGTATGAACTAAGTAGTACACACACGTGTGATATCGAAAGATTATCATCTAAGTAGGAGGTGGACTGATGGAGTTTAATGTGAATAATCGCGAGCCGGTTTATCTACAGGTCGTTAGGAACTTTAAGCAAAAAATTGCAAAAGGACTATTAGAGGCAGGACAGGAAATACCATCAAGAAGAGAACTGGCAGTTCAATTTAATATAAATCCAAATACTGTGCAAAAAGCGTACAAGGAAATGGAGGAACAAGGATTGATTACAACTGAACGAAATTTTCCAAGTAAAGTTACGACAGATAGCAATATATTAAACGGCGTAAGAAATGAATTAATAATGGAAGCAGTTAATGAGTTCGTTGATTCAATTAAAGTCATTAATGTTCCAGTTAATGAATTGCTAGAAATGGTTAAGCAAAATTATGAGAAAAAAATATCGAAGTCGAAAGGAGAACAAAAATGATTGAAGTGAAAAATGTGTCAAAAAAATATGGTCGTAAAAATGTTCTTCGCAACGTCTCTTTTACAGCAAATAAAGGAGAAATCACATGTCTAATCGGGATTAATGGTGTGGGGAAATCAACAACAATGAAAGCAATTATGGGTATTACTCCAATTGATCAAGGTGAAGTATTGATTGATGAAAAGCAAATCCATCATTCGATGTATGAAAATATTACATTTATTCCTGATACATTAACGATGCTTCCAAACTTTACAGTAGGTGAAGCGATACATTTTATGGAAGATTTTTATCTGAATTGGAATAAAGATCGTGCTGAAGAGTTATTAGGCTTTTTTAAATTAAATAAAGAGGATAAATTAGGTGAGCTTTCAAAAGGGAACTCTGCAAAAGCAAATCTACTATTTGGACTTGGATTAGATGTGGATTATGTCTTGATGGATGAACCTTTTTCAGGAATAGATATGTTTAGTAGGGAGCAAATCGCAAAAGTATTTACAAGTCATCTAATAGAAGACAGAGGGGTAATTATAACAACTCATGAAATTAATGATATTGAACATTTAATCGATAAAGTTATTCTATTAGACAATGGAGAAATATTAAAAGAATTTTATACAGAAGAATTACGATTAGAAGAAGGTAAGTCAGTGATTGACGTTATGAGAGAGGTGTACCAATCATGAATCGTTTTATAAAACTTGTTAATTTTGAAATCAATCGATTCAGTAAATTATATATTGGGTTATTAATTTTAACGGCTATTTCTCAGTTTGTAAGTTTGTTTTTAGTGAAATCTAACTATATGGCAACAGCAAAAGACGCAAATTATGCAAGCTCCATTAAAGCAACAGAGGCATTCATTGAATCAAATGGTTTATTAAGTTTTAATCATGTAACAAGGCATTTATTATTCGTTGCTCCAATAGCAATCTGTGTAGCATTGATGATGCTTTATATCTTTATCATTTGGTATCGAGATTATTTTGGGAAAAACACATTTATTTATCGCTTATTCATGTTACCAACTTCAAGAATGACGATTTATTATGCGAAAGCAACGACAATTATGATCATGGTCTTAAGTTTACTTGCTTTTCAATTGATTATTTTACCGATTGAAATAAGTGTATTTCAAAGTATAGTGCCTAGTGAACTGCTTGCAAAAGTCAATACAGTCGATTTAATAATAAATAACCAATTTTATGGAATTGTATTGCCAGGAAGTTTTGTACAGTTTCTACTATCATACGGAGCAGGAATGGCATCAGTCTTCGTTATTTTTACTGCTATCTTATTAGAAAGAAGCTACCGATGGAAAGGGATCGTGTTCGGTATTTTATATGCGATTGCCATTGTGTTTGTTTTAATCTCACCAATTTTATTAAATGATCTAGTATTTGTAAATAATGGCGGATTCTCATTTTATCCGATTGAGGTATTTTTCATTGAATTAGGTTTAATCGTTTTAATTACGCTAACTTCAATCTTACTAAGTAAATTTTTATTAAAGAATAAAGTATCGGTATAAAGGAGGAGACATGATGAAACGTTATCGTAATATGGCCGTAATCGCAGCTGTGACTACTCTCAGCCTTGGTATCTTTTATACAAAGGTTGCAACATCTGAAAGCAAACAACCTAATTTCTATTTAGCAACAGAAAAAGGAAATTCGAAGGAAGTAAAAAACATTGTACTAAATGCAGGGTATAATAAAAATGGTATTGATAATAATTTAAGGATTACGACATCTGGGAGTGAGTATCGTAATAGTAATCTAATTTTTGATCAGTTTAATACTAATTTTTTTGAGATTCAGAAACTAAATGATTTGCAAAAAGAAGAAAAAAATTATATGCGCGGAAAAACCTTGTCGTCTGGGTTTTACATTGATAAAAATTATATTTGGTATGCTGATGCGAGAGGGAAACATGCAGGATATAATGAAAAAAATAATGGGTATAAACTATATATTGATGGGATGGACCGTCAAAATAAAGATCGCTTTAAGTTTAAATTAGATATCCCTAAAGAAGAGGAATACTCATATATAAACGTAGAAGACATTCAATTAATTGGAAAAGAGATTGTAGTAACGACGTATCAAAATAAGACCAATTTTAGCGATAATCATAATGGTAATATGAATGAAGTTGTTGACCAAAATGAACGCGTTATGTATCGAATCAATGTAAGTCAAAAGAAAATTGTTGAAACGAAAGTATTTAACCTATCTAAAAATGAAGGCAATATTCATACTGACGTACAAACTACAGGTTCATCGGATCCAACTCAACCAAATAACTATTTTGTTTATATGGAGATGGAATCAAAGAATACTGTTCAACAAAACGGAGATTCAACTTCAGAACTAATTAGAAGTGATTTGCATGTAATTAACATGAAAACTGGAAAAGATGAGCCATTAAACTTATCAAAAGAACAACTAGAGATTGCAAAACAAAGTGAATTGATGCTGGATAGTAATTTCCTATACATCGTCAATCGTAATGATAAGGGACAAACAGTTTTAAAATATAGTCTCGAAAGAAAAATGCTTGATGGAGAACCAATAAAAATAAATATTCCACTACAGAAAAAAGAAACAATGATAAACAATATGATTTTAAAAGGTAAATTATATATGTATCCAACTTCTACAGGTGAATCAGTAAGTAGTAGTAATGGCATGGTCATTATAATTGATTTGAGTGATGGAAAGGTTATTTATGAAGGAAGAGTAAAATTAAAAAATACAAAAGAACATAATATGGAATTAGTAAAAAAATTATATTTTTATGATTTAAGGATTCAATAAAATAGAAACCTAGTCTGATGATTTTTAAACCATCAAGACTAGGTTTTTTTATTAATAGAATCAGTAAAGTGAAGTTCGAAAGAATGTACGTTCTTGTTTAATAACTTGAATTCTCACTTAAACCTAGATAATATTAAATTGGAGTTAAAAATTAAAGTACATTTGTTCTGTTTTTGATTGATTTTTACAATTTTGTGGTAAAATAGAAGGATAGGTATGTTTTGGAAATGGAGGCGGAGAAGATGGAGCAGAGTTTCGAGATAGTTTCTAATTATTCACCACAAGGCGATCAGCCGAATGCGATAAGAGAACTTGTGGATGGAGTTAAAAATGGTAAAAAGCATCAGGTGTTATTAGGAGCAACAGGTACGGGGAAAACTTTTACCATTTCAAATGTAATTAAGGAAATAGGTAAACCAACATTAGTTTTTGCTCACAATAAAACACTTGCTGGACAATTATATAGTGAATTAAAAGAGTTTTTTCCAAATAATGCAGTTGAATACTTTGTAAGTTACTATGATTACTTTCAACCGGAAGCGTATGTACCTCAAACGGATACGTATATTGAAAAAGATTCTAGTATTAATGATGAAATTGATAAATTACGCCACTCTGCTACTTCCTCCCTTTTTGAAAGACAGGACGTTATTATTGTTGCGAGTGTTTCATGTATTTACGGTTTAGGTAATCCAGAAGAATATCGTGAGTTAGTCTGTTCATTGCGAAATGGAATGGAAATTAGTAGAGATGACTTATTGCATAAATTAGTAGATATTCAGTATGCACGTAATGATATTGACTTCTCGCGTGGTACGTTTCGAGTTCGTGGCGATGTGGTCGAAATTTTCCCGGCCTCTCGAGATGAGCACTGTATTCGTGTGGAATTTTTTGGTGATGAAATTGAGAGGATTCGAGAAGTGGACGCATTAACTGGCGAGATTCTAGGAGATCGAGATCATGTAGCAATCTTCCCGGCTTCCCACTTCGTAACACGTGAAGAAAAAATGAAAGTTGCGATTAAGAATATTGAAGCTGAACTAGAAGAGCGTTTAAAAATAATGAAAGAGAACGGAAAATTATTAGAAGCTCAAAGACTAGAACAGCGTACAAGATATGATTTAGAGATGATGAATGAAATGGGATTTTGTTCAGGAATTGAAAATTATTCCCGTCATTTGACATTAAGACCACCAGGTTCAACACCTTATACTTTATTAGATTACTTTCCTGAAGATTTCTTAATGGTAATCGACGAGTCGCATGTTACGGTACCTCAAATTCGAGGAATGTTTAACGGTGACCAAGCTAGAAAACAAGTATTAGTCGATCACGGATTCCGTCTACCATCTGCTTTAGATAATCGCCCTTTAAAATTTCAAGAGTTTGAAGACAAGGTACAACAAACTATTTATGTCACTGCTACTCCAGGACCGTATGAGTTAGATTTATGTCCAGAAAGAGTAGAACAAATTATTCGTCCTACTGGTCTATTAGATCCGACAATTGACATACGTCCAATCGAAGGCCAAATAGATGATTTAATTGATGAGCTACGAAATCGTACAGCTAAAAATGAAAGAGTGTTAATCACTACTCTTACGAAAAAAATGTCTGAGGATTTAACGGATTATTTGAAAGAAATTGGCATTAAAGTAAACTACTTACATTCTGAAATTAAAACGCTTGAGCGTATTGAAATTATTCGCGACCTTCGATTAGGTAAATATGATGTTTTAATTGGAATTAACTTATTACGTGAAGGTATAGATATTCCAGAGGTTTCTTTAGTTGCCATTTTAGATGCGGATAAAGAAGGATTCCTACGTTCTGAGCGCTCATTAATTCAAACAATCGGCCGCGCAGCAAGGAATTCAAATGGTCATGTTATTATGTATGCGGATAAGATGACGAATTCGATGAATATCGCAATTGAAGAAACAAAACGTCGACGCGAAATTCAAGAGGCTTATAATATAGAACATGGAATTACGCCAAAAACAATTATTAAACAAGTACGAGATGTCATTCGAGCGACTTCAGATGCTGGAGATGAAGAAGTTTATGAAAATGGCCTTGGCGCTAAATATGCAAAAATGAACAAAAAAGAACGTCATCTATTCATTCAATCAATTGAAATGGAGATGAAGGATGCAGCGAAGGCGCTCGATTTCGAACGAGCAACAGAACTTCGTGACTTAATATTAGAGTTAAAAGCTGAGAGGTGAGGAATTTGAAAAGTATGAATGAAATTATTATCAAAGGAGCTAGAGCACATAATTTAAAAAATATCGATGTGACTATTCCAAGAAATCAATTAGTAGTTGTAACTGGATTATCAGGATCAGGAAAATCCTCACTAGCTTTTGATACAATTTACGCTGAAGGTCAACGTAGATATGTAGAGTCATTATCTGCGTATGCACGCCAATTTTTAGGTCAGATGGATAAACCTGACGTGGATTCAATTGAAGGTCTTTCACCAGCAATTTCAATTGATCAAAAGACAACAAGCCGTAATCCACGTTCAACTGTTGGTACTGTAACAGAAATTTATGATTATTTACGATTATTATATGCTCGTATTGGGACACCAATCTGTCCAACACATGGAATTGAAATAACTTCGCAAACTGTAGAGCAAATGGTGGATCGAGTAATGGAGTACCCAGAAAAAACAAAACTCCAAGTGCTTTCACCAGTTATTTCTGGCCGAAAAGGGACACATGTAAAAGTATTTGAAGACATTAAAAAACAAGGTTTTGTTCGAGTGCGTGTAGACGGAGAGCTTTTTGATGTTTCAGATGAGATTGAGTTGGAAAAAAACAAAAAACATTCAATTGAAGTAGTCATTGACCGTATTGTTATAAAAGATGGGGTAGCTACTCGACTTGCTGATTCCCTTGAAACAGCATTAAAACTTGGAGAAGGCCGTGTCATTATTGATGTCATCGGAGAAGAAGAATTATTATTTAGTGAACATCACGCATGTCCACATTGTGGTTTCTCAATTGGCGAATTAGAGCCTCGTATGTTCTCGTTCAATAGCCCATTTGGAGCATGTCATTCATGTGATGGACTTGGTACAAAATTAGAAGTTGATTTAAACCTAATCATTCCGAATGAAGGATTAACACTTAGAGAAAATGCAATTGCTCCTTGGGAATCAATTAGTTCTATGTATTATCCACAACTCCTAGAAAGTGTATGTAATCACTACGGAATCAATATGGATATCCCGTTTAAAGACATACCAAAACACTTACAAGATAAAATTCTTTATGGTAGTGATGGAGAGCAAATCTATTTTAAGTATGATAATGAACAAGGCCATGTGCGTGAAGCGATGATTGAATTTGAAGGAGTAGTTTCAAATGTAGAAAGACGTTATAAAGAAACGACTTCAGATTTTATTCGTGAACAAATGGAAAAATATATGGCACAACAAAGCTGTCCAACTTGTAAAGGGCATCGTTTAAGAAAAGAGGCTCTTGCAGTCTTTATTAATGGACTTCATGTAGGTGAAGTAACGAAAATGTCAGTTAAAGAGGCATATGATTTCTTTGGTGGACTGGATCTTACTCCGAAGCAAGAAAAAATAGCGAACTTAATCTTAAGAGAAATTAGAGAACGATTAGGATTTCTTGTTAATGTTGGATTAGACTATTTAACGTTGAATCGTGCAGCAGGTACATTATCAGGTGGAGAAGCACAACGAATTCGTTTAGCAACTCAAATCGGATCTAGGTTGACAGGAGTTCTTTATATTCTAGATGAGCCTTCGATTGGATTACATCAACGAGATAATGATCGTTTAATTTCTACTTTATTAAACATGCGTGATATCGGAAATACATTGATTGTCGTTGAACATGATGAAGATACAATGTTAGCAGCTGATTATTTAATTGATATTGGGCCAGGCGCAGGTGTACATGGCGGACAAATCATTTCTCAAGGTACACCAAAAGAAGTGATGGAGGATGAAAATTCATTAACTGGTAAATATTTATCAGGTGAGAAGTTCATTCCAGTACCACTTGAACGACGAAAAGGTGATGGTCGTGAAATTAAGATTGTTGGTGCGAAAGAAAACAACTTGAAAAATGTTTCGACTGCATTTCCTTTAGGTACGTTCGTTGCAGTAACGGGTGTATCTGGTTCCGGTAAAAGTACTTTAATTAATGAAATACTATATAAATCATTAGCCAAAAATTTGAACGGATCTAAAGTGCGCCCAGGTGAACATAAAGAAATCAAAGGGATTGAACACTTAGAAAAAGTTATAGATATTGATCAATCACCAATCGGACGTACACCGCGTTCTAACCCTGCAACGTATACAGGTGTATTTGACGATATTCGTGACGTTTATGCAACTACAAATGAGTCAAAGGTTAGAGGGTATAAAAAAGGCCGATTTAGTTTCAATGTTAAAGGTGGAAGATGTGAAGCATGTCGAGGCGATGGTATTATAAAAATCGAGATGCATTTCTTACCTGATGTGTACGTACCTTGTGAAGTTTGTCATGGAAAACGATACAATAGAGAAACTTTAGAGGTTAAGTATAAAGACAAATCAGTTTCGGAAGTTTTAGATATGAATGTTGAGGATGCTGTTGTTTTCTTTGAAAATATTCCAAAGATTAAACGAAAGTTACAAACTTTATTTGACGTAGGTTTGGGTTACATTACTCTTGGGCAGCCAGCTACTACATTGTCTGGTGGGGAAGCTCAACGTGTAAAACTTGCATCAGAACTTCATAAACGTACGAACGGCCGCACATTATATATTCTAGATGAACCAACAACTGGGTTACATGTAGATGATATCGCTAGATTATTAGTTGTCTTACAAAGATTAGTTGACAATGGCGATACTGTTCTTGTCATCGAACATAATTTAGATGTTATAAAAGCTGCAGACTACTTAATAGACCTAGGTCCAGAAGGTGGAGATAAAGGTGGAACAATTGTAGCAACAGGAACACCAGAAAATCTATGTAAAGTAGATGCTTCACATACAGGAAAGTATTTAAAAACTGTATTAGAGCGAGATAAAAGCCGAATGGAACAAAGAATGGCTTTAATGGAATCATAAGAACGATATAGCTACATGAAATACAAAGAAAAGAGAGAGTATTCTTTTTTCTTTGTATTTGTTTTATTTGATATACTACATATTCATAATTCAATAGGGAAATACATAAGTGGTCCACATTTCTTGAATGCTTTGGCATACAATAAATAATAAAGAAATGAGAATGAATAAAATATAAATAAAAAAAGATTTGTTGATAGAGAGGAGATTTCTGTGAGAAAACTATTTCGATCTTCTAAAGACTCAATGATTGCTGGTGTGTGTGGAGGATTAGGTAACTATTTTAATATTGATAGCACACTAATTCGATTGTTATTTGTTTTATTATTTTTTATAGGCTTTGGGGCAATTTTATTTGTATATTTAGTTTGGATTTTTGTTGTTCCAAGAGAAGGTGACGTGGGAAGTTTATGAGATGGTTATTTTCATTAGCAATAAATAGTTTAGTTTTTATCGTTGTTGCTGGTTTTCTTCAACCGGATTTTTATGTAGCAAATATTCCAACAGCTGTTATCGCCGCTTTAGTTTTATCGATATTAAATACAGTTATTAGACCTGTATTGATTTTAATAACATTACCAGTGACTATTTTTACTTTGGGATTATTTATTTTCATAATTAATGCAATTACATTAGAAATAACTGATTATATACTTGGTGATGCATTAAGAGTAAATGGGTTTGGTACAGCTATAATTGCTTCAATATTAATCAGTACATTCAGTATGTTGATTCAATATTTCGTCTTTGATCCAAAAAATAAAAGTAAACATGCGAATAGAAAATAGTAAGAGCTCCCTAATTAGTATAGGGAGCTTTACTATTTAGCAGTATTTATCTTTTGCCATGTCCATGATCATCGTTTTTATGATTATCATCATCATGGTGGTGTTTATTTCCGTGATCACGATCATCGTCGTCATGCTTACTTTTTTTCTCAATAACAACAGTAATCGTTGTTTTGAAATTTTGATAACTAGCTTTAATTACTGCAGCGCCTTTTGCTTTAGCTACGATTTTACCATTTGAATAAGTAACGATTTTAGTATTTGATATCTTCCATTTTATATCTTTTGTAACATCTTTTTTCTTACCATCAGTATAAACAGCATAGATTTTAATCGTCTCTTTTTCACCTTGTTTTAGTTTTATTTTAGAAGGTGATGCAATAATATTCTTTATTTTAGCAGCTTCTTGCACAAAAATTTTACCTTCTGTTTTTGCGCTAAAATCTTCATATGAAACGGTAATAAAGACATTACTTTTTCCTGCTTTAACTCCTGTTACTACTCCATCCTTAACTGTAGCTACTGCACTATTCGATGTTTGCCAAGTTAAGCCTTCTTTTAATACTTCTTTTGAACCGTCAGAGTAAACTCCAAATACTTTTAAAGGAAGTGTTTTACCAACAGCTAGTTTAAATTCTCTAGGATCGATTTTAATACTTTCTAATTCTGGTTTATCTTCGATTGTTACGTTTAAAGAAGCAGTCGAATTTAAAAAATTGAAAGTTAATTCTGTTGTACCGAATTCTTCACCAGCAGTAATAATGCCGTCTTTATATGTGATTAAATCATTATCTTCATTTTCAACAGTTAACTCAGGTTTAAGAGTGATATCTTCTTTAACGCCTTTTTCATTCAAAAATGTTACTTTAATTTCTTTTGTTTCTCCTGGAGCGATTGAAATGTCGCTTTCAGATAATTGTAATTTATTTTCATCCGTTGGTGTATTGTCGATTGAGAGTTTGTCTAAATGATATGCAAGTGGTGTATTTGACTGGGAGTAAAGGATTGTTAAGACATATGCATCATATGATTCTTCATGAGGTTTTAAAGCCGTTTTGATGCCATTTTCATTATTGGCAACACCCGTTTTTACAAAACTTGATAAGTTTTCAGAAGTTACCTTTGGTTCTTCATTTTCGTAAACAGTAACACTTAATGTAGCGAAGTCTTTTAATGAATTTGACAATAAGTCCTTATTTACTTTAGTTGTTATTGCTTCATCTTTGATGCTGTTTGTTACTTCTAAGTTTAGTTTTTGGATTGTGTTTGTCTCTTCTGCAAATGCGATAGTATTGCTAAGTAACGGAAGAAAAAAAGTAAATGCTAGCAGTAAAGAGCTTACACTATAAAGCCATTTCTTCAACATAATTCACCTCTATACAATTATTTGTTAAACACTATTCTTATCGGAAGAAATCAATGATTGATTGATAAAAGTTAAATAAATAGTTAGTTTGCCATGGTGTTTTGATTCAATAGGTACGTCAAATGTTTTAGTTTAATTTACAAATTTAACCATAATAAGAATATTTAACTAGATTTAGTGTTGGTAAATACCTTTCGAATCTCGTTTTTAAGAGGACAATTTCAAGTTTTAAAGCTCTTAGATTAAAATTAATTAATGTCATTTCTCGACATTTTCCCACCTTGTTTAAAAATGGTACAATATGTAGGAAAGTACATAAATATTAAACCTTAGGAGGTTCGTAATGGGTAAGTTACGTACGAAGGATTTAGTTGAGCACTTTAAATTAGAGGTGCTAAGTGGAAGTGCTGGGTTAAATAAGTCTATCAATACTACAGACTTATCGCGTCCTGGGATAGAAGTAGCAGGATTTTTTACATATTATCCATCTGATCGTGTGCAATTGTTAGGGAAGACAGAGCTAACATTTTATGAGAGTCTAACTGATGAACAAAAAGTTGACCGATTAAAGAAACTTTGCGCAGAGGATACACCTTGTATCATCGTTACACGTGGACTTGAAATACCTCCTGAACTAGTTGAGGCTGGAGATGAAACTGGAGTTCCGATTTTACTTTCTAATAGTAAGACAACAAAATTATATAGTAGACTTACGAGTTATCTTGAGGCAAAACTAGCACCAACAACTGCACTACATGGCGTTTTAGTAGACATTTATGGTGTTGGGGTATTAATTACTGGTAAAAGTGGTGTGGGTAAAAGTGAAACTGCTCTTGAATTAGTAAAGCGAGGTCACCGATTAGTAGCTGATGACTCAGTTGAGATCCGTCAAACGGATGAAGATACTTTAATAGGATCTTCTCCTGAATTAATCGAACATTTATTAGAGATTCGTGGGTTAGGAATTATAAATGTTATGACACTCTTTGGTGCAGGTTCTGTTCGTACGTATAAACGTCTTACATTAAATATTGATTTGGAAATTTGGGACTCTCAGAAAGTTTATGACAGAGTTGGCTTAGATGACGAGAAACTTAGAATTTTAGATACTGATATTTCGAAAATAACGTTACCCGTACGTCCTGGTCGAAATTTAGCTGTAATTATTGAAGTAGCAGCAATGAATTTCCGTTTAAAACGAATGGGAGTTAATGCTGCACAGCAATTTGCTGATCGATTAGAAAAAGTCATTCAAGGCGGAAATAATGTGAATGAGTTTTAAAGATTTAATTTAATAATGAAGTGGGGAAAAAGGAATGGATTCAACAATTCAACCATTAAATAAAGTGTTTTTACAATTAGGTCCTCTTTCAATTAAATGGTATGGAGTTTTAATTGGAACAGGGGTTTTACTCGGACTTTGGTTAGCTATACGAGAAGGAAAGCGCCGAGGTGTTCATGAAGAAACTTTTATGGATATCGTTTTAATTGCTGTACCTGCTGCAATTTTGGGAGCAAGAATCTACTATGTATTGTTCAATCTAGATTATTACTCGAAGCATTTAATCGAAATTCCTCAAATTTGGTCAGGTGGTTTAGCGATCCATGGTGGTTTAATAGGTGCATTCATTGCAAGTTATTTCATCGCAAAGAAAAAAGGATATTCTTTCTGGAAATTAGCTGACATCGCTGCTCCAAGTATTCTAGTAGGACAAATGCTAGGTCGCTGGGGTAATTTTATGAATCAGGAAGCACATGGTGGACCAGTTACACGTGCATTTTTAGAAGGACTTTACTTACCGAATTGGATTATAAATCAAATGTATATAGACGGTACGTATTATCACCCAACATTTTTATATGAATCTCTATGGAGTTTTGTAGGAATTATCGTTTTAATTTCGCTAAGAAGATTCAATCTAAGACGAGGAGAGATCTTTTTAAGTTATTTAATTTGGTATTCAGTGGGGAGATACTTTATTGAAGGACTTCGTACAGATAGTTTAATGCTGACGGATACGATTCGAATGGCACAATTTATTTCAGTTCTAATTATAGTGGGAGCTATTATTATTCTTATTTATCGTAGAGTAAAAGGCTTATCAAATGATCGATATTTAGACGCTTAATTAAATAGAGAATACGGGAGAGGTGAATCCGTTTGGGGACATTAAGGAGCGGCTTACTTGTAGGCTTACAAACTTCTTGGAAAATAGGGAAAATCATCTTCCCTATTTCTTTCATTTTAATGATTATAAAAGAAACAGCACTAATGGATTGGTTTGTAAATCTTCTTGAACCATTAATGAGTTTTATAGGCTTAAAGGGAGATGCTGCATTAGTATTAGTTTTAGGAAATGTTTTAAATTTATATGCCGCAATTGGTGCGATGCTCCCGATGGATTTAACTATGAAGGAAGCATTGATTCTTGCAGTAATGCTAAGTTTTTCTCATAACTTATTTGTTGAAACCTCGGTGGCATCTGCTGTAGGGATTAGAGCATCATTTGTCGTTTTAGTCAGAATTGGTTTTGCAATCGTTTCAGCATTATGTTTGCATTTCTTTTGGCCAGGTGGAAGTGAAATTGTTCATAAAGGAATTGCTGCAACAGAAGCAGCTAATAATACTGGATGGGATTTAATTCTAACGGCAATCATCTCTTCATTAAAAGGTATTTTCCAGTTAATCAAAATTGTTATCCCATTAATGATTTTTATTCAATTTGCAAAAGATTTTGGTTGGATGAACTATATCACAAAATTTTTATCACCTTTTACTAAATTGATTGGTGTAGAAGCGAAAGCAGGAGTTACATTAGCTGCGGGGTTATTTTTTGGCTTAGCTTTTGGTGCCGGCGTTATGATTCAAGCGGTAAAAGAAGATGGGGTTACTAAACGAGATCTCTATTTAGTTTTCTTATTTTTAGTAGCATGCCATGCGGTAGTAGAGGATACTCTCTTATTTATTCCGTTAGGTATACCGGTTTGGTATTTATTCGGAATCCGTTTCTTACTTGCACTTATTGTTACCAGCATTGTTGCAAGAGTGATTGGAAGAATCAGTACTCAGTCGGAATCAAATAGTAAGGTAGAAGCGAAATAGAAAGGAATTACCAATGAAAATAAATACAATATTATTTGACCTAGATGGCACGTTAATTAATACAAATGAATTAATAATTGCATCATTTATGCATACATTAGAAAAATATTACCCAAATCAATATCAACGTGAACATGTTATTCCCTTTATGGGACCAACATTAGTTGAATCTTTTTCAACTGTTGACCCAGAACGAGTTGAGGAATTAATTGCTGAGTACCGTCAATTTAATATAAAAATGCATGATGAGTTTGTTGAAGAATACGAAACAGTTTTTGAAACAGTTGAAGCTTTGCACAATAAAGGTTATAAAATTGGAATCGTCACAACAAAAGCACGAAACGTTGTTGAAATGGGACTTAATTTTAGCAGACTAAAACAATTTTTTGACACGGTTATTACAATTGATGATGTTAAAAATGCAAAGCCACATCCAGAACCTATTCAATTGGCTTTGAAAAAGCTTAACTCAACCCCTGAAGAAACGATTATGGTTGGCGATAACTATCATGATATTGAGGGTGGCAAAAATGCCGGAACGAAAACAGCTGGAGTTTCTTGGTCTTTAAAAGGGAAGGACTTTTTAGAAACATACCAACCTGATTTTATGCTAGAAAAAATGAGCGATATCTTACAAATCTTAGGAATCGATGAAAAGTGAGAAACACAAAGCGTTACAATGTTGAAGGTGTAAATTCACTGTGGCAATTGTATAAAACCGTCTCTTTTTGGAAAGTTTTTCGAAATGTAATTGTGATCGAAATTGCAAGATATATTCCGTTTTTTAAATTGAAAAATTGGATGTTTAGACGACTAATTGGTATGACAATCGGAGAGTATACTGCGTTTGCATTTAAAGTAACTCCAGATTTAATGTTTCCAGAGTTAATCACAGTAGGTAAAAATTCAATCATTGGCTACAATACAACGATTTTAGCGCATGAATATTTAATTGATGAATACCGTTTAGGTGAAGTTCTTATTGGAGATAATGTGTTAGTTGGGGCAAATACGACGATTTTACCAGGGGTTACAATTGGTGATGGAGCAAAAATTTCAGCAGCTTCCCTTGTACATAAAAACGTTCCAGCTGGGGCATTTGTAGGTGGGAATCCTATGAGGATTATTTCCATGCCGAATTCTAGTTCTGAACAATAGGTCCATCTTGTTGAAAAATAGTCAATAGTAAGTTCTAATTTCGTTAGTTTGAAGCATTTAATAACAAGTTAGTTTAACAAAGCCAAAATTAAAAAGTAGTTTCCAATATTTTTCGTTTCATGTATTATAGTAAGCTGGACTACTTTTAAATTATTGAAAGTGGAAATTGTTCGATCGTTTACAAATTCTTATAATTTGGACGACGACTATTTCCTCTTTTTGTGTGATATACTGTGATAAGCTTTAATAACTGGAGGATCGAATGTCAGAAAATTTGGGGAATCAAACAAATCAATTTCATAATGTCGTTTCGTTCTCGTTACCTAAAGATTATTTCTACGAAAAAGGTATGAAAGCTTATAATAGTAACGATACAGAGCAAGCGATCTATTATTTAAAAAAAGCAGCTGAAAATGAAGAAAATCAAACTGTGTTAGTTGATATTTCTCGTAAGCTTTTATCAATGCATCAATATCAAACTTCAATTACAATTTTAGAATATATTTTAGATAAATTTCCTGCAAACGAAGATGTATATTATTTATTAGCATTTGCTTTTTTTGAGTTAGGATTGTTTCAAAAAGCAAATCTTTATGCACAAAAGTATTTAGAGATAGGTACTGATGAAGAACAACTAGAAGAACTTGAAGATTACTTAGATATTATTCAAAGTGAGGAAGATGATGATCTTAGCATAAATGATGATTTACTTGTTCTCCAAGAAAGAGTGACAAGCTATTTAGCTAATCATGATTGGAAATCTGCGAAGACAACCTTATTGAATATCGTCGATAAGTACCAAGAATTCTGGCCAGCTTATAATAATTTGGCTTTAGTTGAACTTCATATGGGAAATCACGATGAAGCTGAAAGAGTTTTAAATTATGTATTAGAACAAAATCCAGGGAATCTTTCATCTCTTATTCATTTAACAATGCTGAAACGTATATTAAATGAACAGGAAGTTGCTCAAGAACTCCTTGAAAGCTTGTCTAATATCGTTCCTATTTCAGAGGAGCACCGTCATAAACTTGGCGTTCTTTTTTATCAATTCCAACAATTTGAGCAAGCATTTAAACTTTTTCATTTACTTTATATGGAAAGACCGAATCGTGAAGTACAATTTTATTACATGTACAGCGATGCTGCTTACCGTTCCGGACGAATCGAATTTGCAGAAAGAATTTGGGAAACCGAAATGTCAGATGCATTTGAAGACCATGAGGAATTAGCTCCATGGGCTGAGAAGAAACATTCGACAAATGAAATTGAAAAACTTATGTCAGATACAGAATACCAAGCAAAATTCTCTAACTCGAATAGTGAACGATGGGGATTAATTTATTTTATGAAAGAATATTATTATGAACAAAAGTTTAGTTCTATTCTTCAAGATTTAGATCCAAAAGAAAATGTTGGTATTGATGAACAAATAGAACAAGTACTTTTAAATAATATGTGCTATATTGAGCCACATCCTTCATTAAAAGTCGCTATAAATGGAGCTAAAAAAATTCAGACACATTGGGAAGATGATTATACGATTTTGCGAAATCAACTTCAATTATGGTTTTTCTCGATTTGTGAATTAACTCTAAAATATAAAGAATTACCAGTAGATGAAAATGTACTTTTAGCTGCAACACATTATCTTGTTGAAAATGAAGAAAAACGTGTATCACAAAAGAAAATTGCAGCAAACTATAACATATCTACTTACTTATTGAATAAAGGCATTAGCGCCATTCGAAGCTTGTATTAATACCAAATGGTGTTAAGCAAGCTTTCTTTATACCTTAAGAAAGTATAAATAGGGCAACGAGGAAGAGAACTCGACGTTTTTGTAATTTTAGTATAAGTGCAACTACGTCACTGTCTTCGCCTAAAAGGCTTGTCAATCAACGAGTTTTCTATATACGTTAAGAAAGTATAAATTGACTGCTGCGAAGAGTACTCGAAGTTGTTGCAATTTAAGGAATTAAGTATAAGTGCAACTACGTCTCTGTCTTCGCCTAAAAGGCACGCCAATCAACGAGTTTTCTATATTTTCATGAGCATATGATTTGTTGTTTTATGTGATTGCGTATTAGGATAGTGGTAGTTAATTAACTAGGGCAAATAGCCATATATGATCAAGGAGTGAAATGAAATGGAAGAAAAAATTTATGATGTAGTCATAATTGGAGCTGGACCTGCGGGAATGACGGCAGCAGTTTATACATCACGTGCAAACTTATCTACATTAATGATGGAACGTGGTGTTCCAGGTGGACAAATGGCAAATACAGAAGAAATCGAAAACTATCCTGGTTTTGATAGCATTTTAGGACCGGATTTATCGAATAAAATGTTTGACCATGCTAAAAAGTTTGGTGCTGAATACGCATATGGTGATATTAAAGAAATCATTGATGGAAAAGAGTATAAAACTATTATCGCAGGTAAAAAAGAATATAAAGCTCGCGCGATCATTATTACGACTGGTGCAGAGTATAAAAAAATTGGTGTACCTGGTGAACAAGAACTTGGTGGCCGTGGTGTATCATATTGCGCAGTATGTGACGGTGCGTTCTTTAAAGATAAAGAATTAGTTGTAATTGGTGGAGGAGACTCTGCTGTTGAAGAAGGTGTTTACTTGACTCGTTTTGCGTCAAAAGTTACGATTGTTCATCGTCGTGATGAACTTCGTGCACAGAAAATTCTTCAAGATCGCGCGTTTGCTAATGAAAAAATTTCATTTGTATGGAATACAACTTTAAAACAAATAAATGGTACAGACGGTAAAGTAAGTGGAGTAACACTAGTGAATACACAAAATGGCGAAGAATCTGATTTTAAAACAGATGGTGTATTTATTTATATCGGAATGTTACCTTTAACGAAACCATTCCTTAACTTAGGTATCACAAATGAGAATGGCTATATTGAAACAAATGACGCGATGGAAACAAAAGTACCTGGTATTTTTGCTGCTGGTGATGTTCGTGAAAAAACTTTACGTCAAGTAGTAACTGCAACAGGTGATGGTAGTATTGCGGCTCAAGCAGTTCAACATTATGTTGAAGAACTTAAAGAAGCATTAGCAAAAACAAACTAAACTCTAACAAATAAGCAGTTAGTCTACGTAAAATAAGAAAACGTTAATCTTCAAATAGAATTGTAATATTCTGACACTTATATGTAACTAGGGTGTAACTTTCTTGCAATAAATTTACTGTATTATATACATTAACCAGAGAGCCCCCTAAATATATTGGAACATGGATATGCGCTTGTCCATGTTCCCTTTTTTTGTTTTGCTCTATTATATTTATAATGTTTTATAGAAACATTGTTAAGAAATAGTAGTAATGACAGTCATGCGGGAAAACGGATTACGGTTAATCGATGTGAAGGACGAGCTAGCAGGCTTGGTGGTTCGTCCATTAAAAAAGAGTGGATGTTCATAAATTTTTAAAAATAAGTTTCTCAGCATTTGTTTTATACTAATTAGATATATATATTTATAAATCCTAGGTGCAACACACGAGAAATGTTGTACCTAGGATTTTCATATATTCTTTATTAAAATATGTTTTCTTTTAAAACTTATTAACAAAAATAATTCGATATAAAATTTTATGATTTAAAAAAGCCATGTAGCGTTTCAAGTTGTTGTTGTAAGGGTTTAACGGTATAATATAGATTGGGCAGTTACAACCAACTGTAGACGAGTATGAGTGAGGTAAAGAAAATGCAAAGAGTTACACATTGTGTTTTGTTAAAAGATAATAACGTCCTCCTGTTACAAAAGCCAAGAAGAAATTGGTGGGTTGCTCCTGGTGGGAAAATGGAACCAGGTGAAAATATACGAGAAGCTGTTGTTCGCGAATACCGCGAAGAAACGGGAGTTTATTTGAAAAACCCAAAATTAAAAGGTGTTTTTACAATTATTATAGAAGAGAATGCAAAGGTAGTTAATGAATGGATGATGTTTTCATTTTTAGCTACTGAATTTGATGGTGAAAACCAAGATGAATGTGAAGAAGGAATTCTACGCTGGCATCCTGTTGATGAAGTGAAAAATCTTCAAATGGCAGAAGGCGATCATCATATAATTGACTATTTACTAAAAGGAAACGAAATATTACACGGTACATTTGTATATACTCCAGAATTTGAATTATTAAGATATCGATTAAATCCAAGTTAAAGATTAACTATTAGAAAGGGTGGAACACAATGGCTACAAGATCACATGTGAAAATGGTAATTATTACTGGGATGTCAGGTGCTGGTAAGACAGTCGTTGTTCAAGCATTAGAAGATATAGGTTACTTCTGTGTGGATAATCTTCCGCCAGCATTACTTCCGAAATTTGTAGAGCTTTTAAAGGATCCAGATCATCATACTACCGATAAAGTTGCGTTAGTAATGGATTTACGTGGGAGGGAGTTCTTTGAACAGTTAGGTAATTCTTTAGATCAACTAATGACAACCCCTTCAATTATTCCACAAATTTTATTTTTAGATGCAACGGATTCTGCTCTTGTTACTCGATATAAAGAGACTCGTCGATCACACCCACTATCACCAAATGGATCTCCACTTAAGGGAATTGAGATAGAACGATCATTATTAGCTCAAGTTAAAGGGCGAGCTCAATTGATTTATGACACATCAGATTTAAAACCTAAAGCACTAAGAGAGAAAATTATTAAACAGTTCCGTGAAAATGAGCAAGAAGGTTTTTCAGTAAACATCGAGTCATTTGGCTTTAAATACGGCATCCCGATTGATGCAGATTTAGTATTTGATGTTCGATTTCTCCCAAATCCCTTTTATATTGAATCAATGAGACCGTTGACTGGTTTAGATGAAGAAGTATCTTCATATGTATTAAAATTCAATGAAACAACTGAGTTTATGTTGAAATTAATTGATTTAGTTAGTTTTATGCTTCCTCAGTATAAAAGAGAAGGTAAGCGACAATTGATTATCGCAATTGGTTGTACAGGTGGCCAACATCGCTCGGTGACACTTGCAGAATACTTAGCTAATTACTTTAAAGATCAATATGATACAAATGTTAGTCACCGTGATGTTGAAAAAAGGAGCCATAAGTAATGGCTAGCCAGCAATCTAAAATTGTCATTATCGGTGGAGGTACTGGCTTATCCGTGTTAGTCCGTGGGTTAAAGAAGCATCCTGTTGATATTACAGCAATTGTGACTGTTGCTGATGATGGGGGAAGTTCAGGACGATTGCGCGATGAATTGAAGATACCGCCACCAGGTGATGTACGAAACGTTTTAGCGGCATTATCGGATGTTGAACCAATGTTAGAGGAGTTATTCCAACACCGATTTACTTCGACTGGTGATTTATCCGGTCATTCGCTCGGGAATTTAATGTTAAGTGCAATGACTTCTATAACTGGTGATTTTTATCGAGCGATAATTGAAATGAGAAAAGTATTAAATGTAAGAGGGAAAGTAATTCCAGCTGCGAATCAAAGTGTTGTTTTAAAAGCTGAGTTAGAAGATGGAACGATTGTTTCTGGGGAGTCGAAAATTCCTTACTCAGGTAAAAAAATTGAGCGTGTATTTTTATCTCCAGGAAATTTAGAACCTATACAGGAAGCAATTGATGAAATTGGAAAAGCAGATTTAATTGTCATCGGTCCTGGAAGTTTATATACAAGTATCTTACCTAATCTATTAGTAACGGACCTAGGTAAAGCTGTCCTTACTTCAAAAGCGAAAAAAGTATATGTATGTAATGTGATGACCCAAGCAGGTGAAACATTACAATATACCGCTAGTGATCATGTAAAGGCGTTATATCAACATATGGATTGTAGCTTTATTAATACAATTATTGTTAATGAAGGAAATATACCGAAGCAAGTATTGAAACGATATAGTGAAGAGTTATCTCAACAAGTTGAATTAGACTATAATGCACTGAATGACTTACAGCTAGAAATTGTTAATAAGCCAATTGTTAAATATGATAATAATGTAATAAGGCATGATACAGTGAAGTTAGCGGAAATATTGTGCGATTTAATTCCTACGAAAATTAAAAAGGGTAAAAATAAATGATTTTTTACGAGAGATAAAAAGGAGGGGGTGATTCAAATGTCCTTTGCATCAGAAACGAAGAAAGAATTAACAACAATAGAGATAAAGGATTGTTGTTCGAAATCAGAATTATCATCATTAATTAGAATGAATGGTTCTTTATCATTTGCGAATCGCCAATTCATAGTTGATGTAGTGACAGAAAATGCTGCAATTGCTAGAAGAATTTATGTCTTAATTAAACGTGTTTATGATGTGGACGTTGAATTACTCGTTCGTAAAAAAATGCGACTTAAAAAGAATAATGTATACATTGTTCGGATAAAAGAAGAAGCAAAAGAGATATTAAATAGCCTTTATATTACTGGTGAAGGTTTTACTTTTACAAATGAAATTGCAAATGAACTAATTGAGAAGAAATGTTGTAAACGCTCCTATTTAAGAGGTGCATTTTTAGCGGGTGGTTCAGTAAATAATCCTGAAACATCATCTTATCATTTAGAAATTTTTTCTTTATATAAAGAACACACAGAGGAAATTTGCCGACTAATGAATGAATTTGGCTTAAATGCCAAAACTTTAGAAAGACGTAAAGGTCACATAACTTATTTAAAAGAAGCAGAAAAAATTACTGAGTTTTTAAATATTGTTGGGGCTCATTCGGCATTATTAAGATTTGAAGATATTCGTATCGTCAGAGATATGAGAAACAGTGTTAATCGTTTAGTAAATTGTGAAACTGCAAACTTAAACAAAACGATAAGTGCGGCGTTTAGACAAATTGAAAATATTCGTTATATTCAAAGCTCTGTTGGGTTAGATATTTTACCTCCTAAATTACGAGAAATTGCAGAACTACGAGTGGAGTATGAAGATGTAACATTAAAAGAATTAGGTGAAATGGTTTCAAGTGGAGCAATTAGTAAATCGGGAATAAACCATCGATTAAGAAAAATTGATGAAATTGCTGATAAACTTAGAGCTGGTGAACCAATAAAAATTAAATAAATGATTTGGGAGAGAAGATTATGTTAGAGAAAAAAGGAAGAGTGTTATTGGAAACTGGTATTCAAGCCCGCCCGGCAGCACAATTCGTTCAAGTCGCAACGAGGTTTCGCTCGGAAGTTTTATTAGAATATAAAGGGAAACAAGTAAACGTAAAAAGTATTATGGGAGTAATGAGTCTTGCTGTACCTTACGGTGAAGAAGTACTTATTACTGTAACAGGTGATGATGAAGTTGAAGCAATGAAAGAAGTTTTAAACTTTATCGGAGAAGAAATTTAATGATGTAGGACATTCACGATGTTGGGTGTCCTATTTTTTATAAAAAAAACTAGCCGAAAAATATCGGCTAGTTCTTTTATTTTATTTAATCGCTGTTGGGCTTGAGATTACTTTATCAATTAATCCGTATTCTAATGCACGGTCTGCAGTCATAAAGTTATCACGTTCTGTGTCACGCTCGATTGTTTCTAAAGGTTGACCAGTACGCTCTGCAAGAATTCCGTTTAACTTATCACGTAAGAATAAAATGCGTTTTGCAGCAATTTCAATTTCAGTAGCCTGACCTTGTGCACCACCTAATGGTTGGTGAATCATTACTTCTGAATTTGGAAGAGCGAAACGTTTACCTTTTTCACCTGCAGCTAATAAGAATGCACCCATAGAAGCTGCCATACCGATACAGATAGTCGATACTTGAGGCTTGATAAAGTTCATTGTGTCATAAATAGCCATACCAGCAGTGATACTACCACCTGGGCTGTTTATGTAAAGTGAGATGTCCTTCTCTGGATCTTCAGCAGCTAAAAATAAAAGCTGAGAAACAATTGAGTTGGCAACATTATCGTCAATAGCACTACCTAACATGATGATACGGTCTTTTAAAAGACGAGAGTAAATATCATAAGCACGTTCACCACGACTTGTTTGTTCAATAACTGTAGGAATTAAATTCATTATTTTTCTCCTCCTTTTTAAAACAAAAGATTGATTAATTCAATAATACCTTTAAGGTCAGAAAAGGTCAAATAAAAGAGATGCTACATTCAGTGTATTCTATGAGCTAAATAAAATTAACGCATTTAAAAAAAATACATTATGTAATACTTCAACATCATTAACGACTTTTCCTATTTTTAAACGAAAGTTTATGTAGTTTTTCTTGTGATTAAATTAAAATGAAGGGCTTTAGGAGTTTGAGGGATTTTTTCTAGTTGTTCATAGATTAATATAAAAGCATTTTCTGCTTGTTGTTTAATTGGATTATGAATCGTCGTAATATCTAGAATACGTGACATTAGATGATTATCAAAGCCAATTACAGCTAAGTCTTTTGGAATCATAAGTCCATTACGTTTTGCTTCAGAAACGATACCGGCAGCCACATAATCATTTGCACAGATGATTGCATCTGGTCGTTCATCTAATTCTAATAATTTATTTACAATCTTTTCTCCATCAGAACTTGAGTATATTTCTGTAAATGTAAAGTCCTCAATAATTGGTATCTTATTTTCTGTTAAAACATCTTTGTAAGCTTGTATTCTTCTAATTGTATTTAATCCATTCATTCTTCCGAAGGCGTTGCCAATTTTACGGTAACCTTTCTGGATTAAATGATTCAAAGCCATATGGTAGCCTATATATTGATCGAGATAGACAGATGGGACGAGATCGGAATCAACTCTTTCCAAAGCGACAATTGGACCGTATTTACAATAATGCTCAATTTCACTCCAGTTTGAGGTTCGTACTGTAATGACGATTGCATCGATTTCTTTTCTTCGTAACGCCTCTAGTCCTTCTAGTTCACCATTTGTTTCGTAATTTGTTGTATATGTAATTGTTTTATAACTGTGTTCATTTGCAATTGAAATAAAGCTAGAAATGTATGGTAAAGAAATCTCATTAATTAGAGGAGTAATGATTCCAATTAAAAAATTTCTTCCTTTTTTAAGTTTAACGGCGTTTAAATTAGGTACATAATCAAATTGCTCAATGACTCTGAGGACGTTTCTTTTCGTCTCTTCTTTTACATGTGGATGGTTATTTAAGACTCTTGAAACGGTACTTGGTGATACATTTGATATTTTTGCAATTTCTTTAATATTTAACATATCAAGTCCCCTTTAATTTAAAACATAATTTCTTATATATTACATTATCATAGTACTCGATTTTGTGGATGTTTCTTTAACTTTCTGGCTAATAAACATAGAACTTAGTAGATCTTCTCTCCAATCATCCTCTTTATCATAGTTTGTAATTGCTAAACATTTTTAAAAACAACAATCTTTTAGAAAGAACCTAAATATATATTAAATATAGATTGACCTGAAATGCATTTCAGAAATTATGATGGCAGTGTAAAGAGGAAAAGACTAAGTCAGGAGGAGAATAATCATGAGTAAGTTTGAATCAAACTTTCCAA
Organism: Bacillus sp. EAC; assembly: GCF_002156875.1. Classification (GTDB taxonomy): domain Bacteria; phylum Bacillota; class Bacilli; order Bacillales; family Bacillaceae_G; genus Gottfriedia. Next base: position 149,952 of record NZ_NCSY01000002.1, on the reverse strand, counting down.
AGAATTTTCTGTGGGGAGGTGCTACAGCAGCTAACCAATTAGAAGGTGCGTATTTGGAAGGAGGAAAAGGATTAACAACAGTTGATTTACTTCCGACTGGGAAAGAACGTTTTTCTTTTATGGTGGGCAATGTCGACTCTTTTGAATTAAAAGATGGTGTGTATTATCCTTCTCATGAAGCAATTAATTTCTATCATCGCTATAAAGAGGATATCGCTTTATTCGCAGAAATGGGTTTTAAGTGCTTACGATTATCCATTGCTTGGGCAAGGATCTTTCCGAAAGGTGATGAGGAAGCACCTAATGAGCAGGGGTTGCAGTTTTATGATGCTGTTTTCGATGAGTTATTAAAGTACAATATTGAACCAGTGGTAACGACTTGTCACTTTGATGTTCCAGTCTATTTAGTTGAGAAATATGGTAGCTGGAAAAATAGAAAAATGCTAGATTTTTATGGAAAATATACAAGAACAATCTTCGAACGCTATAAACATAAAGTGAAATACTGGATGACCTTTAATGAAATAAATATGCTTTTACATGCTCCGTTTATCGGTGCTGGTATAGTCCTTAAAGATGGTGAGAATAAGAAACAAGTATTATATCAAGCGGCTCATCATCAGCTTGTAGCAAGTGCACTGGCTGTAAAAGCATGTCATGAGATAATTCCCGATGCGAAAATCGGCTGTATGTTAGCGGCAGGTGCTACATATCCTTATACATGCCATCCGAATGATATGTGGGAATCGATCGATAAAGATAGAGAGTCTTATTTCTTTATTGATGTTCAATCTAGAGGAGAATACCCTGGATATGCAAAAAGATACTTTAAGGAAAATAATTTACACATTGAAATGGATGCAGGTGACGAAGAAATTCTCAGAAATCACACTGTAGACTATATAGGATTCAGTTATTATGCAAGCCGTTGTACGAGTACAGATCCAGAAATTCTAAGTCAATTAACGGAAGGTAATATTTTTGCATCAATTAAAAACCCATACTTAGAGGAGTCCGAATGGGGTTGGCAAATTGACCCTAAAGGATTACGTATAACATGTAATCAGTTACATGATCGATACCAAAAACCATTATTTATTGTAGAAAATGGGTTAGGGGCAATTGATGTATTAGAAGAGGATGATGTAATTAATGATACTTACCGGATTGATTATTTAAAATCACACTTCATTGAAATGGCAGAAGCTATTAAAGATGGCGCTGAAATTCTTGGTTACACGAGTTGGGGACCAATTGATCTAGTAAGTGCAGGAACTGGTGAAATGAAAAAACGTTACGGATACATTTATGTGGATAAGGACAATGAAGGAAACGGTTCTTTACGAAGAGTGAAGAAAAACAGCTTTTACTGGTATAAAGATGTCATTCAAACAAACGGTGAGAATCTATAGGTAATCTTTAGAAAAGTAGATGCATTTAATGATTTAGTTAGTGCATCTACTTTTCTAACTTAATAACAAAAGAAAGTGTTTAAATCATTGCGGTTAATACATTCTAACGATATAATTATAGCTAAGCCAATACGATATGCGTTCGTAGCTCAGTTGGATAGAGCATCGGTTTCCGGTACCGTGTGTCGCAGGTTCGAATCCTGTCGAGCGCGCTAAATTGCAATAAACCATGTGACTTTTTGTAAAGTTACATGGTTTATTTTTATTTCTAGCCTTAAGAAATACGACTAAAGATGTAATTATACTCAATCGAATGATGAATGGGTTCTCTCCCCTTAAAAGAATATATTTATAGTAAGAAAAAGGAGGGACTCATATGGACATGAACATTTGTGTTTTACAGGAGATTTTAAAATTAAATAAAGAAGAATTAGATAGAGAGTTGAGGCTCAAAGAGACATATAAATTATATTCAAATTTACCAAGAAAGAAGTACTGTGTTGATTTGAAATATATTAAGTTTTGTATCTAATTGATCGTTTCACGTGATTTACGGTTTGAATTTCCCTGATAAAGGATTATTTACCAGTTAGCATTCTATTGCTTTCTAAACCTTGGCATGTTATAGTTTTATTTGCGATGAGCTAATTTGAGTAAGTCGAGAGATATGCGTAAGCTAAACGCGCGAATGTGGTCGCCCGGTTTCTCGCCTCAAACGCATCAGACGTCTACTGCGGTAGGCGTCTTTCTTTTTGTTTATTTCTTTGTGTATAATAGTAAATATTATGATTGAAGGGAATGTTTGCGTGTTAAAAATTAAAGAATACACTGTTGAAGAAATAAAAGATCCATTTGGGATAATCGAGGGTGATCGATACGAATTCATTTTATTTATCGATGTTCCAGAAGATGATGAATTGTACAATGAAAAAGGAATTTACATAAAAGCACTATTTGGAGTAAAAGGCGGAGAGTCAAAAATTATTAAATATGATTTATTTGAAGTCGAATCGAATGAGTATTTAGATTTTGATTTGGAAGAAGATGAAGAATTAGAAGTTCTTGAATTCTGTAAAACTCATCTATCTGGTGAAGATGAAGAGGCTTAAGCATTAATGTGTTATTATGAACACACATGCTAATTTTTTATAGGAAAAATAGTCTAGTTTGTCAACACACTGCTAGTTATCCGTTAACACAGTAGTATAATTCGTACACACTGTCAAAACACTAGAATTTCTAAACTAAATACATAAATGATAAAACCTTGATTATTCAAGGTTTTTTTTTATAAAAAAATATTATTTGAAGACTATTTAGAAAATTGGCACGATACTTGCAATATTAAAATTGATTTAAATGCTTGTCTTTGTAACGCTAGTTCTTTTGTCATTATATGTAAAAATGTAAGCGTTGCAATTACGGGAAAATTAAGTTAGGAGGTGGAATATGAATATCTTATTGGTATGTTCCGCAGGGATGTCGACTAGTTTACTTGTAACAAAAATGGAGCAAGCAGCCAAGGCGAAAGGTATTCAGGCTAAAATTTGGGCGGTTGCAGGTGATGCTGCAAAGGAAAACCTAGATCAAGCGGATGTTTTGCTACTTGGACCTCAGGTTCGATATTTAGCCTCAGAAATGAAGAAGCTAGCAGAACCAAAAGGAATTCCAGTAGATGTTATTAATCCAGTTCATTATGGGTTAATGAATGGTGAAGCTGTTTTAGAAATGGCATTGAACTTGAAGAAATAACGGGGTATTAAAAACTAAAGAGAAAAGAAGGTGTACTCTAATGATGCGTTTTGCTGAAAAATATATTATGCCTGCAGCGGCAAAGTTTGGTAATCAAAGACATTTACTAGCAATTCGTGATGCTTTAATTGGTATGATTGCAATCACGATGATTGGAGCATTCGCGGTACTTATTAATAACTTAGGTGGCGCAATTCATGGCTACGATAAAATGATGGAAGCTGTGTTCGGTGCAAACTGGAAAACACTAGGTGGAGATATTTGGTGGGGTACATTTGCATTTATGACAGTTTTTGCTGTTGTTGGTATTGCACATAGACTAGCACGTTCTTATGGCGATGAAGGTTTTGAAGCAATGCTTGTTGCTTTAGCTTCTTATTTTGTACTAGTTCCTCAGTCTTTAGCAGCGGTATCTGTAACTTTACAAGATGGAAAAACAGCTACTGGTGGTGCTTGGGGACTTGTAAGTTGGAACTCATTAAACTCTACGGCCTTATTTACAGGTATTATCGTTGCAATTGTTGCGACAGAAATTTTTGTAAGATTAACAAAAGTCAGACAATTAACAATCAAATTACCAGATGGAGTTCCACCGGCAGTATCTAAAGCATTTGCTAAATTATTACCTGGTATGTTAACAATTTTCATTATTGCTTTAGTAGGTTTATTATTCAGATTATACATTTCAGACGGTGTATTCTTTAACGAATGGTTAAATTCAGTTCTAGTAAAACCATTAACGGATGCGGCTGATTCATTAGGCTTTGCAGTTGCAATTGCATTCTTTGTACATCTATTCTGGGCAATGGGATTACATGGTCCAAACATTTTAGGTGGTATTACAACACCATTATTAACATCATTAGGCAACCAAAACATTGATTTATATGCAAAAGGTGTTACAGATTTAGATAAATATGCTGTATTAGCAGGACCATTCTTAGATGCTTTCGTTTACATGGGTGGTTCAGGAACAACAATCGGTTTAATTATTGCAATGTTCATTGTAAACCGTAGACGTCATAAACAAATGATTGCATTAGGTACACCTCCAGGATTATTCAATATCAATGAACCAATCATTTTTGGTTTACCAATTGTATTAAATCCAGTTTGGTTAGTACCATTTATTCTTACGCCAATCGTTTTAACAATTATTTCTTATTTAGCAGTTGCATCTCATATCGTTTATCCGGTTGTATCTACAATTCCTTGGGTTACTCCTCCGATTATTGGTGGATATTTAGCAACAGGTGGTCACTGGAGTGGTGCAGCTTTAGCAGCGATTAACGTTGTAATCTCAATTATTATTTACTTACCATTTGTTGTTGTAGCAGAGAGAATAGAAGTAAAAAGATCAAATGAGACTACAAGCTCCACTTCATTAAATCTTTAATAGACAGTGAAGGAGAAGAGTGCAAATGCCTACCGACACGACTATTGAACAAATTGCATTTCAACTGATATTACATTCTGGGAATGCCAAGAGTTTATTGATGGAAGCAATGTATAAAGCCCGTGAAGAGAATTTTACTGGAGCTCGTTTAAAAGTAAATGAAGCGAAAGAAGAACTTAAAAAAGCGCATCATTCTCAAACTTCACTTATACAAAGTGAAGCAGGCGGTCAAAAATATGAAATTAATATTTTACTTATACATGCACAAGATCATTTAATGAATACTCTTACAACTAGAGACTTAGTTGAAGAAATACTATTCTTGCATGAAAAAACTTCTCGATAATAAGAAATTACTAAGAAGGTGGTATAGCTTAAAGCTATACCACCTTTTATTTTTGGAAGTGTATAATTTATATATAGATTCGTATCAAATAATAATAAAACACTAAATCTCTTAGTGTGTTTTGGGTTCGACACACTAAAAAGTATTTTACACACTAATATTATATTTAGAAAACTTTCACTTGAAATAGTAACACACTACTTTAATATGATGATATTTAGATTTACACTTAAAAAAATAGTTATCTTAATCGAAAAGTTGGTACATAAGGCTTCTATAATTTAATTTCATCATTTTTTAAACTATTTATAAAACTTGGCACGCCATTTGCAATATAAAAGAATGTACAAACATAAAATTGTTTTTTTTGTTTAAAAGACATTGGGTTAGTGATTTATCTTTATTTGAAAGCGCTACAATTTATTTAACTATAGGAGGATTTAAAATGAATATTTTATTAGCTTGTTCAGCAGGAATGTCTACTAGTTTACTAGTAACAAAAATGGAAAATGCAGCAAAAGAAAAAGGAATTGATGTGAAAATTTGGGCTGTGTCTGGTGATGCTGCAAAAGATAATTTAGATCAAGCAGACGTGCTATTACTTGGACCACAAGTAAGATATTTAGCAGCTGAAATGAAAAAAGTCGCTGAGCCAAAAGGGATTCCAGTAGATGTAATCAATCCAGTTCATTACGGGTTAATGAATGGTGAAGCCGTATTAGAATTAGCACTTAGTCTAAAAAAATAACTTTTTTTAAAGGAGTCGACTAAAAAATGATGAATTTCGTAGAAAAGTATATAATGCCAACTGCAGCAAAAATTGGTAGCCAACGTCATTTATTAGCAATTCGTGATGCATTAATCGGTATGATTGCCATAACGATGGTAGGTTCGTTCGCTGTATTATTCAACAACTTAGGTGGCGCTATTAAAGGCTACGACAAATTGATGGAAGCAGTTTTTGGATTGAACTGGAAAACTTTAGGCAGCGATATTTGGTGGGGAACTTTCGCATTTATGACAGTCTTTGCAGTCGTAGGTATTGCAAATAAACTAGCGCGTTCTTATGGTGACGAAGGGTTTGAAGCGATGCTTGTTGCATTAGCATCATATTTTGTTTTAGTACCTCAATCATTAAAAGCTGTTTCAGTAACATTAGAAAATGGTGATACGGCAACAGGCGGAGCTTGGGGATTAGTAAATTGGAGCTACACTAACTCTACAGCGTTGTTTACTGGTATAATCGTGGCGATTGTCGCTACTGAAATATTTGTTCGTTTAACTAAAGTAAAACAATTAATAATTAAATTGCCGGATGGTGTTCCACCTGCAGTTTCTAAAGCGTTTGCAAAATTACTTCCAGGTATGTTAACAATTTTCATTATTGCTCTAGTCGGATTATTATTTAGATTGTATCTTTCAGATGGAGTTTATTTCAATGATTGGTTAAACTCAGTGCTTGTAAAACCATTAACAAATGCAGCTGATTCTTTACCATTTGCTATAGGAATTGCATTCTTCATTCATTTCTTCTGGGTACTTGGTTTACACGGACCAAATATTTTAGGTGGAATTACAACACCGTTATTTACTGCTTTAGGTAATGAAAATATTGATTTAGCGGCAAAAGGCGTAAGTAAATGGAGTGAATATAATGTAATGGCTGGTCCATTCTTCGATGCATTCGTATTCTTAGGTGGGTCGGGTGCTACACTTGGATTAATTATTTCAATGATCTTAGTAAATAGAAAACGTAATAAACAAATGATTGCTTTAGGTGGGGCTCCAGGTATTTTCCAAATTAATGAACCTATTCTTTTCGGAATGCCAATCGTGTTAAATCCATTGTGGTTAATACCTTTTATTGGTACACCAATTGTATTAACAATCACATCATATTTATCAATTTCATGGGGACTTGTTCATCCGGTGACGACAAATATACCATGGGTAACACCAGCAATTTTAGGCGGATGGTTATCAACTGGTGGACATTGGACTGGAGCAGCTTTAGCAGCAATAAACTTAGTAATTTCAGTAGTAATTTACTTGCCATTCGTAGCTATGCAAGAGAGAATAGATGCAAAAAAATTAAAAGAGGCAGCTAACAATAACAACGTTGCTATGTAATGGCGATCTGAGGGGGATATTAAATGAGTACTTTAGTGACTGTTGAGCAGACAGCATTTCAATTAATCTTACACGCAGGTAATGCAAAAAGTTCATTAATGGAAGCGATGCAAGCTGCTCGTGAAGGGAAATTAGACGAAGCAAATAGTAAGATTGATGAGGCAAAAATAGAATTAAATCATGCTCATCACGCACAAACTTCATTAATTCAAGGTGAAGCACGAGGCGAGAAAGTGGAATTAAGCATCCTATTAATCCATGCACAAGATCACTTGATGAATGCCTTAACAATGAGAGATTTAGTGACAGAAATTATATACTTACATGAAAAATTAGATAAATAACTGAATAAGTATGAAAGAAAAGTAGTTTTAGAGTTTTAACTACTTTTCTTACTAAATCTTGTATAGAACACTAGGTCTCAGGTAATGGAGCTAATGTTACTAAATAGAGGATAAGGAGTGGAGAAGATGAGTAAAGGAATTAAAATAGCAACAATCGGTGGCGGTTCAAGTTATACCCCAGAGTTAATTGAAGGGTTTATTAAACGTTATGATGAGCTACCTGTAAGAGAATTATGGTTAGTTGATATTGAAGCTGGAAAAGAAAAACTTGAAATTGTAGGGAACCTTGCTAAGCGAATGGTAGAGAAAGCAGGAGTTCCTATGGAGATTCATTTAACTCTTGATCGCCGTGCAGCTCTTAAAGATGCTGATTTTGTTACTACGCAATTCCGAGTAGGCTTATTAGAGGCTCGAATGAAAGATGAGCGTATTCCTTTAAAATATGGAGTAATTGGGCAGGAAACAAACGGTCCTGGTGGTCTATTCAAGGCACTTCGCACGATCCCAGTAATTTTAGATATTGTTAAAGATATGGAAGAACTTTGTCCTAATGGTTGGTTAGTGAATTTTACAAATCCAACTGGTATCTTAACAGAAGCAATTTTACGATACACTAACTTCCGTAAAGTTGTTGGTTTATGTAATGTTCCAATTCATATTCATATGAATATTGCAAAAGGATTAGGTGTAGAGCCTGAACGTGTTCACATTGATTTTATGGGATTAAACCATATGGTATATGGAACAAAGGTTTTATTAGATGGTGAAGATGTTACAAGTCGCGTAATAAGTGAATTTGCTCGTCCATCTGAAAGTATGACTATGCAAAATATTAAAGCAATGGATTGGAATCCTGATTTCATTGAAGCACTTGGAGCAATTCCATGCCCTTATCACCGTTACTACTATCAATCTAAGGTAATGTTAGAAGAAGAATTAGAAGCTGCGAAGAAAGATGGAACTCGTGCTGAGGTTGTAAAAAAATTAGAAGATGCGTTATTTGAACTGTATAAAGACCCGAATTTAACAATTAAGCCACCTCAATTAGAAAAACGTGGAGGAGCCTATTATAGTGATGCAGCATGTCGCTTAATTTCTTCTCTATATAATAATAAAGGCGATATTCAACCAGTTAATACAATGAACAATGGTGCAATTGCCTCTATCCCTGATGACTGTGCTGTTGAAGTAAGTGCTGTAATTACAAAAGATGGTCCTAAGCCACTTACGATGGGGGATTTACCAATTGCTGCTCGTGGACTAGTTCAACAAATAAAATCTTTTGAACGTGTTGCTGCTGAAGCAGGTGTGACAGGTGATTATAAAACAGCATTACTAGCAATGTGCATTAATCCATTAGTTGGTTCAGATAATCTAGCAAAAGAAATTTTAGATGAGATGTTAGAAGCTCATAGAGAATACTTACCGCAATTTTTTAAAAATGAAAAAGTAACAGCAAATTAAGATTAAATACTAATTTATTTAAAAGGGATGTAACTCAAAGAGTAGCATCCCTTTTTTAACCTAATATATAGAAGGAGTATAAGATATGGCGAAAATAATAGTTAACGCTGACGATTTTGGATATTCAAAAGGAGTTAATTACGGCATAATAGAGGCTCATTTACAAGGGATTGTTAATTCAGCAACAATGATGATGAATATGTATGCTGTTGAGCATGGAGTTGAATTAGCCAAAAAGAATCCTACTTTAGGTTTAGGGGTACATTTAGTATTAACTGCAGGGAAGCCTTTATCAGGAGGGTTAGAAACAATTGTTGATGAGAATGGCTCTTTTCATAAGCAAACATTTTGGTATTCAAATCCAAATGTTAAAATTGAAGAAGTGGAAAATGAATGGGATGCTCAAATCCAACGGTTTTTATCGTTCGGTTTAAATCCAACGCATTTAGATAGCCATCACCATATGCATATGATACCAATTCTACAACCAATTATTGCGAAATTATCCCAAAAATATAATTTACCTGTTCGAATTTCTGAAAAACATATTATTGATGGAATTACGCCTTTCTCTGATCAACTTTTAACAGATTTCTATGGTAACGATATCCCAGTCGATTATTTTGAGACAATTAAAGAACGCTTTAATCCAGGTGCGGAAACAATTGAAATCATGGTACACCCTGCGTTAGTAGATAATGATTTGAAAAATGGAACGTCTTATTGTTTTGAAAGACTAACAGAATTAGACATATTAACAACTGCTAAATTACCAGAGGGTATCGAACTAGTAAAATATTAAGAAAAAAGTAAAAAGAGCCATTCTCTAAAAGAGATGGCTCTTACTCATTTATTCCGTTGCAGCTACTTCATTTCGAGAATAAAACTCTAATAAATAGCATATTTCATCATCGGGGATGATAATATCACATGCTTCTTCGATTTGTTGGAGTATTTTTTTCATTTTTAAGTAAAGCATGTAGTGGGTATTGATTTTATCTTCTTTATTTTTAAAAAGTGTTAGTGGTTCCTCGTTTTGAATACGATTAATCATACAACTCATATGGAGCACGATCCCCATTAAATCTTCGTTTTTAAAAAATCTTCCTGTTTGAACTTGGATATCATTTAATGAACGACGAATGACATTAATGACATTTTTTGCATTTTTTAACGATATTGTTTCTTGCAAGGTGTCTGCCATTTTTAAATAAGTTTCTTCGTATGTTATTAACCCTTGGATCTTTTTTGTTGCTTTCATATTTAGTACATCCTGTAAATGGAATGTATTGTATGGAACATCTATATCAAAATTTGAAACGATACAAACTATATTTCGTTCTTTTGAAATGTCTTTTAACATTTTTTGTAATTCATCTTTATTTAAGAGGCTAATTGGAACAATTTCTAACATCTCTTTATCATAGACCAAGTTGTTCGCTAGTATATTTTTAATGGCTATTGCACTTCCTTGACCAGTCAAACACGCAGTTAAGATAACAGAACGATTAAATTCCAATTGTTTCTTTTTATTTGAATGAGAATTAATAAAAAATGTAGTAAGGTTTCTAACATCTTGATAAAGCTCGTCTAAACTGTAACCTAAAGTTGCTTTCCGAGATGCTTCAATAACATGTGCTGTACTTACCATTTGAATGACACGAACAGGGATTGCTAACTCTGATTCAATAATATCGCCTATATATGATAATGACCCCATATCGATGCATAAAAGAATACCATTTAACTTCCCTAAAGATTTAATATATTCTTTTACACGATTTAAAAATTCCTGAGGTTGTTCACTTAATGGCATATCAATTCCAATTACTTCCTCGTTTTCTAACAACTCATTTGTTACATTTGCCATTTCTCTAGCAATGCCATTCCCATGTGCTAACACTATTACTTTCACATTTGAATTTATCTCTTTAAAATTCTCATTTCCATATACAAAAAACATTGTAATAAACGCTACTTCATCGAATGGGATCGATACATTTGAAAAATCTTCAATCATTTTCACGCACTCAATGGAAATAGAAAATTCATTTTTATATTGTTCTCGAATTTGAGTAATATTCGGATGATATATTTTCTTGTTTGACTGAATACGTTGTAATAACGTTTGGATGTGCAAACTAAGTGCTACAAGTATTTTCTCATTAAACTTCTTATTTAATTTCTCTTCAGCCAATTTTAATACTTTTTCACTTAATGTTACTATTTCAGGCCGCATTATTTTTTGGATATTTTCTTTACTAGATAATTTTCGATTAATTGAAGTTAAATAATGTGTATAATAACTTTCAATATCATTTTCCATTAGTAAAGTTAATTCATCCTGTGCTACACCACGTTGTTTTAATTCCTCATATTTCGTATCAATTCGATCATAAATTGTATCAGTATCATCCATTTGCGGATTACTAATGATTCCTTTTGTAGGTGAGAATTCAAAATGCTCATTTAAAAGTGTAATGGAATGCTTCACTTTTTTCTCAATAAACAAGCCTTCCTTTACATACCAATTTAAGTCAGTACTATAAATACGGATTTTATCATGTTGATTCGTAATATAGTCAGCGTAAGCTTTCGCGCAAGCTAATTGAATATCGGCTTTAAGTTGACCGATGTTGTTTTGACATGGATAGAAAAGAAATGAACGAATCGTATTCGCACTTACAACAATTTCTTTTCCAAGTCGTAAACTCTCTTCTGTAAAAAAACGCTTAATAAGAGTATATCTTTCCTCATACGTACGATCTCGTAATGCTGGTAATTTTATTACCATAGGAATTCGACGAGTGAAGGTAGATAATAATGTTGATTCAGGGTCCTCTGTTGTTGCTGATATGATTAGAACATTGGAAGTTCGCTCATTCTCAGTCTCTCCTAGTCGTCTATACAACTGGTAATCGATAAATGTGAATAACATTTCTTGCCCTTCAGGAGTTAGACGATGAACCTCATCTAGAAACAAAATACCGTTATTTGCTTTTTCTAATAAACCTTTCTGTTCAGTTGCACCTGTATATGCACCTTTTCTAACACCAAAAAGCTGACCTAGTAAAAGTTGTGGATTATTAGCATAATCTGCACAGTTAAAAATGATAAATGGAGAGTCTTTACCCAAAATAGTTGATCGAATTGCAAAATCATGCATTCTAGCCGCAAAGGCAGATTTACCAACACCTGTTTCACCTAAAATTAAAGTATGCATTCCATTTGGAGGATACAGTATAGCAGACCTTGCTTTCTCGATTGCTGGCCTCAAACTAATATTTTCTTCATAAAAATATTCATACTTATAATCAGAAGAAATCGGATTGATTGAATCTTTTTTATCCGACTGAAGATAAACTAGACTACTATTCGATTGTAATTTAAATAGAACTGGTCTAGTATTTGTTTTCTCTAGAAGACCTTCTTTAACTAATTTATTTAAGTCACTACTTACATTTGCACGGTCTAAATTCAACTTTAATGCAATGTCGTTTGCAGTATATCCATTTTCATTACTTTGTTGGACAAAAACATCATAAATTTGGTTCTTTCTATTCATAGTAGCCCACCTGTAATAAAGACTTGTATATCTTTACTATACAGGAATTAGAAAACGTTTTCACTATATTTTAATATTGAAACAATTCGTCAAGTACTATGAAAAAGTTAAATATCGAGTAAAATAGTATTAAGGGAGTGAAGTAGTATGGAAATGAATTTAATTCAAAAACAATCATTGAAACTTGCGATGACTCAAGAACTCCGACAAGCCATTACAATGCTTCAATATAATGCCCAAGAACTTACTGATTTTTTATTCGAGCAATCGTTAGAAAACCCATTAATAGAGGTTGAAACTCCATATAATGAATACTCGACATCTAAAATCAGTAAACAACAAACTACTTCTCACGATCATGGTATGGAACTGTATACTCGGAAGACGGAAAGTTTACAGGAAGAACTTATTAGTCAGCTAAATGAGTTGAAATTAGATCATGACGAAATCAGGATAATTAAATACTTAATATATAATTTAGACAAAAATGGATTTTTAATGGAAACAGGTGAAGAGTTAGTTCGAGAGTTAAATGTTTCTATTGTACAATTACAGATATGTATCGACATATTACAGCGTTTCGAGCCTGCCGGAGTAGGAGCTAGATCGGTTAAAGAAAGCTTGCTTATTCAATTAAAAGGTCTCGAACGTGATACGACTATTGCTGAATTTGTCATAACGGATTACTTTGACTTATTCGTTAATAAAAACTGGAAAGACATTGCAAAAAAACTAAAGATTAGTTTGCCGGATTTACAAAGAGAAATTGATTTAATTTTAACTCTTCAACCTAGACCCGGATTAAACTATTTTCAGGATCAAGTTAACTACGTGGCTCCAGACTTATCAGTTGAAAAAATTGGGGAAGAATTTGTTGTATTAATTAACAATAAAATTATGCCAAGGCTAAAAGTTCTTAGTGAATATTCATCTATTTTAAAAGGTCAACATGAGAAAGAAGTTTCAGCATATTTAAAAGATAAAAATGCTCAAGTGAACTGGTTAATGAAAAGTTTAGAGGAAAGAAAATCGACAATGTTGGCAGTGATGAATTGCATACTCCGTAAACAAATCGCTTTCTTTGAAAATGGTCCTGCTCACTTAAAGACACTTACATTAAAGGAAATTGCTGAAGAGTTGTCACTTCATGAATCTACCATAAGTCGTACCTGTAAAAATAAATATGTACAGACTCCATTTGGTTTATATGAAATGAAGAGTTTTTTCCATCAAGGTGTAAATGCGGACGGAGAAGAGCTTGCTTCAACGAGTGTGCAAGTATTCATTAAGCAACTTGTGGACGAAGAAAATAAGGAAAAACCTTTATCTGATCAAAAACTAGTCCAATTACTAGCAGATAAACATGGAGTTGAAATTTCGAGACGTACAGTTGCTAAATATAGAGATATACTTAGGATACCAGGTTCATCAAAACGAAAGCGCTTTAGTTAAAGGCTCGAGTTAATCGAGAAGGGTAAGACCCCGCAGGCTCAGCTCACACCCCACGGAAAGGGAGCATCCTGTAACGGAAATCAACATTATTTTGTAACAAAGCCTAGTTGTTAAAAGGGAGATTGGAATGTCGATTAAATTAACATTATTTACAAAAACAAATTGTGGACTTTGTGAAGAAGCAAAAGAAGAAATCCAATCAATCAAAGTTGAAAATAATTTAGAAATAGAAGAGATTGATATTTACTCTGATGATGCTTTATTAGAGGAATACCAATTAATGATACCTGTTGTACAAATTAATGGAGAAATAATTGCATATGGTAAAATTCATAAAAGCGACATATTAAATGCCATAAAGTAGGTAGTTATCAGTTGCAACATTTTAATGACCCTGATACAATATAAATGTAGCAGGGTTATTTCATTTTCTGGAGTAAATCTTGTGAAAAAAAAACAACGTTGAAAGACGGTGTATATTTTTTAAAACAAGTGGGACATAATATGTCATAGTGGGACGTTTTGTGACCAAGAAGTAAACTCTGCGAAAGAGGAGATGAAAATGAACCATATTTTAAAGCTACAACACAAATTGTTACCTGATCTAATTCCGGTTATTCAAAAAAGATTTTTGATTCTACAATTCATTCGAATCATGCAACCTATAGGTCGTAGGAATTTGTCTGCTAGTGTAGGAATAACTGAAAGAGTTCTTAGATCAGAGGTTGCCCTTTTAAAAGAGCAACGATTGATTAATGTTGCTTCCTCAGGAATGACATTAACAGATGAAGGTCTGAGTCTTCTTCTCGATTTAGAACAGCCAATGCGTGAACTGTTTGGTCTGAAAAACATTGAAGATCGTCTTAAGGAAATGTTTAATCTTAAGGAAGTAATTGTTGTTTCAGGCGATAGTGATGAATTAGCTTGGGTTAAAAAAGAGATGGGTCGTGCAACTGTAGGCTGTATAAACCAAAGGTTAGAAACAAATAATATTGTTGCTGTTACTGGAGGTTCGACATTAGCCGCAGTAGCTGAAATGATGAATGCCGACTCAAAAGAACTGAATCCCTTATTCGTCCCAGCAAGAGGTGGATTAGGAGAAGAAGTAAGAAATCAAGCGAATACAATTTGTGCAAATATGGCAGAGATGGCAAAAGGTAATTATCGTTTATTACATTTACCAGATGAATTAAGTGAGGAAGCTTACCTCACAATGATGGAAGAACCGAAAGTCAAAGAGGTTTTAAATTTAATCCGTTCTTCTTCAATTGTTATTCATGGTATTGGTGATGCATTTACAATGGCCAAACGAAGACAGTCTTCTTCAGAACAACTAGAGACCTTAATTGAATCAAAAGCTGTTGGAGAAGCATTTGGATATTACTTTAATGAGAATGGTGAAGTTGTATACAGGGTTAGGACGATTGGTTTACAACTTAATGAGTTAAAAGATATTCCATATGTATTGGCAGTCGCCGGAGGTTCTTCTAAGGCAAAAGCAATCGCCTCTTTCTTAAAGAAAGGGCATGTAAACATTCTCGTCACAGATGAAGGCGCAGCAAGAGAGTTAATTAAAGGAAGTACCCTTTAACTATATAAAAAAATAGCTTCTACCTACTAAAAGGAGGAAATTATAATGGCAACTAAAATTGGTATTAATGGATTTGGACGTATCGGACGTATGGTTTTCCGTGCAGCTTTAAACAACCCTAACGTAGAGGTTGTAGCAATTAACGATTTAACAGATGCTAAAACATTAGCACACTTATTAAAATATGATTCAGTACACGGTTCTGTAAATGCTGATGTAGCAGTAAATGGTGATTCAATTGTTGTAAACGGCAGTGAAATCAAAGTTATTGCTGAGCGTGACCCAGCAGTTCTACCATGGAGCGAATATGGAGTAGAAGTAGTAGTTGAATCTACTGGTCGTTTCACAGATAAAAAAGATGCTGAAAAACACTTAGGTGGATCAGTTAAAAAAGTAATTATTTCTGCACCAGCTTCAAACGAAGATATTACAATCGTAATGGGTGTAAATGATGATAAATACGATGCAGCTAGCCACAACGTACTTTCAAACGCATCATGTACAACTAACTGTTTAGCTCCATTTGCTAAAGTATTAGACGAAAAATTTGGAATCAAACGTGGTATGATGACAACTGTTCACTCATATACAAATGACCAACAAATTTTAGATTTACCACATAAAGATTTACGTCGTGCACGTGCTGCTGCAATGAGCATGATTCCAACAACTACTGGTGCTGCTAAAGCAGTTTCACTAGTATTACCACAATTAAAAGGTAAATTAAATGGTGGTGCAGTACGTGTTCCAACTGCAAACGTATCATTAGTTGACCTTGTTGTTGAATTAAATACTGAAGTTACTGCAGAAGAAGTAAATGCTGCATTTAAAGCTGCTTCTGAAGGTGAACTAAAAGGTATCTTAGGTTACTCAGAAGAGCCATTAGTATCTATCGACTATAACGGTTGCACTAACTCATCTACAATCGATGCATTATCTACAATGACTATGGAAGGTAACATGGTAAAAATCCTTTCTTGGTATGACAACGAAACTGGTTACTCTACTCGTGTAGTTGACTTAGTAGAACACATCGCTTCTAAAGGTCTATAATTTTAATAATTAAAATTAATACGAGGGTGAGGGATTTTCCTCCCCTCTTTTATTTGAAATTAAATTTCCGCATTTAAATCCAACAAAATTTAAAATACTCTAAGAAATAAATTCCAATTAATATACATAATCTGTTAAAATTGCGGTGACAATATCACAGAATAGAAGGCGAATTCGTAAAAAGAATCGGAAATGGAATAGGCTTAGTCAGTCCAAATAAGCAAAAGACAAAGACAAATAATAGTTTGTTTTACTACTCTTTTAAGAGAATTTGCGCATCATCTTAAGGAATAGTTGCTAATACTTGGCTGAATATAATACATACTGGAGGCATTTACTATGAACAAAAAGTCTTTACGTGACATTGATGTAAAGGGTAAACGCGTATTTTGCCGTGTAGATTTTAACGTACCAATGGCAAATGGTGAAGTAACAGATGAAACTCGTATTCGTGCTGCACTTCCTACAATTCAATACTTAGTAGAAAACGGAGCAAAAGTTATTTTAGCATCTCATTTAGGTCGTCCAAAGGGACAAGTTAATGAAGAACTGCGTTTAAATGCTGTTGCAAAACGTTTAAGTGAAAGATTAGGAAAAGATGTTCGTAAAACTGATGAAGCATTCGGCCCTAAAGTTCAAGAAGAAATTAGCAAAATGAATGAAGGCGATGTTTTATTATTAGAAAATGTTCGTTTTTATCCTGGCGAAGAGAAAAATGATGAAAAATTATCAAAAGAATTTGCTGCTTTAGCTGACGTTTATGTAAATGATGCTTTTGGAGCTGCTCATCGTGCTCATGCAACGACTGCTGGTATCGCTAAGTATATTCCTGCGGTAGCTGGTTTCTTAATGGAAAAAGAGATCAGTGTATTAGGTAAAGCACTTTCTAATCCAGAGCGTCCTTTTACAGCTATTATTGGTGGAGCAAAAGTACGTGATAAAATCGGTGTTATCGAAAACTTAATTGAAAAAGTAGATAACTTAATTATCGGTGGTGGCCTTGCTTATACGTTCTTGAAAGCAAAAGGATACGAAATCGGTAAATCGCTTCTAGAAGAAGATAAAATCGACTTAGCAAATGAATTTATGCAAAAAGCAGAAGCAAAAGGTGTTAAATTCTATATGCCGATCGATGCAATCATCGCTGATAAATTTGGTGAAGATGCTAATACGCAAGTAGTAGAAATTGATAAAATTCCAGCTGATTGGGAAGCACTTGATATTGGTCCAAAAACAACAGCACTATATGCAGATGTTATTAAAGACTCTAAATTAGTTATTTGGAACGGACCTATGGGTGTATTTGAAATTGATAAATTTGCCCAAGGTACAAAAGGTGTAGCGCAAGCATTAGCAGATTCTGATGCTTACTCAATTATTGGTGGCGGTGATTCTGCGGCAGCTGCTGAAAAATTTGGCTTAGCTGAAAAAATGAGCCATATTTCTACTGGTGGTGGTGCTTCATTAGAATTTATGGAGGGCAAAGAACTTCCTGGAGTTGCACTTTTAAACGATAAATAAGATTAACAGATTGAATGATAAAAAGTTGAATAATTAGTAGGATATATGGTCTTACAAATAGTAAGGATGGTGTTTTCCCATGCGTAAACCGATTATTGCAGGTAACTGGAAGATGAATAAAACGCTTAGCGAAGCAATTACATTCGTTGAAGAAGTAAAAAATAACATTCCAACATCAGATAAAGTAGATTCAGCTGTTTGTGCATCTGCATTATTTCTTGCTCCGATGGTGGATGCAGCAAAAGGTACTGACTTGAAAATTGGTTCTCAAAATGTAAGTGACAAAGACAGCGGTGCATACACTGGAGAAATTAGCCCAGTAGCACTTAAAGATCTTAATGTAACTTATGCTATTATTGGACACTCTGAACGCCGTGAATACTATGGTGAAAATGATGAGTTTATTAATAGTAAAACAAAAAAATCATTTGAACATGGTATTACACCAATTCTTTGCTGTGGTGAAACGCTAGAAGAACGTGAAGGTGGAAAATTTGAGGAAGTAATTCGTACTCAATTAACTGCTGGTCTAGCAGATTTAACTGAAGATCAAGTAAAGAGTTTAGTTATTGCTTATGAACCAATATGGGCAATTGGAACAGGGAAATCTGCAACTGAACAGGACGCTCAAGATTCTTGTAAGTTTGTTCGTGATGTAGTAGCAGGTCTTTATAATAAAGAAGCTGCAGATGCTGTAAGAGTTCAATATGGTGGAAGTGTAAAACCTGAAAATATTAAAGAATATATGGCACAACCTGATATTGATGGTGCGTTAGTTGGTGGTGCTAGTCTAGAACCAGCTTCTTTCTTAGCTTTATTGGAGGCTGTTAAGTAATGAGTAAAAAACCAGTAGCTTTAATTATTCTTGATGGATTTGGTTTGCGTGATGAAACATTTGGAAATGCTGTTGCACAAGCTAACAAACCAAATTATGATAGATATTGGAATAAATACCCACACGCTCAATTAACAGCATCTGGCGAGGCAGTTGGACTTCCTAAAGGGCAAATGGGTAATTCAGAAGTTGGCCATTTAAACATCGGAGCTGGTCGTATTGTTTATCAAAGTTTAACTAGAGTGAACAAGGCAATACGTGAAGGTGAATTTGAAAAAAATGATACGTTCATTGATGCAATAAAGACTGCAAAAGAAAAAGATAAAGCATTACATATTTTTGGATTACTATCTGATGGTGGTATTCACAGTCACATTAATCACATGTTTGCTTTGTTAAAACTAGCAGCTGAAGAAGGTATGAAAAAAGTTTATGTTCATGCATTCCTTGATGGAAGAGATGTTGGTCCAACTACTGCTAAAAAATATATTGATTTAACGGAAGATAAGTTTAAAGAACTTGGTGTAGGAGAGTTTGCTACCATTTCTGGCCGCTATTATTCCATGGACCGAGATAAACGTTGGGACCGCGTAGAAAAATGCTATCGAGCAATGGTTTACGGAGAAGGACCAACATACACTAATCCGTATGAATTAATTGAGGATTCATATTCGAATGGTATCCACGATGAGTTCGTATTACCTTCTGTCATTCTAAAAGAAGATGGTAAACCTGTTGCAACAGTTGAAGATGAAGATTCTATAATCTTCTATAACTTCCGACCTGATCGTGCTATTCAAATCTCGAATGTATTTACAAATGAAGATTTCCGTGATTTCGATCGTGGGAATGAATTCCCAAAAAATGTTCACTTTGTTTGTTTAACACATTTTAGTGAGACTGTTCAAGGTTATGTAGCATTTAAACCAACAAACCTAGATAACACCTTAGGTGAAGTTCTTGCTCAAAATAATTTAAATCAATTGCGAATTGCTGAAACTGAAAAATATCCACACGTAACGTTTTTCTTTAGTGGAGGTCGTGAAGCACAATTCCCAGGTGAAGAACGCATCTTAATTAATTCACCTAAAGTTGCAACTTACGATTTAAAACCAGAGATGAGTGCGTACGAAGTGAAAGATGCATTGCTTAAAGAAATCGCTGATGATAAACACGATGTAATTATCTTAAACTTTGCAAACCCGGACATGGTTGGACATTCGGGTAAACTAGAACCAACAATTAAAGCGATTGAAGCTGTAGATGAGTGTTTAGGTGAAGTAGTAGATGCGATTATTGCAAAAGGTGGAAAAGCGATTATTACAGCTGACCACGGTAATGCTGATGAAGAAATTACACCAGAAGGTCAGCCAATGACTGCTCATACTACAAACCCTGTTCCTGTAATTGTTACGGAAGAAGGAGTTTCTTTACGTGAAGATGGAATCTTAGGAGATTTAGCTCCAACAGTTCTAGATTTATTAAAAGTAAAACAGCCAAATGAAATGACTGGTAAATCACTTATTAAATAAGTGATCAGTTAATATATAAAAAGTTTTAAACTAAGCGTATATCGCAAATAAAGGAGAGATTTTATTATGTCAATGATTATTGATGTTTATGCTCGCGAAGTATTAGATTCTCGTGGTAACCCTACAGTAGAAGTAGAAGTTTACACTGAAGACGGCGGCTTCGGTCGTGCGTTAGTTCCAAGTGGTGCTTCAACTGGTGAATATGAAGCAGTTGAATTACGTGATGGAGACAAATCTCGTTACCTTGGTAAAGGTGTTGAGAAAGCAGTTTCTAACGTAAATGATATTTTAGCTGAAGAAATCGTTGGATACGAAGTAACAGAACAGGTTGCAATCGACCGTCGTATGATCGAGCTTGATGGAACTGAAAATAAAGGTAAATTAGGTGCTAACGCAATCCTTGGTGTATCTATGGCAGTAGCACGTGCAGCAGCTGATGAATTAGGTTTACCATTATACCAATATCTTGGTGGATTTAACGCTAAACAATTACCAGTTCCAATGATGAACATCATCAATGGTGGTTCTCATGCTGATAACAATGTTGACTTCCAAGAGTTCATGATCTTACCTGTTGGAGCTAGCAGCTTTAAAGAAGCAATCCGTATGGGTACTGAAATCTTCCATAACTTAAAAGCAGTTTTACATGGTAAAGGCTTAAACACTGCTGTAGGTGATGAAGGTGGATTCGCTCCAAACCTTGGTTCAAACCGTGAGGCTTTAGAAGTAATCATGGAAGCTATTGCAAAAGCAGGTTACAAAGCTGGTGAAGAAGTATTTTTAGGAATGGATGTAGCTTCTTCTGAATTCTACAATAAAGAAACTGGTAAATATGATCTTGCAGGTGAAGGACGCACTGGTGTATCTTCAGCAGAAATGGTTGATTTCTATGAGGGACTTTGCAATGATTTCCCGATTCTTTCAATCGAAGACGGTTTAGATGAAAATGACTGGGATGGTCACAAGTTATTAACTGATCGTTTAGGTAATCGAGTTCAATTAGTAGGTGACGATTTATTCGTAACTAATACTAAGAAATTATCTGAAGGTATCGAAAAAGGTATCTCTAACTCAATCCTTATCAAAGTTAACCAAATTGGTACATTAACTGAAACTTTTGATGCAATCGAAATGGCTAAACGTGCTGGTTACACTGCAGTTGTTTCTCACCGTTCAGGTGAAACAGAAGATAGCACGATTGCTGATATCGCAGTTGCTACAAATGCTGGTCAAATCAAAACTGGTTCTGCTTCTCGTACAGATCGTATCGCTAAATACAACCAATTATTACGTATTGAAGACGAGTTAGGCGAATGCGCAGTATACCAAGGTTTATCAAGTTTCTATAACTTAAGAAAATAATAAAATCAAAACTATGTGCAGTAACAAAACAAAAAATAATCCATTATAGACATTTAAAAAGAGAAGGATCGTCACCTTCTCTTTTTTTGTATTTAAATTGAGTCAATCAGGTCAAATGCAATTGTTGGATTAAGTAAATCAATTACTTGAACGAAGTCATACAGACAATTAACAAAAACCTCTTGTTTATGTGTATTTTTCTCACGATAAAACAAGAGGTTTTTTATGTAAATTTTTGATTACGATTTACGTGTAAATAGAAAAATTTATAAAAAGCATTGATGTTTAATCAAACTTGATGTTAATATAAGAATATATGTTCTTGAGAACGTTAGTTCTTGTTCTGGGCATAAACTGTGAATTTTTACATATGTTGTTTTGAACCAAAGAAAATAAGATTAGAGAGGTTAAAAAATGACTAATACTACTTCAAATCCTTCAATGGCTTCTTTGTTAAAAAATCGTTTTATTCAGACGATTCTTTCAGCAGGTTTGTTTATCCAAGTTGGTATATGGATTCGTAATTTTGCAATTTTATTATTTGTTATGGATAAAACGAATGGAGATGCAACGGCTATATCGCTTATTTCTGTTGCTGAATTTGCACCAATATTTATTTTTTCATTTATCGGAGGAACTTTTGCAGATCGTTGGCGACCAAAGCGCACAATGATTTGGTGTGATCTATTAAGTGCTGCATCAATTTTTGTAATATTGCTGGCACTATTGTATGGAACTTGGAAAGTCGTGTTTTTTGCAACATTGGTCTCTGCGATTTTGTCGCAGTTTTCACAGCCTTCTAGTATGAAGTTATTTAAGGTTCATGTACCAGGAGAACAAATGCAAGCTGGTATGTCCATATTCCAAACAATGATGGCAATCTTTATGATTCTAGGTCCGGTTTTAGGTACTTTTGTTTTCCAACAAGCAGGTATTTATATTTCAATGAGTATAGTAGGTATTGCTTTTCTACTATCTGCTGTTGTATTAACGAAACTACCAAAAGATCAAATTGAAGAAAAGGCTGAGAAAACTACTTCCTTGTGGGAAGAAATGAAGTTAGGCTTTAAATACGTTTGGTCTCGTAAAATTCTTGTTACATTAGGTGGAGTATTTACAGCTGCTGGATTAGGCCTAGGTTTTATTCATCCTTTAGCGATATTTCTAGTAACTGAAAGATTAGGTTTAGAGAAAGATTATCTACAATGGTTATTTGCAGCAAATGGAGCGGCTATGATTATTGGTGGTGGCGTTATTATGGTAATTTCTAATAAAGTTGCACCACATATTTTGTTAATGCTCGGTATGGGTGTTACAGCAATCGGTATTTTTGTAATGGGCTGGTCCGAGTCCTTTTGGCTCACTTTATGCTCTGAATTCTTTATGGGTCTATTTATGCCGGCACTGCATATTGGTATAAATACAATTATTTTGAAAAACACGGATGAAAGTTTTGTTGGAAGGGTAAACGGAATATTAACACCTTTATTTATGGGTTCTATGGTCATTACGATGAGCTTGTCGGGAATTCTAAAAGAGCAATTCTCTTTATTCTCTATTTATCAAGTTTCAGCTTTACTATTCGTCATCGGGATAATCATTATGATTCCGATGTTCAAAATAATGAAACAAGTAGTTGTTGAAGCAAAATCATAAACGAAAGAGAAGGTAGATCACCTTCTCTTTTTTGTGCGTAAATTGGTAGAGCGAGTCGCTTCCAGAATCATTTTATTTTTGATCTCCTTGCAATCCAATAAGCTATGATTAATGCGCCAGTTGTATCTGCTATTAAGTCAGTCATTGTATCGAAGTTACCTCCACCTTGAGTGGAAGTACCAAGGAATTGGTCTGCACTGAATTCATAAATCTCCCAAAGAACCCCTCCAAACACACCGAAAGCTAGGACAAATAGGAATATAAACCAAGCGGACATTTCACTTCTCGATTTATCTGTTGAAAGCTTACCCATTAAATCGATTGCTAGAAATGAAGTCAATGAACCACTTAAAAAGTGTAGCAATATATCCCACCAGCCCAATGAATAAAATTTTAGCATCGCCCCTAAACAGAGCGAGGCAACTAAAAACGCAAAGTATGCAAGAATAAAGGGGGACGTAAAATGAAGCTTAAAGACTTTGTCTAAGATGAGCGGAATAAGTCCACAAATAACACCAGCAATTGCAATTTGAAATCGATAATGATCTCCATTTAAATAGAACACGAAAAATAAAATAAACATTAATATTGTAAAACTAATACTCAGTATTGTTTGAATATTTCTCTTCATATACAACACCTCATTAAATACATATATAAACTTGTAGGAAAAAATTCATTACTTACGAATTCTAATCAAAGTCTAATAAGATAAGGTTAATAAAACCACAGTCATAAATGTTTATAGTTGGATAACAATTTTATTGATTGCTGGTACTGGAATGGTGGTCGTATGAAAATTGAGAGAAGTGGAATTGATATGAGGAGGAGAATGATCAAATTTCTCGAATAGTTTAAAGGTAATATTTGGTATACTATTAAAATGTATTTACAACCATTTATAAAATGAATTTTTAATTTTGTTATCCAAGTGGTTAATATGTGATGAACTTTTAATCAAACACATACAAATAGAAATAATCTAATAAGGTGTCTTTTTACTTATTTTATTTAATGACTTATGAAATGAAGGGGAATAAAAATGAATAACTGGGAAGGGTTAATTTCGGCTGAAGACAGAACGAAAATATACTTGAGAAAATATATCCCGAATGAACCAATAGCCGTCGTTCAAATTGTTCATGGAATGGCAGAGCATGGGGGAGCATATGAGAAATTTATAGAATTTTTAGTTCAAAATCAGTTTGCTGTTTTTATTCATGATCAAAGAGGACATGGAAAAACAGCAAAAAACGAAGATGACTTAGGTTACTTTGGTAATCAAATAAAATGGGAAGATATTGCAAAGGATATCATTTATATTAGTAAATTGATAAAAAATGATTTTAATTTACCTCTTATCTTGTTCGGACATAGCATGGGTTCTTATTTGAGTAGACGTGTTGTTCAATTGGATGGTGCGTTGTACGATGGTTTAATCATATCAGGTACAGGGTTTGATCCAGGCATTTTAAGGACGTTAGGCGTCTTTCTTTCAGGAACGGAGTCATTAATTATTGGGGAAAATAAAAGGAGTAAATTATTAGACTTTTTAACTTTTGGAAACTTTAATAATCATTTTAAGTTTCCAAGAACAAAATATGATTGGTTAACAAGGGATGAAGCAGAAATTGATCGATATATTAAAGATCCATTCTGTGGTTTTATTTGTTCATCAAGTTTTTATCATGAATTACTAAAAGGAATCGGTATTATTCATCGAAAAGATGAGTTGAAAAGAACTCCTAACACACTTCCAATCTACATATTCTCTGGAAGTAAAGATCCGGTTGGACAAAATGGTGAGGGTGTTAAAAAAGTTTATGCAGCTTATAAAAATATAGGATGTACCGATGTTACAATGAAGCTATATGATGAGGGGCGCCACGAGATGCTTCATGAAATAAATAAAGAGGAAGTCCATCACGATGTGAAAAATTGGATAGATCTGCATATATTAAATAATTAATAAGCTACTTACTCATCTTGAAGTAAATTGTTCTTCATAGTAAAATGATAAGTAACAGTGTTTACTGTGGAGGTGAAGAAATGCATACGTTTTTATCTATTGTTCTAATTATCGTGTCAGTACTTATGATTGTTCTTGTTTTACTTCAATCAAGTAAAAGTAATGGACTAGGTGCGATTTCTGGTGGTGCTGAGCAACTTTTCGGCAAACAAAAAGCACGTGGATTTGAATTAGTTTTACAACGTATAACAGTTGTTGTAGCAATTTTATTCTTCATTTTAACAATTGCTGTAACTTATTTTAAACTGTAATAAACTAGCTACCTTAACTCGAGGTGGCTTTTTTATTTGATGTTATCATTTCACGTCTTTAAGTTAAAATTGAAAATAGAGAAGACAACCTGATAATAAGGTTGTCTTCAGTTTTACTTCTTAAGTTGTTCCCATTCTTCTTTGCTTGGACCATACATACCTGGGATTACTAAGCCAGCTTGTCTCATTAGTACAGTCATTTGACCTCGGTGATGGGTCTGATGCTGAATTGCCATTCGAAGTAAAGCAAATAGAGGCATTTCAAAACCAAAAGCGTTGATTATTTCTTTTAAACCTTCGTCATTCCAATTTGATTTTGCTGCTTCAATCATTGCATTGCTTACTTCAGAATATTTTTCAGCTATTTCTTTTGCTGTACCTGGCATTTCATCTTGATAAGCTGGAGCTTCGAATTGCAAACCAGATTCAGAGATGATATCTTTAATAGATGTTGTAACATGCCATGCTAATTCCCCTAATGATTTTAGGTCATCCCCTATTGATTGTTCTAGAGAATCATCCGTCATTACATTTAGCAATTTTAACGTACGATCTGCTTCTTGTGTCCATTCTGTAATAAACTCTTTAACACTAATAAACATATAAATCCTCCTTCGTACTATTTAATATACAAACATTATTAATACCCTACCTTTAATTAAATCATAACCAGCTATTAAAAAAAATCTCTTTATTGGTAAATCTTTCAAATGAAAGGTAAAATAAAAGAACACTTCTTTACGTAAGCTTTTATTTTTTGAATTGTAATGATTAGTTATGTTATAAACGTTTGTTTATTTAACCTTAATGTGGGAAAAATTAACGTGCGAGTTCAGTTTACATATAATTTTTAGTCAAATAAAAGAGATAAAACGAAGGAATGTTAAGAATATAGGATAGAAAAGTGTTGGAGTGAGTATATATGAAAGTATCAATGCCAAAGCCTTTTACATTTGAAGGCGGAGAGCGTGCAGTATTATTGTTACACGGATTTACGGGTCATTCGGCTGATGTTCGAATGTTAGGTCGATTTTTAGAAAAACAAGGTTATACATGTCATGCACCACATTATAAAGGGCATGGAGTTCCACCAGAAGAATTAGTTCATACTGGGCCTAATGATTGGTGGCTAGATGTAACTGATGCATATCAATTTTTAAAGGATAGAGGGCATCAAAAAATTGCTGCAGTAGGTCTTTCATTAGGAGGAGTTTTCGCATTAAAGCTTGGTTATACGGTTCCTTTAAATGGAATTGTAACGATGTGTTCTCCTATGTACATAAAAAGCGAAGAAATAATGTATGAAGGAGTTCTTGCATACACTAGAGAGTTTAAAAAACGTGAAGGTAAATCTGAAGAACAAATTGAAATAGAAATGGAAGAGTTTAAAAAAGCACCGATGAATACATTAAAAGAGCTTCAAGCATTAATAAAAGAGGTTCGTGAAAATGTAGACACGGTATATGCACCTACTTTTGTTGTACAATCAAGAGTTGACGAGATGATTAACACAGATAGTGCGAATATTATTTTTAATGAAGTTCAATCAGATCAGAAAAAATTGAAATGGTACGAAAATTCAACACACGTAATCACATTAGGTAAAGAAAGAGATTTGTTACATGAAGACATTCTATCGTTTCTTGAAGAATTAGAATGGTAAGATTGTGTTAATCTGGACAAACTTTATATAAAAGACCCTTTAACTGATTGGTTAGAAAAAGGAGGGAAAAGGATGCAAGAATTTCAGGAATGGAAAGATAAGTTATTAGCTTTAATGAAAAATGAAGAATATAAACCCTTAAATATCCAGGGAATCGAAGAGGTCTTACAATTAACTGATGCAGTAGACTTTCGTGAAGTAGTAAAAGCCTTAGTTACATTAGAAGATGAAGGCTTCATTGTACGGTCTCGTAATAATAAATATAGTTTACCTGAGCAATCAAATTTGGTAAGAGGTAAATTAACAGGGCATGCCCGAGGATTCGCATTTGTGATACCTGAGGAAGCAGGTGCCGAGGACGTATTTATTTCACCGTCCGATTTAAATGGAGCACTTCATGGTGATATTGTTTTAGCGCGAATTACGAAAGAGAAAAGTGACGCTCGTCGTGAAGGTACAATCGTCAAGATACTTGAGCGCGGTCAAACTAAGATGGTTGGAACTTATCAAGCACAGAAGAATTTTGGATTTGTGGTACCTGATGATAAACGATTTGGCAGCGATATATTTGTAACGAGAAGTAATTCTCAAGGTGCTGTTGAAGGCCATAAAGTAGTTGTTGAACTTACTCAGTTTCCTGAGAACGGAAAAAATGCTGAAGGTATTATCGTTCAAATACTAGGACATAAGAATGATCCGGGTGTAGATATCCTTTCAGTGATTCATAAGTTTGGACTACCGCAAGAGTTTCCTAAAGAAGCGATGGACCAAGCAAATGCTGTACCTGAAGAAATTGATGAAGCGGATATTGGAACTCGTCGAGACTTAAGAAGCGAACAAATCGTAACAATTGACGGAGCAGATGCAAAAGATTTAGATGATGCTGTAACAGTTACGAAACTAGATAACGGAAATTATAAATTAGGTGTACATATTGCTGACGTTTCATACTATGTGACAGATAATTCTCCAATTGATCAAGAGGCTTATGATCGTGGGACGAGTATCTATTTAGTCGATCGTGTAATCCCTATGATACCTCATCGTTTGTCGAATGGTATTTGTTCATTAAATCCTCAAGTAAATCGTTTTACACTTTCATGTGAAATGGAAATCAATCAAAAAGGTGAAGTCGTAAAACATGAGATTTTTGAGAGTATCATTAAAACGACAGAACGAATGACATATAGTGATGTAAATAAAATCTTAGATGATGAGGATGTTGAGTTAAGGGAACGTTATGAACCTTTAATTCCAATGTTCGAGGAAATGGCTCAATTAGCTAAAGTATTACGTAATAGACGTATGACTCGTGGAGCGATAGATTTTGACTTTAAAGAGGCAAAGGTACTTGTGGATGAAGATGGTCATCCAAATGAAATCGTATTACGCGAACGTTCTACAGCTGAAAAATTAATCGAAGAATTTATGCTTGTTGCGAATGAAACAGTTGCTGAGCATTTCCATTGGTTGAACGTACCGTTTATTTATCGTGTACATGAAGATCCAAAAGAAGAAAAGCTGCAACGCTTTTTCGAATTTATTGCAACTTTTGGATATACAGTGAAAGGCGCAGCAAACGAAATTCATCCAAGAGCATTGCAACAAGTTCTTGAAATGGTGAATGGGAAGCCTGAGGAAACAGTTATCTCTACAATAATGCTACGTTCAATGAAACAAGCGAAATATGAAGCGGATAATCTTGGCCATTTTGGATTGGCAGCAGAATTTTATACACATTTTACATCTCCAATACGACGTTATCCAGATTTAATCGTACATCGATTAATACGTACTTACTTAATAGATCGTAAAATGGATGCTGATACAAAGCGTGAATGGGATGATAAACTACCATCAATAGCTGAACATGCTTCTAATATGGAGCGTCGTTCTGTTGAAGCAGAGAGAGAAACGGATGATCTGAAAAAAGCAGAGTACATGCTTGATAAAATTGGTGAAGAGTATGAGGGGATTATTAGTTCTGTAACGAATTTTGGTATGTTCATTGAATTGCCAAATACAATCGAAGGACTTGTACGCGTAGCTGATTTATCTGATGATTACTATAATTACGATGAGCGCTCTTATGCGATGATTGGCGAGAGAACTGGAAAGATCTTTAGAATTGGTGATGAAGTAGCCGTTCGAGTAGCCAATGTAAATAAGGAAGAGCGAGCAATAGATTTCGAAATTGTTGGTATGAAGTCCAATAAGCCTCGTCGAAACGGCGGAAGAGGACCTGTGAATCTAAATGATGGAGGT
Source organism: Bacillus sp. EAC (assembly GCF_002156875.1). Taxonomy (GTDB): domain Bacteria; phylum Bacillota; class Bacilli; order Bacillales; family Bacillaceae_G; genus Gottfriedia. Next base: position 120,333 of record NZ_NCSY01000002.1, on the reverse strand, counting down.
CCTGGTGGAAGAGGCCGAGGACGTGGAAGAAATTCATCAGATAGAAATACTGACAGTGCTCGAGGTGGAAAATCTCGTGGTCGCAGAAGCGATAGTTCATCTTCAAATGGAGAAAAAGAAGGTGGAGGACGTAGCGGTCAAACGCGCAATAAAAGAGATGACCGATTTAGTCCAACAAAAAGCAAGAGTAAAAAGAGAAAACCTTTCTATGATAAAGTAGCAAAAGGTAATAAAAAGAAATAGATAAGAATAAAACAGTGAGCAATGTAATTGTTCACTGTTTATTTCATATGATAAGAAAATATAAGTTGGCAATTAGGAAGGCAAACGGTGAGGTTATCCAAATCTAAAAACTGAGTATAATTGCAACTACTTCTCTGTCTTCGCCTAAAAGGTTCATCAGTCGACGAGTTTTCTTTATTGGATTGTAGGTACATAGTATACGATTATGATTTATGGTAAAATAAGTAACAATAGCGAGGTGTAAGAGAAATGCCAAAAGGTGAAGGGAAAGTTATTGCTCAAAATAAAAAAGCATATCATGATTATTTCATTGAAGAAACATACGAAGCTGGTCTCGTATTACAAGGTACAGAAATAAAATCATTACGTGCGGGAAAAGCTAACTTAAAGGATTCGTTTGCCCGAGTTCAAGGTGGCGAAGTATGGCTTCACAATATGCATATTAGTCCGTATGAACAAGGTAATCGATACAATCATGAACCATTACGTACGAGGAAATTATTATTGCATAATAAAGAAATCGTAAAGTTAATCGGTTATACAAAAGAAACAGGTTACACATTAGTTCCTTTGAAAATTTATTTGAAAAATGGTTATGCCAAATTGTTACTTGGACTTGGAAAAGGTAAGAAACAGTTTGATAAACGTGATGATTTAAAGAAGAAAGAAGCAAAACGTGAAGTAGAGCGTGCATTCCGAGATCGTCAAAAGTCGTAGTCAAATTAAATGGATAATTGTTGAAGGATTACCAATCTGTTAGCTAAATAGAAACAATTGTTAATTGCATCTTATGGTGTATATGCTATAATAAGTTTGTAAGTTAATCACCACTTAAACGAGCACAGCAGTGCAGATTTTATAGATTATGAAGCTTTTGTTTCCGCTTCGTAAGTCACTCATAGCCACTTTAACTGAAATATGTTAGGTGTGCACTTTATATGGGGACGTTACGGATTCGACAGGGGTAGTTCGAGCTTAGGTTGCGAGTCGAGGGGTCGGCCTCGTTAAAACGCAAAAGCCAATAACTGGCAAAAACAACAATTTCTCTTTAGCTGCTTAATTGCACTAAAGGCTCCTCCTATGTATCGCCCATGTGCATAGCTTAGAGGGGTTCACTCATTAGTGGGCTACGCCGGACCTCGCCGTCTGAGGGGAATGGAAGAGATTAACCAGACTAGCTACTAGGAAGCCTGTCAATGGGCTGATTAGTATGCGAAATACTAATATGTTGACTACACTCGTAGAAGCTTAAGTGCCGATATTTCTGGACGTGGGTTCGACTCCCACCGTCTCCACCAATACATACTGTTGGTGGTTTTTTTATTTTGAGACTTTAACCATTTGTTTGCATTAATGTAGGTCTTATGCTTAATAATATTTAATACTAAAAAGCTCTTGAAACATTGGTTCACAATGATTCAAGAGTTTTTTTGTTTTGTGTAAATAATCTGACAGAAATAAGAATAATTTGGTAATTTCATAAAGAGTTCAAATTAGAAATAATAAGAGATACAAATTAAGTGGTAAATTTTATATGTATATTAATATATTATTAGTTTCCTCATTCTGAAAGAATCTAATTCTAAATTAATATAAAAATAATTGAACTAGGAGTGTTATGTATGAAGAAGAAAATTGTTTGTATAATGTGTTTAGCTCTTCCAATGTTAGCTAGTACAGTAGGATCCGCCTCGGCAACTCAGTCTTACGATGGGAAACTAACTGGTTACTTAGAAACGAAAAATTCTTTTAATACCTCCAATGGATGGATACATGTAAAACACGAACAATATAGTGCCTTGGGAAAATCAATAAAAATTACACCTCTAAAGAAAAATATCTTAGGAGTATTTACCCCAGTTTCTGACTCAGTACAACCTTTTTCTGGTGATAGGACAGTTACTTATCAAGAAGGAGTTAGCAATGGTGAGTACAAGCTTGCATTCGATGTATCAAAAGGAGCAAATACATCATATTTAGGTGTTAGAGGTGAATTCTGGTAAGAGAGTGTAAATATTTAATGAAAAAGATTATATATAAAATATTTATATTATTATTATCAACACTAATCGTATTTTTCTTAATGCGTGAAATTTTAGGAGAACTCCTCTCTAGACTTATTCCCTATGCAAATTCAGTATTTGGCTATAGTGTATTTGTGTGTTTGATACTGATACTAAATACAATAATTAATGTTTTTATTTACTACAAAAAAAACAAAAAAATTTATATCAGTAAATTTGGATTTGCAGTTTTTACGATTTCTTATATCCTTTTACTAGTATCCGTTCTATTTTCAAGAAATTCTCTTGGAAATCATTATCGAAATAACTACACCCCTCTTAAAACCATTTGGGGATATCTAAACAGTAATGCTGATTTTATTTATATCTTTTCGAACTTAATTGGAAATATTGTTATTTTTATTCCATTAGGATCAGTCATTTTTTATTTTTTGCATAAATATATGAGAGATTCTATGTGTATTTTTATATCAATTTTTATAGTGAATTTACTAGAATTAATCCAAACAAACTATATTGTTGGCAGTTTCGATATTGATGATATACTTTTAAATTCTCTAGGTGTATTCTTAGGAATTAAAATTTTAGCTAAATAAAGTAGATATATTATACTAAATGATTACAAGATAAGTGAGTAAAACTATTATTAAGCGTAGATTGTCGAGTAAGACAATCTATGCTTTTTTAATTTGGGTCAATTTTTCTTTTAATGGCATAGATAAAACAAAGTTTATAAGTCAAAATAGTGTGTAAAATTAAATGATGATTAAGATTAAGAACTAATAGGGAGTGATTTATTAAAAATATATTAAAAAAGTAAGTGTTCACTTACTTTTTGTTGACGAAGTAATCTTTGGTTACTATACTGAAAAAGTGAATAAACACTTACTTTTTTATATTGATTAAAACTAAAACTAAATTTTAGATTTGTGTATATTTTAATGTTGTATTTTCGAAACTTTCATTTGTCTATTCTTTTAGGAGGTTTATGGTGAATAAGGGAGAAAGAACAAAGCAGCTAATACTTGATAAATCTAAATACCTTTTTGCTAAAAATGGATATAACGGTACGACAATTAATCAGATTGCAAAAGAAAGTAAGATTTCTGAAGCAACCATTTATAAATATTTCAAAAGCAAGTTGGATGTTTTAATTACTTGTGTAAAGCCTGATATTCATGAGGATTCAATGAATGAGAATTTCAGTGAATATACGATTGAGCAATTACTTAAGTTGTATGTAGAAAAGAGAATTAAGTGGGTTGAAAAAAATCGAAGTCAAATTGAAATTTTAATTAGTGAAACGTTACGTCATCCTGAGCTATCAGAAATTTTCTTTCAGCAAATTTATCGCAAAACACCAATTGAAGAAGAAATAGAAACTAGAATGCTTGCAAAAGAAATAAATTTTCATCTTGAAATACCAATCCTAAGTTTAAGTATGATCACAACGATATTATCAATACTTAATCTGCAAAAAAATTTAATAGATGAAGATCCAGGTTATATTACGGATGAAACAACGAACAAAATTGTACAATTAGTATTATTTGGGTTAATAGGAAGAAAAGTTGTTGAATAGACTTAACAAGTGTAGAAATCTTAGTGAATTTCTTTTATATAGAAACAAAATTTAATTTTGGTAAATGGTTTAATATTACCTTTTGAGACGATTGTTGAAGGTAGTATTAAACAATTTGCTTGGTCCATTTTGACCGAAACACTTATTTGGTCAATTGGTCTGAATGAAATTTTTATAGGAGTGATAAAGTGTTAAAACAGGAATGGAAAAATATATTAAAGAAACCAATGATGATCGCTACGATTATAACGATCGGTCTGGTACCAATGCTTTATTCACTTATTTTCTTGTCTGCTTATTGGAATCCTTATAATAAAACAGAGAAATTATCTGTGGCAGTTGTAAATAACGATATAGGGACAGAATTCAATGATAAAAAGCTAAATGTAGGGAAAGATTTTGTAGATGGTTTGAAGGATAATCATTCGTTTAAATGGAAAATAACAAACAAAAAGAGAGCGATGAAAGGTTTAAAAGATGAGGATTATTATTTAGTCATCGAAATTCCTTCTAACTTTTCTAAAAATGCTGCTACATTACTTGATGAAAAACCACAAAAGATGAAATTAAACTATTATACGAATGCCGGTAAAAATTACGTAGGAGCTCAAATTGGGTCAAATGCAATAAAAGAAATAAATACAAAAATTTCAAAAGAAATTACAGAGCAATATGCAAAATCAGTTTTCAATAACTTTAAAGATATTGGAGATGGAATGCAAAAAGCCAGTGATGGAGCGAATAAAATAAATGATGGTGCTGAAAAGATCACGGATGGGACTAACACACTAAACAAAAATTTGAAAAAGTTAAATGATAGTATGTTAACATTTGAAAATGGTAGCTCTAAGTTGAAAAGTGGAGCGTTCCAGTTATCAGATGGTATTAAACAGTCAAATGATGGTGCAAGTAAATTAACGACAGGATTGAATTCACTTTTAGAGGGATCTGGTTCGCTAAAAGATGGTTCAAGTAACTTAAATAACGGACTTGCACAACTAGTTGACGGGAGTAAGAAAATAGAAGAAGGGTCATCAAAATTAGAAACTGGCAGCAGTCAATTAAATGATGGGCTTAAACAATCTTATGAAGGATCAGTACAACTACAAAAAAATGAAATAGGTTTAAATAATAATCTTTCTGCTACAAATAATAAACTGAAATCAATATTAAGTGACTTACAAAATAACTCTGGATCACTAAGTAATGAAGAATTACAGAAGAAAATAAGTGAATTACAAGCTGTTTCTCAAGGGTTGGATCAATTAACAAAGGGCAGCGATCAAATAAAAAATGGATTTGATCAAATAGTTTTAGCCCAAAATAAATTATACGAAGGCTCTAACAGTTTACTTGCTGGTCAAAAGGAGTTAAATGCTAATTTAAACGTATTTAATAGTAAATTACAGTTAGCATCTAATGGTGCAGAACAACTTTCGCAAGGGACTAATGACTTATATAATGGAACGAAACAGTTAACTGATGGAAGTACCTTACTTTCAACTGGTTTGGGAAGATTAAATATTGGTGGAGATCAATTAGTTCAAGGTCTAGATCAGTTAGATAATGGATCAAAGCAGTTATCAGATGGAACTAATAAACTATATAATGGCTCTGGAGATTTATTAAAAGGTGCAACCGACTTAACAAAAGGTACAACTAAACTTCATCAATCTTTAGAAGACGGTGGAGAGGAAGTAAACAAAGTTAAAACGACTGATACAAACGATAATTTCTTTGCAAGTCCTACAAAACTAGTAGCGCATAAATTAAATAACGTGAAAGAATATGGTGTGGGATTAACACCTTATATTTTATCAATAGGACTTTTTGCAGGCGGATTAATGTTCACTTCAGTTTACCCGATGAGAAAAAACTCTACTATTCCAACTTCAGGTATTGCTTGGTTTTTAAGTAAATATAGCGTGTTAATTTTTATGGGGATATTCCAGGCAATATTAGCTGATCTCGTCTTAATTTATGGAATGGGTCTTGATGTGAAAAACGTATGGTTTTTCTACTTGTTTACGATTATTTCAAGTTTAACTTTCTATTCATTAATACAGTTTTTAACTGTCACATTAGGAAATCTTGGACAATATTTAACTTTTATTATGATGTTATTACAAATTGGAGGAACTTCTGGTACATTCCCAATTTCACTAACACCAACATTTTTCCAAAATATCCATCCTTACTTACCTATGACTTATGCTATAAAAGGATTTAGAGAATTGATATCAAATTCAATTAATAATGGATATGTATGGGATCAAATCCTTTATTTAAGTGGGTTTGCATTAATCTTTATACTATTAACAAACATAACATTTATGATTCGTGTTAAATTACCTAAAAAAAGTCAATTAAGCGAAGAAAAACTATAAGACTAAATCAGGAATCGATTTAATATCAAAAAAGGATTGAACCCGTGTTAAATAGGGTCCAATCCTTTTATTTTAGGCTGTTTTCGTAATCAGTGCTGCTAGTTAACATGGAGAATTGTAGATTTACTCCATGATGCTCGCTTTCCGTGGGGCTGACGCTTGAGCCTCCTGTCGTAACGCACACACGATGTGGGGCATGCATGCGTTACGACAGGTTGACGTCGTGGTATTAGCATGCCTACCTTTTTGACCACTTGCGTAAGTCCCACCTGTCCCATAACTTCCGTTTCAATCACTTTCTTCGCTTTCAGTTTGCTATAACAAAGCCCTTGTAAAAACAAAAATCTTTGAGAAAGGAGCCTATTTTTTATTTATTCGTTATGATAAAAGTGAATCAAAAGGTTCTTAGTTTCAATAGAAAGTGTCTACACAATTACTCCTTATTGACTGCCTATGTTATATAACACATAATAATATTAAGAATACTTATCCATTTGATAGAAAAGTGGTGAATGAATGAAATTAAGTGCCATTGATAAAAGAATTCTTGAGATGCTAACAGCTAACGGTCGGATGTCTTACGCAGATATTGGAAAAGAGCTTAATCTATCAAGAGTATCAATTCGTGAACGTGTGCACCAATTAATAAACAATGGAGTAATAGAGCGATTCTCAGTTGTCATAAATTCTGAGAAAGTAGGTAAAGGTGTATCTGCTTTCTTTGAAGTAGATTGTGAACCGGCATATTTAGTAGTAGTAGCTGAAGCGCTAGCGGATAATCCTGTAGTAGCGAGCTGCTATCAAATGACAGGTCCAAGTACGTTACATATGCACGTGCTAGTTGATGACTTCGTCAGTTTAGAGAAATTTATAAATAATGAATTATATGCTCTAGAAGGAATTACTAGAGTGGAGAGTCACATTTTACTACGCAGATTTAAAAGTAGAAGTGGCCTAAAATTATAATGTGTTTAAACGAGAGAAGATATCTCTCGTTTTTTTTATTTATTTTTTTATTTTTAAAAAGATTCAGAAAAGTGTGGAATGTTTTGTCGATACACGTTATAATCGGAAATAATCAAAAAAACTTACATTTGTTAAGTTAAATAACTATATGAATTAACATTTGTAGGTATTTTTTGTTAATTCATTTACAAACGGGGTAGGTGAAAAGATGGTAGCACTTATTTTAAGAAGGTTGTTTCAATTGTTTTTATTATTATTAGGTATCTCTTTTTTAGTTTTTGCTTCGATGCACCTTGCACCTGGTGATCCAGCATCAATTATTGGAGGACCTACAGCTACTAAAGCTGATCTTAATGCTATTAGAGAAAATTTGGGGTTAAATAGTCCTTTTTTGGTTCAATATTGGCATTATATATCAGATGTTTTTCATGGGAATTTAGGATACTCCTATCAAACGAAACAATCAGTAGCCGATGCAATTGCATTTCGATTTCCTAACACTTTCAGCCTAGCGATTGCAAGTATGGTTGTAGCAGTTGTAATCGGTGTAACAGCTGGAATTGTTTCAGCACTAAAGCAAAACTCATGGTTAGATGTTTCGAGTACAGTTATTGCTCTTGCAGGTATTTCAATCCCAAATTTTTGGTTGGGTGCAATCCTCATTCTTATATTTGGAGTTCATCTGCAAGTACTACCTGTTGGAGGTTTAGATTCACCCATTTGGACCATAGAAGGATTTAAGCAAATCATATTACCTGCTATTGCACTTGGGACAGCCTCCGCTGCGATGATAGCTAGGATGAGCCGTTCATCAATGCTGGAAGTCATTCGAGCAGATTACATTCGAACGGCAAGAGCAAAAGGTGTTAAAGAAAAATCAATTGTTTGGATTCATGCGTTAAAAAATTCAATGATACCAGTAATAACGGTAATTGGATTGAACTTTGGTTTTCTTCTCGGAGGAACAATTATTACTGAACAAGTATTTGCAATAAATGGAGTTGGAAGATTGATGATTGATGCGATTGCAGCTAGAGATTTTCCGATGGTTCAAGGAGCTGTATTGTTAGTAGCATCCATGTTTGTAATCGTGAACTTAATCGTGGATATTCTATACGTATTTATTGATCCAAGAATTAGCTACGACTGATGGGTTAGAAGGGAGGAATCATTTTGTCTGCTGAAGTAGTTATCAACAACATTAGTACAAAACAAGCAACCATAAAAAAGAAGGAAAAAGTTATCTTTCAAACGCTGAAACGGTTATTAAAAAATAAACTAGCCGTATTTGGATTAATTATCATCATCTTGCAGATTTTAATGGCGTTCTTTGCTCCTTTTATTACGTTTCATAATCCTATTAAACAAAATTTATCATTTACTGAGCTTCCTTTGTTTTCCGATGGACATTGGTTAGGTACTGATAATTATGGTCGTGATATGTGGAGCCGAATTGTATATGGGGCACGGATTTCACTTGAAGTTGGATTTTGTGCAGTTATTCTCGGACTAATTGGTGGTATAACAATTGGATTGCTAGCTGGCTATTATTCGAAACTAGACGGCTTACTTATGAGGTTAGTAGATTTATTATTTGCTTTTCCAGGTATTCTACTCGCAATGCTCATCATTGCAATTCTTGGAACAAGTTTAGTGAATGTAGCGGTGGCGATTAGTATTTGGTCGATTCCATCATGTGCACGAATTGTTCGCGGTTCTGTATTGTCAGTAAAAAAACAAGAGTACATACAAGCAATGAGATCTTTAGGAGCGAGTGATCTACGAATTATGGTAAAGCATATCCTTCCTAATTGCATGGCACCAATTATCGTATTTGCCACGATGAGGATGGCAACAGCTATATTATCGACAGCTTCACTAAGTTATCTAGGACTTGGTGCCCAACCACCTACACCGGAATGGGGGTCAATGATTGCTCAAGGACAAGCTTTTATGTTTACCTCACCACATATGACAATTGTACCTGGTATAGCTATTATGCTTATTGTATTTTCTTTTAATGTCTTAGGCGATGGATTAAGAGATGCTTTGGATCCAAATATGAATATTAACCAATAAGGAGTCGATTTTATGAAGAAATGGATGTTTATTGTAATTAGTACAGTGCTATTGCTTGCGGGGTGTTCTAGTAAAACGAGTAACTCAAGTAACTCAAAAAATGTGACGCAAGAACTTACATATGCTTCAACATCAGATGTTGTAGGGTTGTCACCGATCTTAACGAATGATTCAGTATCGGCGAATGTCATTAATCAAGTCTATGAAACTTTATTTAAACGAAACCCTAAAACAATGCAAATAGAACCATTATTAGCAGAATCATATGATAATCCAAATGATAAAACTTGGATTATTTCATTAAAAAAAGGCATTAAATTTCAAGATGGTACAGATTTTAACGCAGAAGCAGTAAAGTATACGTTTGATAAATTCCGTGATCCAAAAACCGCTGCTCCACGTGCATCATTATTAGAGCCAGTTGAATCAGTAAATGTGATTGATGATTACAAAGTAGAAATTAAAACAAAGTATCCGTATGGTCCTCTTTTAGCGGCACTTGCTCATACTGCTTCTTCTATAGTAAGTCCAGAATCGGATAAAAATAGTGATTTAATGAAAAAACCAGTTGGTACAGGCCCATTCAAGTTTGTTAGTTGGACACCTGGTGACGAAATTGTCCTTGAAGGCAATAAAGATTATTGGAATGGCGCACCAAAACTAAAAAAAGTTACATTTAAGGTCGTACCTGAGGTATCAACTGCAATCTCTATGCTACAAACTGGCAAGGTGCAATTTATTGATGCTTTACCAGCAGAACAAGTGAAACGCTTAGAATCTATTAAAAATGTAAAAGTATCAAAAGCAGAAGGAACTCCGGTTTATTATTTAGGTTTTAATATGAAAAAAGCACCAATGAATAATCTTGCATTCCGACAAGCGGTTGCTTATGGCTTAGATCGTAAAGCATATATTGGCCAGTTAAATGGATTAGGTATTGAAGGCAATAGCGTAATCGGACCAAAAGTCTTCGGTTATAACGAAATATCTGAAGATTCTGGCTACTCGTTTGATTTAGAAAAAGCTAAATCGCTTGTTAAAGATAATGGATTTGCTGGAAAAGAAGTGAAAATGTTGGTTCCAAACCGTGACATGTATTTAAAAATGGCTGAAATAGCTCAATCACAAATGACTGAAATCGGCTTAAAAGTGAAACTTGAAACGATGGAATGGGGAACTTTCCTCGATGCAGCAACGAAAGGTCAGTACGATGTAACATTTTTAGGATGGGCAAATAGTACTGCTGACGGAAGCGAATTATTATACCCGAATTTCCATTCTGACAATATTGGAACATCGAACCGTATTTCTTACAACAATCCACAGTTTGATCAATTAGTTAATGAATCTCGCCAAATAATTGATCCAAATGGTCGAAAAGAAAAACTAAAAGAGGCGAATGAATTATTAGTAAAAGATGCTCCTGTCATCGTTATGAATCAAGGAGTTGTTACATCTGCAGTAGATACATCTGTTAAAGGAATCGAAATAGACCCTACCGGTCAATGGTCTTTATATAACGTACATAGAGAGTAGGTATATCATGACGACTGAGCTTCTATCTGTAAATAATTTAGTAACAACGTTTCGAACAGCTGATGGTGAAATCCCAGCTGTTCGAAACATATCTTTTTCAGTTAATAAAAGCGAAACTCTATGTATTGTTGGTGAATCGGGTTGTGGAAAAAGTATCACTTCTTTGTCCATTATGGGTCTGTTACCAAGCAATGGTTCAATTAAAAGTGGCTCAATTAATTTTGAAGGAACTGATTTAACAAAGCTGAATAGTGAGGAATTAAGAAAAATAAGAGGGAATAAAATTTCGATGATTTTCCAAGAGCCAATGACAGCATTAAATCCAGTTCTTACAATTGGCTTTCAAATAAGAGAACCACTTATGATCCATCAGAAACTTTCAAAACAACAAGCAAATCAACAAGGAATAGAATTATTGAAGCAGGTTGGCATTCCATACCCAGAAAAACGTATGAACCAATATCCTCATGAGTTAAGTGGGGGAATGAGACAAAGGGTGATGATTGCTATTTCATTAGCATGTACCCCTGGGTTACTTATTGCAGACGAACCGACGACTGCACTCGATGTTACGATTCAATCTCAAATATTAGATTTAATTCAAGATTTGAAAGATCAGCTCGGCATGGGTGTTGTAATGGTTACGCATGACATGGGAGTTGTTGCCGAAATTGCGGATAAAGTAATGGTCATGTATGCAGGTGAGAAAATTGAAGAAGGTCCAGTAGAAGAGATTTTTAATAATCCAAGTCACCCATACACAAGAGGGTTATTAAATTCTGTACCGAATGTAGATGATCCAGACTTCGAATTGGAGGCTATACCTGGTTCAACACCAAGCTTAAATGAACATATTTCAGGTTGTCGTTTTCATCCGCGCTGTTTACATGCTACTGAACGTTGTAAAGCTGAAACACCAAATGAATTTATACTTGGGAATGGTCATACGGTTAAATGTTGGTTGAGTGAGGAGGATAAAAATGATACTTACTAAAAGTAAATCACCGCTACTTGAGCTCAAAAAGGTAAAAAAATATTATCCAATTCGTGGTGGATTACTAAAAAAGGTACAAGGTCATGTAAAAGCAGTAGAAGAGGTTAGTTTATCACTTTTAGAAGGTGAAAGCTTAGGAGTGGTTGGAGAATCTGGATGCGGTAAATCTACATTAGGAAAAACAATTCTAGGTCTCGAAGACATTACTGAAGGAAAAGTATTGTTTAAAAACAACGAAATACAACATTTAACGAATAAACATCGAAATGAATTTAAGAGAGAAATGCAAATGATATTCCAAGATCCATATGCTTCTTTAAATCCACGTCAGAGAATTGGTAATGCATTAGAAGAAGTTTTTGTCATGCATACAAAACTTTCGAAACAAGAGCGTAAAGAGAAGGTTCTTGATCTGCTGAGGGAAGTTGGATTAAATGCAGATCATTATGATAGATATCCACATGAATTCAGTGGTGGACAGCGTCAACGTATTGGAATTGCAAGAGCAATTGCCCTTAACCCATCGTTAATTATTTGCGATGAAGCAGTATCTGCACTTGATGTGTCTGTTCAAGCACAAGTGCTAAAACTGTTAAAGTCATTGCAATCAAAATATCAATTAACCTATTTATTTATCTCCCATGATTTGGGAGTTGTAAGATATTTTTGTGATCGAGTTTTGGTAATGTATTTGGGTAATACCGTTGAATTAGCTCCAGCGGACAAGTTGTATAAAAATCCTCTACATCCCTATACGAAAGCATTATTATCCTCAATTCCACGTCCTAAGGTTGGAAAAAGAGCTGAAAAAATTCGATTGACTGGTGAGATTCCTAATCCAGCTAATCCTCCATCGGGTTGTACATTCCGCACCCGATGTCCACTAGCGACGGATCTTTGTAAACAATTAAAGCCAGAATGGAAAGAAATTGAGGAAAACCATTTTGTAGCATGCCATCATGTAAACACAGAAGGAGTTGATATCAATGCATTTTGATCATTTATACAATCCATATTCAGCACAACGCCATACAACATTCGGAAAAAAAGGAATGGTGGCGACATCCCAGCCATTAGCGGCTCAGGCTGGGTTAGATATCTTAAAAAAAGGGGGCAATGCTATCGATGCTGCGATTGCAACTGCTGCAGCGCTAACGGTAGTTGAACCAACCTCGAATGGTATAGGTGGAGATGCCTTTGCATTAGTCTGGGTAAATGGCGAACTGCATGGGTTAAACGGGAGTGGACCTGCTCCAAAGGGCATTTCAATTGAAAAGCTCCGTGACCGAGGGGTTGAGAAGATGCCTACTCATGGTGTTATTCCTGTTACAGTACCTGGTGTACCAGCTGCTTGGGCAGCCTTATCTGAACGATTCGGTAGGTTGCCACTAGAGGAGGTTCTAAAGCCGGCTATTACACTTGCAGAAGAAGGTTTTCCGATTTCACCTATTCTCGGTAAGTTTTGGAATATCGCTTACGAGAAATTTAAAAAACAACTGACAACACCAGAATTTGCTGAGTGGTTTAAGACGTTTGCTCCAGATGGAAAGGTACCAGCAGTCGGTGATTTATGGTCGTCAAAGGCACATGCTGAAACTCTGCGTGCTATCGGATCTACAAATGCTGAAAGCTTTTATCGTGGTGAATTGGCAGAGAAGATAGCTTCCTTTATGAAGGAACATAATGGCTATCTAACTTACGAAGACTTAATGGATTATAAAGTTGAGTGGGTTAAACCTATTTCGACAAATTATCGTGGATACGATGTATGGGAAATCCCTCCGAACGGTCAAGGTATGGTGGCATTAATGGCATTGAATATTGCAAGAGGATTTGATTTTCCAGTAAAAGATGATGTTATTACATATCATAAACAAATAGAAGCTATGAAACTGGCCTTTACGGATGGAAAAACGTTCATTACTGATTCAGAATATATGGAAGTGGATGTAGACGAGCTTTTATCAGAAGAATATGCAGTTCGACGAAGAGAATTAATTGGTGAAAAAGCAATTGAACCTGAGAGTTACGTTCCACCTAAAGGTGGTACTGTTTACTTAGCAGCTGCTGATGGAGAGGGGAATATGATTTCCTTTATCCAAAGTAATTATATGGGTTTTGGATCCGGTATTGTTATACCTGATACAGGCATAGCACTTCAAAATAGAGGTCATGATTTTTCCTTAGATCCGGAACATCCTAATTCACTAAAGCCTGGGAAGAAAACATATCATACAATCATACCAGGGTTTTTAACGAAAAATGGTGAAGCTATTGGTCCATTCGGAGTTATGGGAGGATATATGCAACCTCAGGGACATGTTCAGGTAGTGATGAATACAGTAGATTTTCTTTTAAATCCGCAAAGTACATTAGATGCGCCGAGGTGGCAATGGATGGAAGGGAAAGCAGTATTAGTCGAACCAAATTTTCCTAACCATATTGTCCAAGCTCTTGCTCGAAAAGGCCATCAGATTCAAGTTGCGACTGATTGTAGCAGTTTTGGAAGGGGCCAAATAATTTGGCGTGACCCACAAACAGGAGTGTTAATGGGAGGAACAGAATCTCGAACGGATGGAGCGATTGCCGTTTGGTAAAGGAATGATTCAATCATGAAACAATGGAGACTTTTTATAGCTTTTTTTAGAGTGGGAATGTTAGGGTACGGAGGAGGTCCTTCGTCCATACCACTAATCCATAAAGAGGTCGTTGACAAGTACAAATGGCTTAACAAAGATGATTTTTCAGATGTACTCGCAATTGGAAATGCTCTCCCTGGACCGATAGCAACTAAGCTTGCTGGATATGTAGGCTGGAGGATCGGTGGCTTACTTGGTATGCTGAATGCCATTATTGCAACAACACTACCGACGGTAATATTATTACTTCTACTATTATCTACTTTGAATCATTTTAAAAACATTGCTTGGGTGCAGGGAATGTCAAATGCGGTTGTTCCAGTAGTAGGTGTTATGCTTGCGACATTAACATGGGAATTTATTAAAAAATCGAAAGAATCTCTTGGTCTAAAAACTACGGGCCTGATCTTGGTCGCTAGTTTCATACTTTTATATAGTGTAAACGTTCATCCTGCAATATTGATAGGTTGCTTAATCGGGTTTGCTTTCTTCTCAAGAAGTGAAAAAGAGCAAAAAAAGAAGGTGAAAGCATCATGATTTATTGGCACATTTTCTTAGCTTTTTTTATACCTGGAATTCTTGGGTATGGAGGTGGACCTGCTTCAATTCCACTGATAGAGAATGAAGTTGTTGATAAGTATGGTTGGTTAAGTTCGATTGATTTCAGTAATGTGCTTGCACTTGGCAATGCTCTTCCCGGGCCAATTGCAACAAAAATGGCAGGGTATATTGGGTATGCAGAGGGTGGAGTGTTTGGTGCATTTGTTGGTCTTTTTGCAACGATTGCTCCATCCTTAATCCTCATGATTGCCTTACTAAGTATACTAATGAAATACAAAAATTCGCCAAAAGTGAAGAAAATGACAATCATTGTCAGGCCTGTCATTGCCGTTTTATTAGGAATTATGGCTTTTGATTTTTTTAGTGACTCATATAATGGAGTTGGAATTACACAAACAGTGATTATTTGTACACTTGCTTTGTTATTTTTGGAACGTTGGAAAATTCATCCTGCATATGTAATAGGAGGAGCACTTGTATACGGTGCAGTTTTTTTAGCATAAGCAAACAGGTTACATATTCTATTTAGTTAAGAGTATCGAAAGCATCTGATTAATCAGATGCTTTTTTTTTGTATCAAAAATTTGATTCAAAATGAATATTGTGAAAAAAGTCACAAAATAGACAACTAAACGACACTAATTTGACAAATATGGTTAAGGCAAAATGTCTTTAGGAAAGTAAACTAAAAGTAGAACAAGATTCCATTAAATGGTTTTTTGAAATTTTCTTAAATGTATATTTGTGAAATAATGTTCAAAGTTTTTATTAGAATACAACAAACATTTTGGATTTTATTTAAGGTTATTTTTAATTAAAGGGGGATGTAATGTGAGTGTGTTAGAGCTTGCAAGATTACAATTTGGTTCAACAACAATCTTTCATTTTTTATTTGTACCACTCTCAATTGGTCTAGTATTTATGGTCGCTATAATGGAAACAATGTATGTTTTCCGTAACAATGAAAAATATAAGAAATTAACAAAGTTCTTTGGGCATTTATTTTTAATTAATTTTGCGGTTGGTGTAGTTACAGGAATTTTACAAGAGTTTCAGTTTGGTATGAACTGGTCTGAGTATTCACGCTTTGTAGGTGATGTATTTGGTGCTCCACTTGCAATAGAGGCATTACTTGCATTTTTCATGGAATCTACATTTCTTGGTATTTGGATTTTCGGTTGGGATCGACTGCCTAAAAAAGTCCATTTAATGAGTATTTGGTTAGTATTTATTGGAACGTTAATGTCAGCGTTTTGGATTTTAGCTGCGAATTCTTTCATGCAAGAGCCAGTCGGTTTTACAATTAGAAATGGACGTGCAGAGATGAATGATTTTTTTGCAATCGTGAAAAATCCTCAGCTTTTAGTTGAGTTTCCACATACAATTGCTGGAGCTCTAGCGACAGGTGCATTATTTGTCGCTGGTGTCAGTGCGTATAAAATCTTAAAAAAGCAAGAAATAGAATTATTTAAAAAATCATTTAATCTCGCGATGGTCGCGGCTTTAATTTCTGGTATTGGTATAGCTTTCAGTGGTCATGCCCAGGCGAAGCACTTAATGGAGTCTCAACCGATGAAAATGGCAGCGAGCGAAGGGATATGGGAAGATAGTGGTGATCCAGCAAGCTGGATGCTTTTTGGACTTATTGATACAAAAAACAAGGAAAATAAATATGAGATTGAAATACCTTACTTATTAAGCTATCTTGCATATGAGAAATTCGAAGGAAAAGTACCAGGGATGAATTCATTACAGGAAAAATATGAGAAATTATATGGACCCGGTAATTATATTCCCCCAGTAAAAACAACATTCTGGAGTTTTAGAATAATGGCTGGATCAGGTATGGTAATGATTATGATGTCATTACTAGGACTTTATTACAGTTATCGAAAAAAATTAGATTCAAAAAAACTATTCTTAAAAGCTTCAATCTTATTGATTTCATTACCTTTTATTGCAAATACAGCGGGGTGGATTATGACAGAAATTGGCCGTCAGCCTTGGACTGTTTTTGGTTTAATGACAACTGCAGCATCTGTTTCTCCAAATGTTTCAAAAGGATCGCTTATCTTTTCTTTAACAACATTTACGGCAATGTATGCAATATTAGCAGCTGTTTTAGTCTATCTATTTGTTAAAGAAATTAAGAAAGGGACTAATCATGTAGTAGCCGAAAAAGCTTCTACGGTCGATCCATTTGAAAGGGAGGCGTCTATACTATGATTGAATTAAATGAATTATGGTTTTTACTTGTAGCAATATTATTTATAGGCTTCTTCTTCTTAGAAGGATTTGATTTTGGTGTAGGTATATCTACAAAGCTGCTAGCTAAGAATGATACAGAAAGAAGAATACTAATAAACACCATTGGACCATTTTGGGATGCAAATGAGGTATGGTTATTAACTGCGGGAGGAGCAATATTTGCTGCTTTTCCACATTGGTACGCAACGATGTTTAGTGGCTACTATATTCCATTTGTTTTCGTATTAATGGCTTTAATAGGTCGTGGAGTTGCATTTGAATTTAGAGGGAAAGTTGAAAACTCTAAATGGGCAAAAACTTGGGATTGGGTAATCTTTTTAGGAAGTTTATTACCACCATTTTTATTTGGAGTCCTGTTCTCTAGTATCCTTAGAGGAATGCCAATCGATAAAAATATGAATATATCTGCCGGCTTTAGCGACTATGTTAATATCTATTCTATAGTCGGTGGGGTAACGATTACGCTACTTTGCTTATTACATGGTTTATCATTCTTAACATTGAAAACAGTAGGAGACTTAAGAGATCGGGCGCGATTATTTGCAAAAAGATTAATTGTACCAGTCCTTGTTTCTTTAGTAGCCTTTACTATTTTATCATTTGTAGAGACTGATATGTTTAATGTTAGAGGACAAATAACAGTTCCACTAATTATATTAATTGTAGTGTCCTATGTTTTTGCTGCAATCTTTAACTCCAAGAGAAGAGATGGTTGGTCATTTGTAATGACAGGTCTTGGTATTGTACTAACAATTGGAACACTTTTTATTGCACTATTTCCTAGAGTGATGATTAGTTCAATAAAGAATGCTTATGATTTAACCGTTTATAATGCATCTTCTGGAAACTATTCTTTAAAGGTGATGACAATTGTTGCTTGTACGTTATTACCATTTGTACTTGGTTATCAAATATGGAGCTACTATGTGTTCAGAAAACGCGTAGATGAGAAGGATTTGACATATTGATGGGAAAAGATTTGCTGAAATTTAACGGAATTACTAAATTGCTAAGTGTCTTATGTACTTTGACAATGCTACAAGGAACGGCAATTATTATTCAGGCATATATGCTTTCTCAAGCAGTTGTAGGTCTATTTAATGGGGAAAGTAGTAGCGATATTATTCACGCTACTATTTTCTTCACTATCTCGTTTATTTGTCGACATACAATCACGACGATTAAACAGAAGTATTCAGAGCGTTTTGCTGACAATGCCTCGAATGAGATAAAAATGAGAGTACTTGAAAAGTTATTTAGGCTCGGACCAAGATTTGTCCGAAAAAACGGAACAGGTAATATTGTTACATTAGTGATGGAGGGAGCTTCTCACTTAAGACAGTATCTTGAAATCGTTCCGTTTAAAATGATTAATCTTGCAATTATAACCCCAATAGTTGTCATATATATCTTTGTAATTGATAAGGTTTCTGCAATTATATTAATCGTTACATTTCCAATTATCATTATTTTTATGATCTTACTTGGATTGGCTGCTAAAAAGAAAGCAAATAAGCAGTGGAAGGTTTATCGAATACTATCTAACCATTTTACTGATTCTTTAAGAGGACTTGAAACTTTAAAATTTCTAGGTTTAAGTAGAAGGCACAGTAAAAAAATTAGAAGCGTGAGTGAGAGCTATAGAGAAGCAACAATGGGGACATTGAAAATTGCCTTTTTATCTTCTTTTGCTCTTGATTTATTTACAATGTTATCTATTGCTACAGTTGCTGTTTTTTTAGGACTACGACTTATTGGAGGAGAAATATTACTTGGTCCGGCATTAACAATTTTGATATTGGCTCCAGAATATTTCCTACCTGTTCGTGAAGTTGGTGCAGATTATCATGCAACACTTAACGGTCAAGAAGCAGGAAAAGCTATGCAGGCAATTTTAGACGAACAAGAGTTTAAAGAACAAGATGATAAAGGGGTTGCAATTTGGAATCAAGATAGTTTACTGAAATTGAATGATGTTACAGTTAAACCTGAAGAAGATAGTCCAACGTCTTTAAATAAAGTGAATGTAGGCTTTAAAGGATTTCAAAAAATAGGAATAGTTGGTGAAAGTGGTTCAGGGAAATCGACACTTATTGACGTGATCGGTGGGTTTTTAGAACCGAATACTGGGAGTATTAATGTGTCAGAAACAAAAGTATCACACCTTCAATTAAGTTCTTGGCAAAAACAACTTCTTTATATACCACAAAATCCATATATCTTTTCGAAAACAGTGGCTGAAAATATACGTTTTTACCAACCAGATGCTACTGACGAAGAGGTAGAGAAAGCTGCAAACAATGCTGGTTTAAATACATTACTTAACGAGTTGCCAAGAGGTTTAGATGAAAAAATTGGTGAAGGTGGTAGGGATTTAAGTGGAGGGCAAAGTCAACGCGTAGCAATTGCCAGAGCATTTCTAGAAAATCGTCCAATTCTTCTTTTAGATGAGCCTACAAGTCATCTTGATATTGAAACAGAGTATGAATTAAAACAAACTATGCTTAAGTTATTTTCAAATAAATTAGTATTTATCGCTACACATAGGCTGCATTGGATGAAGGAAATGGATCAAATCATTGTGATGAACAAAGGTAAAATAGTTGAAATTGGCAATCATGAAGAACTAGTAGAGAAAAAAGGTTATTATTTTCAATTAATTTCAAGTTAGAAGGGAAATCGCATGTTTAATAAAAATGGATGGATTTTACCATATATAATAGAAAATCGCCGATTATTAATAGTGGTTATCTTTTTAAGTACCCTTACTGTTTTTGCTGCGGCTTCCCTAATGTACACTTCAGGATTTTTAATTTCGAAAGCAGCAACAAGACCAGAAAACATTCTAATGATTTATGTTCCTATCGTTGCAGTTCGTACGTTTGGGATCCTAAGATCAGTTTCGAAATATATCGAACGATTAGTTGGGCATCATACAATCTTAAAAATATTATCTCGTATGAGAACAAGATTATTTCGAACACTTGAACCGTCAGCATTAAATTTGAGCTCGAAGTTTAAAACTGGTGACATTTTAGGGTTATTAGCGAATGATATCGAGCATTTACAAGATATATACTTAAAGACCATTTTTCCAGGACTTGCAGCATTGTTCATTTATGCAATATCAATAGTTGCGCTTGGATTCTTTTCAATTCCATTCGCGCTTTTAATGGCGTTTATATCGTTAGTTTTAATCTGTATTTTGCCATTTATATCATTATTAGTAGAAAAGGCAAGAACTCAGCGGATAAAGAATGTAAAAGGCAATTTATATGAAAACCTAACAGATGCAGTGATGGGAATTAGCGATTGGTTGTTTAGTGGGCGACAATCACATTTTATAAAAAGGTTTGGTGAGATTGAAGGGTCATTAAGAGTACTTCAAAATAATGAAAAGCGATTTAGAAGATGGCGTGATTTAGTTGCACAATGTATTGTGGGAATTCTCGTTTTATTAATGTTATTTTGGGCAGGAAATGAAAGTATAACAGGTGAAATTCCAAAGACCCTTATTGCCGCATTTGTATTAATTCTATTTCCGTTAACAGAGGCGTTTATACCATTGTCAAACTCGTTAGGAAGTGTTCCATTATACAATGATTCCATTAGTCGTTTAGAAGGTATTGAAGAAGAAAATCCAAGTAAAACAACTACAACTATACACTCGCATGTTGAGGGGATGACTAATTGCACAAAAATAGAGTTTGAAAATGTAACATTTCAATATAAATACGGAGAAAACATTTTAAATAATGTATCATTTATTCTAGAGTCTTCGAAAATAACGGCTTTATTAGGACCAAGTGGATCTGGAAAATCTACAATTCTTAAATTAATTGAAGGTGTAGAATCTCCTAGTGAAGGAAGCGTCAAACTAAATGATATTGAAAGTGTGGCGTTCGGAGAGAAAATCTCAAAAGTTGTCTCAGTTCTTAATCAAAATCCTTATTTGTTTGATACCTCTGTTTTGAATAACATTCGATTAGGTAGACCTGAAGCAAGTGATGAAGAAGTAATAATGGTTACTAAAATGGTTGAATTGCACGATTATATAGAATCTCTTCCTCAAGGGTACAATACGCAAATGCAGGAGACAGGAATGAGATTTTCAGGTGGTGAACGCCAAAGAATTGCATTAGCAAGGGTTCTACTACAAAATACTTCGATCGTTATTTTAGATGAACCAACTGTAGGTTTAGATTCAATAACAGAACGCAAACTACTCAAAACTATATTTAATGTCTTGGATGAAAAGACAGTTTTATGGATTACTCATCATTTAATAGGTGCTGAGATGGCAGATAAAATCCTTTTCTTAGATCAAGGAAATATATTAATGAATGGTTCACATAAAGAACTTTATGAAAATGAAAATAGATATCGTAAGTTGTTTGAACTTGATCGACCATTTGATTTTAAGTGTTGAAAAATGGTGCGCTAACTTTTCTGTACTAAGAGGCTTTGACAGTGTCACACTGATCAGAGTCTTTTTTTATACAAAATTCTGATCTGAATTAGTGATGTTTTTTAAGGTAATCTGAATTGTACGGTAAGGATGTAAAATTACTATTTGACTGAAAAAGTTATACATGATATATTTATCTCGAATTCGAGATATATTGAATTCAAAATAAATTTAAGTAGTATATGTAAGTGGAATTATATAAATGATTAGTATTCATCAAGCATAAATTAGCAAAATAAAAATGGACCATCTATTTCAACATAAATTCAGTAGGAGGAATTAAAATGAACGGATTAAAAGGAATTCATCATGTAACAGCAATTACAAGCAGTGCGGAGAAGAACTATGAATTTTTCACAAATATTTTAGGAATGCGTTTAGTAAAAAAAACTGTAAATCAAGATGATATACAAACGTACCACTTATTCTTTGCAGATGACAAAGGTAGTGCTGGTACCGATATGACATTCTTTGATTTTCCAGGTATTCAAAAAGGAGTTCATGGAACAAACGAAATATCAAAAACTTCTTTCCGAGTACCGAGTGATAAAGCTATAGAGTATTGGGTTAACCGTTTTGACCGATTGGAAGTAAAGCATACTGGTATAAAAACACAATTTGGTAAAAAGACTCTATCTTTTGTTGATTTTGATGACCAACAATACCAATTAATTTCTGATGAAGGTAATAAAGGAGTCGAATCAGGTACACCATGGCAAAAGGGTCCAGTTCCATTAGAATATTCGATTACTGGTCTAGGACCAATCTTTGTACGTGTTGCTAATTTTGACTTCTTTAAAGAAGTGATTGAAAAAGTTCTACTATTTAAAGAAATTGATAAAGAAGGTTCATTCCATCTGTTTGAAGTAGGAGAAGGTGGGAATGGGGCGCAAATAATCGCAGAATACAATGCAATGTTGCCGCAAGCAAGACAAGGTTTTGGTACAGTTCACCATGCGGCATTCCGTGTAGAAGATACCTCGGTTCTAAAAGAATGGATCAAACGATTAGACTCATTCCAATTACCGAATTCTGGATACGTAGATCGACACTTTTTTGAATCATTGTATGCAAGAGTTGCACCACAAATTTTATTTGAATTTGCCACAGACGGTCCAGGATTCATGGGTGATGAACCGTATGAAACTTTAGGAGAGAAATTATCATTACCTCCATTTTTAGAACCAAAACGTGTTGAAATCGAAAAACTTGTTCGTCCAATTGATACTGTTAGAAGTACAAAAGAATTTGTAAAAGAATAATCTAAGTAAAAAGCACTCACATTTAAGTGAGTGTTTTTTGATTTTATTTAACCTCCTAAAAGTGATAGAGATATTTCTACAGTAATGTTAGTTGCCCTATGTTCAAAGATGAATTAAAGGTACTTTCTTACATTAAAGAGAAGTATTAATAGAGTAATGGAGGGATTAGATGATGGCCAATAAACTATTGAAGTACATCTCTTTCGCTATTTTATTATTTGGAATTTATTTGTGTAGCTTTTATGTGAATTTTAAAAGCCTTACAGCGGGAGCAAATCAATATGATTTTTCACGATATATTTGGATAGCATCGTTAATCTATATACCTATAGGATTATGTCTAGGAGTTCCAAGACTAATGGGAGAGAAGAAAAAATCGGGTTCTTGGAAATTAAATACATTCAAATTAATCTTTATAGGAATCCCAGCGTTATATTTTTCATCTTACTTATTAATTTATGCTCATTTACCATCATTACAAATCGAGGGCGTACTCGGTAATGCATTATTTCAAGGAAAAGCTACATCAATTGCAAGTGTTATTTTGGGATATACAATTATCACTAGTTTTTATAAAGAATGAACATAAAATTGATAAAGGTGATACCGACATGGTATTGCCTTTTATTAATTAATGTCTAACGTGTTTACGAAAACGGCCTATCTTTTTATGACGAATTGACAAAAGATATGTAATTTCAATAATTAACCTGAATTTTGTTATATAATTGAAAGATTTTTAATGAATAAGTTGAAAAAACCTTCTATTGAAATATTTTAGTGAATAAAAATCTTATGAACTAAAATAAATCTTTTAGGAGCGAAAAGATGAATAGCACATCACGAGCTGGATTAAAAAAGAATGAAATGCTTTCAGTCATTCAAAATGGTTTACCAAAAACGCATCGACCCAAAAAAATTATTATTGTAGGAGCTGGAATATCTGGTTTGGTAGCTGCTTCACTATTAAAAGAAGCAGGGCATGAAGTAACAATTTTGGAAGCTAATGGTCGAGCTGGTGGGCGAATTTATACAAGAAGAGCACCATTTATAAATGATCAATATTTAGAACTTGGTGCGATGCGTATTCCTTCAACTCATTCTCTCGTGTTGGAATATATTAAGAAGCATAATTTACAGGTAAACGAATTTATCAATGGCAATACAGATGATGTAATTTTTGCGAATGGAATAAAAATGACACAGAGTACGTATGAAGAAAATCCAGATATGCTTAGATATCAGGTTAATGAAAACGAAAAAGGATTGAGTGTAGACAAGTTAATAGAAAAATCGATTAAGCCTGTAATTGACTTTATTAATAAAAATCCCGAAATGAATTGGGAATATATCATTCAAGAATTAGATCGTCACTCGATGGATTCATTTTTAAGGTACAATCCAATGGGGCAATCGTTGTCACCGGGAGCCGTTGAAAAAGTAAAAGTTTTAGTTGGAATGGAAGGATTTCCTGAACTTGCATTTACAGCAATTTTAAGAGAGTTCATTGTGTTACTTTCGAAAGGCTTAAAATTTTATGAGATAAAGGGTGGGTTTGATAAATTACCTAGATCATTTTTACGAGAATTAAATGAGAATATATTTTTTGGACAAAAAATGAATAAAATTGTGCAAGGAGATCATCAAGTTACGATACATTCTGATCATTATACGAGTCATATACCTTTTCAGACCACAGGTGATTATGCCATTATTACGATTCCATTTTCACTATTGAATTTTATTGAGATTATTCCACGAGCATCATTTTCTTATCATAAATGGAAAGCAATAAGAGAATTACACTACGTGCCATCGACAAAAATAGGACTTCAATTTAAAAGCAGATTTTGGGAAAAAGAAGGGATTTTAGGTGGGAAATTGATTACTGATTTACCAATCCGATTTGCTTATTATCCTAGTAATCATGAAGGTGTAAATGGTTCAGGGATCATATTGGCTAGCTATACTTGGGAGGATGATGCTTTAATATGGGATAGCATGTCAGAGAATGATCGTATTCTCAATGCATTAAAAGATTTAGCGACAATACATGGCGAGCAAGTATATACCGAATATATTACCGGCTTCTCGCATAGTTGGGCACTATATCCGTATTCAGGTGGAGCATTTTCAATGTTTAAACCAGAACAAAATAAAGAGTTATCAGCGCATATAGGTACGCCTGAAGGAAGAGTTCATTTTGCTGGTGAACATACCTCGTCAGCTCCAGCATGGATAGAGGGTGCGATAGAATCTGGTATTCGTTCCGCGTTTGAGGTAAATGAAAGGTCAATGAATGAATGACTAAATAAATTTATCTACATTTTTCAAATTCCGATTGAATATAGTGGGAATAATGGTAGCTTTTCACATCAAAGGAGTGATTTACTTTGAATGAAAATAATCAAGATCTTCAATTTACCCCTGTTAAAACTTACAGTGTCTATCATGGCCCAAATGATCCGTGCCCCCCAATTGGAACAAAATATTTTTCAACACCTCCACATCTTTACTTAGGATTTCAACCACCTAATTTGGAACAGTTTCCATATAGAGAGGCATTGATGAAAGGAACTCTTTGGAAAGTATTTTATGATTATTACGAAAATCCGTATAAAGCAGGGAGGTAAATGAAATGAATCAGCAATTACCGCCAGAATATTATCAGGAGTTAGAAGAAATTCAAGCCGTTGATTTTGTCATTTTAGAACTTACTTTATATTTAGATACTCATCCAGATGATGCGAATGCAATTAATCAGTTTAATCAATATGTTCAATATAAGAAGCAAATTGAATCGACGTTTGAATCCAAGTATGGTCCATTATTTCAGTATGGAAATAGCTATTCTGATGCTAACTGGAGCTGGGGTAAAGCTCCATGGCCATGGCAAATTTAGGAGGAGGAGTATCGTTATGTGGATCTACGAGAAGAAACTACAATATCCAGTAAAAGTTAGTACGTGTAATCCAACTTTAGCGAAGTTCTTAGTAGAACAATATGGCGGAGCAGATGGTGAATTAGCAGCGGCATTAAGATATTTAAATCAACGATATACTATTCCTGATAAGGTTATTGGATTATTAACCGATATTGGAACAGAAGAATTCGCTCATTTAGAAATGATTGCTACAATGATTTATAAATTAACAAAAGATGCTACACCTGAACAAATGAAAGCGGCAGGATTAGATACGCATTATGCATCGCATGATAGTGCATTATTTTATCATAATGCAGATGGTGTACCTTTTACTGCTGCATATATTCAAGCAAAAGGAGATCCGATTGCAGATTTATATGAAGATATCGCGGCCGAGGAAAAGGCACGTGCAACATATCAATGGATAATTGATATGTCAGATGATACTGATTTGAATGATAGCTTGAGATTCTTAAGAGAGCGGGAAATAGTCCATTCACAAAGATTCAGAGAAGCAGTTGAAATTTTAAAGGAAGACCGTCAACAGAAAAAGTTATTTTAATTGATGACAAGTTTTTATGTAAAAAAAAAACGTAGCTAATATTAGCTATGTTTTTTGTTGTCTAAAGGGCTAACTAAAAAATGATTGCTTAATTACATGAATTTTAATAAAATCAAAAAAAAGTAAATAGATGGTAAGGTCAGCGAAAATGGAGCAGATTGAACAAATTGTAACAACCCAGTTTAAACTTTTAATAAGTAGTATCAAAGGAGAGACGATCTGTTGTCCAAACAAGTTTATTGTGACAAATGTAAAAGGGAAATTAGAGTTAGAGACGATTTAGTCACTTCGACTATTTTTTTTGAAGTAATTCCGTACCATGAAGAGTGTTTCGCGAAAGACTTAAAAAGTATTAAAACATTATTCTTAGATAACCACCCAATTAATGGTTTCGTAGGTAATATGGCTGCAATTTTAGCATGTGTATTGATTCCGATGTGTTTTTTTATAGAGGATGTAAAACTAAAAGTAATAGCTGTATTTTTAATGATTGGATTAATTTATCGATTATACTCTTACTATGTTTTTGAGAGACATTTAGAGAAATAGTGTAAAGAATGAAGGATTCAATGCCAAATGAAATGGGGAATAATTCAATGCCAAATGAAATGGGGAATAAAAATGGAGAGAGTAAATGTAGTCTATTCTCTTATTTATAATGAAGAAGATAGAACTGTTTTAATGGTACAAAATGAAAATTTTAGTTGGACATTACCTGGTGGTGCTGTGGAGGAAAATGAAACCTTAATAGAAGCAGCTATAAGAGAAGCCTATGAAGAAACTGGCTTAGAAGTTGAAGTAGGGAATATTTTAGCTTTAAATGAAGCATTTTTTCCAGAAAGGGGAAATCATGCTTTAATGATAACATTTGCTGCAAAGATTATTGGTGGTGAAATTTTCATACATAACAAGGAAGAAATTTTACAAATAAAATGGGTTGATCTCGAAACAGCGAATCAACTAATGCCATTTCATAAATCTGGCATACTAAAATTACTAGAATCGTCAGTTCCATATACTTTTCAAGGTTAAGGAATCGCTAGGGGAGTCTCAATTTATTGAGACTCTTTTTTTTTTATAGTCAGTAATTATTACAAAAAATTAAATAATGTGACAAAAATAAAAAAAATATTAGATTTATTTCAAATAATTTACAGAATTTTGTTGACTGATTAAATATTCGAGAATTATAATGAGAATGGTTATCGTTATCAAAGGGAAAAGGTGGAAGAAAATTTATGTTTAATAATAAAAATAAATCATTACTTACAATATTACTGGCAGTTATTTTAGTAGTTACTACAGTATTTAATGGAAATACAGCGGATGCTGCAGCTAAAACCCGTAAATTTAAAACTGAGCTAGGTACAATTACTTTAAAAGGTATACCTAAAAAAATAGTTACATTGAGTATGGCAGGAACAGATGCAGTTTTAACTTTAGGAGTTAAACCAGTTGGTTATACAATTTCAAATTCAAATTCGACACCAGTTTATTTGAAAAATAAATTAAAAGGCGTTCAATCAGTAGGAACTTTAAGTGCTCCAAGCTTAGAAAGAATTACAGCTTTAAAACCAGATTTAATCATTATTGATCAAGATTATGAATTCCATAAAGCAATTCTTTCAAAACTTAAGAAAATATCACCTGTCGTAGGATTCAGAGCAAATAGCTATACCGAATCTATGAAACAATTAGAAGTACTTGGTGATATTATGGGTAAAAAAGCGCAAGCGAAATCGTTTGTAAACTCATTTAACAGTGAATTAAGCAAGTCTAAAGCAAAATTAAAAGATAAAAACATCGATGTTTTAGGTTTCTTTGTAAATAAGAGTGGAATTAATGTTTGGCAAGATAATTCATTTTCAGGAACAATCTTTACAGCGCTAAAAGCTAATTACGCTTATAAAGAACGTGGTGGAGAGTATTCAGATTTCCAAACAGTTAACTTAGAAAAAGTACTTTCGATTAATCCGGATTTAATTGTAGCTTATGTAGATCCAGGTAAAAGTGATTTAAAAACCGTTTCAAAAAATCCAATTTGGCCTAAATTACAGGCAGTAAAAAATAAACATGTTGTACAAGTAAATCGTGATCTTTGGTCTCGTAGCCGTGGTCCATTAGCGGCTAAATTAATCGTTAAGGAAGCGACTAGTATCCTTTCACGCTACTAATTTCGAAAGGAAGCAACTCAGTGCAAAAAAAAATAATCTTTTTCTTAATCTTACTATCCATTAGTATCTCATTATTAGTTATTTCTCTAATGTTTGGAACAGTCAATGTCCCATTTAATAGAATAGTCGATGTATTGTTAACAAATGATGGGTCAGATGCAAGGACAATTATATGGGATCTACGTTTACCAAGAGCCATTATGGCTTTTCTTATCGGTGCAAATCTTGCCGTTAGTGGGGCAATTATGCAAAGTATGACAAAGAATCCTTTAGCGGATCCAAAATTATTAGGAATTTCTGCTGGTGCAGCTACTATGGTTGTAGTCATTGAGTTTTTCTTTGCAAGTCTACCATATGCTTGGTTCTCACCACTTGTATTTGTTGGTGCAGCAATTGGGGCTGCTGTAGTTTTAAGTTTATCCATAAAAGGAAACGTCTCTCCAGTTAGATTAACACTAGCTGGAGTTGCTGTTAGCGCATTTTTACATGCATTCACAGTGGGAATATTAATATTACTTGGACAGGATGCAGCTTCTGTTTACACTTGGTTAGTCGGTGGTTTAAATGGACTTACTTGGTCACATTTAATTTTAATTGCTCCTTGGTCATTAATTGGGCTAGTAGTAGCTTTAGCAATTTCTACAAAAATGAACTTACTAGAACTTGGTGACGATATGGCAAAGGGACTAGGAGTAAAAGTTGGACTATTAAAAATATTGATGTCAATTTTAGTGATAGTTCTTGCTGGTAGCTCAGTTTCTGTTGCAGGTAGCATAGGATTTATTGGATTAATTGTGCCACATTTAGTGAGAAGAGTATTAGGTCCAGACCACAAAAATTTAATCCCTTTTAGTGCACTAACTGGTGGATGTATTTTAGTAGCGGGAGACTTTTTAGCTCGAGTGATTGTTCAGCCAATTGAATTACCAGTTGGTATATTCACTGCTGCTATTGGATGTCCATACTTTTTATATTTAGTTCGAAAGCAGGGCAATAACAATGGGAAATAAAAAACCTGCTATTCTATTAATCTTCTTTTTAATAATTACTGTTTTACTTATTCCGTTAAGTATAGAGTTTGGGGATATAAAAATTCCATTTTTGAAAGCTCTTGATGGTTTAATTCATCCGAATGGATCAGTTGAAAGTGTCATCATTTGGGAATATAGATTACCTCGAACATTGGTTGGTGTCTTTGTAGGCATGAACCTAGCAATAGCTGGGACTCTTTTACAGGCTGTTACACAAAATCCTTTGGCCGCACCAAATATTATTGGAATAACAGCAGGAGCTAGTTTTGTAACTGTATTATCAATGTTTTTCATTCCATTTTTACCAATCTCTTATTTACCAATAGCGGCATTTGCAGGTTCAGCATTAGCTGGGATACTTGTCTATTTCGTTGCATGGAAAAATGGAATTAGTAAAGAAAGGTTTGCATTAGCAGGGATAGCAATTGATGCACTGTTTCAGGCTGCAACAACAGGGATGATTGTGTTTGCTTCAAAAAAAATAGAAGCATCGATTGTTTGGTTGGCAGGAAGTTTTTGGGGCAGAGGATGGGAACATGTATTGATGATTCTCCCGTGGTCTGTAATTGGTATCATTTTAACTTTAATTCTTTCCTCTCGTATTAATGCAATTCAACTTGGCGATGATATCGCAACTAGTTTAGGTGTATCTGTTCAAAGAAGCAGAATATTTTTATTAATTATTACGGTTGTACTTGCTGGAAGTGCAGTAGCAGTTTCAGGACCAATAGGCTTTATCGGATTAGTCATACCTCACCTTAGTAGATTGCTAGTAGGAAATGACCATAAATGGGTTTTACCAATAAGTGCATTATTAGGTGCAATGCTTGCAGTTATAAGTGATTTAATTGGAAGAACATTGTTAGCTCCTATCGAAATTCCAGTTGGCGTCATCACAGCATTATTGGGTGCCCCGTATTTCCTTTATTTACTAAAGAAATCAAGACTTTAATGAGAATGGATGAGGATATTGTTAAAAAGGCAAACATTAATCGGATTATTTTTCGTTTTTATATTAGTGCTAAGTGGATGTTCACAAAATAGACCATCAACATTTAAAAGTCCTATAAATAAGGATCAAGCGGAAGAAGTGAAAACCAAACAGTCTGATTCAGTACAGGCATTAATGGATGCAATTATAAATGGTGAAACTGAAAAAGCAAAAAAACTCCTTTCTAAAGATGCAGATCCAAATAAGAAAGACGATTTAGGAAACACACCACTGATCGTTTCAATTCAGTATGGTGATTTAGAGATAACAAAATTATTGCTTGAAGCCGGAGCGGACCCAACTATTCAAGATGATCTAGGTATTACCCCTCTTGCAATGGCAATTGAAAATGATGATAAAGAAATTGTTAATTTATTAAAAGAGCATGGAGCAAAATAGGAGGATTCAAATGAATAATTGGAAAAAAGTATTAGTAAGTAGTGTTATTGCAACAAGTTTTGTAACTTATACAGTCGGTTATGCACATGCTGAGGAAAGCTTATCATCAAAAAATTTAAATTCAAAACACATTGTGACTAAAAAAACAAAAGTTCCAGCAAGTCCAGTTGTTTATGTAAATAGAACAATCAACAAATTGAATGCAAAGAAAGTAGAGATTAAAGGAAAAGCTGAGCCAAAAACAAAAGTTGTTGGCACATTAAAAAGTAAAGATTCACAAATTACTTTTACAACTAAAGTAGATTCAAAAGGAAACTACAGAGCAACCGTTAATTCACTAAAATTAAAAGATGGTGCTCTAACTTTATCAATTTATACTATTGATGCAAGTGGAAGTAAAGGGAAAGTAAAAAATGTATCAATAAAGAAAGATACAATCTTAGATGAATTAACGATTGAAAATGAAGGATATATTAACTCATTTAATTCTAGTGATTTTCCTGTTTCTGGAACTGGTGAGCCAGGAGCAACAGTTTATATTACTGCACAGAGTGGAAAACAAATCGTAACTAGAAAAACGATTGTAGATGAATTTGGAAATTATTCGTTAAATTCAAACCTGAACAAATTTGCTGAAGGTAAAGTGTCAATTTCAGCGAAGCAAGTAGATAAAGCAGGAAATTCATCTAAGGTGAGTACAAACTTAATTAAAGAAACAAAAGCATCTGTGAGTCCAATTTTATTTCCAGCTGCAAATGTAACTGCTGACACAGATCAAACAACTTATACTATTTCTGGTCTAGGAAAAGCTGGTTCTGAAATTGAAGTTGTTTTAAGTGATGGAAATGTAGAAGTAAGTTCGATTGGAGAAGTGGATTCAAAAGGATATTTTGAAGTTGAACTAGATACATCTGATTTAGAAAGCGGAGAGATTTCAGTTGTTGCTATTCAAACAAGTGCAGCGGGTAATCCAAGCAGAGAAATAACTACAAAGTTTGTAAAAGATATTACAGCTCCAAGTGCTCCTGAAGTGAATGCTTTAGGATCGATTAATCAAGATAATTTAGCTAACTATACGGTTTCAGGAAAAGGTGAAATTGGATCAAATGTGAGTATCTTGTTCACAGACGGTAAATCAACTGCATCTAATTATGTAAAAGTGAATGCAGATGGTACTTATACTACTACATTAGATCTTACTCAATTACAAGCAGGTAGTTTATTTGTTGTAGTAACACAAATTGATAAAGCACACAATGTAAGTGAGCCTATCACGCTAACGATTCAAAAATTGAACTAATTGTAGTAGGACTCAGTTTAATAACTGGGTCTTTTTTTTATTGAGAAGAATATAATTTGTATAATTCCTTAAAAGACTATAACATAGTGATATTATGGCATAATAAAAGTAAGTCAAATTTACAAAAAAGAATCAGGAGTATATAGAAAAAATGATTATCAATAATGAACAAGAATTAGAAGCTTTACGAAAAATAGGACGAATCGTTGCATTGGCTAGAGAGGAAATGAAATCAAAAGCTATTGCTGGAATGACTACGAAAGAATTAGATGAAATTGGAAAAAAAGTCTTAGACGAAAATGGTGCAACATCAGCCCCTCAAAAGGAATATGATTTCCCTGGCACTACATGTATTAGTGTAAATGAGGAAGTTGCTCATGGTATTCCTGGAGACCGTGTTCTTCAAGAAGGAGATTTAGTTAATATTGATGTTTCTGCCGCTTTAGACGGTTATTATGCAGACACTGGAATCTCTTTCGTTATTGGGAAAGGTGACTTATTAAAGGAAAAACTTTGTAAATGCGCAGAGGATGCATTTTGGTCAGCTATGAAAAAGACAAAAGCAGGATCAAAACAAAACCAGATTGGTCGAGCAGTATTTAATGAAGCGAGTAAAAATGGCTTCAATGTAATCGAAAACTTAACCGGTCATGGAATTGGAAAAAGTCTTCACGAAAAACCACAACATATTTTAAATTACTTCGATCCGATGGACGGTGCATTATTAAAAGATGGTTTAGTATTAGCGGTTGAACCATTTATTTCAGCGAAAGCAGATCATATTATTGAATCCGGAGATGGATGGACGTTTATTACACCTGATAAAAGCCTAGTTGCTCAATGTGAGCATACAATTGTAGTAACTAAAGGTGAACCAATTATTTTAACTCAATTATAAAATGCTAAAAGCGAAGAACCGTACGTGTTCTTCGCTTTTATTAATTCTACTTATTTTGAGAAATTTAATTCCCAAGTGAGTCCATTTTTATCTTTTACTACCGCAAATCTAGAGTTCCAGAATGTATCCTGAAGCTCCATTTTTACTTCTCCATCTTTTGAAAGTGTTTCATAGATTGAATTAATCTCGTCTTCAGAGGTCATATCAAGCATAGTCCAAATATTTTCGCCTTTTACTAATGGATTAAAAACGTCTGCAAAAAAGATTACACAGTTTTTATTAATATGTAATTCTGAATGAATATATTTTCCTTCGTGACCTTCAAACATTTCCATTCCATCACCAGTTTGAGTGTTTTTAATTTCCCCACCAAAAACCTTTTGATAATAATCTAATGCTTCCTTACAATTTTCGATATAAATATGCGGTAATAATCTTTTCATCTTTTCGCTCCTTGTCATTTTGTATATCTCTATTTAATTCGGAAAAAAATAGTTATATGATAGTTTAGAGAATCTTTGTCACCAAAATAAGTATAGTCAAATAGATTAGCTATTGAACATTTGATTGAATTATTTTATAATTTAGATAAATTATTGACGAAAAGGAGGTGTAGGAAAGATGTTACGTTTTCAATTAGTTTGCGCGCAAATGGTAGAATTTTTATATTTTTGTCGTGCGAAATTTGCGTTTTTAACTGTTAACGGGATACGTATGTCCATTTTTAACAAATTAACAACTCAAATTATAAAAAACCGTACTCTTTCCTACGACTTCATAAATTAAGAGGTAAATATTTTATTTACACTTCTATTAAATGATTGTTTAAAGCCATGGATGAGTAAAAAGTCTGTGGCTTTTTACTATGGAATTGTACGGTTAATAGAAGGAGCATAATCATGATTGCATGTAGTATAGATAAAATTTCAAAAATGTTTGGTGGGAACTCACTTTTTACAGAATTGTCGTTTCAAATAAATCAAGGTAGTAGGGTTGGGCTAGTTGGAGCGAATGGTAGTGGTAAAACAAGTATATTTAAGCTGCTGACAGGAGTTGAGTCCCCAGATAGCGGATCAATACATTTTAAAAAAGGTTTAAAAATTGGCTATTTAGCTCAAATCCCATTATTTTCTGACGAGATGACTAGTCGAGATGTGTTGTTAACAGTTTTTGAAGAATTAAGAAAAATTGAAAGTGAAATGAAACTATTAGAAATGGATATGATGAGTACGGTAGATGAAGGTACTCTTAACCAAATGCTTTCAAATTATGGAGCACTACAAGAGAAGTTTAGTATAAATGGTGGATATGAAATGGAGGCTTCCCTTTCAAAAATTGCTAACGGATTGGGGATTGTGGATTTACTACCAAAGCAATTCTCATCTCTAAGCGGTGGAGAGAAGACAAAAGTAGGTCTTGGAATCGTACTTTTACAGCAACCAGATCTTTTATTACTTGATGAGCCGACGAATCATCTGGATTTGTCTGCGATTGAGTGGTTGGGGACCTACTTAAAAGAATATGAAGGAACAATAATTGTCATATCTCACGATCGTTATTTCTTGGATGATGTGGTTAATCAAATATTGGAATTAGAAGATGGAGAAATAACTGTCTATCACACAAATTATTCTCAATTTGTGATCCAAAAGGAAGAAAGATTATTAAAAGAATTTCAAGCATATGAAGAGCAGCAAAAGAAAATACAAAAAATGAAAGAAACAATCAAACGTTTAAGAGAATGGGCAAATCAAGCAAATCCACCGAATGCTGGTTTGCATAGACGTGCAAGAAGTATGGAAAAAGCATTAGAACGAATTGAAAGACTTAAACGTCCAGTACTTCAAAAAAAGAAAATGGCATTCCAACTTGAAGGATCAGGACGAAGCGGAAAAGATGTCATCATTGCGGAAAATCTATCAAAAAGTTTTGATGACAAAACTTTATTTCAGCAGATTAACTTCTCTCTTTATTATGGAGATAGGGCAGTAATTATTGGAAATAATGGGACTGGGAAATCCACTCTATTAAAGATGATCTTAGGGAAAACTTCGATTGATGAAGGAAAGTTAAAATTGGGTAGTAATATTAAAGTGGGCTACCTATCTCAACACTATGAGGCAATTCAGCAAGAAAATACTGTAATAGAGGAATTCAGGGAAGAAGTTCATGTACCAGAGGGAGAAGCACGAAATATATTAGCAGGATTTTTATTTTATGGATACATGGTGTATCGTAAAGTTAGCCAACTAAGCGGTGGAGAGCGGATGAGATTAAGATTAGCACAGCTTATGTATCAAGATATTAACTTATTAATTGTAGATGAGCCTACAAATCACTTGGACATAGAATCTAGAGAAGTTTTAGAAGATGCACTAGAAAAATTCAAAGGAACAATATTATCGGTATCACATGATCGCTATTTTATTAATAAGCTCTTTTCAAAAATCTATTGGTTAGAAGATGGAGCAATTCATGAATTCATCGAGGATTATCAACTGGCAAAAGAAAAAATGAGTCTTCGTAGAATGAAACCTGAAAAACAACCTAAAATAATACGAAATGAAAAACAAATAAAAACAGCTAGAGAGCAAGTTAGAAATATAGAAGACATAGAGAGTGAAATCAATGCATTAGAGCAAAAGATTAGTGAATTAAATAAGTTGATGATGGATGAGACAGATATAGATGTTTTGCAAAGTTTACACGATGAAAAGGTAAATATAGAAGTTAAATGTCAGGAATTATATGTTCAATATGATGAGTATATAAGCTAAATGCTTAGTAAGATTATTGTAGAAACTTTCGATTAGGAAAGGTGCATATTTCTAACTAAAAAATCTTTTAAAAGCACTTCCAATCGTACTTGCTCATCAACCTAATAGAACTCATAACATAAAGAGTACAAAATACTATTGGGTGGTGAAAGTATGAGTTACGGAAATTTTTATGATCGATATCCAGGTCCAGGCCAAGGTCAAGTATACGGTCCTGGTCAAGGTCAAGGAATGGGACACGGACCGGGTCAAGGAATGGGTCACGGCCAAGGTCAAGGAATGGGACATGGACCGGGTCAAGGAATGGGACATGGACCGGGTCAAGGAATGGGACATGGGCATGGTCAAGGAATGGGACATGGGCATGGTCAAGGAATGGGCCACGGGCATGGGCATGGAATGGGCCACGGACATGGGCATGGATGGCCAGGACCTGGTGGTTATTGGTCTGGAGGATATTATATTCTTAATGGTAGAAGATGGCATTATATTCCCGGTTTAGGTTGGTTCGTAATTTAAGAAAACAATAAAGCTGGTTGAACTATTATTAATTTTTGATAATAGTTGAAACAGCTTTTACATAAGTAACGAAATTAAAATTGATAAAACAAAAAAGGAGCTAGTAAAATGGGAAAAATTTTACGATTTGAATTACAAGTGCCCAATATTGAACAAGCTATTGATTTCTATACAAATAGTTTTGGCTGGAAATTTGAAAAGATGCCAGGACAACAGGAATATTACTTTATCATCACTGGTGACTCAAATAAAAAAGGAATTGACGGTGGCTTAATGGCCTCGCCTGATGGACAAACTCGAACAACTAATTCAATTGAAGTTGAATCAATTGATGAATCAATTGAAAACGTTATTCAACATGGCGGGAAAATAGTAGTCCCTAAAACAGCAATACCAAGTATGGGTTACTTTGCATACTTCATTGACAATCAAGGGTTGCTATTTGGATTATCACAAGAAGATTTTAATGCTAAATAAATAATCTATAGGAGTTATAAGTATGAGGATTCTTAAAAACATACTTATAGCTCTTATTTTTTTACGACAATTATTAAATATAAAAGCTAAAAATTCTAAGGTTTTTTTCTAAAAGATAGTTGTTTTTAGAATGGCTTTGATAAAGCAAACTTCTCTTATGAAAGATGATTGGAGCGGAAGGTGCGAGACTCCTGTGGGAGTAGCGGGAGGGCGAGACCCCACAGACGCGAATGAGTCGAGGAGGCTCACCGCCCGCCCCACGGAAAGCGAGCGTCCTGGAGTGGAAATCTATAAATCTGCATATTTTAATTGAAAGTTGTATAAGGAAATTGTGAAAATGAAAAGAAACAAATAAACCATTTGGACTACAAAATGATCATAATTTTACTAAATAGATATGATAAACTGAAAGAGTAATATTTTAGAAAAGTTTATTTCTTCAAACTGTTAACAATTACCCGAAGAAATAGACAATGAGGTGGCAGTATGAAAGGGAAAAAGGTTTCTCAACAAGGTGATCCGAATAAAAATTTTCTTGAACAATATAAACAAGTATATGCTTTATACAATCAAGCTACACGATTAATTAAAGAAGATAATTTAGATAGCGCAGAGCTCATTTTACAAGAAATTTTTAATGGAAATAAGACCTTGCAAAT
Source organism: Bacillus sp. EAC (assembly GCF_002156875.1). Classification (GTDB taxonomy): domain Bacteria; phylum Bacillota; class Bacilli; order Bacillales; family Bacillaceae_G; genus Gottfriedia. Next base: position 82,611 of record NZ_NCSY01000002.1, on the reverse strand, counting down.
TCCAATAGAGATTTATAAAACATATATTTTATTATTGCTAACAAATGAAAAACAAAAACAAGCGCAGCAATTCCTAGCAAGTGCACCAGATGAAATTAAATATGCAGGTGAAATTTTACAAATACAAAAGAAGTATAATTTAACCTTGATCGAAAAATCTGCTAAAGAAAACAAGTTTTTTTCGAGAAAAGTCGTTTTTAGCTTAATCGGACTAGCTGCTATATCATTCATTTCATATGGCATCATTCAAGCTGATTTATTCAAACAATCGACTAAAGAAAATGAAAATACTGACAAAGTAAGTATGTTACAAAACCAAATTAAAGATCTAAGAAATAAAAACAAGACGATGGAAATGAAAGTAAATGAGGCACAAAGGAAACTTACAGAAGTGAAACCAGTTGTCTCCAATAAAGTAGAGCAAGAATCTCAACAATATGATGTGAATAGTAAACTTTATTCCTTAAAGCCAGAAACTGTTGTGAAGCAATCAGTTAATGCATATGAAAAAGGTTTTAAATACTTTCAAAATAAAAAATATAAACAAGCAGTCGAACTATTTAAAACAAGCTATACATTGGATTCAACCAATTACAGCAGTGATGATACACTTTATTATTTAATTTTAGCTGAACAAAAAATGAATAATAAGGCAAACGTGAACCCTTATCTAACAGAATTTTTAAATCAAACAAATAGTTTTTTCAAATCCTCACCATATTATGATGATGTTTTATTAATGCATGCAGAATCGTTGATCAGGGAGCATAAAAAAGAAGATGCGGAGAAAATATTGATCGGAATAGTGGATAAATATAGAAAAGAATGGACAGCTAACAAGGCAGAAAGATTACTAAAAGCACTGAAATAATCACTTTGCTATAGTACGAACAGCCGGAAATAAAAAGAGATTTTTACATGTTAACGTAAAAATCCCCATAAAAGTATCGGAGTTATAAATACTGTGTAAAGCACGAATTGAAGGATGATAATCGGTGCAATTTCTTTAAAATCCTCTGCCCAAAACTTGGCGATAGTTGCTGTTATCAATAATTCAATTAACGGACTAAAAACGATTAACCATTTCATTTTTTCTATACTCCTGTTCATTTGTTCTAAGATGTCATCGATTTATTTAGATGAAATATTTATTAGTAGAATCTCTATATAAATCGTGAAAGAAAATTTTCAACTTTTGTTATTTTAACATAATTTTTAGATTAATTGAAATTTAAATTAAAAACCAGTCATTCATTTGAGAGAATAGTTCACCCCTCATTTGCTTGACTGGTATTTATTCATTAATTCTTTTCAACTCCAAAAACAATTCCACTCTGCTTTCTAGCTGATTCTGTAATCGTTAAAACAATTTTACTCATTTCTTTTAGTAGATTATATTCAATTTCATTTTTATCTTCAATGATTTTAGTTATATTTTGTATTTCATAAAGCATATCATTTTGTACTTGAGTGACTTCTAAAGATTCTGATACCTTTGTCTTATGGTTAACAAACGCTATTTTTGAGATTGGTGATGGTTTGTCTAGAACGAACGCACCGATTTCACCAGTGATATCACTTTCGATATATGATTGAGAGATTTTAGAGCATTGAATGCTGCATGTATGATTTTCATAATTTAAAACTAGAGTACCACTGCCATCAATACCGTTGTGAAGTTTAACTGGAGTATAATTTACTGATTCAGGTTTTCCGAATAAGCCAACGGCTACATAAAGTGGATAAACCCCAAGATCTACTAGTGCACCTCCAGAAAATTCTGGAGAAAAAACATTCGGATTCTCACCTCTTAGAAATGAATCATATCGAGAAGAATACTGTAAATAATGAAGATTTGCACTTCTAACTTGTCCAATTTTTGATAAGTTTTCTTTTAATATTTTAAAGTTAGGAGAATGAAAGTTTCGAATTGCCTCGAATAAAAACACTCCATTGTCTTCTGCAAGTTTAAAAGCGTGCTCTAATTCTGTAGTTGTTGAGAAGATAGGTTTTTCACATATAACATGTTTTTTATTTTGTAATAATGAGATCGTTTGTTCATAGTGTAAAGAATTTGGAGATGCGATGTACACAACATCAATATCTTTACTATTGGCCAATTCTTCAATATTTGTATAGAATGTATCTGCGCCATGTTTCGAAGCGAATGATTTTGCAGTTTCCTCATTTCGAGAATATACAGCTGATAAGGTTAAGATTTTGCTCTCTTTTGCAGCTTCAATAAAACTTTCTGTAATCCAACTTGTACCAATTGTACCTAAGTTCATAAATATTCAACTCCTAAATAAGTTGTTAACTCTATCTTTACAATCCTAATCTAAACATATGATAAAATAAAGTGAAAAACATCTAAGGAAGTGATAATGTATGAAAAAAATTTGTGTTTACGCAGGTTCGAATCTTGGAAATAGAGAGTCTTTTAGTTTTCAAGCAAAAAAACTAGGTAGATTATTTGCGAATAATAACATCGATTTAATATATGGTGGCTCTAAGCTAGGAATAATGGCTGAAATCGCAAATGAAGTACTAAAACATGGTGGAAATGCAATAGGCATTATGCCAAGCGGGTTATTTCGTGGAGAAATTGCTCATCAAGGATTATCACAATTTATTGAAACAGATTCAATGCATGAACGTAAAGCATTAATGAATGAAATGTCAGATGGTTTTATTGCATTACCAGGTGGCATCGGTACGTTCGATGAGTTATTTGAGATTATCTGTTGGGCACAAATTGGAATTCATAATAAGCCAATTGGATTACTAAACGTAGATAACTTTTATAAGCCAGTTCTAGCTTTGCTAAAGCATGCAGTTGATGAAGGTTTTATGAATGAGAATACATTATCCTTAATAGTTGTTGCTGATGATGCAGATGAATTACTAGCATTAATGGAAAACTACGCTCCTCCAGTAATGCAGAATAAATGGAAACAATTAGATAGTAAATAAGGTAAATATAAAACAGACGTTAAATTTTACTTTAACGGCTGTTTATTTTTTTACTTATGCAGGTTGAACTATATCTGTCTCAGAAACACCAACTGTTGTAAAAAACTCTTCGATAATATTACCTTCTGAATCCTTAATTAAGACTTTTAAACGTGTGTTTTTTTGTAAAGCACTATATGAAATTGAAGCTTTTCCATACGCGTTTGAAACTTTTGAACCTAGTAAATTATTTCCGTTATAAATTTCAACTGTTTGTTTTCCATAAGTTTGTACTTTTACATTCGTACGCGAAGTTTTTAATGAAGTTGAATGTTTTATAACTGTAAATTTATAAACAGGTGCGTTTTCAAGGACAGTGCTCGTACCACCTTTATGTTGAATCACGCCATTATCAGTGTATTCAATTTCTGTTGAATTACCTGCATTATCATAAATTACTATGAATTTAATTTTATATGTACCTTCGTGGAAATTTCCGTAAACATACATATCGGTAGACCAAGTATTTTTATCGACTTTGTTAAAATCCCAACCATATACTTGATCGCCATATTCATTTTCAAACATAATGTCCATAGCACCTACACCAGCACCGATATCCTTTGTATCAATTTGAACATTAATAGGGGAATCTAGTTTAATTGCTTTTGTAGGTAACACAAGCTTATTAAATTGTGGTGGTGTAATATCTTCGTGTGGATTTGTTATTTTAATTAAATTAGTACCAACCACGGGTATATCATTAGTAGTTAAATTAATAAAATTATTAGCGTTATCTCTAGCGTAAGCATAGATAATTTGATAATCACCAGAAGCTAAATAGTATGGAACTTTTAACGTACAATCATAAATAGATTCAGACTCAGTTTGTTTACATTCTGTTGGGTAAATCTTTGAATTTTCACCTTTATCTATACCGAAAGATACCTCCATTTCAGAGATGCCTGAATTGTTGTCAGAAACAGAAACTTTTATTGTATTTGTTTCATCTGCATTCATTTCATTTTTTTCAATGTTTAATGATTTAATTACTGGTGCATCAATATCTTCATTCTCGGAAATAACTTGAAATGTTGAAAAATTTTCAGGATATGACTCATTTGTATTAATTGAAACCATATTACCACTTATATCCCAGGCATTTACATATTCTACTCTCCAGCTACCCTTTTCCGTGTAAGCTGGCACTTCAAATGTATTTTCCCATAAACCATTTGAATTTTTGGACAAATTATATATTTCAATGTGCTTCTTACCAGAAGGACTAATTAACATCATAGATACATTACTGATTCCAGAATCATCTTGAGCATTTACGTAAACAGTATTGTATTCTCCGGCATTTATTTCATTTTTTTTAAAAGAGATGCTATGTATTGTTGGATTAGTATTGTCTACTGCTCCCGGAGTGATTTCAAAATTGTATTCTTCTAAACTAGGAAAGTTATCTTTTGTTAAGAGATTATGATTATCACCATCATCTCTCATTTCGATTGACTCAAGTGTCCATAAACCAATATCATCTTCATTCGAAAAATTAGTTGTTAAACTATAATGATACATTGGTCCATCATGATATAAACGGATAGGATATAATTCGCCATTTGGTTTTTTATAATTTAGTGTGATATCTGTTAAAAAATAAGGTGATCCCGATTGAACCATATAGAATTCAATTGGATCAAATAATTCGACTTGTTTTTTACTAATAGTTAAGCTGTCGAACGTAGGTGGAATGTTCTCATCTGCAGAAGCTGTATTGAATGGCATGATAAGTGAAATTAGCATAAACGCTAAAGTAACTAATGATAATAATTTTTTCATCTGTGTTCCTCCAAGTTGTCATATTATAATTGCCAGACTATATTATACTTTAAAACTATTTAATTAATAAATAATAATTTCCAAAAAAAGGCACATTGAGTAAGAGAATGATTCTCTATCCCAATGTGCTTTTTAGTCTTCTTGTTTGACTTTATTTTTTTTATGTTTAAACCATCTTGCAGGATTCATTTTTTTACGATAATTAGCCATAACATCTTTTCCAACTAATATTCCTCCAACCCAAAACATGCCCTCACCGAGGATGACAAGGACCCCAATAAGTACTGCTTTAAAGCTACCTGATATCTTTAAAAAAGGTAAAGCGAATATTAATAAATAAGGAATAAATGAGCCAAATACTAAGTAGTATGGTATTCTTTTCATAAAGTTCTCCTTTCAATTCCTACTTGAGAATAGCATTTATTCATAGGAAAATAAAGGAGATATAATTTTATTTCTATATTAATTTCTCTCATTAAGGAGGAAAAAAGATGAATCAAGAAGTAGTTCTTGAGCTTAGAAATGTTAAAAAAACTATTAAGAACCAACGTATCATTAACGATATTAGCTTTGATTTATATAAAGGTGAAGTATTGGGATTATTAGGCCCGAATGGTTCTGGAAAAACAACAACTATGCGAATGATCGTGGGACTAATGAGTTTAACGGATGGCGAAATATTAATAAGTGGAAATTCAATAAATGAAAACTTCAAAGAGTGTATACAGCAAATTGGAGCAATGATTGAAACACCTGCTTTTTACCCGTTTTATAGTGGTTTTAATAATCTAATGTACTTCTCGAGGATGCTAGATGGGGTAACAAAGGAGAGAGTACTTGAAGTAATCGAATTACTAGGTCTTTCAAATGCGATACATAAAAAGTTCTCAACGTATTCTTTAGGAATGAAGCAACGGTTAGGAATTGCTCAAGCGCTACTACATAGACCATCAATACTAATATTGGATGAGCCAACAAATGGGTTAGATCCTGCTGGTGTAAGAGAAATACGTGATTACTTGAAACGCATCTCGGAGGCAGAAGGAACAGCAATTTTATTATCTAGTCATCTTTTATCTGAAATCGAATTAATTTGTGATCGTGCAGTTATCATTCAAAATGGTCATTTTGTAGAATCAATCGATATGGGTAATCAATCAGGGGACAAGCTATTAATTGAAGTAGTTGTTAGTAGCACAGAAAACATTGAACGTAAATTTTCTGATGTAATTAAACAATTCAAATATGAATTGGTTGATGAGAAGTCGATTATTTTTGAAATTGAAGAGGGGAATATACCTTTATTAAATAAAGAGTTAGTTAAGTCGGGTATAGAGGTTTATTATATAACTCGTAAAAAAGAAAGTTTAGAGGATTTATTCATTCAATTGACAGGGGGAAATGTCATTGAGTAAGTTTTTCATATTAATTGGAAATGAACTGCGTAAAATTTTCGTTCAAAAGTCTTTTGTCGTAACATTACTTGTTTTATTTATTCCAGTTTTGATTTTAGGAAGATGGGATTTTGTAGAAAAACAACTTGGGACTTCAAAAGAAGAAAATTGGAAATCAGAATTAATAGACCAAAATAAAGAAAGTGAGAAAACAATAGCAGAACTTGGTTTAGGAGCATTGTCAGAACAAGACAAAGAGCAATACGAAATATATAAATATCGCATTAAACATAATATTTCAACTGTTCAGCAGTACAGCGTATTGGATTTTATGAAAAAGGGTGCTGCCATAACGAACTTTATCGGTATTCTTTTAATCTATTTTGCAAGTAGTATGATGTCAAAAGAACACCAGTGGAAAACAATTAATTTTCTTCTAGTAAAACCATCAACTAGAAGAACGATTTTTTATACAAAATTTATAAGCCTAGGAATTTTGTATTTTGTATTTACATTTGCAATCCTATTATATTCATTTATTATCGGCAGTGCTTTAAATGGAATGAAATTCAGCACACAACCAGTTTTAATGTATGTAAATAACAAGGTTATAGAACAAGGTATTTTACCTAGTCTTCTGCATGATTACTTTATTAACTTTTTACCATTTCTTTTGTTTATTGCAATTGCCTACTTCCTATCGACAATTTTGAAATCTGGAAGTGTTTCTTTATTAATAAGTATTATTTTATTTGCAACTTCAGATGTGATCGCCTCTTTATTAAGAGCTAAAAGCTGGTCAAAATATTTACCTTTTATGCATACAGATTTGACGGTATATATAAAAGGAGTGAATATCGAGAATGGAATGAGTATTTGGTTTTCAATTATGATGCTGATTCTATATACTTTGCTATTTCTGATTATTGCAGGTGAAGTGTTTAAGAAAAGGGATGTTATTTAAAGGCATGTAATCGCAAAATCATAGAATGGGCCTCCTCGGTTCGCCTGCGGGGTTTCATATGTCCAGATACTCCAACAGGAGTCTCGCACTTTCTGATCAATCATTTTCTTTATTTTCAGTTTTTTTAAAACCTTTTAAAAACAAAAATCTTTTAGAAATGAGCCTAATATAAAAAGCATCTTCTTAGCTAGTGGAGATGCTTTTTTACTCTTTCTTATATCCGTTATTTTGACTCGCATCAAAATTCTATTTTTTCTCTATATCTAGTTCAATTAATGAGCCATATGGGATGGAGTTATTAGTAGAGGTGTTATAAATTGAACAAACATTAATATGTTCAGAGTGGCTATATTCCCATTTTAAACAGGCTTTTTTGCTAAAATCAATTTTAGAATCAGGTGTAAAAAAAAGAATAGTGAGACTGAAAATAGTGAATCCACCAATTAAACCTCGTTTAATTTCTTCGGAATATTTTCGTATACTTAAAATAGTTTTGTACATATTGACCTCCAAAATATAAAAGTAAGTCGTGAGTAATTCATTCTATGTTCATTTGGAGTGAGATAATACTAAACAATTAATAAGATTTACTAGAGAAATATTCAAAAAAAAGCATCTCTGCTATATGCAAAGATGCTTTTCTTATGGGTGCTACAATCATACTTAATCTTATTATATTTTACTCAAACCTTTACCACTCATATCTTAATTCAACCATGCCATTCTCATAAATTTTATGATTCTTTAGGAATAGTTGTTGATCTTTTTCAATTCCTTGAAACAATGGAATCCCGCTTCCAATTAAAGTAGGTTGTATAAATAAAATCAATTCATCGATAAGATTGTTCATTAGGAAATACTTTGTTAGTTCAGCTCCACCAACAAGCCATATGTGTTTTCCTTCAGATTCCTTTAATTGCGAGATAAATGTAGAAATGTTAGAAGTAATAAATTCTGCATTCGAATCATTTTCTCTTGGTTGTGTTGTGAAAACATATGACTTTTTATCAAGATAAGGATACTCTCCAAAGGTTAGAACTTGTTCGTATGTTTTTCTTCCCATTAATACTGTATCAATTGAATTGATCAACTCAGTATATCCATAGTCGGTATCACTAGGATCGAATAACCAGTCAATCTCTCCATTTTCACGTGCGATATAACCGTCAAGGCTAGATGCTATATACAAAATGATTTTTCTAGTCATGTTAATCCTCCTGTTTTAGCAATCCATATAAGAATAAATTCATAATTTCATCAATCACTTCTTTTTTTTGAATATATTGAGAGGTCGCCGTATCCATGTTCATAAAGGCTTGACTAAGTACTTGAATATAAATTAGCAGCGTTTGATTTTGGACTTCGTTTCGAACTAAACCAAGTGAGCGGCCTTCATCAATTAGTGAAATTAACAACTTAAACGATTTGTTCATAGTAAAATCTAATACACTATCGTGTAATTCTTTATCTTTTTGCATGAGTACTGTAAACATTTCAAGATTTACAATATCAAGTCCATTTTTCTTCCGCATGAATAATTCTTTTATCTTTTCATTAAAAGGAATACTAGTTGAAAGTAATTGCTTATATTCCTCATATTGCTGATCCATTAATCTTAAGATAGCCGCTTTTAATAGTGCTTCTTTACTTCCGTAATAATTATAAATTGAAACTTGTGATACATTCGCTAACTTAGCGATATCCATAATTTTTATATCATTTAGTGGCAAAGATAATAATTTGATCGTATTTAATTCAATGTTTTCCATTTTCTTTAGCGTTCTTTTTTTATAACCGTCCAACATTCGTACCTCCATGAATATCTATAGAATAGTATATCATGTTTTGAAATATATTATTAAAAATATTTCAAAATGTATTCTCATTTTTTGGAAACGGGTATATACTAGTTTTGTAATATTGTGGTTTAATTATTTCAAAATGATGTGGGGGTACAAAAATGTACGCAATCGAAATCAATAATCTAACAAAGACCTACGGTAATTCAAGAGGGATCACGGACATTAGTTTTAATATAGAAGAGGGTGAAATATTTGGCTTTATCGGGCCAAATGGAGCGGGTAAATCAACTACTATTCGAACGCTATTGTCATTAATTTATCCAACAAGTGGTAGTGCCAAAATTTTTGGAAAAGATTGTGTTGAATTCGCTCCTGAAATCAAAAAGGAAATTGGATATTTACCATCAGAAGTTTTTTATTATGACAATATGAAAGTAATTGATTTATTGAAGTATTCGGCTAGCTTCTACAAAAAAGATTGTACAAAAAGAATAAAAGAATTAGCTGAAATAATGGATTTAGATTTAACAAAAAAAATCGATGATTTATCTCTTGGCAACAAGAAGAAAGTAGGGATAGTCCAGGGGCTACTTCATGAACCTAAATTGATCATTTTAGATGAACCGACTAGCGGTTTAGATCCTCTAATGCAGCAAAGATTTTTTGATTTACTTGAGGAAGAAAATAAGAAAGGAGCTACAATTTTATTTTCATCACATATTTTAAGTGAAGTTCAGCGCCTATGTAATCGAGTTGCCATTATTAAAGAAGGTAAGATTGTTACAGTCGAAAAGATTAGTAAATTAAAGGAAAATAATTTCAAACGATTTAAATTAGAGACAACAGATGAAATAGATCAAAATTTCTTCAATATAGATGGAGTAAATAAAATCGAGATAAAAGGGAATTCTATTAGCTTTTTATTTAAAGGAAATATCAATAAAGTGATGAAAAAAATCGCTGAGATTGAGATTGAAAATCTTTGGATAGAAGAGCCAGACCTAGAGGAGATTTTTATGCATTATTATGAGAAGGAGGCCTAATAAGCTATGAATATATTTTTGCATGAACTTAAGGCCTATCGGAAATCAACAATCATATGGACTTGTTCATTAATTGCCATTGTTATATTTTTCTTATCACTATTCCCTTCTATTTCAAAAGATTATATGGATTTCGCTAAAATAATTAAAGGGTATCCAGAGGGGGTAAGAAAAGCTTTAGGTCTTGAAATAGAAAGTTTTGGAACGATTTTAGGTTTTTATTCTTACTTATTTTTATACGTTAGCCTTTGTGGGGCCATTCAAGCGATGATTTTAGGTACCTCAATTGTTTCTAAGGAAACTCGCGAAAAAACAGCTGATTTTTTACTATCAAAGCCAGTTACTCGAACTAAGATTTTATCAGCAAAATTATTTTCAGGTATAGTTTGTTTACTAATTACGAATGTATTTTATCTAGCTGCAGCAAATATTATGGCATCACAAGTAACAACGGTAGATTATAGTTTTAAATTATTCTTTTTAATTTCCAGTACATTGTTCATTATTCAATTAATATTCTTTTCAATTGGCATCATTGTTTCAATCATCTTTACGAAAATAAAGTCTGTTTTATCAGTCTCTCTTGCTACTGTGTTTGGCTTCTTTGTAATCGGGATGGTTATTTCAACAGATGGAAACAGTGCAAAACGATATTTATCTCCTTTTAAATATTTTGATACGAAATATATCATTGAACATTCAAAGTACGAATACTCATATTTATTTACGGCAATTGTCATCATTGCTATTTCGATCGTAGCAAGCTATTTAATCTATTCAAAGAAAGATATTCACGCTGTGTAGTTTTCGGGAAAGGGAGGGTAGATATGAATCTATTTTTAAGAGAATTGAAGACATATCGTAAATCAATCATATTCTGGAGTATTGGAATTATTTTATTCATGATTAGTGGGATGACAAAATATAAAGCTACTGCAGCAAATGGACAAATTAATAATTTGTTTGCTGAAATGCCGAAATCACTTCAGGCAATAATGGGATCAGGTGCACTTGACTTATCCAAAGCTAGTGGCTACTTTGGAATTCTAGTTTTATACCTGTTTTTAATGGCGACAATACACGCTACAATGCTTGGGGCAAATATCATTGCGAAAGAAGAAAGAGATAAAACAGCTGAGTTTTTATTTGTTAAACCATTATCTAGAAATAAAGTCATTTCATATAAATTACTAAGTGCATTCGTAAACATACTAATTTTTAATCTAGTTACATGGGTATCAAGTGTTATAGTTGTGGGGAAATACAGTAAGGGTGAAGATGTAAACGGTGATATTGCTATAGTGATGCTTGGAATGTTCATCTTACAATTACTCTTCTTAGTGATTGGATCGTCGATAGCTGCTAGCAGTAAAAACTCAAAAAAAGCAGCCTCCTACGCGACAGGAATACTATTAGTAACATTTATTTTATCAATTGCAATTGATTTAAATGAAAAAATAGAAGGTTTAAAATATTTAACACCTTTTAAATACTACGAGGCTAAGAACATTATGTATGGCGGTGGATTTAAAATTAGTTTTCTTGCCATCTCAATTATATTAATCATTGTATTAACAGTTATAACTTTCTTCTCCTATCGAAATCGTGATTTACGAAATTAGCAAACAGCTAAATCATTATGCCAAGAACCGAAAAGTAAACTACTTTAGGTTCTTGGCATTTTTTTTGTATAAATTATATTCAGAAAATATTGACATCTGTTATCAAACTACAATAACTTTAATAGAGAAGGTTATTTAATTGTAAGGAGGGACAGAGGATGTTTCAACCAACATTGCAGTTTGCTGAATATCTAGATCAAAATGATGAGTTATCAATTTATCGAAATGAATTTTATTTACAGGCTAATACTATTTATTTAGATGGAAATTCTCTTGGACTTCTTTCGAAAAGAGCTGAGAAGAGTTTACTAGATTTATTGGAATCTTGGAAAACATTAGCGATTGATGGTTGGATGCAAGGAGAATATCCATGGTACTACTTAGCTGAAAAATTAGGTGCTCTAAGTGCGCCATTAGTTGGTGCAAAAGAAAATGAAGTTGTTGTAACAGGTTCTACAACGACAAATCTTCATCAATTGATTGCATCATTTTATCATCCGAGTGGTAATCGAACGAAAATATTAGCTGATGAATTAAACTTTCCATCAGATATTTATGCTATTCAAAGCCAATTAAAATTAAAAGGCTTTGATCCAGAAACGCATTTAGTTCAAGTTAAAAGTAAAGATGGCCGAACGATTAATGAAGAAGATATCATAGACGCAATGACTGATGATATTGCCTTGATCATCCTTCCGACTGTTCTTTATCGTAGCGGTCAATTATTCGATATTGAACGTCTAACGAAGGAAGCTCACGACCGTGGAATCATGATTGGATTTGATGGTTGTCATTCGGTAGGTGCGATTCCTCATAAGTTCCATGAATGGGATGTAGATTTTGCTTATTGGTGCAATTATAAATATCTTAATAGTGGACCAGGTGGAGTAGGAAGCTTATTTGTGCATGAAAAACATTTTGGAAGAATGCCAGGATTAACTGGATGGTTTGGTTCAGATAAAGAAAAACAATTTGATATGAAGCATGAATTTACACCATCTGACACTGCTGGTGCTTATCAAATAGGGACACCTCATATACTAAGTATGGCACCACTTGCTGGATCACTTGAATTGTATAAAGAAGCAACAATTGAACGAATTCGAGAAAAATCATTAAAGAGTACGGCGTATTTAATGAGTTTAATAAATGAAGAATTAAGTGAATTTAATTTTGTGGTAGGTAACCCGCTGGACGATGCTTTTCGAGGTGGGCATGTGTGTTTAGAACACGATGATGCGGCTAGAATTTGCAAGGCATTAAAATTAAATGGAATAGTTCCAGATTTTCGTGCTCCGAATGTAATTAGACTAGCGCCTATCGCTTTTTATACCTCATATGTAGATGTATGGAATAGTGTACAAAAATTAAAGAAAATCATGGTAGAGAAGCAATATGAACAATTTCAAAATGAACGAGAAATTATTGCTTAGGGGTTGTAAGAAATGACTTTAATTGATATCTCAAGAAGATTAGAGAATGACATGCCAGTTTGGCCTGGTGATACAAATTTTTCGTTTGAGTTAAGCTGGACAAAAGAAGAAAGTGGCTCAGTGAATGTTGGTAAATTAACATTAAGTACTCATACAGGGACGCATATCGATGCGCCATTTCATTTTGATGAAAATGGTAAAAAAGTGATTGATTTAGATCCTAACTTATATGTGGGAAAAGCAAGAGTGATTGAGCTAATCGATGTTGATTATGTTAAAAAATCTGACTTAGAGAATTTTTCTTTAGAAGGTATCGAACGACTTATCATCAAAACGAACTCATGGAAAAATGATAGCGTTTTCCCAGAAAGAATACCTCATATTGAGCCAGAGGTAGCGTCGTTTTTAAAAGAAAGTGGAATTAAATTACTAGGTATAGATGTACCTTCTGTGGACCCACTCGATAGTAAAGAATTAAGCGCTCATCATGAATTACATGTAAACGGAATCCATATTTTAGAATCGGTTGATTTAAGAAACGTCACTGCTGGCGACTATGAACTTATTGCATTGCCACTTCCGTTAACAGATGCAGATGGTAGTCCAGTTCGTGCTGTTTTACGTAAATTACTCTAGGGGGATATTAAAATGACACAAGAGCAAAGAAAAATTTCAGATTACGAGAAATATATCCGAACAGAAGAACTATTAAGCTTACAAAAATCTGATGAAGAATTGTTTTGTCCTGATGAATTAACGTTTCAAACAGTTCATCAAATTGCTGAGTTACATTTTAAATTAATCATCCAATCTATTCATTTTGCAGATAAACATATACGAGCAAAAGAGGTTACAAGAGCAGTACATCATTTACAACGTATTAATAACCACTTAGTACATTTACCAGCGGTTTTTGATATGGTAAAAATGGTAAGTCCAAGTGACTATCATATTATTCGTTTAGCTCTAGGAAGAGGCAGCGGTCAAGATTCTCCAGGATTTAATGAAATCTTAAAATTAGGCCCAACACTTTGGCAGCCTTTTAAAGAGCTATTAGATGAAAACTTAGTTACACCAGTTCAATTACACCAATCTGCAGGGAATCATTTTGAGTTATTCCAATTAATGCAAGAACTTACATGCTTTGATGAGAGATTCCAATCTTTCCGCAGACAGCATATTCAACTTGTACGTCGAATGATTGGTATGAATACGAAGAGTTTAAAAGGAGTGCCAGCAGAAGCATTAGAACGAGCAGTTAAATTTGAGTTTTATCCAGAGTTATGGCAAGCTGTTTGTGATTTAACGGATTTAACTGGTTCTAGTTATAATCCTAAACCATTATAAATAAATATTGCTGTAGTAAAAAATAATAAATAAACCAGATTCTGCGTGTTTTTCACAATGGATCTGGTTTTATTTTTTGCTGATTTCGTGAATTTTGTCGCTATTAAAAAAGTTGAATTTCATTCAGGTTTCCACTTCAGGACACTTGTTTTTAGTGGGCGTACGATGAGCGTCCTGGGCCCACAAAATGTGGGTCATGCATGTGGTACGACAGGAAGTCGTGGTATTAGCATGCCTACCTTTTTGAGCACTGCTGGGTCTGCGCGTCTCCCTACTCCCACAGGAATCTCGCATATCCGTTCATTATCTTCTTTATTTACAGTTTGTATTAATAATCCTTCTAAAAACAACAATCTTTTAAAAAAGATCCTATATTTTCATACTTACTTAATATGGAAATAAATCATAATGGGTATGATAAATCCATGTAAGAAAAACATATAATGGTAATTAGTTTGACGTAGAGCGGAGTGAACAAATGGATAAAAGTCTTCAAAAACAGCTAGATTTTGCTGCTTTGTTAAGTGTTATTTCATATTTAGTATTAGCAACAGTAAAGGTCCTTGTTAGTTTTAAAACAAATTCAAGTGCTCTTTTAGCAGACGGTTTAAATAATGTAACAGATATTGGCGCAACGTTAGCGGTATTCATTGGAATAAAAATTGCTAGAAAACCAAGAGACTTGGATCATCCATATGGTCATTCAAGAGCCGAACAAATTGCTACTTTAATTGCATCATTTATTATGATGTCTGTAGGTTTGCAAGTAATTATTGAGAATATAAGAGGACTAACAAAAGGTGAATATGAGACCCCAAATAATCTAGCGGCGCTTATAGCATTTGTTTCGGGGATTTTTATGGTAGGAATTTATTTTTATAATAATAAAGTTGCTAAAAAGACAAAAAGTAAAGGGCTTGAAGCAGCTGCAAAGGATAATTTATCCGATTCATTAGTAAGTTTCGGAACAACGATTGGTGTTTTAGGAGCGTCATTTGGATATCCAATAATTGATCCTATTGTTGCCATTTTAGTAGGCTGCATAATTTGTAAAACTGCTTGGGATATATTTTATGAAGCAACGCATTTATTGACGGATGGATTTGATCCTGATGAGATGGCTCTCTTCTCTGAAACAGTGGATAATGTACCAGGTGTACATAAAGTAGTAGATTTAAGGGCAAGGATGTATGGTAATACAACCATTGCTGATGTTGTTATTGAAGTTGATGGTGGGATTGATGTCAGCAAAAGTCACGGCATAACAGACAAAATTGAAAGTATTCTTCATGATCAACATGGAATTCAGTATACACATATACATGTTGAACCTAGAAGAAAAAGTGAATTTTGAATTACTAGACTAAACATCCAACAAGAAAATGCCTAGAAATGATGGAAAGAGTTAATTTCTTCATCTATCTAGGCATTTTTCTATTATATTATGCAAGCATGTCTTGTTTAGTAAAGGTAATGAAAGCAATAATGAAGGCTGAAATCCCCCAAGCTGATAGGTTGATCAAAGAGAATTGCATATTAAGTCCTTCAATTGAAGGAAGCTGTCCTACTAGATAATCAGTTAATCCTAGATTTACACTAAAGAAGTATTTAGCTCCAGACCATGAGGTAGCAAGACCACTTAATACACTTCCAGTAATTAATGCTGCTAACATGATCCCCATAGCTGCAGGAGTTGTTCGAACAAGAACAGATACCATAAATGATAATGTACCAATAATAATACAAACAAACCACGCTAAACCAAACGCCATAATGATGTATTGCCATTGAGGGATTAGCTGTACTGAATCAGTAATTAAACTGTTATTTTTTATGACAAATCCAGTGAGTACTGGAACAGTCCATCCTTTAAACCCGAATACAAATCCAGAAGCAAGATATGCCATTACCCCATACAGAACGAGCAAAAATGAAATTAATAGGCAAATTGAAAAATATTTACTTAATAAGATTTTCCATCGTTTGACTGGTCTTGTTAGTAAAAGTTTAATTGTCCCATCGCTCCGTTCACCCGAAATGATGTCAATTGTAATAACCATTACTAATAAAGGAAGAAGTAACCAACCTATACTTTGTTCGATTAGTTTTCTAATGAAAGTTGGTGCTCCAGGAGTCGTCGGGTTTATATTGTTATCCAAATAATATTGTTCTTGATCGATTTGAACTTTTAACCAGCTTTTCCATTCTTCTGGAATTCCTGTTGAATTTAATCTGTTTTGTTGATCAACTATTTTTTGTTGCAGAGCAACTTTCCAATCATCAGTTCCTAAGCGTTTAATTGTTTCCTCTGTTTGTTGCAATTGAGCGTATACAAAAATAGGGATTAAAATGCCTAATATCAGGAATATAACTAATATTCTTTTTTTACGTACCATTTTTTCGATTTCATTAAAAACTAGCCTTATCATTTCGGTCATTTGCCTCACCTCCAGTCATTTCCATAAATAAGTCTTCTAACGTATCGGACATTGAGCGTACGCCATTAATCTGGAATGATTCTTCGACAAACCGATGTGTAAATTCATTTATTTTTTCGGAAGACATACGACATTGGATTACATCTCCAGATATGACAATATCTTGTACCGACGGGTCTTGGCTCAAGAGTTCTTTGGCTCTTTGAATTGGAGAGACTTTCCATTCTACTCTTTCAGCTGCTTCTTCAACTAGTTCCTTTACAGTTGATACTCTAACCATTTTTCCTTTATTAATAATGGCTACTCGATCACAAATCATTTCAATTTCGCTTAATAAATGACTGGAAATAAACACACTAATATTGTGTTGTTTTACAAGCATATGAATGAATTCACGTAATTCACGTATTCCAGCAGGATCTAATCCATTAGTCGGTTCATCTAGAATAAGTAACTTGGGATTTCCAAGTAAAGCTTGGGCAATTCCAAGTCTTTGTTTCATACCAAGAGAATATGTTTTTACTTTTTCATGAATTCTTTCATCTAATTTAACAAGATTGACGACTTCATGAATTTTTTGGTCATCTTTAATATTTAACATTCGAGCAAACTGAAATAGATTTTCCCACCCACTTAAATAGCTATAGAGCTCTGGGTTTTCAACAATACAGCCTATTTCATTCATTGCTTGCTTAAAATGAGTTTTCACGGGATAACCAGCTACTTCAATAGTGCCTTTTGTTGGTGAAATCAGACCAACTAACATACGAATTGTAGTAGTTTTTCCGGCGCCGTTCGGTCCTAGGAATCCAAAAACTTCACCTTGATACACTTCGAAAGAGATCTGATCAACTAGTAATTTTCCTTTTATCTTCTTTGAAACTTTATCTACTTTAAGTACTTTATTCATTTGATTCACCTCGAAGCTGGCTTCCTATTTTTCTTAACAGTCGATTAGCCATTTCAGTGTACCCTTCTTTGTTTGGGTGAAAGTGATCGGTATATAAGTATTTATTTTCTTCATTATAAAAAAGATCAAACGTAGGTATTACGTATGCATCATGAATACTGAGGACAGATTGTTCGAGAATATCATTCCATTTTGAAACAAAACTTGATGAGGTATCTAGCCCTTGTACATTATGAAATGGATTATAATAACCAAATGCATAGATAGATGCAGATGAGTTTTGCGTTCTTATTAATTTGAAAATTTGTTGAAGGTTATGTTTAAATGTTTTTTCGTCTGGACGGTAAGATTTAAGAAATTCCTGGTTTAATTGATCTGCGCCTGGAAATAAATCATTTCCACCAATTGATAGGACAATAGTATCTGCTGAGCGGATTGTTTCTTGTACATCTTTTTTCTGAAGAACAGTAAGTAAGTTTGAAGTCTTAGCACCACTAACAGCTAAATTAGAAACTGTAGAATCTTGTTTATATTGTTCTTTAAGAGACGTCTTAAGTCTATTCACATAACCTAAACCTTCATCGTCACCAATCCCACGAGTAATGGAATCACCTAACGCTACAATTTTTAACTTGTCGGTTTTATGCATTGTTTGGTTTTGATTCGTTTCTTTCACAATTAGTTTGCTCTTTTGTGGATTTAAGACTGTATAGGCGCCTTTTACAAAACCAAAACCTAATAATAGTAAACACAAAATTGAGCTAATCATAATAAAAAAAACAAACTTATTATATTTCAATATGTACACCACCAAAAAAGGAAAAATTTTCATATATAAAATCATTATTACCATATTAAATTTAGATTTGCACGAAAAAACCTGCTATCAATAAATGAGTGCAGGTTGAAGTTAGCTATGAAATTCGTTTTAAACTTTTTGTTTTAGTTGTTTTTCCAGTATTTAAGTAATAATAAGCCATACCAACTCCGACTGAACCACCGATAATATTTCCAAATGTGACAGGAACTAAGTTGTGTAACAGATCACCAAAAGTAAAAGTTAGATCATGGGGCATAATAGAAGACAAAGTAAATACTGCAAGATTTGCAATACTATGTTCATAACCTGAAAAGAAGAATGCAAATACTAATAAAAAAATAATAGTCATCTTTGAAAAATCTTCTTTTAATCTTGTTGGTAGAAAACAAGCAAGGCAAACTAACCAATTACATAAAAGACCTTTAAAAAATAACTGTAAAAATGATGCGTGAATTTTATGTTCAACCACTCCAGTTAAAAAATGATCACTAGGAAATTCTTTAGGTATACCAGTTAAATAAAATAAAAATGCAAAGACAATGGCACCGATTATATTCCCAGCGTAACATGTTAACCAGTTTTTTAATAAGTCTAATCTAGATGTTTTATGAGCTAATGTTGAAAAAGTAAAATACATTGTGTTACTAGTAAATAATTCTCCGCCACCATATATAATCATTATTAAAGCAGTAGCAAAGACAAGTGGATAAACAATTGCTACATAAGGTGATTCGTTCAATCTGAAGATTTCCGCTAACTTTAAACAAACAATTAGAATGAAGCATATATAAATGGATGCTAAAGCAGCACGCGTTATATATTTAAATATACTCTGATCTAAAACGTTCTTTTTCTTAAGTGCTAAATCAATACAATATTGGATACTATCACGTTCCATGTTTTCACTCCCAAAATGACTTGTGATTTGATTCATGAGTACATAATTAAGTATAAAGATTTATAACGAATACAACATTGTGAATGTGTGAACATAGTGTGAAGAAAGAATTTAAATTGTAAAAAGAAGATTTTTTTTAAAGGCTCTGTTAATGTTTATTGTTGATATTAAAATAGTGGTTTCCTTTAAAAGATTGTTTTTATAGTCAGGGAGACGTAAAGAAGACAATCGACAAATATAATAAGTTGATTAGAGCGTAAGGTGCTCGACCCCTGTGTGAGTAGCGGGACAGTTGAGACCTTAGCAGTGATCAAAAAGCTAGGCATGCTAATACCACGACGTACTGTCGTAACGTATGCATGACCCACATCATTTGGGCCCAGGAGGTTAAGCCACGCCCCACAGAAAACGAGCATCCTGCAATGGAAATCAAAAATCTTTTTAAAAGAGCCTAAAAATTATTATTAGAAAATCAAAAATTGTTCAACCCATTTTTAAACTTGTTGAAGTATACTATACTTTTCTTAAATTGAATAAAATATTTAATGATCATAACGAGAGTAAATAGATATGAAATTTGATTGGAGAGGTGTTTTCAATGACAAATGATTTTGAAGAAAAGTTTGATGCATTAATCAAAAAATATACTGAACTATTACTAGGAGAATGGTCGGAAGAGAAACAAGAAAAAGTAGAAAAATGGGTTGTTTATACATATATTTCAAAATCCATGCCAGCTTTAACGAAACATTGGAATGAGACTTATCCAAATGCGAAAGAGCATGTAGTTGAATTGATTAAGGAAATAAAAACTTTAAATGACAAACATAGAGAAGTAATGGCAAACAAGAAAAACTCCTGATTTGCTGAACAGATTTTTCCAAGATGACTAGAAAGGGAAATTATGATAATATAATATTTGAGAAAGGGCATTCATTTTTCTAACAATTTTCGACAAAATCGCAAATAATTGTTTTAACGAAAATCATAAAATGATACATTAGATATAGATAGAGAGAAAAGTACTAGAAGAAACTTGGGGGTATACAGATGGAACAGTTAATGAAAAATACGTTTTTATTTTTTTCTAAAAATAAGTTTTTAACTAAAATGGCAAAAAAATACGGTCTTAAATTTGGTGCAGCGCGTTTCGTTGCTGGTGAAACAATTGATTTAGCGACTAGTGCAATTAAAGAATTAAATAAAAAAGACTTAAAAGTAACAATTGATTACCTTGGAGAGTTTGTAGATACAATTGAAGAAGCAAACGAAATGGCCGACCATTGTATCGAAGCAATCGAAGCGATCGGTAAAGAAAAATTAAATTCTCAATTATCATTAAAAATGACTTCTATGGGCCTAGATATTTCGGACGAAATTGTTTTAGCAAATATGCGTCGTATACTTGAAGCGGCAACAAAACATGATGTATTTGTAACGATTGATATGGAAGATTTCTCTCGTTGCGAGAAAACGATTCGTATCTTTAAACAGTTAAAATCTGAGTACGAAAATATTGGAACGGTTATTCAAGCTTATTTATATCGTACTGAAAACGACATTATGGATCTAAATAGTTTAAAACCAAATTTACGTTTAGTTAAAGGGGCATATAAGGAACCTGCAGAAGTAGCATTCCCTGAGAAAAAAGACGTGGATGAAAACTTCAAAAAAATCATTAAAATGCACTTACTAAATGGAAACTTTACAGCGATTGCATCTCATGATGAAGCAATGATCGAATATACGAAGCAATTAGTTAAAGAACACAATATTCCAAATGACCAATTCGAATTCCAAATGTTATTTGGTATTCGTACAGAGCGTCAATTAGAGCTTGTAAAAGAAGGGTACAACATGCGGGTTTATGTTCCTTATGGTACTGACTGGTATGGTTACTTTATGCGCCGTTTAGCTGAACGTCCAGCAAACGTTGCTTTCGTTTTAAAAGGTATGATTGGTAAATAATATAAAGAGGCTAGCTAAAAAGGAGATATCTTTTTAGTTAGCCTCTTTTTTTCTATATACAGGATTTGTGATTAAGTAAAAATAAGTAAAAACAACATTATTCAATTTAAAGCGTCCAGGTTTTGCTATTATACCTTCATTAAAAAGAGTTTATTTTCCCATATTTTCTTTACCGTACTGCTGGTTATTACTTTGTCTTCCTTTTTCAGGCTTTTGATCTCCATGACCCGCATTTCCTTGAACACTAGCTGCACTAACTCCGCCTTTTGATGGATTTCTTTCACGTTTCATCGCTATCACCTCCATTCATTAGACTAACCTAATAAATTAATCTTATTAGTAAAAAAATGACATCATTTAAAAATAAAAAATATTAATTTGAACTTTTTGTTTATTGCGAAAACTTAGAATTTATCATATAGTGAAATAAGAGGTGCTCATTTGCGAAGGGAAATTCTAGCTCGAAAGTGAATGAGTATTCATTCAAGAAACAAGGAGGAGAAATGCATATGATCCAAAGAATTAAAAAGGCCGCTGTTCTCGGCTCGGGTGTGATGGGGTCTGGTATCGCTGCACACTTGGCAAATATAGGTATTCCAACATTACTTCTTGATATCATACCAAGAGAATTAACTGAGGAAGATGCTGCAAAAGGTCTTACTACTGACTCTAAGGAATTTCGTAATCGATTTAGTCAAACGGCTATTCAGAAATTATTAAAACAGAAGCCAGCTCCCCTTGCATCTAAGAAAAATTTAGCATTAATTGAAGCTGGTAACTTTGATGACGACATGGGTCGTTTAAGCGAAGTTGACTGGATTATAGAAGTTGTTGTTGAAAATTTAGCGGTAAAGAAACAAGTATTAGCAAAAGTTGATGCAGTTCGTAAGCCTGGATCAATCGTTAGCTCTAATACTTCAGGTATTTCAATTGAAGCAATGTCTGAAGAGTGTTCAGAAGATTTCAAAACTCACTTCTTAGGAACTCACTTCTTTAACCCACCAAGATACTTAAAGTTACTAGAAGTTATTCCAACTAAACATACTTCTGAAGAAGTACTTACATTCATGAAGCGTTTTGGAGAAAATGTTTTAGGTAAAGGCGTTGTACTTGCTAAAGATACACCTAACTTTATCGGTAACAGAATTGGAACATACGGTTTATTAGTAACTGTTCAAGAAATGGTTAAAGGTGGATACAGTGTTGGAGAAGTTGATTCAATAACTGGTCCGATGATTGGTCGTCCTTCAAGTGCGACATTCCGTACATTAGACGTAGTTGGATTAGATACATTTATTCATGTAGCAAACAATGTATATGATTTAGTTGAAGGCAAAGAAAAAGAAGTGTTTAAAGTTCCTGAATTTTTGAAAGAAATGGCAAGCCGCAATTGGTTAGGTAGTAAATCTGGCCAAGGATTTTTCTTAAAACAAGGCAAAGAAATTTTAGAACTTGATCCAAACACATTTGAGTATGGAGAAAGAAAATCATTACGTACTGCTTCGACTGAAAATGTAAAACAAGTTAAAGGATTAGCTAATAAGTTGAAAGCGCTTGTATATGCAGACGATCGCGCTGGTAACTTTTTATGGAGCATCATTAGTCCTGTTTTAGTTTATTCAGCTGAATTATCTGGTGAAATTTCGGATAATATCGTTGGGATCGATCAAGCGATGAAGTGGGGCTTTGGATGGGATTTAGGTCCATTTGAAATTTGGGACGCAATAGGTGTTTCTAAATCTGTTGTTCGTATGGAAAGTGAAGGCTTAACTGTTCCTCAATGGGTTAAGGATATGATCGACAACGGTAATGAAACATTCTATAACCAAGATAATGGTGTTGTAAGTTTCTATCATAATGGTCAATATGAACAACTTGAAAGAAATGTTAAGGAAGTTAAATTAAATGTTCTGAAGGAACAAGGTCGTGTAATTAAGAAAAACTCTGGTGCAAGCTTAATTGATCTAGGTGATGGAGTTGCATGCTTAGAATTCCATACGAAGGGTAATGCAATCGGGATGGATATTACGCAAATGATTAATTTTGCGGTTGATGAAGTTTCGAAAAATTACAAAGGATTGGTTATAGGTAACCAAGCGAAGAACTTCTGCGTTGGTGCAAACTTAGCCATGATTTTAATGGAAGCACAAGATGATAACTATTTTGAAATTGAAATGGTTGTTAAAGGATTCCAAAATGCAATGATGAAAATTAAATACTCTGATAAGCCAGTGGTAGTAGCTCCTTACGGAATGACACTTGGTGGCGGTACGGAGATTTGCTTACCAGCAGCTAGTGTAGTAGCTTCATCAGAAACATATATGGGACTTGTAGAAGTTGGTGTCGGCCTAATCCCTGGAGGAGGCGGTAGCAAAGAGCTTTATATTAAACAATTAAAGCAATTCCCTGAAGGAGTACAATTTGATTTACAAGCTTTAGCAAACCGTGTATTTGAAACTGTTGCAATGGCGAAGGCTTCTACTTCTGCACAAGAAGCATTTGAAAACGGATTTTTAAACCATGATGATCGCAAAGTATTCAATGCAGATCACTTAATCTATGAAGCTAAGCAACGTGTTCTTGAATTATATGAAGCTGGATACAGCGCACCAGTACGTGAAAAAGTACCTGTTGTAGGTGAAACTGGTTATGCAACATTACTTTTAGGAGCTCAGGGAATGTATCAATCAGGATATATAAGTGAGCATGATTTAACAATTGCTAAGAAATTGGCATATGTAATCGCTGGTGGAAAAGTGCCATTCGGAACAAAAGTTGATGAGCAATATTTATTAGATATTGAACGCGAAGCATTTTTAAGTTTAATTACAGAAATGAAATCACAAGCTCGTATGCAGCACATACTTGTAAAAGGAAAGCCGTTACGTAACTAGTCGGAGATGGAGGGAAGAACATGAGAGAAGCTGTCATTGTAGCAGGTGCTAGAACACCTGTAGGTAAATCGAAAAAAGGATCACTTGCAACAGTTAGACCCGATGATTTAGGCGCATTAGTAGTAAAGGAAACATTAAAACGTGCAGGTAATTATGATGGTCCAATTGATGACTTAATTTTTGGATGTGCAATGCCTGAAGCTGAACAAGGCTTAAATATGGCTAGAAATATTGGAGCATTAGCTGGTTTACCAAATACTGTTCCAGCAATCACAATTAATAGATATTGTTCTTCGGGTTTACAAAGTATAGCTTACGCTGCAGAACGAATCATGTTAGGTCATTCAGAAGCTGCTATCGCTGGTGGAGCTGAGTCAATGAGTTTAGTTCCTATGTCAGGGCATGTTATTCGCCCAAATAGTAGATTAGTAGAAACTGCTCCTGAATACTATATGGGTATGGGGCATACTGCAGAACAAGTAGCTAATCGTTATGGTATTTCTCGTGAAGATCAAGATGCATTTGCAGTACGCAGTCACCAACGTGCAGCGGTAGCGATTCGTGAAGGGCGTTTTGCCGATGAAATCGTACCAGTTGATGTTACTCTTCGATCAGTAGATGCAAATAATAAAATTCAAGAAAATAAATTTACATTCGCTCAAGATGAAGGTGTACGTGAAGGTACAACTTCTGAAATTTTAGCAAAATTACGTCCAGCATTTAATGTAAGAGGTTCAGTTACTGCAGGTAACTCTTCTCAAACAAGTGACGGAGCTGCAGCAGTTTTAGTGATGGACCGTGAAAAAGCAGAAGCTGAAGGATTAAGTCCTTTATTAAAGTTCCGTTCATTTGCGGTTGCAGGGGTTGCGCCGGAAGTAATGGGTATCGGGCCAGTTGAAGCAATTCCAAAAGCATTAAAGCTAGCTGGATTAAGTTTATCTGATATTGGTTTATTCGAGTTAAATGAAGCATTTGCTTCACAATCAATTCAAGTGATGCGCCACTTAGGACTTGATGAAAATCGAGTAAACGTAAATGGCGGAGCAATTGCATTGGGTCATCCACTTGGATGTACTGGTGCAAAATTAACTTTATCGTTATTACATGAAATGAAACGTCGCGGCGAACAATTTGGTGTAGTAACAATGTGTATTGGTGGCGGTATGGGAGCTGCTGGTGTATTTGAGTTAATTTAAGAATCAATTAATCAGATGAATTTTAAGATTTAAATATAAGAACAGATACTAATTAGGAGGAAATTACGATGGAAAAAACAATCGGTAATTTAATTAAAGGCGGAAGCTTTTTAACAGAAGAAATTACATTTGATAAAGTATTCACTCCAGAGGATTACACTGACGAGCATAAATTAATTGCGAAAACAACTGAAGAGTTTATTGTTAATGAAGTATTACCGGAGTTAGAATATTTAGAGCATCACGAGTTTGAACGTTCTGTTCGTTTATTAAAGCAAGCTGGTGAGTTAGGATTATTAGCTGCTGATGTACCTGAAGAGTATGGCGGAATTGCATTAGATAAAATTAGTTCTGCTCTAATTTCTGAAAAATTCTCATTAGCTGGTGGATTTGCAATTTCTCATGGAGCGCATGTTGGAATTGGTTCACTTCCAATCGTTTTATTCGGAAATGATAATCAAAAGAAACGTTATTTACCAGACTTAGCAACTGGTGAAAAATTAGCAGCATATGCATTAACAGAGCCAGGTTCTGGTTCAGATGCTTTAGGCGCAAAAACAACGGCTAAATTAAATGCTGAAGGAACTCACTATATTTTAAACGGTGAAAAACAATGGATTACAAACTCTGCTTTTGCAGACGTATTCGTTGTTTATGCAAAAATCGATGGCGAGCATTTCTCAACTTTCATTGTTGAGAGAAATTATCCAGGTGTATCAACTAGCCCAGAAGAAAAGAAAATGGGTATTAAGTCTTCATCTACACGTACATTAATTTTAGAAGATGTTCATGTGCCTGTTGAAAACCTTTTAGGGGAAGTTGGTAAAGGACACGTAATTGCATTTAACATTTTAAATATTGGACGTTATAAACTAGCTGTAGGAACTGTAGGTTCTTCAAAACGCGCTTTAGAATTATCAGCAACATATGCAAACCAACGTCAACAATTCAAAACGCCAATCGCAAAATTCAGCTTAATTCAAGAGAAATTAGCAAATATGGCTACTAAGATCTATGCAAATGAAAGTTCTGTTTATCGTACAGTTGGTTTATTCGAAGACCGATTTAGTCAATTAACGGAAGAGCAAGCAAAAGATCCTAAAGCAGTTGCTGCAGCTGTTTCTGAATATGCGATTGAGTGCTCATTAAATAAATTTTTCGGCTCTGAAGTATTAGATTATGTTGCAGACGAAGGCGTGCAAATTCATGGAGGATATGGTTTCATGGCTGAATACGAAATTGAGCGTATTTACCGTGACTCACGTATCAACCGTATCTTCGAAGGTACAAATGAAATTAATCGTCTAATCGTTCCAGGAACATTCTTACGTAAAGCATTAAAAGGTGAGTTACCATTACTTCAACAAGCTCAAGCAATTCAAGAAGAGCTTATGATGCTAATGCCTGCAGAAGTAGGAGAAGCTCCATTAGAACAGGAAAAACATTTATTAAGAAATGCAAAAAAAATCGGCATCATGATCGCTGGATTAGCAGTACAAAAATTCGGTAAAGCATTAGACAAAGAACAAGAAATTTTAGTGAATATTGCAGATATCGTAAGCAATATTTATGCGATGGAGTCAACTATTCTTCGTACAGAAAAGGCGATTAATAAAGTAGGTTTAGAAAAATCGAACCAAAAATTACTTTATACTCAAGTGTTCTGTCAAGAAGCGTTTAACGAAATTGAAGCGCATGCAAAAGAAACACTAGTAGCAGTAGAGTCTGGTGACTCTTTACGTATGATGACTTCAGCACTACGTAAATTTACGCGTCATACACCTATTAATGTAATTGCGAAAAAACGTGAAATTGCAGCAGGTGTATTAGCTGTCGAACGTTACACATTATAATCTTACTAAAACTGCCTTTCGAATGATTGGCAGTTTTTATTTTTGGCTCTTTTCTAAATGATTTTTGTTCTTAGAAAGGTATACTTAAAGTAGACTTGTTTTTAAAGAACTTAGTTCGAATGAAGGTGCGAGACTCCAGTGTTAGTAGAGGACAGGTGAGAACGCGCAGGTACATTATTTTTATGTTTTTTTGAGATGTGAAAGGATAATATTCCCATTAAATGAGACATACTAATAAAGTTCTAGTACAAGTTGAAAAATATTTGAACTATTCATTGTGTGATTTATCGTAAAATACTAAATATGTCATAAAATATTCTAAAATATCATCCGAATTTAAATTATTTACGAACATTTTAGTAGTTTAAAGGAAGTAATGTTGCTATAATATTGTTAAATGACAAATTATAACAGAATTTTCGAACTGAACTATTTTAACTCACTTATTCCATGTGATAAAATAGGGTGAGGGAGGAGTTGCTGAATATGAGTATCATTTTTTATACATATCCAAAGTGTGGAACTTGTCGAAAAGCTGCTTCTTGGCTTAAAGAACATAACGTATCTGTAGAACCTGTAGATATTACATTAAATCCGCCTTCAAAAGAATTACTTGCTGATGTCTTAAAAGTAAGTGGGATATCGATTAATAAATTATTTAATACAAGTGGTGTAAAATATCGCGAGCTTGGATTAAAGGATGTAATCCCAACAAAATCTCAGGACGAGTTATTAGAACTATTAAGTTCCGATGGCAAGTTAATTAAAAGACCACTACTTTTTAATGGTGACAAAGCAACAGTTGGTTTTAATGAGGAAGTATTTGAAAAAGTTTGGTTATAAAATAACATAAATTTATGGTAATTATCAGAGGAGGATTCACAATGTCAATTCCAAAAGAACTACGTTATTCAGAAGAACATGAGTGGGTAAAAGTTGAAGGTAATAAGTACTATATTGGTATTACTCATTTTGCACAATCAGAGCTTGGTGATATCGTATTTGTTGAGCTACCTGAAGTAGGTGATGAGATTACAGTTAACGAGCCATTTGGTAGTGTTGAGTCTGTAAAAACAGTTTCTGAGTTATATGCTCCAATCAGTGGTAAAGTAATTGAAGTAAACTCAGATTTAGATGAAAACCCTGAATTTGTTAATGAATCTCCTTATGAAAA
This sequence comes from Bacillus sp. EAC, assembly GCF_002156875.1. Classification (GTDB taxonomy): domain Bacteria; phylum Bacillota; class Bacilli; order Bacillales; family Bacillaceae_G; genus Gottfriedia. The sequence continues at coordinate 54,058 of NZ_NCSY01000002.1, read as the reverse complement.
AGCATGGATGGTAGTTGTTGAAGCAACAAATGCTTCTGAACTAGATGAGTTAATGTCTGCAGAGAAATACGAAGAAATGATCAATCAAGATTAATAATTTTTTGAGCGTCCTATTGGGCGCTTTTATTATTTTATGTGTATACTATTAAATATAAAAGTTTTCTAAAAATCGTAGTACTTTTTTACTGAAATATTATATGCTCCAATTTCCTTTTAATAAAAAAAGGAAACAACAGGTAAAAATAGAATATACTATATACAAATGATTTGAGTCCTTTACATTAGGTGATGCCCAGTGAATATTGAAGAACAAAGAAAAGTTATCATTGTCGAAGGTACTACAGATAAAAAGAAAATACAGTCAATTATTAAAGAGCCAGTGGATATAATTTGTACGAATGGTACAGTTGGCACTACTAAACTAGATGAACTAGCTGAAATGTTAGATTTTAGAGATATTTATGTTCTAGTAGATGCTGATGAAGCTGGAGAAAAACTAAGAAGGCTGTTAAAAAGGGAATTTCCTCAAGCGGAGCATCTATATATTGACAGAAGCTATAGAGAAGTGGCAACAGCACCAAGTCAGCATTTAGCGAGTGTATTGTTAGGTGCAGATATTTTAGTTTTTACAGATTATTTACGAACAAATTAACGAGGTTTATGAATATGCATCAATGGTCAAAAAACGAAGTGCTACAAAGAATTGAATCGAAAGAGACAACAATTATTTTTATTTATACAACGATGTGTGGTACATGCCAAGTCGCATCAAAAATGCTGGACATAGTAAAAGAGATCTTACCAAATTTACCAGAATGTAAAATAAACATTAATGAAATTGTGGAAGAAGCTCAAAAGTGGAAAGTAGAAAGTGTTCCTTGTTTACTTATCTTTGAGAATGGGGAAATTAAGCAAAAGGTGTACGCTTTTCAATCCGTTCCGTACTTACATGATTTATTGAAAAAATACAACTTATATATTAAACGATGAGTGCATCTAATTCGGTGCACTCATTTTATTTTGAGTTTGCACTTTCTGTTTATTTGACATATTTCTCGGGAAATACGGTGAATAGTGTAGAAATTCATGTAAATAACTGTAGTATTGCAAAGTAAATGTCGAGCGAAATGACAAGTATCCTCTGATTATCTATGAGAAAATAGTATTAACGAAAAGATGAGAGGTGTACGAAATGGAAATTAAGGAGTGGGTTGGACAAGCTAGGAATTTATTTATTCAGAAAGAATATCTTCAAATTATATTACCAATTGAGGAGCGTATTGTGGAGTTTAATTGCCTCAATGAAAAATTATTTGTTAAATTTAGCAAAAAAGCCCCATTTATAGAAATTTTAGAACGATCCATTCCTCAATTAAGAATTAATTTTACTAAAGAAGGATGGAGTTCGCTTAGCTTAGGAACTCAAAGACTTGGGTTATTATTAAAATTAAATGATGCTTCTTTTGAAGGAAACTATCGTTTATTGTTACTTATTGAAACTATTTTTCAATATACAAGTGTTGCTAATGAAAAAAAACTTTTAGAAAATTGTTGACAACTTATGTAGGAATTTGTAGAATGAGAATTACATTAAATAACAACTTAATAATTTGATATGTTAACTCTTATCGAGAGAGGTGGAGGGACTGTGCCCTATGAAACCCAGCAACCGTCAATGTTCGTCATTGAAATGGTGCTAATTCCTGCAAAGCAATTGCTTTGAGAGATGAGAGAAAGGAATACTTTTGTATGTTAAACCTTTCTGCTCATGTGAGTTGAAAGGTTTTTTTGTTTTTTAAGACTAAAAAAAGCATTTCATACAAAAAATTGGAAGGTGAGTTGTTAGAATGTTTCGAAAGGAGAACTAATGTATGATTCAAATAAATAATGTAAGTAAAACATACAAAAGCAAAAAGGGCACAGTTACCGCAGTACAAAATGTTACATTAAAAATTGAAGCAGGTGAAATCTTTGGCATGATCGGATATAGTGGTGCTGGGAAAAGTACGCTATTACGAATGCTAAATGGACTTGAAAGTCCAACAAATGGAGAAGTAATCATTAATGGGCAATCAATTACAAAATGTTCATCTAGCCAGCTTCGTAGGGCAAGACAAAAAATTGGCATGATCTTTCAACACTTTAACTTGTTGTGGTCGAGAACAGTGTTAGAAAATATACTTTTCCCACTTGAAATTGCAAAGGTCTCAAAAAAAGAACGAGTTGAGCGTGCGAGGGAATTAATTAAACTAGTAGGACTTGAAGGAAGAGAAAATGCATATCCCTCAGAATTAAGTGGTGGTCAAAAACAACGTGTTGGTATTGCAAGAGCTTTAGCAAACAATCCTGATGTGTTGTTATGTGATGAAGCTACGTCTGCGCTGGACCCAGAAACAACTGATTCAATTCTTTCTTTATTAACAAATATAAATAAACAACTTGGAATTACCATTATTTTAATTACACATGAAATGCATGTTATTCAAAAGATTTGTCAACGAGTTGCAGTAATGGAAAATGGAAAAGTTGTAGAAGAAGGACATGTAGTAGATGTGTTTACTCACCCTAGGCAAGAAATAACAAAGAAATTTGTTAAACAAATTAGAGGTACAGATGAGGAATTTAATCATCAGGTAAACTCACAAAGTATCGGGAATGATACAACATATAAGCTTACATTTAAAAATGGACAAGCTGATCAACCTCATATTTCTGATGTAGTAAAGCACTTTGATATTGGCATTAACATTTTGCAAGGAAAAATTGTTCAAACAGCAGAAGGTTCTTACGGAACATTAACGATTCAACTTGTAGGTGATACAAATAACATCAAAGAGGCAATTTCTTATTTAGAATCAAAACAAGTTGAAGTGGAGGTAGCGTAAGATGACACAACTTTTTCCAAATGTTGATTGGGAGGCAATGCTACTCGCTACTCAAGAAACATTATTTATGACAGTAATTGCAGCATTAGCTACTTTTATTTTTGGATTAATTATTGGGTTATTACTATTTTTAACAAGTAAAGATCAACTTCTTGAAAATAAATTGATTAACACAATTTTAGCTGCATTTGTAAATATTTTTCGTTCAATACCATTTATCATTTTAATCATTCTATTAATCCCATTTACAATCTTTATTCTTGATACGATGTTAGGTGCAAAGGCAGCATTACCTGCACTAATTATTGGTGCCGCACCATTTTACGCAAGAATGGTTGAGATTGGATTACGTGAAATAGATAAAGGGGTAATCGAAGCAGCAAGAGCGATGGGAGCAAGTACTTTTACCATTATTGTAAAAGTGTTAATTCCAGAAGCACTACCAGCAATCATTTCAGGTTTAACTGTTACGACAATCGCGATTGTTGGGTATACAGCAATGGCAGGAGTTGTAGGTGGAGGTGGACTTGGTAACTTAGCTTTTATGGAAGGTTATCAACGTGCAAATAATCAAGTTACATTCGTAGCGACAGTTATTATTTTAGTTATTGTATTTATTCTTCAATTCATTGGAGATTTAGTTACAACAAAAATAGATAAAAGAGCTTAATCAAAATTTGGGAGGAAAAGACATTGAAATTAAAAAGAATTGCAGGATTATTAGGAGCAGGCGTTTTAGCATTATCTTTAGCAGCATGTAAAGGTGGAGAAAATTCAGCTGAGGGAAAAGGAAATAAAGAATTAGTTGTTGGTGCATCAAACGTTCCACATGCAGTAATTTTAGAAGAAGCAAAACCATTACTTAAAAAGGAAGGTATCGATTTGAAAATCGTTAAATTCCAAGATTATGTATTACCAAACAAAGCACTTCAATCTAAAGAATTAGATGCAAACTATTTCCAACACATTCCTTATTTAGAAGCACAAATGAAAGAAAATGGATATAAATTCGAAAACGCTGGTGGTATTCATATCGAGCCAATCGGTGTTTATTCTCAAAAATATAAGAGCTTAGATGATCTTCCGAATGGTGCGAAAATTATCATGAGTAACTCAGTAGCTGACCATGGTCGTATGTTAAGCTTATTGCAACAAGAAGGTCTAATTAAAATTGCTGACGGTGTAGATCCAACAGTTGCGACTTTAAAAGATATCGCAGAAAATCCTAAAAATTTAAAATTTGAAGCAAATGTTGATGCTGGTTTACTTCCACAAGTTTATAAACATAAAGAAGGAGACGCAGTATTAATTAACACAAACTATGCGATTGATGCTGGTTTAAATCCAATGAAGGATGCAATTGCATTAGAAGGTAAAGAATCACCATACGTAAACATCATCGCTGTTCGTAAAGGTGACAAAGATAAAAAAGAAATCAAAGCTTTAGTAAAAGTATTACACTCTAAAGAAATTCAAGATTTCATTATTGAAAAATATAAAGGTGCAGTTGTACCTGTAAGCGAATAATAAAAAAGAAGGCTCTTAGTGATTTCACTAGGAGCTTTCTTTTTTAGTTTTTGGGCTATTAAAAAAGATTGTTGAATTCCACTTTAGGATTCTCGCTTTCCGTGGGGCACGTGCAACTTTAGCTTCCTTTAGCCCATGCGCCTTGCGTGAGTCTCTACTGGCTCGCGACTCTCACAGGAGTCGAGCACCTTGCGCTCCACTCGAATCAACTTCTTATATTTATCGATTTTGCATTCTTTGCTTAAACCTGACTATAGAACAATCTTTTAAAGGAAGCCTTTATTAAATATCAATAATATAAATTAACAAAGCTTAGTTTTTAATTAGTATTCGATTAACGGGTGAAATTGGATTTCTTCCATTTAAGACTTCTACTATATTATTAGCGGCTACTTCAGACATTGCATCACGTGTTTCATAGGTTGCATTTCCAATATGCGGTGTTAGCACGACATTTGAAAGTGATTTTAATTCTTCTGTTATACTTGGCTCATATTCAAATACATCAAGGGCAGCTCCAGCAATTTCTCGATCCTTTAATGCACTCACTAGCTCTTTTTCATTTACTAAAGGACCTCTAGCAGCATTAATAAAAAATGCAGATTTCTTCATTTTTAAAAACTCTTCTTTACCGAATAAATGATGGAGCTCTTGTTTATACGGACAGTGTAAAGTAATAAAATCGGCTGTTGATAGCATCTCTTCCATTGAAACATATGTAGCATTATATTTTGCTTCTAGTTCACTACTTAATCTACGAGGTTGCGAATAAATGATGTCCATATTAAACGCTAAAGCTCTTTTTGCAACAGCTTGTCCGATATTTCCGAAACCATAAATTCCGAGTGTTTTTCCGGCTACTTCAGTTCCTCTAAAAAATAGTGGAGCCCAACCATCAAACCCTTGTGTTCGGCAAAGCTGATCTCCTTCGACAACCCGTCTTGAAACAGCTAATAAAATGGCAATAGTCAGTTCCGCTGTTGCATCTGTCGAAACAAAAGGTGTATTCGTAACATGAATCCCTTTTTCAGTTGCATAATCAACGTCGATATTATTAAATCCTGCACCATAATTGGCAATAATTTTAGCGTTTTTAGCCGCATCAATCACTTTTTTACTGATTGGTGTAGATAAAAGACTTAAAATCGCTTCTGCATTCTTTACCTCATGACAAAGTTCTTCTTCAGTAATTAACTGATCGCCTTCAAATAAATTTACTTGATAATTGCTTAAGATTGATTCAGCCTTATCTGGTATTTTTCCTGCTACGAAAATCTGAGACAAATTAAACCCTACTTTCTAATGATTGATGGTAAGTATTCTTCTCCTTATTATATGATTAATGACAAAAATTTACATTCTTCTAAATATAAAAATAGTATGCTATAGAAAGAGCTATGAAATAAGAATTGATATACGTTATATTTCATTATCAAAATAAACATACTAATACATGAAGAAATGGGAGGTAATTTAATGAAGTATTTCTTTAGAATGATAGTGGTTATTATCTTCTCAAGTTTGACGATTATGCCAAGCAGTACGAAAGCAGAAGTAAAACAATTAGCACCGATTGAAAAAGCTCAAATTTACAAAGTGAAATTAAAAAACTCGCCAATTACATATCCACAAGTAAAAGGTCTTAAAAATAGAATTGCACAAGAAAAAATAAATGCTACTTTAAGAAAGGGAGCAGATCTAGCTAATAAAAACCGTTTAAAACTTTTATTCGAAGAGAAAGAGGCTAAGAAAAAGTGGACCTCAAGTCAAGGACCATGGAGACCTTATGAATACATTTTTACTTATAAAGTCCCTTTTAACGATCGAAATAAGTTAAGTGTGATTTATAATGAATATTCGTATACCGGTGGAGCCCATGGGATGACAGTTGGAACGACTTATAATTTTAATATAAATACTGGAGAGATAATTCCTTTATCTAAACTGATAAACAATAAGGCGAAGGTTATACAACAGTATGCCTATCAGCAACTCCAAAAAAAATATAGCGGATATATATTGATCGAGTCACCAAATGAAATCGCATTAAATGATAAAAATCGTCTATGGGTATTTGATCAGAAGGGGATTAAACTTATTTTTGGCGAATATGAGGTAGCTGCCTATGCTGCTGGGATGCCAGAAGTTGTAGTGCCATATCACATGTATAAAAAGTGATGAAAAATTTAATGTTTTTGTGGGAAAAGAACCTTCGATAGTGTTTTTGAAGGTTCTTTTATTTGCTATAAAATCGGAGAAAATTATTTATGAAAAGAGGCTTTTTCGTTAATAATGGTAAGGTGATGTTTTTTGGAGAGTAATATTAATCGGTTTTAAACAAACTTTATAGAATAACTTGAACAACTATACTACAGTTGAATAATCTAAATTAAGTATGTGCATAAATTAACTTGTAAAAATTTAATTAATCTTCAATACGTTCTTTCAATAATAAAGCGTATAAATCTTCGATGCGTTCAGACATAAATCTTTGGGAATCTTCAACACCTTTGTTGTAGTACATTGGCGCAAGTTTTTCTGAAATAAAATCAATTAGTAAAATAGCACTTAATTCACTTAACTCTTCGTCTCTTTCTTGCGAAAAATATGTTTGTAACTGATTGATTGCATATTTCTGTTGCTCTGGTGAAAATTTAGATGATTTAGCCATAATTTACCTCTTTTTTTATGTGAAGTGAAAATTTTTTACTTCCTATTTATATAGTATCACTAATTAAATTGGTTTTAATTAAAAAATAGATACAATTGAATAAATTTTTTTGATAAAATTATGGTCGGCTTGAAAATACTTTTTAATTGCTTTAAGATTAGAATGAGAATAAAATGAGAATGAACTTAAAATAGCCATTTTCTATTTTATAGAATTTTATTTGTAAGATTATGGAGGGTGTAAAATGGGAGCTTCTACATTAAAAATAAAAGACCTTCAAGTTGCTATTGAAGGTAAGCAAATTTTAAAAGGTGTAAACCTTGAAGTAAAAGGTGGAGAAATCCACGCAATCATGGGACCAAACGGTACAGGTAAATCAACTTTATCTTCTGCTATTATGGGTCATCCGAAATATGAAGTAATCGGTGGAAGCATCGAGCTTGATGGAAATGATGTATTAGAAATGGAAGTTGATGAGCGCGCTCAAGCAGGTTTATTCCTTGCTATGCAATATCCTAGCGAAATTAGTGGGATTACAAATGCTGACTTCTTACGTTCTGCAGTAAACTCACGCCGCGCGGAAGGCGATGAAATTTCTTTAATGAAATTTATCCGTACTTTAGATAAAAACATGGAATTCCTTGAAATGGATCCAGAAATGGCTCAACGTTATTTAAATGAAGGTTTCTCAGGTGGAGAGAAAAAACGTAACGAGATTCTTCAAATGATGATGATTCAACCAAAAATCGCTATTCTTGATGAAATCGATTCTGGTTTAGATATCGATGCTTTAAAAGTAGTTTCTAAAGGTGTTAACGAAATGCGTGGAGAAGAGTTTGGTTGCTTAATCATCACTCACTATCAACGTTTATTAAATTACATTACTCCAGACTTCGTTCACGTAATGATGCAAGGACGTATTGTAAAATCAGGTGGTCCTGAATTAGCAGCTCGTTTAGAAGCTGAAGGATATGACTGGATTAAACAAGAGTTAGGTATCGAAGACGAGACAGTTGGGCAAGAAGCTTAATCGGATAGGAGGGATTCTCATGACAACTGGTACTACAATTCCATTTAGTCAAGAAACAGTTAAGCAGCTTTCTGCACTGCGAAATGAACCTGCATACTTCACAGAGTTCCGTTTAAACGCACTTGCAAAAGCTGAATCACTTTCTCTTCCAAAGCCAGATAAAACGAATATCTCTAAATGGGATTTCTTTGGAAAAGAATTTGAAGCAACTACTGGAAATGTTCCTACAAAGGATCAGTTACCAGAATCAGTTACTTCATTAATGAATGAAGATGCTGATCAATCTATTTATGTACAATATAACGGTTCACCGGTATATCATGCGCTTTCAACAGAAGCAAAAGAAAAAGGTGTACTATTTGTTGATTTACACACAGCAATTAAAGATCATGAAGATCTTGTGAAAAAATATTTTATGACAGAGGCTGTTAAAGTCGATGAAAATAAATTAATCGCTCTAAATGCAGCATTAGTTAATGGAGGAGCATTCTTATATGTTCCTAAAAATGTAGTACTTGAAAAACCTATTCAAGCTATTTTCGTAGTTGATGGGGAAACTGTACCAGCATATAACCACGTAGTAGTAGTTGCTGATGCTAACAGTGAAGTTACTTATGTTGAAAACTATGTTTCAACATCTGATGAATTAACATCAGCTGTTGCAAATATTGTAACAGAGGTAATCACTTTAGATAATTCAAAAGTACGCTATGGTGCAGTTGATACATTAGCGAAAGGTGTAACTTCATATGTTGTTCGTCGCGGACACGCGGGTCGTGATAGCAAAATTGAATGGGCACTTGGATTAATGAATGATGGAAACTCAGTATTTGAAAACATTACAAACTTAGTTGGTGATGGCTCATTCGGAGACTTAAAAATGGTTACAGTTGGTCGTGGTGAGCAAACTCAAAACTTTACTACAAGTATCATTCATTATGGTAAGGGATCTGAAGGTTGGATTTTAAAACATGGTGTGGCGAAAGAATCTGCTACGTCAATCTTTAATGGAATTGGAAAAATTGAGCACGGAGCTTCTAAGTCAAATGCTCAACAAACTTCTCGTGTATTAATGCTTAGCGAAAAAGCACGTGGAGATGCAAATCCTATTCTTTTAATCGATGAAAATGATGTAATGGCTGGACACGCAGCATCTGTTGGTAAAGTAGATCCTACTCAACTTTACTACTTAATGAGTCGCGGTATTCCGAAGAAAGAGGCAGAGCGCTTAGTTATTCACGGATTCTTAGCACCTGTAGTTTCGGAATTACCAATTGAAGAAGTTAAACAAATGCTTGTTGATGTAATTGAGAGGAAGGTTAAGTAATGGATGTTAAAGCAATCCGTGAAGCCTTTCCGATATTAAATCAAGAAGTAAATGGACATCCTTTAGTATATCTAGATAGTGCTGCTACTTCGCAAAAACCAGTTCAGGTAATCGAAGCAGTTGCAAACTATTATCGTGAATATAACTCAAATGTTCATAGAGGTGTACACACTCTAGGAACAAAAGCGACAGATGCTTATGAAGGGGCTCGTGAAAAAGTTCGAAACTTTATAAATGCGTCTTCAATTGAAGAGATTATTTTTACTAGAGGAACAACAACTGCAATTAATACAGTTGCTGCTAGTTATGGCAGAGCAAACCTAAAAGCTGGAGATGAGATTGTTATCTCTTATATGGAGCATCACAGCAACATCATTCCTTGGCAACAGGTTGCAAAAGCTACAGGAGCAACATTAAGATATTTACCATTAGAAGAAGATGGTTCAATCAGTGTTGAATCGGCAAGAGCTACAATTAACTCTAATACTAAGATTGTTGCCATTATGTACGTTTCGAATGTACTTGGCTCAATTAATCCTGTAAAAGAGATTGCGGCAATTGCTCATCAAAACGGTGCAATCATGCTTGTTGATGGTGCACAAAGTACGCCACATATGAAAGTAGACGTACGAGACTTAGATTGTGACTTTTACGCATTCTCAGGTCATAAAATGTGTGCTCCTACTGGAATTGGTGTACTTTATGGTAAAAAACAGCTTCTTGAGAACATGGAACCAATTGAATTTGGTGGGGAAATGATTGATTTCGTTGACTTACAAGACTCTACTTGGAAAGAATTACCATGGAAGTTTGAAGGTGGAACTCCTATCATCGCGGGTGCTGTTGGTTTAGGTGCTGCGATTGATTTCTTAACTGAAATTGGAATGGATAACATTGAAAAACATGAACATGAGATTGCTGATTATGCACTTGAGCAGTTATCATCTGTAGAAGGTGTAACAATCTACGGACCTAAACATCGTGCAGGATTAGTGACATTTAATGTGGAAGATGTACACCCACATGATGTTGCAACTGTATTAGATGTAGAAGGGATCGCTGTTCGCGCAGGCCATCATTGTGCGCAACCATTAATGAGATGGTTAAAGGTATCTGCTACAGCTCGTGCAAGTTTTTATCTGTATAATACAAAAGAAGATGTAGATGCTTTTGTAAGAGGACTAGTAAAAACGAAGGAGTATTTCAGCGATGTCTATTAATCGAAATATTGATCTAGATGGATTATATCGTCGAGTGATTATGGATCATTATAAAAACCCTCGTAATAAAGGGGTTGGAGCTATTTCTGACGGCGATTTAACTGTTAATATGAATAACCCAACTTGTGGTGACCGCATTGAATTACGTTTAAAAGTAGACGATGGAATAGTATCGGATGCACGTTTTGACGGTGAAGGCTGTTCGATTTCAATGGCTTCTGCTTCAATGATGACACACGCAATTAAAGGTAAAAAGATTGAGGAAGCATTAAAACTTTCTCAAATCTTTTCAGATATGATGCTTGGAAGAGAATACGATGAATCAATTGATTTAGATGATATTGAAGCACTGCAAGGTGTTTCGAAATTTCCAGCTCGAATTAAATGTGCAACACTTGCATGGAAAGCGATGGAGAAGGGGTTAAAATCAGAATAACTTCTGAGCTTTAATCCTCCTCTTCTATTAGAAGGGAGCAAGAAAAATGTCTACTAATTTGCCAGATATTAGTGATTATAAATATGGTTTTCATGATCGTGACGTATCGATTTTCCGTTCTGAACGTGGATTAACAAAAGAAATCGTTGAAGAAATTTCACGCATGAAAAATGAACCACAATGGATGTTAGATTTCCGTTTAAAATCTTTACAACATTTTTATGATATGCCAATGCCTCAATGGGGTGGAGACATGTCTGATTTACGCTTTGATGAAATTACTTATTATGTAAAGCCATCAGAGAAAACAGAAAAGTCTTGGGATGAAGTACCTGAAGAAATTAAAAACACATTTGATAAATTAGGTATTCCTGAAGCTGAACAAAAGTATTTAGCGGGTGTTTCCGCTCAGTACGAATCTGAAGTAGTTTATCATAGTATGAAACAAGACTTAACGGATCTTGGAATTCTGTTTACTGATACAGATACAGCATTACGTGAACACGAAGACATCTTCAGAGAACACTTTGGTAAAGTAATTCCACCAACAGATAACAAATTCTCTGCTTTAAACTCTGCAGTTTGGTCTGGTGGATCATTCATTTACGTTCCAAAAGGTGTGAAAGTTGATACGCCTCTTCAAGCATATTTCCGAATTAATTCAGAAAATATGGGACAATTTGAGCGTACTCTAATTATTGCTGACGAAGGAGCAAGCGTACATTACGTAGAAGGTTGTACAGCTCCTGTTTATACGACAAACTCACTTCACTCAGCAGTAGTAGAAATCATCATTAAAAAAGATGCATATTGCCGATATACAACAATTCAAAACTGGGCGAATAACGTATTCAACTTAGTTACGAAGCGTGCTGTATGTGAAGCAAATGCAACAATGGAATGGATTGATGGAAACATCGGTTCTAAACTTACAATGAAGTATCCTGCAGTTATCTTAAAAGGTGAAGGCGCACGTGGTCTTACACTTTCTATTGCAATTGCTGGAAAAGGTCAACACCAAGATGCTGGTGCTAAAATGATTCATTTAGCTCCAAACACTTCATCTACAATTGTATCGAAATCAATTTCGAAACATGGTGGTAAAGTAACATATCGTGGTATTGTACACTTCGGACGTAAAGCAGCTGGTTCACGTTCAAATATTGAGTGTGATACGTTAATTATGGATAATGCATCAACATCTGATACAATTCCATACAACGAGATCTTAAACGACAATATTTCACTTGAGCACGAAGCAAAAGTTTCAAAAGTATCTGAAGAACAATTATTCTACTTAATGAGCCGTGGAATTTCTGAGCAAGAAGCTACAGAAATGATCGTAATGGGCTTCATTGAGCCATTCACAAAAGAATTACCAATGGAATATGCAGTTGAGATGAACCGTCTGATTAAGTTCGAGATGGAAGGATCAATTGGTTAATTTTTCATTACAATAATGAAGACGAACTTTCTAAGTTCGTCTTTTTTTTGCATTAAATTACCTATTAATTAGTTGTGGACGATTAAATATTTGCTAAAATTTAGATAGGTGGATTGTTAAGAGTGTTTTAGATACATACATTTAATTGAATGAAGAAAGGAGCGATTTAGATGAATTTTAATCTGAATGAAACGATTGAGGTACTAGAGCGGACTCCGCGAACATTGGACTCTTTTCTATCCGGTTTATCTAATAGGTGGTTACATAGCAATGAAGGCGATGGGACATGGAATGTCTCTGAAGTGATTGATCACCTAATTGAAGCAGAAAAAACGAATTGGATGGTGAGGATCAATTGGATTCTTAATGAAGGTGAACATAAGCCATTTCCTCCATTTGATCGTTTAACACATCTGAATCAAGAAAAAAATAGATCAATTGAAGAGAAATTACATGAATTTAAGGTAAATAGAGCACAGAATATCACAAAATTACAAATGTTGATTGAAGCAGAAATAAATTTTGAGTTAAAGGGCGTTCATCCTGAATTTGGACTTGTTAAGTTAAGAGAATTACTGTCTACTTGGGTTGTACATGATTTAACTCATATCAGTCAAATTGTAAGGGTAATGGCTAATAGTTATCGTGAAGATGTTGGTCCATGGAAAGAATATTTAGGAATTCTAAAAAAATAAGAAAATTAGAATTACCCTCATTTATACATGCTTTTAAAAATTGGCTATTTTCAAGGAGAGTGTCGATTTATAAGCAAGTTTTATTGAAGCATACATCTTATTTCAAAGATTAAGGTGTGTATAAAATTTGTGATATTTTGTAAAAAAACACTTTGTGATAGTACTTGTTTAAATAGTAAAGAGGATGAAAATCAATGGGGTCCTAATCCAAAAATTGATAACAGAAGTTTTGATAGTGAAATAGCTTGTTAAAAGAGATGTATGAAAAGAAGAAATTAAAGTCACTGCTCGGAGAAATCCGAGTTTTTTATGTTAAACTTTAAATATTATCTAGTCATCGAGTTGATCAGAAGGAGAGAGTGATCGTTTGGAAATAACCTTACAAATTCTTATACTGATCAGTATAGGGTTAGCAGCAGGGACTTTTGGGTCGCTATTTGGTTTAGGCGGAGGAATTATCATTGTTCCGATGCTACTGAATATTGAACGAATTTTACCTGGATTTTCTACTGTTCCAATTCAAGTTGCGGTTGGAACTTCCCTTATTACAATTGTATTTTCATCCTTATCATCTACTCTTACTTATCGTAAGCAAAAGAGAATTGATTTTAAAAGTGGATTATTATTTTTGATAGGGAGTGTTCCAGGAAGTTTACTTGGTTCATATATAAATACACTGCTAAATACAGACCGTTTTAAATTGTATTTTGGAGTATTATTAGTTTGTATTTCATTATTTTTATTCGCATCTTCTAGATTTAAGAAAAAACCAAAACAAATACATAAAGGTATGATTCAAACATATACAAATGAGCAAGGTGAAGCATATACATATAGTTATAATCTTCCATTAGCTATTGGGCTTTCGGTAATAGTTGGTTTGATTTCAGGGTTATTTGGGATAGGTGGAGGTGTCATGCTAGTTCCAATGATGGCCTTTTTATTTGGCTTTCCACCTCAATTAGCAATTGCAACTTCTATGTTTGTCGTAATGTTCACGACAGTCGGGAGTTCTATTTCGTATTTGTCGATTGGATCAGTTAATTTTTATTATGTACTATTGCTAATACCTGGAGCATGGGTTGGAGGAAAACTTGGAGCATATATCAATCAAAAGTTAAAAACTGAAACCATCTCAGTTATTTTGAGATTTGTGTTATTGTTGTATGGCATAAAATTAATGATAGAAAATATGTAGAAATGGGGTGGAACAATGGAAACCAATCAAACAAAAAATATTCGATTGTTCCATACAAATGACATTCATAGTCACTTTGAAACATGGCCAACGATTGTAGGGTTATTAAAATCTAAAAGAGAGCTTGCTAGAATTAATGGTGAATCTACTTTAACTTTTGATATTGGCGACTTCGTGGATCGTTTTCATCCAATTTCAGAGGCTACTTTAGGAAAAGGAAATGTAAGCTTATTAAATGAGGCTGGATACAACGCGATAACCATTGGTAATAATGAAGGCATTACGTTATCAAAGGAAGAATTACTAAAACTTTATGAAAATGCAAATTTTGATGTGTTGATTGGTAATTTATCAATCTCGGAAGAACATTCACAAAGTATTAGTAAGCCATATCAAATCTACGAAGTCGATGGCATGAAGTTAGGTGTAATAGGGTTGACGGTAGCGTATCCTGTATTTTATGAAGCACTTGGATGGTGCATTAGCGAACCATTTAAAACATTAAATGAAATTCTTCCAATAGTAAGAGAAAAATCAGATGTTGTGATGATCCTGTCACATTTAGGAATGAAAGAGGATCAAAGAATTGCAGAACAATTTTCAGGGATAGATATTATATTAGGTGCCCATACCCATCATTTATTTCCAAATGGTGAGTATGTAGGAGGGACCTTATTATGCGGTACGGGTAAACATGGAAAATATCTAGGTGAAGTTTTAATAACTGTAAATCAAGAAACAAAAACAGTGATCAATGTAGATGCTTCGGTTATAGAAGTACATAAAGTACCTAGATACTATCAAGATGAAATGACGAAAAGAAGTTTGATGAAATTAATGAGATTGAGCGAAGAAATTCTAAGTGAACCGGTAGCTATACTCTCAGATCATCTTAATGTTAATTGGTTCAAAGATAGCCCACTTCCAACGTTATTAGCAGAAGCTTTAAAAAAATGGACGAATTCAGAAGTAAGTATGATAAACTCAGGTATTTTATTAGACGGTCTAACAAAAGGAATTGTTAATAAAGGACATGTGCACCGAATTTGCCCGCATCCGATTAATCCTTGCATTGTTTATCTAAGTGGAGACGAACTATTAGATGTGATAAACCGCGGAGAAGAAAAAGAACTAGTGCATCTCAAAATGAAAGGATTTGGATTTAGAGGTAAAGTAATTGGTAGAATGGTTTATGGTGGTATTACGATACGTAATCGCCATAAGAAAACGCATTTTTTTAAGGAAGATATTTATATCAATGGTGTAATGCTTGATTTAAATAGAATTTATGAAGTTGGAACTTTGGATTTATTTACGTTTGGACATTTATTACCTACGATTCGTGATTCAGCAAATAAAAGGTACTTTATGCCTGAATTTATTAGAGACGTGTTACTTTGGGCGTTAAAAAGTATGTAAATTTAGTAGGCTAGACAGGTTCATTTTTAAATTTTTTCTCATATTTTAGAATGAGAAAGGAGCGTTGAACTTGATTAATTTAACACCCATTACAATCGAAAATCATACTTTTAATGCTGTTACCGTTCTATTACCAAAAACAACACTTTTAGTCGTAATGAATGATAAAGGTTATATAATGTGTGGAGCTTTAGATGTTGCTCTTTTAAATGAAAGGCTTCGCGATCGGCAAATAATTGCTGGCCGTGCAGTTGGTGTCAAAACAATCGAAGAGTTATTAAATGCACCCTTAGAATCCATTACAATTGAAGCTGAACGTCTTGGCATTCAAAAAGGCATGATTGGAAGGGACGCATTATTAAGAATGATATGAGTACAGCCACTAAATTTTGTTTAGTGGCTAAATTTTTTTACAATTTAACCGTTATAAATAGTATAATAAATAAAAATTAGTAGAAATATTTCGAAAAATGTATTCAGGTGCTATAAAACAACTAGAATTACTAAGCATGACATCACGAATTAACTCATCTGAACAGACATATATTTAATTAAAAAGTATATCAGGGAGAATGCTATGAGAATCGTCGTGACATCAACTCTTGTTCCAGGCACGCTATTAGGTAAGCCGATATATAACGAACAGGGAAAAATTTTAGTTAATGCAAATGTTCCTTTAACAGAGATGATGATTAATCGTCTTCATAAATTAGGTGTTTCTTATGTCTTTATACAAGACCCTCTTTCTGATGGCTTAGAATTAGAGTCTACCATTTCAGATGAACTACGTATTGAAAGCACGAAAAAGATCGAAGATGCCTTTGTTAAATTTAAAAATGAAGAATTACATTTAAGATGGCTTTCATTAGAAAAATCTGCACCTCAACTAAAAGGAATTATTGAATCACTACTAAAAGAATTAAAACAAAATAATGATGTATTATCGTTATTAACAGATGTATTTTCATATGATGAGTATATTTTTACACACTCGTTAAATGTAACAATGTATTCTTTAGCAATTGGAACAAATCTTGGACTAGATAAGAGCCAGCTTGACCTTCTTGGTTTAGGAGCACTTTTACATGATGTAGGAAAGATGGTTGTTCCTAATCAAATTCTTGATAAACCAGAACGTTTAACTGAAGAAGAATATGAGCTAATCAAACAACATACTACTGCTGGATATGAGATGTTAAGAGAGGTTCCAAATATTCATTCCGTTGTAGCAATCTGTGCGTTACAACATCATGAAAGAATAAATGGTAGCGGTTATCCAAAAGGTATATTAGGCAAGGATATGCATTTGTATTCAAAAATTATTGCGATTTCTGATGTTTTTGATGCAGTTACCTCAAATCGTGTCTATAGGCAAGCAATGCTTCCGCATGAGGGCTTAGAATTATTATATAGTGGTAGTGATAAATTATTTGATGCAAAATTAGTTCAAATTTTTAGAGATTCTCTTTCAATCTATCCAACGGGATTAACGGTTCAGCTAAATGACGGACGACGCGGTATTGTTGCAAGACAAAATGCTGCATCTACTGATCGACCAATTATTCGAATCATTGAGGAGAATGGGTACGAAATAAGTATTCCTTATGAAGTAAATCTTTATGATGAATTACATTTAATGATTACAGACTGTGATACAACTTTAAAACAAAGAGTTTATCAATAATAAAAAAGATGTTCCATAAAATTTGGGCATCTTTTTTTGTGTTTAACAATGTTAAACAAGATACTTTGATAAAGTCGTCACACTTACCTTGAGTTTAAGACAATAAGAATGAACATGCGTTGACATGCATACCCATTAATAAGGGGGCATGGATACAATGAAGAAATTTAAACATAGGCGTGTTCCAGGAAGTAGGGCATTTATTAGTAAAAAAAAATCTTTTAGGGTATTTAAAACAAATGCCATTGCTATTCCTGCTTTGCAATTATTCCGAAAAAAACTTCCAAATAAATATATAGTGATACTAATTTTATTCGTAATCTTATTTTGTTATGGATTTTGGAAAATAGATAAAATCTTTTCACCAACGATATTGAAGTATTCCGAAAAACAAACAAAACGAATAGCCTCCTTAGTCATTAATGAAGCATATGAGTCAGCTTCTCAAGAATTAAAGGGTCATGACATCATTATTCGTGATGTAGATGAAAATGGGAAAGCTGTCATAAGCACGGATACATATCTAATAAATAAAATAATCGGCTCGACAACAGAACATGTAGAAAAAAATATTCGAAGAGTTGAAAATGGAGATATTTCATTTTTATCCTTACCCAAGTCAGAAATGAAAAAAATGAAAACTGATAATGACGGATTTTACTTGGATGTACCAATAGGTGTAGTTACGAATACTGTTTTGTTAGGTAAACTGGGACCTACAATTCCAGTTAGATTTTCAGTTGTTGGGGATGCAGTTGCTAGTGTCTCACAAGAAGTTAAACCATTTGGATTTGATAATTCAGTTGTGGAGATTATCATGCATGTAGAGGTAAATATGAATGTAATTATTCCTTTTAGTACAAAATCAACGAAGGTAAAAGTTGAAGTACCAATTGCTACTGAAATTATCGATGGAGAAGTACCAAGCTATATCCCTTTTTCACCAAATAATAATCAAGCATTACCGAATCCAACTGAAGAGAAGAAGGACTAATCTTTAGTTCTATTCAGTCGATTACATTTTTAAAAAGATATAATATAAATTTTTAAAAAGCAGACTAATCAACAATTTAGTCTGCTTTTTAAATTATTTTCGTCTTAATGAAATCCGATCCTGTCTTTCCCATAAACGTAGTCTAGGGTAAGGGTCATATGACCATTCTGAATATCCATTATCCTTGTAAATTCCATAGTGAAGATGTGGAGGGAATTTACCAGAAGTTCCTGGAGGACCGTAACCGGAGCTTCCAACATATCCGATTACTGTACCTGGTTCAACAACTTGACCTTTTTGAATGACTTTATTAAATCCTCCAAGGTGTGCATAGTAATGATAACTATTACTTAGATCACGTATACCAATTCGCCATCCACCAATTCGATTCCAACCTTTTGTCTCAATAATTCCATAACAAGTAGCTCTAACAGGCGTACCGTAATTAGCAAATATATCCGTTCCTTCATGTACTCTTCGACCTCCAAAACTACGAGGCGCCCCCCAAGTGCTTTGATAACTATGTTCACTTCTTATAGGTAATGGAAAGGCGTTTCCATTAATCGATAATTTGCCAAAATATTGATACATGCGAGCATATTCGTCAATAATATCCACAGTTATAGCCCGTTGATAGTAGTCCCATAACATCATTCTAATATATTGTCTCGTAGGTCCATAAAAATGTAATCGATGAATAAATGTAAATAACAAATCTTCATCGTCTTGAAGTGAGGCTTTCCCATCATTATTTCCATCCATACCAATACCGCTAAATAAGTGAATTGTCGGTATATACGTGTCATTTTTTATTGGGTTTACAACTCCAGTCCAGTCTTCTGGTTTAATATAAATGGAAAGTACGCCATTTTCTCTTTTTGGAATATCATTTCGTACACTTCGTACATTTCTCTCATAAGTATCAATCGCTGCAAAATAGTACCAAGGAATAAAGGACAAAGCTTCTCCTTTTTTATATAATGCCATTCGCTCTTGATTTAATTTTTCTTGGTTAATTTCTTCGGCGTTTACTAATGATGGTGTTAAGAAGATCAGCACCATACAGAAACGTACAATTAATTTTTTCAAAACCATCATCCTTTAAATTGATTTTCTCCTTTAGTTTGGTTAAAGAAGCAACTTTCATAGATGGAAATTATAGGGATATTCGAACGAAAGTTTTTCATCTCTGTGAAAAATGTAGTAATATATAGTAATATTGAAATAAAGATTGAAATATGTCGTAAACGAATAAACGTTGGAGGAATTTCAAATGGCATCTAAAAAAGAAGAATATTTGAGAAAGCCCGAATGGCTAAAAATAAAATTAAATACGAATGAAACGTATACTGATTTAAAAAAAATGATGCGTTCTAAGAATTTACACACAGTATGTGAGGAAGCTCGTTGTCCAAATATCCATGAATGCTGGGCTGTAAGAAAAACAGCTACATTTATGATCTTAGGTGATATTTGTACTCGTGCTTGTCGTTTCTGTGCCGTTAAAACAGGATTACCTACAGAGTTAGACTTACAAGAACCAGTTCGAGTTGCAGAGTCTGTCACTCAAATGAATTTAAAACACGTTGTAATTACTGCTGTTGCACGTGATGATTTAAGAGATGGTGGAGCAGCAGTATTTGCTGAAACAGTACGTGAAGTACGCAAAGCAAATCCATTTACTACAATTGAGGTTTTACCTTCAGATATGGCTGGAAAGTTTGAGAACCTTAAAATGTTAATGGATGCTAAGCCAGATATTATGAACCACAATATTGAAACAGTTCGCGAATTAACTCCACGAGTACGTGCGAGAGCAACATATGAAAGATCACTTGAATTTTTACGTCGAGCGAAAGAAATTAATCCTGAAATTCCTACTAAATCAAGCATAATGGTTGGTTTAGGAGAAACGAATGAACAATTATATGAAGCGATGGATGACTTACGTGCTGCGGGTGTAAATATTATTACGTTAGGTCAATACTTACAACCGACAAAAAATCATTTACCTGTTAAGAAGTACTATACTCCAGATGAATTTGCAGCTCTTAAAGAAGTAGCTCTTGAAAAAGGCTTCTCTCACTGTGAATCTGGCCCATTAGTTCGTTCATCATATCACGCTGATGAGCAAGTTCAGTCAGCAAAACAAGCTCAATAATTAAAAATAAAAAGCACTAGACTAGCTAGTGCTTTTTATTTTGTTATTTAATTAATCTTTAATTACTTTATCAAAGTGAAGACTTTCCTTATCCACATCGAAGCCCTCGGATAAAGCTTTCACTTTTTCTTCCAATTGACCATCTGTAAGTTGTCCATATTTATCAAGGTCTTCAATTGTGTTGATATTTTGCATCTTAGCAGAAGTAAATATGTGATAATAACTTGGTAGAGCAGAACGAGCTGTTTTTTCAACTTGGCTTCTTACTTTCTTTAAATCTTCACTTGTTTGGTAAGCGATTAATACTTCTTGATCAGTAACTAATGTTGCTGCATCGTCTACTGCAGGTAGCTTAACAACTAAATAAGATATAAATTTAGCAACTTCTTGCTTGTCAATTTTTAAAGAATATTCACCATCTTTACCTAAAACCCCTTGCTTTTGTAACCTAGAAAAGCCATAATCTTTGTAAGAAGAGTCTAAAGCATCAGAATTCATCGCACCTAAATCACCAGGCTTCGTGTTTAATCTTTTTGGTGTTAATCCTTGATCACCTTGATAAGCTGTATCTTTATATTCAAATTTTCTAGAGTGACTTGGACCAAAGGAACACCCACCTAATAAAGATAAAGTTACTAAACAAACTAAAAATTTGCGCATACTTAATCCCACCTTTTAAAAATCAATTGTAAAATTAGTATGCCAAATAAAGTGAATACATATTTATGGGAGTAAAAGGAAGGAGAATTCAATTTGGTTTGCATACAAAATATTTGTTATGAAATAGTAGAAGACTATCGTGAAGGGTTTAATGAAGAAGCTTTTAAAGCACGATACGCTGAAATCCTTTCCAAGTATGATTACATTGTAGGGGATTGGGGTTACGAGCAATTACGTTTAAGAGGGTTTTTCGATGACTCACAAAAAAATGTACCATATGATTCAAAAATAAGTACCTTACGTGAATATATTTATGAGTATTGTAATTTTGGCTGTAAATATTTCGTTGTAAAAAAAATTAAAAATTAATTGGTGGGGGAAACTCACCAATTTTTTTATTTTTTAGGCTCTTTTCTAAAAGATTGTTGCGGTGGGCCAGGGAGGCTTAGTTCACTCCCGGCTGAAAGGTACATCCTGGAGTTGAAATCAACTAAACAATCTAAAATTGCAAAAATATATACGAAAACAGCCATTTTTAAAATTGTGGATAATTATTTTTAAAATATTTATAATAATGAAAAATATTGTGGATAAGTAAAAAACTTATTATATGAATGTGCATAAGTGCTAAGTTAATCACAAAAAGAGTGGACAACTCTAAAGGTTATCCACTCTTTTTATATTTTCAATTATTTATCCACAAGAAAATTTTAAAATTAGAATATTATTTCACTAAGGAAATCTAATAACTCTGCAGCTTTTTCTTCTGAAATACCAAAAGCATACTCTAAATATCCTTCTTCTTTTAAATCATCTCCCCCAATAATTGCGAAACGATTACTTTGAATATCTAACACAAAAACTTTACCATAATGACGATCTGAATAAATTAAAGCAAGATCATGTCTTTGCTCGTCTCCCATAAAGCTTACAAATCGTGTCTTTGCTTGAATTACATCATCATATAAGAAAAAGCGTTCTCCCATTGGTGTACCTCCAAAAATATATTCTTTTTTGTTCGTTTAAGCGATACGTCAGCTTTACTGTGTAATTTCTGTATTATTTTTAAGGCTTGGCTTAAATCCGAGATGGTGATGTGCCTTTATATGGCGAACTGTTTTCGTTTTACTTCTCATAACAATTGAATGAGTTTCAATTAAGTCTCCGCCAAGAAAAGTTACTCCATCAAGAAGTTCCCCTGAAGTGACCCCCGTTGCAGCAAATATGGCATCGTCACCTTTGACTAAATCATTTAAGGTTAACAATTGTCTCGGATTTTCAAGGCCCATATCTATACAACGTTGTTCCTCCTCACTATTCATTGGAACAAGTCTTGCTTGCATGTCTCCACCTAGCGCTTTAATTGCAGCGGCGGATATTACACCTTCTGGTGCGCCACCAATTCCGACAAATAAATCAATACCTGTTTGTGGTAAAGCAGTAGCAATTACTGCACCAACATCACCATCTCCAAATAATTTAACTCGAGCACCTTTTTCACGAATTCGTTGAATGATTTCGTCATGTCGAGGACGTTCTTGGACAATTACCGTTAAGTCATGAATACGTTTATTGTTTGCTTGAGCTATAATATCAATCGTTTTTTCGATGGGATCGTCTAGAGATATCTTTCCAGCAGCGAGAGGTCCTACTGCAATTTTTTCCATATACATATCTGGCGCATGTAGTAGATTACCTTTATCGGCGATTGCAATGACTGCCATAGCATTGGCATGGCCCTTTGCAAGGATATTCGTTCCTTCAAGTGGATCAACAGCAATATCTACTTCAGGTCCATTGCCTGTCCCAAGTTTCTCTCCAATATATAGCATAGGCGCTTCATCAAGTTCACCTTCACCAATTACAACTGTACCAGCCATGTTTACTGAATCAAACATTGAACGCATTGCGGTTGTTGCTGCATCATCTGCCTCATTTTTCTTACCGCGTCCCATCCATTGAGCTGCGGCAAGAGCTGCTGCTTCTGTGACCCTTACAATCTCAAGTGCTAATTCACGCTCCATTGTCCAACCCCCAAATAATATTCACCTATATAATATAACAAAAATACATACGAAACGCTTTCATTCATGTCGATTTTTTTTGAAATTAGCTATAAAATAAATATAAGTTCGTAAAATGTAGAAGATAGAATTGAGAAGGAAGTGTACAAATGTACTTTGTAAATCGTCAAAGCATATTAGATCGAATTGAAATAATTAACTCTATGCTTGAATATTATGATGCTAATAGTCAGCCAAAGAATAAAACAGAAGAGTTAGCCCTAGAAAGAATGACTCATTTATTAATTGATGCGATTCTAGATATTGGAAATACAATGATTGATGGTTTTATTATGAGAGATCCAGGAAGTTATGATGATATAGTTGATATACTAATGGATGAAAAAGTAATTACTTCTACTATTGGTGAATCAATTAAAAAATTAATTCCAATACGTAAACACTTATTACAGGACTACACAACTTCAATTACTGAATTGATTGTCGAGACTTTAAGGGAAAATAAAAAAGCGTTTAATGAATTTACATGCGCCGTACAAACTTATTTAGATAAAGAACTAGGTGTAGTAAATGCATTTAGCAGTGAAGAAGAAAAATAAACAGACTTATTTATGGATTTGTAAGGAGTGGCAATATGAAGCAATATAAAGGATACTTAATTGACTTAGATGGTACGATGTATCGTGGAGAGGAACAAATAGAAGAGGCAAGTCACTTTATTAAGGCACTAAAGGAAAAAAATATTCCATATTTATTCGTAACAAATAATTCAACGCGTAAACCGGAGCAAGTTGCTGAAAAACTAAATCGCTTCAATATTCCAACGACTAAAGATCAAGTTTTTACAACTAGTAATGCAACTGCAAATTATATTAAAGAGCAAAAAGAAAATGCAACTGTTTATATGATTGGTGAAGAGGGACTGGAATATGCCTTAGAAGAAGTTGGTCTTAAATTAACGGATGATTATCCTGATTTCGTCGTAAGTGGCTTAGATCGAAATATCAATTATGAAAAATTGGCCAAGGCATGTATCGCAGTTAGAAATGGAGCGAAATTTATTTCAACTAACGGTGATATAGCCATTCCTACTGAAAGAGGATTGTTACCTGGGAATGGTTCGTTAACGTCGGTTATTGCTGTATCAACAACGGTAAAACCGATATTTATCGGAAAACCAGAATCCATTATAATGGAACAGGCATTAAAGGTACTTGGTGTTTCGAAAGAAGATACTTTAATGGTTGGCGATTATTATGATACAGATATATTAGCTGGGATCAATACAGGTATAGATACTTTATTAGTACATACTGGTGTAACAACAAAAGAAATGTTAGCCGATTATGAAAAACAACCCACATATTCAGTCCAATCACTAGAGGAATGGATTCAGTATATATAATAAAAAAACACTCAGTAATCAATTTACTGAGTGTTTTTTTATTATTTGTCTGATTTACGTTGATCAGCATCTTTATGTGCTGCACGGTGTGCTAATCGGCTTGAAGCAGCGGCTGCAATTGCACCAACTATATCGTCGAGAAATGTATTTACTAATCCTGTTGATTTATCATTTAATTTTTCTAAAATACCAGGTTTTAATTTATCGATGTAACCATAATTTGTAAATCCAATTGATCCATAAACGTTTACAATCGATAAGGCGATTATTTCATCAATCCCATATAAACCCTCATCTTTTTTAATAATTGCTAATAGAGGTTCTTGCAGTTTATCTTGCTCAGCTAAGATATCTAATTCAATACCAGTAATGACGGCATTTTGTATCTCACGTTTTGTCAAGACTCTCTGAACATTGTGTTTACACTCTTCTAATGACAAATGATCATGGTATTTATGCTGTAAAAAATAAACTAAATCAGCAATATCATCAAGTGTTACACCTCTTTTTTCTAATAATGCCAATGCAGTCTTTTCTAAATCGTGATTTAAATATTCCATTTCATCACCTTTTCCTTATCGATTGATTTATTTAGTGTGAAAAATTAATAAAGTGAATGAACTACCAATTTTGATATAGATTTAATAGGATAATTGCAACTTTTGCTTATTAATGGAATGATCATGTAAATTAAGAGGTTTTATATATATGATTCTATATCGAGTATAATTACCCTTTAAAAAATGGTATTCATATTTACAAAAAAAGTCAGCAAGTACACACGCGGTATGTGTTATAACAAGTCTTTCTTCCTAAACAAACACCTTCACTTTTTAAAATGTCTATTTCTAGGCGTTTGCTCTCGAAGTCATAAACAATGTCAGGAGACGGTTAAAGTGTGCAACCATCATCAATTCTTGTCTTATGCTTGTTGGATCAGAGCGTACGCCTTCCACCTTTCATATATATATACGTTATTTTCTCCTTTTTTGTGAAGGGTCATTCGGTTTATGTTTTCGTTATTAGAAAGTATGGGTACAGGTTTTGAGATTTGTGACATATATATTAGTAAGTAGCTACAACAGAAGGATGTGAGTGATGGTGTTTAATCGTAACGAAAACATCATTCAAGATTTATTTCATCATTATCAAATTCAACCAGCTGAGCTATTAGAAGTTCAGTCATATTACATGTTTTGGCAAAGGAATCGAGTGTATTTTCTTGTGCCAATAGGAAGCTTGAAAGAAGATGATTTGCAGGAAATGAAAAGATTGAGTGATTTTATGAGTTCAACGGGTGATCAAACAGTTGCTACTTTTGTTCAAAATATTCAAGGCTATTATGTAAGTAAAATAGCCGGTAATAATTACTCATTATTTAAAAGTTATAGGCAAAATGAAAGGAGTTCTAATTTTGGAGAAGAAATGGCCATTTTCCATTTAAGAGGGAAAAAGTTTTCGGATGATTTAAAGCGTTTAAATAGGATTGGTAAATGGAAAAGTTTGTGGGAAAAACGATTAGAACAGCTAGAGCGATTTTGGCAAACGAAAGTAAATAATCATCCTGAAAATTACTTTGAACAAATTTTTATTGAATCATTCCCATATTATCTCGGAATGACAGAGAATGCTATACAATATGTGGTTGATACCGAATTAGACGATACACCACAAATAGTCGATTCTGCAACAATTTGCCATCAAAAAATTACTGAACGAAAAATGAAAGAGATTCATTTTGCAAAAATACCTTCTGAATGGATATATGATCATCCTAGTAGAGACCTTGCTGAGTGGGTAAGAGATGAGTATTTAGAAAACAGCGGAAACTATAAGAAAAAGATTTTATCATTTCTATACGGATATGAGAAGAAAAGTCCTTTATCTACATTTTCTTGGCGTTTACTATATGCAAGACTATTGTTTCCGGTTCATTATTTCGAAACAATTGAAGGATACTATTTGTCAAAAAATGATGCAGACAGAAAAAGATATGAACGCAAATTAGTTCATTATCTTGAAACAACAAATGAATTTGAAGCATTTTTAGGTGGATTTTATGATCTAGTTGGATTACCTACTGCAAAATTGGGAATTAGAGAAATTAACTGGTTAAAATAAAAAGAGAAGGGGTTTTTTTCCCCTTCTCTTTAAAACTTAATTGATTAGAAAACTTGTTCTACTTCAATTACTCCTGGTACCTCTTCTAATAGTGCGCGTTCAATACCAGCTTTTAATGTAATAGTTGAACTTGGGCAGCTTCCACATGCACCTAATAGGCGAAGTTTAACAATGCCATCTTCAATATCAACTAAATCAACGTCTCCGCCATCACGTAGAAGAAACGGTCTTAATTTATCTAATACTTCTTGTACTTGTTCTTTCATGTCCATTCATATCGACTCCTTTCACTAATTTTATTATAATCAGTTAAGAGGAAAAAATCTATTACATAGTACTTTGTGTGTAAGAATATATTTTGGACACACATATTAGTGTATGCTAGGAGGAGAAAATGAGTAATAAAATTTTAGTGGAAGTTTTTGGGGCTGAAGTTATTTGTGCTAGTTGTGTAGGGATGCCATCTTCAATTGAGACATATGAATGGCTTCAAGCTGCATTACAAAGAAAGTATCCTGACTTAGCGTTCGATTTTCAGTATATTGACATATTTAATGTAGAAAATGAACAAAAAGAGAATTTTGCTGAAAGAATTAGAAATGACGAGTTTTTCTATCCAGTAGTATTAGTAAACGGGAATGTAGTTGGTGAAGGTAATCCAAAGCTGAAAGATGTTTATAATGCAATTGAACAATAAGACAAAAACTCCTTACAAATTGTAAGGAGTTTTTTAGTATTTTACTTAAATATATCTTCCAAGGTTAACTGTTGAAAAGAAGTTGATTGGAGCGGAGGGTGCTCGACTCCTGTGGGAGTAGCGGGACAGGTGAGACCCCGCAGTGGTCAAAAAGGTAGGCATGCTAACACCACGACGTCCTGTCGTAACGCATGCATAACCCACATCGTGTGGGCCAAGGAGGCTCTGAGCCCGCCCAACGGAAGAGCGAGCATCCAGAAGAGGAAATCAACTAAGAATAATCTTTTATAGTAACAAACTTAACGAAATCATCAAAACATTAAAGAATTTTAATAAAATTCAAGATTTCTATGTAAAATGGGCTAATTTACATGATAAAATAGATGTGTAAGATAATTTACAAATATTGGCATATATATAGAACTGGGAGGAGGGGTGGTATGGTTGCAATTAGTTTATTCGTAATTGGAGTTTTACTGATCATAATCGAAATGTTTTCATTAACATTTGTATTCCTTTGGATTGGTTTAGCTAGTATTTTAGCATCAATAGTTAGTTACTTAACGGAATCAAACACCTTAACTTTTATCGTCTTTATAGTGGGAGCAATAATTTTATGGCTTTGTACAAAGAAGTTTGCAAAGCGTTTACACCAACAAAAGACGCTAGAAAATGGAGTGAATTCATTAATTGGTAAGGAGATTGTAGTTTCATCAATTGATCTAGAAGAAGAAAATTTAGGGACTTCAAAAGTCTACGGAGATGAATGGACAATCCGTTCAACTGAACCATTAGTTTTAAATGGAAAAGTAGTCGTATCCAAAGTGGAGGGTGCGACATTATACGTAACAAATATTTAAATATGAGGAGTAGTGGTTAATGTCTGAGATTATGTATGGTCCAATTATTATAGGTATTATAGTTTTATTTGTTGTATTGTTATTGTTATCGAGTATTCGAATCGTAAGACAATCTGAAGTTTATTTAGTTGAACGACTTGGGAAATTTCATCGCAAATTAGAAAGTGGGATTCATATTGTACTCCCATTTATTGAAAGAGTTGCAAGTAAAAAATCGTTAAGAGAAACTGTTGTTGATTTTCCACCACAAGCAATGATCACAAAGGAGAATGTTAGTATCCAAGTAGATTCAGTTGTTTTCTATCAAGTGACAGATGTTGTACGTCATGAGTATGAAATTGCAAATCCGCTTGCTGCTATCTCAAATCTTACGGCGACTACTTTACGTAACCTAATCGGGGAATTAGATTTAGATGAGACTTTAACAAGTCGTGACACGGTTAATAATAAATTACGTGCAGTTCTAGATCAAGCTACTGATAAATGGGGTATGAAAGTTAATCGTGTTGAAATTCGAAATATTATCCCACCACTTGATATTCAAAATGCGATGGAACGTCAAATGCAAGCTGAGCGTACACGTCGAGAAAAAGTATTAATCGCACAAGGTGACAAAGAATCGAAAATTCTTAAAGCTGAAGGTGAAAAACAGTCTAAAATTCTTGAAGCTGAAGGTGAACGATTAAGTCAAGTTGAAAAAGCACGAGGAGATAAAGATTCCCAGGTATTACGAGCAGAAGGGGAAGCAGAAGCAATCATTAAGTTAGCGGAAGCGAAAGCGGAAAGTGAGCGTTTAGTGTTAGATGTCTGGAGAACAGCTGCACCAACAAAAGAAATGGTCCAATTACGCTCAATGGAAGCTCTAGAAAAAGTGGCATATGGTCCTGCATCAAAACTTGTTATCCCTACGGATGCAACAAAACTATTAGGTATGGTAGAAAGTATAAAAGAAGTTATTCGTACTGACAAACCAGAATAATAAAAATTTTAATTATTAAATAAAAAAAGACCCTTATGCGATATGCTAAGGGTCTTTCATTTGTTAACCGTTATGATATTTATATAACCAAAGAATTCCAGATTTGATAAGTCTAGGTACACGTCCAAGTAAAGGTCGTTCGTTAAACAGGCCAAAACCATGTTTCTTACCTAAAGAACCCATAATACCTTTTAGTTTAATTTGAGGCATTACTTCTGGAAGTTCTTCACCATTCCATTTCTTTTGTAAAATGGTTACAATTTGTTCGGCTTGTGCCTCTGCAAGCTGTGCAGAAGGAGCATATGGTAATGCTGCGCAATCACCTACAACGTAAACATTTTCATCAGTTGGAATATGGTGGTATTTTGTAACTACAACTCGTCCAGTATTGTCTTTTTCAACAGACAAATTACGTACAACTTCTACCGGTTGAATACCAGCAGTCCAGATTACGGCATCACAATGTATTTCATCATCATGATTAAAAAGTGTGTTCTCTTCAACTTTTGTAATGTTTGAATTGCTAATGATTTTTACATCATGCTCATCAAACCAGTTTTGAACATAATAACTTAGTTTTTCAGGGAACATGGATAAGATACGACTTCCGCGATCAAAAAGATAAATCTTCAAATCACTTCTGCTTTCTCTTAATTCACTTGCTACCTCTACCCCACTTAATCCAGCACCAACTACACCGACAACTGAATTTGGAGGTAGACTGTTTACATTTTCGTATGCTACCCTAGTTTTTTCAATTGTTTGAATACTGAACGTATTCTCCTTTGCCCCAGGCACATTGTGATATTTGTCCTCACAGCCTAGACCAATAATTAAATCATCATAAGAAACTGATTCTCCATTGCTTAAAACTACTTTTTTGCTTGATGTATCAATTGTTGTAATATCCCCATACACAACAGTTAATTTTTCATGAGTTGGAAACGGAATTCGAATATGTTGCTCTGGTACAGTACCTGCAACTAATGCATAATACTCTGTTTTAAAGCAGTGGTAAGAATTTCGATCAATTAATGTGATATGAACATCCTCAGGCAAGGCGGAAGTTAAAAGACGAGATAAAACACGAACATTTCCATATCCGCCACCTAGTAATACGAGGTTTTTCATAGTTGCTGTTCCCCTTTTGTTTTATTAGCGATGAAATAAAAAAAAATTTCTAATTTTCGACAATTATATTATATATATTTTATGATGAAATAACAATGTCTACTTAGTAAAATAAAATGGGTTCTACTTAAACTCAAAAAGATTGACCTTTTTCATAAAAAAGAGTAACTTTATGATGAGCAAGGAGTGAAAAAAATTGAGACCTTTAGTAGAGTTTTGTATTAAAAACCTAGCGGACGGTGCACAAAAAGCATTGGAACAGCTAGAACGCGACCCTAATCTAGATATATTAGAATATGGATGCCTAGGGTATTGCGGAAAATGTAGTTTATCACTTTTTGCTTTGGTAGAAGGTGAAGTTGTTACTGGTGAGAATGCAACTGAATTAGTTGATAATATATATAAATTTTTGGAAGAAAATATGTTAATATAAAAAGCACTGTTCATAATACAGTGCTTTTTATATATCTTTCGCATCTTCTCTTGTTACTAACCATTGTTCCCTTGCTTTTTCTACAATTCCTTTTTCAATTGGTGCATTTGGGTGTGAAACAATTTTGGAAAAGTAAGTAATTGCTTCTTCATAAAGTCTACATCTCCTTGATAATTCCCCAATTAAATATAAAACTCTAATTTCTGACATTTCAGTTCCAATATAATCTGCGATTTCATAACTATTTTTGTATGTTTCAAGTGCTTTTTTCATAAATCGTTCTTCTTCAACTGAATTATCTAGTTTTCGAAATAACCATCCCACTCTAAGTAAAAGACCTGCAAGTATATAATTTTTTTCTCGTTTAATTATTGAGCAGTAAATTGCCAGTTTATAACAGGAAATTGCTTCTTCAATTGTTCGAATGTCTCCGTAGGATCTCGGAATCCACTTTTCAGTGATTTCTTTTTTTATCTTCTCTTTTGCCAAATTTGTTAGCGGAATACTATTTTTTGTAAAGGCGTATCCACATTGATCACATACATTAACATAGTAAAGATAAGGTGAATTTTCTTCATCTTGATATGTTACACAGTAATCAGTACTTACTTCAGCGGTTTTTGGGTATGAAATTCGAATGTTTACTGTTGTAAATGGTTTTGAACAACAAGGGCATTTTAAATTTCTTGTAAAAGTTGGTGTTATTATAGTCATATTATCCTTCGGCTCCAATATTTGCTGATTTAAATGTTCTATAACTATATATCGGCTAATGAGTAGAAGGAATGTGTATGTAGTACAAAAATATTATAAAATAGGTAAAAAGTATTGTCTGTTTTTGATGGAGCAAATGGTGATGAATTTGAAGAATTCTACTTAAGGTTACTTGCAATCCGTAGGGTGGT
The DNA here is from genome assembly GCF_002156875.1 of Bacillus sp. EAC. Lineage (GTDB taxonomy): Bacteria > Bacillota > Bacilli > Bacillales > Bacillaceae_G > Gottfriedia. The sequence goes on along the minus strand of NZ_NCSY01000002.1, from coordinate 22,152 downwards.
CCTCGGCGCATTACACCTGTGAGTTTTCACCTTCATACTATTCAACCAGGGGTCTCACACTTTCCGCTCCAATTATTTTCTTAATCAACGGTTTGTTTAACTCAACCTAAAGAGAGCAAAACGATAATCTTACATCTTCATAACTACAAAAAAAATGAGCATTCACATAAAGTGATTGCTCGAAAAATGTTTCTATATCGAGAAACGGGGGATGTTCTTATTGTGCTCAATTCATTAAAAATTTATACTTAAAGTATTATAAAAAGTGAGGAGTCATGAAAATGGATTCTTTTAGATATACAAAAATGCATGGATTAGGGAATAATTATATATATGTAAATATGTTTGAAGAACATTTAAAAGAAGCAGAGCTTTCACAAATTGCTATTGAAGTGTCAAACATCAATACTGGTATTGGTAGTGATGGTATGATCTTAATTTGTCCTTCAACTAAAGCTGATGTTAAAATGCGAGTATTTAATAATGATGGATCTGAGGCTAAGAATTGTGGGAATGGTTTGAGATGTGTTGCTAAATACGCTTTTGAACACGGAATTGTAAAAAATAGTTCCTTTACAATTGAAACAATCAGTACAATCGTTAATGCAAATGTTCATCTTGATGGTGAAGTTGTAAATCAAATTACAATTAACATGGGTAAACCAATTTTTAAAAGATCGCAAATACCGATAACTGGTGAAGATCAAGATTTTGCAAAAGATCAAATTTTATTTGAAGATAAGTATCATTCATTTAGTGGGGTTTCAATGGGAAATCCACACGCTATATTTGAGGTAGATGATATAAAAACTGCACCATTAACTACTCTAGGTCCATTTGTTGAGAAACATGAATTATTTCCGGAAAGCGTAAATGTTGAATTTGTTGAATGTTTGCCTCATAATGAGATAAATTTTGTTGTATGGGAGCGTGGCTCCGGAATTACTCAAGCATGTGGTACAGGAGCTTGTGCTGCCGTAGTTACAATGATTCAAGAAGGTAAGTATAAACGTGACGAGCCAATTACTGTGCATTTACAAGGTGGGGATTTACAAATAACTTGGTCCTCAAAAGGTGATGTATGGATGAAAGGCCCAGCAGTAACGATAACCGAAGGCATATACTATACTCAAAGAGGAGTGAAATAAAATGATTACAGTTACAGAACAAGCAGGCTTAAAAATTAAGGAAATGCTTGAAAATGAAGAAAATCAAAATGTATACGTTCGATTAGGTGTAAAAGGTGGAGGATGTTCAGGTCTTTCATATGGTTTAGGATTTGATCCAGAAAAAAGTGAAAACGATACTGTACACGAATTCCAAGGAGTTAAGTTTTTAATTGATAATGAGAGTGCGCCAATATTAAAAGGAATTGTAATTGACTTTAAAGAATCCTTGCTTGGCGGCGGATTTACAATCGATAATCCGAATGCAATTGCATCTTGTGGTTGTGGTTCAAGTTTTAGAACTGCTACAAATGCTGGAACTCCTGAAGAGTGCTAAGAAAATGGGATACGTAAGTATCCTATTTTTTAATAAGTAACTCTATCAAATAAATTTTATTTAATTTGTTAATATTTTTACAAATTTAGGTCAATTTATAGAATCTTTTTTGAGTTACGATACTATTATATAGTGTAGAAATCATTTTAAGCTCGTCTTGATTTTATGTAGTTAGTTGTGAAGAAGTTCACTAACTATACTGTGTATTGCTCACTGTTTCACAAGGAGAGTGATAATAAAAGACTGTCCAAGTAAAGGACAGTCTAACATGTAATTTATTTTGTAATATTTTTTAGAACATTGATGAACTGTGGCCAGGTTGTACTTTAGCACTTGGATCGATGTAAGCTTTTGCATTATTGATTGCAGTTGGAGCCTCACCAAATCCTGAAGCGATTAGTTTTACTTTACCATCGTAAGTACAAATGTCCCCAGCAGCATAGATACCTTGGATATTTGTTTCCATACGAGAGTTAACAACGATGTTATTTTTTTCAATTGTTAAGCCCCAGTCTTTAATAGGACCTAATGAAGAAACGAAACCATAGTTAACAATTACATCATCAATTTCGATTTCTTCACGTTCTTCTGTTTTTGCATTTTGAAGAACAACCTTTTCAATACGATCATTACCTACAGCTTCAACTGGAATCCAAGGAGTTTTTACTTCAACTTTTGAATTCATTAAATTTTCAACACTATGTTCATGTGCTCTAAATTTATCACGACGGTGAATCAATGTTACTTTTTCAGCAATTGGTTCAAGCATTAGAGACCAGTCGACAGCAGAGTCTCCACCACCGAATACAACGACACGTCTACCAGCGAATTTATTCATATCATCTACAAAGTAATGTAAATTTGCTTTTTCAAAGCGTTCAGAACCTGGAATTTCAAGTTTACGAGGTTGGAATGCACCGTTTCCTGCAGTAATGATAATTGCTTTTGTATAATGTTCAAACCCATCATTACAAACTAAATGGAATACCCCATCTTCACCTTTTGTAATTTGTTGTACAGATTGTTCTAAACATACTGTTGGATCAAATTTTTTCATTTGTTCTTTTAAGTTATCAACTAATTCTTGTGCACGGACTTTAGGGAAACCTGCAACATCATATATAAATTTTTCAGGGTAAAGTGCAGATAATTGCCCACCAAGTTGTGGTAAGCTTTCAATAATTTTTACACTTGCTTGTCTCATTCCACCATAAAAAGCAGTGAATAAACCTATCGGTCCTCCACCAATAATTGTAATATCATATACTTTTTCGTCTTTCATAATCGGAATATCCCCCTCATGTTTAAATGCTTGGCTCTTATAATAGAATAATATCATATTTTATGCAGTGAAAAGAAAAAAAGCTTATTAAATTGTAGTAGAATATTTTATTTGGTTCAATATAAAAGAAAGAATAAAAAAATAATTTAAATTTACAATGACAACATAATATTCAGAGAATTCTAGCGTTTAGATTATACTTGAAATCTTAATGAAAAAACTTTAATATTGTTATAGGCTAATTGTTAACAATTTGTGACAATTATTACGAAATAATTCGACAATATTCGAGCGCAATAGTTTGCTCACTAATGAACTTATAGTTTGCTCACTAATGTACTAAGTTATAATTTGAATAAAAATTATAACAATCGAAATTACTTAATATAATTAAAAGGATGGTAAGTATCATGAATAAGCCTAAGATTGTAATCCTTGGAGCTGGGTACGGTGGTATTATTACTGCAACTCGACTTCAAAAAACATTATCTGCAAATGAGGCAGAAATTACGTTAGTAAATAAAAATAGCTACCACTACCAAACTACTTGGTTACATGAAAATGCAGCAGGTACATTACATCACGACCGTACACGACTTGATATTAAAGACGTGATTAACCCAAGTAAAATTAACTTTATCCAAGATACAGTTACTGAAATCAAACCAGAAGATAAGAAAGTTGTTCTTGCTCATGGTGAATTAAATTATGACTACTTAGTAATCGGCCTTGGATTTGAATCTGAGACATTCGGAATTAAAGGATTAAAAGAACATGCTTTTTCGATTGCTAGCATCAATGCGGCTCGTCAAATTCGTGAGCATATTGACTACAGTTTTTCAAAATATCATAACACTCCAGCTGAAAAGCGTGATGAGTTATTAACAATCATCGTCGGTGGTGCTGGATTTACAGGTATCGAATTTGTAGGTGAACTTGCAAACCGTGTACCAGTTTTATGTAAAGAATATGATATCGATCGTGAATTAGTTCGAATTGTATGTGTGGAAGCAGCTCCAATGGTATTACCTGGTTTCGATCCAGAATTAGTTGACTATGCTGTATCTCAATTAGAGAAAAAAGGCGTTGAATTCAAAATCGGTACTGCAATTAAAGAATGTACTGAAGATGGAATTATCGTTGCTAAAGGTGACGACGTAGAAGAAATCAAGTCTGCTACTGTAGTATGGGCAGCTGGTGTACGTGGAAATGCATTAGTAGAGCAAGCTGGCTTCGAAGCAATGCGCGGCCGTGTTAAAGTATCAAAAGATATGCGTGTTCCTGGATATGATGATGTATTTATTGTAGGTGACTCAGCTTTATTAATTGATGAAGTGAATAATCGTCCTTACCCACCAACTGCACAAATTGCAATCCAACAAGGATTTAATGTTGCACATAACTTAGCAGTTTTAGTTCGTGGTAAAGGCGAATTAGAAGAATTTGTTCCAGATATTAAAGGTACAGTATGTTCATTAGGTCATGACGATGCAATCGGTGTAGTGTTCGGTAAGAAATTAACTGGTTGGAAAGCGTCATTTATGAAAAAAGTAATTGATAACCGTTACTTATTTGTACTTGGTGGACCAATGTTAGTTCTTAAAAAAGGTAAATTAAACTTACTATAAGCATAATAGCTCGACTTTTGTCGGGCTTTTTCTTTGCCGAAAAAAGGTGGTAATTATAATGAGCAAAAGAGGAAATGTTTGGCTAGGTGTTGCGGGATTAGTGAAGGATTCTGAAGGTAAGTGGTTAGTTGTTAAGAAGAAATATAGTGGCTTAAAAAATTTATGGTCATTACCTGCTGGCTTTGTAAAGCAAGATGAAACTGTCGATCAAGCAGTTTTAAGAGAAGTTAGAGAAGAAACTGGAATTGACGCTACATTAGTCGGATTAATCGGCGTAAGAACAGGAGTTATCCGCGAAGAAATAAGTGATAATATGCTCCTTTTTTTATTAGAAGCAGTTGATACGACAATTACAATTCAAGAAGAAGAATTATCAGATGCAAGATTCATTTCAGAAAATGAATTACTCAACGATCCGGCTTCTTCTTTGCTTATTAAATATTTAATTGAAAATCCACCTAATGAGCCAATGCTTGTGAAGAAAGGCTTAAATCCAGGCGATCAGTTCCAATATACTACATATCATTTTATCAAATGATTTAGAAGATTGAAAAAATTGACGTTAAGAAAATTAGGTTTTACACTGTATATAGAAAAAATGTGGGGTGTTTTATATGGGGATGAGTATTCCGGTTTTACTAATTTCTATTTTGTTATTTTTTGTATTAGCATTTGGAATTGGTTTTCTTGCAAACATGCTTTTCCGAACGACATGGTTTATGGTTGTTATCTATCCAATACTGATTGTAATGATAGTGGACAAGATTAGCACAACAAAGTATTTTACCGAGACTTCAATTGCGTTTTCAACTTTAAAAACAAACTTATTATCAGTTGGTATGGGTGATGTGATTATTTTGACAAGCGGTTTAGCTGGAGCAATCATGTCAGGCGTTGTCATACTATCTTTAAGAAAAAACGGATATCAAATGTTTTAACTTTCTCAGATATGGGAAAGTTTTTTTTATATTTTTTTTGTTTTAGGGAATGATGAGAAGATGAAAAGGAGTGAAATGATTCATTGGTTATAAATAAAAAAATGATAAGCAAATTTATTTTAACAATATTATTTATCCTTGCGTTGTTATCATCTTTCAAAATACTAACAAATGTAGAATTTTCGACTATTCAACACTGGTTTAGTGACGTTTCATCTTTAAACCGTGTATATGCAGGTGAGATAAAGTCACAAGCAATAAATGAGAAAACTATGTTAACGATAGCGAAAAACATTGAAAAAAATACAAATTGGAGTAACTTTAAGAAGGTTACTGTTACAGCTACTGGTTATACTGCTGGAAAAGAATCAACCGGTAAAAGTCCAAATGATCATTCATACGGGATTACTTATTCTGGTGTAGAGGTTAAAAGAGATGTATTTTCAACGATTGCAGCAGATTTAACAATTTTTCCAATTGGTACAATTCTATTCATTCCTGGATATGGTTATGGAGTGGTAGCCGATAAGGGAGCAGCTGTAAAAGGGCATCATTTAGACTTGTATTTCCATACTGTCGGAGATGTTTTTGAACACTGGGGAAAAAAGAAATTAAACGTTTATATTGTTAAAAAAGGCTCGGGGAAATTTACAAATGCTGACTTACGAGACTTAAATGAACAAAATTCATTACAAGTATTTAGACAACAAACAAGGGATTAATTGGAGCTTAAAGAAATGAAGAAATCAAATTACAGTATAATTATAAATGCACCAATAGGAGCAGTATTTGAAGTTGTGGATTCTGATGATCATGTGAAAAATTGGTTAGAAGGTTTTATAGAGAATATATATGAAGGAGATTTTGATCGAGAAAATCCAGTTGGCAAAAAATTTAAGCAAAGATTAAAAGAGGGGAACAAGATACAAGAATATAATGGTGAAATACTTTCGTATAAACGTCCAAAAGAATTAGGATTGCGATTGATGCATTCTTCATTTACTGTTGACGTATACTATCGTTTTTCCTCAGTCGAAAAAAATCAAACCCGTTTGGATTATGAGTGTAAATTAGTATTGCATTCATTTTTAGCTAGAAGTATGGGTTTTATATTTAACTGGTTTTCTAAGCGAATGTTATCGAAACAAATGGCCGAGTTAAAGAAATATGCTGAAGCTAGGTTTGATGGAGTAATATAAAAGTTAATCCCTTACAACTGAATATGTGTAAGGGATTTTTTACTGAAAAAATAATATTACGATAAAAATTAACAGGAAATTTTTAAGCTATCTCGAATTTAAAATAAATGTTCTATTTTTACATAATAATAAAAAAGATGAAGTACTATTCTTTTTTATAGAAATTCAGAAATCATTGATTGATTTAGTTAAGATAGAAAGGCGGAGAGAGAAATGATTATGCAAGATAAAATGACATTAATGAAGGCGTTAGGTATGACAATTGAATCTGTTGAAGAGGGAAAAGTTGTCATGAAGATGGAAGTAACTGAAAACGTTCATCAACCATTTGGTTATTTACACGGAGGTGCTTCAGTTGCATTAGCTGAATCAGTTGCAAGTGTAGGAACATTCTCGATGATTGATCAAGAGAATCAGTTAGCATTTGGACTTGAAATCAATGCGAATCACTTACGATCAGTACGAGAAGGATTTGTTACTGCGGTTGGTACAGCTATTCACACTGGAAAAACTACAATGGTATGGGATATCAAGATTTATTCTGAAGATGAACAACTAATTTGTATCTCAAGATGTACAGTTGCCATTAAAGACAAACGAAAATAATTAATATAAGATGCTATTCACATTATGTGAAAAAGCATCTTTTTTATTTTCAACTAATTTCAAATAAAAGAAATAAAGAAAACTCATCTAAATTTCATTTAACTTATGGTAAAATAATTAAGTTGTGTAAATAAGATATTGTAACTTAAGTGAGACATCTTTCTATAATTGGATACATTTCCTTTAATAGATATGAAAGGAGACATATGATGAAAAACATATATTACACAAGTTATTTTGCATTATTATCAATTATTTTGTTTACGGTCGCCATTACATTAAACCTATTTCAAATGACTATAAACTTCCTATCGGTATCAGGAATACTACAACCGCTTACTGATGTACTCCCAGAAAAAGAAATTAGGATCCTAACATTTATTGGAATTTCTTTTGTTATTTATTTAGTTATAAGTGGACTTAAATTATTTTCGGATACGATATGGCAATTTGCTTTATTGTTCTTTTCCAAAGATAATGAGGGAGTTGACTTGTTAGCAAGTAAAAAATATTCATTTGTCTTTATTCTAGGTGGATTAATTGCAGTATTTTTAAATAGCTCTTTAATTTATATTGCTATTATTTTTATTACTACGGTCCTATCATTTTTCATTTTATATCTAATTAAACAAGCTTCAAACTATACAATTATAGGTATAACAGGATTTATTCTATTTCAATTGATTGTTTGGGGTGTAATAGGTAGTGGGGTAGTATACGCATTTTTTACTATCTTCTCGAAGGTTAAAACTTCTATGCCATTCTAAAAAAAGAAGCACTTTTGATGATCTCAAAAGTGCTTCTTTTTTATTATTTGATTCTGCTAAACTACATTTCTATTAAAGAATAAATTATTTTAAATTCGTATTAACTACAATGTCTCTCCAAATTGTTTGTGGTGGTGGTACAGAATAATTTTTAGGAATTGGTACGGATTGTTCAGCATTCCCTATCCAAGTCCCAATCGTATAGTTCGATGTTAAACCCATAAACCATAGATTCGTATTTTCATTAGTTGTCCCAGTTTTTCCACCAATATATGGCAATGGCATATAAATATGTCTTGCAGTACCGTATTTGACAACTGAATTTAACATATCTCTCATTGTTTCATTCGTTTGATGGTTATACACTCTTGTTGAATTTGGATTGTTATCATATACAATTGTGCCATCTCTTAAGGTTATTTTCTGAATAGCACTATTTTCATAATAAACGCCATCATTTCCGAAAGTTGTATAAGCACTTGTCATTTCTAACGGTGACACTCCATAATAAAATCCACCAAGAGCGATACCTAACTCTACTCGATCTGAAGCAGCGATATTTGAAAACTTGAATTTATTTAAATATGAAAATCCAACATTTGGAGTAAGCTGATCATATAGTCGGACAGCAGCAGTATTATAAGAATTTTGCATCGCTGTTCGAATTGTCACATCTCCATATTCTTTACCACTATCATTTTTTGGACAAAAACCTCTTTCACAGAATTTATCTGCACTAACCTTTGTATCAGGAGTTGCACCAAAATATTCAATGTACGGAGCATAAACAAGTAATGGTTTTATTGTAGAACCTGGCTGTCTAACATCTTGAAACGCTCGATTAAGATTGTGAGGTTGATAGTAAGGACCACCAGAAAGTGCAATGATTTCGTGACTGTTATTACGAATTACCACTGCTGATCCTACAGTGCCAGTCGATCGCGTACCTTCATTTACAGCTCTAACTGTTGCTTCTTGTACATATGGATTTAAGCTTGTATAAATCTTTAAGCCTTGATTTTGTAAATACGTAACTCTTTCTTCAGGCGTTCTTAATTTTCTTAATTCAGTCTGTTGTCCGACTGAAAGTTTTGAAGTATTAAATGTTCCTTTTCTTCCAGATAAGATTTTCTTAAGTTCAGATTCTACGTATGAATAGTAGTCTGGATATTCTTGAATTTTGCTATCTGATTTTAAAGTGATTTTTTCATTCATTGCAGACGTATATTGCTTCTCTGTAATAATCCCTTGTTTTTTCAAAATTCCAAGAATACGTTCTTGACGTTTTTTAGAATTATTAAAGTTTTTAAATGGATCATATAGTGTTGGGTTATTTGGAATCGTACAGACAAAAGCTGTTTGAGCAATACTCAAATCTTTTGCAGATTTACTAAAGTAAGCTTTACTTGCAGCTTCTATGCCATAGTTTCGGTTCGCAAAATAAATTGTATTAATATACATTTCTAAAATTTCATCTTTGGAATATTGCTTTTCTAATTGAAGAGAAATACGGATCTCTTTAATTTTACGTTCAATTGAACGTTCATTACTTAAATACAAATTACGAGCAAGTTGCTGTGTAATTGTGCTAGCTCCTTGTTCTATTCCACTATTTGAGACATTTACTAAAAATGCCCTAGCCACACCAAAAAGATCAACACCCTTATGCGAGTAAAAATAACGATCTTCTGTTGAAATAAAAATATCTTTAACAAGTTGAGGAATTTCATTACTTTTTAAGTTAATTCTATTTTCACCCGAACCAGGGATATAAAAAGGTTTGTTATTTCGATCGTAAAATACACTATTTTGCGATAAAGAAACAACTGGTAGTTCTTCAACTGTCTTTTTTGGAATATTTTTTGAGGTTTCGTATGCCGACATGGCTTTCCCAGATGTGAAATAAAAGACAAGAAAGCTTATTATAATAAAGATAAAACCAATAATTTTTCTCATAATTGCCCTCTATATTCTTTTGATTTTTGAAACTTGAATCGATTTTTTTACCGAACTTTTATATTTTAACATGAAATTTCATATAGTTGGGCACTCTATTGTTATTTTTTACACAAACCGATTGTATTAATTTAATAAGTAAGCATTTTGGAAATGGGTATTTTGTCCTACTTGAATAATCATCAATCATATAAGACAATAAATAAAAATCAGAAAATTTTAAATTGGGAGGTGAGGGGATGGAAGAACAGTTGCTGTTTATCGATTTTGAATTTACAATGCCTGATGGAAAGTCACGAGGATTAAAGTTTTATCCGGAAATTATTGAGGTTGGTTTTGCAAGCGTGATAAACGATGAAATCAATCAAACCTATTCATCTTTTGTTAAACCAATTCAATTTCCGACCTTAACCTCAAGATGCAAACGATTTTTAAATATTTCTCAAGTTAATGTTGATCGGGGAATATCTTTAAATGAACTTGCGGAGAAACTAAAGGAAGCTACAAGGCATTATAAAACGACAGTAATTACTTGGGGTAACATGGACATGAGAGTGTTAAAACATAATTGTGATGCTGCTAATATTCCGTTTCCCTTAAAAACAGATGTAAGGGATCTAAGTCTTGAATATAAAACTTTCTTTGGAAATCAAAACCAAACTGGTCTATGGAATGCATTAAAAGAATATGGCAAAGATGGAACCGGTAAACACCATAAAGCATTAGATGATGCATTAACTACGTACCATATTTTTAAGTTAGTAGAAAAGGATAAACAGTATATGAAAAAACCAGAACCAGCAACAATTGGAGATCTTATTGATTTTTCTCTGTTAAAAAAGCGTATATCATCATACTAAAAAACCAATTGATTATAAGATCAATTGGTTTTTATTTTGGCTGGCTTTTTAATAGTGATTGTTGTTGGTAAAAGAATCATCGAAACCATACATCTGAAAAGAGTTGCTTGGAACGGTAGGTGCTCAACCCCTGTGGGAGTAGTGGAACAGGTGAGATTCGACAGTGGTCAAAAAATTCTTATACCAAGACGTCCTATCGTAACGCATACATCATCCACATCGTGTGGGCCAAGGAGGCTCAGCGCCAGCCCCACGGAAAGCAAGTATCCTTGAGTGGAAATAAACTATGAACCTTTTTATATAGTAAAAAATTCTACGAAACCAGTTTGAAGCCATCAATTTCAAGTGTTTATGGCTTTGCATTGTGGTTATAATCATAATTTAACTTTGATTATCAGACATTACTTTGTATAATTGGCAAAGGGAGTGATATAGCCATGATGGAATTTTTATATTTTCCAGAAGATAAAACCGAATATATTCCAGCTGTTATTTCTTTAATCATATTTATGATTGGTGCTTTTGTTACATTTTACTTATTTAAAAGAGCATCACAAAAAGAAGAGAAGCGTTTATTCGAAATTGATCAAGCAAGAGAAAAAAATAGAACAAATGAATAAATTCATTTAAAATGGGGACTTACTAAAGAAGGTCTCTTTTTTTTGCTCTTTTCTAAAGGAATATTGTTTTAAAAGATTTTATATGTGTAACGTAAACATAGAACTTGATTGGAGCGGAGACTTCGACCCAACACAGGTGAAATTGACCGAGGTTGCCCACGGCCCAAGCATCCTGGAGAGAAAGATAACTAAACTCCTGTTAAATAACAACAAAAATTTCGTGAAACAGCCTTTTTTGAACTTTATCACATTTTCATCACAACTTTCTGTTAAACTATTCACGGTAGAATTTTAGGAGGCAATACATATGAAAAAAGTTTTAAGTATAGTACTCGCATGTATAACGATAACTGCAGGCTGCTCTAATGATAAAGTTGAGAAGCAAACAGTAGAAAAACCAGTTGAGGTTAATTTACTTCTACCAACTACTGGGATAAATGTTAAAAAGGAAATTACTTTCCGAGCAGAAGTAACTCAAAACTCAAAAGTTGTATCCGATGCTGACGAAGTACAATTTGAAGTCGGAAAAACTGGTGAAGATAGCATGGCGATGCTTGATGCTAAGCATGGTGCAGATGGAATTTATTCAGCTAATTATACATTTACAGATCCAGGTGATTATTATGTTGTAGCTCACGTAACAGCAAGGGACCAACATTCGATGCCAAAAAAAGATTTTATAGTAACAAATACATCTACTGATACGGAAACAAATAATGGAAATGAAGCAGATGATCACGGTGCACATTCTGGAGAACATCATCATGGTGATGTCATGATTCATTTAATGGGAACAGAAAAAATTAAAATGAATAAAGAAAACATATTCACAATTCACATTCAAACGAACGAAGGAAAAGCTTTAGAAAAGGCGAATGTTCGTATTGAAACATGGAAAGATGAAAAGGGTAAACATAATTATTCCGATGCAAAAGAAGTTGCACCAGGTGAGTACAAAGTGAAGTATAATTTTGAAGAAAAAGGAACAAATTTCATTAAAGTCCATGTTGAAAAAGGTGAGTTACACGATCACGTGGAAAAAGAAGTTATGGTTAACTAAATAAGAAAAGAATGCTATCCTTTCAATATTGAAGATTAGGATAGCTTCTTTTTTAGAGAAAAGCTTTTTTATGGCGGTGATTATATGAAAAAGATTTTTGTTATTTATGCTGTTTTCTTCTGCTTAATTTGTTCAAGTTGTATGAACACTAAATTAAGTAGTATAGATGATAATAAAAATGTAATTATTTCAGTAAATAAGAAAGTAGGAAGTTTAACATTTCTTGCTCAGTCCAATTTACATAAGTTAACAGATTGGAATTTAAATAGAGATGTTAGTGGTGCGATTTTACTGAATCAAGGAAAACAAATTGCAGTATATCATCCATCAAACCCGACTATTGATGTTTATCAGCTATCAACTGGAGAAAAGATTAATAGTTGGAATGCTGAAAAAGGAATTTCAAACATGGTTTCCTTAAGCTATAAAAATATGGTTGCTATTACGAATGGGAATGAAAATACAATCTCTTTTTTTAATGAAAAAGGAAAATTGCTTAAGAAAATTAAAATTGGTAAAAATCCAGTATCTATGACGGAAGATCCTTTGCATTTACAATTATTTGTAGGTTTGTTTAATGAACAAAAGGTTATTCAAATTAATATGGAAAACTTTAAGATTGAACAATCAATTAAAGTACCACTTACATCAATGGGTCTAATTTTAAATAAGGACGCTTCTGAACTTTATGTCGGAGGTCACGGAAATGGTGAAAAGGAAAATGAAGATGTTAAGGTTTATTCTATTAATAATGGTGAATTGATTAAAACACTTCATACACCTTTAATGCCAATTTCATTTTTTAGGAATGATGATGGGCTATTTACGATTGCTCATGGAACGAATCAAATTTACAAATTAAATCTAAGCACAACAAAGCAAGATAAGTTTATCGAAATAGGTTCAAATCCATATTCTGCTATAGGATTTAAACATACGGCCTATGCTGCTAGTTATGATTTAAATAAATTGTATCAAATCGATACGTCTACGATGAGCATAGAGAAAGAGGCATTAGTTGGTAGAGGTCCTTTTCAATTATTATTAAGAGAGGGTATTCGTCATGAATGAACGAAAGATTTTAATTGTAGATGATGAACAAGAAATTTGTCAGTTGGTTGGAATGTATTTAGAGAACCATGATTATAATTGGGATTCAGCAAATAATGGGGAAGTTGCATTAAGAAAGATAAATCAATTTAACTTTGATTTAATAATTTTAGATATTATGATGCCGATAATGGACGGATGGACACTTTGTAAAAAGGTAAGAGAAACATCTAAGGTACCTATCATATTTTTAACAGCTAAAGGTGAGGAATGGGATAAAGTAAATGGTTTGAAAATGGGAGCGGATGATTACATTGTAAAGCCTTTTAGTCCTGGTGAATTAATTGCAAGAGTAGATGCCGTACTTCGACGCTCAAAAAATAATGATGAGTCACCGCTATTATTTCAATTAGGTAACATCCAAATAAATGAAAAAGCTAGAACAGTTTTTGTATCAAACAAAGAATTATCATTAACCTTAAAAGAATATGATTTACTCCTCTTTTTTTGTAAACATCAGGATTATGTGTTTAGTAGGGAGCAAATTTTAGAAAAAGTATGGGGATTTGATTACTTCGGTACTGCTAGAACGGTAGATACTCATATTAAAACATTAAGAATTAAACTAGGACAGGATGCAGATTATATTTCTACTGTATGGGGTGTAGGATATAAATTTGGGATTAGTGGATGAGGCGCATTTTTTATTCACTTTCATTTTTACAAAAACTATGGTTAACAATTTGCTTAATTGTGATTTGTACAACTATTTTTTTCTTTTTAATGTTTCAATATGCCTATAAACAATTATATGTTTCATATGTTCGTTCCACTTTAATACAAGAAGGTAATAGTTTAGTAAAACACTATCATGAAATAAATGATGATAAAAAATTTGAACAATTCGTTTCTAATTTTGATAATGTTTCAAATGCTAATGTGATTTTTGTAAGTAATCCAAGGGATTTAAGTGCATGTATTCCGTATAATTTGAGTCATCAATCGTTTATTACAGAGGATGATAGAGAAACCTTATTGAAGGGTAAAACGATCACAAAGACAGGATTTGAGGAGAAATTTAAACGCCAAATAATCGGTGTTGTAGTACCAGTAGTAAAAGGTGAAAAGCTAGAAGGAATTGTATATTTGCATTTACCACTAAGAAGTATTACTGAATTGATCCAACAATCAAAATGGATTTTATTAATTAGTACTTTGATATTTGCGTTTGTTGTACTTGTCATTGGTAGAAGGATAATCAAACAAATGATTAAGCCTTTATCAAGAATGGAGCAAATTTCATATAAAATGGCCAATGGAGATTATACTGAACGAATAAAGTACAATAGCGGAGATGAAGTTGGAAAATTAGCTTCTGCATTTAATTCGATGTCAGAGTCACTTCAAAAAGAAGATGAGAATCGAAAAGAATTCTTGGCAAACGTTTCACATGAGTTAAGAACTCCATTAAGTTATGTGAAAGGTTATAGTGAAGCAATACTTGATGGCGTAGTAAAACCACCACAACAATTAAAATATGTAGGTATTATTCGTAAAGAAGCAGGCAGGATGCAAAGGTTGGTTCGAGATTTATTAGATTTAGCCACTTTAGATGCAAAGCAGTTGCCCCTAAATAAAGAACCAAATGTAATCGCACAATTAATTGAAGACACCCTAGAAACCTATACTCAGTCACTCAATAGGAATGAAATTAAGATTGTTAGGGATATAGATGAAACGATCATTGCAAATGTTGATCCTGATCGTTTTCAACAAGTTATCCACAATCTTATTGACAATTCGATTCGTTATACTCCGAATGGAAAATCAATATTTATTTCATTAAGTCAAAATAAAAAGGTTATTTTGGAGATTATTGATGAGGGGAAAGGTGTACCTAATGAGGAAATTACTAGTCTAGGTGAAAGATTTTATAGAGTAGATAAAGCCAGATCCCGAAACGAAGGAGGTACTGGATTAGGATTAGCTATCGTGAAGCAGATAATTGATCAACATAATGGAGAAATTAGATTTAGTAATTATGAAGGTAAAGGACTAAGGGTTATCATTTCATTACCTTTATTTGAACAGTAAAGAAGTCTCGCCAAGTCGGCGAGACTTTTTATTATATAAAATTTGATATCCGATCATAAATATGTTCGGGAATTTCTTCAGGAATTAAATGTCCAGCTTCAGGATAAGTCACTAAGATGGATTGTTTTAAATCTTGGTGCAATCTTTTTCCTATTTCGAGCGGAACGACTTTATCTTTTTCACCCCAAATTAATAGGGCAGGAGTATTGATATCCTGTAAATCAGTAGGACTTAAATCTCCTTCACGATCACGTATCATTTTTGTTAAAGCTCTAAATATTTCATTTTGTAAGAACGGCTCCTTATATCCATTTATCATTTCATCATCAATAAGACTTTGATTATGAACTACTGAGACCAATGAGTTCATTATCCCTTGTTTTGCTAATGTTCTTTTTACATAAAGATGAAAAAACGGAAAATAAGAAGAAAAAATTAAATGTGGATTAGCTTTTCCCATATACCCAGAGCTACAAAGCAAAATGACCTTATTTACTAATTCTGGTTTTTTCTTTGAAACGTATAAAGCAATTTGTCCACCCATCGAGTGGCCAACCAAATTAATGTTTTGTAAATTTAAATGATTCACTAAAGAAATTACGACATTTGCAAAATTATCGTAAGAGTATATAAAGTTGAGATGTTTTCCACTTTTACCAAAAGGGGGTAAGTCAATAACCAGTACAGTATGATCTTTTGCAATAAATGGGATTAGCCTACGAAAGCTAAAACAAGATGATAAAAATCCATGAATTAATACAAAAACTTTTGAATCTTTCTTTATGGAATTATGTTGACCATAAAGTTCATAATAGACATCTAGTCCGGAGACCATATACGTTGACTGTATTGTTTCTGAAGGATTCACCATCCAAAACTCTCCTTTTTAGATTTTGCCTTATTATGTCCAAACCAAAAAGATAAAATGCTTAAATAAATTAGTAAATAAACTTTATAGTGTAAAAAGGCAAAGTCGTTTAGAAACATAAGTACTTTTATATTTTCAGTTTTTAGTCAATTACTATAAATAGTAAGAAATTTTAAAATAATAGATATAGCCCAACCATTAGAGAGACTATAATACAATAAAGGTAAATATCGTGCAGTTACAAAGTGCCATTTTGTAATAGTTGAGCAAGCTTTAAAAGTTGGACTGTGTGTGCTAGAATTTAATAAGAGGATTGAACGAAAATTAGGAGTGTTTTGAATGGCACAAAACTACAATATTGGGAAAGTCTACACTGGTAAAGTAACAGGTATTCAAACGTATGGTGCCTTTATTTCACTTGATCAACAAACACAAGGACTAGTACATATTTCCGAAATTATAAATGGTTATGTTCGAGATATTCGAGATTATATTTCAGTTGGGCAAACCGTCAATGTACGTGTCCTGTCAATTGATGAGATGACCGGGAAAATAAGTTTATCTTTAAAAGGCGCAAGTATTGATCAAGGAATAAATGGCGAAGAAAACTTAAGGCATGCTGCAAGACTTTTAAGAGAACTTAAGCCAGATGGATTTAGCACTCTGAACAAAAAATTAAACGAGTGGATTCACTTAGAAATGAAGAAAGAAAATATGACAAACTAAAAAGGAAGGGCTATCCCTTCCTTTTTAGTTTTATCTATTAAATATCATTTGTTTCAGGATGTGTACCTAGCTCTTCTGAAGGTTTAAATAATAAGCCAAGGTTTATTAAACCTGAAATACCAACGATACCATATATTATTCGAGCGAAAGCAGAATCTGCTCCCCCAAATATAGCTGCAACTAAATCAAATTGGAAAAAACCAATTAATCCCCAATTTACTGCTCCAATAATTGTAAAGATAAGTGCAATACGTTGAAGTGTACTCATATAGGTTTACCTCCTTTTCATTACCTTCTAAGTTATTTTCTCTCAATAAAATTAGAATATGTATTAGATGAAAAATAAATTTTATGTGAAACTCAGCTTAAAATTGTTAAAAACTTCACAAAAATTTGAGTAAGAAACTTGATTTGAACTAACTATTTAGGTACATTGTTATTGTATTAATTAATCTTAGGGGGTTACATATGACTTCTCATATAAAATTTGACTATTCAAAGGCTAAAATGTTTTTTCAAGAACATGAACTTACATACTTAAGAGATGCTGTAAAATTATTTCATCATACGATTCATGAAAAAACTGGTGCAGGTAATGACTATTTAGGATGGGTTGAATTACCGAATGAGTATGATAAGGAAGAGTTCTCTCGTATTCAAAAAGCTGCAGAGAAAATAAAATCAGATTCAGACGTTCTTTTAGTAATTGGAATTGGTGGATCATATTTAGGTGCTCGTGCTGCGATTGAAATGTTACAACATTCATTTTTTAATGTTGCCTCTAAAGAAGAAAGAAATGCACCTCAAGTATTTTTTGTAGGTAATAATATTAGCTCTACATACATGCATGACTTAGCTGAATTATTAAAAGACAAAGATTTTTCAATTAACGTTATCTCTAAATCAGGAACAACTACTGAACCTGCAATTGCATTCCGTATTTTTAGAAAACTATTGGAAGAAAAATATGGTGCAGATGAAGCGAAACGTCGCATTTATGCTACGACTGATAAAGCACGTGGTGCACTGAAAACTGTTGCAGATGAAAAAGGTTATGAAACATTTGTTATACCAGATGATGTTGGTGGTCGTTATTCAGTATTAACAGCGGTAGGTCTATTACCAATTGCTGCAGCTGGTCTTGATATTGAACAGATGATGAAAGGTGCACAAGCTGCATATCAAGAATATAATTCATCTGAGTTAGAAGATAATCAAGCATACCAATACGCGGTTGTACGTAATGTTTTATATAATAAAGGGAAAACAATCGAAATGCTTGTAAATTACGAGCCTTCTCTTCAGTACTTTGGTGAGTGGTGGAAACAATTATTCGGAGAAAGTGAAGGGAAGGATCAAAAAGGAATTTATCCTTCTTCAGCAAACTTCTCTACAGATTTACACTCATTGGGACAATATGTTCAAGAAGGTCGCCGTGACTTATTTGAAACAATCCTATTTGTTGAAAATGCTCGCCACGAATTAACAATCGAACTTGAAGACAATGATTCTGATGGCTTAAATTATCTTGCGGGAAAAACTGTAGACTTTGTTAATAAAAAAGCTTTTGAAGGCACAATATTAGCTCATTCTGATGGTGGTGTACCGAATTTAGTCGTTACTTTACCAAAACTAGACGAATTTACTTTTGGTTACACAGTTTATTTCTTCGAACTTGCTTGTGCAATGAGTGGATACATACTTGGTGTAAATCCTTTTGATCAACCGGGTGTTGAGGCTTATAAGAAAAACATGTTTGCACTACTAGGTAAACCAGGATTTGAGGAATTAAAAAAGCAATTAGAAGAACGTTTGAAATAATATATACAAAACAGCCAAATAATAAATAAAAAACCGTTGCTAATTAGTTTTAGCAGCGGTTTTTATTTTTTTTAAACTTATTCAGAATTTCCTTTAATTTAAAGGTCATTTTTTTATCCAAGTAAGAAGATACTATCTATAAAAAGGAGGAGAAAAGAATGTATCCTTTAAAATCTAAATTAGAAAAAGAGATTTTCCCACTAAATTCAATTGAAGGAAAATTAAAAGAACACGGATTTGTAATCGGTCCTAATTGGGATTTTGATCACGGGAGCTTTGATTTATTAATGGCAGATGACGGTGGGTATCAGTATTTGCGTTTACCATTTGATGTGACTTCAGGTTCATTGGATATGAATGGAGCAGTTGTACAATTTCAAACACCATATTTATTAACTCATATTTATAATGAAGGAATAGATGATAATGTTGGAATGGAAGGTAGTGTTACTGCATCTATTAACCAGTTTTCTGAGCCTTTAGAAGAAGATGCTAAAGTACCCAGAAAGTATCAAATAAAAGGAATAGAAATTCTAAAAAAAGTAGAAGAGTATCTATTATAAAAATAAAAGAGCCAGTTCATCTTCGATTAGATGCGGCTCTTTTTTATTTAAGGAGCTATGCTAGTGCAATGAGAAAATCATTTTCAATAATTTTTAAGTCTTTATTTGGATGAATAATCGTTTTTTTATCACGAACGACACCGATGATTAAATTGTCTTTATTTATTTCTTCTATTACAATGTCGAAATAGAATTGGCCGATCATATGTTTATCAACTTCGATTATTTTGACAGCAAAATCTTCTAATTGATTTGAAAGCTTTAGAAAGACATCCGAATAACCTTTGTGGAGTAATGAACCGGACATTACAAATGAGGTTAGTAAATTTGCTTCTATTATCTCATTTGCTCCAGCACGGTTAGCATTGATCACTTGATTTTTAGTTAATATTTCTGCAATGCAATGAATGGAGGGATTTACTCCTTTGGCCGCAATGATTGTTAAGATTGTTTGCATATCTGCTTCGTGTTCATTTTTATTTTGATCAGCAGTAATTAAAATTGTATGAGCTAACCGGATATTTGCTTTTTCTAAAATTGAATCACTTGAAGGACCGCCTTTTATAAAATGTACCTTATCTAAATCTGGAGGTAATAGTTCTAAGCTTTCGTCGATTAAAACTATATGAGTTGAGTTATTGTTGGATCGAATTTGACTAATTACGTTCTTTACTCGTTCATTCCATCCGACAATGACAAAATGATTTTTTTTAGAAAAGGTAAGTGTTCCTTTAAAGTCAGCATCGTGATTTCTAAATGCTTGGGCTGAAAATGAAATCATATAATATGAACCTAATCCGGTTCCTAATAATATCAATACAACTGCAAAAAATCTGCCAACTGGAGAGAATGGAACATAATCACCGTAACCAACTGTAAAGGTAGTAACTAATGACCACCATAATCCATCCCAAATAGTTGGGAATGTAAATGGTTCAGCAAAGTGAATAATCGTTCCGAATACAACTATTAATAAAATTAGTATTAATGTAATTTTTAGTAAGGTATAGGATTTAAAATAAGTTGGCTCGTTACGAAATACTTTCAAAATATATACCTCCATCATTATTTCGTAACACTTATTTTTACCAAAACTTGTTTAGTTATCAAATTTAAATACTCTCTATTTCAATACCGCGGATATTATTGATTTGTTCGATATCATAATAAATCTCGGTTGTTCTTCGTTTATTAAAGACCAATAGCTTCATTTGGACATAATGTTCGTCATTGCTTAAACCTTTTATCTTAATGTTTTTAACCGTTATATCTTGGGCTGTTATTTGATCAATTACTACATTGATATTATCAATTCCATTTACAATCAGTTTTAGACTGATATCTCTTTCTTTTAATCTTTTAGGTCCAAGTTTACTTATTAAGAAAGGAATCAGTTCAACACTAATAATAAGTAAACCCACTCCTGCAAATGCTTCTACATAAAAACCTGCGCCAACAATGATTCCAATTCCTGATGCACCCCATATCATCGCAGCAGTAGTTAATCCAGCTATTGTGTCGTTCCCTCTACGAAGGATTACACCTGCCCCAACAAAACCTATACCAGAAACGATTTGTGCAGGTAAACGTAATGGATCCATTGTAATGTTTAAATAATCACTACTTTTAAATGTGTAAGCCGAGCTAATTGAGACAATTGTTAAAATACAACTCATGATTGAAATAACTAGACAGGTTTTTAAGCCAAGTGGTTTCCTTTTTAATTCTCTTTCTAATCCAATCACAGAACCTAACATTGCTGAAATAAGTAGTTTTAGTAGGATATCTGGCTGTAATTCCATTTTTCAATTCTCCTTTTTCTATATAGTTTATGCGTAATTCGACACAACCTATAACTCTTCCTTTGTTTTGAACTTGATTTTTACTATTTTATTTGAAAAAGTTTAAAAAAAGACTTGTCATACGTAAACCTAGGTGTTATATTTATATACGTCGCCAAGATGATGCGGCAAAACAACTGAAATAGTTGTTAAAAAATGTTTAACTTTTTATTGACTCTCTCTTAGAGAGGTGTTAAGATAAAAAAGTCGCCAATGACGCGACACAATGAACTTTGAAAACTAAACAAAACATGAAGTAAAACGTCAATTATTAGTTTTAGAGCAAAACAAGATTTAAACTTAACTATTATGGAGAGTTTGATCCTGGCTCAGGACGAACGCTGGCGGCGTGCCTAATACATGCAAGTCGAGCGGACTTGTAGGAGCTTGCTCCTGCAGGTTAGCGGCGGACGGGTGAGTAACACGTGGGCAACCTACCTATAAGACTGGGATAACTTCGGGAAACCGGAGCTAATACCGGATGACACAAAGGAACTCCTGTTCCTTTGTTGAAAGATGGCTTCGGCTATCACTTATAGATGGGCCCGCGGCGCATTAGCTAGTTGGTGAGGTAACGGCTCACCAAGGCGACGATGCGTAGCCGACCTGAGAGGGTGATCGGCCACACTGGGACTGAGACACGGCCCAGACTCCTACGGGAGGCAGCAGTAGGGAATCTTCCGCAATGGACGAAAGTCTGACGGAGCAACGCCGCGTGAACGATGAAGGCCTTCGGGTCGTAAAGTTCTGTTGTTAGGGAAGAACAAGTG
>NZ_NCSY01000028.1 GCF_002156875.1 Bacillus sp. EAC | reverse complement strand
CTGTTGGACCTACTTCTCCTGGTGTTCCTGGTGCTCCTGTTGGACCTGCTTCTCCTGGTGTTCCTAGTGCTCCCGTTGGGCCTTGTTCTCCTGGTGTTCCTGGTGCTCCCCCTGGGCCTGTTGGACCTGGTATTCCCGCTGGGCCTGCTGATCCTGTTGGACCTTGTTCTCCTGGTGTTCCTGGTGCTCCCGCTGATCCTGTTGGACCTTGTAGACCGGGTGTTCCTTGTGGGCCTGCAGGACCTGTTGGACCTGGTATTCCTGCTGGGCCTGCTGATCCTGTTGGACCTGGTTCTCCTGGTGTTCCTGGTGTTCCTGCTGGGCCTGTTGGACCTTGTGGACCGGGTGTTCCTGGTGTTCCTTGTGGACCTGCCGGACCTGTTGGACCTGGTATTCCTGCTGGGCCTGCTGATCCTGTTGGACCTGGTTCTCCTGGTGCTCCAGCTGGACCTTGTGCTCCCGTTGCTCCAGCGGGACCTGTTGGGCCTGTTGGACCAGGTGGGCCTCCTGCTGGGCCTGTTGGACCTGTTGCTCCTTGTGGGCCTCCTGCTGGACCTGTTGGACCTGTTGGACCTGCTCCTGTTGGACCTGTTGCTCCTGGCGTTCCGGGTATTCCGGGTGTTCCCGCTGGGCCTGTTGGACCTTGTAGACCGGGTGTTCCTTGTGGGCCTGCCGGACCAACTGGACCTGGTGATCCTGGTATTCCTGCTGGGCCTGCTGATCCTGTTGGACCTGGTTCTCCTGGTGTTCCGGGTGCTCCTCCTGGGCCTGTTGGACCTTGTAGACCGGGTGTTCCTTGTGATCCTGCCGGACCTGTTGGACCTGGTATTCCTGCTGG
>NZ_NCSY01000027.1 GCF_002156875.1 Bacillus sp. EAC | reverse complement strand
ATTATCGTGATTCATATTTTGATATAATAATCAATGTCCCAAGCAAATAAATCAAGTGATGATAGCGAAGAGGTCACACCCGTTCCCATACCGAACACGGCAGTTAAGGTGGAAGCGTGGTGACACGTGGAGCTGACTGATACTAATCGGTCGAGGACTTAACTAACAAGTTTGATAATGACATTATCTAGTTTTGAAGGTATAAAAAAGTGTAAAAACTTTAAAATATCTTTAAAAAAATGTTGACTTTGATTGATATTTTGTTATAATAATCAATGTCCCAAGCAAATAACTGACTTGTAATCAGTAGGTTGAGGGCACCCGTCCTTTAGTCGGCACTCCGAGCCATTAGCTCAGTAGGTAGAGCATCTGACTTTTAATCAGAGGGTCGAAGGTTCGAATCCTTCATGGCTCACCATTTTTAAGTAAATAACATGCGGGTGTGGCGGAATTGGCAGACGCACCAGACTTAGGATCTGGCGCCTTCGGCGTGGGGGTTCGAGTCCCTTCACCCGCACCATTTAGGTAGAGCAACTGACTTGTAATCAGTAGGTTGAGGGTTCAAGTCCTTTAGTCGGCACTCCGAGCCATTAGCTCAGTAGGTAGAGCATCTGACTTTTAATCAGAGGGTCGGGTGGTGGAATGGCAGACACACAGGACTTTAAATCCTGCGGGTGGTGACACCCGTGCCGGTTCGAGTCCGGCCCTCGGTACCATTTTTAATATGCGCCCGTAGCTCAATTGGATAGAGCGTTTGACTACGGATCAAAAGGTTATGGGTTCGAGTCCTTTCGGGCGCGCCATATTACGGGAAGTGGCTCAGCTTGGTAGAGCACCTGGTTTGGGACCAGGGGGTCGCAGGTTCAAATCCTGTCTTCCCGACCATTTAAACATGGGGCCTTAGCTCAGCTGGGAGAGCGCCTGCCTTGCACGCAGGAGGTCAGCGGTTCGATCCCGCTAGGCTCCACTTATAAAAACTTAAATAATTATTATGGCGGTGTAGCTC
>NZ_NCSY01000026.1 GCF_002156875.1 Bacillus sp. EAC | reverse complement strand
ATATTCTTGAAAGAAATTTTACTGCTTCAAAGCCAAATGAGAAGTGGGTAACTGATATTACAGAATTCCAAATGTACGGGGAAAAGCTATATCTATCTCCGATATTAGACCTTTATAACGGAGAAATTATAGCTTATAGCATTAACAAGCGTCCTGTTTTTCAATTAGTTTACAAAATGTTAAAACGGGGTTTGAGCTGCTTAAATGATGGAGAGAAGCCAATTCTTCATTCGGATCAAGGCTGGCATTATCAAATGAGACAGTACCGAGAGATACTAAAACAAAATAACATTACACAAAGTATGTCCCGTAAAGGGAATTGTTTAGATAACGCAGTTATCGAAAACTTCTTTGGCTTATTAAAATCTGAATTACTATATAATGAAGAATTTAGCAGTATGGATCAGTTTATAGAGAAATTGCATGAATATATTCACTATTACAATCATGAGCGTATTAAGATAAAACTAAAAGGATTGTCCCCTGTTCAATACAGAGTCCAATCCTCTTTAGTTGCATAAAACTATTTGTCTAACTTTTTGGGTTCACTTCATAGAAGATCCTTTTTGTTATTATACTTAAAAAGAAAGGTTTAAATTATGAACATTAAGTACGTAATCGCTTCTTAGATGAAGGTATACTAAATCGAATGTCGGAAATAAGAAACACACTTCCTAAGATTATAATAAATCCAACTAGCATTCCTACTGTAATTTCTTCATTGAGGATTAAAATGCCCCATATCATTCCAAACACTGGAATTAAAAATGTAACACTTAATGTTTTTGTTGGTCCTACACGATCAATTAAATAAAAATATAATAAGTACGCAAATGCAGTACACAATAGAGCCAAACAAACTACTGCAATAACAGGCACGAGAGGAACTCTATTTGTTAAATTCGGCAAATTTATGAATGTAAAAGGAATTAAAAGAATTGAGGCACCAATTTGCTGACCTGTCGCAAGTGATAGTGGAGTATCTCCTACAAAAGTCTTTTTTGCATAAACACCTGCAAAGGCATATGAGATGGTAGAGAGTATCGCAAGGCCAATAGCAACAATTACATTACTTGTAAATGTAATCGAACTCCAACCAACTAAAAACACTACACCAACCACCCCTACTCCAATTCCTAACCATTTTCTTGGACTGAGCTTTTCTTGCATCCATCCCCATACTACCAAGGCTGTGAAAAGAGGTGTTAATGAATTAAGTATTGATGACATGGAAGCAGTTAAATAAAGTGCAGAGGTCGCAATTAATGTAAAAGGTATGGCAGCATTTAAAGCTCCTATTATCAAGTACTGTCTCCATTTCTTTCGGAAATTAAATGACTGCTTCTTACTCATTGATACATAAATAAGTAAAGCAATAGCTGCAATTGTAACTCTTCCTTCGATTGTAAGAAATGGCCCAAAAACTGGTGATGCAATTCGAATGAATAAAAAAGAACCTCCCCAAAGTGCAGCAAGACCAACTAATGCAGTAACATCCTTAATTTTCATTTTTAACACCCCTTCTAATTTCTGTTGGTGTGGAACCAGTATATTGGCGGAACATACTGGAAAAATGAGCTGAACTTTTGTAACCAAGATGATATGCAATCTCTGTAATTGTTTCCTCAGTTGTTTGCAGTTTTACTAAGGCATCTTTCATTTTCAAGTTTGTTACATACTCTAAAGGTGATAAACCTGTACTTTTTTTAAACATCCGTTGTAGATGAAATTTACTTACTCCAACGAATCGCGAGAGGTGATCTAATGTTATCGTGTTTCGATATTCATTTTCTATATAATGTTTTGCAGAAGCGATTATTTCTTCTTCATTTGAATGAATAAGATCCGGACGACATCTTTTACATGGACGATATCCTTCTTCTATTGCCAATGAAACAGTTAAATAAAATGATATATTTTCTTTTAAGGGCGTTCTTGATTTACAGGATGGTCTACAACATATTCCTGTAGACTTAACTGCATAAATAAAGTGCCCATCATATTTTTCATCACATTCCTTTACTGCATCCCACATCACTTTAACGTTCAAATCATTCATAAGTTATATTCACCTCATCTTTAGCTATTCACATTGTAGCATCAACATAGACCTTCTGCTTTCAATTTCTTGCTCTCTAATTTTAATGATTCCTAACGTAAACTAATATAGAATTACGACTATTGACCTTATTTAACTGAGGCTAAAATAAAAAACAAAAAAAAGCTCAGTTACCTGTGTTATCACAAATAACTGAGCTTTAGATATGACCCGTACGGGATTCGAACCCGTGTTACCGCCGTGAAAGGGCGGTGTCTTAACCGCTTGACCAACGGGCCAAAAAAAAAAATGGCAGAGAAGAAGGGATTCGAACCCTCGCACCGCGTTAGCGATCTACACCCTTAGCAGGGGCGCCCCTTGAGCCACTTGGGTACTTCTCTAAAATAATGGCTCCGCAGGTAGGATTCGAACCTACGACCACTCGGTTAACAGCCGAGTGCTCTACCACTGAGCTACTGCGGAATAAGCATTAAACAATATTATATAATATATATGGTGGGCCTAAATGGACTCGAACCATCGACCTCACGCTTATCAGGCGTGCGCTCTAACCAGCTGAGCTATAGGCCCATAAATATTATATTAAAAGCGGGTGATGGGAATCGAACCCACGACCGAAGCTTGGAAGGCTTCTATTTTACCATTAAACTACACCCGCATAATGGGGCGACCGATGGGAATCGAACCCACGAATGTCGGAACCACAATCCGATGCGTTAACCACTTCGCCACGACCGCCATAATGGTGCCGACTAGAGGACTTGAACCCCCAACCTACTGATTACAAGTCAGTTGCTCTACCAATTGAGCTAAGTCGGCAAGACATTAATTGAAAAATATATTTTGGTTACTAAATTTAAAAGATAAATTTAAGATGGTGGCTCGGGACGGAATCGAACCGCCGACACGAGGATTTTCAGTCCTCTGCTCTACCGACTGAGCTACCGAGCCTTCTTAAAATGGCGGTCCCGACCGGGATCGAACCGGCGATCTCCTGCGTGACAGGCAGGCATGTTAACCGCTACACCACGGGACCATTTGGTTGCGGGGACAGGATTTGAACCTGCGACCTTCGGGTTATGAGCCCGACGAGCTACCAGACTGCTCCACCCCGCGATAATTGGAACTAACTAATTTAGATCCTTGAATATTCATTTGTAAAGACCAACCATCCTAATCTCAGGATAGATTAATTTTAAAAATAAAATGGAGGAGTAAGAGGGATTCGAACCCCCGCGGGCTGTTACACCCCTGTCGGTTTTCAAGACCGATCCCTTCAGCCAGACTTGGGTATTACTCCATATTTAGTGGTGGACCTTGTAGGACTCGAACCTACGACCGGACGGTTATGAGCCGTCTGCTCTAACCAGCTGAGCTAAAGGTCCTTAATAAGTAGCGGCGGAGGGAGTCGAACCCACGACCTCACGGGTATGAACCGTACGCTCTAGCCAGCTGAGCTACACCGCCATAATAATTATTTAAGTTTTTATAAGTGGAGCCTAGCGGGATCGAACCGCTGACCTCCTGCGTGCAAGGCAGGCGCTCTCCCAGCTGAGCTAAGGCCCCATGTTTAAATGGTCGGGAAGACAGGATTTGAACCTGCGACCCCCTGGTCCCAAACCAGGTGCTCTACCAAGCTGAGCCACTTCCCGTTTAGAATTACAGGTGAAATAATATGGCGCGCCCGAAAGGACTCGAACCCATAACCTTTTGATCCGTAGTCAAACGCTCTATCCAATTGAGCTACGGGCGCATATTAAAAATGGTACCGAGGGCCGGACTCGAACCGGCACGGGTGTCACCACCCGCAGGATTTTA
>NZ_NCSY01000025.1 GCF_002156875.1 Bacillus sp. EAC | reverse complement strand
CACTTTCCGTGGGGCAGGCAGTGAGCATACTCAACAAAAAGGTACTTGCGTCCTAACAACTTACGTTCCAAATCATTTTCTTTATTTACAGTTCACTTTAAAAAAGCTTTTTAAAAGCATCATCTAATGAAAAAAGAACACTAAGAGATCCCAAAAACCTCTCGTATCCTCCGACGAACAGACAAGACCCTCGCTCGTCCCTCTGAGGGGTGCTGGCAGCCTTTTTTAACGCAGAAGGGATCTGAGTTATCTATTATACAATATTTCTAAAAAACAACATTTTAATACCAAATAGGATCTAATTAAAAAAGAGTCTTGCATCTCTGCAAAACTCTTTTCACTATTTCCGTTAAATTATAGCGGTGACAGGACTTGAACCTGCACGTCCGTGAAGACAATAGATTTTGAGTCTACCGTGTCTGCCATTCCACCACCCCGGCATGGGATAAATTAAAAGGCGGTAACCGGATTTGAACCGATGATAAAGGTTTTGCAGACCTCTGCCTTACCACTTGGCTATACCGCCGTATATTGGAGCGGAAGACGGGGCTCGAACCCGCGACCCCAACCTTGGCAAGGTTGTATTCTACCACTGAACTACTTCCGCAAATGGCTGGGCTACCTGGATTCGAACCAGGGCATGACGGAATCAAAATCCGTTGCCTTACCGCTTGGCTATAGCCCAATACTATAAAGAACTTACTATATTTTATATTTAATTAACAATTTTATTACTAAAAAGAAATAATCAAAATAAATTAAAATGGGGCGACTGATGGGAATCGAACCCACGAATGCCTGAACCACAATCAGGTGCGTTAACCACTTCGCCACAACCGCCATGATTTAATTAATTGGCAGGGGCAGTAGGAATCGAACCCACACCAAAGGTTTTGGAGACCTCTATTCTACCGTTAAACTATGCCCCTAAAATGGTGGAGGGGGACGGATTCGAACCGCCGAACCCACAGGGAGCGGATTTACAGTCCGCCGCGTTTAGCCACTTCGCTACCCCTCCGGTTAAAGAGTGCCGACTAAAGGACTTGAACCCTCAACCTACTGATTACAAGTCAGTTGCTCTACCAATTGAGCTAAGTCGGCATAATACTATTTTTTTTAAAAAGTGGCTCGGGACGGAATCGAACCGCCGACACGAGGATTTTCAGTCCTCTGCTCTACCGACTGAGCTACCGAGCCAAATATAATGGCGGTCCCGACCGGGATCGAACCGGCGATCTCCTGCGTGACAGGCAGGCATGTTAACCGCTACACCACGGGACCATTTGGTTGCGGGGACAGGATTTGAACCTGCGACCTTCGGGTTATGAGCCCGACGAGCTACCAGACTGCTCCACCCCGCGATAATGTGGATACTAATAAAATTAGTTCCATTAATATAAAAATGATATGGTGGAGGATGACGGGCTCGAACCGCCGACCCCCTGCTTGTAAGGCAGGTGCTCTCCCAGCTGAGCTAATCCTCCAGGATAAAAAATGGTGACCCGTACGGGATTCGAACCCGTGTTACCGCCGTGAAAGGGCGGTGTCTTAACCGCTTGACCAACGGGCCATATATATTAAAGTCCATAATAAATGTGGCGGAGAGCAAGGGATTTGAACCCTTGAGACAGGGTTACCCGCCTACACGATTTCCAATCGTGCTCCTTCGGCCACTCGGACAGCTCTCCAAAATGGCTCCGCAGGTAGGATTCGAACCTACGACCACTCGGTTAACAGCCGAGTGCTCTACCACTGAGCTACTGCGGAATAATTATGAACCAAGCGACGTTCTACTCTCACAGGGGGAGACCCCCAACTACCATCGACGCTGAAGAGCTTAACTGCCGTGTTCGGTATGGGAACGGGTGTGACCTCTTCGCTATCATCACTTGATTCATTTTCCTTGGGACATTGATTATTATATCAAAATATCAACCAAAGTCAATATTTTTTGAAGATTTTTTTAGCATTTTCATGCTATTTTATACCTTCAAAACTAGATAATGTCATTATCAAACTTGTTAGTTAAGTCCTCGACCGATTAGTATCAGTCAGCTCCACGTGTCACCACGCTTCCACCTCTGACCTATCAACCTGATCATCTCTCAGGGGTCTTACTAGCTTAACGCTATGGGAAATCTCATCTTGAGGGGGGCTTCATGCTTAGATGCTTTCAGCACTTATCCCTTCCACACATAGCTACCCAGCCATGCTCTTGGCAGAACAACTGGTACACCAGCGGTGTGTCCATCCCGGTCCTCTCGTACTAAGGACAGCTCCTCTCAAATTTCCTGCGCCCACGACGGATAGGGACCGAACTGTCTCACGACGTTCTGAACC
>NZ_NCSY01000024.1 GCF_002156875.1 Bacillus sp. EAC | reverse complement strand
TCACCAACTAGCTAATGCGCCGCGGGCCCATCTATAAGTGATAGCCGAAGCCATCTTTCAACAAAGGAACAGGAGTTCCTTTGTGTCATCCGGTATTAGCTCCGGTTTCCCGAAGTTATCCCAGTCTTATAGGTAGGTTGCCCACGTGTTACTCACCCGTCCGCCGCTAACCTGCAGGAGCAAGCTCCTACAAGTCCGCTCGACTTGCATGTATTAGGCACGCCGCCAGCGTTCGTCCTGAGCCAGGATCAAACTCTCCATAATAGTTAAGTTTAAATCTTGTTTTGCTCTAAAACTAATAATTGACGTTTTACTTCATGTTTTGTTTAGTTTTCAAAGTTCACTATCGCTCGTAAGCGACTTATAATATAATAACATGTAACTGTTATTTATGTCAACAACTAATTGTTATTATTTTTGCGTCTCATCTTTTGAATTAATGTGACAACGTTTAATAATATACCATTAATAATTACTCATTGCAACACTTTTTACGATTAATTGAAAAAAAATCAATTAATCGTAAAAAGATTAAAACAAACTTATTAAGAAGCTAATATTGGAAGTTCTACAATAAAAACGGAACCTTTCCCAACCTCGCTTTCTACAAATACGATTCCATCATGCATCTCAACAATTTTCCTTACAATTGACAATCCTAGCCCGTTTCCAACTGTCGTTCTATCTCTTGACTTGTCGGCCTTATAAAATCTTTCAAAAATGTGGACTTGGTCTTCATCAGAAATACCAATTCCAGTATCCTTAATATTAACGATAACTTTATCTGTATCCTCACTAATTGATATTGATATCTCGCCATTAACAGGTGTAAATTTTATACTATTTGTTATTAAATTCATCCATACTTGGTTTAGTAAGACCTCATCGCCAACTATATCAATCTTATGAAGATTAACGATAATGTTTATGTTCTTTTCTATTATTTGTGGTTCGCAACTCAAAATAGTGTACATCAATTGATTATTTAAAGAAAAACTTGATTTTTCTAATGGTGTGCTCTGCGATTCTAAGGAAGTCAATTTAAGTAAATTATCACTAAGCTTCGATAAACGTGTACTTTCATATTCAATAATACTTAAATACTGCTTTCTTTCTTCCAATGGTAGGTTATCATTTTGCAAAACTTTGGCAAATCCTTTAATTGATGTTAAGGGAGATTGGATTTCATGCGAGACATTCGTTATAAACTCTTGTCTCATACTTTCCAATTGATTCAGATTGACCGCCATGCGGTTAAAACTATCAATAATTTTACCTACTTCTCCACCTAGACCATTTCTCATATTTTCAAGCTTTACTGATACATTATAATCTCCTCTTGAGATACTTTTAATTGCATGGAGTACTTCATTTACAAGCCTTCTTTGATGTGGATGATGAAATATTCTTCCAGCGATTGATGCGATACCCCCTATAACGATAAATGCTAAAATCGAGGTTATTATTTGCTTTACAACTTCCGCTAGGTCTTGAAAGTAGTGATTAAAGAAATAATACGTAGCATAATTTGCAATAATACAACTGATAGTAATAATAAATGAAAATAGTAAGACTGCCCCTAGAACTTCTCTTGTTTTTTTCATTTCATTAGCTCCATTCGATAGCCTAATCCCCATACTGTAGAAATTTTAAAACCATATTGTTTCTCGGGAAATCTTTCTCTTAAGCGTTTAATATGAACATCAACTGTTCTTTCATCGCCTTGATAATCGAACCCCCATATATTTTCAATTAATTGTTCTCTAGAAAAAGTTCTTCCTAGAGAACTTGCTAAAGTAAAAAGTAATTCAAGTTCTTTAAGTGGAATAGTTATTACTTGATCCTCGTTTAATACTTTTAAGTTTCCATGGTCTATTGTTAATTTACCTATTCGGACAACTTGAGATGAAGAAATTTTTGAACGTCTTAAAAGTGCCTTTACTCGAACAACTAATTCAACAGGTTCAAAAGGTTTTACAATGTAATCATCCGTACCCATTCTAAAACCTTTAACTTTTTGTTCAGTCTCACCTTTAGCTGTTAACATAATAATAGGAAGATCGTACTCATCTCTAA
Organism: Bacillus sp. EAC; assembly: GCF_002156875.1. Taxonomy (GTDB): domain Bacteria; phylum Bacillota; class Bacilli; order Bacillales; family Bacillaceae_G; genus Gottfriedia. The sequence goes on along the minus strand of NZ_NCSY01000024.1, from coordinate 2,458 downwards.
TTTCTCGACATAGTTCAAATCCATCCATTTTTGGCATCATTAAATCAATGATTAACATATCAATTTTATTCTCTTCAAAGACTGTAAGTGCTTCGATACCATTTGATGCTTCAAAGATTTTAAATCCTTCATCGAAAAGTAATACATTTAGTAATTTTCGAATATGCGGGTCATCATCCACAATTAAAATACTAGTCACGTGTTTTTCCCCTTTCTATATATTATTACACCGTACTATTAGCACGTAATTGTTGGTCAGCAAATTCTTTATACATTTTATGGGAGTTATATAATTCATCATGAGAACCAACACCGGTGATTCTACCTTTATCTAAAAATACAATTTGATCTGCATCAATAACAGTCGAAAGACGGTGGGCTATAATTAAAGTCGTTCTACCTTGCATTAAGTTAGAAAGTGCATTCTGAACTACTAACTCTGACCTACTATCTAGATTAGAGGTAGCTTCATCTAACATTAATAATTTAGGATCTCTTAATAGGGCTCTTGCAATCCCAATACGTTGTCTCTGTCCTCCAGATAATTTAATACCACGCTCTCCAACTTCTGTATTAAATCCATCCGCCAACTCATTTACGAATTGGTCTACATATGCCATTTTGGAAACTTGAACCAATTCACTATCAGTTACTTCTCTATCGATTCCATAACAAATATTATCTTTTATTGAACCAATAATTAAAGGACTTTCTTGAGCCACATATCCAATTTGTTTTCTCCAACTGTTTAAATTAAAGTTATCAATAGGGTTATTACCTATTAATATTTCTCCACTTGTAGGAGAATAGAATCGCTCAATCAATGAAAATAATGTAGTTTTCCCACTTCCACTAGGTCCAACGATTGCTGTTACCTTTCCTGGATGGATAGTGAAATTTAGATCCTTTAATATATCTTCTTCTTTATATGCGAAACTCAAATAATTAATTTTTATTGGTAAATTTGTATCTATGTTATTATCGCCATATTTATAATCTTCTTCATCTAGATCTAAAATACTAATCATTCGTTCCGTTGCACCCTTTGTTTTTTGCAATTCAGTAAAGAAATGCGTAATTTGAGTTACTGGAAAGATAATTTGAAATAAATATAGAATGTAGGCAACAAGCGCTCCAGCTGTTATTGCACCAGAAGAAACTCTTACTCCGCCATACCCAATTATAACAACAAGAATTAGCATCAAGACAAAGGATATAATCGGACCAATTAATGCATGTAATTTGCCTTCTTTTATTCCGAAAGCTAATAACTTATTTATTCCTTTACCTCCGTTTTTCATTTCAGTCGATTCTGCATTTGAAACCTTAACCAATCTGATCTCTGAAAACACTTGGCTAATTAATGACGTAAACTTTGCCGTCTCATCTTGTGTAGCTTTTGAAAGCTTCGACATTTGTTTACCAATCGGAATAAATATTAGTACGATTACAGGAATAATACTAAAAGTTACTAAAGTCATTTTCCAATCTAAAACTAGTAATAAAACAAAAGAACCTATTATCGATATAATGCCTGTAAGGAAATTTGTAATATGTTCAGTTATTAATCCCTTTAAAATTGCTGTATCATTTGTGACTCGACTAACATTTTCTCCAGTTTGGCTGTCATCATAGTAGGAAATAGGTAGTACGATCATTTTTTTCCATAATCGATGTCTTACGTTTGCAACTACTTGATTCCCCACTCGACTTAATAAGTAGATAGCAGTTGCTGAAGATATAGCCTGTATTAGTAGAACACTAACAAAAATGCCTATTTGCCCCTTACTTAATGAAGATATTGAAAATCCATCTACAAATTTCTTTGTCAATAATGGCAACAATAAACCTACTAATGTAGTTGTAACACTCAATAGTACACCTATAATAAACAACCATTTAGGTGGATTAGCACTTTTTATTAATAAAATAAAATTTTTCCAATCACCTTTTTTATTTATATCTATTTCTCTTCTCATCACTTAACTCCTAACTATTTTCGTTCTAATTATTTCTAAATTTACATCTTAAATATGAATAAAGAATGAACTAGAAAAAAATATTACTTTTGTTTTAGATTCAGTTATGGAATTTGTTAAGACTCCTAAAATCGTCTTTCAATCGCGTACGGAACTGTCATTTTTCTAACTCTTACCTCGCTTTTTGAGTCTTTGCTGCCTTGTCTCACCTCAGGATCGACCTGGATTGCAGCTCCAAGCTCGTTCTACATCAATTATCAACATTAATCTATAGAATAACTTAGTGTTTACCTCATATTTAAAAATCCTATCTTTATAAACACAAAAAAACATCAGCCTATAAGCTGATGTTTTTCAATTAACCAGGCGACGTTCTACTCTCACAGGGGGAAACCCCCAACTACCATCGACGCTGAAGAGCTTAACTGCCGTGTTCGGTATGGGAACGGGTGTGACCTCTTCGCTATCATCACTTGATT
>NZ_NCSY01000023.1 GCF_002156875.1 Bacillus sp. EAC | reverse complement strand
TCCCTAACAACAGAACTTTACGACCCGAAGGCCTTCATCGTTCACGCGGCGTTGCTCCGTCAGACTTTCGTCCATTGCGGAAGATTCCCTACTGCTGCCTCCCGTAGGAGTCTGGGCCGTGTCTCAGTCCCAGTGTGGCCGATCACCCTCTCAGGTCGGCTACGCATCGTCGCCTTGGTGAGCCGTTACCTCACCAACTAGCTAATGCGCCGCGGGCCCATCTATAAGTGATAGCCGAAGCCATCTTTCAACAAAGGAACAGGAGTTCCTTTGTGTCATCCGGTATTAGCTCCGGTTTCCCGAAGTTATCCCAGTCTTATCGGTAGGTTGCCCACGTGTTACTCACCCGTCCGCCGCTAACCTGCAGGAGCAAGCTCCTACAAGTCCGCTCGACTTGCATGTATTAGGCACGCCGCCAGCGTTCGTCCTGAGCCAGGATCAAACTCTCCATAATAGTTAAGTTTAAATCTTGTTTTGCTCTAAAACTAATAATTGACGTTTTACTTCATGTTTTGTTTAGTTTTCAAAGATCACTCATCGCTCGTAAGCGACTTATAATATAATAACATTTTGTTAACATCAATGTCAACAACTTATTAAAATATTTTTTGTTGTCCAAGCTGTTTCTTCGTGACAACATAAATAAATATACCATCTCACCATTCTGTTTGCAAGCATTTTTTTACAATAATTCTATAATTAGTCCAGTTTGTTTTTAAGAATAAGAATTTATTTAGTTAATTGTACATCTAGGTAAAAGTACAAGCACGAACGATCCCTTCCCCATAGATTAGTACAAGAAAGGAGGAATTGTTATGCAAAGTAATGAAGCCCGACAATTATGTAATAATTATAAAGGGCAGGTTGTACGCATTTACGATAAATCTGGAAAAGTACATTTTGGTAGAATTAGTAGAGTGACTGAAGACAGAGTATGGATCGAACCAGTGGATCAGCAACGTCAAAACTCAAATAACACAAACAATAGATCTTCTTCTTGGAACAGAAATAGTTTCAATAGAGATAATGAAGGCAGAGGTTACTCTAGTAGAAACTCTTCAGACAGAATGAATTCAAACAGAGGTTTTTCAAATAGAAATTTCCGTCAAGATAATAGGGTCAATGATGACTTTCGAAGAGATGACTTTCGAAGAGATGACTTTCGAAGAGACGACTTTCGAAGAGATAATTTTAGATGTGGATTCTTCGGTTGTGGATTTGGCGTTTCAATAGCAATCGGCTTTATTGCCGGTGTCGCACTTGCTGCATTATTCTTCTTCTAGATAGTTAGTTAAAAACAAAAGGAATATAATTCGAAAAGACCAATTATGGTCTTTTCTTTTTTACCGTTGTAATTTTATCTTCCAAAAACTAAGGTGAATGTAAACTTAATTTATGAATTTTTGACTAAAAGAAAAAGACCATAAATTGTGGTCTTTACTTTTCCTAATTCAGCTAACGCATGAGTTAGCTGAATTAGGTATTTTCTTATTAAATGCGCTAACGATTATTTTATAACTTTAACAATGCACTTATAATAGGAGACACTAGAAATACTATCGAGAAAGAAACAAGTAATCTTAAGACTTTTTTAGATTGTTGCACACTTACTTTTCCATTGTACCATCCACAAAATCGTAATTTGCTTCGATTTAATGTCAACTATTAAAACAATCAATGCTATAGATCTCGTCTATCCTGAATTACAGTTAACTTATAAATATAATATCAACATTTAAATTATTACTCTAATAACAAGATACTTACTTAATTAATTGATTGTCTAGCCAAATTGATCAAGCTCGCTTTTGTGCCACAAACTCTTGGTCGACTACCATTTTATTATTAAAGTAACGTGATAATCCAAATGTTGTAATACTTGCAAACACAACACTTAATGCACCAAACCATGTAATTGAAGATAATGATATTTGCCCCACAATTACTCCACCTAAACCTGCTCCAACCGCAAATCCTAATTGCATCATCGATTGATTCAGACCTAGCAACACATCCGAGGATTCAGGTGATATCGTCGCTAAATTGTATTGCTGAGTTGCACCTAATGACCAGCCTGCAAATGACCAGACTGTCAGTATAATAAATACTGCAATAATTGAATGTGTTACGAATGAAAGCACAACTAAAGAAGTCAAGTTTACGATTAACCCTCTCTTTAATGTGAAAATTACTCCCTTCTTATCTGCACTTAGTCCACCTAGTTTAGAACCAAATAAGCTTGCAACTCCAAGAACGAGTAAAGTAATGCTTAAAAGATGATCATTCATACCTACAGTATTTACAAGGAATGGAGATAAATAAGTAAAAATAAACCCGTAACCTGTCATTAAAAAGAAAGTGGTTGATAATGCTAAAGAAATTTTTGGCTTTTTGAACATAGCGATTTGTTTCGTTAAAGGGATAGAAGCATCACCACTCATTTTTGGTATTGTATTTAAAACAATTAAAATGACAAGTAAAACTAATAATGCGATACCAATAAATACAAATTTCCATCCATAAGTAGATGTAATAAAACGCCCAATAGGAACACCAATGATTAGAGATGCGGTAAATCCCATGACAACAGTTGCAATTGAACTTGCTTTTTTATTAGCAGGTGCTATCTTTGCTGCGATACTTAAAACTGTAACGATAACTACTCCTGTACTTAAAGCCATAATAATGCGAGCAATCATAAATAATCCATAGCTTGGAACAATTACCGAAAGTATATTCCCTATAATAAAAACAAACAACATATAAATCAGTAATTTACGTCTTTCCATTTTAGCCGTTAATACCATTAATATAGGTGTACCGATTGCATAGGCTAATGAAAAGACTGTAATTAATTGGCCGGCCGCTCCAATTGACACTCCCAGAACATCTGCCATTTTATCCAAGTTACCTGAGATGTTGTACTGCGAAGTACCAACTAAAAAACTTATTAATGATAAAATATAAATCTTTGCTGAATTTGACATGTGAAATTTTCTCCTCAATATTCATATTAATTTCTATATTTCTATAAACACCGAAATAATGTGCAAAATGAAAGAAGCTATATAAGCTTCATTCCATTCTTGTGCATTAAATTAAAGTATTAAGATGCTTCTTAACATCGTATTCTTCCAATTCTTTACCATTTTTTAAACGATGCATAAAATTAGGATTAGAAATTAATGGACGCCCGAAAGCAGCGAGATCAATTATTCCTTCTTCAATCGCTTGATTCGCCATTTCTGGATTTAATGTACCAACTCCAATAATGACACCATCCCAGTATTTTCGAACTAATTGATGCATCGTTTTTCCGTCTGCAAGCACTCGATCAAATTGCATAATTGATGGGTGAATCATTGTTGCTCCCGCTTCCTTAAATACCTCAACGAATGTACGAATTGCCATTTCTGGATCTTCCCACATGTAATTTGGTATATCTGCTTTATGAGCAGAGAATCGGATCATTGTTCGTTCTGTACCGATTGCGTCGATAACTGCTTTAATTACTTCCTTCATGAAGGTTAATCTTTGAACAAGATCACCACCATATTTGTCTGTACGTTGATTTGTTATATCTGAATTAAATTGGTCAATTAAGTATCCATGGGCACCATGAATTTCCACACCGTCAAAACCAGCTGCTATTGCATTTTTCGCAGCTTGCGCATATAGATTAATCACTTCATTAATATCTTCAATTGTCATTTCCTCAGGAACATCATATGGCTTTCTGAAACGAGAGACAAGGCCTTCAGCCGGAATAGCCGATGGTGCTTGAGGAGGTAGATTTCCAGCAAGTTCGTGATGAGATAAACGACCAACATGCCATATTTGAGCGATCATTGTTCCTCCCTCATTATGAACAGCATCAGTTACTTTTTTCCACCCCTTAATTTGTTCGTCTGAATATATGCCTGGAATTCCAGGATAGCCTTTTCCACGAGGACCAATGACCGTTCCTTCTGAAATGATTAAACCAACTCCATCTGCAGCACGTTTTCGGTAATATTCGACAATATCCTCTCCTACTACACCAGTCTGATCATCTGCAAAAGATCTTGTTAAAGGTGCCATAGCGACACGAGAGCGTAGACTCCAAGCTCCAATTTTTACTGGTTCAAACAATTTACTTTCTAAACCATTTTTTAAATTTCCCCAAGATTTTGTTTCTTTGCTAATTTGACTCATAAAATTTCCCCCGTTCATTTTATTTATTCGGTATTTCTACAAATACTGAAATTATTATTAAAAATATTCCGCTTTAACACTAAATTAAAGCGGGAGCGTATTGTGCAAGTATTTCTCGTTGTAAACTGTAATATCTGAAGGTTCCCTCTCTACGAACCGCTAACAATCCGCAATCGAGTAAAGGTTTTAAATGATGCGTCAATGTTGAATTGGCAGGAACTTTTAATTGAGTCGCCATTTCCTGGCAAGCTAACTCTGATTGCCCCGCAAGTAATTTCACGATTTGTAAACGAGTCGTTTCACCAAGTGCCTTATAAACTTTTACTGCAATGTCATCATTCACCGCTAAAAACCCCCTTTCAACAATCCTTATTTCAGTATTTCTAGAAATATTGTATTTAATCTTAGACTTTTTGTCAAGAAAGTGCTTTTCCTTTTTTATTTCAAAGACTGCTTTCTTATTTTAATAATGTTAACAAATAGTCACCAAAATATAAAGCCTGTATCTTAGATCACCAAGCGATCATTGATACAGGCTATTTTTATATTCGTTATTGAAATAACGCATACGATACTTACACTAGAAAATTAGCATTTCATACTAATCAATAATTCACTTTAATATTCACCTTTAATTACAAAATACGAGCCCCGAATTGTTCCAGCTAATTTAGACTTCTGCCTAGCAAACTTAAACTTTTCTTCTAACTCCTTTGGTATCTCCATTCCCTCAGAAAGCTTAAAACCAACGGCACGCTTCTTAGGGTCATCTACTGTATACATGACATTGACCGCAAGACCATCTTCATAAAAGACATAAGTAAATTTGATATTTTCCACTTGAAAACGCGAGGTTTCTAAAGGTTTAGCCGCAAACTCAATATCACGTTCTTTCAAAATTTGGTTCACATAATCAAGTGTCTCCTTGCTTTCGCTAGCTGGTACTACCGTAAATTCATGCTTGTATTTGTTCATAAAGTAACGTGCTTCATGAGCACGTAAACCAGAAAGCGCCTCTACCACAGGTGAAGACTCTAAACCAACCGTAGACACATTTTTAAAATCAACGATATAGGACATTTAAGTCCCTCCTTTTCCCTCTTAATTTCCTAACAAAAGGAATCCACATTTCACCAAAAAGTAAGCCATTCTTCAATTTGTTCTTTTTGACGGTACAAATCTCGTTCAAATGTAGAAACACGCATATAGGCAAACTTCAAATTAATCCTCTTAACTACCATATTATACCAAAAATGATTCAAGAAAAAATATTGTTACATTACAATCCACATGACATTTCTTAACTAACGCATTGAATTACTTTAATGATACTAATTTATTTTTTTGAGGTTCACTAAAAAATTAGCATAATCGGTATAAACTTTGTAGTTGCCCTCACTCCATTTTAAAGTAAAAGATATGCTTTTCGATTAAAAATTCACTATTTTTTATGTAATCGTAATTATAGTTCTTTTTGACATTTTACCATTATAAATTTAAACGGAGGTTTATTTTCCATATTCTTATGCGGCTCAACAATTTCCGAAAAATCTATCAGCCCATATTTTCCAAATTCTTGTTTAACCGAGTCAGAATCATAAAAAAACATTTTTACCCCTTCCATTATCTCGTAATAGTCTTTACCTAGTTGTTTGCCCTTTCCAAACATTGGGGCTTCTTTTGAAATAGTAGTAAAAATCATATATCCGTTTGGCTTTAACTGTTCATAGCAATCTTTAATAAACTTATCTCTCTCACGATTATCCAATAAGTGAATAAGTGCATAACAAAATATACCGTCATAAAGCTTGTTATCAAAAGGCATATCCGTTATTGAACCATGATGAATACTAATATCAAGCCCATTCTCCCTTGCCAAATCAATCGCTGTTTTTGAAATCTCAATACCCGTTACACTTATTCCGTTCTCAATAAAAACCTTTGCGTTTCTACCATATCCTATACCAGGTATCAATATTTCCTTAACCTTCTTTTCAAGGAAAAAGTCCTTTGTCACAATTGCTGAGTCTGAAGGTTCAAATCCCCACATCATTTGATTTTCTATAAAACTTGATTCCCAGAATTCTGTCATACCTCTTCACCTTTATATTTAGTTTAATTACAAATAAATAATATATTAATTTAAAACATAGCCTAAATTAGTTCATTGAACTTCATTTTACAAAATAAAAATAAAAAATTTATTCTCAAAATTTAAATATAACAATATATTTTTTTCCAATTTAATTAACTATCTATACTCCATATTATCATTTCTTATTGAATTAAACTGCCAGTTAGCACAAAAAAATGGACTACCGAAGTAGTCCACTGTTATTCATCTAACTACCTGTTAGTTGAAGTAAAAATCTTTAATAATCCTAATCTTCAATGTTTTCCAGTTCTGCTTTGACAATTTGATATTTGCTCAATACAATCTTTTTCCCATTGTCATCTTCCACAGCAATAAGATTTGCAGCGATACCCGAAAGTCTCCATTCAAGTGAACCTTCGACGCGGGTATTTTTGAGCAGTTCACCGTTTGTTAATGTAATATGGTAGATATGAATCTTCTTATCATCCTTCTTATTCAAAACTCGTGCTTCCTCCTCTTGTAATACAAATGATTTGAAATGTATTTCTTCGTTCACATCACGAATCCCTTCATTTTCTCTTAATTTTTATTCCATAAAACGGGCAGATTTTGAAAATTAGTTAATGCCATTGTTAAACTATACTGCTAGTTAGCCAACCATGGACCCTAAGATTCACAACAGTGAATGGAAGTATATATCTTTCTTCAATGGCAGCTTAATAAAAGATCCAAAATTAGTCTTTAACAGGGCCAAACAATAAAAAGTGAGATAAGCACTATTTGCTTATCTCACTTTTCTTACATAAAAACACCCTATACCCTAACACATCTTTATAACGGACTATTAATTCTTGAAATTTATGCAACATATCCATACCTTCAGGCGGCAATTTATGAAAAGGTAATGATGGTGTTGGTTTTATTGAGGTATTTATGATTGTATCACCTCTAATAATCTTATAATCATTAAAACCTGTTTTCTTAAAAAATATTTCCCATTCTTTTACTGTTCTTGTTTTACGAATTCCGTATACCGCTTCAATCTCATTTTGTTCCTTTAGAATTAACGGTCTTTCTGTTGTCATTTCAATAGCAAGCAAATAACCACCATTTTTGAGTACCCTATAATACTCTTTTAACGATTTCTCTATGTTTGTAAAACTTGTCACTGACTCTGAGATGATAACATCAAAGGTGTTGTCTTTAAACGGAAGATCCTCTGCATTTGCTTGGTAAATATTAATAGGATAATTTTTTCTTCTAAAACGTTTTTTTGCATTAATTAACATTTGATCATTCAAATCAATAGTAGTTATTGAACATTTGTATTTTTCATATAAATAACAAGCAGTGTTACCGGATCCACATCCAACTTCTAATACAGAACTATTTGATGTAAGGGGTAAAAATTTCACAAGTCCTTTTGTTAATTCAAAGCCTCCTGGATGAGCATCTTCTATATTTAATATCGCAAGCAAATCAAAATACGAAAATTTATCCATATGCTACCCCCTATCAATTAAGATAGTTTAGTCTATTCAATATTGGAGGGTTTTGTTTTGATTTCTTCCATTAAAATTTAATGCTTTGTTGTAAATAAATTCATTGTAATAAACGTTTATTAATTTTTCTGAGCACAAAAAAACATCAGCTTATAGGCTGATGTCTTTCAATTAACCAGGCGACGTTCTACTCTCACAGGGGGAAACCCCCAACTACCATCGACGCTGAAGAGCTTAACTGCCGTGTTCGGTATGGGAACGGGTGTGACCTCTTCGCTATCATCACTTGATT
>NZ_NCSY01000022.1 GCF_002156875.1 Bacillus sp. EAC | reverse complement strand
TGCCATTTACATAAATAAAAAAAGAGCCGCATTAGCGACTCTAGTTTTTGAACTAACGCGCTCGTTAGTTTAATTAGAAACTTATTATTAATCTGGACATAGTTCTAACAAATCATAAAATAAAGCTGCTTCTACTGTAATTTGTTTACCTATTAATTCTTTATTATTATTAATCTTTAAATTTAGTATTACTTCGTCAATCTCAAGCAATTCTTCATAATCTAATTTTAAGAGTTCATTTTGAATTACATCTTCCAATAATGATTGTAATTTTATATATGCTTGTGCAGAGTAACCATCTAAAATAGGTGATATTCGGTTTGGATCGATATTTTCAACTACAAATTCATGAGTCAAGTTATAAATTGGCGCAACCTTTGAAATACGCAATACTGTACAATATTTCACTTCAAAGTTTCCTTTTATAAAATCTTGAAAAATAAATCTTACATATTTTTCGGGCCATATTTTATGTTTACCAGGTTTAACAACAATTTTATTTAAACTACAAAAATTTATAATCTCAGATGGTAATAAAAATTCCTGACTACAGCTGTTTAGATATTCCTTATCTGCCCCTTTTTCATAATACTTATATATATATTTCTTAACAGTTTCATTCATATTTTACCTCACAAATATTATTTTTCTTGTACAACTTTTAATACAAAATACAAATTCTTAGTTCAATAATTATAGCATAGCTTATTTAACTATCCTGCCATTTAGCATAATAAAAAGGCTGATGAACAGCCTTTCGTGTTATTGAACTAACGCGCTCGTTAGTTCAATAAGGTATATTAGTTTGAAACAAATGCACCAATCTCATTTGACAATATAGATGTATCCCACGGATGCCAGAAGTAAGTAGCTCCGTCAAATTGCATATCATACTGATAAGCTATTGGTTCGTCTGTATATAAGATAATATCAAAATAAGTAGGATCACCTTTTGTTGTATCGGGTTGGAAATTTGGATTTTCTTTACTGTTTTTCAAGATTTTTAGAAAAGCATTCAATTTCTCTCTGTCTTTTATCTCTGTTATCCTTTTCGTATTGGGTGCATAACCTTGATAGATTTCTATCGCATCCACTTTTTCAATTGGTACATTCTTAAAATGCCATCGATAGTCAGTTTTATCTCTTGCATAATAAACGCTATACCCATTTATTGCACTCTTATCTTTTAATGCGATTAAATCAGAGTTTCCTTCGATTGTGTAAATTTCTGTTCCTTTTTCATGAAATGCAGCATCTCCATTCTTGATCTTGTACCCCGAATTTGTGATATTGTCTGCTACTTTAAACTGTACTTCTCCTAGTTTTTTTCCAATGAACTGCTCATCAGCTAAAATACCTGAACGGATTCCGTTGTACTCTATTCCATCCCATTTCACGAAGTCAACCCAATCGATAATTGCATGATCGCCAAAGTGGTTAGAGCGACAACCTACTAACAGGAATATCAATAAGATAAACAATACAAAGAACCTATTTACTCGCCTCATTAGCTCCCCCTTACTCAAAAAGCTCAATTTAGATTTCAACTAGTCTTACTATATAACATACTATTCAATTTCGTTTTTGAAGTACCTTCTTCAAGTGCCCTAGTCCATCTATGTTGAACTAAAGCGCTCGTTAGTTGAATAATAAACAGGGCTTTTCCTCAATTGAAGTAGATTCCTGTTAGCTTTATTAAAAAGAAATTCCCTCTAAGGTTCAATAACAATTTCTCCTTCACCTGTTGGTGCTTCAAAACCATTAAGGTAGGATGTTAAAATTTCTTCTGTTATAGTGAAAGCAGCATTTGCATCAAATCTTTGACTTCGTATCTCAAGTCGTTTACGTAAATCATTAAGATGAACTTTCAAATAAATAAGTTTCCACTTACCACCAGCTGCTTCAATAAGCTGTTTATATTTCTCTCTTCTTGAACGTTGCCAAAAACTGAAGTCAACAACCACGTGTTGTTTATTCTGAATTAACTTTACCAGTTGATTCCGCAATTTTCTTTCTGCATCCTGCTTGTATTCCTCATACTTTTCAACTGGAAAATCAATTCCAAAACGACCATTAGTAGCCCAAATTTCTTCATCGATTGAAAGACGTACAAAGCCTTCTTTTTCTATTTGTTGTGCGAATGTAGTTTTTCCCGAACCTGCTACACCACACATCATTACTACTAAAGGGGTTAAATTATCTCGTTCCCGATAAATTAGGTCGACTAAATTAAATTTTTCAAACATAAGTATACACCCCCAATTCAACTGTAAACGAATTCCAAATTAATCTTATTATAAATTATTAATTGTATTATTGGCTTATTCAACAATACTGCCCGTTAGTACATTAAAAATGGACTGTAGAAGCAGTCCATCGTTGTTCAACTAACGCATGCGTTAGTTGAACAAGAAAATTTAATATTAGCTACTTAAATTCAAATGCGATTTTCTTTTAGTAAACTGATATAAACATAAATATTGAATAAAATTAAAAAGATAAAATAAGCATAATTTAAAAATACAAAACATACGACAGTTCTGATTTTTCGGTGGTGTAGCCAATATTTCAATGCGAAATGATGAATAAATAGCAACAGAATTGAACCAAAGAAACCGAAAAATATTCCCTCATAAAATGATTTACCTATACCATACTTTTCAACGTAGTGAGTTACTGATTCTTTTATAGACGCAATAATAAAAAATAACGACCAATAATTAAAAAATGAGATCATCAAAAGTAACAAGAGAATAGAGTGGGAGTATGGACCAACAATCCATTTAAAAACCTTTCGAGTGTACTGATTCATTGTAAATCTAGTATTCGTTCCTTTACTTCTCATTATCTTATACTTATTACTAATTGAGGAATCATTTGCTTTTACAGAAAATAGAGTCATTTCATTAGTTGAATTTTTTTTGTTAATTCTTTTTCTTAAATCTGTATAGTACCAAACCCACGCCCCAAACGTTAATATACCACCGAATATTGAACTCCAAAACACAACCTCAACTCCATTTTTAGTTAATAGGTAATAAAAATCTCTCTAAAGAATATATTCATTCACTTCCTTGAAAAATCCTTTTGAGAGGGAGTTGGACCAAGTGGTTTATTAGAAAATGGTGATGTTGTCGTAGCTCGTTCCTTATTGAACTAACGCGCCAATTAGTTGAATAAGAAATTCAAATTATATGTATCAAAAAAGTTGTTTAATTTGCAATTATTTTGCGGTAATGAAATTAAATATCAAAAATAAAGGAAATATCTTCTTGACAGTCGAATATTTGCCTAGAACCATAATTAACTATTCCGATGAGGAGGATTCTTGTGCGTCCACGACCATTATCTATTGAAAATCCAGAGCATTATAGGTATGTTAGTCTTGTGCCAGATGGAGATATTATAGAAATACTTAGTAATCAACGAACTAATACCATTACCCTCTTAAGCAGCGTATCAGAGGAGTCAGCAAGGAAGGCGTACGCACCAGGGAAATGGACTTTAAAAGAAGTGATTGGGCATATGACCGACTCGGAACGTGTGATGTCGTATCGAATGCTTGCCATTGCACGAAATGAAAGTGCACCACTCCCAGCAATGGATCAGGATCAATACGTTTCTGCGGCAAACTTCAACGAATTATCCTGGGAGCAGCTACTAGCTGGTTTAGACACGGTACGCTCCAACACGTTAAGCCTTATTTCAACCATTAATGATGCAGCGTGGGATCGTAATGGAACTGTAATGAACAGTCCAGTTTCAATAGGTACCATTGCATATGGCATTGCCGGTCACGAGTTACACCATATGAAAGTGATTAGTGATAAATACTTATAAGTCTTTTTCTATTAATGAAAAAATCTTATTTCTCATTTAGGATGCGTAGATGAAGAAGCAGCAAAAAAAAGGATCTTCCTGGAAGGTCCTTTTTTTATTGCCGAAAACGGTATGTATGTAAACTAGATTTACATACAATACTAAAGCGAAATTAGAGTGGTTCTTGTTCAACTATTCTGCCAGTTACTAAAAAAAGTACAGCCAACGGCTGTTCACACTCTTCAACTAACGCGCTCGTTAGTTGAAGAAGATAACCTTAAAAAAACTCGTAAATCCCTACAAAATATTTATAATCCTCATCTGTAATGATTCTATTTCCATAACCTTCAAAGAAAAGTGCTACTTCAGATTTATTTTCAAAAATATTTGGTTTCGGACGTATTGCAAGCGAAACATCATACCTTGGATCCCCGTAAGATCCGCCACTCCAATCAATAATACCTGTGATCTCTCCATCTTTAACTAATACATTATCTATTGTAAAATCACCATGAATCAAAGTTTGATTAAAGTAACTAGGCTTATTCTCTTTCAATTCATCTAACAACTTTAAAGAGCCATCTACATTGTAATGTTTCAAGTTATATTCTGCATGATTTAACATATCGTCAAGCCATGGAGAATTATTCATTAAATCACTTGGACATATAGTTGAATGTATCTTTGATAAAGTATTTCCAAAATTAAATATAGCTTCGTGCCTTTTTACATGTAAATTGTCTTTGGATAAATAACTTCTTAATGTCTCTCCTTCGATATACTCCATTAATGTCCAAAAATTATATTCATTTTTATCCTCTATGTAATTGTAAACTTTTGGAATGGACAGTTCTGTTTTAGTCAACTGATTTAGAATTTGTACTTCCTTAGTCAGTAATGAGGAATACTGTTCTCCTTTTGTTCTTTTTAGTACGAAGCAACCATTTTTTGATTGTATAATACCGACGTTTGATGTGTGTCCTTGTCGAGGAAATATTATTTCTTCAATTTCTCCAACAATTCTACTAATGCCACTGGGAATTTCGTTTATTTTAATTGGTTCCACAAGTAATCTCCTATAAAATTTTTACTTTTATATTTTAGATTCTTTGCTTTTTTACAAATTCCTTGTTCAACAAAACCGCATGATACTTCAATAAGAAAAAGAGTTGCCGAAGCAACTCAATGATCTTCAACTAACGCTCTCGTTAGTTCAATAATTAATCTTAAATCCAAGCTATAACTAATAATTTGTATCCAATTTACAAACTATTAACTAGTAAATAAATAGGAGTATAGACCATAAGTGTAAATGTAATAACAACGATAACAGTTAACTCAGTTCTTACTTCCCACCCCTTAATCACTAGTTTAACAATACCAATTAAACTTAAGATAAAGACTATACAAATCAAAGGCATTAGATATATACCTATAAAACTAAAAAACAATGACATTTTCCCACCCCATTTTCACAAGAGCATTTACATTCACTCCTTTATATCAAATATATGCTCGAAATGAAGGAGCGATTGTACAAACTGACCGTTATAAAAGAGTCATTTCTCTTGTTAAACTAAACTGCCATTAAGCAAAATAAAAAGGCTATTGAACAGCCTTTAATCTTCAACTAACGCGCCAGTTAGTTGAAAAAGGAAATTTTTTTTTAATAGGATACCTTAATTATTTAAGTATTTCATTACTTCATTGAAATAACTTTCTATTGGATTTGCTGTTTCGACAATAAGATAATCATGTGTAGGTCTTTTTGTATTGTTAACCCATTCAAGAAATGCTTCTTCATTTTTCGCCTCATGTATTTGGCTTATCATTCGTTCTCGCTTTTTTAATCTATAATTAATTTCATCAAAATTATTGAGATAGCACTCAACAAATTTGTATTTTGCATTATGTTTTTTTGTTAGTAAAGTTCCCTTTTCTACCAATTCTGTATAAAAACAGGGGCTATCCAAAATAACATTATTACCTAAAGAAAGATGAAAATCGATTAACGACCATTCGATGTCATATGATATTTTACCGACTTCCTTTGAATCCACGGTAGGTCCTAATGATTCAAGTAATGGTGATTTTACAATATCATGATCAATTACAATCGCACCTGTGTTTTTTGCTATCAATCTAGATAATGTTGACTTTCCTGAACCTGGAAAGCCTGCCATTTGAAGAAAAAACATGAAATTCACACCTTTCAAACTACTATCATTTTGAATCTCCCATTCATTCGACAAAAAAGAACGACTTCCTGCTTATAAACAAATTTGCCATTTAGCCCACTAAAAAAAGGCTGCCGAAGCAACCTATCTCTTTTACAACTAACGCTCTCGTTAGTTGTAAAAAATAAAACATTACATTCGAAAGAGTCATGTCTATTTCCACTGAATCCAGAACGGTATTAACCACCTTGTCTGTCTATTACCTTTCCATCTTTAGACAAACCTTGAACAATACTAGCTTCACCTATATAAATATAATACCGCATCCCCGAATGTGTAAAAATCGTAGCATCTTCAAATGTTTTTGAATCCGTAGAGCAGGTTTGTACTTTTTCAATCATAGAGTTTTTGATTTCGCCAAAGGTTAAATAGAATTCATGCATTACATTACCTTTTTCATCATAATCATGTAGACCTTCAGTGTAGAATGTCATGTTATTATTTTCATAATGTGTCCATCCATTAGGGCCAATGTTCTTCCAGCCATTTTGATCACTTCCTTGCAAAAAAGCAACAGCAATTGCATCAAAATTTGAATCAGGCAATTCATCTTTATTTGGCTCAGTAGTATAGATAACAACAGTAACACCATGGTATTTTTTAGAATATAATATCTCTATTATTGGAGAAGAAATTTCCTTTTGAATAGCCTCTTGCATGTTTTCGTATTTTCCAAATTCAAAATCAGAATTTATTGTTCTATAAGTCAAAATTAAAATAATAAAAATTGATACCACTAGTATTAATCCATTTCTCATGTTCATTTTTTTCTCACTCCATCTAACGTATATCCCATTATTAATTATTGATATTCGCTAATTTCCTACAACATTCCTTTTCATAAAAAGGAAAACAATGTTTAAATATAAATAAGAACTATTAGTAACCGAAATATAAAAGCCTGTATCAATGATTACTTGGTAATCTACGATACAGGCTATTTTAATATTCGTTCTTCAACTATCGCGCCAGTTAGTTTAATAAATTTTAAGTTCTTTTTCTAATTTTTTAATAGTACATCTACATCAACAATAGTCATGTTCTTGTCATTTGGAAATATGGCTGCTTTAATACCATCACTTTTCATTTTTTTTATCCAATCGTTCATAAAGTGATCTAAATCTATTGATACTGCCTTAAATTCACTAGCTTTGGCACAAGTTTCTGCAAATTCCTTTCGCGGAAAAAATGGAAAGCGTGTGTTTCCTTCTGAATCAACTAATGTTGACTAACTTTAAATAAGACCCAAACTTCTTCAGCTTCACAAACATTTTTTATAAAATACTCGTATCAAAGATGTGGTTCTTGATTAATTACGGCTTCGTATTCTTTTATATTCATAATTACAATTCTTCGCAAGTTAAATTATTTGTTTCATCTCTATATTTTAACACTATTTCTATTTCAACAATAATGCCTGTTAGCACAAAAATAAAAAGGACTACCGAAGCAGCCCATAGTTGTGCAACTAACGCGTCCGTTTGTTTAATAAGGAAACTTACTATTTCATATCAAAACTATAAATTATCCCGTTATAAATCTTTTGCTCGATACATTCATCCATTTTATAGTGTTCCGCCAACATTTAAGCTTAATTTTGTCAAAATCTATTAATTATATTTGTTTTATTACAAAAATATTGCAAGATGATATTTTCATTACAAAGCCATAAATAGATGATGTTATTGCTCCATATCAATGTTAAATGTGATAAATTGAACAAAAGTTAAATAAAAGCAGAATAGAAAGGAACTATCATGAACAGATCCGACATAAATTTCACTTTTACCACTATCTTAAAGGGGTTCCTTACAGTATGTTTACTAATTTTAAGTCTCACTACATTTTCTACATTACATGTATCAGCAAATACTAATACAGCATTTAATTATAATTCGAAAGTGCCATTACCAAAAGCTCAGCAAGAGTATTTATATAATCTGTGTAAACAACGTGGGTTATCATATCGATCGGCACTTGCAATCATTAAAATAGAAAGTAATTTTCATGCAAACGCTCGAAATAAGGAAAGCTACGGTTACTTCCAAATTGCAAAAGTAAACCATAAAAGTCTGGCCAAAACTCTACACACTGCAAACAAACCAACAGATCCTTACATTAATATCAAATGGGGTACATATATGCTTTCTTCTTTACAAAAGAAGTATAAAGCAAAAGGATATCGTGGCGTAAAATTAACAGAAGCCATTTTAAGTGCTTACAATAAAGGTGTTGGTGGTTATGAACGAACAGGAAAAGCTACTTCATATATCGCTAAGTATAATAAAGCGTTAAAAGTCGTAAATTCATGGTTCTAAGATCATAACTCAAAAGTTAAGTTCAATAATAATAGACAAGGTGCAATTCAGATGAATTGCACCTTGTCTATTATTATTTCGATAAGTAAATACAAAACATCAAATTTCTATTTGAATACTAAAATTAGTTAACTTAGCATTTTCCCGGCGTATCAATAATGTAGACTTACGTATCAACACATATTTGTAACCAGTAGTTTTGTTTTGTCTTTTTCCATAGAATTTCAAATAAATCTAACTGAACTAAACTGCCAAATACTTAAACAGGAGTCGAACATCATCGACTTCTGAATTTTCAACTAAAGCGCCAGTTAGTTCAATAAGGAAATTCAAAAATCCTCAATCTTTCATTTTCCTTTATACTTAATTTTAATACCATTTACGCTTTCATCCTTTTTATAAGTTTCAGAGTTTTCATCATAATTTACTCTCAATCCTCTTTCATTAAGCCAATCAATTTTGAATTTATTATCTGAAACGAATGTATTTCCGGAAACGTTTGGAAGTTTATCATCTTTATTTAGAATTGATAACTGATATGATTCGGCAGTTGTAGCTCCACAATTTCTAATAAAAATGTAAGCATCTTTTTCATGACTTGGTGAGGGGACTTTTTGAATAATTTCATTACCACACATATCGCCGAATTCCAAAAATAGATTCAATACATATTTTCCACCTACAAATAAAGAAAACAGTATAACTATTGCGATAAAAATATTT
>NZ_NCSY01000021.1 GCF_002156875.1 Bacillus sp. EAC | reverse complement strand
GTTTTGACAACTTTAGTAAAGGTTGATTCTTTTTTTGTATGATGAACTCTAAATTTGATGTACGAACTTTCAATTTTTGTGTAATTCCCAGCTATCATTAAACTAAAAATAATGAAGATGATAATTAACCTTATTTTTAGATTCCTTTTTCTTTCAAGTTCAATCATCAAATCCCCCCTATTATGAGCCATGATCATATGATTGGCTCCAAGCTGTTAAAGAACTAACGCGCCAGTTAGTTCTACAAGGAATTTTAATTTACTTAGCAATTATTTAACTTTCCAGCCATCTTTCGAATGGATTTGAAATGGTTTGTATACTTTTGAGATAAATTTAATCGTTTTTCCATCCATTTCGTAAGTAGTAACTTTGTACTTTATCTTAGCTAAATCGTATTCAGGATGACTATCCATTAAAAAATTAAAGTGTTCTATCTCGGTTATTCCATCAAAAAGTTCTCTAACCAACCACTGTGTTTTCCACCATCCTCTTTCATCTTTGTTATATCGTTCAATTAGTTTATATTGTTTATTAACCAGTTCGTTTATTTCGTCTGTTTTGACAACTTTAGTAAAGGTTGATTCTTTTTTTGTATGATGAACTCTAAATTTGATGTACGAACTTTCAATTTTTGTGTAATTCCCAGCTATCATTAAACTAAAAATAATGAAGATGATAATTAACCTTATTTTTAGATTCCTTTTTCTTTCAAGTTCAATCATCAAATCCCCCCTATTATGAGCCATGATCATATGATTGGCTCCAAGCTGTTAAAGAACTAACGCGCCAGTTAGTTCTATAAGATATTTAAACATTAATTACTTATTTCTTAACGTATGAAGCAATCCGATACTAAATATTAACGCACCAATTAGCATATATGAATGAATAAAGCCGTTTAACAAATGAATATAATCGCTACTTTGTTTGTTATTATAGTAGAACATGTTTACTGTTATGTACCCTAAAGGTGTGCTCATTAAAACAAATAATATACCTAATAAAAAGAACTTCATTTGATTCCCCACAATAATCCCCCTTTTTATCTAATGTCAATTTACTTTTTTAAATTTTATTCAACTGATGTCATTGGTATATTCTGTAAACTTTTTCATTATTCCTCTAAACCACATTTAAGCATAATAAAAGGACTGCTTAGCAGTCCTTCATATACAACTATCGCGCCAGTTAGTTCAATAAGAAATAAATAATATACACTGATATGACAGTAATCATTGCTAAAATAAAAAAATAAAATTGAGAAATTTCTTTATTAATTTCCTTAAACATTATTTTTAGAATATCCTCGAATATTCTAAAGAGATTTAAAGCTATAATAAGCATTATTATCGTAAAAAACAGCCTATTATTTATTAACTTTGTTTCAATTATTAATAGTATTGGGATGAAAAATACGGAAAGCAAAAAATTAATTAAATCCTTCTTAGACCTTTTAAACAACCATATCCCATAAATTCTAAAAAAATTCATGACGGTACCACCAATCGCAACATAATAGTAAATATTCACTTTTTATATATTCGATTGAAAATAGGAAATTCCTTGAAATTAATAAAAACGCGTCGCAAATGCGAATCTGCAATGCAAATAACGCGCCGGTTAGTAGAATACCACTTATTAATTTAATGGAAGATTAAGTTGACTTTAATTTTTGGGTATTATTTTAAATGTAGCGATTTTAGAGTAATTCTTGTTAACTTCATTGTTACCTTCACTCCATGTTAATGTAAACGATAACTGATTCTTTTTGTTTGAGTATACACTACCTTCATAATCATAACTTCCAAAAGTTTTAAGTGGTGTATGAGGTTTTACATTTTCATATTCTACTTCAGTTTTTGCGTAATCTGTAACAGTTAAATGAAGTACGTTTTTTTCTCCCAAATATGTAATCGACGTATCATAAACCCATTTTTCATGGTCTAACCTTGGAATTACTTTAATATCCCAATCGTTAAGTACCCTCGTTTGTTTAACGTCCAATGTTTTAGGTTGTTCCGTTTCATTGCTGGCATTCATTTTTGAACATGCGGAAATAAATATACAAAATGATAGAATTAATGTTAGAAAGTATCGTTTTTTCATAAACCCTCCTTAGTTGTAATTAATCTAATTTTCTTTATTCAAGAAACACCAATACAATTCCTTTCTTATTCAGGATCGTGCCATTTAGCACAATAAAAATTGGACTACCGAAGTAGCCCATCGTTTTGCAACTAACGCGCCAGTTAGTTACACAAGAACATGAGTCGTAATTGTGGTGAAATCGAACTTTTTATATTTAAAATGGTCCAGAAGGATTATTTGTATTATTGTTATTAGTTGTATTTCTCCCAATTTCTTCATTCATTGTTTGATTATCACTTTTATTTGGAGTACCAGTTCCAAACTTCTTTTGCATAAAAAATCCAAATGCAATCATTATAATAACAAATCCCCAAACTACATATCCCAACATTGTCATACACCCCACCTCCTTTTCAATTTTAATCATCTTCAAAATTCCTCTTCCTTATTGAACTATCCTGCCAGTTACTCCATTAAAAAACCTTCAATAGAGACCTTGAATCTTGTTCAACTAATGTTCTCGTTAGTTTACAGAAGGAATGATTACTTACTGTTTAACTTTTTTAGTTCTTCTTCTATTCTCTTAAGTTGTTCTCTATCCTTTTTAGCATTTCGGAAATATAAAACAATTAGTGAAATGAAAATTAAGGGTATCAAGTATATTGCTATCGCAAAAATATAGTCTCCTAAAATCATGAATATAATCCTCCGTTTAAAATAAATTCCAAATTTTACCTATTCCAAACTATTCGACATAAACATAATATTATCCTATTGAAAACTAAAACCCTTGAACAATACTGCCAGTTACTTCAATAAAAAAAGCCGCGTTAACGACTAGTGATCTTATTGAACTAACGCGCCAGTTAGTTCAATAAGAAACAACATTTTAATCTTGTTTCTGTTTAAACTTAGAATCTAAATCATAAAATGGATTTTTAACATTTTCACCAACTTCTGCGATTGTTTCTTCAATTTCTCTTCTTATTTTCTTATCCATATTTGTATCCATGATTAGCGACTTCTTAGCCTTTTCAAAGCAATTCTCTAATCCTAGTATTACAATCAAACAAGTAATAGTTTCTACTTGATTAAACGATTTAGTGTTCCATAATTTGCATATAATTGTATCAATATCATCCATAATGTCATCTCTTAGTATTTGATATGTGTTTGATTGTATAAGCGCTAGTTCATATAGTATTTCAAGAAATAATGTATCACTAATATTGTTTAATTTAAATTCATTTAAAACTTTTTCGAACAATAATGGTAATTTTTCAACAGGTAAAAAATCTGGTAACTCTTTATATTCGGTAATATCCATCGTAATTAACTTTTCATCTATTAATAACTCTTTTTTTTGTTCGATATATTTTCTGAACGAGTAGAAAAGGAAAAATAATAGAATAATTAGGATAATCCCCCAAATATACATACCAAACACCTCCACAAAAAGAATTCTAGTAAATATTTATTTTTAATTCTTTTCGGATTCAAACTGATTTAATTATTGTGGCAACTTTAGTTGGAACCATGGTCATTAGTTCAACAGCAGTTGATGCCAATCTAGTCCATCCTCTTAGTTTAATCATTGTAGGATTGTCCTATCTGACCAGTTTACTGTTTATAACTGGTGGTATGGGCGGTGCAGCGACTACATTGCGTTATCCATTTTTAGTACTAGGAAATTTTATTGGTTTGTCAGGAATGGGAATCGGATTTATTTTGTTGATATTTTATATGGCTCGGTTGCGATCTGTCGGTGTTCCATACTTAGCACCACTCATTCCATTTAGACCACAGGAGTTCAAAGATGTATTTTATCGCGGAAATCTAAAGAAGTTGTTTAACAGTGAACACAAGTATCCTCATGATGAGAATGAATAATCGATCGTAACTGAGTTTAATATTCTCTATGAAAAAAGGAACTTCTAATGAAGTTCCTTTTTGAACGCTAATAAAACACACTAAAACATCTAAATTTCCTTGTGAAGTGAAGTAACATTCAGAAATTGAACTAAACTGCCTGTTAGTACAATTAAAAATATAGATTAAATTGATATTCTTTTTCATCTAAATACATACTATTTAGCTCTAAAAATAGCTTCAAGTTTAGATAAAACTCATCAACATTTCGAAATGAAAAATTATCTAAGTTCTCCAAATAACTTAAACCAAAGTATTGATAATTAGCTTTGACAAGATCAATAAGGTCGATCTTCCAAGTTTGATCGTTACAGTATGAATATTTTGATCCAATTTTTTTATAAGCTCTGCTAATGTTTATTGTTGATATTTAAAAGCTTTTATCTAGAAGATTGTGTTGTTTAAACATGCTTTCGTAAAGTAAACAATTGATTAATAAACAAGTTGATTGAAAAGCAAGGTGCTCAACTCCCTGTGGGAGAAGCGAGAAAGGTGAAATCCCACAGGCTCGAATGAGCGAAAGAGGCTCACCATGCAAACCACTAAAAAGCGAGGTTCCATTCGTGGAAATCAACATTCTTTTTTAACAGAACCAAAAAAAAAGATAAAATTTTGATGAGGTTTTTTACATTTTCATCGTTTTTTCATAATTCTTGTTTACAGTGTTCCTGTATCAAGAAGGAGGAAGTCGTATGAAATCAATTGAAAATGAAGAAAAACATAAAATATTAAATAGGGATATAGGAATGAAAATGTTAAAAAAAGTTCCAGAAGTAACAATTTTCTTTTGGATTACCAAGTTACTTACAACAGGAATGGGAGAGGTATTTTCTGACTATATAGTAACTCATTTAAATCCAATAATTGGACTATCAGTAGCTGTATTAGTACTAATTGGTTCATTCATTTTACAATTAAAGGTGCGTAAATATATACCAAGTATTTATTGGTTAGTGGTCGTAATGGTTAGTATTTTCGGTACAGTAGCTGCCGATGTTGTACATGTCGGATTTGGTATACCATATATTGCCTCAACATTATTTTTTGCATTTGCATTACTTACCACATTTATAATTTGGTATAAAACGGAAAAAACTTTATCTATTCATAGTATTTACACTACACGCCGTGAAATTCTATACTGGTCAGTTGTTATGGGAACTTTCGCATTCGGTACAGCAGCTGGTGATATGACTGCTTCTACAATGCACTTAGGTTACTTTACTTCAGGACTTTTATTTACTGGATTACTTGCTATTCCAATTATCGGTAATAAATTATTTAAATTAAATGAGATTTTTAGTTTTTGGTTTGCTTACATTATGACTCGTCCAGTCGGAGCATCTTTTTCTGATTGGTCTGCTGTTTCGCAAAAGCACGGTGGTCTTGGATTTGGCGGTGGTCCTGTCACTCTTATATTAACAATTATAATTGTCGCTCTTGTTGGATATCTTTCAATTTCTCGTAAAGATGTAATCGATGAAGGTATCGCTGAATCAGCGTAAACAATTGCTTAATAACGTTTGATCCTAAACAAATATAGAAGTGATTAGAACAAACTAAAAACGTCGGAACTTGACTTCTGACGTTTTTTCTATTATAAATTTTCTCCATTACTTGAAATTACATCTTTATACCAGTAGAATGACTTTTCCTTTTTACGTTCCAACGTTCCACTTCTATCATCATGTTAATACACATAAATATTCAATATCATTTCGAATATTCTCCTGTTGATGCACTTACTAAATCGATGCAGCCCCAGCTTATATAACCAGTTACTTCGACACAATCTTCAATTCCATCTCGTATTATAATAATCAAATTAATATACTTCAAAACTTCAAGTTCTCATACATTATTTCTTTACAGTGGGAATAATTCCTTCTTCAACTATATTGCCATATATTTAAATAGAGGATGATCGAATGATCACCCTCTATTTGTTGTTAAACTAACGCATGTGTTAGTTGGATAAGAAAAGTTAAATATCCTTTTTCTCTCCTTCAGAATCAACCTTTAAAAAAGTTCATTAGTAGAATGTTTGAGATACAATTTAACCATATTGAAAGAACAAAAGTACAATTTTTAAAAACGATTTGGTTAAATTCCCCCAAGTTTATGCCCAAACCAAATAACCTATATCAACATACTATAGAGGCACCAATATTTCTGTTGTAGTCCGTTCGTACATAGCAATAGATAAAATACAACAACAACTCCATTACACGGGTTTAATAGGCAAATAAATTACATAGTAAAAGAACTATTACGAGAATAGTTGAAATAATTATTCGTATTGAAAGTACAAAAGTACATTTTTAAGAAAAAAACTAAATTAAGTAGATATTAATTCCCCCAAGTTTTAGAAAAATTATCTTTTCGAGATAAGTGTATTTTTTTACTTTTTTCACATAATCTATAGAATCCTGTAATACTTGGCGGATCTCGTATTACAGGAAACATCCCTCTTCACCTCTCCGGGTATGTTCAAAGAGGGATGTTTAATATTATATGCAAAACTAGGATACATACGTGTCTTTAAAAGTAATATAAAATATACTACTTTTGATAATCGACATGAAGTACGAGCAAAAAAAGGCTTATTTATCGAGGAAAAGGGGGTTATTCGATATTAAAGGTCTTTTTTTTTTCATTCACTAGAAAAGTAGCTATGATACTCTGTCATAACAGAAGCAGTAATTCATATTATCGGTTTTTGCCTTGTTGAACTAATGCATGCGATAGTTGAATATCGTATTAAAATGATGTTGTAGTAAATGCGGTCACTTGTAGTACAAAAAAGGATAGAGAAGGCAAATATTAGTTCTGCTTTCCTATCCTTCTTTTTTGTTTTAAAATGGGTGACATTAAATAAAAATAAATGCCAGGTTAACTCTTTAATTGGAAATATTTTCAGATGTGGCAGCGCAATTCCTGAATGTTCACTTAACCATATAATAAATTGCGGATTACAATGTTTTTGCCAAATTAAAGAGGAGTATAAGATAGACTGGCGCTAAATGAAAGTTGTGTGATATCAGCTGCTGACGGATCAGTCGATGCAAGCGTTCTTACACGAATACCAATACGATCACCCGCTGCGACTACTAATGATCCTATATTTATATTGGTTGCTGTACGGAAAGTTCCGGCAGTAATAATATTATTTGGAAATCCAAATCTAACAAAGCTAGTCAGCGGAGTTGTCAAATAAGATGAAGAAGGATGATCAATCCCATTATTTGGAACTGACGGTGCGCGGAATACTTCAAAATCATATTGAAGACCTAGAGTATTTATTGAAACCACAGAAGCAACCAATAAATCTGCACTTATTTGTAAATTTTGAACAGTTCCCGCAAATGGAATTGGGAAAGCAAAACCACCTGCTTCAGGCGGCGAAGTTGATTGTCCCGAGCCATCAATCACTTCAACCGTGTGATTACCAAAACCCATTAAAATTGGAGCAGCTGATACTACTGTAGGACCACTGAGAATGATACCCGTTGAAAATGGAATTAATCCTCCAGC
The DNA here is from genome assembly GCF_002156875.1 of Bacillus sp. EAC. Classification (GTDB taxonomy): domain Bacteria; phylum Bacillota; class Bacilli; order Bacillales; family Bacillaceae_G; genus Gottfriedia. The sequence continues at coordinate 3,829 of NZ_NCSY01000021.1, read as the reverse complement.
CCCTGTTGACCCTGCTGGACCGGTTGCTCCGGTTGTTCCGGTTGCTCCCGTTGCTCCTGTTGCTCCGGTTGTTCCTGTTGCTCCGGTTGCTCCCGTTGCTCCGGTTGCTCCCGTTCCTCCGGTTGCTCCCGTTCCTCCGGTTGCTCCTGTTGCTCCGGTTGCTCCCGTTGCTCCGGTTGCTCCTGAACCTGTTGGACCAGTTGGACCGGTTGCTCCCGCTGGACCTGGAGGACCTCCTGATGGACCGGTTGGACCGGTTGGGCCTGTTACTCCTGTTGCTCCTGCACCAGTTGGACCGGTTGGACCTGCTATTCCTTGTGGTCCTATAGCACCTTGTGCTCCTGCCATACCTTCAGGACCTCTTCTTCCTCTTTCACCTTGTTCTCCTTCTTTTCCTCTTTTACCTCTTTTACCTCTTTCACCTTGTGCCCCTTGTGCCCCTTCTTTTCCTCTTTTACCTTGTGGGCCAGTAGCTCCCGTAGCTCCAGTTGGACATGGACAACAGCAATGACATTCACATGGAATACAACCACATTTATTACACTTACATTTACACGGATCACAATCACATCGATGACATTTACATTTACATGGATCACAATTACATCGATGACATTTACACATACATGGATCACAATTACATCGATGACATTTACATTTACATGGATCACAATTACATCGATGACACTTACATTTACACGGATCACAATCACATCGATGACATTTACACTTGCATGGATCACAATTACATCGATGACATTTACATTTACATGGATCACAATTACATTTTAGACATATCGGCTTTGATGTTTTTAGACTAGGAATTTTTCGTGGTTGTGACAAATTTTACACCTCTCCTATATAAAGTTTGTTCACATTATTTTATTAATATAGGACAAAGTTGTTCTTATAGATTAGAAAAATCAGCTAAAGAACTAAGAACTATATTTATTTTTGAAAACGAACGATTTCAAAAAAAGTTAAAATCAGAAGAGGCTTATCCTAAGCCTCTTTATTCAATCCTATTTCCACCTTTATCGGAGTCGTGTAATCACAAGATGAGCCGAAACAGGTTCTGCCCCTCCAGCCATAGGAGTGATGGTTAATGCAGTGGAATTGGCAGCTGGGTTTCGTATAGTGAGAATGGTATTGGGGACTGTCGTTGTCACAAGAGACATTCCCATGATCTGAGAAGTACCAGTTGCTCGTCCAACGACTGTAGAGGATTGTTGTACACCATTGAGCGTTAAAACCAATTGACCTGCTTCGGTCACACTCACCTGAAACAAAACCTGATAAGTGCCAATTGCAGCCAAGGTGAACGAATCGGGACTGACGCCATTTCGGGCAATGGCACCTCCGCTATTAGACCCATTTTGCGGGAAATCGACATCTCCACCTACTGCGACAGTTGCAGCATTATCAGGAGGCATCAACGCAAAAAAATCCGCAAAGTCTACCATTCCTCCTGGCGGTCCTGGTGGTCCTGTAGGACCTGGAGAACCCGGACAACAATAATTATTGAAAAAACACAAAAACATAACCTCCCTTCTTTGTAAAAACAAAGATTATAGTACAAGTATATGTGGCTTGTCCTAATTGTGCTTGTATACTTGCTTGGGAATAGATTTACCCTTACAATACATGGGTTTATCGATTTTTCAATCGGTCCACATTCTTTTTTGGTTGTCGGGTTAGCCTCGCTTTTACCTACTACGAAAGGAACGTATCATAATCTGATTTACGAAACTGAATACAATTACTCAAATTGCTCAGCCTTTTTTTAAAAGTGTTTTTCTAAGTCTATATTTCTATTGTCTTTTTCGATTTTATGTTGAATCTAATTTTCATGAGTGTTGATTAAGGGATCCTGTCAACACTATGATTGTCGTATGCAGTTCTAGTTTAGATAAATACGCTTATCGGCTGTAAAAAAGGATCTTCCGTTGGAAGATCCTTTTTTATAATTATTAATTTAATAGAATTTTTTGTCGTGGATAGGAAAATAAATCTCCAAACAAAATGTTCCCTCAGCTGTTCCTTCCCCTTCGCGAACCACTGTTACAGAAGTTATATCTTCTACTGTTACTGCCAGTGTATTTCCTCTCGGAACGGTAAACACAACGGGGTTTTGTCCCATCCTATTTACTAATACTTTAAGAGAATCTGTACTAGAGGTGCTGTTGAAAACAGAAACGCTGACGATTCCTTTTACGTTCAGTTTTTTTTTCCAAATTTCAGATTCTGAAAAATCCTGATCTAAGAGAATGTTTCCACAAATTTTCGTACAGATGATTTCCATTTCATGACATTGTTTAGGGAAGCAATCTTTTATAGGTGTGGGTGGACTAGGCGGTTTTGGTTTCGGAAATGGTGGAGGACTAGGTGGCTTCAGTGTCGGTTTTCGGGGTGGAGGAGGGCACTTTTTTACTTCTTTTTCACAATCACATTTCCTATGATTTTCTTCGCTCACAACGAATTCCTCTTTTCTACATATGGACTACCCTATAAATTATTACAAACCCAGAAATTTGTTTCCAAAAAAATATTTTTTACGCTTAATACTGAACTCTTTCTATGCTAAAACTCGCTTATACAGCGTAATACAGTACGTACCACTTGCACCAGCTGGTATAGAAATGCTGAAAGAAGTCGGATTTCTCACTGCACTAGCAAAGGTATTTCCTGGAGGAACAGGTCCTACACCGACAGAAGGACCAACTGAAGTATTAACTGTACCCGTTACAATTCCTGAGCTGGATGCAGAGTTGAAAATTTGAAAAGTCCCTTCGAAATAATCGCCAAGAGGGGCATTAAATACCACCTCATCTACTACTCCAACACCCAGATTATTAAAATTGCCACAAATTTGTTCTTGGAACAATTGAGCAGAAGGACAACAAGATCCGTTAGAACCACACATAATACCATTTCCTTTCATATATAATATATTGCTTGTACAACAAACCATATATTATTAAATTCAGAATTTGCAATTTTGATTGTGCTAATTAATCTACTAATTAATTAGGGAATTTATATCTATAAGGTGTATTTTTGTTCGCTCTAAATGATTTCAAACTACGGAGTCAATTTTATGATCTCCAATGAGGCATTTACAATTTGTTGGCCATCTAAGCTAGGTACTAAGTTATCTGCAAAACCTACGTTTCTAAGAGTAATAATTGCTCCTGCTGGAATAGCAATAATTGAATGTCCAGCTGTCTGAAAGAAACTATTCGTTGAATTATTGACACCAAATCCAAAAGTTGTTTGCGGAAGCGCTGCGCCATTTAGCACAATTGCGTATGCTGTTTGTATATTTTGATTAATAGTCACACTCCATTGAATATGGTAATTTCCTGCATTTAAAATAATAACTGAAGAAGTTCCTATAATATGAGAGACTCCTCCAACTAAAGGACCATTATTACTGAACGTGACATCTATATTCTGGCCGACAGCTTGAGCTCCCATATTGTAAATATAAGCGTATGAAGAAGATATGGCTCCGGTGACTCCTGTTGCTCCAGTTACTCCTGTTGCTCCGGTTACCCCAGTTGCTCCGGTTACCCCAGCTGATCCGGTTACTCCTGTTGCTCCGGTTACCCCAGTTGCTCCGGTTACCCCAGTTGCTCCGGTTACTCCAGTTGCTCCTTGATCTCCAGGTGCTCCCCCTGGACCTGTTGGACCTTGAGGACCTGGTGTTCCTTGTGGACCTGCCGGACCTGTTGGACCTGGTATTCCCGCTGGGCCTGCTGATCCTGTTGGACCTTGTTCTCCTGGTGTTCCTGGTGCTCCCGCTGATCCTGTTGGACCTTGTAGACCG
>NZ_NCSY01000020.1 GCF_002156875.1 Bacillus sp. EAC | reverse complement strand
GAGGATGGTGGAAAACACAGTGGTTGGTTAGAGAACTTTTTGATGGAATAACCGAGATAGAACACTTTAATTTTTTAATGGATAGTCATCCTGAATACGATTTAGCTAAGATAAAGTACAAAGTTACTACTTACGAAATGGATGGAAAAACGATTAAATTTATCTCAAAAGTATACAAACCATTTCAAATCCATTCGAAAGATGGCTGGAAAGTTAAATAATTGCTAAGTAAATTAAAATTCCTTGTAGAACTAACTGGCGCGTTAGTTCTACATGATACTGAGCCACTATTGTGGCTTTTTTTATTGCATTAATTGGCAGGAGAGGTTTTATTTACATTAGTTTCATAAAAGGAAAAGAAATCCTTCTTAAAGTAAGTAGCTATAGGTATTATTTATTACAACTAGTAATGAATTTTTTATCCAATAAACTTATGGGATTTTGTAAAGTTAAATCAAACGGTTAGAATTCTAGTAAAGATAAGTAGATATAATTTCCATTCTAAATATAGTAATAGATAGATACCAATACTAAATGATATAGTGATATCAGGGGGAATGATTGTGAAACAACTTAAGATAATACTACTATTCATACTTGCTAGTATCATTGTTTTTAACGGAAAAAATGTAGCAGCTGAAGAAATCAATCAATTAGGTATAGTAACTGGCCTTGTAGCAAAAGAAAAAGACCATAAAATCGCAATAGAATGGGATAGGAATCCTGACGTTAGTCAATATGTAGTTGAACGTAACGGTGTAGTATTAACATCAACAGAATCAAATCATTTTTATGTTGATGAAAATGTGGAAGATGATATGACATATACATACACTGTTTATCCAGTTGGTTCTGTTGAAAAAACATCTATTAATATTTATGTGGAAAAAGATGTAACAGCACCTGGAAATATTAGGTTATGGGATTCTAAAAAAATTGGTAATTCATTTATAGAACTAAATTGGGATGAACCTTATGAAGAAGATTTTGAAGGTGTATATGTCCATTTTCCAAATGGTAAAATAGTAGATCTTAAAAAAGGTAATGATGCAATTAGAATTAACAATTTAATAGAGGGGACTTCTTACACTTATACCTTCTGTTCACACGATGGTTCAGGAAATTCAGTGCCTATTGAAGAATGTGTAAAGTCAACAAATACGACAACTTCAGACCATAATGCTCCACCTGAAGTGATGAATTTAAAGGCTATGTTTGATTTAGAATTTTTACACTATGCTAATGGATATATATATGACATCAACGATGTTATTCATGTAACTTGGCTTATTCCGAATATAGACGATTATTATGGTGCTTATATTACTTTACCTTATACTAATCAGAAGGTGTTTGTTAAAGATAATCAATATATTTATCATGATTTCAATAATCCAAGATATTATAATCTGTACACATTCTATGTCCAAACCGTTGACCATAATGGAAATGTGTCCAAAGGGAATATAGTATGGGTTGACCACCCTAGAAGACCCCCTGGAAATCTTTCAAATGAAAGTGTTAAAGAAAAAAATGGGGTTATAACAGTTTCTTTCAATCCACCAACTGACTTAGATTATATAAAAACGATAATCTCACTGCCTGGTGGTAAAACAGTTGAAGTTGTGAAAGGAAAAAATAGTTACTCATATAAAGGTAAAATGCTTGTTGGCCAGATTAATGAATTTAAATTAAGAGCATATGATCAAGATAAAAATGCTTCAACCGAAAAAATTATTTTAATTGTTCCAAGAACGAAAGCTGTTAATAAAATGGCATCTATTAAAATACTTTCATCTATCCGTTCACTTCCAGATGGGAAGGGGAAACCTGTATTAAGTGTTACTCGAAATAAAAAAATTAAAATATTAAGCAGTGATTACGGGGTTAAACATAATTACTTATATGTACAGATTGGCAGTATAAAAGGGTATATCCCAAAAACTTCAGTTAAGTAAAATCTTTTTTTTACTACCATGGAAGAACTATTTAAAACTTCCATTCACTGTTGTGAATCCTCTGGTTGATGGATGGCTAACGCGAATTAATTGTACAAAACTATGGAGCTGAGTGATCAGCTCCTAATTCACTTTTCAGTTTACTAATAAAGTCAGTTTGGAATTTTATTAAAGATAGAGTAAAAAAAGAAAAGAAAATATATAACTAACTGACGCGTTAGTTGAAAATCATGAGTTGCAAAGGCAACTCATTTTTTTATTGAAGCAACTGACAATATAGTTTAATAAGTATTGTATAAACATTAAGAATTAAATTTCTGTTAGAATAGGTTTATCCTAATTTAGATATAAAGTTAACGGGAAACTTTTATCAGATTTAAATTAGCATTGGAGGATTAAATGAACAGTATTATACCATCATTTTTTGTATTAGTTATTATTGGATTAGCAATTTTTAGTTTTATTATGTTAATCAAAAACATTAGTAAAAATCGATTTACTAAAATTAAAGAGTTAGAACAAAGAATTAGTGATTTAGAAAAAAATAAATAAATTCCTTAGACAAAACCAAAGTTAATTCCTATCACGATACCTTGGAGAAATAAAGAAAATGAAATAAATATTATAGGAGAATTCGAATGAATATTAAGGATGAAAAAGCAACCAAGCGGCATAAAGGATATAGACTTTGTGTTTTCATTGCTATCTTGATTTTTGCTTTTAATTTATTTGCAACTATATTTGGATTTGAATCATTAGGTAAGGATACTAACCTTTTTGCGGGTATTTTGTTAGGAAGTGCTGTATTTATCTATTTGATCAACTTGGAAAAAAATAATATAATCTGTTCAATTTATTGCACTAAATAAAAGTGAACCTTTTGTAGAGCATTGAAATGCTTCGGCTGCTCTTTTTCTTTTTCAAGAAAAGGACAGTATAAATATTTCCTATATAACTAACTGGCGCAATAGTTGTACAACAAATAGAGGATGATCACTCGATCATCCTCTATTTTTATTAGCCAATGAGTTAACAAGGAAATCATTAATATAAGAGAGAATATGGATATATAAAGATGAAATTCTATCACTTTAAGCATTATTAGATTTTTGGAGGAACTAAAGCATGAACGATGTAAGGAAAAATGAAATAAACCAAAAAATGGATATTGGTGGTATCGAGCTAAATTATGAGCTTTTTGGAGAAAAAAATGCAAATGTAACTATGGTATTTGACTCTGGATATGGTTGGGACTTAAATAATTGGAATTCAATTAGAAATGAAGTATCAAAGTTTGCGAAGATGTTTATTTATGATAGAGCAGGAATTGGGGAAAGTGGAATAGATGATAGACCCCGTCATAGTAAGCAAAATGTTGCAAACCTTCGTATTTTACTTCAAAAAGCAGGAGTGAAACCACCATATGTATTGGTTGGACATTCGTTTGGAGGAGCAAATGTTAGGTTATTTGCTAGTGAATATCCTGAAGAAGTTGCTGGAGTAATTCTTTTGGACTCTGTTCATGAGAATCAGAATAAATTTATGGCTCCTTTATTTTCAGATACAGTTAAAGAAGAATATTATGGTCAATTTAGATTTGAAGCTTCATTAAATGAATTTGAAGAAAGTCTTGAACAAGTTCGTGCGTCTAAACCACTTGGTAATATACCACTTCTCGTCGTTACTGGCGGTGCACAACCTCATCATACATCAGATTCATGGACTTACTGGACTAAATTTCAAGAAGAACTTGTAAAATTGTCCACAAATAGTAAGCATATCATAGTTGAAGATGCTGGACATGCGATTCATATTGATCGTCCAGATGCGGTTATTAAAGCATTAAAAGAAATGTATGAATTGGTTAAATAAGCAATAACAGACAATTCCTTATACAACTAACTGGCGCGTTAGTTGATTAACATAAGCTGCTTAATTGCGGCTTTTTTTATTGTACTAACTGGCTGTTTAGTAAAATAAGGATATTTAAAGGTGAGGAATAAAATTTGTTGAATAATATAAAATCGAATCAAAATAATTGGGGTGATTAGATGGAATTTTATCGATTTGATAAAGGCGTTGGAAGAAATATTAGGAAGTTTGATTCCGATTTTGTTATGAGTCGAATTATCAATACAGACAAACCTGTTCATATTGGGTGTATGCATTTAGAAGCCAATGGTTGCATTGGTTATCACCAAGCTGTCACACCACAACTACTATTAATACTTAAGGGTGAGGGTTGGGTACGTGGTGAAACAGATGAAAGATATATTGTTAAATCAGGTGATGCAGTTTTTTGGAAGAAAGATGAGTGGCACGAAACAATAACAGATAAAGGTTTAACTGCAATCGTAATAGAGAGTGAAGAACTCTCTCCAGCTTCTTATATGAAATCAAAAGATAATATTTAGGTCAATTCAACTAACGAGAGCATTAGTTGAAGATTGATCGAGTTACCTCGGCAGTTTAATTTTCTTATAACAGTCAGTACATTTAGATATTGAAAGGATTTATTTTGATGAATTTTTCTCTTTTATTTTCACTAATTATGATGATTGTACTAATGATACTTAATTACAATTCAAAGGATTTCTTATCTGCTGTATTTTGTCTTTTTGTTTTCATAGGGTTGATTTACTATGTTATTGCCCAAAGGAAGAAAGAAAAATAGCCTCCAACTAGATTTAATCTATTTTTTAGCTTGTTCAACTAACGAGAGCGTTAGTTCAATAAAATGAATGAGTAATACGAATAAATTGAGGTGATTATATGATCAATTTTGATTTAAATAAGACATTAGATGAATTAGAGAACATATCATTTGAAGAGTCAGATTTTAAATCAAGTGTAATATTAAACTGTCAAAAATTAAGAACAAAGAAATTGAAGGATTTTACTATTGAAGATTTACGATTAATGATCGGACAAAAAATGAGTTTAAATTTACTTGTTCCAATAGCACTTGATGCACTTGGGTCTAATCCATTTGCTGAAGGAGACTTTTTCAAAGGTGAGTTACTTGTACAATTGTTACGAGTTGATAAGAATTATTGGAAACAAAACGAAGAATTACTTATTGAACTTAATGATATTGTGGATGAGGTAAAATCGACAATTGAATCACTTACACCTTTAATTAATGATTATGAATCTTGAATTTTCTTATTGAACTAACTGGCGCGTTAGTTAAACAAAATCACAAGTCGCTTATGCGGCTTTTTTTATAGGAGTATTAGACTCTTTGGTTTCTGTGGTTTTTACTCCGTTACTAAGATGCTCAAATATTCTTTCTGAAACTTTATACCATATTTTTATAATCTAAATCAAATTCTTCCTTACAAGCTACTTGGATCACTAAAATGCTAAAGCTTATATTTTTATGGCTTAATAGAATAGCTAAAGTTCACAAGGAAATATCAGATAAAGATATTTGAAGAATTTTTTAAAATATATAGCGCGTTGCAGAATCGATAATTCTCATCTTTTATATAAAGTGACAATTTTGTTAGATTACAAGCTTGATTTGTAATACAAATAGATGTCTTCTTTAAATATATTCTTTTAAAATTACATATGAAACAGTACGACAAACACTACAGTTCAATTGAACAATGTATAAGGAGGAATGAAAGAACATGAAGACATTATTACGTGTTACAACTGCTATGACCGTAATGCTGTCAATAGTACCTTGGACTATTGACAGAACATACGCTGCGCCTACTCTTAAGAATGGAGAAGTAGCTACCGTAAACCACAAACTCTTGAAGGAGAATGCCAAGAAGTTTGTACATCTATTACAGATGGGGAAATTAGAAAAAGCCTTTCAATATACAAACCATACATTCACTGAAAAAGATATTCCCGATTTCATCATTTCATCCATGAAAAAACTATCTTCTTACCAACTCGTACAATCAAATTTGTCTCGTAATAACGTGCATTGTACAGTCACTTTAACAATTCAAAATCAAGAGTCTATTATACCGATAGAAGTGAAATTCGATAAGAAAGGAAAAATTGATGATTTTTATGTTAATTTCCAATATTCTAAACAAAAATACAAGTTACCTAGTTATGTAAATCCTGATACCTATGTTGAAAAGGAAGTGACGATTGGAAGCGAAAATAATGCTGTACCTGGAACACTTACAATCCCAAAAGGAAAAGGTCCCTTCCCTGTTGTTATACTTGTCCATGGAGATGGAGAATTAGATAGAGATTCCTCTATGTTCGCCTTAAAACCATTTAAAGATATAGCCCTAGGTTTAGCCAGTCAAGGGATAGCCGTTCTTCGATACGAGAAAAAGACACGTGAACATTATATACATACTTATCGAACATACTCAGTGCAAGAAGAATTTGTAGAGGATGCTTTAGCAACTTTGCAACTTCTAAAATCCATGTCATTTATTGATAAAAATAGTATATTTGTTGCAGGACACAGTAGAGGAGGTTTGATGGTTCCGCAAATTATAAGTAAGGCCCCCCCTGGTAGTTTTGCAGGTGGAATCATTCTTTCTTCTCCTAACCCTTCAACTACAGAGATCGAGTCCTATTTTGAAGAAGATTCAGGAGGAATGATATCGGAGGAAGAAATGGCATTTTACCGAAATCAGTTACGATTGCTTACCCAACCAGATTTTGATCCAAGGCACCCACCGGAGCAATTCGTTTTACATCCAAATGCCTATTGGTGGTATAGTGTAAAAGATTATAGGCCAAGTTCAGTTGCAAGCAGCCTAAATAATATACACTTGCTTGTCATGCAAGGAGGAGCAGATTTTCAAGTTCCTAGTTCTCACCTAGAAAAATGGCGGTTAGCGTTGCAAAATAATACAAATGCAACGTTTAATCTGTATCCAGACCTTAATCACGGATATACAATAGCAGGAGAGACCAAGACTGTTCAAGACTATATGCAACCCAAGCACGTCCCCTTTTATGTGTTAAATGATATAAATCAGTGGGTAACTTCCAAGCCAAAAAATTAATTTCACAGAAAAGTATATAGTTTATCACTAAACAATTGATAAAAGAATAAAAAAGCAGTCATGCGCGAGGCTGCTTTTTCGTTTACATAATGCCAGTTCTCAGAACTGTCTTATTGCGCATGAATGAAATAAGAGACTTAGACTTTTTAGAAATTGATAAACAAATGGATTATAAAGGTGATTATTAAAAATTCTTCTTATTCAACTAACTGGCGCGTTAGTTGAACAAGATTCTGAGCCACTGTTGTGGCTTTTTTTATTGAAGTAAATGGCAATATAGTTCAATTCGAAAAAATCAATAATGTAAAACTGTTATAATAAATAGAATGGTTTATTTATAATTAGGAGTAGTTTATTTATATGAAATTAAAAATAAGTACAATACTTTACATACTATCTTTTTTGGTTGTTTTTCCTTTAAGTCAACCTTTATACCTGTTGGTTTGGGTTCGCAGGTGATGATCCTTCGACGCCAACTTCAACTTTAAATATGATTTATATTGCTTACTTATTAATAATAAGTATTTTAGGTTCAGTTATTTTAAATCTCATTTTTCGAATTTTTTCGTTCGAAAAGAATAATAAATATACTTGGATGATATTTATGGCTCATTTAATTTTAATTCCATTAAGCGTTAATTTATATACCTTTATATTGTTTAGATAATCATTATGAAATTGATTTCAAAAAGTAAACCTAATTTCACTAACGATAGCGTTAGTTTAACATCACGAGTTGCATTAAATGAAGGGCAGGAAATTTAATGTTCAAAAGATCGCCATCTTCGATAACCTATAGGAATATTGAAAGTAGGCTAACAAAAGTGTCTTATGTACAGAAGGATAATTTATTATATGCATCAGGAGAAAGCAGTAAATATAAAATCGAGTGATGGTACCTTATGATGATGTCTTAAAAGTTAATGATTTCATCACATATAAAATTTATGATGAAATGGTTAGTGATTTCAGTGAAGAAAATCATAAAATTGTTTATTTAAACGATACTCAAACTGATTTAATAGTTAAGGTAGAAAATAAAAAGACTCTAAAAGTTTAATGATTAGTGAGGGATTAATCAAGTTAAGTTACTGGGATGTTGTTCCTAGCTTTACACTGAGATTAGAAACGAATGATAAAGAAAAAATATTAGTTTTTCTTTATCCTCTTTTCAGCGAGAGTTTGAATTTTAATGTACTTAATCTTGAATATAAATTAAAGAATGAACACTCCTTAAAAGCTGAAATCATCGGAAATTCAATAAAATTGGTAGATTTAACTACAAAAGATTTCTCAGAATATCCCATTTGGATTTTTGATTTTAATAAGGAAACAATTGATGATTATGATGGAAACTTAGTAATTCCTTTTCATGGAGAGGATCCCTTTGAACCAACGGATTCAATCACAATTGGACATATCTTTGTTGAAAATAAAAAAATAGATGTTCTATGTTTTATCAATAATTTGGACGAGTGTACATTACAACACATTGAAACTTTCAATGAAATAGATGATGAAAAACTTGAAAATTACTTAGCATATCTTAGAAAAATAAAAAGTAACAATATATATATCTTGGGAATTAATTATGAATTGTTTTTTGTTAATGGGAAAATTTTTATTAAATCAAAATCTTAAACTATTCTCAAACTCAATAAAGGCTCTGGAGTTCTATTTCAGAGCCTTTTTATATTCAACCATTTAAAACAATGTGGCGAAAAACAACAAAGATATAGTTGGTAGTAGTTAATTTTAAGGGTAATTGAAGTTGTTATTTAATTAAAACCTTTTAAATGAAGAAAGCTGCCGTTAATCTACTAAAAAGATAGACGAAGTGAAACGTGCTATTCAACTAACTGGCGCGTTAGTTGTACAAGAAATTCTTACTGGGGTATTAGTTTATGCAATACATCAAATAGGAGATTCCATTACAGTTGCCTCAGCAAAGGTGGAGGTTTATCACCTGTAATAATGATATTACTTTTAATTGTGATCGGGATTGGCATCTACTTAGTTGTTAATAGGAAAAAGTAAAACCTTCTACAACCGGCCCGTTAGTTGTAGAACACGATCGACTCTTTAGTCAATTTTTTTATTTTATTAAATAACAGTGTAGAAATAAGAAATGTTATAATAATTAGGATAATTACTGCCAAACAAAATTGACAAGAGGGTACTAAAATGAATAATTCAACTAAGAAAAAAATTAAAGTAATATTTATATTCATGATTTTTTATATGATAATTAGCACGTATTTTATTAATAAAATGTCCTGGCAGTTTTTTGAGGAGTTTTTAAGAAGAGAGAAACAATTAGATTATCATGATACTGGTCACACTTTAGGTTGGTATGGACCAGATGGACCTTTAATTTTTAAATCAAGAGGTATAAGGGATGTTCTAATTTACAGACAATACGATGTGACTTTTCTTGATGAAAAAGGAAATAAAATTGAATATTCAGCATTTGAAATGTTCGGTATATTCATTGATTTATCAAAAAACTAATAAAACTTATAAATATCTTCTTCAACTAACTGGCGCGTTAGTTGAAAATGAAAAGCAGCCATTGGCTGCGTTTTTATTTATGTATTTGGCAGTTAAGTTCAATAAGGAATTTAAAAAACTATATGTTATATTTAATTAAAATGATCTTTCGTTGTAATTAAGAGGTGATTAAATGGGTATAGAAAGATCGATTCCATTAGCGAATATTAAACACTCGAAGAAATTGTGGAGAGGTACGCGAATTCGTCTATACAATATAGGAGCATATGAGAACAAGGAAGACGATTTCTATGAGTACATTTTGACAGAAATATATGATAATCGAGAGTATTATCAGTTTGTAGGCTATTCTGGACATAAAGCAGGTGCTCTTTTATGTGTTTTAAAAAAAGAAATACCTGAACACTATGTATTAGGAAAAACTTTAAAAGAAATGGTTGGATTAGAAGACACTTTTATCCTTTTTGAATAATATTTATTCCATCTAAAATTTTTAAAATATAAGTATCTTATTCAACAAGTGGCGCAATAGTTCAAATCTGACTAAAGGAGGTAATGTATGGATTTGCAATGGTATTTATTCGAACATAGTTATTTGTTAGGTCTTGATGTTGATCCAATTACTTGTTCATTAACACTTCACATTGATGCAAAAATTACATATGAACATCCAAAAGCAAAAAAGAAAAATATCGAGGAAAGTATCGAAGAAAGCTTTGAAAATATATCAATTGTTTTTAAAGGTGTGCAGTATTTAAGAATGATAAACAGTATAAATTTACTAACAAATCCAAACGATGATCTCGGAAGTATTGAGAAGCTTGAATTAATATGTACAGATTCAATAAGTAGTAGATTAAAAAGTTTTGAGAAAAAAGCAATGATTTTAAATTCAAAAAAACTATCATTTCTAAACTTTGTTTCTGAAATGATAAATTTTGAAATTGGATTTGAAAAATATGAACTTTTATTAATTGAATAACATAATTTAGTTTAAATAATTTTGAGGTTAGTCTATTATTCGATGACATTTTTTCCTTCGAACTTTTAAGACAGGAGTATAATTAGCTATGAATATGAAATATGCTGATTTATTTAATAAAAAAGGTTATCACTACCTTGATAAAATCGAAGAACCAGATATAAATTCCTTAAGAATTTCAATTAATAGATGTAAAGTTAATGAGAATAGTGAAGATTTAGTGGTTGATGACAAAATTATAAGCGATGTCCACTCCATTGAGATTGACGAAAAACTACCGTTAATTCAATTGAATTTTGATTCCTATGTTTCATACTCAGTTATAAATGAGTCATTTACTGTTTTAGATGATTATGAAATTTTCGAGGGTAATTCATTTCGAATTTTTAAGAAATCAAGATATATAGATTTTATTAATATAGGAACTATTGCAAAAGATATTTTTTATGAGGAAACTTATACACATTATCAAATTGCTTGTTTAAATCATATTGTAGATGTAATTTCATTCAATGAACCACAAATTATTGAAATATATAGATAATGTTGTACAACTAACTGGCGCATTAGTTGAACAAATTAGGGAGTCGATAATAATCGACTCCTGTTTTAGTATTTGGCAGGATAGTATTATAAAAGTAAGATAAACTAAATGAGTTTGGCCGTTGGGTAAAAATAAAATTAAAAATTCCGCATCATAAAACATAATCTTGGTGTTTGTCTGTTTTATGCTGACGCTAGTTGTATTCTACTTGCAATAGTTTTCAGTGAAATAAGAGATGAAAGGATTGTTTGCATGAATATTACAATAAAAGAGATTTTAGCGGAGATACGCTCCAAAGAACTGGTTCCTGTTCCATTTGAGTATACACCTTTAACAGGGGGAACAGTGAGTACACTTGTGTCCATCATATATAATGGACACAAGTTGCCGCACTTTGTGGTGAAAATGAACAAGCCTGATAATATCCATGCAGAGGTGACATTTCTAAAGACATATGAAAACATTGCGTTGTTTCCGACGCTTCATTATGTCGATCCGTCTGACCGGTTTATGATTTATCGCTATATACCAGGTGTGACCGATGAACGGCAGGTGAAAAAAAGGACTGGATGTGTACGCTAGTGGAGGATGTGTTGAATCACTATGTGCAAGTACCTGAGGGTTCAGCAACAGAGCCCTCTGCAAGACTATCTTGTTCTATCAGTGATTTTGAATGGGCACGCGATATCATTGGTAAGCATCTCAAAGAGGAGGACTTCCAGTTTGTGGTTGAACTGAGTAGGCAGGCAGTAGAGATTAAAAATGGGAGAAAATCCTATCTATTACATGGTGATTTCGGCTTACACAACTTTCTGTTTGATGAGGGGCGTTTGACCGGAGTTATTGATCCAATTCTGGCGAAGGATGAGTTGATCTATGATTTGGTCTATGCTTTCTGTTCAACACCTGACGATTTGAATCTGGATACGATCCAGCCGGCTGTGGCAATTCTAAAGGACTGGCATCCGGCTGATGCAACAGGTTTGCATAGGGAGGTACTATTGACTATGTACAGGCGTATTGCTTGTTGTATTTACTACCATCCACATGATCTAGGGGCTTACCTTCAGGCATGGTCCTACTGGAGAGGTTTGTGGTCAGCATTGAAGAACACTGTAGATAGGTGAGTCATTCCCTTGAAGTATGTTAATGTACTTCAAGGGAATGGGCTTTTTAGGAGTCTTAATATATCAATCTTAATCAACTAACTGGCGCTTTAGTTCAACAACAAATAGAGGATGATCGTATTCGATCATCCTCTATTTTGCTATATGGCAAGATAGATCAAGCAAATTGTATAATCATAAAAAGGAGTGATTTTGAAATGGAAAACTTTCCAAATGTTCGTGAAATATTACTCGATGAAGAAGTAGATGAACATGAGTTTATTAACATATTCAATAGCATTTACAAACAAGATTGTTATATTTATACGATAATTCCTGAATACGAACATGAACTTTTAGAAGCACTATCAAGTAACTTTATTGAAATTAATAAATTATCTCTATCAGGAGTTTTTACAAGAGAAAAAGGTCACTTAGGATATGTAAAAGATAGTCAAAAGAAATTTATTTACCAATTTTATCTACGTTCTATTACAATAAATTATCTTGTTTTTTCAGAGACTGATGCATCAGAACTTTTAAGTAAAATAAACAAAAAGAAAGATGACATATTCAATATATTTGAAGTTAATAAAATTCCTCATGTAACAATAGGTCCCGATGGTCAATGGCTCAATGTTGTTGAGTATTAAATTCAAATCTTATTGAACTAACTGGCGCGTTAGTTGAACAACCTGATCGACTGTTTAGTCGATTTTTTTATTGCACTAACTGGCAGTTTAGTTTTAAAAAAAATGATAGAATTATCTTATATTAAATAAATGAGTTGAGGTAGTTTGAAAATATGTTAAAGGAAAAATGTATAATTTGTGACCATATTTATAAGGATTTTCACAAGAAAGATTACTTTAAAAGTTATGATCTTATGAAAAAACTTGTTGAAACAAATGAATTTACTTTTGTTGCGGGTAGTTGTCCTCTGAATGATCTATATAAACACTTAGATATTGAAGATTTATATACCATTGAGCACTATTTTAAGTGTAAATGAGGGAGATACTTTTATACTG
>NZ_NCSY01000001.1 GCF_002156875.1 Bacillus sp. EAC | reverse complement strand
AGCTAGACAGTAGGAAAAGCGGAAGGCGTTTGTTCAGCTGCGACAAGCATAAGGCAGGGACTGTAAAAGGTTGTCTTTTTAACCTTTTACAGTCATTGACTTATGACCTCGAGCAGCTAACGCCTGGAGCTAGACAGTAGGAAAAGCGGAAGGCGTTTGTTCAGCTGCGACAAGCATAAGGCAGGGACTGTAAAAGGTTGTCTTTTTAACCTTTTATGGTCATTGACTTATGACCTCGAGCAGCTAACGCCTGGAGCTAGACAGTAGGAAAAGTGGAAGCGGCTTGTTCAAATTGGAGTAACGATATATAAAACGTATATGATCTATACAGCAAGATAGGAGTTGTGGAATTGACAATTTTAACAATTATTGAACATCCAAATGAAGTCCTTGAAACGCCATGTGAAAAGGTAACGACATTTGATAAAAATTTAGTAAAACTTTTAAATAATATGTATGAAACGATGATAGCTGCCGATGGAGTTGGATTAGCTGCCCCACAGGTCGGAATATTACAACAAGTAGCTGTCGTTGATGTTGAAGATGAAAATGGACGAATCGATTTAATTAATCCGATCGTAATGGAAACAAAAGGTGAACAAACTGATATTGAAGGTTGTTTGAGTTTCCCGAATTTATATGGTGATGTAAATAGACCAAGTTATGCTAAAATAAAAGCTCAAAATAAACGCGGAAAATACTTTATCATCGAAGCAAGAGGATTTTTGGCTCGTGCTCTTTTACATGAAATTGACCATTTAAATGGAGTATTATTCACTTCTAAAGTATCTAGATACTATGAAGAGAGCGAATTAGAAGGGTAGGCAATTATTAATGACAAAGATCGTTTTTATGGGGACACCAGATTTTTCAGTGCCTGTATTAAGGAGAATAATAGAAGATGGATATGAAGTAGTAGGAGTCGTTACACAGCCTGATCGACCAGTTGGACGCAAACGAGTACTTACTCCACCACCTGTTAAAGTAGAGGCATTAAAACATAATATTCCTGTATTACAGCCTGAAAAAATCCGCTTAAAAGAAGAAACCGATAAAGTTTTAGCATTAGAGCCGGATTTAATCGTAACTGCTGCATTTGGTCAAATTTTACCAAAAGAAATTCTGGAATCACCAAAGTTTGGGTGCATCAATGTTCATGCATCTCTTCTTCCTGAACTAAGAGGTGGAGCACCAATTCACTATTCAATCATTCAAGGGAAAAGTGAAACAGGTGTTACAATCATGTATATGGTTGAAAAATTAGATGCTGGTGATATGTTGGCTAGAGTGGTTGTACCTATTGAAGAAAAAGACCATGTAGGTACGTTACATGATAAATTAAGCGTTGCTGGTGCGAAATTACTTTCTGACACAATACCTTTGTTACTTAATGGGGACTTAACGCCTGAAAAACAAAATGAAAGTAATGTTACATTTGCTTGGAATATAAAGCGTGAAGAAGAACAAATTGATTGGTCAAAAACAGGTGAAGAGATTTATAACCACGTAAGAGGTTTACACCCATGGCCAGTCGCTTATACTACATTAAACGGAGAAGTTTTAAAAGTTTGGTGGAGTGAAAAAATCAATTCATCTCAAAAAACTGTTCCAGGTGTAATACTTGAAGTTCAAAATGATGGAATTATCGTTTCTACTGGGAATAATACTGCAATTAAAATAACAGATCTTCAGCCAGCTGGTAAAAAACGTATGGAAGCAAAACAATACATTAATGGTGCAGGGTCTTTTATTGAACGTGGAATGAAGTTAGGAGAATAAAATGGGTAAAAATGTACGAGAGATTGCTTTAGAGGCACTTCTTTCAGTTTATAAGAATCAATCTTACAGTAATTTGCTAGTTAATAATACGATACAAAAAAATGATTTATCTTCATCCGATTCTGGTTTATTAACTGAAATAATATATGGAACAATTCAAAGAGACCAATTATTAGATTTTTATCTTGAACCATTTATTAAAAATCAGAAGAAATTAGAAGAATGGGTTTATATCCTTATTAAACTTTCTCTATATCAATTGCATTTTTTAGATCGTGTTCCTGCTCATGCAGTTTTAAATGAAGCTGTAGAGATTGCTAAAAAGCGCGGCCATAAAGGAATTGCTTCTTTAGTTAATGGAGTCTTAAGAAATATTCAAAGAAATGGCTTAAGATCTATTGATGGTATAAAGGACCCAATCGAAAAACTTTCCATTGAAACAAATCATCCTGAATGGTTAATCGAAACTTGGGTAGAAGAATTTGGTGTAGTTGAAACAAGAAAAATGTGTGAAGAAAATATCCTACCTCCTTATCAAACTGCAAGGGTTAATCTAATGAAAGCATCTAGAGAAGAAGTAATCAAGATGTTAGAAGATGAAGGTATTGAAGTTGAAGAAGGTAACTTATCACCATTTGCTATTGAAATCCAAAAAGGAAATGTTGCATATACAAATGCTTTTAAAGAGGGCTATCTTTCAATCCAAGATGAAAGCTCGATGTTAGTGGCTCAAGCACTTGGAGTAAGCGAAGGAGAGCATATATTAGACACATGTGCCGCTCCTGGTGGAAAATCTACTCATATTGCTGAATTATTAAATGGAACAGGTTCTGTTACTGCATTAGATTTACACAAGCATAAGGTAAAGTTGATACAGGAACAAGCTACTCGTCTGGGTCTTGAAAATATAGAAACAAAAGCATTAGATGCTAGAAAAGCACCTGAAGAGTTTGAAGGAAGATTATTCGATCGAGTTTTAGTTGATGCTCCTTGTTCTGGACTAGGGGTTATTCGACGCAAACCAGATATTTTATTAAGGAAAAATGCTTCAGATGTATCAAATTTACAAAGAGTCCAAAAATCCATACTGGATGAGGCTTCTAAACTAGTGAAACCAGGTGGGACACTAGTATATAGCACATGTACAGTTGGTCATGATGAAAATATTGATGTAGTTAATTCGTTCCTAAATGAACATAATGATTATGAACTTGATCAGTCTTTAATTGAGCATTTACCTAGTAAACTCAAAGAGAGCAAAACAGTTCAAAAAGGGTTTATACAACTTCTCCCACATTATTTTGGAACGGATGGATTTTTTATTGCAAGATTAAGGAAGAAGGTGTAACGTTGAAATTAGAAAATACTACAAATTCAGTCAAAATAGAAAAAAGCCAAAAGGCTTCAATTTACTCGTTAAAATTGAGTGATTTAGAAGTTTGGTTAAAGGAACAAAAGCAACCAACATTCCGTGCAAAGCAAATTTATAATTGGCTTTATGTACAACGAGTTGAAACGTTTGAAGAAATGCTAAATATTCCAAAAGATTTACGTAATTTACTTGAAGAGAACTTTGCGATTACAACGCTTAAAACATTAGTAAAACAAACCTCTTCAGACGGTACAATGAAGTTTTTATTTGAATTACATGATGGATATTCAATCGAAACTGTTTTAATGAGACACAATTATGGCAATTCTGTATGTGTAACAACTCAAGTTGGGTGCAGAATTGGTTGTACTTTCTGTGCTTCTACATTAGGTGGATTAAAACGTAACCTTGAAGCAGGAGAAATTGTTGCACAAGTATTGTGTGTACAACGAGCAATTGATGAAGTGGATGAACGAGTTAGTTCAATTGTTGTAATGGGTATAGGGGAACCATTTGATAACTATGATGGTTTAATGGATTTCTTACGAATTGTTAATAGTGACAATGGATTAAATATCGGTGCAAGACATATCACTGTTTCAACAAGTGGAATCATTCCGAAAATCTACAACTTTGCAGACGAAGGAATTCAAATTAATTTTGCTATATCACTTCATGCTCCAAACAGTGAGCTTCGTTCAAAATTAATGCCAATTAATAGAGCGTATAAATTACCTGATTTAATGGACGCAGTTCGTTACTATGTTGAAAAAACAGGTAGACGTGTAACGTTTGAATACGGACTATTTGGCGGAGAGAATGATCAAGTTGAACATGCTGAAGAGCTTTCAAAGCTTTTAAAAGGTGTGAAATGTCATGTGAATTTAATTCCGGTAAACTATGTACCTGAAAGAAATTACGTAAGAACTCCTAAGGAACAAATATTTGCGTTTGAAAAAGTTTTAAAGCAAAACGGGATTAATGTTACAATTCGTCGTGAACAAGGTCATGATATAGATGCCGCTTGTGGACAGTTGCGTGCAAAGGAGCGTAAAGAGGAGACGAGGTGAAGAAATGCAGACTTTTTTTCAAACTGATACGGGGAAAGTTCGCCAACATAATGAAGATAGTGTAGGTTTATTTCGTAACGAATCAGATATCGTATTAGCGGTAGTTGCTGATGGAATTGGTGGTCATTTAGCTGGTGAAGTAGCAAGTAGAATGGCAGTTAATTTCTTCGAAGCAGAATGGAAAAATACAAGTAATTTTGAGACACCGAAAGAAGCCGAATCTTGGCTGCACACAATTGTTAATCAATTAAATACAAATTTATTTATTCACGCAGAACAAAATGAAGAATGCAAAGGAATGGGTACAACACTTGAGGCAGTTATTTGTACTCCTTTGTATTTTACAATTGCACATATAGGTGATAGCAGAGGCTATTTAAAAAATAGTGAAGGATTTAAGCAAATTACTGATGATCATACATTAGTAGCGGAGCTTGTAAAATCTGGGCAAATCTCACAAGAGGATGCTGTAATTCATCCTCGTAAAAATGTTATTACTCGAGCTCTCGGAACTGAGGAAACGACTAATGTTGATGTTAAAACATTAACATGGGAAGAAGATGATTTAATCATTTTATGTTCGGATGGATTATCTGATAAAGTTTCATATCAACAACTTGATGAGAAATTTAAAGATGAAAATCCAATAGAGATGATTGGAAATGATCTAATTTCTCTTGCGAATGATCTTGGTGGGGAAGATAACATCACAATCGCCATTATTAAGCATGGGACAAGTCGTAATGAGAAAGGGTGATGATGAACGTGATGATTGGAAGACGCCTTAACGACCGATATAAAGTTTTAAAATTAATTGGTAGTGGCGGAATGGCAAACGTTTATTTAGCCCATGATATGATACTTGATCGAGATGTTGCAGTAAAAATGTTACGTGTAGACTATTCAAATGACCCAGATTTCCTAAGAAGATTTCAAAGGGAAGCATATTCGGTTACGACGCTTTCACATCCTAATATTGTAAGTTCATATGATGTAGGCGAAGAAGATGGATTACAGTATATCGTAATGGAATATGTTGAAGGGGAAACATTAAAAGAATATATTCAGAGCCATACTCCAATAAGACCAAAAGAAGTATTAAGGATTATGGAACAATTAACATCTGCAATCGCACATGCACATCATTTTCAAATCGTTCATAGAGATGTTAAGCCACAAAACGTATTAATTAATAAAGATGGAAATGTAAAGGTTACAGATTTTGGTATTGCCACAGCTTCGACTGCAGCTACGATTACTCAAACAAATTCGGTATTAGGATCCGTTCACTACTTATCACCTGAGCAAGCAAGAGGTGGAGTAGCGAATAAGAAGTCTGATATCTACTCTCTAGGTATTGTGATGTTTGAGCTATTGACTGGCAAACTACCATTTTCAGGTGAAAGTGCAGTTTCTATTGCACTAAAACACTTGCAAAGTGAAGTTCCACCTCCAACAACGATTAATCCAGAAATACCACAAAGTGTTGAGAATATCGTCTTAAAAGCAACTGCTAAAGATATTTTTTATCGATATGATTCTGCGGATGAGATGAAGCTAGATGTACAGACTGCTTTAGATAGTGATCGTTTGAATGAGAAACCTTTTGTCATTCCTTCAAATGATGATGAAACAAAAGTAATTCCGATCATCAAAGATGTACCTATCTCATCAGAAGCAGATACAGTTGTTATACCGACTAAAAAACAAGCAAAACTAGCAAAACACTCAAAAGATAATAAAAAAAATGCCCAAAATAATATGAAACGAAAAAAGAAGAATTCGTTCGCAAAATTTATTATTGGAACATTTATTGCACTTTTAATAGGTGGATTATTAGCTATAACACTAATTCCGGCTATATTTTTACCAGAAGATGTTAAAATACCTGATGTAAAAAATTTAACATACGAGAATGCTGTTACAGTACTTGCTTCTAATGGATTGAAAATAAATGACCCTAAGGAAATTTATGACGATGAAATAGAAGAGGGGAAAGTCGTTAAAACTTCACCAAATATAGGTGAAACAGTTAAAGAGAATTCATCAATTACAATTTATAAATCTAAAGGTAAGAAAAGTGAAAATATGGAGAGTCTAACCGGTTTTCAATATAATTCACTCAAACTTAGATTAGAAGAAGAATATAAATCAGTTACGACTCATTATATTGACAGTGATGCTCCTGAAGGAGAAATTACAGATCAATCTCCGAACGAAGGAACTGATGTGGTTCGTGATGAAACTAGTTTAGAAGTTTGGATTAGTAAGGGCACATCTACTATTATCTTACGTGATCTCACAGGATTAACAAAAAAAGATGTACAAAACTATGCAAATGATAATAAATTAAAGCTTAATTTTAAAGAAGAGCAATCTGAAACGGTCCCGAAGGATTCAGTTATTTCACAGTCTCCTGCTGCTACTGCTGAAGTAAAAGAAGGCGAGACAATAAATATAATCTTATCCTCAGGTAAACCAAAAGAAAAAACTAAAAAAGTAACAATTAATGTACAGGTACCATATACGCCATCAATTCCAAGTGCACCTCAGTTAGTTGAGGTATTTATTACGGATAAGTATAATAATGGTGACCAGCCTGCAATTTCAAAATCGATCACAGAAACAACTACAATTCCGGTAGAAGTGACAATTGATCCTGGACAAACTGCTTCCTATAAAATTGTTAAAGATGGTCAAGTGATTGCAGAACGAAATGTACCTTATCCATCGAATTAAAGAACTGTAGGAGTGAGTATATGCCAGAGGGCAAAATAATTAAAGCGTTAAGTGGATTCTATTACGTCGAAACAGATGATATTATTGTTACTTGTCGTGGTAGAGGGAATTTTCGTAATAAGAAAATTACACCTTTAGTTGGTGATGAAGTAGAATACAGCGTTGAAAAAAGCGGAGAAGGTTATCTTTTAGAAGTAAAAGATAGAAAAAATGAACTTGTTCGACCTCCAATTGCGAATGTAGATCAAGCGATATTGGTTTTTTCTGCTGTAGAGCCTGGTTTTTCACCAATTTTATTAGACCGTTTTTTAGTTTTAATTGAATTTAATGAGATTAAACCACTAATTGTGATTACAAAAATAGATTTATGTACCGAAGAACAATTACTTTCGATCCATCAATATGTTACATATTATCGCCAAATTGGGTATGAAGTATGTTTAACTTCTTCCAAAACAGAAGAGGGTGTAGAAAAAGTTCTACCTCATCTTGCTAATAAAATTTCAGTTTTTGCAGGTCAGTCTGGCGTAGGAAAGTCGACATTACTTAATGCAATCAACCCTGAGTTAGATTTGAAAACAGGAATTATTTCGACTCATTTAGGACGAGGAAAACATACAACGAGACATGTTGAGCTAATTAAAATAGGTAAAGGTTTAGTTGCGGATACTCCGGGATTTAGTTCTTTGGAATTCATGGGAATCGAAGCAAATGATCTGTCGTATTGCTTTATTGAAATGAGAGAAAAAAGTAATGATTGCAAATTTAGAGGATGTACTCACTTAAAGGAACCGAAATGTGCTGTAAAAGAAGCAGTTGAAAGAGGAGAAATTACATCGGAACGTTACGATCATTATGTATCGTTCATAGAAGAAATTAGAGACAGAAAGCCGAGGTATTAGTCATGGTTAAAATCGCACCATCTATTTTATCAGCTAATTTTGCAAAACTTGGAGAAGAAATCATCGATGTAGAACGCGGAGGAGCAGATTATATCCATATCGATGTAATGGACGGTCACTTTGTGCCTAATATTACAATTGGTCCACTAATCGTTGAAGCGATCCGTCCGATTACAAAGCTAACGTTAGATGTTCATTTAATGATCGAAAAACCAGATCAATATATCGAACAATTTGTAAAGGCTGGAGCGGATATTATTACTGTCCATGTAGAGGCTTGTACACATCTACACCGTACTATCCAAAATATTAAATCTTTTGGTATTAAGGCGGGGGTTGTATTAAATCCTGCAACACCAGTCTCAACAATTGAACATATTATTGATGATATTGATATGGTACTTTTAATGACAGTAAATCCTGGCTTCGGTGGTCAAAAATTTATCCATTCGGTTGTTCCTAAAATTAAACAAGTAGCTAACATGATAAGTGAACGAAACTTATCTGTTGAAATTGAAATAGATGGCGGTGTTGATGAACGTACTGCTATTCTTTGTAAAGAAGCTGGTGCTACAGTTTTAGTTGCTGGTTCAGCTATCTATAATAAAGAAGATCGCAAAGAAGCAATTGCGAAAATTAGAGGTTAATGCAATCATTTTGATTGCATTTTCTTTTTTAGGGGTGAAATTGACTTGATTATTCATTTAATAGGCGCAGGTCCTAATACAAAAACGTTTATGAATATTAATCGTAGTGACACTGATTGTTTATTAGTTGGGGTTGATAATGGAGCTAAATATTTAATGGATGAGGGGATCGTTCCAGAAGCTATATTCGGGGATTTTGATTCATTAAGTGAGAATGATTTAGCAGAATTAAAGAATAATGTGCATCATGTATTTATTTATCCTCCAGAAAAAGATGAGACTGATCTTGAGTTAGCATTACAATGGGCGATTTCGAAACAGCCAGATAAGATTTACATGCATTGTGTAACAGGGAAAAGATTGGATCATGAATTCGGAAGTATCGCATTGTTAATAAAGTTTTTGGATTGTAATATTCCATTGTATATTATCGATGAACATAATGAATTATATATAATCGGAGCAGGAGACCATCAAATAAGTAAACAGACTCATTTTAAATACATATCATTTTTTTCAATCGGAACAGACATTAAAGATTTAACATTAAAAGGGTTTAAGTACCCATTAAATAATCATCATTTACAGATCGGATCTTCCTTATGTGTGAGCAATGAACTAGCAGAGAATGAAGGGTCTATTTCATTTAGCAGTGGCATAGCATTAGTAATAAGGAGTAAAGATTAACAATTTCATGTCATAGTTTTCACTCATCGCAAGTAGAATGTAATAGGATTAATCTTTTCCTTAAAAATGCTAGTAAGCTTGTAGGAGGGAAAGCATGAGATTTTATACGATCAAACTACCAAAATTTCTTGGCGGACTTGTTCGCGCCATGCTAAGTACATTTAAAAAAGATGTGTAAAGGCACCCTTTATGGGTGTTTTTTATTGTGGTGTAAATAAATAGATCTCTTAGGATAATCAATTTATCTAAAATATTGGATGATTTCCACTCCTGGATGCTTTCTTTCCACGGGGAAGGCGCATAACCTCCTCGGCGCATTCACGCTTTGCGTGAGTCACACCTATCCCTCTACTCCCACAGGAGTTTCGCACATTCCGTTCCAATCAAATCCTTTACTATTCGATTGCTTAAATTAACCTGATAAAAAAAGTATCATTTTGAAAACAGACAATGTAAAAAAGCATAGCTACTGATAGCTATGCTTTTAAGTACGTTAATAATTAAACGCGCTCAATTTTACCTGATTTTAATGCTCTCGCTGATACGTAAACACGCTTTGGTTTACCATTTACTAAAATACGAACTTTTTGAAGGTTAGCACCCCAAGTACGTTTTGAAGCATTCATAGCGTGAGAGCGACTGTTACCAGAACGAGATTTTCTACCTGTAATTACACAAACACGAGCCATCTATTTCCCTCCTTACAAAAAACGGAATAACTTTTAATGATCATTTTCATTAAGAAACACTACTATAATTTATCATACCGTCCTTCTGATTGCAACAGTTATTGGCAAGTTGTTCAAGAAAAAAACCTTGACATCAAATTGTATGTTATACTAAATATTATAAAGGGACCTTTGACTTATTTAGATTAAAAGCTTAAAAAATTGTATTTTCTATTTTTAACCACGAATATTTTTAAATTGTCCATAATAAAAGTGAGTCAATAGAATTATTTTGGAAAAAGGTATACAATAATAAGTAAGTAGTATAACTAACTATACTTGGTTTTATCCAAGAAGGGGGACCTATAAATGTCTTTAGAAATGAAAACTCAATATGGAACAATCGAAATTGGTACAGAAGTTATCGCTACAATTGCAGGTGGTGCTGCCGTTGATTGTTACGGTATTGTAGGAATGGCTTCTAAAAAACAAATTAAGGATGGTCTTACTGAAATCCTTAAAAAAGAAAACTTTACAAAGGGTGTAATTGTACGCCAATTAGGTGAAGACGTTAATATTGATATGTACATAATTGTAAGCTATGGTACGAAGATTTCTGAAGTTGCAAACAACGTACAAAATAAAGTGAAGTATACACTTGACCAAACTTTAGGTTTGTCAGTTGATTCTGTAAACATTTTTGTTCAAGGTGTGAAAGTTTCAAACCTGTAAGACGCATTAAGGAGGAGAATTTGTGTCAATTAAACGTATTGACGGTAAATTATTTGCAGATATGGTTATTCAAGGTGCAAATAATTTAACGAAAAATGTAAAATTTGTAGATTCATTAAACGTATTCCCGGTACCAGATGGTGATACTGGAACGAATATGAATCTTTCCATTACTTCTGGTTCAAAGGAAGTAAAGGAAAAGCCGAATAGCCATGTAGGTAAAGTCGGACAAAGCTTTGCAAAAGGCCTATTAATGGGTGCTCGTGGTAATTCAGGGGTTATCCTATCACAATTATTTAGAGGTTTTTCGAAGTCAATTGAGTCGAAAGAAACAATCTCGACAGCTGATTTTGCTTCTGCTCTTGAAGCGGGCGTTGAAACAGCATATAAAGCTGTTATGAAACCAATTGAAGGTACAATTTTAACGGTTGCTAGAGAAACAGCTAAAAAATCAGTTGAAATTGCAAAAACACACGAAGAATTTATTCCTTTCCTTGAGGAAACAATCGTAGAAGCAAAAGCTTCTTTAAACCGCACACCCGACTTATTACCAGTTTTAAAGCAAGTTGGAGTAGTTGATAGCGGTGGTCAAGGACTTGTGCTTGTTTATGAAGGTTTCTTAGCGTCTTTAAAAGGTGAAGAAATTTCATTAGAAGGTGCAGAAGCAGCACTTTCGCTTGAAGAACTTGTTGAAGCTGAGCACCGAAATGTTCAAAGTATGTTAAATACTGAGGATATAATTTATGGGTACTGTACAGAATTCATGGTTAAGTTCGAAAATGAAAAATTAAAAAAACATCCATTTAATATAGATACTTTCCGTAACGAGTTAAGTGCGTGGGGGGATTCATTATTAGTAGTAGCTGATGATGAAATTGTAAAGGTGCATATTCATGCTGAATACCCAGGCGAAGTATTTAACTTAGGACAACGATTCGGTAGCTTTTTAAAATTAAAAGCAGAAAACATGCGTGAACAACATACAAATTTACTACATGATGATGTTGCTACATCTCCTGTTGCTAAAAATACAAATACAGTTGCTGAAAAGCAAGATTTTGGGATTGTTACAGTTGCAATGGGTTCTGGAATTAAAACATTGTTTGAGAGTATCGGTGCAACAGTAGTGATCGAAGGCGGCCAAACAATGAATCCTAGCACGGAGGACATCGTAAAAGCGATTAAACAATGTAATGCAGAGAATGTTATTGTTCTTCCTAATAATGGAAATATCGTAATGGCTGCACAACAGGCTGCGTCTGTAGCAGATTGTAACGTTGCTGTTGTTCCTTCGAAAACAGTACCTCAAGGTATGACAGCTTTATTATCATTTAATCCTACAGCTTCATTAGCGGATAATGAGAATGGTATGAAAGATGCATTAACAACTGTAAAAACTGGTCAAATTACGTATGCTGTTCGAGACACTGAAATTGATGGTGTACAAATTACAAAAGATCATTTCATGGGCATACTGGAGAGTAAAATTATTACAACAGATGCCAATCAATTAGAAGCAGCAAAAAAATTATTAACAAATATGGTTGATGATGACTCGGAAATCTTAACAATCTTACAAGGTCAGGATGTTACAGATAATGAACTTTCGCAATTAGTAGCATTTGCGGAAGAGAACTTCGATCATGTTGAAATTGAAGTTCATAATGGTAATCAACCATTATATTCTTACATTTTCTCAATTGAATAAAAACGATGAAAGAAGAAGCGGGAAACCCTTCTTCTTTTCTTTTTTGTGTAATTAATTTTGATTGTAATGTAAAATATCATAGAACTCTTTAGTATTTCGTATTACACTATAAGGTGGAAAGCTAAATGCTTTAATGACATCTTTTGCTTAGACTAATTGTTTTTAGTATAGAGAAACTAAATTTAACCACGCTTTTACAATTAAGTAATGGGGGAAACGTGATGAAATATAAAAGTGTTTTTGATATTATTGGTCCAATTATGATTGGACCATCGAGTTCACATACAGCAGGGGCAGCCAAAATCGGCCGTGTAGCAAGAAATTTATATGGAAAGGAACCGAAAAAGACGATTATTTCTTTATATGGTTCTTTTGCTAAAACTTATCGAGGACACGGAACTGACGTAGCTCTAGTTGGTGGTTTATTGGACTTTGATACATTTGATGAACGTATTCCTCAATCAATCGATATCGCGAATGAAAAAGGAATGAGCGTGGAATTTATTGTTGAAGATGCGATTACGGAGCATCCAAATACAGTTAAGATCTCAATAATTGATGATGAACAGCCGTTTGAGCTTGTAGGAATTTCAATCGGTGGTGGTAAAATCGAAATCGTTGAACTAAATGGTTTTGAATTGAAGCTCTCTGGTAACTATCCTGCTATCCTAGTTGTTCATAATGATCGATTTGGTTCGATTGCAGGTGTAACAAATGTATTAATGAAATATGCTGTCAACATTGGTCACATGGAAGTATCGAGAAAAGAAGTTGGACAAATAGCACTGATGGCAATAGAGGTCGACCAGGATTTAGACGATAAAATACTAAAAGAAATAGAATCTTTACCACATATTATTCGCGTAACAAAAATGGTGGACTAAAGAGAGGGGGGCAATACAATGTTTAAAAATGTAGCTGAATTAGTCGAATTAGCTGTATCAAAAAACGTAAAGATATCAGAAATAATGATTCAACAAGAAATGCAATTTACTGGAAGAAGCCGCCAGGAAATTATCGATAAAATGGATCAAAATCTAGTCGTGATGGAAAAAGCTGTAGAAAGAGGTCTAGCTGGCGTTCATTCTCCAACGGGCTTAACAGGTGGGGATGCTGTCCTTCTACAGAATTATATTGCAAAAGGAAATATGCTTTCAGGACATTTTCTTTTAGATGCAGTAAGTAAAGCGGTTGCAACTAACGAAGTGAATGCTGCGATGGGGACAATCTGTGCAACACCTACAGCAGGTTCAGCAGGTGTAGTACCAGGAACTTTATTTGCTGTAAAGGAAAAATTGAATCCTACTCGTATGCAAATGATCGAATTTCTATTTACCTCAGGTGCTTTTGGATTCGTAGTTGCAAATAATGCATCGATTTCTGGAGCAGCTGGTGGATGTCAAGCCGAGGTAGGTTCTGCAAGTGGAATGGCTGCAGCAGCTATAGTAGAAATTGCTGGAGGGTCACCGAGTCAAAGTGCGGAAGCATTTGCAATCACATTAAAAAATATGCTTGGATTAGTATGTGATCCTGTTGCCGGTTTGGTTGAAGTACCTTGCGTAAAACGTAATGCGATGGGTGCAGCAAATGCGATGGTTGCAGCAGATATGGCTTTAGCAGGGATTACAAGCCGCATACCGTGTGATGAAGTAATTGATGCGATGTATAGAATTGGACAAACAATGCCATCTGCACTTAGAGAAACTGCAGAAGGAGGATTAGCGGCTACACCAACTGGTCGAGAATTGGAAGCGAAAATATTTGGTGTATCGCTAAAAAAATAGTGAGTAACGAACTTGAACAAAATGTTGCTGTATTAAGTGGTGTCGGTGAAGAAACTGAAGCACTTTTAAATGAAATGGGCTTATTTACGATAAATGATTTAATTGAATATTTACCTTATCGATATGAAGACTATCGAAACAAAGATTTATCAGAAGTAAAACATGAAGAGCGCGTGACAGTGGAGGGCATTGTTCATAGCGCTCCTCTTCTGCAATATTTCGGTAAAAATAAATCTCGACTTACTTTTCGAGTATTAGTTGATCGTTATTTAGTTACCGTAATATGTTTTAACAGACCATATTATAAAACGAAATTAAACTTAAATGAGCAAGTAACGGTATCTGGTAAATGGGATCAACATAAACAAACGATCTCTTTAACAGATCTTGTTTTTGGAAGTAGAACAAGTGCGCATGAAATTGAACCAGTCTATTCCATTAAAGGGAAAATGTCTGTCAAAACAATGCGAAAATTTGTTGAGCAGGCATTTAAAAAATTTGGACATCTCATCACAGATTTGGTACCAAATGACTTAATACAAAAATATAAACTACTTAGTCGAAAAGATGTTATGAATTTATTGCATCATCCTATTGATGCAAATAGTTTAAAGCAAGCAAGAAGAAGTTTTGTATATGAAGAATTTTTCCTTTTTCAACTTAAAATGCAAGCACTTCGAAAAATTCAACGTAATCAATCAAAAGGTGTGCCGAAAATTTTATTTGAAGATAAAATTCAAGCATTAATCCAGTCTCTGCCTTTTCCTCTTACTTCTGCTCAAAATAGAGTAGTTCAAGAAATTTTTAATGATTTAAAAAGTCCTTACCGTATGAATCGTTTGTTACAAGGTGATGTAGGTTCTGGGAAGACTGTAGTTGCAACAATCGCTCTATACGCAAGTGCACTTAATGGCTATCAAGGTGCATTAATGGTTCCTACAGAAATACTTGCCGAACAACATTTTGAATCCCTTTCTAAATTACTTCAAAATACACATATAAATGTTGAACTTCTTACTAGTTCTGTAAAAGGTAAGAGGCGTCGTGAAATACTTGAAAGGTTAAAAAACGCCGAAGTACATATATTAGTTGGTACTCATGCGTTAATTCAAGATGAAGTTGTATTTAATAAGCTTGGACTAGTTATTACTGATGAGCAGCATCGATTTGGAGTAGGACAACGTAGAATATTAAGGGAAAAAGGATACTTTCCAGATGTTTTATTTATGACAGCTACGCCTATTCCAAGAACATTAGCGATCACAGCATTTGGGGAAATGGATGTTTCAATTATTGATGAATATCCAGCTGGCCGAAAAAAGATTGAAACGTATTGGGTAAAACAAGAAATGTTTGATCGAGTCTTAAATTTTATTGAAAAAGAAATTCAAAAAGGTAGACAAGCCTATGTAATTTGCCCTCTAATAGAAGAATCAGAAAAATTAGATCTTCAAAACGCATTAGACCTGCATGGGGTACTTTCATTTCATTATAAAAGCATGGCAAAAGTAGGATTGATGCATGGGAAGCTTTCATCTTCTGAAAAAGATGATGTAATGAAAGCTTTTTCGGCTAATGAGGTTCAAATATTAGTTTCAACAACTGTTGTTGAAGTTGGGGTTAATGTACCAAATGCAACAGTGATGGTCATTTATGATGCAGATCGATTTGGTTTATCCCAGTTGCATCAACTTAGAGGACGAGTAGGACGAGGCTCAGATCAATCTTATTGTATTTTAGTTGGAGATCCTAAAAGTGAAGTAGGAAAAGAACGATTAACAATCATGACGGAAACAAATGATGGCTTTGAACTTTCTGAAAAAGATTTAGAACTAAGAGGCCCTGGTGACTTCTTTGGGAAGCAACAAAGTGGTGTACCTGAATTTAAGATGGCTGATATGGTTCATGATTATCGCGCATTAGAGGTTGCTCGAAATGATGCAACAATGCTAGTTAATTCGGATGTTTTTTGGAAAGCTAATGATTATACAGCGTTAAGAGACTACTTAAATCGAACAGGAATATTTGATTCAGAAAAATTAGATTAGTACTAGGTATTAAAAGTTTGTAAAAAACTATTGAATAATAGGGGTATTTAATATACACTGTATTTAATACCTGGTCATAAATTAGTATAGAGGTATGTAAAATGAGAAGAAATAAAAAAGATCGTCATGAATTGTTAAAAAAAATTATTCAAGAAAATCCATTTATTACAGATGAAGATTTAGCTTCACAATTGTCTGTAAGCATACAAACTATTCGTCTTGATCGTCTTGAATTATCTATTCCTGAGTTAAGGGAACGAATTAAACATGTTGCCACTCAACAATTACAAGATGTAAAATCATTACCTGTCGATGAGATAATCGGTGAAGTAATTGATATTCAATTAAATGAAAGTGCTATTTCAATATTTGATGTAAAGGAAGAACATACATTTAGCCGTAATGGCATAGCACGAGGACATCATCTTTTTGCTCAAGCAAACTCTTTAGCAGTAGCGGTTATTCACGATGATTTAGCATTAACAGCTAAATCAAATTTTGTTTTTATAAAACCAGTAAAGACAAATGATCGAGTAATTGCCAAAGCAAGAGTTTTACCGCAATCAGGTGATCCAAAGAGAAAAACAGTTGATATCAATGGCTTTGTTGAAAATGAACAAGTGTTTCATGGCTTGTTTGAAATGTATCATCGAAGTATTGAAGAATAGGATGTGACAACAGATGAAATTAGCAATCGATGCAATGGGTGGAGATCATGCACCAAAAGCAATAGTTGAAGGTGCGATGCTTGCTATAGAAAAATTAAATGATTTACATATTACGTTAATAGGTGATGAAACAAAAATTAAGCAGTTTCTTACAAATAACAAAAACATCACTATTATTCATACAGATGAAGTGATTGAAGGGTCTGAAGAACCAGTTAGAGCTGTGCGTAGAAAGAAAAATGCATCGATGGTTCTTATGGCAAATGAAGTAAAAGAAGGAAATGCTGATGCTTGTATTTCTGCAGGTAACACTGGGGCGCTAATGACTGCTGGTTTACTTGTTGTTGGTCGAATGGAAGGCGTAGAACGTCCTGCACTTTCGCCAACTATGCCTACATTAGATGGAAAAGGTTTCGTATTTCTCGATGTAGGTGCAAATGTAGATGCAAAAGCAAGTCACTTATTGCAATATGCAATTATGGCTTCAGTTTATGCTGAACAAGTAAGAGGAATTAAAAATCCGACAATAGGTTTGCTAAACGTTGGAACTGAGGATAAAAAAGGAAATGAACTTGCGAAACAAACTTTCCAATTACTAAAAGAAAGTAATTTAAATTTTATTGGTAATGTTGAAGCAAGGGATTTAATGAATTCAGTTGCAGATGTAGTAGTAACAGATGGGTATACTGGAAATGTAGCATTAAAAGCTATTGAAGGTACTGCACTTGCAATGTTTTCTCTAATAAAAGATGCGATGCTAACTAATTTTACATCGAAGCTTGCAGCAGCTGTTTTAAAACCAAACTTAAAAGGTGTAAAAAAGAAAATGGATTATGCTGAATACGGTGGGGCAGCTTTATTTGGATTAAAATCTCCTGTCATTAAAGCTCATGGAAGCTCAGATGCTCAAGGGATTTATAGTGCAATTAAACAAGCAAAAACAATGGTGGAACATAATGTTGTTAAATTAGTAAGTGATCACATGGAAAAAAATATCGAATCAAACGCATAAGGGGGTCACTCCATTGGGTAAAGTGGCATTTATTTTTCCTGGTCAAGGATCACAAAAAGTAGGAATGGGTAAAGATTTAGTTGAAGAATTTCGTGGGTGTAAATCGATTTTTGAAACAGCAGACGCTCAAGTCGGTTTAAATCTTTCTGACATAATTTTTAATGGGAATGATGAAGATTTAACTGTAACGTATCATGCGCAACCAGCAATTTTAACAACTTCAATCGCGCTTCTTGAAAAGATAAAGGAAGCTGGAATCAAAGCAGATTACGTTGCTGGACATAGTTTAGGAGAGTTTTCTGCACTAGTAGCATCGGGAGCGATCTCTTTTGAAGATGGTGTAAAACTTGTTCACAAACGTGGATTATTAATGGATAAAGCAGTTCCTGTTGGCCAAGGTGCGATGGCAGCTGTATTGTTTTTAGCTCCAGAAAAAATTGAAGAAGTAATTTCTGAAGTCAATAAACAAGGACACTCTGTTGGAATTGCAAATTATAATTCGCCTACACAAGTGGTTATTACTGGAGATGCAGCAGGGGTTCAATTAGCATCTGGCTTAATTAAAGAAGCTGGGGCAAAACGTGTGTTGCCATTGAAAGTTAGCGGACCATTCCATTCTTCATTAATGAAACCAGCTAGTGAGGAATTCGAAAATGAACTTGGAAAAATAAATGTGGATACTTGTTCGATTCCTGTTATTTCAAATGTAACAGCTAAAGCAATCACTGAAGCAAGTGAAATAAAAGAGTTATTAGTGAAACAATTGTTTTCACCGGTAAAATGGAATCAGTCAATACAAGAATTAGTTGACCTTGGGGTAGACACATTTGTTGAAATTGGTCCTGGTAAAGTATTAACAGGTTTAGTGAAAGCAATTTCTCCTTCTTCAAAATTAGTGAATGTTTATGATGTTGAAACATTAAAGCAATTTTTAAATGAGTGGGAGGAAATCAAATCATGTTAAAAGGGAAAGTAGCTCTAGTAACAGGTGGATCTAGAGGAATCGGTAAAGCAATCGCATTATCTCTAGCTAAAAATGGTGCAAATGTAGTAGTAAACTACTCTGGTAATGAGGCAGCCGCAAACCAAGTCGTTGAAGAAATTACAGCACTTGGTGTAAAAGCAATTGCTTATAAAGCAAATGTTGCAAATAGCGAAGAAGTTGCTACGCTTATAAAGAATACTGTTGATGAATTTGGTAGCATTGATATATTAGTAAATAATGCTGGTATTACTCGTGACGGATTATTACTTCGAATGAAGGATTCTGATTGGGACGATGTAATTGATACAAACCTTAAAGGTGTATTCAATTGTATTAAATCAGCAGCTAAATTTATGTCACGTCAACGTAATGGTCGAATCATAAACATCAGTTCTGTAGTAGGTCAAATTGGAAATCCAGGACAAATGAATTATGTAGCTGCTAAAGCGGGAGTTTTAGGCATGACAAAAACGGCTGCAAAAGAATTAGCTTCAAGAAATATAACAGTTAATGCAATTGCGCCTGGATTTATTGAAACTGATATGACGAGCGAACTGAATGAGCAAATTAGAACAGGAATGTTAGCTAATATTCCATTACAATCTTTTGGTCAACCAGAAGATATTGCGAATGCTGTTGTTTTCTTAGCAACTGATGCTAGCCGATACATAACTGGACAAACAATTAATGTTGATGGCGGACTTGTAATGAATTAGTTTGGCGTTTGCCACATTTTTATGTATAATTCATAAGTAGACAATCTTTGGGGGGAGGTGAATAATAATGCAAGACGTATTAGAGCGTGTATCAAAGATTATTGTTGACCGTTTAGGTGTAGAAGAATCTGAAATCGCAATCACAAGTCGTTTTAAAGAAGATTTGGATGCGGACTCATTAGATATTGTTGAATTAGTAATGCAATTAGAAGATGAGTTTGAATTAGAAATTGCAGACGAAGATGCTGAAAAAATCGTCACAGTTGGTGATGTTGTGAACTACATAGAGAGCAACATGTAATGAGAAAAGTCCCGTATTTTGTACGGGACTTCTCATTATTTTCTTGATAAGTAGTTTTAGCAGCATATTCAATTGGTTTAGGTGGAGGTAAATATGCCGCATTCAAGAAGAGTTAGAGAATTTAAATTATCTGAGACTGAAAAAGAAAATTTTATAAAGTTTCAAAAGCAAATCGATATTATGTTTACTAATGAAAGTTTGCTTATTCAGGCATTTACACATTCATCCTATGTGAATGAGCATCGAAAAAAACCATATGAAGATAATGAAAGACTAGAATATTTAGGTGATGCAGTTTTAGAGTTAACTGTTTCACAATATTTATTTCAAAAATATTTAACAATGAGTGAAGGCGACTTAACAAAGTTACGTGCTGCGATTGTTTGTGAGCCGTCACTAGTGAAATTTGCAAATGAATTAGATTTCGGTCGCTATATTTTACTAGGACGTGGTGAAGAATTGACAGGTGGTCGAACACGACCTGCTTTACTAGCTGATGTTTTTGAAGCGTTTATTGGTGCTTTGTATTTAGATCAAGGTCTTCAAATTGTTATCAATTTCTTATCTCTTCATGTATTTCCAAAAATTAACGATGGTGCTTTTTCGCATGTGATGGATTTTAAAAGTCAATTACAGGAATATGTACAGAGAGATTCAACAGGTTCAATTGAATATAAAATCCTTCAAGAAAAAGGACCTGCACATAATCGAGAGTTTGTTTCGAAGGTATTGTTAAATGGTGAAACGCTTGGTGTTGGCAGTGGACGTTCAAAAAAAGAAGCTGAACAACATGCAGCGAAAGAGGCGTTAATTAAACTAAAAGAGACAAGTGAATAGTTTTTTTAAAGAAACTAGTAGAATCTTGTCAAAATAACGACTAAAATGACGAATTCCCCCTTTTATGGGGGAGTTTTTGTGTATATAATTAAATCAAAAAAGGGGGAATTGAGTTGTTCCTCAAACGACTAGATATAATTGGATTTAAATCATTCGCTCAGCGAGTTTCTATAGATTTTGTAAAAGGTGTAACAGCGGTTGTAGGACCGAACGGTAGTGGAAAAAGTAACATTACGGATGCGATAAGATGGGTACTAGGAGAGCAGTCCGTTAAATCATTACGAGGCGCAAAAATGGAGGATATCATTTTTGCAGGTAGTGATGGAAGAAAACCACTTAATTACGCTGAGGTAACATTGACCTTAGATAATGAAGATCAACAGTTACCACTCGAATATAGTGAGGTTAGTGTTACGCGTCGAGTGTATCGATCAGGGGATAGCGATTTTTATATAAATAAACAATCATGCCGTTTAAAAGATATTGTTGATTTATTTATGGATTCCGGACTTGGGAGGGAAGCCTTTTCAATCATTTCACAAGGTAAAGTAGAAGAGATTCTAAGTAGTAAACCTGAAGAACGAAGAGGTATTTTTGAAGAAGCAGCTGGAGTGTTAAAATATAAAAATCGTAAAAAGAAAGCTGAAGCAAAATTGAATGAAACGCAGGAGAATTTAAATCGTGTTGACGATATTTTATTTGAATTAAGTTCACAAATTGAACCATTAAAAATTCAAGCATCAATTGCTAAGGAATACATAGAACATAAAGATGAACTTGAAAAAGTTGAAGCGGCACTATTAGTATTTGAAATCGAGTCACTTCATCAAAAATGGGAGCAATTAAAACAGGAAATTGAACAAAATGTCGACTTAGAAATCGGTTTATCAACTGAGATATCAAAAGAGGAATCAAAGCAACATGAATTACAAGAGAAGTTAAATGCTTTAGATGAATCGATTGATCAACTGCAACAAGTATTATTGACTGTTACTAAAAATTTAGAAAAATATGAAGGTCAGAAGGAGCTGATGAAGGAAAGGAAAAAAAATACTTCATCTCAATCTGATCAATTAAAAGAACAAATTGATGATATTACAGTTCAATTAAGTGAGATTCAAAAATTAGTTGAAATTGAGAATGCTCATAAAAATACTTCGAATCAAAATGTCAAACAGTACAATGCTGAAATTACTCAACTTGAAAATGAAATCTCTTCATATGAAGGGGATATTGAAGATCAAATCGAAATGATTAAATCCGACTATATCGAATTACTAAATAATCAAGCTTCAATTAACAATGAGAAAACGATGCTTGAAAAACAATTAGAACAATATTCGGTTAAATCAAGTCGATTAGATAGTGAAAATGAAAAATATATCCGTCAAAGAGAGCAGTTGAACGGTAAAAAAACGTCGCTTCTGAATGATAAAAATGAATTTGAATTGAAACTTAAAGATTTAAATGAAAGTTTAATACTTAACGAGAAAAAGAACGAGAAAACGTCTGAAGAGTTAAAAGAAAAAGAAGAGTTGCTTTATAAAGCATATCAATATATACAACAAACTAAATCACGTAAAGAAACTTTAGAAGAACTTCAAGAGGACTTCGCTGGATTTAACCAAGGTGTTAAAGAAATCTTAAAAGCAAGTGGAACAAAACTTGAAGGAATTAAAGGAGCAATTGCGCAGCTAATTTCAACAGATAAACAATTTGAAACTGCAATTGAAATAGCGTTAGGAGCAGCTACGCAACAAATTGTTGTTCAAAATGATGAACATGCTAGAAAAGCAATTCAATTTTTAAAACAACAACGATTAGGTCGAGCAACGTTTTTACCAATGAATATTGTAAAAGCGCGTTCAATTCCTGATAATGTGATTCACCAATTAAAGCAGTATCCTTCGTTTATTGGCGTAGCTTCGTCGCTAATTAATTTTTCGAAAGAGTATGATAGTGTCATTCAAAACTTACTTGGTACGGTTTTAATAGCTGAAGATTTAAAAGGTGCAAATGAACTTGCAAGGATCGTAGGACATCGATACCGTTTTGTAACGCTCGAAGGTGATGTAGTCAATCCAGGTGGTGCGATGACAGGTGGTGCGGTTCGCACGACAAATTCATCACTCATTGGAAGACAACGGGAATTAGAAGAAATCTCTGCTAAATTAAAAGATATGCAAGAAAAAACGATTGTGGTAGAGCGAGATGTTCAATCATTAAAATCAATAAAACAAACAATAACAAATGAAATTGAACTGCTAAATAAGACGATCCAAAAAGATAAACAATCTTTTGTATCGATTATGGAACAGTTAAAAAGTATTGAATTTGAAGAAAAAAATATTAATGATGCACTTGCAATTTATGATTTAGAGATGGGTAGTTCAGCGAGTGACTTACTTAGAGTTAAAGATCGCTTAGTTGAATTAACTTCACTTTCTACGAAAGTTAAAGAAGCTATTCTGTTAAAAGAACAGAAAATTAATGAGTTAACTGAACGAAAACAAAATCAAAAAGAAATAAAAGATGAGTTACAGTCAAAATTAACTAATTCAAAAATTTCTTTAGCTCAAGAAATACAAAAATTAAATTATAGTATTGAGCGTATCCAACAATTTGAAGAAAATTTTGCAAAACAAAAGCAGTTACTTGATGATACAAAAGATAAAATAGTTTTCTTATCGAGTGAAATAATGACAAATGAAAATGGTAAAGAAGAGCTTGAGAAATTAATTTCAGATACTCGAATTGAATTCTCGAAAACAAGTGAAATCATTTCAAAACGACGTGAACAACGTTTATCGTATCAGACGGAATTAGAAGACTATGTCCAATCTTTACGTGAAAAGCAACGTCAATATAAATCATTATCTGAGTTATTAAAACAGCAAGAAGTAAATAGTAATCGATTAGATGTTGAACTTGAAAATCGTTTAGAACAGTTAAATATAACGTATATGACAACGTATGAAGCGGCAAAAATGAAATATACATTGGAAATGCCGATTGAAGATGCAAGAAAGAGAGTCAAATTATTAAAACGTTCGATTGAAGAGTTAGGGAATGTAAACATTGGTGCCATAGATGAATATGAGCGTGTTTCAGAACGTCATGACTTTCTTCAAGAACAACGTACAGACTTAAATGAAGCTAAAATTACCCTTCACAGTGTTATTAGTGAAATGGACGAAGAAATGACAAAACGATTTGAAACAAGCTTCACTGCGATTCGAGAAAAGTTCCAAGTTGTCTTTGCTCAATTATTTGGTGGAGGACGTGCCGATTTAGTACTTACAGATGTGGATAATTTGTTATTAACAGGTGTTGACATTGTAGCTCAGCCTCCTGGTAAAAAACTTCAAAATTTAGGTCTGTTATCTGGAGGAGAAAGAGCACTTACAGCGATTGCATTATTATTTGCTATATTACAAGTTCGTCCAGTTCCATTTTGTGTTTTAGATGAAGTTGAAGCGGCGTTAGATGAGGCGAATGTTGCTCGATTTGCAAAATTCTTAAAGTACTTCAGTGATCACACACAATTTATTGTTATTACGCACCGCAAGGGAACTATGGAAGAGTGCGATGTATTGTACGGTGTAACAATGCAAGAATACGGTGTATCGACATTAGTCTCAGTTCGATTAGATGAAGGCGAAGAATTGCTATCGAATGGAAAGTAGAAAGGTAGGATGTTATGAGCTTTTTTAAAAAATTAAAAGAAACGATCTCAAAACAAACGGAGACCGTTACTCAAAAGTTTAAAAGTGGATTAGAAAAATCAAGGAATAATTTATCTGAAGGATTAAATGAATTATTTGCTAAATATCGAAAAGTAGACGAAGATTTTTTTGAAGAACTTGAAGAAATCCTGATTATGGCAGATGTTGGTGTAAACACTGTAATGGAATTAGTAGAGGAACTTAAACTAGAAGTAAAACGAAAAAATATTCAAGACCCTAAAGAAGTTCAAGAAGTAATCTCAGAGAAATTAGTTGAACTTTATAAGGGTGAAAATTTAGACGATGAATCTTTCGAATTAAAGATGAATCCAGATGGACTAACAGTTGTCCTTTTTGTTGGTGTAAACGGAGTAGGTAAAACAACCTCTATCGGTAAAATTGCACATAAACTAAAACAAGAAGGGAAGAAAGTTTTATTAGCAGCAGGAGATACATTTAGAGCTGGAGCGATTGAACAACTTGAAGTTTGGGGAGAACGTGTAGGTGTTGATACAATTAAACAAGGCGCAGGTTCTGATCCAGCAGCTGTAATGTTTGATGCGGTACAGGCTGCTAAAGCCCGTAAAGTAGATGTTTTATTATGTGATACAGCGGGACGTTTGCAAAATAAAGTAAATTTAATGAAAGAGTTAGAAAAAGTGAAAAATGTTATTGCAAGAGAAGTACCAGGAGCTCCTCATGAAGTATTACTAGTGATTGATGCAACAACTGGTCAAAATGGTTTAGTTCAAGCAAAAACATTTTCAGACGCTACCAACGTTTCTGGAATCGTACTTACGAAACTTGACGGTACTGCTAAAGGTGGAATCGTTTTAGCTATTAGAAACGAATTAAAAGTACCTGTGAAATTCGTAGGTCTTGGTGAAAAAATGGATGACCTACAACCGTTCAATGCCGAACAATTTGTTTTTGGACTGTTTGGGGACTTAATTGAGAAACAAGGCTAAGAAAATAAGTAGAAGTATTTGAAAGTTGAACTTAAGATACGAAGATTAATGAAAGTAAAAACGACCTTTCATTAATCTTCGTCTTAATTTTTTTTGTTGCTGAACAAACGCCTTCCACTTTTCGATTCGTCAAGTAAATAACTTGACAGTTGTTTGAGTTTTGGTTAAACTAGCATATGTAAAGGCAATTCACTTAACAAGGGAGTGTTGATGTTGTCAAATCATACAATGTTAGATAAGACGATGAGAATCAATTATCTATATGATTTTTATCAATCTCTGTTAACTCCTAAACAACAAAGCTATATGTCATTGTACTATTTGGATGACTATTCTTTAGGTGAGATTGCGGAAGAGTTTAGCATTAGTAGACAAGCGGTTTATGATAATATAAAGCGTACGGAAGCAATGCTAGAAGAGTATGAAGAAAAATTATTACTTCTAAAAAAATTTCAACAACGAAATGAACTCTTAAATCATTTGAAAACTTACGCTGAAAAGGGTAAAGTTGTAGATGACGAGTTTCTTCGAGCAATCGAAGCGTTAGAGAAATTAGAATAAGGAGGACGGTTTTATGGCATTTGAAGGATTAGCCGACCGACTTCAAAAGACATTACAAAAGGTTCGAGGCAAAGGTAAAGTAACGGAATCTGATGTCAAGGAAATGATGAGAGAAGTACGCCTAGCTTTACTTGAAGCTGACGTTAACTTTAAAGTTGTTAAAGATTTTGTGAAACGTGTTTCTGAACGTGCTATTGGACAAGAGGTATTACAAAGCTTAACACCTGGTCAACATGTTGTTAAAGTAGTTCAAGAAGAGCTTACTGCCTTAATGGGTGGTGAACAGAGTAAAATCGCTGTTTCAAATCGCCCACCGACTGTTATTATGATGGTTGGACTACAAGGTGCGGGTAAAACTACTACTACAGGAAAATTAGCAAATTTACTTCGTAAAAAGTATAATCGTAAACCACTTTTAGTTGCAGCTGATATTTATCGCCCAGCGGCAATTAAACAGCTCCAAACGTTAGGTAGCCAATTGGATATGCCAGTATTCTCATTGGGAGATCAGGTTAGTCCAGTTGAAATTGCTAAACAAGCAATTCAGCATGCTAAGGATGAACATCTTGATTATGTCTTAATTGATACTGCTGGTCGTTTACATATTGACGAAGGATTGATGGAAGAACTTGAACAAATTAAAGAACTTTCAAAACCTGAAGAAATCTTCCTTGTTGTTGATGCAATGACGGGACAAGATGCAGTCAATGTGGCACAGAGCTTTAATGATCAATTAGGTTTAACTGGGGTTGTACTTACGAAATTGGATGGTGACACTCGTGGTGGTGCTGCTTTATCAATTCGTGCTGTAACAAATACACCGATTAAATTTGTTGGTCTTGGTGAAAAACTAGATGCTTTTGAGCCTTTCCATCCAGAACGAATGGCATCGCGTATTCTAGGAATGGGTGACGTGTTAACTCTTATTGAAAAAGCACAAGAATCCGTTGACCAAGAGAAAGCAAAAGAATTAGAACAAAAACTAAGATCAGCTTCATTTACATTAGATGATTTCTTAGATCAACTTTCACAAGTTAAAAAAATGGGTCCACTTGGTGATATATTAAAAATGATGCCAGGGGCAAATAAAATTAAAGGTCTGAATGATATGCAAATTGACGATAAACAAATCGCTCATGTAGAGGCTATTATTCAATCAATGACTAAACAGGAAAAGATACAACCAGATATTATTAATTCTAGTCGTAGAAAACGTATAGCTAGAGGATCTGGACGTCCTGTTCAAGAAATAAACCGTTTATTAAAACAGTTTGAAGAAATGAAAAAAATGATGAAAATGATGGGTGGCATGCAAAAAGGGAAGAAAAAGGGCTTTAAGTTTCCTGGCCTATTCTAATCTTTTAGTATAAAATTCCAACATTTAACATTGTTTAATAAAAAAATAATGCTGTTAAGAAATTTTACTTTACAAACAGTTATTGTTTTTGATAATATATAAATCGTTGTAAATATTTTCGGAGGTGCTT
Source organism: Bacillus sp. EAC (assembly GCF_002156875.1). Lineage (GTDB taxonomy): Bacteria > Bacillota > Bacilli > Bacillales > Bacillaceae_G > Gottfriedia. The sequence goes on along the minus strand of NZ_NCSY01000001.1, from coordinate 651,745 downwards.
TAAAAATGGCAGTTAAAATTCGTTTAAAACGTATGGGAGCTAAAAAATCTCCTTTTTATCGTGTAGTAGTAGCAGATGCTCGTTCTCCTCGTGACGGACGTTTCATTGAAGAGATTGGAACTTATAATCCAGTTGCTCAACCAGCTGAAATCAAAATTAACGAAGAAGCAGCATTAAAATGGTTAGGAACAGGTGCTAAACCATCTGATACAGTTCGTAACTTATTCTCTAAAGCTGGTATCTTAGAGAAATTCCACAACGCTCGCAACGGCAAGTAATGATGGAAAAAAAGATGAATACACTCATTAACGCAATTGTTTCAAGTCTTGTAGACCATCCAGAGGAAATTTCACTTCAAGTAAAAGAAGATGACAACAACCTATACTTTCATTTACAGGTCAATCCTGAAGATGCTGGTAGAGTGATTGGCAAACATGGTAAAATTGCAAAGGCGATTCGTACGGTTGTATATGCAGCTAGTAATGAACACGCTAAACGTATTCACTTAGATATTCAGTAATACTGACGGTCCTTGGCTCTTGCTAAGGACCGTTTTCAACATTAACGAGACATATCTACTCTTCGAATGGCTACAATAAAAATGAAGAATAGTAAATAATTTTATAGAGGTAAAAACATGACGAAATATTTTAATGTCGGAAAAATAGTTAATACTCATGGAGTTCGTGGAGAAGTACGAGTTATTTCACGGACTGACTTTCCAGAAAAACGATATAAAAAGGGCAATACATTATACTTATTTAAACAAAATGAAGAAACACCATCTACACTAAAAGTAACTAGTCATCGTGTACATAAAAATTTTGACTTACTTACTTTTGAAAATTTCGACTCATTAAATGCAGTTGAACCTTTGAAAAATAGCATCTTAAAAATAACGGAAGATCAATTGCATAACTTAGGCAAAAATGAATTCTATTACCATGAAATTGTTGGTTGTATGGTGGAAACGGTAGATGGTGAAGAAATAGGTAAAATCAAAGAAATTTTATCTCCTGGTGCAAATGATGTTTGGGTTATTCAACGAAAAGGCCAAAAAGATGCTTTAATTCCTTATATCGAGCAAATCGTAAAAGAAGTCGATGTAGAAAATAAATTAGTTAAAATAGAACTAATGGAAGGTCTTCTATGATGAAAGTAGATTTCTTAACACTTTTCCCGGAAATGTTTGAAGGAGTGTTAAATTCCTCAATCTTAAGGAAGGCTCAAGAAAAAGAGGCAGTTCAATTCCGTTGTGTTAATTTTAGGGAATACTCCACGAACAAACATTCAAATGTAGATGATTATCCGTATGGTGGCGGCGCTGGAATGGTACTTGCTCCACAGCCTATTTTTGATGCGGTTGATGATTTAGTATCCAAAAGCGAAAATAAGCCTAGAATCGTACTTCTATGCCCTCAAGGTGAGCGCTTTAGTCAGAAAAAAGCTGAGGAACTTGCAAGCGAAGATCATTTAATTTTTATTTGTGGCCATTATGAAGGCTATGATGAACGTATTCGTCAGCATGTTGTAACAGATGAAATCTCAATTGGAGATTATGTACTAACTGGTGGGGAACTAGGGGCTATGGTAATCGCTGATAGTGTTGTCAGATTGCTTCCTGGAGTACTTGGTAATACAACATCTAAAATAGAAGATTCGTTTAGTACTGGGCTATTAGAGCATCCTCACTATACAAGACCGGCTGAATTTAGAGGTCATAAGGTACCAGATGTGTTATTATCTGGAAATCATGCACATATTGAAGAATGGCGAACAAAGCAATCATTTAAACGGACACTTGAACGTAGACCAGACTTGCTAGAAGACTACCAATTAGATAAAAAAGAAGCAAAGTGGATGCAGCAAGTAAAAGAAGAAATGAAACTTGAAAATTAGTTGCATACAAGTATAGAATATGTTAATATAACTTGTGGCTTAGGTAATACTTAAGCCTTTATTCTCGGTGTTCCGCTGTGAGTGATAAATCTTGTAAGAGCATCGGTTGGAAAAGGGGAGCATAAATTATGCAAAGTTTAATTAACGAAATTACTAAAGAACAACTTAGAACTGACTTACCAGCATTCCGTCCTGGTGATACTGTACGAGTTCACGTTAAAGTTGTTGAGGGTACTCGTGAGCGTATCCAATTATTCGAAGGTGTAGTTATTAAACGTCGTGGTGGCGGAATTAGCGAAACTTTCACAGTTCGTAAAATTTCTTACGGTGTTGGTGTTGAACGTGCGTTCCCATTACACACTCCAAAAATTGCTAAATTAGACGTTGTTCGTCGCGGTAAAGTACGTCGTGCTAAACTTTACTACCTACGTGCACTTACTGGTAAAAAAGCAAGAATTAAAGAACTTCGATAGTCTTTTGAAAGGAGCTTGTATTAAACAAGCTCCTTTTTTTCCAATTTTTGTAGATAATGGATATAATAAAAAGTAAAATAGAATACATAAGCATTTGTAAATTTACTGAGCATTAATACCTTAATAAAGGTATGGTAATAATTGGAGGGATTAGCTTGAAGGAAAGCAACGGTGGAGGCATTTGGGAATTAATTAAAACAATTTTTATTGCTCTAGTACTAGCATTAGGAATTCGTACATTCCTATTTACACCAGTTCTAGTAGATGGTATTTCAATGATGCCAACACTACAAGATCAAAGTAGAATGATTGTAAATAAAATTGTCTATAAACTACATGAACCTAAGCGATTTGACATTGTAGTATTTCATGCAACAAAAGAGAAAGATTATATTAAACGAGTAATCGGCCTTCCAGGTGATACAGTAGAGTATAGAAACGATGTACTTTATGTTAACGGTAAGCCTTACAAAGAGCCGTATTTAAATGAATATAAAAAAGAAACTACAGATGGTCCACTTACTGAAGATTTTAAATTAGAAGAAATTACAGGTAAGAAAACAGTTCCTAAAGGCCAAGTGTTTGTATTAGGTGATAATCGTAGATTAAGTAAAGATAGTCGCATTATCGGAACGGTTAGTCAAAAAGAAATATTAGGTCGTGCAAGTTTTGTATTCTGGCCATTATCAGAGGTCGAAATGGCGAAATAGCCAAACGCATCTCGTTAATTATATATTGTAAAAGAAGGTGGCAACATGACAATTCAATGGTTTCCTGGCCATATGGCAAAAGCTAGAAGACAAGTTACTGAAAAGTTATCAGTAATCGATGTTGTAATAGAATTAGCTGATGCAAGGGTACCGGCTGCTTCAAGAAATCCAATGATCGATGAAATTATTTCAAATAAGCCGAGATTACTTTTATTAAATAAAGCAGATTTAGCTGATCCTAGAATTACTCAACAATGGCTAGCACATTATGAGAAACAAGGTGTAATGGCAATTGCTATAGATGCTCAATCTGGACAAGGATTAAAAGCAATTATTACTTCATGTCAATTATTAGTAAAAGAAAAATTCGATAAGATGATAGCAAAAGGTATTAAACCAAGAGCAATAAGGGCATTAATTGTTGGAATTCCAAATGTGGGTAAATCAACATTAATTAATAAACTTGCTCGTAAAAACATTGCTAAAACAGGTGATCGACCAGGTGTGACTCAAGCACAGCAGTGGATTAAAGTCGGGAAAGAAATCGAATTACTTGATACACCAGGTATTTTATGGCCTAAATTCGAAGATCAACTAGTTGGACTCAGATTAGCTACTACTGGTGCGATAAAAGATAGTATCATTAATTTACAAGAAGTAATGGTCTATGCAATTAAGTACTTAAGTGAGTACTATCCAAAAGTTTTAAAAGAAAGATACGATATGGCAGATGAGATTTTATTTTCAGATGATGTCGTACCAATATTTGATCATATTGGAAAAAAACGTGGACTTCTAATGTCTGGTGGAATAATTGATTATGATAAAACGTCTGATTTGTTCTTACGTGAATTAAGAGCAGGTAAATTAGGGAGATTATCTTTTGAAAATCCAGCTATGCATGAAGTGAAGGAAGAATTAATAGAAGAAAGTGCGCGTGACTAGAGCGTACTTTCTTCTTTTTTAATGTAATTTGAACAATTTTAACCGATAAAATGTTTATAAGGAGTTTCAACCTATGACACAAACAATTGAAGAAATAAAAATACTACTAAATGGACTAACCGATAAAAAAAGTGAGATTTTAAATGAATTGCAAAATGATCAAAGAGTAGGCGTTCAGAAATTAATAGCAAAATGGTTTAGAGATCAAGAGAAAATTGAATTAGCTCATCTTAAATTTCAAACGATGATGGAGTACGAAACTAATCTGTACAAAAAAAATATTAAACTAATAGCAGGTGTAGATGAAGTTGGCAGAGGCCCTTTAGCAGGTCCTGTAGTAGCAGCAGCAGTTATATTAGATGAGAATAATACTTTGATAGGGTTAGATGATTCGAAAAAATTATCAAAAGAAAAAAGGCAGTATTTCGTTGAACGCATAAAGCGCGAGGCAATTTCATATGGTGTTGGAATTGCCAGTTCTACTGAAATTGACAATATCAATATTTATGAGGCGACTAAATTAGCAATGCAGCGAGCAATTGAACAGTTAAACCAATCGCCAGAGCATTTATTAATTGATGCGATGAAGTTGCCGTTAAATATTTCTCAAACTTCGATCATTAAAGGTGATGCAACGAGTATCAGTATCGCTGCAGCATCGGTATTAGCAAAAGAAACTAGAGACTCGTTAATGACTGAGCTAGGAAAACAATATCCACAGTATGGGTTTGAAAAGCATATGGGCTATGGGACAAAAGAACATCTTGAAGCGATTGAAGTAAATGGTATTATCCACGAGCATCGTAAATCATTTGCACCTATAAAGGGAAAATAAAGGATTGATAAATTATGCAAAATGCAGGTATTTCAACAGTACTCGCTACAAATGCAAAATATTTTCTACCGAATAACGAATTAAAAGTTGGGCAAATCGTTGTTGGGAAAGTAAATGAACTTGCTGAAGACGGTACTGCTAGAATCATTATTAATGGGAAAATAATAACTGCTACAGTAGTAGAAGAAGCACTTACAAAAGGGAAATTTTACTTTGAAGTAAAAGAATTTAAGGATGGAAAAGCAGAATTAAAAGTCATTTCAGAGATTAAACAAAATGATCAAAAAAATTCGATGCAAATATTAAAGGAATTAGATATTCCATTTTCGAAAGAATCTGATTCGGTTATTAAATTATTCCTTCAAAGTGAACGCCCTATTAATAAAGGGGAAGTCCTAGAGGCAATCAATCAATTGATGAAATCGCCAAATAAGCAGTTGGTATTAGACTCGATTTCTTTCTTAATCAAAAAGAATTTTCCTATAACTGAAAAACTATTACAAACATTGGTTGAAGGATCACAGAATGAACTATCAAATCTACTATCAAATCTAACTGAAATACCTGATGAACTACAATCTAATATGTCGATCAAACAATTACAATCCATGATCAAATTGATACAAAATAATAATCGTATTACAAATTTTAGAAGTGAGCAAAGTAATCTTGCAAATCAGATCTTAATTTCAAATGATGAACCAGAAGTTCTCACTCAATGGAATAATCAATTTGCAGTAAAAAATAGTGAGAATTCGGCAATATTCAAGGAAAGTGTATTCAATAATTTGTTTAAATTAACGGGAAACTCTCCTACAATTGCTAAGACGGTATTAAATGAATTTAGTGAACTTCCAGAATTTAATTCGGTGAAAACTGAATTGTCACGAATACCTATGAATCTTGCAAACCATGTATTTAGTCAATTAGATGATAGTTTAATTGACACAAACAATAATCATGCAAATAATTTACTTTCATTAAATCAAAACATCTTAAAAGAAATAACTGTAAAGATTTCAAATTTTATAACCAATCATTCGAATACTGGCGATTTTAAAACTAATCTTTTAACAAATATATTGTCTTCAATAAATGAAAATGATCATTTAAATGAAATGACGAAGCTATTCCTACAAAACCAGCTATTAAATGGAGTGAATTCGACAGTAGATGATTCAGCAAATGATTTATTCCAACTTTTAAATAAACATGAATTCATCGGACAAGACATTAACTCTGATCAATTTGCAAAACAAATCAATAAACATAATGACTTAATGGGAATGGATTTTGAGAATAAATTACGTCACTTAACTAATTTAAATAAATCGGCATTAAGTGAACAATTTCCTACTTTGAAAGAAATTGCCCTTAAAGCATTGAATAGCAATATACCCGATAGTTTTAAACAATCGATTGAACAATTAATTACAAAAGTGTCAAATCAGCAAATTACTTCAGTCCATCAAAATGGTCCAGAATACCATTTGTCAACGACCTTTCCAATCTTCCTTAATAATTGGTCAACAGATTTAACCATTCAATGGACTGGAAAAGAAAGCTCAACCGATTCAAAACAAATTCAGTCAAACTATTGTCATATTCTTTTTTTTCTGGAGCTAGAAACTTTAAAAGAAACGATGGTTGATGTATCAATACAAAATAGAGTGGTAAATGTGACAATTTTTAATAATGAAGAACAGTTAAATACGATCATATCAACTACGCTACCAGTTATTAAAGAAAGCCTTGCAAAACACGATTTTCATTTATCCACTTTAAAATGTTTACCATTTAATAATGAGCAGGAAAAGAAAGTAAGTGAAATGAAGTTTAATAATAGTTTATTATCAAGTCGTGAATATACAGGGGTCGATTTATTTGTATGAAAAATAACCAAGTGAAAAGAAAAGATGCGATTGCATTAAAATATGATTTGGAGTCAGATGCAGCTCCAAAAATTGTTGCAAAAGGTAAGGGGTTAATTGCTGATGAAATCGTTTCAAAAGCGAAAGAATTTGGAGTCCCAATTCAAGAAGACCCATCATTGATTGAGGTGTTAAGTAAACTAGATATAAATCAATCGATACCAGAAGATTTATATGGTGTTGTCGCAGAATTATTCGCTTTTATTTATCGAGCAGACAAACAATTGAAAAAATAATAATATTTCAATATGATAAACTCTTTCATGAAATGTAGATGAAAGGGTTTTCTTTTATAAATTCGCATAATATTATTTTGTTTTCTACTAAAGTATTTACAGTATATTCTGTAAGAGATACAATAGGGATGTGTTTTAATTTGTCTTGTTCTAAAAGGGGAGGATGGATCATGAATATCCATGAGTATCAAGGGAAAGAAATCCTACGAAGCTATGGCGTAAATGTACCAAATGGAAAAGTTGCTTTCACAGTTGAAGAAGCTGTTGAAGCTGCAAAGGAATTAGGTACTGCTGTATGTGTAGTAAAAGCTCAAATTCACGCTGGTGGCCGCGGTAAAGCGGGTGGCGTAAAAGTAGCAAAAAATTTAGATGAAGTAAATACATATGCTAGTGAAATACTAGGCAAAGTATTAGTTACTCATCAAACTGGTCCAGAAGGTAAGGAAGTTAAGCGCTTACTTATCGAAGAAGGCTGCGATATTAAAAAAGAATATTATGTTGGTTTAGTTTTAGACCGCGCTACTTCACAAGTTGTATTAATGGCTTCTGAAGAAGGTGGAACTGAAATTGAAGAAGTTGCTGAAAAAACACCTGAAAAAATCTTTAAAGAGTATATTGATCCAGCAGTAGGTCTACAAGGCTTCCAAGCACGTCGTATTGCGTTTAATATCAATATCCCTAGTAACTTAGTTAACAAAGCTGTTAAGTTCATGATGGGCTTATACAAAGCGTTTGTTGAAAAAGATTGTTCAATCGCTGAAATTAATCCACTAGTTGTAACTGGTGATGGCGAAGTTATGGCATTAGATGCAAAGTTAAACTTTGATTCAAATGCTTTATACCGTCATGCTGATATTTTAGCTTACCGTGATTTAGAGGAAGAAGATCCAAAAGAAGTAGAAGCTTCTAAATATGACTTAAACTATATTTCTTTATATGGAAATATTGGATGTATGGTAAATGGTGCTGGACTTGCTATGGCAACGATGGACATCATTAAACACTACAGTGGAGACCCGGCTAACTTCTTGGATGTTGGTGGCGGTGCTACTGCTGAAAAAGTAACAGAAGCGTTTAAAATCATCCTTTCTGACCAAAATGTTAAAGGTATTTTTGTTAACATTTTCGGTGGCATCATGAAGTGTGACGTAATCGCGCAAGGTGTTCTAGAAGCTACTAAACAAGTTGGCTTACACTTACCATTAGTTGTACGTTTAGAAGGTACTAACGTAGATCTAGGTAAAAAGATTCTTAATGAATCTGGCTTAAACATTGTTACTGCAGATTCTATGGCAGACGGCGCACAAAAAATCGTTGCACTTGTAGGTTAAGCTAAAAGGAAAGGGAGGATAAAAATGAGCGTATTTATTAATAAAGATACAAAAGTCATTGTACAAGGTATTACTGGTTCACAAGGTTTATTCCATACAACTCAAATGTTAGAGTATGGTACTAAAATTGTTGGCGGTGTAACTCCTGGTAAAGGTGGAACTGATATCGCAGGTGTACCTGTATTCAATACAGTTAAAGATGCAGTAGATGCAACTGGTGCAAATGCATCTGTAATCTACGTACCACCAGCATTTGCAGCAGACGCAATTATGGAAGCTGTTGATGCAGAATTAGATATCGCAATTTGTATTACTGAAGGTATTCCAGTACTTGATATGGTAAATGTTAAAAAGTACATGGAAGGCAAAAAGACAAGATTAGTTGGACCAAACTGTCCTGGTGTTATTACGCCTGATGAATGTAAAATTGGTATCATGCCTGGTTATATTCATAAAAAAGGTCATGTTGGAATCGTATCACGTTCTGGTACATTAACGTATGAAGCTGTTCATCAATTAACACAAGCTGGTATCGGCCAATCTACAGCTGTAGGTATTGGTGGAGACCCAGTTAATGGAACTAACTTCATCGATGTTTTAAAAGCATTTAATGAAGATCCAGAAACATACGCAGTTATCATGATTGGTGAAATCGGTGGAACTGCTGAAGAAGAAGCTGCTGAGTGGGTTCAAGCGAACATGACAAAACCAGTAGTTGGATTCATCGGTGGACAAACTGCACCTGAAGGTAAACGTATGGGACATGCTGGTGCGATCATTGCAGGTGGAAAAGGTACTGCTAAAGAAAAAATGGCTACAATGGAAAGCTGCGGAATTAAAGTAGCTGTTACTCCAGCTGTTATGGGAGAAACATTAATTGGTGCATTAAAAGAGCGTGGCTTATATGAACAATGTAAGACTCACGAAGCTTTAGTATAAGAAAAACTTTTATAGTAGCCTCCATTATTGGGGGCTACTTTCCTATCGTGAAAGGAGATAACATGAATAAAGAAAATCGATTAATTCATTTGAATACTTGTTTATTTGATAATTATTTAGCAATGAGTAAGATCCTTCAATTTGATCCAGAATTAAAAGACCTCTATCGCTATTCACCTTCATTTTTCAAATCTACATTTCACCTTACTGCAAAATCCTCTGAAAAATTGTACAGACAACTTCATTCTATTTCTATCTCGGATATTCTTGATTTTAATGTTCAAAATAATAGTAAGTTTATAACAATCTATAGTGATATGTACCCGGAATTATTAAAACAAATTTATGATCCACCGTTTGTTTTGTACTTGAAAGGTGATATAAATCTACTAAAATCAGATTTTAAATTAAGTATAATTGGGTCTAGAAAACCTTCGAAATTTGCAAATCTAACTTGTGATTCGTTTGTTAAGGAACTTGTTAAAGAAAATTGGATTATTGTTAGCGGAATGGCACTTGGGTGCGATACATTAGCTCATAAAGCAGCAATGCATCATGGAGGAAAAACAATTGCAGTCATCGGTAGTGGGTTAAATACTATTTATCCAAAAGCAAACTCATATTTATTTAATGAAATGATATCAAATCACTTAGTCATTAGTGAATATCCCCATTATATACAGCCGGAAAAAAGATATTTTCCTAGGAGAAATCGAATCATCGCAGGTCTATCAAAAGGGTTAATCATATTAGAGGCAAAAGAAAAGAGTGGTACTATGATTACTGCAAATTTTGCACTTGAAAATGGTCGAGAGGTATTCGCAGTGCCAGGTCCGATTATAATGGATGAATATAAGGGAAGCAATCAATTAATTCAAGAAGGTGCGAAGTTGATCACATGCTCTAAAGATATTATAGAAGAATTTATAGATTTTGCTTAAAGATCGTACTGTAAGAGTATTGTTGTATTTTAAATAGTTTTATGAAATAGGTATATGCGGCATTTCAGTATAGTCGCTACCTATTAAATAGGAACAAGTATTGATACTTAGCGCTTAGTCCATCATAAAGGATAGTGAATTTCGTGAATATTAACTATGTAGTTTAAAAGAGTTAAAAATAAAAAAATAAGTTTATATTACAAAAAATTGACAATACTATTGCGACTTGTGTTATTTTATATCTAAAATTAATTTGACTAATGTATAGATTAAACTATACAATTTGAAATTGAATGAAGGAAAATTAAAAAACTAATTGAACTCTTCTTATAATGAATGTCTTACATAATTCATAATTATAAAAGAAAGATAGAAATAGGAATACAGAGGGTTTTGATTAATAAACTCTCAGGAGGCTTAAATAATGGCAGAAAATTTAGTTATAGTGGAGTCCCCTTCAAAGGCCAAAACCATTGAAAAATATTTAGGTAAGAAGTTTAAAGTAATTGCTTCTATGGGACATGTTCGAGACTTACCTAAAAGTCAAATGGGGATTGAGATAGAAAACGATTACAATCCAAAGTACATTACAATTAGAGGGAAAGGTCCTGTATTAAAGGATTTAAGAACAGCTGCTAAAAAAGCAAAAAAAATCTATCTTGCGGCCGATCCAGACCGCGAAGGTGAAGCGATTGCTTGGCATATAGCAAATACATTAAATATTGATACATCTTCTGATTGTCGTGTAGTTTTTAATGAAATTACAAAAGACGCGATTAAAGAATCGTTTAAAAAACCGAGACCAATTAACATGAACTTAGTTGATGCTCAACAAGCTAGACGGGTACTTGACCGTTTAGTAGGATATAATATCAGCCCTTTATTATGGAAGAAAGTAAAAAAAGGTCTTAGTGCTGGTCGCGTACAATCAGTTGCATTAAGATTGATTATTGAACGAGAAAAGGAAATTAATGTGTTCCAACCAGAGGAATACTGGACGATCAAAAGTAATGGGATTTCAAAAAAAGATTCGTTTGATACATTCTTTTATGGGGTGAATGGTAAAAAGCTAGAACTTGGATCTGAAGAAGATGTAAATAAAGTTCTATCGCAAATTAAAGGTGATGACTTTATCGTTCAAAGTGTGACAAAAAAGGAACGTAGAAGAAATCCAGCAACGGCGTTTACAACATCTTTACTTCAACAGGAAGCTGCTAGAAAACTGAATATGCGTGCAAAGAAGACGATGATGATTGCTCAACAACTGTATGAAGGTATCTCTTTAGGCAGCGGAGGTCAAGTCGGATTAATAACATATATGAGAACGGATTCTACGAGAATTTCGGATGTAGCAGCTGAAGAAGCAAAAGCATTTATTAAAGATACATATGGTGCTGACTATATCGCAACTAATAAAAAGGCAGAAAAAAAATCTGATAAAGTACAAGATGCTCACGAAGCAATCAGACCAACTTCAACATTACGTACACCAGATACAATTAAAGCTCATGTAAGTCGTGACCAGTATCGACTTTATAAACTAATTTGGGAACGATTTATTGCAAGTCAAATGGCATCTGCTATTTTAGATACTGTAAAAGTAGATTTAATAAATAATGATGTGATATTTAGAGCGAATGGATCTGTCGTAAAATTCCCAGGCTTTATGAAAGTCTATATTGAAAGTAATGATGACGGAACTGAAGAAAAAGATCGTATTCTTCCTCCATTAGTCGAGGGTGAGAGTGTCAAACTTGAAAATGTTTTACCGGAGCAACATTTTACTCAACCGCCTCCACGTTATACAGAGGCAAGATTAGTAAAAACGTTAGAAGAGTTAGGTATAGGTCGACCATCTACGTACGTTCCAACTTTAGAAACAATTCAAAAGCGAGGATATGTTTCGTTAGATAATAAACGATTTGTACCAACAGAACTTGGTCAGATTGTATTTGATTTGGTGCTAGAATTTTTCCCTGAGGTTATCAACATTGAATTTACCGTTCAGATGGAAGGTGACCTTGATAAAATTGAAGATGGTAATGTTAACTGGATTCAAATTATTGATCAATTTTATAAGGGTTTTGAAAAGCACTTAGAAATAGCTGAAAAAGAAATGCAAAAAGTTGAAATCAAAGATGAGCCTGCGGGTGAAGATTGTGATCTCTGTGGGAATCCAATGGTCTTTAAGATGGGCCGATATGGAAAATTTATGGCATGCTCAAACTTTCCAGACTGTAGAAATACAAAAGCTATCGTTAAAGATATAGGAGTTAAATGCCCTACATGCAAAGACGGGAATATTATTGAACGTAAATCGAAAAAGAATCGAATTTTTTATGGTTGCACGAATTATCCTTCATGTGAATTCTTATCGTGGGATAAACCAATTTCAAGACCTTGTCCAAAATGTGAAAACTTATTAGTCGAAAAGAAAATGAAAAAAGGTATTCAAGTTCAATGTGTTTCATGTGATTACAAAGAGGATCAACAAGTGTGAGCAATTAATTTGCTCACTTTTCCTTTTCATATTGCAAATTTCATTAAGTTATAATTAAGAAAAGAATATTAAAATAAAAAACGTAAATGAATTAACAGCGTAGAAGGAGTTATTAATGAAAGAACAATTTGTTAATGTAATAGGTGCTGGTTTAGCAGGAAGTGAGGCAGCTTATCAAATTGCTAAAAGAGGCATTAAAGTTCACTTATACGAAATGAGACCTGTAAGACAAACACCTGCTCACCATACAGATAAATTTGCTGAGCTAGTATGTAGTAATTCACTTAGAGCAAATAATTTAACGAATGCGGTTGGTGTATTAAAAGAAGAAATGAGAAGACTGGATTCAGTTATTATTCGTTCTGCTGATGAGTGTGCGGTACCTGCTGGAGGAGCGCTTGCAGTTGATCGACATGAATTTGCAAACCGCGTAACAGAATATGTTAAAAATCACCCAAATGTAACTGTATATAATGAAGAAATGACAGAAATTCCAGAAGGACCGACTATAATTGCAACAGGCCCATTAACCTCTCCAGAACTGTCACAAAAGTTAAAAGACTTAACAGGTGAAGATTATTTCTACTTTTATGATGCAGCGGCACCAATAGTTGAGAAAGAAAGCATCGATTTAAATAAAGTATATTTAAAATCAAGATATGATAAAGGTGAGGCAGCATATTTAAATTGCCCGATGACTGAAGAAGAATTTGACCGTTTCTATGAAGCATTAACTACTGCAGAAACTGTTCCATTAAAAGAATTTGAGAAAGAGATTTTCTTTGAAGGATGTATGCCTGTTGAAGTAATGGCTAATCGCGGAAAACAAACCCTTTTATTTGGCCCTATGAAGCCAGTTGGATTAGAGGATCCAAAGACAGGTAAAATTCCACATGCAGTTGTTCAATTAAGACAAGATGATTCTGCAGGTACGTTATATAATATAGTAGGTTTTCAAACGCATTTAAAATGGGGCCCACAAAAAGAGGTTCTACAATTAATTCCTGGCTTAGAAAATGCTGAAATTGTGCGCTATGGTGTAATGCATCGCAATACGTTCATAAATTCACCTAAACTATTAGAAGCAACATACCGATTTAAAGGTCGTAATGATTTGTTTTTTGCAGGTCAAATGACGGGGGTAGAAGGCTATGTTGAATCAGCAGCTTCTGGATTAGTTGCAGGAATTAATGCGGCAAGATTTGTTATGGAAAAAGAATTAATTACATTCCCAGCAGAAACTGCAATCGGGAGTATGTCGAATTATATTACGACGACAAGTGAAAAACACTTCCAACCAATGAATGCGAATTTCGGTTTATTCCCAAGACTTGAAGAAAAAATTAAAAGAAAACAAGAACGTTATGAAGCTTACGCGAATCGTGCATTAAATTCTATTATGAATTTTGTAGAATGTTAAGAAAATAAATTGCAAATAGCTACTTTCTATGTTAGTATGTAGTGGCTTGTGAGGAGAAATTACCTTGAATATTAAAATATTGTGTCAATTATTTATTCAGTATTTACAATTAGAGAAAAACTCTTCACAATACACATTAAATGGTTATAAAAAAATTATTGAACAATTTCTAGTTTTTATGGAGCAACAATCTATTACTTCATTTTCTTCAGTTACGTATTCTGATGTTCGTCTCTATTTAACAACTTTGCATGATAAACAGCTTTCGAGACGTTCAGTCTCCAAACACATTTCTTGTTTAAGAAGTTTCTATCGTTTTCTCATGCGTGAAAACGAAGCAAAAGAAAACCCTTTTGTTTTAGCGTCACTTCCTAAAAAAGAAAGTATCATACCACGATTTTTATATAAAGAAGAACTTGAAAAACTATTTAAAATTAGCGATCTAAATACAGAGCTTGGCCAACGTAATCAAGCTCTATTAGAATTGCTATACGCAACAGGTATTCGAGTTAGCGAATGCTGTAGTTTGAAACTAAAAGACATAGATTTCCATATTGGAACGATCTTAGTAACAGGTAAAGGGAACAAGCAACGTTATGTTCCATTTGGTAGTTTTGCAGAAAAAGCACTTCATACATATATAGAAGATGGCAGAAATAGACTGATAGTAGCTAATAAGCAAAATAATGATGATCTTTTTTTGAATCATCGCGGTATGAAACTTACACCAAGAGGAGTAAGAGTCATTTTAGAGAAAATGATTAAAGATACTTCTTTAACAAATAAGATTCATCCACATATGTTGAGGCATACATTCGCTACACATATGCTAGATAGTGGAGCAGATATTCGAAGTGTTCAAGAACTTTTAGGGCACGAGAATTTATCATCTACCCAAATTTATACTCATGTTACGAAGGAAAGATTACAAAAGGTATACAATTTACATCATCCTAGAGCTTAAAACTTGCTCAATTTTAGAAATCAATCGATATTTCTAAGGAGGGTATTTATGTCCAATTTTCATGCTACAACGATATTTGCAATTCAACACGATGGTAAAAGTGCGATGGCAGGTGACGGTCAAGTTACATTTGGAAATGCAGTAGTAATGAAGCACACGGCAAGAAAAGTTCGTAAGCTTTTTAATGGGAAAGTTTTAGCAGGTTTTGCTGGATCTGTAGCTGACGCATTTACACTTTTTGAGTTATTTGAAAGTAAGTTAGTTGAATATAATGGTAATATTCAACGTGCAGCTGTTGAATTAGCGAAAAAATGGCGTACAGATCGTGTTTTACATAAACTCGAAGCATTACTAATTGTAATGGACCACAATTCTCTATTATTAATTTCAGGAACTGGTGAGGTAATTGAGCCTGATGATGGAATACTTGCGATAGGCTCTGGAGGCAATTATGCGTTAGCGGCAGGTAGAGCATTAAAGGAAAATGCAGGTGACAATCTTTCAGCAAAGCAAATAGCATATGCTAGTTTAAAAACTGCAAGTGATATTTGTGTTTATACGAACGGAAATATAATTTTAGAAGAATTAGAATAGGAGAGTGTAATATGGGTACTTCTTTCACGCCTCGTCAAATTGTTGAAAAACTGGATCAGTATATTGTTGGACAGCATCAAGCGAAAAAAGCAGTAGCAATTGCACTCCGTAATCGATATCGTAGAAGTCTACTAGAAGAATCATTCCGTGAAGAAATTTCACCTAAAAATATATTAATGATTGGACCAACTGGGGTAGGTAAAACTGAAATTGCTAGAAGAATGGCAAAACTGGTTGGTGCACCTTTTATTAAAGTAGAAGCTACTAAATTTACAGAAGTTGGTTATGTAGGAAGAGATGTAGAATCTATGGTTCGAGATTTAGTCCAAACATCAATTCGACTTGTAAAAGAAGAACGTATGAGTAAGGTGAAAGATCAAGCTGAAAAGAATGCAAATCAAAGATTAATAAAAATTTTAGTGCCGAGCATGAAAAAACAATCTTCATTTAAAAATCCACTTGAGATGCTTTTTAGTCAAGATTCGCAAAACGCTAATACTGAGCAAGAAGAGAATGATACAGAATTAACATCAAAGAGAAGAAACATAGAATTTCAACTATTATCTGGAAAACTAGAAGATGAACTTGTATCCATTGAAGTTGAGCAACAACAGGCTCCAATGTTAGATTTTATGCAAGGAACTGGAATGGAACAAATGGGGATGAACTTTCAAGAATCATTAGGAAGTTTATTTCCAAAGAAAACAAAAACAAGAAAGCTTCCCGTTAAAGAAGCACGTAAAATTCTTACTAATGAGGAAGCACAGAAATTAATAGATATGGATGAAGTTACGCAAGAAGCGGTATATAGAGCAGAGCAATTAGGTATTATTTTTATAGATGAAATTGATAAGATTGCTAGTAAACAAAATTCTCATCAAGATGTGTCTAGAGAAGGGGTACAAAGAGATATTCTACCAATAGTAGAAGGAAGTACTGTAGTTACAAAATATGGCCCTGTTAAAACGGATCATGTACTATTTATTGCAGCGGGTGCTTTCCACATCTCAAAACCTTCAGACTTAATACCAGAACTACAAGGGCGTTTCCCTATCCGTGTAGAGCTTGGAAAATTATCTGTCGATGACTTTGTTCGAATTTTAGTTGAGCCTGATTTCTCAATTATTAAACAATATAAAGCATTATTGTCTACAGAAGGTATACAAATCGAATTTTCTGACGATGCTATACGTAGAATAGCTGAAATTGCTTTTGATGTAAATCAATCAACTGATAATATTGGCGCTAGAAGACTACATACCATTATGGAGAAACTTCTTGAAGACCTGTCTTTTGAGGCTTCTGAAATCCAAATGGGAAATATACTAATCACACCACAGTACGTAAATGAAAAACTCGCAAATATTGCAAAAGATAAAGATATTAGTCAGTTTATTTTATAGGAATCGTACAATTAAATAGGAGGCATTTAGAAAGATGCAATTATTAGACAAAACGAGAAAAATTAATAAGTTATTACAACAATCAGCAGGGAAGCCAGTTAACTTTAAAGAGATGGCTGATACATTAGAAGAAGTAATTGAAGCAAATGTATTTGTTTTAAGTCGTAAAGGTAAATTATTAGGTTATGGCTTACATCAGAAAATTGAAAATGAGCGTATGCAAAAAATGTTCAGTGATCGTCAGTTCCCTGAAGAGTACACTCAAAGCCTATTTAATATTAATGAAACATCTTCAAATCTTGATATCAATAGCGAATACACTGCATTCCCAGTTGAAAATAAAGAATTATTTGCTGGCGGATTAACAACAATTGTACCGATTATCGGTGGTGGTGAGCGTTTAGGTACACTAGTACTTGCACGTATCAATCATGAATTTGAAAACGATGATTTAATTCTAGCTGAATACGGAGCTACTGTAGTAGGTATGGAAATTCTTCGTGAAAAAGCTGAAGAAATTGAAGAAGAAGCAAGAAGTAAAGCTGTCGTACAAATGGCGATTTCTTCTCTATCTTATAGTGAATTAGAAGCTATTGAGCACATCTTCGAAGAGTTAAATGGTTATGAAGGTCTTTTAGTAGCAAGTAAAATTGCAGACCGAGTTGGAATTACTAGATCAGTAATCGTAAATGCATTACGAAAATTAGAGAGTGCTGGTGTAATTGAGTCTCGTTCATTAGGAATGAAAGGTACTTACATTAAAGTACTTAATGATAAATTCTTAATAGAATTAGAAAAGTTAAAATCAAACTAATAAATAGATTTAAAAAGCCTTATCCAAAAATGGATAAGGCTTTTTTTGTCGTGATTTGACTTAAATGTATAATTTATACAGAAACAAGCATATTTTTGTAAAATTTCCATAAATAGTTTTAGACAAAATATTTAAATTATTATGAAACGTATATCAAATTATGTCTATTGCTGGTAATATATAGTATGATTATTACGATAATATTTCAAATATGAAATAGATTGTCATATTATATAGAAAATATTTCATACGTTTTATCAATATGACTTCAAAATACATAATATTTTAGTTCTATATACCCATTTGTAATATGTGAAAATATACAGTTTCAATGAATCTCTTACATAGATATAATTTAAAAGTAGTAGTTTGGAACAAATTGTCTAAATTTTAATATATTAAAGAGAATATGACGTTTTTTGTAAAAAAATGACATTTTTTTGATAGATATAGAGGAGGAACACATGAAATTATTTTCTAGTACAATTACTGCATTAGAAAGTGGGCTTAATTATTCCGTACAAAAGCAAAATGCAATATCTCAAAATATTGCAAATGCAGATACACCAAATTACAAGGCGAAGGATGTTTCATTTAAAAGCTTTTTAGACAACGAAATGAATTCGAGCTTTATCGCAAACAAAACAAATAGTAAACATTTTGATTTTAAATATGGACAAGCTTCAGGTACTTCGATGGTTGAACGCGATAACACGTCGTATTCTCATAATGGGAATAACGTTGACTTGGATACTGAAATGTCATTAATGGCTGAGAATCAAATTTATAACCAGGCGTTAGTTGAGAGGTTAAATAGTCAATTTAATTCATTGAAGAGTGTTATTAGAGGGGGGAAATAATTAGTGAGTATATTTAATAGTATAAATATATCCGCTTCTGCTCTTACTATGCAAAGGCTACGAATGGATGTTGTTTCATCTAATATGGCGAATGCGGAAACGACAAGATCTAAAATGGTCAACGGAGTATGGCAACCTTATAGAAGAAAAATGGTTGAAATCTCTTCTAGTGATTCAAATAATAGTTTTTCTACTTTTTTTAATGAATCTATCAGTGCTAATAGCAGCGCTGGGAACGGTGTCAAAGTTACAAAAGTATCAGAAGATCAATCGCCGTTTAAACTTGTTTATAATCCAGAGCATCCAGATGCTGATAAAAATGGATACGTACAAATGCCCAATGTTGATCCATTAAAAGAAATGGTTGATTTAATGGGTGCTACAAGATCTTACGAAGCTAATGTTACAGTATTGAATGCATCTAAAGGGCTTTTAATGAAAGCACTAGAAATTGGAAAATAAGGTAGGGAAATATTAAATGACTCTTATCAATCAAATTAATTCTTTAAATGTACAAGCTTTAAAGCCAGCATCGAGTGTAAACACATCAGGAGACGTACAATCTAAATTCGCAAATTTTTTAAAAGATTCGATTAAAGAAGTAAATGATGCTGGACTTGCATCAAATGATCTTACTAATAAGTTAGTAAGAGGTGAAAACGTCGATTTACATAATGTTATGATTGCGTCGGAAAAATCGAGCATTATGTTACAAACAACGATGGAAATACGCAATAAAGTCATCGATGCATACCAAGAAATGATGAGAATGCAGATGTAAACGAATCTACTAAAATAAACATAAAATGTTTTTCATATTTTGAAGAAACATCTGGGGGATTGGAATGAACGAAAAGATGAAAGGATGGTTAGCTCAGTCAAAGAATTATTGGAGTAATCGCACATTCAAACAAAAATCTTTGATTGTAGGACTACCTATTCTATTAGTATTTATATTTGCATTAAGTACTTATTTTTTAACAAAAGAGAATTTAGTTCCTTTATATAGTAATCTATCTCCTGCAGAAACTGGTCAAATTAAAGAGTCTCTAGATGCTAAAGGAATCACATCAGAAATTAAAGATAATGGTAAAACAATTTATGTGCCTGATAATGTTGTGAATGAGTTAAAGGTGGATCTTGCATCAAAAGGTATTCCAGACTCAGGAACAATCGATTATGCATTTTTTACAAAAAATAGCAATTTTAGCATGACTGATAGCGAGTTTAATGTTGTTAAGTTGGAAGCTATGCAAAACGAGCTTGCAAACCTGATGAAAGAAATAGATGGAATTAACAATGCGAAGGTAATGATTAATTTACCTCAACCGAGTGTGTGGATGACAGATGATACTTCAGAGGCTTCGGCATCAATTGTTTTAGATACAAAGCCTGGTTACAAATTTAACCAAGAACAAGTGACTGCACTTTTTCATTTAGTTTCAAAAAGTGTACCGAATTTGCCTACATCTAATATCGTCATAACGAATCAATATTTTGATAGTTTTGAATTAAATAACCCTAGTGACAATCCAGGTTCTGATGGATCGGATTATGCATCTCAACAAAAAATTAAAAACGATATTGAACGTAATGTACAACTACGCGTCCAACAGCTTCTTGGAAAAATGATGGGACAAGATAAGGTTGCTGTAGGTGTAACTGCTGATATTGATTTTTCTCAAAAGAAGAGTAAACAAGACCTTGTTGAACCTGTAGACAAAGAAAATATGCAAGGGATTGCAATCAGTTCGGAAAGAATTAAAGAAGCTTATGCGGGCTCAAAACCTACTAATGGTGGAGTAGCAGGAACTGGTCAAGAAGACATTGCTAATTACCAAGCAAGTAATAATAATCAAAATGGTGATTACACAAAAACTGAAGATCGAATTAATTACGATGTAAATCACATAAAAAATGAAATTGTAGAAAGCCCTTATAAAATTCGTGATTTAAGTATTCAACTTGCGATTGAACCACCAAATCCAAAGGATGTAAACTCATTACCACAGCAGACAATTGATGAAATTAAGCAAATGCTTGGCACAATTGTTAAAACATCGATTGATAAAGGATACAATCCTGCTGGACAAGAGTTAAGTCAAGCTCAAGTGAATGATAAAGTGGCAGTATCAGTTACTCAATTTAAAGGAAAAGAGCCGACAATGAGTACAACACAATCGACTATTCCATTATGGATGTACATTGCAGGTGGCGTTTTATTATTAATCATTATCATTCTATTAATCTTATTACTTCGTAAGCGACGTGAAGATGAAATTACGGTTGAAGACTTATCTCAACCAATTATTGATGTTCCAGACATTAATAATGAAACAGAAACTGACGGTACAGTAAGAAGAAAACAATTAGAAAAATTAGCTAAAGAAAAACCTGAAGAATTTGCAAAATTATTACGCAGCTGGATTTCAGAGGACTAGGAGGAGAACAATGGCTAAAAAAGACAAATCAAATGAGCTAACAGGTAAGCAAAAGGCTGCTATTCTTCTAATCTCTCTTGGTCCAGATGTATCTGCTCAGGTGTATAAGCACTTATCAGAGGAAGAAATTGAGAGATTAACGCTTGAAATTTCTGGCGTACGAAAAGTAGAGTCAAGAGATAAAGAAGGTATTATTGAAGAATTTCATCAAATTGCATTAGCGCAGGAATACATTACACAAGGCGGTATTGGATACGCAAAGACAATTTTAGAAAAAGCATTAGGTGGAGATCAAGCTCAAACAATTATCAATCGCTTGACCT
This sequence comes from Bacillus sp. EAC, assembly GCF_002156875.1. Taxonomy (GTDB): domain Bacteria; phylum Bacillota; class Bacilli; order Bacillales; family Bacillaceae_G; genus Gottfriedia. Next base: position 630,186 of record NZ_NCSY01000001.1, on the reverse strand, counting down.
CATCATTACATGTGAAACCTTTTGATTTTGCTAGAAAAGCGGATCCGTCTCAAATATTAAACTTTATTCAAAATGAGCATCCTCAAACAATCGCACTTATTTTATCGTATCTTGATTCAATTCAGGCTGGTCAGATTCTTTCTGAACTACCTCAGGATATGCAAGCTGATATTGCAAAAAGGATCGCATTAATGGATTCTACTTCGCCGGAAATTATTAATGAAGTAGAACAGCTATTAGAGAGAAAACTATCAACTAGTGTGACTCAAGATTACACTCAAACTGGCGGTATTGAATCAGTTGTTGATGTATTAAATGGTGTTGACCGTAGTACAGAAAGAACAATATTAGAAGCATTAGAAGTTCAAGATCCGGAGCTAGCAGAAGAAATTAAGAAGAGAATGTTTGTATTTGAAGACATTGTTACTCTTGATAATCGTTCAATTCAACGCGTTATTAGAGATGTTGAAAATGAAGATCTTATGCTTGCACTTAAAGTATCTAGTGAAGAAGTTAAAAATGTTATTTTCAAAAATATGTCAAATCGTATGGCAGAAACATTTATGGAAGAAATGGAATACCTTGGACCAGTTCGATTACGTGATGTAGAAGAGGCTCAAACTCGTATCGTTTCAACGATTCGTAGATTAGAGGAGTCTGGCATTATAGTAGTTGCAAGAGGTGGAGGAGAGGATATCATTGTCTAATTTAATAAAAAGACAACAATTACAACTTGAATCAACTCCATCAAAAACAATTGGAATCCAAAGAGTATTTTTTCAACCCGAAGAACTAAATATGATTGAATCCGAGCATGAACGATTAGCGACAATTAAAGAGGAAATTCAAACCTATCAAAATCACTTGGAACAATTGAAATTAGAGATTGAGTCAATGAAAAGTGACGCTCAATCAGAAATTGAACAAATGAAGCAACATTGGCTTGAAGAAAAGACTGAATTAATTGAAGTAGCTAGAGAAAAAGGAATCAATTTAGGTAAAGAAGAGGGTAGACAAATTGCTTTTCATGAATATGAGAGTCTACTAAACGAAGCAAAAGAAGTGGTAGAAGCTTCAAAAGTAGATTACTTAAATAGAATAGAAGAAAGTGAAGAAGCAATCCTAAAACTAGGCTTAGCTGTATCAGGCCATATTCTATTACATGAAATAGATCAAAACCAGGAGCATATCATTCCAATCGTAAAAAAAGTATTGCATGAAATTAGGGAAGAAAAAGATATTCGATTGACTGTTCATCCTACACAATATGATTTAGTAATAAATCAACGTGAAGAATTAGAAAAAATATTATTGAATGAATCAAAGCTCTATATTTATCCTGATGACACATTAACAATCGGTAGTTGTGTAATTGATTCAACATTCGGAAGAATTGATGCAAGTGTTGATGTTCAATTAAGTGAAATTTCAAAGAAACTCCTACAATTAAGTCAGGAGGAAGTAGATGGAACTCACTAAGGTTATTCAACAACTACCTTCAATTGACTCATATAGAAGATTCGGAAAAGTATTACGAGTAATCGGATTAATGATTGAATCAAAAGGTCCAAAAGCGTCAATTGGAGACTTATGTTATATCTATCTTGATAAAAACAAACAAAAAAAAGTTCATGCCGAAATAGTTGGTTTTAATGATGAAAATGTTTTATTAATGCCATTTACGAATGTGCACGATATTTCACCTGGTTGTATTGTTGAAACAACTAGTAGTCCACTTCAAGTTAAGGTTGGTAACTCATTAATAGGACAAGTTGTCAATTCATTAGGTGAGCCTCTAGATGGTACGAATTTACCAAAAGGATTAAGGTCGGTACCAACAGAAAATGAACCACCTAATCCTATGAAAAGACCACCAATTTCAGATCAAGTGGAAGTTGGAGTAAAAATTATTGATGGGTTACTAAGTGTTGGTAATGGACAACGTATTGGTATTTTCGCTGGTAGTGGGGTTGGTAAAAGTACTTTAATGGGTATGATTGCAAGGAACTCTAACGCTGATCTAAACGTAATTGCTTTAATAGGTGAACGTGGTCGAGAAGTGAGAGAGTTTATTGAACGGGATCTCGGACCAGAGGGATTAAAGAAATCGATCGTTGTAGTTGCAACATCTGATCAGCCCGCACTTATGAGACTTAAAGGTGCAATGACTGCTACTGCAATTGCTGAGTATTTTAGAGACCGAGGTCTAAATGTCATGCTCATGATGGATAGTGTTACTCGGGTAGCAATGGCACAACGTGAAATTGGATTAGCTACAGGTGAACCTCCAACAACAAAAGGGTATACACCTTCAGTATTTGCAATTTTACCAAAGTTACTTGAACGAACTGGTACGAGTGAACTTGGTACCATTAGTGCATTTTATACCGTATTAGTTGATGGTGATGATTTAAATGAGCCAATTGCTGATACAGTTCGAGGAATATTAGATGGACATATCGTTCTTGATCGTGAATTAGCCAATAAGGGCCAATTTCCAGCAATAAACGTTTTAAAAAGTGTTAGTAGGGTAATGCCTTCAATAGTAAATGAAGTTCATATGAAATTAGCTGACCGAATTCGAACTTTATTAGCCACTTATTTAAATTCCGAGGATTTGATTAATATAGGCGCATATAAACGGGGTTCTAGTATTGAAATTGATGAAGCAATTTATTACTACCCTAAAATAGTAGAATTTTTTAAACAGTCTGTTCATGAAAATTTTTCAACTGAAGAAACAGTGCAGTTACTGTCTTCAATTGTTAGTAAAGGTGACTAAAAATGGCGATTCCATTCAGGTTTGAGAAAATATTAACGATAAAGCAAAAAGAAAAAGAACAGGTTCAAATGACTTATGAGGCTGCTGTTAAAACATTTGAAAGAGAAGCTACTAAATTATATGAACTTTTAAGAAAAAAAGAGATGTTAGATGAGCATACTGAGCTTGAATTAAATCACGGTCTTTCAATAATTGGAATTAAACAGCAGCAACTGTTTAGAGATGCACTTGAAAAAGATATCTCAAAAGCACAAGTGGATGTAATGAGAACAAGAAGTATGATGCTTGAAAAACAAGAAGAATTACTTGGTCAAAATGTCGAAGTGAAGAAATTTGAAAAAATGAAGGAAAAAGCGATGAAACTTCATCACTCAAATTTACTTAGTTTAGAGTCTAAACTCATGGATGATATTTCTCTTCAACAATTTGTGAATCGAAACTAATAGGTGATGAACTAATGCAAATTGAAACTAATGAAAAAGAATACGGAGTCTTTCAATACTTTATTTTTGTCTTTTTGATTCCAATGATTTTTACGATTGCAATTGCAGCTGTGATCTTAAATGTTGCAGGTTTTAATGTATCGAAAGAGGCAAGAAAAATTGCATCACACATTCCTTACGTAAACTCGCTGGTAAAGGATGATATCCCTTTATCGGATAAAGATCAATTAAAAGATAAAGTAAGTAAACTGACTGAAACAAATGCGAAAATTCAAGCAGAATTAACAACTTTAAAAAGTCAGTCGAGAGAAAAGGAACAGCATATTACAAGCTTACGAATCGAAGCAGAAAAATTAAGACAACAAATAAAGGATTTAGAAGAACGAAATAATTCAACAATTGATTCCGAAGCAGAAAAGAAAGCTTTATCAAAAAAACTATTTTCGAGTTATGAAGAAATGTCAGCTAAACAAGCAGCACAAATTTTATCAACAGTATCTGATGACGAGGCTTTCTATATTCTTTCAAACCTAAAAAACGAAGCAGTAACAAACATTTTGGGAAACATGGATGTTAAAAAAGCTGCTAAGTTTACATCTATGATGACAGCTAAATCTAGATAACTGAAGTAGGAGTGGAAGGAGGTGAACAGTATGAATGGGATTGATAATAAAAACGTAGTTAATTTAGTGCATCAATTGAAATCAAAATCTTCATACTTTCAAAAGAATAATAAATCTTTTGAAAAGATAATGAAGAATTCACAATCTCTTCAAACAGTTCAACCGAAAGATGATCAAACGAAACTAGTTAAAAATACTGACGGGAATGCAGATATAAAAAAACTAGAGAAATTAATTGATGATTTAAATGAAAAGATAAATGATGTGGATTCAAATGATAAAGGCGAATCAAGTGGCATATTAGATATCCTATCTTTATTACAATCTATTATTCAAAAACAACTTGAATCATTTATTAATGACCCTTCACAAACAAAAGTAGATTCAAATCTAATTATGCCAGAAGGAGTTTTAACAACTGATTCAAAGGGTTTTATGAATGCAATCCTTTCAGTTGATGAAAAACTTAAATTAAATGGATTAAATGATTTAGAAGATTTATCAGACATGCTGACAAAAATATTATCAAAAATGAATGAAACAATTAATACAGAAAATATAACTGACGATACTTCTAAGGTTGAATTATCAGAAGAAGATTTAAAGGGTTTTTTATCAGTAATTGGACAGTATTTATCCGAAAAGGGAATAAGTAAAGACCAAATAAAAAGTCTTTCAGATCGAATTGAAAACATAGTAACAAACTCATTTAATCAAGTTGATATAAAAACACCAACGAATAGTAAAGATGTTAATGTTTTAAATGGTGAATCAAAAAATGAGACGATTACCACTAAAATTAGTTTGAATGAAACGGATAATCAAGATTCTTCATTCTCAAATCAAAACTTTTCAGGTGAATCAATAAAGCAATTTGCATTATATGTAGGGAAAACAACAAATAAAGCGCAGGCAAATCAATTTGTAAGAGACTTCCAGAATATTATTCAGAAAAGTGCTTTTTCAAATGAGATGGGGCAACAGAAAATATTTATTAAACTTTTCCCAGAAAATCTAGGTCGAATTTCAATCGAACTAGTTAAAAACGAACATGGAATGATGGCAACGATTATTGCATCTTCTGCAAAAGCTAAAGAGCTATTGCAATCAAATATGGATGGACTGAAGCAAGCATTCCAATTAAATAATCTACAAGTTGAAAAGATTGACCTGTATCAATCATTGCAAGCGGATCGTTCATCATATTTAAACAAAGAGCGAGATAATCAGCAGCAAAACCAACAACAAAATCAATCAAAACAGTCTAGTAACGATGACGATTTGGATTCATCGTTTTTAGATGAGTTCATGAAAGAAGTGAGCCTTTAGAAAATGAACACAATTACAGATGCATTAAAATCAATCAGTCAATCGGATTCTAAAACAAGTACAAAAGATGGAAATAATCTTGGAAAAGATGATTTTTTAAAATTATTAATGGCACAAATGAGAAATCAGGATCCATTAAATCCGATGCAGGATAAGGATTATATTGCTCAATTAGCGACATTTTCTTCACTTGAACAAATGACAAATATGAATACATCTTTGAACAACTTCCTTGAACATATGTCAACAAACTTACTACAATTCAGTGAATTAATCGGTAAAAAAGTGTCCTATATTGTAGTTTCTGAAGACGGAAAAACAACTACTGTTGAAGAAGGAACTGTAAAATCAGTTGAGCGCAATAGTAATGGGTTTAAAGTCAATTTAACAAATGGTAAATCTACTTATACAGAATATATCTCAACAATAAGTGACATAACTTAACTGATTAAGAGACAACAAAATAAAAAACATTTTACAGTTTGTAAGGGTTAACTTACATGAGGAGGAAAAAGTAATGCTTCGTTCAATGTATTCAGGGATCGGTGGAATGAAAAACTTCCAAACAAAACTAGACGTAATTGGTAATAATATTGCTAACGTTAACACGTATGGTTTCAAAAAAGGACGAGTAACTTTCAAAGATATTGCAAGCCAAACAATGTCAGGTGCAAGTAGTGCTCAAAATAATCGTGGTGGTACAAATGCTAAGCAAATCGGATTAGGTTCAGCGTTAGCTTCAATTGATACAATCATGACAAATTCAAGTCTACAAACTACAGGTAGATTACTAGATTTAGGTGTTGATGGGGACGGATTCTTCGTTGTTAAGAATGGTAATCAACAATATTATACTCGTGCTGGAAATTTTGATATTGATAGTGTTGGTAATCTAGTTAACTCTGATGGATTAAAAGTTCAAGGGTACGCAATGGATCCTGTAACAGGACTTCCAAATACTAGTAAATTAGTAAGCTTATCTATTGATAAAAACGCAACGATTTTACCGCAGGCAACTACTTATATAAATTTAGCTGGAAACTTAGATAGTAATGGTACAACTGCTGTAGCTGGACCACCTGCTGTTCCAGCAACAACTGTAAAATTAGATTTATCAATAAGAGATTCATTAGGTAATGAGATCCCGTTAAATGCAACTTTTACAAAAACGAGTGCTCTAGGTGTAGTTCCTTCGACTTGGAGCGTAGCTGTAACTGATACAAAAACACCAGCTAGCACATTAGCTACATCGAATCTATCATATGGAACGAATGGACAACTAACAGCAACACCAGTTGTTACACCTGTTGCATATAACCCTGGAAATGGCGCACAAACTATTAATTTATCAAACATTAACTTTAGTGGAATTAATCAGACTGGTGCTGCATCTTCTGTATCTGTAAAAGATAAAGATGGATATCCAGGAGGGTCATTAACAAGTTTTACTTTTGGTCAATCAGGAGAAATTACAGGGGTATTCTCTAACGGTCAAGTAAAAAATATGGGTCAAATTGCATTAGCTACTTTCTCTAATCCAGGTGGTCTACTTAAAACTGGTGGTAACACATTCCAAGAAAGTAATAACTCTGGTATTCCGAATGTTGCGACTCCAGGTAACTCTCGTGGTGTTGTACAAGCAGGTACATTAGAGATGTCAAACGTTGACTTATCTGAAGAATTTACAGATATGATCGTTGCTCAAAGAGGATTCCAAGCAAACTCAAGAATTATTACAACTTCTGACCAAATTTTAGAAGAGCTTGTTAACTTAAAACGTTAAGGTAGGTGAATGGGGATTAAGTTCTTCTTAGTCCTCTCATTTTATGATTTGTTTAACAAAACTAAATGGTAATAAGTTCACATTAAATGCAATTTATATAGAAGAAATTCAATCGTTTCCAGATACAACGATTACATTAACAAATGGACATAAGTTTTTTGTGAAAGAATCTGAAGCAGAAGTGGTTAATTTAGTCACTGCATATTATCAATCAATTAAATTATTAGGTACAGATAAAAAAATGGAGGCGTAGTCCATTGTTTAAAAATAAGTTAGTCAATATCATGATCGTGCTACTGTTAGCGATTGCGCTTATAGGAACAGTTACTGTCATAATAATTCATAAAGTAAACGTAAAAGCATCAAATGGTGAGCCATCGATTGATGAAATTATAAAGTATTCAGTCAATGTACCAGAAATTACGACGAATTTAAAAAATGGTGATTTTATTAAAATCTCATATACGATTCAAACTTCAAGTAAAGATGCTAAAACAGAGCTAGAAAAGAGAGATTTCCAAGTGAAAAATGAAATAATTCAACAGTTAGCTCAAATGGATAGCGAACAATTTAAACAAAAAGATAGTATTTCTTTATTAGAAAAAACAATAAAAGATAAATTAAATGGAATAATGCAGGATGGAAAAGTTGAAAAAGTGTACACCACCTCATTCATCCTACAATAGTCGATTACTATAAGAGGAGGTGAATTACTTGTCAGGAGAAGTTTTATCACAAAATGAAATTGATGCTCTTCTCTCAGCTATTTCAACTGGTGAAATGGATGCCGAGGAACTAAAAAAAGAAGAAAGTGAACGAAAAGTCAAGGTTTATGATTTTAAACGTGCACTTCGATTTTCAAAAGACCATATCCGAAGTTTAACAAGGATTCACGAGAATTTTGCGAGACTTTTAACAACTTATTTTTCAGCGCAATTAAGGACGTATGTTCAAATAAGCGTAGCTTCTACAGATCAAATACCTTATGAGGAATTTATTCGTTCCATCCCTAAGATGACGATCTTAAACGTTTTTGAAGTACCGCCTTTAGACGGAAGAATAATTTTTGAAATTAATCCGAATATTGCCTATGCAATGTTAGACAGAGTTTTAGGTGGTCAAGGAAGTAGTATTAATAAAGTAGAAAATTTAACAGAAATAGAAACGCGTATAATGACTCAATTATTTGAGCGAGCTGTTGAAAATCTTCGAGAAGCATGGAGTACAATTGCAGATATCGAAACAGAATTAACGGATTTTGAAGTAAATCCTCAATTTTTACAAACTGTTTCACCTAATGAAACAGTGGTCGTTATCTCATTTAATACTGTTATCGGTGATACGACTGGTATGATCAATATTTGTATTCCTCACGTTGTATTGGAACCAATGATACCAAAGTTATCTGTACGTTATTGGATGCAACCAAATACAAAACCTAAAAATGTTGAGGAAACAGAATTTATCAAAAAACGCATTAATACAACCAATTTAAATGTTATCGCTGAATTAGGTAAGACAACCATTTCAATTAATGACTTATTAAATTTAGATGTTGGAGACGTAATTGTATTGGACAAAAATACGGAACAGCCACTGGATATTAAAATTGGCGAAAGCTATAAATTTAATGCTCAACCAGGTGTCGTAGGAAAGAAAATAGCCATTCAAATATTAGATGAGTTGAAAGGGGGAGGAAATAGCGATGAGTGATAAAATCCTATCTCAAGAAGAAATTGAACTACTATTAAAAGGTGGCTCTTTAGATGAAGAGCCAATTGAAACAGATACAACAGAAGATTTACCCCCTTTGGAGGATTTATTGTCTTCAATTGAAATGGACACTTTAGGAGAAATTGGTAATATCTCATTTGGAAGTTCAGCAACAGCTTTATCAACTTTACTGAACCAAAAAGTAGAAATTACGACTCCGAGTTTGTCTGTATTACATCGTCAAAGCTTAGGGGATGAATTTAAATCTCCATATGTAGCTGTTCAAGTTGCATATACAGTGGGCTTTATGGGTGCGAATTTATTTGTAATTGATACTAGAGACGCTTCAATAATTGCAAACCTTATGTTAGGCGGAGATGGAATTGTTGAGGATACTGAGTTAGATGAGATTCATTTAAGTGCAGTTCAAGAAGCGATGAACCAAATGATGGGTTCAGCTGCTACGTCAATGAGTACAATTTTCAAGAAAAAGGTAGATATTTCGCCCCCAACAATTGGATTAATCGATTTCCAAATCGGTGAAGGAACAAATAGAGTTCCTGAAGATGAGTACTTAATAAAAGTATCATTTAGATTAAAAGTAGGAGAGCTAATTGATTCTAATATCATGCAGCTTTTACCATTTGATTTTGGTAAGCAATTAGTTGATGAGTTATTTAGTTTAAATCAACCAGCTCAACAACAAGTTGAACAACCTGTTGCAGCAGTAACACAACAACAGGTTACTCAACAGGTTTCACAACCGTCAGCACAAACTTATCAACAACCGATTCAAAATGAAAGAGTGGAACATCAACAAGAGGTATATATTACTCCTTCAAGTCCGTCTCTTGGAAATCAAATGATAGGTGGGTCTAGTCCGATTAGTAACCAAACTGTACAACCAGCTGCTTTCTCGCAACTTCAACCAGTTTCAATTACTGAAAATGAAGCTAGAAATTTAAATATGTTATTCGATATACCTTTAAATGTAACTGTTGAATTAGGTAGAACTAAACGTTCTGTTAAAGAAATTCTAGAGTTAACGACAGGCTCGATTTTAGAGTTGGACAAACTTGCCGGAGAACCTGTTGAAATTTTAATAAACTCTAAATTAATTGCAAAAGGTGAAGTAGTTGTAATTGATGAGAATTTTGGAGTTCGTGTAACAGATATAGTAAGTAAAAGTGATCGATTAAATAATTTAAAATAATATATTTTGGAGGAATTTGAAAATGGCAAATAATATTCTTATAGTTGATGACGCAGCATTTATGCGAATGATGATTAAAGATATTTTAGTTAAAAATGGGTTTAATGTAGTAGCTGAGGCTGCTGATGGAGCACAGGCTGTTGAAAAATATAAGGAGCACCAACCTGATCTTGTAACAATGGATATTACAATGCCAGAAATGGATGGAATTGCTGCTTTAAAAGAAATTAAAAAAATTAATCCAAATGCGAAAGTAATTATGTGTTCAGCAATGGGACAGCAAGCGATGGTTATTGATGCGATTCAAGCTGGAGCAAGAGATTTTATTGTTAAACCATTTCAAGCAGACCGTGTAATAGAAGCTATTTCAAAAACATTAGCTTAATGCAGTGTATTGAATAAAAAGAAGGTGACAACGAATGAAAAAACTACTTTTTTTAACGTTGTTGTCAATGATCATGGTGATGGCGCCGTATAAACAGATTAATAGTTTAGCGGCGCAATCAGATCTATCAGCTCAAGAGTGTTTAGATAAGCCAAAATTATGTGATGACAATACAAAAAAGCAGTCACAACAAGAGATAACTGCATTAAAATCTTCTAAACTTACATTTTTAGATTATGTTAAGATGATCTTTTCTTTTGGGATTGTGATTGGATTATTATATTTAGTACTGTACTGGATCAAAAGAAATGGTAATTCTTTTAATAAGAATAGTTTAATAACTTCTATTGGCGGTACTTCAGTTGGATCGAATAAATCCGTTCAAATTATCAAGATTGGTAATTCGTTATATGTAGTAGGTGTAGGAGAAAATATTACTTTATTAAAAGAAATTCAAGATTCCGATGAGATACAAGTTATTGAACAAAAATCGGAACAACGATATCAGGCTGAAATAAAAGTTTCAAAATGGTTTCAACATGTGATGAATAATGAAAATAAAAATTTAAATACGACAAAAGACTCGTTTAAAAATCTATTTAATCAACAAGTCCAGTCAATAAAAGGAAAGAAAAATTCATTACTTACTAGAATTGATGAGAAAGGGATCGACAAGAATGAATGATGTAGTTCAATACTTAAATTCTAGTAATCCAGAAACGGTTACAACATCAGTAAAATTATTATTATTATTAACGGTCTTATCGATTGCACCGGGAATTATTATATTAACAACTTGTTTTACAAGAATTATTATTGTTCTATCTTTTGTTAGAACATCAATCGGTACCCAAGGCGTACCACCTAACCAAGTTCTATTAGGATTAGCAATGTTTTTAACGTTTTTTATTATGGCACCGACATTTCATGAAGTGAATAAACAAGCGTTAACACCGCTTTTTGATAATAAAATTACACTAGAACAAGCGTATGATCGTGCATCTGTACCTGTAAAGCAGTATATGAGCAAGCATACAAGGCAAAAAGATTTAGAATTATTCATGGGTTATTCAGGATTAAAAAAGCCTAAGACAATTAATGATGTACCATTAACTACTTTGGTTCCAGCTTATGCAATTAGTGAATTGAAATCAGCATTTCAAATGGGATTTATGATATTCATACCTTTTCTTGTAATAGATATGGTTGTAGCGAGTGTACTTATGTCAATGGGGATGATGATGTTACCACCAGTTATGATTTCACTGCCTTTTAAAATTCTGTTATTTATCATGGTAGATGGATGGTATTTAGTGGTCAAATCATTGCTCGAGAGCTTCTAGGGGTGAACTAAATGAGTCAAGAATTTGTTATTACAATTGCTCAAAAAGCAATCTATACATTATTTATGGTGAGTGGACCATTATTAATAATCGCTCTAGTTATCGGATTAATAGTAAGTATTTTTCAGGCGACCACTCAAATTCAAGAACAAACTTTAGCATTTATTCCGAAAATAGTAGCCATATTAGTAGCTTTGATATTCTTTGGCCCTTGGATGCTAACAAAACTAGTAGAATTTACATTTCAAATATTTAGTAATTTGAATAATTTTGTAGGGTAATAGAATGGATACATTATTTCAAAGCTTACCTGCATTTCTATTAATTTTCGTCCGTATGACTAGCTTCTTTGTTTCAGTACCAATTTTTTCGAATCGGGCAATACCTACAGTTCATAAAGTAGGATTTTCATTTTTTACAAGTTATATTGTTTTCTTTCTGATCGACCAACAACCATTAGGAAATATCGATAATTTCATATTCCTTTTAATGAAGGAAGCGATTATAGGTTTAGCTCTGGGGTTAATTGCTTTTATCGTAATGTCTGGAATTCAAATTGCAGGGGGATTAATTGATTTTCAAGTTGGTTTCTCAATAGCAAGTATTTTTGATCCGCAAACTGGTATGCAGAATCCTATAACAGCACAATTGTTAAATACAATTACCATTCTATTTTTATTATCGGTCAATGCGCATCATCTTTTACTACAGGGGATCATTAATAGTTATAAAATTATTCCTGTTAATTCGACAGGAATCCCAATTGGTCACGAACAATTTGTGTTAGAAATTGTGAAAATTTTTATTTCGATGTTTGTTATTGCTTTTCAGATGGCATTACCAATCATTGCATCATTATTTTTAGTTGATATTGCATTAGGTATTTTAACTAGGATTGTACCTCAATTAAATATCTTTGTTGTTGGTTTACCATTAAAAATCATTATTGCATTTGGACTTTTACTAATTGGATTACCAACAATGATGGTATTAGTTCAGCATTTATTTGAATTAGTTGTACAATCAACAAATTCCCTCATTCGATTAATTGGAGGAATTTAAAATGGCAAGAATTAAACTTAATTTACAACTTTTTTCTGGGGAACGAACTGAAAAAGCAACCCCCAAAAAGAGGGAAGAAACGAGAAAAAAAGGGCAGGTAGCAAAAAGCGTAGAGATTAATACAGCTGTGATTTTACTATCCATGTTTCTCTTTTTACTATTTGGTCGACAGTTTCTTTTTGACCAATTTGAGCATGTGATGAAGGATTTTCTTCAACATTATTTATTAAAAGATTTAACAAATCAAAATGCTAGTAACTTGCTATCAAAAATTTACATGCAAATATTAATATTAATTGGTCCTTTTTTAGGAGTTGCTTTTATTGCAGCTATTGTTGCAAATGTATCTCAAGTTGGATTCACGTTTTCAGCCGAAGCAATTAATGTCAAATTTGATCGACTGGATCCTATTCAGGGATTTAAAAAAATCTACTCTTTGCGAGCTGTTGTTGAATTAGTTAAATCACTATTAAAAATAACAATTGTAGGGGCTGCAACATTTTTTGTGATATGGCAAAGTAAGCAGGATATTTTAAACTTACCTTATATAGGAATTAGAGCTGTTGCTGAAACAATCTATATGCTAGTTGTCAAAAGTGGACTATATGCTTCTTGCTCATTACTGGTTTTAGCAATACTTGATTTGTTTTATCAACGATTTGACTTCGAAAAAAATATCCGAATGTCTAAACAAGATATTAAAGATGAATATAAAAAGTCCGAAGGGGACCCACTGATCAAATCAAAGATTAAACAAAAACAAAGAGAAATTGCAATGAGACGAATGATGCAAGAAATACCAAAAGCAGACGTTATTATTACGAATCCAACTCATTATGCTGTAGCACTTAAATATGATGAAGAAAAAAGAGATGCACCTTTTGTTGTTGCAAAAGGTGTGGATTTCCTAGCTTTAAAAATTAGAGAAATTGCGAAAGCACATGACATTATTACAATTGAAAATCGCCCACTTGCTAGAGCACTTTATGCTCAGGCAGAAATTGGGGATGAAGTTCCAGAAGAATTTTTTAAGGCTGTTGCCGAAATTCTGGCTTACGTTTATAAGTTGAAAAGAAAGATTTAAGGGGAGAAACTAATGTCAGCAAAAAACTTAGCTGTGCTAATAAGTGTCATATTTATCGTTGTCATGTTAGTTATTCCTTTACCAACATGGTTAATTAGTTTCCTAATTATGATAAATATGTCAATAGCACTCGTAGTTCTATTACTTTCTATGAATGTAAACGAACCACTAGAATTTTCAGTGTTTCCATCTCTATTACTACTACTAACACTGTTTAGAATAGGCCTGAATGTTTCCACTACTAGAGCGATTTTAACAACCGGTCATGCTGGTAATGTAGTTGAAACATTTGGAAGTTTCGTAACAAGCGGAAATGCGATTGTCGGATTTGTTGTATTCTTAATCCTTATCATTATCCAATTTATCGTTATAACAAAGGGTTCTGAGCGTGTTTCTGAGGTTGCTGCACGATTTACATTGGACGCGATGCCAGGTAAACAGATGAGTATTGACGCTGATCTAAACGCAGGAATGATAACAGAATCTCAGGCTAGGGAAAGAAGAACAAAAGTATCTAGAGAAGCTGATTTTTATGGATCAATGGATGGAGCAAGCAAATTCGTAAAAGGAGATGCAATAGCGACAATCATTATTGTAATCATCAACATTGCAGTAGGTATGATTATTGGGGTTTTACAATTAGATTTAAGTGTGGCAGAAGCTGCAAAGCAATTTACGACATTAACAGTTGGTGATGGGATCGTGAGTCAGATTCCTGCACTTCTGATATCAACTGCTACTGGAATTATGGTTACACGTTCAGGTTCGGAAGATAATTTAGCGTCGGATTTAACAAATCAGTTACTTTCTTATCCTAGTCTATTATATATTTCCGCTGGTGCAATTACATTATTAGGTCTTGTTACGCCTTTAAATGATATTGTTACAATTCCAATCGGATTAGTTTTAGCATTTGGAGCATATCAATTATCTAAAAAGCCGGTTATCGACGATACATTAATCGAGGAACAACAAGAAGAAATCGTGACGAACGATTTAAAAGCGCCAGAGAGTGTTGTGAAATTGCTACAGGTTGATCCAATTGAATTTGAATTCGGATATGGATTAATTCCATTGGCAGATACAAATCAAGGCGGAGATTTATTAGACCGAATCGTAATGATTAGAAGGCAATTAGCAATCGAACTTGGGTTAGTTATCCCAGTTGTTCGTATTCGCGATAATATTCAACTTCAACCTAATGAATATATATTAAAGATAAAAGGAAATGAAGTAGCACATGGTGAGCTTTTACTTGATCATTTCTTAGCGTTAAGTCCAGGATACGATGAGGCATCAGTTGTTGGAATTGATACGTTTGAACCTTCGTTTGGATTACCAGCGAAATGGATATCCGAAGAAATGAAAGAAAGAGCTGAAATGTTTAATTATACAGTTGTAGATCCACCTTCTGTTGTTTCTACACATATAACTGAAATAATTAAAAACTATGCTCACGAGTTAATCGGACGTCAAGAAACGAAAAACTTAATTGATCACTTAAAAGAAAGTTATTCAATTCTAGTTGATGAAGTAACACCAAATCCGCTTTCAATTGGTGATATACAAAAAGTCCTTGCAAAACTATTAAAAGAAAAAGTTTCAATCAGAAATCTACCAGTTATTTTTGAAGCATTAGCAGACTATGGTAGATATACAACAGATCCTGAGGTATTGACTGAATATGTAAGACAGGCTTTGGCAAGACAAATTACAAGTCAATATAGTCAATCAAACGAATCTCTTAAAGTAATCACTCTTTCAGGTAAAGTAGAAAAAATTATTGCAGATTCGATTACTCAATCAGAACATGGTTCATATTTATCAATCGATCCAGACTCATCTAATGAATTTATTAGTGCCGTTAACAAAGAAGTTGAAGAGATGTCAATTCAACAACAACAACCAATTTTATTATGTTCTCCTGCAATAAGAATGTATGTTAAACAACTGGTAGAAAGGTTTATGCCAACACTACCTGTCCTTTCATATAATGAATTGGACGCAGATCTTGAAGTCCAAAGCGTAGGAGTTGTGAGAATAGGATGAGAGTTAAAAAAATAATTGCACCAACGATGGCAGAAGCTATGAAAAAAGTAACTGAAGAGCTTGGACAAGATGCTGTTATTTTAAATTCACGAGTAATTCAAGAAGGCGGAGTTTTTGGTTTCTTTTCGAGGAAAAAAATCGAGTTAATCGCTGCATTAGATCAAAATAAAGTCAGTCAAAAATCGTTTACTCCAAAAGAACATATCGATCAGACTACCATTAAAAGTCAAATTGATGAATTGGTACCGTTAAAATTACAAGAGAAGGAGGTTCCATTCCAAACAATGGAGCCTCCTAAGCTAGTAAACGATCAAGAGCATCTATTAAAAGAAATGAAACAATTAAAGTCTATGATTTCTAAAATGAATGTAGAAAATTCTGATGAAGAAGTACTTCATCCACTTTTAGAAGAATTAAAAACAAATCTTTTAGAACAAGATATTTTAGAAGAGTTGACAGAAGAAATCATCAATGAAATAAAACCTAGAATGGCGTTACAATCAAATCAAGTCACAAATGAACAAATTAATGATTGGTTAAATCGTTCGATTGTATCAAAAATTAGTGAGTTAGATTTCGGACATAAACATGATGATATTCGCTATGTAAATGTAGTTGGGCCAACAGGAGTAGGAAAAACGACAACTCTAGCAAAGATTGCTGCGGAAGCAGTACTGAAATATCGTAAGAAGGTTGCTTTTATAACGACTGATACTTATCGGATTGCTGCTATTGATCAATTAAAGACGTATGCAACAATTCTTAATGTTCCAATTGAAGTCTGTTATAACTTAGAAGATTTTAAACTAGCAAAAGAAAAATTCCAAAAATATGATTTAGTATTAATAGATACTTCAGGTAGAAACTTCCGAGATGAGAAGTATGTTTCAGAATTGAAAAAGATTATAGATTTTAACGAATTAGAAACTTATCTTGTACTTGCATTAACTTCAAAATATAAAGATATGAAAAAAATATTTGAACAATTTCACTCAATACCTATTAAAAAAGTAATCTTCTCTAAAGTTGATGAAACTGAGTCTTTTGGCTCAATTTTAAACTTTATGATTGAAAAACAAGTTGGGGTTGCCTACTTAACAAATGGTCAAAATGTTCCTGATGATATTGTGGAAGGAAGCCCGAACAAAATTTACTCGATCTTAGCAAAGGAAGTCCAGATATGAGTGACCAAGCTGCTAGATTAAGGGAACAATTGCAAAATACGAGTCAATCAAAGAGTAAAGTGATAGGTATTGTAAGTGGAAAGGGCGGAGTTGGAAAGTCGAATTTTAGTTTGAATTTTGCGATATCCCTCTGCCAGAAAAAAAAGAAAGTTCTTTTACTAGATTTAGATATTGGAATGGGTAATATCGATGTCCTATTAGGAACCGTGACTAATTTATCAATTATTGACATATTTGGTAAAAGTTTGACGATTCATGATATTATGAATATAGGTCCGAATGGGTTGAAGTATATATCTGGAGGCTCAGGTTTATCGACAATTTTTTCATTAAGTGAAGATAAATTATCACAATTATTTAATGAATTAGAAGGAATTATGAATGATTTTGATTATATAATTTTTGATATGGGTGCTGGAGTCAGTGAACAAACAGTTAAACTACTTACTGCGATGCATGAAGTGATTGTTATAACGACACCCGAACCCACTGCTATAACAGATGCTTATGCAATGATTAAGCACTTAGTACTAAATGAAGTTACATCAAAACTGTCCATCGTTATTAATCGAATTAGTTCTCTCAAAGAGGGAGAATCGGTCTTATTTAGATTAGAACGGGCAATAAAACATTTTATGAATGTTGATGTAAATCGATTAGGAATGATTTTTGATGATGCCATCGTAAGAAAAGCGGTTATTACTCAAAAACCTTTTATCTTACTCGCACCATCAAGTCTTCCAGCAAGAAGTATAGAGTCAATTAGTAAAAAGTACGTAAATGAGGACATTGAAGATTCAAATTCACATTCCTTTATTCATCGTATGAAATCCCTATTTTTAAAAAGGTAGTGATTTAAATGAAAAAGATCAATGTTCTAGTTGTTGACGATTCAGCTTTTATGAGAAAAATGATCAGTAATATATTAAATTCAGATGATGACATTAATGTAATCGGAACAGCTAAAACTGGGAAAGAAGCAATTGAAAAGGTAATAAAGTTAAAACCGAATGTTGTTACACTTGATATCGAAATGCCAGTACTAAACGGTTTAGAGGCATTAAAAGTAATCATGAAGGAATTTCCAGTTCCAGTAATTATGTTATCGAGTTTGACACAAGAGGGTGCAATTAGTTCTTTTAAAGCATTGGATTATGGGGCGGTTGATTTTGTACCAAAGCCATCAGGTTCAATCTCATTAGATATAGATCTCATTTCAGAACAATTAATTAAGAAAGTGAAAATAGCAATTACTGTTAATTTGAAAAAATTAAAAGCTCCAGTAAAAACTATAAAAACACCTATCTTAAATGAAAATAAACCCGAGCCAATTACAATAAAAGACTCTGCTACAAAAAGTTCGAATCAAATTGTGTGTATTGGAACATCAACAGGTGGTCCTAGGGCATTACAGGAAGTTCTTACAAACATTCCAAGAGGTTTTATTCCACCAATCTTTATCGTACAACATATGCCAGCTGGATTTACTAATTCTTTGGCAATGAGATTAGACAAGCTTTCTACTATTCATATAAAAGAAGCTGAAAATGATGAAAAGGTTGTAACTTCCACTGCCTATATAGCTCCTGGTGGATATCACATGAAAGTAATCCAAAAAAATAACGAACTATTCATTGAACTAACTGAGGAGCCAGCTTGTAATGGTCATCGCCCATCAGTAGATGTACTATTTGAGTCGATTAGTAATTTAGTAAACTATGAAATTACTTCGGCGATCTTAACAGGTATGGGGGCAGATGGCGCTAAGGGTATGAAATTAATTAAACAACATTGTAAAGGCACAACTATTGCAGAATCAGAAGAAACATCAGTTGTTTTTGGAATGCCAAAAGCAGCAGTTTTATTAAATATAGTAGATGAAATAGTTCCAATTCAACAAGTAGCTGACACCATAATTAAACATTCCAAATAATAGGGGAGTAAGACTATGGAAATGAATCAATATTTAGATTTATTTATAGATGAAAGCAGAGAACATTTACAAAATATTAATGAAAATTTATTAGAGCTTGAAAAGGATCCTACTAATTTAGCAATAGTAAATGAAATCTTTCGAAGTGCTCATACTTTAAAAGGTATGTCTGCAACAATGGGTTATGAAGATTTAGCAAATTTAACTCATCAAATGGAAAATGTACTAGATGCTATTAGAAATAACAAATTAACAGTTAATTCGTCGATATTAGATGTCGTATTCCAATCAATTGATGATTTGGAAGCAATGGTTGAATCGATTGCAACTGGTGGAGACGGCAAGCGTGATGTAAAAGAAATCGTTCGGAAATTAGCAGCAATTGAAAAAGGTACTGATTTTACTGATGAGCAAGAAACAGTTAAAAATGATTCAGGTCAATTAACTCTTCAATACGATGACTATGATTATGCAGTAATCGAGCAGTCAATGGAACAAGGGTTTAATGTATATGAGATTCGAATTGAATTAACATCTTCATGCATTTTAAAAGCTGCTAGATCATTTATGGTTTTTGAAGCTTTAGAACAAAATGGTGAAATATTAAAAAGTAATCCCTCGGTTGATAAATTAGAAACCGAGCAATTTGATGCCGTTTTTTATGTAACATTTGTTACAAAAATCGATTTTTCCGATGTAAAAAATGTAATAATGAAGATTTCTGAGATTAATAGTGTTGAGATTACTAGCTTTGATTTAAGCCGTATGAAACAAGAAGTGGAACATAATGAAGCAGCTAAAGTAATTGCTGCAGCTGAAAATGAAGTGGCCGCAACTGCTACGGTTGTAGAAACAAATGATCAGCCTAAAAATAAAGCAGCAAATCAAGCAAATAGTAAAACAATCCGTGTAAACATCGAAAGATTAGATATATTAATGAATTTATTTGAAGAACTAGTTATAGATCGTGGAAGACTTGAACAAATTTCAAGAGATTTAAGTCATGTCGAGCTACAAGAAACAGTTGAAAGAATGACTCGTGTGTCTAGTGATTTACAAAGTATCATCTTGAACATGCGAATGATCCCAATTGATACTGTATTTAACCGTTTCCCACGAATGGTTCGTCAATTATCGAAAGATTTGAATAAAAAAATTGATTTGCAAATATTTGGTGCTGAAACGGAACTAGATCGTACTGTAATTGATGAAATTGGAGATCCTTTAGTGCATTTAATTCGAAATGCACTTGATCATGGTATCGAAACGCCAGAAGTGCGTGTTTCGAAAGGTAAACCAGAAACAGGCACAGTACAGTTAAAGGCATTCCATAGTGGAAACCATGTCTTCATTGAAGTTAAAGAAGATGGTGCAGGAATTAATCGTGATAAAGTCCTTGAGAAGGCATTAAAAAATAAAATCATTACAGAACAACAAGCTTCAACACTTACAGATAAGCAGGTATATGAATTGATATTTGCATCTGGGTTCTCTACTGCTGAAGTATTATCTGATATTTCTGGACGTGGAGTAGGTTTAGATGTTGTAAAAAGCAAAATTGAATCATTAGGTGGAACAGTTTCAGTTGATTCTGTATTAGGACATGGAACAACATTCTCGGTGCAATTACCACTTACCCTGTCAATTATTTCAGTCATGTTAGTTGAACTCCAAAAAGAAAAATATGCAATACCATTATCATCAATTATCGAAACAGCGTTTATTAAAAAGACAGATATTATGAGTGCACACAATCAAAAAGTAATCGATTTTCGTGGTAAAGTAGTGCCACTTCTGTACTTAAATGATCTATTTAATGTACCGACAGAGACTACGAATACTACAGATGGAATTTCTGTTGTAATTGTAAGAAAAGGTGACAAGTTAGCTGGGTTAGTTGTTGATTCTTTCATTGGTCAACAAGAAATCGTTTTAAAATCATTAGGAAATTATTTAACAAATGTTTTCGCGATTTCTGGTGCAACAATTTTAGGCGATGGACAAGTTGCATTAATTTTAGATTGTAACGCTTTAATTAAATAACTGTTAGGAGATAAATGGATGATGTCTCAAGTAGAAAAAGTAATTGTGTTTGATTTGAATAATGAGGAATATGGTATTCCTGTTAAAAACGTTAAATCGATTGAAAAAATACAGTTCATTACTCGAGTTCCAAAGGTAAATGAATTTGTTAAAGGGGTTATTAACTTACGTGGGGTTGTAACACCAATTATCGATTTAAGACTTCGATTTAATTTCAAAGAGAAAGAATATAACGAACGCACACGAATTATTATTGTAACTTTTTCAGATAAAGAAGTAGGCTTTATTGTTGATTCTGCGAATGATGTAATTGATATTCCAATGGATTGTGTTGAAAGTGCACCAGAGGTTGTCGGTGAACAAGAACATTATTATATTGAAGGAATCGCTAAATTAGATAAAAGATTATTAATACTATTAGATCTTGAAAATGTGTTAAATATGAGCGATGAAATAGAACTGACTAGTGTTGAGGTTAAATAATGTCATTTCAAGAGCAAATTAAATCTCTTCATTTAGATATCCTTAAAGAAATAGGTAATATCGGTGCAGGTCATGCTGCAACGGCTCTTTCGAATCTTTTAAATACTAAGATCGACATGAGTGTGCCAAATGTAAAAATAATGCCTTTTAATGAAATGATGGAGCTTGTTGGTGGTGCAGAAAATGTTGTAGCATCTGTCTATTTTCGAATAGAAGGTGATGCACCGGGAAGTATGTACTTTGTTACAAGCTTAGAACAAGCAACTAAAATCATAAAACAATTAATTAATAACCCTGAATTTCAAATTGAAGATCTTGAACAAAATCCATTAGCTGAATCTGTATTACAAGAGGTCGGAAATATTTTAATAGGTTCATATTTATCATCTTTTTCAGATTTTACGAACTTAAATATTTATCCAACAGTACCAGCCTTAGCTATTGATATGTTTGGAGCAATTATTTCTTACGGTTTAATCGAAATTGGACAAGTTAGTGACGAAGCGATTGTTATTGATACGATTTTCTTTGCAGATGGTGACAAAGAAGATAAAGAATTAAATGGTCATTTCTTTTTACTTCCTGATCCAGATAGCTTTCAAAAAATCTTTCATTCTTTAGGCTTAGGGTCTAATGGATAATCTTATTCAACTAACCAAAATCGGCATAGCCGAGATGGGTATTGTAAAAGGATCTCAAATCATAAGAACTTCTGGGTTAGGTTCTTGTGTAGGTGTTGTTATTTATGATGAAGAAAAACATGTCGGGGGCATGGTACATGTCATGCTTCCAGATTCAAGTCTTGCAAAAGAAGGCCAATTGAATAAGGCAAAATTTGCAGATACAGCCATAAGTGAATTAGTAAATAAAGTAGTTTTAAATGGTGGAAGAAGATTAAATTTAAAAGCAAAACTAGCTGGTGGATCACAAATGTTTCAATTTAATTCATCGAATGAAATGATGCGGATTGGTCCCAGAAACGTAGAAGCAGTGTTACAACAATTAGAAAAACTTCAAATTCGAGTGCTGGGTTCAGATGTAGGTGGCAATAAGGGCCGAACGATTGAATTTTCACCAGAAAACTCACTATTGAACATAAGAATTGTAAATCAAGGTGTTATCATAATTTAGTAAGTAGCTGAGGTGAAAGACTGTGTCGCAAATTCAAAAAAATGATTCACAAAGTTATTGGAAAAAGTGGATAGAAGATCGCGAT
Organism: Bacillus sp. EAC; assembly: GCF_002156875.1. GTDB lineage: Bacteria > Bacillota > Bacilli > Bacillales > Bacillaceae_G > Gottfriedia. The sequence continues at coordinate 607,518 of NZ_NCSY01000001.1, read as the reverse complement.
ATTCATGCTGGTGATGCTCTAATTCGGATCTATATGCCTTTAGTTCATTTTCAAGTAAATCGTATTTCTCAAAATTTACCTTCGAATGTCAGTAGAGATGACTTACGAAGTTTCGCAATGATGGGACTATATGACGCTTTAGAAAAATTTGATCCCAATAGGGATTTAAAATTCGAAACATATGCTTCGATAAGAATAAGAGGAAATATAATGGACGGTCTTCGTAAAGAGGACTGGCTACCAAGAACAACACGAGATAAAGCGAAAAAGATTGACTATGCGATTGAAACGCTAGAACAATCTCTTCAACGAAAAGCGACACCTGAGGAAATTGCACAATATACAGGCTATTCTTCAAGTGAAGTAGTCAATGTAGTTAATGATGTATTTTTCTCTAATATGTTATCTGTTGATGAACAAATTAAAGATGATGGCGATGGCCAGGTTAACTTTATCCAAACATTAAAAGATAATGGAACGTTAACACCTGAAGAAGCGTTACTTAAGGAAGAACAAATTGAGCAACTTGCTAAAACAATTGTTACGGAACTAAATGAAAAAGAACAATTAGTGATTAGTTTATTTTATCATGAAGAATTAACATTCACAGAAATTGGAACGGTATTAAAGCTTTCAACTTCTAGGGTTTCACAAATCCATGCAAAGGCAATTTTTAAACTTAGAGACTTATTAAGTAAAATCTAAGTAATTGTTGCCTATATATCTATCTAATTTTAGGAAGTGAAAATATTGACCGGTCTTATATTCTTATGTTTTGTTTTATTCTTAGTATTATGTGTTTGGAATATTTACTTAACAATGCAATTATCAAGATATAAAGAAATAGAGAAGTCGTTATTTGCCATCAAACAGGAAACTGAGGATGTACTATATTCATTTATGGAAGAATGGAAAGAAGAAAATGACGAATTCTTGAATAAATTAAGCAATAATTCCAATAATAATAAACAGGCTAAAAAATCTACTGTGAAAACAGATTCGATACCAGAAAGTAATCTTCCTCAACAAAATCGAATTGATTTTGTTGAGAAGGATTCAGAGATTGATTATAGTGATCTTTTATTAAATGAAAAAGTTCATAATGAACAAAAAAGTAATGAACAAATTCCTATCTTTTCTAATGAAATAAAAACTTTTGCTAGTGAAAATCGATTAATGACCGATTCGACAGAAAATATTTTGGAAGAGATCTTATTTCTTAAAAAAGATGGTTTTACTATTGATGAAATAGCAAAAAAACTAGATAAAGGGAAAACAGAAGTTGAATTAATGTTGAAACTTCGACAATAATTTCTGATTTCACTTGATAAAATAATTTGCTTATGCTATAGTAGTCCATGGTGTTATTACACACGCTAGCCGATTTTCTTATTGGTGCTACCCAGTATGGGAGTTATAGGAAAAGATGAAGCAAGCGGAGGAAAAAGAACCATTAGGAGGAAAAAACATGTCAGTAATTTCTATGAAACAATTATTAGAAGCTGGTGTTCACTTCGGTCATCAAACTCGCCGTTGGAACCCAAAAATGAAGCGTTACATCTTTACAGAGCGTAACGGTATCTACATCATCGACCTACAAAAAACAGTTAAAAAGGTTGAAGAATGTTACAACGTAATGAAAGGTATTGCTGCTGAAGGCGGAAATATTCTTTTCGTAGGTACAAAAAAACAAGCTCAAGAAGCAATCAAAGATGAAGCTATCCGTTCAGGTATGTACTTCATCAACCAACGTTGGTTAGGTGGAACTTTAACTAACTTCCAAACAATCCAAAAACGTGTTAAACGTTTAAAAGATATCGAAAGAATGCAAGAAGATGGTACTTTCGAAGTATTACCTAAAAAAGAAGTTATCCAACTTAAAAAAGAATTAGAGCGTCTTGAAAAGTTCTTAGGCGGAATCAAAGACATGAAGCAACTTCCAGATGCATTATTCGTTGTTGATCCTCGTAAAGAGCGTATCGCAGTGGCTGAAGCACGTAAGTTAAACATCCCAATCATCGGTATTGTTGATACTAACTGTGATCCAGATGAAATCGATCACGTTATCCCAGCAAACGACGATGCTATTAGAGCTGTAAAACTTCTTACATCAAAAATGGCAGATGCGATTCTTGAAGCGAAACAAGGCGAAGAAACAACTGCTTAATGAAGTTAAAGGTGATAAGAGGGTTTAGCCTTTTATCACCTTTTTTTAAGGTGAACTATTAATAATATGTTTACCTTTATAAATGATTGAATAAAATAAGCTTACATATAGGAGATGAATATAATGGCAATTACTGCACAAATGGTAAAAGAATTACGTGAAAAAACTGGCGCTGGTATGATGGATTGTAAAAAAGCGTTAACTGAAACAAACGGAGATATGGATCAAGCAATTGACTACCTTCGTGAAAAAGGTATCGCAAAAGCTGCTAAGAAAAACGATCGTATCGCTGCTGAAGGTTTAACTTTCGTAGAAGTTGCTGGTAACGAAGCTGTACTTTTAGAAGTTAACTCAGAAACTGATTTTGTTGCTAAAAACGAAGGCTTTAAAGAATTAGGTTCTGCTTTAGCAAAACACATCGTTGCTAACAAACCTGCTACTGTTGAAGAAGCTTTAGCTCAAACAATGGCTAATGGTGAACTAGTTGAAACTTTCATCAACCATGCAATCGCTAAAATCGGAGAAAAAATCTCTTTACGTCGTTTTGAACAAGTTTCAAAAACTGATGCTGATGCATTCGGTGCATACTTACACAGTGGTGGTCGTATTGGTGTTCTTACAGTTGTTGAAGGAACTACAAATGAAGAAGTTGCGAAAGATGTTTCAATGCACATTGCAGCTATCAACCCTAAATACATTTCTCGTGATGCTGTTTCTCAAGAAGAAGTTGAGCATGAGCGTCAAATCTTAACTCAACAAGCATTAAACGAAGGAAAACCTGAAAATATCGTTGCTAAAATGGTTGAAGGCCGTATTGGTAAATATTTTGAAGAAATTTGTTTATTAGATCAATCTTTCGTTAAAAACCCAGATGTTAAAGTAGGTCAATTCGTAAAATCTGCTGGTGGAACAGTTAAATCATTTGTTCGCTTTGAGGTTGGAGAAGGCTTAGAAAAACGTGAAGATAACTTTGCTGAAGAAGTAATGAATCAAGTAAAAGGTAACTAATTAGTTACGATGAATGAATAGGGGACACTTAGTGTTCCCTATTTTTTAAAGCTAGAGAATACATAAGTAAGTACGCATATGGAGGTAATTATGAGTAATGCAAAGTATAATCGCGTAGTATTAAAGCTTAGTGGAGAAGCTTTAGCTGGAGGTCAAGGATTTGGTATTAATCCTTCAGTTATTAAATCAATTGCTGAACAGGTAAAAGAAATTGCAGAACTTGATGTTGAAGTTGCTGTCGTAGTTGGTGCAGGTAACATTTGGCGTGGGAAAACTGGTAGTGAGATGGGCATGGATAGAGCTACAGCAGATTATATGGGTATGTTAGGTACTGTCATGAACTCATTAGCACTTCAAGATAGCCTTGAGACATTAGGTGTTCAATCTCGTGTTCAATCATCTATCGAAATGCGTCAAGTTGCAGAACCATATATTCGCCGTAAAGCAATTCGTCATTTAGAAAAGAAACGCGTAGTTATTTTCGCTGCTGGTACTGGAAATCCGTACTTCTCAACAGATACGACAGCTGCGTTACGTGCTGCAGAGATTGAGGCAGATGTTATTTTAATGGCGAAAAATAATGTAGATGGAGTATACACTGCAGACCCATCAATCGATAAAAATGCAGTTAAATACGAAACTCTTACATATTTAGATGTCCTTAAAGAAGGCTTAGGTGTTATGGATTCAACTGCATCTTCATTATGTATGGACAATGACATTCCTTTAATTGTATTCTCAATTATGGAAGAAGGAAATATTAAACGTGCCGTATTAGGCGAAAATATCGGAACTATAGTAAAGGGGAAATAACGATGTCAAATCAAATCATCTCTTTAGCAAAAGAAAAAATGACTAAAGCAGTTTCTGCATTTTCAAGAGAGTTAGCAACTGTTCGTGCGGGTCGCGCGAATCCAGCTATTTTAGATAAAGTTTCAGTTGAATATTATGGTGCTCCAACGCCATTAAACCAAATGGCTAATATATCAGTACCTGAAGCTAGATTATTATTAATTACACCTTACGATAAAACAATGATTTCTGAAATGGATAAAGCAATCCAAAAAGCTGATTTAGGTTTAAATCCATCTAATGATGGAACAGTTATCAGAATCGCATTCCCACCTTTAACTGAAGAGCGTCGTCGTGATTTAGTTAAAGTAGTCAAAAAATCAGCTGAAGATGCAAAAGTTGCAGTACGTAATATTCGTCGTGATGCAAATGACGATCTTAAAAAAGCTGAGAAAAATGGCGATATTACTGAAGACGAACTACGTGGTCTTGTAGAGGATATTCAAAAACAAACTGATTCTCATATCGAAAAAATCGATGGAATCACTAAAGATAAAGAAAAAGAGATAATGGAAGTTTAATACTGCTTTGCAAGGTATATCTTACTATAGCGCTTAGTAATTGTTCCTAAATTATTCGTATTAATGGTATTAAATATTTTCTTTTATATCATATAATTAAATTGACTAAGCGCTTTGAGTAAAAAGACCCTCTGTTTAAGGGGGTTTTTTTACTCAATATTGTAATTAGATGTACTTAAACGGAGGATTAAAGATGTTTAAATTATTTTCTTTCTTGAAAAGAAAAAAGCGAGAGAAGAGTGTACCTCCAAATTCACAAGTAATTGGTGAGAATGGAGTAATACCAGAACATATTGCAATCATTATGGATGGAAACGGTCGATGGGCACAAAAAAGAAATCTACCGAGGATTAAAGGCCATTATGAGGGAATGAAGGTTGTTCGTACGATCGCTAGAACTGCGAGTCATTTAGGTGTTAAAACCCTAACTTTATATGCATTTTCTACTGAAAATTGGAAAAGACCTAAAACTGAAGTGGAATTTTTAATGAAACTTCCACAAGAATTTTTAGGAACGTTTTTACCTGAATTAATTGAAGAAAATGTTCAAGTGAGACTGACAGGAAATAAAGAACAACTTCCAAGTTATACAATAGATGCAGTATTAAAAGCAGTAGAAGAAACAAAGAATAATACAGGGATGATTTTAAACTTTGCCTTAAATTACGGATCGAGAGATGAAATTATTTCTGCAGTTAAAAATATTTCTACAGATGTATTAAATAAAAAATTAAATCATGAAGATATTAATGATCAATTGTTTAATGACTATTTAATGACAAGTGATTTAAAAGATCCCGATTTGTTAATTCGTACGAGTGGGGAACTCCGAATTAGTAATTTTATGTTATGGCAGATTGCTTATTCGGAATTATATTTTACAGATGTATTATGGCCTGATTTTACTGAAGAATCGTTAATCGAAGCAGTAAAAGAATATCAAAATCGAGCAAGAAGATATGGCGGTATTTAAGAAAGTGGTGAACGAAATTGAAACAGCGTATTATAACAGGAGTTATAGCTGGAGCATTATTTTTAGGGTTAGTTTATTTCGGAAAATGGCCATTTGGTTTACTAGTTTTTGCTTTAGGATCAATTGGTTATTTTGAATTAATGCGCATGAAGAAATTTAATCTAAATAGTGCACAATGTGTACTTGGATTGATATTAACATGGGTAGCAATTACTCCAACTGAGCTATCGGATCTGATTTTTCCAGAACTAATTGGGAAAACTGAAATTTCGATCGTGCTAATCCTATTACTTTTATCATATACAGTAATTACAAAGAATACATTTACTTTTGAAGATGCTTCATTTGTAATCCTATCTAGTTTATATGTAGGCTTAGGATTCCATTATATGTATGAAATAAGAAATATGGGTCTTTCATACTTTTTCTTCCCATTATTTGTTATCTGGGCAACTGATTCTGGCGCTTATTTTATTGGAAAAGCAACAGGTAAAACTAAACTTTGGCCAGATATTAGCCCAAACAAAACGATTGAAGGTTCTATTGGGGGAATTATATGTGCCATTGTAGTTGCGATTATTTTATCGATTGTGTTAACTTTAGATTATTCGATATTCTATTTAATATTAGTAGCTATACTAGTATCAATTTTTGGTCAATTAGGAGATCTTGTACAATCTGCATATAAAAGATATTACGGAGTAAAAGATTCGGGTCAATTATTACCTGGTCATGGTGGTATTTTAGACAGATTTGATAGTATCATTTTTACATTGCCAATCGTTTATTTACTATATGTAATTTAGGGTTAGTTTTAAGTAGTTAAGGAGACATACCAAATGAAGAAAATCAGCTTACTTGGAGCAACTGGTTCAATAGGCATACAGACTCTTGATATTATTAGAAATCAATCTAATGATTTTGAACTAGTAGCATGTTCTGCCGGTAAAAATATTGAAGAATTATACAAAATAATTTTAGAATTTCAACCAAAACTAGTTTCAGTGGCAAGCAAAGAAGAAGCTGAAAAACTTAAAAAATTAGATATTCCTTCAGCTACTAAAATTTTATATGGTGAAGAAGGACTAATTGAAGTAGCAGTTCACCAAGATAGTACGATATTAGTAAATGCAGTCGTTGGAAGTGTAGGTCTAGTTCCAACAATGAAAGCAATCCAAAATAAGAAAACAATTGCATTAGCAAATAAAGAAACATTAGTTACTGCTGGTCATATCGTAATGGCTGAAGCAGAAAAGTATGGTGTTTCAATTTTACCGGTTGATAGTGAGCATTCAGCTATCTTTCAGTGTTTGAACGGAGAAAATACAAAAGAAATACATAAATTAATTATTACAGCTTCAGGTGGGAGTTTTAGAGATAAAACTAGAGATCAGTTAGAAAATGTTACAGTAGCGGATGCTCTGAATCATCCAAACTGGTCAATGGGAGCTAAAATTACGATTGATTCAGCGACAATGATGAATAAAGGATTAGAAGTAATTGAAGCGCATTGGTTATTTAATATGCCTTATGAAAAGATTCAAGTTCTACTTCATCGTGAAAGTGTAATTCATTCTATGGTTGAATTTCAAGATGGAAGTGTTATGGCACAACTTGGTACACCAGATATGAGAGTACCAATAGCCTATGCGCTAAACTATCCATCTCGAAAACCAGTTAAAAATCATAATTCACTTGATTTGATTAAATTTGGAAAGCTCCACTTTGAAAAAATGGATTTTAACAGATTTAAATGTTTAGAATTTGCATTTCATGCAGGGAAAATTGGTGGAAGTCTTCCTACCGTTTTAAATGCTGCAAATGAGGAAGCCGTTAGTGCCTTCCTTCAAAATAAAATATCATTCTTACAAATCGAAAATTTAATTGAAGATGCTCTCGAAAAACACAATGTAATAAGCAAGCCTTCATTAGAAGAAATTCGAGCAATTGATGTCCAAACAAGACAATTCGTTTCATCACAAATAAAGTAAGGGTGGTAATAATATGAATACAGTCATTGCGTTTATTGTGATCTTTGGAGTTCTAGTATTCTTCCATGAATTAGGACATTTATACTTTGCAAAGCGAGCAGGCATATTATGTAGAGAATTTGCAATTGGATTTGGTCCTAAAGTATTTTCTTTTTATCGAAATGAAACGACTTATACAATTAGATTACTACCATTGGGTGGATATGTTCGTTATGCAGGCGAAGACCCAGAAATGGTACAAGTTAAGCCTGGATCACATATTGGATTACAATTTAACAATATCGGTGAAGTGACAAAGATTGTTGTTGATCAATTTGATCGTTTTCAAGATCTTCGTTTTGTAGAAGTAGATTCACTTGATTTAGAACATAAGTTGGAAATAATCGGTATTGAAGAGGGAACTGAAGAACCTACAACGTTTATTGTTAACGAAAAAGCGTTTGTATATAGTGAAGGTCAAGGCCATCAAATTGCACCTTATAATCGCCAGTTTAATAGTAAATCAGTTGGTAAACGAGCAATTGCAATTTTTGCTGGTCCAATGATGAATTTTATTTTGGCGTTAATTATATTTATTCTATTAGGAATATTACAAGGTACTCCTGTAGATGATGCCAAAATTGGTAAGTTACTACCAAATGGAGCAGCTTCAACTGCAGGACTTAAAATGGGTGATATTGTACTTTCAATTGATAACAAAGAAGTTACTAAATGGGCTGAAGTTGTAAAAGTAGTAAGAGAAAGTCCAGGTAAAGAATTGTTATTTGAAGTGAAACGAGATAATAAAGTGATCAATTTACCTATCACGCCAAAAGCTGAAAAAATCGATAATAAAGTGAACGGATTAATTGGTGTATATGCACCGGTTGAAAAGAATGTTTTTGCTTCAATTAAATATGGTGTAACAGAAACAGTTGGGTGGACAAAAGAAATTGTTCTTGCAGTTGGGCAACTTGTAACAGGGAAATTCTCGATAAATAATCTTTCAGGTCCAGTAGGAATTTATCAAGTTACAGATCAAGCAGCTCAATCTGGTATTTTCTACTTAATGAAATGGGCAGCATTTTTAAGTATCAACTTAGGAATTATGAACTTACTTCCATTACCAGCATTAGATGGTGGAAGATTAACGTTCTTTGCTGTAGAAGCATTACGTGGAAGACCAATTGATCGTCAAAAAGAAGGCGTTGTGCACTTTATTGGCTTTGCTTTACTAATGTTATTAATGATTATAGTTACATGGAACGATATTAAAAGATTATTTTTATAAGAATGAAATTTGAGGTGAATCCTTTTGAAACAAAGTATAGTGTATAGCCCTACTCTTAGAGAGGTACCATCTGATGCAGATATTAGAAGTCATCAACTATTATTAAGAGCAGGATTTATTAGACAAAATGCGTCTGGAATATATAGCTTTCTACCATTAGGGAATAAAGTACTACAGAAAGTCGCGAATATCGTTCGTGAAGAGATGAATAATGCTGGCGCTATGGAAATGTTAATGCCTGCACTTCAAGCTCAAGAATTATGGGAAGAGTCTGGTAGATGGGATAATTTTGGTCCAGAATTAATGCGATTGCGCGATCGACATGGACGTGGTTTTGCACTTGGTGCTACACATGAAGAAGTTGTAACATCAATTGTCCGTGACGAGTTAAAATCATATAAAAAATTACCTATTACACTATATCAAATTCAATCAAAATTCAGAGACGAAAAACGTCCACGATTTGGATTGTTGCGTGGACGTGAATTTTTAATGAAGGATGCTTATTCATTCCATGCATCTTCTGAGAGTTTAGATGAAGTATATGATCGCTTGTTTAAAGCATATAGCAATGTATTTGCTCGATGCGGATTAAACTTTAGAGCTGTTGTTGCTGATTCAGGTGCAATGGGTGGGAAAGATACACATGAATTTATGGTGTTATCAGACATTGGAGAAGATACGATTGCATTTTCAACAGAGTCAGATTATGCTGCAAATATCGAAATGGCTCCAGTTGTTACTGTTAATGAACAAACAGATGAAATGATGGAAGATATTCAAAAGGTATCGACACCAAATCAAAAAACGATTGATGAGGTAATTGATTACTTAAACTTACCTATTGAAAAAAGCATTAAGTCGATCATTTTTAAAGCGGATGAAAAATTTGTTCTTGTTCTTGCACGTGGAGATCATGAAATAAATGATATTAAATTGAAGAATTACTTAGGCGCATTGTCAGTAGAACTTGCTACAAAGGAAGAAGTAAAAGAATTAATGAATTGCGAGATTGGTTCATTAGGTCCGATCGGAGTAAAATCTGATCTACTTGTTTTAGCAGATAATGCAATACAAGGTATTGTTAATGGATGTTGTGGAGCAAACGAAGAAGGATACCATTATATAAATGTAACAGTAAATCGTGATTATACAGTTAAGGATTTTGCAGATTTACGATTTATTCAAGAAGGTGACTTATCACCAGATGGAAAAGGAATAATTGCCTTTGCCAAAGGAATAGAAGTTGGCCATGTATTTAAACTAGGCACAAAATATTCTGAGTCGATGAATGCAACTTTCTTAGATGAAAACGGTAAATCTAATCCAATTATTATGGGATGCTATGGAATCGGCGTTTCTCGTACTTTAGCAGCAATAGTTGAACAATATAATGACGAAAAAGGTATACTGTGGCCAAAAAACTTAGCTCCTTTTGATGTGCATGTGATTACAGTAAACACAAAGAGTGATGATCAAGTTCAATTAGCAGATGATATTTATAAAATGCTGAAAGAAAATGGACAAGATGTATTACTTGATGATCGTAACGAGCGAGTAGGCGTAAAATTTGCTGACGCTGACTTATTTGGTATTCCAGTTCGTGTAACTATAGGTAAGCGAGCTCCAGAAGGAATCGTAGAATTGAAAACTAGAGATGGAAAAGTTAGTAAAGAAGTAGAAATTGCTAACTTAATTAATGAAATAAATATGTTAAAATAAAAAATAGAAAGTACCTCTTTTAGGGGTACTTTCTATTATGTGTTGAACATTCCGTTGCAATTTCGAAAGGCTGGTGAAAAAATGGGACAAACTCGACAAGAACGTTTTCAACTTTTATTGGATCAACTTCAATTTCCATTAGAAATGCGAGAGATGTATTTTAATAATGGTGAAATTGTAAATCTCGAAGTTAATAAAAGTGAAAGAAAGTGGCAATTTACATTTAAAGTTGAAAATGTACTTCCTTTTTCAACGTTCCAAGTTTTTATAACAAGTTTATTAAGAACTTTTAAGCATATAGCTGATGTGTCTGTAGTGATAAAAACTGAAAATGCGAATGTAGAGGAACAAAAAGTAATTGATTATTGGTCATATATGATTCAATCGATTGAATCAAAATCTCCAATTTTACAACATATTGAAGGTACTATTCCATCTGTTGATAAAAATAAAGTTATGATTGATTTAAATAGTTTGATTGAAGAAAATGCATTTACTACGAGATATGTTCCCCAGCTTCAAGAACTATATCAAAACGTTGGTTTTCCTAAACTTTTCTTTGAAAATAAAATAAATGATAATGTAGAAGAAAAAGCTGAATTTCTAGAGAAAAAAGCAGAAGAAGATCGTCAAAGAGCAATGGAAGTTCTAGTTGAATTAGATAAGAGAGAAGCCGAAGAAGCTGATGGAGAAGAACCACAAGGCCCAATAGTTGTAGGTTATTATATTAAAGAAAACGAGATCAATACAATTTCCTCGATAATTGAAGAAGAAAAACGTGTAATTCTGCAAGGGTTTGTATTCGATTCTGAAATCCGCGAACTAAAAAGTGGTCGTGTGTTAATTACATTTAAAATAACTGATTATACAAGCTCAATCCTAGTTAAAATGTTCTCTCGTGATAAAGAAGACATTCCAATGTTAAATAAAATTAAAAAAGGAATGTGGGTAAAAGTTAGAGGATCTATTCAAAACGATACATTTGTACGTGATCTTGTAATGATCGCAAATGATATAAATGAAATAACTCCAGATGAACGTAAAGATGAGGCACCTGAAGGAGAACGAAGAATTGAATTACATGCTCATACACATATGAGTTCAATGGACTCAGTTTGTTCAGCAAGTGATCTTGTAAAACAAGCTGGAAAATTCGGACATGAAGCAATTGCAATTACCGACCATGCCGTAGTACAAGCATTCCCTGATGCATTTAGTGCAGGAAAGAAGCATGGCGTCAAAATTCTTTATGGGGTGGAAATAAATCTTGTAAATGATGGCGTACCAACAGCTTACAATCCTTCCCATGTATCGTTAGATGATGCAACTTATGTTGTATTTGACGTTGAAACAACAGGTTTATCTGCTGTTTATGATACGATCATCGAATTAGCAGGTGTAAAGATTCGTAATGGAGAAATTATTGATCGATTCGAACGTTTCGCTAATCCACATCATCCATTGTCAGCAACGACAATTGAACTAACTGGGATTACAGATGAAATGGTTAAAGATGCTCCAAATATAGATATCGTATTACGCGAGTTCAAAGAATGGATGGAGGATGGCATATTAGTTGCTCACAATGCGTCCTTTGATATGGGCTTCATTCAAATGGGCTTTAAAAAATATGAAATCGGAATAACCGAGAATGGCGTTATTGATACGCTAGAACTAGCACGTAACTTATATCCGGATTTTAAGAATTATCGACTTAACACTCTTTGTAAAAAGTTCGATATCAATTTAACGCAACACCATAGGGCGATTTATGATGCTGAGGCGACTGGTTTTTTAATGATAAAAATGCTTAAAGATGCTTCAGAGCAAGGAATGAACTACCATGATGAATTAAATAACAATATGGGTAAAGGAGATGCGTATAAGCGAGCAAGACCATCTCATGCTACTTTATTGGCAACAAATGAAACTGGTCTTAAAAATTTATTTAAAATCGTTTCGTTTTCTCATATTCATTATCATCACCGAGTACCGAGAGTTCCTAAATCGTTACTGATGAAGCATCGAGAAGGTTTATTAGTAGGTTCTGCGTGTGATAAAGGAGAGGTTTTTGAAGCAAGTGTTCAGAAATCCCCAGAAGAAGCAGAAAAATTAATGGAATTCTATGATTATATTGAAGTTATGCCTCCAGAAGTACTTTTACATTTAGTTGAACTAGAAATCGTTCGAAATGAGCAACATTTAAGAGAAGTTATTTCGAAACTCATTAAAATGGCAGAAAAAGTCGAAAAAATTGTGGTTGGAACCGGTAATGTTCATCATCTACAAAAAGAAGATCAAATTTACCGTAAAATATTAGTTGGATCACAAGGTGGAGCAAATCCACTGAATCGACATAGATTACCGGATGTTCACTTTAGAACAACTGATGAAATGCTTAAAGCATTTGCATTTTTAGGTGAAGAGAAAGCAAAAGAAATTGTTGTAACGAACACGAAGAAAATTTCTAGTTTAATAGAAGATATTAAACCAATTAAAGATGACTTATATACTCCTAAAATTGAAGGGGCAGAGGATGAAGTTCGTGAGATGAGCTACAGTATGGCCCGTTCGATTTATGGTGAAGATTTACCTGAGATTGTTGAAGCAAGACTTGAAAAAGAATTAAAAAGTATTATTGGTCATGGATTCGCAGTTATTTATTTAATTTCTCATAAATTAGTGAAGAAATCATTGGATGATGGCTATCTAGTAGGTTCACGTGGATCAGTAGGTTCCTCCTTAGTTGCAACGATGACGGAAATTACAGAGGTAAATCCACTGCCACCTCATTATGTATGTCCGAATTGTAAGCATTCGGAGTTTTTCAATGATGGTTCAGTTGGTTCAGGGTTTGATTTGCCAAATAAAGATTGTCCTGAATGTGGTACGTCATATAAAAAAGATGGTCATGATATTCCGTTTGAAACCTTCCTTGGATTTAAAGGTGATAAGGTACCCGATATCGATTTGAACTTTAGTGGAGAATATCAGCCTACTGCTCATAACTATACAAAGGTACTTTTTGGTGAGGATTATGTATATCGAGCGGGAACAATTGGTACAGTTGCAGATAAAACTGCATATGGATATGTTCGAGGTTATGCAAATGATCATAATTTAATGTTACGCGGAGCGGAGTTTGATCGATTGGCGATGGGATGTACAGGCGTAAAAAGAACGACTGGACAACATCCAGGTGGTATTATCGTAGTTCCAGATTACATGGATATTTATGATTTTTCACCAATCCAATTCCCAGCGGATGATGTAAAATCAGAATGGAAAACGACACATTTTGACTTCCACTCGATTCATGATAATTTATTAAAGCTAGATATTCTAGGACACGATGATCCAACAGTTATTCGTATGCTTCAAGATTTAAGTGGGATTGATCCGAAAACGATTCCGACTGATGATCCTGAAGTAATGAAAATATTTGCTGGCCCAGAACCTCTTGGTGTATCAGAAGATCAAATCGGTTGTAAAACTGGTACGTATGGTATTCCTGAGTTTGGTACTAAATTTGTTCGACAAATGCTTGAAGATACAAAACCTTCAACATTTTCAGAGTTGGTTCAGATTTCAGGACTCTCACACGGTACGGATGTATGGCTAGGCAATGCGTCAGAATTAATAAACAGCGGTACGTGCTCACTTTCTGAAGTAATTGGTTGTCGTGATGACATTATGGTGTATTTAATTTATCAAGGATTAGAACCTTCATTAGCATTTAAAATAATGGAGTCTGTACGTAAAGGTAAGGGTGTACCACCAGAGTGGGAAGAGGAAATGAGAAATAACAAAGTTCCAGCTTGGTATATCGATTCTTGTAAAAAAATTAAGTATATGTTCCCAAAAGCACATGCTGCTGCTTACGTATTGATGGCTGTTCGTATTGCCTACTTTAAAGTACATCATCCAATTTTGTACTATGCTGCTTATTTTACAGTTCGTGCGGAAGATTTCGATATTGAAGCTATGGTTGCAGGTCCAACTGCAATTAAAGTTAAAATAGATGAAGTAGCAATTAAAGGTTTAGATGCTTCAGTAAAAGAAAGAAGTTTAATGACAGTATTAGAATTAGCATTAGAAATGTGTGAAAGAGGATTTTCTTTCGAACGAATAGATTTATATCGATCTAGTGCAGATGAGTTTTTAGTAAATGGTAATAAATTAATTCCACCATTTAATTCAATTCCAGGTTTAGGTACAAATGCTGCAAAAAATATTGTTCTTGCTAGAGAAGAAGGCGAATTCTTATCAAAGGAAGATTTACAACAAAGAAGTAAAATCTCTAAAACAGTTCTTGAATATCTTGATAAACAAGGCTGTTTACAAAATTTACCTGATCAGAATCAATTGTCATTATTCGATGGCTTTTAACGGTTTGCAAAACTTGGGAATTATGGTATAGTTAGTACAGATGTATTTAGCGCGGGAATTTTTTTGAGAGCAGGGGCAACCTGCTCTTTCTTATTACCCAAATGACCCGATTCATCTCTTTCGTAATTATTGTTGTTAATGAATTTACCATACAATAATTATGCAAATTGGAAATACTAAAGATAATTTCCCTGCTAAATGGCAGGGTATTTTCATCTTTTAATGTTTGGAAGGAGGATTCTTCTTGAGTAAGAAGGTCACAGAGGTTGTAACAGAATTAGCACAACCAATAATTGAAGAACTAGGATTAGAATTAGTTGACGTCGAATACGTAAAAGAAGGAAAAGACTGGTTCCTTCGAGTATTTATAGATAATGAGGCTGGAATTGATTTGGAGCAATGTGCTGCAGTTAGTGAAAGACTTAGTGAAATCTTAGATGAAAAAGATCCGATTGAAAATCTGTACTTTTTAGATGTGTCCTCTCCAGGTGCAGAGCGACCATTAAAGAAAGAACAAGATTTCTTAAAAGCAATTGGCAAGCAAGTTAATATCAAAACATATGAACCGATTCAAGATGAGAAAAAGTTTGAAGGTAAATTATTAGCTTATTCTTCTGAAGAAGTTCAACTAGAATTAACTATTAAAACAAGAAAAAAAATTATTACAATTCCAACACAAAAAATTGCAAGTGCAAGACTTGCTGTTACGTTTTTCTAAGTAGGGGGTACTTTTAATGAGTTCGGAGTTATTAACAGCATTGGAAATAATTGAAAAAGAAAAGGGAATTAGTAAGGATGTCGTGATTGAAGCGATTGAAGCAGCTTTAATTTCAGCATACAAACGTAATTTCAATCAAGCACAAAACGTTAGAGTTGATTTTAACCTACATAATGGGTCAATTCGTGTTTTTGCAAGAAAAGAAGTAGTAAGTAATGTGTTTGATACTCGTTTAGAAATTACTGTTGATGAAGCACGTAAACATAATCCAAACTATATTGTTGGTGACGTGATTGAATTAGAAGTAACGCCAAAAGATTTTGGTCGAGTTGCAGCGACAACTGCTAAACAAGTAGTAACACAAAGAGTTCGTGAAGCAGAACGTGGTGTAATCTACTCGGAATACATTGATCGTCAAGAGGATATGATGACTGGTACAGTTCAACGTATCGATTCGCGTGCTATTTATGTTAATTTAGGTAAAATAGAAGCAGTTCTTCCTGTTACGGAGCAAATCCCTACAGAGAAATACAAAATTCATGATCGCATAAAAGTATTTGTTACGAAGGTTGAGAAAACCTCTAAAGGACCTCAAATATTTGTTTCACGTACTCATCCTGGATTATTAAAGCGCTTATTTGAAACAGAAGTACCTGAAATTTATGATGGTATTGTTGAAATTCGTTCTGTTGCTCGTGAAGCAGGAGATCGTTCTAAAATTTCTGTTTATACAAGTAATCCTGACTTAGATCCAGTAGGTGCTTGTGTTGGTCAAAAAGGACAACGTGTTCAAACAATTGTAAACGAATTAAAAGGTGAGAAAATTGACATCGTTCGTTGGTCTTCTGATCCTGTTGAGTTTGTTGCAAATGGTTTAAGTCCTTCTCAAGTTATTCGAGTTCTTGTTAACGAAGAAGAGAAAGCAACAACTGTAGTTGTACCAGATCACCAGCTTTCACTTGCTATTGGTAAGAGAGGTCAAAATGCACGTTTAGCTGCACGTTTAACTGGTTGGAAAATTGATATTAAATCCCAATCTGACGCGGATAAATTAGGTATTGATTATAAATCTGCGATTCAAGTCAATGCTACTAATGATGATTTTGATGCTTACGCTGAAGACTTTAATGAGGAGTGAGCCAACTCATGAATCGAAAAATTCCATTACGTAAGTGTGTAGTTACACAAGAAATGAAACCAAAAAAAGAATTAATACGTATTGTTCGTTCTAAAGAAGGTGAAGTATCCATCGACCCGACTGGTAAAAAATCAGGTCGTGGTGCATACTTAACAAAGTCAGCTGAAGTAGTTAAACTTGCTCAGCAAAAAAATACATTAGAACAACAATTAAATGCTAAAATCGATTCTAGTTTATATGATGAACTTTTAGCATTTATTGAGAAGGAAAAAGCATGATTGATAAAGGATTATCTCTGTTAGGACTTGCAGCTAGAGCTCGTAAAGTGGTTTCAGGCGAGGAGTTAGTTGTGAAAGAGGTTCAGCAAAATAGAGCCAAATTAGTCATTTTATCAAAAGATGCTTCTGATTTAACAGCAAAAAAAATAAAAGATAAGACAACTTTTTATAAGACACCACTTTGTTTTGTTGATAATCGATATGATTTAGGGCACGCGATTGGGAAAGAAGCTCGCGTGGTCGTTGCAATTACTGATAAAGGATTTGCAACAAAACTTCAGACATTATTAAATTAATGGACTAATCTGGGGGTGAACGTATGACGAAAATGAGAATTTATGAGTATGCTAAAAAGCAAAATGTTTCAAGTAAAGAAATTATTGAAAGACTCAAGGATTTAAAAATAGAAGTGAAAAATCATATGGCCACAATTGCAGAAGAAATAGTTGAAAAGTTAAATATAAGCTTTCAACCTAAACCTATTGAGGTAAAACAACCCCAAAAATCATCATCAAAACCTTCTATTAAGGTAATTCCTGCATTTAATGTAGAAACAAGTGATGAGCTTGATTTTGAAGTAGACTACCAACTAGAAGAAGAAACAAAAGTAAAGTCAAAAAAGAATAGTAATAAAAAGAAAAAGACTGATAGCCTAAAGCAAAGCAGTCAAGTTGAAGATCGACAAACGAATGGGAATAAGAAAGGCAACCAAAATATGAATCATAAAAACAACTCAACTGAGAACACATCAAATAAAATTATCTTTTCAGGCTCAATGAAAGTATCAGAGCTTGCAAAAAAATTAGGTAAAGAACCATCTGAATTAATTAAAAAATTATTTATGCTTGGAATCATGGCAACTATTAACCAAGATCTTGATAAAGACACTATCGAATTACTTGCGAGTGATTATGGTGTTGAAGTTGAGGAAGAAGTAATTGTTGATGAAAATGATTTCGAGAACTTTATTGATGAAGCTGATGATGAGGCACAATTAATAGAACGTCCTCCAGTTGTAACAATTATGGGTCACGTTGACCATGGTAAAACAACTTTACTTGATTACATTCGTAACTCAAAAGTAACAGCTGGTGAAGCTGGTGGGATCACTCAACATATTGGTGCGTACCAAGTTGATATTGAAGGAAAGAAAATTACTTTCTTAGATACACCAGGACATGCTGCATTTACAACAATGCGTGCACGTGGAGCTCAAGTTACTGATATTACAATTATTGTTGTTGCAGCTGATGATGGTGTAATGCCACAAACTGTAGAAGCAATTAATCATGCTAAAGCGGCAGAAGTACCAATCATTATTGCTGTGAATAAAATGGATAAAGAAGCTGCAAATCCAGACCGTGTAATGCAGGAATTAACTGAGTATGGTTTAGTTTCTGAAGCATGGGGAGGAGACACAATTTTTGTTCCAATTTCAGCATTAAATGGTGATGGTGTAGATCAATTACTTGAAATGATCTTACTTGTAAGTGAAGTGGAAGAGTACAAAGCAAATCCTTCACGTCATGCACTTGGTACAGTTATTGAAGCTGAGTTAGATAAAGGTAAAGGTTCTGTAGCAACACTTTTAGTACAAAACGGTACATTAAAAGTTGGAGATCCAATTGTAGTAGGTACTTCATTTGGTCGCGTACGTGCGATGGTGAATGATCTAGGTCGCCGTATTAAAGAAGCTGGTCCTTCAATGCCTGTTGAGATTACAGGATTAAATGAGGTTCCTCAAGCTGGAGATCGCTTTATGGTATTCTCTGATGAAAAACGTGCTCGTCAAGTCGGGGAAGCACGTGCTTCTAAAGCTGTGGTTCTACAACGTAGCGAAAGCTCAAAATTATCTCTTGAAGACTTATTTGCTCAAATTCAAGAAGGTAATGTAAAGGATATTAATATCATTGTAAAAGCAGACGTACAAGGTTCAGTAGAAGCAATGGCTGCTTCACTTCAAAAAATTGAAGTTGAAGGTGTGAAAGTTAAGATTATCCACACTGGTGCTGGAGCAATTTCAGAATCAGACGTAATTTTAGCATCTGCTTCAAATGCGATTATCATTGGTTTCAACGTACGTCCTGATGTAAATGCAAAACGTACAGCTGACCTTGAAAATGTAGATATTCGTTTACACCGTATTATTTACAAAGCAATTGAAGAAATTGAAGCTGCGATGAAAGGTATGTTAGACCCTGAATTTGAAGAAAAAGTGATCGGTCAAGCAGAAGTTCGTCAAGTATTCAAAGTATCAAAAGTTGGTACAATTGCAGGATGTTATGTAATTGACGGTAAAATTTCTCGTGACAGCGGAGTTCGCTTAATCCGTAACGGAATCGTAGTATTTGAAGGTCAACTAGACACACTTAAACGATTCAAAGACGATGTGAAAGAAGTTGCAACAAACTACGAATGTGGTATCACAATCGAAAAATATAACGACATTAAAGAAGGCGACATTATCGAAGCCTACGTAATGGAAGAAATTAAACGATAATAACGAAAAGTGGAAAAAGCTTGTTCAGCTCTGAAGGGAATATCTCCGACTACTTGAAGAAGTGGCGGTTTTCCACTTCGAAAGTTGTTGGAATATTACCGAAGAGCTAGCTTTTGGAACTAGACAGTTCATTTGCAAATATACTGGACAATTCTAACAGTCAAATTGTTACAGTATAATAAATAATATTTGTACAATTAGTTAAACTAATCGTATGGAAGCACGAAATGTTTTGCTTTGTAAGATAGAGGTGAAAGTATGAAGGTTAGAGCACACCGTGTAGGGGAACAAATGAAGAAAGAACTTGGTGAAATTATAGGTAGAAAGATTAAAGATCCAAGAATTGGCTTCGTGACTGTAACTGATGTTCAAGTTACGGGTGACCTACAACAAGCTAAAGTCTATATTTCAGTATTAGGTGACGATGAACAACGTCAAAAGACATTAATTGGATTAGCTAAAGCAAAAGGATTTATTCGTTCAGAAATTGGTCAGCGAATTCGTTTACGTAAAACGCCAGAATTAATTTTTGAATTTGATGAATCAGTAGATTATGGTAATCGAATCGAATCTTTACTAACTCAAATTAATAAAGAAAATAATTAATAACTGATAATGAAATGGATAGGCGATTTTTCGTCTATCCATTTTTCTGCAATTGATAAAATTATGATTAATAAGGTGATAAACATGAATGGTGTAATAGCATTAAACAAACCGACTGGACTCACATCTCATGATTGTGTTTTTAAGATTAGAAAAATCCTTAAAACGAAAAAGGTTGGCCATACAGGCACGCTTGATCCAGAAGTTACCGGTGTTTTACCAATATGTGTTGGTGAGGCTACAAAGTTAATACCTTACTTAACAGATGATCGGAAAAAATATGTTGGAGAAATAACTTTAGGCTTTTCTACAACAACTGAAGATGCTCATGGTGAGGTAATTGAACAAAAAAAAGTTGAACGAATTATTTCTCGTGATGAAATATTAAATGTATTAAGCCAACTAACAGGTGAGATTAGCCAGACGCCACCAATGTACTCGGCTGTTAAGGTGAATGGGAAAAAGCTATACGAATATGCAAGAGCTGGAATTGAAGTAGAGCGTCCAACAAGAACCGTAACAATTTATGAAATAAATTTACTTGATGATCGAGAAACGTTCGAAGGTGAAACAATTTCCTTTAGATTTGAAGTATTCTGTAGTAAGGGTACATATATTCGAACGTTAGCAGTTCAAATGGGTGAAATGTTAGGTTTTCCAGCTCATATGTCTTATTTAACAAGAACGAAAGCTGGTTCATTTTCAATTAGTGATTGTGTCACTTTTGAGGAGTTAGAAGAAAAACTTGAACAAGGAAATATAAATCAGGTGATGCTTTCAATGGAACAAGCACTTAATGAATATCCTCGATTAACTGTTAGTGCAGAGGATGAAGCAAAAGTATTTAATGGCAGTTTCTTTCCAAATCATATGAATTGTAAAGAAGGCGAATTTATTGCTGTGTATAACGAAAATAATCGAATCATTGCGATGTATACTCCAAATCCGAAAAATAATCATGTCATCAAACCAACTAGAGTGTTTCATAACCAATAGAAAAAACTATATAATTTTTATCCATTGTTCTATAATGGGAAAAGAGACTTGATTATAGAAAAGGTGATAAAGATGACAAAAATAATAAAAATCACCCATCCTCATTCAATACAAAAAGTAGATTGCAAAGAAACGGTCTTAGCACTTGGCTTTTTTGATGGTGTACATAAAGGCCACCAACAAGTCATTAAAACTGCAAAAGAAATTGCGGATGATAAAGGATTATTATTATCGGTTATGACATTTGATCCGCATCCATCTGCTATTCTTGGAAATCGTGATGAAACAATTTCCTATTTGACGCCTTTGGAACTAAAAGTGAAGTGGATGGAAAAACTTGGAGTAGATCAATTATTTATTGTTCAATTTACAGAGGAGTTTGCAAATCTCTTACCACAAGAATTTGTCGATCAATATATTATCGCTTTAAATGTGAAACATGTTGTAGCTGGCTTTGATTTTTCATTCGGTAAATACGGAAAAGGAACGATGGAATCGTTACCTTTCCACTCTAGAAAAGAGTTTACACAAACTACAGTTTCTAAATTTGATCTAGATGATGAGAAAGTAAGTTCATCGCGCATACGCGAAGCAATTAAGGCAGGAGAGATGGATGAAGCAACTCATTTGCTTGGCCGTCCTTATCAAATAAAAGGCACAGTTGTAGATGGTGATAAGCGTGGCAGAACGATTGGCTTCCCTACTGCTAACATATCTGTATCGGTTCCTTATGCATTACCATCAGTTGGTGTTTATGCTGTAAAATGTATTGTAAATGGTGAAGTTTACGATGGAATGTGTAATATCGGTTATAAACCAACTTTTTATCATGAATTCCAAAAACAAACCATCGAAGTAAATATCTTTGATTTTGATGAAAATATTTATGGAAATGAAGTTGATATTTTTTGGTTTACTAGAATTCGTGATGAAAAGAAATTTAATGGGATTAACGAATTAATTGAACAACTTCAAAAAGACCGCGAAACGGTAAAGAGTTATTTTGGAGCTAACTAAGTAGAGTACTTGCTTTTATTACTAAAACATAGTACACTTAACAACGTATTTGAAAAACCGTTGCTTGGCTAATCGATTCACCGACGACTGCTAGGTGATAGGTGTTCAACAATAATTATATGAGGTGAAAAAACATGGCATTAACTCAAGAACGTAAAAACGAAATTATCAGCACTTACAAAACTCATGCGAACGATACTGGTTCTCCAGAAGTTCAAATCGCAGTTTTAACAGAAAACATTAACTCTTTAAATGGGCACTTACGTACTCACAAAAAAGATCACCACTCTCGTCGTGGTTTATTAAAAATGGTTGGTAAGCGTCGTAACTTACTTAACTACTTACGTAACAAAGATATTACTCGTTACCGTGAATTAATTACTAAATTAGGTTTACGTCGTTAATTTCGAGTATCAATTGTATACTACTAGAAAAAAGCGGGATTCTTCCCGCTTTTTCTTATACATATGGTTACTTTTAATAAGGTCAATCGAATTTTACTATTAATAAATTTTTTTAATCTCTTCACGTTGGTTGATTTCTTTACTAAACATGGGAGATAATAGACAATATAATGATTTTTTACATAATTTCTCATTCAAAACAATGAATTGTAATTTAGAGAGGGGTATTTATACCATATGGAACAACAAAAGCACGTTTTTTCCACAGAGCTTGCAGGGAAAACACTTACAGTCGAAGTAGGTCAACTAGCAAAGCAAGCGAATGGAGCAGTATTAGTTAGATATGGTGATACAGTCGTACTATCAACTGTAACAGCATCAAAAGAACCAAAAAATCTTAGCTTTTTCCCATTAACTGTAAACTATGAAGAGCGTTTATATGCAGTAGGTAAGATTCCTGGTGGTTTTATTAAACGTGAAGGAAGACCAAGTGAAAAGGCAATTTTAGCAAGTCGTTTAATTGACCGTCCAATTCGTCCACTATTTGCTGATGGATTCCGTAATGAAGTACAAGTAATCAGCATGGTAATGAGTGTTGACCAAAACTATTCTTCAGAAATGGCAGCAATGTTCGGTAGTTCATTAGCCCTTTCGGTATCAGATATTCCTTTTAATGGACCAATAGCTGGAGCTGTAATAGGTCGTATTAATGGTGAATTTATTATTAATCCATCTGTTGAACAAGCAGAAAACAGTGACATTAACTTAACTGTAGCAGGGACAAAAGATGCTATAAACATGGTAGAAGCTAGTGCTAATGAAGTGCCTGAAGATGTGATGTTAGAAGCAATTATGTTTGGACATGAAGAAATTAAAAAATTAATTGCTTTCCAAGAAGAAATTGTTGCTAAAGTAGGAAAAGAAAAAACTGAAGTTAAACTACATCAATTAGATTCAGATATAGAAAAACAAGTTCGTGACTATTGTGAAACAGAATTAAATTCAGCAATTCAAGTACATGAAAAGCATGCACGTGAAGAAGCAATTACAGAAGTGAAAAATCGTGTAATTGCTCAGTTTGAAGAAAATGAAGCAGATGAACAAACAATTGGACAAGTAAAAGAAATTCTTTCTAAACTTGTAAAAGAAGAAGTTCGTCGTTTAATTACAGTAGAAAAAGTGCGTCCTGATGGAAGAAAATTAGATGAAATACGTCCTTTATCTTCACAGGTAGGACTATTACCACGTACACATGGTTCTGGACTATTTACACGAGGACAAACTCAAGCCTTAAGTATCTGTACTTTAGGAGCACTAGGTGATGTACAGATTCTTGATGGATTAGGAATTGAAGAATCAAAACGTTTCATGCATCACTATAATTTCCCGTTATTTAGTGTCGGGGAAACTGGACCAATTCGTGGACCAGGACGTCGTGAAATTGGACATGGTGCTTTAGGTGAAAAAGCTCTTGAGCCAAGTCTTCCTGATCAAAAAGATTTCCCTTATACAATCCGTCTAGTATCTGAGGTTCTTGAATCAAATGGTTCTACATCACAAGCAAGTATCTGTGCTAGTACTTTAGCAATGATGGATGCTGGTGTACCGATTAAATCACCTGTAGCAGGTATTGCGATGGGTCTAATTAAATCTGGTGAACATTATTCAGTTTTAACTGACATTCAAGGAATGGAAGATCATTTAGGAGATATGGATTTTAAAGTTGCTGGTACAGCTAAAGGTGTTACAGCTCTTCAAATGGATATTAAAATTGAAGGTTTATCAAGAGAAATTCTAAAAGAAGCATTAGAACAAGCAAAAATAGGACGTATGCAAATTCTTGAATCTATGATTGCTACAATTAGTGAGCCAAGAAAAGATTTATCTGAATTTGCACCTAAAATCTTAATGATGACAATAAAACCAGATAAAATTAAAGATGTTATTGGACCTGGTGGAAAACAAATTAATAAAATCATTGAAGAAACTGGCGTGAAAATTGATATCGAACAAGATGGAACAGTATTCATTTCATCTGTTAATCAACCAATGAATGATCGTGCAAAACAAATTATTGAAGATCTTGTTCGCGAAGTCGAAGTTGGACAATTATATATGGGTAAAGTAAAACGAATTGAGAAATTCGGAGCATTTGTTGAAATTTTTGCAGGTAAAGATGGTTTAGTTCACATTTCTGAGCTTGCTGAAGAGCGTGTAGGAAAAGTTGAAGATGTAATCGCAATTGGCGATGAATTCCTTGTAAAGGTAACAGAAATCGATAAGCAAGGACGAGTAAACTTATCCCGCAAAGCAGTATTAAAAGAGCAAAAAGAAAAAGCTGAACAACAATAATATTTCGATTAGCTCCAACAAGCATATTCATTTACATTTTATTGTAAACGTAGAATTTGTTTGTTACTTAAAAGAAGCTATGCAACGTAACTAAACATCGTATTAAATAAAAAAGTCAGGTATAAATAGGAAAATTCCTATGATTGCCTGGCTTTTTTTTGGTTAAACTAACTTTATCATTAAACTTCTATAGATTTGCAATGTGTTAATATTTTGTAGAAAGCTTGTTCTATTTAGATTTAAAAAATCATATTCCTCTAGTAGGAGGGTGTCCGGAAAATGAGTCATAATCGTAGAAATCAATTAAAAACCATTGCTTTATTGATGGCATTAATAATCGCTGTATTCGTCGTTAATAATCAATACACTAATCGTTTTATATCAGGTATTACTGAGTCTACTTCAGTAGCATCTGGTAAAACTGACCCATTATATGAAGAAATTAAAATGAAAGCCACTTCATATGAAATAGCTCCTAAAGATGCTTATATTGATAAGGTGTGGAAAGCAATCCCTGGATACAATGGGTTAAATGTAGATATTGAAAGTTCATATAAGAAAATGAAAAAACAAGGGAAGTTTAATGAAAAAAAACTTGTTTTTAAGGAAGTCTCTCCTAAGGTTCATTTAAAAGATTTACAACCATCACCTGTTTATAAAGGGAACCCTGATAAACCGATGGTAGCATTTACGATCAACGTTGCATGGGGGAATGAATATATTCCACGTATGCTTGAGGTATTAAAGAAACATAATGCGCAAGCGACTTTCTTTTTAGAAGGTAGATGGGTGAAAAATAATCCAACAGTTGCTCAGTTAATTTCAGCAGCAAATCAAGAAATTGGCAATCATTCTTATACACATCCAGATATGGCAAGACTCGGTACAGATGCGATAAGCAATGAAATCCAAAAAACAAACTCTATCATATTAGCAACAACTGATAAAAAAGTAGAATGGTTCGCACCTCCTAGCGGTAGTTTTCGAGATGAGGTAATAAAAATCGTTTCAAATTTAGGATTAAGTACAATTATGTGGACTGCTGATACAATTGATTGGCAAAAACCTCCTAAAGAAGTAATAATTAATCGAGTAATGAAAAAAGTGGAAAACGGGACAATTGTACTAATGCATCCGACAGCACCTACTTCAGAAGCACTTGATGAACTACTAACTAAGATAGAAGCATCTGGTCGTAAGGTCGTTAACATTTCAACCTTATTAGACGAAAAAAGGTACGATACAATTAAAAAAGTTGAAAACAAATGACAATTGATTTCACCTTTGTTAAGATGATTGTAAAATAAAGTAAATTTTTCAATCTTATTACAATTGTAAAAAGATGGTTCATACATAGGAGGCAGTACATGATTGTTAGACATACTTGTAAAAATGGTGTAAGAATTGTTTTAGAAAATATTCCAACAGTTCGCTCAGTAGCGATTGGTGTTTGGATAAAAACAGGTTCAAGTAATGAAACACCCGAATTAAATGGTGTATCACATTTTCTTGAGCATATGTTTTTCAAGGGTACAAAAACACGTAATGCAAAAGAAATTGCAGAAAGCTTTGATTCAATTGGTGGTCAAGTAAATGCATTTACATCAAAAGAATACACATGCTATTATGCGAAAGTATTAGACACACATGCAGACTATGCATTAGATGTTTTAGGCGACATGTTCTTTAATTCACTATTTGATGAAGGTGAATTAGAAAAAGAAAAAAATGTAGTACTTGAAGAAATAAAAATGTATGATGATACTCCAGATGATTTAGTACATGACTTACTAAGTAATATAATGTATGAAAAGCATCCGCTAGGATATCCAATATTGGGAACGGAAGATACGTTAAAAACGTTTAATAGCGAAACATTACGTCAGTATATGAATGATTTTTATACGCCTGATCAAGTAGTCGTTTCGATTGCAGGAAATATAGATGATAAATTCATTCAAAGAGTAGAGCAATTATTTGGAAGCTATGAAGGGAAAAAGAAAGAAATTAGCTTTGGTATTCCTACGCTACACTTTGGAAATATTGCTCGTAAAAAAGAAACGGAACAAGCTCATCTTTGTGTAGGTTATCGAGGACTTGAATTAGGACATGATGATTTATATTCTTTGATTACGTTAAACAATATACTTGGTGGCAGTATGAGTAGCCGTCTATTCCAGGATGTACGCGAGCAAAAAGGTCTCGCATACTCAGTGTTCTCCTATCATTCAGCATACCAAGACAGCGGTATGGTAGCCATTTACGCCGGTACTGGTAAAAACCAAGTAAATCAATTATTTGAAACAATCCAAGATACTTTGAATACATTAAAAGTAGATGGCATTACAGAAAAAGAACTAAAGAATTGCAAAGAACAACTTAAAGGTAATTTAATGCTAGGGTTAGAAAGTACAAATAGTCGAATGAGCAGAAATGGAAAAAATGAATTAATGCTCGGAGAACATCGTACGTTAGACGATATCATTCAATTAATTGATGGTGTATCCATGAAAAATGTAAATGATATTGCACGTTTCGTATTTACAGATGATTATGCTGTATCATTAGTAAGCCCTGATGGAGTAATCCCGTCAAACATCAAATAATTTAAACAAAGAGGAACCTTCAATAGAAGTTGAGGTTTCCTCTTTTTTATTTTTAATAAAGAACTTTCACCAATGCAATAGATAATTCATAAGATATTTAGGAGAAAGATGTTAGGCGGTAGTCCTGCTTATAGATATTAATTTTCCATTTACCATAGTGAAGTAAAGAAGGTGAATGCTGCATGTTAACTGGCTTGCATATAGCTGTGATCGGTGGGGATGCCAGACAGCTGGAAGTTATTCGTAAGTTAACAGAGTTAGATGCTAAAGTAACATTAATTGGTTTTGAACAATTAGATAGTGGTTTCACAAGCGCATCAAAAGAATTAATTGCAGATGCAAGTTTTGAAGAACTGGATGCGATTTTATTACCAGTTCCAGGGACAAATAATGAAGGAGTCGTCGATACAATATTTTCAAACGAAAAAGTCGTTTTGACGAAAGAATTATTAGAAAGAACACCAGAACATTGTATAATCTACTCTGGAATTAGTAATTCTTACTTGGATGGAATCATTGCAGCATCAAATCGAAAGTTAGTTAAGTTGTTTGAAAGAGATGATGTAGCGATTTATAACAGTATTCCAACTGTTGAGGGAACAATCATGATGGTTATTCAACATACGGAATACACGATTCATAATTCCAAAGTTGCAGTACTAGGATTAGGTCGCACCGGTATGAGTGTTGCTCGAACATTTCATAATTTAGGTGCAAAAGTAAAAGTAGGGGCTCGTAGATCAGAACATATCGCTCGTATTGTAGAGATGGGTGTTGAAGCATTTGAATTTAAGAATATTGAAGATGCTTTAAAAGATGTTGATGTTGTCATTAACACAGTTCCAACTCTTATCGTTACTGCAAGTGTAATCTCGAAATTACAATCACATGCACTTATAATTGATTTAGCATCAAAACCTGGTGGAACGGATTTTCGTTATGCTGAAAAGAGAGGTATAAAAGCATTATTAGCACCAGGATTACCAGGAATAGTTGCTCCTAAAACGGCTGGTCAAATTATTGCCAATGTACTAACGCAACTTCTAAAGGAAGAATTAGATAAAAGAAAGGAGCAACCGAAATGACTTTAAAAGGGAAAAAAATTGGTTTTGGAATAACAGGATCACATTGTACGTATGAAGAGGTCGTGCCTCAAATACAAAAACTTGTTGATGATGGAGCAGATGTCTATCCAGTCGTGACGTTTACGGTGAAAAGTACAACAACTAGATTTGGTGTAGGTGAAGACTGGATTGAAAAAATTGAAGAAATCACTGGTCGTAAAACAGTTGATTCAATCGTTGGGGCAGAACCATTTGGGCCTAAAGTTCAATTAGACTGTATGGTTATCGCACCATTAACAGGTAATTCGATGAGTAAATTTGCAAATGCACAAACTGATAGTCCAGTTCTAATGGCAGCAAAAGCAACATTAAGAAACGGCAAGCCAATTGTATTAGGTATTTCGACAAATGATGCTTTAGGTTTAAATGGAACAAATTTAATGTGGCTAAGAGGGTAATACCAGAGCCGAGCCGAATTAATTAATGAGTTTTGGATATAGAGTTAATTGGAACTCATCGAGTTTTTGATTGGGATCCTTTTTGTATTCAACTTTATATAGTACGGACTTTAACAGACGATTTTTTAATTCAATATTACTTGTTTGATGATATAAATCTAATACACTCTCGAGTTTAGGTATGATGAGTGCATTAACAAGTTCATGCTCTTCATAGTTTTTAATTTCATCTATGATAGATAGCATTGTGCTATTAAGTTCAATTATCCGATTTTCAAGCTCTTGTGATCTTTCTAGGAAGGTATTTTCATCATAGACTCCTCTTTCAAGTAAATCAAATAGCTTTGTTTTTTGTTTAATGGATTCGCTTAATTCATTTTCAAAATTTTTCAATGCTTGTTTTTTAAGTTTAATGATTTCATTATCTTCAATAACTGATTGGTTTGTAAACGATAATTTGAAATCTCCCAACCAATTAGATAAACCTGCGAGTAGTTTTTGTTCAATTAAATGAGTATAAGAAGATTTAGTATTACATTGATTATTTGTACAAACGATTTGTCTCGGTTTATTTTTTGGATAACGCTGTTGTAATTTTGAACCACACTTACTGCAAAAAATAAGTCCAGCGAGTTGATTACTTAATTTAGTGTTATAAGGAACATGATATCTACTTTTTAAAATATCTTGTGCTTTACTAAAAAGTTCGTTATTAATTATGGCTTTGTGCTTTCCATCGATTACAAGCCATTCATGTCTAGGTTTTCTGATTCCACCATGTGATTTCTTGTTCCAAGTTACTTTGCCTGTATAAGTTGGATTTTTAATCATTTCTAAAATTGAATGATAACTCCATTTCTTACCCGTTAAAGAAAGGATACTCATTTCATTTAATCGATTCGCTATTTCATTAGCACCAATTAACTCTTTTGTATACCACTCAAAAATACATCGAACAACTTTAGCCTGTTCCTCATTAATCGATAATGATCGATATTCTTTTGTTTCGAATAAATCATATCCATAAGGTGCATAAGTCCCGATGTAATTTCCACGTTCAACTGATAAAATTCTACCTCGTTGAAGACGCCTTGTTATAATTTTTAATTCCTTTCTCGCCATAAATGCCTCAAACTCACTATATTCTTCATCAAATTCATCATGGAGATCATATGTCTTTCTAGGTGTAATAATTTTTGTTTTTGCCGTTTTAAACGTCTCCAAAATGATACCTTGCTCTTTCATATTCCCACGTCCAAGACGATCCATATCCATGACAAGAACACCATCATATTTTAATTCTTCAATTTCTTGTAAAAGCTTTAACATTTCTGGTCGATATACTAAAGATTCGCCGGATGCAATTTCTTGACGAATACACACAATATTTAAGTCTTTATCTTTTGCAAATTTTAAGAGCTGTTCTTTATGCTTTGACAGCGTTTCCCCTTCACCACGAGCTTCTGCATCTAAATCGGCACGACTCTTACGAAGATATAGTGCAATTTTCTCCATAAAACCACCTCATATTATATATATTTGCAGAAATTTAATATTAGTAGCCTTTTGTCACTTAGACATTCTGGTTGTACTAATTAAATACAATATTTACTTGGTTAGTCCTATAGTAAGAAAATCATATAATTTAACATGGGGGTGGTGATATTGGAGAATCAGGCAGAATTTGCTGCAACCTATCATTTTGGAAAAACAACTGTCAATATAATAACACCCAAAAATGTAACCGAAGAAATAAAACAAAAAGTACTAGATGAAATACACACGATTGGATGGAAGATTATAAGAGACGAAATGAAAAAAAAAATGGAGGAACATTTTAAGGATTAATAAGAAAAATCGGAAAAAGACTTCAAATTATGAAGTCTTTTTTTTTGCTCATTTCTAACGTATACATTGAAATGTATATTATTTCGAAGTAAATCAATTAAAAAAGAATTACATTAAACGAGATATTTGATTTATATCTCTTTGAGTTAACATCGGATCAATGATAATGACTGGATGGATTGTTTCAATTTCTAGCTGGAAATCAGCAATAATAAATTCTATGTCGAGTTTATTTAATTTTTCCGACTCAAAGTCATCATAATTTGTATGAAGAAAATCAATATGATGACCAAATGCCTTTTTTAGTTTCATCGAAATGTAACGATGTACACCAGGTCCATTACTAGTTAGTAATAAAATCTTTTTTTTCCGTATGGATAAATTAATTTTTGATGCTTGGATATTTAAGGTTACTTTCGCAACACTTTCACTTGTTACTTCAGGATAAGATTTTTTTTTAGTCCAGTTAAATAAAATATTTGTCACTTGATTAAATAATTCAGGATAGTGTTTATATACATAACGATCAATTGAATAAGAAGGAGCTTTTTTTTCGATTGAAGTTAAGATTGAGTACCTTTTAAATTGATTTTGAAATGTATAAAGAAATTCTGCATCTTTAAGTAATGGAATACCAAGATTCTTTTCAAGCGTTTCTACTAAATCATAAAGCTCTTCATAATATGGTGTATTTTTATTATAAAAAATTGTTAAGAATTCTTGTTTCTCGATTTCGTTAAAACTAACATAAGGAAATTTTGAAATTGATAATGTAAATGCAATCCTCTCATTTAGAGAAATAGAAAGACTGAATTGATTTTCTATTTTGTCACTTATTTCACTTGAAACTTTATAGAATTCCGAATCTATAATTCTTACTAGGGTTTTATCATTTAATCCTAGATCAATTTCTTTTTCAATCCGATTAATCATTGTTGCAAGAAAATAAACATACTTGTTTGTCGTTAACGGATAAAGGAATAATTTGTGTTTTGTAGTTATAGTTGAAACGATATTTTTTAACTCAAAGAATGAAAATGTTTCGAAAGGCCAATTCTCATTTGAGTGTTTAGTATGAGAATAAAGTGCATCCAAAATATCACAACAAAGTAATCGGATTTCAAATTCTCTTCCATCTATTTCAAGTGGTCCGCGTTTTAATTTTAAATTATAAGACTTTAATAACCCTTCAACAGCATCTAGTATTTTATAAACTGCTTGTTGTGTAGCATAAAGAACCGTCGCTAATTCATTTATCGTTTTTATTTTTTTAAATTGAATGTACATGATTGCTTGGAATGTTAAAGAATTTTTTATATACAAAGAGCGAATCTGATTGACCGATCCAGTTATTGGTTTTTTAATATAAATCCCTTTACCTTTAATTGTTTCAATAACCCAGCCTTCAGGTAAATTCATGTTGATTGCTTGTAAATCATTTCTTATTGTTTTTTCAGTGCATGATAATTCCTTCGCTAAATCTTCAGTTTTAAACCACTTATCATGAGAAGTCAAAATATCAATTATTTGTAATTTTCTTTTATTTGATTTATCCATTTAGAATCACCACTTAAAGGAGTCCTTTTCTCTATTATTTCATTAATTTAAAATCTTATTATTTAAGCGGAATACAGTTAATTATTATGAATTACATCACGAAAATACGAATTGCAAATTACTATTTTTCGCAATATGTGAACATTTTCAACAGTTTATTATTATTTTTACCTAATACAAAGGTAAAAAAGAGCATATTCAATTCAAGATCTAAAGCGATAAAATATAAATCGTGTGATCCACAAATTTAAAAAAGGGAGTTAAAAATTATGAAATTTTCTAAAAGTGTAGTAGCTAGTTTAGTAGGAATTGCAACATTGGCAGGAACAATGCAAGGAGTTTATGCAGCAGATGGATTACCATCCGAAGGTAATTCAAAAGCAGTAGTATCGTTTATCGCTGGAACAGGACCGGTTGCACCTATAGATCCGACTGATCCAATGAATCCATTACTACCACCAAAACCAACTGATCCAACTGATCCACCAACAGGAAATACTGGCTCATTAACACTTGATTATGTATCATCCGTGGAATTTGGAACGAACGATATTTCTAATAAAACAGAAGTGTATTCCGCTAAATCAAAAAAGCCATTTATACAAGTATCTGATCGACGTGGAACAGGTGAGGGATGGACGGTCACTGCTAAAGCAAGCAAATTTTCAAATGGATCAAATGAAACATTGCTTGGAGCAGTTTTAACATTTAAAAATGGTTCAGTTATTTCGAATAGTTTAGGTGGTTCACCTAATCCAACCCAAACAGTAACTTTAAATACTGATGGTAGTACTATTTCACCTGTCGTTTCAGCATCACCTGGAAATGGTTTAGGTACATGGTTGACTAGTTGGCTAGGACTTAACCCTGACGTAAATGATGGTGCTCTTAATAATAACGTAACGTTAACTATCCCAGCTGGTTCAGCAACTGTTGGAAATCATGAAACAACCATTACTTGGACATTAACAGATGCTCCAGGAGTTTAATGGGAAGGACTAATTAAATTTAGAAATGCAAAATGTAAATCATAAAATAGGGCCATAAATAGTTACTCTTAACAAATTTGGCCCATCTTTTTAGTAAGGTACAAAAATGCAAAGGGGATTATTAAATGAATAGTAAACGTCAAATCGTATTGTTAATCTTATCCGCAATAATGTTAACTTTGTCAATTATCCCTTTATCAGTAAAAGCTTCATCAAATGAGGTAGACTTTTCGGTTCGAGCGAAAATTCCTACAAATCAAATAAATCACTTAAAATCTTATTTTGATATAAAAATGTACCCTGGACAAGTACAGGATTTAGAAATTGAAGTGTTCAATCATAGTAAAGAAGAAGAAACGATTGAAGCTAATCTAACATTTGCTACTACAAATGATAATGGTTTAATTGATTATTCAGAAACGAATTACAAAAATGCAGATAAAAGTTTAAAGTCTCCATTACCAAGCCTTGTAAAAAAACCACATAAAGAAATTGTTATTCCTGCAGGTAAATCAAAAGTAGTCAGTTTTACCATAACAATGCCTAAAGAAAAATATGAAGGAGTTCTATTAGGAGCGTTTCACTTTAAAAAGAAGTTAGATGAAAGGGAATTTAAATCAACTTCGGAAAGTATTCAAATAAAAAATCACTATGCCTATGTAGTAGGTATTAAATTAACAGAAACATTGAAGGAATTGTATCCAGAATTACATTTACTTCGTATCCAGCCTAAATTAGTTAATTTCCACACAGCAATTGCTGCCAATATCCAAAATAGTGAAGCTGTAATTATTGAAAAAATGAGTGTAGAAGCCGAAATCTATCAAAATGGTTCAAATAAAGTGTTATATAGTTCATACCGAGATGGATTAAATATGGCACCTAATTCTAATTTTAATTATGCAATTGATCTAAATAATGATCAGTTTAAACTTGGAAAGTATCGTTTAAAAATGAAAGCAATTGTAGGAACTCAAGTTTGGGAATGGGATGAAGCCTTTACAATTGGTAAAGAAACAAAAGAATTAAATAACAAGGCTGTAGAGATTAATAAAAATCACTTTTGGCTATATATTAGTGGTGCTTTACTATTAATCGGTGTAATTTATTTGTTATTCATTGGTAAAAAGAGAAACATTTAAGAGCATACATTAATATGAATTTAAGTATTGGAGGTCGCAATTTGATCTGTTGTTTTAAAAAAATAGTGATAGTTTTTTTATTAGTAATTAGTTTGATTAGCTTAATTGGTAATCAATCACTTGCTGCAATGCATGAAAATGAATTGCCTAATTGGGAAACACCTAATCCTACTTTTAAAAATACTGAAGAAAGTACTACCATTCCGAAGCATACTTTAACTAATTCCGCTTTGGTTAATGTTTCAACTTTTGCTGAATTTAGAGATGCACTTCGAAATGAATTAGTGGATGAAATCAATATCATAAAAGATATTACTGACGCTCCTTCAGGGACTGAAATCGTTGTACCCGGCCATAATGTTACGATTTATGGAAATAACAAAACCATTAATTTAAATACAAGTTGGATACGTCTCCAGAACATAACAAATTCCACACCATATTACTTTAAACTATTTGATGCAAATCTAATCAATACTGTGGCTGCTGCATTTGTTAATACTTATTATAATGATCCAAAAAGTGAATATTGGTCGCTCTCCTTTTCAAATATAACGACAAATACGAATATGCAACGTCTAGCAAGAGCCTCAAGAAGTAATATTACCTTTGGTGGAACGAATAAAATTAATATGAGAGCTGAAAACGTCTATGCAGGAGGGGTGACATTCCTTCCCAACACTAATTATGAAGGTGTAATAAGTTTTTACGACTATTCAATTATTTGGTTTCAAGACGGAGCGAGTTCAACAGGGAGGACAAGTCACCAATTTAATATCGGAGAGGGTGCTACAGTAAATTTAAAGGGAACATCGAATGGTGCAACTTATCCGGCTATTTTTCAATATTACGACTCAATCAATATTGCTCCTGGTGGATCGTTAAATGTTGAAAAACACGGAGTAACAGTTGCGTTCCATCAAGATAATTCGTCTTTAAATGTCGAACGAGGCGCGACATTCCGAGCGACAAGCTTAAGCTCTAGTACTAACATTGTAGGTATTGATGCAAGACGTCCTTTTGCTAAAAATATCTCAATTAATGCACAAGAAGGATCTAACTTTTTGGTTGAGGGAAATAGTACATCCCCGTTAATTAGTTTATCCACTCCAGGATCAAAACTAGTACTAACAAAACCAGCAAAATTTGATATTTGTAATAGCAATAATTTGGCAAGTTCTAACGGATACGCCGTACAGGTCGGTCTAGGTGCTTCGTTTGAGATCATAAAGTCAGATCTGAATGTATGGACAAAAGGATTGGACCTAGAAAAAGCATCAGCATTTAGTTGGTATAATGCTAGTTTACTATCTGATGTAAATGGTTTACCAATTTCTGCAAGTGAACCTAGTATTTTGGCTTATTTTAAAGGGAAAACTTTTTCTCGAATTTCAGCAACTAACTCACTAATCGTTATAACACTTAATGAAGTCACTAACGCAGATAAAAAACTTACAGGAAAAGTATTTGTTGATGGTCTCAAAGCGTTGCAAGGGCAAGTTGAATTGACGGTTTCAAATAACCAAGATAATCAAACATGGATTGATAGAACTGATCAGAATGGAAATTTTAATATCAATTTAGAGAAGTATTATAATGAACAATCTATATTCACTGTTACTGGCTCACGGTGGTCAAATCCAACAAAAGTAATACAAACAATCACTGTAAATGATAGAACACCGCCCACTCCTGCCTTTGTAAATGAACCTGTATCAATAGTAAGCAAATATATATTTGGAACAAGTGATGAACCTGGAGCAATAGTAACTGTTACTGTAAATGGAAAAGAAATCAATTTAAGGGAATCAATAGTAGTAGGAACTGATGGGAAGTGGGAGATTCCTTTGCATTCAGCATTACATGATGGGGATGTAGTTCAAATATTTTTAACTGATCAGAATAATAATAAAAATCCTGAAACTGATACAATCTTCCATGACGCTTATTTTTATAAAGCAACAAAAACAATCGTATCGAAAGAAACATCATTTAACCCAATATTAACATTTAATACAATTCCTAGTTCAGTTAATTTCAAAACGACTACCATTTCTTCGTTACAAACTTTCATCCAAAGAGATGAAGAGAATTGGAAA
The DNA here is from genome assembly GCF_002156875.1 of Bacillus sp. EAC. GTDB lineage: Bacteria > Bacillota > Bacilli > Bacillales > Bacillaceae_G > Gottfriedia. The sequence goes on along the minus strand of NZ_NCSY01000001.1, from coordinate 570,853 downwards.
ATGTCCGTTTTAGATTCAAGAGGAATAGGTTGTAATTGGATGATCACGGCATCAATTGACGAACCTTTAACATCGACTAGTAATCCATCACATAAAATGCTTAATGCATTAGTATATGTAAATAAAGATGGCGATTCGATACCATTAAATCAAAATGAATTAAAGGTATTTGAGCATACAACAGGAGCAGATCCGATTACTGATATTAATTGGACAAGTAATCAAGGAATTCTTGTGAAAACTAGTTTTGTGGATGTCTATTCAGAATCTTATAAAACGACTATTAACTGGACACTTACTAATGCTCCATGACGACATTTAGTTAATGCGCGAGACTTTATTTCTTTAAAAAAATCACAAAAGTAAAAATGGCAGGTTCCTTTTTAGGAAATCTGTCATTTTTTTTGAAGACCTTTAATATCTATGGTGATAGTGGTATTTTTTGATTTTATGGAAAGGGATGTTGGCCATTATAACAAATTTTGAAAAAAATAAAGCTAATGAGAAAATCGAAATCATTGATCGATTTCATGCAGAACGGATTATAAATCATTTGAACATACGGGAAGTTATTAAGTTGGCCTATATGCATTGGTCACTAGATCTGGAAAAAGGAGTTGTTGCCCTAGATCTATCAAATGGAAGACTTATAGGCTATTCAGAAGGGAATAACGTAATAAAAAGACCTAATAGTGAACAAATCGTAGTATTCGAACTAGATGATCATGTTGATGTTGATGATGTTACTATATTGCTTGGTAATTCAGGTGTAAAAGCATTACGTTCGTTTTTTCAAATAGATGACGAGACATTTTCAGCTAATATGAATTTTTGGACAGAAAAATATTTAAGCATCCATAATATGAGTATAAAAGATTTGCGAAATCAATTTATTAAAGTGTTATTCAAGGACTATAAACAAGCATTTTTCGATTCATGTATTAAAAACCAATTAAATCGAGTGTATTCATTTCATTTACAAAATGCCGTATTTTTTGAATAGACTTGTAGTAATTTAAAAAGTTCATTTACTTCTATTATATGTCCAGTAATCTTTTCCTCTTACACACATAAAAGTTATACTTAATATTAGGAAGCCCCTTAAAATAACCTGCATTTGTTTAACCTCTCTATCTTTGAACAAAAAATAGGTTTATAGAGTGATTGTTATACTTATTAGTTTGGATTGTAATTAAGGGAAATGTAAAATAATGCTAAACATGCTCGTTGAATAGATAAATTTAAAAAGGTCCTTTTCCTTGAGAGGGTCCTTTTTTAATAAGCTTTTTTCTAAAAGATTGCTGTTTTTAAAACAAACTGTAAATAAAGAAGTGAATTGGTAAAGTGCGAGATACCTGTGGGAGTAGCAAAGGAAGTGAGACCTAAGCAGGCGAACCAAGGAGGCTCATCGTACGCCGCACTAAAAAAGGAGCATTCTGAAGCTGAAATCGACGAATAACTTTTATAATTGCAACAAAGTTTACGAATACTGCCTTTTAAAAGGATCAACTATGATAAATAAAAAAAACAGCCTAGAGCTCGACATTAGGTATTATCCTCTAAGCCACATTTTAATGCGTTTAATGAGTACAAAAAATATTTATTTTATTCCATTTGGCCAAGATGATCCAATTAAAAAGCCTAATTCATTGGTAGCTAGAATGGAGTCTTTATTAGAGACAGTATATGCTTCAATTGAAGGAAAGCAGCTTCAACCTGTTTTAGTTGAAAAATATCGTGATTTACAATAATAATTTTAGAAAAAATTACTACGAAGTATTTTTTCTATGTTAGAATGAAGAAAATTGAGTATGTGTCAATAAGATACATACTCGTTCCTATGAAAAGAAATGTCCAAACTTAAATTTTTGAAAATCAACTTTATATCGCGTAAACTATTTAATAAAAGTTGAAAACAGGGAAGGTGCAAATAGTGGGGAATAAACAAAGTTATGTAGTAGCTGTAGTCGGAGCTACTGGAGCAGTTGGTCAACAAATGATTGCAACATTGGAAAAAAGAAACTTTCCAGTAAAAGAAATTAGATATTTATCATCAAAGCGCTCTGCTGGGTCAAAATTAACTTTTAATGGTCAAGAAGTAATAGTACAAGAAGCAACACCAGATGCATTTGAAGGTGTTGATATTGCATTATTTAGCGCTGGCGGTTCAGTTTCAAAAGAATTAGCACCTGAAGCAGTTAAAAGAGGGGCAGTAGTTGTAGATAATACTAGCGCTTTCAGAATGGCTGAAGATGTACCATTAGTTGTTCCTGAAGTGAATGATAAAGATTTATTTAATCATAAAGGTATCATTGCAAATCCTAACTGTTCTACTATTCAAATGGTTGTTGCACTTGAACCAATTAGGCAAACAATCGGATTAAATAAAGTTGTTGTTTCAACTTACCAAGCTGTTTCTGGAGCTGGTGTAACAGCAATTGACGCATTAAAAGAACAAGCGCAGGCATTTTTAAACGGTGAAGAAGCGAAGCCTTCTGTATTACCGGTAAAAAGCGGTGACAAGCATTATCAAATCGCATTTAATGCAATCCCTCAAATCGATGTTTTTACAGAGAACGGTTATACTTATGAAGAAATGAAAATGATAAATGAAACGAAGAAAATTATGCATTTACCTGAGTTACAAATCAGTGCTACTTGCGTTAGATTACCTGTTATATCTGGTCATTCAGAGTCAGTTTATATTGAAGTAGATAAAGAAGTATCAGTGGCAGAACTTAAATCAATTTTAAGTGATTCACCTGGTATTGTATTACAAGATGATCCAGATCAACAATTATACCCAATGCCATTTTATAGTATTGGAAGCAATGATGTATTTGTTGGTCGAATCCGTAAAGATTTAGATAATCCATTAGGATTCCATTTATGGATTGTATCGGATAACTTATTAAAAGGTGCTGCTTGGAATTCAGTGCAAATTGCTGAAAGATTAATTGAGTTAAGCATCATTTAGTGAATACAGCTAGAGAGGTGCAAGAATGAAGATATTAGTCCAAAAATTTGGTGGGACTTCAGTTCGTGACGAAAATGGAAGAAAACACGCACTAAGACATATAAAAGAAGCATTAGAAAAAGGGTATAAATTAGTTGTAGTTGTATCTGCAATGGGACGGAAAGGTGAACCATATGCAACTGATACGTTATTAAATTTAGTAGGTGCAAAAAGAAGCAAAGTTTCACAACGTGAGCTTGATTTATTAATGTCATGTGGTGAAACGATTTCTTCAATCGTTTTTTCGAATCTGCTAAATGAAAACGGCATTCATTCTCTGGCTATGACAGGTGCAACTGCTGGTTTTAGAACAAATGATGAATTTGGTAATGCAAAAATTCTTGATATGAAATGTGGACGCCTACTAAAAGAATTAGAAAACTATGATGTTGTCGTAGTTGCTGGTTTTCAAGGGGTAACAACAAAAGGGGATGTCACAACATTAGGTAGAGGTGGAAGTGATACTTCAGCATCAGCATTAGGAGTTGCAGTTGGAGCAGAAACTATTGAAATCTTTACGGATGTTGAAGGTGTTATGACAGCAGATCCTAGGATTGTTAAGGAAGCGAGACCATTGTCAGTAGTAACGTACGCGGAGATCTGTAATATGGCATATCAGGGTGCAAAAGTTATCCATCCGAGAGCGGTTGAAATAGCTATGCAAGGTAAAGTGCCGATCAGAATCCGATCAACTTATTCAGACAGTTTAGGTACACTTGTAACAAGTAATCCGTCACAAAGATTAATTGGTGGAGACATCCAAGATCGATTAATTACAGGTATAGCGCATGTTCCAAATGTAACACAAATACGTGTAACCTCGAAGGAGCACACATTTGATTTACATTCCCAAGTTTTTAAAGCAATGGCGAATAAAGGGATAAGTGTTGATTTTATCAACATTTCACCAAATGGCGTTGTTTATACAGTAAGTGATGAAGTCGCTACAAAAGCGATCGATGTATTAAAAGGGATTGGCTATGAACCTTCATTTACAAAAGGTTGTGCAAAAGTATCAATCGTAGGAGCTGCGATAGCAGGTGTTCCTGGAGTAACTTCAAAAATTGTTACTGCACTTTCAGAAAAAGGTATACAAATACTTCAATCGGCGGATAGTCATACAACGATTTGGGTACTTGTTAAAAATGAAGATATGATTGAAGCGGTTACTGCACTACATGAGGCTTTCGAACTTAGTTCAGTAAAAATGGATTAACTATTGATCGGAGTGGGAAAATGAGTAGATTTGGTAAAATTTCAACTGCGATGGTAACGCCTTTCGATTCGAAAGGTAATATTGATTTCGCAAAAACAACGAAACTTGTGAATTTTTTAATTGATAATGGAACAGATTCACTAGTTGTTTGTGGAACAACAGGAGAATCACCAACGTTAACATCTGAGGAAAAATTAGCTTTAATAAGCCATGTTGTAACAACTGTTAATGGCCGAATTCCAGTTTTAGCAGGTACTGGAAGTAATAATACCCGTGAAACAGTGGAATTGACGAAAAAAGTATCCGCGCTTGGTGTAGATGCAATCATGGTTGTTGTACCATATTATAATAAACCGAACCAAGAAGGGCTTTATCAGCATTTTAAAGCAGCAGCAGAAAGTACTGAATTACCAGTTATGTTATATAACGTACCTGGTAGAACAATTGCTAGTCTATCAGTAGATACAGTTGTAAGACTTTCTGAAATACCAAATATCGTCGCGATTAAAGATGCGACAGGTAACTTAGTTATTATGACAGAAATTATCGATCGAACTTCTGACGATTTTGAATTATATTGCGGAGATGATGGTTTAACTTTACCAGCATTTGCAATTGGTTCAAAAGGAACTGTTTCAGTTGCATCGCATGTGTTAGGAAATGAAATGCAACAGTTAGCTGAAAGTTACTTTACTGGTAATATGGAAAAAGCACAATTTTTACATCGTAAACTTTCTCCTTTATTCGAAGGTTTCTTTATGGCGCCAAGTCCAAGTCCAATCAAAACTGCTCTTCAAATGAAAGGCTTAGATGTGGGCGGTGTACGCTTACCACTTGTACCATTATCTGAAAATGAACGTACTACTTTAAGTTCATTAATGAACCAATTAGAAGAAGCGTTACAAAAATAACAAAATAAAATAAAAACCACTTTTGATGGATCCATACTAATTGGATCATCGAAAGTGGTTTTTAATTTTTATTTAACTTTTTTACAAGTTAAATCAGTAAAAGTAAGTAGAAATTTTCATGCCTTTTGTAATTCAATTTTCCTTATTAAGGAAGAATGTATCTTGTTTTACCTGTTCTTACTAGGATATAATGTTTGTAAGATTTTGAACGGTCTGTAAATTTAAAAGTTTGCTAGGAGGAACAGGTAGTGGTTAAAGAATTAAGTCAACAAGTTAAAGTGTTTGCCCTTGGTGGGGTAGGTGAAATCGGAAAAAATATGTATGTTGTCGAAGTCGGGGAATCAATTTATGTTCTAGATGCAGGATTAAAGTTCCCGGATCAAGAAATGTATGGTATAGATCATGTTATACCTGACGTAAGTTATTTAGAAAAAAACGCTCAAAGACTAGTGGGTGTTTTTATCACACATGGTCACGAAGATCATATTGGTGCGATTCCTTATATAATGAAAAAGCTTCCGGAAGTTAAATTTTATACAAATAAACTAGCTTTATTATTTATTAGAGAGAAATTAAGTGAAAAAGGGATTAAAAATCTATCTCAATTTGAAGTTTACGATGAAAATAGTAAGTTTAATTTTGATGATAGTTCAATAAGCTTCTTCCGTACGACTCACAGTATTCCAGATTCGTTTGGATTTTGTATTGATACACCTCAGGGAGCGGTTGTTTATACTGGAGATTTTAAATTCGATCAATCAAAAAGTCCATATCCTGGGGCAGACCTAGGGAAACTAGCATTAATAGGGGACAAAGGTGTTTTATGCTTATTATCTGATAGTACAAATGCAGAAAGACAAGGATTTTCTGGTTCAGAGAAAAAAGTTTCTGAAGAAATTAAAAAAGAGGTAACGAATGCAAAGGGTCGAGTGATTATAGCTTGTTTTGCATCAAATATTTATCGAATTCAACAAGTGATTAATGCCTGTGTTTCAGCTAATCGTAAATTAGCAGTAGTCGGTAGTAGCATGGTTAAGTCTATCGAAATTGCAAAAGAATTAGATTACCTAACAATACCAGATGATTTAATGATTTCTGTTGTTGATACGGACAACTATAAAGAAAGAGACATTGTTATCTTAACTACTGGTACACAAGGAGAACCAATGGCAGCTCTTTCTCGAATTGCGAAAGGTGCACATAAACAAGTATCTATTCGAAAAGGTGATACAGTGCTGATGGCGGCAACACCTATTCCAGGTAATGAAATGCTTGTTGCATCTTCAGTTAATTTATTATTCAGAGCTGGAGCCAATGTAATTTATGGCTATAAGAAAGTGCATGTTTCAGGACATGGATATGAAGAAGAATTAAAATTAATGCTAGAATTAATGAAACCAAAATATTTCTTACCTGTTCATGGTGAGTTTCGCATGCAAAAAGCACATGGTCATATCGGTGAAGAGGTTGGAATTGCAAAAGAAAATATCTATATAATCGCAAAAGGGGATATTGTCTCCTTTAAAAATGGAATTGCAAGCAAAACCGAAAAAGTAGAAGTAGGAAATGTACTAATTGATGGCATTGGAGTAGGCGATGTTGGAAATATCGTTTTAAGAGATCGAAAGCTTCTTTCTCAAGACGGAATACTGGTTGTAGTCGTAACGTTTAATAAACAAAGAAGGCTAATCATTTCAGGTCCTGAAATTATAACGCGCGGTTTTGTTTATGTACGAGAATCAGAAAAACTAATTACAAGATCATCTGAAATTGTAAAAGATATTACTGAAAAAATGCTGCAAAATGATCAAATCGAATGGACATTATTGAAAAATTCTATAAGAGATGGCCTTAGTGCTTATTTATACGAAGAGACTAAACGTAGACCAATGATCCTTCCAATTCTAATGGAAGTATGATATTTGAAGAGAAGCAATGATTTTATGCTTCTCTTCTTCTCGAAATTGGGTATGTTTTCCTTACTATTTTCACATACTAAATTGTATGAAATAAGATAGGGGGAACCGTTTTGTCAAATTCAAATAATGAAACACCAATCCCAAATGAAGAAGCGCCAGCAAAGCCAAATGATCAAAAAGATATGAGTCTAGTTGAAAAAATACAACAACTTGGGCAAACCAATGTACCAAATAGTAATGATTCAAAAATACATTGCTTATCAATAATTGGTCAAATTGAAGGTCATGTTCAATTACCGCCTCAAAATAAGACAACAAAATATGAGCACTTAATACCTCAATTAGTGGCGATTGAGCAAAATCCGAAAATTGAAGGTTTATTAATTGTTTTAAATACGGTTGGTGGGGATGTAGAAGCAGGATTAGCAATATCCGAAATGATTTCTACATTAACAAAACCGACAGTATCAATCGTTCTCGGTGGAGGACACAGTATAGGTGTTCCAATTGCAGTCAGTACAAGCTACTCTTTCATAGCTGAAACAGCTACGATGACGATTCATCCTATTCGCTTAACTGGTTTAGTGATAGGCGTACCACAAACATTTGAATATCTTGATAAAATGCAAGAACGAGTAACTAAATTTGTAACAAAGCATTCCAAAATAACTGAAGAACGTTTCAAAGAATTAATGTTTACAAAAGGTAATTTAACTCGTGATATCGGATCTAATGTTGTTGGAATAGATGCAGTAAAATATGGGTTGATCGACGATGTCGGAGGTATTGGTCAAGCGCTAAGCAAGCTTCAAGAATTAATAGACGAAAGAAAAGAATTATCCAATAAAGAGGAGAATGCCATTTGATTCTTTATACTATTATGCCACTTGAATCTATCTATCCAGTGGATCAACAAGAATATACTACGCAACAATATATGGAATACAACGGTGTGCCAATGTTGGTTGATAGTGTTGGTGGAGCATCGTTTGAAATAAAACGAATTGTAAGTACAGACCCAGAGCATTACATGCAATATACTCCAGGACAAAGGATTTTAATCTTTCCATCATAAGTTAAATAATAACAATACATGGTAAACATATGTTCTGATATGTTATAATGAATGCAAATTAAGAAAGCAGCCAAAAGGCTGCTTTCTTTGGCGAATCTATAATTAGATGGGGGTGAATTACATGGCAAAACAAAAACAGCAAAAATCAAAAGGTCGGAAAAATGTAAGTGGGTCTGGTTCAATTTGGTATGAGATTAGTGGATTATTATTTATCGCACTTTCAATCATTACGATTTTAAAATTAGGCATTGTCGGAAAATCTTTTGTACTATTCTTACGCTTTTTCTTTGGTGAATGGTATATGCTTAGTTTTCTATTTATTATTGGTCTATCTGCTTATAGTATTATTTACCGAAAAAGACCACCTTTTATATCGAGTATGACAATTGGTGGACTATTAATCTTCTTTAGTATATTGATGTTTAGTCATGTTACTCTATTTGATTTATTAGCGAAAAATAATCAATTTCCTAATCAGTCTGTCATAGATAGTACGTTTCAATTGTTTATGATCGAAGCAAAAGGGCAAATAAAATCCGTTGATTTAGGCGGTGGTATGATCGGTGCAGTTTTATTTGCAATACTCTATTTCCTATTCGAGAGAACAGGTGCAATTCTATTCGGCATTATCGCTATTGTTGCTGGTATTTTATTCATTACTGGGAAACCACTTGGAGGATATCTATACCAATATATTATGCCGAAAATAGGAAATTTAATTTCAGACTTTTTTAAAGACATTCGTAATTTTTGGAAACGTGATCCAAAAACGAATACAAATACAAGTAGACGTGCCGTTGCGAAGCAAAAAAGAAAAGCTGAAAAAGAGATTAATGAGGAACTTGAAAATGAAGTTTCGATAAGCGGTAGTTCAAACTTTCAAGTAGAAAATTTAAATGAAGTATCTGTGGTAGAGGAACCAAAAGAAATTCAAATCGAATATGCACCTACATATCATGCGCCAAGTAATGAACCTATACAAATCATCCAAGGACTTCCTACTAAACAACAGTCCGTTCATGTAGATGACGATGAAAACTCGATTGAATTACCAGTTGCGGAAGTTAATGATGATGAAAAGGTAGATTATGTTTTACCATCAATTGAATTATTAGCACTTCCTAAAGGGATTAAGCAAAGGGAGAATGAATCAAAACTAAAAGAAAACGCGGACAAGCTTGAAAGAACATTTCAAAGTTTTGGTGTAAAAGCAAAGGTGACGAAAGTTCATCATGGTCCTGCTGTTACGAAATATGAAGTTTATCCTGATGCTGGAGTAAAAGTTAGTCGAATTGTTAATTTAAGTGATGATTTAGCTTTAGCACTTGCTGCGAAAGACATTCGTATCGAAGCACCTATTCCAGGTAAGTCTGCAGTTGGGATTGAAGTTCCGAATACACATATAACTACCGTTTTATTAAGGGAAGTATTAGAAAACAAGAATCCTAAAATTCAAAACCCACTTGCTGTTTCATTAGGAAAAGATATAGCAGGTGAAGCTGTAATTGCAGAATTAAATAAAATGCCACATTTACTTGTTGCGGGTGCGACTGGTAGTGGGAAGAGTGTATGTATAAATGGAATTATTGTAAGTTTATTAATGAATGCAAAACCATCGGAAGTTAAATTAATGTTAATCGATCCTAAAATGGTTGAATTAAATGTATACAATGGAATTCCACATTTACTTACTCCGGTTGTTACTAATCCTAAAAAAGCTTCTCAAGCTTTGAGGAAAGTTGTAAGTGAAATGGAAAGAAGGTATGAATTATTCTCTCATACGGGAACTAGAAATATTGAAGCTTATAATGAATTAATTCGACAAAATAATAATATGATGGATGCTAAACAGCCTCTTTTACCTTTCATCGTAGTAATTGTCGATGAATTAGCAGACTTAATGATGGTTGCTTCAAGTGATGTGGAAGATTCGATTACAAGGCTAGCACAAATGGCTCGAGCTGCTGGCATTCATTTAATAATTGCAACTCAAAGACCATCGGTAGATGTTATTACTGGGGTAATAAAAGCAAATATACCTTCACGAATCGCATTTAGTGTATCTTCTCAAACGGATTCAAGAACAATATTAGATACTGGTGGTGCTGAGAAATTACTAGGTAGAGGAGATATGCTTTACCAACCGATCGGTGCATCTAAACCAACACGTGTGCAAGGAGCATTCTTATCTGATGATGAAGTGGAGAGAGTGGTTGAATTTTCAATTTCTCAGCAAAAAGCACAATATCAAGAGGAAATGATGGTAAAGGAAGAGAAAGATGGAAAATCGCAAGTGGATGATGAATTGTACGGTGAAGCTGTGGAACTAGTAACAAATATGCAATCCGCATCCGTTTCTTTACTACAAAGAAGATTCCGTATTGGCTATACTAGAGCTGCGAGGTTAATTGATTCAATGGAAGATAATGGAATTGTCGGTCCTTATGAAGGTAGTAAGCCAAGAGAAGTATTAATAAGTAAACCGGTTGAAGATGAACAAGCTTCATCCTAATCTTTTGAAAATTTCGTCGAACTTTGTTGACAGTTTTAAACAATTGATGCTATTATTTTCTTCAGATAGATGTAGGTCCTCATATAAATTCGACATTATGGGTCGAAAGTTTCTACATTGCAACCAATATTTGCAATACTATGGGGAAAAAGCATTATTATGGAGAACGTGATTTAGCCCGAATAAATCTAGAACTCTTATAATCTAGCTTTTTCACTGTGTGAAACGGAAGGATTATAAGAGTTTTTTTATGCGGATTTTAGCTGAAATGAACATGTTCGACAAAATGAATAAAGCGTTTACAAAAAATATACAGAAAGTATTGAAAAGATTATAAAATAACAGTATAGTAAAGATGGATTATACGACAGATGTCTAACAACAGATGTCCGAAATCCGAAGTTTGGGGGATGGGACATGAAGATTAAAACAGATTCCAGATTACTCTATCTCCAAGTGATGGATAGAATAAAACAAGATATAGAGAATGGTGTTTATTTGCCACATCATAAGTTACCTTCAGAGTATGAGTTATCTAAAATATTTGGAGTTAGTAGAGCAACATTAAGAGAAGCGTTAAGGGTTTTAGAAGAAGAAAATATATTAATCAGACGACATGGTGTTGGTACATTTGTCAAACCTAAACCGATTTTTCGGACAGGTATTGAACAACTAAGCAGTGTCTCAGAAATGATCGTCGAGGCTGGTAAAGAACCTGGTACAATCTTTTTATCTTCTAAACTATTAGTTCCAACAAAAGAAGATTTAAAAAACTTCACAATTTCTGAAGAAGATCGAATACATGTAGTAGAGCGAATTCGTACCGCAAACGGAGAACCGGTTGTTTATTGTGTTGATAAATTACCTACCAATTTATTTAAGCAAGTTCCGTCATTTGAAGACCACTCATTTTTTTCGTTTATCAAAAAAGAGACTGGTCGAAATATTGAATATTCAAGTGCACGAATTGAGCCAATTGGTTACCATGATAAAGTATCTCCTTTACTACAGTGTGAACCAGAAGTTTCACTTTTATTAATAGAACAACTTCATTTTGACGATTTAAATCGTGCGGTTTTACATTCTTATAATTACTTCAGAGCGGATCAATTTAGCTTTAATGTTTTAAGAAAAAGAAATTAACTGCATATACAATAGTAATTTTACTAAAAATAAAATTGGCTGGTATTTCAAATATTATTTACTGAAAATTTCATTAAAATTTATTAGGGAGGTGGATCGTTAAAGAAACGATTATATACCAAGCTAGTACAAATGTAAATAAATATTAAGGGGGCAAATGGTTATGAAAATGAAGAAAGCTGGTCTTATTCTTTCTATGGCTTTAGCTGCAGGAACTATTTTAGGCGCATGTGGTAAAGACAATGGTAAAAAAGATGTTGAAGGCGCATTTAAAGTAGGTATGGTAACAGATGCAGGTACGATTGACGATAAGTCATTCAACCAAGGAACTTGGGAAGGTATCCAAGCTGGTGCTAAAGACTTAAACTTCGATGTAAAGAAAGACACAAAATACTTAAAACCAACTGGTACTACTGAAGCTGATTACTTAAAAGAAATTGGTAACTTAAACGATGCTGGTTATAAATTCATCGTAACACCTGGTTTCAAATTTGAAACTGCAATCTTTAAAGCGCAAGATAAATACAAAGATGACAAATTCGTTATCATTGATGGAACTCCACACGCAGGTGATTTCAAACCTGTAGTAAAAGATAACACAGTTTCTATTTTCTTCGCAGAACATGAAGCTGGTTACTTAGCTGGTGTTGCTACTGCACTTCAATTAAAAACTGGTGATGTTGGTTTCATCGGTGGTATGGAAATTCCTGCAGTTCAAAAATTCAACTGGGGCTTCCAACAAGGTGTTAAATATGCAAACGAAAACCTTGGAACAAAAATCTCTTTAAAAGCTGAAAACGTTGTTTATGAAGGAAGCTTCAATAACGTAGCTGGTGGACAACAAATTGCTGCACAAATGTACGATCGTGGCGTTAAAGCAATCTTCTGTGCTGCTGGTGGTGTAGGTGTAGGTGCAATTAACGAATCTAAAGCTCGTGCTAAAAATGGTAAAGAGGCTTGGATTATCGGTGTAGACGTTGACCAATACTCAGAAGGTATTTATGAAGGCGACAAATCTACAATCTTAACTTCTGCTATGAAAGATATTTCTAAAGCTGCATCTGATATGATGAAAGCTGAAAAAGATGGAAAATTCCCAGGTGGACAAACTTTAACATTTGATGCTAAAAATGACGGTGTTCACTTACCAGAAAAAAATCCTAACTTAAGTGACGATACTTTATCTAAAGTTGATGACGTATTTGGCAAAATTAAGTCTGGTGAAATTGTAGTTTCAAGCGAAAGAGGAAGCTTATTAAAATAATTAGTAAGTTCGAATCTTAATGAATAGTTAAAAGAAGAAGCATAAGGAAAGGGTAACCACCTTTTTATATGCTTCTTCTCCAACTTTTAAGGGAAATCATGCCTTAATCAATTGTAAGCACTTTATATGGAAGAGTTTCCAATTGATTAGGGCATGAAAATAGTGGCTGAGCGAGAAACCGTCCCTAAATTATAAAAAGGTAAATATTTCGAATTCAATAGAGCTAATTGTAAATAAATGATTTCGTAATATAAAAAGGAGGAAAATTATGGAGTATGTAGTGGAAATGTTAAACATAACAAAAGAATTTCCTGGGATAAAAGCGAATGACGATATTACACTACGATTGAAAAAAGGGGAAGTTCACGCTCTTTTAGGGGAAAATGGAGCTGGGAAATCAACTTTAATGTCCGTCCTTTTTGGAATGTATACACCTGAAAAAGGTTCGATCAAAGTTAGAGGCAAAGAAGTAAAAATTTCGAACCCAAATGTTGCAAATGAACTTGGAATAGGTATGGTTCATCAACATTTTAAATTAGTTGCCAACTTTACAGTTACTGAAAATATCATATTAGGACTTGAGCCGAAAAAAGGTCTTGTTGTCGATATTAAAACTGCAGCTAAACGTATTGAAGAACTTTCAAAAACTTATGGTTTAAACGTAGATCCATATGCAAAAATCGAAGATATATCAGTAGGTATGCAACAAAGGGTTGAAATTCTTAAAACATTATATCGAAACGCTGAAGTATTAATTTTAGATGAGCCTACAGCGGTTTTAACACCTCAAGAAATCCAAGAATTAATGAAAATTATTAAGAATTTAATTGATGAAGGTAAGTCGATCATCATTATTACACATAAGTTAAAAGAGATTAAAGCTGTTGCTGATCAATGCACAGTTATAAGACATGGTAAATATATTGGGACAGTTGATGTTAAACAAACATCTGAGGCTGAAATGGCATCAATGATGGTCGGACGTCAGGTCTCTTTTAAAGTAGATAAAGTTCAAGCTACACCAGGTGAAGTAGTTCTTGATGTAAATAACTTAAGTGTAAAAAATAATAAAAAAGTTCTTGGCTTAAAAAATGCTTCACTACAAGTAAGAGCTGGTGAAATTGTCGGAATTGCCGGAGTTGAAGGAAATGGACAATCTGAACTAGTTGAAGCAATCACTGGACTTAGAGCAATTGAAGAGGGAAGTATCAAATTAAAAGGTCAAGATATAACGAAAGATAGCATCCGTCAACGAATTCATAGCGGAATTGCACACATTCCTGAAGATAGACAAAAAAGAGGACTAGTTCTTGAATATACAATCGAAGAAAACGTGGTTTTAGAAATTTATAATCAAGAGCCGTTTTCAAAATTTGGAATTCTTGATAAAGCAGCAATAGCAAAACATGCTAAAAAAATTATTGAAGAATTCGATGTTCGTTCAGGTGAAGGAGCTAAAACGGTTGTTGAATCAATGTCTGGTGGTAATCAGCAAAAAGCTATTATCGGCCGAGAAATTGAGCTTAAACCCGAATTATTAATTGCTTGTCAGCCAACACGTGGTTTAGATGTAGGTTCAATCGAGTATATTCATAAAAGATTAATTGAACAAAGAGATAGTGGAAAAGCTGTTCTTTTAATTTCTTTAGAGCTTGATGAAGTTTTAAATCTTTCAGATCGTATCGCGATTGTTAATGCTGGAGAAGTTATTGACATTGTTAACGCAAAAGATACAAATGAAGATGAATTAGGGCTTATGATGGCTGGTATAAAGCGAGGTGAAGGGGCATGAAAAAGGGAGGAATAATTTCTTTAATTGCCATATTATTAGGTTTACTAGCTGGAGCATTACTTATTTTATTAACTGGTAATGATCCAGTTGAAGGATTTACTTATTTATTTAAAGGCGGCTTACAAGATGCAGAACGTATCGGTAATACGTTAGCTACTGCTACCCCGTTAATTTTAACAGGTCTTTCTGTTGCATTTGCATTTAGAACAGGACTATTTAACATCGGTGCTTCTGGACAAATGTTATTCGGTGGATTTTGTGCTTCTGCGATTGGGTTAACAGTCGATTTACCAACTATTATTTTAGTTCCATTGATGGTTGTTATTGCATTTATTGCAGGTGGATTATGGGCATTTATCCCTGGATTATTAAAAGCTAAATTTAATGTTCACGAAGTTGTATCAACGATTATGATGAACTGGATCGCCTATTGGACGATTTATTATTTAGTTCCAAAATACTTTAAAGGTAATACAGAGACTGAATCTAAAATTCTACCTGATTCTGCAACATTAAAAATGCACTGGTTAGCTGATTTGTTCGGTGGATCATATATAAATTTCGGTTTATTTATTGCTGCAATTATGGTAATTGTAATCGCATTTATCATTAATCGCACAGTATTAGGTTATGAACTTAAAGCTGTAGGATTTAACCGAAGTGCTGCAGAATATGCTGGTATTTCTGTTAATCGAAATGTTATTTTATCAATGATGATTTCAGGTGGATTAGCGGGTCTTGCTGGTGTCGTTCAGTATGCAGGTAATGCTCAATTAATTCAAATTGGTGTATTACCAACTGAAGGATTCGACGGAATTGCAGTTGCATTATTAGGTATGAACACGCCAATCGGTGTCTTCTTCTCAGCAATTTTCTTTGGTCTGCTATATTCAGGTAAAGGCTTTATGAGTGCAATGACTTCAATACCGCCAGAAATTGCTGACGTTATTATTGCAATCATTATTTATTTCGCTGCAACAAGTATTTTAATTAAAAAGGTAATTGATCGTGTTGGCAAAGCACGTAAGTATAAGAAAGAAGCAGTAGACAGCAAAGATGGAGAGAAGGTGAAATAAGGCGATGGATTTAATCTTACAAATATTCCCATATGCAATTGCCTATACGATTCCTTTATTAATCGTAGCGTTAGGTGGACTATTTTCTGAACGAAGTGGTGTAGTAAATATAGGTTTAGAAGGTTTAATGGTTGTCGGTGGATTTTCGAGTGCATTAACAATCTCAAAATTACAAGAAACACATCCAACTGAATCTTGGGTGATCTGGGTAGGTCTTCTTGTTGCTATGCTTGCAGGTGCCTTATTCTCATTATTACACGCATTTGCAAGTATTAACTTAAATGCAGACCAAGTTATTAGCGGTATCGCAATTAACATGATCGCTGGTGCTTTAACAGTATTCTTAGCTAGAAATATTACTGGTTCAGGTAATATTCGTGTAAACGGTATGATTCGTAGTGACATTCCAGGACTAAGTAAAATTCCAATCATTGGGGATTTATTCTTTAAAAATGCTTACTCAACAACTTGGTTAGTTTTGATTATATTAATCATTAGTACATTTGTTCTTTATAAAACTAGATTTGGATTACGTTTACGTGCATGTGGCGAATATCCTCAAGCGGCAGATGCAGCTGGTATTAATGTATACCGTATCCGTTACTTAGGTGTTATCATTTCTGGAGCGTTCTCTGGTTTAGGTGGAGCAATTATTTTAGTTACGTATTCAGGTGAATTTACAGGTAGTGTGGCAGGTTTAGGTTTCCTTGCAATCGCAGCCTTAATATTTGGACAATGGAGACCTCTAGGTATTTTAGCTGCGACTCTATTCTTCGGAGTTGCAACAACAATTGCTAACGTTTCTCAAGTAATTCCAAGCTTGGCGCAAATTCCGCCATTAGCTTTAAAATTATTCCCTTACGTTGTAACTTTAATTGCTTTAGTATTATTCTCTAAAACTTCTCAAGCACCAAAATCTGTTGGTGTGGCGTATGAAAAAGGAAAACGTTAATAATTTTCGAAAGAAGCTTCCTAAATTTTTAGGAAGCTTCTTTTTTTATTTTTGAATGAAGATTTTTGGGTAAACTAAGCAGTAGGTTTTATTTTTGGTAAAATTAGAGATACAATGAAGATATTGGAAATAAATATGAATATGTGATAACTGTCTAAGGAGGGTTAAATGTGAATTTGTTACAGTATAAAAATAGTGAAATTAATGGAATCCAGCTACATGTCATCACAACTGAAAAATTCAAAACGAATTCAATTACGTTAAAGGTTCGTGGGAAACTTGAAGAGGATACAATTTCATTCAGAGGGATTTTACCTTATGTGTTACAAAGTGGTACAGAGGAACTGCCAACCAATGGTGAAATTAGAAGAAAACTTGAAGAATTATATGGCGCAACTTTTTTTGTAGATGTATCAAAAAAAGGGGACTATCATGTCATGTCATTTTCAATAGATATTGCGAATGAAAAATATCTTTCAAATCAAAATGCTTTATTAAATGAAGCGATTTCTTTAATCGCATCTATTTGGCAAAATCCATTTAAAGAAAGTGGAACATTTTCTGCTAAGCATGTTGAGACACAAAAAAGAACTCAAGTTCAACGCATTCAATCAATAAATGATGATAAATTGAAATATGCAAATCAACGATTAGTTGAAGAAATGTTTAAAAATGATCCATATGCTTTATTAGCCAATGGAAAAACTGAAGATGTAAAATCAATTACTCCAGATGCACTATATAATTACTATGAGAAGTCTTTAAAAGAAGATTTAATTGATTTATATATCGTAGGAGATGTTTCTTTTGATCAATGCCAAAAGCTAGTTGAGGAGAATTTTAAAAGTACAGGTGTGGAACAAAAACGATTCTCTACAATAAAAGCTAAGCCGATTGAATCACCACAAGAAATAATTGAAGAACAAAAATTAAATCAAGCTAAATTACACATAGGGTATACAACTGATATCTCGATTCAAGATCCTGACTATTTTGCACTTCAAGTATTTAATGGACTGTTCGGCGGATACTCACATTCAAAATTATTTATCAATGTACGTGAGAAAAATAGCCTAGCATACTATGCTGCTTCTCGCTTTGAAAGCCATAAATCCATATTGATGGTTATGTCTGGGATAGCAAATGAGAATTTTAAAAAAGCAACTACGATTATTGCTGAGCAACTTGAAGAAATGAGAAAAGGTAATTTTACAGAGGACGATATTGCTCAAACAAAATTAGTTATTAAAAATAGTTTATTAGAAGGTATGGATACTGCTTTTGGTATTATTGAGACGCTATTTAATGATCATGCTGCAGGAAATGAACGTGCAATAGAAGAATGGATTCCTGAAATTGAAAAAGTGACGAAGGAAGAAATTGTGAATGTTGCTAAGAAAATTAAATTGCATACAACTTACTTCTTGAAAGGTCAGGAGGGAGCATAATGGAGAAAAAGTATTTTGAACAACTAAATGAAACACTTTACTTTGAACAGTTTGAAAATGGATTAAAAGTATATATATTACCAAAGCAAGGATATAACAAAACTTATGCGACCTTTACTACTAAATACGGATCAATTGATTCAGAGTTTATTCCCCTTGGAAAGGAAGAAAAATTAGTCGTTCCAGATGGGATCGCTCATTTTTTAGAGCATAAACTATTTGAGAAAAAAGATGGCGATGTTTTTCAGGTTTTTAGTAAGCAAGGTGCATCATCAAATGCATTTACAAGTTTCACTAGAACTGCCTATTTATTTTCAGCAACAAACAACGTTGAACAAAACTTAATTACATTATTAGATTTTGTTCAGGATCCGTATTTTTCCGATCAAAGTGTTGAAAAGGAAAAAGGGATTATTGGTCAGGAAATCAAAATGTACGAAGATAATCCTGATTGGAGACAGTATTTTGGCATGATTGCCTCACTATATGGTAAACATCCAGTAAGAACGGATATTGCTGGAACAGTCGAATCAATTTCAAAAATCACAAAAGAACTACTATATACTTGTTATGAAACGTTTTATCATCCGAGTAATATGTTATTTTTCGTGGTAGGTCCTGTTGACCCAGAAGAAACAATGAAAATGATTAAAGACAATCAATCGAAAAAAACATTTAAGGATGCAACAGAAATTAAACGCTTTTTCCCAGAAGAGACAGCATCATCTTTTGAGAAGAAAAAAGTATTACATATGAATGTACAATCTTCAAAAGTTTTAGTTGGCGTGAAAGATTTCGCAGCACCAAAAGAAGGGGATACCCTGTTAAAACATGAACTGACGGTTTCAATTTTACTTGATTATTTATTTGGTAAAGGATCAAATACTTATCAAGATATGTATGAAGATGGATTAATTGATGATACATTCTCATATGACTATTCAGCTGAAAATGGATTTGCCTTTGCGATAATAGGAGGGGATTCAGCTGAACCTGAAAAACTTTCTGCAAAAATTAAAGAAATATTATTGGATTCAAAAAATATTCAATGGGAAAAAGAAATTGTCGATCGAGTAGTGAAAAAGAAAATTGGAGGATTCCTTCGTTCTCTAAACTCACCTGAATATATTGCAAATCAATTTACACGTTACGCATTTTTAGATATGAATTTATTTGACATAGTAAGTGTGCTACAATCTATTAATGTAGAGGATTTAAAAGCAGCTGCTAGTCAATTATTAAATGAAGACTATATGAGTGAATTCTTCGTTCTTCCTCATTAAACTAGTGAGCATCCTTTTAGGATGCTTTTTATTTGAAATTGAGAATATTGAATGATAGAAGACTTACAAGTGGAGAATATAAGAATG
Source organism: Bacillus sp. EAC (assembly GCF_002156875.1). Lineage (GTDB taxonomy): Bacteria > Bacillota > Bacilli > Bacillales > Bacillaceae_G > Gottfriedia. The sequence goes on along the minus strand of NZ_NCSY01000001.1, from coordinate 551,159 downwards.
AGAAAACGAGTTTTGGTTATTGGGGCAAGTGGAGATATCGGTTTATCTATTTGCAAAAAATTAATTGAAGAAAAATATCATGTTATTGCACATTATAATAGTAAAGTTGATCCATTGACTGAATTGTTCAATTTAGCAATTGATTATCAAGTTGATTGCCAAGTTGTACAAGCTGATTTATCGAGTGAAAAAGGTGTAGAAATATTAACTTCACAAATTAATACTGAAATAGATTCGATCGTATACGCTTCAGGTTTTTCAGTTTTTGGATTGATTACTGATGTAAGTAATGAGGAAATAGATATGTTAACACAACTACATATAAAAAGTTTAATTAAAGTGATTAATCATTACATTCCAAATATGGTTTTACGTAAAACTGGTAGTATTGTTGTAATTTCCTCAATATGGGGTCAAATTGGTGCCTCATGTGAAGTACTATACTCTACTACAAAAGGTGCCCAAAACGCTTATGTAATGTCCCTTGCGAAAGAGTTAGGTCCAAGTGGAATTAGAGTGAATGCAGTGGCTCCTGGAGCAGTAAAAACAAGTATGTTAAATTCTTTTAGTGAAGATGACCTAGAAGCCATTGCTGAAGAAATTCCGTTAAATAGATTAGCAATTCCAAATGAAATTGCTAATACAGTATCATTCCTAATTTCCGAACAATCTTCCTATGTAACTGGCCAAATAATTGGAGTAAACGGTGGTTGGCACACCTCATAATAATGTTAACACTCGAAAGTTTGCTATTTCACATATTTTACCTTTTCTATTAAGGTAAAATCGTTTATTATAAAAGGTAGAGTAAAAGTAGTTATATAATAGGGGGTATTAGTATGCAATTAGTCGAATGGTATTTTGAATATGAAATACACAAGAATCGCCCTGGACTACTTGGAGATATAGCTTCACTTATTGGTATGTTGGGGATAAATATTTTGACAATTAATGGTGTCGACACGATGAGACGTGGGATGCTATTAGGTTGTGAAAACGATGATCAAATTACTAGATTTGAATCAATTTTAAATACAATGGACAATATAACAATAATTAAATTAAGAAAACCAACACTTCGAGATCGTCTAGCAGTTAGACACGGTACGTATATTCAACGCGATGAAGACGATAAAAAGACATTTCGTTTCGTTCGTGATGATTTAGGAATGTTAGTCGATTTTATGGCTGAGCTTTTTAAAATGCCAGGTCATAAGTTAATTGGTATCCGAGGAATGCCACGTGTCGGTAAAACTGAATCAATTGTTGCGGCAAGCGTTTGTGCAAATAAGCGTTGGTTATTCGTCTCATCGACGTTAATTAAACAAACATTAAGAAGTCAATTGATAGAAGATGAATATAATTCAGATAATGTATTTATTATTGATGGAATTCTATCGCATAGAAGAGCTAATGAGCAACATTGGCAGTTAGTTCGTGAAATTATGGCAATGTCCTCTGTTAAGGTGGTCGAACATCCTGATGTGTTTGTACAACAAACAGAATATTCTTTAGATGATTTTGATTACATAATAGAATTAAGAAATGATGAAAATGAAGAAATTAAATATGAACTAGTAGACCAAATGGATAAAAATGGACCGAACTCGTTCACAATGTTTGATTTTTAAAGTTAGTTGGGGTGTGACTTGTGACAGAATTAGGAAAAATATTACGTGAAGCAAGAGAAGCGAAAAACTTATCAATTGATGATGTTCAAGAATTAACAAAAATTCAAAAACGTTATCTTGAAGCAATTGAATCTGGGAATTATGATATATTGCCTGGTCAATTTTATGTACGTGCGTTTATTAGACAATATGCTGAAACAGTTGGTGTTGATGTTTCAAGTTTATTAATTGAGAAGCCAGCAGTGGAAGAATCGAGTGAATCTTCTGCAATTCCTGATGAAGTAAAACATGAAGAAATTCCGAGCAGAGCAACAAAGCTTAAGGAACCTTTAGGTGTAAATGTTAAATCATCAAGAATAATGGATTACTTACCGAAAATTTTAATTGCTATACTAATTATCGGTATTTGTATCGCAATTTATATGATGTTTCCATCAAAAAATAAAACAAATAACTCCACCAACACTAATCAATCTAATGCAAGTTCAGAAATTGAAAAACCTGAAAATAATGCTTTAGATCAAGCGAAGGACGATCAAAAAGATACTGAAGTACCTAAAGATGAAGATACTAAGGTAGAGCCTACTCAAAAGATTACTGTTGATTCTGCTGAAGGGAAACGTACAACTGTTTCTTTAACTGGTACAGATGTGTTTAAATTAGAAGTTATTTCTAATGGTGAAAGTTATGTGGATATTAAAAATCCTAGCGGAAAAATGTTTTACAGTGGAATTTTAAAGCAAGGTCAAACTCAATCATTTGACTTTACTGATGAAAATGAAGTAACTGTAAATATAGGTGCTTCTCATAATGTTGAACTACATATCAATGATGAAGTATTCCAATTCCCAGTTAGTCCAACAGAAGCTGTTCATCAATATATTACGATTAAAAATTTAAAAATGAATCAATAGTCATCTTCAAGATGGCTTTTATTCATTTATCATAAATTGCTTCATTTTTTAGAATGTTTTGGAGGTTTTTAGAATGAATTTACCAAATAAGATTACAGTTTCAAGGGTATGTTTGATCCCGTTATTTATGATTGTTGTTTTAATAGACTTTGGATGGGGTAATGTTACATTACTTGGTGATTCGATACCTGTTAATCACTTAGTAGGTGCAGCGATTTTCATAATAGCGTCTGTAACAGATTTTATCGATGGGTATTATGCACGTAAGTATAATTTAGTGACGAACTTTGGGAAGTTTTTAGATCCATTAGCAGATAAATTACTAGTATCATCTGCTTTAATTATTTTAACAGATTTTCACTATGTTCCTGCATGGATTACAATTGTTATTATTAGTAGAGAATTTGCAGTTACTGGATTACGAATGATTCTAGCTGGTTCAGGTGAAGTACACGCTGCAGCAATGCTAGGTAAAATTAAAACATGGGCCCAAATCGTAGCAATATCAGCTTATTTTCTACATGATTTCCCATTAAACTTTTTACCATTTTCTATTGCTGATGTAGCACTATGGGTTGCATTATTTTATACTGTTTATTCAGGTTGGGATTATTTCTATAAAAATAGAGACGTTCTTATTAAATCAATGTAATTAGATTTAGTTAAGAATAGGAGGAAATGAGATGAAAAGAGCTGAAATAATAGCTGTTGGAACAGAGCTACTATTAGGACAAATTGCAAATACAAATGCGCAATTTCTAGCTAAACATTTATCAACCCTAGGATATCACCATCATTTCCAAACAGTAGTTGGAGACAATTCTGATCGCTTAAAACATGCATTAGAAGTGGCTTCATCTAGGAGTGACCTAATTATTCTAACAGGTGGGTTAGGTCCAACGAAGGATGATTTAACGAAAGAAGTAGTTTCGGAATTTGTTGGTGAAACACTCGTTTATCATGAACCATCTTTACAGTTTATCGAGCAGTACTTTATAAAAGTTAATCGTCCTATGACAGAGAATAATAAAAAACAAGCATTAGTCATTAATCATTCTCATGTATTAGTTAATAAAAATGGTATGGCTCCAGGAATGGTTTATGAAAGTGAAAATAAACAATTCGTGTTGTTGCCTGGACCACCAAAAGAAATGATTCCGATGGTTGAGAATGAGTTAATTCCTTATTTCTTAATAGGTAAAGAAATGAACACAATAGTATCAAAAGAACTTAAGTTTTTTGGTATAGGAGAATCGATTCTTGAAACTAAGATATTAGATATTCTCGAAACCCAATCTAATCCGACAATTGCCCCGTTGGCAAGTGAAGGTGAAGTTATGCTTCGTATCACAGCCAGTGCAAGTAATGAACTAGAAGCTGATAGATTAATTGAAAAGGCTGAACATGCAATTCGCGAACGCGTTGGACAATTTATTTATGGAACAACCGGAGAAAATCTATTTATCGTTTTATCAAAAAAATTGAAAGAATTAAATCTAACAATTTCTGCTGCTGAAAGTTTGACTGGTGGATTATTTAGTAAAAGAATGACTGATATTCCTGGTAATTCTTCTATTTTTTCCGGAAGTATAGTGTGCTACTCTAATGAAATGAAACAAAACTTATTAAATGTTCAATCTGAGCTTCTTGCTAATTATGGTGCAGTTAGTGAGGAATGTGCTAAATCATTAGTAGAAAACATGCAAGTTTTAGCAAAAAGCAATATTTCGATTAGTTTTACTGGAGAAGCTGGACCTTCAACTTTAGAAAATGTGCCAGTGGGTAAAGTATACATTGGTATTAAAATTGGTGATTCGGAACCTGTTATTAAAGAATATCAATTTAGTGGAACAAGAGAACAAATACGATTATCATCCGTCAAAAATGGTGCAAGCTTATTAATTAAATTAATTAATGAAAGTCAAGACTTATAAAACGTAACTTCATATTTTATAATTAAAAAGCTCGGTAAATTAGCCGAGTTTTTTTAATTTTATAGATTATAGTTTAATAGAAAATGTGTTTTATAGTAGAAAAAATACGAAACAAGCGTTTCTATTCTTCAAAAAACAACTTTAATTAAGAAAAATATCGAATAAACGTTCTATTTTTTTGTTGGCAAACGAACAAAAAACAGTTATTATATATTTAAGAGATAAATGTAATCCTGAGGAGGAATATTAATGAGTGATCGTCAAGCTGCGTTAGAAATGGCTTTAAAACAAATAGAAAAACAATTCGGTAAAGGTTCGATTATGAAGCTTGGTGAACAAACTGACCGTCGAATTTCAACTATTTCTAGTGGATCGTTAGCACTAGATATAGCATTAGGTGTTGGTGGATATCCAAGAGGCCGAATCGTTGAAATATATGGCCCTGAGAGTTCTGGTAAAACAACTGTTGCATTACATGCCATTGCTGAAGTTCAAGCTCAAGGTGGACAAGCAGCATTTATTGATGCGGAACATGCATTAGACCCAATCTATGCACAAAAATTAGGTGTAAATATTGATGAGTTACTATTATCACAGCCAGATACTGGTGAACAAGCGCTTGAAATTTGTGAAGCTTTAGTACGTAGTGGTGCGATTGATATTATCGTAGTAGACTCTGTAGCAGCATTAGTTCCAAAAGCTGAAATTGAAGGTGAAATGGGAGATGCTCACGTTGGTTTACAAGCCCGTTTAATGTCTCAAGCATTACGTAAGCTTTCTGGTGCAATCAATAAATCAAAAACAATTACAATCTTTATCAACCAAATTCGTGAAAAAGTTGGCGTTATGTTTGGTAACCCTGAAACAACTCCAGGTGGACGTGCATTAAAATTCTATTCATCTGTTCGTTTAGAAGTGCGTCGTGCTGAACAATTGAAACAAGGTAATGATATTGTTGGTAACAAAACAAAAATTAAGGTTGTTAAGAATAAAGTAGCACCTCCGTTCAGACAAGCAGAGGTGGATATTATGTACGGAGAAGGTATCTCTAAAGAAGGCGAGATTTTAGACATCGGTTCTGATTTAGATATCGTTCTTAAGAGTGGGGCATGGTATTCATATAATGAAGAGCGTCTTGGTCAAGGACGTGAAAATGCTAAAATATTCTTAAAAGAAAATAAAGATATCCGTGATACTGTTAAAGCCTCTATTCGTGAGCACTATAGCTTAGACAAACCAGTTACTGTGCCTGAAGATGAAGAAGATCAATTCTCTTTATTAGACGAATAATCTTATTCTGAACAAATAATGTTATACTAAATCTTAATAGTTTAAACGTAGAATGCGAGTGCTTTTTAAAGCACTCGCTTTTTTAATAATAAGCTATGCAATATTTTGAAGAAATTTATAGAAATATAATGAAAAAGATCAAATAAACTTACCTTCGTCCACTAAAAAGAGAGTGAAAACTCTAGATGATCTGAAAATGTACTTTAACAGACCTTTATAAAAATGGTTTATTCAATAAGTTAATAAGGTTTTTAAAACATCCTGTCTTAATGGATGCATGACCCACATCATGTGGGCCCAGGCTCATTGCACGCCCCAAAGAAATCGAGCATTCTGGAGTGGAAATCGACGTATTACTTTTTTTATTGGAACAAAGTTTACGAAAACAGCGATTTTATAAAAAAACATGTCATAAAGTGCCGTTGTAATTTAATAAAAATAAACAAAGTTTGCATAAAATTTTCATTCTTATGTATGAAATCTAGTAAAAATGTAATAAATATTGATAAATCAAGCAAGTAAGCGATTTACAATGCTTGACATCATTTGGTAAGAGATTTAATATTTAAGTGTATATTCTAAAAAAATATTACTTCGAAATGAAATTTTGAAATTAAATGTGCTGTATGTTGATGCAATTATTAATAACAATATACAAGCCGACAAAAATGAAACTAATTAAATAGCAAGAGGAGGTGAAATCATGGGTGCAAAAGAAATAATTTTGATCATCTTCGTATTGCTTGCCACATTCGGAGTCGGTTACGTTGTTGGATTTTTTGTTCGTAAGTCCATTGCAGAAGCTAAAATTAATGGCGCAACTAATCATGCAAATCATATTATTGAAGATGCTAAACGTGATTCAGAAACAATTAAAAAAGAGGCTTTATTGGAAGCAAAGGACCAAATTTTCAAAATTCGTACAGATGCGGAGAACGAAATTCGAGATCGTCGTAGTGAAATACAGAAGCAAGAAAATCGTTTAATGCAAAAAGAAGAGAATCTAGACCGTAAAGATGATGGACTTTCAAAACGTGAGTCTGTTCTTGAAAGAAAAGAAGATTCTCTTGTATTGAAACAACAGCAGATAGAAGAACTGGAAAGCAAAATAGAGGGATTAATTGCTGCTCAACAAGACGAGTTAGAAAGAATTTCTAGCTTAAATCGTGAAGAAGCAAGACAATTAATACTTACTAAAGTCGAAAATGAACTATCCCATGAAACAGCAATACTAGTAAAAGAAACAGAAGCTCGTGCGAAAGAAGAAGCTGATAAAAAAGCGAAGGATATTTTATCATTAGCAATCCAACGTTGTGCAGCAGATCATGTTGCTGAAACAACCGTATCAGTTGTAAATCTTCCAAATGATGAAATGAAAGGGCGAATAATCGGTCGTGAAGGTCGAAATATTCGTACTTTAGAAACATTAACAGGTATTGATTTAATAATTGATGATACGCCTGAAGCAGTTATACTATCAGGTTTTGATCCAATTCGTCGAGAAACAGCGCGAATTGCATTAGATAAATTAGTACAAGATGGTCGTATACATCCAGCAAGAATTGAAGAAATGGTCGAAAAATCAAGACGTGAAGTAGATGAGTACATACGTGAAGTAGGAGAACAAACTACTTTTGAAGTTGGTGTTCATGGAATTCATCCAGACTTAATTAAAATATTAGGTCGTCTGAAATTTAGAACTAGTTATGGTCAAAATGTGTTAAAACATTCTATGGAAGTAGCTAATTTAGCAGGTTTAATGGCAGCTGAGCTCGGAGAAGATGTAAAGCTAGCCAAACGTGCAGGTCTTCTTCATGACATTGGTAAAGCAATCGATCATGAAGTAGAAGGAAGTCATGTTGAAATCGGTGTAGAATTAGCAACGAAGTATAAAGAACACCCAGTTGTTATAAATAGTATTGCATCTCACCATGGAGATACTGCACCAACGTCAATTATTGCAGTACTTGTGGCTGCTGCAGATGCATTATCGGCTGCAAGACCAGGAGCTCGAAGCGAAACTTTAGAAAACTATATTCGTCGTTTAGAAAAACTTGAAGAGATTTCTGAATCGTATGAAGGTGTTGAAAAATCTTTCGCAATTCAAGCAGGTCGTGAAGTGCGTATCATGGTTAAACCTGATACGATTGATGATTTACAAGCTCATAGGCTTGCGAGAGATATTAGAAAACGTATTGAAGATGAGCTGGATTATCCAGGTCATATAAAAGTAACGGTTATTCGTGAAACTCGAGCAGTAGAGTACGCAAAATAAAGTGGTTAATACCACTTTATTTTCTTTTTATCAGAAATAATGGATTATTTTAAAAATTTCGGCTCCTTCTAAATCATTCTGAACTTATCTTAGTTGAACGATAAAGATATAAGTTTGAGAATGTGATAGGTAAGGGGCCTTTCATATTTTGGGTAATATAAGTGTAAGTATTTGCATTAACTACTATCTAGTAAATGCAAACTGGAAGGAAGTAAAGCGATGAGAATTATGTTTATAGGCGATGTTGTAGGGTCTAATGGAAGAGATATGGTTAAGTCTCATATTCAATCATTAAAACGTGAATTTTCACCATCAGTGACAATCATTAACGGTGAAAATGCAGCGCATGGTAAAGGAATCAACGAGAAGATTTATCGTGAATTTTTAGAATTAGGGGCACAAGCTGTTACACTTGGTAATCATGCTTGGGATAAAAAAGAAATCTTTGAATTCATCGACGATGCAAAATATTTAGTTAGACCAGCGAACTATCCAGAAGGAACACCAGGAAAAGGTCTAGTTTTTCTAAACTTTAATGATGTAGAAATAGCAGTCATTAATTTACAAGGAAGAACATTCCTGCCCCCAATTGATTGCCCGTTTAAAAAAGCAGATGAACTGATTAAGATAGCTAAAAAAAGAACAAATATCATTTTTGTGGATTTTCATGCTGAAGCAACTAGTGAAAAAATTGCAATGGGTTGGTATTTAGATGGTAGAGTTACTGCAGTTGTAGGTACACATACGCATGTTCAAACAGCTGATGAACGTGTATTACCAGATGGCACAGCTTTTATTACGGATGTAGGAATGACAGGACCATATGATGGCGTACTTGGTGTAACAAAAGAGGCTGTACTAAAAAAATTCTTAACGAATCTACCAGTTCGCTTTGATGTAGATGAAGGAAGAGGTCAGCTTAGCGGTGTTATTATTGAGCTAGATAAAAATAGTGGACTTGCTAAATCGATTAAAAGAATTCAAATAAATGATGATCGTCAAAGCTTATTATCATAATTAAATGAATAGTAAAAATTTTTAAAAAACTTTAAAAAATTAGCAGGAATATCTCCTTGTAATCGAGAATAGTTTTTATTGTACACAATAATAGCTTTTTAAGTAACAAGGAGGATCCAGGAATGGAAATATTAAAAGTTTCAGCAAAATCAAACCCTAATTCTGTAGCAGGAGCACTTGCAGGTGTATTAAGAGAGCGTGGTACAGCCGAGATCCAAGCAATTGGAGCAGGAGCATTAAACCAAGCTGTAAAAGCAGTTGCAATCGCTAGAGGTTTTGTTGCACCAAGTGGTGTTGACTTAATTTGTATCCCTGCATTTACGGATATTCAAATCGATGGGGAAGAGCGTACTGCGATTAAATTAATCGTTGAACCTCGTTAATAATAACAACCTGTAAGCCAAAAGCGAGCAGGTTGTTTTATTTTGTATTTTTATTAATCCAAATAACGATTTTATAAATATGATAAAATAGTTTAAAAAATCTAAAAAATATTGGGAGGATGCAACGTAATGAAAGTATTCGATGCGCATTGTGACGTACTAATGAAATTATTAGAAGAGCCTTCAATCAATTTTCAGAATGACGAATCATTACAAGTCTCTGTTGAAAAGTTACATAATGGACAAAGTAAAGTCCAGTGTTATGCAATTTATATTCCTGAAAGTGTGCATAAATTAATTAAATTTGATGCAGCACTGCAATGTGTAACACTTTTTTACGAGAAAATCGCAACTGAAAATAACAATATTAAGGTAATACTAACAAAAGATGATGAGACAAGCTTAAAAGCAAACGAAATGGGTGCCATTTTAACACTAGAAGGTTGTGACGCATTATTAGGTGATATTAATCGTTTGAAAATTCTTCATCGTCTAGGAGTTCGTAGCGTCGGTTTAGTTTGGAACTTCGCAAATGAAACTGCAGATGGTATTCTTGAAGAAAGAAATGGTGGTTTAACAAATTTTGGTAAGAGTGTAGTTCGTTATTTAAATGAGCATAATATGTGGTGTGATCTATCTCATTGTAGTGAAGCAGCATTTTGGGATGCGTATCAACAAGCGAAGTACCCAACAGCGACTCATTCGAATGCAAAATCAATTTGTAAAAATCCAAGGAATTTAAACGATGAACAATTGAAGGCTATGTTTAGTAGAGATGCAATTGTTGGTATAAACTTTTATCCGCCATTTTTAGTTGATAATGGAACGGCGTTGATTTCAGATATTATTAAACATATTGATTATATGTGTGCACTTGGTGGAGAGAATTGTATTGCAATGGGCTCCGATTTTGATGGAATTGAAATCCATCCTACTGATCTAAATCATGTTGGACTTTATCAAAATTTAACAAATGAATTGCTAAAATTCTATACAGAAGAACAAGTCAAAGGCTTTATGTACGAGAATTATTCATCCTATATTCATTTTAAATAATGGGTTATTTGTTCAGAATAATATAAATATAAAAATTATAGGAATAATTTCTCTCAAAATCATTGATTTTTTTGAATATAAGGTCTAGAATTGAAAGCGAATTAACTCATATCAATTGATATGTTTTAGATCGCTTTCATTCTTTTTATAATAAAATGAATGATATGCACAAATCATTTAAATTAACTACGAATGAGGGCATTCAAAGGGGTGTAGGAAATGATAGAACAACTTTCATGGAAAGTTGGAGGACAACAGGGTGAAGGTATCGAAAGTACAGGAGAAATTTTTGCAATAGCGCTTAACCGTTTAGGTTATTATTTATACGGTTACCGTCATTTTTCTTCTCGTATAAAAGGTGGTCACACAAACAATAAAATTCGTGTAAGTACAACTGAAGTTCGCGCAATTTCAGATGACTTAGATATTTTAGTAGCTTTTGACCAAGAAACAATCGATGTGAACTTTTATGAATTACGCAAAGGCGGTATTGTAATCGCTGATGCTAAATTTAATCCAACAATTCCAGATTCAACGGATGTAACGCTTTATTCTATTCCATTTACTGATTTAGCAACTGAACTTGGTACTTCTTTAATGAAAAACATGGTTGCAGTTGGAGCTTCAAGTGCAATTTTAGGTCTTTCAATTGATGTATTTAAAGAAGTTGTTGATGAAATCTTTGGTAAAAAAGGTCAACAAATTGTAGACAAAAATATCGAAGCTATTGCACGCGGAGCAGAAGAAATGAGAGAAATGCTTGGCGTAAATGTAAATAAAATGCAATTAGCAGGCGCAGATGGTAAAAAACGTATGTTCTTAATTGGTAATGATGCAATCGCAATGGGAGCATTAGCTGGTGGATCTCGTTTTATGGCAGCGTATCCAATTACACCTGCATCTGAGATTATGGAATATTTAATTAAAAAACTACCTAAGTTTGGTGGAGCTGTAATTCAAACTGAAGATGAGATTGCTGCATGTACAATGGCGATTGGTGCAAACTACGCTGGTGTACGTACATTAACAGCTTCAGCTGGTCCTGGTCTATCACTAATGATGGAAGCTATCGGTCTTTCAGGTATTACTGAAGTACCACTAGTAATTGTTGATACTCAACGTGGTGGTCCAAGTACAGGTCTTCCTACAAAACAAGAACAATCTGATTTAATGGCTATGATCTACGGTACTCATGGTGAGATTCCTAAAGTTGTAATCGCTCCAAGTACAGTAGAAGAAGCATTCTACGATATGGTGGAAGCGTTTAACGTAGCTGAAGAATATCAAGTTCCTGTAATCTTAATTACTGATTTACAGTTATCTCTAGGTAAACAAACAGTTGAACCACTTCAGTTTGAAAATGTTCAAATTCGCCGTGGTAAATTTGATTTCAACCAAGAGCTTCCTGTATCTGAAAATAAAGAGTACTTCAAGCGTTATGAAGTGACTGAAGATGGAGTTTCTCCTCGTGTAGTACCAGGTATGAAAGGTGGAATTCACCACGTAACTGGTGTTGAACATGATGAAATGGGTAAACCTTCAGAGTCACCAATTAACCGTAATCAACAAATGGATAAACGTATGCGTAAATTAAATAACCTTCGTTTCCCAAATTCAGTATTAGTTAATTCAAAACATGAAGATGCTGACGTATTATTAGTTGGTTTTAACTCAACTCGTGGTGCAATTGAAGAAGCAATGGTTCGTTTAGAGCAAGATGGAATTAAAGTAAATCATGCTCATGTTCGCTTAATTCACCCATTCCCAACACAGGAACTATTACCAGAGCTTAAAAAAGCTAAACGTGTAATCGTTGTTGAGAATAATGCAACTGGTCAATTAGCTAGCATTATTAAAATGAATTGCGGTCACGCAGAAAAGATTTCAAGCTTATTAAAATATGATGGAAATCCTTTCTTACCAAAAGAAATTTACAACACTTGCAAGGAAGGAGTTGTTCTAAATGGCAACATTTAAAGAATTTCGTAATAATATCAAACCTAACTGGTGCCCAGGTTGTGGAGATTTCTCCGTACAAGCTTCAATTCAACGTGCAGCAGCAAATGTTGGTTTAGAACCGGATAACCTTGCAGTAGTTTCTGGTATCGGATGTTCTGGTCGTATTTCTGGATATATTAATTCTTACGGTTTACATGGTATTCACGGTCGTTCACTTCCAATTGCACAAGGTGTAAAAATGGCTAACCGAGATCTAACAGTTATCGCTTCAGGTGGTGACGGTGATGGATTCGCAATCGGTTTAGGTCATACAATCCATGCAATTCGTCGTAACATTGACATTACTTATATCGTAATGGATAACCAAATTTACGGATTAACAAAAGGTCAAACTTCACCACGTAGTGATGTTGGCTTTAAAACGAAAAGTACTCCACAAGGTTCAGTTGAATCAGCACTTTCTGTAATGGAAATGGCTTTAACAGCTGGTGGAACATTCGTAGCTCAAAGTTTCTCAAGTGATTTAAAAGAGTTAACTTCATTAATTGAGCAAGGTATTAACCATAAAGGATTTTCATTAATTAACGTATTCAGTCCTTGTGTTACTTACAATAAAGTAAACACTTACGATTGGTTCAAAGAAAATCTAGTTAAGCTTTCTGATGTTGAAGGTTATGATCCTTCAAATAAAGAAATGGCAATGCAAACATTAATGCAAAATAAAGGTTTAGTAACTGGTCTTATCTATCAAAATAAAGATCAAAAATCATACCAAGAATTAATTTCTGGTTACAGTGAAGATCCACTAGTTGGAGCAGATCTTCAATTAGAAAAAGATCAATTCGAAAAATTAGTAGCTGAATTTATGTAATAAATTAAAACTCCTCAAATATGAGGAGTTTTTTTATTGAATTCATAGAAAAATAAGAAGAAAAGTATAATTCGTATATGTTTGTTGTATAGTAATAATAAAAATTCGGAGTTATTGTATGAAAACAAATCTTAAACAATTAGGTTTAATATGTTTCATAATTTTTTTGTTATTGCCAAATATGTTAGTGAAAGCTGATTATATAAATTATTTTTTTGGAAGTAAGACTATTCGTTTTAAAGGAAGTAATCCAAATTGGGATATTGTCTTTCAGGAAAATTTAATTGGAAGCGAAATCGGATATGAAACTCAATTAAAATATAAAGGCGAAATGCCTTCAACTTATCATCATACTAAATCGCTTTATAGTATTTCAGATAATCAATTTGGAGCCATTTCACATCATTTTTCTCTTAACAAACAAGGTGCGTACCATCAAAAAGTGACTGATTGCAGTGGTTGTCAGTTTATAGATGAGAAAGAAAAATATATTAATGCTGAAATAATTTGGAATAATCAAATTGATCTAATTAAGTTAAAGAAAATAAACTAAAAACTGATATTTGGACTACTTTATATCAGTCTCAAGAACTTACATTATGAAAGCGCTTAAAAATCGTTGGAACCAATTCGACTTTATTTGTAAATTTTTATGCTGGAATACTTGATAATCGACCTTTCTTTTTTGCGTAAGTTACATTGTATATAGTAGAATAACGTTATATACTAGAGTAATGTGTGAACGTTGTAATGAAAGGAGATTGTTTATGAACGAACAACAACGCCTCCAGGGCACTACTATAAATAATTCAAAAGATAAAACTGATAAAGACTATAGCAAATATTTTGAAAAAGTTTACCAGGCTCCTTCTTTAGCTGATGCGAAACGTCGTGGTAAGGAAGAAGTTATGTATGATCGTGGATTTGAAATTCCTGAAGAAATGAAAAATTCGGGTGTGGGTAAGAAATTCTTAATCCGTACTTATGGCTGTCAAATGAATGAGCATGATACGGAAGTAATGGCAGGTATTTTTACCACTATGGGATATGAAGTTGCAAGCTCAGTTGACGATGCAGATATTATTCTATTAAATACGTGTGCAATTCGAGAAAATGCTGAGAATAAAGTTTTTGGAGAAATAGGACATTTAAAACCTCTTAAACTTCAAAGACCTGATCTTTTAATTGGTATTTGTGGTTGCATGTCCCAAGAAGAAGCAGTTGTAAACCGAATTCTTCAAAAACATTCATTTATTGATATGGTATTTGGTACTCATAATATTCACAGATTACCATTTATTATTCAAGAAGCAATGTTTAGTAAAGAAATGGTAATTGAAGTATGGTCTAAAGAAGGGGATGTTATAGAGAACCTTCCAAAAGTCCGTCGAGGAGAAATAAAAGCTTGGGTTAATATAATGTACGGTTGTGATAAATTCTGTACGTATTGTATCGTTCCATACACTCGCGGTAAAGAACGTAGTCGAAGACCTGAAGATATCATCAATGAGGTACGTGAATTAGCTCGCTTAGGATATAAAGAAGTAACATTACTAGGTCAAAACGTAAATGCATATGGAAAAGACTTTGACGATCTTGAATATGGTCTAGGTCACTTAATGGACGAAATTCGTAAAATTGGTATTCCACGTGTTCGTTTTACAACGAGTCACCCACGAGATTTTGACGACCACTTAATTGAGGTGTTAGCTAAAGGTGGCAATTTAATGCCGCATATTCACTTGCCAGTTCAGTCAGGTAGCTCAGAAGTACTTAAAATGATGTCTCGTAAATATGATCGTGAGCATTATCTTGAACTAGTAAAAAAATTAAAAACTGCTATGCCAAATATTTCATTTACAACCGATATAATAGTTGGATTCCCAAATGAAACGGATGAACAATTCGAAGAAACGATGACTCTTTATGAGGAAGTTGGATTTGATTTAGCATTTACATTTATTTATTCACCACGTGAAGGTACTCCTGCTGCGAAAATGATTGATAATGTTCCAGAGTCCGTTAAAAAAGCACGTTTACAACGACTTAATGCTGTTGTGAATGAAAAGGCTGCTGAATTTAATAAAGGTTTCGAAGGTCAAATAGTAGAAGTATTAGTTGAGGGTGAGAGTAAGAAGAATCCTGATGTTCTTGCGGGATACACTCCTTATAATAAACTTGTAAACTTTAGAGGCCCTAAATCAATTGTAGGACAAATAGTGAAAGTAAAAGTTACAAAAGCAAAAACATGGTCATTAGACGGAGAATTAATAGAAGAAACAGTTGAGGTGCTATAATGAGTAAATTTACGAAAGCAGATATCGTTGAACGTGCGAAAGAATTAGCAGTTATGATTTCTGAAACAGAAGAAGTAGACTTTTTTAAACGTGCAGAAGCACAAATTAATGAAAGCCAAACAGTTAAATCATATATTGAAGAAATTAAATCATTACAAAAACAAGCTGTTAATCTAGAACATTGGGGTAAAAAAGAAGCCCTTAAAAAGGTTGAACAAGAGCTTGATGAAGTAAACGAAAAATTAGAATCTATTCCAATCGTACAAGAATTTCAGTCTTCACAAGTAGAAGTAAATGATTTGCTTCAACTAATTGCTCACACGATTTCAAATGGAGTGACAGATGAAATTATTAAGTCAACTGGTGGAAACTTATTAAGCGGTGAAACTGGTTCGAAAATTGCAAATAGCACAGGCTGCGGTACTGATAGCTGTAGTAATTAAAATAAAAAACACAACATGCAAAGATCTTTGCTGTTGTGTTTTTTTATGTCCATAAGAGCATCCATCATTCTTATTTGCAATAGTATTTAATTATTCGCTTGTAGCATCACTAGTCTTTTTGTTCGTAGAGCCTAAACTTTTTATTTGGTTCTAAACTTTTTGGCGCATCTAAAGTAATGTCGATATCAGTATTATGTTTATTAATATTTTTTTTAATGACTTAGATGCATAATCACTCGATAAAATTCATCTACTAAATAATCAATATTTTTTCCATTAGTGAATCCTGCCAAAAATATAAACATCTAATTTAAACCATTTGTTTTTAATTTATGAGGACAGAAGTTGAATGGTGAGACGTGTTTTTCATCATTTTTAATTGATAAATCAATACTAGTTCGTGATTAGTTTAATTAATAATAATGAAGGAAATCGAATGATGATGGTCTACTTTTATTAATTTGAATGATTATTTTCTAAAATCTTGAAATTACAGTCAACTTTATTAGGCTCTCGTCATACAATTTATCATCACATGTTTTTTTAACTTGTATAAAAGAATTTTCATATCATTAACACATTCCGCTAATGTCACGCATAGAATGAAATGAAAATGGAACGAGGAGGGTCATACCTATGTCTGAACACAGAGAGATTATAACGAAGGCAGTCGTAGGAAAAGGCAAGAAATATAATAAAAGTACTCATACAATTACACCAAGTCATGCACCATCAAGTATACTAGGCTGCTGGGTTATTAACCATGTATATGATGCAAAAAAAGTAAAAGATGGAGTAGAAGTATCAGGCAAATATGATATTAATATTTGGTTTTCGTTTAATGACAACACGAGAACAGAGGTTGTACAAGAGTCAGTAAAGTATCATGAGCATGTGAAGTTAAGATTTAGAGATGATAATTTTACTGGTGAAGATTGTGAAGTAATTGCAAAGTCTTTAAAACATCCAAATTGTTTAGATGCTATTATTTCTCCGAATGGCAATCGATTTATCGTTACTGTAGAGAAGGAAGTATTAGTTGAAGTCGTAGGAGAGACTAAAGTAGTTGTTGTGATCGCTCCTGAAGGAACTCATCATGATGACGATTTCTTCGATGGTGATGATGAGTTTGAGGAATTAGATCCAGACTTTATGTTAGAAGGCGAAGAAGAGTAAACGAGGCTAGGAAGGTTAAACTTCCTAGCTTTTTCCTTGTTCATCATAACGAAAATGAATGGTGAATATTCATATGAACTTCTCATAAGGAAGAAAGAAAATGTGATATAATATGCAAAGAATGTTTTATGATGGAGAGGATAACATGGCAACGTATACGCCTATGATAGAGCAATATTTAAATATAAAGAAAAATTACCAAGATGCTTTTTTATTTTTTAGATTAGGTGATTTTTATGAAATGTTTTTTGAAGATGCAATCAAAGCATCTCAAGTGTTAGAAATTACATTAACAGGGCGTGCAGGAGGATCTGACGAGCGTATTCCTATGTGTGGAGTACCATATCACTCTGCTGCTGGATATATTGAACAATTGGTTGAGAAGGGCTATAAAGTAGCAATTTGTGAGCAAGTTGAGGATCCTACAGTTGCTAAAGGTGTTGTGCGAAGAGAAGTAGTACAATTAATTACTCCTGGAACGCAAATGGAAGGTAGAACAATTGAAGAAAAACAGAATCATTATATTTCTTCTCTAATGGAGTTCTCTTCGAATTCTTATGGATTAGTGTGGATTGATTTAACAACTGGAGAAGGAAATGCACTTTTACTAAACGGTTCTTTAGATGAAGCAGTTTTAAAAATAGCAGCAACTGGAACAAAGGAAGTAGTAGTGAGTGATGATTTTTCATCAAAAGCGATTCAAACTCTTGAAAAGAGCTTTTCTATTACAGTCTCATTTGAAGCTAATGATAGCCTGACAGATGAATTTAAAAATGTTGTTAAAGGTATTGATCAAGCTAGTTTACGAAAATCAGCTGCACGGCTATTAAATTATTTATCAAAGACTCAGAAGCGTACACTTTCTCATCTTCAAGAAATTATGGTTATTAATCAACATGATTTCTTAAACATGGATATGTATTCAATGAAAAATCTTGAATTAATTGAGACACAGCGATCTAAAAGTAAACAAGGCTCATTAAATTGGCTCCTAGATGAAACGAAAACGGCGATGGGTGGTCGTTTACTAAAAAAATGGATTCAACGTCCTTTAGTTAACCAAAAACAAATTGGAAAAAGATTAACAATTGTTGAATTATTAATGGATCATTATTTCATCCGAGAAGACTTAAAAGAATTATTAAAAGAGGTTTATGATTTAGAACGATTGGCAGGGAAAGTTTCTTTTGGAAATGTTAATGCAAGAGATTTATTACAATTAAAGCGTTCATTACAAACAATTCCATCGATTGTCCTTGCACTTAAGTCAATCGATCATGAAGAAATTGAAAACTTGATAAATGAGATTGACCCATGTGAAGAGCTTCAAGATCTATTAGAAAATGCAATTCTTGAAGATGCACCATTATCTATCAAAGAAGGTAATATGATAAAAAATGGTTATCATCAAACTTTAGATGAATACCGTTTTGTAAGTAAAAATGGTAAGAATTGGTTAGTGGAGCTTGAGCAAAGAGAACGAGAAATTACTGGAATTAAATCATTAAAGATAGGCTATAATCGAATTTTTGGATACTATATTGAAGTTACAAGAGCTAATGTAGCTCAACTGCCAGAGGGTAGATATGAGCGTAAACAAACTTTAGCGAATGCTGAACGATTTATTACTGAAGAATTAAAAGAAAAGGAAACATTAATACTTGAAGCTCAAGAGAAAATGATTGGTTTAGAGTATGAGTTATTTATTTCAATTCGTGAACAAGTAAAACAGTATTTATCGAGACTTCAAAAATTAGGACAAGTTATTAGTCAAATTGATGTTTTACAAAGTTTCTCAGTCGTAAGCGAAAAGTATGGATATGTAAAACCTACATTTACATCAAAAAGAGAATATATTGTAACAAACGGTCGACACCCTGTTGTGGAGCAAGTTTTAACGGAAACTGAATATATTCCGAACGATACGAATCTAGATGTGGATACGCATCAATTTTTAATTACTGGACCGAATATGGCCGGTAAGAGTACGTATATGAAGCAGGTTGCTTTAATTAGCATTATGGCTCAAATTGGATGTTATGTACCTGTTGAAACAGCAAAACTGCCTATATTTGACCAGATCTTTACAAGAATTGGTGCAGCTGATGATCTAATTTCGGGCCAAAGTACGTTTATGGTTGAAATGTTAGAAGCAAATTATGCAATCACAAACGCAACAGAAAAGAGCCTGATCTTATTCGATGAAATCGGTAGAGGAACATCGACTTATGATGGTATGGCACTTGCTCAAGCAATGATTGAATATATTCATAATCATATTGGGGCTAAAACATTATTTTCAACTCATTATCACGAGCTTACAATTTTAGCCGATCAATTAACATATTTAAAAAATATCCATGTGGCGGCAAAAGAGCAAGAAGGAAAAGTATTATTTCTTCATAAAATCTTTGAAGGAGCAGCTGACCAAAGCTATGGTATTCATGTAGCTGAATTAGCAAATCTTCCTAAAGACGTTATTAAAAGAGCGAAAGAATTACTAAGTGACTTAGAATCGCAAAATCATCAACCATTAATAAAACAAAAAGATGTAAGTATTGTTGATATTGAATTAATTAAGAGTGAAACAAAACAAACAGAAATTATTGCTGAAAAATCAACTGATGTGACTAAAGATGAGTCACTTGCACAATTAAGTTTCTTTAAAGATGATCAACCAAAAATAAAAGAGGTTATAAAAAGTCATCCTGTAATCGATCAGTTAAAAACAATTAATTTATTAGAGTTAAACCCTATGGAAGCTTTTAATTTATTATATGATCTTCAAAAGCAAGTTAAGAAATAAAAGGGGGCCATCTAGGCCTTTCTTTTTATTCAGAAAGGAGGATGCTTATGTCAAAGATAAAAAAATTAGATGAGATATTAGCCAATCAAATAGCCGCAGGTGAAGTAGTTGAGCGTCCGGCATCAGTTGTAAAAGAATTGCTTGAAAATGCGATAGACGCAAATAGTACACGTATTTCAATCGAAATTAGTGATGGTGGTCTTTCAAGAATCTATATAAGTGATAATGGTGAAGGTATGTCAAAAGAAGATAGTATTCTTGCATTTGAACGTCATGCAACTAGTAAAATTAAAAATGAAAATGATTTATTTCGAATTCGTACGCTAGGGTTTCGAGGTGAAGCACTACCGAGTATCGCTTCAGTAAGTTACGTTACTGTAAAGACAGCTACTGAAGAAGGACTTGGTATTGAAACAATATTAAAAGGCGGAGTTCTACAATCTCAAATCGAAATTGCAAAGTCAAAAGGCACAAGTATTGAAGTTTCAAATCTATTTTTTAATACGCCAGCAAGATTGAAATATATGCGGACAGTCCAAACAGAATTAAGTAATATAACGGATGTGGTGTATCGATTGGCATTAGCAAATCCGTCTATTGCTTTTGATTTAAAACATAATGAAAAATTAATGTTTCGCAGTAATGGAAACGGTGATGCAAGACAAATATTAGCATCTTTATATGGCCTTCAAATTGCAAAAAACATGGTTCATTTCAAGGGAGAATCATTAGATTTTCAAATAGAAGGCTACTTATCTATGCCTGAATTTACTCGAGCTACACGAAACTATTTATCTCTTTATGTAAATGGTCGTTATGTAAAGCATTATGGTGTTAATAAATCTATTAGTGAAGGCTATCATACTTTACTTCCAATTGGTCGATTTCCAATTGTAGCTCTTTTTATAAAGATGGATCCGCAGTTAGTTGATGTAAATGTACACCCTACGAAACAAGAAGTCCGTTTTAGTAAAGAAGAACAACTGTATACACTTATAACTGAAAGTATTAAAAAAGTATTTAGAGGTCGCTCATTAATTCCTGAAATAACTAGATCAACTCCAAAAGAAAAAGTGATAAGTGAACAGTCTACATTTTCATTTGAACACACGTCAAAAGAAGAGTTTGACAAGAAATTACCTTTCTCTTTACAATCAGATTCTTATCCTAGTACTGAATATTCGGCTGAATCGACTAACGAAAATAAAACGAATATAGATGATTTGCAAGATACTTTGCATATTGAAGAGTCAATTGATTATGAGAGCCTCTATTTTAATAAATCTAATTCGAATTTAGATCAAGAGGTTACAAATATAGTACAAAATAAAACTAATCATCAAAATGAAGAAACTGTTTTGATTAATGAAACTGTTTATGACGAGGGAAATATTGATCAGTTACCTCCGCTCTATCCGATTGGACAGATGCATGGAACATATATAATTGCTCAAAATGAGAATGGACTTTATTTAATTGATCAACATGCAGCTCAAGAAAGAATTTATTATGAATACTTTAAAGAAAAGATTGGTGAAATTGCATCAGAACTTCAAACTTTATTGATTCCAATTACGTTTGATGTATCTCCTGAACAAGCTATTCTTTTAGATCAATACCATGATGAGCTACAGGAAGTTGGTCTATTCATTGAAAAATTTGGTTCTAATAGTTATGTCATACGTGAGCATCCGAATTGGTTTCCTGATGGACAAGAAGAAACATTAATCGATGAAATGATTCAAGAACTTTTAAAACGAGGAACGATTAATATTAAGAAATTAAGAGAAGAAAAAGCAATTATGATGAGTTGTAAGGCATCAATTAAAGCAAATCAATATATTACAAACGATGAAATTTTTAGTTTGTTAGAATCATTAAGAAAATCAACAAATCCATTTACATGTCCACACGGACGCCCAATTGTCATTCATTTTAGTTCGTATGAACTTGAAAAAATGTTTAAGAGGGTAATGTAAACGACTCAAGAAATTGAGTCGTTTTTTAATATGCACTGTATAGCCTATTTTCAAGGCTCTGTTCAAAATAATGTTGATTTCCATAACAGGAATGCTCCATTTTCTTGGAGCGAGAGATTAGTCTCCTGGGCTGGCCTGCGGGGTATCATCCTTCTCGTTACTCCAAAAGATTTCTCAACCTTCCACTCCAATCTCATTAGTCACGCTTTAAACTAATTTTGTTAAATCTTTCAGAACGATGTGTTTGTTTAATTTTAACAATAATCATTAACAGAGTGTTTATCAAAATGCGAAAAAAGTACAATTTATATAAAATTTATAAAATTAAATTATCTGTATTGAATATTGATTTGTTTAATAGTAGTGGATTTGATAAACTAATCTTTGGTATGACTATTGTTCAGGAGGAGAATCTTAATGATTAACAAAATTGGTAAAGTGACTGTTTATGTTCAAGATCAAGAACAAGCAAAAGATTTTTGGATAAATAAAATGGGCTTTGTGTTAAAGATTGAAATGCCAATGGGTCCAGATGCTAAGTGGATTGAAGTAGGACCAAGTGAAGATGAATTTACTACTTTTGTACTTTATTCTAAATCATCAATGGAACAATTTAAACCAGAAAAAATAGCACATCCATCTGTTATTTTGAGTACAACTGATATTGAATCTGCATATGAAAAAATGAAGCAAAATGGTATAAAAGTTGACGACATGATGAGAATGCCTTATGGATCAATGTTCTCCTTCTATGATCAAGATGGCAACGATTATTTATTACGAGAAGATAAATAAATCATATAGAACATACATACAAAAAAAAGAGTTGCTTCCAGATGGAAGCGACTCTTTTTTTAGATTAGCTTATCAAACTTAATTCGTTTATTTAAATAATACATTAATGGTATGCCGATAGTCATTACAAGAAATTCACCAATAGCAGTCGTTAAATAAGTAATAGGGAATGGAAGTCCAAATGCTAGTTTGAGCTCAATAGCAATGAGGAACATCGAGATTGTAAAGACGATTGTATTAATAATCATTCTGGGAATAATAGCCTTAATAAACTTAGTAGTTACAATCGTTATTAATAATGAGATAATAGTTTGTCCTACACCAAAAATTAAATCGTAAGCCACCATAGGTGAGAAGAATAAGTTCGCTAAAAATACGCCTAATACAATTCCAAAGATGTATTTTTTATTAAATACAACTAGATGATTAAACATTTCGGATAATCTGAATTGGATATTTGAGAATCCAAAAGGCTGAATAAAATAAGTAACCGCAATATAAAGTGCAGCAAATACACCATTTACTGCAATTGTTTTTAACTTCATTTTCATTTCTCCTTAGTTTTTTTCCGTGGGAGGTTTTCGAACCACGTATTATAATATTTTTAGAATTAAATTTCTATTGTATAATCATATAATACCTCTGTCAATTGAATTTCTGAATAAATTTGTGAACTAAAGTTCAAAAAATAGAATGAAAGAAACGTATGTTATACTGATATAATAAAATTAACGATTGATTTTTCTTTCAAATAAAACCGAAAGGACTGACAAGATGAGTAATAATAAAGAACCTTATATATTAGTTTTTGGTGTTTCTATATGTGATATTATCGGTTTTACGAAGAAAAATTATCGACCATTTGATTCTAACCCAGGTAGTGTCAAATTTTCATTTGGTGGAGTCTGTCGTAACATAGCTGAAAATATGGCTAAAATTGGTTTAAATACAAAATTCATATCGGTTCTTGGAGACGATATAAATGGAATGAACATGTTAAATCACGCAAAAAGGTTAAATATTGATATGAGCGATACGTTAATAATAGAGGGAGAATCCACTCCAACATATTTAGCTATATTAGATGAATGTGGTGAAATGGTTTCTGCGGTTGTTGACTTAAAGATCACAAACAATTTTACAAATGAATTTATAAATTCTAAAGCAGAGGTTATTCGAAATGCGGAATATATGGTTGTAGATGCCGATAATCCAACAACCTTGGCATATTTATTAACAGCGTTCCATAAGGATACAAAATTTATACTTGATCCTGTATCAGCAGCGAAGGCATACAAAATAAAAGATTACATTAAATATTTTCATACAATTAAACCAAATCGTCATGAAGCAGAAGTTTTATGTGGATTTGAAATCAAAACGATAGAAGATGTTCGAAAAGCTGGAAATTACTTTAGAGAAATCGGCGTACAGAACGTTTTTATCAGCTTAGATTCAGAAGGGATATATTATCATAACGGGATTGAAGAAGGAATTATAAAAGCAAATGGAATTTCAGTCGTAAATGTTACAGGAGCGGGTGATGCACTTGTTGCTGGGATTGGTAATTGTTATATGAAGAACATGAATATAGTAAATACTGTTAAATTTGCGGTATCAATGTCATCTATTACAATTTCGCATAAAGATACGATTAACCCAAATATGTGTTATGATCTCGTCAACAATCATGTTAATGAATTAAGTTGGGAAGAAATAAATTTTTAAAATTTTTGATAGATGATTTTCAGAATCTGAAAATGTAAAAAAAGAACCTTGTTTTTGCAAGGTTCTTTTAATCATTATTAAAGTTTAAAGAGAGCGTATAAGAATATCTCTAGCACTTTCTTTATCTAAAATTTTATAACCACCTACAACACTCTTTACAAATGATTTTTCAACTAATTCATCTAAACGAGAGTCATCAATTTGATAATCTGCCAGTCGGCTTGGTGCGCCAATTGAATTCCAGAAGTTTCTTAAAGCATCGATCCCTTCTTGCGCAACTTCCACATTTGTTTTACCTTCTTCACTTATTCCAAATACATTAGTAGCCAGCATTTTTATTCGGCTAGGATTATATTCTAAGCAATGGCTTAGCCAATTTGGGAAAATAATGGCTAAACCGCCTCCATGTGGGATGTCATATAAAGCCGAAACGGCGTGTTCAATTTGATGAGATGCCCAATCTCCACCATCTGTACCGTTTAATAATGTATCATTAAATGCAGTTGTTCCAGCATACATGATTGTCTCGCGTAAGTCGTAGTTTTCTAAATCAGTTACGAGCTTGCTTCCTGCTTCAATAACTGTAATTAATACGCTCTCAATAAAGCGGTCGATCATTGGTGTATTACTTACGAGATGGAAATACTGTTCTAGTGCATGAGACATGATATCTACAATTCCATAGATTGTTTGATCTAATGGAACTGAGAATGTATAAGTCGGATCTAGAATCGAAAATTTAGGGAAAACTAAAGGATTACTCCAACCTCTTTTTTCATTACATTCCATATTTGAAATAACAGATGTACAATTCATTTCCGAACCTGTTGCAGCTAATGTTAAAACAGTACCGAATGGAAGTGCTTCAGATGGCTGTACTTTTCGTGTAATAATATCCCAAACATTTCCATCATACAGTACGCCAATCGCAATAGCTTTGACACAATCAATCACACTACCGCCACCAACTGCTAATATAAAATCAATTTTTTCTTCTCTGCAAATTTGAATTCCTTTTTGTACAGTCGTTAGCCTTGGATTTGGTTCAACCCCAGTAAGTTCAAAAATCGTTTTATTTGTTAAGTGTTTTAATACATCATCATAAACACCATTCTTTTTAATGCTTCCGCCACCATATACAAGTAAAATACGATCGTAATTTTGTACTTCGTTTGCTAGTTGTTCGATTTGGTTTTTACCAAACCATAATTTCGTTGGATTATGTTGTAAAAATGGAATCAAGTGAATTCTCCTTAAAAGTAAATTTCAATTAGTGTGTTTTAAGCAAATCATTTAACTGTTTGGCTTGTTCAATTGCTAATACATCTTCAATGACAGCTCCTGGTGAATTTCCTTCACCAATAATATAGCCTTCAAATGTTGCTCCGACAAATTCCACAATATGTTTAAATTGAAGAACGAGTGGAAGTGCTTTTAATTTTGGATTGTCCCCACCGACTATGACAACATAAATTTTTTTCGTTTTCATTTTATCAGTGAATTGAAGTTCTTTATCACGAAGGCTTTGTGACCAGCGATCAATAAAGTTTTTCATATAGCCACTCATTCCATACCAATATAGTGGAGTTGAAAAAATAATTGTATCATGTTCTAACATTTCTTTTACAATCGCTTCGTAATCATCATCTACATGTTGGAAACCAGATGGTTCATGGCGTTGATCATTGATAGGCTCTATCTTTTTGTGACGTAAATGAACTTCTTTAATCGATAGTCCTTTTGTGATGATATTTGTTAATTGTTCTGTGTTACCGTTTTCTCTTGAACTACCATGAAGTATAAACATACACTACTTCACTCCTATTCTTTTTAAATTGAATGAATCAAAGGATACATGATATTATGAACTATAAAAAACAAAGAATAAAGTACGTACTAAATAGTTCCATAGGCACTAAAAAGTACCTATATATGATGGAGGATTTATGAAAGATTATAATATGCCGATTGAAGCTGCTATCGATGTAATCGGTGGCAAATGGAAATGTATTATACTTTGTCATTTAGAGACGGGGAAGAAGAGAACCAATGAATTAAGAAAATTAATGCCAAAGATTACTCAAAAAATGTTAACTCAGCAACTAAGAGAGCTAGAAGCGGATGGATTAATTAATCGATTAACATATGATCAAATACCACCAAAAGTAGAATATGAATTAAATGAATACGGAAAATCTATGAAACCCATTTTAGATGCTTTATGTGCTTGGGGTGGTCAGCATATTAATAAGAAAAGAAACGAAATAAATGAGTAAAATAAGTAACTAAAAATTTAGAAACGACAGAAATTTCGATAAATTATTTTTTTTTGGGAGGAATTCTAAAAAAGTTGTAGAAATCCTTTAACTAGGTACTACTATTAATTTATAAATGGGTATCATCAATTTATGTTATTTTTCATATAGTAGTAAAGGTTGTTTGTTCGAAAAGGGAGGAATGTCCATATAATACTAAATGAATTTCTTGACTACAAGTCATGCAAAAGTTATCGATTTTTTATGATGTAGTTTTTTTGTTTTGTAAGCGTTTACTTAATGTTTTTACATAGTTTTTTTCTTCACAAATATCGTATTTTATAGGAGGAAATTGAAATGAAACAAAATGAATTAACAAAACAAGCAAATAATAGTTATGATATCTTTCCTGTTCAAGAAGTGCATCATTTAGAATTATATGTAGGAAATGCTAAACAAACTGCTTATTTTTTTGCGAATACTTTTGGATTTACGCCAATCGCTTATTCAGGATTAGAAACAAAGGTTCGTGACAAAGTTTCTTACGTATTAAAAAACGGCAGCATCCGTCTTGTTATTACTGGAGCTTTAAAAGAAGATTCTAAAATTGCTGAGTTCGTAAAAAAACATGGCGATGGAGTTAAAGATATTTCGTTATTAGTTGATGATATTGAGAAGGCATACCAAGGTGCAGTGAGTCGCGGAGCAATTAAGATTTTACCACCTACTGAAATAAGTGATGAGTATGGAACAGTTAAAAAGGCTGTTATTGGTACTTATGGGGATACAATTCATACATTAATTGAGAAAAAAGACTATAAAGGTGTATTTTTACCAGGATACGTAGACAAATCGTTTACAATTCCAGTAAATGAAACAGGCTTAATCGCAGTAGACCATGTAGTAGGAAATGTTGAAAAAATGGAAGAATGGGTAAATTACTACGAAAATGTAATGGGATTCCAATCAATGATTCATTTTGATGATGATGACATCAGTACGGAATATTCTGCATTAATGTCTAAAGTTATGACGAATGGAAGTCGCATTAAATTCCCAATCAATGAACCTGCTGAAGGAAAACGCAAATCACAAATTCAAGAGTATTTAGATTACAATAATGGACCTGGTGTACAACATTTAGCTCTTTTAACAGAAGACATCGTTGATACAGTAGGTAAACTTAGAGCATTAGGTGTTGAATTCTTAAAAACGCCAGATACTTATTATGATATGTTAACTGAACGTGTAGGAAAAATAGATGAAGATATTGAGAAATTAAGAGAGTTAAAGATTTTAGTTGACCGCGACGATGAAGGGTATTTATTACAAATATTTACTCGACCAATCGTAGATCGTCCTACATTATTTATTGAAATCATTCAACGTAAAGGTGCAAAAGGGTTCGGTGATGGAAACTTTAAAGCACTATTTGAATCAATTGAGCGTGAACAAGCATTGCGAGGAAATCTATAAGGGGTTGTAGCAGTGGAAATTAGACCGGATACTTTACCATGGCAAGATGCTTATAAGCTATTAATTGGTTCAGTGTTACCTCGTCCAATTGCATTTGTTTCAACTGTTAATAACGAAGGTGTAGCGAATGTTGCACCTTTTAGTTTCTTTACAGCGATTTGTGCAGATCCAATGCTCGTATGTTTTGCTCCAATGATACGAGGGACAGATGGTGAAAAAAAGGATACTTTAAAAAATATCGAGAGTACGAAAAAATTCATTATTAATATCGTAAGTGAAGAGATCTGTGAGCAAGTGAATAATGCTGCTGCTGATTTTCCTCATGGTGTAGATGAATTTGAACAAGTTGGACTAACAAAAGTGGAAGGTACAACTATAAAAATACCTCGTGTAAAAGAGAGTTTAGTAGGACTTGAATGCGAATTACATGAACTTTTACATTTTGGAGAAAACAAAGGTGCTGGAAGCCTAGTAATTGGAAAAGTTGTAAATGTTCATATTAATGATGAGTTATATGAAAATGGCAAAATTGATACAGAAAAACTTAATCCTGTTGGACGTTTAGCTGGACACTCATATTCACGTGCTATTTCAGATACTTTTGCAATAGAAAGAAAAAGGTGATTGCATGAAATTCATTACGTATTTATATGATGGTAAAGAGCGGTCAGGAATTTTAAAAGAAGATAAGGTAATTGATTTGAATGAATCTAGTAATGGAAAGATACCTACTGATTTACTTTCTGTTCTAGAAAACTATGAAGTTTATAAAAATGAATTGGTTGAACTTACAGGAGAAGGTATTCCACTTTCTTCTGTTCAATTGCGAGCTCCTCTTCCAAGGCCTTCAAGTATTCGCGACTTTTATGCATTTGAAGAGCATGTGAAAACTGCACGAGGAAGAAGAGGGTTAGAGATTATTCCTGAGTGGTATGAAGTTCCAGTTTTCTATTTTACGAATCATCGCGCGGTTATAGGACCAGAAGATCAAGTGCAAATTCCAGAAAATTGTTTGCGAATGGATTATGAGTTAGAAATCGCTTGTGTGATCGGAAAGGAAGGCACTAACCTTTCAGTTGAAGAAGCAGAAGACTATATCCTTGGCTACACAATTATGAATGACTGGAGTGCAAGAGATATTCAGGCTCATGAAATGAAAGTTGGGTTAGGTCCATCGAAAGGCAAGGATTTTGCAACATCAATAGGACCTTGGATTGTCACAAAGGATGAATTAGAACAATTTAAAACGGATAAGAGCTATGACCTAACGATGACAGCTACTGTAAATGGCAATGTAATTTCCAGTGGTAATCTGTCTTCAATTTACTATTCATTTGCACAGCTAATTTCACATGCGTCTAAAAATGTTACTTTATATCCTGGTGATGTGATTGGTTCTGGTACAGTTGGGACTGGATGCATTTTAGAATTAGGTGAAGAAGTGCATAGATGGTTAGAAGATGGGGATGAGGTAGAGCTAAGTATCACTGGTTTAGGTACATTAAGAAATATTGTCAGAAAGTGAGGGGAAGCATTTGTACTATAGACAATTAGGCAAAATTCCAAGAAAAAGACATATTCAATTTAGAAAAGAAGATGGTTCATTATATAGGGAACAGGTAATGGGTACGAAGGGATTTTCAGGTACTCAGTCAATTCTGTATCATAATCATATGCCAACATCTGTAGGTGAAACTTCATTTTATAAAACAATTCAAATTGAATTTGAAGAACAAACTTCTTTACATCATCGTCATATTCGTACAAAGAATATTGAGAAAACTGGTGATGCATTAGAAGGAAGAGTATATATTTTAGGAAACTCTGATTTATTAATTGCAGTTGCGAATGTTACGGAAGAAAGCCAACATTTTTATCGTAATGGTGAAGGAGACGAAATGTTCTTTGTCCATTATGGATCTGGTGAAGTTCAAACGATGTTTGGTACAATTCCTTACCGTAAAGGCGATTACATTATGATTCCAATAGGAACGATTTATAAAGTTGTTCCAAGTGCAGATACTAAGCTATTAATTGTAGAAGCGAATAGCCAACTTACGACACCTAAACGATATCGTAATGAATATGGTCAAATGCTCGAACATAGCCCATTTTGTGAACGTGATTTTAGAGGTCCTGAAACATTAGAAACCTTTGATGAAAAAGGTGAATTCACAGTGTTAACGAGAGCTCGAGGAAATCTATATAAACATGTACTAACTCATCATCCATTTGATGTTGTAGGTTGGGATGGATATTTATATCCTTGGGCATTTAATATCGAGGATTTCGAGCCGATCACAGGTCGAATACATCAGCCACCACCAGTTCATCAAACTTTTGAAGGTCACAACTTTGTTGTCTGTTCATTTGTTCCTAGAATGTATGACTACCACCCAGAAGCGATTCCAGCTCCATATGTTCATAGCAATGTAAACAGTGATGAAGTTCTTTATTATGTTGAAGGTAATTTTATGAGCCGAAAAGGTATAGAGCAAGAATCAATGACACTTCATCCTTCTGGTATTCCACACGGTCCACATCCTGGAAAAGTTGAGGGAAGTATCGGCAAGAAAGAAACACTTGAGTTGGCAGTTATGATCGATACATTTAGACCACTGTATGTTATCAAGGATGCACAAGCTTTTGAAGATGAAGGATATATGAGTAGTTGGATAGAAAAGTAGAGTCAATCGATTCTACTTTTTATTTGAAATATAGAAGTGGATGATCAGCTCTTGCAATCGGTAATATGGAGTGAACTGGTTCAGCTTTTAAAGGAATGTTTACTTCAACTAAACGAAGTGGAAAATTTCAATTCATGGTAAATGGAATATGACTGAATAGCTAGTTCATGGAGCTAAACATGTATAGATAAGACCGATACAGGTTATTATTTTACCAATAGGGTAGTGGCATGACCACGAATAGCGAGAAATTGAACTAGACTTTTAAAACAACCATGCAATTTAATACTAGAAAAATATGTAAGTAGTGTGATAAACTAGCAACATTATACAAAATTTGAATAAGAAAAGGAGATAGTTGCATGTATGTAAAACCGCAAATTTTGACACTTCAAGCGTATAAGCCTGGAAAACCTAGTGAAGTTGTCATGAGAGAATATGGTCTCGATAAGGTTGTAAAACTTGCGTCAAATGAAAATCCGTTTGGTTGTTCTCCTAAAGTATTTGAAGAATTAAGAAATGTAGTAAGTAAATTCGCAATTTATCCTGATGGAGCAACAGAAGAGATAAGTGGAAAACTAGCGAAGTTTTTAAACATTGAGCCGAATCAATTAATTTTCGGAAGTGGTGCTGATGAAATTATTCAATTAATTAGTAGATCACTACTAACAAAGGATCATAATATTGTACAAGCATCGCAAACATTTTCACAATATTCGCACCATGCGGTTATCGAAGGATCAGAGGTTAGAAGTGTTCCTTTAGTAAATGGTGTGCATGATTTAGATGGTATGCTTAATGCTGTAGATAAAAATACGAAAATCGTTTGGATCTGTAATCCAAATAATCCAACAGGTACATATGTTAATACACGTCTGCTTTCGGCATTTTTAGAGAAGGTCCCAAGTTCAACATTTGTCGTTGTGGATGAAGCTTATTTTGAATATGTTTCTGCATCAGATTACCCTGATACAATTTCATTAATGAACAAATATGAAAACTTGATTGTTTTACGAACATTCTCAAAAGCTTATGGATTAGCTTCATTCCGAATTGGATATGGAATTGCGAACAGTAAGCTTATTCAAGAATTAAATATTGCTAGATTACCATTTAATACATCAATGGTTGCACAAGTAGCTGCAATTGCATCACTTGAGGATCAAGTATTTATTAAAAACTGTGTAGCACAAAATAAAAAGGGTATGGAACAATATACATCGTTTTTTGATGCTTATGGAATTGAATACTATCCTTCACAAGCTAATTTTATTTTTGTGCCGGTTTCTAATAGCCAAGAAATTTTTACTGAACTTGAATCAAAGGGATACATTATACGTGCATTCCCAACAGGAATTCGAATTACAATCGGAACTGCTGCGGAAAATGAAGGGTTAATTTTACAGTTGAAATCTGTTTTAAAAAATAACACCGCAATAAATAATGGTTAAATAAAAAAATCGTCAATTGAAAAAATTGACGATTTTTTTTTGTTCAATACAATAAAAGAAATTTAAAAATTAAAAAATACTAATGTAAACCCTTTCTAAGTTTATTTTTTTGAAAAGCATTGACAAGTAAAAATTATTTCTATAATATGGTAAAAAATGAAAAAGTAAGGAGACATAAACATGAATTTCGCACGCACGATTAATGGGTTACAACATCATCATCCACCCAGGGGTTGAATCTATGGACAAAAATTGACCGTAGATGCAAGCCCTCTTCGTGTTACGAAAAAGGTGCTTGTGTCGTGCCAAAAGGCCATGCAGGCATTATCCTGTATGGCCTTTTTATTTTATATTCCATTTCTTATTGGGGTAAGGGAAAGATTCGCATTACATTTAAAAAATGATGTTTAATAAAAATTTACATAAGGAGTGAGTCAAGGTGGATGAAAAATTGAAGCTATCTTTTAAACGATATCAGTATAAAAGAAAAATGGAAGATTATGTGATCGAGAGAGGTTATATTCCATTTCATCCTCCTTTATTTGAAGAACATGATTCATTTTCAAGTCGAAATCCTCGAATAACACGTGAGGAATTAGTTTTATTTTTAACAGGTAAACAGCAAATATTATTATTACGGCCTGATATAACGAGTGCTTTAATGAAAGAAATTTACCCTATCGCATTAAATGAAGGGAAATGTAAAGTCTTTTATCAGTCAACAATTTACAGAAACAAACGATTTGAAATTCAAGAAATTAACCAATTTGGCATAGAAAATTTAGGTGATATAAATGAGATAACTGAAATAGAACTGATTGTAATGGCAATTGATTTGTTAAGTACAAATCCGTTTATTTTAGAAATTGGGCATACCGATTTTATAGAAGGGTTATTGAGGGAATGTCCTATTTCAGAAATACAGAAAGTAGATATAAAAAGACTTCTTTATTTAAAAAATAAAGATGAATTAAATCAAATGATTTCAACTTTTGAACTTTCATCAAAAGTTAAACATATATTTACTCAAATATTTAACTTACAAGGAAAAGGAGATCAATTAAACGCCTTACTTAGAAGTTGTATTTTAAATGAACAAATGGAAGAAGCGGTTCAAAAGATTATCCGATTACAAGAAATTAGCCCAAGTATTCATATAGACTGCTCGATCATTAATGAACTTGATTACTATAATGGAATTGTATTTAAAGGATATTATAACGAATTAAACAAGGAAGTATTAAGTGGCGGACGCTACGTTTTAATATCAGAAGATTCGGAAAAAAGAATGGATGCAGTTGGTTTTTCAATCGACACTAATGCGTGGATATCATGTCAGATGGGAGTAGTGAAATGAGTTGGATTACGATTGCAGTTGCAAAAGGTAGATTAGAAGAAGAGGTAGTAAAAATTTTAAAAATAGCTGGTCACGCTCAAATCATCGAATCGAATTCAAGAAAGTTAATTTTTGAAGATGAAATTAATAAAATTAAATATTTAGTTGTTAAACCAGTCGACGTAGCTACATATGTTGAACGGGGAGTCGCAGATCTAGGTATTGCCGGAAAAGATATTCTACTTGAACAAGAAAAAGATGTGTATGAACTGATGGATTTAGAGCTTGGAAAATGCATTTTTGCAGCAGCTGGTTTTCCTAATACAGTAATTGATCGAGAAGAGCCATTAAGAATTGCCACTAAATACCCTAATATCACAATGAAATACTTCCAGGATAGGCAGAAAATAGAACTTATTCATTTAAATGGATCAGTTGAATTAGCTCCGATTGTTGGACTTTCACATATTATAGTTGATTTAGTTGAGACAGGAAGTACATTAAAAGCAAATGGTCTAGTAATTTTAGAAGAAATGATTCCAATTAGTGCAAGAGTGGTATCAAATCGAGTTAGTTATCGCTTTCATTATGGAAGGATTCAACAGTTTCTAGATGACGTTAAGAAAGGAAAGAGTGCATATGCTAGAAATTATTGAAATTAATCAGCAAAGTCAAAAACTAAGTCATATCCTTGAACGGAATACATTATCAACCGAGGAAATCGCTAGAAAAGTTGAAAATATATTAGCAAATGTAAAAGTTCAAGGTGACACAGCCATACGACATTATTCATTTTTATTTGATCAAGTGAAATTAGAAAACTTTGAAGTAAGTGAAGCTGAGTTTAAAGAAGCGAAGGAACAAACAGATGATGAGTTAATTTATGCTTTAATGACGGCTAAGAAAAATATAGAAATTTATCATGAAAGACAGATTCAAAAGGGATACAAAATTGAAGATGAGTATTCATTTATTGAACAAATAGTTCATCCAATTGAAAGAGCTGGAGTGTATATTCCCGGGGGCAAAGCAGCTTATCCTTCTACCGTATTAATGAATGTAATTCCAGCGAAAATTGCCGGGGTGAAGGAAATTGTCATTGTTACTCCACCAAATAAAGAAGGAAAGGTAAAAAGTTCAATACTAGTCGCTGCAAAATTGGCAGGTGCTACAAAAGTATTAAAAATAGGTGGTGCACAGGCAATTGGAGCATTAGCATTTGGTACTGAATCAATTCAAAAAGTAGATAAAATAGTTGGTCCCGGT
This sequence comes from Bacillus sp. EAC, assembly GCF_002156875.1. GTDB lineage: Bacteria > Bacillota > Bacilli > Bacillales > Bacillaceae_G > Gottfriedia. Next base: position 516,134 of record NZ_NCSY01000001.1, on the reverse strand, counting down.
AATATTTATGTAGCTATTGCTAAAAAAAGTGTTTCAGGAATAGTTGGCATTGATATGGTTGCTGGTCCGACGGAAGTCGTCATTTTGGCAGATGAAATGGCAAATCCGAGATATATTGTTGCAGATCTAATGGCACAAGCCGAACATGATGAAATGGCATCTAGTATAGTTGTAACAAATTCAATGGAATTAGCAAAGAAAATTCAATTAGAAGCAGAAAACTTAATAAGTCTTCAACCAAGAAAAGAAATCATCCGAAGTTCATTTCAGCAATATGGAGCAATCCTAGTGGTCGAAAATATGAATGAGGGCATTGACATTGTAAATAAATTGGCTCCTGAGCATGTTGAAATTATGTTAACTAATCCAAACAAATATGTCTCTAAAATAAAACATGCAGGAGCCATTTTTTTAGGAGACTATACGCCAGAGCCAGTTGGAGATTATTACGCAGGTACGAATCATACATTACCAACAAGTGGTACTGCAAGATTTACCTCACCACTAACAGTTTGTGATTTCCAAAAGAAAACGTCCGTGGTGTATTACAGTAAGGAAGCCTTAAAAAAAGCTAGGAACCATATCGAAATGATTGCTGCTGAAGAAGGGCTTTTTGGACATAAAAAAGCGATAAGTATTCGTTTTGAGGAGGAATGATTTTGAGAATTTCTACTATATTGAGAGAAACGTATGAAACTAAAATTTCATTAGATTTAAATTTGGATGGGAATGGAGAAAGTACCATACAAACCGGTATTGGTTTTTTAGATCATATGCTTACATTATTTGCATTTCATAGTGGAATTAATCTAGAAATTAATTGCGATGGAGACTTAGAAGTAGATGATCATCATACGACTGAAGATATAGGAATAGCTTTAGGGAAAGCGTTATATGAAGCTTTAGGAAATAAAATTGGTATTAATCGCTATGGTTCAAGTTATATTCCAATGGACGAGACGTTAGCAAGAGTCGTCGTTGATTTTAGTGGAAGACCGTTTCTTATATATAATGATCGAACAATTAGAGATCGAATTGGAAAAATAGATACGCAAAATTTTAAAGAGTTTTTTAAAGCACTAAGTTCAGAAGCAAAAATGAACTTACATATGGAAGTACTCTATGGTGAAAATGACCACCATAAAATTGAAGCTTTATTTAAAGCATTTGGAAGGTCGGTAAAAGAGGCGATCAAAGTAAGTTCTACAAAATTACCTTCAACGAAGGGGACACTTTCATGAAAAATATAATCATAGATTACGGAGTGGGTAATTTAGATTCGTTGAAAAGAGCATTTGAAGAAATCGGGTTCCCTGTCATTGTGAGTAATGATCTTGAACAAATTAAAGAAGCTACTTCTATTATTCTACCCGGAGTCGGTGCATTTAAAGCGGCCATGGATGAATTGCAACGTCTTAATTTAGTAGAGTTGCTTATAAGTAAGGCTAAAATTGGAACACCGTTTTTGGGAATTTGCTTAGGGATGCAATTATTATATGAATTTAGTGAAGAAGGAGGAGATCATCGAGGTTTAGGGATTATAGATGGAGTTATAAAACAAATACCAGAAAATGTGAAAGTACCACATATGGGCTGGAACAAATTATATTTTCAATCAGATGAAAAAATATTGAAATATGTTACTGAAGAAGAATATGTGTATTTTGTCCACTCTTTTTATGTTAGTTCAACAAATGCTGAATTAATTGCATATAGCCAATACGGTGTGAAAATTCCTGGAATCGTAAAGAAAGAAAATATTTATGGAATGCAATTTCATCCAGAAAAAAGCTCCGAAACAGGATTAAATTTATTAAAAGCTTATAAGGAGTTGTGTATTTATGATTCTATTTCCAGCAATTGATTTGAAGGATGGTAAGTGTGTACGACTTGAACAAGGAAATTTTAATAAACTTGAAGTATATAATGAATCGCCTGTTGATGTTGCAATTGAATTTGAAAGATCTGGCTCAAAGGTAATCCATATTGTAGATCTAGATGGAGCTAGAACCGGAGAGCGAAAAAATGCATCAATTGTTCAAGAAATAATTGAAAATACAAATTTAGACGTTCACTTAGGTGGCGGAATTCGAACGTTTGAATCGATTTCATTTTGGCTGGAATTAGGGATTAAAAGGGTAATTCTTGGGACAATTGCCATCGAAAATATAAAGTTAGTAGAAAGTGCAGTTTCCAGATACGGTGATCGTATTATTGTTGGTGTTGATGCTAAAAACAGTCTAGTCGCCATAAATGGATGGGAACAATCAACAAATCAGAATAGTTATGAATTTTGCAAACTGCTCGAGCAAATTGGTGTGAAAACGATCGTTTATACAGATATTTCGAAAGATGGAATGTTAAGTGGTCCGAATTTTGAAGCTTATAAAAGACTATGTAATGAAACAAGTTTAAATATCATTGCTTCAGGTGGTGTGAGTTCGATTAAAGACCTACTCTCTTTAAAATTGTTGAATTTATATGGAGCAATTTCAGGGAAAGCATTATATGAAAAAAGGTTTTCATTAGAGGAGGCTAATCAATGCTTGCAAGACGAATCATACCTTGCTTAGACGTTCGGAATGGAAGAGTTGTTAAGGGGAAACAATTTTCTCATATTAAAGATATAGATTCACCTACCAGACTAGGAAAATACTATAGTGATAATGGTGCCGATGAATTAGTATTTTATGATATTACAGCTTCAAACGAGGAAAGAGATATTTCTTTGGAATTTGTATCAGAGGTAGCAAAAGAGCTTCGTATTCCTTTTAGTGTGGGAGGAGGAGTAAGAACGATTGATGATTTTACAAAATTGCTTCGAAATGGCGCAGATAAAGTATCAATCAATTCTGCTGCGCTATCAAATCCTAACCTAATTCAGGAGGCATCGAACCGATTTGGAAGTCAATGCGTGGTCCTTTCAATCGATGCAAAGAAAAATTTGAAAGGTGAATACAAAGTCTATATAAATGGTGGGCGCAAAGAGACTGATTGGGAAGCAGTTGAATGGGCTATTCAAGGTGTTGAGTTAGGTGCAGGTGAGATTGTTATTAATAGTATCAATGAAGATGGCATGAAAAATGGCTACGATATTGAATTACTTCAAAATATTACTAAAGCGGTAAACATTCCTGTCATTGCATCAGGCGGAGCGGGCAGTTTAGACCACTTTTATGAAGCAATTTCAAAAGCAAATGTTGATGGAGTTTTAGCAGCATCAGTCTTTCATTTTGGTGAAATTTCGATTCGAGACTTAAAGAGCTATTTAAAGCGAAATAATGTACCAGTTCGATTATAGGGGGGAAGCAAATGTTTAAGATTAATAATATTCGCTTTAATGAGCAAGGATTAGTACCAGCAATTGTTCAAGATACTCAGACGAAAGATGTATTAATGCTAGCTTATATGAATGAAGAATCAATAAATCAGACATTGGAAACAGGATTTGCAACTTTTTTCAGTAGAAGCAGACAAGCAATTTGGAAAAAAGGAGAGACATCTGGTCATTTTCAATCTGTAAAATCGATTTCATATGATTGTGACCAGGATTCCATTTTACTTCAAGTCGAGCAAGTAGGAGTAGCTTGTCATACAGGTACATGGAGTTGTTTTACAGAAGGAGTAAACTTGGATCCATCTCTAAAAATTCAGCCAGTTAAAAATGAAAGTTTACTGATTGATTTATATGAAACGATTAACGAACGAAAAAATAATCCTATTGAAGGCTCTTATACTACTTATTTATTTAATAAAGGAATCGATAAAATCTTAAAAAAAATAGGTGAAGAGTCCAGTGAAGTTATTATAGCTGCTAAAAACGAAGGGACGGAAGAGTTAATTTATGAAATTAGCGATCTTGTATACCATGCGATCGTATTAATGGTAGAAAAAGGTGTTGCATTGACGGAAATAAAAAATACTTTAGTCAATCGAAAGGAGAAAATTAAATCTTGAAAATAGATGGTCATACTCACACCCAATATTGTCCACATGGTAGTGGCGATCATGTTGAACAAATGATTGAAAAAGCAATAGAATTTGGTTTTGATGAGTATCACATAACAGAACATTCACCTATACCATTAACTTTTTCTAGTCAAATAAAACCTATAGATGCGCTAGATTCAATAGCAATGTCAGAGGATGAAGTAGATCTTTACTTAAAAGAAATGTACCAAATTAGAAGTAAATACAAAGATAGGATTCAAATAAAAATTGGATTTGAATTAGATTATTTACCTAAACATACCGAATGGACAAAACATTTTTTAGGTGAATATGGTCAATATTGTGATACAGGAATCTTGAGTGTTCATTATGTAGAGGGAAATGATGGCTGGCACTGTGTCGATTATAAAGCGGAAGCTACGCTTGAAGGAATCGTAAATGATTTTGGACATACTGAGAAATTCCAACTAGCATACTATAACTTAGTTCTACAATCTATTTTTGATGATTTAGGTCCATATAAACCAAAGAGAATTGGGCATATGACACTATGTAATAAGTTTAAGCAGTTAGTACATTGTGAAGAAACTGAAAAAATTTTTACGATACAAAAAGATATTCTAAATAGTATAAAACAACATAAATACGAATTAGATTATAATATGGCGGGCTTGTTTAAGCCTTTGTGCGAAGAACCGTATCCGCCAACTCATTTAATTAATTATGCAAAATCTTTAAAAATCCCTCTAATTTATGGGTCGGATTCGCATGGTGTAGAGGATATTAGTCGAGGATATGATGTGTATTTACAAAATGTATAACAAAATAAATAGAATAAAGGTCTTCAACAGAAGACCTTTCCTTGTGTAGACAAAACCAAAAAATATTGGATTCAGTCCTTTTCTTAGTATAGAAATCTTTTTACAAGTTCAATCTCCTCATTTTTTAATTCATGATTCCCGTATCTGACTTTTTCATAGATTGGGATGAATTCGTCGCTTTTACCAATTCGAGTAAACCATTGTTGAATCGTTTCATGGGATTTTCTTTGATTAAAAGGTGGTAGTTGTATCTCCCAATTGATTAAGGCTTTTCTTATCTCTTCTAATGGATAATCAGTACGAAATACTGGTTGCGTTTTCTTATTGTATAAATTTTTAAAACTGAGCGACTGTTTTGTTTCTTTAAATGCTTTATCATTTAGATTTCTTTTCTTTTTCTTTTTAAAATAAATAATTATAATCAAGATCAATAATAGAAGGAGACTAACGAATAATGAAACGTTAGTTTTATTTTTTGTAATAGTAGAAAAGCTAAATGAGTTTCGATCGATATTTGGTACTTTTTCCTTCTTATTTTGAATTGAACCTTTTTCATTTGTTACTGAATTATTTCCCCAGCTATACAATTCTTTTCCCTTACTTTCTTTATGATTATCAGTAATATAAAAAAGAGAGAGAGCAGAGAGGGGATTATCTGATTCAATCTTACCAAAGTATGTAGAGAGAATTATTTGCTTACAAAACAGAAGTGCGAAAGATAAAAATAGAGAAAGGGAAAGGGCAATTAATATCGTACGGCTTATTCTTTTAGTATAATCCATCTTTTTTTTCCTCTCTAACCAGTTATCTGAACCCATTGATTTTTACGTGAAGACTCTCGTGGTGGGATTCCAATCACAATTGGTATGGCATCTTGAATTTTATATCGAAAGCCATATCGATAAAAATAATCGTTTGAAATTGGTGTGTCACTATCTTTAAATAAAGAGAACATTTGTAATGCCGATTGTAATTGTTTTCTGTTTTTTCCAGAAGGTAAGTGTGTTAAACCATTTGATGTTTCACGATTAACCCAAACTTCATATGAACAGTTCTGCGATGTAAGCTGTTTACATGTTCCAATAGCGATTTCGATTAACTCTTCACACTTATGATGAAAAGAAAACCCTTTTTGATCTGCTAAATTCACAAAGACTGCATAACGATCACTTTGTGTAAAATCATATTTTTTCGCCATTAAATCTCCATTTTTTGCTGTTGCTCCCCAATGTATTGATCGGAAATCTTCACTTTCATAACGTTTTACGCCAATTAATTTTGTTTCATCATATAAAGGAGAGACTAATGCTTTTCTAATACCTTGATATTCCAAACTTTCAGGAAGATGGACTTTCCGCAAGTTTGGATAGACATGGAAGTAAGGCCCCTCTATATTTAAGAAATGAATCGTAATAAGTCGCAGTGGATCATTAACAACTAAATGTGCATTATTCCAACTGAATATTCCTCGTTTTAGAACAGTTGTATTGAATGTAAACGATTTAATTTCTTGCTTTTTTAAGGAAAAGGGAAGTTTGTAGTAATTTTTGATTAGTGTAGTTGGAATAAATCCTTTATTTTCCCATACGATTTCTTCATCTGAATTAAACTGAAATGATGCTTCATAAATCATTAAAGATGATTTGTTTTGAAAAGTTATCGAACAATCAGTCGTTTCATCAGTAAACAAATGGTCTTGCTTTTGAGTAATTTCCCAGCGAATTTCACATTTCCTTACATAATAATGTGAATAAGTGACAAGTAATATATGAAAAAGACAAGCAGCTAAATAATAGATTGATTGACTGAAAATCGAAAATAAAATCGCTAAACAAATCGATAAGCTAATCGTAAATGGATGTGCAATCAAATGGTATTGATAAGTTTTTTTCATATTTGTTCAACCGGTGCAAAGACAGATTCTAATATTTCTTTCATTATTAGACGTTTCGTCGTCTTCATTTCACCTTCAATTGTTAATGATAGCCGATGACTACAAACAGGGATTGCCAATATGCGTACATCTTCTGGAGTACAATAATCTCGTTCATTTAATAGTGCACGTGCCTGTATTGCCCTAGTAAATGCTAAAGTACCACGAGGACTTACACCAATTTCAATTTGCTCATGATTTCTTGTAAGATGAATAATTTGAAGTATGTAATTTAGTACATCTTCATGAATAGACACTTTTTTAGCATTTTCTTGATATAAAAGAATTTCTTCACAACTTATGACACTTTGCAAGTCTTGAATCGGATTATTTTCTTTGAAACGAAAAATCATGTCTTTTTCTTGTTGTAATGATGGGTATCCTTGACGAATCGTAAGTAAAAAACGATCTAATTGAGCATCAGGAAGAGGAAAAGTACCTGCTGACTCTAATGGGTTTTGTGTTGCAAGTACAAGGAAGGGGACAGGTAATTTGTGGGTTTCCCCTGCAATTGTAACTGTTCGTTCTTCCATAACTTCAAGTAATGCAGACTGAGTACGTGGCACTGCTCGATTTATTTCATCAACTAAGACTATATTTGAAAAAATTGGTCCTTTTCGTGTTTTGAAATCAGCGGCCTTTAGATCAAAATATTCAAGACCAGTTACATCGCCAGGCAGTGTGTCAGCCGTGAATTGAAGACGCTTAAAATCAGCATGTATTGATTTTGCTAAAGTTTTTGCAAGTGTTGTTTTTCCAGTTCCTGGAACATCCTCCAGTAAAATATGTCCGTTTGCAATTAATCCGACCATTAAAAGATCAATTGCATGCTCTTGGCCAATAAGAACATTTGAGATATTTTGTTTGATTTTATCTAGTGACATACAACTCACCTTACTTTCTTTGATAATATGGAAAAATTTGTATTTTTTAATTATACAATATTTACTATATATTTGTGAATATTCGTATAATTTGTGACGGCTTTCTAATTTGAGTTAGTATTTTGTTACAATCAAATCGATTACTTATCTGGAACATAAAAAAACGACTGTTCTAAAACAGTCGTTTTTAATTACCAATTATATCTTTCACTCGTCCTACTTGACCATCTTGAAGTCTAACTTTGATGCCATGTGGATGTGAAGGGGAGTTTGTTAATATGTCTTTTACAATTCCAGTTGTTAATTTTCCAGAACGCTGGTCTTGTTTTAAAACAATATTAACTTTTGCACCAATTATTACATTAGAACGGATTTTACCGTCCATTTTAAACTCCCATACGTTTACGTTGATTATTTGGCTTTTTCGCAATTTGATTTTTTTTCGTCATATCTTTTACTGAATTAAGGCCAGTATTGTTAGACGATTGTTGTTGCTTTTTACTTGCAAGTTTTTGTTTCATTAAGTCCTGAAGACTTACTTTTTTTGGTTCGTTTTTTTCAGTCATAACTCGAGTTCCTCCAATTTCATCATACCTTAATAATGACTTGTTGAAGGTAAATTAGCAAGTCCATAGGTTAAATAAATTTTATCCTTCTTTTTCAGTATTTTTCTTATGAAATTCTTCCATTTTTTTACTTTTAGAGTAAGCAGATTCTTCAGAGTGACCGAATTGATCAACAGAACTTTTCTGAGGACCTTTGTTCGTATGTCCTTTTGCCATTTTAACCCCTCCTTTTTAAGTATTATGTACTTAAATTCGAAATCCTATTTTTGAATAAACTTTTAATTTATAAGGGAATCTATTTATGATAATCGTTTTTAGGAGGATAAAAATGACTAGTAAAAATGGAAGTAAAGGTAGCAAAAATCAAAATGCTCCTGAGTTACATGGACAACCACCACAAAGCGGGGACAATTCTAAAGGAAATGACTATCGCTCAAGAAAAGGAAGTAAGTCTAAAACTGAACTGCATTAATAGAAAACGTCCAATTTTGGGCGTTTTTTATTTCGGAATAAGTAAGTAAATGATCAACAAAAAAACGCTTGTAAACAAGCGCTTTAAATAAATCAATATATTTGCTGAACTTATTCTTTGAACGAAAATCCTTCTTCATCTAAGTATTCAGCTGCTTCACCATAGCTATTAAATGTTCCATCAAGGTTTTCACCAGCGTAAACATTCCACATGTCCATTTCAGAAATAAGCTTCAGAATTTGTCCACTTTTATTTGCCCAAATTTCTTCTACTTCTTCATCATTTTCTACGAAAGGTGTATAATCAGTAGATAAGTTTTCAATCGATTTAGTAATAATAATACGTAGGTCCTCTTCTGAGAAATCTCTTATATTTACCATACCTTTATCATTCGTTTTATATCCTCTGATTCCTTCAGCATAAACAAATCCATTGCCATTTGGATGTAAGTGGAAAACAACATTCTTTTTTTCTTTCAGACTTTCTTCATATTGGAAATTAATTCGTCCAAGTGAAACAGATTTTTTTGTCAATTCAGGAAAAGATTCGATAATAGAAAGCTTTTGTTCGTAAGTTAGCATAATGCCTCCAAATAATTTTTTATTTACTATATTTTGTAAGTAACGTAACAAATATAACAAAAATGACTTAAAAAAGACATCTAATTGTCATATTTCAGCTTAGTTTAATTTGGTAGAATAATACTGCTGAACAGAAGAGAACCAATCCTTTCGACTTATTCTTAGAAATAGTTTTAACATACAATACATAGAAGGTGATCAACTTGACATTAAAGCAACAATTTATTGAGAAGAAATTTTATAAAACTTATTTAAATGAAAATGAAAACGATCCAGTTGCTGTCCTTGCAGATTTAAGAAACAGTAACCATCCTGATGATGATATTGATCATTCATCAATCCGTTTCGCGCAAGGTGAATTATATTTTGAAAACAAAGACTTTGAAACAGCAGTATTCAAATGGGAAAAAGTTGGAAACCAATTAAAAGATTGGGCTAAGAAAAATATCGCTGACTCTTATTATGAGATTGGTTCATTTGAAACAGCTGAAAAGCTGTATAAGGAAGTTAAAACGGAAAGTAATACATTAACTTCTGAGATTTTTCTTCAATTATTTTCATTGTATATTGATATTTCAAATTATGAACAAGCCGATCGTATTATAAAAGAAGCGGTTAAATTCAACCCTGATTATCCAAGGGTGACAAAAATTGCACGTAAATTTTATGAGAAAAATCATGATTGGAATAGTGCAGTTGATCTAGCGTCAAACGAATCAATTCGTACAGAAGATTTAAAATGGTTTACTGTCTTAAAAGGGTACATATCAAATGGTGTCACAAAAGAAATGGCACCAGATTATTTCGTTCAACCTTTAATTTCATTAGGTAGAGCGAATCTTGAGCATTTTGAGTTAATGGTAGAAGCATTATGGAACAGCTATCGTGAACAATCAAATTATATTAATTGGTTACAAACATTTAACGAGATGTTATTCCAAATTAATGTGGAAACTGGTATTAAGTGGAATCGATTGCCATCAATCTATTCAAATACTTACAAAGAATTAGTAGAAGGTAATTACTTTGTTTCTCAGTTAGAAGATATGATGCCAAACTTCTTAACTAACTGGTTACGTATTACTGATTTAAATGGAGCAGTTTTGGCTACAACTGCTACACTGGCATGGGATCGAATATTCCCAGGGCGAATCGAATATCAAATTGCTATTGATGCTGAGATGGCATTTGAACAATTACAACAGACACCAGATGTCTTTGAAAGTGGAAAAGAATTATTTGAAAATATTTTACAATGGGCACTGTTAAATGAAATTGAAGTCGGAGACCGCTTCGAATGGTGGTCATCAAAATTAACTAATTTTGAAAATACGACAATGTTAGTTGCTGGTACTGCAGGAAATGGTAAGTCATCATTTGTAAATTCACTTTTAGGTGAAAAAATGATGGGATCATCTACTACAATCCCAGTATTGTTTGAGCAAAATGCTGAAACTCAAATTACAGTGTTTTCGAAAGACGGAGATACACAACTGCCTGAATATGCAGATTTCTATGATTTGACAACAGTTGAAAATGAATTAATTAAAGGTGACGAATTAGTATTTTATGAGTTGCCAAATAAATTCTTACAAAAGCACAGTCTTTCAATAATTGATACTCCAGGAATAGATGGTGTAGAAATTAATACAAAAGCATTGTTTGAGTCAGTAAAACTTGCTGATCGATTAGTATATGTATTAAACGCAACAGCTCCATATACTGAAAACGAACGAAAAATTCTCGTTTCAATCCAAAAACAGTTACCAACTTTACCGATTCATTTTATCTTAAATAAAATGGATTCGATTTATAGTAATGAAGAATTAGAGCGAGTTCTTGCAGAAATTCAAGAGAAGATTAAGTTGGATTTCCCAAATGCGAAGGTATTACCATATTCTTCAATTTATAGTAATCAAGATCAATTCAATGAATTAGAACGATTTATTGAAAATAATGTTCTTTCAACAGTAGGAAATTCGAAACATACTGAAAAATTATTACTTGCAATTCGTAAGTTAATTAATTTCTTATTAGAAAAACGAGTAGAGAAAGAAAATGATTTACGTTCTGATATCGAGTGGAATGAAGTTTTAGATGATAAATTAAATGGATTGCTTCACTCGTTAAAAGATAAAGAAATGGAGCATGTTCATACCGTTACAAGCTCTTATCGTCAATTAAAAGATGAATTGAAATATGATTTAAAATTAAGTATTCCAGCACTTTTAAAAGAGTGTAAGGAATTAATAAAAGAAGACAGTGACTTCAATTCGATTCTTGAAACATTAAATGACGAGATGAATCAACGTATTCAAGGTTATGTAAGAGATGTAACTTTACCTAAGTTAAATGAAGTTTTACAAGTTTGGATTAAAGAATCAGGAGTTCTTCTTGAAGGAACTCAAGCATATTTAGCTGATATGACTGATTCATTAAACTCATATATTGGAACTGACCATTTAAACCTTGAGTGTGACTTTAAGGTACTTGATGACTGGCGTCGTGATGCGGATCGAATGACAAGCATGACTCAGCTGGATGATATGAATATTTTATTAAACTCATCTCCGTCTCAATTTATTTTAAAAAGCTCAGGTATTTTATTAGGTTTATTGCCTCAAAATAAATCAAAACTTGTTGCTCAATATCAAAAATATGTTGATAATGTGAACTATGATGATATTACATCAGAATTATCGAATAAGTTTTTCTTACAGTTCGAAATGTTTGAAAAGACATTACCAAGAGATTTATCGATGTTTTTAAATACACCATATGAACATATTCATGAGCTAGTTGATCAAACAAGGGCTTCGATTTCAAGCTATGTAGCAACATTAGACGAAATGAAATCTAATCCAAGCATTTACTTTGATCCAATTACTTACTTCACTGTTCGATTAAGACAATTTGAATTTTTAGCATTACGTAAATAAATAAAAAGAGTGTACCGAATTGGTACACTCTTTACTTGTTTTAGCTCTGTAAGAAAGATTGTTGAGTTCCACTCCAGGATGCTCGGGCCTGCTCCTATGTGGTCTCTGGTGTCCTATAACTCCCGCAACAAGCACCGTACACTTCAATCAATTTATTATCTTTGTCTATTGTCTACTTTACGACAACCTGATTATAAAACCAATTATTTAAATGTAGCCAGTATTTAAATAGAAACAATAAACATTTACACAGCCTATTTAAAATCTTCAATCTCTTCTTCAAAAGGAACATCAACGACAATCGTTTGATTTCCTTCTTTCATTTTGACATATCCACCCCAAGGGATTTGATGAATTAAAAATCCACCTTTTGAATCAATTGAAAAATGAGCAATCTTATCATTGTCTTGATCTAACAAAATAATTTCCTTTTCATTTCCAAGAAGCCTTATTCCATCATGACAATTAATTTGTATTTTCCAATTACCTAATCTACTAATCAAAAAGTGACTCATCTTTTTCCCCCATTCGTAACATTTTTTCTGTATTACTTAATTAATACTAGCTTCAATCTAAATTTCCTTTAAAATTTAACAGTGCTTTTAAATAAATAAAAAACGCTAAATGAACAGCGTTTTTACGATCTCAGAACGAATAACTCATTTTGGAATATTCCATTCGTTGTACTTTTTCATTGCTTTACGAGTTAGGAAGAAACCGACTCCTAAAATAATTAGCCAAAAAATTATTAATAATGAATTACCAACTAAAAAAACTGTTGTATTTTTTAATCCGTTTGAAATTGATTTTATGTTTTCCTTAAACTTTACTGCAATTCTATCACTAACTGTTTTTGGTGGAGTAGTGTCTGTTATTGTTGCTACTTCAATAACTGAAAGATTAATTGTGCTGTAATTTACTAATGAATCATATGACTTTAAAGTTGTAGTTAAACTTTCGATTTCATAGCGAACATTCGATAACTCTTTTTCAAGTTGGATAATATCACTTAATGAACCTGATTTTTTTAAAAGATCCAGTAATCGTTCTTCTTGAATCTTTAATGATTTTACCCTAGTTTCAGTATCAAAGTATTGATTTGAAATATCTTCAGATGAGATTGATTTTGAAATGATATTTCCAATTTTATTTATGCTTTCTAAATAAGCATTTAGTTTAGAAGATGGGATTCGTATCGTATAATGTGCACTTCTTGAAGGATGACCTTCCTTATTGTTTTGATCTAATAAAGAAGTTCCTGATACTTGGTTTGATTGAATATATCCATTGTAGTTTGTGACAGATTTTTCGAGAGCATTGATAGTTTTATTAAATTTTTTTGTCTCAATTGATAAATCCGCAGTTTTAATTAGCTTTTGATCCATCTTCATTTGTTGATTCAATTGTTGTTTTTCATCTTTTACACCAGCGGATTCAGTTAAACTGGTTTTATCTGCCTTTAAAGAATCTGAATAAATTTCTGAATCATTCTTTACATTGGTATCGGAGCAAGCTGTGATAAGAGATAAAAAGATAATCGAAAAAATTAATATTTTTGAAAAATGGTAGAACTTAGCCATAAGTATTCACCTCATTCGAATGATTTTTACAATTCTAGATGTATACTAATTATGTAATATTAAAATTTTTTAATTTAATACACTATACCATATTTAAATTCTAGTTCAAATCGGATCTAACTTGTTAAGTTAAGCAATTTCAAATTGAAAATAGTAAAATTAGAAAAAAATAAAAATTTTGACTATTAATCCTTTTTATGACAAAATGATGAAAACAAAATAGTAGGGAATAGGTGTAATTGTATTTTATTTAATTATTTAATTATTTAAATACATTACTTAATAGGGAAGATTGGTGAAATTCCAACACGGTCCCGCCACTGTAATAGGGGAGTAAATAAAAAAGTGCCACTTTTTAGCTAGGGAAGGCTTTTATTTACATTGATCCTAAAGTCAGGAGACCTGCCTGTTCTAACGACGCTGTTTGACCTACGAGAGATAGGGAGGTGCCTTATGGAATGGAAACTGACAAAAAGGTATTCTAATTATTTTTGTTTTCCAACTTAAAGGCATTTTTATCTCGTTTGAGATGAAAATGCTTTTTATTTTAAAAAAAAGGAGTGTTTAGTGTGGTTTACTTAACTAATTTAGGATACCCAAGAATTGGTGAAAATCGAGAATGGAAAAAAACGCTAGAAAGATTTTGGCAAGGGAAAATGGATCAAGAAGAGTTTGAACAGGAAATGAAATCAATTAGACTCGGTTTAATCAAAAAACAGCAAGATTCTGGTATTGAGCTAATTCCAGTAAACGATTTTACGTACTATGATCATGTACTAGATTTTGCAACGATGTTTGGATGGATTCCAGAACGCTATGGAAAAATCGACAAAGAACCATCACTAGATGTTTACTTTTCCCTAGCAAGAGGTAGTAATAAAACAGTAGCATGTGAAATGACAAAATGGTTTAATACAAATTATCACTATATCGTACCTGAATATAATCATAAACAAAAATCTAAGCTACTTTACAATAAACCCTTACAAGCTTTTATCGAAGTGAAAAATGAATTAGGTATTAAAACTAAGCCTGTCATTCTAGGAATCTATACATTTGTTCAACTTTCAAAAGGATATCAAAAAAATGAAACACAAAATGTGATAGAAGAATTATTGCCAGTTTATATAAAGATGTTACAAGAACTAGAAAATGAAGGTGTAGAATGGATCCAAATTGATGAGCCATGTCTCGTGTTAGAAGAGACGCAGGTTGATATTCATTTTATTAAACAGATCTACACACAAATTTGCGATGCTGTACCTACTTTATCAATCATGTTACAAACATATTTTGATAGTGTTGAACAATATATTGATTTAATAACTTTTCCAGTGCAAGGTATTGGTTTAGATTTTGTACATGGAAAGGAAGAAAACTTGAATGCAATTCTTAACCATGGTTTTCCAAAAGAGAAGGTACTTGGATGTGGAATTGTTAATGGAAGAAATATCTGGAGAAATGATTTATCTGAAACAATAAATTTACTTGATAAACTACAATCACATATCAATCCAAAAGATTGGTGGATCCAGCCTTCATGTAGCTTGCTCCATGTGCCGGTTTCTAAGAAAGTAGAAAACACATTGAATCCAATTCTGCAAAATGCATTATCTTTTGCAGACGAAAAAATACAAGAATTGGTAATCTTAAAAGCTGCATTTCAAAATGGGGTAAGTAATGTTAAAAATGAAATGGAATTTTCGAGTCAATGTTTAAATGACTTACATCAATTAAGTCAAAATAACCAAGCACTAAAAGATGAGTTATCAAAATTAAGTGAGGCCGATTTTAAACGTTCAGTTCCATTCGGGCATCGCTACAAAAAGCAAAATGAAGCAATGAATCTACCAATCCTACCGACAACAACGATAGGCAGTTTCCCGCAGACGAAGGATATAAAAATTGCTCGACAAAAGTGGAGACAAGGTAAATTAAATGACACCGAATATGTTAATCTTATCAACTTTAAAATAAAAGAATGGATCGAACTTCAAGAAAAACTTGAACTAGATGTATTAGTTCATGGAGAATATGAAAGAACCGATATGGTTGAATATTTTGGAGAAAAGCTAAATGGTTTTGCTTTCACAAAAAATGCATGGGTTCAATCTTATGGATCTAGATGCGTGAAACCACCAATTATATTTAGTAGTGTTGAATTTATTAAACCTATTACAGTAAGTGAATCAAAATATGCTCAAAGTTTAACGACAAAACCAGTAAAAGGTATGTTAACTGGCCCATTAACTATTTTAAATTGGTCGTTTGTACGAGAGAATTGCCCTCGTGAGGAAATAACAACTGAAATTGCACTAGCTTTACGTAAAGAAGTAGCAGCGCTAGAAGAAGCTGGTATTTCAATAATTCAAGTAGATGAGCCGGCCATACGAGAAGGATTACCATTGAAAAAAAGAAATTGGAATCATTATTTAAATTGGGTTACAAAAGCATTCCGTCTTGCTACTTCAAGTGTCAAACCTGAGACACAAATCCATACTCATATGTGCTATAGCAGTTTTGGAGATATTATGGACGCAATCATTGACTTAGACGCAGATGTTATCTCGATTGAACATGCAAGGAGTCATGAGGAATTTGCTATGTACTTAGCGAAACATCCATATCCTTATGGAATTGGCTTAGGAGTTTATGATATTCATAGTCCTCGAGTACCGACAATTGAAGAAATGGAACAAAATATTTTAAGTTCTTTACAAGTATGTGATGCCAATCGTTTTTGGATTAATCCAGATTGTGGTTTAAAAACTAGGGAAGAATCAGAAGTTCTCGACGCATTATCAAATATGGTTAAATCTGCAAAAAAAGTCCGAGAATATTTTTACTCAATTATTTAATAGACAGGTGAAATCGATGAATGGTAAATATGTAAAAGAATCTAGAGAATTTAATAGTAGCAGAGTATTTCCAACTGATTTAAATAACCACGGTACATTATTCGGAGGAAAGATGCTTGCTGATATGGATTTAATCGCTTCTATTTCAGCAACTAAGCATGCAAGGATGGAATGTGTAACCGCATCGATGGATTCAGTTGAGTTTTTAGGTCCTGTAAGAGAAAGTGATTGTATATATTATGAATCATTTGTCATTTTAACTGGTAAAAGTTCAATGGAAGTTTTTGTTCGTGCTACAGCGGAGGATCTCTTATCTGGTGAAAGAAGAGTTGCTGCGACTTGTTTTGTTACTTTTGTTGCACTTAAAGATGGCATTCCACATAAAGTAGTAGAAGTAATTCCAGAAACTGTAGAAGAAATTAAATTACAGCAATTAGCTTTTAAACGACTTGAAAGTCGTCAAATAAGAAAAAATTTTAGTAAAGAATTAGCACAAATTTGGAAAGATTAAAAGTATAGATTGAAATAACTAAAATTATAAGCTATTATATAGTTAATATTTTGAAGGAGGCATCAAACTTAGACACTATGTACAATATCCGATAACTTTTTAAGCTAATTAATTTTATAGCAAAAAAGTACTCTGCCTGTAGTCAGAGAAATTGGATAAGTATGTCTATTTTTAAGCCGTGATTTATATGGATTTTTACCTTTGCGTTTCGTTTGGCATGGGTGTATATAATCACATCTTCATTTCGGACATTAAAAGTATGAGTAAATAGTTTATTTACTGTACAACAAAACCCATCCATTCACACACAGGCAGATGCTTGTGTGTTTTTTATTTTGTAAAATCGGATGGAGTGATCAGTATGTTTATTATAAAAGCAAATAATGTAAGTATAGAATTAAATGGATTAACGATTTTTGAAAATGGTAACTTGGAAATTATTGAGGGAGAACGTGTTGCATTAATTGGTGAAAATGGTATAGGTAAAACGACTTTTATTAATGCGTTAATGGGGAAAATTCCGCTTTCTAAAGGTACTTTAAAATTGAAATTTTCAATGGATGAGATTGGTTGGTTATTGACTGATGAAGATGAACTACAAAGGGAAACGACGAGGGAAGTAGTCGAATCAAGCGATGAAAGGCGATTCTTTCTAAAGAAGAATTTAGATAGGCTTTCAAAAGACTTATCAAATGAGCAAATTCTAAGCAAATACAATCAATATTTATGTGATTACATTGATTTAAATGGGTATGAATGGGAAACGAAAATTGAACAAGAACTAAAGAAATTTCAATTACCGAATTATGTTTGGGATATACCATATAAGCAGTTGAGTGGAGGACAAAAAACGAAAGCCAAATTAGCAAAAATGATGATGAGGCAACCCAAATTGCTTATTTTAGATGAACCGACAAATCACTTAGATACAGAATCTATACAATGGTTAACAGATTGGCTTAATTCATTTAAAGGTACGGTGTTATTTATTTCTCACGAGAGACAGTTTATTGATGATGTAGCAACGAAAACAGTCGAGTTGACTGAAAAAGGTACTGTTAAATATAATGGTGGTTATTCTGAGTATAAGTTGCAAAAAGAGCATGAGCATAAGACAAATCAAGCTCTATACGATAAACAAGAGGCAGAGAAGAGAAAATTAATTGAAACAATCAATCAATATAAACAATGGTTTTCACAAGGTCATCAAGCCGCTAGTGAACGCGATCCTTTTACGAAGAAAAAAGCAGGGAAAAATGCGTTGCGTTTTAAAGCGAAAGAAAAAGATTTAGAAAGACTTGAGAAAAGAAAAATTGAAAAACCAAAAGAGGTTAAAACAATATCGGCCATTTTTGAAAATGAAGCTTTTTCAGGAAAACAAATGATTACATTTGATTCAGTTGATTTTTCATACAATGAAGAAGAATCTTTATTTAAAGATGTGAATTTTAATCTAAACCGTGATGAGCGATTAGCTGTTATTGGGAAAAATGGATCGGGCAAGACAACGTTTTTAAACTTATTAACTGGAAATTTGGAACCTACTAAAGGCAGTATTCGACATAACCCACAATTAAAAATTGGCTATTTTATGCAAGAACTAGAAACATTAAATGAAGAGTCAATAATCTTAAACGAAATATTATCTTTACCAAATATGACTGAAACAGAAGCAAGAACGATTTTAGCATGTTTTTTATTTAGAAAAGATGATGTTTATAAGAAAATTAGCCAACTAAGTATGGGTGAAAAATGCAGGGTAGCTTTTGTTAAGTTATATTTTTCGGACTCCAATCTGCTAGTACTTGATGAGCCGACAAATTACTTGGATATTCATACAAGGGAGAGAATTGAAGACGCATTAGCGGTTTATCACGGCGCGGTTGTAATTGTTTCGCATGATCCTTATTTATTAAGGAAGGTTTCAAATCGAGTAGTTCATATTGAGAAGGGAACATTATATGAGTTTAATGGTTCTTTTGTGGACTGGAATGGAAGAGTAGTGATTTCAAACGAGATGCAAAGTTTACTAAATGACCGAACAAGATTAGAGTTAGAAATTTCGGCATTAATTGCAGAAGAAATTGAAGAAGTTGAAAAATCATTTCAATTAAAAAAAATTGTCTCATTACGAGAAGAGCTAAATCAAATTAATATGATGATCAATCATAAATAACAATAGTAAAAAAGTGTGTCTTCACTATTACTTGTGAAAACACACTTTTTTCACATACTAGGTAAAGTAAATCCTTCACCTAAAACATCATTTACATCATTAATAACTACAAAGGCATTTGGATCAATTGCATGTATTATTTTTTTTAACTCAAATAGTTCATTTTTGTTAATTATAATATATAAGGTTTCTTTACTTACTCCTGAGTAATGTCCTTTTGCAGGGAAGATTGTTACCCCACGATTCATATCATTCGATACAATTGCTGCGATTTCATCAGCTTTATCTGAAATGACATTAATGGCTTTTCTAGGGTTAAGTCCTTCCATAATATAGTCTAATACTTTAATACCGATATAGATTGAAATAATCGTATACATCGTTTTTTCGAATCCAATGACAAAATATCCACCAGCTACTACGATCAAATCAAAGACTAATAAGGATTTACTAATACTCCAACCAAAATATTGATGGACCATTTGTGCTAATACAGTAGATCCACCTGTTGTACCACCCGCTCGAAAAACGATTCCTAATCCAACACCAATAAAAACACCTGCAAAAATAGTTCCTAATAAAGTTTCACTTGTCGGTACACCGAAACCATCTGTAATTCGAAGAAAGAATGAAATGGCAAGAATCGAAATAATCGTATAGATGATTAATTGCTTTTTTAAAAATTTATATCCGATTATTAAAAGTGAAGCATTTAATATGAAATAAACAATATCGGGTGACCAATGAAAGAGGTAATATGTAATCATTGTTATCCCAGTGAAGCCACCTTCAGCTAATTTATTCGGTATCGCAAAGAAGTTAATACCGATTGCAAAAATAGCTGATCCAATTAATAGACTTAAAATTTCCAAGTATTTTTTACGCACTGTTAACCCCCCCGTCTTGATCTTTTTGCACTTCTATCATTCTACCGAATAATAATAAATGAAGTAAAGGGATTTATGAAATAAAAACATGTATTTGAAGGAATAGTTTTGAATGCGTTTTCATACCTTTATATAGACAAGCTATAAAGGAGGAATAAATATGGTATATGCGTCACCTGGCAAAAATGGATCATTAGTTACATTCAAAAATAGGTACGATAATTTTATTGGAGGGGAATGGGTAAGACCAGTAAGAGAACAGTATTTTGGAAATGTTACGCCAATTACTGGACAAGTTTTCTGTGAGGTTGCTAGATCTACGGAAGAAGATATTAATCTAGCATTAGATGCTGCTCATCGTGCGAAGGATAAATGGGGAAGAACTTCAGTAACGGAAAGAGCAACACTACTAAATAAAATAGCAGACCGAATGGAAGAAAATAAAGAGTATTTATCGGTTTGTGAAACATGGGAAAATGGTAAACCTGTCAGAGAAACATTAGCAGCCGATATCCCACTTGCAATTGATCATTTTAGATATTTTGCAGGTTGTATACGGTCTCAAGAAGGTTCTCTTGGTGAAATTGATGGTGATACTGTTGCTTATCATTATAAAGAGCCATTAGGGGTTGTTGGTCAAATCATACCATGGAATTTCCCAATATTAATGGCGGTGTGGAAGCTTGCACCTGCTTTAGCTGCAGGTAATTGTGTCGTATTAAAGCCGGCAGAACAAACTCCAACTTCAGTTTTAATATTAATGGAATTAATTCAAGATTTGGTACCACCTGGCGTTATTAATGTGGTAAATGGATTTGGTTTAGAAGCAGGTAAACCTTTAGCATCGAGTAATCGAATTTCTAAAATTGCCTTTACTGGTGAAACTTCAACTGGTCGTTTAATTATGGAATATGCTTCAAAAAATCTAATTCCTGTTACATTAGAATTAGGAGGAAAATCACCTAATATTTTCTTCGAAGATGTAATGGATAATGAAGAATTTTTTGATAAAGCGCTAGAAGGATTTACAATGTTTGCTTTAAACCAAGGAGAAGTATGTACTTGTCCATCAAGAGCATTAATTCATGAATCGATCTATGAAGAGTTCATGGATAAAGCTGTAAAGCGAGTTAAGGCAATTAAACAAGGTAATCCATTAGATCCAGAAACAATGATTGGATCACAAGCGTCTCAAGAACAACTAAATAAAATACTTTCATATTTTGAAATTGGCAAAAATGAAGGTGCAGAAGTATTAGTTGGAGGAAGTCGAAATGTTCTTGAAGGGGAACTTCGAGATGGATATTATGTAAATCCTACGATCTTTAAAGGAAGAAATGATATGAGAGTTTTCCAAGAAGAAATTTTTGGTCCAGTCGTTTCTGTAACAACATTTAAAACAAAAGAAGAGGCATTACAAATTGCAAATGATACTGCTTATGGTCTAGGTGCTGGAGTTTGGACACGAGACATGGATACTGCATATCGTTTTGGTCGTAATATTGAAGCTGGCCGTGTATGGGTAAACTGTTATCATGCATATCCAGCACACGCAGCATTTGGTGGCTACAAAAATTCAGGTGTAGGTCGTGAAACACATAAAATGATGTTAGACCATTACCAAAATACAAAAAATTTGCTAGTTAGCTATTCTCCAAGTAAACTAGGATTCTTTTAAGTTACATAAGACACTTCAGTATTAATACTGAGGTGTTTTTATTTTGATTTCTTTTTTTTGATGGTTTGAATGAAAATTAGATTCCCTACGAAATAGTCTAAAAGAAAATGTATTCCATAAAATAATAGACATAAATGAAATATTTTTTTGATTCTTTCAGTAATTTATTAAATTTTAGCACTAAAGTTAAACCAATTTAAATAGTAAAGCACTTAGGTTATAGAATGTTGTTTTCAAAAAAGATTTTATAGTAAATTACCTTTATGAAGTTGATTGGTACGGAAGGTGCTTGACTCCTGTGGGAGTAGCGGGAAGGGTGAGACCCACGCAAGGTGTGAATGCGCCGAGGAGGCTCACCACACGCCCCACGGAAAGCAAGCATCCTGGAGTGGATATCAACTCGATCATAGGATTTTTAATTTTGGCATACGCTTTAATCTTTATTTCCTTTATTTTACCTTATCAAACAATTACGAAAAAAGTTAAATAAACACTAGATTAGTTTGATTAGAAAATTAATTCAATGTATGATAAAGACGTTGAAAATAAATAGAAAATTTCAAAATAAAAGGGGAAAGCCAATGAATAGTAACATTAATAAAGAATATGTACTTCAAACCGCGAAACAATTACTAGAATTCAATAGTCCTAGTGGATTTTGTTTTGAAATTATGGAGTTAATTCAATCTTGGTCAAATAGTCTTGGTTATGAATTTGAAACGACTAACAAAGGCTGTGGAGTCATTACAATTCCAGGTAAAAGCAATGAACAAGTCATAGGCCTATCAGCACATGTCGATACATTAGGAGCAATGGTGCGATCGGTTACTAGCAAAGGTACATTAAAGTTTACAATGATTGGTGGACCAATTGTCCCAACATTAGATGGAGAGTATTGCCAAATTAGAACGCGTGAAGGGAAAATCTACTCTGGTACTTTTTTATCAACTAGCCCGTCAATCCACGTATTCGAAGATAGTAAAACAAAAAAACGCGATCCGGAACATATGGAAGTGCGTATTGATGAATGTGTTAAAACAAAGGACGACGTATTAAAGCTGGGAATAAGTCCCGGAGATTTTATTTTCTTTGATCCAAAAACGACAATCACAGATAGTGGTTTTATCAAATCTCGTTTTATCGATGATAAGGCTAGTGTAGCTTGTTTATTAGGATTATTAGAATTATTTAAAAGAGAGCATATCGTTCCGACTTATACGACAAAATTATTTATTTCAACTTATGAAGAAGTTGGACATGGATCTTCTTATATACCAGCAGACATTACGGAGTTAATTTCTGTCGATATGGGATGTATAGGTGACGATTTAACATGTACAGAGTATGATGTGTCAATTTGTGCGAAAGATTCAGGTGGTCCTTACGATTACAATATGACAACTGACTTAGTTAATTTAGCGAAACAAAATGATCTTAGTTTTGCAGTTGATATTTATCCAATGTACGGATCAGATACAGTTGCTGCACTTCGTGGTGGTCAAGATATTAGAGGTGCATTAATAGGTCCTGGAGTTCATGCTTCACATGGGATGGAAAGAACACACTATAATGCATTAGAAAATACGATGAAATTATTGTATTACTATTTAACAAAATAAAGAAAAGCTGCTTGAGGTTATCTCAGCAGCTTTTTTAAATGGATATATTCTTAATATGAAAGTCGTTGAACACCGTTTAGTTCGCTATCAGAGCGGAATTCTCCATTTGAATTAATCTTTTTAAGTGTAAACGTGAAAAAATAAGCCGAAAGTGAATCTCGCTTTTTCTCTTGTAGTTTGTTAATTAATAATTGTTTTGTACCTGCACCAACAACACCGTCGGCTTCTAGGTAATTATCAGTTTGAAATTCTTTTACTGCATTTTCTGTACCTGCAGCAAAATAACCATCAACACCATTTGTCGAATAACCTAGCTTAGTTAAAGTATCTTGTAGCCATTCAACTTCACTTCCAACACTTCCGAGTTGTAGGCTTGTTGGAATGTCAGTTGGTTTTGTCACGACAACAGTATCTGAATCAGAATTAAATAAATGGTTCGTTGTCGCTATCTGGTTAAATGTTTTATTTGATGAAGTAATAAAAACAGTCGTATTCTTTTGAACCTGATCGAATAGCCATTCAACTTCTTCATCATACATTCTTACACAACCACTACTCGCATACGTGCCAATAGAGCTAGGATTATTATTTCCGTGAATTGCATAGGTTGTACCCCAAGTACCTCTAGCGTTTAAACCCAACCAACGATTGCCAAGTGGATTTTTTGGATCACCGCCGGGAATATTTTCTTTAAAATAAGGCCGATTAACAATTTTAGTAACAATTTTAAACTTTCCCTCTGGCGTTAAATCTTGACTTCTTCCAGTTGCAACTTTAAACTCCTTCACCAATTTACCATCCTCATAAAATGCTAATCTATTTATCGCTTTATTAATGATGATAAGTTGTGAGACTTGTTTGTTTTCTGCAAAAGAATGAATCAAATTCGTAAATAAAAAACAAATAAGAATCGAACAAAAAATGAAACAGCGCTTAAACAATTTTTTCCCCCTAACATTATTAAACAAATAAGTAGCTTTACTATCATATGTAGGATGGCTTGTCCTATATAATGAAAGTTTTAAAATAAGGAAAAAGATAGAGAAAAAGTAGATAAAATGATCCAGGGATGAGAAAAAAGAAAGAGATGTAAACGGTTTATATTATTTTTATACTTTTCAGAAAAATCTGATATAATCAAGCTATTAAGGAGGGATGAAATGAATGATACATATGGAATTAAACTAGGTAAAAAGGCTTTTTTTCAGTCGGTAATTATTCTATTAATATTAATGATTATTTCAGGTGTTTTAACAAAATTTTTTACACCAGGTCACTATGAACGTGTGATGAAAGATGGGGTACAAGTTGTAAATCCAGATAGTTTCACATACTTGTCCAATAGTGATGGACTGTCGGCTCTCCATTGGATATTCGCACCAATATTAGTTTTATTTTCAAAAGACGCTTTAATTACCATTACGATTATCTTGTTTATATTAATAGTTGGTGGTTCTTTTGCTGTTTTTGATGCAATCAAAATATTTGAAGTAATCATTGAAAGATTTCTTAATAAGTACGAAAACTCTCGCTTTTTATTAATCTTAATTTTTTCATTATTTTTTATGATATTAGGTGCAGTCTTTGGTATCTTGGAGGAAGTCGTTCCATTAATCCCAATCATGATATTAGTTGCTGAACGACTAGGTTGGGATAAGTTAATGGGACTTGGATTGAGTCTTCTATCTGTTTCTTTTGGCTTTTCTGCAGCACTTTTTAACCCATTCACAATTGGAATCGCCCAACAACTTGCAAATGTACCACTATTTTCAGGTATGGGGTACCGAATTTTTATTTTTATTACGACATATTTAATTCTTGTTGCATTTTTAGTTTGGTATGCGAAAAAACTTGAAAAACGTAAAAATGCTTCTGAAAGTATAAAGCAAAAAAGTAACGGTGAAGTAGAGAAATTTAATGTAACAAAGAATAGTTTAATTGCCATTCTATCTGGCTTTATCATTTTATGTTTAATAATGATTGTGATGCCAATCATTGGTTTGGCAGATTATTCAATGCCAATTATCGCCGTAAGTTTCCTTTTGATAAGTATAATTTCTGGAAAGTTAAATAATGTTTCGTTTAAACGCTTATTAAGCATTTTTGGTAAAGGTGCGATCAATCTTTCGCCAAGTGCGATCTTAATTTTATTAGCAATGGGTGTTAAATATATCGTTGAGACAAGTAACGTAATGGACTCAATCTTATATTCAACTGCAAACGCATTAAATGGACAAAGTCCTTATTTAGCTGGATTTTATATGTACTTAATTGTATTTGCCTTGCAATTTTTTATTCCCTCGGCAACTGCAAAAGCTTTTCTTGTCATGCCAATACTAACTCCATTAGGTGACTTAGTCGGAATTACTAGACAAAGTGTAGTTCTTGCATTTAATTTTGGAGATGGATTCAGCCATGTATTATATCCCTCGAATCCAATGCTGTTAATTGCTCTAAGTCTCGCAGCAGTTAATTATTGGAAGTGGATAAAATGGACAATCTTACTCCAAGCAGTCTTGTTTGTAATCACTGTTGTCTTTTTATTTTTAGCAATTCATTTTAATTATGGTCCTATTTAAGAAGGTGAGAAAATGAAAAACTATTATACTGAAACATATGAAGATTCATTAAAACAATTTTTAACTTTGCCTAATCGTCTAAGAGAAAAATGGGGGAATGTAAAGTTAATTGAATTAGATAAGAATAATGAAAAAGTAGGGATGAAGATTATACTTTGTGAAGCAGCAGAATCGGAAAAAGTAATCATCCTATCGTCGGGACTTCATGGAATAGAAGGTTTTGTAGGTTCCGCGATGATTCAATTATTTACTGATAAATTTATTCAATCTATTAATTCAAAAACTACGAGTCTAATTTTAATACACGGAATTAACGCATGGGGAATGAAGAATTTTAGGAAAGTTAATGAAGACAATATTGATTTGAACCGAAACTTTGTTATTGATTGGAAAAATAAGGACCAGTTAAAAAATCCTGAGTATAGTGAAGCAGTGAATTTATTAGAAATGCCAAATTATACAAATTTCCGTTTTTATCAAAATTTTATTCAAACTGTAGTGAAACTAAAACCAAAAGGCTTAACAAAAGCGGTGACACTTGGTCAATTTGATAATCGGAATGGAATCTATTATGGGGGAACTGAACATACAAATGTTGTTTCTTATTTAATGGATTATTATCAATCCCTTTTAAGTAAATATAAAGATATTATTTTTCTTGATCTCCATACTGGATACGGTCCATCAAATCAAATGCATCTAGTAAACTCAAAACACGAAAAAAGAAATAAAGAGTTTTGGAAAACGAAATTTAATTATCCTTATATCCAATGTAATGACGGTGATTCATTTTATCATATTAATGGGGATATGGTTGATTGCATTTATAACATTCATAAAAACGGTGGATACCATTCTAATTTGTTTGCCACTACTTTCGAATTCGGAACAATTGGTGAAACTTTATTAGCACAAACAGAAAGCTTAAAAATAACAATTGAAGATAATTATTTAGCAGTGAAAGAAAATCAAATTAATAATGAGAAAAGAATTAATAGAATGAAAAAATTATATTATCCAAGTTCAAAAAAATGGAGAGAAAAGGCTATTTCGGATGCTGAGGTAGCATTTAAAAATATTTTATTATCACTCGATTAAAAAAAGAAAAGACTTGCCCAAAAGTCAGTTACTCTGATTTTTGGAACAGTCTTTTGTATTTTTATTTATCAATACTTTTCACTAAAACAACAGTGGAATTACCACTTGAGTTAAGAGGCTTATAACAAATTGCGATAAGCATTTTTGTTGCTAATTAGTATGTCATTTCAATGTATTAATAAATATTAGAGAAGCGAAGTTGATGTGGTGAATTAATGAATGGTAGATATATTGTTTTAGTCACATTTTTTGTTCTGGTTTAGAAAATTTGTTTAGATAGTTATAGTACCCTTTAAAGGGATGAACCTAATCGCACTTCTCTATATGATTTTTGTTTTTAAAAGGCTTTTTCAAAGCACACTAATGATAAGATGTGTGATTGGAACGGAAGGTGCGAGACTCCTGTGGGAGTAGCGGGACAGGTGAGACCCCGCAGGCTAGCCGAGGAGGCTCATCGAACGCCCCACGGAAAGCGAGCATCCTGGAGTGGAAATCGACGAGTACCTCTTTTAAATAGAGACTAAGATTACTAATGAGGATATCCCATGTTTTATTTATCAATTCGAAATTACTTATTGTATTTAAGTATTTCTTTATTTGCGCCTATTCTTTATAATTTGTATAACTTAATTAAGATATTTTAAAAAAGGAGGTTATACATTGAGAGCAACAATTAAAGATGTAGCAAAGCATGCAGGAGTTAGTGTAGCATCGATTTCTCGTTTTTTAAATAAAAAAGGATATGTAAGTGAAGCAACTCAAGCGAAAATTAAACATGCTATTCAAGAATTAAACTATCAACCAAATGAAGTTGCTCGAGCTTTGTTTAAAAGAGAAACAAAAACAATTGGAGTCATCATTCCGAATATCAGAATTTATTTCTTTTCTGAATTAGTGAATTATATCGAGTACTATGCAAGTAAAATGGGTTATCGTATTATGCTATGTAATACGGACTATTCATCAGATCGTGAAAGAGATTATTTAGAAATGCTTAGAAATCAACAAATTGATGGGATAATATTAGGAAGTCATTCTCTACCTGTTGAACAATATATAAATCTTCAATTACCGGTCGTTTCAGTCGATCGCTTTTTAGATGATAAAATTCCTCTGATTACAAGTGATAATAGTATGGGTGGGAAATTGGCAGCTGAGAAATTATATAATTCAGGCTGTAAAAATGTAGGTTTTTTTGGATTGCTAGACGATAAGAAGAATTTAACTACAGAAAGATATAGCTCATTCAAAAAAACATGTATAAAACTAGGGATGATTTGTATTGCACAGCAACCAGAATATACGAAAGATATTAATGGGGAGAAGCATTCAGATTTAGACTTGGTTAGAAAATTCATTAGTGAAAATGAAGAACTTGATGGTTTGTTCACTGTCGATCCATTAGCATTAGCGGCGATCAGGGTATGTCAAGAAAGGGGATTAAAGATTCCATTGGAATTCCAAATTATTGGATACGATGATTTGTCTTTTGCGAAAATGACTTTTCCATCAATCACAACAATTAAACAACCGATTTCTCAACTGGCAGAAGTAGCAATTGGAAATTTAATAGATAGTATTAACGGTAATGCAGTTCAAAATCGAACGATTTTACCTGTTTCGCTAATCGAACGAGAAACGACTAAAAATGACTGTTAAATAAGTGTTTTCAAAATGAGAACAACTTGTTAAAATAGAATGTGTAACCGGTTACCTAAAAAATCTTAAGTAATTCGGTAAGTCAGATAAAAATTAGCTAAAATATAAAAGAATGTGCATGCGGTTGCCTATTTTACATTTCATCTTTTGGAACCGTTTGCAATAAAGTGAGGAGATGGAACAATGCTTGAGAACTCTAGTTTTTCGGTTAAACCAGAACTTTTTTCTGAGGAGAATCAATTACTCAATGTAGTTCAAATTCAACAAGTTACTACTTATTCCAAAGAAAAAAATATGTGTATTTTCACAGTGAACAAAGGAAAAATTCAAGTTGAATTTCCAAGAGCGGATATTGTTAGAATCACAGTCAATCATTTAGATAAAAATTTCACGCACCATAATAGTTCGATTGAGAACTATGAAGCAGCTGATTTTAAACTTAGCGAAACGGATATTCACATTGTTTTAAAGACGTCAGTAATTGAGTTCAAACTAGATAAACAAACTTGTCAATTTAATGTTTCAACCGTTAAAGGTGATGTGCTAAGTAATGGATTTTATGTAACAGAAGAAGGAGCAATTTCTTTAATCAGTGCTCAAAATAGTGAATTTATTTACGGTTTAGGTGAAAAGAGTGGTTGGTTAAATAAAAAGGGTGAGCGATTATCAATGTGGAATACAGATGTATTTGCTCCACATACACCAGATATAAGTGAGTTATACGAATCAATCCCAACTTACCTATCATTTACTCCAAACTTTACTTTCGGCTGCTTTTTAAATAATACGGGTCGTACCATTTTTGATTTCAAAAACCGTCAAGATGAACATCGTTTAGAAACTGAAACAGGAATAATAGATTTATTTGTTTATACTGGTCCATCAATGAAGAATGTTTTAGAACAACATACGTTTATTACTGGTCGTCCGTATCTTCCTCCGAAATGGGCGCTTGGATATCATCAATCGAGACATAGCTATCAAAATGAAGAGGAATTGAAGTCAATTGTTTCTAGTTTTGAAGAGTTAGATATTCCGGTTGATGCGATCTATTTAGATATATTATATATGGATGGGTACCGCGTATTTACATTTGATAAAGAAAGATTTCCTAACTATGAAACCTATCTACCTGAATTACTTGAACGAGGAATTCATATTGTTCCAATCGTTGATCCAGGTGTAAAAGTTGCCGGTCAATACGACATATTTATAGATGGTGTTGTAAAAGATGCATTTACAAAAATGCCAGATAAATCGTTATATATTGGTGATGTTTGGCCAGGTAAGAGTGCATTACCAGATTTTAGCCAATCGAAGGTATGCGAATGGTGGGGAGATTTACATGAATTTTATACGAAATTAGGTATAAAAGGTATTTGGAATGATATGAATGAACCTGCTATTTTTAATGAATCGAAGACTATGGATTTAGAAGCCCTTCACGATAATGACGGAAATCCAATTTCTCATAAGGAATATCATAATTTATATGGATACCATATGAGTAAAGCGACATCAATTGCTTTAGAAAAATTAACGAATGAGCGACCATTTGTATTAACAAGAGCAGGATATGCTGGTATACAAAAATATGCAGCGGTTTGGACTGGAGATAATCGTAGTTTTTGGGAGCATTTGGCAATGACTGTACCAATGTGTTTAAATTTAGGATTATCAGGAGTAACTTTTTCAGGACCAGACGTTGGAGGCTTCATGAATGATACGGAGCCGGAATTATTAACGCGCTGGATTCAAATGGGGACATTTTTACCTTACTTCAGAAACCATTGTTCAATAGGAATGGATCGTCAAGAACCATGGGTATTTGGAGATGAATATACGAATATTAATCGTGAATTTATACAAATGCGATATGAATGGATGCCATTCTTATATCAGCAGTTTATTGAAGCAGAGAAATCAGGTATGCCAATTATGCGACCATTAGTACTTGAATATGCAAACGATAGCCGTACTTATGATCTAAATGATGAATATTTAATCGGTGAAAACCTATTAGTTGCACCAATCGTTTCTCGTTCTGTAAGGTCACGTTCGGTATATTTACCTGAAGGAAATTGGATTAATTATTGGACGAATAAATTATTTGAAGGTGGAAAAGACATTTTAGTTGAGGCACCTTTACATCAGATTCCTTTATTTATACGTGAAGGTAGCATTGTTCCTTTAACTAATAAGAAGAAAAAAGCAAATCAAGTTGATGAAGAATTAATTATAAATGTCTATTCGAAGGACGAAGGAACTGTTAACACAATCATTTATGAAGATGATGGAATAACAACAAATTACAAGAATGGTGAAAGATTCGAATTGCATGTATCAGTTGATTTTAAATTTGATAATGTAAATGTTAAACTTGATGGAATGGGTGACTTTAAACCAAGTTGGAAGAAAGTTACAGTTAACTTACATGGCACAGAAAGAAATCTACTAATTGAAGATAATTTACAAATCGAAAATTGATCTTGAAGGAGGTAAATCTATGGAGAAAAAATGGTGGCATAATAGTGTTGTTTATCAAATCTATCCTAGAAGCTTTATGGATAGTAATCAAGATGGCATTGGCGATTTAAATGGAATAATTGAAAAGCTAGATTATTTAAAGTTATTAGGGATTGATGTTATTTGGTTGAGTCCAGTATATAAGTCTCCTAATGATGATAACGGTTATGATATCAGTGATTATTGTGACATTATGGATGAATTTGGAACGATGGATGATATGGATCGTCTCATTTCAGAAGCAAATAATCGTGGGATAAAAATCGTCATGGATTTAGTTGTAAACCATACATCTGATGAGCATCCATGGTTTATTGAATCAAGAAAAAGTAAAGATAATCCATATCGTGATTATTATGTTTGGCGTGATCCAGTTGATACACATGAACCGAACGGAATGCAGTCAGTATTTAGTGGTAGCGCATGGGAATTAGATGAAGAAACTGGACAATATTTCTTACATTTATTTAGTAAAAGACAGCCAGATTTAAATTGGGAAAATCCAAAAGTTCATGAAGAAGTATATGATATGATGAATTTTTGGTTAGATAAAGGGATTGGTGGATTCCGAATGGACGTTATTGATCTAATCGGTAAGCTACCTGACCAAGAAATAACTGGGAATGGACCTAAACTTCACGAATATTTACAAGAAATGAATAAGAAAACGTTTGGTTGTAGAGATGTTTTAACAGTTGGTGAAACTTGGGGAGCAACCCCTGAAATTGCAAAGTTATACTCAGATCCAGAACGAGATGAATTAAGTATGGTATTCCAATTTGAACATATTAGTCTTGATCAGCAAGAGGGGAAAGAAAAATGGGATTTAAAACCATTAGATTTATTAGAACTTAAAGCAGTTTTTAATAAATGGCAAACCCAACTTGATGGTAAGGCATGGAACAGTTTGTTCTGGAATAATCATGATTTACCACGTATCGTTTCACGTTGGGGAAATGACAAGAAGTATCGTAAAGAGAGTGCTAAAATGCTGGCGACAATTCTGCATTTAATGCAAGGAACGCCTTATATCTATCAGGGAGAAGAAATCGGTATGACAAATGTTCGATTTGAAACCATTTCTGAATATGATGATATTGAAACTAGAAATATGTACAATGATCGTATTTCAAAAGGGTATAAACATGAAGACATTATGGAGTCGATCTATACAAAAGGTCGAGATAATGCACGAACTCCAATGCAATGGTCAAATGATGAACATGCTGGTTTCACAAAAGGTATTCCTTGGTTAACTGTGAATCCTAATTTCAACGCGATAAATGTTGAAGAGTCGATTAATGATCCGAAGTCTATTTTCCACCATTACCGACAATTGATCCAACTCCGCAAAGAATTACCAGTTATTGTTTATGGTTCGTTTGAAATGCTTGCTGAAAGTGATGAGAAAGTTTTTGCTTATACACGTCAATTAAATGATGAGAAATTAGTAATCGTAGCAAACTTTACTGAAGAGGAAACGGAATTTCAGTACAAGACTGATAATAATGATGCAAAAATCTTATTAAGTAATTATGAGAACTCATGTGAAACAATTGAAAAAATCAGCTTGCGACCTTTTGAAGCGATCGTATATAAAATTAAATTATAAATATATTAAAAATTGTTTGACATTTTAAAGGTCACTCGTATATGATTATAATATCAAATTAAAAGGGAGGTAGGCTGACATGATGATTGTAAAAATTATAGGAACGGAAAAACATAATTTCATAATGAACATGAACCCTATCTCTACGCAGGACGGTCCACGTTAAAACTTAGTTTAACTTGACAATCTAGCCATGGGTTTATATTCCCCATGGCTTTTTTGTGCCAAAAAATAGGCTTGATTCTTTGCCTCTTTTTTGCACAAATCGATTTCTTATGGCCATGGGGTATGGAAAAAACTCCCATGGTTTTTTTTGTCAAAATATGTGGAGGGTTGCGTAGAGATTAGGTTGATTGATACAAAGGAGGTACAATATTGTTACGTATTTTAAAGTATGTTTATAAGCATAAGCTAGCGGTAATTATTGGGTCATTAGCAATGTTATTAGTAATCGGAGTGGACCATTTAATACCATTTTTACAAATGATTTTAATCGATGATGGGATTGTTAAGAAAGATGCTTCAGTTGTTCTACCGATCATCGGAGGTATTTTAGCAATTACATTAGTTAAGTCTGTATTCGGTTATGTAAAAGAATATTTATATGACTTAGTTGGGGCAAAAGTTCATGAAGACATTAAGAATGAAATGTTTAAGCATATTCAAAGCTTCGAATTTAAATATTTCGACTCAATGAATACAGGAGAATTACTTTCTAGAATTGGTGAAGATGTTGAAAACATTTGGCAAACGATTGGGTTTGGATTGAGATTATTTATTGAAAACATTATATATTTTGTAGCTAGTTCAATTATTTTATTTTTTATTGATTGGAAGCTTGCATTAATTTGTTTAGCAATTATGATACCAATTGGTTATATGGGAACTAGATTAAATCGATTATTAAATGCAGGATATGGAAAAATAAGTGACCATACTGCTGAAATTAATACAACAGCTCAACAAAATATAGCTGGTGTAAGACTTGTTAAAGCTTTCGCTAGAGAAAAGCATGAAACATTAAAGTTTTTAAAAATGAATCGTGGATATTATGAATTAAATATGGCTCAAGCAAATACAATGAGAAAATATTTTCCAGCGATTGAATTTTTAACAAATATTGCTCTAGTGGCGATGATTATTATTGGTGGTTATTTTGTTCTTCAAGATAATATGACTTTAGGTGAATTAGTGGCATTTAGTGGATATATTTGGAACTTAATCTGGCCAATGAGAATGTTAGGCTGGTTAACAGATGTTCTATCTAAAAACCAAGCCTCGGCAAAGAAAATTTTTGAGATTTTAGATCGTAAAACTGAAATTGAAAATAAAGAGGGTGCTTACACGCCTAATCTAGTAGACGGATCCATTGAATATAAAAATGTAAGCTTTAAATATAATGAAGAAAATGTCTTGAAAAATATTAATCTATATATCCCAAGTGGAAGTAAGGTTGCCATTATGGGTACAACAGGTGCTGGGAAATCTTCTATTCTTCATTTAATTGGTCGATCGTACGACGTAGCTGAAGGTGAAGTATTAGTTGATGGTGTTAATGTAAAAAACTTTAATTTAACATCACTTCGTCAAAATATGTCTCTAGTTTCCCAGGATACGTTCTTATTCTCAGATACGATTGAAAATAATATTAAATTAGGGAATCCTGATGCAACAATGGAAGAAATTCGTGAAGCATGCCGAATTGCATGTTGCCTAGACTTCATTGAAGAACTTGAAGAAGGCTTTAATACGGAAATTGGCGAACGAGGTATTGGATTATCTGGTGGTCAAAAACAACGTATTTCGATCGCACGTGCATTATTACGAAAAGCACCGATTTTAATCCTAGATGATGCAACTTCTGCATTAGATATGGAAACAGAATATGAATTATTACACAACCTAAATAAACGTTTTTCACATAGTACGACATTTATAATAGCGCACCGAATTTCAGCTGTTAAAAATGCCGATATGATTCTATTTGTTGAAAATGGTGAAATCGTAGAAAAAGGAAATCATAAACAATTACTTGATCAAAAAGGTAAATATTTCGAAGTTTATGAAGAGCAATTTAAAGATTTTGAAACAGTAGAAAGTGGGGTGGTCTAATGGCACAGAATACGATTAATCGTGACGAGGACCAACTGAATCGCAGTAAGACAGAGCTGATTATAAGGCTTGGAACTTATTTGCAACCTTATAAATTAAAAACCTTTGCTGTTATATGCTTAATGTTATTTGTTATGATTGTTGGAATATTAAACCCTTATTTATTAAAAGTAGCAATCGATACAAATATCAAAAACCATGACGTAAAAGGTCTGATGATAATTGGAGCTGTACTTATATTTTTAAATTATTTAGCGATGATGGCTTCTAGAATTCGATGGACAATGATTAGTTCAGTTACAAATAATATTCTAGTTAATATTCGTCATGAACTATATACACATATTCAAAAGTTATCATTTACGTTTTTTGATAATCGTCCAGTCGGAAAAATTTTAGCTCGAGTAATGGGTGATATTAGTGCCCTTCAAAATTTATTCAACCAAAGTATTCAAACGTTAATACCAGAATTATTAAGTTTAATCTGTGTAACAGTCGTTATGTTTGTATTAAACGTGAAGCTTGCATTAGCTTCGGTTTTAATTCTGCCATTTTTAGCAGCTGCAATGTTTTACATTGAAACACGTGCTCGTAAAAGATGGGATGTTTATCGAAAAAAACGTTCAAACTTAATTGCTTTTATCCATGAGGATTTTTCAGGAATTAAAGTAGTTCAATCTTTTGCAAAAGAAAAAGCTAAAGAAAAAGATTTCAAAGAGAAAGTTTCTGAACTAATGGGCTCTTTCATGAAAGCTGTTAGACTGAATGACTTCTTTTGGCCATTAGTTGAAGCTTCATGGGGAGTAGGAACTGTAATCGTATTTTATGTAGGATATAAGTTGGTTACTAGTCAAGAAATTGAAGTAGGGACTTTAATCGCATTTTCAATGTATATTGGGATGTTCTGGCGACCAATTATGAATTTATCAAACTTTTATAATACGTTAATCTCAAACTTCTCAGCTGCTGATCGTATCTTTGATATTATGGATATCGACCCTGAAATCATTAGTGAAGAAAATGCGCCAGAAATCGGACATATTAATGGCGAAGTTAAATTTAATAATGTTACATTTGGTTATGATGAAAATTTAACAGTATTAAGAAATGTGAATTTCACGATTAATCCTGGTGAAAAAATTGCGCTTGTTGGAGCTACAGGCGCAGGTAAAACAACGATTGTTTCTTTACTTAGTCGTTTCTATGATCCAACTAAAGGTGAAATTTTAGTAGATGGAAAGGACATTAAAAAAGTAGATTTAGAGTCTTTCAGAAGCCAAATGGGTATTATGCTTCAGGATACATTTTTATTCTCAACGTCAATTATGGAAAACATTCGTTATGGTAAATTAGATGCAACTAATGAGGAAGTAATTGCTGCAGCTAAAGCTGTTCATGCCCATGATTTCATTATTAAAATGGAAAAAGGATATGATACGGATGTAAATGAACGTGGCTCACGTTTATCATTAGGTCAGCGACAATTAATTTCGTTCGCTCGAGCACTTCTTGCAAATCCTAGAATTCTAATTTTGGATGAAGCTACTTCGAATATTGATACACATACAGAGAAACTTGTACAAAATGGAATCGAAAAATTGCTTGAAGGTAGAACATCTTTCGTAATCGCACACAGACTATCAACGATACGTGATTGTGATAAAATCATGGTAATTGGAAATGGGAATGTCGAAGAAAGTGGTACACATGATGAGTTGCTACAATTAAAAGGACATTATTATAATTTATATATGGCTCAATATAGCTTTATTAATGATGGGGCTTAAGAGCTAAGTACAATTTGAGTAAATTAAAAAGAGTAGATCCTAAAATGGATTTACTCTTTTTTGTTGAGATGCAAAAATGGAATTTAGGAAAATTGTTAACTTGTAAATCTTAGATATTTTAATAGTCTAAATTAATATTAGTGTATGTTTATCTGTAAACTTGGACTTTTTTTAGTATGAGAATTTTCATAGTTAAATTAAAATAGTTGATTTATGATAAAATATAGAAAAAAGGAGTGTGCTCAAATGGATAATTGTATTAAAGTTTCTGTACGATCGCTAGTTGAGTATGCTCATCGAGCGGGAAGTATTGATCTAAGCTTTAAAAGTAATGTTTCTTTAGTTGATGGTACGAAAGCTCATCAGAAAATTCAAAGTCAATATGGTGATCTTGATGTAAAGGAAAGACATATAACTGGGGTCATTGAATTTGAAAAAATGAATTTTCAAATTGAAGGACGATGTGATGGATTATTATTTAAAGATGAGAAATATATAATAGAAGAAATTAAATCAACTAAGAGAGAGTTAAGTGAAATAAGTCAAGAATCATACCCTGTCCATTGGGCACAAGCGAAGGTTTATGGTTATTTTATATGTGAAGAATTGCAACTTGATAATATCATGATTCAACTTACTTATGTAAGTATTGAAAGCGAAGAAAAAAAGTGTTTCCAAATAAATTATACTAAAGATGCGTTAAATGACTATATTCGCTTTGCATTAAAGAAATATTATCCATTTGCCAAATGGAAATACGATCATATTAAATTTAGAAATCAATCAATTAAGGAATTAAGCTTTCCTTTTCCTTCGTTTCGAAAAGGTCAGAGAAAGTTAGCTGGAGCTGTATATCAAACAATTCAAGAAGGTAATAATTTATTTGCCGTCGCACCTACAGGTATAGGTAAAACGGTATCGACCATTTTTCCAACGATAAAAAGTATTGGAGAAAATCAAATTAATCGTATGTTTTATTTAACATCTAAGACGATTACTAGAACAGTTGCTGAAGAGGCATTTAAACGAATGACGGATCAAGGTTTATGTATATCATGTACAACACTTACAGCGAAAGATAAGATTTGTTTTAAGGAAGAGACTGTTTGTGAGAAAGAATATTGTGAATTTGCAAATGGGTACTATGATCGTATAAATGATGCGGTGTTGGATATCTATTCAAATGAAAAATTGATAACTAGAGAGAAAATCGAAGAGTATGCTCGAAAGCACACAGTTTGTCCTTTTGAATATTCGTTAGATTTGTTAAATTCAACTGACGCAATCATATGTGATGTAAATTATATTTTTGACCCGAGAGTGTCGCTAAAACGACTATTTGATGACCATAAACGCAGTTCGGTTTTATTAATAGATGAGGCTCATAATCTCGTTGATCGGACAAGAGAAATGTATTCAGCAAGCGTGTTTAAGTCAAAGTTTTTAGATTTGAAAAATAGATATAAACATTTAAAAGATGATTTTTATATTTGTATAAATGAAATAAATAAACATTTTATTGAATTAAGAAAAAAATGGAAGGATCAAAGTAATCCTGTTTGGAATGAGATTGATTTAGATTTAATTGAGTTGCTATATAACTTCATTCAATTGGCAGAAATTAAATTGCAAGAAGAAGTTGATAATGAAAGTAGACAGGTCGTACTTGATACTTATTTTGAAGCGCAGAATTTCGTGAAAATTGCTGAAATATTTGATGAAAATTATGTTTGTTATTTAGAGCAGTTTAAGAGTGAAGTTCACTTGAAATTGTTTTGTCTAGATCCTTCTAAAGTTGTAAATGACGTCATTAAACGATTTCACTCAACAATTTATTTTTCAGCAACTTTGACACCTATACAATATTTTCAAGATATGCTTGGTTATCCAGAAAGAGATTATACAATTAATATAGATTCTCCTTTTTCAAGTGAACAATTAAATGTGACAGTAAATCCACTTTCAACAAGATTTCATGATCGAGAAAAGACATTAGAGCAAATGATTGATTCTATCTATGCGTCAATCTCTAGCATAAAAGGAAATTATTTAATTTTCTTTCCTTCATATCAATATCTCATAAATGGTGTAGAATTATTTCAAGAAAAATTCCCTAATATTCGTACAATCGTACAAGAAAATAGAATGTCAGAACTTGAACGAGAAGATTTTTTATTGAAATTTGATAGTCAAAATGAAGAAACACTTTTAGGATTCGCAGTTTTGGGCGGTATTTTCTCGGAAGGCATCGATTTAAAGGGAGATCGATTAAATGGTGTTATTGTTATTGGTGTTGGGCTGCCTCAAGTTTGTTTAGAAAGAAATATTTTAAGAGATCATTTTAACGCAGTTGGGAAAAATGGATATTACTATGCTTATGTATTCCCAGGAATGAATAAAGTGTTACAAGCTGGTGGGAGAGTTGTACGATCTGAGCATGATTACGGGACACTTTTATTAATTGATGATCGATATAAAAGTACACTTTATCAAAGTCTTTTACCAGAGGAATGGAAAGAGGTTTCGAATAAAATTCAAAATTAAATAAAAAATTAATTGATAATTTTCAGATTTTTTAATATACTAAAAATATAATTTAATATTCTTATCAAGAGTGGTGGAGGGACTGGCCCGACGAAACCCGGCAACTCTAGTTTTATACTAGAAAGTGCTAAATCCTGCAGGTTAAAACCTGGAAGATAAGGACGATATGTTTATTTTGGAGACATAACCACTTCTTATTTTTTAGGAAGTGGTTTTTTTGTTTGAATTTTGATGGCGTTCCCCTAAATTCGACCAGCGTAACTCAGAGAACTATGAAGGTTTTTACCCTAGTTGGGATATAGATTATGACCTCGAGGAGCTAACGCTTGAAACAAGACCGTATTAAAAAAAATGGAGGTTTTAAAAATGACAAAAACAAAAGTGGCTACCAATACTACACAAAAATCGATTGAAACAATTGCTGTACATGGGAGTAAAGGTTATGATCCATTAACTGGTGCAATTAGTTATCCTATTTACCAATCAGCAACATTTAAACATGAAGGGCTACATCAATCAACTGGCTATGATTATGCTAGATTGCAAAATCCGACTCGAGAAGAAGTTGAAAATACAGTAGCTAAATTAGAAAATGCAAATTTTGGTGTTGCGTTTGCAACTGGAAATGCAGCTGTTACAGCAGTGCTTAGTTTATTTAAAAAAGGAGACCATTTAATTGTTTCAGACGATTTATACGGCGGTACATATCGATTATTTGAAGAAATTTATTCACCATATGGGCTCGAACATAATTTTGTAGATACGACAGACATTGAAAATATAATTGATTCAATCAAGCCGAACACAAAAGGAATATTTATTGAAACACCATCTAATCCAATGATGAAGGTGACTGACTTAAAACGAGTTGTTGAAATTGCAAAAGATAGAAATATAACGGTAATCGTGGATAATACATTTTTAACACCATATTTCTTTAAACCAATTGAATTAGGTGCAGATGTTGTTGTTCATAGTGGAACAAAGTATCTAGGTGGTCATAATGATACATTAGCTGGATTTGTTGTGACAAACTCAGAGGTTACGAATGAACGAATTCGCTATTATCAAAAGTCTACTGGAGCAACCTTGGCACCTTTTGATTCTTGGTTAATTTTAAGAGGTATTAAAACATTACATTTAAGAATGGAATATAGTCAAAAAAATGCTATCGAACTGGCTCATTTTCTTGAAAATCACCCAAATGTGACAGAAGTATATTATGTAGGTTTACCAACACACAAAGGACACTCAATTATCAAAGAACAGGCAAGTGGTTTCGGTGCAATGATTTCATTTAAAGTTAAAAACTTAAGTTTGGTAGAAAAAGTATTAGGGAGTGTAAAGGTTATTACTTTTGCTGAAAGTTTAGGTGGTGTTGAATCACTCATCACGTATCCTCATACTCAAACTCATTCAGAAATGCCGGAGGATTTTAAGCAAAAGCTTGGTCTAGATGACCATACGTTACGTTTATCTGTTGGCATTGAACATATCGATGATTTATTAAATGATTTAGAAAATGCGTTAGGGTGTTGAATATGAAATTTGGCACAAAATTAATTCATAATGGAAATGAAATTGATCCAACAACTGGTTCATTAAGTATTCCTATTTACCAAACATCAACATTCCATCAATTTGATATTGAAAAGTTCGGGAAATATGATTATGCGAGAAGTGGGAACCCAACAAGAGAGGCGTTAGAAAATACAATTGCACAATTAGAAAATGGAGTAAAAGGATTTGCATTTTCATCTGGGATGGCAGCAATTTCTTCTGTATTATCTTTATTTTCTGCTGGCGATCATATTATTATTTGCGAGGATGTCTATGGTGGCACTTTCCGAATTGCAACGAAAGTATTAAATCGATTTGGTATCGAATTTACGTTTGTCGATGCATCGAATCTTCAAGCAATCGAATCAGCTTTGAAGTTAAATACAAAGGGCCTTTATTTAGAAACACCGTCAAATCCTTTGCTAAAAATAACTGATTTGAATGGTGCTATAAAAATTGCGAAAATGAATGATGTAATCGTAATAGTTGATAATAGTTTTTTATCGCCATATTTTCAAAAACCACTCGATTTAGGTGCGGATATTGTTGTTCATAGTGCTACAAAATTTATAGCAGGACATAGTGATGTAATTGGAGGCTTGGCAGTAGTCAAATCTGAAGAACTCGCTAAAGACCTTTATACAATTCAAAATTCATTTGGAGCAATTTTAGGACCACAAGATTGTTGGCTTACGCTAAGGGGATTAAAGACATTAAAGGTGCGAATGGATGTTTACGAGCAAACTGCTACAAAATTAGCTGGATGGCTTCAGGAGCAAGAAGAAGTTGAGGAAGTATATTATCCAGGGCTAAAAAATCATCCAGGCCACTCAGTTCATTTTGATCAAGCAACAGGTGGAGGAGCGGTACTTTCATTTACATTAAAAACACTCGAACAAACGACTCGTTTCCTTCAATCAGTTGAAAATGTCGCAGTTGCAGTTTCACTTGGTGGTGTGGAAACAATTGTTTCTTATCCTGTAAAAATGTCACATGCAGCAATCCCTAAAGATGTACGTGAAAGATTAGGTGTAAAAGATACATTAATTAGAGTTTCTGTTGGGTTAGAAGATATTGAAGACCTGATTTCTAGTTTCCAAAAAGCCTTATCATTATGAAATCGTGAAATAATCACCCTATAAGTGGACATTAAACAGTCTACTTATAGGGTGATTATTAAGTATTTTTACCTTATAAAACTTTAATTATGAAAGGAAAAGTTCTCCGTCGCCAATTGACTCTTGAATGACCTCTGATGCGCCTATTAGGGCTAGTGCATTTCCGACTATTTGGATCGAATCAGAAAGAACAATTTTTCTTTGTAAATCAATTAAATCATTCTTATCTGAAGTGAATAGCTGTTTTGATACGTTTATTGCTACTGAAATTTGTCCTACTGTACCAATCCATATCCCAGAAAGAATGTCTTGTTTTCCTTGAATGAAGGGGTCTTTATCAACTTTATATAGTTTTGATAATGTGTAAGCTTCATATACTTGTGCAATAGTTTTAACCCATGTAGCAGCAACAATTTGCCTTTCAAGACTTAATTGCAATTCGTCATTTTCTAAGTCAGCTTTGTCTATTTGATTTTTACCTTCCTTTTCCTGTGAAATTTCTTCCCGCATCTTTTACCCACTCCATTTGTAATAATTCTGATATCAACTCTGTTATTCATATAATTATTCAATTTGAAGTCAATATGTCTCTAAATCTCAGTTTAAATTTGTATTTCATTTGTAATCATTCTGAATGAACTTATTAAAGGTATATTTTAATCATATTTCATTTATTTATATTTGAATTGTCTAAAATTGGATAAAAAAGATTAAGTTTGAGTATTTGTTTTTTTGAAAAGGCTTTATTTCATAAATTACCGAATGATATTTAAAAAATAAATCGAAAATGTTCGTATTTTTACTTGAAACCACATCGTATAGATGGTATTCTATTTTAGGTTGATCTGAATATAAAACGAAACCTTATTTGGGGGTATTAATATATGTATGATGTAGTAGTAGTTGGAGCAGGACCTGCAGGAGTATTTACTTGTTATGAACTAACTTTAAAAATGCCAAATGCGAAAGTTTTACTTGTTGATAAAGGACATGATATATTCGCGAGACATTGTCCAATTTTACAGAAGAAGATTGAAAAATGTCCACCAGCGGCAGGGAAAAAAGATTTTTCTGGCTGTTTACCAGCTTGTTCAATTACAAATGGATTTGGTGGTGCTGGAGCTTATTCAGATGGTAAGTTTAACATCACTAGTGAATTTGGTGGTTGGATGACGGATTACTTACCAGACTCAGATGTAATTGACTTAATAAAATATGTAGATGAAATTAATTTAAAACACGGAGCGACTGAATCTATTACAGATCCTTTAACAGAAGAAGTTAGAGATATCGAACGCCGTGGATATGCAGCGGGATTAAAATTATTACGTGCTCAAGTTCGTCACTTAGGAACTGAACAAAACTTAGAAATACTAAAAAGTATTTATGAGTATTTGAAAACTAAAATAGATATGAAATACAAAACAGAAGTAGAAGATTTAATCACGGAAAAAGTTGAAGGTAACCATGTTGTAAAAGGAATTAAATTAAAGAATGGTGAAGAAATTCACGCTGATAAGATAGTAATCGTACCTGGTCGTGATGGATCTAAATGGTTAACTGAAATAATGAAAAAGCGCCGTTTGAAAATGACAACAAACCAAGTTGATATTGGTGTACGTGTTGAAACTTCTAATGTCGTAATGGAAGAAATAAATAAGCACTTATATGAAGGAAAGTTTGTATTTAATACAAGTGTGGGAACGAAAGTCAGAACATTCTGTAGTAATCCTTCTGGTCATGTTGTAGTTGAAAACCATTCTGGTATTATGACAGCTAATGGACACGCATATAAGGATCCGAAGTTAGGCAGTCCTAATACAAACTTTGCGTTATTAGTATCACACCAATTCTCAGAGCCATTTGATAAACCAAATGAATATGCACACGAAGTATCACGTCTTGCAAATATGCTTTCACATGGTGGCGTAATTGTTCAAAAATACGGAGATATTTTGAAAGGCCGTCGTTCAACAGAAAAACGAATTAAAGAAGGATTTTTAGAGCCAACTTTAAAAGAAGCAGTTCCTGGCGATTTAGGTTTAGTTTTGCCATATAACACGATGAAAAGTTTAATCGAAATGGTTGAAGCATTAAATGAAGTTACTCCAGGTATCGCAGCAGAACATACATTATTTTACGGGGTGGAAGCTAAATTCTACTCAGCTCGTCCGAAATTAAATGAACACTTTGAAAGTGAAATTTCTGGATTATACTTAGGTGGAGATGGAGCTGGAATCACACGTGGTCTTGCTCAAGCAAGTGCATGTGGTGTTTGGATCGCTAGAGATATCGTTTCTAAAACAAGTATAAAAGAAAAGGAACTAGTAACTGTTTAACATCCTAAAGCTTGAATTATATAAGAAAAAATAAAAAACCTCTAATGCTGTTTGGGCATTAGAGGTTTTTTAGGCTTAATTTTCTAACTTATTGTTCAATCAAGATATTGTTTCATTGTAATTATAGTTGCAGGCTATTTTTTAACATATTGCTTAATGTATTAGCTGTAATCAAGATACTTTTTAATTTTGAATTATCTATAAATAGTATATGGACGATTAAACAGTATTAATATTTTTTTAGTTAAAAAAATGGTATTTTATGGTAAAATAATAATACCTGTTTATATTAAGGAGATGAAGTCTTGTACAAGATACTTGGAACACTTAAAAATATGTTGTTAGATTTAATTTCGATGGGAAAAGGTTTTATATATGGTTTTGCAATGGTTGGATTGTTAGTTGTAATTAGTAGTGCAATATTGTACGGAATTCTGTACATAAAAAATATTGTAATTTGAAATTTAACCTAACAGTTTTTTAAAGCTAAATTTTTGAACTGTATTAAGGGGAAAAATAATGTCAGTTTATATGCTTGGATTTTTTATATTCGTGTTTGTACTATATATTATTTTAAATAAAGAAGAAAAAGACACATCTAAAGTAATA
Source organism: Bacillus sp. EAC (assembly GCF_002156875.1). Taxonomy (GTDB): domain Bacteria; phylum Bacillota; class Bacilli; order Bacillales; family Bacillaceae_G; genus Gottfriedia. The sequence goes on along the minus strand of NZ_NCSY01000001.1, from coordinate 471,135 downwards.
ATTGATGTATCTAAAATAAAAACTGATAAAGAATTGCATTTAATTTTGAAAGAAAAACTGAATTTTCCAGATCATTATGGTGAGAATTGGGATGCTTTTTGGGATACCATTACAGGATCAGTTGAGTTACCTAAAAAACTAGTATTTGTTGGTTGGTCTGAATTGGAGAGCAAATTACCTGAAGACTCAAGTATAATGAAGGAATGTCTTATCGATCATAATCGCGAATTCCCTGATTGGAAATGTGACTTCCTTTTAAACTAACATAATTATAGTTTAGGGAAATTTGTAATATGAACTTCCATCACTATTAAATAAATGTTTACATAAACTTTACAGGAAAAAGCCGATCTCTGAAAAATTCAGTAGATTGGTTTTTTGTTTCTAATGTTAATTTTGAGATGCCTTCTCATATGTGAACTAGTACTTCTATTTTTGTAGTAACTTGATGTACCGTGATAATTATTCAATGTAATCTTTTATGCTAATAAGAAGCATATCCGTTTCCGAACTATTCATTTATTCATACCATAGTAATACTAGAAAGGAGATGAATAAATGAAGTCGAATGATGAATTAATCTGTCGCGAGTTTGCTAGAATTATCGGTGGGCAAGAGGGATTTGCTGGCGGAAAATGTGTGGCAACAATTAATCGAAATGAGTTACAAGCAATCATTTTAGGAAAACGATTCGCAGTAACCTCTTCTTTTTCATTTGAATCAAGAGATAAGTTGAATAAGCAGGCACTGTGCTTAGGGAGGGTAGCTCTCTTACAAAAAGAAGTAGAAAATTTTGTTGCTTCAATTCTAAAACAAGGTATATTAGTGTCATCCATACACAATGAATGGCTGTTTGATAGTCCGAATCTGATTTATGTTAATATCGAATCTGTTGATGATCCATTAGTATTTGCGAAGAAAGTCAGAAGAGCGTTAAAGGACTGATGAATACCAAAAGGACTGGTAAAACAGTCCTTTTTTTGTTAAATAAAAATTGAATACAGCATGATTAGTAAAGGTTTTTGTAAAATTTTAGATAATATTATCAGAAAAAATGTAATATACATAATTTGAAATATAAAATGTAATAGATCATATTACCATGTCTTCGGATGTTTGAATGTACTAAAAGGATTAAAGCTGTCCCGTTTTGTAGAAAATTTACAAAAAAGGGGGATTACAGGGTGGGAGTAGCTTGGAATATAAAACGACTTTATGCTTCCATGTTAATAAGAATTAATCAACTAAAAGTTAAATTAGTGGCAAAGAAAAGAGCTACAAAATGGGTTAGTTATGGAGATAGTATAACAGCCACTAACGGATGGCAACCAGAGGTAGCTACTGAATTAGGTTTATTCCATATTAAAAGAGGAATTGGTGGAACAACAATAGCAGAAAATGGTTCAATAGCATGGATTGATGTAAATGGAAATTTTAAAGCAAGACCACCACGTCAAACCCAACCTATAGGGACCATTGAAATTTATTCTAGTATGTGTAATATTCAGAGGATAGACGCTATGATTCCTCTCGATACCCAAATAGTAACGATAATGGGTGGTACAAATGATTATGGAACAAATATTGCAATAGGTAAAGGATTACCAACGAACGAAAATCCTAATTTTGATGAAACTACGTTTATCGGTGGTTTGTGTTCAATGATCGAAAAAATACAAACAAGGGTACCGTATTGTAGGATTATTCTTATGACACCTATACCTAGACATCACAATGGTAGATATGAACAAAAAAACAAAGCAGGGCTATTAACATCTGATTATGCAAAAACAATTAAGGAAGTAGCAGCATTTTATGCGCTACCCTGTATTGATCTAAATTCGATGGTTGGATGGAATAAAATCAATGGTGCTTTTTATTTAAAAGATGGAATTCATCCAAGTAAAATTGGTTATGAACGTATTTCAGAAGTAGTAATTGGAGAGTTAAAAGCATTAGATTTGTAGGTGTAGGGTATGGGTAGAATAAAAAATTTTCAATTGGATTTGCAATGATAAATAAGGACCATCGAACAATGAATTATTCTTAATTGAGCAAACAAATTAGTAAATTGAAAATTTTGAGGAGCTATAACTCCTCGTTTTTTTAATATCTAGTAGAATTGTTGAACAATGAATTTAGAGATCGATGAAGAAATAGTTCATTTAATAGATTGGATTAATAAGTAGCGTTTCCATGTCAAGTAGTACAAGGTTCGTATTAGCAGTTTTAATTCTTAGTGCAATTGATTATTTGATGTTTGATTATGAAAGAAAAAGGTGGGAATGGTTATTAAAGAGGACTAGAATTCAAAAAGTTGGTTTCCTTATTTCCATTTTTTTAGGTTTATTTCTACTTAACTATGTTACTTTATAAAAATTCCATTGAACTAGAACAGTAAAGAAACCCTTGAATAGTAAAACAAGGGTTTCTTTTGCTTGATAATTAGTATTATATTTTACAATTTATGCTGATAAAAAATCTTTTAACAACAACAAACTTACAGAAAAGCCCCTTATTTTATGATTGAAAAAAGTTTTAGTCGGTTTGTTTCTGATTTTTGTTCTTTTTATTATTCAACACAGTGGAAAAGTTTGGTTGTTCGGATTTATTTATAAGCTTATAAACGTAAGCAGAAGTTAGGTTATAACTATCTTCTAGTTTTGTTACGATAAAGTTTGTTCGTTCAAAAAGGATTGAACGAATATTGTTGAGTTGACGGGAGATTTTTTCAGTAAGCGCTTCTTGATTGTCTAATCGATTTAGTACCCCAGTTTGGAATTCCTCCTGCTTTAGCAATTTATCAGCTACTTCTTTTTGGAGATCTAGCTGTTGATTCATTTGCAAAGTGAGTTGTTCGAATGAAGCTTCATTTTTTTCCAGTCGTGAGAGCATATTTTGATAGGCTTCATTTTGAGTATTCATATGGTCAATAATTGATTTTTTTAATCGATTTTCATTTTCATCTAATGCTTCTAAGCGCTGAATGATCATGCTATCCATAGAATCGCGATGGAGGTTGCTAACTCTGAGATCATTTATCTGGTTTTTTACATCTTTCCACTGACTAGTTTGAATTTCTTCTAATTGCTCATATTGTGGTTTAAGTTCAGCGATTGACTCAGCTAGTGCGTTGTTAGCTTTTTGTTGCTCGTCTAATAGCTCTGATAGGTAATTATGGCGAACAAAACTCTGATTGGGTGCTTGAATTTTTTCAATATTATTATAAACATCTGGATGGTCATTTTTATTTATAAATAATCCCATAAATGTAACTCCTTCTTTATTTTTAATAAGATATTTTATGCAAGAAAAACAGAAGGGGGAACGTAGGTTTATTTGGACGAGCTGTCTTCAAGTCAGAAAGAGATTTGATACTAATATATATTCCTCACTAAGTAAAAAAACAATGAATTAAAAAAGTATTTTTTTAGCTAAAATAAGTGTCACTTGAATATAAAAAAAGGAACTTCGCATGTATTGAAGTTCCTTTTTTTATAACTATTTTACCGACCAAGTGAATACTTGAAAGGTATTATAAATTCATCTTTTGCTTATTTGGTCTATAGTTTTTCACCGTTTGAAGCGATAACGTTTTTATACCAGAAGAATGACTCTTTCTTTTTCCGATCCAATGTACCGCTCCCGTCGTCATGTTTATCAACATAAATGAAACCGTAACGTTTAGAGAACTCACCTGAAGATGCGCTTACTAAATCTATGCACCCCCAGCTAGTATAACCCATCAATTCAACCCCATCTTCAATCGATTCACCCATCGCTTTAATGTGTTCACGGAGATAATCGATTCGATAATAATCATTAATTGATCCATCTGCTTCTACCTCGTCATAAGCTCCTAAGCCGTTTTCAACAACGAATAATGGAACTTGATAGCGGTCATATAATTGATTTAAGCTGATTCTTAATCCTTCAGGGTCGATTTCCCATCCCCAATCACTTGCTTTAAGAAAAGGATTTTTAACTCCTCCAATGAGATTCCCTTGTGAGTTTTCTAAATCTGATTTATCTTTTTTCTCCGTTCTCGACATGTAATAACTAATGCCAATATAATCTACTGTTCCTTCTTTAATTAATTCTAGGTCCCCGTCTTGCATTTCAATCTCAATATGATGTTCTTTGAAAAAACGATTAATAAATGCAGGATACTCACCTCTTACTTGAACATCTGCACAAAAGTAGTTAAAAAAGCGTTCTTCTTGAAGGGCATACATTACGTTTTTAGGATTGGAATCATATGAATAAACTGGTGCATATAAAATCATACATCCAATTTGAGCATCTGGTATGATTTTGTGACAAGCCTTTACTGCAATACTACTTGCAACAAATTGATGATGGAAAGCTTGGAATGTAGGCTGGTATTTGTCTTCTTCTTTTTGAATAGAGAAACCAAGGCCCATTATAGGCATTATTAAACCACTATTAATCTCATTGAAAGTCATCCAATATTTCACTTTGTTTTTATATCGATTGAAGATCGCATTGACGTATTTTTCAAAGAAAGTAACAACTTCTCGATTTCTCCAACCACCATAGTCTTTTACAAGATTTACAGGCATTTCATAGTGTGAAATTGTTACTACTGGTTCGATACCATATTTGAGTAACTCATCAAATACTCGATCATAGAAGGCCAAACCTTCAACGCTCGCTTCTAATTCATTTCCATTTGGAAAGATTCTTGTCCAAGCAATAGACATACGAAAAACTTTAAAACCCATCTCTGCAAACAGCGCAATATCTTCTTTGTAACGGTGATAAAAGTCGATTCCTTCATGGTTTGGATAACTGTATTTATTTAAATCGATTTCAAAATTGAAGCCAGGAGTTTGTAAAATAGTAAGTCTTTCTTTTCCCCCTGGAAGAACATCAGCAATATTTAATCCCTTATTACCTTCATAGAAACCGCCTTCCATTTGATTCGCAGCGGTTGCACCACCCCATAAAAAACCTTCAGGAAATTTAAACTGTTTCATATCATTGCCTCCTGTTTTGTTAGTAGTATTTACAGTCTGTTTTTTCATTTTATTTATCATTTAAATTCTAGTCTACAAAGGAATAATAGCGGCATTAAGCAAGTTAGTAAATAAAAGTACAGAATCTAGTTTTAAATAACAATGAAAGACACTTGTTTCATGTATGAAACGCTGTGTTACTTGGTTAGTAATTATGTTAAAATAATGAGGTAGAGCAATAAAACTAAAAAATATGAATTAATAATAGAAGGAGAAACATACATTTATGTTTTCAAACGAAATAATCGCTTCTTTCAATGAATTAGAGATTTCTTTATACAATTATATTTCTCAAAACATGGAAAAAGTCGCATACATGCGAATTCGTGAACTAGCAGATGAAACTCATGTATCAACAGCAACGATTTTACGTTTTTGTAGAAAACTAAATTGTGAGGGTTTTTCCGAATTTAAAGTCAAACTTAAAATGGTTTTAGAAGAAAAGAAGAGGACGATTATTAAAAGCTCACATCACTCGGTTGTTGAGTTTTTTGAGCGGACATTAAGTGGTGATATAGACGAAAAAATAAAAGAAGCAGCTATTCAAATTAATCAATCAGAAAATGTTATTTTTATTGGAATTGGAAGCTCAGGCATACTTGCTGAATATGGAGCAAGATATTTTTCGAGCTTAGGTAAATTTTCACTTTATATTAAAGACCCACATTTTCCGATCCATTCAAAACTTAGGTACAATAGTGTAACTATAGCTTTATCTGTTTCTGGAGAGAATAATTTCACAGTAAATCATCTTAATTTATTGAAACAAGAGGGCAGTAAAATAATTAGTATAACGAATAATAAGTTATCTACAATCGCAAAAATATCTGATTTAAACATTCCATATTATGTAACAGAGGAATATTTTGAAGAAGCAAATATTACTACTCAAGTACCAGTCATTTATATTATTGAATCTTTAGCTCGTGAAATATATAGGCTTAATCAATAGGTCATTATTTATTTCAAAATAGTTTTTTATTTAAGAAAGCGATCAAAATTCGATTAACCTATGTTTAATTTGAATAAAAAAAGATTCTTCCATAGAAAGAATCTTTTTTTATTTCTAATTAATCATGTTTGTATATCCTGTAAGTTTATAAATATAATTAAAGGGAATTTAATTAGATGCGTTTATAACAATAATATCTTATCGTTTAATTCGTATCTCTAATTCTTCAAGTTTAAGAGTTAGTATTTCTTCATTCACATTTAATTTTAATTCTTCGAAAGTATAGTCTTCAAAATGTGGAATATCGATTGTAATAGCTGATAATTCTTTACTTATAAAGGTAGAATCTTTACCTGCTTCTAGTTTCTTTTTATATCGATTAAATTTCGGATCTAGATTTTCCATATTTTCATATAATTCTTCAACTGAACGATATTGTTGAATTAATGGAATTGCTGATTTTTCACCAACTCCTGGACAACCTGGAATATTATCACTTGAATCACCTAATAATGCTTTTACATCGACCCACTGTTTAGGGTGAATTCCGTAATCATTATTAAAATGCTCCATGGAGTAAATTAGTTCTCCTGTTTTTTGTGCAATAATTTGTGATGTATGTTCATTTATTAATTGAAGTAAGTCTCTATCATTGCTGTAAATAAAACATTTATTTTGGATAGTATTACTCCAGTTATTTGATAAAGTACCCATTAAATCATCAGCTTCATAAGGGGCCATTTCTAACTGAGCAATACCTATTTCTTCTAATACTGTTTTTAATGTAAAGAATTGTTCGATTAATGGGGTAGGTAGCTCTCCACGTGTAGCTTTATAAAAATCATATTTATTTCTTCGATCAGTTTCTTCTCTTTTAACATCCCAAGTAATCGCAACATGTGTGATTTCATGTTCTCGAATTAAACTAAAGAGCTTTGGTAAAAAGACTCTTAACGCATTTATATATACGCCATCTTTTGTTTTTGAAAGTTGATCATCACTTCTACCATATGAAGTAGCAAAATAGCCTCTACTTAATAAGTTAAAACCATCTATTAATAATAAAGCATGATTATCCATATTTTTTATCCACCTAATAATTAATATTTAATATAAGAATCATAGCATATCTATTAAAAAATGATAACTAGGCTACTATTTTATCGAAAATAAAGTTTTAATGAAAAATGATAAAAAATATATTGAATTTTCTGTTTATTTATTCCTAAAGTTTTACTATAATGAAAGTTATATAAATTTGAGCAATAAATAAAACGCAAAGGATCGATTTCGAAATGGAAAAACTAAAAAGTACCGTAAAAATAGAAGATATTTTAGTTGCTTACAATACGTTAAAAGAAGTAACGAATAAAACTCCTTTGCAAATAAGTACAATGCTAAGTGAAAAATATGATTGTAATGTATTTTTGAAGCGTGAGGATTTACAAATTATTCGTTCATTTAAATTAAGAGGGGCTTATTACAAGATTAGTAATTTGAATTATGAACAAAGGCAAAAAGGGGTAGTATGTGCAAGTGCAGGAAATCATGCACAAGGGGTAGCGTACACTTGTAATCAATTGCACGTATATGCCAAAATTTTTATGCCGACTACAACTCCTAATCAGAAGGTTTCTCAAGTGAAATTTTTTGGTGGACAATTTGTTGAAGTAATTTTAATTGGTGATACATTTGATATTGCAAGTGAAAAAGCTCAATTCTATTGTAATGAGAACGATATGACTTTTATACATCCATTTGATGATTTAGATGTAATTGCTGGACAGGGAACAGTCGCAGTTGAAATATTAAACGAAATTGATCGTCCGGTTGATTATTTATTTGTTGCAATTGGTGGCGGTGGATTAAGTGCTGGAGTAGGAACTTACATAAAAGGAATAAGTGCATCAACAAAAGTTATTGGTGTTGAACCACTAGGTGCTGCTTCAATGGCAGAGTCGATAACAAATGGAAAAGTTGTTAAATTGCCTACTATCGAAAAGTTTGTTGACGGTGCTGCAGTACTACAAGTAGGTTACTTGACGTATGAAATTTGTCGGGAAGTATTGGATCAAGTTGTTTCAGTACCAGAAGGTGAAATATGTACAACAATCTTGGAGCTTTATAATAAAAATGCAATTATTGCTGAACCTGCAGGTGCTCTATCAGTTGCTGCACTTGAATTGTTTAAAGACGAAATTAAAGGTAAAAATATTGTTTGTATCTTAAGTGGCGGAAATAACGATATCGATCGACTACAAGAAATAAAAGAGCGTTCATTAATACATGAAGGATTAAAGCATTATTTTATTATAAACTTTCCACAACGATCAGGAGCATTACGAGAATTTCTAGATCAAGTATTAGGCCCTAATGATGATATTACAAGATTTGAATATACAAAAAAAAATAATAAAGATAATGGACCAGCATTAGTTGGAATTGAATTAGCTGATAAATCTGATTACGAAGCACTTATCGATCGCATGAACTGTTATGGTATACAATTTATGGAAATTAATAATAACCCAACTTTATATAATTTATTAATTTAAAATCAACACATTAGATCTGAATGGATTCCATTCAGATTTTTTATTTTACTTCTTTTTTATGCTTTTGTGGGATCTCAACAGTCCTATAGCTCTCTCTGTAGTCTCATACATACTGTTTCAAGAATTTTCATTCTTTACAGCTTAATTAATCAAAACTGTTAGGTAAGCGTTTTCAATAAAAAGATAATTGTTTGAATTTTTATAATAGTTTAATATTATTTTTTTTGAATAAATTTTGGATAAAAGTATTCCTAATGGGTGTTGTCCGATTTATAATTATATTCGGAACGCCTCACTAATGATATATTTGTGAATGAGCTATACAATACATAATCACAAGTTTAGAAAATAATTAAGCTTTAATTTTTTATATTTATTTACGAATAAGTATAAAATAAAAAAATTGGAGGCTACTCCTTTTATTAAACGAAAATTAAATAAATCGGTTAAGGAGCTGGTATTATGTCAAGTAAGACATTGGAAGCGTTTTTAACTCCTCAGTTAGCTGAGTTAAAAGAGAAAGGTCTCTATAATGAGATCAATTCGTTACAAGGATCAAATGAAGCTAATATAATGATTGACGGCAAAAATTTTATTAATTTATCTTCAAATAATTATTTAGGATTTGCAACGGAACCTCGTTTGAAAAAAGCTGCCCTTGATGCAACTGAAAAGTACGGAGTTGGTGCTGGAGCTGTTCGTACAATTAATGGAACAATGGATATTCATGATGAGCTTGAAAGAGCGATTGCTGAGTTTAAACATACTGAAGCAGCGATAGCTTTCCAATCTGGTTTTAATTGTAACATGGGAGCAATCTCTGCTGTTATGAGTAAAAAAGATGCTATTTTATCAGATGAATTGAACCATGCATCGATTATTGATGGATGTAGATTATCAGGTGCTAAAATAATTAGAGTAAAGCACCAAGATATGGATGATTTACGTGCAAAAGCGAAAGAAGCAACAACAAGTGGTCAATATGAGAAAGTAATGTACATAGCTGATGGTGTCTTTTCAATGGACGGAGATGTAGCTAATATTCCTGAAATCGTAAAAATCGCTGAAGAATTTGGTCTAATCACATATATTGATGATGCACATGGTTCAGGTGTAATGGGCGCAGGAGCAGGAACAGTTAAACATTTTGGCTTATCTGATAAAATTGATTTCCAAATTGGAACACTTTCAAAAGCTGTTGGAGTAGTTGGTGGATATGTGGCAGGATCACAACAATTAATCGATTGGTTAAAAGTTCGTGCTCGTCCTTTCTTATTCTCTACTTCATTAACACCAGCTTCAGCTGCTGCATGTATTGAAGCAATTCGTATCATGTCTGAAGAGCCAGAGAAAATTGAAAAGTTATGGGAAAATGGAAATTACCTAAAAGAAGGTTTATCAAAACTTGGTTTTAATATTGGAAATTCAGAAACTCCAATAACTCCATGTATTATTGGTGATGAAAATCTGACACAAAAATTCTCAAAACGTTTATATGAAGAAGGCGTTTACGCGAAGTCAATTGTGTTCCCAACGGTACCTTTAGGAACAGGACGAATTCGTAATATGCCAACAGCTGCACATACTAAGAAAATGTTAGATGATGTGTTAGCAATATATGAAAAAGTTGGACGCGAATTAAACGTAATCTAATCATTAAGATTTATTTTGAAATGTTGTTTATTATTTTTAAAGGTGGAGTAAGGAATGAAAAAGATTTTAATCACGGGTTGTTTTGGACAAATCGGTTCTGAATTAACAATGCGTTTACGTAGAGACTATGGTATTGATAATGTTGTAGCTACTGATATTCGTCGTATTGAAGGTAGTCCGATAACTGAAGATGGACATTTTGAAATATTAGATGTAATGGATAAAGAAAAAATGTTAGAAATTGCTAAAAAGTATGAAGTTGATACTTTTATTCATTTAGCTGCTTTACTTTCGGCAGTGGCAGAAGCAAAACCAACATTAGCTTGGGATTTAAATATGGGTGGATTAGTTAATGCGCTTGAAGTAGCAAGAGAATTAGGATTAAAGTTTTTTACTCCAAGTTCAATTGGAGCTTTTGGACCTGATACACCAAAAGATAATACACCTCAAGATACCATTCAACGTCCAACAACGATGTATGGTGTAACAAAAGTGGCAGGCGAGCTACTTTGTGATTACTACTTCGAGAAATTTGGCGTGGACACTCGTGGTGTTAGATTCCCGGGATTAATTTCATATGATACAGTTCCAGGTGGAGGCACAACAGACTACGCAGTAGATATTTACTATGAGGCACTTAAACAAAAGAAATATACTTCATTTATAGGCGAAGGTACTTTTATGGACATGATGTATATGCCTGATGCAATTGATGCGATTATTAAATTGATGGAAGCAGATCCAAAAAATTTAAAGCATCGTAATGCATTTAATATTACAGCAATGTCATTTGAGCCTACACAAATTGCTGCTTCTATTCGTAAGTTCATCCCAGAATTTACTTTAGATTTCAATGTTGATCCAATTAGACAAGGAATTGCAAATTCATGGCCAAATTCAATTGATTGTTCTGCTGCGAAAGCAGAATGGGGATTTGATCCTAAATTTGATTTAGACCTGATGACGAAAGATATGTTAGACAAATTATCAACAAAATTAAACGTACCTACTGACGGTGTTATCAAAGCATAAAACATATACGAATAAAAGCGAAAAAGAAGGGATTATGGTCCCTTCTTTTTTATTTATTTTAAAAGAATGTTGTTAACCGGTTTGATACAAACTTATTGATAGTGGGTATAATACATACTTGTAAAAAGAAAGCATTTAAAAAGGATGGTAAAGATTGAACTTTAATTTAAATTCATTGCCACTATCAATAAAAGAAATAAAAGCAGCAAGCCAATTATTAGATGGAAATGTCCGCAAAACTCCGTTGGTGAAATCTTTTTACTTAACTTCTAAAACAGGTGGAGAGATTTATTTGAAGCTGGAAAATATGCAGTTAACAGGTTCTTTCAAATTTAGAGGGGCTTTCAACAAAATCTCCCATTTAACAGATGAAGAACGGAATAAAGGAGTAATTGCATGTTCGGCAGGGAACCACGCTCAAGGTGTGGCATTATCGTCTAGACTTTTACATATTAAAAGCAAAATTATCATGCCAGCAACCGCACCAAAAGCGAAAGTTCAAGCTACAGAAGGATACGGATCAAACATCATTTTACACGGTGAAACATTCGATGATGCGAAGGAATATTGTGCGAAAATACGAAATGAAACTGGAGAAACATTTTTACATCCATTCGATGATATTTATATTATGGCTGGACAAGGAACTATTGGGTTAGAAATTCTTGACGATCTTTGGGATGTAGAAACAGTAATCGTCCCAATTGGTGGGGGAGGAATCATTTCGGGTATAGCAGTCGCACTAAAATCATTTAATCCATCCATAAATATAATTGGTGTACAAGCAGATAATGTTCATGGAATGAAGGCTTCAATCGATGCAGGAGAGATTGTCAGCCATTATGTTGCTCCAACAATTGCTGATGGATGTGCTGTAAAGGTACCAGGGACACTAACCTTTAACATTGTAAAAGAATTAGTAACAGAGATTATTACAGTAAGTGAAGAAGAATTAGAAGTTTCGATGAAAGATTTACTTCAAAGAGGTAAGGTAGTTGTAGAAGGTGCTGGTGCATTAGCAACAGCAGCAATTTTATCTGGTAAGGCTGAAAAATATGTGAGAGATAAAAAAGTTGTTGCAATTATTTCTGGTGGAAATGTAGATTTAGAACGAATTTCTAGCGTTTGTGAACACTTCTTTGGTAATGAGGTAAAATAAATCTCATTATTATGTAAAATGAGTACAGCAGAATTGGTAAATTTGATTGAATCAAAAAAGGCTGAGTTTAGTTCACTCAAGCCTTTTTGTTTCATCCTATCCAACGTATAAAGCCAGGAAATCTACTTGCCCATGCAATTTCATTATGTTTGGCATTTTGATCAATAATAAATTTTAACTGTTCACTTATTTGTCCATTCGATAATAATAAATCGTTTAATTCAATGGCATCTTGAACTGATTTAATCTTTGATTCAGTAGTATCTCCTTCATCTGTACCAATATCTAAATAAATTCTTAATTTAACTTTTGAAACATTTTCTTTGATAAACGAATAGAAGTCGTCTTTTGCAAACCAAATTGAAGGTGAAAACGCACCAACTTTAGAAAAAATATCTGGATATAGAAAACCTGCAACTAAGGACACCAAACCACCCATCGAACTACCTGCAATGGTAGTATGTTCCTTATCAGGCTTCGTTCGAAATGTTAGATCAATTGTTGGTTTTACTGTTTCAACAATAAATTTTAAATAATCAAAAGCTTCTCCACCAGCTGGTCTATTTTCATTAAAATGCTTTCCAATTTCGTGATTCATCCAAGGAGAATATTCATCCAACCTCTTTAACCCGTTGCTACAGTCAATCCCTATAACAATTTTCCCTTCAAGTTCATTAGATTGTTGAAATTCATTTAAAGTTTCTGGAATTCTCCAATGATTACCAAATGAAGAGGTTTCAGGATCAAATAAATTTTGTCCATCATGCATGTAAATGACTTCAAAACGTTTAGAAGGATTTATTTCATAATCAATTGGTAAAAAAACACGAATTGTCTTTGAACGTTGTAGCTGTGGACTATTTAATTTAAATATCTTTAATTGTTGCATGATCAACACTCTCCGATTTAATCATAGTTTCATTCTTTAAATGTAAAAATTGATAAGACATAAGTAATCCAATTACTAAGAGTAAAGTCGCAATTACTGGTGGGAGAAGGTGAATAAAATCCGTATAGCCAATCATAAAATGAATTGCAAATGCTGTATAAAAAGCAGGTATACTTCCTAAAAATAATGTCCACCAGATCCATTTTTCACCTTGACGAAAGCCCCACAAAGAAAGCATTAACACAATAAGACCTACACTTATGAGTCCACCTCCAAAACCTGCTCGATCATGAGAGATGACGGGGATTAATCGTTCATTAAATTGATTGATTTGTGATGGAGTTATACATAAATAGTCTAAGTCCGTTGAAACAAAGGTAGTTGTTATTCCGACAAACGCTATGACTAATCCTCCTAAAACGATAGAGAAGCCTAGGATTATAAAACATAATTGACCTATTAAACTCTTTTTCCAAAAACGATTGTTAAATAAGTTGTGTGAGGTAGGTTTCTCATTCAAACCCTTTGTACTGAAATATCCGATTAGGAAGAAAGGGAGCAAAATTAACCAAAATAATGCATGCAACCAATCAAAATAACCGAATCCAATAAATAGAAATATAGCTAAAAAACCTGTTATGGCACTACTATTTGAAATTTGTATTGTCCAATGGAATTTTTGTCGAATGCCGAATAGAGCTAGGGACATAAATAATATTCCACCTGATAGAATTGTTCCTGAAAGAGTCATTCGGTCATGAGACATAAAAAGTAGGATTCTTTGATTAAATTGAAAGATTGTCTCTCTAGTCATATGTAAGAAATTTTCATCATATGGAAGAATTGTGCCGAAAACACTTACAATTAATGCGAGAAGTCCTCCAAAAAACATTATGAATCCAAATAAAAAATACCAAATCCATCCCTTGGAAATAGAATCAGCATGTTGCTGTTGATTTAATTGTGCTTCATTTATTCTTTTAGGCAGCCCAGGTCCACTGATCACATATCCATGAGTCAGGAATACTAAATTAGCACCTGCATCTAGTATTTCAATCGCATCAATTGGTTCTATAATTCCACCTTTCGTAAAAATAGGTCCTTTATACGAAGTGTGTTTTAATAGGTTTATAAAATGAAGCAGTCCTTTTTTATTTTCCTCATGTGAATTAAGTGGATTTTCTTCTATTAATATAGATTCATAGGAAATATTATTAATAGAACTAACAACACTTTCTAATTCATACGGTTGGACGGAAAGGCAAATAGGCTTTTTAGGAATAAATTGATGTTTGTATATCTCGTTGTATAGTGAGTAATCAATGACAAAAATATCAACAAATGGGGCGATTTTAGATTCAATCATTTGAAATTCATTTAAATTACCTATTACCCTAACTGAAATGGGTACTGATTTATCTATTTTGGATAGCTTTTTAATTGCTGCATCTAAATGTAACGTTTTTACTTGTTCATACTTAATAACTTGATCGTTTTTTAAATCAATCATTGGTATTAAAGTTTCAGTGGACGGGTTGGTTGAAAATGGGCCAATTTCAATGATGCCAAATCCTAAATTCATAAATGCATTTGTACCTGATAGAAATGGATCAATTAAGGATGAAAGTCCAATCGGATTTTTTACGCTAAAATCAAATACTTCTTGTTTTAGTTTTTGGTTTGTTTCAAAATGTCCTAAAAATCGAATCATTTTTTTCCCAAATGGTATCCTAGTAACCGTGTTCATTCCTTTGTGAATAAACTCTCTAGAATTACTAGATGAAAAGTTTGAGAGTATCGGTTTAAATAGTGTGTGATAAGACCAATCTGGCATGGAAATACCTCGTTTTTCTAATTATTAAATCAAGTTTACTTTTAATTAAGTAAAAATAAAAGATTATTTTACATATTTGTGAAAACGCTCACAACTGATTGGACTTTTTGTATAAATATGGTATAACTAAGGTAGTTATGTATCAATAAAAATGATGTTTGTTAGTATGCAATAGGCTGTATAGAAAGGCGTATAAGTGATTACAATGGTAAATATGCAAAAAGTAATAGTCATTGTAGGTCCTACTGCTGTAGGAAAGACAAAACTGAGTATCGAGTTAGCGAAAGCACTAGATGGTGAAGTAATTAACGGTGATGCTACACAAGTGTATAAAGAGTTAAACATTGGAGCTGCAAAAGTAACAGAAGAAGAAAAAGAAGGTATTCCACACCATTTGATTGATTTTCTTGATCCAAAAGCTTCATTTACAGTAGCAGATTTTCAAACACTAGCTCGTGAAAAAATTCAAGAAATTACTAAACGAGGTAAGGTCCCAATAATAGTTGGTGGAACAGGACTATATATTCAAAGTGTATTAACACAGTATGAATTTGCAGAACAAGAATTGGATGAACATCTTCGTAGTCAACTTGAAGGGTATGCAATGGCATTTGGTAATAAAGCATTGCATAATCAGTTGAAGGAAATTGATCCAGAGAGCGCTAAGCAAATACATATGAATAATGTTAGAAGAGTAATTCGAGCGATTGAGGTTTTTAAATTAACAGGTCAAAAGTTTTCAGAAACCGCATTTAAAAAAGAGCCAGAATATTTGTACGATGCTGAGATCATAGGATTATCAATGGAACGGGATCTTTTGTATAGTCGAATTAACTTACGTGTAGATTTGATGATTCAGCAAGGGTTAATTGACGAAGCAAAAATGCTTTTTGATAAAGGCATTCAAAATTGTCAATCAGTGCAGGCGATTGGCTACAAAGAGCTGTATGATTACTTTAATGGAATTTTGTCGAAAGAAGAAGCGATTAACTTAATTAAACAAAGTTCTCGGAGATATGCAAAAAGACAAATGACATGGTTTAGAAATAAGATGAACATTCACTGGTTTGACATGAATGGACAAAATTTTGCTATAAAAAATGAGGAAATTTTAGCTCTAATTGAAGGAAAGGGCTATTTAATCTCGAATAAATATATGTAGAGGTAGAAGAGGAGGAAAAAGACATGAAAACATCAATCAATATTCAAGACCAGTTCTTAAACCAATTACGTAAAGACAATCTAGCGGTTACAGTATTTTTACTTAATGGTTTCCAAATAAAAGGGAAAGTAAAAAGCTTTGACAATTTTACGGTATTGTTAGATGTTGAAGGAAAACAACAATTAATTTATAAACATGCAATTTCAACGTTTGTACCTTCAAAAAACGTACAAATTGAAATGTAATATAAATCGAAAAAAGAGAGCATTGATCATATGGTCAGTGCTCTTTTAATTTGGGCACATCACTAAAAGATTGTTGTTATGAAAAAGTTTTGTTACAGTATACTCTTCTTAAAAAATTTGAGTTTATCGGAAATCTTTTCGCTAATCTCCTTCTTTTAAAGGATCAGTTTTTAATAGAGCGGCCTTAATTATAGATAAAATAATTATGTAAACTGGAGAGGTGTCATCTAATGTATGTTCCAAAAGAATTTAAAGAAAACGATATAAATCGAATCATCTCAGAAATCCAGAAATTAAGTTTTGGAATTCTCCTATCGACCAATCATGAAGTTCGAATTGAAGCAACACATTTACCTTTTATAGTTAAAAAAGATCATGAAAAATTGTACTTAATAACACATTTAGCAAAACCAAATCCACAATGGAAGAGTCTTGAAGGAAAAGAATGTTTAGTTGTATTTCAAGGTCCTCATGGATATGTTTCAGCATCTTGGTATGAAGAGAAAAATACGGTTTCAACTTGGAACTATACGGCTATCCATGTTTATGGGCAAGTGAAAACGATTCAAGATAAAGATGAAATGAGAAAAATTGTTCTACATACAACTGATTATTTTGAAAAAGGAGAAGCTTCTCCATGGAAATATGAAGATCATCAAGAATATGTTGAGAAATTATTATCAGGAATAGTCTGTTTAGAAATCGAGGTAACAGAATTGATAGGGAAAAAGAAATTAAGTCAAAATCATTCAGTTGATCGAAGAGAAAAGGTTATTTCAGCTCTTCAAAAAGAGGAGAAGTATCAGTCGCGTGAAATTGCTGAGCTTATGAAGGGAAATCTTTAATTTCCTGAACAATCAAAGAGCTAAGAAATTCATTAATCATAAGATTAAATGATTTCTTAGCTTCAATATTTTTAATATGATTGTTCATCAATAAATTGGTAATACCTTTTCAAAGAAACGGCCGTTTTTAAACCTACAATTTGTTGAATATCCTCCAATGACATACCTTCTTTAATTTTCCCCAAAATATATGTATTTCGTAAATGTTGTGAGCAAAGTCCCTTTCTAAGACCAGCTCTTTTCACTTCAAGTCGTAACATTTTTTGAAATGCAATTTCGGATAATGCTTTAGGTGAATCTGTATCGTAAACCCAGTGAAAAGTCATTCGGTTGAAATCAAACGCAACGAATATTGGATGTGTAGAGTGATAATGAGGTCTAACAGGTTCTGGTATTGTTACATAATATTGATATAAACGGATACGATCTTCTTTTTCAAGTATTATTTTTCGTTTTAATCCGTCTTTACTATGAACGACTAACTCATTTAAGGCGAAATTAATATCTCTCATTTGTAAATCTATTAATTCCTTTAAGGAAAGACCATAAAATAACATTAACCGAATCATAATATCGTTTCGATCCATTAAGTATTCTCGAGCCTTCAGTTGTTTTTCAGAAAGGTCGTTAGTAGATTGGACAATATGTAGTAATTTTTCTTCTTCAATTGTTGATATAAAATCATCCGGTGATAGTGCTCTTGATGGTCCAGCAGAATAGTTAGTGAAAGGAATAATGTTTTGAATACTTGAATCTTTAAGTTGTAAAAATTTATAAAACTGGTTCAATACAACATAAATACGATGCAAAGTTTTTTCGTGATAATTTCGTTCAACAGCTAAATATTGAAAATAATGATTTATATCCTGGACTTGTAAAGAATGAAGCTTTACATCTTTCTTTTTTAAAAATCTAAAACAATCTTCTAAATCATAACAGTATCTTTTAATCGTAGAATCTTTTCTACCCTTACTATTTAAATGAGAGGCAAATTGCAAAATGACATCATTTAAGTTAGTGGAAGTTAGATTTGTAAACGTCAAATTAACCAACTCTTCTCTTTTTCTTTTCATTATAACAAATTACAAATTAAAATTCGTAATATTTAGAAACTTATCCAATTAATCTATCACCTTTATAGAAATAAAGTTTTGAAATTAAAATTACGGACATATAATAGTAAAAATGTAATTAGGAAATTTCTCGGGAAAGCGCAAAATACGAGTATTAATGAGACGATTCGTGATTTTATTTTGAATAGAGCAAAATTTGTCGTCAGAATAAAGAGAGGTGTTCATGTTTGGAGCAACCAATTCGTTTAAAGGATAATGGTCAAATAAATGTTGTGCTAAATACAATGAAAAGAGGAGAAGTTTCTCCGAATTCAATAATTGAGACAGTTTCGAAGCCTAAACATGAATTATTAGTTGAAATTGAAGATGAGCTAAGGCACTTAATTGGAATGGAAGAAATTAAAAAAATGATTCATGAGATTTACGCATGGATTTTTATTAATAAAAGAAGAGAAGAGTTAAATTTGAAGGCTGAAAAACAAGTTTTACATATGTTATTTAAAGGAAATCCGGGTACAGGTAAAACAACAGTTGCTAGAATAATAGGTCAATTATTTTTAAAAATGGGTGTACTTTCAAAAGGACATTTAATCGAAGCTGAAAGGGCAGATTTAGTTGGTGAATATATCGGACATACTGCTCAAAAAACTAGAGATTTAATTAAAAAGGCAAACGGTGGAATTCTTTTTATCGATGAAGCTTATTCGTTAGGACGTGGTGGAGAAAAAGACTTTGGTAAAGAGGCTATTGATACTTTAGTAAAACACATGGAAGATAAACATGGGGATTTTGTTTTAATATTAGCTGGTTATTCATCAGAAATGGACTATTTTTTAAGTTTAAATCCAGGCTTGAAATCAAGATTTCCCTTTATTCTAGCATTTCAAGATTATGACGTGAAAGAACTACTCGATATATCAAAAAAAATGTTTGTGGACCGTGAATATATTTTATCAAGAGAGGCTGAGTTTCGATTACGTGATTTAATTGCAAAAGCAAAATCCGAAAATCGTCAACATTTTAGCAATGGAAGATTTGTTCGAAATATTGTCGAAAAATCAATACGATCACAAGCAACTAGATTGGTTGTTGAAACTGATTTCAATCGTGAAATATTGATGAGAATTGAGGAAAAGGACCTAGTAACTCCAGATAAAAGTGATATCATTACTTAATACTAAAATCGAGATACTCCGCTGCTTTTATCTGGAATTATGATTTTTTCCCCACCAACCCTTAATATGAAAGTAAAATGAAATGCTAATTCCAATAATTGTAATGAGTAAAACACAAACTATATAACCGAATTTCCATTTTAATTCGGGCATATTCACAAAGTTCATCCCATAAAATCCTGCGATAAATGACATGGGGAGAAAGATTGCACTGATCAATGTTAAAATTTTCATAATATCGTTCGTTCGGTCAGATTTAAGTGACATCTGTAGATCGATGATACCGGACATATTTTCTTTATAATCATCAAGTGCTGTTATGATACGTTCATAGTTCTCTTGTAACTCTTTGAAATAAAATCCCGAATCTTCACATAAAAAAGGAAAGTCTGCTTCAACTATTTGATATATGACATTTACTTGTGGTTCAACTAATTGACGTAAATCTTGTAATTTTACTTTCCAATTAAATATTTTTTTGTCTAAATCTTTTTTAAAAGGATCTTCAAATAAATCACTTTCAATTTGTTCGATTTCATCTGCAAATTTATCTATCGAAATAAGGAATTTTTCAATCACTTCATGAAATATTTGATAAAGAATATAACCAGAACGATCAATTTTTATAAAGTTTTGCATGAATTCCTTCGTTACATAATGAAATAAATTAATCTCACTTTCCTCAATATAGGAAATAATTAAATTCTTACCTATTAGTATATTAATTTTGATTGGTTTAAAAGAATCTGATAAAGCATATAGTGATAAAACTGCTTCATTTCTTAAAATATTCACTCTAGGTTGTTGGTCAGAATGTAATAGTTTGTGTTTTGCTAAAGGGTGAATATCCATTTTATCAATTACTTTAGATAAGTAATCAAATGTATGTTTATTAAAATGATACCAAAAAATTTCATCTTCATTTGGAAGAGAAAAATCATCGATGGTTTCGATGGTGTGATTTATTAAATTATATCGTTCCATCCGATCCCACCCTTAATAAATTTACATATGTAGTTTTAGGCAAAAAAAGGATAAATATGTATTTCGGTTTATACTATAAAAATAAACAACCCATCATTGATTATGATGGGTTGTTGTATGATGCCTAATTTACAAAGTCTGTTGAGTTAGTATCCTTTGGTTTTTCCAAAGTAACATTAAATGATCTTTTAGGC
Source organism: Bacillus sp. EAC (assembly GCF_002156875.1). Taxonomy (GTDB): domain Bacteria; phylum Bacillota; class Bacilli; order Bacillales; family Bacillaceae_G; genus Gottfriedia. Next base: position 450,344 of record NZ_NCSY01000001.1, on the reverse strand, counting down.
AAACTCCAATTATAATGAACGGATAGTAATCTTAAAATAAAAATGATAAAAAACATGATTAATTGTTCAAAATTTCCACTTACAAATTTATTGCCAATTAATAGGCCAACAAGGATCGCCCAGAATGCATAAACTTCAGAGTGTAATACCATGGGTTTTCTTTTAGCTAGTAAATCTCGAACAATTCCCCCACCAATTCCAGTTAAAACTGAAGCAACTATTACAGCACTTACAGGAAGTTTTAATTCCATTGCATAATTTGCACCTAAGATAGCAAAAGCAGATAACCCAATTGAGTCAAATAAAATTTCTAACTTCTTAAATGGTTTAAAAGATAATTGCGGAAAGAAAAATATAATTGTCATTGCAATTAAAGCAATTGTAAAATTTGTTGTTTGATCCCATAGAAAGTTAATTGGATAGCCAATTAATAAATTACGTAATGCGCCACCACCGAAAGCAGTTGCAAAGCCTAATATATATACACCAAATAAGTCATAGTCTTCTTCCATAGCAACTACTGCACCACTTAATGCAAAGGAAATAGTCCCAATAATACTAAATAAATCCCATGTTTCCAAGAAGCAATTCCCCCGATTTAATAAAAAGATGAAAAATAGTCCAGATATCATTATAATAAAGAGATGGTAAAGAGTAAAGAACAATTAATATAAAGAGAAATGATATAGGAAAGAAGGAATTTTGTGTCTAATGAATTAAAAGAGAGAGCCATTTTAGTTGGATGTCAGCTTCAAAATGTCGATGATGACAGATTTCATTATTCAATGGAAGAATTAGCATCATTAACAAAGACTGCAAATGGTGAGGTTGTATTAGTTACTTCACAAAAAAGAACTAAATATCATTCGGCTTTATACATAGGAACTGGAAAAGTTGAAGAATTAGAGGCAGCGATCGAAGAGTTTGAACCTGATGTAATCATATTTAATAATGAACTAACTCCATCGCAAATTCGTAATCTTTCAGCTAGATTGGAAAAAAGAGTAATTGATCGAACTCAATTAATTTTAGATATATTTGCACAAAGAGCAAAAACAAAAGAAGGTAAATTACAAGTAGAGTTGGCACAGCTTCAATATTTAATGCCTAGATTGGTTGGTCAAGGTACGGAACTTTCTCGTCTAGGTGGGGGAATTGGTACTCGAGGACCCGGTGAAACAAAGCTTGAGTCTGATCGCCGACATATTAGAAAAAGAATCGATGATATAAAACAGCAATTAAAAGTAGTAGTTGAACATCGAAAAAGATATCGTGAGCGTCGTAAGAAAAATGAAATGTTTCATATATCATTAGTTGGGTATACAAATGCAGGCAAATCAACATTATTTAATCGCTTAACAAAGTCGGATGTATATGAACAAGATTTACTTTTTGCGACATTAGATCCAACTACAAGAAAATTTGTTTTATCAAATGGAATGACAACTTTACTAACTGATACGGTTGGGTTTATTCAGGACTTACCAACTTCATTAATTGCTGCATTTCGTTCAACCTTAGAAGAAGCAACAGAAGCAGATTTCATTCTTCATGTCGTTGATGCTTCGCATGAAAATTATAAAAGTCATGAAACAACTGTAACTAAGTTACTTAATGATTTAGATGTTGAAAATATTCCGATTTTAACTGTCTATAATAAGATTGACCAAGTAAATGAGGATTTTGTTCCATCACCTTCTGAAGGATTTATTGAGATGAGTGCGCTTAATGAAGATCATTTAATGAAGTTACGACTACGAATAGAAAAAGAGTGCAAACAATATATGGAATATTTTGAGACATATATTCCTGCATACGAAGCTAAACTCCTGCATGAAATCAAAAAACTTACACTAGTTGAGTCTATGCAGTTTAATGATGAAACTGAAATTTATCATGTTACAGGTTATGTATTTAAAGAACATTCTATTTACGAAACAGTTAAAAGATATAGAAATTATAAGGAGCAATAATGAAATGCTAGAATTATTAACAAATGGGGAAAAGCTTGCACCAATCGTTAAAGATGTAGAAAAACTAATTGCAGAAAGACATAAAGAAATTGATGAAGTAATTGAATACAATCAATTTAAAGTACTACAAAGCTTTCGTAATTATAAAGTAAGCGATAGTCACTTTATTCCTACTACTGGCTATGGATATGATGATATTGGAAGAGATACATTAGAAGAAATATTTGCAGATGTATTTGGAGCGGAAGCAGGTTTAGTTAGACCTCAAATTATTTCTGGAACACATGCGATCTCAACTTCACTTTTTGGTGTGTTACGTCCGGGAGATGAACTAATCTATATTACCGGAAAACCATACGATACACTTGAAGAAATAGTTGGGATTCGTGGTGAAAGTGGAAATGGTTCATTAAAAGACTTTGGAATTGGCTACGAGTCAATCGATTTAGTAAATGATGAACGAATTAATTATGAAAAAGTAGCAAATCGTATGAATAAGAAGACAAAAGTAATTGGAATTCAACGTTCAAAAGGTTATGGTACACGTCCGTCATTCACGATTGAGCAAATTAAAGAAATGATTGATTTTGTAAAAGAAATCGATCCAAATGTCATCGTATTTGTAGACAATTGTTATGGAGAATTTGTGGAAAAGTTGGAGCCATGTCATGTCGGAGCTGATTTAATGGCCGGATCATTAATCAAAAATCCAGGTGGAGGCTTAGCTAAAACAGGTGGATATATTGTAGGTAAAAAAGATTTAATTGAAAAATGTGGCTATAGATTAACTTCACCAGGAATCGGGCGTGAAGCAGGTGCATCATTAAATGCATTACAGGATATGTATCATGGTTTCTTTATGGCTCCTCATATTACTGGTCAAGCTCTAAAAGGCGCATTATTTACTGCAGCGTTTTTGGAAAAGTTAGGGATGAATACAAATCCATCATGGGATGCTGTTCGAACAGATTTAATTCAATCTGTTCAATTTGATGATAAAGAGAAAATGATTGCTTTTTGTCAAGCCATTCAGGCTGCATCTCCAATAAATGCACATTTTACACCAACTGCAAATTATATGCCAGGCTATGAAGATGATGTGATTATGGCAGCGGGGACTTTTATTCAAGGAGCAAGTATTGAATTAACTGCTGACGGTCCAATTCGTTCGCCTTATATTGCATATGTTCAGGGTGGTTTAACATATGCTCATGTCAAAATCGCGATTTGTACTGCAGTAGATTCTTTAATTGAAAAAAACTTATTAAAAATTTAACCCAAACTTCGTCTAAAAACAAAAAGCTCATGATTCGAATTCGAACCATGAGCTTTTTAATTTTATGAAAATAAATGGGGGGCATACTTTCATAAGAGTGAAGGCTATACTTTATATAGTATAGCGTACAATCGTTACCTTAATTTTTCCTTAATGTAAAATTTAATTAAATATTTATTACAATTGAATGTTACTTGTTAAAACAATTGATTTCCAATTAATAATACAAACTTATTTGTTTGTATCTCCTCATATTGATATGCATTTTATCTTTTAGCGATTTATTAGAAATTTTTAAATTGACCTTATTTTTTTTATTTGAAATAATCATTAATGGGTCATAAAATAAATTGCAAATAGTTACTATTTAAATAAAACTGTGGAGAATACAAATGAATAAAGACATGGAAGTAACAGATCATCTTGAAGAACTGCGTAAAAGAATACTAATTACTGCAGTTACTTTTATTATTTTTTTTAGTATAGGATTAGTGTATGTAGAACCAATTTATAAATTTTTAACAAAGGATTTAACTTATAAGTTAGTCGTTCTGAGTCCTGGTGATATATTATGGGTGTATTTTTCTATTTCTGCCGTTTTTGCAGCAGCTTTTACAATTCCTGTTGCAACTATGCAAATTTGGATCTTTGTTAAACCGGGTCTTCACCAATCAGAACAGAAGGGGATTGGTTTTTATATCCCTGCATTATTTTTTCTGTTTATTATCGGGTTGGCAATTGGTTATTACTTAGTTTTTCCTAATATTCTTGGCTTCCTTACGCATATTGGACTAGATCTAGTTGCACCAAACTACACGGTGGAAAAGTATTTCTCTTTTCTTTTTAATCTTGTTGTACCATTTGCAGCATTTTTTGATATGCCAGTTGTAATTATGTTTCTAACAAAGATTGGCATTGTAAAACCGAGTCTTTTACGGAAAATTAGAAAATATGCATATTTTATATTAGTTATCGTTGCATGTTGTATTTCTCCGCCTGATTTTGTTTCTCATATTTCAGTTTCTATACCGCTGATTTTATTATATGAATTAAGTGTATTGACATCCAACATTGCATATAAAAATAAAGAGGTAAATGAGTGAGTGGACTCATTTACCTCTTTTTAAATTTGATAATCTTATTTACCTTAGTTATTTTGTATCTACAGAATTTGCCGGTGACTGATCGAGGCCAAGTTGATTTCTCATATTAATAGAAATATAATTAACACTAGAAGGATCAGGCATATAATAGTAGATTCCATTCATTAATTCATCTTTACCTTCAAGTTTAAGAGTTTCAATGTTTTGAGATGTAGTGCCCTTCATATCGTTAAAAAGTGTTAAACCTTTAGATAGACTCATATTTGTTTTGACATTGTTACTAAATTCATGAGCATATTTATCCATTTTTAATAAGGTTTCTGGGGATTTTAATTTATCAATAATTGCCAGCATTACTTGTTGCTGACGGTCTTCACGTCCAAAATCTCCACGTGGATCGCGTTTTCTCATTCGAGAATAGGCAAGCGCCTCTACGCCATTAAGTTGTTGGTCTCCTTTTTTGAAGTAAACCTTATATCTTGGCTTAGTGTCAGTATTTTCCCAAAAGTCAAAAGGTACATTTACTTTTATCCCTCCAACGGCATCGACAATATTTTTAAAACCATTAAAATCAACGGTTACATAATAGTCAATTGGGATATGTAAAAAATTTTCAACTGTATCAACTGTTGATTGAAGTCCTCCATTATATGCGCCATTAATTTTTGAACTCCTTTTTTGATCAGGAATTTCTACATATGTGTCTCGAGGGATACTCATTTTTTGGATCGTTTTATCTTTAGGATTAACGGTTACCAAAATCATTGAGTCGGTTCGTCCACCAGCTCCTTTTGTTGCATAATTTTCTATTCCTAAAAATAAAATAGAAAACGGCTGGGAAACTTGCACTACTTGTTTGCGAATTTTAGAGTGAATTTCTTCACCCTTTGTCGATTTTTTTAATTCAGTATAAGTTTTAACGCTTTTATATCCCAAAAAAAACATTGGGATCAGTACTAATAACAGGAGTACGCATAAGATAAAATATTTTCTTTTCTTTTTTAAGTTTTTGATAGTACTAGTTTCATTCATTAGAAAAAGTGAATCTCCTTTATTTAGAATAATTTATAGTCCGATAAGTTAAACAAAATTGAAGCGTAAAAAATAAATTTGAATCAATTATTTTTTGTTAAAATTGAGTATTTTTAATAGAAATATCACCTATAATTTAATCATTTATGACACGTTAATACAACATAATAAATGATTAAAAATTCTAAATTTTTATTATCACGTATTTTTTTAAAAGATTTTTTTGCATAGTTTATGAGATTTTGGATTACTTTCGTACAAATGTTTAATTATGTTGAAAATAGGGTAAACGGAACATATATGTATTTAGCATTCTCCATGTACGAAATTGTATTTTATATGAAAATATTCAAAGAAAAATCCGATGTATACAACATCGGGATAGTTTGAGAAGAGAAGAGAGGGTTTTAAGGTGATAAGAGTCACAAAATATATTCAAAATAGCACCTTTAAACGATTTGTTATATTAATATGTATCTCACTAGTTTTGATTGGGATTAGGAGTATATTAAACTTAGTTTTACTTACTTTCATATTTACTTATTTAATGAATCGGATCAATACATTTATAGTGTCTACGTTACAAAAGATAATGCCTGTTAATAGAAAAATTACTGTGTATTCTTTGTATATAGCAATCGTAGCAGGTTTATCTGTTGGGATATATAATTTTTTACCAGTTGTGACCTCACAGGTCGTACAATTATTAAGGCAAATAAGAGATTTCTACAAGTATCCCCCAAATGAACCAATTATAAGTTTTGTGGTGACTACTATAAAGCGAGTGGAGATCTCAGGATATACGGAAAAGGGACTAGATTTTTTATATAAATATGCGACTAACATTAGTAAATGGGGGCTTGAACTTTTATTTGCTCTAATCTTGAGTTTCTTTTTTCTGCTTGAAAAACCACGTATAATTGCATTTACTCAAAGATTTAAGCAAAGTAATATTTCCGTTTTCTATAATGAAATTGCATATTTTGGAGAAAGATTCTCTCGTTCTTTTGGAAAAGTAATTGAAGCACAGTTTCTTATTGCGCTTGTGAACTGTTTGCTCTCTGTAATTGCACTTCGATTGATGAACTTCCCCCAACTAATCGGTTTAGGTTTGATGATTTTCTTACTAGGGTTAATTCCAGTAGCAGGAGTGATCATTTCATTAATTCCACTTTGTACCATTGCTTATACAATTGGTGGGATGACTCAGGTGATGTATGTACTCATCATGATTGCAGTTTTGCATGTTTTAGAGAGCTACGTGTTAAATCCAAAACTAATGTCATCAAAAACGAACTTACCTGTATTTTATACATTTATTATACTCGTTTTTTCTGAACATTTTTTTGGTGTATGGGGTTTGATCATTGGAATTCCTGTGTTTATGTTTCTCTTAGATATTTTGGGTGTAACTAATGACGAAACAATAGAGTTAAAAGAGAATGATCAAGATTAAGCTAAGTGGCAAAAGACGTCCTTTTAAATATTACAGATTAGTCCTTTAGACCAACTGCCAAATTGAATAGAAGTTTAGCAAAGATCACAGAAAATGTGGTCTTTTTTTTTATTTTCGTAACAAAGAAATATAAAAGAGGCAAACTTAAAGGGAATTATGAACAATGTAACGTTTTACTGTACGTTTTTCGATACTTCAAATATAATATGACTAAAGGGAGTGTGAAACCATTGGGATTGTCTATAAAATAGGTGAATTAGCAAAAGAAGTAGGAGTTTCAAAGCGCACAATTGATTATTATACAAACTTAGGATTACTTGAACCTCATAGGTCAGAGTCAGGTCATCGCTTTTATGATGAAAGCTCTTTAGAGACGTTGAGATTTATAGAGCAATGTAAAAATATGCATATGCCATTACAAGAAATTAAAGAAATTTTAGATAAGAAAAAAATGATGGCAGAGGATGAAATCGTTATGCCTCTTACAGAAGAAGTGACGGTTCATATGAATCAACTACAAATTGAATTGTCTCAATTAAAATATTTGTTAGAAAATTTAACTGTAGAACAAAAACAAAAAATCATAAGTCAGTTAACGTCACACACATCTGAATTGGTCCAAACATTGCTATCATTTATTCTTTAAAAGGAGAGATTTAAATGTTTTTTCATCCAATGGATTTTGTTATTTTAATTGCTTTTGGAATATCGATTTGGGCACAATTTAAAGTTAAATCTAGTTTTAATCAGTGGTCTGCAGTGCCGGCTTCAGGAGGATTGACTGGAGCAGAAGTGGCAAGGCAAATATTGGATAAAAATAATCTATATAATGTACCTGTTGAAGTGGTACACGGTAGGTTGTCAGATCATTACGATCCAATGGCAAGAACTATACGTTTATCTGAAGATGTATATTTTGGAAGATCAATTGCGTCTGTTTCAGTTGCTGCTCATGAGGTGGGACATGCGATTCAGCACGATACTTCGTATGGCTTTTTAACGCTTCGTCATCGAATTTTTCCAATGGTAAATTTAGCATCGGGAGCAGCACCTTTACTATTATTAGGAGGCTTCTTACTTCAAGCATTTTCTCTAATAGGAATAGGAATTTTATTATTCTCTATTGCAGTAGCGTTTCAACTTATTACTTTACCAGTTGAGTATAATGCTAGTTCACGAGCGAAAACATTAATGTTAGCTGAAGGAATTATTCATGACACTGATCGAAAAGGGGTAAACAAGGTATTAGGAGCAGCAGCTCTTACGTATTTAGCAGCCACTTTAATCTCAGTTTTAGAACTTGTCAAATATATATTAATCTTTTTCCAAGGACAAACCGAAGAAGAATAAATTAATTAAAAAGATATAGTAAAAACAGTATTAATAGTCCATTATGAACTTAATGTCATAATTAAGAATTTATGTCTAGAAATAAGAGTTTAATAGGGGGAGAGTAATGTTCAAAAAGTTGTTAGCGAAGCTTGGAAAAGGTTCAGCTACTATTGATTTACAAATTGATCGTTCGAAAGTCAGTGCTGGAGAAATTATTTCAGGTCAAATCCATATTAAAGGTGGAGAAGTAAATCAAGAAATTAATGGGATAGATGTAGATTTGGAGATGGAAGTAGTTACAAAAAAAGGGGATAGAATTACGCGGAAAATTGCTGGTATACCTGTAACTAATTCGTTTTTAATTCATTCAAAAGAAGAGAAAATTTTTCCTTTCACATTTAATTTATCTAATAATTATGCAATTTCAAGTAATAGTGTTTCATATTTTTTTCATTCGAATTTAGACATTGAAGGTGGATTTGATCGAAAAGATAATGATTCATTTGTTATCTTACCTTCAAAAAACGTGCGAAATATTTTCAGTGCTTTAGAAAGGTTAGGGTTTCGTGAAAAGTCTACATCAGGTGAAATAGATCGATATGGTCAAGAATTTCACTTTTTCCCAACTACAATATTTAATAGGGAAATTAGTGAATTGGAATTGCGTTTTGCTGATGAAACAGAAGGTTTACGTATATGGATCGAACTTGATTGTCGGACTGCATTTGGAGAAATTGAAGCACGTAGAGAGCTATACTTAACTACAATTGAATTAGCAGATATTAATAAACTGAGTCAACGATTAAAAGAGCTACTAGAAGAAACAGAATTTAATCCAAATAATTATGTGCATCCGCATTCTTATAAACAAGAACCTGATTATCAAAATAAAGTAATTGGAAATCCTTTAACAAGTATGGTTGGTAGTTTAGCAGTTGGATTGTTAGGTGGGATGCTACTTGAAGAGGTATTGGTTTCGAATGAAATAGATGAAATGATGGGTGATGCTTCAGACTTAGTTGGAGATATTGGATTTTTTGGTGAGGAAGAATAGCTTGAAATAGACATGGTAGAAGATAGAATATTTAGTTAAACCTTATGAGACCACATCTAGTGGTCTTTTTTACATAGTAATTCAATAAATTGAAAACAAAGAAAAACAGCCAATCAATATATGGCTGCAATTAAATTAAAAGTCTATCGAATATTGAATTGACTAAGTAATAATTGTTCTGTCTGAGGCATCGTAATCCCTAAATGCCAGCACCCTAATCCTGCTAAACCAAATTCTTTTACTAGATGAAATTTTGCTAATAAACTTCGAGGATCCTCAAACCATACTTCATGTTGAGTCCCATCAATATCAATGTAACGAAATGCTGGTGATGAAGTTTCCTGATCAAAGTAGACTTCACTTTCAAAGTCTCTATACTTTTTAATCGCATTTTGTGTAGAATAGGCGACACCTTTTCGTTTTTCACCTGTTATCGGCCAATCGTAAGCATATTGTGGAATGCCTAACAATAATTTTGATTTTGGCACAATTGATACAGCATATTGTAAAGTTTTTCTGACTTCTTTTAAAGGAGCGATTGGACCTGACGAACTGTTCGGCCAATGCCAGTTGTATGTCATTAAGAACATCTTATCAACATATTTACCAAGCGTATCATAATCATAAGCATCATAAAATTGAGGAATATGATCAGCTTCCTTAGGAGGCATAGCCATTAAAACATCCATTTTTGATTTATGAAGTTTACCAGATAGTTGTTTAATAAATAAATTAAGATTATCTCTATCTTCAGGGTTTAATGATTCAAAATCGATACTAACGCCTTTATAGTCATTTTTATCTAATAACGAATAAATGTTATTAATTAACTTTGCTCGCAATGATTTATTACTAAGTAGTTGATGAACTAACTCTGGGTCAAATCCTTTAGCACTCATATTAGTTAAAGTTGCATAAGGAAGGATGTTTTTTTTCCAAGCTAACTCATGGGACTCATTATCTTTTACTTTAATAATTTCCCCTTTAGAATTTGGATGATATTCAAATATAAAAACACTTCTCAGAGACTTTTTATAATGATCAATCATCCATTGATTAGATTTTTTATCTTTAGGAATTAAGTAAGAACCCGTCCAAATTTTGGTCTTGGGTGAGGTTGGTATGACTAATTTTTGCCCAGGAAGCACTACATCACTTTTCATATTATTTTTACTTTTTAAGGTATTAATATTTAAGGAATGTCGGAACGCAATATCCCACAAAGTTTCACCATCCCTTACAATATAAGTTGATCCCGGAATAATCATCGATTGCCCAATAACAAGTTTATCGTTTTTATCCAATCCATTTATAGTTGCAAAGTTTTTTACGTTTAATTTGTACTGTTTGGAGATATTATTTAAGCTATCCCCTGGTTTTACTTCATATACAATCAAAGCTTCGGTTTTTAAACCTGGAAATAATAATAAAAATATAAAAGTAAAAAGTGATAGTAATAAGTGCTTAACCAAAAACAATACCTCCCTCGTTATTCTGGAGTGTAGAATATTTAAAATGTAGCTACTCTTAAATATTCTTTACTAAATTAGAAATTTTTACTTATTGAAAGTTCAAACCATATAATCGCTTCGGTACAGATATATCTTTTTACAACTACCGAAATTGTTGAAGGGCTTGTCAACACATATCCTTTGTGACAATATAGGAATGGTAAGCGGGAAATAAATTTATCTAAAAAAATTTCTTCTTAACTACTACTTTTAGCCTTGATCGGAGGAAATAAATATGGCAGCATTACCAAATTGCCCGAAATGCAATTCCGAATATACATACGAAGATGGAAGTCTTTTCATCTGTCCTGAATGTGGCAATGAATGGACATTAGAATCAGGTACTGAAAATGAAGATGATCATAAAATTGTAAAAGATGCTAATGGAAATATTTTAAATGATGGAGATTCTGTTACTGTCATTAAAGATCTTAAAGTAAAAGGTACTTCACTAGTCGTAAAAATCGGTACGAAAGTGAAGAGCATTCGATTAGTTGAAGGGGACCATGATATTGATTGTAAAATTGAAGGATTTGGTCCAATGAAATTAAAATCAGAGTTTGTAAAAAAAGCATAAAGTTAACACAAAAAATAAAGACCACATAAAGTGGTCTTTTTCTTATGCAATATTCTTATCTTCACTCGATTTATTTTTATTTCTGCTTCCAGTCAAAATAAGTAATGCTAATATTGAGAAAAAGATTGGCCCAGCTATCATCCAAATAGTTGAACTATAATCTCCATCAATTGCTGGTTGAATGATTGTAAAGAAGTTAGCAAATCCAACGACTAATATAACAAGAATACTCGCAAACAATGCCGAAGAATAGGATTTGAATATGGAAAATGGTTTTTCGATCCGATCATTCTTTTTAAACATCGGATAGGCGATACCTAAGAAAATATAAGGCAAGGTCATTGATACATTTGTCATCAATGTAATTTTATTGAAAAATGAAGAAGCGCCTTCTCCACCAAAAGATGTAAGTAAGATAATAATTGCAACAATCGAGAATTGAATCCACATCGCATTAACTGGCATATCGATTTTATTTGTCTCAGATAGTTTATTAGGCCATAAATATTTAGGGGTACCTTTTATAATCGTTTTTAGTGGAGCGTAAATTAGAGTAAAAAATGCTCCTGTGTAAGCAAAAAACATAGACAGCCCCGTAATTCGCGCAAACCAAATTCCTATTAAATCTGCTGTTTTAGCAGTAAGATTTAAGGCATTACCAAATTCTAAGCCTAGATTATGCATTAATACATACGTAATATTTCCTAAGTTTGTTGTTTCAGCACTGAGTGCGCCAGTCCAATTAATGAATATCCCACATAAAAAGATGCCAAGTGAGTATCCGATTGAAATAATGATAGCTGATATCGTTATTCCTTTAGGGAAGTTTTTTTCTGCATTTTCAGTTTGGTCGACTAGACCGCCTATAGCTTCTAAGCCACCATATGCAAATATGGCGAATACAACGAATGATAACACTGATAAAATCGATGTGTAATTAGGATTAGGCGATTCGGTGAAAGCTGTGAAATCATGAATTGGTTGAGCAAATTTCCCTCCATTTAATAATAAAATGATGATGCTTGTAATTAACAATACGATATTTAATGAGGAGACAGCGATTCCTCCGATTGAGGTAACTTTACTAATTTTATCAATTCCTTTTGAAGCAAAAAATGTGACCACAAACATCCAAAGTAGTGCCAATAAGCCAATTGATTGAGTAGATGAAAGTCCAAATAAAGAGAGGTTTTGTGTACGATCACCACCAAAAATAAAAGTTGAGAGCGGAATCCAAACTTTAGATGAAACACTTACCATCCAAATGACATAAGATGAAAACCACATAAATGTGCCAATGAATGCGAAGCGAGGTCCGACTGAGTCTGACATCCAAGTATAAATCCCTCCTTCAGACTTTTTATATGCAGCCCCAAACTCTGCCATCATAAATGCAAATGGGATAAAAAAAGTAATTGCTGAAATTAAGTACCAAGGAATAGCACTATAACCCATTAAATAGAAGGCTGTAGGAATATTGGCAAATCCGTATACAGATGTAAATACCATTAAAATTAAACCGACAAGTGAAAGCTTTTTACTCAAAAAATCACCTCAAATGACTAAATTGTCCCTAATGAATAAGGAGTAAACTTATTTTCTTCAACTGAGACTTAAATTATGAGGATTTAAATTCCTCATTAACGAAGTGTCAGAAAAATAATAATGATCGATGGATGAACTTATACTTCTAAAGCTGTTTTAGTAAACGGTGCAGAGAGTTAATTTTTGATTTGATGTTTCCAATACAAGCTGTTTGAGCCGTTTCTTTTGAATTCTATTAAATTGTTTTTAGAATATCTTTTGATATTTTTTCAAACGATAAGCAGATGAATAGATAAATTTTATATGAAGTTAAGTTACTTTTTAAGCTTGGTTAAGTGGAAAGGATGAAATAAATGGGCTTTGGTGAAGTGTTTTTTAGAGTGACATGCTCATTTTTTGTATTATTTATTTTAGCGAGAATGATGGGGAAAAAAGAAATCGGACAGCTGGATATATTTACTTTTATCACAGCAATTACAATTGGAAATATTGCGGCTTCACTTTCAACAGATAAGACGCTAGACATTGAAGATGGTATTTTAGGATTAGTTGGTTGGGCTTTATATACGATTTTAATGGGATATATAAGCTTGAAATCAAAAACAGCTCGGAGAATTATTACAGGAGAACCGATTATTCTAATTCGACAAGGAAAGATAATGGAGGAAGCTTTAAAGAAGGCTCGAATTGATACTGATCAATTTCAAGGAATGCTTAGGAATCAGAGTATATTTTCATTGAATGAAGTAGAATTTGCCATCTTTGAAATTGACGGAACACTTTCTGTTATGAAGAAAAAAGATGTTAAAACGAAGAAGAACAAAACATTTACAAAAACGCTATTATTTCCAACTTCTACTGTAATAATTGCAGATGGGCAAATTGTTCAGGAGTCCTTAGATGATTTAGGTCTTGATCGAAATTGGTTGGACAAGCAGTTAGAAAGAGCAGGGGTAAAATCAATTTCCGATTTATTTTTTGTTGAAGTACAAACAGATGGTTCATTGTATATCGATTATCGTTCAGATAAATATGATGAAAGTAACGAAAAATGACTCAAATCCTAAAATGGATATGAGTCATGGTCGTAAAGTGTATTACTCGTAAATAGGTACCCAGCCTTCAGTTGTAACAAACAGTCTTACAGCAACTACTTTACGATCTTCTGCTAATGTAAAATAGTGGCGTACATTAGGTGGAACAGAAATTAAGTCTCCAGGATTTAAATTTACATGGAAAAAGCCTTCAGTTCCCTCGATGATAAAAGTACCATGTCCACTAACAATGAAGCGCACTTCATCATCAGTATGATGATGTTCACGATTGAAATTTTTTAATAGTTCATCAAGATTCGGTGTTGCTTCAGAAAGTGAGATAATATCACTTGCCAAATAGCCACGTCTTGTTGAAATACTATCAATTTCAGGTTTGAAAGTTTCTAAAATTGAAGCTTTTTCGTCATCAGATAAAGTGAATTTTTCTCTTAATGAAGATTGTAATTGCCCGATATTCCAATTTTCATAAATAACGCCTTGTTCCTCTAAATAAGCTTTAACTTCAACATCATTCGAAATATGAAAATCCTTTTTTTCTACCCAAATTGTAGCCATTTTAAATTCCTCCTAAAGTTAATTGTTAATTAATAAGCTTTTTTGACTTCCTTGTAAGGAATATTGAAATAAAAATTCATAAGCTTCTAAATGTTTTTTTGCTTCAAAGGCTGATTCTGCCCAAACTGTAATACCATGATTGTGGATTAAAACAGCTCCATGATCATTTTTTATGTGTGGCAGAAAAGCATCAGCTAAAGTAGGAATGTCAGCATGATTTTTTATAATTGGAACGGATATTTCATCATCTTCTTCCCACAAACCTAATGCTTTAATAATTTCAATTCCCGTAAATGTTAGTTTATCTTGGTGAGGGTAGTCCTTTGTTATAAAATTATTAGCAATTGTGTGAACATGAAGTACACAAGTAGCGTTCGTATTTTGGTAAATTAAACGGTGTAAAATTGCTTCCGCGGATGGTTTTTTTGATTCGTCCCAAACAGATTGGTCGAACTCATCTACTAGAAGAAAGTCATCATAAGTATGTTGTGTTTTGTCTTTTCCACTAGTTGTAACTAAAAACTGTAAAGGAGTGTCGTTTACTTTTATCGATAAATTTCCACTTGTTCCTAGAAACCAGTCGCGTTTTGCTAGTGTTTTTTTGATTTCACGAATATCATCGTATCGTTTGAAAAATTCCTTCAAACTAATACCTCCTTACTAAGCGCCGTTTGAATATCATAAAAGTTTGAGAATGGAATGTAAGGAAGATTTAACTCTTCACATCTTTCTTTTAAGAAATCTCTAGCAAAGATTAGATTTGCTTCTTTCGCAATTTGTAAATCTGTAATTGAATCACCTATTACTACGATAAAATCAGTTGATTCACTATACTTTCTCATTACAGAAGGTTTACACATTCCACAATCATTCGAACAATGTAAATCGCAAGAATGATCCCAATATATTTTTACATTTTCGCCCGTGAAATCTGTTCGATTACATAATACAGAAGAAGAGGGGAGGTACTCCGATAAAATTGGATGAACGAAAAAGTCCAAGCCCCCACTCACCACTTTTAACTCAAGCTTACTTTCGTTTACAAATCCAATAAACTCTTTAAAACCGTCTCGTATAGTTGTATTGTTTAATACGAATTTAGTCATATCATCTTTCATATTTGAAGGAATTGTTGAAAACATTTTTTCAACACCTTCACGAATCGAAATTTTGCCACTTAACACATCAGTTGTTAATTCTTTTGCAGAAGGCGATGCAAACTGCTTTATTAACGTAACAATATTGTCACCTTCAGTAATTGTTCCATCGAAATCACAAAATATTTTTATTGCCACTTTCTTTTACCCCCATAGTTGTAATGCCTTTTGAAGTGATGTATCTGGAAGTGCATATTCATTTAAGTCAATTCCAGAAAGAGTAGCAGCAATTGCTTCTCTAAAAGCGTTGCCTCCACCAATTGGTCCATCTGGATGCCCATGAACTCCGCCACCTGCATTAATCACTTGGTTTACTCCGAAATCATGAATTAACTGAGGTACTAAACCAGGGTGAATTCCAGCAGATGGAACCGGGAATGTTTCTTTTAATCCGTTTGCTTCGGTCAAATTTTGAGCTATTTTTAAAGTAGTTTCTTTTTGTAATGCTACAGATCCATAAGGAGAAGGGAATAAACTAAAATCTGCTCCTGCAAATCGTAAAAGTTTACCTAAAAGTAAACCAGTATCAATTCCATAAATAGGAGAGGCAGTAAATGCTCCCGACACTGCTGGATGCGCCATGATTGGCACGTTGATTGAAGTATCTTCAGCTAAACTTTGAAGCACATCAATTCCATAAGAAAATACATTTAGTAAAAATACATCTGCACCAGCTTCAGCTGCACGTAATGCTTTTTCTTTCAAATCATATGTACGACCAGTTAAATTAACTGCATAAAGCGTTTTATGACCAGTCTTTTCATAGACTTGATTAAGAACTTTTTTACCATAGCCTACACGATCAGTTAACGAAGTAGTGGTGTCAAACAAAATTTCGTCATCTTTAATAAGGTCAACTCCACCTAAGGCTTGCTTTTTTAATTCCTCTGAGATGTAATGGATATCTCTACCAATTACTGATTTGAAAATACTCATTAACAAAGGGCGGTCATAAACATCTAATTTTTCACGAATCCCTTTTATACCAAATTGAGGCCCAGGGAATAATTGAAGGATATCTTCTGTAAAATTTAAATCGACTAGTTTGATTTCACCATCTAGCGAAAGTTTTCCAAAGACTGTCGTTAAGATTGCTGGAAGATCAGCCGAAAAATTTAAACTAGGATAGTAGATTTCAATGAACCCTTTTGTAGGTTTATAACCTAAAAAATTGGCGATATTTTCTTCACAATCAACTTCTTGAATTGAAATCACTTTACCTTTGTGTTTTTGTAATTGTATTTGGTCATTTTGTGGTAAAGAGGTCCACGAACCAACTGTTAAGCCAAGAGCAATAGACTCTGCTTTTTTTTCTAATTGATGATTTTTGTCATAAACCTGGTAAGTTGCGAAAACGCCACTCATTTCATGACCTCCTAAAATTTATGGTTAGAAAACAAAAAACCTCTCACAAGGAGAGGTTTTCCTACACCTTATCTGTCAGCAAAATGCTGCGAGAATTAGCACCGTGCTATAAAATATAGCCGGTTGCCGGGTTTCGTCGGGCTCGGTCCCTCCACCTACTCTTAATAAGTTGGTATTTAATTTTGAATTTTTTACATAGTCGCATTATTTCATGAACAATTGAAATTGTCAAACATTAAATGTTCAAAAATATTTCGAGCTTTTTTAGTCTAGTAATTGCTTCCTTCAATCGATCGATGTCAGTTAAAAGGCCAACACGGACAAATCCTTCACCATATTCTCCGAAACCATTTCCAGGAGCAACAGCAATATGTGCTTTTTCTAGTAATAGATCAGCAAATTCTTGAGAGGTAAATCCTACTGGTACTTTTAACCAAGCGAAAAACGAACCTGCTGGTGCTTTTACTTCCCACCCAATTTCATGACAACCACTAATTAATACATTTCTACGTTCTTCATAAAGTGATAGTAGCTCTTTTACACTTTCCTGTGATTCTGTTAATGCAACTGCAGCTGCTTCTTGGATTGCTGGAAAAATACTAACATAAAGGTGATCTTGTAATAGATTAATAGCAGAGATAACCTCTTTATTTCCAACAGCAAATCCAATACGCCATCCAGCCATATTGTAGGTTTTTGATAGAGTATAGATTTCAATACCATAGTCCTTAGCTCCAGGAGTTTGAAGATAACTTAACGGTTTTTGTCCATCAAATCCAAATGCACCGTAGGCGAAATCATGACAAACAGTAATATCATTCGATTTTGCAAGCTGAACAGTCTCGCTAAAAAATTCTGTAGTTGCTACTGCACCAGTAGGGTTGTTTGGGTAATTAATAAATAATATTTTACTAGCATCTAAAACTTCTTGTGGAATTAATTGATAATCTGGTAAAAAATTATTTTGTTCAATCAATGGCATTGTATATGGTTTTGTTTTAGATAGTGAAATGCCCGATAGATAATCCGGATAACCAGGATCTGGAACTAAAATTGTATCACCTTCATTGCAAAGGCAAAGGGGAAGTTCTACTAAACCAGCTTTTCCTCCGAAAAGAATAGCCACTTCTTCCTCAGGATCTAAACTAACTTCATATTCACGTTTATAAAATTCTGCAACAGCATTTTTTAATGTACTCATTCCTCTAAAGGGTGAATATTTGTGAGTTAAAGGATTTTCTACAGATTTTTGTAATGCTTTAATAATATGGTCAGGAGTTGGTTGATCTGGATTTCCTTGTCCAAGATTTATTACATCATGGCCATTTTTAATCGCTTCGTTTACTTTTAAAACGAGCGAAGCAAAGAACTGTTTCGGTAAGTTTTCTAAAAGATTGCTAGTTTTCAAGTATATCACTCCACATAGATAGTTAATTCAATTCAAATCGCTCGAAATAGTTTGACTAACGAATGATTTCAAATAACGAATATTGCAATAACTTTCACCATCATATATGCTCATTTTAAAAATGTCTATAAAATTTAGAATAGGGTGAATTAAAAGTGATAAAAATTGCTTGTATACAATCTGACATAGTTCTAGGTGATTCGAGTGCCAATTTTGAAAATATGAAAATAAAAATAAAAGAGGCTGTAAATAATTCTGCGACTATTATTGTCTTACCAGAGTTATGGACGACTGGTTATTGCTTAGAAGAAATAAATAAACATACAGATGTTCAACAGCCAATCATATTAGAGTTACAATCAATTGCAAGAACTGAACAAGTAACAATTATTTCAGGTTCATTTCCGATAGCAAGGGATAATGGTGTTACAAATACTTTAGTTGCTATTAATAAACAAGGTGAAATCTTAAAAATGTATGACAAGGTTCATTTGTTTCAACTAATGAATGAACATCATTATTTACAAGCAGGAGTTGACGATGGACTGTTTTCGTTAGATGAATTCATTGCTGCTGGATTTGTTTGCTACGATTTACGGTTTCCAGAATGGATCCAAGCTCATGCGATAAATGGAGCTAAAGTTTTATTTTTTGTTGCTGAATGGCCGATCCAAAGAATGCAGCATTGGGAAACATTACTAAAGGCGAGAGCAATTGAAAACCAATGTTATGTTGTTGCATGTAATCGGGTTGGTAAAGATTTGGCGAATAAGTTTGGTGGAGGCTCGCTAATTATTGACCCATGGGGAGAAATAATTTCAAAAGGTGGAGAGACAGAAGAAATTATTTTTGGAGAAATTGATCCGCAAAAAGTGGATGAAATCCGCAATACTATCCCAATTTTTGAAGACAGAAAAAATGGAATTTATAAAAATTTCAAAAAAAGTATTTGACAAACTGAAAATATATATCCTAAAATACGATTATAAAATTTAATATGCGAACTCTTATTTTGAGTAGGCGGAGGGATTTGGCCCGATGATGCCCAGCAACCGACTGTAATACCATTGTGAAATGGGGCGTATTATATACGCCTGAGCTTAAATGCTCAGTAAGGCACGGTGCTAATTCCAACAGAAAAGTAATTTTCTGGTAGATAAGAGACGAAAGCCAATAATTTATTGCCCCTTTTCGTCTCGAGAAGGGGCTTTTTATATTGTAAAAAATTAAGGGGGATGAATCTCAAATGTCAGTTATTCAAAAGAAAGAATATAGACCTTTAACAGAGGCAACTGCAGTCGTGTACTTACAAAAATTAGGTTATTTTACAAATCAAGTTTGTGAAAGTGTTGAAATAGGTGATGGGAATTTAAATTTGGTTTTTAAAGTGAAACCAGTTGGTCGCGAACAAGGCTTGATTATTAAGCAAGCTCTACCTTACGCGAAAGTTGTAGGTGAGAGCTGGCCACTAACTTTAAAAAGGGCAACGATTGAGAGTAATGCAACCAAAATTTACAACGAACTAACACCACATCTAGTTCCAAAAATATTTGAACATGATGAGGAACAAGCAGTTACCGTTATGGAAGACCTGTCACATTTACAAATTTTAAGAAAAGGTTTAATTGAGAAAAAATCCTTTCCTTTCTTGGCGAAACATATTGGTGAGTTTTTGGCAAAATCACTATTTTTTACGTCAGATTTTGGTGCAACTCCTGCTAGAAAAAAAGAGCTAGAGTATTTGTTTAATAATCCGGAACTATGTGATATCACTGAAGACCTTGTTTACACCGATCCTTTTTATAACAGTGAAACGAACAGCTTTGAAGAAGAGCTGGTTGATGAAATTAATAGTTTGTGGGAAGATGAAGAATTACAAATCGAAGTCGCAAAACTAAAATTGGATTTTTTATCTAAAAAAGAAGCCTTATTACATGGTGATTTACATACAGGCAGTATATTCGCATCTGCAACGGAAACAAAAATTATTGATCCTGAGTTTGCGTTTGTCGGGCCAATAGGATTTGATCTAGGTCAAATTCAAGCGAATTTATTGTTCCAAATTTTTAGCCGCACTGAGCAAAAAGAAGAGATTTTTGAACAATTAATTACAATTGAACAAGTCTTTAATGAAACATTTTTACATCTTTGGGAAGAGCATAGTGTTAGGCCATTTCAACATGCAGCTCTTATAAAGGAAAAACTAGATGGTTATTGGATTGATGCAATCGGTGTTATTGGATGCGAATTAATAAGACGAACGATTGGCCTTGCCCATGTAGAGGACATCGACAAGATTGATCATTCTCGAAAAGTTGAACTTAAAAAAGAAATCCTGAAACTTGGGGCTAATTGTATTAAGAATAGATTTACTATTAGGAACATTAAAAATTTAATCTCTGGATTGGAGTAATAGACGATGACAACATTACAGCAAATACCTGAATCATTACAATGGGATGGAGAAGGCTTAAAAATCTTAGACCAGACAAAATTACCAACTGAAATAAATTACTTATATGCTACAACTTTATTAGATGTAAGAGAAGCAATTGTAAAGTTACAAGTTAGAGGTGCACCTGCAATTGGTTTAGCTGCTGCATATGGCTTATATTTAGGCGTGCGAGATATAGAAGGAGAAAATATTGAAGAGTTTCATATTCACTCAAGAGAACTTGCTGATGATTTAATAAGTGCAAGACCTACTGCTGTTAATTTAGCTTGGGCTGTTGAAAAATTAATTCAATTAAGTAAATTAGCTGTTACAGTATCAGAAGCAAAATTAATTATCTTGGAAGAAGCTATTAAACTACATATTGCAGATGAAGCTACTTGTAAAGAAATAGGTGAGAATGCATTAACTTTATTACATGATGGGGCATCAGTTTTAACTCATTGTAATGCAGGGAGTATTGCAACGAGTCGATACGGGACAGCACTTGCACCATTGCACTTAGCAAAAGAAAAAGGTTGGGAAATTTCGGCATATGCAACCGAAACACGTCCAGTATTTCAAGGTGCTAGACTAACTTCTTGGGAATTGAAGCAAAGTGGCATTCCAGTTACTTTACTAACTGATAATATGGTTGGCTATTTGCTACAACATAAAAAAATAGACGCGATCATTGTAGGTGCTGATCGAATTACAGCAAATGGAGATACAGCCAATAAAATAGGAACGTTACAATTAGCTATTTTAGCGAATTATTTTCAAATTCCATTTTATGTAGCAGCTCCATTATCAACAATTGACTTATCGATTGAAACAGGAAAAGAAATTGTTATCGAACAACGTGATCGTAGAGAAGTTACGCATATAGGTCGGGTCCAAATCGCACCTGACGGAATAGAAGTACTAAATCCAGCATTCGATGTCACGCCTAATGAATTAATAACTGCTATAATTACTGAAAAAGGAATTGTTGCAAGCGACTATAAAGAATCGTTCACACGATGGGTGAATGAGGAGTGAAGTGACTTATACCTACTTTTTCATTTGCAAAATAATTTCTAAAGCTTCTATATAATATAGAAAAAAGTGAAGGTAAGAATTGGTAGGTATGTCATTTTAACAGTTAACAATACGATTTAATCAAAATAATCTCCAAATTTGGGGATTATTTTTGTTTTCAGAGTGGAATTTTTGTGGAAAATGCATAAAATAAAAAAATTAATTATTTGATGTTAGATTTCCTAACATTGTGTTGACACTTTTTCTGACATGGAATAAAATACTAATAGAAGAACGAAAGGAGCATTGCTATGAATGATCAAGTAAGACGCTCAACGCCACTTTTTCCAATTGGAATAGTCATTTCGTTAACAGAGTTATCTGCAAGACAAATTCGTTATTATGAAGAGCATGATTTAATCCTTCCTGCTCGAACTGAAGGTAAACGTAGATTATATTCATTTAATGATGTCGATAAATTATTAGAAATTAAAAAGTTCATTGAACAAGGTTTAAATTTAGCAGGTATTAAAGAAGTCCTCCATTTAAAATCGACAGAAAAATCAAAAGAAACAGTTGTACAGCAAGTAATTGTTGAAAAATCGATCTCAGATGAGCAACTTAGGAAAATGCTTCGTCAAGAGTTATATCAAACTGGAAAGTTAGGTAAAACTTCTTTAAGACAAGGTGATATGTCCCGTTTCTTTCATTAAATTATTATTTAAAACTGGTTTTTTCTAGCTTTTATATTTATATAGGGGGAAATATAAATGAAAAAAGAATTGATTTTAAACAGTGTTCAAAAACATGGTCTGGAATTTGTTCAATTATTTTTTACAGATGTGGAAGGTGTATTCAAGCATTTAGAATTACCAATCTCACAAATCGAAAAAATACTTAACAATGAGATTATGTTTGATGGTTCTAGTATTAACGGGTTTACAAAAATCGAAGCAAGCGACATGATGCTTTATCCAGATTTTAATACGTGGAAAATTGATCCAGATGAAAAGGTTGGATTATTCATTTGTGATGTATATTATCCAGATGGAACTCCTTTGGCAGGTGATCCTCGAAATGTACTAAGACGTGCGATTGATAAAGCGAACGCAAAAGGTTTTACTTCGTTTAATGTTGGACCTGAACCAGAGTTTTTCTTATTTTCTAAAGAAGGTAATAACCTGATACCAAACGACAACGGTGGATATTTTGATGTAGCTCCCCTAGATAAAACAGTTACAATACGACGCGAAATTACAAAAGGCCTTCAACGATTAGGATTAGAAGTTGAAGCATTACATCACGAAGTTGCGATTGGTCAACACGAAATCGATTGGAAATACGCTCCAGGTTTACAAACAGCTGATAATATTCAATTATTTAAATATACAGTTAGAACAATTGCCGAAAAACATGGTTTAGTTGCTACTTTTATGCCAAAACCAATATTTGGTGAAAATGGTTCGGGTATGCATTGTCATATGAGCTTAGGAAATGATAATGGTAATGCCTTTTATGATGAGAGTGATTCAATTGGATTATCTGAAACTGCTAGACAATTTATTGCAGGTGTATTAACGCATGCACGTGCAAATGCTTCAGTTACGAATCCAACTGTTAATTCATATAAACGTTTAGTCCCAGGTTATGAAGCGCCAGTTTATGTAGCTTGGTCACAAAGTAACCGTACTTGTACAATTCGTATTCCAGCTGCCAGAGGTGCAGGAACTCGCATTGAAGTACGTAATCCAGATCCTTCTGCAAATCCTTACTTAGCATTAGCTGTTTTACTATCTGCCGGATTGGATGGAATTGAAAGAGGCTTGACTCCTCCAACTGAAAGACACGAAAATCTATATTTAATGGATGATGTAACTCGTAAAGCTGAAGGGATAGAAACATTACCAGGAAGCTTACAAGAAGCAGTTTTTGAATTAGAAAACAGCGAGTTTTTACAGCAAGTATTAGGAAAACATGTTTACTATTCATTCCTACAAAACAAAAAAGATGAGTGGGATGCATACCGTTTACGTGTATCAGAGTGGGAAAAAGAAACATATTTAAATTGCTAGCAATAAAAATTAAAATAAAAAAATAGAAAAGTAGAAAATTCCTACTTTTCTATTTTACAGTGTGTTAGACTAATTTTGTTTGTTACATACGAAAGGGGAACTTTATTCATGGCTAAGTTTACAAAGGAAGATATTTTCCGAATTTCAAAGGAAGAAAATGTTAAGTACATTCGTCTACAATTTACAGATTTACTAGGAATTATCAAAAACGTTGAGATTCCAGTAAGTCAGCTTGAAAAAGCTTTAGATAATAAAATGATGTTTGATGGCTCTTCAATTGAAGGATTTGTTCGAATTGAAGAATCTGATATGTATTTATTCCCTGATTTAGACACTTGGGTTGTATTCCCATGGACAGCTGAAAAAGGTAAAGTAGCTCGTTTAATTTGTGATATTTATAATCCAGATGGAACACCTTTTAATGGCGATCCTCGTAATAACTTAAAACGTATGTTAAAAGAAATGGAAGAATTAGGTTTTACAGATTTCAACTTAGGACCTGAGCCAGAATTTTTCTTATTCAAACTAGATGAAAAAGGTGAACCAACACTAGAATTAAATGATAGTGGCGGCTACTTTGACTTAGCACCTACAGACTTAGGCGAAAACTGTCGTCGTGATATCGTTCTTGAACTTGAAGAAATGGGCTTTGAAATTGAAGCATCTCACCACGAAGTAGCACCAGGACAACATGAAATTGATTTCAAATATGCTGGAGCAATCAAAGCATGTGATGACATTCAAACATTTAAATTAGTAGTTAAAACTATTGCTCGTAAACACGGTTTACACGCTACATTCATGCCAAAACCATTATTCGGTGTAAATGGATCTGGAATGCACTGTAACTTATCATTATTTACAAATGGTAAAAATGCATTTTATGATGAAAATGGAGAGCAAGGCTTAAGTGATACTGCTCGTCACTTTATCGCAGGGATCTTAAAACACGCTCCAAACTTTACAGCAGTAACTAACCCTACTGTAAACTCATACAAACGTTTAGTACCAGGTTACGAAGCACCATGTTATGTTGCTTGGTCTGCAAGAAACCGTAGCCCATTAATTCGTATTCCTGCATCTCGCGGTTTAAGTACTCGTGTAGAAGTACGTTCAGTTGACCCAGCTGCAAACCCATACTTAGCATTATCAGTATTATTAGCAGCAGGATTAGATGGAATTAAAAACAAGTTAGAAGCTCCAGCGCCAGTAGATCGCAATATCTACGTTATGTCTAAAGAAGAGCGCGAAGAAGTCGGAATCATCGACTTACCAGCAACTTTAGCAGCGGCACTTGAGTTATTAAAAACTGATGAAGTAATCGTAGGTGCTCTAGGTGAACACTTATTCGAACATTTCGTTGAAGCAAAAGAAATCGAGTGGGACATCTTCCGTACTCAAGTTCACCCATGGGAACGCGAGCAATACATGTCTGTATATTAATCAAATCACCCCTTGACGCTAAATGCGTTGAGGGGTTTTTTATACAATATAATAATTAATCTTAAGAAAAAAATTTATTGACGGTATTTAACAAAAATATATAGATAGGTAAAAAAAAGACTTCAAAAAAATTAAAATAATATAAGAGTATTTTTCTATTGTACATCTCATCAAATTAGTAGAGAATAGAAGAGGTATTGATTCGATCTGTGTGATCGAATTCAAATATCTGATAGTAATGAAGTTGTATAAAGTATCATACTTGGTTTAATACCCCAGTTAAATGGATAAAACTAATCAACAATAAGTTACTTATATTAGAATAAAAATGGGGTGTTTAGATGACTAAAGCTAAAAAAAAGAGCGGCATAGGTAGAGGAACTGACAAAAAGGGTTGGAATAGATGGCAAGCTGGTGCTAAAAAAGCAAAAAATGCAAAACCATATGTAAGTAAAGGTACTAAGAATAAAAGTGCTTCAAATTCAACGAGTGAAAGTTAAGTTGATTGAATTAAAATAAATGTTTAAATTATTCAGAGATAGGAAGGGCTGTGAAGACAGTTCTTTCTTTATTAGTTTTACCTTGAATATGAATAGAGTTGAGGCAAATTCGGTTGAGATTTTTATGTAGGTGGAAACTACATATCTAATTTTGTAAGATGACATCTTTAATTATTTTTGTACAACAAAAGTTGTTAAATAAAAAAGGTATTCGATAAATCGAATACCTCATCCTAATGCAGAAATGTCCTTTAGAATTCTACTTATTTTAAGATAGATCTAATATTAAAATAGAATCATTTTTACTTTTTAATTTTCTTATCCAAATCACGTACTATTTTTTCTCCACGTTCTAATACCTTTTTCGTTGATGGAGAAAGAGTTGATTTGGGGATAATGCTTTTCTTGAACATTGGTTGCCTCCTAATTGAATTCAAATAAAAAAGAGTAATAGCTCTTTCGCTATTACTCTTTTTAACCGAATTTTCAATTTTTAATACTTATTTCGCTTTTAACAATTTATTGGCAGTTGTAAGCATCCTTCTCGTGCTTGGAGATAGTGTGCTTTTGGGAGCAACCAGTACTGGTTTAGCTTGTCCGTTAAAATTCACTTCTTTTGCTTGTTTATCTTTATTTTGCTTTGTTTTCATTGTATTCCTAAACCCTCCCTCTGAGCATTCATAAAATAATAGATATGATACAACATTAATATTGAGTTAATATCATTTTCATTTAATTTTTCAGAATGAGATTCTAATTCAATGACTTCATTTACAGCATTCATAGAAACAAAAATATATGCTTTCATTTCATTATCATCATAGTAAACATTCCCATTTAATAAGGAATGAACAGTTTCGCATTCCAGCCATGTTTGTTCTGAAATGACAGATACTAATTCTATTATACTATCATAATTACCAAATTCATGAACATTAACTTGAAATTTAATTCGATTAAAATTTTTAAGAAATGGATCAAGGAAGACTGTTTCCATTCGACGTGATTGTTCAGATAAATATTGTCTGATTGCATTCATCGTTTGATCATTTTCTGTAATTAATTCATTAGAAATTTCTACTACTTCTTTTAAATTTTGAAGTTCTTCTTGTCCAAATTCTACTTCTTTTAATCCAAACTTTTTTAATTTTGCGCCCTGAATAATAAACATATCTGCAAAAAATAATACAGCTAATAAAACACCAGCACCTATAAGGCCGATTGATTTCGATAAATAATTATAATCAACCCACATCATTACAATAGCAAATAGACAAAATATACAATATAGTATCTTTCGATAAAAAATAATAGAACTCTTGTTGAATTCCTGATGTTTTTTATGATCTCGATAATGCATAAAGACTGTAAAAAATAAATAGAAACAAATGGCAGATAATCCAATTTTAAGTAACAATTCTCCCAATATGTAATTACCTCGTTTCATCTATATACATAAATTATATATGACTATGAATCTTTTTCAATAAATTTCCAATAAAAAAAGTCCTCCTTAGATATGAGTTCATTCTTCATTTATTGCTTCACTTAGAAGGATCTTTTACTCCGTTAACTAATATACTAATTTGCGAGATTTAACAACTAACTAAATAGATAAAACCCCTCATAAATTTGAAATATTTTTGAACCGTTACTTTTTATTTATATCATGATAAATATTACTCTTCTAATTTACTATTTTACTAGAACAAAATAGTATTTTATGAATAGTCTGTACTAACGGACAAGCATTCGAATATGGAGGGGGAAGTAGAGGGTGTCTAATACAGTTAAGTATTTACTACTTGCACAAGAGGCTTCAAATAAAATAGGTTGGTTACCAGAAGTTATTTTTACACAGTGGCAAGTTGAAACGGCTCATTTTACATCTAATAATTTTAAAAAAAATAATAACATTGCAGGTCAAACTTGGACAAGTGGATTACCTAAGAGTAGTAGAGGGACAGCTAGGCCTTTTAGTGAAGGTGGTTATTATATAAAATATAATGATCCTGTCCAAGGATATGTTGATTTTATCTTAAATAATCCGCGATATAGTAAGGTAAAACAATTTCCAACAGCTGAAGGTCAATTTAAAGAAATCGCACGTGCAGGCTGGGCTGTTGCACCTAATTATGCTGAAGTTTTAATTTCGGTTTATCATTCTAATATAAAAAATGGTGTATTTAAAAAGATTATTCCGTATACTGGCAATGTCAAAATCGGCGAACACGGTGAACAAGTAAAAATGATACAAGGAAAATTGGGTATACATGTAGATGGAGATTTTGGGCCAATTACTGAGAGAAAAGTAAAAGAGTTTCAACGGAAAAATAAACTATATGTAGATGGAATTGTCGGAAAGCAGACGTGGACTAAATTGTTTTTAATAATTGGTTAATTTTTAGTCAACTTGAAAAAATTAAACTAGTATTAGCTTTTTGATAGATTGAAAGATTTTTAAAGGACCACTTAATGGTCCTTTTAATTTGATGTAAAAAAATATGGCTGCAGAATAATAAAGAAATGAGCATAAATGCTAACTTTAAATTACATATTCATAAAAAGGTTCTTCTTGATCAGAATCCTCAAAGTACTTAAATCCTTTATTCGTAAACCCGATTTTTTCTAATATTCTAAAAGAATTTTCATTTTGTGGGTCTGCCGATGCTGTTATGTACTTTATATTGCCGTGATATTTTGCGATTTCTAAACAAGCTTTAGCTGCTTCAGTTGCATAACCTTTTCCCCATGAAGCTTTCGAAAAATGGTAGATTAACTCAACTGTTTCAAGTGAATTGGATATATTGAAACCTGCGGCTCCGATTACTTTATTGGTTGCTAATTCTTTTACCGCGTAAACTGATATGCCGTTTACTTCATGACATTTGCGATATCCGGAAATAATCTTTACTAAAAGATCCTCTGGTGTCGCACCACTACAATGGGCCATTACTTCCTCATCACCCCAAAAAGATTTTGAAGCTTCTAAATACTCATCATAAAATACACATAATTGTAATCGATCTGTTTCTATTATTACAGACACTAAAATTACCTCCATTTAAGTAAGATACATATAATAAATTTGGCTAAACCTTAAGTATACTTTTTAAATACTGATCAAAATTGTTATGACAATCGTATTTTATTAATGTTAGTTTAGGTCCCTCGTTAAATACTATTTCTAATGTTTGATTGCCGAAATGATGTTCACCATTATTTATATTCTGAAAGCTTAGCTTTCTTGATTTGATATCTTTGCAATTTCTGATTTCTAAACTGATTGAATAGTTCGATTTTGTATTCATAAAAGATATTGTTTTTAATAGGATATATTTCTCTTTTGAAGCAATATGAAATGTATACTCTCTTTTGTTTTCATGAAATTTAGTTGTTATACCACTAATCGTGAAGGCAACACAAGAATCTTCGTCAATAATATTACGTAATTGTGTTCCGAGTTCTTGAAATAAAAAATCCTCTATAAAAGTTATAAGAAGTTCTTTATAAGTTAAATTGACGTTACCAATGAGTTCTTCAAACATAGTATTAACCCCCTTAACATACAATTCGTTTTTTTTCTTTGCTTTTCCTATTAAATAATATGACTTAAAAAATTAAATATTGTATACTTCGTATTTTTTGTCAATTTAATAGAAATAATTTTTTATTAACCTTCTATTCTTCGATTCTAACAGTACATGTTAATGGAATAATAATAGTATATAAATTAATTAAAACTAGTTGTGAAAGGAGTGGTGGTATGGATTTTAAAAAAGAATTTATTTTAAAAACAAAAGAAATATATAAAGAAACTGTTTCTGAAAATCTAGCATTTAGTAAAATGTGTGATAAATTTGAATCTTATTTTATTGATTTGAAAGAGTCTTTAAAGAAAGAAATTGAAGTTTCAAATGGTGAATTTGATATTTTAATTGATAAGTTTAACATAATTGAAGTACTCCTAAATCAAAGAGAATTAGTTATTATCATAGATCCTACTTCAAGTATAATCAGTGTAAAAAATTTTGATCATAAGAATAACGAACAAATAGAAAATAAGATAGATATTATCGAATACGAGGGTGGTGCTTATAAGAGTCAAGTATTCCAATCACCGATTACTAGAAATATAATTGATAATTACTTAGCAGTAGCATTTCGGGATGATATTGATAAATATAGTGATGAAGAAGTCGATTAAAGCAATTGATGAATCGTTTTAATGGAATGAACAACTCTCTCCATATACGAATACATTATATAAGATTGATAGTAGGGGGAAGTATATGGAAGATTCAAATTCACAACAATCCGAATCATCAATTTGTCATACTCATGCAAAGGGAAAATGTTCTATTTCAGAAGGGAATCATACATTCGAAAAGAGGCTTTGCTTCTCACGCAGAAGGTTGTGGTTCAAAAGCAAATGGAGATTGTTCCTATGCTGAAGGAAGATATACAACTGCAGAAGGGAAAGCATCACATTCTGAAGGGAAAGAAACAAAGTCAAAAGGTGATTACTCTCATGCTGAAGGAAATGAAACAACTTCAAAAGGAAGGGCAGCTCACTCTGAAGGTCTAGAAACGGAAGCAAATGGTGATTTTTCACACGCTGAAGGTGGACAAACTATTTCAAATGGAATTGGATCTCATTCAGAAGGGTGTCAAACAAAAGCAAAAGGAGATTGTTCCCATGCGGAAGGAAAAGCTACCTTAGCAATTGGAGAAGCCTCACATGCAGAAGGTATTGGGAATACAGAAGATGGAATTGCAACCCATGTTGAAGGTGGTGGAATAGATCCTCTAGGAAATCCCACACCTACTTTTGCTAATGGGAATAGTAGTCACGCAGAAGGAGTCGAATCGTTAGCAAATGGTTTTGGAGCACATGCAGAATGAATCTTAACGGTAGCTGATGGATTTAATTCCCACGCTGAGGGGCAAGGTACGATAACAACATTTGCTAATTCACATATTATGGGACGCTTTGGCGATGCCACAGAAGCAAATTCCTGGTTTATTGGAAATGGAACTTCAAATATATCTAGGGGTCTAGGTGCAAAATGGCTTGCAAGTAATGGAGAAATGTTTATTGATGGAGCAGCTTATCATACAGGTGGAGCCGATTTCGCTGAAATGTTTGAAACGATAGACGGAAATGAAATTGAAGTAGGTTATTTTGTAACAATCGAAGAAGATAAAATTCGAAAAGCAAATTCATCGGATGACTATATTTTAGGAATTAGTAGTGCTACACCTAGCTTAATAGGAAATAGCGGTGAATTAAGCTGGCATGGTAGATATTTAAAAGATGAATGGGGACGACGCATTTACCATGAAGTAGTTATACCAGCTACATTAGATGAAGATGGAAGAGAAATGTTGCCAGAACGAATTGAACAGCAGCCAAAAATCAATCCATTTTGGAATCCAGACCAAGAATATAGATCAAGAAAAAAAAGCGCTGAATGGGTTGTAGTGGGGCTGATTGGTAAAATATTAATTAGAGATGACGGAACTTGTGTAGCAGGTAGTTACTGTAAACCAAATCATGATGGTGTGGCTACGAAAAATAGTAGTGGTTATCGAGTTCTGAAGCGTACTGGTCAAAATCAAATACTAGTCTTATTTCGTTAATAAAAAGGATTGCATTTATGTGCAATCCTTTTTGTACTAAATTCAATGATATGTACGATAAACCCCAATAACTTTACCTAAGATTGATACTTGTTTTAATAAAATAGGTAGAAGTGCATCATTTTCTGGTTGAAGTCTGAAATGATCAATTTCTTTATAGAATCGTTTTACAGTCGCTTCACTATCTTCTGTCATTGCAACTACAATTTCACCATTTTCTGCAGTGAATTGTTTCTTTACGACAACTAAATCTCCATTTAAAATACCAGCATTAATCATGCTATCCCCTTCGACACGAAGCATAAATACTTGTTCATTAGCAGGTGCAACCGATGATGGTAATGGGAAATATTCCTCCACGTTTTCAACGGCAGTAATTGGAATACCAGCAGTTACTTTACCGATAACAGGGATGTTAATAATATCGTTGTAAATTTCGCTGTAAGTTGCTTGAGCTTCATTTACGACAGCATTCGTTTCCCCAAGTATTTCAATTGCACGTGGCTTTGTAGGGTCTCTTCGAATAAAACCTTTTTGTTCTAATCTTTCTAAATGACCATGAACAGTGGAACTTGAAGCTAGTCCCACGGCTTCAGCAATTTCTCGAACAGAAGGTGGATAACCTTTAATTTTTACTTCATCCTTTATGTACGCCAGTATTTCTGCTTGTCTTTTAGATAATTTGTTCATTTATAGTTCCCCCTTATCTTTAAAGTAGATAATACGTTCCTCTTTATTTTTTTAATTATATCATGATAGGATAATATATACAAACGTTAGTTCGTTTTTTTAGGAAAGTAGTTTTCATGTTCGTATGGAGGTCACAACAAATGAATGCAATAATTTACGCAAGAGTTAGTACATCAAAGGATTCACAAGAAACATCACTTCATCGACAAATAGTCGAGTTAACCGAACTAGGTGATCGAATGGGAATGTGTATTCTAGAAACAATAAGCGAACAAGCAAGTGGATATGAAGTTGAAAGAGACGGTTTATTCTACTTATTTCAATTGATTAAAGAAAATAAGGTTGATGCATTATTAATACAAGATGAAACGCGTTTAGGGCGTGGTCATGCTAGAGTTGCAATTTTACATTTTCTGAAAAAAGAAGGTATTAAATTATTTACTTCTTCACAAAATGGTAATTTTCAATTAAGTGAAAGTGACGAAATGGTGTTAGAGATTTTAAGTATTGTTGAGGAATACCAACGGAAAATACATAATATGAAGATAAAAAGAGGTATGAAAAAAGCAATTGAAAATGGATATAAGCCACAAAAAAATTTAGAAGGTAGCTCAAATGCAGGAGGTAGAGATAAGAAAGAATTACCGATCTTGGAAATTGTCCGTTTACGAAAAAATGAGCTTACTTTTGAGGAAATAGCTGCAACTTTAAGGGGATTTGGATATGATGTCTCAAAAGCGACAGTTAATAGAAGATATAATGAATATATAAATGAAGTTTCTATTATTGAAAGCTAATGTAATTTATTGTATTATGGTTTACATTGAATAGCTGATTCAATTAAAGGAGAGGTAAAACTATGGTTTCTAATAAAACTTTAAATAGAATAAATGAATTATCTAAAAAGTCAAAAGAAGTGGGATTAACTCCTGACGAAAAAGTTGAACAAGATAAACTACGAAAAGAATATTTAGCAGACTTTCGTTCTAGAATGCTTGATGAATTAACTTCACTTAAAATTGTAGACGAAAAAGGGAACGATGTTACACCTGCTAAATTAAAAGTCGAGAAGGCAATTCGAAAAAGAAATTTACATTAAAGCAGAATTTATTTCTGCTTTTTTCTATTTCATGTCAATTATTTGTAAAAATTGTCAAAACTAAAGGATGTTTATTGTCATAAATCATGGTAAATTATATGATAATAGTTGTGAATAAGCTAAAGGAGCGAAATTTATGTCTACTAAAATTGAACAATTAGCAATCAATACGATTCGTACTTTATCAATTGATGCAATCGAAAAATCAAATTCTGGTCACCCAGGAATGCCGATGGGTGCTGCACCAATGGCATATGCACTATTTGCGAAATATATGAATCATAATCCAAAGAATTCAAAGTGGTTTAACAGAGATCGTTTTGTTTTATCTGCTGGTCATGGATCAATGTTATTGTATAGCATGCTTCATTTATCAGGTTACGAGGTTTCTATTGAAGATATAAAAAACTTCCGTCAATGGGGAAGTAATACACCAGGACATCCAGAGTTTGGACATACACATGGTGTAGAAGCTACCACAGGTCCATTAGGACAAGGTATTGCAATGGCAGTAGGAATGGCCCTAGCTGAACGTCATTTAGCCGATACATATAATAAAGAAGAGTTTAATGTAGTAGATCATTTTACATATTCAATTTGTGGTGACGGAGACTTAATGGAAGGTGTTTCTGCTGAGGCAGCTTCACTTGCTGGTCATTTAGGATTAGGACGCCTTGTTGTTCTATACGATTCGAATGATATTTCATTAGATGGAGAATTAAATCGTTCGTTTTCAGAAAGTGTTGAAGATCGATATAAAGCATACGGATGGCAAGTAATTCGTGTAGAAAATGGCAATGATTTAGATGAAATTAATACTGCTATAGAAAAAGCACAACAAGAATTAACAAAACCTACTTTAATCGAAGTGAAAACAACAATTGGTTATGGATCGCCTAATAAATCAGGTAAATCAAAATCTCACGGTGAACCATTAGGTAAAGAAGAAACAATCTTAACAAAACAAGCTTATGCATGGGAATATGAAAATGCTTTCCATGTGCCAGAAGAAGTTTATGCGCACTTTAATCATGTTATTGTAGAAGCTGGTGTTAAGAAAGTACAGGAATGGAACGCTACTTTCGCTAAATATGAGGAAAAATATCCTGAACTAGCAGCTCAGCTAAAAAATGCAATTGAAGGAAAAATTACAGTTGATTTAGAGGAAGTGTTACCAAAGTACGAACTAGGAAAGAAAATTGCAACTCGTTCATCTTCAGGTGAAGCAATTAACGTAATTGCAAATGTACTACCTAGCTTCTTTGGTGGATCAGCTGACTTAGCAGGGTCAAACAAAACTTACATGAATGGTAAAGGTGACTTCACTAGAAATAGTTATGAAGGTCGTAATATTTGGTTTGGTGTTCGTGAATTTGCAATGGGTGCAGCATTAAATGGTATGGCTTTACATGGTGGAGTTCATTCATTTGGTGCGACGTTCTTCGTATTCTCTGATTACTTAAAGCCAGCAATTCGTTTAGCATCTCTAATGAATTTACCGGTAACATATGTATTTACGCATGATAGTATTGCAGTCGGAGAAGATGGTCCAACTCATGAGCCAGTAGAACAATTAGCATCTTTCAGATCTATGCCGAATATTAATGTGATTCGACCAGCCGATGGAAATGAGAGCTCAGCAGCATGGAAAGTAGCTGTTGAGGCAAAAGATGCACCAACAATGTTAGTTTTATCTCGTCAAGATTTACCTATATTAGAAGGTACTACAACTGATATATATAATAAGGTATCAAAAGGTGCTTACGTTATTTCGCCAGCTAAGCAAGAGAAAATTGATGTTGTGTTAATTGCAGCAGGTAGTGAAGTTCAATTAGCAGTTGGAGCTCAAGAAAAATTAGCTGCTGAAGGAATTTCTGCATCAGTAGTTTCAATGCCTTCAATGGATCTATTTGAAAAACAATCTAATGAATACAAACAATCAGTACTTCCAAAAGAAGTAACAAAACGTGTTGCAGTTGAAATGGGTTCTTCATTCGGATGGCATAAATATGTTGGATTAGATGGAGAAGTAATTGCAATCGATACGTTTGGTGCATCTGCTCCAGGTGGATTGTTAATGGAGAAATTCGGATTTACAGTTGACCATGTAGTGTCAGCAGCCAAAAAAGTCTTAGGTTAAGCAAAAAAGCCTTAATTCGGTTGGTAAATATTATTCGACAAAAATAGTTGATTTTCTACTCCTTAAAAAGACAAATATTTTAATTGGAATTTTATATAATTTCCATACAGATAGTTGTTAGGAGTGGACAAGTTATGAGAGAATATAAAATTTATTTGATTCGTGAACCACTTTCTATAGAATTTTATGGTAGAGAGCATAAAATATATCAACTAATTAATGAATATTATCACGCATCAATCGAATTAAGGAATATAATAGACAAACAAATACAATTTATAACCGAACCAATACCTTTATTTGAGCTCCACACACTTATTCGTAAAAGTAATCCTCATCAAATCTACTTTCATGAAGAAACAGGAGAGTATATTCTAGAACTTCCCGATGGTGCAAAAGCTCAACTAAAAATTTATCCTCAAGAAATTGTTTTGTATGCGGATGGTACATTAGAGTCAGAAACGATTTTTTTTGAATTATTAAGAAAATACCGATCTACGTTCATTGCAATCGATATGAAGGGTGAGCGTTTTGGGTGGCTTAGACCAATCGCGTATCAAAAGTACATTTAAAGAATAAATTACGGTTTGCTCTTGTATAAACTGGATTGTTTTAGTAAAATTGTTCTAGATGATTTTAAGGAGGAAGCAATAAATATGTGGTTATACATTCTAATCGGACTACTGGCATTAGTTGCTGGTGTAGCGATAGGATTTTTCGTAGCTCGTCAATACACTATGAACTATTTAAAGAAAAATCCACCAATTAATGAACAAATGTTAAAAGTTATGATGGCTCAAATGGGACAAAAACCTTCTCAGAAGAAAATTAATCAAATGATGAAGGCTATGAATAACACATCAAAATAATAAACCCTTGATATATAAGGCTTTATTGATTGATTTGTGCGATTTGTAAGATGAATTTTTTAATAAAACACTCTATAGGGTTAATCCTTTATATGAGTTTTAAATTTACTTACTTAATCTTTCATTAAACTAATCCGAAACCACTTTTCTATTGGAAATTTAACCAATAGGGAGTGGTTTTTTTGTTGTTAGAAGATGCTTTAGAAGAATATCTATACTACTGCCAAGCAAAAGGTTTTACAGCAAAGAAATTAAATAAGGAGAATTAGTGAGGACCATTAACTTCGTTGAAGAATATTGTTGAATTTAGAATTATTAAATTATCTTACATACTAATAAGCTCAAAAAGGCGTTTCTAATGAAAAGTAATAATTCTATATTTTTACAGAAAATTATGAAAAATATAGTCCATTGTACCGATATAAGAGAAGAGTTACTAAAAAAAGTGCCAAAAGATGTAAGCACCTATGAACAAGTGGATATGAAAACGATTAACTTTTTAGGGGAAAGAGGAGATTTTTTGCTTAAATTAGAAATGAAAGAAAAATTTCAAAAAAGAAGAATACTTATTGCTCTTTTAGCTGTATTTATTATCTTTGTTTTAAGTTTAACAATTTCAAAAAATGATACGATAAAAGAACAATATAATAAGTTGTTTCATGAGCCTTCTAAATTAGTAAATATAAAAAAGATTAGAGAGGATTTTTATATCCAAAACTCAGTTGACATGAAGATATTGAGAAGAGAAACTAATCTGGATAATGGTTCGGATGTTGTATATGTAGAACATAAATTTAATTCAAACTTAATGAGTATATCTGGTACAATTGCTTATTATTACAAATATAGTTTTTTAGATGAACAATGGTATTATGATAAATCAAAAGAACAAAAAGACTTCACACTTAATTACGATATTTCTGGTGATTGGGAAGGAACTAATAAAGAGGGGAATATAGTAAATATTTCTATTGGTCCTATGAATAAATCAAATGAATTTGAAGGAACTGCACAGGTTGAATTAGGCGATGGATCGCTCGACACTAATAGTGGTTATGATGATTTGGAGAAGTTTACAGTAAATGACTATACTAGTGTTTATGTTGATTGGGGGAAGTTTAGATTAAGTGGCTTTAATTATTATTTAGAAGGTGATACTTATCTATGTATCCCTTATAAGAAAGATGCAGATTATCTTGTTTTTGGTTATGATGATTTTAAATTAAAAAGAAAACTAACTTCAAACTAACGAGACATTGAAATATTTCGAATTAGTTGATGAAACCCGGATATATCAACGGTTTTACACTATGATGGCTCAAATGGGACAAAAGCCTTTTCAGATGAAAAATAATCAAATGATGAAGACTATGAATAACACATCAAAATAATATGAGCAAAATAGCTCCTATAAGATGCACAGACCATAAAGGGTTGTGCATTTTTATTTTTTGTTTAATTCTAAGATTGTAAAT
The DNA here is from genome assembly GCF_002156875.1 of Bacillus sp. EAC. Lineage (GTDB taxonomy): Bacteria > Bacillota > Bacilli > Bacillales > Bacillaceae_G > Gottfriedia. The sequence goes on along the minus strand of NZ_NCSY01000001.1, from coordinate 412,563 downwards.
TATGTTATAATAGACACTTAAGTTTTGATTTTTCACAATATTTTTTTAAATCAAATTTCGTGTGTGACGGGGGTGAGGGAATGTCAGTCTTTAAGGATTTGTTTTGGTTTTTTAAACAAGAAAAAAGAAGTTATATATGGGGTATATCTCTATTAGTAATCGTTGCATTATTAGAGCTACTACCTCCGAAAGTTATTGGTTATGTGATTGATGAATTGATTAAAAACTCATTAAACGGTAAAAACTTACTTTTTTGGGTTTGTTTAATATTCATTAATGGATTACTCCTTTATACGTTTCGATTTTGGTGGAGAAGAATGATTTTTGGTTCTTCCTTAAAGTTAGCAAAACAATTAAGAGATGACTTATATAATCATTTTACAAAAATGTCTCCATCTTTTTACCAGAAAAATAGAATTGGAGATTTAATGGCTCATGCTACAAATGATGTTCAAGCAGTTCGTGAAACAGCAGGAGCTGGAATTTTGACATTTGTTGATTCAATCATTTTAGGTGGATCAGTTTTAGTAATGATGGCAGTCTCTATAAGCTGGAAGTTGACAATCTTAAGTCTACTGCCACTTCCTGTGATGGCAATATTAACTCAATATTACGGGAAATTATTGCATCAAAGATTTCATTTAGCGCAGGAATCTTTTTCTGAACTGAATAATAAAGTGCAGGAAAGCATGAGCGGATTAAAGGTTATTAGAAGTTTAGGTCAATCTAAAGAAGATATCGAAGCATTTAAAAGTCAAGCTGATACTGTTGTTAAGAATAATATGAAGGTAGCAAGAATTGATGCACTTTTTGATCCAACGATCATGCTTGTGGTATCTGTGTGCTATATGATTGCAGTTGTCTATGGGTCAAGATTAGTAATTGTAGATGAGATTACAGTTGGACAGTTAATCACGTTTGTTACTTATTTGGGTATTTTAATTTGGCCAATGCTAGCAATAGGATGGTTGTTTAATATCGTAGAAAGAGGTCGTGCTTCATATGATCGGATCCGTTCTTTATTAAGTATTGAACCTGAAATAAAAGATAGCCAGCACGCAAGTACAAAACTTTCTATGGGTGAAATAAATTACTCAATTAATTTTTTTAAATTTAATGAAGAATCTAACTTTGAATTAAGGGACATCAAGTTCAGTGTTCAAGAAGGTCAAACTATTGGGATTGTTGGTAAAACGGGCCAAGGAAAAACAACGCTTTTAAAATTATTGTTAAGAGAGTACGAGGTTAATAACGGAGGAATATCTGTTGGAGACGTCAATCTAAAAGATACCACTCTATTAGCATTAAGAGAACATATTGGTTATGTTCCACAAGAACATTTTTTGTTTTCAAATACAATAAAAGAAAACATTGCGTTTAGTCAAATTAATTCATCGATAGAAGATGTATATAAAGCTGCAGAGATAGCAAATATTCATGATGATATTTTAGAGTTTCCATTAGGATATGAAACTGTTGTAGGGGAAAGAGGGGTTTCCTTATCTGGTGGACAAAAACAACGAATTTCGATTGCCAGATCTTTAATTAAAAATCCTAATATTTTAATTTTAGATGACTGTTTATCAGCTGTTGATGCAAAAACTGAGGAGAAAATATTGCGTTCATTAAAGGATGAAAGAGATGGGAAAACGACATTTATTACTTCTCATCGAATGAGTGCCGTAATGCATAGTGATCTAATTATCGTGTTAGATGAAGGTAGAATTATTCAACGCGGGAAACATGAAGAGTTAGTTCAACAAAATGGTTGGTACAAAGAAATGTTTGAAAGACAACAATTAGAAGAGCTTGTCGAGCAAGGAGGGAGATAAATGAATCAAGAAATCGATGTTTCCAGACAAAAAAAGGATTTAGTTCGTTTACTTTCGTTCCTTAAAAAATATAAATTGTTATTAACATTTGCATTTATTTTTCTTTTCCTCGCAACAGCTTGTGAAATGTATGGGCCAATTCTAGTTAAGAGATTTCTTGACGATCATTTAATGAAAAGGTATTTTCCAAAAGATGTCATTTTAAGGCTATTTACGTTATATGTAGTTTTAATGGTAGGAAAAATCATTTTATCGTATTTACAACTTTTAATGTTTCAACAAATTGCGTTTAAAGTTGTTCAAGATATAAGGATGAAAGTGTATGAACATGTTCATACTTTAGCTTTTTCATTTTTTGATAAAACGCCTATTGGTAGTATCGTTTCTCGAATTACAAATGATACTGAAGCAATCAAAGATTTTTATGTAAGTGTATTAGCAACATTTATCCAACAAATCGTATTCTTGATTGGTATCATCATTGCGATGTATTCATTAAATGTTAAGCTAGCGACTATCTGTATTGGTCTCGTAGTTATTGTTTATTTTGTTATCTTAACTTACCGAAAAAAAAGCTTTCCTTTCTTTATGGAAACTAGAGGACAGCTAAGTAATCTTAATGCAAAATTAAATGAACATTTGCAAGGCATGTCAATTATTCAAGCATTTAATCAACAAAAGAGATTGCAGAATGAATTTGAGGGTGTAAATAGTTCTCACTTTAATGCAGGTGTGAAAACAATTCGATTAGATTCGTTATTCTTAAGACCTGCAACTGATTTAATCTATACAATTGGCATTATGTTCGTCTTAAGTTTCTTTGGTATTACTTCATTTAGTAATCCTGTGGAAATCGGAACTGTTTATGCTTTTGTTAGTTATTTAGAAAGATTTTTTGAACCAATCACCCAAATGATGATGAAGTTATCATTATTGCAGCAAGCAGTTGTTTCATCATCACGTGTTTTTGATTTGATGGATGAAGAACAAAAAGCTCCAACTCAAATCGGTTCACATACTCCCAAAATTGGTGAGGGAAGTATTGATTTCAAAAATGTTTCATTCGCTTATGACGGAATCCATAATGTGATCCATGATGTAACTTTTTCGGTTCAACCAGGACAATCAGTCGCGTTTGTGGGTCACACTGGCAGCGGTAAATCTACAATAATGAATTTATTACTACGATTTTACGATGTGAATCATGGTGAAGTCCGAATTGATAGTCAGAAATTATCGACCTATGAAGAAAGTGAATTGCGATCAAACATCGGATTAGTATTGCAAGATCCATACTTATTTGTAGGGGATATAAAAGGCAATATATCAATGTATAACGATGAAATTACCGATAAAGAAATTAAGGAAGCTGCTGAATTAGTAAGGGCAAATGAATTTATTGAACGACTACCTAATGGATATGATGAAGCAGTTGTTGAAAGAGGTTCTACGTTGTCTAGTGGTCAACGTCAATTAATTACTTTTGCTAGAACGATTGCAGCAAAACCTACCATTCTAATACTAGATGAAGCAACAGCAAACATCGATAGTGAGACTGAGGAAGCAATCCAAACGGCTTTAACTGAAATGCGAAAAGGAAGAACGACCGTTATAATCGCACACCGACTTTCTACCATTCAGGATGTTGATTGTATCTATGTACTTCACAAAGGTAGAATAGTAGAAGAAGGAAACCACCAACAACTACTAGCTAAACAAGGTTTATATTACAAAATGTACTTATTACAAAATAAAGGGTCACTTCAATTAGCAGAATAATAAAAAAGTAGCTAGATTTTGAATCTAGCTACTTTTTTTAATTAAAGAAAAATTTCATTAGTATTACTGCGCCAATCGAACCGAAAACAACAAAGATGATATGTAATCGAAGGATAGATAAGATAATAGCAACTATTCCACCAACTAAACCAACACTCATATTTCCTTTTTGTACACTGAGAATGCCTGGAAAAATTAATGCTCCTAGTGCTGCATACGGAACTCCTTTTAGCCAATTTGAAACCCAAGTTGGAAATTGAATACGGTCGACAATGAATACAGGAATTAGTCTTGGGGTCATAGTAACTAAACACATTCCTAAAACGAGAAGAAAAATAATCATTCTTTCTTATCTCCTTTCATTAAAAAGATAGCAAGTAAACTAGCTAAAATAGCTGATAAAATTAATGACCATCCTTGACTGAGTTTTAATACGTTTGATAGGAAAAAATTTAATATCATACTAACAAAAACAATTACACATGCCCGCCAATTCGTGCGTACTGCTGGTGTTAATAAGCCAATAAACATTGCATATAATGAAATACCCATACTTTCTCTTATAATTTGCGGAATAAGATTAGAAAAAATAACACCTAAAAATGTACCAGTGATCCAAGTACAATATGCAATTGTATGTAAAGTGATTAAATAAGTTGAGGAATATCCATTTGAATCACTTTTTTTACCTAAAGTAGTTACGGCAAAATTTTCATCTGTTAACGTAATAGATAAATAGACTCTATGCCAAAAAGGTATCTCCTTGAATTGATGATTAAATGATAGACTCATAACAAAATTCCTAAAGTTTAATATAAATGTCGCAATATAAATTTGGGCTAAACTAACTCCTGCAAGAAACATCGACAATCCCATAAACTGGCTTGCTCCAGCATATACTAGTGCACTAAAAGAAAGTGTATTTAATAAATCGATTTCAGCTTGTTTGGCTATCAAACCAAATGTAAAAGCAACCGGCAAATACCCGATAATTAAAGGTACCGATGCGAAAAAACCATTCTTCATTTCCATTCTTCGATTGATCTTATTAGGTGATGTATTCGATTGTTGTAAAACAGTAGACATAACAAACTCCTCTCTTATTGAAATGTGCTCCACCAAGTTGAGGTGACAGACTTACGACCTGAAAGATTATTTGAACATTGATTCGACTTTAATTCAAACTCTTCCTTTCGAAAATTTTAATAATTAAACATATTCTTAAAATTATACTATAAATTAGTACAACTATGAATTATGTTAGATTCATTATTTAGTTGTAATGAAACCGAGGAAGTTTAGAAGGAAAGTGACTTTTCAATTAAAATCCCTTTATATCAGCGTTAAAAGCTTCTAATTAATATTATTTAAAAAATAATTCTGTTATAATGTTCAATAGAATGTTTACTTGTAGAAAGGATGTAAGTTAATGGGGGACTTAAATATTGGTATTGCATTTGGAGCGGGGTTTCTTTCGTTTATTTCTCCATGTTGTCTACCAATCTATCCAGCGTTTCTATCATATATAACAGGGGTATCTCTGGGTGATTTAAAAAGCGAGAAAAGAATTAATAAGAGTAAAACTTTATTACATACATTATTCTTTCTGCTAGGTTTTTCGATTATTTTTATCGTATTAGGTTTTAGTACTTCAATTATTGGTTCTTTTTTTATGAGATATCAAGATTTCATTCGTCAAGTTGGAGCGATATTAATTGTATTTTTAGGTTTAGTTGTTACCGGTATTTTTCAACCAAAGTTTTTAATGAATGATCGTCGATTTCAATTTTCAAAACGTCCTTCGGGATATTTAGGTTCGACTTTAATTGGGTTAGCATTTGCAGCAGGGTGGACTCCATGTACTGGTCCTATATTAACTTCTGTTTTCGCATTAGCTGTTAGTAATCCAAGCTCTAGTTTATTTTATATGCTAGCATACACATTAGGGTTTTCAATTCCATTTTTCGTTTTATCTTTTTATTTAGGTTCATTAAATTGGATAAAGAAATATTCTCATAAAATCGTTGTTTTTGGTGGATATATAATGATTGTGATGGGGATTACGCTTTATTTTGATTGGTTGACGAAAATTACGATTTATTTCACGCGATTGACTGGAGGATTTATCGGTTTTTAATCGTAGACGTTCGATTGTTTTCTTAAAATATTTAGGTTATAGTAAAAATATATTCTGATATTCTCTATTACAGGAGGCTTTGCAGTGGCAAGGATTTTAATCGTAGATGATTCTTTGTTTATACGGACTAAAATAGGAGAAGTTGTAAAAAATGCTGGATATGAAGTGATCGGGTTTGGTTCAAATGGACAAGAAGCCATTGAATTATATGATCAATTAAATCCGGACCTAATGTTACTTGACATCACGATGCCACTAAAAGATGGATTGACAGCACTTAAGGAAATTAAACAAATGCACCAAAACGCAAAAATTATTATGATTTCAGCAATGACTCACGATCATATTGTTAACGAAGCAGTTCAATATGGTGCATTAGATTTTATTGAAAAGCCAGTGCACGATCTTCAAATCATTAATGCGTTAGAGAGAATATTTAGTCTTCAAGATTGAGATAAAAGGTAGTGAAGAAATGAATAAAGAAATGAGTATTATTATTAGTACAGTTTTTGCAACATGCATGGCTTTAGGTGTTATTTTTATTCGACTAAAAGCTGCAAAAAAACCGACTAACTTAAAGAAAATTATTTTGCCGCCATTTTTTATGAGTACAGGTGCATTAATGTATGTTGTACCACAGTTTAGACTTACAAGTACTGAAATACTTGAGGCAATTTTTGTAGGATTGTTTTTTTCTTTATTTTTAATTAAAACATCCAAATTTGAAATTATCGATAACGAAATTTATTTAAAAAGATCAAAATCATTTGTATTTATTTTACTTGGCTTATTAGTTGTTCGGATTGTTATGAAGTTATATTTAAGTTCGAGTATTGATGTTGAACAATTAAGTGGAATGTTCTTCTTATTAGCGTTCTCTATGATTTTACCTTGGAGATTAGCAATGTATAAATCATATACAAAAATGAGAAGACAACTGCCTTCTAATACAATAATAACGTAAAAAAACGTGTACCTAGTAGGTACACGTTTTATTTTGCTAATAAATGTTTATACTCTGAAAAATCGATTTCTTTTTTCTTTAACGTTTTAACTAGGAATGCGTGATCACGTTTAGGTGTTGCCTTTATATATCCTTCGATAATTAGTCCTTGCGTAATTTGTGTAGCGTTATTAATAAGTGCTAATTCACCAATTTTACCAGCTATCTTATCTCGAGCGACATCTCTGAATAAAGAAGGAACTGGTTGTACTAACTCCTCTAATAATTCTTTTTGGTCATTTGACCATAAATGCCTCGTTTTTTGTAAATATTCATCTTGCCAATCTAAAATTGATTTTCCATCTTCTTTTGGAAGTCTTTTTAAAAACTTTCTGAACATGAAATATCCACCAATTGACATCATCCCTAATAGGAAAATTGTCCATAAGACAATCATAATTTGAGACCAGACCGAAAACATATGTATCCTCCTTGTTTCCAACAAACATATAACCATTATAGTAAGAAAATATGGTAACTATCAAGCAAGTACACATGATTTTTGACAAAAAATGACCAATAATTTTAGCGTACTAGTTTCATTTTAACCTTCTGGAACATATAGTAGAAAAAACAATTAAAAAAGTCGTAGAGGAGGCGGAAGAATGTGAATCAAACAAAATTCTCTTCTCACTTTACTTTTCTGAGTGTTTTATTTTATATGGCAGTAAGTTCACTTCTGTTAATATTTCTGTATAAGCTAATCTCATTATTAATAGGAAATGGGAATGATGTCAAACAATATTTACAAATTAGTGTAGTCATTATTGTCTTGTTGATCACTGCATTTCGTTTAATAAGAAGCGATATTCTCGTAAATAGCGATCAAATTATCATTAATAAAGGAATTTTGACCTATAAAGTAAACATTGCTGAAATTACGGAAATTAAACAATTAGTTGAGGTTTATGGCAGAAATAAAGAATTAATCACACTTTTAATTCACATTAATGAAATGGTGCAGCCGATTCTTCTAACCCTCGAAAATCCAAAGGGATTTATTAAAGAAATTTTGAAATATAATCCCGAAATTAAGTTTGAAGAGGAATTGATTGTACTTGTTAATAAAAATAAATAAGACATGAAGTGAGCCAAGTTTCCTTTTAGATTGAAACTTGGCTCTATATTTATTTGCATTTTTTAAGCTCTTTTTCAAAGAATTCTTTGTCAATATTTTCTCCAATTAAAACAATTCTTTGAGGAAGCTTCATTCGTTCTTTTTCATATGAAACTAAGCCATTTGAATACTGTACATTGTACAAGGTAGGGTCGTCTTTAAATGAAATATATCCTTTTAATCGAAATAGATTATTGGGTGCATTTCTTAAGAAGTTTTCAAATAATTCCTTGTTATAACTTTCACCTTGATTGTGTATATATGTATTTATTTTTAAAGATTGATTAATAGCAAGTTTTTCTCTATCCATTAGATTAGATGAAAGAGAAACCTGATGTTCTAGCTTTATTTTTTCATTAAAGTCTTCAACAACATTTAAATTTATGTTTTTTATTTCATTAAGGACAAGTTGTCTATCTGCCGAATTCAATTTGTCTAATCGATTAATGAAAATTAGATCGCTATAAGTAATTTGTTGAATTAATAAATATCGAATGGATGGACTAAGTTCATTTTTGGTTTTCCAGCGTGTAGCATCTACTGTTGATAAGACCGATTTTATGATTAGCGATTCAACTGTTTGTGCGGATGAACAAGCATCAACAACATCAATTGTGTTAGCAACACCAGTTGTTTCAATATAAATAACATCTAATTCATTATTTTGAACTAGTGAGAGCAGTTGAATTTCCAACTGATCTTTCATCGTACAGCAAATACAACCGTTTAATAATTCTTTTAATCGAACGTCATCAGGGATTTCATTTGAATCGATGGATATTTTCCCTATTTCATTCATAATTACAGCTACTTTACGATTGTTTCTTAACTCTTCGATTAAACATTTTTTTAATAGAGTGGTTTTGCCACTTCCTAAGAATCCGCTTAAAATAACTATTTCAGTCTTGTTCAATGAATCTTTCTTCCTTCCAGTTAATAAAATTCCAATTACGAAAGTAAGTAACTGGAGTATCGTTATTTAAAACTAATCTTATTAAAATATCATAATATTGTCCATGAATAGAGTTCTAAATAGGAAGGTATAGCTTGTTTATGTTACAATTACATCAACATAGTAATAGGGGGAGTCTAGCAATAATGAACAAAAAGAAAAATAGTAATCAAACATTTGCCATTACAGTATTTATTGGAATTATTGTCTTACTTGGAGCATTATTTTTTGTTTCTAAAGCACAGGATAAAAATGCAGAGAAAGAATTTCCAACGATTGCTGGAGTGAATGATGTAAAAGTTAATGGGTTTGATATAGAAAAACAACCAACTATTGGGAACAAACTAGCAAAAATTGAAGTTGTTGAATTTGGTGATTATAAATGTCCAATTTGTAAGGATTGGAATAAATTAGTTTTTCCAGAATTAAAATCTCAGTATATTGATAAAAATTTAATCTCGTTTTCTTTTATGAACTATCCATTTATTTCAAAAGATTCAAATTTAGCAGCCCTAGCATCAGAAGTGGTCTATGATTACGATAAAAATGCATTTTGGAAATTCCATGAAGAGGTATATGCTAATCAAGGCGATGAAACAAAAACTTGGGCAACAAAAGAAAAATTAACAGATATTGCAAAATCAGTTATTCCTAACTTAGATGAAGCGCAATTTAAAAAGGATTTATATAAAAAGTCATCAATGAGAAGTGTAGCAACTGATAAAGCGATAGCAGAACATTACAAAGTTAATGGTACTCCAACTATTTTTGTAAATGGTAAACAAGTTGAAAATCCAAGCTTTGAAGCAATTAAAGCAGCAATTGATGCTGAACTAAACAAATAAACTTTAAAGGTATGCGTAAAACGCATACCTTTTTTTTACAATTTTTTCTTTACTCGAGCATCTGCAGCAGCAGAACGCTCTTGCGCTTGTATATCATTTTGATCAGCTAGTTCTTCAGAAAATTCTACGTCAAGTCCATCTGGTTCAACGTATCGATTGAATTTATTATTAATATTTTCTTTATTTTTCATATTAAACCCTCCATATTCTAAAGTTTAATTACATATCGTGATGACTATGATTTTTTTGTCTTGTATGGTTTTGGTTTTTTACTTTATGTGATCCACTTAATGGCTTTGGTTGACCACTTTCATTTTCAATTGCACTGTTTCGTCGTACAGACTTATTTGCCACACTTGTCACCTACCTTTATATATAGCTTTAGTTCTAAGAGAAAAAATATGCTACCATGAAAAAATTACTAATTTTAAAATGAAAACGCTTTTATAAAATTAAATTATGATTTTCATTGTCACTTTCCCATATACATAAATAACTTAAATGAAGGAGGGGAGTTCGATGTGAATAATCTTTATTTAATTAGAAAATAAAATTCTAAAATCAAATAATTAAATAATGCTATTTTCTAATAGATTTGTTGTTTTTTATTGTTTTATTAAAACATGTTATTAAAGATTAGTTGGTACAGAAGTTGTAGACTCCTGTGGGAGTGGCGGAAACAATCCTTTAATATATAACAACAATGTTTATGAAAACAGCTAAAAATTAACATATAGTGTCATACAAATTATTCAAAATTAATAGACTACAAGTCATAAAATTATTTTGTCTGACTCTTTTTATGTATGAAACAAGTAAATTGACCAATACTAAGTAATAGTCAAAATGAAAGAGGAGACTGATTATGCAAGTTCTTACTATTTGTCTCATATATTCGGGTATTATCATACTCTATTTTTTGATTAAAAAAATGCAATATAATAGGAGACAAAAAAACGTAATTAATTTTTTCCTTTATTATAATCGTAGAAAAAGTAATGTGGATCAAGAATCCAAAAGAACTGGGGATATCATCTATTTGATGCCACCATCATCAATTGATAAAAGATTTTTATCAAAACGTAAAGATGACAAACGTTAAATTAGTAGCTGTAAAAGCAAGCAATTTCGTTCAAATTGCTTGCTTTTTTATTTGCTATTGTCTTTTTTTCGTTTTCTTATTATTTTGTTTATATTCAGCTGTAAGCTCTTCCTGTGCTATTTCTTCTTTAAATCCTGCAGCTTTCCCTTGCTCAATTGATGCGGACATGCCACTTCCAACATTGTTTTTACGTTTAGACATTATTTTCCCTCCTTTTTACTTTGGTTAGTATTTCCTTAATTGCAATGAATACTCGAAAATATTTAATGACAAAATATAGTCATAAGTTTTACTTATTAGAAATGATAAGTTACTTGTTATTTACTTATGATATACATTGTAATAAGATATTATTGTAAGGTATTGAAAAGTTTGGATATATAACAAAATTCAGACATTTTTTGCTTAATAGGGGGAAGAAACATGGGGAAAAATGACGTTTTTCAATCTCGTTCGACGTTTTCTGCGAACGGTAAAACTTATCATTATTATCGCTTAAAAGCAATTGAAGAAGCTGGCGTAGCAAAAATCGCTAAATTACCATATTCAATTAAGGTATTATTAGAATCGGTTCTTCGTCAAGTTGATGGAAGAGTTATTAAAAAAGAACATGTTGAAAATTTAGCAAAATGGGGAACAGATGGATTACAAGATGTTGATGTTCCATTTAAACCTTCACGTGTAATATTACAAGACTTTACAGGTGTTCCAGCCGTTGTAGATTTAGCATCTTTACGTAAAGCTATGGCAGATTTAGGCGGAGATCCTGAAGTAATTAATCCTGAAATTCCTGTAGATCTAGTTATTGACCACTCAGTAATGGTAGATAAAGCAGGTACTTTAGATTCTTTAGATTTCAATATGGATCTTGAATTTTCTCGAAATGGAGAGCGCTACCAATTCTTAAGCTGGGCTCAAAAAGCATTTAATAACTATCGTGCAGTGCCACCAGCAACTGGTATCGTTCACCAAGTAAACTTAGAATACTTAGCTAATGTTGTTCATGCGAATGTTACAGAAGATGGAGAGATTATTGCTTTCCCAGATACATTAGTAGGAACTGACTCTCATACAACAATGATCAATGGTATTGGTGTATTAGGTTGGGGTGTAGGTGGTATCGAAGCTGAAGCAGGAATGTTAGGCCAACCATCATATTTCCCTGTACCAGAAGTAATCGGTGTTAAATTAACTGGTTCTTTACCAGGCGGAATTACTGCAACTGACGTAGCATTAAAAGTTACTGAAGTATTACGTAAAAAAGGCGTTGTTAATAAATTCGTTGAATTCTTTGGACCAGGATTACAAAGCATGCCATTAGCTGACCGTGCAACAATTGCAAACATGGCTCCTGAGTACGGTGCTACTTGTGGTTTCTTCCCAGTTGATGGTGAAGCATTAAACTACTTGCGTTTAACAGGACGTTCTGAAGAGCAAATTCAATTAGTTGAAGCATACTGCAAAGCTAATGACTTATTCTATACAGCTGATCTAGAAGATCCAACATTTACTGATTTAGTAGAAATCAATCTTTCAGAAATTGAGTCAAATCTTTCTGGTCCAAAGCGTCCACAAGATTTAATTCCATTATCTGAAATGAAAAAAGCATTCCAAGATGCAGTTTCTGCTCCAATGGGAAATGCTGGCTTCGGATTAACAAAAGAAGCATTAGATAAAGAAGTAAATGTTAAATTTGAAAATGGTACAGAGACAACTTTTAAAACTGGTGCAGTAGCAATTGCAGCTATTACAAGTTGTACAAATACTTCAAACCCATACGTAATGTTAGGTGCTGGTTTAGTAGCTAAAAAAGCTGTTGAAAAAGGACTAACAGTTCCTGCTTATGTAAAAACATCATTAGCTCCGGGATCAAAAGTAGTTAGTGGTTATTTACAAGAAGCTGGATTAATTCCATTCTTGAATGAATTAGGTTTCAATATTGTTGGTTATGGTTGTACTACATGTATCGGTAACTCAGGACCACTAGCACCTGAAATGGAAGAAGCAATTGCTGAAAATGATATGTTAGTAACATCAGTACTTTCTGGTAACCGTAACTTTGAAGGACGTATTCATCCACAAGTAAAAGGTAACTACTTAGCATCACCACCATTAGTAGTTGCTTATGCTTTAGCTGGAAATGTAAATATCGATTTCGCAGTAGAACCAATTGGTCAAGATAAAGATGGTCAAGATGTATTCTTAAAGGATATTTGGCCAACTTCACAAGAAGTTCAAGAAGTTGTTGCTTCAACTGTAACTCCAGAATTATTCAAAAAAGAATATGAAAGAGTATTCGAAGACAACAAACGTTGGAATGAAATTCAAACAACAGATGATTCATTATACAAATGGGATAGCGAATCAACTTATATTGCAAACCCACCATTCTTTGAAGGCTTATCAAAAGAACCAGGTGAAGTTAAACCATTATCAGGTTTAAAAATCATTGGTAAATTTGGAGATTCAGTAACAACTGATCACATCTCACCAGCGGGATCAATTGGTAAAACAACTCCTGCAGGCTTATACCTACAAAGTAAAGGTGTAAATCCGATTGACTTTAACTCTTATGGTTCACGTCGTGGAAATCATGATGTTATGATGCGCGGTACATTTGCTAACATCCGTATTCGTAACCAAATTGCTCCAGGAACTGAAGGCGGAGTTACAACTTATTGGCCAACTAATGAAGTGATGTCAATTTATGATGCTGCTATGCGTTATAAAGAAGATGGAACTGGCTTAATGATTTTAGCTGGAAATGACTATGGTATGGGAAGTTCTCGTGACTGGGCAGCAAAAGGAACTAACCTACTTGGAATTAAAACAGTTTTAGCTGAGAGCTTTGAACGTATTCACCGCAGTAACTTAGTGTTAATGGGTGTATTACCACTTCAATTTAAAGATGGAGAAAACGCTGAAAGATTCGGATTAACTGGTAAAGAAATTTTCGCAGTTAAAGTCGATGAAAATGTTAAACCTCGTGATTTAGTTAAAGTAACTGCTACTAAAGAAGATGGTTCAACTGTAGAATTTGAAGTAGTTGCTCGATTCGATAGTGAAGTTGAAATCGATTATTACCGTCATGGTGGTATTCTTCAAATGGTATTACGTGAAAAATTAGCTGATTCAAAAGTTAAACATTAATCAATTTTTTAAGCACAGTCCTTTTGGACTGTGCTTTTTTATCTGTTTGTTTCCGTAAAATTAATTGAAAATTAACAGGTTTCTTAGTTGATTTCCATTCAAGGCATCTAGCTTTTAGTGGGGTGCGCGCAGAGCCTCCTTTCGCTAATTCACATCAATATGATCTCACCTGTCCCAATACTTCCACAGGAGTCTCTTAAGTTAGTCTCTGTTAGTTAACAATGTTGATTTTATTAAAAGTTTATTCTTAACTGTTTTTTATAAGCTGAACTGACATTAAAAGAATGATCTTTTTTTTAGAATTGTTGTTTTTTGGTACTGTAAATTTTTAGACAGTAGTCGATTGGAACTTAAAGGATGCTCAAAACCTGTTGAAATGCGGGAAGTCTGAGGCCACACAGTGGTCAAAAAGATAGGCATGCTAATGCCACGACGCATGCATGACCCACATCGTGTGGGCCAAGGAGGCTCAGCTCACGCGCCATGGAAACAAGTATTCAGGAGTGGAAATCAACACTTATATGCATACTGAAATAACAACAATATATACGAAAATAGCCTAAATAGAATAACTAAGGGAGTAATTTCCAATTTTGATTTTTTATTTATTTATGGTTAAATAGAGTTAGTTCATTAAAAGGGTGATTTTATGAAAAAAATAATACCAATGCTATTACTAGTAGTAGCTTTAGGTTATTCAATTTTTCAATTATATGAAAAGAAACACGAAGAAAAAATTGTGAGTAATAAGAATGATTCGTATATTGCTTCCATTCAAAAGATGGGTGTTCAAGTTGGGCAACAGGCACCAGATATTAAATTGATGACATTAGAACAAAAAAATGTGAATTTATCTGAGTATAAAGGAAAAAAAATAATCCTTAATTTTTGGGCAACATGGTGTCCACCTTGTCAGGATGAAATACCTGCATTAGAAAAATTTCACGAAAAGCATAGTAAAGATGTTGTGATTTTAGGTGTAGCAGACTATATTGGTGAAAAGAAGGATCTTGATTTCGTGAAAAATTTTGTGTCTAAAAACAATATGAAATACAAAATTTTACTTGATGAAAACGGTAATAATTTCCGCAAATATGGCGTTATTTCGATACCTACTACATTTTTTATAAATCCTAATGGCGAAGTGGTATATAAACAAATTGGGCCTTTAAATGAGAAGCAGTTAAATGATTTTTTGAAGTAAGTAAAAACAATTAACTAAAATGTAAGAAAACTCTATTTTTTGGCAATACTAACAAAAAATAGAAGAGGTGATTGTTTTGAGAAAAAAAAGACATAAGTCGTTCCAAGAATTAATTTTAGAAAATAAAAATTCTCTATTAAATGATCAAGCTGCATTAGATAAGATATATGATCGTCTTGAAGAACGTTTAGAGAAAAAAGCAAAAGCTGAATAATATGTATTTTATATAAGTAGAGAAGGATAAAATTTCCTTCTCTATTTTTAATTTGGTCGCAAAAAATATTACTAATTATTTTATGTTCATTTACATATTTCAAGCAACAAAACTCATACTATCACGAGGAGGCGATTAAAATGGGTAATCCTAAAAAACATCCGAAAGATTTTGTTCCGAACCATCTAGGAACTCAAAATAAGGCTGCAGGTGGTAATAAAGGGAAACAAATGCAGTATAAGGATCCTACTGGAAAACAACCTATTGTTGATAATGGCTAAAATCTAATTGAAAACTTGAATTGGAGTGATAAATAATGGAATGGAAGCCAAATCCTGATGATCGTAGTGATAACGCTAGTAAAATTCAAAATACAATTGATCAAACAAGAGAAAATATGAAGGAAGCAGAAGCTTCTATGAAATTTGGCAATGAACAAGACCGACAAAATGTCCTGGCAAAAAATGAACGTCGAGAAGAAGCTTTAGAAGCTTTACAAAGTGAATTAAAGGACGAACAAGCTTTTAACGATGCAAATGATTGAATAAATAAAAAATAGCTAGGTATCATGAGTTCTCTCATTAATACCTAGCTATTCTTTATCCTCTTTTAACAATATTAAAATTAGCCTGAAGCAATTCCCAATTCTGAATAAATGGCAAACCTAACTTCCAATACGAAATTCCTCGAATATGTGTTTCTTTTATTAAGTTAAATTTTGCTTGAATTGATCTAGCATCCTCAAACCAAACTTCATGTTTTTGCCCATTAGACTCAGTATAACGGTAATGTGGAGCTTTCGCTTTCGTATCATATAGTATTTCATTTGTCATTTGAATAGCTAGATTGGTTGCTGCTTGTGCACTTAGTGCCTTTGCCATTGTTCCTTGTTTAAATGGGACTTTCCAATCAAAACCATATAAATTTTGCCCCATCATAATTTTAGATGGAGGTATAACGGACTTTGCGTAATTGATAACTTTACGTACTTGATCAATTGGGGATACTGCCATAGGTGGACCACCTTGCCAACCCCAGTCATATGTCATAATAACAACGAAGTCGACAACTTTTCCTATTCCAGCATAATCATGAGCTTCGTAATATCTTCCTTTTTGGGTTGAACTAGTCTTAGGTACCAAAGTCGCACTTAAGATGAATCCTTGTGGTAGTCTTGATTTCAATTTACTTAAAAAATTAATATAAGCGACACGATCCTTTGCTGCAATATCTTCAAAATCAATATTAACTTCTCTAAAACCATATTTATTTGCTGTAGCAATTATATTATTAATTAGTTGATCTTGAACTGCTGGACTTTGTAAAATATCAGTTGTAAGGCTTGTTGAAAAGTTGCCATTCTCAAGATTCGAAACGACCATCATATAGATACATCGATTGTCTTTAGCAATTTGAGGGATATTTCCAATTGGTGGTTCAGTCAATGTTCCGTCTCTCTTTGCATCAAAGCTAAAGTGAGCTAAATACGTTAAGAATTTACTTTCGTTTCGAGCTGACTCCTCTAAAGCAGGTCTGATTGGATTAGATGTAGGTTGTAAATATCCAATTGACTCAACATTTCGTTTCTTCCTTGGAGGTAAATGTAATTTTTGTCCTACATTCAAAGTTGCATACGCACTAATACCGCTATGAGTTGCAATTTGATTTGATGGAACACCATAGGTCAATCCAAGCTCATATAAATTATCTCCTGGCTGAACAAAATATTCATTTCCTGTAGTAGGAACTACTAAAGCTTGCCCTTTAATGATTTTATATGGAGCGGATAAATCATTTGCAGTAATTAGCGCTTGCCGTTCAACTCCATAAAAATCCGCAATACTCATTACTGTTTCTCCGCTTTTCACAACATGAATTTGCATGAAATCTATCTCCTCCTGCGCTAATGATTAGTATTCGTCAATATAAAATATATGCCAAATAATTAGGAATAGAAGAGGGGGTTGAAAAACAAGGTAAAAGGTTTAAATAAAGAAAAACCTGGTCATGGACCAGGTTTTTGAGTTTACTTTATTTTTTTGTTTCCTTATTAACACTTTGTTCAAGAGGAAACTGGATTATATTTGCATCACTACCAGACACTGTTGGAAGTTTGCCATCCCATTTTTCAGCTTTTTTGTATTCTATTAGTTCCTTCGTTAAAGACTGTTGAAGAACTTTATTTGATTTTGCTTGACCTTGTGCACGAATAAGTTGTGAATCAGCATCTGCTTGTGCTTCAACTTTTTTCTTTTCAGCATCTATTCTTGCTGTTTCAAGTTCGATCTTTTTTCGATCATTTTCTTGTGCAGCTTGGACACGAGCATCAATTGCTTCTTGCGTTTTCGTATCAGGTTTTGGAGTACCTAGTGTTAAATTTTCTACAAAGAAACCAAGCTGTTTAACATCATCTTTATACAATAATTCGATATCAGCAGAAGCGTTACTCGATTTTTCACCATATAATTGTAAAACTGTATATTTTGAAACCGCAATTCTTGCAGCATCTTGTAAACGTTTCTTTAAGTAAGTATCTTCGATTTCTTCAATCGCGATTGGACCAAACTCATTAAACATGGATACTACTTCGGAAGGATCAATTTTGTAAGTATATGATAAATCCATTTCAATTCGTTTACCATCTGAAGTTGCAAGAGCAACATCTTTGTATTCAACAGTTCTTAAACGAATTGGATATTCAGTTACTTTATCAAATAAACCAACAAAATTCCATCCTTGTGATAAGGTGTTTTTTTGTATACCACCATTTGGAGAGTATACAACACCTACATAACCAGGTGTAATTTTTTCAATAAATAAAGCAGGAATTGCAACTGCGGACAGAAGGGCAACGCCTGCGATGATTCCTCCAATTACTTTGCGAGTAAAGAATGATTTCTTTTTTTCAATCGGTTGAATGTCCATTATTTTTTTTCTCCTCGTCCTTCAAGATATTTTTTATTTTTGATGATTTTTCACCGATTTTTTCAAATCCAGGTGAAATGATAAGCCAGATTCCGAATAGTAACAGAAGGATAATAAGGATAGATCCTAATAAAACTTTCAATCAAACTGCCTCCTAAACTTTAAGTATAAACACAGTAATAGCAAAAATTAGTTTTTATAAAAGAATGATTTTAAATGGATTCCACAAGACTCGTAATAAAATACCGTCGGAGGTAGACCCCATGAGTAAGTGTGAACTAGCCATGAGGTCTATCCACGAAAAAGTGAGCGGATTATTTAAAATATCGATTATGTATTAAAGGAGTCTTAATATAAGATAATTATAACATTAAAGATAGGTTAAAAAATAGAACAATAATTCATTTTTTGGTAAAGTAGACTTAGAAGAATATGGGGTGAGTTATTTGTTTATTTCAGAAAAATTAGTTGAAGTACGATATGCAGAAACGGATGCGATGGGTGTAGTTTATCATGCGAATTATTTAGTTTGGTTCGAGATTGGTAGAACTCAACTAATTAAAGATCTTGGATTTAATTATGCTGAAATGGAATCTGTGGGGGTTATATCTCCAGTAATTGACTTAAATGTTTCATACAAAAAAAGTTTACGTTATGGTCAAACAGCTAAAGTAAAAACGAAAATAAAATCACTTAGTCCATTAAAGGTGATTTACGAATATGAAATCGTAAATGAAGAAGGGGACATTTGCTGTATTGGTAATTCAACACATGTTCTAGTTTCAAAGGAAACTTTTAGACCAATCAAATTTAAAAAGATGTTTCCAGATTGGTACGAAGCATATGAAAATGCGTTAAGTGTGGAATAAAAAGAAGTGAATTTGAAAAAAGAACAGGGGAAAAAGGGTATTCCCTAACACCCTGTTCTTTTTTAGGCTTCTACTAGAATTGCTTCATCTTCTACAAGGAATTCTTTCTCTTTAAATACAAATGTTGCTTGAACACTTTCTACAAGTAGAATTAAAGCAGTAATTAAATGCATAATCCACGCTAATGGAGAAATGTATTCAATGACAAGAGTAATTAATCCAGCGATTGAACCGATCGTATATTGACCGTGATTCCTAGCAAGTATTAACGTGAAGATGTATACAATACCTAATAGAATTGGAAGAATATTTGCAGAAATAACGACTAAAAAACGTCCAAATGAAGGCATACCGAAAAATAATTCAAAACCGAATGAACACCATTTTAATACTAAAAAGTAAACAAACGGGTGATATTTCATTAAAGCCTCCTAATGAATCTGCATAATAACCTTTCATTCGTATAGAATATACAAAATTTATCATGATTACACATGTACTTATTTCCAAAGAATAAAATACAAAAACCCTCTTTAATGAGTTTCTATCATTAGAATAGAAACTCATTAAAGAGGGAGCATTTGTAATAATGAATGAGATGACTTAATCTTTCTTACTTAAGAAATTTACTTTTGGCTCTGTCTTATTTAAGATTCTTGAAATATTCGCACGATGACGATAGACAACAAATACTGCCAAAACAATCATAATAATAAATAAGATTTTATCACCCATAAGGTATGCACCAATCGTTCCGACTAAGGCGGTTATCATTGATGAGAGTGAAACAAATCTAGAGAATTTTAAACAAAGAATGAAGCATAACACTAAAACTACAAATAAAATAGGTGATGCATACAATAATAATCCACCTGATGTTGCGACAGCTTTTCCACCTCTGAAGCCTGCAAATATTGGATACATATGCCCTATTACTGCAAATAATCCGACGATCAATGGATTTATTCCGTGGTAGTGAAATAGTAATGGAAGTGCAGCGGCTAAAGTACCTTTTAAGATATCACCAAGCGTTACAATAATCCCTGCTTTTTTGCCTAGTGTACGAAATGTATTTGTTCCGCCAAGGTTACCACTTCCGTGTTGACGTATATCCACTCCGTAGAAAAACTTCCCAACAACTAGTCCAAATGGGATTGAGCCTATTAAATAGGCAAGTACAATTACGAACAAGCTCATTGTCTAGCTCCTTTTCAAACTATAATAGATAAGTGCATTATCCCTCAATTTTATCACAATTTTAAATGAATAAATAGATTGTATTGATCCATCGTTAATTCTTTTAATAAGAGTGAAACCATAATTGTGTATTTAATTATGATAAAATGGTAATATATCTCAAAAGTAAAGGTGAGAGGGAAATTTTATGAGCTCAACAGTTTTATTAATAGAAGATGAAACAAGGCTTAGAGAAATTGTAAAAGAATATTTTGAAAATGATGACTTCACCGTTATAGAAGCTGCAGATGGAGTTGAAGGGTTTAAAAAGTTTAATGAAAATGTAGTAGATTTAATCATTTTAGACCTTATGCTCCCAAAAATGGATGGATGGGAAGTATGTAAACTTATAAGAGAGAAATCTGACGTCCCAATCATTATGATTACAGCTCGTTCTGAAGAAGAGGATCAGTTACTAGGTTTTGAACTAGGAACAGATGAATACGTTACAAAACCATTTAGTCCAAAAATTCTTGTTGCTAAAGCAAAAAGTGTTCTTAGAAGGACTTTAGATAATAAAGAAGATGAAACTGACTCAAAAACCATCTGTGGGATTACCATCAATTTTTCTTCGCGTACAGCGGATGTCAATGGTGAAGAACTTCAATTAACACATAAAGAATTTGAGTTATTACAATATTTAATTGAAAACAAAGGAATTGTGTTAACTAGAGATCAACTATTAAATAATATTTGGGGATATGATTATTTTGGCGATGGAAGGACAGTCGATACTCATATAAAAAAACTCCGACACAAGTTAGGAGAAAAATCAAAACATATTACAACTGTTATACGTGTAGGGTATAAATTTGAGGAGTAAAACATGAAAAAGAGTATTGTAAGAAAACTTTTTTTATCAATTACTGGATTACTTATAATTTTTTTACTCATAGTGTTTGTTGGGCAATCTATTTTTTTACAAACCTTTTATACAAAAAAGAAGGTTGATATCGTAACTGATATGTTAACAGGCTTTGTACACACATACGAAAAAGGTCGATTTAACGAATCGCAATTTCAGAATGAATTAACAAAATTCTTTTCGAAATATAATACTACATTAGCTGTTTTAGATAAAAGGGGAGTTATAAAAGCTGAGAATGATTTTGATTTAACTGTACAAACAATCAATGGTAAAAAAGTATATGTGCCATTGAATAATTTATTGTATTCAGATCAAATCGAAGAAATATTAGCTTTGAACATTAAAGAGAATGAAAATGTTTCGATACGTGGATATGTACAAGATGATTATTTTATTCCTTTGTACATAAAAACAAAATCAGGTACTTGGGAGGAAAAAAATCCAACCTCTAATCCATTGCAGCTCTCGAGTAAAAATGGATTTGAAAATATGATTAATATTGAAATTAAAGGCAAAGTTGTCGATTTACATTTACCTTTAGCTAATCAGTATACTTATTCTGCTCAAATGAATACCTTAATGGCTGCTATTACTGATTGGACTAAAAGTAATGAGGATCTATCACAATATCAAGATAAGGATTTTCCTTTAATTTACCGTTATTTAGATAAAGCAAATGGATTAGAGAACAAAGTTTTTATTTATCCATTAAAAAAAGAAGGAAAGTATAATGAGGTAATATTTGCGATTACATCATTACAACCAGTTAATGAAGCGATGTATGTTCTAAAAGACTTTTATTTGTACGCTTTTATAATCGGTTTATTATTAATTATCATTGTCTCATTTTATTATTCAAAAGTAATTACTAAACCGTTATTGAAAATGAATTCTGTTACGAATCAATTGGCCCAATTGAATTTTAACGAAAAAATAACTGTGCAATCTGATGATGAAATTGGTGAACTTTCAAAGTCAATTAATATTTTATCTGAAAAATTAGCACTTACAATTGATAATTTACAGCAAGCAAATAATAAATTAACGAAAGATATTGAAAAAGAAAAACAGCTAGAACAAATAAGAAAAGAATTTATTAGTGGTGTTTCACATGAACTAAAAACTCCTCTAAGTATCGTACAAAGTTATGCTGAGGGATTAAAAGACGGGTTAAATGTTGAGAAAAATGGTTATTATGCAGAGGTAATACTAGAAGAGGTTGATCGAATGAACGACCTAGTAGTTGATATGCTTGAATTATCAAAGCTACAATCTGGTACATATAAACTAAAAAATGAACCTTTCTTAATTGAAGACTGTGTCGAACATGTGATTAGTAGAATGTTTAAGGCGAATCAAAATCATTATACTTATGAATCAAATGTAGTTGCGGATACATTAGTTAGTGGCGAACAAAGAAAAATTGAACAAGTTTTAATTAATATTCTTTCTAATGCTGTCCATTATGGTAGACCAGACCGTGAAATAACAATTAAATTAAAGGATGATATCGATAAAGTGATCATCTCTGTTTTTAATGAAGGAAATCCGATACCTCCAGATAAGATTGATAAAATTTGGGATCGTTTCTATCGAATTGATGAATCAAGAAGCCGACAAAGCGGTGGAACTGGTTTAGGATTAGCGATTGTAAAAACTATTCTTGACTTACATCAATCGTCTATAAACGTCCATAATAAACAAGATGGGGTAGAATTTTCATTTTTTCTAAAAAAATTTAAAAATTAATTTAAAAGTTCACAGTAAATACACACGGTAAGGTTACATTAATATCAAATCTAATTACATATCAGGAGGCAAGTAAGATGGGATATTATGACGAAACTGATCTATGGAATGAACAAGAGAATCCAAATAATCATAAGAGGAATCAAAAAGGTAGAAGAGGTGGTTCGCACGTTTTAACTGGTTTTATCGGAGCAGTAATTGGTGCTGTTACAATTTCACTAGTTTCACCGAATTTATTAAATTTTAATAATGATAATTCTAAGTTATCAAATGAAAACGCTGTGCCAACACAAGTGATAAATGTATCGAGAGAAGATTTAACAGCAACTATTCAAGCTGCTCGTAAATTTGTAGTAGGTGTGAATAATTATCAATCATCAAATCCTTTTTCAATGGAAACGCAAGAAGCAGGTTCTGGTTCAGGTGTAATTTATAAAAAAGTTGGAAACAAGGCATTAGTTGCGACAAATAACCATGTTGTAGAAGGTGCAAAACAACTTAAAGTAAAAATGGCTGATGGCCAATTAATCAATGCAAAATTGGTTGGTACTGATCAGCTCTTAGATTTGGCTGTTGTGGCAATCGATGCAAAATATGTAACGAATCTTGCAAAATTAGGTGATTCTGAAAGCATTAATGTTGGTGAAACTGCAATTGCAATCGGAAATCCACTAGGTTTTTTAGAAAGCACAGTTACACAAGGTATTGTAAGTAGTAAAGCGCGTGAGATCCCACAAGATATTGATGGAGACGGTGTTGCAGATTATCAAACTCAAGTAATTCAAACAGATGCTGCAATTAATCCAGGTAATAGTGGAGGGGCATTAATTAATGCTAAAGGCGAATTAATAGGAATTAATTCAAGTAAAATCGCAGAGCAATCAGTAGAAGGTATTGGATTTGCAATCCCGATTAATATTGCTAAACCAGCTTTAGATCAAATTGAAAAGTTTGGTGAAGTAACACGCCCAGTTATGGGAGTTGGATTAAAATCCTTAGAAGAAATTCCACAATATAATATTGAGGAATCATTAAAATTACCAGGGTCAGTAACAAAAGGTGCAGTTATTACTCATGTAGATCCAAATACCCCAGCCGAAAAAGTAGGATTAAAGCAGTTAGATGTAATTGTAGGTCTAGATGATCAACAAGTAAATGACGTAATTCAGATTAGAGAGTATTTATATTCTCATAAAAAAGTTGGAGATCAATTGAAAGTTACTTTTTATCGAGAAGGTAAGAAACAGGAAACTACATTAACGTTGGCTTCTAGTAATTGACAGTAAGCCACTAGTACAAATATGATTATTGTAAGAATAAATTAGCGGAAAGAAAATTTTCTTTTCGCTTATTTACTTAATTTGAAAGGGTGATTATAAAATGAGTAAATACCCATCAAGAGATGAAATTGGACAAATTTTAAAAAATAGTAAAGTGATTGCAGTAGTTGGATTATCTCAAGACCCGTCAAAAACTTCTTACATGGTTAGTAAGGCAATGCAAGATGCAGGATATAAGATTATTCCAGTCAATCCAACAGTTGACACAGTACTAGGTGAAAAAGCAGTTCCTAGTTTATTAGATATTAAAGAAAAAGTAGATATTGTTAATGTTTTCAGAAGACCGGAGCATTTACTTCCTGTTGCCCAAGAATTTCTAAAAATTGATTGCGATGTTTTCTTTGCGCAACTAGGTATTGAAAATGAAGAAGCATACCAATTATTAAAAGAAAATGGCAAGACTGTCATTATGGATCGTTGTATTAAAGTAGAACATGCCATGACTAGATAAAGTAAAAACTCACTGGATCCAGTGAGTTTTTTATTTTAAATGTTAGGATCATACGTAAACATTTGTGCTATTTAAAGTTTGGTTAGCAGATTTCTGCCCTAGAAAACTAATTATCATTAGTATGTGAGATGATGAGAAAAAACCATTTGCAAACTCACTTGCAGTGTCTCACCTGTCCTCTCACTCCATAGGTTTCCAAATCATGTTGAAAAAGTCTAAATGTTTGTACCAGGTTTAATAGGAGCATCACTTGGAAGTATTCAGAATATTAAGATATGGTTAGAAATGGCGTTGAAATCAATAAAATCCCCCTTAAAAAAAGGTCAAATGTACTATTTTTTTCTTTAACGACTTGTAAGTTAGTGAAAAAACCATTAACATGAACGATTAGAAGAATCATTTTACTTTTTATATGTTATAATGGAACGAATGTTCTTATGTAAGTGGTAGTATGGAAAGGAGATATGGTGTTGGCAAAGAATCAAACAACATATAATGAAGATGCGATACAGGTCCTGGAAGGTTTAGAAGCAGTTCGCAAACGCCCAGGAATGTATATTGGTAGCACAGATAGTAGAGGTCTACACCATTTAGTTTACGAAATAGTAGATAATTCTGTTGATGAAGCATTAGCTGGTCACGGAACTCAAATAGATGTGATTATACATAAAGATAATAGCTTAAGTGTTATAGATCACGGTCGTGGTATGCCAACAGGTATGCACAAAATGGGGAAACCGACACCCGAAATTATATTAACTGTTCTTCACGCAGGTGGTAAATTCGGACAAGGTGGCTATAAAACAAGTGGTGGTCTACATGGAGTAGGTGCATCAGTTGTTAATGCTTTATCAGAATGGTTAACTGTTGAGATCCACCGTGAAGGCGCAGTATTTAAACAACGCTTCGAAAATGGTGGTAAACCAGCAACTTCACTAGATATTATTGGGAAAACAAAGAGAACTGGTACGACGATTCATTTTAAACCAGATACAACAATATTTAGTACAATTAATTTTAATTTTGATACATTGTGTGAAAGATTAAGGGAATCAGCATTTCTTTTAAAAGGATTAAGAATCACAATTAAAGATGAACGTCATGATGCGTATGAAGAATTTTATTATGAAAACGGTATCGAAGCGTTTGTAGGCTATTTAAACGAAGAGAAAGAATCACTACATCCAGTCGTTTTCTTTGATGGTACACAAAATAAAATCGAAGTAGAATTTTCATTTCAATATAATGACGGCTACTCAGAAACGATGCTTTCGTTCGTTAATAATGTACGAACAAAAGACGGTGGTACACATGAGGTTGGCGCAAAAACAGCTCTTACTAGAGCCTTTAATGAATATGCACGAAAAGTAAATATTTTAAAAGAAAAAGATAAGAATCTTGAAGGGGCAGATATTCGTGAAGGCTTAGCTGCGATTGTATCTGTTAGAATTCCTGAGGAACTATTGCAATTTGAGGGACAAACAAAAGGAAAGTTAGGTACAAGTGAAGCTAGATCTGCTGTTGATTCAGTTGTTTCAGATCAACTAGCTTATTTCCTAGAAGAAAATCCAGATATTGCTACGTTACTTGTTAAAAAAGCAGTAAAAGCTTTTCAAGCGAGAGAAGCTGCTAGGAAAGCAAGAGAAGAAGCAAGAAGTGGTAAAAAAAGAAAACGTTCAGAGACATCGTTGAGCGGAAAGCTTACGCCAGCACAATCGCGTAATCCTCAAAAAAATGAACTTTATTTAGTTGAGGGTGATTCTGCAGGAGGTAGTGCGAAACAAGGCCGTGATCGTCGTTTTCAAGCTATCCTGCCATTACGAGGTAAAGTAATTAACACTGAAAAAGCTAAATTAGCGGATATTATGAAAAATGAAGAGATCAATACGATTATTCATGCAATTGGTGCAGGAGTAGGTAGTGATTTTGAGATTGAAGACGTTAATTATGACAAAATCGTTATAATGACTGATGCTGATACTGACGGAGCGCACATTCAAGTACTACTTTTGACTTTCTTTTATCGTTACATGAAACCTTTAGTAGATGCAGGAAAGGTTTATATTGCATTACCACCTTTATATAAAGTTAGTAAAGGCAATGGTAAAAAAGAAGTGATTGAATACGCTTGGTCAGAAGTAGACTTACAGGATGCAATTAAAAAAATCGGTAAAGGCTATATGATTCAACGATACAAAGGTCTTGGTGAGATGAATGCTGATCAACTTTGGGATACTACAATGGATCCTGAAACTAGAACGCTTATTCGAGTAAAGATTGATGATGCAGCAAGAGCTGATCGTCGAGTAACGACACTAATGGGTGACAAAGTTGAACCGAGACGTAAATGGATTGAATCAAATGTAGTTTTTGACCTAGATGAAGAAGACAAAATTTTAAATAATGAACAAGTTGAGATTGAAACAGAAGGGAGCGATAACTGATGCAATCATCAGAAAAGCTATATAATATCCCTTTAGAAGATATATTAGGTGACCGCTTTGGTCGTTATAGTAAGTATATTATTCAAGAGCGAGCGCTACCTGACGCACGAGATGGGTTAAAACCAGTTCAAAGACGTATATTATATTCAATGTATTTTGAAGGAAATACACAGGATAAACCATATCGTAAATCAGCAAAAACAGTCGGTAACGTAATCGGTAACTATCATCCTCATGGTGATACATCTGTTTATGATGCGATGGTTCGTTTAAGTCAGGATTGGAAATTACGAAATGTTTTAGTACAAATGCACGGAAATAACGGTAGTATAGATGGAGATCCTCCAGCTGCAATGCGTTATACAGAGGCTAGATTATCTGCAATTGCTAGTGAGTTATTACGTGATATTGATAAAGAAACGGTTGAATTTGTACCTAACTTTGATGATACAAGTATGGAACCGGTTGTTTTACCGTCAATGTTTCCAAATTTATTAGTAAATGGAAGTACTGGTATTTCTGCAGGTTATGCTACTGACATACCATCACATCATCTTGGTGAAGTGATTGATGCAACCATTATGAGAATAGAAAATAAAAATTGTTCGGTTGATGATTTAATGACTGTCATTCATGGACCAGACTTTGCAACAGGTGGCATTATACAAGGTGTTGATGGAATTAAAAAAGCGTATGAAACTGGTAAAGGTAAAATTATTATTCGAAGCCGTGTTCATACTGAGGAATTACGTGGTGGAAAACAAGCGTTAATCATTACAGAAATTCCAGCCGAAGTAAACAAAGCAAATTTGGTTAAAAAAATGGATGAAGTACGACTAGATCGTAAAGTGGATGGTATTACTGAAGTTCGAGATGAAACAGATCGAACTGGTTTACGTATTGTAATTGAATTGAAAAAAGATGCAAATCATGAAGCAATTTTAAATTTTTTATATAAAAATACAGAACTTCAAATACCATATAACTTTAATATGGTTGCCATTTATAACCGTACACCTAAACAAATGTCTTTGCCAGCAATCCTAGATGCATATATTGAGCACCAAAAAGAAGTCATAACAAATCGTTCAAAGTACGAGTTGAAAAAAGCACAAGCCCGTCAACATGTAGTAGAAGGTTTAATGAAGGCACTGTCGATTTTAGATCAAGTGATTTCTACAATTCGTTCGGCAAATGATAAACGAGATGCGAAAGATAAATTAATTGTTCAATATAGTTTTACTGAACTACAAGCTGAAGCAATTGTTATGTTACAACTTTACCGTTTAACAAATACAGACATTACAGCCTTACAAGAAGAGGCAGATGAATTGAATAAAAAAATTGAGCAACTTCAAGCTATTTTAAATTCTGAATCAAAGTTATTAACTGTTATTAAAACAGACTTGAAGAAGATAAAGTTAAAATATGCTGATGAAAGACGTTCAGCTATTCAAAAAGAAATCGAAGAAATTAAGATTTTAAGAGAAGATATAATTGCCCAGGAAGATGTAGTCATTACCGTAACAAGTGAAGGCTATGTTAAACGAACTAGTCCAAGGTCGTATTCTGCCTCAAATGGTAAAGATTACGGCATGAAGGAAGGAGACCGTTTAATCTTCCAAAAAGAGAGTACGACAACAGATACGTTACTGTTATTTACTTCAAAAGGAAACTATTTATATTTACCAATTCATGAGATGCAAGAAATTCGCTGGAAAGATATGGGTCAACATATTGCCAACATCATTCCAATAGATCGTGAAGAAGTAATTTTGTCAGCTACAATAGTGAATAATTTTGAAGAAAATACAGACTATATTTTATTTGTTACGAAAAATGGTGTTGTAAAACGAACAAATATTCAACAATTAAAGGTTCAACGATATTCAAAACCACTTGTAGGCATGTCGATTAAAAACGATGACATATTAATCTACGCTGGTGTTTCAAGTGAAACGGATAGAGTACTATTAGCTACTAGTAGTGGCTACACACTGCTCTTTAAAGTTGATGAGATAAGTGTTCAAGGTCTAAGGGCTGGTGGAGTAAAAGGTATCAACCTAAAAGATAATGATTTCGTAGTATCTGCTGATGTTGTAAATGAGGGTGTGAAAGAAATCTTCTGTGCGACACATCGAGCAGCAATTAAAAAGATGAAACTTGATGCAATACCTCAAAGTTCAAGAGGAACAAGAGGAGTAAAAGTATTAAGAGACTTAAAAACAAATGCTCATTTATTGATTGGTGTGTATTCGATAAATGAGAATGATATGTTTGCAATATTAAGCAAATCTGGTCAATTTGAGATGGTCGATCCAAATGGTTTACGAAATAGTGACCAGTATAGTAACGGCTCATTTATTATGGATACAGATGATGCAGGTGAGATTAAAACGATTATTCGTTACAAAAAAGAAGAAAATAATTAAGAAAAAACCTATTCCAGCATTTTTGGAATGGGTTTTTTTGTCGAATGATGGCAAGTTTATTAAAAGGAATTAATTAAAAATAAAAAACTTTATAAAACCAATAGTACCATGATTAATGGCCAGTAATAATCTTCTAATTACTGGATAAATACGAGGTAAATGTGGTAAAAATTTCCTAATTTAATGAACAATCGACAGAATTGTCGAAATATTTTGAACCAAAAGAACTTGTCTAAAGAAAAAATATAGCTTACTATTTTCTTAAGTATTTGAAATTTTCTAAAAAATAAGTTATTAAAGGGGGCTTACATAATGGTATTGAAAAAAGGTTTTGCAATTTTAGCATCTGTATCATTAGCAACAGGAATTTTAGCAGGTTGTAATAATTCCGGGAAAGATGGTAACACGGTAATCAAAATTGCAACAAATACACCATTATCTGGTAATAATGCAATTTTAGGGGAATCAATTAAACTAGGAGCGCAGTTAGCGTTAGAGGACCAAAAAGCAGAGTTTAAAAAATTAGGCTTTGACTTAAAACTTGTTCCTTATGATGACCAAGGTGATCCTAAAAAAGGTGTTGCAAATGCTGAGCAATTAGCTGCAGATAATAAAATTTTAGGTGTCGTTGGACACTTAAACTCTGGTGTAGCGATTCCTTCTTCATTAAAGTACGAGAAAGACCATATCGTAATGGTATCTCCTTCTAATACTGCAAATGAAGTAACAGACCGCGGTTTAAGCGTAGTAAACCGTATTTGTGCTAGAGATGATTTCCAAGGACCAGCAGGAGCTAATTTCGCTGTCAATACATTAAAAGCTAAAAAGATTTTTATCATTCAAGATAAAACTCCTTATGGTACAGGTTTAGCGAATGAATTTAAAGATGCAGCTGTTAAACTTGGAGCTACTGTTTTAGGTGAAGAAGGTATTCAAGTTGGTGATAAAGACTTTAATGGTGTTTTAAATAACGTTAAAGCAAAAAATCCTGATTTAGTATTCTTCGGTGGACTTTATGCAGAAGGTGGAATTTTATTAAAACAAGCACGTGATAAGGGCTTAAATATGCCATTCATGGGTGGAGACGGAATGGACTCTTCTGGTTTAGTAGACATCGCTGGTGATGCGGTTAAGAACTTCTACTATACTTCAGTTGCAGGGGACACGTTAAAAACAGACATCGGTAAAAAATTTGCTGACAGTTATAAATCTAAATTTAATAAAAATATTGAGTCATTCTCTTCTTACGGTTATGATTCAGCTGGTGTTTTATTAAAAGGTTTAAAAGATGCAATTGGCGATAAAAAAGGAAAAGCTCCTTCTCGTGAGGCTGTAGCGAAAGCTGTTCGTGATATTCAAGATTACCAAGGTGTAGTTACGGAAGTTGGCTTCGATGATAAAGGGGACAACAAATTCGCTAAAGTATTTATCTACTCATTTAAAGAAGCTAAATACCCAGGTACTCAAGTAGGCGAAGTAACTAAATAATTTATGAATTGACGCCTTCTATACCTCCGAATGCCGTATTAACAATCTAATAGCTTACTATTAAACTATGAGAATTTGTAAAGACGATGAAGGTAGAAGGATGTTAGTAAAAAGAAAAGAGTATCTCGTAAATCGTGATACTCTTTTTCTCTAAATGAAGTGAAAAAAATGTAAATATTTGCCAACACTTTAACAAACATAACTACTTTATTTATAGGAGGTTACGATCATGAATGAAATCATCCAAACATTACCTCAAGTTTTGATTGACGGTCTTGTTTTAGGAGCTGTTTACGCAATTGTTGCACTAGGTTATACAATGGTTTATGGGATTTTAGAACTAATCAATTTTGCACATGGTGAGATTTTCATGGTAGGTGCATTTATTGGAACTGCTGTTTTAATTACGTTTACAGGTTTTGGATTATTCAGTAGTTTACCAGCTATATTAGTTTTAGCTGTTGTACTCATTATTGCTTCAACATTAACTGGATTTTTAGGAATGGGGATTGAGCGGGTTGCATATCGTCCACTCCGAAATGCACCAAAATTGATCACATTAATTACAGCAATCGGAATTTCTTTTTTACTTCAAGACCTTGTGCGTTTTATTGCTGAATTAAAAGAAGGAAATTACATTATTACTGGTCCATCACTATTTTCTGGCCAACATCAAATCAAAACAAATTCTATCCTATCTGCTTTAGGAGACGCTCAAATTAAATCAGCATCGATCATTATTTTAGTTGTTGCAGTTGTAATGATGATTTCATTAGATTACTTCATCAATAAAACAAAATGGGGTACGGCAATGCGTGCAGTAGCTCAAGATCGTGAAACAGCTTCATTAATGTCTGTTAATGTGAATAAAGTTATTTCTTTAACGTTTTTCCTAGGTTCTGCTCTAGGTGGTGCGACTGGAGTACTTTTTGCATTACAATACAACACGATTGATCCATATATCGGCTTTATTCTAGGGTTAAAGGCATTTACAGCTGCCGTATTAGGTGGAATTGGAAATATTCGTGGAGCAATGGTTGGTGGTTTCTTAATTGGTGTCGTTGAAATGTTTGCAGCAGCAAATTTATCAACAATTACACACGGAGTATTCCCATCGGAATATAAAGACGTGTTTGCATTCGGTATTTTAATTCTAGTTCTAATCTTTAAGCCAGAAGGTTTATTTGGTAAACCAGTAGCTGAGAAAGTGTAGGTGAATTAGATGAATAGATTATTTGGACCAATTAAACAGTCGAACAAATTACAAGCTATCTTTTTAACATCTTATATTTTAGTAACTTCACTAGGACTTTACTTTCTACAAGAATCGGTAACTGCATTTCTATTAATTTTATTCTCGCTATTTTTACTATATAAAACGAACTTTCCAGTCAAAACAAAATGGATGATTGGAATTTTAGTATTAACTGTGATTATGCCATATGTGGCCTCACAAGGTGCTGCTTTCGAATCATACATGGGCGTAGCTACACTTGTTGGAATTTATGTAGCTATGGCACTTGGACTTAATGTTGTTGTAGGACTAGCTGGACTATTAGATTTAGGATTTGTTGCATTTTTTGCAATTGGATCTTATACGTATGCAATTTTTTCAACAAAACAAGTAACAAACTTCTTACATTTTGATTTCTTACCGTTCACGGGTAATTCATTTTGGGTATTCATTATCATCGGAGGAGTTATTGCTGCAATTGCAGGAGTACTTTTAGGGATCCCAGTTCTTCGTGTTAAAGGTGATTATTTAGCTATCGTAACCCTTGGATTTGGAGAAATTATTCGTATTGTATTTAATAACTTAGATCAACCAGTAAATATTACAGGGGGAGCGCAAGGGATTTCATCTATTCCATCTCCAACAATTTTTGGCTACGTAATTAGTGATTCTAGTCAGTTTTATTATGTAGTATTAGTTGTATTAGCAGTTGTAATCTTAGCAGTTACAAGATTGCAAGACTCTAAGTTAGGGCGTTCATGGAAAGCAGTTCGTGAGAATGAGATTGCAGCACAAGCATCTGGAATCCATTTAGTAAGAACAAAATTAATTGCTTTCGCGATCGGAGCATCATTCTCTGGAATGATGGGAGTTGTTTTCTCTGCAAAACAGATGTTCATCGACCCAACAAGTTTTACTTTACTTGAATCGATTACAATTTTAGTAATGGTTATACTTGGTGGAATGGGAAGTGTACCTGGAGTTATACTTGGTGCATCACTTGTAACGATTCTAAATTTACAAGTATTAACAGAAGTAACTAATTATTTAAATCAATTAACATTGGATGGAGTTCTTAACATTCCTGCTGCGTTATCGCCTGCTAAAATGCAACGTATGATTTTTGGTTTGATCCTAATACTTGTAGCAATTTTTAGACCACAAGGGTTAATGCCTTCGCGTAATAAAGTTGTGGCGAAAGAAGATTTAATTGAAAAACAAGTAGTCGAAGAAAATCAACGAACAGTTTCACTTTAGGAGAGGAGGCTAAAAAATGTTAAAAACGACTAATCTAACAAAGAGTTTCGGTGGTTTGACTGCCGTTAACAATGTAAATATTGAAATTGAAAAAGGGTCAATTACTGCTGTAATTGGACCAAATGGAGCCGGGAAAACTACATTTTTTAATATGATTACAGGTGTCTACACTCCTACAAGTGGAGCGATTGAACTAGGAAGCGAAAGCTTAGTAGGCTTGAAGCCACATGCCGTATCTAAAAAAGGTATCGCCCGTACATTTCAAAATATCCGATTATTTAGTAGTATGACTGCACTAGAAAATGTAATGGTTGGTATGCACCAACATTTAAAATACGGAGTTTTTTCAACTCTATTCCATTTACCAAGATTTAAAAAATTAGAAAAGCAAGCTATGCAAGAAGCATATAAATGGTTAGAGTACGTTGGATTAAGTGAAGTTTATAATGAAGAAGCTTCTAGTCTATCATATGGTGCTCAAAGACGTCTTGAAATTGCACGTGCGCTTGCATCTAAGCCAAGTATTTTACTTTTAGATGAGCCAGCTGCAGGTATGAACCCGAAAGAAACAAAGGAATTGACGGATTTAATTTTTCAAATGCGAGATGATCTAAATTTAACAATCGTTTTGATCGAACATGATATGAAACTTGTAATGGAGATTTCTGAATATTTATTCGTACTTGACCACGGTGAAAAGATTGCTGAGGGTAAACCACTTGAAATTCGAAATAACCAAAAAGTTATTGAAGCATATTTAGGAAAAAGTGCAGTGACTACTGCATAGTGAAAGGAGTAAAAAAATGACACTATTACAATTAAAAGATATTAACTCTTTTTACGGTGGTATTCAAGCACTAAAAAATATTAATATTGATGTAAATGAAGGTGAAATTGTTACATTAATTGGAAGTAATGGTGCTGGAAAATCGACGACACTTAAAACGATTTGTGGACAGGTTAAACCAAAATCTGGGTCACTACTTTATAAAGGTGAAGATATTGTAAAGCTACCTTCACATGAGATTGCATTAAAAGGAATTGCTCACGTTCCTGAAGGAAGACGAATCTTTTCCAAACTAACTGTAAAAGAAAACCTAGAAATGGGTGCATTTTCTGTTAAAGATAAAAAGTTGATTGCAGCTAGAATGGAAATGGTATTTGATTATTTCCCTAGACTGCATGAGCGATTAAATCAAAAAGGCGGAACAATGAGTGGTGGAGAACAACAAATGTTAGCGATAGGTAGAGGTCTTATGATGGGCCCATCAATCTTAATGTTAGATGAGCCTTCAATGGGTCTTGCACCAATTATTGTTGAACAGATTTTTGAAATCATTGAGCAATTAAATAAGCAAGGTATGACTATTCTTTTAGTAGAACAAAACGCATATCAAGCTTTACAAATTGCACATCGTGGTTATGTTATCCAAACAGGTGAGATTCAAATGGTTGGAGAAGGTAAGACATTGATGAACAATGAAGAAATTAAAAAAGCATATTTAGCATAAGCTGAAAAAATGTCTGAGGAGTAGCTTAAACGCTGGTCTTATCAGACATTTTTTTATTCGCTCTGTTAATGATTATTGTTGATATTAAACTATTCGCATTGGTATGACAGATCTAACAGGATTTAATGAAAAGAGTGGCTAAAGAGATTTGATTGGAATGGATATGCGAGACTCCTGTGGGAGTAGCGAGAAGGATGAGACCAAAAAGGTAGGCATGCTAATAGCACGACGTCCTGTTGTAACGCATGCATGACCCACATCGTGTGGGCCCAGGCGGCTTTGCTCACGCCCCACGGAAAGGGAGCATCCTGAAACGAAAATCAACAAAATTTTTAATCTGAGCCTTTTTATTGAAAAAGCACCATTTCATTAATCGAAAAGGTGCTTTTAAAAGTAATATAATTATATTATTTATTAGAAATAAATGCCGAAATCTTTAATTGATCTTCTTTAGAAGAGTTGTTAATTGAAGATTGAAGTGATTCCTCTAGTAAACTACGATTCTTGTAGAAATCTTCTTGTTTACTATTATAATAGTACTTCACTGCTTCTAAATCTGAGAAAAATTCTTTTCCAAGCTTTAGAAGAAATGTTACTGGTAATCCTTCAATTGTTATATTACTTTTTGATTCAAAAATTTCATTTACCGTACTGTTTGAATTTGAAATCATTTCTTCGTTTAATTCTTTAACTAATATTTGTTCGAATCCTTTTATTTTATTATTTCTTTTGTTTACGATTCGCTTTTTGTTCGTTTTTAATAAACGAATGGAATGATGTTTATCAAGCAATACTGCTGAACGTTTCTTTTTCTTTAAAAAAATGCTGCTACTCAAAACTAGCACTCCCTTCTAGTAGTATGGTTATATTTTTAAAACAACTTTTCTATCATACCAAGTTATGAGAAGGCTGTAAAGGCATTATCTTTACATGAATTATTCCCAGAAATATTCGAAAAATTCTTCGTATTTTTTAAAAGTGAATTGTTAATAATAATATTTGACGGATTAGTTGTCACTTTGTTAAACTAATACCATATTATTTAATACATAGTACTAACGTTGACGGAAAGAAGTATCTAAAGATTATTTTGCTAAGCGAATTGGGGATAGTGAGAGCTCAATCAAAACCTTTAGTGAAAGGCATTCCTGAGTTAATTTTTAAAGTGGACAATTTTATTTTGAAGTTGTCAACTAGGGTGGAACCGCGGGTGCATACAGCTCTCGTCCCTAGGCAGAAAATGCCTAAGGATGAGAGCTTTTTTATTTCATTCTTGCATTTTCAAAAATTAACTAATTGAAAAATGGAGGCGAATGAAATGACTGAAAAATCAATGGAAGTTGTTGTAAGTCATGCAAAACACAGAGGATTTGTATTCCCAGGTTCTGAAATTTATGGTGGTTTAGCAAATACATGGGATTATGGTCCATTAGGTGTAGAATTAAAAAATAATGTTAAAAAAGCTTGGTGGAAAAAGTTTGTTCAGCAAAGTCCTTATAATGTAGGTCTTGATGCTGCAATCTTAATGAATCCTCGTACATGGGAAGCATCAGGTCATATTGGTAATTTTAATGATCCAATGATCGATTGTAAAAACTGTAAAGCTCGTCATCGTGCAGATAAATTAATTGAAAATGCGCTAGAAGAAAAAGGGATGGAAATCATTGTTGATGGTCTACCTTTCACAGAAATGGCTAAGTTAATCGTAGAACATAATATAGCTTGTCCTGATTGTGGTAGCCATGATTTTACGGATATCCGTCAATTTAACTTAATGTTTAAAACGTTCCAAGGTGTTACAGAATCAAGTACAAATGAAATTTTCTTACGTCCTGAAACAGCACAAGGTATCTTCGTAAACTTTAAAAATGTTCAGCGCACAATGAGAAAGAAAGTTCCATTCGGTATTGCACAAATCGGAAAAAGTTTTCGTAACGAAATCACTCCAGGAAATTTCACGTTCCGTACGCGTGAATTTGAACAAATGGAACTTGAATTTTTCTGTAAGCCAGGTGAGGAACTTGAATGGTTTACTTATTGGAAAGAAACTGCAAATAAATGGTTGTTAACACTAGGCATAAACGAAAATAATCTTCGCTTACGTGATCATAGTGAAGATGAATTATCTCATTATAGTAACGCAACTAGTGACTTTGAATATAAATTCCCATTTGGTTGGGGTGAACTATGGGGAATTGCTTCACGTACAGATTATGATTTAAAACAACATATGGAATATTCAACTGAAGATTTCACTTATCATGATCCAATAACAAATGAAAAATATGTTCCTTATTGTATCGAGCCGTCATTGGGTGCAGACCGTGTAACATTAGCATTTTTAATTGATGCATATGAGGAAGAAGCATTAGAAGATGGAACTTCTCGAACTGTAATGCGTCTACACCCAGCATTAGCACCATTTAAGGCTGCAATTTTACCTTTATCTAAAAAATTATCTGAAAATGCTAGTGAAGTATTTGCTTCATTATCTGAAGATTTTAATGTAGATTTTGATGAAACTGGATCGATCGGAAAACGATATCGCAGACAAGATGAAATTGGTACTCCATTCTGTATCACATATGATTTTGATTCAATTGAAGATGGTAAAGTAACAGTCCGTGATCGTGACACTATGGAACAAACACGTGTTGCAATTAGCGAACTACATGCATTTATATCAGAAAAAATTAAATTCTAATCATAATAACGTATCTTTTTCGAATTAAGGTGTCCTTTTGGACATCTTTTTTCATATAATTAAATAAAGCTTGTTTAAACTTTATGAAAATTACTAAAAATGTTAAAAACTATTGATTAAATAGAGGAGGCGTTTAAATGAAGAGTTCGAATCCTATTTTAAATTCGAAAACATTAACAAAATCTCGACATTCAGACCAAGCAATGACATTAGGCGGGACTATTTCCAAAACATTCATTGCATTAATTTTGTTAATTGGAACTGCAGGCTATTCTTTTTATTTAACTGCGACGGGTACATTAAATTCTAAAGTATTCATTGGTTGCTTAATTTTTGCGTTTATAATTGGTTTAGTTACTTCCTTTTCACCTAGATTGGCTCCTATAACAACTCCTATTTATGCGGCAGTAGAAGGGATATTGATTGGTAATATATCGGCGGTTTATGAAGCGACTTATGGTATGATTGTTTTACAAGCGGTTTTACTAACAATTGCAATCATTGCTGGAACATTAATTTGTTATGCAACAGGCATTGTGAAAGTAACTCAGCGCTTTAGATCAATTGTATTTGGTCTAACATTAGGAGTATTTATTTTTTACTTATTGACGATGGTTCTTCATTTATTCCACGTGCCTGTTCCATTTATCCATCAATCAGGACCATTAGGACTAGTTGTGAGCTTAGCTATTTTAATTATTGCTTCACTTAATTTGTTTTTAGATTTTGACTTAATTACAACAAGTGTAAGTCAAGGTGCACCGAAACAATTTGAGTGGTACTGCGCATTTGGTTTATTAGTTACTATTATTTGGATTTATATAGAAGCGTTAAGATTTATCTCAAAGCTAAGAAACTAGAAATAGTAGCAATTAAAACCTTACTCTTAATTGTAGTAAGGTTTTTTGTACAGTAAAGTAAATTGATTTCTATTAATTAATGATACGAAAGATTTTATATAGAATGTTAAAATAGAACAAATGATTTAAAAAGAAAGTAGGCTTATTATGAGTAAGAAAAAATTTGAAGTTCTTGAAAACGAAACAATAAATGATTGCCTTGCTAGAATGCAAGCAGAAGGATACAAACCTATAAAAAGAATGGAAGTACCAATTTTTTCGGAACAAATGGTAAATGGGAAGATGGAAATTGAACCATCTGGCAGAAAGATTGTGTTTGAGGGGAAGTTAAATTCGAATGAACATGTATAAAAGAGTTAATTAATGGAAAATTAACCTATATGAAATTAAATGAGGTGAATTTTATGCATAAATTAGCATGTCCACGCTGTAAAACTAATAAAACGCGATTCTATGTAATCGAACAACACCCTAAAGCAGTAAAGTTAAATGCTCAAAGCGGAGATGTTGAACAAGAAGAATATATTTCAGGTGGTCTCGATCCATTCTATATTCCATACAAGGGGCCAGAATATTTGATACAATGTGGTGCTTGTGGTGTTATTGAACAAAGTGTACTGTTTGAGAAAGCAGCAGATTCATTTTAATAATGATTTAAAATTCAGAAAAAATTGACGTTTCATTTCGTTTTGTATATAATAATATCCAATTAAAGCACACAAATTCAATGACGAGAAAAGTATTTTTTGAAATTGTTCTAAAGAGAGCCGGGATATGCTGAAAACCGGTGTACAATTCATAAAAGAAGATCCTCTCCGAGAAGTCAGACTGAACTTTAGTAAGTTTGAACGGGTGTCTACCGTTAAAAGGAACGCGTATGATTGTACGTGACTGAGTGCTATTGAAGAACGGACTTTTTCAATAGAATTAGGGTGGTATCGCGGTTAAACCCGTCCCTTTTTATAGGGACGGGTTTTTTGTGTGCTTTAATAATAAAGAAAATAGGAGCGATACACATGGAAAAGGAAAGTTTAAAGGAAACGACGCAACAACGTGAAAAAAGAATAAGAGAATTGTGGACTACGAATAGTACATTTTTGGAATCCATTAATTTAAGAGATAATAAACAATCATTTGTTTTTTATGAAGGCCCTCCTACTGCAAATGGACTTCCACATGTAGGTCATGCATTAGGACGTACAATTAAGGATATAGTTGCTAGATACAAAACGATGTCTGGATATCAAGTAATTAGGAAAGCTGGTTGGGATACGCATGGTTTACCTGTTGAACTTGGTGTTGAGAAGCAATTGGGGATCTCAGGGAAAGCAGAAATTGAAAAGTATGGTGTTGAAGCATTTCTTGAAAAATGTAAAGAAAGCGTGTTTATTTATGAGAAACAATGGCGGGAATTTACGGAACAGCTTGGTTATTGGGTAGATATGGATGACCCGTACGTCACGCTAGATAATTCATATATAGAAAGTGTTTGGAATATTTTGGGTACTATCCATGAAAAAGGATTACTGATGAAGGGGCATCGCGTCTCACCTTACTGTCCGAGTTGTCAAACTTCGCTAAGCTCACATGAAGTAGCGCAAGGTTATAAAGTGGTCAAAGACTTAACTGCAACAGTAAAATTCAAGGTGGAAAATCGAGAAAATGAATATTTCCTAGGTTGGACGACAACACCATGGACACTCCCAGCTAATGTAGCTTTAGCAATTAATCCAACTATGAAATATGTTCGTGCTAAAAAAGGTGAAGAAGTCTATATACTTGCTGAATCATTAACAGAAAAGGTTTTAAAATCTGATTATGTCGTACTATCAGAAGTTCCAGCTGCTGATTTAATTGGTATCGCATATACACCACCATTTCATTACGTTAGCGTCGAAACTGGACATAAGGTTGTGGGGGCGGAATTTGTAACGGAAAATAGTGGTACAGGTATTGTGCATATCGCACCTGCTTATGGTGAAGATGATTATAAGGTTGTACAAGAAAATGGTTTATCTTTTGTTAACATCGTTAATGAAAAGGGACAATATACAGATGAAGTTTCAAATTTCCGAGGGCGTTTTGTCAAAGAATGCGATGTTGATATTGTTCGTTATTTGGCTGAAAAAGGTCTATTATTTAGTAAAGAAAAATATGAGCATAGCTATCCACATTGTTGGCGTTGTGATTCACCATTACTGTATTATGCAAACGAGAGTTGGTTTATCAAAACAACAGCATTTAAAGAGCAATTTATAAAGAACAATGCAGAAGTTACATGGCATCCAGACCATATTAAAAATGGTCGATTTGGGAATTTCTTAGAACAAATGGTCGATTGGAATATAAGTCGTAAAAGGTACTGGGGTACACCGTTAAATATATGGGAATGCAGTTCATGTGACCATCAAGTCGCTCCTAAAAGTATTAAAGAATTAATAAACTTATCAGTTGAGCCAATCGATTCAATTGAATTGCATAAACCCTTTGTTGACCAAGTAAAACTAAAGTGTTCAAATTGTCACGAGGAGATGGAAAGGACGCCTGAAGTCATTGATGTATGGTTCGATAGTGGATCAATGCCGTTTGCACAATATCATTATCCTTTTGAAAACAAAGAAAAATTTGATAAACAATTTCCTGCAGATGTAGTGATTGAAGGAATTGACCAAACTCGTGGTTGGTTTTATAGTTTATTAGCAGTATCAACACTTTTTACTGGAAAAGCTCCATATAAACGTGTACTTTCACTCGGTCATGTTTTAGATGAAAATGGACAAAAAATGTCTAAAAGTAAGGGAAATGCACTTGACCCAATGGAATTAATCCAAAAGTATGGAGCTGATTCTTTAAGATGGGCCTTATTAGTTGATAGCGCTCCTTGGAACCCTAAACGCTTTTCGGAAAGAGTTGTTCAGGAAGCTAAATCAAAATTAATTGACACCTTTGGAAACGTTTATAGTTTTTACAGACTATATGCTGATTTAGATGGATTCAATCCAAATAACAAATACGAATATAAAAAGAATAAATTAGATGACTGGATTTTATCGCGATTGCATAGCACAATCAAACAGACAAAAGGAAATTTAGAAAAATATCAGTTTACAAATGCTGCGAGAGATATAGCAAAATTAGTGGATGAAGTTAGTAATTGGTATGTAAGACGTTCAAGAGAACGCTTTTGGGCTAGTGGAATGGATCAAGAAAAAGTAGCGGCATATCACACTCTATACGAAGTATTAACAAAAGTAAGTCAATTATTAGCACCATTTACACCCTTTTTAGCTGAAGATGTTTATAATAATTTAACTAGTCAAAGTGTCCATCTATCTGATTATCCAGTACAT
Organism: Bacillus sp. EAC; assembly: GCF_002156875.1. Lineage (GTDB taxonomy): Bacteria > Bacillota > Bacilli > Bacillales > Bacillaceae_G > Gottfriedia. The sequence continues at coordinate 370,510 of NZ_NCSY01000001.1, read as the reverse complement.
GATGACACGCATATAAATGAACATCTCGAAAAGGAAATGGACGCTGTTGTAAAAGTAGTGGAATTAGGCAGAAGTGTACGCAATGTTACATCATTAAAGATTAAACAGCCGTTAGCATCTTTGTCGTTATTAAGTAGCCATAACGAAATGAATTGGGATTCTTATAAAGAAATCGTTTTAGAAGAGTTGAATGTAAAGAATTTCATACAATTGAAGGATGATGATCAGTTTTCTTTAGCTAAGCTAAAATTAGACTTTAAAAAAGCAGCGGCAAAGTATGGAAAACAGTCAAACTATATTAATAATTGGCTCCAGCAATTAGGAAATGAGCAGTCGAAGAAATTTATTGAAACTGGAATCGGTAAATTTGTTACTGAATCTGGAGATACATTACAGGTTAACATTCAAGATGTGCTAATTGAAAAAATTCCGAAAGAAGGTTATTCCTCAGCAACAAATGGTGAGTTCACTGTGACGTTAGATGTATCCTTAACCGAAGAACTTATTCAAGAAGGTATAGTCCGAGAAATGATTCGATCTATCCAAGAATATCGAAAAGAATTAAAATTACCGATTAACATGCGTGTAGATATTGCAATATCTGCAAATAAAGATTTACTAAAAATCACTGAAAAGTTTAAAGCAATGCTACAAGAAAATTTATTGATGCGTCATTTACTTGTTAAAGATCAAGTAATTGGAAAAGAAGTACAAATGAATAATTATCGTTGTATGATTGAGCTAACTCCAGCAACATAGTTCGATTAAAAAGTGTATCTAAGAATGATTTCTTATGATGCACTTTTTTATTGTTTTTTATAAAATTGCTTTTTAACTAGTTTTGTAAAAAGACTTTGAAGAGAGTAATTTCTTTATTTTTATCCTAAAATAGTCCATTCCTATATCAATAAGATGAAAGATTCGAAATATTTATTACAATATTTTCCAAATTAGCTTATAATATAAAAAATGAACACTAAAAAGTGAGGGAATTAATTTTGAAGAAACTTACGTTCATCGTTAGTACATTAGCAGTTTTATTGGGATTAACATGGTTGGTTTCAAATTTTATGGATTCCAGAATGATTGATTATGCATTTATTGTAGGCATAATTGTTACGATTATTATTCGAATTTTCACAAGTAGTGGGGGATTTTTATCGAATAGTGTAAGACTGTCCGTTCAAACGCAAACTGGCATAAAAGTGAAAGAGGAAAGTCAGGTTCAATTACCTGGAAAATCAATATCTTTTCTTGTCTCTGCAATTTTTACAATCGTTTCTTTAATCATTACCATCATTTATTACTGGCAAGAATTCTAAGATTTAATTTATGCAAGGCAATTAAAAACTAATTTATTAAATGTATAGAGTAAACGACTGTCGAATAAGATGGTCGTTTTATATTATCAAAAGGGGGAGTAAATTGATGGATTTTCCGAATTTGGAAACAGAAAGATTAACTTTAGTTCAAATAACACAAGCAAATGTAATTGAAATATTTTCTATTTTTTCAAATGACGAAGTGATTCGTTACTATGGCATGAATGCTTTTACCGAAAAAGTACAAGCTGAAAAAATGATTGAATCGTTTCAGACAAGATTTGAAAATCAACACGGAATGCGTTGGGGTTTAATTGAAAAAGAATCAAATGAATTAATTGGTACGATTGGATTAAATAATCTAATTATTGCATCAAAAAGAACAGAAATTGGATATGATTTATTACCGGCATATTGGAGAAAAGGGTATGCTTCAGAAGCAATAAATAAAGTGATTACATATTGCTATCAAAATTTAGGACTTTATCGTATTGGTGCCATAATTTTTCCGGAAAATATAGCTTCTTCATCTCTACTTGAAAAAATAGGTTTCAAAATGGAAGGTAAGTTGAGAGGGTATTTATTTCAAGGAAACGAATCTCATGATGTAAATGTTTTTTCGCTTCTAAAATCTGATTGGGAAAAATAAAAAAGAGACTTTAGAGAAAGTCCATAAAATATTAAATTTCAGTCTGAAAGAGCCGTCGGGCTCTTTTTCTTTATCTATTAATCATTTACATTTTTATGTAATGAGCTAAGTGACATGATATACCTCTTTAAATAATTTAAATTCTAGCATAGTTTTTCTTAACAGCTATTACTCTACCATGAATTATCGGAATAATAGAATCATATTTAATATTCTGAAGTCGAAATCATGCTGTGGTAAAATAAGAATAAAAATAAGATTGAAAAGGTGTTAATGATGGAAAAAGAAAAAATGTTAGTCGGAAAGCTAAAAGGAATAATTGAAAACAAATTTAATGTGCCAACTGGTGAAAATACGAATGAATTAGCAAAGTCAATGTTGCGCTTAATTGGTACAACTGATCCGTATTTACGTGATGATTTAATCTATATAGTGTTCTCAAAATGGATTCTAACTGATATATATACGAATGAACAGTTAAGAAACTTTTTATTGATCACTGTTGACGATGATCATTTATTTTATGGATTAGGAGAAGAGAATACGGATTCTGTTTTTACAAGATCGTTTTCGATACTAATCATTAGTGTGATTCTATTAAAACACTTTGAAAAGCCATTTTTATTTTCTACTGATTTTGGTTATATAAAGGAAAGAGTTTTCCAATATGCTAAAAATGAAAAAGATATTCGTGGTTATGTTGAAGGAAAGGGTTGGGCACATTCTGTTGCACATCTAGCAGATTGTTTAGATGAAATAGCAAAATCTCATGAATCCAATCGGAGGGATTTACTGACAGTACTAACTATTATTCAAGAGCGTGTAATGGAAAGTATGAATGTATATACTTGCGAGGAAGATGAGCGCTTAGTTACAGCTGTTATGTCAATTTTGGATCGTAAAATAGTATCAAATCAAGACTTCATATTATGGTGTCATCGATTTAAAGAGTATAAGCTGACAGGAGATTATTTACTCGACTTTAATATAAAGATTAATACAAAACACTTCTTAAGAAGTCTTAACTATCGACTAAAGCAAAATAATTCAGAAATAAAAACCGAAATATTAGATACATTAGACGAAATTAGTACGTTTTAAGACGATTATGAATGAGGTGTAGAATTGATAAAAGCAATTATTTTTGATTTTGATGGATTAATTGTTGATACAGAATCTGTATGGTTTGATGCATATAGAGAAGTATTGTTAGAGTATGAATTTGATTTATCTTTAGAAAAATTCTCAGAAGTAATTGGTACACATGACGACATTCTTTATGATTATCTTAAGCAAAATATAAAGATACCGTTTGAAAGAGATCTGATTGAAAGCTCAGTAGAAAAATTAGTGAAGACAAAGCTCGATGAACCAGCATTACGTGAAAATGTAGAGGACTATTTAATTACCGCGAAAGAGGCCGGATTAATCATAGGTTTAGCATCAAGCTCATCAAGAGAATGGGTAGAGGGCTTCTTAAAAAAGTTAAACATATATGAATACTTTAGTGTAATTAAAACAAGAGAAGATGTAAGTAATGTGAAGCCAAATCCAGAATTGTATTGTAAAGCAATTGAGGAATTAGGAGTAACTGCGTCTGAAGCAATCGCATTTGAAGATTCACTAAATGGACTTATTGCAGCTAGAGAGGCTGGATTACGATGTGTAATTGTTCCAAATAGTGTAACATCACATTTGGCATTCGAAAATTATAGCTTAAGATTATCTTCAATGGCAGAAAAATCATTGACTGATGTAATGAACCATATAGTAGGTAACTGTACATGATTGCATAAAAAAACCATTCCGTATTGGAATGGTCTTATTTTTTTTGGCTCTGAAAAAAAATATGGATGTTCGCTTTTTTAATGGAGAGTGCGCTGATCCTCTAGCGCTTTGAGCCTTGGGAGAGTCTCAGGTGTCCCGAATCTCCCACTCTAATCAACTTCTTTAATGATTGATTGAATTCTTACCATAAACATGACTATAAAAATACTCATAAAAAGAAAGCCTTTATTTAAATATAAGCAATTATAAGCCATCATGTTGAAAATTAAAGTGTAGTAACTTCTTTTACTTCATTTTCTTCATCTTTTTTGATTAATATCTCTTTTTTCAGTCCCCAACAAATTAAGAATGAAATGATTGCTAGGGCGAATGATACCCAATACAATTGTTGAAACGAATGGACAAAAACTGTTTTTACGTTTTCGAGTAATGCAGGATCAAGATTTTTGGGAATCATACCATTTTCAATTTTTTTGATTTGAATTAGCTGATCCATTGAAAGATTACTAGCTAACGATTTCATCCCAGATGAGATTTTAGATGCAAGTAGAGAACCGAAAAGACTAAAACCAATTGTCATTCCTATTGATTGAAATAGTGTAACCGATGATTGTGCAATACCAACATGCTCTTTATCAACAGACTCCTGTATTATTAATGCGTTGTTAAACAATGCTCCAAATCCAAAACCAAGTATGATGAAATAAATAATAAATGTAATGATTGATGTATGCGCATTAATACCTGATAGTAAATAAAATCCTATAATAGGAATAATAAATGATACAATATAAATCGTACGATAAGGTAATTTATTCATTAATCGACCAGCAATTACACTTGCACCGATCGCACCTACCATGATTGGAAGATTTAAATATCCAGATTCAGTTGGAGTAAGTCCAAGGACATTTTGTGTGAAAAATGGGAATGAAGATAGGGAACCCATTATTGAAAGTATAAATACGAATACTAAAGCTGAAATCACGATGAAATTTCGATTCTTAAATAAATGTAATGGAATAATTGGTTCTTTTGCTTTTGATTCAACAAAAATGAATATGCAGAGTAAAATCGTACCTAATACTAATAGTCCAATCATTTGAGGTTCATTCCATGAATATCCTTCGGTTTGATGAAGTACAGGAGTAAGTAAATAACTGATGAGTGTCGTTACTAGTAAAATACCACCAAACCAATCGATACTAATTTTTCGATCTACTTTTGTTTCGTTTAATCCGAATGCTAAAAGTATTGCCGCAAGTACTCCTACGGGAATATTTACTAAGAAAATCCAGTGCCATGAAATATGCTGTACAAAATAGCCACCTATAAGTGGTCCAAGTAATTGCGGGATAAACATGACAGCACCGAAAATTCCTTGGATTTTTGCACGTTGTTCAACAGGGAAACTATCACCGAAAATAATCATCGCAAGTGGCATCAATCCACCAGCACCGATTCCTTGAATCCCACGTCCAATTAATAAAACTTCCATTGAATGAGCGGTTCCACTAATAATAGAACCTCCTATGAATAGTGCCATACTAACTAAGTAAATTCGTTTGCGTCCGTATAAATCTGCTAATTTTCCAAGGATGGCCATAAAAGAAGTCATAGAGAGCATATAAACTCCTCCAACCCATCCGTATAATGGTAATCCACCTAAATCTCTAATAATCGTTGGCATAGCGGTTGATACAACAGTCTCATCCAACTCAGAAAAGATCACACCAATCATTAATCCGATTAATATAAGCGTTTTGTTATTTTCTTTCATTTGTACCTCCAAATTATCCATGTCATTGTTATTCAATTAAACGAATAAGTCCTAGTGTGCTGAATAACTTCTTTCAATGCTTTAAAAATTTCTATTTTAATATGTTCTTTGTTTAGCTCATTAAATCCTCTTGGCATTAAATATATCCTTTTTGAATGTATGAATTATTTTATTTTTAATTCACAGATAGTAAACATATTCGGCGAATTTTAATCAATAAAGGATCAGAGCTTACTATTAATAAGGCTTTGTTAAAAAATAATATTGTGATTAATAAAAGCAAAAATTGAATTTTATATTTTTTATTGAATATTCTGAATTAATTATGTATGATTTAAGTAATGAACATACCGACTGGTTAGTATCTTAATACGTATGTTTAAGTGATCACAACATATTATTTAATATGTAACTTTTTAGGAGGTAAGAGGAATGCACGTAAAACAATTATTTGACTTGACTGGTAAGGTTGCGATTGTAACAGGTGGCGGAAGAGGACTTGGAGAGCAAATTGCAAAAGGATTTGCAGAAGCAGGTGCAAATGTCGTTGTTTGCTCACGAAATGAAGAAGCCTGTAAAGAAGTCAGTGAAGAATTAAAAAATATTGGTGTAGAATCTTTAGCTTTAAAATGTGATGTTACGAAACGTGAAGATGTACAGAGAGTAGTTCAAGAAACAAAAGAAAAATTTGGACGAATTGATATTTTAGTCAATAACAGTGGTGCATCATGGGGCGCACCAGCAGAGGAGATGCCACTCGAAGCTTGGCAAAAAGTGATGAATGTCAATGTGACTGGGACATTTCTTATGTCCCAAGAAGTAGGCAAAATTATGTTAGAGCAAAACTCAGGTAAAATAATTAATATAGCTTCAATAGCAGGTATTCAAGGAACAAATCCTAACCATTTAAATGCAGTCGGTTACAGTGCGAGTAAAGGCGCGGTATTAAGTTTTACAAGAGATTTAGCTGTAAAATGGGGATCTCGCGGCGTAAATGTTAATGCAATTGCACCTGGATTTTTTCCTACTAAAATGTCAAAAGACGTCATTGCACAAAGTGAAAAAGAATTGCTAGAAGTAACACCGCTTAAAAAGTTTGGCAGTGATAATGACTTAAAAGGTGCGGCCCTTTTTTTAGCAGCTCCAGCTTCTGACTATGTTACAGGTGCAACGATTGTAGTTGATGGTGGAGCATCGATAATGTAATTATTCCTAAACTTCACTTTCAATAAAAAAGGAGCTATAAGATGGGGAAAATACATCTTTTAATGAGAAAAGAAGAAATTGATGAACAACAACTAACTGATAATAAAATCGTTGTCGTTTTTGATGTACTATTAGCAACTTCAACGATTACAGCTGCGCTTGAATTCGGTGCGAAAGAAGTTATACCAGTTCTTAATGAGGAAGAAGCCTTAAAATATGGACAAAGTAAAGATCCGAGTAAAACGATACTTATAGGTGAATATCAAGGGAAGACAATTGATGGCTTTCTTGCACCGAATCCGATGGCTTTAAAAGATGTCGTTTCAGGTAAAACGATTATTTTATCTACTACTAATGGGACTATTGCTCTTAAAAAATCCCAATACGCAAAAAAAGTGTATGCTGCTTCTATACTAAATAGTAAATCAGTAGCCCATCATCTTGTATCGAATTATAAGGATGAATCAATTATCTTAATTTGTTCAGGATCATCTGGGAAGTTTAATATGGAGGATTTTTACGGAGCTGGTTATTTTATCGATTGTCTACTGAGCTCTTCAATTGAGCTTGAATATACTGATGCTGCTAAAGCTGCACATTTATTTTATTCTAGTAATTTAGATAAAGAGTTTGAGATATTAGCAGAATCAAGTGTAGGCAAAATGCTTCTCGATTATGGATTTGAAGATGAATTGAAATTTGTAAGTCTTAAAAGTCAATTTAAAGTTGTTCCAATATTTGAAAATGGACTATGTGTTAGAAATGCGAATAATATGCTAAAAGTAGAACCAGACATTAGATAGCATTCTATTACTCTTATACCAACTAGTTAGTATGTTAATGAAGGGATTTGATTTCATGGATTTTTTATATTCACCAAAAGTTCAAGAACTACAACAAAAACTAACAAAATTTATGGAGAACTATGTGTATTCGAATGAAGAACTATTTGAAAAGCAATTAAACGAACAAGAATCACGATGGAGTGATATACCACCAATTATTGAAGAATTAAAAGCAAAAGCGAAGCAAGAAGGACTTTGGAATTTATTTTTACCACAAAGTAAATATGGAGCTGGTTTAACAAATTTAGAATATGCACCATTGTGTGAAATAATGGGTCGCTCACTAATTGGTCCAGAAGTATTTAATTGTAGTGCACCTGATACTGGAAACATGGAAGTACTAGAAAGATATGGTACGGAGGAGCAAAAAAGTCAATGGCTAACTCCTTTATTAAATGGAGAAATCCGCTCGTGTTTCTCAATGACTGAGCCTGAAGTTGCTTCTTCAGATGCAACAAATATTGAAGCTAGTATTGAAAGTGATGGAGATTACTATAACATTAATGCAAGAAAATGGTGGTCGTCTGGAGCAGGAGATCCTCGTTGCAAAATTGCAATTGTTATGGGAAAAACAAATCCTAATGCAAGTCGTCATGAACAGCAATCTATGATTCTTGTCCCTTTAAATACACCAGGAGTAAAAATCGAAAGAATGCTTCCTGTTTTTGGTTATGATCATGCACCACATGGACACGCTGAAATTACATTTAATAATGTAAAAGTTCCAAAGAGTCATATTATTTGGGGTGAAGGGAAAGGGTTTGCTATTGCTCAAGGTCGCTTAGGTCCTGGCAGAATCCATCATTGTATGAGATTGATTGGAGCGGCAGAGCGAGCACTAGAAGAGTTATGTAAGCGTGTACAAAATCGTGTAGCTTTCGGTAAACCAATCGCTAATCAAGGTGTTGTTCAAGAATGGATTGCTAATTCACGAATTGAAATTGAACAAGCTAGATTATTAACTTTAAAGGCAGCATTTATGATGGATACTGTAGGAAATAAAGAAGCTAAATCAGAAATTGCGATGATTAAAGTAGTTGCTCCTTCTATGGCACTTCGAGTGATTGATCGAGCAATTCAAGCTTTTGGTGCTGCAGGTGTTTCAAATGATTTTACTTTGGCAGCGCAATGGGCAAATGCAAGGACTTTAAGATTAGCGGATGGACCTGATGAAGTTCATCGCGCACAACTTGCGAAATTAGAACTTCGAAAATATCAATCTTCAAAATTATTAACACCGGTTGAAAAATAATTTTCTATTAGTCCTTTTAAACTAGGAGGAAAAAATGAGGCTACAAAATAAAGTATCAGTAATTACAGGTGGTGGCGGTGGAATCGGAAGAGCAACCGCAATTCGATTTGCTAATGAAGGCTCGAAAGTGGTTGTGTCTGATATTAATGAGGAGACAGGTGAAGAAACAGTTGCGAGAATTAAAGAGAAAAATGGAGAAGCGATATTCATAAAAACAGATGTTGGAAACAGCAAAAGTATCCAAAATTTAATTAATGAAACAGTTAATCACTTTGGAGCCATTCATATTTTAATGAACAATGCTGGTATAAGTAATTCAGAAGTACGAAGTGTCGATCTGGACGAGTCTGAATGGGACTTAGTTATGAATATTAATTTGAAAAGTGTCTACCTAGGTATTAAATATGCTATTCCTGAGTTAATGAAGTCTGGAAGTGGAGTGATTATTAATACTTCAAGTTTATTAGGTTTAAAAGGGAAAAAGTTCGTAAGTGCGTACAATGCTTCTAAAGGTGGTGTCGTACTATTAACTCAAAATGCTGCATTGGAGTACGGGAAGTTCAACGTTAGAGTAAATGCCATCGCTCCGGGTATTATTGATACGAGTATAATAGATTTTTGGCGAAATGATGAACGTAGATGGCCTATCATATCTAAAGCAAATGCACTTGGACGAATTGGTAATCCAGAAGAAGTAGCATCAGCTGCTTTATTTTTAGCATCAGATGAAGCATCGTTTATCACCGGGGTGACATTACCGGTAGATGGGGGCGGAATTATCTTCTAGATGTTACTCATGCTAAACGAAATAAAAGATTTTTTGAGATTAAGTTTTTTATAAACATTGGAGGTTATAAAAATGAATTCTATTAAATCTTGGCATTCTCATTATCCTGAGGGTATTTCACCCGAAATTATCATTCCTAATAAATCAATTCCCCAAATATTAAAAGAGTCATCAGAACAATACCCAAATCATACAAGCATGACATTTTATCATAAAAAATTTACATACAAAGAGCTGTATTCATCAGTCAATGCATTTGCTTCTTCTTTGCAAGTAAATGGTATTCAAAAAGGGGACAGGGTCGCAATTATGCTTCCTAATTGTCCGCAATATATCATTTCATATTATGGAATATTAACAGTCGGAGCAATTGTAACTCAAATTAATCCTATGTCTGTTGAGCGTGAGTTGCTTCATCTTATTAAAGACTCAGGTGCAGAGACAATTGTAGTACTAGCTAGTTTATATCCAATTGTAAAATCAATTCAAAATCAAACAAAACTTCAAAACATTATTGTTGTAAATTTATCTCAGACAGAAGAAACATTTGGATCAGATTCACTTTTTGAACATTTCTTAAGAGAAGGAAATGGGGATGTAGTTCCAGTAGAAATCGATGCAAAAGAAGATATTGCAGTACTCCAATATACAGGAGGTACAACAGGTAGATCTAAAGGCGTAATGCTTACGCATGAGAACCTTTTAGCAAACATCATGCAATCAAAAGAGTTTTTTAAAGGAAGCATAGAAGTTGGTAAAGAGCGTAGTTTATCAGTAATTCCTTTTTTTCATGTATATGGAATGAACATAAGCATGAATTTTTGTATCTATATGGCAAATGAACTAATTATACTTCCGCGCTTTGACATAATGGAAGTTTTAACAACGATTAAAAATGAAAAGCCTACACTTTTTCCGGGAGTCCCGACAATGTATGTAGCGATTATTAATCATCCTGAAGCGGAGAAATATGGAATTGATTCAATAAAGGTTTGCAATAGTGGAAGTGCACCAATGCCAGTCGAATTATTACATCAGTTTGAACAAAAAACAGGAGCTACCATTTTGGAAGGTTACGGCTTATCTGAAGCATCTCCAACAACTCATTGTAACCCTGCCTTTGCTGAGAAAAAACCTGGTACTGTAGGTTTTGGTTTACCTTCAACTGAATATAAAATTGTGGATTTAGCCACAGGTCAATTAGAAGTTCCAACTGGAGAAGTTGGTGAGTTAATCGTTAAAGGTCCCCAAATTATGAAAGGCTATTGGAATATGCCAGAAGAAACTGCCCATACATTAAAAGATGGATGGCTATTTACAGGTGATATAGCTTCAGTAGATGAAGAAGGATATGTCACGATTGTTGATCGAAAGAAGGATATGATTATTGCAAGTGGTTTTAATATTTATCCTAGAGAAATTGAAGAAATTTTATACGAGCATCCGAGTGTACAAGAAGCTGTAGTAATTGGGGTACCAGACGAATATCGAGGAGAAACAGTTAAAGCAGTTCTTGTACTGAAATCAGATAAAGCAGCAACAGAAGCTGATATTTTGGAATTTTGCCAGAGAAATTTAGCAACGTATAAAATACCGCGTCAAATTGAATTTCGTGATCAACTTCCAAAAACAAATATAGGCAAAATCTTAAGAAGAGCGCTTAGAGAATCGGAAAGTTCAAAAACTGTTTAAATAGGTTGATTGAACAAATCGTATAATCTATAAATAATAAAAATAGGATTTAACATGGGACTGCCATTTACTAATTATGAAAAATCGCACCTTTTTCATTAAATTCTTAAATATTCAGTTAAAAAGAAATTGTAAAAAAGGAAATATGGTATAATTCTATTGAAATTTTAGATTGCGAGGACATCCCATGAAAGAAAAAATAACAGAACATGCTATCCATTTATTTGATAAAAAAGGATTCACAGTAACTTCCATACAGGATATCGTCGAATCAATAGGAGTCACTAAAGGAACTTTTTATTATTATTTTTCGAGTAAAGAAGAGTTATTAAAGGAGATCCATTTACGATATATTGATGATTTATTAAGTAAACAAGAAGTTATTTTATATGATGATTCCAAGAGTTTTAAAGATAAGTTACTTGATATAATCCATCTTTCATTACTTGATATAAAAAAACAAGGTGCAAGCGCTAAAGTTTTTTTTAGAGAGATGAGACATTTAAATCCTGAAAGCCTTGAAAAAATTGATCCAAAAAGAGATCAATATCGTTTCAATATTGAAAGATTATTAAAAGAAGGTATTGAAAATGGAGATTTACGATCTGATTTAGATGTTCCATTAATTACATTTGGAATTTTAGGTATAACAAATTGGAGTTATCAATGGTTTAATCCAGCCGGTAGCAAGAATGACTATGAGTTAGCAAAGATATTTACAGAGATGGTCTTTAAAGGAATCGAGAATTGAGTGTGGGAGATGTAATACTCTCCTACATTATTCCATACTATATTACATACCGACTAGTTAGTATTTTATCATTTGATTTTCTATTTTAATAGAAAGGTAGTGGATAAAATGGAACAATTTACGATAACAGCAAGGTTTTGTGAAACGGATGCACTAGGTCATATAAATAATACAAGTTATTTTATCTATCTAGAGGAAGCACGAATAAAATTTTTCCAATCTCTTGGATATGGAATGAAATTACAAGATTGGAATTTTATATTAGCTTCTACAAAATGTGATTTTATTAATCAAGGACACTTTAATCAGAAACTAACTGTTTCAACGTATATTACAAAGGTTGGAAGCAAGAGTTTTCACCTTGAGCATGAGATTAAATGTGGAGAATCAGACCAATTAATAGCAAAAGGAAATGCCATCATTGTTTACTTTAATTTTAAAGAGCAACGAAGTGAAGAAATACCAGAAATTTTTAGAGTTCAATTGAATAACCATTTACGAGATTAATAATCTGAATTTTCTTAATAACGGAGGGCTGATATGGCAGAAAAACTTGAACTTGAAACAATACAAGTGAGAAAAGGTGAAGAGTTAAACCTTTCAGTTTTACATAACTTTTTGGTAGAAAACTTAATGGACCTACCTTCTGGTGAATTAACAATTCGTCAATTTTCTGCGGGACATTCAAATTTAACCTATTTACTAAAAGTAGGTAAGTGGGAAGCGGTACTTAGAAGACCCCCTCATGGACCAGTTGCACCTAAAGCGCATGATATGAAAAGAGAATTTAGAATTTTAACAGAAATTCATCCTCATTTTTCTGCTGCACCTAAACCAATTATTTTTTCTGAGGATGAATCAATTGTTGGGAGTCCATTTTTTATTATGGAACGAAAACTTGGAGAAGTATTTGATACTGCTTTTCCTGAACATCTTAAAGTAACTGAACAGGAATGTGCTTTTATTTCAAACATAATGGTTAATAAATTAGTTGAATTGCATTCAATTGACTATCAAAAAACAAATCTCTTAGAAATAAGTAAACCTGAAAATTTTATGGAAAGACAAGTTAGTGGTTGGATTTCTAGATATAATCGAGCAAAAACAAGTGATATTAAAGAAGTTGAACAACTGATGAACTGGCTTCAAATACAAGTACCAAAAAAACATGAATCAACAATTATTCATTATGACTTTAAACTAAATAATTCAATGTTTAGTCATGATTTAAAAGAGATGATTGGTTTATTCGATTGGGAGATGACTACGATTGGGGATCCACTTGCTGATTTAGGAGTTGCAATGAGTTATTGGATTCAGGAGGATGATCCTGATTTACTAAAATTCGGTCTTGGAAATCCGCCAGTTACAATTTGTAATGGGTTTATGACGAGAAATGAATTTATAAATGAATATGCGAAAAAGAGTGGTAGAGACGTTACTAAAATTAATTTTTATTTAGCATTTGCCTATTTCAAATTAGCTGTAATTGTTCAGCAAATTTTTTACAGGTATAAATTGGGACAAACAAATGACCAACGCTTTGCTCAATTTGATAAATTTGCAAAATCGTTAATTACACTAAGTCATAATGTAGCATTTAACTAGATTGAAATAAAAGGAGCGATCGATATGTCAAATGGTTCGTTAATTATTGATGTGAAAGACCGTATACTATCACTTAAATTAAATAGACCAGAAAGTCTGAATTCTTTTGATTTAGAGATGTTGAATGGATTGATTGACGCACTTAAAGCTGCAGGGAGTAATTCGCAGATTAAAGCGATTATTATTTCAGGAGCTGGTCGTTCATTTTGTGCTGGTGGCGATGTTAAAACAATGGGGAAGGCGACCGCAACTGAAGTTTATGAACATATAGGTGTTCTAAATAATTGTATTAAAGCGATTAGAGATTGTGAAAAACCAGTTATTGCCTCAGTTCATGGATTTGCTGCCGGAGCTGGATTTAATTTGGCATTGGCTTGTGACTTAATTATAGCTTCAGACGATAGTAAATTCGCTCTTAGTTTTTCGCAAGTTGGTTTGATTTCAGATGGTGGTGGTTCATATTTCTTGCCAAGAATAATTGGCCCTCATTTAGCCAAACAACTCTTTTTTACTGCAGAACCAGTTTCGGGTGAAAGGATGCATCAATTAGGTGTAGTTAACTTATTGGTTTCATCTGAAGAATTAATAGAAGAAACTAAAAAATTTGCTGCTAAGATTGCAGCTGGACCGGGAAGAGCAAATGGAATGATGAAAAAATTAATTAATCAATCATTCACATCTACATTAGATGAAATGCTTGAACTAGAAAGAATTACTCAACCTTTAATGATAACATCAGAAGACCATCAAGAGGGAGTAGCGGCATTTAAGGAAAAAAGAAAACCATCCTTTGTTGGAAAATAACATTTATGGAGGTAGAAAATGAAAGCAATTCAATTTAAACAATTTGGTGGACCTGAAGTATTAGAGAGGGTTGAACTAGAGAAACCAACCCCAAATGGTAGAGAAGTATTGATTGAAGTATACGCTTCGGCTGTAAATTATGCTGATACGGCTAGAAGAGAAGGTCAATATGTAGTAAAAACATATTTACCGTATATACCTGGTGCAGAAGTAGCTGGAATTGTAGTTGAAATTGGAGAAAACGTAACGACTGTAAAACCTGGAGAACGAGTTGTTACGATGATCGAATCAGGTGGCTATGCGGAGTTTGCCATTTCTGATGAACGCTCTATCATAATTCTACCTGACGAATTAGATTTTAAAATAGCTGCAGCATTACCAGTACAAGGATTGAGTGCTTATCATATTTTAAAAACGATGGGCATGTTAAAACCGGGTGAAACGGTATTAATTCATGCAGCAGCGGGCGGTGTTGGCACATTGGCAGTCCAACTAGCGAAGATTTTCGGAGCTAAAAAAGTGATAGCAACAGCAAGTACTGAAGAAAAGCTAAAGCTTGCGAAACAAATGGGAGCTGATGTATTAATCAACTATACAGAAGAAGGCTGGGAAGAAAAGGTTCTTGAAGCTACAGACGGAAAAGGTGTTGATGTAGCACTTGAAATGGCTGGTGGAGATGTTTTTTATAAAACATTAAAATGCTTAGCCTACTTTGGAAGATTAATCATTTATGGAGTAGCAAGTGGACAACAAAGTAAGTTTTACCCATCATCTTTAATGGAAAAAAATCAATCAGTTATTGGATTTTTCCTACCACCATTATTGAGAAGAACTGAACTAATAAAAGATAGTTTAGAAGAGTTATTTACTTATGTAGCAAATGGTAAGTTGCAAATTACGATTGGAGAAGTATTTCCACTTAGTGAAGCTGCAAATGTTCATACAATTTTGCAAGCAAGAAAAACAGTGGGGAAGGTAATTTTAGATCCTAAAAACTAATTTAAGGAATTATTTAATAAGTCGATGTTAACAAATACGAAACGGAGGAATTTAAATGCATTTACGCTTGACTGATGAGCAACGAATGATTCAAAAAACAATCCGAAAATTTGTTGAGAAGGAATTAATTCCATTAGAAAATGAAGTTCTTCGAAATGAAAGAGAAGGTAGACCTAGTCTAGATTCGGAAAAGATAAGAGAGCTTCAGCTAAAAGCAAAAGAGGCTGGCTTCTGGGGTATTAATACACCTGCAGAATACGGTGGAGCTGATTTAGGGCAAATGATGCTTGCGATTATTTATATGGAAGTGGCAAAAACATTTGTTCCTTTTAGATTTGGTGGTTTCGCTGATAATATTCTATTTTATGCTAATGATGAGCAAAAGCAAAAATACTTGATCCCTACAATTAATGGTGAAAAAAAATCTTGTTTTGCAATGACAGAACCTAATGCAGGGTCTGACACTCAAAATATTAAAATGACTGCTGTTAAAGTTGGAAATGAATGGATTTTAAATGGAGAGAAAACATTTATTACAGGTGGTAATGAGGCAGATTTTGTTATGGCTATTGCAATTACAGATAAAGAAAAACATCAAAAAACAGCTGGTAGAGATGGCGTAACGTGCTTTATTGTCGATCGAGAAATGGGCTGGAAATCTGAGTATATTCATACAATGGGCGAATGGGGGCCAGCGGGATTAGTTTTTGACATTGTCCGTGTGCCTGAAGAAAATATTTTAGGTGAATTAAACGGTGGATATAACCTAGGTCTTGAATGGATTGGTTTTGCTAGATGGATCGTAGGAGCACAAGCTGTTGGAGCTGCAGAAAGATTATTACAAATGGCTATTGATTATTCAAAGGAAAGAGAAACATTTGGAAAGCCAATTGCAGAACGACAAGCAATACAGTGGCAAATTGCAGATTCTGCTGTTGAAATAGAAGCAGCAAGATGGCTAGTTTTAAATGCAGCATTTACTTTAGACCAAGGTGAAGATAATCGACATTTAGCTTCAGTTGCGAAATTATATGGATCAAATATGGGAAATAGAGTAGTCGACCGTGTACTTCAAATTCATGGCGGAATTGGTTACACAAAAGAACTACCAATTGAAAGATGGTATCGTGAAGCAAGACTATGGCGAATTTATGATGGCACGGATGAAATTCAACGTTTAATCATCTCAAGAAATCTTTTAAAAGGACATGTAAAAGTAGGCCAATTCGTTTAATGAACCATTTTAAGTAAGGAGTGAAGAAAAATGACAGGAAGATTCGAAGGAAAAGTAGCATTTATAACAGGAGGTAGTCGTGGAATTGGTAAAGACATAGTTGAGTTATTTGCTAGTGAAGGCGCAAAGGTAGCTATTATCGATGTGAATAAAGAAGCGATTAGCCAGACAGCTGAAGAATTTAAGCAATATGAGATTTACACTAAAATTGCCAATGTAGTTGAAGCAAATGAAGTGGAAGAGGCCATGAAAGAAGTAAACGAGAGATTTGGTTCAATTGATATTGTTGTAAATAATGCTGGTGTGATCCGTGATAATTTATTATTTAAAATGACAGATTCAGATTGGCAAGCAGTTATGGACGTGCATTTAAAAGGTTCTTTTAATGTTGTTCGTGCTGCTCAAGCATATATGGTTAAACAACAATATGGTAGAATCATTAATATTTCCTCTACATCTGCGCTTGGAAATCGTGGTCAAGCAAATTATGCGACAGCAAAGGCGGGACTTCAAGGATTAACGAAGACTCTGGCAATTGAACTAGGGAAATATGGTATTACAACGAATGCCGTAGCACCTGGATTTATTGAGACTGAAATGACAAGAGAAACAGCTAGTCGAATTGGTATTTCTTTTGAACAGTTGATTGAAGCAAGTTTAAGTCAGATACCTGCTGGAAGAACTGGAAAACCTGAAGATATAGCGAACGCAGTTGCATTTTTTGCAGATGAAAAATCATCATATGTAAATGGACAAGTGCTCTATGTTGCTGGTGGGCCAAAATCGTAATTTCTATAATGGGGTGATTAATATGTTTAAATCATTTATTGGAGAACGCTCTAAAGGAGTCATTAATACCGTTGAACGAGGTGCTGTGAAAAAGTTCGCAGAAGCAATAGGTGACTTACATCCAATTTTTGTTGACGAAGAATACGGCAAAAATTCCAGATATGGACAAAATATTGCACCACCAACATTTCCTAGAGTGTTTGAATATGGGGAGATTGAAAATTTTCATTTGCCAAATGTAGGATTAATCCACGGCGAACAAAACTTTCATTACAAAAGACCACTTTTAGTTGGTGAAAAAGTGAAGTGTTTTACTGAAATAAAAGATTACTTTGAGAAAAAAGGGAATTTTGGTAATATGGGTTTTTTAGTTCTTTCTGACAATGGGGAAGATTTGGAAGGAAATCTTATTTTCACCACTAAATCTGTCGTGATTATTAGTGAAGAAGTAAGGAAGGTGTTAACAGTATGACAGTTCTTACAAATTTAAAAATTGGAGATTCTTTAGAACCAGTAGTACTAAAACCAGTATCTAGAATTGATTTAATAAAATATGCAGGAGCTTCAGGAGATTTTAATCCAATCCATACAATCGATGATGAAGCTAAAAAAGCTGGACTACCTGGTGTAATCGCTCATGGCATGTGGACAATGGGAAATTTATCGAAACTATTTTCGGATTATTATGAAGATGGTTTTATTGAAGACTATTCTATTCGATTTAAAAACATGGTATTTATAAATGATATCATTACATTAAAAGCAACACTTGTTGAATTAGAAGCAAGCAGACTACATTTTTCAGTAGTTGCTACAAATCAGGATGAAAAGAAAGTTATAAACGGTAAACTTATTTTTGTTCAATATTGACCTAGTTATACTCAACTTCAGCAAATATAAGTGTTTGTTAATTAGGTAATAAAATTAAAATATTTACTCCTAACTATAGGAGAAAAGAATAATTACCTACTTGTACGATTAGGTGCAATTAAATGGTATATCCCAAAAACGCCTGTTAAATAATAAAAAAGAACAACTGTTCATGCAGTTGTTCTTTTTTATCACTAAATATCTTTATTTTTTTCAGTTCAACTTTGGCATACTAAATAAAAAATGAAATAAGGTGAGTATTATGGATCTTTCTTTTGATAAACTGTTAGAACAATTCGATTTAAAACGCAATGAACACCAAAAAAATATGCATAAAGTTAACAAGCGTATTGATGAAATCGAGTCTAATATGGAGCATTTAAAAAAACAATTACATCATTTTGACAGTCAGATTGTAAATCTTGAAAAAGAGTTAAAAACCACATTTACGTTGATGAATAATGAGAATGATTCAAACAATAAATTTCAAAGTGAGCATCATGAGAAAAATAGCAATTTTCATGTGAATTATGGTGAATGGGTTGATGATTTTAAAAATAATGTAGCGGAGTTTTCAGAAGAATTGACAAACAAACTACATATTAATAATCACGACAAAGATAAAGGGGGAAAATCAACAAATCTGTTTGAGGATATTGAAGATTCAATTAAATCAGAAAGTAATCAAAAGCAATCTAGATCTACTCAAAAAAAACAAAGAAGTTCAATTCAAGGTACAAATCAAGCTGATCAAAATGAATCGGATGAATCGGTATATCAAACAATTGAAAATAATATCATTATGTCAACTACAGGTGCAGCGCAACACTCTGAAAATGGTAGGAACACTAATCAAATAGATAATCAGCAAACTGCTCAAAATAAAACGAGAGATTTAGAATTCGATCCATCAGATTTAGCAATTGAAGATTGGGAAGATAAAACGACAAATCTATCAATGTCGGACTGGTTTGCTGTTGATCCAATAAAAGAGAAATAGTAGTTCTTAAAAATGCATTACTTTAGAATATGAAGTAATGCATTTTTTGTCTAATTAAAAGGAATTTCAAACTTTTATGGTGAATTTAATTTATTAGCTCATTTATAGGTGTGGTAATTAGATGGAAAAGTAATTGTTTTGAACTAAATAGTCAAGAACTGGAAAAACAGTTGAGTTTTATATACAAGTTTTCAACTGGAAAGTTGTTTATAAAACTGGAATTTTTGGTTAGTTTCAACTGGATTAGAATAGGACCTGGAATAAACCATTTTATTAATTAGACATGTTGAAGCTAGTCTCATTCATAAAATTAAGAATAGAACTTAATATTAAATATGAATTGAGGGTGAGTATGGAAATTAGGCAGGCTAATGAAAATGATGTAGCTGAATTGGCGAAATTAATGAGGCAATTAGGTTACTCTACTACCACTGAAGAAATGGAATATCGCTTTAGAAAAATAGACAAAGATGAAGATTATTTTACATTAGTTGCTGAAGTTGAAGATAAAGTAGTTGGTATGGTGGGTTTACGTAAGGGATACTTTTATGAACGGAATGACGTAAGTGTCCGAATTGTTGCGTTTGTTGTTGAGGAGGATTATCGGAAATTAGGAATTGGAAAACAATTAATGAACGTAGCAGAAAACTGGGCACGTGAACAAGGTGCTTATGGGATTGGTTTAACAAGTGGAAAAAGGAAGGAAAGAGAGGCAGCACATGATTTTTATAAAAGATTAGGCTATGAGGATAATAGCATAGGTTTTGTAAAAGTATTTTAATTCCTGTCCAATTAATGAAACAATCAATTAGAAGTTAGGGGATTTTATGTCTAGAAAAACAATCGTTTTTACTGGTGGTGGCTCTGCAGGGCATGTTACACCAAATATTGCCATAATGAATGAGCTTGATCCGAATGAATGGGATATCAAATATATTGGTTCGAAAAAAGGTATTGAAAAGGAGTTAGTTACGAATTTAAAGATACCTTACTATGGTATATCGAGTGGTAAGTTAAGAAGATATATTGATAAGGAAAATATTGTTGATATGTTTAGAGTTTTAAAAGGATGTATTGGGGCTAGAGCAATTTTAAAAAAACTTAAACCAAATTTAGTTTTTTCCAAAGGTGGTTTTGTTTCGGTGCCAGTAATAATTGCCGCAAGTACGTTAAAGATTCCAATTTTTATACATGAGAGTGATATGACACCTGGTTTAGCTAATAAAATTTCTCAAAGATTTGCTACAAAGATTTTTACATCCTTTGAAGAAGCAAAACGATATTTTCCATCAAATAGAACAACTGTCATTGGATCCCCGATAAGAAAAGAACTATTAAATGGATCTGCTACGAAAGGACTTCATTTTCTTCAATTTAATCATTTTAAGCCAATTTTAACTATAATGGGTGGAAGTTTAGGTGCAAAAAAAATAAATGAAACTGTAAGAGAAAGTCTCAATAGCCTTACAAAAACATATCAAATAGTCCATATATGTGGGAAAGATAATTTGGACCCTAACTTTGAAAATCAAATTGGATATAAGCAATTTGAATATATCCATGATGAATTACCAGACGTATTAGCAGCAACAAATGTGGTCATTACAAGAGGTGGATCAAATGCAATTTTTGAATTTTTAGCATTGAAGATCCCCATGCTCATTATTCCTTTAACTAAAAATCAAAGTCGTGGAGATCAAATACTTAATGCACATGCTTTTGTCGAGAAGGGTTATGGATTTATGTTAGAAGAGGAAGAGTTAACTTCTGACTCTGTACTAACTGAACTTGAAAGAGTCCAAAATAGCCGGGAGGAATTTATTGCCTCCATGGAAGGTACCAATCAAGGTGATGCACTTAAAATACTAGTAAAAGAAATAAGTAGTGTTAAATAATGATTGCCAATTCAAGCATTTTCCAAAAAGAAGGAACAATGCTTTTTTTGTTGAACTATATTTAATTGGGCTAGGCCAAACTAATTATAGAAGGTGAAGCAGTTGTTATCTGAAAATCAATTATTGCAAATTAAAGAGTTACAAGAAACTTGTGAGAGCCATGAGGGATTAAGTTTAAAATTAAATTGGGATATGCTAAGAAACCGTACAGGTGATACAACAGAGGACTTATTTCATTATGAAGATAATCAGCTTGTTGGCTTTATCGGCATTTATTTTATTGGTGAAAAAGTAGAGTTATGTGGGATGGTCCATCCTACTTTTAGAAGGAATGGGATTTTCACAAATTTATTAAACAAAGCAATGGAGATTATTCCGAAGGGAAGTACAATTCTACTTAATGCACCTGAGGTTTCGCAAAGTGCAAAAGAATTTTTAAAAAGTCAAAATTGTGATCTTTCTTTTTCTGAATATCAAATGGTGTGTAGAAACAAGGAATTACCTAAATTTGAGCAAGTCGTACAGTTTACAAAAGCAACACCTGCTGATTTTTCAATTGTAACGAAATTGGATGTGGAATGTTTTGGTTTTGAAACAAAGGACGCTGAAAAGTATAATTCCAGAATTTTAAATGAACCAAATCGAATCCTATATTTAATTGAAGTAAATAACGAAATTATTGGAAAACTTAGTATCCAAAGAGAAAACAATGAAAGCTGGATTTACGGATTTGCAATTTTCCCTAAATATCAAGGCAAAGGATACGGGAAGAATACTTTACTTCAGATTATTGAACAAGAAAGTAAACAAGGGAATGAAATTCATCTAGAAGTTGCTTTAGAAAACAGAAATGCCAAAAAATTATATACCGATTGTGGGTTCGAACAATATAATACACAGGATTACTATTTGGCAAAATAAAACATTTATAGAATGTGTGAGAAGTGAGATCACACATTCTTTTTTGTTTCCATGACAATAAAACAAGAGGTGTTTTACATATTTACTGAGAATATATAAAGACAAGTTAAATTTGGAAATATCATATTTTTAATTTAAACTTTTTTTGAGAGTTTCTTGTAGGAACTGTAAATTTTTAGACAGTAGTTGATTGGAACGGAAGGGTGCTCGACTCCTGTGGGATATGCGGGAAAGCTGAGACTCACGCAAGGAGCGGTTGCGACGAGGAGGCTCAGCTCACGCCCCACGGCAAGCGAGCATTCTGGAGTGGAAATCAACATACACATACTGAAAAAGCAACGATATATACGAAAATAGCCTTTTGATTATAAAAATAGGATTTTTATCTGACAGTAATGGTTTCTCTGGTACGATTGGGTTAAGTGTAATACAAGAAGCACTAATTGTTATTTTGGTGTATTTTCTAATAAAAGGATTCATTTTATTACTTGAAACAGTCCTTATGATTTATAAAAGACAATCGACCTAACGATGTAATTGAACCAGTTAGTAAATACGAGGTGAAATGTAATGAAAATGGCCCCACGTGAAGCGGCAATTAAATTTATCGAATCAGAATTTCCATCATGTCTAGGAGCAATATTGAGTGGAAGTGTTATTAGAGGTGATTATACAGAAACATCCGATTTAGATTTGATTATTATAGAAAATCGTCCAAATGCTTATCGAGAATCGCTAATAAAATTCGACTGGAAAATTGAAGTATTTGTTTATGATCATATATCTTATAAATCATTTTTCGAAAGTGATATTAAAAGAGCGAGGCCATCAATTATAAGAATGATTGCAGAAGGCATAACCCTAAAAAATCATCCTATACTCGAAAACATTATAATAGAGGCAAAACAACTATTAAAATCTGGACCAGATAAATGGGATGAACAAACAGTAGCATCAAAGCATTATTTTTTGTCTGATGTTTTTGAGGATTTCATAGGATCTACTAATAAGTACGAATTAATTTGTATTGCTAACACATTACTTGAGCGATTAGCTGAATTCATATTACGAACGAATAACTGCTGGATTGGATCTTCTAAATGGATATATCGAGAATTAGCCGAATTTGATCGAGTGTTAACTGATGAAATATTCTCAGCTTTTCATATCTTTTATGAATCTGGAGACAAAAAAGAAGTGATTAATTTGATCGATTCCATCTTAAAACCATTTGGTGGAAAACTGTTTGAAGGATTTAAAGTTGGAGATTAAATTTATCGTTCTTTAAATTATCGCATTTCTATTTAAACCATTATTTAAGTAATACTCGATCATGATCTATGTTAAACTAGTTATGGAATAAATGGAAAAGGGTGAAAAATTTGGAGAAAATACGTGGTTTTGAAGTAGCTAAGGGATTTGAAGAATTTGGTGTAAATCTTCCAAAAAGATCTACAACCCATGCAGCAGGATACGATATTGAGTGTATTGAAGAGACAATAATTAATCCAAATGAAATTAAACTTGTTGCAACAGGTGTAAAAGCTTATATGCAAAGAGATGAGTTTTTAGCTTTATTTGTACGCTCATCAACACCATTAAAAAAAGGTTTAGTAAAAGGTAACGGTGTAGGTGTTATTGATTCGGATTACTATAGTAATCCATCAAATGATGGTCATATCATGATGCAACTACTTAATGTAACAAAAGAGCCGGTTATCATTCAAAAGGGTGAACGAATTGGCCAAGCTGTATTTCAAAAGTTTCTATTAGCTGACGATGATATCGCTGGAGATGAGAGAATGAGCGGTTTTGGAAGCACAGGAATATAAATAAAAAAAGCACTCGAATGAATCGAGTGCTTTTTATTTTAATTAGTCTAACATTCTTGCAAGTTTTGGTGATAAAGCAAGTAAGATTAAACCTGCAACGATTGCTGCTCCACCTACTACTAAGAATACTTGTAACATACCAAGAGTAGTTGTAAATGCAGCTAATTGACCACCAACTAAGTTTGCAATGAAACTTGATGATAACCATACACCCATTAATAATGAAGCAAGTTTAACTGGTGCATAACGAGATACTGCTGATAAACCAACTGGTGAAAGTACTAATTCAGCAATTGTATGGAAGAAATATGTCATAACCATGAACATCATGTTTGCTTTTACAGTAATATGATTTGGATCAGAACCTGTTTTCATAACTGCCATAATTGTGAATGCGAAACCAATACCTAAAAGGATAAGACCCATTGCCATTTTCGCAGGAACGCTAATGTTTTTACCATTTCTTGCCATTTTAATCCAGATTAAAGAAAGAACTGGAGCGAAAAGCATAATGAATAATGGGTTAACAGATTGGAACCATGCTGATGGTACATTGAAGCTTCCGACTTTTAAATCTAAGAAACGTTCAGTATAAAGTGTTAATGAAGAACCAGCTTGTTCAAATCCAGCCCAGAAAAATACAACGAATGCAGCTAAGATAAAGATAACAGTAGTACGTTGTTTTTCTTTTTTAGTAAGAGGAATATCCTTAACTGAAGCGCTGTTGCCCTCTTTCATAACTTTAGCATTAGGTTTAGTACCTAAATCACCAAGATATTTTGATGCTAATAAGTTGAAGATAATTTGACCAATAATCATACCGATCGCAGCTGCTAAGAAACCATAACGGTAACCAAATAAATCATCACCAGCAGCATTTTTAGACATAAATAAAGTTTGTGCTAAATAACCAGTAACAAGTGGAGCAAAGAATGCTCCTAAGTTGATACCCATGTAGAAGATTGTGAATGCGCCATCACGACGTGGGTCATCTCCTTCATAAAGTTCACCAACAATTGTTGAAATGTTTGGCTTGAAGAAACCATTACCGATAATCATTAAAATTAAGCCAAGGTATAATCCAGTTGAAGAATGAAAACCAAATAATGCGATATTACCAACAGCCATTATTATACCACCAAGAGTAATTGCAGTACGCTTAGCAAGGAAATTATCTGTAATCCAACCACCAATAATTGGAGTGAAATATACTAATCCAGTAAATAATCCATAAAGTTGTAGTGCCCAAGCATCTTTAAATCCAAGACCACCTTGAACTACTGATGTTGTCAAGTAAAGAACTAAAAGTGCACGCATTCCATAATAACTAAAGCGCTCCCAAGCCTCTGTTGCAAAAAGTAAGTAAAGGCCAGGTGGGTGTTTCGATTTTTGATTTTGCTCATTTGATGATACGTTTTGTGTTGCTACGCTCATGCTAATTCCTCCCTCTTAATGCTATTCTGTGTAGTTTTCTGTTTGAATATTTATTGTCGTAAATTCATGTACTATTCTGTCAATTTAGTGTAAAAAATAATTCGAATTCAACAAATTTCGACAATTTAAGTTAAAAAAAGATTTAACTTTATTTCAACAGCTCCATTTCTCCTAGATCCTAAAAGTGGGATTTGAAAATAAATGGATAAATAATGCTATTGCAGTATAACACAAAATAGATTAGTTCTGTAAAGTTTTTTATATTGTCAGACAAGTCTTGCAATACTGATTTTTCCTACTAAAAAGAGTATTTAAAAGACTTATCTAATACACATGGTAAAGATGACAGTAATCTAAAAGACCTATATTTAAATAATAAAGAGTTTTTGAAATATTTCAAGCTATTTTTGTATTTTGTTATCTAACATTAACGAAATGTAATAAAAGTGAAAGTTGCTAATTGTCGAAATTTGTAGAATGGTCCGAAGATAATAGTTCTATTTTAATATTCAATCAATTCATATGGACGTTTTTCTAAATTTTGGATATACTAAATGTACTAAATATGAAACGGAGTGATGAATAATGGGAAAGTTAATTAATTTAATTCAGAAGAAAGTAAATTTAAGGGGACAAGAAATGGAGTAAAACTTCATTATTGTCCTCAAAACCAGGAGGACATGAATGAATTTAGAACAATTAGGTTGGAAAGAAGCGTTCGGAGAAAAAGCACAATCCACATTTGTAGCTCGTGTAATTTCTGAGCAAAGACAAATTTATAAATTACATGATGGTGAAAATGAATATACAGGTGAAGTTTCTGGCAAATTTCAATTCCAGGCTTTAGTAAAAAGCGATTATCCATCAGTCGGTGATTGGGTTGTTATTGAGCCTTTAAAAAATGAAAATAAAGCAATTATTCAAAAGGTGCTTCCTAGAATTAGTCAATTTTCAAGACAATCTGCTGGAGATAAAGTAGAGGAACAAGTAGTAGCAGCTAATATTGATTTTGTATTTTTAGTAATGGCACTAAATAATGACTTTAATATTAGAAGATTAGAACGATATCTGTTAGTTGCATATGATAGTGGGGCAAATCCAATTATTGTTTTAACGAAAAAAGACTTGTGTAATGATTTATCTACTAAAATTGCTGAAGTTGAAGAAATTGCATTCGGTGTACCAATTTTTACTGTTAATAGTACAAATGGTGAAGGGATCGAAGACGTTAAAAATATCGTAACTGAAGGTAAAACAGTGTCGTTATTGGGTTCATCAGGTGTTGGGAAATCAACATTATTAAATGCTTTACTTGGGGAGACGAAACAAGTAACGCAAGACGTTCGTGAAGGTGATGATCGCGGTAAACATACGACTACACATCGTGAATTATTTTTCTTACCAACAGGCGGAATGGTAATTGATACACCAGGAATGCGTGAACTTCAACTATGGAGTGGAGAAGAGCATATTAATTCAACTTTCTCAGATATTGATGAGTTAGCTAAAATATGTAAATTTACCGATTGTACGCATGACAGAGAACCTGGGTGTGCAGTTAATGAGGCAATTGAAAATGGAGAATTAGATCTTCAACGATTAACAAGTTATCGCAAATTAATGAGAGAACTTGCTTATGCTGAACGAAAACAAGATGCCTCACTTGCAAGACTTGAAAGAGATAAGTGGAAGAAAATGCATAAGATGATGAATACGAAATCTTATAAATAAAAGAAGAGTATTTTTACTCTTCTTTTTCATTTGATTATTATTTGGCATTTCTCTAATTAGATTGCAGTTTTTAAAGGTTTTTTTAAGCTTACACTAAAGTAGTTGATTGGAGCTGAAAGTACTAGACTCCTTTGGGAGTTGTCGGACAGGTAAGACTCACGCAATTTAGTTGTGTTTAAAATTTTCTTTAAGAATGAAAAGAAGTTGATTGTAACGGAAGGTGCTTGACTCCTGTGGGAGTAGCGAGACAAGTGAGACCCCGCTGGAGCTTGCCCCGAGGAGGCTCAGTTCTCGCCCCACGGAAAGCAAGCATCCTGGAGTGGAAATCAACTAGGATCTGACAACAAAGATTACGAAAAAAACCTATAATTAAGATGGTAAATTGTTAATCTTACTTATATCTCGGTCTTTAGGCTGAGATAAAACAATACTTAAGTTTGTTAAACATTTATTAAAAAATAGATAAACTACATAGTAGAATAGTTAATAAAAAGGCTTTCAGAAGCTATTAACGAGTATGTTAAGTGAATAGAGGAGAGCGAAATGAAGCGTCTTAGACGATTATCTAGCAATGAATTAATCGGAATAATTTTTATTATTGCGGGAATTGGACTATTATTTGACTTGTTTTTGAATCCATTTGCAATCATTGCAGCAGGGGTCGGAGCTTATTTAATTCAATATGGAGCAAAAAAACGTAAAGTTTACCCTTCAACTTCCGCAAATATTGCATTTTATGGTGGAATCATTTTATTTATTAGTAATGTATTTCAACTTAAATCAATTTTAGCTGTTATAGCATTTATTGTAATCTATATTGGTTATTCAATTTATATAAATTCTAAATTTAATGAACGTGTTATTATTCCAAATATTCAAGAGAAAACGAGTAGCGGTGTCTTTGAAACAAGCACATTAATTTCAAATCGTTTCTTCTCAAATGTTCGATTGAAAAATGATGGAATTGAATTAGATGACGTTGACTACTATTTTGGGATTGGTGATATTGTCATTGATTTATCCGAGTCATTTATTCCGGAAGGTGAGACTGTTCTTGTTTTAAATGGCATCATTGGAAATATAACTTTGTATGTTCCATATGATTTAGAAATTTCGATCCATCATGCAACTTTATTTGGAAAAATTAATATTCTAAAGAATGAAATAAAAGGATTAAATAAAAATTGTAAATTCACTACAAATGATTATAAGGAAGCTACAAGAAAGTTAAAAATAGTTACTTCATTAGCAGTTGGAAATATCGAGGTGACAAACAGATGAAAATAGATAAGGGAATCTTTTTATCAATCTGTCTTGCAGCCTTCACTTCAAGTATTTTGATTTGTAGTATCGTGTATTATTTTATAGATGATACGTTATTTGATAAATTATTAATTTTCAAATTAGGTAATTTCTCATTAATACTAATTATTTTTATTGCAATCATCATTATTTCAATTGTATTTAGTACTGCTGTATTAAATACGATACGACATAATGAAAAAGCATTATTAAATGGCATGATTAAAGCTGAAAATGGAACATTTCATAAAGAAACAAACAATGCAATTCGATTTATTGATAATGATATTGAACATAATCTTATAAAAATTTCTAAACAAATTGAAGATTCACGAAAGACTGTTCAAAAATTAGTTGATGAGAAAAAACTGATTGAATCGCAAACGATTGAAGATGTAGTAACAAAGGAAAGACATAGACTTGCACGTGAATTACACGATTCTGTTAGTCAGCAACTATTTGCAATATCTATGATGATTTCAGCAATAAATGAATTAGGCGACACTTCATTTAAAGAACAACTCCAGTATATCGAAAAGATGGCAGTTAATGCTCAATCCGAAATGCGTGCACTTTTACTTCATTTAAGACCTGTTCAATTAGAAGGAAAGAGTTTAAAAGAGGGTGTAGAAAAACTTCTGGCTGATTTAACAAATCGTCAAGCACTCCAATTAAAATGGAAAATTGAAGATATTACACTCTCAAAAGGTGTTGAGGATCATTTATTTAGAATCATACAAGAAGTTTTATCTAACACATTAAGACATGCAAATGCAAAAACGTTTGAAATACGTATTCGAAAAATTGAAGATTTTGTATTAGTTCGAATGATAGATGATGGTATTGGATTTGATATTGAAAAACGGAAAACAGGTTCTTACGGGATTCAATCAATCAGTGAACGTTCTTCTGAAATTGGAGGAACTGCAAAAATTGTAAGTATTCCAAATCGGGGAACTCAAATTGAAGTAAAAGTTCCAGTAATTGAATAGAGGTGCAAAAAATGATTAAAGTAGTTTTAGTTGATGACCATGAAATGGTACGAATGGGTGTTTCTACATATTTGAGTACTCAACCAGACATTGAAGTTGTTGGTCAGGCTAGTAATGGAAAAGAAGGAATTGATTTAGTATTAAATACGCGACCTGATATTGTTTTAATGGATTTAGTAATGGAAGTAATGGATGGAATTGAAGCGACTAAGCAAATTATCGCTAGATGGCCAGAGGCAAAAATTATCATTGTGACAAGTTTTATAGATGATGAAAATGTCTATCCAGCGATTGATGCTGGTGCAAAAAGTTATATGCTAAAAACTTCAAGAGCAAGTGATATTGCTAATGCAATTCGTACAACTCATAAAGGTGGATCTGTTCTTGAACCTGTTGTAACAGGGAAAATGATGGATCGAATGAGAAAAAATGTACAACGTGAACTACATGATGATTTAACAGCTCGTGAACAAGAAGTTCTTCATTTAATGACTGAAGGTAAATCAAATCAAGAAATAGCAGATGATTTATTTGTTTCATTAAAAACAGTAAAAACACATGTCAGTAATATTCTTACAAAACTAGAAGTTGTCGATCGGACTCAAGCAGTAATTTATGCTTTTAGACATGGAATTGTTGAACAAAAATAATATATTGTAAAGTCGAGGAGCCTATTATTTGGCTTCTTTTTTTATAAAGATTAAACTAAAAATATGTGTTTCGGCTATTATTAAGATAGAATAGTAGTGAAAATAGTATCGGAAGGAGATAAATTAATTGGATATAAAAATAAATCATAAAATCATTAAAGAAATGTGCGGTACTGTCTCCTTCAAAAGGGGAGACTCTTTTTATCGTGCAAAGAAAGTAAAGTTTGAAAGCTATGGTCCAGATTGTTGCGTGGCAAAAGTCATTGGATTGGAAGAGTTTAAAGTAACAGTAAATAGTGATGCTGATGGAGGGTTTATTGCTAAATGTAGTTGTCCTTCATTAGTTTCTTTTCAAAGAGATTGCCAACATATTGCTGCCGTTCTAATTTCGATAGTTGAACAAAAGCGAGTGGCAGTAACAACGGTAGACACAAAAAACGAATTAATGGATTCATTTATACATAATGATCTGACGGATGATGTAGTAAAACTATTTAATGGTGCATCGATTCGTTCGAGTAGTGAACAAATGTACTTTGAAAATCGAGAAATCGTACAGTTTGAATTTAATTGTAAAGTAATCGCAAAAAGTAATGAAGAGTATGTATGTGGGATTGAATTGAAATTTGAATCACACTCATTAAGCAATGTTAGAGAATTTTTAAATCAACTTAAAGAGGGAAAAAAAATTAAACTAACAAATTCATTTACGTTTGATCCAACTATTCACTGTTTTCAAAAAGAGTCAGACAATGTTTTCCAGGTTCTTATTAAGATTATGGAAGATGAAAAAATGTATATCAACTCATTTCAAGAAAGTATTGATTGGAATGTAAGTGATCAATTATTTATCATTCCGCCATCTTATTGGACTAAGCTTTTAAAGATTCTAACAAAAATACCATTTGTAAATTTAAATGCAAATGGAGTTGAATATGAAGGTATTAAACTTTCAAATAATTCACTTCCATTACTTTTTGAGTTTGACAGAATAAATCGAAGAACTTTTCAACTTAAAGTAGCTGGGATGAATGAATTTATATTATTGAAATCATATTCTCAGACCTTATATGAGGGGAAGCTATATCCTCTGAAACAGGAGGATTTCAGTCGATTGATTGAGATTAAAAAACTTTTACATGATTCTGGTACTGATCAAATTTCAATTCAATCTGAACAAATTGATTTTTTTATGAGCAGTGTGATTCCTCAATTAAAAAAAATAGGCACTGTTAATATGTCAGACGCATTTTCTAACCAATTCACGAAAACTTCTTTAGTTGCAAAATTGTACTTGGACAGAGTGAAAAATAGATTATTAGCCGGTTTGGATTTTCATTACGAACATATTGTGATTAATCCACTTGATGAACGCGATCATTTAAATACATCTAAAGTGATAAGAGATGAATTGAAAGAGAATGAAATTTTAAGACTAATGGAACAGAGTTCTTTTTCTAAAACTGAGGGCGGATATTATTTACACAACGAAGAGCTAGAATACGAATTTTTACATAATATCGTACCAAAACTTGAGAAAATCGTACAAATTCATGCGACAACAGCAGTTAGAAATCGAATTTTTAGAGAAAATACATTTCCGAAGATTAGAGTGAAATTAAAGAAAGAACGTACAAATTGGCTGGAATTCAAGTTTGAAATGGATGGTATACCTGAAAAACAAATAAAAGAAATTTTATTAGCTATTAAAGAAAAAAGGAAATATTATCGATTACGAAATGGTACGCTTTTTTCATTAGAAAAAAGAGAGTCTGAAGAAATTAGACGTTTTTTAAATGCAGCACCAGTTCAAGATATAGACCTTGAAAGTGAGTTTAATGTACCGATTATTAGAGGTTTACAATTACTAGATTCTTATGATGAATCAAGTACATTCGAAATTGAGAATTCGTTCCGCCAATTTATTGATAGTATAAATAATCCAAATGATTTTGAAATCGATATTCCGAACCATTTAAATTCAATCTTAAGGGATTATCAAAAACACGGATACAGATGGATGAAAGCATTAACTAAATATGGTTTCGGAGGAATTTTAGCAGATGATATGGGATTGGGTAAAACATTGCAAAGTATTACGTATATTCAATCTATCATCCCAACCATTCGTCAACAAAAGTTACCGGTACTTATTGTTTGTCCTTCATCCTTAACATATAACTGGTCAAATGAAATACTAAAGTTTGCTCCGGATATTCAAGCTATTGTCATTGATGGTAATGCAACTGAAAGAGCAGATTTACAAAGCGATTTATCAGAAATCGATGTCATTATTACATCCTATCCTTTATTACGTAATGATATTAAATGGTATGAAAAACAAACGTTTCACACCGTATTTTTTGATGAAGCACAAGCTTTTAAAAATCCAACTACTCAAACTGCAAGAGTGGTAAAAAAAGTTCAAGCAGATTTTCGTTTTGCGCTTACAGGTACTCCAGTTGAAAACTCATTAGAGGAATTATGGTCAATTTATCATGTTGTCTTTCCTGAGTTATTCCAGGGGTTGAAAGAATACAGTAATCTAACTAGAAAAACGATCGCCCGAAGAGTTAAACCATTCTTATTAAGAAGAATGAAAGAAGATGTACTTTCAGAGCTACCAGAAAAAATTGAATCAATGGAATCGGTAGAATTGTTACCTGAACAAAAGAAATTGTATGCTGCTTATTTGGCCAAATTACAACATGATACATTAAAGCATTTAGCAAATGATAAATTTACACTCGGAAAAAATCGCATAAAAATCCTAGCAGGTTTGACAAGATTAAGACAAATTTGTTGTCATCCAGCCTTATTTATAGAAGGTTATAAAGGCAGTTCAGCGAAATTCGAACAATTGCTACAGATCATTGAGGAAGCAAAATTATCTAATCGAAGAGTTTTGATTTTTTCTCAGTTTACAAAAATGCTAGAGATAATTGGAAAAGAGTTAGCTAATCAAGGTGTCCCATTTTTCTATCTTGACGGAAAGACACCTTCAGAAGAACGTGTTGAGCTTTGTAATCGATTTAATGAAGGAGAGCGCAATTTATTTCTAATTTCAATGAAAGCAGGTGGAGTTGGGCTTAATCTAACAGGCGCAAATACTGTAATTCTTTATGATATTTGGTGGAATCCTGCTGTTGAAAGTCAGGCTGCTGACCGAGCACATCGTTTTGGACAGACAAATATCGTTGAAGTCATTAAACTAGTTTCTCGAGGCACGATTGAAGAAAAAATGAATGAGCTTCAACTTAAAAAGAAAGAACTAATCGATGAAATAATTGATTCAAATTCAAAATCAACGACCATACTTACAGAAGAAGATATTCGTGAAATTTTAATGATTTAATCTAAGTTGTTTGAATAAAAGGAACTTCATTGTAAAGAGGTTGTCGATTTCAAAAAATGTAATGATAGTGTTTGATGAGTACTATAGATAAGTACAGTAAGACTTCCATTTTTGGAAGTCTTTTTGTTTGGTACTTATTAGAAAATTATTGTTTATAATGATTATGAAAATGATAAGTTGCATGTATGAGACTACTGAGAATGTAAGTGAAAACAATTATTTCGAACTGGAAATTTTGAAATTTTCATGTTTACAAGAATGAAAGTTTACGTAAAAAACTTTTATTTCATTCATCATTTTATCGTGTTAATGACGATAAAAATTCATTCTGAAAAGATGAAATTTGAGTATATTAGAATGAAGCTATGATTTTTAATGAAGAATAAATGGTTGTTGTTTTGATTTAGTTTGAAGGGAGAGTTTAAAGTGACCATCAATCGTAAACTTACGAATGTTTCAGCCGGTGTACCTGGTCCTAAAGGGACACAGTTACTTGCATTACGAAATCAATTTGTTCCTTATGGTGTTGGAAATAATACGCCTGTTTTTGTAGAGAAAGCACATGGTTCGATTGTGGAAGATGTCGATGGTAATAAATTTTTAGATTTTGCTGGGGCTATCGGTACATTGAATGTCGGTCATACTCCTGACAATGTTGTACAAGCGATTAAATCACAAGCGGACTTATTAATTCATTCTTGTTTTCATGTTGGAATGTATAAACCATATATTGATTTAGCTCAGAAGCTTTCGGAAATTACTCCTGGAAAGTTTCCTAAAAAAACAATTTTACTAAATAGTGGGGCAGAAGCTGTTGAAAATGCTGTGAAAATTGCTAGAAAATATACAGGACGATCTGGAATCGTTTCATTTACTAGAGGGTTTCATGGACGGACATTATTAGGAATGTCACTTACAAGTAAAGTGAAACCTTATAAATATAAAATGGGTCCTTTTGCACCAGCTACATATAAAGCACAGTTTCCATATGTTTCTAATCGACCTAAAGAATTGACTGAAGAAGAATATATTTCATTTTGTATTAATCAATTTAATGACTTTTTATTAACCGAAGTATCTCCAGAAGAAATAGCAGCGGTAATTATGGAACCAGTTCAAGGTGAAGGTGGCTTTATCGTTCCACCTAAACGATTTGTGCAAGAAATTTTCAATATTTGTAAAAAGAATGGAATCATCTTTATAGCTGATGAAATTCAAACCGGTTTTGGCCGAACTGGTGAATTATTTGCATCCACCTATTTTGAAATTGATCCCGATCTAATTACATTGTCAAAATCGATTGCTGCCGGTGTTCCAATTAGTGCAGTAACGGGTCGAGCGGAAGTAATGGATGCACCTTCACCTGGAGAAATTGGCGGAACTTATGGTGGTAGTCCATTAGGATGTGTGGCTGCTTTAGAGGTAATAAATAAAATTCAAAGTGAAGAGCTTTGGAAACGTGCACAATTTATCGGTAATAAAATAAAGAATTTTTTTGAAGAGTTAAAATTAGTTTATCCAATCATTTATGATATAAGGGGTCTAGGTGCGATGGTTGGAATCGAATTTATTAATCCTTCTACTGATCAACCTGCTAAAGAATTTGTAGCTGCGCTTACTAAAAAATGTTATGAAAATGGCTTAATCATATTAAGTGCAGGAGTTCATAGTAATGTGTTACGCTTTTTAACGCCAATCAATATGTTAGATGAAGAATTAGATGAAGGTCTTACTATTTTAAAAGAATCATTACAACAAGTAGTAGGTCAGCTTGTAACTGAGGTGAAATAAATGAAAAAAAAACTATATATAAATGGAAATTGGATTGAAGGTTCAACCTATGTTGATCTTTTTGCACCACATTCAAATGAGAAAATTGCTGAAATTCCCCAAGCGACTAGAGAAAATTTAGAAAATGCAATTAATTCGGCTAAAAATGCTAGCATTGAGATGGAAAAATTAAGTGCTTATGAACGCAGTGTTATATTAGAGCAATTGGTTGACCAATTTAAAGAAAATCGAATCCGGTTAGCGGAAATTTTAGCATTAGAGGCTTCTAAACCATTAAAGGTTGCATTTGGTGAGATTGATCGTACAATCGCAACGTACAAAATTGCTTCTGAGGAAGCAAAACGCATTTATGGAGAAACAATCCCTTTAGATGCTGTTGTCGGCGGTGAAAGCAGGGTAACATATACTGTTCGTGAACCAATTGGTGTAGTTGGTGCAATCACACCTTTTAATTTTCCTTTTAATCTAGTAGCACATAAAGTCGGTCCTGCTATTGCGGCAGGAAATACAATTGTATTAAAACCTGCAAGCCAAACGCCATTATCGGCAATTGCTTTAGCTGAAATGATTGATAAAACGGACTTACCAAAAGGTGCATTTAATTTAATTACAGGTAAAGGCTCAGAAATTGGGGATGCACTCGTTACACATCCTGATGTTCAAGCTATAACCTTTACTGGAAGTCCAGAAGTAGGAATTTCACTTAAAAGTAAAGCTGGTCTTAAGAAAGTAACTCTTGAATTAGGATCAAATTCTGCCTTAATCATTGATGAAGATGTTCAACTTACTAAAGAACTAATTAATCGATGTGTATGGGGTTCATTCGTTTACAATGGCCAGGTATGCATCTCATTACAAAGAATATTTGTTCATGATTCCTTGCTAAACGATTTTCTAACTCAAATGAAGGAAACTACTGAAAACTTAAAAGTTGGTTCTCCACTTGATATAGAAACTGATATAAGTGCTTTAATATCAAGTAAAGACGTAATTAGAATCGATCAATGGGTTAAAAATTCCATAAATGAAGGCTCTGAATTAATTACAGGTGGAAATATAATAAACGATCAAATATATGCTCCAACTATATTAGCGAATGTAAGTAATACATGTGAGGTTTCTTGTAAGGAGATCTTCGGACCTGTTGTAACCGTCAACTCTTTCCAAAACTTAGATGATGCAATTAATGAAGTAAATAATAGCCGATATGGTTTGCAAGCAGGTATTTATACTGAAAACTTAAAAAATGCACTTTACGCAACAAAGAAATTGCATGTAGGAGGCGTTCTAGTCAATGATGTCCCAACATTTCGCGTTGATTTAATGCCTTATGGTGGAGTGAAAGAAAGTGGATATGGTCGAGAAGGAATTAAATATGCTATTCAAGAAATGACCGAATTGAAGTTAATATCTATTAAAATGTAGTTTGAAAATTATGAAACGACTTTTATTATAATACTAGTTTAAATGTAAAAAATATAAATTATTAAAATCAAATAACGAACTGGTTTTTATCACGAGTTGCTTCGGCAACTCTATTTTTTATGAATTTGGAAGGATTGTTGTATTAATATATTGAACTATTCATAGATATGAGTTGAACCGGTTTAGTGTAGGTGACTCATTTTAATTCTAATTCAAACCTAGTTGAATGAATAATGGAGGACTTCATATGTCAAATCAAAAAAGAATACGAGATTATGGTGTGAAAATAGGAAATTTAGAAACTGGTAAAACTAATTCAATTACTGATGTTAATGGTGTAAGTGTTGGTCATGTAACGCTTAGTGATAATGAAAAACAAACAGGTGTCACTGCTATATTACCTCATCAAGGTAATCTTTTTAAGGAAAAGCTAATCGCTTCAAGCCATATTATTAATGGATTTGGCAAGTCTATGGGGACAATACAAATCAACGAACTGGGTACATTGGAAACACCAATTATTTTAACAAATACTTTAAGCATAGGAACTGCTGCAGATGCATTAATTGAATACATGCTAGGTCACAATCCGGAAATTGGACGTACGACTGGCACAGTTAATCCAGTAGTATGCGAATGTAATGACATGCTTTTAAATGATGTTCGAGCGAGATTTATCACGAAAGAGCATGTGATTCAGGCATTAGACAATACATCGACTAAAGTTGAAGAAGGCACTGTCGGAGCAGGCACTGGGATGCTTTGTTATTCGTTAAAAGGTGGTATTGGAACATCTTCCAGACTAATGAAAATGGAACATGGCACTTATACGATGGGAGTTTTAGTATTATCTAACTTTGGAATTTTGAGTGATTTAAAGGTGAACGGACAAGCTGTCGGACAAGAATTGAAAGACGCTATCTTACAGACGCGAGAGGAACAGGATAAAGGTTCAATTATCATAATTGTTGGTACGGATCTCCCTGTATCGGAAAGACAACTAAACCGAGTTTTAAAACGAACGATAACAGGCTTATCTCGTACAGGTTCTATTATTACAACTGGTAGTGGTGAGGTGGTAATAGGCTTTTCAACAGCTACAAAAATACCCCATGGAAAAACGTCACATTGTATATCAGTTCCAATGATTCATGAGGAGGATATAGATTTGGCTTTCAGAGCGATAGGGGAAGCTACTGAAGAAGCTGTATTGAACTCATTAGTAACTGCAACTCATGTTGTTGGCCGAGACGGTAACGAAAGACCTGCTTTTAAGGATCTAATAAACCAATATAACATTCAATTGGGGCAATAACAAATGACATGATAAACGGATAAATTGGCAGTTTAGATTAATAGAATTATAAATAGTAAGAGGTTTTCTTTCATTGGAATGGAATATATTGTATATGGTAGCTGTTTTTAAATATTAGGAAATAGCCATTTAAACTATAAAAATCGGAGGTTATCTAATTGAAAATTGGATTTCTAATCATTGACATGCAAAAAATATTTTTACAAAATGAAACAGAGGTACCAAATGTTGAAGGAGCATGTGAATACATTAACTATGTCGCTGACTTAATGCGTTCAAAAAATAATTTTGTTATACATATTCAGGATGTTGAAGGATCAAGCGAAATGGACGCAGAATTACTGTCGTTTATTCCAGAAATCAAAGTGGAGAAAGAAGATATTTGTATAACAAAAGAGCATTCAAATGCATTTTGGAATACAGAATTAGAGCAGATTTTACAGAGCAATGGTATTGATTTAGTCATTATAGCCGGCTTTGCAGCGGAACATTGTGTACTCTTTACATATAATGGAGCTATTGAAAGAGGCTTTAAATCTGTCATTTTACAAAATGGAATTTTAAGTACAAAAAGTGATGTGATAACTCAAACTTATCGCGATCGGAATTTAATATCACATACAGTTATTCCGTTTCTAGGCTAATAGCGAGCTATTCTCTCAATTTGTAAATCTAGATTTAGTAAGACCAGTTGTTTCTACGACTGGTTTTTGTTTTTAAACTATTTTTTAAAGTATCGTGTTATCGACTGAACAATCTTCGATTTAAAGCTTAATTACAACTCTCAAAAGACATTTTTTATATCAAATCGAATAAATTGTGATATGAGCTTGAGAGGAGAAGAGAAACGCTGACTTATTACAAGTATCCTTATCTAGGTTGGAAGCAGCATTGCACGAATGTGCCTGTTGTCTTTCCGCCACAGCATCAAAATCGACATCCAGGCTTTGAGTATTTGATGAACCCTCGTCCTATATCAGAAAATCCTACTTATATCGGTAGCGGAAAGCTAAAAAATAAAGTGGCAATTATTACTGGTGGGGATAGTGGGATTGGACGGGCTGTCGCAATAGCTTTTGCTAAGGAGGGTGCCGATCTTGTAATCGCATATCTTGATGAACACCAAGATGCAGCCGAAACAAAGCAGATCATTAACAGTCTTGGCCGTCAATGTTTGACCATTGCAGGAGATTTACGACTTGAGGAAAACTGTTATTCCGTAGTCGCTACCACGTTAAAAACGTATGGTCAATTAGATATTTTAGTGAACAATCACGGAGTACAGTTTCATCAAAAAAGCATTATGGATATTACAAGAGAGCAATTGATGAATACGTTCCAAACGAATATAATTTCATTTTTCGATATGACCAAGGCCGCTTTACCACATCTTCGTGCAGGAAGTTCTATTATTAATACAACCTCAGATACAGCCTTTTCAGGCATGAGTTTTATGATTGATTATACTGCCTCCAAAGGAGCAATTGTTTCATTTACCCGTTCTTTATCACAATCACTTGCTGATTAAGGCATTCGGGTTAACGCTGTAGCACCAGGTCCAACCTGGACCCCGTTAATCCCTTTGGCATTTACAGCAGAAGAAGTAACTACATTTGGAACAGAGGTGCCATTGAAGCGTCCGGGTCAGCCTTTTGAGTTGGCGCCTGCTTACGTGATGCTAGCATCAGAAGATTCTTCATACATATCGGGGCAAATTATTTTTGTGAATGGAGGATCGATTGTTACCTAAAATCTTTTATAATAAAATCAATACGTTATAAGTGTAGAAAGAAGAGGTGGAAAATGCTTAATTGGAAACAAAGCTTAGAAAATGGAAGTAAGCAGGTGGATGGATGGAAAGTTCGATTATCTCCTGTTGAAGTACAACGTTTGATTGAATCAGCTGACTTTGTGAATGATATATTGCATTCTGAGAGATATCTTTTAGAGAATAATAAAGAGATTACGATTACAGTAATTGAAAAGTATTTTGTTAGAGTTAGCAATCGTGCCACATTAACTCTTATATGTGACAATATGTCAGGTGAAACGAAAATAAAAGCTATAGCTGGCGGAACATCGGAAAGCTTGTTCTGGAAGTTTGATTGGGGAGCTTCTAAAAGTTTTATTAGTTATGTGAAAGAAGTGTTAAAGGATTACAAAATATAATAAATTTCTAAAGAATAACAAACAGAGCGTCAAGTAGGTTTTACATCGAAGAATAGTATCTTAAGGCGTTTCCTTAATCGGGAGAACGCCTTTTCAATTTTGTGCTCAGTTAAAAATTGACTACGGTTTTTATTAAAACACATTTTAAATAAAATTTGCATTATACGAGCAAAAAGATCGAAGGAAAATGATTCTGACAAGTAAAATTAATATCCTAAAATTTCTGAATAATATGTTATATTATTAATAATAGATGAGAGTTGAAAGGTTAGGTTTTTTTATGGATCGATTTAAAATTGATTATTGGACAATTAGTGAAATTTTTATGGCGTTTCTTATAGGAATGCTCGCTACACAAACGATTCTAAGAAATGTATATGAATTAAATGGAATTTCGTTTATTGGGAATACAAGTGTGATTTGGTTCAGTGTTTCATATTTAATTTATGTAACTGAAACATTTATTAGATTACTAATTTGGAAGAATTCTGAGTCATTAAAGAAAAGAATAAAGGGATATTCTTTTTGGGCAGTACTTTTATTAGCAATCATTCTTCTACTTATTCCTATCTTTAAAGGTGAAATTCCTTATTAAAAAGGAGTGATTATGTTGGAAATTAAAAAATTAACTAGTAAAGATTTACCAGAATTTATTCGTTTGAGGAGTGAAGGATTACAATTATCCCCAGAAGCTTTTGGTGAGAGTTTAGTAGAGTATACTAAAAAGTCATTCGAGGAACACTTACATAATTTCCCTAAAACCTTTGATAACTTCATTATTGGTGCATTTGAAAATGAAACGCTTGTTGGAGTTGCTGGATTTTTTCAAAAGAGATCTGAAAAGATGAAGCATAAGGGAGCTATCTGGGGGATGTATGTTACTCCAAGTAGTAGAGGGAAAGGATTAGGGAAAAAAATACTTAATACTGCAATTGAACAAGGAATCTTAATTGATGAAATCCTTCAAGTTGAATTAGCTGTAATTTCCACTAATCTAGCAGCAAGAAAGCTGTATGAGTCAGTAGGCTTCGAGAGTTTCGGTACAGAAAAAAGAGCAATATGTGTTGAGGGTGTTTTTTATGATGAGGAACATATGGTGAAAGTAATAAAATAATCTAAAAAATCCCCTTCATTAAGAAGGGGATTTTTTAGATAGATTGGATGATACATACAAATAGAAGTGCAAAAAAGATAGATGGTAACATATTTCCAATTTTAATTTTTACTAGTCCAAGAGAATTTAATCCTAGTGCGATTAATAAAATTCCACCAGTACCAGAAATCTCTGCAATAATAGCGTTTAACAAGTGTTGATTAACTAAATTAGGAACAAAGGATGCGAAAATCGCAATAAATCCTTGATAAAGTAGTACTGGAATTGCTGAAAATATCACTCCAATTCCTAGTGTTGATGTTAAAATAATTGATAGAAATCCATCCATCATTGATTTTGTATATAGTATTTCATGATTATGACGTAAGCCACTATCCAGTGCTCCCAAAATTGCCATCGCACCTACACAAAAAAGAAGAGTTGACGTTACAAAACCTTTTGAAATCGAACCTTCATTTTTTGATTTGACCTTGCTCTCAATAAACATACCAAGTTTGTCTAATCTACTTTCAATATCTAACCACTCACCAACAACTGCCCCTAAAGCTAAGCTAAATACAACAATTAATATTTGATGGGATTTCATCGCCAAAGTAAAACCAATTACGATAATTACAAGTGAAATTGATTGAGTTACTAAGTTTTTCATTCGTTCTGGAATTCTTTTAATAAATAATCCCAGTAAGGATCCAAAAATAATTGCAATTGAGTTAATAATTGAGCCGAGTAAAACCATGATTTCCCCCATTATTCTTGAAGAATTAGTTTATTCTTAAAACAATCTTACCAATGTTTTCATTATTTTCCATTCGTTTATGCGCTTCATTCACTTCATCCCAGTTGAAAATGGTATCAATAACAGGTTTTATGTTTGTTTTTTCAAAAAGTGGTAGTACATGTTCTTTGAATTGATTCGTAAGATGGACTTTCTGCTGAAGTGTTTGAGAACGTAAAGTACTTCCTATAATCGAGATCCTTTTCATTAAAAGTGGTAATAAATTTAACTCATCTACTTTAACTCCACCCATCGTTCCTATTAAAATGAGTCTACCATTTACATTTAATGATTGAAGATTTTGATGAAAATAAGGTGCACCCACGAAATCTAATATGACATCTACGCCTTTACCATTTGTTAGTTTTTGGACTTCCACTTGAAAATCATTATTTTTATAGTTTATTGCCTGATGTGCTCCTAAATCTAAACAAGCATTTAATTTTTCCTCACTACCTGCTGTAATTATCGAAAAAGAGCCAAATTCTTTCACAAGTTGTATAGCGGCTGTACCTACTCCACTGGCACCAGCATGGATAAGAACTGTTTCATTTTCTTTTAATTGTCCAAGTTCAAATAAATTTAAATACGCAGTTAAAAATACTTCCGGAATAGCAGCTGCTTCTTCAAAATTTAGATTTGAAGGAATTGGAATGGCTAAACTGGAGGGGATTGAAACATATTCTGCATATCCACCCCCGGGTAGTAGTCCACAGACACGGTCACCAACCTGCCATTTCGTAACGTTTTTTCCTATTTTTTCAATTGTTCCTGACATTTCTAAACCTAAAATAGGCGATGCACCATTTGGTACTGGATATTTCCCTTGTTTTTGAAGGATATCTGCTCTATTAATAGCAGTCGCGTGAACTTTTACAAGTAATTCATCATCCCCGATCAAAGGTGTCAAAAAGTCTCCAATAAATAATTCCCTCGTTTGCTCATTTAATTGAATAGCTTTCATGTGCAAAACCTACCTTTTAAATTATAAGTAATCTCATCATACAATAAAAACAATCGAAAGAATATTTTAAAAACTTTTTTATATGAAAACTATTAAATAATCATTTCATACAGCACTTAAGTTTAAATTTTCATTTGAATTA
The DNA here is from genome assembly GCF_002156875.1 of Bacillus sp. EAC. Lineage (GTDB taxonomy): Bacteria > Bacillota > Bacilli > Bacillales > Bacillaceae_G > Gottfriedia. Next base: position 327,327 of record NZ_NCSY01000001.1, on the reverse strand, counting down.
GTGTATGATTATTAAATTACAAAATAAGAATAGACATAAATTAGTTAAGAAACATAAAGGTGAAAAAATGAATGATTAATCAAATAATTGAAGTAGAGAAATTAATTAATGAGTGGCAATTGGCCTTAGAGGCAGAAAGGAATTATCTTAAATTTCATGGAGGTAGGGGATATTACCTTTCGAAAGGTACACCTTTGTATGAGATTGGTCAAAGTACTGTTGTATTATTTAAAGTTTATACAGAATTATTTGTTCCTGATGGTACGCCAGTTCGGATAAAAATTGAAAATCAAGAATATCAGGGCGAAATCCTTTCTACTAAAGGTTCCCAAATCGAAATTAAAATAAATGATAGTATAAAAAGCAATATTCCTTTTGCAGAGCTTTTTAGTGAACCTTGGGAATTACTAGATCAATTAAGCGAAAGACTTGAAGAAATAAAAGATTATCGTATGAAGCAAACGAGAATAATGAAGTTGATGAATACGAATTCGAAAGTAAATCACCTTGAAAAAATGAAAAAGGGCAAATCACAAAAAAATGAACTAATCTTTCGTTCCTTTTATAATGCAACGACTTATATTTGGGGACCACCTGGAACTGGGAAATCCTATAATCTTACAAATATAATTTTAAAACATTACGAAAAAAATAAAACTGTACTAGTAATTGCTCATTCAAATGCTGCAGTAGATGTATTAATGAAGAATGTCGTTTCGCAACTTGAGGAGAAAGATCAATGGAAAAGTGGAGAGATCGTTCGATACGGATACACGAAGGATGAAGTATTACTTCAACATGCGGATGTTCTTTCTTCGAAACTTGTTGAAAGCGATAATCATTCCGTCCAAAATGACTTAGAGAATTTGGACGAACGAAAACACTCAATGCTTAATCGTGTAAAAAGAGGAATAGCTTCTAAAGGAGATTTAAGTGAGTTAAGTAAAATACAAAGCAAACTGAATAAAATACGAAGTGAAGTTCGTGAAAAAGAAAAAGAACTAATTGATGAAGCAAAAGTTGTCGGAACTACTTTATCCAAATGTTCAATTGATCCACTAATTTACCTTCGCCAGTTTGATTTAGTCATTGTAGATGAAATTAGTATGGCTTATACGCCACAAATTGCTTTTGCTTCAACATTAGGAAAACGTATTGTTGTTTGTGGTGACTTTAAACAATTACCACCAATTGCTTCTTGTTATCAAAATAATTACGTTAAAAAATGGCTACAAGAAGATTTATTTCATCACACAGGAATTGTCCAAAAAATCGAAAATGGTGAAACGTTAGCGAATTTGGTTTTACTTAATAAGCAGAGACGAATGCATCCTTCTATCTCTGGTTTTACAAATAAAGAAGTTTATCATTCATTAGTCGAAGATCATTCTTCAGTAAAGAAAAGAGAAGTGATTTCGAAACATAGACCTTTTGCTATGGAAGCGAATAATTTAATAAACTCTCAATTCATGAATACATTTGCGATGAAAGATTCGATTACAAACTCTAGGTATAACTTAGGAAATGCTATTATCGCTATTCAGTGTTTGTTAACTAGTATCGTTGATGGTATCGAATCAATCGGTATTGTAACCCCTTATCGAGCGCAGGCAAAACTACTTTCTATCTTGCAAAAAGAAATCATAGGTAAAACTAAATATAGACATTTGCCTATACAAATTGCTACTGTTCATCGATTTCAAGGTTCAGAATGTGATGTAATCATTTTTGATTCAGTGGACACAAAGCCTCAAGCATCGCCTGGTTTACTTCTAACCGATCGAAATAGTGAGCGATTAATAAATGTAGCGTTAACCCGAGCAAAGGGGAAATTTATTCATATTGCAGATACTAATTTTGTAAAGCGTAATACAAATAAAAAAAACACATTTCATAAACTAGTACAATATCAAATGGATCAAGAATACGACATTACACTAGGAGATTTTAGTAAAGTTTTATCAAAAAATATTTCAAAAAGATTACTTTTTTATAAAAATGAATCAAGTGACTTTCATCTGGATTTTATAAATGATTTAACAAATGTAAAAAAAAGACTAATTGTCTGCATGCCAAAGTTATCTGATATGTCCAGTGAAATTAGAAGGATAATCAATACGATTCAATGTCCAATCTTATTTATTAGCGAGTCCTATTATGAAAATCAGAAAAATTGGAAGTTTATTAAGAAGGATCACGTTCAGCAATGTTTCATGATTGATGATGAACTTTTATGGTACGGGATTACTCAAGAAGGAACATCGACAATTCAATCAAGTTACTCTGCTAGATTACAATGTCCATTAACAATTCAAACATTAAGAGGTTTCATCGACTATTAAAGAATACATAGAGAAATTCTATGTATTCTTTTATTCTTTTCAAATGATTTATTGCATAAATTAAAATAAAAATGCTACGGGATAGGTGAATAAATGGTCGAGCGGTCAGTTTTTCATAATATGTCCATGCCATGTGCCTTTTTAGATTGGGATGCTTTTGAACAAAATGTAAATGATATTGCGAAGTGCGCAAATGGTAAAAAAATTCGCATAGCAACTAAGTCGATAAGATGTGTCCAAGTATTAAAATACATTTTAGAACAGAATGAATGTTTTGAAGGGTTAATGTGCTATAACCCACATGAAGCGGATTACTTAGCTGAACTAGGTTTTGATAATTTATTAATTGGTTACCCAACTGTTGATATTGAAGGGATAAATAAGCTAGTTAAGCAAATTAAAAAAGGTAAAAAAATTATCTTAATGGTCGATCAAATTGAACAGATTAATATAATAGAAGAGATTGGCGCAAAGAACGAGGTTAGTATACCACTTTGTCTTGATATCGATATGAGTTCTTCTTACATGGGGTTTCATTTTGGTGTACGTAGATCGCCTATAAGAGAAACGAAGGATTTAGTTCCTTTGCTTACTTACATTTTACAATCTTTGAACGTGAAATTAGTAGGGATAATGGGTTATGAAGCACAAATTGCAGGTGTTGGTGATAATTTAACTAATCATTTTATTAAAAATCGAGTAATTCAATATTTAAAAAAGCAGTCAACAAAAGAGATTGCTTTAAGAAGAAAAGATATTGTTAAGTTTATTGAAAAAGAGGGATTTGAGCTTGAGTTAGTAAATGGCGGTGGTACAGGAAGCCTTCATACAACTACAAAGGAAAAGGTTGTTACTGAAGTTACGGTAGGTTCTGGATTTTATTCACCAACATTATTTGATGATTATAGAAATTTTCAATATAAACCAGCAATCGGTTTTGCTTTACCCATAATAAGAAAGCCAGCAAAGAAAATATTTACGTTAACTAGTGGAGGTTTTATCGCTTCTGGAGCAGTTGGTAAAGAAAAACTTCCAACTCCATATTCTCCGGAAAATTGTACATTACTGCCGTTGGAAGGTGCAGGTGAAGTACAAACTCCAATTTATTATTCAGGGAAAAAAGAAATGAAAATAGGTGATGCAGTATTATTTAGACCGAGTAAAGCCGGTGAAATTGCAGAACGATTTTCTGATCTCTATGTGATTAGTCAAAATAAGGTGATTGATAAATTTCCAACTTATCGTGGAGATAAGAGGTGTTTCTTATGAGAAATACATTATGGAAAAACTGGTCTGGAAGTGTGAAATTTAATCCAAAACAGGTGTTTTATCCTTCATCTATCGAGGAAGTTATCTCTATTGTAAAAAGAGCGAATATAGAAAAAAAGAAAATAAGGGTCGTAGGATCGTGTCATTCATTTACTCCACTCATATCTACGCAAGATTTTTTAGTTTCTCTTGATCATTTACAAGGAATTGTTTCAATCAATACAAAAGAAAATATTGCTGAAATTTGGGCTGGAACTAAATTAGAGTTTCTTGGAAAAGAACTGTACCAAGCTGGCTATTCTCAGGAAAACCTCGGTGATATTAATGTACAATCCGTAGCAGGAGCATTTTTAACTGGAACTCACGGCACTGGAACACAACATGGAATCTTAGCAACGCAAATTGAAGAAATGACTGTTGTTTTACCGAATGGCGAAGTTTTAGTTTGTTCCAAAACAAGACATACTGACATATTTAGGGCATTAGGTGTTTCTTTAGGATTATTAGGGATTGTAGTTAAACTTAAAATAAGAATTAAACCTGCATTAACGTATCGATATGAAAGTAAAAAAATTGAAACTATTGATTTATATCAACAATTAAATGAATATAAGAATGAGAATGAACATTTTGAATTTTATCTTTTTCCTTATTCAAAAAATGTACAAGTGAAATTTATGAATGAGACCCGCGCTAAAAATCATTCATTTAAGTTTGAAAAATGGAAAGTGGCGGCTTTAGAAAATAAAGCTTTTTGGCTATTAAGTGAGTTTAGTAGAAACTTTCCTAAAAGTAGTCAACAAATTAGTAAAATAAGTGGAAGTAGTGTACCAAATTCAAAAATGGTTGGTCCAAGTCATGAACTATTTTCGACTGTTAGAAATGTTAAATTTAATGAAATGGAATATAGTATTCCTTCTGAATGTATGAGTGATGCAACTTCCGAAATACAAGAGGAAATTATTCGTAAAAAATTTAATGTTCATTTTCCAATTGAATGTCGTTTTGTAAAAGCTGATGATTTTTTAATTAGTCCTGCAACTTTGCGAGATTCAGCTTATATAGCTGTTCATATGTATAAAGGAATGCCTCATCAAGAATATTTTAATCGAATAGAAGAAATTCTACAAAGTTATAATGGTCGACCTCACTGGGGGAAAATGCATTCAATGACAATTGAAACATTTCATCAAAAATATCCATTCCTTACAGACTTTCTTGAACTAAGAAATATAGTAGATCGAAATAATGTATTTGTTAACGCATATCTTTCAAATTTATTTAATATTAACTAAAAAAGCGACAGCGGAACTTTATGCTGTCACTTTTTTTATCTATTTTTTAATTGAAAATTATTATCAATTATTGTATGATGTTAGATGATAATAGTTATCATTACCAATACATAATATAAATAGATTCAATTTGGAGGAATTACCATGAAAAAACAAACAACTTTAATCGCACTTTCTATAGCTACAAGTTTAATGATGGCGGGATGTACTCAAAAAACTGAGGAAGCAAGCAATGTTAAAAATGATGTCAAAGTAGATAAAAGTGTAAATCTAGATACTGAGATTAATAGTTATAGAGACTTTGTTGTTTCTCAAACAGAGGAATTCGTTTCTTATACTCAAATATTTGTCGATGCAATTAATGCAGGAAATATGGCTGAAGCAAAAAGATTATATCCAATTAGTCGTTCATATTATGAAAGAATTGAGCCAGTTGCAGAATCATTTGGCGATTTAGATCCAAAACTTGATGCGCGTGAAGGGGATGTTCCAGCAGCTGAATGGACTGGATTCCATTATATTGAGCAAGTACTTTGGGTTGATAATACGACAAAAGGACTTGAAAAATACACTGAACAATTAATGAAAGATGCAAACTATTTACGAGCTAAAGTAGAAACAGTGGAAATCGATCCAGTATTATTCGTTACAGGCCCAGTTGAATTATTAAATGAAGTATCATCTTCAAAAGTAACAGGTGAAGAAGAGCGATATTCACATACTGATTTGGCAGATTTTGCTGCGAATGTTGAAGGTTCAGAAAAAATTATTGAATTAGTATCATCAAAATTAAAAGAAAAAGATGCTGATTTAGCAACAACCATTGAAACTCGTTTTGACGAATTAATGACAACATTAAATACGTATAAAAAAGGAGATCAATACGCTGATTACACTACGTTAAAAGAAGATGAAGTAAAAAAATTAGCTAAGCAAGTAGACGCATTAGCTGAACCTATTTCTCAAGTAGGATCAACTTTAGGAGTTAAATAATATGACAAACTTAGAGAAGAATAAAGTTTCTAGACGTGATGCATTAAAACTGATTGGTGTTGGTGGAGCAGGTTTATTAATCGGTGCAACTGGTATCGAAGCTGCGACAGAAAAGGTATCTAATTTCTTCTCACCGAGTAAAGCTGATGCAAGTGAAATTCTGCCTTTTTACGGAGAGTATCAACAAGGTATCATTACTCCAGCACAAGATTTTATGTATTTAGCATCTTTTAATCTAGAGACTTCTTCAAAAGCAGAAGTGAGAAATTTATTTAAAAAATGGACTGAGGCATCTTCGTTAATGTCTAAAGGGAAAGATTTGGGGGATTCAGAGCCCCAGTCTTCTCCTCCGATTGACACTGGTGAGGCGGTCGGTCTACAACCTATGAAACTATCATTTACATTTGGTGTTGGACCTAACTTTTTTGAAAAATTATCTATTCAATCAAAAAAACCTTCTCAATTAAAGGATTTACCACATTTTTCAGGTGATGATTTAAGGGAAGAATGGAATGGTGGAGATATTGTAGTTCAGGTTTGTGCAAATGATCAACAAGTCGCATTTCACGGCTTACGAAATTTAATTCGAATCGGACGAGGTACCGTTTCATTAAAGTGGATGCAGCATGGATTTCAACGTTCGACAAATGCAGATCCGACTGGGAGCACACCAAGAAACTTAATGGGTTTCAAGGACGGAACTGGAAATCCTGATACAAAAGATAAAAATGAAATGAATAACCATATTTGGATTCAAAATGGTGATGGCCCAGCTTGGATGTCTGGAGGATCGTATTTAGTGGCCAGACGCATTCGTATTCGTGTTGAAGAATGGGATCGAAGTACATTAGGTGATCAAGAACAAACTTTTGGACGTCACCGTGGTTCTGGTGCACCCCTTGGCGATAAAGATGAATTTGCTAAATTAGATATTAAGAAAAAAGACGATAATGGCAAATTACTCATTCCAGCAGATTCACACGTAGCATTAGCAAAAGGAAATGGAAAAATTAAAATTTTAAGAAGATCATATTCGTATACAGATGGATTAGATCTTCAAACAGGTAAACTAGATGCTGGTTTATTATTCGTTAGTTTCCAAAGAGACCTTGAAAAACAATTTATTCCGTTACAAGATAAATTGGCGAAAATGGATCTATTAAATGAGTATATTGAACATAACGGTAGTGCAGTATTTGTTTGTTTTCCAGGAGTTAAAGAAGGTAGTTTTATTGGAGAAGGATTAATTTAGGTGAAGTATATGAAAAAATTTTCAATTCTAGTTTTAAGTTTGGTCTTATTAATTTTATTTATTAGTCCCAACAATAAAATATTTGCAGAAACGGATATTCAAGAACAAGTACTTTCTCACATTGGAAATTCATTAACTGAAGTGAAAAAAGGTGAAAAAGAAAAAGTTAAGGCAGACTTATTGTCTATCCAAGACTTGATTAAAAATGAGGAGAAAACGACTAAATTAAACAAACTTGTCGCGCAGTCCTTAAATGATATTGATCAAAATGATACAAAAGCAGTAACAGAGGATATTCGTAATATAGCTATTGAAACAGAAAAATGGATAAATAATACAAGTGAAAAAAAGAGTTTATCACAGATCAATCTAACTAAATTAAAATCTCATCTTGGTCAAATCATTTCATTTTCAAAAGAGTCTAAATGGCCTGAGGCAAAAATTGAGTATAAATTATTTGAAATTGAATGGTTTAAAGTTGAGAACGATATAAGAAAAGCAAATAGTGGTTACTATGGAGCAATTGAATCGAACATGATTACTTCTCGGTCTGCTTTGTATTCAGAAAGTCCAAATAGTGATAAAGTAAATAATTCTTTTACTGGATTATTAAATGTATTTAATAATCCAAGTACAGATTCTTCAAAAGAGGTTAGTATCGAAAAAGCGATTGAATTAATAGATCAAACAATAAATCACTTAAATTCAAACGAAGCAAAAAAAGCTCAAGATTCATTTTCTAAGTTTGTTCAAGATTGGCCATATGTCGAAGTAATCGTACAATCAAATTCAATGGAACTATATAAACAAATTGAAAATGATACGACAATCGCATTAACACAAATATCAGATCACCCTAATTCAGAAAAGACATTTAAAACATTAAAAAAGATTCAAACGAATTTAAATTCAGCTACAAAGAAGTCTTCTTATTCGATGTTTGATGCGGGAACTATTGTATTTCGCGAAGGATTAGAGGCATTGATCATAATATCTGCTTTACTAGCACTTCTTACAAAAGGAAAACAAGAATCTGCACGAAAGTGGATATTTGTTGGTGGCGCGTTTGGAGTACTTGCAAGTTTAGTAGCTGGATTACTTTTTCAATTTTTACTATCGAAAATTTCAGCCGGAATAAGTAATAAATTAATAGAAGGTATCTCTGGCTTAATCGCTGTAGTTTTCATGTTGACTGTTGGCCTATGGTTGCATAAACAATCTAAACAACAGGAATATGGTAAAATGATGAAAGATAAAGCACAGGCTGCAATTGCAGGTGGAGGTATTTTTTCGTTAAGTCTACTGGCATTTTTTGCAGTGTTTAGAGAAGGTGCTGAAACAGTTGTATTTTATATTGGTATGAGCTCTTCAATTACTGTGAAAGAATTGATGACAGGTTTTGCTGGAGGAATCGTAGTCTTACTTATAATTGGGTTCTTCTTGTTAAAAGGAAGTAGATTAATCCCATTAAAGCCGTTTTTCACGATCGCAAGCTTATGTATCTATTACTTAACATTTAAGTTTATCGGTCAAAGTGTTAACGCTTTACAAGGGATTGGCTATTTTCCAAATCATATGTCAACAATTTTCCCAACTGTACCAAAATTAGGGATTTATCCTTCACTTGAGAGTATCATTCCACAGATTATTTTAGTATTGTTTGTACTATGGATGTTTATTGGAACGAGAATAATCAAGCAAAATAAATCTTTTAGTGCATAAAATTGAAATGTGAGCAGGTATATTTGTCATTTATAGTGACATTTATGCCTGTTTTTTATATGAAAATAGAAAAGTTAAGCTGTGTTTAAGTTGAATCTTAATTGATTAACACTGTAGGATGCTTGCCTTTTAGTTTTTAGAATGATTTATTTAGAAAAGAGTTTTAAAAAAATATCAATTATAAAAAGCTGGTAAATATTCTATAAATTCTGAGCTAAAATATTTAAAAAATGGTTTAAAAGAGATAAGATAAGATTAAAGAAAACTAATGGTTTTATATAATAATATTATGTAAACTAACTGAATGAGGAGGATTATTGTGATACAAAAAGCTACATTTGCTGGTGGTTGTTTTTGGTGTATGGTAACACCATTTGAAGATCTACCCGGTATACAAGGTATCGTGTCAGGTTATATGGGAGGACATGTAGAGAATCCTACATATGAACAAGTTAAAAAAGGCACAACTGGACATTATGAAGTTGTTCAGATTACTTTTGATGATGAACTTTTTCCATATAAGAAATTGTTAGAATTGTTTTGGCCACAAATTGATCCTACAGATGCTGAAGGACAATTCCAAGATAGAGGTCCTCAATATCGAGCTGCTGTATTTGTTCATAATGATTCTCAACTTAAAGAAGCTGAAGAATCAAAAGAAGAATTAATAAAGAGTAGTCGTTTTAAAAAACCAATTGTAACAGAAGTTTTGCCAGCTTCAACTTTTTATGAGGCGGAGGAATATCACCAAGACTATCATAAAAAGAATCCAAAACATTATAAAGAAGACCGTGCATTGTCGGGCAGAGATGAATTCATACATGAAAATTGGAAATAAGAAAAATAATGGAAGCTCAAGTGGGCTTCTATTATTTTTAGTAAATGGACTAATGCTAAGGAAATCTACAAATCTCAATCTTTAATAGCAACAAAGGTTACCTAACAGCCACAAATTTGAATCAGGTATTTGGAAGGAGTGGTGTTTATGGAGACGAGACAAACGAATCGAAAGCTAGTAACAATTGGATTATTAGTTGCAGTTACATTATCAGCAATAGAAGGAACAATCATAACGACGGCTACTCCAACCATTACATCCGAACTTTCTGGTGTGAAATTAATGAGTTGGATTTTTGCGGCTTATATGCTGGCAATGACAGTTACAACTCCTATATATGGAAAACTTTCAGATCTGTATGGACGTAAAAATTTATTAATGTTTGGCATTCTTTTATTCATTTTTGGATCTGTTTTGTGTGGCTTCGCTCAAAATATTGAACAATTAATATTATATAGAGCAATACAAGGTTTAGGAGCAGGTGCTGCATTACCTCTTACAATGACTGTTATTAGTGACTTATATCCCTATGATGAAAGAGCAAAAATTCAGGGGTATATTAGTGCTGTTTGGGCAGTCTCGAGTGTAATTGGCCCGTTAGTAGGTGGCTTTTTTGTTGATTTTATCTCATGGAGATTTATCTTCTTTATAAATCTACCTTTTGGATTATTTTCTACTTTCCTTTTTTGGAAATATTACCATCAAGTTTTTGAAAGAAAAAATAAAATAAAAGTTGATTATATAGGTTCTATCTTATTTATTTTGAGTACTTTATCAGCTCTGTATGCTTTAGTGGTAGGAGGAGAAAAACAGAATTGGACTTCTCAGACAATAATTTCGTTATTTAGTTTTTCTATTATCTTATTTATCGTTTTTCTTTTTGTTGAAGCTAAAGCTAAGGAACCATTGTTACCACTATCTTTATTTAAAATAAGAAATTTAGTTGTTACATATGCAGCAATGTTTATTGCTCACGCGTTGTTAATTGGTATCGAAGTTTATCTTCCAGTATTTAATCAAAGTGTCTTCGGTAAAAGTGCAACAGCCTCAGGATTGATGTTAATTCCTCTTTCATTTTCATGGACGATTGGTTCATTTTTATCTGGGCGATTAATAAAGAAATTACAAGCAAAAACGATTATTTTATATGGAACAATTTTTTGTATAATCGGATCGATCGGGATGTATTTATTTCATGATATAGAACTATTAATCTATCCTTTTAATGCTTTTTTAGGATTAGGTTTTGGACTCTCCTTCCCAATTTATATGATTATCATTTCTTCAGTGGTTGAGATGGAACAAAGAGGTATTGCTATTGCAGCAAATTCTTTCTTAAATACTTTTAGTCAAACAATTGCAGTTGCAGTATTAGGTACAATTTTTACTATTAAAGCTTCTATCTATTTAAATGGTCAAAAGTTAGTTCTAGGAACTCATCTGACGAATAATCAGGTAAATCATGACCTGATTATCAAAGCAGTTTCTGCAAGTTTTAAAACAATCACACTGTTCATGGCTATTTTTAGCATCATTACATTTCTGTTTGTATTATTATTACCTTCGGAAAAGACAGATGAGCTACAAGTTAAAGTAGTTCAATAACATATAAAAGAGAGCTGGGGTAAGATGAATTCAACAATTAAAGGGATACTATATGGGGTTTTTGCGTATGTAGTTTGGGGAGTTTTACCAATTTATTGGAAGTTAATACAAGATATATCACCATTTGAAATATTAACACATCGTATCATTTGGTCATTTGTTACATTAATAGTATTTATTATTCTTACTAGAAAATTTAATGAATTAAAGACGGCATTGAACAAGGTTTTTAGTCAAAAAAAAGTTTTGCTAGCTATGGTAGCAGTTTCACTTTTAATTAGTTCAAACTGGTTGTTATATATATGGGCTGTTAATTCGAACCATATTTTAGATGCTAGTTTAGGTTATTATATTAATCCATTAGTAAGTATCATTCTTGGTGTAATTGTTTTAAAAGAGAAATTATCTTTATGGCAGATTTTTTCGGTTTGTCTTGCCACGATTGGGGTAGGGTATTTAACAATTATGTCCGGTACATTGCCGATCGTTGCCATTTTACTTTCATTAACATTTGCATTTTATGGACTATTAAAAAAGATTTTAAATATTGATGCCTTTTTAAGTTTAACAATTGAAACATTATTAATTTTCCCTGTTGCACTTATCTATTTTAGCTTTCTCGCTTCTAATGGAGATGCTGGTTTATTAAAAAGTGGTACAATTGAGCAATTATTAATAGTAGGAGCAGGACTAGTAACGATCTTACCTTTATTATTTTTCGGTAAAGCAACACAGTTGATACCTTACACTTATGTAGGCTTTTTACAATTTATCTCACCCACAATAAGTTTGGTTATTGGAGTATTACTTTACGGTGAAAATTTCACTCATAAAGATTTAATTTCTTTTTCATTTATATGGGTAGCTTGTTTAATTTTTGCGATTTCATCTACACCATTTATGAAAACGATTGAGCAAAAAATTATTAATCGAAATAAGAAACAAACGATGTCTGCTTAAGTAAACAGGTTTGTTTGTTTTGAAGGGAGTTCAATGTCTATGAGTAAAACAAATGCAATGCGTATGTTAGATTCAAAAAAAATTCAGTACACTACATTAAACTATGATGCAAATGACGGGAAGATAGATGGCGTTTCAGTGGCGGAAAAAATAAATAAAAATCCAGACATGGTATACAAAACTTTAGTTTCGATTAGTCCAACGAAATCAATCTATGTATTTGTTATTCCTGTTGAAAAGGAATTAGATTTAAAACTAGCGGCTAAATCCGCTGGTGAAAAAAAGATCGATTTATTGCCGGTTAAAGATTTATTGTCTTTAACAGGATATATCAGAGGTGGCTGTTCACCAGTAGGAATGAAAAAACAATACGAAACTTTTATTGAAGAATCAGCAAATGATATAGAAGAGATTATTATAAGTGGTGGTAAAATAGGTATACAACTTCAATTGGATGTAAAAGATTTAATACAAACAACTCGCAGCAAAATAGCAAAAGTTGCAAAATGAACGATGATTATGAGGGATCGAAATGAGCTATTTTCAAATTTATTTAATCATTATTAATCTACTTTCCTTTTCGATTATGGGTATTGATAAATATCGTGCAAGAAGGAAAATGTGGAGAGTACCAGAGCGAATTTTATTTTTACTTGCTATAATTGGTGGTTCAATTGGATCCATTTTAGCAATGTACTATTTCCGGCATAAAACGAAACATCCGAAATTTGTTTTTGGATATTGGATAATATTATTTATACAGTGCGTGCTTTACTTCTTTTTCCTTTAAATCATTTGGATAGACTTCCTTTAATTGTACAAAATATTTTTATCGCAATTAAAGGAGGCGAGTTTATGGGACGTGGAAATGGTGGAAGAAGCAATAATGCAGGGCAAAAACAACCAAATTTCGATGATAAATCGAATTTGTCTGAATCAAAACAAAAGAAAGTTGAAAAGTAACGTGAGTTTGCCTGTTATCAACAATGATTACAGGCTTTCTTATTTGAAATGGGGAATAAACATGAAAAAAGAATGGTTTTCACGAATTAAAGGTTTAGGTATCGAAGAAGTTTCAAATGAAAATATGACAATCTATTTTTTAGATGAAGAAAGTTTAGAGGAAGCGGTAAAAGATCTTAGTAAAAAAGTTAAGTGGAATGATAATTGGTTAATGATCGGTTTTGATGATGAAACTGATGATGTCATTTTCATAGATGAGAGTACTGGTGAAGTGTGTACAGCATATGAATTTAACGGAAAATGGGAAGTTGTTACTTTATTTCCTAGTGTAAATCTATTTTTGGGAACATATGGTTACTAATATTAAGTATAGTGAATTGTAAATTTCCACTTTAGTTGCTGATATTCGGTAACATAAAAAGGATGAATCAGATATAGATTCATCCTTTTTGACTGTTGACAAACGCTCGCTTTCTTTTTTGAGAACATTATCATTGGTAACTTCGCTTCTCGGAAAGGCTTGCGTCTCGAAAAACAAGCGTTATCATTCAGTCTGATTACCTTATTAAATCGAAATATTTTGAGGTGTTTCAAGTAATTCTTGTTTATTTCGTCTATCTTTCATTATTAGTCTAGCAATAATGATTAAAGACACAGTTCCAAAAATAAGTACCATGTATTTAAGACCAATTGTATCTAAAAATAATCCTGTACTTAACAATACGATCTGGAACATTACGCGATCAAACATACTTCGAAATGAGAAGAGTCTCCCATGAAAAGATTTGTCGATTGATGTTTGGAAAACAGTTGAAGAGACGGGGAAGAAGCATCCGACTCCAAATCCAAATAGCGCAAATGACATTAATGACATCCAATGCTTATCTGCAAAAAATAATGTAAGTTGAGCTACTGCTACGACAGTTGTGAAAAAATACAATAATTGCTTATTCGAAAATTTCTTTGTTAATCGTTTAATAACGAAAGCACCAAGCATAAAAGAAATGCCTTCAAACGTATAAATTAGACCTTTTATAGATGGGTCATGTTGCAAATCACTTATCTCAATTACCATTAAGTTAAACCCACCAATAAAAAGTAATGGGATAATATTTAAAATAAATAAATTTAATACAGAAGGGGATTTTTTGATTAAACTGAAAATTTCTGAAAAGCCTTTTTCCTTTTTCTTTGAATGATTTGATTTCAACTCAGGCTGATTTTGAACTTTATGTTCTTCAAATTGTAAAAAGAAGGTCATAATAAATAAAAACCCATAAGCTAACATGCTAATGCCATATACATTTGTTAAGCTTGTAGCTACAACCAATATTCCTCCAACTGAAGTACCGGCAATTCGTGCGATCGTTGAAACATTCATATGGATCCCATTTAAAGTCAGCAATTGATCATCTTTTACAATAAGAGGTATAACCGCTTGAAGAGCAGGGAAATAAAATGCAGCAGAAATCTGCAAGAATATTAAGAAAAGTACCATGAAAATAATACTTTCATACTGAATCGCTATAAACATTACAAGTATACTAATTGTTCGACCAAGTCCGCTTACTAAAAGAATTTTCTTTTTTGGATATTGATCAATTAATCTTCCGGCTAATGGTCCTACAAAAACACCCGCCAATAATCCAAAGAAGAGAATAAGTGATTTAAAGAAATCTGAAGGAACATGTTGTTGCATAAAATCTAAATTTCCAATAATACCGACCCACAAACCTATTCCGGCTCCAAATTCACCAATCAGTACGATCCATACGTTCCGATTTTTCCACATAAAAAAACTCCCTATCACACTATTTAATTTTTTTTGACTTTAGCTATTATCTCACCATCTGTTTAAAAAAACTATTAAAAATATGAAGAATTGATTAAAAAAAGAAGCCATTAGGCTTCTATTTTTGTGTGAAGTAAATTAGTAAGGAAAATTGTGGCTTCGTGTAAGTCATTTGTTGATTCAACTGTAGCTTGGGCCTGTTTTGCATTTCCTCCACCTTTCCCTTCAAAATGATTTAACAATTCTTTAATCAGTTCACCACAGTGAATCGAAGAGTTTGTTTGATTAATTAAAAGGATTTTATTTTCTTTTAAGCTTGAAAAATTCAAGAATGATGGACGTTTAGATGCAATGATCTTTGCTAAAAATTGTAAATCTTTTACTGTTTCATCAGGAAAACTTTTATGTATCATATTATTTGATGAATTACAGACTAATTCAGTTGCTAACGTATCATATATACTTTCTTTTAGTTTTTCGATTTCTTTCTGAGCTTCTTTTAATTCCAAAATCGTTTGTTCCACTTTATCTTTTACGATTTCAGAATGAGTGTTTAATTGTGAGTTAATGACTGAAAGGGTACTACTTGTTTTTTGAATCTCGTCAAATGCTCTCATACCACATTTAAAATGTAGACGAGTTGATTGTCTCACTTTTTCCGTTTTCATTAATTTTACAAATCCAATTTCGCCCGTACGTCTAACATGAGTTCCACAGCAGGCAGATACATCCGTGCCCGTAATTTCTACTATTCGTATATTATCGTCTACTTTAGGAAGTTTGCGAAGATTAAGTGTATCCAAGTCTTGTTTTTGAACAAAATATGTTTTAATTTCATTATTTTCAAGTATCTTTTGATAAACTGCACGTTCGATTTGTTCAATTTGTTCAATTGATAGGGAAGGGGTATCAAGATCAATCGTTACGGTTTCTCTCCCTAAATGAAAGCTAATCGTTGGGATATCATATAATTCAATGATAGTAGCTGAGAGGAGATGCTGGCCACTATGATGTTGCATATGATCAATTCTCCTGTTCCAGTCAATTACACATTCAACATTTAATAAACTTGGCTTCTCTTTTAGGACATGTATAACTTCATCATCATTCTCAATTAATTCGATTACTTCGTTCCCGTCAATCGTTCCAAAATCTGAAGGTTGTCCACCACCCTCAGGATAAAAAGCAGAGTCCTCTAACTTTATATAAAATGAACCATTTTTTTCTTGTAAATCAATTATGGATGTTGTCCATTCCTTTAATGAAGGAAATTCATAATATTGTTTATTTGTCATCTTAATACCTCATAAATAGTTTCTTTTTGTTTTATTATATTAAATTCTTTACTGAAAACAAAAATATTAAGAATGTTTTCTCATTAATTTTGCAATTATAATTGAAGTATTGTAGATTTCTACTCTTAGTTGTTCTCTTTTCGTGGCGCGCAAGATGAGCATACTATGCGGTTCAATTGTAAGGTATCAGCTATTAAGCGTCTTCAACGGTAGTCTCGATCTTTCCTGACCAATCGGAAAAAAATCAATTTTAAAGTATAATTTTTAATTACATTGACATTTGAGTGTAATCATTTTAGTATTTAAGTAATTAACTAAATACTGAAATATCTTAGAGGTGTCAAATCTTGAATGAATTATTTAAAGCTTTGTCAGATCCAACGCGAAGGAAAATTTTGGACTTATTAAAAACAAAGGATTTAACAGCTGGAGAAATCTCAGAGCAATTTGATATGTCTAAATCAAGTATTTCTCAACATCTTAAAATTTTAAAATCGGCACAACTAATTCAAGATGAAAAAAAAGGTCAATTCATATTGTATTCATTAAATATGACTGTATTTCAAGAGATCATTAGTTGGACGTATAGTTTTAAGGAAAAATAATGAAAGGGGAATAAAATTGAAGAAGCATATTATCGGGATCTTATTAATCGTTTGTTCTATTACGATATGGCTTTTAAACTTTCACCATTTACCTTCAAAATTACCAGTGCATTGGGATTTATCTGGTCATGTAAATAATTATGATTCGAAGCTTCAGACGGTTATCGAATTACATGCAATAATGATTTTAGTTTATTTTCTACCAATGATTACGCCTAAAATCGATCCTCGAAAAAATAACTATAAGTTTTTTCAAAAAAGCTATACTTTTATGACAACTAGTATATTGTTTGTATTTTTTCTTTTAAATACAAGTATTTTACTATACGGATTAGGATATAACATACAAATTGGTAAATTAAGTTTCATCTTTATCGGCCTTTTATTTATTGTACTTGGTAATTATATGCCGCATGTTCGTTCGAATTTTTTTATTGGGATTCGAAATCCTTGGACGTTAAGTAATGAGGAGATTTGGAAAAAAACACATCGTATGAGTGGTAGATTATTTTTGATTGTAGGGTTTTGTTTTATTCTGGTTTATTTTTTAGCATTCTTAAGAGTAAACTGGGTTGCGATGCCATTGATTGTTAGTTTAGTTGCTTTCCCAATGCTCTATTCCTATTGGTTGTTTAAAAAAGAAATGAAAAATAATAAATAGCTTAAATTTAAGTAATATAATTCGTAAAAGATAAAGAATTTATTATAGAAAGATTTTAATTTCCCATTAAAATATGGTATTGTTAAGAGTAGAGCATATGAGAGTTGGAGGAATACAATGATTACACTTAGTAATGTTAGTTTGCGTTTTGCGGACAGAAAATTATTTGATGATGTTAATATAAAATTTACACCAGGAAATTGTTATGGATTAATTGGTGCAAATGGTGCTGGTAAATCTACTTTAATTAAAATTTTATCTGGAGACATCGAACCTTCTACAGGTGATGTAATTATTACACCAGGTGAGCGTTTAGCAGTATTAAAGCAGAACCAATTTGAGTATGAAGAATCTGAAGTTCTTCAAACTGTCATTATGGGTCATACTCGTCTGTATGAAGTAATGAAAGAAAAAGATGCTATTTATATGAAAGAAGATTTTACTGAAGAAGATGGTATGAAAGCAGCAGAACTTGAAGGCGAGTTTGCTGAATTAAATGGTTGGGAAGCAGAATCAGAAGCTGCCATTTTATTAAAAGGATTAGGGATTACTGAAGCACTTCATGATAAAAAAATGGGTGAATTACAAGCAGGTGAGAAAGTAAAAGTATTACTTGCTCAAGCTCTGTTTGGTCAACCTGACATCCTATTATTAGATGAGCCTACGAATAACTTAGATTTAAAAGCTGTTCAATGGTTAGAAAATTTCTTAATCAATTTCGAAAATACAGTTATTGTTGTATCCCATGACCGTCATTTCTTAAATCAAGTTTGTACACATATGGCTGACCTTGATTTTGGTAAAGTTCAACTATATGTTGGTAACTATGATTTCTGGTATGAGTCAAGCCAATTAGCACAAAGATTAATGGGTGACGCTAATAAAAAGAAAGAAGAGAAGATTAAAGAACTACAAAACTTTATCGCTCGTTTTAGTTCGAATGCTTCGAAAGCAAAACAAGCAACTTCTCGTAAAAAATTATTGGATAAAATAACATTAGATGATATCCGTCCTTCATCTCGCCGTTATCCATTCGTTGGATTTACACCTGAGAGAGAAGTAGGGAATGACCTATTAACTGTTGAAGGAATTTCTAAAACGATTGATGGTGAAAAAATATTAGATAATGTACGTTTCACTGTAAATAAAGGAGATAAAATTGCTTTCGTTGGTAAAAATGACGTTGCAATCACAACTCTATTTAAAATATTAATGGGTGAAATGGAGCCAGATTCAGGTTCATTCAAATGGGGAGTAACAACTTCTCAAGCATTCTTCCCTAAAGATAACTCCGAGTTCTTCCAAAATAGCGAGCTGAACTTAATTGAGTGGTTACGTCAATTCTCACCACAAGATGAGTCTGAAAGTTTCCTACGTGGATTTTTAGGACGTATGTTATTCTCAGGAGAAGAAGTAATGAAAAAAGCTTCTGTTCTGTCTGGGGGAGAGAAAGTACGTTGTATGTTATCGAAAATGATGTTAAGTGGTGCAAATGTACTTGTGTTAGACGATCCAACAAACCATTTAGATTTAGAATCAATTACTGCGCTAAATGATGGATTAATTGCATTTAAAGGTACTGCTTTATTTACATCACATGACCATCAGTTCATTCAAACAATTGCAAATCGAATTATCGAAGTTACACCAAATGGATTAGTTGATAAAGAGAGTACTTATGATGAATTCTTAGAGAATAATGAGTTACAAAAACAAGTAGAATCATTATATAAAATGTAATGAAATGAACCACTAATCAATTTGATTAGTGGTTTTTTCGCACTTTTAACGATAAAATATATTTGATACAATGAATAAAAAATGGGAGGAGAACTAATGACAAATTTAAATAATAATTCATTTTTTCAAAAGTATTTTAAGAAAGCTTCTTCCTATTTAGGAAATAAAGAAAAATCAACGGATTTACTTAAGAAGGCGATGAAATTAGCACCAAAGAAAAAAGGTGCATTAGGTGATACATGGGAAAAAGTCTTATTATTTATCGACTTGTTTAAATCGTATATTAATGGGAGTTATCGAGATATTTCTACAAAGTCTATTCTTACTGTTATAGCTGCTTTGCTTTATTTTGTCAGCCCGATTGATGCAATTCCTGATTTTTTAGTTGGAATGGGACTTTTGGATGATGTAACGATTCTTGCTTTTACGTTTAAACAATTAAATACCGATATAGAAAAATTCAAGATTTGGAAAGAAGTAAATAAAGAAAATGAAGTGCTGCCTAATAAAGAAGATGTTGAGTAATATTAACAATTACAAAAAAATGACGATAAACACTATGTAATGATTTGTTACTATTTACTTATAATTAGGCAGGTGTTGTGTGTGTTATCAATTGGCGATTCGGTTTATATTGAAGAAATATTAGATGATCAAGTGAATATTTATAAGTCACGATTAGTTGAAGAATTTGATCATACAATCCATTTAGATATACCGTTTAGTGAAATTACGGGAAGAAATGCACTCTTCCAAAGAGAATCTATTTATAAAGTATACTTTTTGACAAAAAAATCACTTTTATATTCTTCTAATCTAACATATAAACACCCTATAAAAGATCCAATACCTGTTTTAGTTTTTTCAAAACCAGCGAATAGTGAACTGAAAACTGAACAGCGGAGACAGTTCTTTAGAATTGCTACGTCAACTGAGATAACTGTATTACCATTAGAAGATGAATTTTCTCCATTCGAAACATTGTCTCAGGATATTAGTGCAGGTGGAGTTGCGATAAATGTTCCCCAATCATTAAATTTCAAGCCAGATCAGAAGATAAAATTGTCTATTACTTTAAAGTATGAGAATTCAATGGTAGAAGAAGTTATTGTTGAATCAACAATAGTCAGAACTCAAGAATCAGAAACATTTGGTAAACATCTGCTTTCTTTAATGTTTAATGGATTATCTAGTCAAGCCCGCCAAAAAATTGTTAAATATACTTTAGAACAACAACGTATCCATATTCATTCGATGAAAGTAGACGGATAAAAAAAAGGCTGCTTACATAGTAAGCAACCTTTTTTTTATTAGATAAATTAATATATACTGTCAATAATCTGTTCGAGATCCGTCATTCGTCCAAACCATAAAAGGGTTTTCATTATCTTTTACTTTAATGATTATTTGTTCACTAGGAATTGTTCGATCCTCATAAGGTAAGGAGAGTTCATTATATATATGGTCATCGTCAAAACCAATTTTTGCGGCATCATTTTTAGAAAAGAAATAATAAATTTTTGATATTCTTGCCCAGTAAGCTGCACTTAGGCACATAGGGCAAGGTTCACAGCTGGTGTAAAGGATGGAATCTTTTAAACTAAAAGTACCTATATTTAGACATGCATTTCTAATTGCTTGAACCTCTGCATGTGCAGTTGGATCATTTAATGTCGTAACGCCATTTACCCCTGCACCAATAACTTTGCCATTTTTAGTGATAACCGCTCCAAAAGGCCCACCATTTTTGTTAAGTAAATTTTCATACGCTAATCTTACACTAAGTTTTATCCAATCAGTGTGTTTCATTCCAACACCACCGTTCATACAAACTGTTTAAACAGTTTATGTATGGGGAAATGGATATATGACTAATCATTTTGCATAAAACGTCGAATGATTAACTTTGTTAAATAGAGGAGATTGAATCATTTAGTTAGAATTTAGTAAACGCTTACAAATATTGATTGAATAAGGAAGTGGCAGATTTGGATAATTATGGAAATAATGTTCAATTTCAAGTGTATGGTACTGGAAAAAAAAGTGAGATACCTGTGTCATTTGAAGAAATGGAAAAGTTAACTAAGGAAAAATTAAATGAAGCTTCATTTTATTATATAGCTGGAGGGGCCGGTAGTGAAAGTTCGATGAGGGATAATCGACGTGCGTTCGATAAGTGGAAAATTGTCCCGCGTATGTTATGTGATGTATCAGAACGCGATATTAGTATAAATTTGTTTGGTAAAAAATATCATACACCAGTATTATTTGCTCCGATTGGCGTTCAAACCATTGCTCATCCAGAAGGAGAGTTAGAGGTTGCTAGGGCTGCATCTGAATTAAATATACCTTTTATTGCTAGTACAGCGGCTAGTTTCTCATTAGAAAAAATCTCTGATGTGTTAGCTGATTCACCTAAGTGGTACCAGTTGTATTGGAGTAGTGATCATGAAATTGCAGCTAGCATGGTCAAACGAGCTGAAGAAAATGGTTATGAAGCAATTGTTGTAACTCTTGATACGCCAATGATGGGGTGGAGAGAAAAGGATATTGAACATGCTTACTTACCATTTTTAAAAGGTGAAGGAGTAGCAAATTATTTAGCGGACCCAGTCTTCCGTTCACGTTTACATAATGCGCCTGAAGAAGATCCGGAATCAGCTATTTTATTATGGACTAGACTTTTTGGAAATCCTTCATTAACTTGGGAAGATTTATCATTCCTACGAAAACAAACTAAGCTGCCGATTTTATTAAAAGGAATTTTACATAAAGAAGATGCTAAACTAGCTCTTGAATACGGTATGGATGGTATTATTGTTTCAAATCACGGTGGAAGACAAGTGGATGGAACTATTAGTACATTAGAAGCACTAGAAGACATTTGTAACGAATTAAAAGGTAAGTTTCCAATTTTAGTAGATAGCGGAATTCGAAGAGGGTCTGACGTTTATAAAGCTTTAGCAATTGGAGCAGATGCAGTTTTAATCGGAAGGCCATTTATGTATGGACTTGCACTTGGAGGGAAAGATGGAGTTAAGCAGGTAATGAACAATATCATTGCTGATTTTGACCTTTCAATGGCACTTTCAGGACAAAGAAAGATAAGTGAATTATCAGCATCATTATTAGTGAAAGAAAAAGACGGAAAACAACTATGAGTTTAATAAACAAGAAAACCTACTTAACAATCTAACGTTAAGTAGGTTTTTTATTGTTAAAATTGATATTCTATTTGTTATTATGCGATCTTCTTAATGATTGATTTTTCTTCTTTTGAAAAATTTTGGACAATATTGCCAATTAAAAATCCAATGATTCCAGGTAAAAACCATCCAAAACCATTACGTTGAAAAGGAATATTAGACAATATAGTTGTCAGTGTCTTATTAACATTAATGATAATATCTACAAAATATTTACTTTCCATTAAAGGACTAGACAATAAATTAGAAAGTGCACCATTTAAAATTGAAGTATTTATGATTTCGATCAAGCTATAAATCCCAACAAAACAAATAGTTGTGAAATATACTGGTTTTTTATTAAATGGTAGTTTATCATGTGCAATTCCAAGTATGATCAAGGTTATTGCCATTGGGTATAGAAGGCCTAAAACAGGTATAGAAACTTTTAAAATTTGTGATAATCCAAGATTTGCTACAAAACCACTAATCAAACATAGTAATATTGCCCATTTAATATATGATAATTTTGGGAAGATGCTATTAAAATATTGAGCACATGATGTAATCAAACCAATACAAACACTTAGGCAAGCTAATGTGAATATAAGACCTAAAACGATCGTGCCACTATTTCCAAACAATTGTTCCAAAACGGTGCTTAAAACGATTGCTCCATTATCTACTTGTTCTGGAATAGAAGCTGATGCACCTAGATAAGCAATGATTAAGTAGACAAAGGTTAAAAGTAATCCGCAAATTACACCAAAAATTGCTAAATAATTAACTTGTAATTTGGAATCATTAATATTTTTGCTCTTAAAAATATTTATAAATACAATCCCATAAATTAATGCTGCAATTGCATCCATTGTTTGATACCCATCTAAAAATCCTTTTGAAGTTGGGCTCTTTATATATAATTGGATAGGATCTTTAAAACTAGATAAATCAGTAAATAAAGCTTTTATGAAAACAATAATAATTAAAATTAATAATGATGGCGTTAATATTTTTCCGAATCTGTCGATCAATTTTGAAGGGGATTTTGCAAACCAAAATACAATACTAAAAAATATAATCGTGTAGATCAATAAACCAATAGGTGATGAATGCATTGGTTGTGATAAAAATGGTTTTACACCCATTTCATATGCTAGACTTCCTGCACGTGGAATTGCGAGTCCAGGTCCAATGGATAAATAGATCGCCATTGGAAATAGTAGTGCAAAAATTGGGTGGACCCTTTTTACTAATGTATCAAATGAACCTGATTTAGCTATTGCAATAAAAGCTAATATTGCTAACCCAGCATCTGAAATGATGAATCCAATAACGGCTTGCCACACATTGTCACCAGCTGCTTGTCCTAAATATGCAGGGAAAATTAAATTACCTGCTCCAAATAACATTGAAAATAACATAAATCCAATAAACATGATTTCTTTTTTTGTTAAAGTATTCAATCAATTCACCTCAATCTTAGTTGCTTTTATGAAAATAATTTTCATTCTATCAAAAATCAATTCTATTTACTACTGAATTATTAAAAAGTTCACATATTTTTCAAGAGATTGTGATTAGTAGAATCTCTGTCCATATTTTTATTTTTAAAAAGCATAAGTAAACTTGTCCTTAAACTATATATAATCGTATAAGAATTATTTTATGGGAGGACAACTATGATTCAATTTCAGGAAATATCTTTTAAATATCCAAATGGAAAATTTGCAGTTCAAGACTTAACATTCTCGATTGAAAAAGGTGAATGTTTCGTTTTAATTGGTCCAAGCGGATGTGGTAAAACAACTACAATCAAGTTGTTAAATCGACTTATTAAACCAACGGATGGTGTTATTTTATACGAGGGTGTAAATATAAAAGAATTTGATGAATTTAAACTTAGAAGAGATTTTGGCTATGTCCTTCAACAAATAGCTTTATTTCCACACTTAAATGTTGAAGAAAATATCTCAATTGTCCCTGAATTAAAAAAATGGGATAAAGAACGAATCAAAAGACGTGTAAGTGAATTACTAAAACAAGTTAAACTTAATCCGGAAGATTATAAAAAAAGGATGATTTCAGATTTATCTGGTGGCCAGCAGCAACGTATCGGAGTTGCAAGAGCACTAGCAGGGGATCCAAGCGTTTTATTAATGGATGAACCATTTAGTGCATTAGACCCAGTTAATAGAGAGCAATTACAAAGAGATTTAAAGTATTTAAAGGATCAAATCAATAAGACCATTTTATTCGTAACACATGATTTACAAGAGGCATTCTATTTAGGGGATCGGATAGGAATTATGCATGATGGAGAACTCGTACAAATTGGTACGAAAGATGAATTATTAAATAATCCGGTAAATCAGTTCGTAGAGCAATTCATCAGTAGTTATAAAGAAAGAAATGTAGTTGAAGGAGGAGTAAGTTAATGATCCTCGCATCATTTTCGGATACACTTAGCAATCGAAAAGATCAATTCTTCACTGCACTGATTGAGCATATTCAACTTTCTGTCTTTTCGTTATTAATTGCCATATTAATAGCTGTACCAATTGGAATTTTGATATCAAAAAGAAAAGTCCTATCTGAATTTGTAATTGGAACATCTGCTATTATTCAAACCATTCCTTCGTTAGCACTTTTAGGCATTCTCATTCCATTAGTTGGAATTGGAAAGATTCCAGCAGTAATCGCTTTAAGTGTCTACGCCCTTTTACCGATCTTAAGAAATACATATACAGGATTAAAGGAAATAGACCCTATTTTATTAGAAGCAGCGACAGGATTAGGAATGAAAAACCACCAAAGATTAGTCAGAGTTGAATTGCCTTTAGCGTTACCAGTAATAATGGCTGGAATTCGTACGGCAATGGTACTAATTATAGGAACCGCGACAATTGCAGCTTTAATTGGAGCAGGGGGACTTGGAAGCTTAATTTTATTAGGAATTGACCGGAATGATATGAATTTAATTATAATTGGCGCCGTTCCCGCAGCATTATTAGCAATAATTTTTGATTTCATTTTAAGATTAGTAGAAAAATCTAGTTTCAAGAGCTTTTCATTACGAGTCTTAACAATCAGTTTCATTATTTTAGCTTTACTAATTTCACCAATTACAATAAAAGCCTGGAACAAGACAGATATCGTCATAGCGGGAAAATTAGGTGCTGAACCAGAAATCATTATGAATATGTATAAATTATTAATTGAAAATGAAACGAATTTGAAAGTAGAAGTGAAGCCGAACTTTGGAAAAACCACCTTTGTGTTCAATGCATTGAAAAAAGGTGATATTGATATATATCCAGAATATACAGGAACCGTCGTGTCCACATTTTTAAAAGAAAAAGTTGTAAGTAACAATGCAAGAGATGTATATGAACAAGCTGCTGCAGGGTTAGAAAAAAAATATAACATGGACTATTTAGAACCAATGAAATTTAATGATACGTATGCTTTAGCTGTTCCAACTAAAATAGCAAATCAATATGGATTAGAAACGATTTCTGATGCTGTAACAGTATCAAATCAATTAAAGGCAGGATTCACGTTAGAATTTACAGATCGTGAAGATGGGTATTTAGGATTACAAAAATTATATGGACTAAAATTTGAAAACTTAAAAACAATGGAACCAAAATTAAGATATCAAGCAATTAAAGCAAATGAAATATCCGTAATTGATGCGTACTCAACTGATAGTGAATTAGAAAGTTTTGATATGAAAGTACTAAAAGATGATAAAGAACTATTCCCACCATATCAAGGAGCAGCACTTTTAAGAAAAGAAACGATCGAAAAATATCCAATCGTTGAGAAAGTATTAAATAAATTAAAAAATAGAATAACAGACAATGAAATGCGTGAGATGAATTATAAAGTAAATGTTGATGGAAAATCAGCAGAAAGTGTAGCTAAAGAGTTTCTGAAAAGTGAAGGATTATTAAAAAAATAGAGAGGTTATTTTTAAGAGGTTGTTCGCATTCAATACAGGGTGTAATTTCTCATGAAATTCAAAAATGAATATTAATTCAACTTGAAAAA
The DNA here is from genome assembly GCF_002156875.1 of Bacillus sp. EAC. Taxonomy (GTDB): domain Bacteria; phylum Bacillota; class Bacilli; order Bacillales; family Bacillaceae_G; genus Gottfriedia. The sequence continues at coordinate 300,754 of NZ_NCSY01000001.1, read as the reverse complement.
TAAATATGAAAAAAATGGGATGTTCAATTTGAACGTCCCATTTTTAATATCACAATATAATATATTTCTAATTAGTCGTTATATGCTCCAGTTAACATCTCACTAACAAAAGAATCAATTTCCCAATCAGAACTTGCAATGTCTACGGAATAATCTAATTCAGTATCTTGATTTTTAACATGAATGTCAAAATGATTACTCATTACCTTCAATACTTCATTGATTTCATTCACTGTTCCATTAATGTGTAAAGTAGCCATTTTACACGCCTCCATTTTTAATTATCTGAAAATTCTGTGTAAATTAATCCTATGATAAATTATTTAACAACAAGTTTCAAGGGGAGATTTTTGTCGAAAAGTTATTTTGAAAAAATGTAAAGGTTTTCATTGTTGATATATCAATATTTGTCTAATTTAAAATAAATTATTAATTTTAAATTTTCTAAAAACTTGTTGATTATTTAATTGGATTGGCATAAAGTAAGTACTAATATTTTAACTCTTTGAGGAGGATTAGTCGTGGCAGGTCAACAGATTTATTTAAATGGTGAATTCGTTCAAAAACAAGATGCAAAAGTGTCTGTATACGATCATGGGTATCTATATGGAGATGGAGTGTTTGAAGGCATTCGAGTTTACGAGGGGAATGTCTTTCGTTTAAAAGAGCATTTAATTCGTTTATACGAATCAGCAAAATCTATTTTATTAGAAATCCCTTATTCTATTGAAGAGTTAACTCAGATCATTGTCGAAACCGTTAATCGAAATAATTTACATAGCGGCTATATTAGATTGGTCGTTTCTAGGGGCGAAGGGAATCTTGGATTAGACCCAGCTTCTTGTCCTAGACCAAATGTAGTAGTAATTGCAGAACAATTAACACTATTTCCAGCTGAACTATACGAAAATGGAATTGACATTGTGACAGTTCCTACAAGACGCAATCGAAGTGATGTTTTAAATCCTCAAATTAAATCATTAAACTATCTAAATAATATACTCGTAAAAATTGAAGCGAAGCTAGCAGGTGTTCAGGAGGCTTTAATGCTAAATGATCAAGGCTACGTGGCTGAAGGTTCTGGTGATAATGTATTTCTTATTAAAGGAAATAAATTAATTACTCCACCGAGTTCAGCAGGTGCTTTAGAAGGAATTACTAGAAATGCGATTATGGAATTAGGTGAATCATTAGGATTTGATGTACAAGAAAAGTTATTTACTAGACATGATGTATATGTTGCAGATGAAGTATTTTTAACAGGAACAGCGGCAGAAGTAATTGCTGTATCAAAAGTTGATGGTCGAGTAATCGGTAATGGAAAACCTGGCCAACACACAAACCGCTTATTATATGCATTTCGTCAATTAGTAGTAGAAGACGGAGAAAAAATATACGTTGAACAAGGGTGATTATTCGTGCGAAGTGACATGATAAAAAAGGGTATTGATCGGGCTCCTCATCGTAGCTTACTATTAGCTGCCGGAGTAAAAGAAGAGGATTTTGATAAGCCGTTTATTGCAATATGTAATTCATATATTGATATTGTTCCAGGACATATCCATTTAAGAGAAATGGCAGTTGTGGTTAAGAAAGCAATTAGAGATGCTGGAGGAGTACCCTTTGAGTTTAATACGATAGGTGTAGATGATGGAATAGCGATGGGACATATTGGTATGAGGTATTCTCTTCCAAGTCGTGAGATTATTGCAGATGCTGCTGAAACAGTTATTAATGCTCATTGGTTTGATGGTGTGTTTTATATGCCTAACTGCGATAAAATTACGCCGGGTATGTTAATGGCAGCAGTTCGAACGAATGTCCCAGCTGTTTTTGTATCAGGAGGTCCGATGGCAGGTGGGCTTTCAAAAGATGGTAAGGCATTATCACTTGTATCTGTATTTGAAGGCGTTGGTGCTTTTAAATCAGGAAAAATGAGTGTTGAAGAGTTATTGGATATTGAAAAATCTGCTTGTCCTACATGTGGTTCATGCTCTGGCATGTTTACAGCGAATTCAATGAACTGCATTATGGAAATGCTAGGTGTTGCGCTTCCGTATAATGGTACGATTCTTGCTACTAGTGAAGATCGACATTTGCTAATAAAAGAAGCTGCAGTGCATTTAATGGATTGCATAAAAAATGAAATTAAACCGCGTGACATTATTACAAAAGAAGCGATTGACGATGCATTTGCACTTGATATGGCAATGGGAGGTTCAACAAATACAGTACTTCACTTAATGGCAATCGCACATGAAGCTGGTATTGAGTATGACTTAAAAGACATTAATGAAGTTGCAAAAAGAGTACCGTATTTATCAAAAATTAGCCCTGCTTCACATTATTCAATGCACGATGTACATCTTGCCGGTGGTGTACCTGCAATCATTAAAGAATTAACTTTAATACCAGGTGCTATTCATAGCGATCGAATAACAATTACTGGCAAATCATTATTTGAGAACGTAGAAGATGCAGTCATTTTAAATAGTGAGGTAATACGAAGAAAAGAAAATCCATATAGCCAAACAGGTGGACTATCAATTCTCCATGGTAATCTTGCACCAGATGGAGCAGTAATAAAGGTTGGTGCAGTTGATCCATCTATTCAAGTTTTTATAGGTGAAGCAATTTGTTTTGATTCACATGATGAAGCCGTTGAAGCGATTGATGAAGGCATTGTTAAAGAAGGGCATGTGGTTGTAATCAGGTACGAAGGTCCAAAAGGTGGCCCTGGTATGCCAGAAATGTTAGCACCAACTTCATCAATAGTTGGAAGAGGTTTAGGAACAAAAGTAGCATTAATTACTGATGGACGATTTTCAGGAGCAACTAGAGGAATAGCAATAGGTCATATTTCTCCAGAAGCAGCAGAAGGTGGCCCAATCGCTTATGTTAAAGACGGTGATGAAATTATTATCGATTTATTATCAAGAAGTATTACTTTATCGATTAATAATGAAGAACTGGAAAATAGAAAGGAATTAATTTCACTACCAGAACCTAAATTTAAAACAGGTTATTTAGCAAGGTATGCAAAATTAGTAACTTCTGCAAATACAGGTGGAGTATTAAAAATATAGTAAAGCAATGATAGAGAAAAGTAGTTATGATAAGGATCTTCAGAGAGTCGGTGGTTGGTGTGAACCGATGTCCTTGAGTAACGAAACTCACTCTTGAGTGTCAGACTGAAACAGTATTTAACTTTAGGTCTGAACGTTGGCTACGTTATCGCTAGATTTTGGTTTCCCAAAATCCCAAAGTTAGGTTTTTACCTAAGAAGAAGGGTGGTACCGCGAAAAGTCTTTCGCCCCTTCAGCATCTGCTGAAGTGTGGAGTTATGGCTTTTTTGTTGTTTCTTATCGGTTACATTACACAAAAAATTTATATTGGAGGGAAAAAAGAAAATGAGTCATCATACGATGAAAACTCTATCAAAACAAATTTCAGGGGCTAATTTACTAATTGATGCCTTAAAGGAAGAGAATGTAGAGTTGATATTTGGGTACCCTGGAGGAGCTGTATTACCTTTATATGATGCACTTTTTGATGCTGATATCACCCATATTTTAGCTAGACATGAGCAAGGTGCAATCCACGCAGCGGAAGGGTATGCTCGAGTGAGCGGCAGACCAGGAGTCGTCATTGCAACTAGTGGACCTGGTGCTACAAATGTGGTAACTGGATTAGCAGACGCAATGATGGATTCTTTACCATTAGTCGTATTTACTGGTCAAGTTGCTACAAATGTAATTGGAACTGATGCTTTTCAAGAAGCCGATGTAATTGGTTTAACGATGCCAGTCACTAAGCATAATTATCAAATTCGAAATGTTGAAGATATCCCTCAAATTGTAAAAGAAGCATTTCATATTGCCTCAACTGGAAGGACGGGGCCAGTTGTTGTAGACCTGCCAAAAAATATGATGGTTGAGAAGGGAAGTAAAAAAGAGAAAGTTGAAATTCAATTGCCTGGTTATCAACCGACATATGAACCGAATTTTATTCAAATTACGAAGCTAATTCAAGCAATTGAACTTGCAGAAAAACCTGTTGTATTAGCAGGTGCGGGTGTGTTACATGCTGATGCATCTGAAGAATTTACTGAATTTATAAAAAAATATAATTTACCAGTTGTTCATACACTACTTGGTTTAGGTGGTTTCCCTGCTAAAGAGGAGCTATTCCTAGGTATGGGTGGTATGCATGGAACATATACGGCAAATATGGCGTTGTATGAAAGTGATTTATTAATAAATATTGGAGCAAGATTTGATGATCGTTTAACTGGAAATCTTGAACATTTTGCAAAAAATGCAATCGTTGCACATATCGATATTGATCCAGCGGAGATAAATAAGGTAATTCCTACAAAAATTCCAATTGTTGGCTGTGCGAAAGAAGTTTTAAGAGTTCTTTTAAAACATCAAGTAACGAAAGAGAATCATCAAGAATGGTTAACCCTTTTAAAAAATAGAAAAGAAGCATTTCCTTATCATTTTGAAGCAAGTAATGAGGTTATTAAACCACAAACTGTTTTGTCATTACTTCATTCAATAACAGAAGGGAAAGCAATCATCTCAACAGATGTTGGCCAACATCAAATGTGGGCAGCTCAATATTATCCATTAGAAAAACCACATAAATGGATTACATCTGGAGGTCTTGGCACGATGGGATTTGGCTTACCAGCAGCAATCGGAGCACAATTTGCACATGCAAATGAATTAGTCGTAGCGATTGTTGGTGACGCAGGTTTTCAAATGACACTTCAAGAGTTAAGCATGATGAAGCAACATAATCTACCTGTAAAAGTACTAATTCTAAACAACTCAGCCTTAGGAATGGTTAGGCAGTGGCAATCAGCTTTTTATAATGAACGATTCTCTAGTTCTCTACTAGACTGCCAACCTGATTTTGAGAAATTAGCTGAAGCTTATGGGATTAAAGGGATCACTATTTCAAAACCTGATTTATTAGAAAAGCAATTGAGAGAAGCAATTGAATACGATGGACCTGTCTTAATTGACTGCCGGATTCATCAAGCAGAAATTGTAACTCCGATGGTCCCACCTGGTAAAGGAATCCATGAAATGGAAGGGGTGAAATAATGAAACGCGTCATTACATCAACAGTACTAAATAATAGTGGTGTATTAAATCGAATTACAGGGGTAATTTCGAGACGGAGATTTAATATCGAGAGTATCTCAGTAGGTCATACAGAGCAGGATCATATTTCGAGAATAACATTCGTTGTACATGTAGAAGACTTACTACAAGTCGAACAATTAATTAAACAGTTACACAAACAAATTGATGTCATTAAAGTGGCAGATATAACGGAAGATTCAGTAATAGCTAGAGAACTAGCCTTAATAAAGGTTAGTACAAATGCAAATACTAGAAATGAAATTTATAGCTTAATAGAACCGTTTCGAGCCTCAGTTATTGATGTAAGTAGAGATCAAATCGTTGTTCAAGTAACAGGTAATTCTGAAAAAGTAGAGGCATTAATTGAGTTACTTAAACCTTTTGAAGTAAAAGAAATTGCTCGAACAGGTGTAACAGCATTTACGAGATCTGCTAAACATAAGGAGCATGCTCAAAAGCTACTCTCTTATTAAATAAAAAAATATAAAACTACTTGGAGGTAATGAAAAATGGCAAAAGTATATTATGGGCAAGATGTAAAAGAAAACGTATTAGTAGGTAAAACTGTAGCAGTAATTGGATATGGATCTCAAGGTCATGCGCATGCGTTAAATTTACATGAAAATGGTCATAAAGTAGTAGTTGGTTGTCGACCAGGTAAATCATGGGATGCTGCTGTAAATGATGGACTAAATGTTACAACAGTTTCAGAAGCATCAAAAGTAGCTGATGTTGTAATGATTCTACTCCCTGATGAGCATCAACCAAAGGTATATGAAAGTGAAATTGCACCTTATCTACAAAGTGGCAATGCATTAGCATTTGCCCATGGATTTAATGTTCATTTTGATCAAATCGTTCCACCAGCTGATGTGGATGTATTTTTAGTAGCACCAAAAGGGCCAGGACATTTAGTTCGTCGTACATTTGTTGATGGGGCAGCTGTACCTGCGTTATTTGCGGTATATCAAGATGTTACAGGAGAAGCAAAAGAAGTTGCACTTTCATATGCAGACGGAATTGGATCGACAAGAGCAGGCGTACTTGAAACAACTTTTAAAGAAGAAACTGAAACTGATCTATTCGGAGAGCAAGCAGTTTTATGTGGTGGCGTAACATCACTCGTAAAATCAGGTTTTGAGACATTGGTTGAGGCTGGTTACCAACCGGAAGTTGCTTACTTTGAATGTTTACATGAGCTAAAACTAATCGTGGATCTTATGTATGAAGGTGGCATGAGCTACATGCGATATTCAATCTCTGATACAGCACAATGGGGAGATTTTGTTTCTGGTCCAAGAGTAGTCGCAGAAAGCTCAAAAGCAGCTATGAAAGACATTTTAGCTGAAATTCAAGATGGTACATTTGCAAAAGGTTGGATCGACGAAAATAAAAATGGTCGCCCAGTGTTTAATAAAACGAATGAAAGTGAAAAACATCATCAGTTAGAAGAAGTAGGAGAAAAATTACGTGCAATGATGCCATTTATTCAACGAAAAGAAAAAGTCGAGGTGAAATAAATATTATGAGTAAAATTCAGTTTCTTGATACAACATTACGTGATGGTGAACAATCTCCTGGGGTTAATTTAAATCGATTTGAAAAGCTCGAAATTGCTAGACAACTTGAGGCTTTAGGTGTTGATATCATTGAAGCTGGTTTTGCTGCTTCATCTAAAGGGGATTTTTTAGGAGTTAAAGAGATTGCGAGACAGATTCGTTCTGTCTCCATCTCAAGTCTTTCTCGAGCAAAGGATTCAGATATTCGTACAGCATGGGATGCCCTAAAAACAGCTGCAGAACCAAGACTTCATATATTCTTAGCGACAAGTGATATTCATATGAGATATAAATTGAATTTAACAAGAACAGAAGTTTTGGAGACTGCTAAACATTGTGTCGGGCTTGCTAAATCTTTTTTTCCAAAAGTCCAAATTTCTGCAGAAGATGCTTGTCGTAGTGATCGTGCTTTTCTTGCTGAATTTGTTGAAACTGCAATCAATGCAGGGGCAGATGTGATTAATATTCCTGATACTGTGGGATATATCAATCCAACAGAATACTATGATTTATTTAAATATTTACAAGAAAATGTTCCTTCCTATGACAAAGCAATCTTTTCATGTCACTGTCACGATGATCTAGGAATGGCTGTTGCAAATTCGCTAGCTGCAATTCAAGCAGGTGTAAAACAAGTAGAATGCACTGTAAATGGAATTGGTGAACGTGCAGGAAATGCAGCATTAGAAGAAATCGCAGTCGCACTACATATTAGAGAAGATATGTATCGTAAAAGTTCCAACTTACGTTTACATGAAATTACAAAAACAAGTGAACTTGTTAGTCGTCTTACTGGTATGGTTGTCCAGAAAAATAAAGCGATTGTAGGAGCAAATGCGTTCGCCCATGAATCTGGCATTCATCAAGATGGTGTTTTAAAAGAACCAACAACCTACGAAATCATTCCTCCAGCTTTAATTGGGCTATCTACAAATTCGTTAGTCCTAGGTAAGCATTCTGGTCGTCATGCATTTACGGATCGACTTAAAGAACTTGGTTATGTTTACGAGAATGAAATTATTAATGAAGCGTTTATTCAATTTAAAGCTTTAACAGATAAGAAAAAAGACGTAACAGATGAAGATATTTTAAACATAATTAGTCAATGGAGTAATAAGGAGGTAATTAAATGAAATTAAATATTGCATGTCTTGAAGGTGACGGTATTGGACCAGAAATAATGAAATCAGCTGTTCAAGTATTACGCACTGTTGCAGATATATACCAACACGAATTCAACTTCACGACTAATTTATTTGGTGGCCATGCAATTGATGTAACAGGTACTTCGCTACCGAATGAAACATTAAAAAATTGTTTATCCTCCGACGCTGTTTTATTAGCAGCTGTTGGTGGCCCAAAATGGGATCATGGAACTGAACGACCTGAAAAAGGGTTACTGAAGTTAAGAAAAGAACTAAATTTATTTGCAAATATTCGACCAGTTGATGTTTATGATGAATTGATCAATCATTCACCATTAAAACCAGATCGAGTTAAAGATGTAAGTTTTGTCGTTGTTCGAGAATTAACTGGTGGAATCTACTTCTCTGAACCAAGATTCCATGATGAAAATAATGCAACTGACACCCTTTCTTATTCAAGAGAAGAGATTGAGCGAATCGTAACCTATGCTTTTGTACTGGCGCAAACTAGAAAAGGAAAATTAACCTCTGTAGATAAAGCTAACGTATTAGAATCAAGTAAGCTTTGGAGAAAAATAGTCAATGAAATAAGTGTGAATTACCCGGAAGTAGAGGTTGAACACTTATTAGTTGATGCAGCGGCAATGGAAATCATCCGGAATCCGAAACGCTTTGATGTGATTGTTACAGAAAATTTATTTGGTGACATTTTAAGTGACGAAGCTTCTATGATTACTGGTTCATTAGGAATGTTACCATCTGCAAGTCGTTCTGGAAATGGCCCTTCATTATATGAACCGATTCATGGTTCTGCACCAGATATTGCAGGGTTAAATAAAGCAAATCCAATTGCTATGTTGAAATCGGTGTCAATGATGCTACGTGATTTCAAATTAACCGAAGAAGCAAATACAATCGAAAATGCAATAGTAAATACATTTAACAATGGATATCTTACTGGTGATTTAGGAGGAGACTCAAGTACAACAGAGTTTACGTCAAAAGTGATCGATCATATTCAATCAATTGCAGTAGGAGGAGTAAATAGATGAAAAAAACACTTTTTGATAAGCTTTGGGAAAATCATATTGTAACTGGCGATGAGGGGAAACCTCAATTACTGTATATCGATTTACATTTAGTTCATGAAGTTACATCGCCTCAAGCATTTGAAGGTTTAAGGTTATCAAATAGATCGGTTAGAAGGCCAGATTTAACTTTTGCAACGATGGATCATAATGTACCGACAGAAAATCAACTGGTTATTACTGATTTAATTGCTAAACAGCAAATGGATACATTGCGTAATAACTGTTTAGAGTTTTCAATTCCTTTAGCAGATATTACAGACGAAGAGCAAGGAATTGTCCATGTAATTGGACCAGAACTTGGGCTAACGCAACCAGGTAAAACAATTGTTTGTGGTGACAGTCATACCTCAACTCATGGAGCATTTGGTGCGTTAGCTTTTGGGATTGGAACAAGTGAAGTTGAACATGTACTAGCAACTCAAACATTATGGCAAGTAAAGGCAAAATCAATGGGCGTAAGATTAACTGGTGTTCTCCCAAAAGGAGTATATGCAAAAGATATTATTCTGCATTTGCTAGCAACATATGGTGTTTCGATGGGAACTGGTTATGTGATAGAGTTTTACGGAGAAACAATCACAAACATGTCCATGGAAGAACGAATGACATTATGTAATATGGCAATTGAAGGCGGAGCGAAAGCAGGTCTTATTGCTCCTGATCAAACAACATTTGAGTATTTGAAAAACCGTAAATATACATTCGATTCATATGATGAAAGTTTAATTGAATGGAAGAAGTTATTTACAGACAAAGGAGCTACTTTTGATAAAGAGATAGTTGTTGATGTTTCTACACTTGCTCCTTATGTAACATGGGGAACAAACCCAGGAATGGGCGTTAAAATTGATGGAATATTACCAAAAATAAAAGATGAAAATGATGAACGAGCATATGAATATATGGGGTTAACTCCTGAAATTACACCGAGTGATATTCCCGTACAACATGTCTTTATTGGTTCATGTACAAATTCAAGATTATCAGATTTAGAGGAAGCAGCTAATTATTTAAAAGGTAAAAAAGTAAAACCAACAGTACGTGCATTAGTAGTTCCAGGGTCAAAACAAGTTCGAAATGCTGCAATGAAAAAAGGGCTTCATCATATTTTTATTGAAGCAGGATTTGAATGGCGAGAGGCTGGATGTTCAATGTGTTTAGCTATGAATCCAGATCAAGTGCCTTCTGGAGAACACTGTGCTTCAACATCTAATCGTAATTTTGAAGGAAGACAAGGAAAGGGAGCAAGAACCCATTTAGTTAGTCCTGTTATGGCAGCAGCTGCAGCAGTACATGGACATTTTATCGATATTCGAAAGGAGCAAGTAAATGAAACCATTACGTACGCATAAAGGAAAGACAGTATCAATTATGTTAGACAATATCGACACTGATCAAATCATTCCAAAACAATACCTTAAGCGAATTGAACGTACTGGTTTTGGCGAATTTTTATTCGATGAATGGAGATATCATGATGATCGTACACCAAATTTGGACTTTGTATTAAATCAAAATGAAAGAAAAAATGCTTCTATTTTAATTAGTGGTAATAACTTTGGGTGTGGTTCTTCAAGAGAACACGCACCGTGGGCATTAAATGATTTTGGTTTTACCATTATTATTGCTGGAAGTTTCGCAGATATTTTTTATAACAATTGCATTAAAAATGGAATGTTGCCAATCATATTAAGTGAAGAAGTTCGTAAAAATTTAACTTCTTTAGATGGTAATCAAGAAATTGAAATTGATTTGGAAAATCAACTTGTCAAAACGATATTTGGAGATTACGAGTTTGAAATTGATTCCGTTTGGAAGGAAAAATTACTTAAAGGGTTAGATGATATTGCAATTACTTTACAATATTCTAATGAAATTGATGAATACGAAAAACAAAATGTATAACAGGAAAAACACTTTCTTTTGAAAGTGTTTTTTTTAGATCAAAATACTCTTCTGAAAAAACGTGGATGAAAAAGACACCTTGGCGAGCCTAGGAGGCTCATCGCACCAAGCATACTGGAGTGGCAATCTAGAATTCTACATGTTTACTAGCGATACAGTTTACGAAAATAGCCTAATATATATATAAATTAACTGTTGAGTGCACCAAAGTAATTAATTAGGTTCTCAAATACGAGTATATTTCCCCTAAGCTTACAATAACAATAGAATGAGTTTAAGTTTTCATAGTGAGGTGAACGATCTTGAAACTTAAGATTATTGTTGATAGTTCAGCGGACCTACCAATCGAAATGATTAATACGCATAATATATCGATTATCCCTTTAAGAGTTCAAGATGAATTTGGCAAAGAATACTTAGATGGAATAAATTTACGTTCAAATGAGCTTCTTTTAAGAATGAAAAATGGAGAACAATTTAAAACTTCATTACCTTCATATGATGCGATCTTTCAAACATTTTTAAATAATTCAGAATACCATTGTATTTATTTGGCTTGCTCAGCGGATCTTTCAGGGACACATAATTTTGCACAATTAGTCAAATTAGACTTTATTGAAAAGTATCCTAACTCAAGAATAGAGATCATTGATACTCGTTCTGTCTCACTAGGTATCGGAGTTCTAGTTTTAGAGCTTATAAAAGACATAGAAAAAGAGGAATCATTTGAAAAAATTTTAGAAAATGTTTTTGAAAATATAAATAAAATTCAACATGTTTTTACAGTTGAAGATCTTCAATACTTAATTAGAGGTGGCCGAGTTGGCAGATTTGCTGGGTTTCTAGGTGGAATGCTAAATATTAATCCTATTATGGAGGTTAGTGAAGGTAAATTTAAGCCACTTGAAAAAATACGCGGAAGAAAGAAAGCGCTTAATCGAATAATTGAGATTATGGAGATGAGAAAAAATATTAAAAAGGAAAGTATCGGGGTCGTATATGGAATAAAAGACGATTCAGTAGAAAGTTTTATTAAGAAATTAGTAGATAATGCTGGGGATGAAACGATTTTGATCAATCAAGTCGGTTCAGCAGTAGGAGTACATACTGGGCCAGGGGCATTAGGAATATTCTTTCTATCAAAATGATTTAATAGTTTTAGAACCGCTCCTTTTTCTCAGGAGTCTTTTTTTATTTGTTTTCGAATAGAAATTTCAATTACCGTAATTAAAATAAAAAAAGAAATCAAAAAAGAAGTTTACAAGAATTTAGTACCATGTAATAATAGTAGATAATAAAGATGATTGAGAGGTTTTCGTATGAATGTAAAGATAATTACGGATAGTGCTGCAGACCTAACAAAAGAAATTTATAAAAAATACGATATAGATGTGATTCCGATACGAGTGTTTGATGAAATTGGAAACGAATACTACGATGGAGTGACAATGGAGCCAGAAAAGCTCCTAAATGATATGAAATTAGGTCATATTTTTAAAACATCTTTGCCAGCATATGAATCGATTAGATCGACTCTGGAAAAATACGCTCAATCAAATACTCCAGTCGTACATTTATCTTTAACTTCAGAACTGTCAGGAACTTATCAATCTATTATTTTAGTTAAAAATGAATTATTAGAAGAGTATCCTAATTGGGATATCGAGATAATTGATACAAAATGCGGTGCTTTAGGGCAGGGATTAATTGTAATTGAAGCAGCCAAAATGGCTCAAGAAAATGCCTCTAAAAAAGCAATTATGCAGTATGCAGTCAATGCCTCTAAACATATGGAACATGTTGTAACAGTAGAAGATCTTCAATATTTTGTTCGCGGTGGGCGTGTAAGTAAATTTCAGGGATTTATTGGGGGACTCTTAAACATAAAACCTATTTTACATTTGAAGGATGGATTCCTAACACCAATTGAAAAAACTAGGGGTACAAAGAAAGCAATGGAAAGACTTGTTTCGATAATGGATGAAAGAGGAAACGATCTCAAAAATCAGTTAATTGGAATTACTCATGCAAATAATGAAGATGGTGCTAATGAACTTAAAAGAATGATTAATGAAAAGTACGGTTGCGAACATTTTGTTATTACAACAATCGGAGCAACAGTTGGAGCTCATGCAGGACCAGGTACACTCGCAGTTTTTTTCTTAAATAAAGAGTTTAAATTAAACTAAATAGAGTTTTTTTGATAAAGTGATAAAGAGGAATATAATCTTTATCATTTTTTACTATTTAAATAGTAATATCTCTCAAGTATATTTACGTTTACTGTTTAAGAAAAAAATTTAAATAGGAGTGAGTTATTTGAAAGCGTATGTTTTAAAAGAAACAAACGGACCTGGATCATTAAAATTTGAAGATGTTGAACTTGGAGCTTTGAAATCGAATGAAGTAGTAATTAAGTTAAAAGCCGCTTCATTAAACCGTCGCGACTTTTTTATTACACATGGAATGTATCCTGGAATGAAATTAAACTCAATTTTAGGTTCTGATGGTGCAGGAGAAATTTATGCTATAGGTGATGAAATAAATACTTTTTCAGTTGGAGATGAAGTAATCATTAATCCGAGTATAAATTGGGGTGACCGAGACGATATCAATTCAGATCAATTTAATGTACTTGGTATGCCAAGTAATGGTACTTTCGCTGAGTTTATTATAGTCCCAATTGAAAATGTACATAAAAAACCGCCTTATTTAAGTTGGGAAGAAGCCTCGGCAATCCCGTTAGCAGCTCTAACTGCATACCGAGCATTAATTACTCGTGGACAATTACAAAAAAATGAAACCGTGTTAATTCCGGGAATTGGTAGTGGTGTAGCATTATACGCATTACAAATTGCTGCTGCATTCGGCGCGAAAGTAATCGTGACATCGAGTAGTAATGAAAAAATTGAAAAAGCAAAAGATCTTGGCGCGGTTGCTGGATTTAATTATCGTGAAAAAGATTGGTATAAAAAACTAAAAATAGAGTTTGGACTAGTAAATCTGAGTATTGATGGTGTAGGTGGAGAATCATTTAATCGTTTAATTGATTTAACTGCACAAGGTGGCCGAATCGTAACGTATGGAGCAACAAATGGGCCAGTACCACAAACAGTTTTACCTAAAATATTCTTTAAAAATATGGATATTCGAGGCACAACGATGGGTAGCCCAAGAGAATTTAAGCAAATGCTAGCGTTTTTTGAAGAACATAAAATTAAACCAGTATTAGATAAATCTTATACTTTTACTGATGTAATTCAAGCGTTGCATCATATGGGCGAAGGCAGTAATTTTGGTAAAATTACAATCCGAATTCCTTAAACGAACTGAGTTTTTTCAGTTCTTTTTTTTTTGCCCATTGATAAATACGCTACAAAATCATATGATAATTACAGATGTAACATTTAAAATATTTAGTATTTTTTGAATTGTAAGCGTTTTAAATTTAACAAAACTTATTAGGAGGCCAATTATGAAACATTCTTACTTAACAAGAGAGCATGAAATATTCCGCACGTCTCTTAGAAAATTTTTACAAAAAGAAGCTTATCCTTTTTATGAAGAGTGGGAAAAAAATAGAATCATTCCGAAAGAATTTTGGGATAAATTAGGCAATGAAGGATTTCTTTGCCCTTGGATTGACGAGAAATACGGTGGGTTAGGTGTAGACTTTGGTTATTCTGTCATTATTATAGAAGAGCTTGAAAAAGTTGGATCTAGTCTAGTAGGGATTGCTTTACACAACGATATTGTTGTACCTTATTTAGATGCTTTTGGTAATGAAGAGCAAAAAATGGAGTGGTTACCGAAATGTATTTCTGGTGAATATATTTCTGCAATTGCTATGACTGAACCTGGTGCAGGATCTGACTTAGCAAATATTAAAACAACTGCCGTTAAACAAGGTGATTATTATATCGTAAACGGTGAAAAAACGTTCATTACGAATGGAATTATGTCTGATCTAGTGATCATTGCTGTAAAAACAGATACTACAGTCCAGCCTTCATATAAAGGAATCAGTTTACTAGTAGTCGAAAAAGATACTGAAGGATTTTCAAGAGGAAAAAAATTAAATAAAGTAGGTCTTCATAGTCAAGATACTGCTGAGTTAATTTTCCAGGATGCTAAAGTTCCTGTGAAGAATTTATTAGGTGAAGAAGGTAAAGGCTTTTATTATTTAATGGAGAAATTACAACAGGAACGACTAGTAGTTGCTCTGGAAGCACTTGTTTCCGCAGAAGAAATGCTTAGAGTCACGACTGAATATGTAAAAAGTAGAAAAGCATTTGGAAAAACGATTGGTCAATTTCAAAATACTCAATTTAAAATTGTAGAATTGGCTACTGAAATTGAAATCGGCCGTACATTCATTGAAAAATTAATTTTAGAGCATATGGAAGGACGTGACATTGTTAAACAAGTTTCCATGGCAAAATGGTGGATTACGGATTTAGGGAAAAAAGTTGCTTCTGAATGTCTTCAATTACATGGTGGATATGGCTACATGGAAGAATACGAGATTGCTAGACGTTTTAGAGATATTCAAATCATGTCAATCTATGCTGGTACGAACGAAATCATGAAAACAATCATTGCTAAAAACTTAGGCTTGAACTAATTCTAATTCATTTAACTGGAGGATTTAATTTATGAGAGAAGTTGTTATTGTAGATGCTTTGAGAACTCCAATTGGTAAAAGGGGTGGATGTTTTAGTGAAACAAGACCCGATGACCTAGCAGCGACAGTTCTCAAGGCATTAGTTAGTAGAAATGAATTTAATCCAAAAGAAATTGATGATGTAATCATGGGGTGTGTGACCCAAATAGGAGAACAAGCTGGTGATATTGGTAGAGTTGCAGCTTTATTAGCTGGCCTTCCTATTGAAGTGCCAGGAGTTACAATTGACCGCCAATGTGGTTCAAGTCAACAATCTGTCCATTTTGCTTCTCAAGCAATTTTAAGTGGGGATATGGATATTGTCATTGCTGCTGGAGTTGAAAGTATGACTCGCGTTCCAATGTTTTCAAATTTAAAAGGTTCAAAATGGAATGACAAACTTGTAGATATGTTTGGCGAATTTAATCAAGGTGTGTCAGCTGAACGTATGAATGAAAAATGGCATATTACTCGTGAAGAACAAGATGAATTTGCATATAATAGTCACCAAAAAGCTTTAAAGGCAATGAAACAAGGATACTTTGAAAATGAAATCGTTGCAGTATCAATCAACAACCAAGATAATGAATTGATTTCAGTTACGAAAGACGAAGGTCCAAGGGAAAATTCATCAATCGAAAGACTTTCATCACTAAATCCTGTCTTTAAAGAAACAGGTTCAATTACTGCTGGTAATGCAAGTCAAATTAGTGATGGAGCAGCAGGTTTACTATTAATGAGCAAAGAAAAGGCTCATAAATTAGGATTTAAACCGAAGTTTAGAATTATAGGAAGATCAGTAGTTGGTTCAGACCCATCATTAATGTTAACAGGTCCAATTCAAGCTACTCATAAAGTATTACAAAAATGTGGATTATCAATCGATCAAATTGATTTATTTGAAATCAACGAAGCGTTTGCAACGGTTCCATTAGTATGGCAAAAAGAATTTGGTGTACCATTTGAAAAATTAAATATTTTTGGTGGAGCGATTGCTTTAGGTCATCCATTAGGAGCAAGTGGAGCAAGGGTCATGGTTACGTTATGTAATGCGTTAGAAAAAACAGGTGGAAGATACGGATTACAATCTATTTGCGAAGGTCATGGTATGGCAAATGCAACTATTATTGAAAGATTAGACTACTAATAGACGGAGGAATTGATGATGAATATTAGAGATTGCGTTGCAGTTGTTACTGGTGGAGCGTCAGGATTAGGAGAAGCATCTGTTAAAATGATTGTTGAAAATGGTGGGAAAGCCGTAATTTTCGATTTAGCTGAAGAAAGAGCAAATAATTTAGTTGCTGAGTTAGGTGAAGGGTCCGTTTATTTTGAAAAAACGGATGTAACTTCTGAAGAAAGTATTCGCACTGCTCTTGAAAATGCGAAAGCGAAATTTGGATCGATAAATGCTTTAGTAAATTGTGCAGGAATTGTAACTGGTGAAAAACTAATTAAAAAAGAAGGGATTCATTCACTAGATTCATTCCAAAAAATCATTAACGTAAATTTAGTTGGAACATTCAATGTCATTCGATTAGTTAGTGAACAAATGATTGAAAATGATCCGAATGAGTTTGGTGAAAGAGGAGTTATTATTAATACAGCTTCAGTTGCAGCATTTGATGGACAAATTGGCCAAGCTGCATATAGTGCGTCAAAAAGCGGTGTTGTTGGAATGACTTTACCAATTGCAAGAGAATTAGCACGATATGGAATCAGAGTAATGAGTATTGCGCCTGGTATTTTTGAGACACCAATGTTTGATATTCTTCCTGAAAAAGCTAGAGAATCATTAGGAAAAATGGTACCATTTCCATCTCGCCTAGGAAAGCCATCAGAATATGCGCATTTAGCGAAAAGTATTTTTGAAAATCCTATGTTAAATGGCGAAGTAATTCGACTTGATGGTGCAATTCGAATGCAACCAAAGTAATTATTTAACGATTTGTTGGATAATTAAACCAACTTTTTCAAAAAATACTCTTATGCCGAAGTGATAAGAGGAATTTGATGAGAAAAATATTAAAGTTTATTACTATATCATTAGTCACAATCATATCTTTGTTAGTTATTTTATTTGCATTAAATGAAATAGAGATGCATTTTGCTAAAAAAAATAATATCTATACGGAAAAACCAATAGTCTATCCGATCGGGCATAGTGACTTGTCAATTCATACAGATGGGAAGAAATTTTACCGTCAGTTATTTGATGATATTAAAAATGCAAAAAAAGAAGTGCATATCTATTTCTTTTCAGTCTCAAATGATAAAATATCACATCAATTTTTAGATATTTTAAAAGAAAAAAGTGATGAAGGAATACCAGTTTATTATGCAGTTGATCGATTAGGCGGAATTCTATTAGAACGGAAAGAAAAAAAGGCATTAATTGATCATGGAGTTCATTTTACCTATTTTAATAAACCAAAACTTTCTTATTTTTTCGCTTCTATTAATAACCGAAATCATCGTCGGATGACAATAATAGATGGTGAAATTGGCTATATAGGTGGATTTAATATCGGGAAAAAATATATTAGTGAAAATAAGAAACTAAGACATTGGGAAGATGTTCAGCTTCGATTAGCTGGTAGTGGAGTGTATGGTTTAGAAAAGCAATTTGTTCATGATTGGCGAAAAAATTCAAACCAGAAGATTGCTGTAATGCCAATTAGTCAGAAAATCGGTGAAAGTGAGCATCGGTTTATTTCATACACTAAACTTGGTATAGAAGAAGATTATGTTAAACTTTTTCAGCAGGCGAAAAAGTCAATTACAGTATTTTCGCCTTATTTCATTCCAAATAACAAGAGGATATGGGATGCGTTAATTGATGCCTCTAATAGAGGAATTGATGTTAAAATTTTATATTCCCATAAATCAGATGCCCTTTTAGTCGAACAAGCTGCTATACCTTATATTAAACAAGCATGGAAAAATGATATTAAGGTATATGGTTATAAACATGGGATATTCCATGGGAAAGTGCTTAAAATTGATTCTTCAGTTTTAATGATTGGTACTACAAATTTTGACTCAAGGTCATTCCATTTAACAAATGAATTGAATTGCTATATTTATGATCGGAAATTTATTAAAAAAGTAGAGCCAGTCTTATTAAATGAATTTAATCATACCATTGAAATTACTCCAGAATATTTAAAGAAATTAACTTGGAAAGACAGAATGAAAGAAAAGGTAGCTAAAATATTTGAATATTACTTATAAATTTACTGGTGAAATTTGTACTTAATTTTAACTTAAAGAATACATTTGAAAAATAACGTTACGAAAAGATTAATCATTTGAAAATGGTTAATCTTTTTTTATTTCTAAAAATTTATAAAAATACAATTGATTTTATATTTATTCATAATTATAATGAGAAGTATAAATTTTCAAAGGGGAATGTTGTATGAGGATAGGTGTAATAGGTGCTACTGGGTACAGTGGTCTTGAATTGATAAGAATGCTGGCGTTGCATCCAAATGTAAAGGAAATGAATTTTTATTCAACTTCAAGTTTTGGGGAAGATATTTCTGAACAGTTTCCCCACTTAAATAAAAGTGTTAGTGGGACTATACAGAAATGGGATGTAAATAGAATAATCTTAGAAAATGATCTTTTATTTTTTGCGACTCCACATGGGGTAAGTAGTGAACTAATCAATCAATTAAAAGATACTACTATACAAATTATTGATCTATCAGGAGATTTTCGCATAAAAGACCCTGATATATATAAATTTTGGTATAAACAAGAGCATGCTTGTTTCGAAAAAACTTCTCAATTTACTTATGGAATATCAGAACTTAATAAAGAGGAAATTCAAAAATCAAATTTAATTGCGAATCCTGGATGTTATCCAACATCGGTAATATTAGGAGTCGCACCACTTGTCAAAGCAGAGTTAATTGAAGAAAATTCGATTATTATCGATGCGAAATCTGGAATTTCAGGAGCTGGAAAAGGATTATCTAGCACATCTCATTATATGAATCGGAATGATAATCTAACTGCATACAAATTATATACTCATCAACATATTCCTGAAATTGAGCAATTTTTACATTCAATTAATCAAAATCAAAACTATATTTCATTTACTCCACATTTAATACCAATGACTAGAGGAATTCTAACGACAATCTACGCGACTGCAAAAAGAAAAATAAGTTCAGAAGAATTACAAGAAATATATAAATCATGTTATGAAGGATCATATTTTGTTAGATTACGAGATACCATTCCAAGTACAAAAGATGTATATGGTTCAAACTTCTGTGATATTTATGCAGCTTACGATGATAGAACAAACCGAATTACAATTATTTCTGTAATAGATAATTTAATAAAAGGTGCGGCAGGTCAAGCGATTCAAAATATGAATTTAATGCTAAAAATTCCTGAAGAAACGGGATTGCATTTTACACCACTTTTTCCTTAAGGAGAGATGAAAGTTGATAACAAAAGAGAAAAACATAAAAAAAATAAACGGAACGATTACTTCGCCGAAGGGTTTTTATGCTTCGGGTGTTCATGCAGGATTACGTTATAAAAGAAAAGATTTAGGCGTCATATATTCAGATAAACCATCGTCCGTAGCTGCAGTTTATACCCAAAATTTATTTCCTGCTGCTCCAATTGGAATTACAAAACAAAGTATTGCATATAGTAATACACTTCAAGCTGTCCTTGTTAATAGTGGATGTGCAAATGCATGTACTGGGAAACAGGGTGAGAATGATGCCTATCAAATGAGAGCAATGTGTGCTGAACATTTTGATTTACCCGAATACCTAGTAGCGATTGCCTCTACAGGTGTAATTGGAGAATTTTTAAAAATGGATATGATTGAGAAAGGAGTTAAAGAACTTAAGGTTGGAAATGAAATGGAAGATGGTGAGGATTTTGGCCATGCAATCTTAACAACCGATACGGTTACAAAACATACTTGCTACGAGGTATTGGTGAACGGAAAAATTATTACGATTGCAGGTACAGCTAAAGGATCAGGCATGATTCATCCAAACATGGCAACAATGCTTTCATTTATTACAACAGACGCAACAGTCAGTTCAAGTCAGCTACAAGTTTTATTAAAAAATGTAACGGATAAAACATTTAATCAAATAACAGTTGATGGTGATACTTCTACGAATGACATGGTTTTAGTTATGGCAAACGGTTCAGTTGAGCATGATGAATTAACTATTCATCACCCTGATTGGGAACATTTTGCTTTAGCATTCCAACTAGTTTGTGAAGAGTTGGCAAAAAAGATTGCTAGAGATGGTGAAGGTGCTACTAAATTAATAGAGGTAAATGTGAATGGAGCGTCAAATACGCAAATGGCAAATCAAATTGCTAAAACGATTGTTGGTTCGAATTTAGTGAAAACAGCAGTATATGGGCAAGACGCAAATTGGGGCAGAATTATTGGTGCCATTGGATATAGTGGCTTAAAAGGTGAGTTTAATCAAATCGATATTGCAATTAATGGAGTAACTGTACTTTATAATAGTAAGCCAGTTGCATTTGATGAAGATGAAGCAAAAACTGCATTACAAAATGAAATTGTATATATCGACGTTCATTTACATGATGGTGATTGTGTTGGAACTGCATGGGGATGCGATTTAACGTATGATTACGTAAAAATAAATGCGAGTTATCGAACATAAGGAGGCAATTATGGAAACTGTTGTCATAAAACTTGGTGGTAGTTTAATTTATGAGTTATCAGATACATTCTTTGAAAATATAAATCTTCTTCAAAAATCAGGTAAAAAAGTAATTATTGTACATGGCGGAGGTCCGCTAATTAATAATTTACTTTTAAAATTTTCTATTCCAGTAGAAATGGTAGATGGTCTTCGTAAAACATCAAACGAGGTTTTAGAAATTGTTGAATATGTACTGAACGGAAAAATAAATAAAGATTTAGTGATTATTTGTAACCAATTTAATTTATCAGCAATTGGTCTTTCTGGTTGTGACAATCTTTTGCTAGAAGCGACTTTATTCGATAAAGGGAAATTAGGATGGGTTGGAGAAGTAGAGAATGTAAACAAAAAATTAATTGATTTACTTCTATCAAATCAATATATTCCTGTGATTTCTCCAATTGGAGTAGATAAAATCGGCCAGAAATATAATATTAATGCAGATGAAGCTGCAAAAAGTATTGCAAAAGCTATGAATGCTGAAATCCTTTGTTTTATAACGAATACTAGTGGCGTCTTAGATCAAAATGGAAAGTTAATTGAAAAAATGTCAAAATATGAAGCTGAAAAATTAATTAAAGATAAGACAATAAGTGGAGGGATGATTCCAAAAGTTTCAAGTGCTTTAGAAGCATTAGGAGACGTTCATTCAGTTGCAATTGTTGGAGAAAACTTCTTGACAGATACTGGAGAAATCAACGGTACTGTTTTAACAAAGGGAGTTGTTTTTAGTGAGTAATTTATTTCCAACCTATAATAAGAAACAAATTAACTTTACAAAAGGAAAAGGGTCATATCTATATGATTCTAAGAATAAAAAGTATTTAGATTTTTTAAGTGGAATTGCCGTATGTAATTTAGGGCATTGTCATCCAAAAGTAGTCAGTGCGTTACGTGAACAAATCGATTCACTTTGGCATGTATCTAATCTTTTTTCAATCGAAAAGCAGGAGGAATTGGCAGAACTGCTATTAGAAAATTTTAAAGATGGATTTGTTTTTTATTGTAATAGTGGGACAGAAGCAAATGAAGCTGCTATTAAATTAGCTAAAAAATATACAAGAAAACCTCATATAATTAGTTTTAAACAAAGTTTCCACGGACGAACATTTGGGTCAATGGCTGCAACGGGTCAACCTAAAATCCATGAAGGCTATGGGGAAATGTTAAATGGGTTTACATACGTACCTTATAATGACATAGAAGCTTTACAAGCAGAAATTACAGAAGACACTGGGGCTATTATATTAGAAATAATCCAAGGTGAAGGTGGTGTAATAGTTGGCGATGAAGATTTCTTTAAAAGTATTGAAGCTCTTTGTAAAAAACATGAACTATTACTCGTTATTGATGAAGTCCAAACCGGAATTGGTCGAACAGGATCAATGTTTGCTTATGAGCAAACACCATTAAAACCTGATATTATTTCTTTGGCAAAAGGGTTAGGTAATGGTTTTCCTATTGGTGCTATATTAGGAAAGAAAAAACTTGCATCAGCCTTTTCTTTAGGATCTCATGGATCAACTTTTGGCGGAAATTATTTAGCTGTAACTAGTGCTTATGAAACAATAAAAATTATTAAAGATAATTTATTTTTAGAGTCGGTTAAAAATAAAGGAAACTATTTAGTTGAGAGATTACTCGAGATTCAAAATGAATTCCAAACGATTTTAGATGTTCGCGGTAAAGGCCTAATGATTGGAATTGAAATGAATACTCAGGTTGATCAATTAGTTGATCTATTTTTAGAAAGTGGATTAATTGTTGGTACTGCTGGGCCTAATGTTATTAGGTTATTACCCCCTTTAAATATTTCTTTTGAAGAAATAGATGAAGCAATTGAAATTGTAAAACTTGGTTTTTCAACTTATTTTGTGGGTGTCGAGTCGAATAAGTAAGAAGTTATAAAAAAATGTTTTTAAAAGAGACTTGTATTTCGGTTATTAACCGTTATAAGTCTCTTGTTTTTTGAAAGAAGTTTTTTAAAAACTTTTTGTTGTATTATGTAGACTTCCACTTCAGGATGCTTGCTTTCCGTGGGGCGTACGATGAGCTTCCTGTGCCCACGGATGTGGGTCATGCATGCGTTACGACAGGACGTCGTGGTATTAGCATGCCTGCCTTTTCCGTTCCAATCATATTCTTTTATTACAGAATGAAATAACAAAACATTTCTAAAAGCATTTAAACCTTTCGAATAACAGTTTCAATTAATTTTTTCTTTAATTTTGTAGATGTCACTGCAGGATACTCGCTTTTCGCGGGACGTACGCTGAGCCTCCTGGGCCCACAGGATGTGGGTCATGCATGCGTTACGACAGGACGTCGCGGTATTAGCATGCCTACCATTTTGACCTCTGCGGGGTCTCACATGTAACAGAAGTCAGTCAAATTAGTGCCAGTTATTATCTTTATCTACAGTTCGATTAAGTTAGATCTTGCTAAAAAAACAAAAAAAAGAACTTTAGAAATATATTGAAAATTGTATCAGTATTTTAGATAATGGAATAATCACTGGATTTGGAGGGATGTAAATGTATCATATTCGTGTAAGAGCATGTTCATTAATTATTGAAAACGATTCAATTTTATTAATTGAATTTACGGATGAAGACGGGGTTCACTTTAATTTGCCGGCTGGTGGAACAGAACCTGGTGAAACAATTAAAGAGGCAGTAAAGAGAGAAGCTTATGAAGAAGCAGGTGTGGAAGTTGAGGTAGGCGATTTAGTATTTGTTTCAGAAAATGCTCCTCATATGACTGGTCGTAATCAAGATGTTCATGGAATAAGTTTGATGTTTCGTTGTTTTATTAAAGAAGGAGCTGTTCCAACGATGCCAATAAACCCAGATCCGAATCAAAGTGGAGTGAAATGGGTTCCAATTAATGAATTAAATGAGATCATCTTATTCCCAAATATAAAGGATCAAATTATTCAGTACGTAAAAGGTGATTATGAGAATAAGTGTTTAATAGAGGAGTACACATTAAAAGAGCAATTGATTTAGGGAATCAAAACTCTCCAAAAATATTTTGAAAGTAAGAAGGTGAAAAAATGATTGAAGTGACAAATTTGAAAAAGAATTATCGAATTCTTAAAAGGGATCCTGGATTAAGAGGATTTTTTAAAGCATTATTTAAACCTGTATATGAAATTAAAACGGCTGTAAATGATATTAATTTCCATATAAAAGAAGGAGAAATAGTAGGTTATATAGGTTCAAATGGAGCAGGAAAGTCGACTACTATTAAAATGATTAGTGGAGTCTTGACTCCAGACGAGGGAAATATAACAGTAAATGGGATTGTACCATACAAAGATCGCATGAGTAATGCCTATTCAATTGGTGCAGTATTTGGTCAACGGACTCAACTTTATTGGGATATTCCAGTACAAGAATCATTTGATTTATTAAAACACGTCTACGAAATCAAAGAAGAAGATTTTCAAAAAAACCTTACATTATTTAAGGATATATTAGATCTTGAACCACTTTTACCAATTCCAGTAAGACAACTCTCTTTAGGGCAAAAGATGAGATGTGAGCTTGCAGCTGCCTTTTTACATAATCCCAAAATCGTTTATCTTGATGAGCCTACAATTGGCTTAGATGTAGTTGTTAAAGAAAAAATTCGTCAATTTATAAAAGATATGAATCAATTATATAAAACTACAATTATCTTAACTACGCATGATATGCAGGATATCGAGGAGCTCTGTCATCGAATAATGGTTATCGATCATGGTACCATCATGTATGATGGGCAATTAAACGACTTAAAAAATAGCGTGAAATATAATCGAATGATTCAAATTGAAATTGAAAAACAACAAGAATTTCAACTCCCTCCTAAACTTTCTGATAAATTATTTGCTGAAAAAGTCGAAGGAAAAAATAATAGTTTTGTATTATCATATAATAATGCACAGTTATCCTCGACGGATATTATTCAAGAAATTATGTCACGGTATTCGGTTCTAGATTTCACAATCACTGAACCTGGAATTGAAGTGATTGTAAAAGAAATGTATGAAAGAGGTGCTAGCTCATGGTCAAATATTGGGAGCTAGCAAAATCACAAATGAAAGTAGATTCTGCATATACAGCTTGGTATTGGGCAGATACTTGTTCGGCTATTTTACGATTACTAATTACTTATTACTTTTGGCTGGCAGTCTATGATCATAATGATTCTATAAAAGGCATCGATTTTAAAACAATGCTTACGTATATTGTTGTCGCAATGATTATTGAACAATATGTATCAGGTGTTGGAGATGGTTTAGCAAGGCAAATTAAAGATGGAAGTATTGTCTTAGAATTACTTAAGCCGTATCATATGTTGAATAAATTAATTGCATTAGACATTGGTTCAAAGATTAGTGCTTTTTTTAGAGCTACAATTCCAATTGTCGTAATTGCTTTTTTATTTTTAGATTTATCTTTTCCGACGAATTTTTTAACCTATTTTTATTTTATAGTTAGTTTCATAATTGGCGCACTTATTGGAGCACAAATTGATTTAATGATTGGTATTGTTGCATTTTGGACGGTAAATGTATGGGGAGTAAGAGTATTGCGTGAAGCGATAATTAAATTTTTCTCCGGTGCATTGATTCCGATTAGTTTATTTCCACATTGGTTTCAGAATGTAAGCCAATTCTTACCTTTTCAGGCGATGGTTTATGTTCCGACAACGATTTTTACTGGTCAAGTTAGCTCGGGATCACATATTGCTTTATCGATTGGAATTCAAATTTTCTGGTTAATTAGTATGTATGCCTTACTCCGTATCCTCTGGTTATTTGCGATTCGGAAAATCACAATTTTTGGAGGGTAGTCATGAATAACTTAAAAAGATACTTAAAACTATATCTCCATTATGCTAGTAAACATATAAAAGTAATGCTTGAATATCGGGTAGATTTTTTAATCGGTATGTTCTCAACGATCATACAACAGGGAATTAGTATCGTTTTTCTTAAGATTATTTTTAGTAATATTCAAGAATTAAAAGGTTGGAGTTTCTATGAAATACTGTTTATCTTTTCAATTGCTTTTTTAGGTAGGTCAATACATCATATCTTTTTTGATAATTTATGGACTTTAGGTTGGCAATATATCCGTTCTGGTAATTTTGAGAGACTTTTACTTAGGCCAGTAAATCCCTTGTTTCAAGTGATTTCTGAAAGATTTCAACAAGATGGGATAGGTCAATTTGTGATTGGAATCATTATGATGTATATTTCAGCTAATCATCTTGGAATACAGTGGGGAGTTGCAAAAATAGCAATTCTTATTTTGTTTATCATATCCAGTGGAATTATTTTTGTGGCAATTAATCTATTTTTCATCACATTTTCTTTTTGGATGGTTGATAGTTTACCAATTGTAGTATCAGTATTTGGCTTAAGTGAATTTGCACGATATCCTGTTTCCATTTATCATAAATCCATTACACTAATCATAACCTGGTTAATCCCATATGGTTTTACAGCTTTTTATCCTGCTAATTACTTTTTAGCAAATCATGGGGTTTCTAAACTTGCACTAATTACGCCAATCATTGCAATCGGTTGTTTTATTATAGCGTATAGGTTTTGGTGTTATGGGGTAAAGCATTATGAAAGTACTGGACATTAGAAATAAAAACAATATAAATTATTAGATATAAATTATATAGAATCCTAGAGAAAGGGGAGAATGAAATAATCATCTTGCCAGATAAATTCGTAAAAACAATAAAAGATATTCATAAGGAAAAGGGCGAAAAATGGTTACAAGATTTTGAAAGCCTTTGCACTGAATGTGAAAATCGGTGGCACTTAAAAATCCTTTCACCATTTGAACTATCTTATAATTTCGTTGCTCCAGCTGAACTTAACGATGGTAGGATTGTTGTTTTAAAGCTTTCTATTCCTTCGGATGAATTTTTAGCGGAAGTTGAAGCGTTGAAAGTATTTGACGGAAATGGCATGGCGAAATTAATTGATTCTGATATTGAAAAAGGTATCTTGATTTTAGAACGATTAACGCCAGGTGAAACGTTAGCTAAGGTGGAAGATGACGTAGTAGCAGTTCGCATTGCTTCACAAATAATGAAGAAGTTATGGAAGCCAGCAAATGATTCTTTAACGATCCAATCGATAGAAAGTAGACAAAAGAGTTTAGAAAGAATTTATCGTTCCAATCCCGAAGGTCTTGGAGTTATAACCTTCGATTTAATTCAAGAAGCCGTTATTTTGTTTAATGAGCTACTCAGCACTCAAACTGAAGCCTATTTATTACATGGGGATCTACATCATTACAATATTTTAAAAGCAGGTCCAGAAAATTGGAAAGCAATTGATCCGAAAGGGTTAATTGGTGAACGAGAATATGATATTATACAATTTTTATTAAATAATTTAGAAAATAAAGATTTGCTAACTGTCATTGAGGAGCGAATCGATGTTTTTGTGCAAGAGCTAGGTTTAGATAAGAACCGTATCATTTCTTATGGTTTTTCTAATGCTGTATTATCAACGTGCTGGAGCGTAGAATCCCACGGGGAATATAATGAATTATTTTATGAATCGATAAACATTTTTAAGAAACTACTTGAAAGATCTAATTTGTATTAAAATCTTGTCAATTTACGATGAAAAAAGAAGCTATTTTGATCAAAAATCAAAATAGCTTCTTTTTTACATAAGTACATTTTCAATTAAACTATAGCCCCAGAAGCCTAATAAAGATAAACAACTCGCTAAAATTATATAGGCCAAAAAGATTTGCCATTTCGTACGATTGCTTGTCACATAATATGTTTCTAACGTTGCTTTTTCCTTTAAGAATGGCTGTATTTTTTGATCTCTTAATTCTACAACCCTACTATCAAGGTATTTGTGCCAATCTCCTTCTAATTCATCGTATCGAAAGTGGATTGAGCGAATGAATTGGTTGATCTCGACTTGTTCTTTCTCAAGTTCATTTTCTAACTTTTTGCGATCCTCAAGAAAAGGAAAGAAAAATTTATCTCGATAGACGGCTTCAGTATGAGGATTTAAAATACCAAACTGAATTTGTTTTATCGTATGTTCATAGAGTTTAATTTTTTCATTTATTACTCTTAATTTAAACGACTCTCTTATTCGGCGAATAAAAGTTGTGATTCCTAAGAAAATGATATAAAAAACGATAAAACTAGGTTGATAGAAAACAAAAACAAACATGATCATAATACCAATGAACCAAAAAATAGGTGGTAAAACACTTAAAATCCTTCCACCATCTAATGGTGAAATGGGTATTAAATTAAACAAGTTTAAAATACACCCAAGTGCAATCACTAAGCCAAAAAATTCATTATGAGTGTAATGATAAAGCGGTATAGCTGGAAGAATTGAAAGTAATCCAAAAAGTGGACCACCAAATGCAACATATGACTCTGTCACTGCATCTTTTGGCATTTCTTTCAATGATATAACTGCTCCTACAAATGGGATAAAAAATGCAGGGGAGGTAGGCAGCCCTTTTCGTTTTGCAGCAATTAAGTGTCCACCTTCATGACAGATTAATAAATAGACAATTGCAAATGCAAAATACCAACCAAAGGTAAAGCCATAAACAAACAAGTATAAGATCATACTTAAAAATGACAAGAATTTTGCAGCTTTTAATAGTGGCAATATTAGCTTGAATTTGGCACCAATTAGTGCTAAAACAACCCCGAATTTAGTTATTGATTTTTTTGTCTTATCATTGATGATCGGTTGCGCCATACATTTCACCTTCTAACTAAATATGATATGATAGTATCAAAATTATAACATTAAAATTTGTTAATTTGTAAAATTAAAAGAGAAATAGGGAAACGAATATGGCGACTAAAATAAAAAAATTATCTTATATTAAACTCTTAATGGAATTCACATTACAAGAAGCGTTATCTTGTCTTTTTCCAGTTTTAATATTTTGTACTTTGGCTTTTTCAAAAGTAATTTCGATACCACATTTACCAAGATATGACTTTATATTTATTGTTTGTGTCCTAATTCAAATCATTTTTATCTTAACTAAATATGAAACGAAACATGAATTTTTGATGATTTGTATATTTCATCTCATCGGACTTTGCTTGGAAATTTTTAAGGTCCGAATGGGTTCCTGGTCGTATCCGGAGCATTCTTATTTAAAAATAATGGAAGTACCATTATATAGTGGTTTTATGTATGCAAGTGTCGGAAGCTATTTATGTCAAGCGTGGAAAAGGTTAAGTGTTCAATTATTAAATTATCCGAATCCTATTATGGTATTACTATTCGGAGGAATTATTTATTTGAATTTCTTTACTCACCATTATTTTTACGATTTAAGATGGATCTTAATTTTAATGTTGCCGTTCATCTTTTTTACATCTACAGTTCAATTTAAAATAAATTCGACCATATTGAGAATGCCATTAATTTTATCTTTTTTTCTAATTGGATTATTTATATGGATTGCAGAAAATATTGCAACATTTTTTGGGGCGTGGAAGTATCCGGATCAAAATGCTCACTGGCAAATTGTGCATGTAGGAAAAATTAGTTCTTGGTTTTTACTAGTAATTGTCAGCTTTATAATTGTAGCTTTTAGTCAGAAAAAATCAATTTTTCGTAAATCAAGTAATCCTAGTGAGATTGGAAAAGTTGTTTAAACCCTAATTAAAAAACCGCTATTATTAAATAAAGAATAGCACTAAGCGATTATAAATTGCTTAGTGCTTTTTAACCTAAAAAATATCGTTTGCATTGATGATGACTAGAAGAATATTTAAAACAGCAAAAACTAAGGCTGGTGCCGTTTTACCAAAAGGATCTTTGACCCTAACATGCATGATACAAGCCAGTAGCATCGTAATTCCAAGCCATATACCAGCCCATGCGACGGCTCCTGTTACCCAAAAACCGATGATAAGAAGTGCAGCACCAGCTAATTGAACAAAACCTGTGAAGACACGAAACCATTGAGCTAATTTAAGGTGTTCGAATATTTCTCTCCAATATTTGGCACCTAAAATCTTTGCAGCACCAGAAAAGACATAGTATAAGATCAGCAAACTTTGAAGGATGATTGAAAGTATGGACAATAGTAAAATCCTCCTTAATTAGATTCTAACTAATTCTATGCATTATCGAATTTATAAGAACAACAAAGATTTAAGAGATTATTTATAGATCCAATGGAAAATCTATCCGAAAAGGTCATTTGCGAAGGTGTAATATATTAATGATAAAAACAGTTAAGTCAAAAACTGTATGAATTAGCTTAAAGTTAGAGCGAATTGTATCTAACTTTTTTCATGTCTAAAAAAGTGTTAAACTATCATTAAGAATACTATCGAAGAAACAACACTAAGGAATGGATAAATAATGAATCTATATAATTTGATTGCTGAAATAGCTAAAACCAAAAGTAAAAACATTGCATATAGTTGTAATGGAATCAAGACCAATTACGAACAACTTTTAAGTTCAATTAATGATATAGCTGAAATTTTGGTCGGAAATGAAGTGCAAAAAGGGGATAAAGTCGCTTTATTACTAGGGAACTCCCCAGAATTTATTCAATCATATTTGGCTGTTTTGAAACTTGGAGCTATTGTCATTCCATTGAATCCAGCATTTACAGAGAGTGAGATTAGTTATATTTTAAATGATTCTTCTACTAAACTAGTTATTACAACAAGTTCACAAAAGGAAAAATTAGTGAACGTTCAAAAAGAAATTAAGTCTTTAAAGAAATACTTATTAATAAATGAGTTACAACAAATGAATAGAATCAATAATCATACACAAAACGTTGTATATGAGGAAAACGATCCAGCTGTTATTCTCTATACATCAGGGACGACTGGGCATCCAAAAGGTGCGGTATTATCACATTCAAATCTAATCGAAAATGCAAAAGATTTCTCAAAAATGATTGAATTGAATGAAACTGACCGAATGATTGCTGTTCTACCGATGTTTCATTCATTTTGCCTAACACTTTGTGTCAATATGATTTTATTAAACGGAGCAACAATCATAATTATTCCAAAGTTTCATCCTACCGAATTAGTTGAAATCATTCGGAAAGAAAGAGCTACTTTAATGGCAGCAGTACCAACAATTTATAATTACTTAAATCAAATAAATACCGCTTCATCAGAAGATTTTAAAAGTATGAGAGCTTGTATTTCAGGTGGTGCTTCCATACCAATTGAATTGCTGCAGTCAATTCAGAAAAAATATAATCTACTTATTGTAGAAGGTTACGGACTATCCGAAACTGCACCGGTTTTAACATTTAATCCATATCGTGGCATTTGTAAACCTGGTTCGGTTGGAATCGACTTACCAAGCGTTGAAACGAAAATTTTTGATGAAAATGGTCATGAAGTTGAAAGAGGTACAGTTGGAGAGGTTGTTGCTACTGGACCTAATATAATGAGCGGTTATTTAAATAAATTGGAAGAAACAGAAAAAGCATTCGTGAATGGATGGTTTAAAACTGGAGATCTTGGTAAAAAAGATGAAGATGGCTACTTGTTTTTATTAGATAGAAAAAAAGATGTGATCATTACAAATGGATATAATGTTTATCCACGCGAGATTGAAGAAAGATTATATCAATACCCAAAAGTCATTGAAGCAGCTGTAGTTGGGAAACCAGATGAGTTGGTTGGAGAATCAGTCTGTGCATATCTAATTGTTTCAGACGATACCGTGACTGAGGCAGATTTAATCGAGTTCTGCAAAAAAGAATTAATTCACTATAAAGTTCCTAAACAGATTCATTTTGTAAAAGAATTACCAAAGAATAGTACAGGGAAAATCCTTAAACGAAAATTAAGATAACAACAGCATAAACTTCACAGGTGAATGAAAACCTGTGAAGTTTTTAAAATTAATAATCTGAAAATATTGAAGTTTACTAATAATTAGCATATACTTATTACAGATACTAGTTTATTAGAGAAAAAGCATAAGAGGTAATAGCTAATGGCAGAGCAAAGTCAGCGTATAGGTCGAACAGCAATGATGCTTGCTTTGACTGAAAATGAATCAGATTTTATGAAAAATGAAAACGTCGTTTGGTGTGTAGGTAAAGTTGGGACAATGGATTCTCAAAAAGTTGTAGCTGCAATTGAAACCGCTGCCAAACAAAACGGTGTAATTAATGGAGCTTTGTATAGAGAAGTCCATTCGTTATATCATGCGATTCTTGAAGCAATTCAGGGAGTCACTAGAGGTCATGTTCAATTAGGTGATGTTTTAAGAACAGTTGGACTTAGGTTTGCTGTTGTTAGAGGTAAGCCTTATAAGAATGCCAATGAAGGTGATTGGATTGCAGTTGCTTTATACGGTACAATAGGCGCGCCAATTAAAGGTTCAGAGCATGAATCGGCAGGTTTAGGTATCAATCACATATAATTGCCCATAGTTTTTTTAGATGATAGGGGGCTATGTTACGTATGAATACGTTACATAGCCTCTTTCTGCGTTTTTTTAACCAAATTTGGAGGTGCTAGAATGGTTACGTTAACTGGTAATAGTTTAACAATGGATCAAATGAAAAGAATTTTATTCGAAAATGTTTATGTAAATGCAAGTGAGGATAGTTTACATTCTGTAAAAGTATGTAGAGAAAAAGTTGAAGAAATCGTAAATAACGGTGAAGTTGTCTATGGAATCACAACTGGTTTTGGAAAATTTAGTGATGTTTTTATTGCAAAAGAAAATGTGTCAGCACTTCAATACAATCTAATCGCTTCACATGCATGTGGGGTTGGTGAACCATTTCCTGAGTTAGTTTCAAGAGCAATGTTAGTTCTTCGTACAAATACGATGCTAAAAGGACATTCAGGCGTTCGATTAATCGTCGTTGAAAAACTACTTTCATTAATCAATGCTCATATTCATCCAGTCGTTCCATCGCAAGGTTCATTAGGAGCAAGTGGGGATTTAGCACCGTTATCACATCTTGCATTAGTTTTACTTGGCGAGGGTGAAGTTTTCTATAAAGGAAAACGAATGGAAACTGCTGAAGCTTTAGCTAAAGAAGGTATATTACCAATTACTTTAGAAGCAAAAGAAGGATTGGCATTAATTAATGGTACACAAGCAATGACGGCGATGGGGATTCTTACTTATATCGAAGCAGAAGAGTTTGCTTACCAAAGCGAATTAATTTCTTCAATTACATTTGAAGCTCTTCAAGGAATCACAGATGTATTTGATGAGAGAATTCATCGTGCTCGTGGCTTTAAAGAACAAATCGAGGTAGCTGAACGTTACAGAAATATTTTATCGTCAAGTCAATTAACAACAAGACAAGGTGAAATAAGGGTTCAAGATGCGTATACATTAAGATGTATCCCACAAGTTCATGGAGCTAGTTGGCAAGTTTTTAATTATGTAAAAGAAAAGTTAGAAATCGAAATGAATGCTGCAACAGATAATCCGTTATTATTCGGTGATGATGTATTCTCAGGTGGAAACTTCCATGGTCAACCAATTGCATTTGCAATGGACTTCATTAAATTAGGTATTGCTGAATTAGCGAATATTTCTGAAAGACGTATTGAGCGTTTAGTAAACCCACAATTAAATGATCTACCTGCATTTTTAAGTCCTGAACCAGGATTACAATCAGGTGCAATGATTATGCAATATGTTGCTGCTGCTTTAGTTTCTGAAAATAAAACATTAGCTCATCCAGCGAGTGTAGATTCAATTCCATCATCAGCAAATCAAGAAGACCATGTAAGTATGGGAACAATTGGTGCTCGTCATGCTTATCAAATCTTACAAAATGCACGAAGAGTTTTAGCAATTGAGTGTATTTGTGCGATGCAAGGCGTTGAATACAAGGGCGTTGAAAAAATGTCTGATATAACTAGAAAATTTATGGAAGATGCACGTAAAACTGTTCCTTCTATAACGAAGGACCGTGTATTCTCAACTGACATTGAAAAGTTAACTACTTATTTAAAAGAGAATTTCTTAACAGAAAATTATACAAAACAAAAACAAATATAAGAAAAGGTGGAATAAAAATGGAAATCACAAAAGGATCATTAAAAGCGCCAACAGGTACAGAGTTAAATACTAAAGGTTGGGTACAAGAAGCAGCTCTTCGTATGTTATTAAACAACCTAGATGAAGAAGTAGCAGAAAGACCAGAAGATTTAGTTGTTTATGGTGGAATCGGAAAAGCGGCAAGAAACTGGGAAAGTTTTGATGCGATTGTTGAATCATTAAAGAATTTAGAAAGTGACGAAACTTTATTAGTTCAATCTGGTAAACCAGTAGCAATTTTCAAATCACATGAAGATGCACCTCGGGTATTATTAGCTAATTCAAATTTAGTTCCAAAATGGGCAACTTGGGAGCATTTCCGTGAGTTAGATGAAAAAGGTTTAATGATGTACGGTCAAATGACTGCAGGAAGCTGGATATACATTGGTACTCAAGGAATTCTTCAAGGTACGTATGAAACATTTGGAGAAGCTGCTAAACAACATTTTGGTGGTAGTTTAAAAGGAACAATCACACTTACTGCAGGTCTTGGTGGTATGGGTGGAGCTCAGCCATTAGCAGTAACAATGAATGGTGGAGTTGTAATCGGAATTGATGTTGATGAAACTAGAATTCAACGTCGTATCGATACAAGATATTGTGACGTGCTAACTCATTCTTTAGATGAGGCATTACAACTTGCAACTGAAGCGAAAAATGAAGGAAAAGCACTAGCAATCGGATTAGTTGGAAATGCAGCTGAAATTTTACCTGAATTAATCGCACGCAATTTCGTACCAGATTTAGTGACAGATCAAACTTCTGCTCATGATCCATTAAATGGTTATTTACCAATTGGGATGACTTTAGAAGAAGCGAAAAAAATGCGTACTGAAAATCCTGATGAATTAATTAAGCAAGCTAAACATAGTATGGCTGTCCATGTTGAAGCGATGCTAGCATTACAACAACGCGGAGCAATTACATTTGACTACGGTAATAATATTCGCCAAGTTGCATTTGATGAGGGAGTTAAAAATGCATTTGATTTCCCTGGATTCGTACCAGCATTTATTCGCCCATTATTTTGTGAAGGAAAAGGTCCTTTCCGTTGGGTAGCTTTATCTGGAGATCCAGAAGATATCTACAAAACTGATGAAGTGATCTTACGCGAATTCGCAGATAATGAACATTTATGTAATTGGATTCGTATGGCTCGTGAGAAAGTAGCATTCCAAGGATTACCTTCAAGAATTTGCTGGTTAGGATATGGCGAGCGTGCAAAATTCGGTAAAATCATTAATGAAATGGTTAAAAATGGCGAATTAAAAGCTCCAATCGTAATTGGTCGAGATCACTTAGACTGTGGATCAGTTGCATCTCCAAATCGTGAAACTGAAAGCATGAAAGATGGCAGTGATGCTGTAGCTGACTGGCCAATCTTAAATGCACTAATTAATGGAGTAAACGGCGCAAGCTGGGTAAGCGTACACCATGGTGGTGGAGTTGGAATGGGTTATTCTTTACATGCGGGTATGGTAATTGTTGCTGATGGAACGGATGCAGCTGCAAAACGTATTGAAAGAGTATTAACTTCAGACCCAGGTATGGGTGTTGTTCGACACGTTGATGCAGGCTATGACTTAGCTGTTGAAACTGCGAAAGAAAAAGGCGTTAATATTCCAATGATGAAGTAGGTGAACAAATTGAAAGCAGATATTTTATTAACGAACATTGGTCAATTACTGACGATGGATCATGGTAATGGTCCAATTCACGGAAAAGAAATGAGTAATTTACCAGTCATCGAAAATGCTGAGATTGCTTGGAAAGATGGCCAAATTATTTATATTGGTCAAATGAACGAAGTAGAAATTAGTGCAGCAGAAGTAATTGATTGTAAAGGGAAACTAGTTACACCAGGATTAGTGGATCCTCATACTCACGTGGTCTTTGGAGGATCACGTGAGCATGAAGTAAGCCTAAAATTACAAGGTGCATCTTACTTAGAAATTTTAGAAATGGGTGGAGGAATTCATTCTACCGTAAGCCAAACGAAATTAGCTTCTCATGAGGAACTTAAAAACAAAACAATTCATCATTTAAATCGTATGCTTTCATTTGGGGTAACGACTGTAGAAGCAAAAAGTGGCTATGGATTAGATGAAGAAACTGAACTTAAACAATTAAGAGTCGCAAAAGAACTACAAAATGAACACGATATGGACATTGTTTCAACGTTTTTAGGTGCACATGCTGTTCCAAAAGAGTATAAAGGCAATGAAGAAGCTTTCTTAGATAAAATGCTTTCACTATTAGATGTCATTAAGCAAGAAGAGCTTGCAGAATTTGTTGATATTTTCGCTGAAACTGGTGTTTTCTCAGTTGAGCAATCAAGAGAATTTTTATTAAAAGCAAAAGATAAAGGATTTTCTGTAAAAATTCATGCGGATGAGATCGACCCACTAGGTGGAACTGAAATGGCGACTGAAATTAGCGCTATCTCTGCCGATCATTTATGTGGGGCATCTGAAAAAGGTGTGGAATTGCTTGGTAAGAGTGAAACAATTGCAGTTATTCTACCAGGAACAACATTTTATTTAAATAAACCCGAATTTGCTCCAGCAAGAAATATGATTGATAGTAATGCAGCAGTTTCTTTAGCAACTGATTTTAATCCAGGTAGCTGTCCAACAGAAAATTTACAATTAATTATGACGATCGCAATGCTAAAGTTAAAAATGACACCGGAAGAAATTTGGAACGCTGTTACAATCAATTCTTCATATGCAATAAATCGTGGTGAACAGGCTGGTAAGTTAAAAGTTGGTCGTCAAGCGGATGTTGTTGTTTGGAATGTACCGAACTATACGTATGTACCTTACCATTTCGGTGTAAATCATGTAGAATCCGTATATAAAAAAGGTAAGTTAGTAGTAAGTAGAGGTGAGCACGATGTCACTGTCATTTCTTAAAAAAGCTGGAGATGCAGTGTTTATCGATCAGCATGTAACAAAGGCTAATGAAATCATTAAGCCGTGGAACGGTACTGATGCTTCAAATTTCTCAATTATTGGAGTACCACTTTCGAAAACTTCAATAAGTCACTCTGGAGCAAGTTTCGCACCTGCTTCCATTCGAAAAATGCTGAGTAGTTATAGCACGTATCATATAGAAGATCAAATTGATTTAAAGGAACATGAAGTAACAGATTTTGGTGATATTACAATGCACGTGACTGATTTTGAAGAATCACGAAATCGTATAAAAGACACCATTTCTAACCTTTTAAATCAGTATAATGATACAATTCCAATTATTCTTGGTGGGGATCATGGGATCAGTTTTCCAAGTATCTCAGCATTTGCAAAAGAAAGAGGAACTGTTGGCGTAATCCAATTCGATGCACATCACGATTTAAGAAATACCGAAGATGGTGGCAGATCAAACGGAACACCTTTCCGTAGTTTAATTGATGAAGGAATATTAAATGGTGAACATTTAGTTCAAATTGGAATTAGAAATTTTTCCAATAGCTCCCCTTATACTGAATATGGGATTGAACATGGTATAACTATCTATACAATGCGTGACGTTCGTGAACTAGGAATCTCAAAAATAATTAATGATAGCCTAGAACAATTATCATCAAAAGTAGACTCAATCTATATTAGTCTTGATATGGACGTTTTAGATCAAGCCTTCGCTCCTGGTTGTCCTGCAATTGGACCGGGAGGAATGGATAGTGCTACTTTATTAGATGGAATCTGTTATGTAGCAGCACATCCTAAAGTCACTGGAATGGATATCGTCGAACTTGATCCTACGATTGATTTCCGAGATATGACAAGTAGAATTGCAGCGCATGTTATCTTAAATTTCTTAGTTGAAAAAATAAAACTTCAAAGTAAATAAAGTAATACTCGTAAACAATTATGTATAAAAGTCAGAGTGTAGAGAAACCCGAAAATTTCTCTACACTCTTTTTCTTTGTATTACTTTTCTCTTGGTTTTCAAGCGTGTCCGTTAACATAATTGATC
The DNA here is from genome assembly GCF_002156875.1 of Bacillus sp. EAC. Taxonomy (GTDB): domain Bacteria; phylum Bacillota; class Bacilli; order Bacillales; family Bacillaceae_G; genus Gottfriedia. Next base: position 262,432 of record NZ_NCSY01000001.1, on the reverse strand, counting down.
CTCAACTCTTTGATAATTTAATTATATCAAGGGATTAAGGCGTAATAATTTCGAAATGTGATAAAAAAATAGCCTTTTTTCTGAAATATTGTTGGTTTTAAAAGATTTTAAAGTAATCCAAGGGTAAGGAGTGGAATTCAACAATAACAAAAAGTTAAAGAAACCTGTATTTCTAAATGTTCTTTTTTTTAGATTGCTCTTTTAGAACTGTTTTTTAAATCCAACTGTAAACAAAGAAAATGATTGGAACGGAAGGTGCGAGACTCCTGTGGGAGTAGCGGAAAGGTGAGACCCCGCAGACGCGAATGCGTCGAGGAGGCTCAGCGTCCGCCCAACGGAAAGCAAGCATCCTGAAGTGGAAATCGAGGAGCTACTGTTTTTAGTAGAGACCTATATGATTCTAAATGCTTATAAAAACGAGTTCATTCATTTTTCTCTATTTACAACATAGATTAGTAATGGAGTGTGATTGAATTGAATTTATCTTCTATACTTTTTATTACATTAAAGAGCATATTAGGCATGATCGTTTTTGATATTTTACTAGTGCTCATTTGCTACGCATTAGGAAGCTATTTTAATATTCTTCATTCATTTACATTGTTTGGATTCAAAATTATTGTAGTGCCATATAGTGCATTAGCATTTCTTATTTCGTATATTTACTTCTTTAAAATGAATCGAACTAATAGTGATGAAGTCAATGAACAAGAAAATCTTGAATTCTCAAGTAGAATGGAAAAATTTCATTCTAAAGAAAATGAACCTAATTGAAATGAGGTGAATAGATGGACCTCGAGAGTTTGGTTTCTCAAAATATTGAAGATCGAATTAATCAATTAAGAACTATCCAAAAAGAGAATGGATCATGGGAATTTTGTTTTGAAGGCTCGATCATGACGGATTGTAATATGATTTTACTTATGAAGGATTTAGAATATATTGACGAAGACCTATGCAATGGGATTGCTTATCGAATTATTCATTTCCAACAACCAAATGGGGCTTGGAAGCTATATGAAGACGAAAAAAATGGGAATTTAACTGCAACAGTACAAGCATATGTTGCTTTATTAGCTTCAGAAAAGTATACAAGAGATCATCCAAATATGAAAAAAGCAGAGCAGTTTATTGTCCGAAATGGTGGCATCAAAAATACCCATTTTATGTTAAAGATGATGCTTGCAATACATGGGTTAATCGAGTATCCAAAATTTTTTCATTTTCCAATGAGTTATTTTTGTTTACCAGAAAACATGCCATTAAGTTTATTTGAGTTAAGCAATTACGCTAGAGTCCATTTAGTACCTATGATTCTTTGTATTAATAAGAGATTTAAAATAAAATCATTGGGAAATCTGAAGATAGATCATTTAATGCATTCAAATTATATCGATTGGTTTAACGAAGATAGGGGATCTTTTTATCAGTTTCTAAAAGATGAGGGCAAAAAATTAGCATCGTACCCACAATATTTTCAACAAAAAGGGTATGAAAAAGCTGAGAAATTTATTCTAGATCGAATTGAAACGAATGGAACCTTTTATAGCTACGCGAGTTCAACATTCTATATGATCTATGCTTTACTTTCGTTAGGTTATGAAAAAACTTCAGAAGTGATTCAAAATGCTTTCAATGGAATCCTCTCATATGCAACCGATACAAATGAAGGAATACATATCCAAAATTCACCTTCAGCTGTATGGGATACAGCGCTACTTTCATATGCTATCCAAGAAGCTGGGATACCTATAAATGAGCCAATTGTTTCAAAATCGGTTTCATATTTAGTCAGTAAACAACAATCGATGAAAGGTGATTGGTCAATTCATGCAAAAAATCTAATGCCTGGCGGTTGGGGATTTTCGGATATTAATTCGTTTATACCAGATAATGATGATACTGGTGCTACATTAAGAGCATTAACTAATTCTGCAATCGTGGGAAGTGAAGAGAAAGAACGTTGGATGAAAGGTGTGAATTTTTTATTCGGTTTACAAAATAATGATGGTGGTTGGGCAGCCTTTGAAAAAGATGTAACGAATAAATGGCTGACTATGTTACCAATAGAAAACGCGAGAGATGCCATAATTGACCCATCAACACCTGATTTAACTGGACGGATATTAGAATTTATCGCACATTATACATCCATAAAAAATGAAGACAAGCGAATAGAAAAAGCTGTAAATTGGTTACTAAAACATCAGGAGAAAAATGGTAGCTGGTATGGTAGATGGGGAATTTGTTATTTATATGGTACATGGGCTGCGATTACAGGATTAAGGGCGGTTGGTGTATCCAAAAACCATGAAAGCATTCGAAAAGCTGAAAAATGGTTGGTAGGTTTACAGCATGAAGATGGTGGTTGGGGAGAGTCAGGCTATTCACCAGTTAAAGAATCATTTGAACCTTTAAAATATAGTACGCCTAGCCAAACTGCTTGGGCAATTGATGCACTGTTAACGATTCGAGATAAGGACGACGAAACGATTCAAAAAGGGATACAATACTTATTAAATCAACAAAATTTACCAAATAAAGAGATTACTTACCCAACTGGTCTAGGCTTACCTGGTCAATTTTATATAAACTACCATAGTTATAATCATATTTACCCATTACTAGCGTTAGCACATTATAAGAATAAATAATATTATTATGTAACCTAAATATAAATTTAGAATTTTCTATAAATGTGTTTATTTAATCATATAAGTATAGTAAACTAATAACATTAAAACTAACTAAATAATCCTTATCGAGAGTGGTGGAGGGACTGGCCCTTTGAAACCCGGCAACTTTAGCTTTTGCTAAAAAGTGCTAAATCCAGCATGTTTTTAACATGAGAGATAAGGCGTAAAGTGTATCTTAACGTCGTTCTTTCATTTAGAAAGAACGACGTTTTTTATTTTTTAAAGTAAGGGAAGTGATTAGTTTGGGTTTAATCGAAAAGTTAAATGAAGGGATTGTTTTAGGTGATGGTGCGATGGGTACTTTATTGTACTCTGGTGGTTTACACAGTTGTTTTGAAGAACTAAACATAACTGAAAGAGATCGAATAATCCATATACACGAACAATATATTGATGCAGGTGCCGAGGTAATCCAAACAAATTCCTATGGTGCTAATGCTGGGAAACTACGACAATATGGTTTAGAAAAATTAGTCAAACAAATTAATCAAATGGCCGTTCGAAACGCTAGAGAAGCTTCAAAAGGAAAGGCACTAGTTCTCGGTGGAATCGGAGGAATGAAATATATTGGTTCAACTGTTGCGACAGCTATGGAACGAGAACTGATGTTACTTGAACAAGCGTCCGCTTTACTTGAAGAAGGTATAGATGGAATTATGCTGGAAACTTTTTATGATGAAAATGAATTGTATGATGCGGTTTCATTATTAAGAGGTCGAACAAATATTCCAATAATTGCACAAGTAACTTTACAAGAAGTTGGTGTCATGCAAAGTGGACAATACATTGAAAAAATATTACCTAGATTAATTGATTTGGGTGCTGATGTAGTTGGAATTAATTGTCACTTAGGTCCACTTCATATGATTGAGTCTTTAAATACAGTGTCTTTACCTTCAAAAGGATTTTTATCTGCTTTCCCTAATTCAGGTTTACCATTATATGAAGAGGGAAAATACGTTTATAAATCAAATCCAGAGTATTTTGAGGATATGGCTGAACCATTTATTGAACAAGGTGTTCGTCTAATTGGTGGTTGTTGTGGTACAACGCCCGCACATATTTCTGCACTTCGTAATAAATTAAATACTTTAAAGCCTGTCTCAAAAAAAGAGGTTAAAAACCGTACAATAACGATTAAAATTCCTAAACAACCAGAACAAAAATTTGAAACCTTACCAGAAAAAGCAAAACAGAAAACAACGATTATTGCGGAATTAGACCCGCCTAAAACATTACAAACAAGAAGATTCTTTGAAGGAGCACAAGCTTTACATAATGTTGGAGCCGATGCAATTACACTAGCTGATAATCCATTAGCTTCACCAAGAATTTCGAATGTCGCAATGGCATCAATGTTACAGCGATTAAATATTCCTGTTTTAACACATTTAACATGTCGAGATCGAAATATGATTGGACTTCAATCACATTTAATGGGACTTTCTACTTTAGGATTAAATGAAATTTTGGCTATTACGGGTGATCCAGCGAGAGTTGGAGATTTTCCGGGAGCCACTTCAGTGTATGATGTAGCTTCATTTGATTTGATACGAATGATAAAAGAAATGAATGAGGGAAGACTTTATTCAGGCAAAAGTATAGGTCATGGAACACGATTTTCAGTTGCTGCAGCGTTTAATCCGAATGTACGTAAAATTGACGCTGCAATTAAAAGACTTGAAAAGAAAGTTGAAGCAGGAGCAGATTATTTCTTAACTCAACCTGTTTATGATTTTGAAACAATCGATAAATTGTATGAATCAACACGTCATATTACAAAACCTATTTTCATAGGAATCATGCCATTAATAAGTAAAAAAAATGCAGATTTTATTCATTATGAAGTACCTGGAATCACATTAACAGATGAAATTCGAAATCGTATTGATATAAATAATCCGATTCAGGCAGTGGAAGAAGGAAAAAAAATCGCTAAGGAACTAGTTTCATATGCAATGGATAAGTTTAATGGAATTTATTTGATCACACCGTTCCTTAAATATGAGATAACAGAAGAACTAATTCAATATACTAAAAGTTGTAATAAAGAGGAGATTCAACTATGAGGACTTTAGAAGCGGCATTAAAAGAACGAATTTTATTACTTGATGGTGCTATGGGCACGATGATTCAACAAAGAAACTTAACAGCTGAAGATTTTGGTGGAGAAGATTATGAAGGATGTAATGAGTATCTAGTTGTTACTCGTCCAGATGTGATTCAAGAAATTCATGAAGAGTATATTTTGGCTGGCTCAGATATCATAGAAACGAATACATTTGGGGCAACAAATATTGTCTTATCTGATTATAACTTACAACATTTAGATATTGTACTTAATGAAGAAGCAGCAAAAATTGCAAAATCCGCTGTAATTAAATCTGGGAAGGAAGTTTATGTTGCTGGTGCGATGGGACCGACTACAAAAGCGATCAGTGTAACAGGTGGAGTAACATTTGAAGAATTAATTACTGCTTATTATCGTCAAGCACTTGGTTTAATGCTCGGTGATGTGGATGTACTGTTAGTTGAAACGAGCCAAGATATGCGTAATGTAAAAGCTGCTTGTATTGGAATTAGTAAAGCTTTTGAAGAATTAAATAGAAAGATTCCCGTTATGATTTCTGGAACGATCGAACCGATGGGAACAACATTAGCTGGACAGACAATTGATGCATTTTATCTTGCTATTGAACATATCTCACCAATTTCAATTGGATTAAATTGTGCGACTGGTCCAGAATTTATGAGAGATCATATTCGTTCGTTATCAGAGCTCTCCGAAACATTTGTATCTTGCTACCCAAATGCTGGATTACCAGATGAGGATGGCCATTACCATGAATCCCCGGAATCTTTAGCTATTAAAGTTAGAGATTTTGCTGAACAAGGATGGGTAAACATTCTTGGGGGGTGTTGTGGTACAACACCTGAACATATTAAAGCAATGAAAGAAGCAATTATAGGCATACAACCTCGTGATCCGAAAAAACGTGTCGATCATGCGCTTAGTGGATTAGAGGCTCTTCGATATGACGATAGCATGAGACCTTTATTTGTTGGAGAAAGAACGAATGTAATTGGATCACGTAAATTTAAACGATTAATTGCAGACGGTAAATATGAAGAAGCATCTGAAATTGCAAGAGCACAAGTAAAAAAAGGTGCTCATGTTATTGACGTTTGTATGGCAGACCCAGACCGTGATGAAGTAGAAGATATGGAAAATTTCTTGAAACAACTTGTGAATAAAATAAAAGTACCTATCATGATCGATTCAACTGATGAGAAAGTGATTGAGCTTGCTCTGACTTATATTCAAGGAAAGGCAGTTATTAACTCGATCAATCTAGAGGACGCTGAGGAACGATTTGAAAAAATCGCACCTTTAATTCATAAATATGGAGCAGCTGTTGTAGTAGGAACGATTGATGAAGAAGGTATGGCTGTTTCAGCAGACCGAAAGCTAGAAATTGCGAAAAGAAGTTATCAGTTATTAACCGAGAAATATCATATTCGTCCATCAGATATTATATTTGATCCACTTGTGTTTCCAGTTGGAACAGGTGACACACAGTATATCGGATCTGCGAAAGCAACAATCGAGGGAATTAAGTTAATAAAGAACGCACTACCTGAATGTTTAACAATTTTAGGGTTAAGTAATATTTCATTTGGACTACCGAATGATGGTCGTGAAGTATTAAATGCGGTGTTCTTATATCATTCAACAAAAGCTGGCTTAGATTATGCGATTGTAAATACTGAAAAGCTGGAAAGATTTGCTTCAATTCCTCAAAAGGAGCGTGAATTAGCAGAAGAGTTACTTTTCAATACTTCACAAGAAACTTTAGATAAATTCGTAGAATACTTTCGCAATTCGATTAAAAAAGAAGCAAAGCCAAAAGAGCAACTGCCAATCGAAGAGAGATTAGCACAATGTATAATCGAAGGTTCAAAACAAGGATTAATTGATGATCTACAAATATGTATAGATCGCGGTGATATTCCATTAGATATCATAAACGGACCACTAATGACTGGAATGGACGAAGTTGGAAGACTTTTTAATAATAATGAATTAATTGTTGCTGAAGTATTACAGAGTGCTGAGGTCATGAAAGCATCGGTTACGTTTTTAGAGCAGTATATGGAGAAAACCGAGAGCTCACGAAAAGGTAAAGTTATGTTAGCCACTGTCAAAGGTGATGTTCATGATATTGGCAAAAACTTAGTTGATATTATTTTGACGAATAATGGTTTTGACGTCGTTAATTTAGGAATTAATATCAGGCCAGACGATTTGATTTCAAAAGTACGTGAAAATAAACCAGATATTATTGGTTTATCAGGTTTATTAGTGAAATCAGCTCAACAAATGGTCATTACAGCTGGTGATTTGAAGAATGCAGGAATCGATACGCCAATTTTAGTTGGAGGAGCTGCATTAACTAGAAAATTTACCGAAAATCGTATTCAACCAATCTATGACGGGCTTGTTGTTTACTCGAATGATGCGATGAATGGGTTAGATTTAGCAAATAAGATTATTAATCCAAATGAGCTTAGGGGATTAATTGAGAAACGAAAAGTGATCGATAACAAAGATAGTTTAATTGATAATCCAGTAGAAGTAATTAGTACGACTAGATCATCAATTCGAAAATCCGAATGCCTTGTTCCTTCATCATTACGAAAAACTATTATCAAAAATATTCCAGTTTCACAAGTAGCTCCATTTATTAATTACCAAATGTTAATAGGGCATCATCTAGGAGTAAAAGGAAAATGGGAAAAACAAGAACGAGGTCAAGAACTATATGAATTAGTGCAGGACTTTCTAAGAGATGGTCACGAGTACTTTGATTGTCAAGTAATCTATCAATTTTATCCAGCTCAAAGTGATGGAAATGATGTCATAATTTACGATTCTGAAACAAATCAACAAATTGAACGTTTTCAATTTCCTAGACAGAAAAAAGACCCAAATCTGTGTATCAGTGATTTTCTAAATCCAGTTGGTGAAAAAATGGATTATGTTGGGTTTTTCTCTGTAACATCAGGGCCAAGAGTTCGAAATATTGCTGAACGTTGGAAAGAAGAGGGAGAATATTTGAAAAGTCATGTACTTTTCTCATTAGCTTTAGAAATGGCAGAAGGTTTAGCTGAAATGACACATATGTTAATGAGAGAAAAATGGGGATTTCCTGATGCTCCTGATTTCACTATGAATGAACGCTTTAAAGCAAAATATCAAGGAATTAGAGTTTCATATGGATATCCTGCTTGTCCAAATTTAGAGGACCAAGAAAAGTTATTTAAATTAATCAATCCGAATGAAATTGGTATTCGCCTTACTGAAGGATTTATGATGTTACCCGAAGCTTCTGTAACGGCTATGGTATTTTCGCATAAAGATGGAAGATACTTCTCTGTTTAATCGTAGAATTGAATAAATATTAGTAGTCTATGAATTAGTTATCAATAAAGTTTCGCAGTTATTTAGTTGGCAACGAATAGCAAATTAAAACTATTTTTGCCAACTAAAAACTGATTCTATTATTAGGAGCGATTGAAAAGATGCCAATAATCATAAATAAAGATCTGCCAGCTACAGAAGTTTTAACGAAAGAGAACGTATTTTATATGACAAAAGAACGAGCGGAGTCTCAAGATATTCGTCCGTTAAAAATTGGAATTCTAAATTTAATGCCGACAAAAATTGAGACTGAAACTCAAATTTTACGTTTAATTGCAAATTCTCCTTTACAAGTAGATGTTGAGCTGGTTGGAACTGAATCTTACAAGCCTAAAAATATATCAGAACAACATGTTAATAGTTTTTATAAAACGATTTCACAGATTCAAGATACAAAATATGATGGGTTTATCATTACAGGTGCGCCTGTCGAAACTTTAGAGTTCGAGGAAGTAGAATATTGGAGTGAGCTCAAGGATATTATGGATTTTACGAAAGAAAATGTGACTTCGACATTGCATATTTGTTGGGGGGCACAAGCAGGTTTATTTCACCATTATGGAGTACCAAAGCATCCGCTAGAAAATAAAATGTTTGGTGTATTTGCACATACGTTAGAAGACCGATTTGTAAAGTTAGTTAGAGGTTTTGATGATGAGTATTTTGTACCGCATTCTCGTCATACTGAAGTAAAAAAGGAAGATATTGAACGTGTAGGTGAATTAAAAATACTAAGTGTTTCAAAAGATGCCGGAGTACACTTAATTTCAAGTGAAGATGGCAAACAAATATTTGCTACAGGACATGGTGAATATTGTATAAATACACTAAAAAATGAATATGAGAGAGATCTGCAAAAAGGGTTAGATGTCGATATTCCTGCAAACTACTTTCTTAATAATGATCCATCAAAACAACCAATTGTACGTTGGAGAAGTCATGCTAATTTATTAATGACAAATTGGTTAAATTACTATGTTTACCAAGAGACTCCTTATAATCTTTAATCGAAAAATGGGTAATTACATAAATTATTTAATTTGTGTTAAGTTATTAGAAAATTATAAAAAATTATTGCTATTTTCAAAAAACATTCTCATAATAGGGATAATATCAAAATTTAAATCGGAGGAATGATGATGAAGGACTGTATATCTATTGGATTATTAGGACTTGGTACAGTAGGGAGTGGTGTTGTAAAAATAGTCGAAGCTCACCAAGACCGATTAGCCCATCAAATTGGCTGTTCTGTTGAAGTACGAAAAGTACTCGTTAAAAATCTTGAAAAAGAAAGAAATATTTCGATTCAAAAAGATAGAATTACAACTGATGCTAATCTTATTTTAGATGATCCCGAAATAGATGTAGTAGTTGAAGTCATGGGCGGGATTGAAGATGCTAGACGATACATTCTTCATGCACTCCGAAATAAGAAACATGTAGTCACTGCAAATAAGGATTTAATGGCTTTATACGGTACTGAACTATTACGTGTTGCGAATGAAAACAAATGCGACTTATTTTATGAAGCTAGTGTTGCAGGTGGTATACCAATTATTCGTAGTTTAGTAGATGGATTAGCTTCAGACCGTGTAACAAAACTTATGGGAATAGTTAATGGAACAACAAACTTTATTTTAACGAAAATGAGTAATGAAGGAAAAGCTTATAGTGATGTTTTAAAAGAAGCACAAGAGCTTGGGTTTGCTGAATCAGATCCAACTTCAGACGTTGAAGGACTTGATGCTGCTAGGAAAATGACAATTCTAGCGAAATTAGGATTTTCGATGGATGTAGAGCTTGAAGATGTTCAGGTTCGAGGAATTAGCTCAGTTTCTGCTGAAGACATAGATTATGCACGATATTTTGGTTACACAATGAAATTAATTGGGTACGCAAAGAGAAATGAAAATCGTATTGAAGTAAGTGTTGGACCAACTTTAATTTCTCATGCTCATCCATTAGCTTCAGTTAGTAATGAATTTAATGCGGTTTATGTCTATGGTGAAGCAGTAGGAGAAACGATGTTTTACGGTCCAGGTGCTGGTAGTTTACCTACAGCGACTGCGATTGTTTCTGATTTAGTTGCTGTTATGAAAAATATGAGATTAGGAGTAAATGGAACAAGTGCCGTATTACCTCAATATCCGAAGGAGCTAAAAGAGGATAATGAAATATATTTTAAATCGTTCTTCCGATTTACAGTGCAGGATCAATTAGGATCTTTTGCAAAAATTACTTCATTATTTACTGAGTGTGATATAAGTTTTGAAAAAATTATTCAGGTTCCATTGAAGCATCAAGGTTTAGCTGAAATCATTTTAGTTACTCACCAAGCTTCATATTCATCTTTCAAAAAGGTTATTAAAAATTTAGAAAGTTCTAATGTAGTAGATGAAGTGAGAAGCTATTATCGTATTGCAGGTGAAGACGATGATGTATAAAGGGTTAATTAATAAATATAAAAAAAATTTACCAGTTAATGACTTAACACCAACACTCACATTAAATGAAGGAAATACCCCATTATTATATTTACCTAATTTATCGGAACAATGGGGTATTGAATTGTACGTTAAATTAGAGGGATTAAATCCTACTGGTTCGTTTAAAGACCGTGGAATGGTGATGGCAGTAGCAAAAGCAAAAGAAGAAGGAAGTACAGCAATTATTTGTGCTTCAACAGGTAATACCTCTGCTGCAGCTGCTGCCTACGCTGCAAGAGCTGGAATGAAATGTATCGTTATTATCCCGAATGGAAAAATTGCTTATGGTAAATTAGCTCAAGCTGTCATGTACGGTGCACATATAATTAGTATCGATGGGAATTTTGATCATGCATTACAAATGGTTAGAAAGATTAGTGAAACTGAGCCAATCACTTTAGTAAATTCCGTTAATCCTTATCGAATTGAAGGACAAAAAACTGCAGCTTTTGAAATTTGCGAACAATTAGAAGAGGCACCAGACGTATTAGCAATTCCAGTAGGAAATGCTGGGAATATTACTGCATATTGGAAAGGATTCAAAGAATACAATCAAGAAAAAGGAATTAAACTACCTAAAATGCATGGATTCCAAGCTGAGGGTGCAGCACCAATTGTCAACAACAAAAAAGTTGAAAATCCAGAGACAATTGCTACGGCTATACGTATAGGGAACCCAGCAAGTTGGGATCAAGCTGTAAATGCAATTAATCAATCTAACGGTACGATCGATAGTGTAAGTGATGAAGAAATAGTAGAAGCCTATAAATTAATCGCATCAAAAGAAGGTGTTTTTGCTGAACCGGGTTCTTGTGCAAGTATTGCAGGAGTATACAAACAAATTCAAAGCGGTTTAATTAAAAAAGGTTCAAAAGTGGTTGCCATCTTAACTGGTAACGGATTAAAAGATCCTGATATTGCAATTCAATCAAATAAAATCGAGCCGATTTTATTACCAAATGATGAAAAGCTTATTTCACAACATTTACAAGGTGTGGTATTTGTATGAAAAGATTATTTGAAATTTCGGTACCCGCAAGTACAGCAAATGTGGGACCAGGATTTGATTCAATTGGAATCGCCTTAAGTAGATATTTGAAAATTGAAGTATTCGATAATGAAAAGTATAGCTGTGAAGGTTCAGGAGAATTCCTATTCGGAATACCATTTGACGAATCAAATTTAATTCTTAAAACAGCAATTGAAATTGCGAGGAAATATCATAAAGAATTGCCGAAATGCCATTTGAAATTATCAAGTGATATTCCATTAACGAGAGGTTTAGGCAGTAGTGCTTCAGCAATTGTAGGTGGAATTTTATTAGCGAATGAACTTTGCCATCTTAATTTAAAAATTGAAGAACAATTGAATATAGCGACTTCTATCGAGGGACATATGGACAATGTGGGGGCTTCCTTATATGGTGGCTTAGTCATTGGAACATATATCGAAGGAGAAGCATTTATTCATCATTCCGAAATTCATAACGTAGCAATAGTAGGAATTATCCCGACATATGAATTAGAAACAAAGTATGCAAGAAATATTTTACCAAAAACACTACCTTATAATGATGCAATTTTATCGAGTAGTTTTAGCAATTTATTAATTACTGCTATGCTGACGGAAAATTGGGTACTTGCAGGAAATATGATGAAGAGAGATTTATTCCATGAGCCTTATCGAAGTCAAATTGTAAAAGAGCTTGAAGTTTTAAAGAATAGAAAAGCACCTGGATTTGTATATGGCTATGTACTAAGTGGTGCTGGTCCAACTGTCCTAGCCTTCATTAAATCCGAAGAGATATATGAAGCACTTGATTATTTTAAAAGCTTATTCCCAGATTGTTTTGTTGACGAAATTAAAGTAGAAAATACTGGTGCAATCGTAAATCATGAGGTTCATCATAACTAAGAAAAACCACTCAACTTTTATAGGAGAGTGGTTTATTTTTTATTCTTTTTAATAAATTGTTCTGCGAGTAATTGTTTTACTTGGTTATATGTTAATCCGGAATTAGCATTCTGCTTTTTAACTTCCTCGATATCTGTACCAGCGATCGTTACTTTTTTATCTTTCAAATCATTCAACTCCAATTTAAAATAGAATTATATTTATTATTAATTTAAGTTAGAGTTTATATTCTAATTAAAGCGCTGTTTTCTAAAACTTTGTCATATTTTAGAAGGAGTTTAGTTGATTTCCGCTCCAGGATGCTCGCTTTTCCGTGGGGGGGACGCTTGAGCCTCTTCGGCGAATTCGCGTCTGCGGGGTCTCACCTGTCCCACATTTCCCAAAGGAGTCTCGCACCTTCCACTCCAACCAACTTCATTAACGATATTCGTAGTTACAAAACCTTTGAAAAGTGTTTAAATAAATATTAAATATAAAATAGCGCGAATATGATGGAGAAAATTAATCATGATAGAAAGTTTAATACGAATTTTCCTTGCAGTTATTCGAGAAATTGTTGGATTCATTTTAGAAGTTATTTTTGAGTTGTTTTTAAGCTCGCTATTTGAAAAAATATTTTATGGTCCTTATCATAAGAAAAATGAGGAACTTATAATGGGACGTATTTTTGTATTGCAAAGAGAGCCATGGTTTGAGCAATATAAAATTTACACATCCGAAATTGCTAATCGTAAAAGTATTCGGAAGTTAATCGTAAAAATGAATATGACAGATGTCTTAACTAATGAAGTAAAGAGAAACGATTTTTTGACTGAATTAAACAATCAATTATTCGACCTGAATAGAAAACCAATAAGAATAAAAAAAACGAGCCATATGTAGGCTCGTTTTTTACTTTTTAAATACTTTTACTGTTACTGTTTTAACTCCCCAATTAAGGGCTTTTGTTTTATTTGGGATAAATACATCTATTTTGTTACCTTTTAATGCGCCACCAGTGTCGCCTGCTATAGCGTATCCATATCCTTCAACATAAACTTTTGAACCAAGTGGAATTACTTTAGGGTCCACTGAGATTACTTTAAGCTTAGGATTACTTTTTAAATTTAAACCTGTTGAAGTTTTACCACTACAACCTTTACATTTAGCAGTGTAAGCTGTTGCTTTCATTTTAATAACTTTTACAGGTTTAGCTGTAGTTGAAGCTTTTTTAGTTGCAGTACTTTTCGTACCAGGCTTAATTTGTAACACTTGGTTGATATTAATACGATCTGAATTTAATTTATTCCATGTCTTTAGCTGAGTGACACTTACTTTATGGTTTTTTGAGATAGCAGATAAAGTATCTCCAGACTTAACCTTGTAAGTGTATGCATATGTATGATTTGTAAATCCCATTGTTAGAATAACAGTAGTAACAAAACATGTAATTAGTTTTTTCATATTTTCGCTCCTGTCTCTTTCTATGTTACCTACTTTACCATGGGAATGTGACAGTAAGATTTCAGGAGTTTTTATTTTATATTACAATTATGTTACTTTTGACATGTTAAATTATTTCAAATTACGTGAATATTTGCTTATTAATTCGACATGTACAGAACGAATTATTGTGTTTGAATATAGAAGGCGGATAATTAGACTAAATATTTAGAATAATGTATAATGTAAAAGGTATAAAACTTATCCAAAAGAGGTGGGGTAGTATGTCAACTAATACATATTCACTAACATGGGATTTAGAGGCTTTCTTCAAAGGAGGAAGTGAATCAACAGAATTTTCGTTATACATAGAAGAAATAGGTAGTTTATTAACGACATTAGAGGAGCAGGTTTCTCAATTTACAGCACCAAAAAATAGTAACGATGTAACTAACTTAGCTGATATTATTGAAAATATTCAAATTGTAGGTAAGAAATTATCGCAATCAGGTGGTTTTATAAGTTGTTTACAAGCACAAAATATGGCTGATCAAAAAGCGAATCTGTTAAGAGGAACACTAACTCAACTTTTCGCGAAATTCTCTACTATTTTAACTACATTCCATGATCAATTAACTAAAGTAGAAGAATCAGTTTGGAATGAGATCCTGAATAGTGAAGAGTTTAAAGAGATTGCATTTGTATTAAATGAACGTCGTCAAAAGGCTAATGAATTACTTTCTGTGGAGCAAGAGGCTTTAATAACTTCTCTTTCTGTAGATGGATATCATGGTTGGGGCCAAATGTACGATACAGTTGTAGGTAAAATGGAAATTGAACATAATGATAAAACATTATCTGTTGGTCAAGCGTCCAATTTATTTTCATCTAAAGACCGCAGTGTTCGAAAAGACATTTTTGAAAAATGGGAAGAAACTTGGGGAAATGAATCTGATTATTTTGCAAAAATCTTAAATCATTTAGCAGGTTTCCGATTAAGTGTATATGGACAACGCGGTTGGAATAAAGTTTTAAAAGAGCCATTGGCAATTAATCGTATGAGTCAAGAGACACTTGATGCAATGTGGGGAGCAATTATCGATAATAAAGCTCCATTTGTTGAATATTTACAACGGAAAGCTCAATTATTAGGTGTAGAGAAATTAAGCTGGTATGATTTAGATGCACCAGTTGCTGATGTAGATTCAACAGTTTCTTATTCAGAAGGAGCCGAATTCATTTTAGAGCAATTCAAACAGTTCGGTGATGAGTTAACAGATTTTACGAAAATGGCATTTGAAGATTCTTGGATTGAAGCAGAAGATCGTGCAGGAAAACGTCCTGGTGGTTTCTGTACAGGTTTCCCAGAAAGTAATCAATCACGTATTTTTATGACCTATTCAGGTACACCTTCAAATGTTTCAACTCTTGCACATGAACTTGGTCATGCTTTCCATTCTTATGCAATGAAGGATGTTCATACATTAAATAAATCTTATGCTATGAATGTTGCAGAAACTGCATCTACTTTCGCCGAAATGATTGTCGCAGACGCAGCAGTAAAAAATGCGAAGTCTGATCAAGAACGTTTAGCTTTATTAGAAGATAAAGTTCAACGTAGTGTTGCTTTTTATATGAATATTCACGCGCGTTTCTTATTTGAAACTAGATTTTATGAAGAGCGCAAAAATGGAATTGTAAGTAAAAATCGAATAAATGATTTAATGGAAGAAGCACAAAAGGAAGCATATTGTGGAGCATTAGAAGAGTACCATCCACATTTCTGGGCATCAAAATTACATTTTTATATAACTGGAGTACCTTTCTATAACTTCCCGTACACATTCGGATACTTATTCTCATTAGGTATTTATGCGAAGGCGTTAGAAGAAGGTAAGAGTTATGAACAGAAATATATTGCTCTCCTTAAAGATACAGCTTCTATGACTGTTGAAGAATTAGCTCAAAAACATTTAGGCGTGGATTTAACGAAACGTGATTTCTGGGAAAGTGCTGTAAAACTTTCACTAAAAGATGTTGAAGAATTTTTATCCATTACTGAATGATAGCTTTATTTTTAGAAGAGGACTCGTTTAATTACGAGTTCTTTTCCTATTTGTAGTAAGTTTATTAAATTATTAATAGTTTTATTAAAAAGAGATAAGAAATCTTGGAGGGGTTTTTAATGATTACCTCTTTAGTCAAGGAGTGACTAAATGAATAGTTTTAAGTTTTTAAAACCATATAGAATTGCTATTTCTACAGCAGTATTTTTTCTTCTATTAGAATTGATCGTTGAATTATTTCAACCCTATATTCTATCGAATATTATTAACAATGGCATCGTAAACAAAGATATGGCTTATGTAACTAAATGGGGAATTGTTATGATCGTATTAGCCATTGTTGCGTTTTTTGCAGGGGTATTAAATACGTTCTATGCAACACATGTAAGCCAGAGTTATTCATTTATTTTAAGAAAGACTCTTTTTGAAAAAGTGCAAACCTTTTCATTTACTACATTTAATTTCTTGCCTACTTCTTCAATTATTACAAGACTTACAAATGATGTATCACAATTACAAGGTGCTGTCTTTATGAGTTTAAGAGTTATATTAAGGGCACCACTTATTGTAACAGGCAGTGTAGTGATGGCTTTAATTATAAATTGGAAACTTTCATTTATTCTATTTCTAATTTTACCTTTCCTCTTCCTATTTTTGAATTGGATGGTTAAAAAGGGAAGAGGTCTTTTTAAGAATGTGCAAGAAAATGTAGACTCAGTAAATAGTGTACTTAGAGAAAATCTAGTCGGAATGAAGTTAATAAAGGCATTTGTGCGTGATGATTATGAAAATAGTCGATTCCAAAAAATTAACGCTAACTTAAAACAAAAAACATCTATTGCTTTAAGAACGATGGAAATTACAATGCCAGTAATGCTTTTATTTATGAACGCTTCAATTCTAGTCGTTCTTTGGTTTGGTAATAGTAAAGTAAATTCAAACGAATCAAATATTGGAGATATTGTAGCGATTGTTAACTATATTTCAAGAATTACTGCTTCATTTTCTGTTTTCTCATTTATCATTAGTGCATTTTCAAGAGCTAGAGCTTCATCTGAAAGGATTGATGAAATTTTAACGATCGAAGAGGACTTCATTGAAAAAAATGAGGGGAATCATTTGAAAAATCGTCTAGATGGAAAGATTCAATTTCATGATGTTTCATTTAATTATCCAAACTCACCTAAAGAAGTACTCCATAATATTTCTTTCGTGGCATATCCAGAACAAACGATTGCCATTTTAGGCTCAACAGGTTCAGGAAAAACTTCATTATTTCAATTAATACCTCGTTTATACGATGTAAGTTCTGGAACGATTTTAATTGATGATCAGGATATTCGCAAAATAAATAGTAAACAGTTAAGGGGACAAATTGGTTACGTTCCTCAAGAAGCGTTATTGTTTACAGGTTCAATAAAAGAAAATTTATTAATGGGCAGAGAAAATGCCTCGGATGAAGATGTTTACTCAGCAGCAAAACATGCTCAAATTCATGACACAATTTTGTCATTTCCAAATGGGTATGAAAGCAAAATTGGACAAAAAGGTGTAAATCTATCAGGTGGCCAAAAACAAAGATTAGCAATAGCAAGAGCAATACTTAGAAAACCAAGTATTTTATTACTTGATGATAGTACGAGTGCTTTAGATTTAAAAACTGAAGCTAGTCTAATTGAAGCGTTAAAAGGATACGAATGTACAACTTTAATCATCACTCAAAAAATTAGTACAGCTAAAAATGCTGATAAAATATTAATCGTCGATGAAGGTCTATTAGTTGAAGAAGGAACGCATGAATCTCTATTACAAAACTCAAAATTATATAGAGCAATCTATTATTCGCAATACGGAACGGAGGAGATTCATAATGTTAAAGGAGCTAATTAAACCTTTTCAATATAAATATTTAAATTTAACAAATAATAAGAAGAAAAATGAATCTTCCCGAGCGAAAAACGTTTCTTCTACAATAAATCGTATTTGGAACTACTTAGCGATTATGAAAGGGAAACTTAGTGTTGTACTCTTTTTGGTATTTGCAAGTTCCGTTCTAGGATTATTAGGTCCTGTTTTAGTTGGCTATGCGATTGACCATTATATATTAAAAAATAATTTAAATGGTTTAAGCTTATTAATCTTATCATTAGTGTTTATTTATATCGGTTATTCCGCATCATTATTTTTACAAAACTTCTGGATGATTGATATTGCTCAAAATACTGTAACAAAAATGAGAACTGAGTTATTTAATATGTTTCATAAATTACCTATGTCTTTTTTTGAAAAGAGACAGCATGGTGAATTGATGAGCCGGGTTACAAATGATTTAGAGAATGTAAGTTCAACATTAAATACGTCTGTAATCCAAATTTTCTCAAGTATCTTAACGTTAATCGGTACGATCTCAGTCATGCTTTGGTATAGTCCGATTTTAACTTTATTGACTTTATCAATCGTACCAGTATTAGTCATAGGAATTAAATGGATAACGAATCGAACTGGTCAGTTGTACAAAATCCAGCAACGAAATTTAGGGGAATTAAATGGATTTATAGAAGAAACAGTCTCAGGCCAACGAATCATAAAAACTTTCTCACAAGAAGATAAAATGATCAGAGACTTTTTAGGCAAAAATGAAAAACTAAAAAACTCTGGTTTTTGGGCGTTTATCTTTGCAGGCTTCATTCCTAAATTTATGAATGTATTAAATAACGTAAGCTTTGCAATAATAGCGGGTGTCGGAGGATATTTTGCTTATAAAGGACATATTTCCATAGGGACAATTGTTGTTTTTACTGAGTATTCGAGACAATTTACTCGACCATTAAATGATTTGTCGAATCAGTTTAATACTCTACTTTCAGCTATAGCAGGAGCTGAGCGTGTTTTCTCTATAATTGATGAAGATATTGAGTCGATTGATGAGAGTCATATTATTAATGATCAAAAAGTCATTAAAGGGGAAGTAGAATACAAAAATGTTTGTTTTTCATATGGAAATGATTCAAATACATTAACAAATGTTTCTTTTAAAGCTCTACCAGGCGAGTCAATTGCATTAATCGGACCAACAGGAGCTGGTAAAACGACAATAGTAAATTTACTTTCACGCTTTTATCGAATCAATAGTGGTGATATACTCATAGATGGTGTAAGTATTGATCACTATTCAAGGGAAAATTTAAGACAGCAAATGGCATTTGTTCTGCAGGACTCATTTTTATTTAAAGGGTCAATTCGTGAAAATATTCGATATGGTCGTTTAGATGCAACGGATAAGGAAGTTGAGGAGGCCGCAAAACTTGCAAATGCACATAGTTTTATTTCAAAATCTGCAAATGGATATGATACAATTTTACAGCAAGACGATCAACAAATTAGTCAAGGGCAAAAGCAGCTTCTCTCAATAGCAAGAGCCATATTAGCAAATCCTGCCATTTTAATTTTAGATGAAGCTACAAGTAGTATTGATACTATAACTGAAATTAAAATTCAGGAAGCATTGCAAAGACTGATGGAAGGTCGAACGAGCTTTGTGATTGCTCATCGTTTAAATACAATAAAAAATGCTAATCAAATTCTCGTATTAAAAAATGGGATGTGTATAGAGAGAGGTACACATGACGAATTACTAAGAAATGAAGGATTTTACTTTGATTTAGTAATGCATCAAGGGATGAATGAAGATCAGCATATACAATAAAGGGTGGAAACATGGATTACAATTCATTTAAAGAAATTATTCACGGTAGAAGAAGTATTCGCAAATTTACTGATCAAGCAGTTACAAATGAAATCATTGAAGAAATCATTGATTGTGCACGATATGCTCCAAGTGACACAAACTCACAAACATGGGAATTTATTATAATCAAAGATACTGACAAAATTAAAAAAATTGAAGAAATGACATGGGAATCATTACATGATGTTGCCGAAAAAGCAAAAGAAAAGGGATTAGAAAAAGAAGGGAAATTATTAGTTCGTTCTTTTGGTCCTTATGCAACAGCGTTTCGTGAGGCTCCAGTCTTAATAATTTGCTTAGCAACTCCATATGAATCAAAGTTCCGTACAAAAATCTTTGATCCAATTGGTTTTGTAGAGCCGGAAGTATGGAAAGAAGAAGGAATTAAAAGTAGTTGTCTAGCTTCTCAAAACTTGATGCTTGCTGCACATGCATTAGGATTAGGAACTTGTCCTATGACTGGACCAGTTCTGCTTGCTCAAGATAAACTTCGTGATTATTTAACTATTCCAGAAAATCGCGAAATTAACATGGTTATTTCATTGGGCTATCCATCAGAACCTGCAAAAAAACTTGCACGTAAAGATGTAGCTGAAATCATACGTTATGTGGAATAAAAAATATTATTTTAATTAGAATGTATCGGGCATAACAAAAAGAGTCTAATCTATTTAGAAGATTAGGCTCTTTTTTGTTGGCTTATTTATATAGGTTTGTTGCTTTTTGATTGTTTTGTTAAGAGTATTTTTAGTTCGTAGCTTGATTCCGCTCGAATTGTTTTTCTTTGTATCGTTGATATACCCAGATTAATGAGCTAATCCAAAAAACACCAGTAAAATAACCAGCAATTACATCACTTGGGTAATGAACGCCTAAATAAATACGACTAATCCCAATTAATAAAATCATAATTGTACTTAGAATGATCAGTAGAGTTCTTCCTAATTTAGTTGGTATATGGCGCCAAAATAAGAAAGTGATCATTCCATAAACTGTCATGGCAATTGTTGCATGCCCACTTGGGAAACTATATCCACTTATTTCAATTAAACGGTGTAAATCAGGGCGAGCTCTGTGAAAAAACAATTTTAAAGATAGAAAAAGAATGTTTGAACCAATAATAGCAGCGATAAATAAAATAAGTTCAGAACGATGTTTAAAAACTTTATATAGTAAATATAAGACTACACAAGTAAGAACTAGAATAAAGACGGTAGAACCAATAAAAGTGAAAATTTTCATGATACTTGTTAAAGCAGGTGATTCAAGACCTTGAATAAAATTAATAATGACACGATCAAATTGAACAAGGCTATTTTTGTTTACTAGTAAAGCCATAAAGCTGAAGCCAAGAAGGGAAATCAAACTAAATAAAAAAGCGATTGTTAGGAAATTCTTTAATTTCATTGTGTTTATACCTCAAATCAAAAATATTAAAAATTTAACCATTTAGAAAATATGTTTTATATGAATGTCATTACTTAATGCTTTTAGGACATAAAGTCTAATTCATTACTGGTAACTATTAATTTTTTATAAAAATAGGTTTCACTTTATCTTGCACTATTCGAAGAAGTTCAAGAAGCAATAAGTTTAAAAACAACCAAGTTGCACCAAATATATATCCCGCGATAATATCACTTGGGAATTGGATTGAGAAATAAATGTTTGCAATTCCTATTAGAAATAAAAGAATTAATAAGATAAATGGTGTGATAATTCTGATATGTAGAAAAAATTTATTTTTCAAATGACGAATTAACATAAAAACAAAAAATCCATATACAACAAGTGACATAATTGATAGTTCATTAGGAAATTCGAACTGCTTAAATGGAGCAGCATTAGGTTTTAAGTAAAGAAAAATATGAGTGATTACTTCTTTAAATAGTATACCACCTAGAATAGTAGTCGCACTAAAAAAAGCTTCAAGCTTTACATTTCGTTTGTTTAAAAGGAGTATACAAAATGATCCTATCGAAATAATGGATAATAAAATTGGGCTCTGAAGTAGTAGTAATCCGTTCATTATGAATCTCCAATCCTCATCAAACAATGAAAAGACAAGATAAGTACTTACCTCATTAAACTCCATTAATTCATTATTTAGGTATTGTTGTACTATACCAAAGGTAAGGATAAGCATACATAAAAACATAACAGATAGACATAGAATGAAAATCTTCATTCCTCGAAATGATGTAAAGAATCGAGCAGAAAGTGTAATAATATATCTACTTACGAATATTTTTAGAGTGATTTTATTTCTTCTAAATAAAAAAATGATCGAAATAAATAGTACAAGAACAACTATACCAATTCCTAAATATTTACTTGCGGCATGATGGAATTTGTCCCACTGTGGACCAAGTAATTTACCGAGAGTGACAAAAGTAAGACTCCAAATAAACGCTCCTAAGTATGCATTTCGTGCAAATATTCTATACGGCAATCGAGAAATACCAGCAAAATAACCAGTAAAATGACGAACACCTGGGATAAAATATGAAAAAATCAATAATTTATTCCCGTGATTATCAAACCAAATTGCTGTCTTATTATATTTTTCAGGACCAAAATGAATATATTTTCCATATTTCAAAATTAGATTATAACCAAATCTTTTACCAATATAATAAGAAACTGACATCCCAATGATTGCGCCAATTGTTGCAAGCAAGACAGTTAGAATATAATTCAACTTCCCTTGATAAACTAAATAACCTGAATAGCTCATTGTTACTTCTCCAGAAATGGGTAAAGCAATGAGCTCTAGAAGATTTACTAAAAATAATATTAAATACCGATGGGTTTCTATTAAGGTAAGAAGTATAGACAATATAATTTTCCTTTCAATGTCATTGAGGAGAAATCTTAAAAATTAATATTAAATTATTGGTATTTTTCGTAAACTTTGTTGCTAATAAACTTGGAGAATTGTAGATTTCCACTACAGGATACTCCCTTTCCATGGGACAGGCGTTGAACATCGATGGCTCAATCGCATCTGTGGATTAGTAACTGCACCGCAGATCCAACAGGCTTCTTACACATTCCGTTCCAATCACATTCTTTAATTTATAGTTTGCTGTTAGAATTTTTAATTGACAATAATCTTTTAAAAAAGTGTCAAATAATTCAACTATTGTTGAACGCAAAAGAGAATCATTATATAAATTACAAAAAAAAAGATAAATCCATCTAGTTAATAGTCTAAACGTCGCTAACAGTTTTAATGTGACAATAATGAAATAAATTCTTTTTTTTGGAATGAAGAATGGTAATAAGTGCGAGCAGGAAAAAAATAATTGAATTTTTATTACTATATTTGTATAATTACTCAAGTGAATTAATAATTAACGATTTTTATTTGAAAGGTGCACTATCATCATGGATTCGACAAAAAAATTAGGTGTTTTAGGTTTATCATTTTTAAGTATTAATGCAATATTGGGACTTCGTAACATAGCTTTTGCATCAACAATAGGACCGTCTGCGATATTTTATTGGATTGTTGCTGCTTTAATATATTTTATCCCAATCGGATTAATTGTTGCTGAGTTATCTACCACATATCCAAACCAAGGTGGAATGGGCGTTTGGGTTCGAAAAGCTTTTGGAGAAAAAGCTTCATTTTTATGTTCATGGTTTTTTTGGATCGCAAACTTTACTTATTATCCGTCATTATTATTAACAACAACCATTGCGATTGCATATGGGATTAATCATCCTCAATTAGCTACTAACCCTATGCAAACTTCAATAATCTCTAGTATTATTTTTTGGATTGTTACATTACTTACTTTAAAAGGTACGAAGATGAGCGGCAGACTTGCTTCAATAGGGGCACCACTTGGGGTAATAGTACCGGCAATCTTAATTTTTGGATTTGGATTTTATAGTATGTTTAATGGAGAGCCGAGTGCTACGAACTTTACACATGAAACAATCATGCCAAATAATATTTCATTTGGAACGATCATGTTTTTATCTACATTAATGTTTGGATTTTCTGGTGCGGAAATGTTAGGTACGATTGCGGGGAATGTTAAAAATCCACAAAAAACATTTCCAAGAGCAATCTTCATTACGTCAATTATTATTGCGTTTGTTTATATATTAGCAACAGTTGCATTTCAATTTGTTATTACAATTTCTTCTGATCAAACAGCCACTGCATTGTACTTATTTGCAGATAAAGTCACAACTCAATTTGGTCTGCATTTTTCATTGTCACAGCTATTAGGTATTTGCTTTTTACTAGCGTTCGTTGGCTCACTTTCTTTTCTAATTTTAAATCCAAGTGTAATGATAGCTGAAAGTGGGAAAGAAATTTTACCAAAAGATTTACTAAAAGAAAACAAAGATGGAATGCCATCAAAATTAGTAATTGGACAAGCAGTGGCAGTTACTCTTATTTTATTGCTTTCTGCGTTCGTGCCAAGCGTTTCATCGGCGTTAAATATGCTTATTTTAATGTCTACTTTGGCATTTTTTATCCCTTACGTATTTTTAATTAGCGCGTATATTAAACTAAGATTAACTGAGAAGAATGTAGTAAGACCATTTAAAATTAAACGTACAAAAATGGCAATTTTAGTTGCAATAATAGGAATGATTTCAGTTGTTGGTACAATTGTACTAACACTAATTCCAGCACCTGGTACAACCTTGCTCGAGTATTTACCAATCGTATTAGGCCCTATATTATTTGGAAGTATTGGTTTAATTCTTAATAGTAAAGGTACTAAAAATAAAAAAGGGCAGGCAAAACAATAAAAAAAACCCATTTTACTCATAAAGAGTAGAATGGGTTTTTTTATTAAATTTATCATTAGAACAGTGATTCGAGTTCATTTACTAATGAACCAACATACTCAACTGCTTCTTTAATTGGTGCACTTGTTGTCATATCAACACCAGCCATTTTTAGTAAATCTTCTGGTTTTTTTGTTCCACCTGATTTCAGAACATTAATCCAAGCATCAATTACTTGTTGGCCTTCACTTTCAATTCGTCTTGATATTGCAGTTGATGCTGTTAAGCCAGCTGAATAAGTATATGGATAAAGACCCATGTAATAATGTGGTTGGCGCATCCAAGTTAAGCTCGCACCTTCATCAATAACGACTGAATCTCCCCAGAATTCTTTTAAGACATTTCCTTTCACTTCACAGAAAGTATTCGCTGTAAGAGGGGTACCTTTCTCTGCAAGATCGTAAACTCTTCTCTGGAATTCACCTTCCAATAGATGAGTTACAAAATTGTGATAATATGTGCCCAATAATTGTAAGATAACCCAACGCTTCATTTGTGGATCATCCGTTTTTAGTAAATGTTGACCTAATAGCATTTCGTTAAACGTAGAAGGTGCTTCAACAAAATACATAGAAGGGCGTGTATTCACAACGCGTTGGTATTTATTTGCGTAATAAAAATGACCAGCATGGCCTAACTCATGAGTAAGCACAAATGCATTACGCATAGTATCTTGCCAGCTAATTAGAATGTATGGATGTACACCAAACGGGCTTGAACAGAAAGCTCCAGTAGACTTACCAACATTATCAGAATAATCAATCCAGCGCTCATCAAAAGCTTTTTCCATTATTGATAAATATTCTGGTCCCATCACTTCAAGTGATTTTAAAATTGTTTCTTTAGCATTTTCATAAGTTGTACTTGGATTGAAGTCTACATCTAAAGGAGCTTTTAAATCATAGAAGTGTAATGTATCAAGTCCTAATTGTTTCTTCTTTAAATTAGCTAATTTACGCATATGTGGCGCTAATTCATTAAAAATGATGTTTAGTTGGTTGTGATACATTTCTAATGAGACTTTATGATCTTCTAATAACATATGAGTGACAGAATCATATTTTCGTAATTTACTAAGTGCAACTTCCTTCTTCACTTGTGTAGCATATACGGAAGCATATGTATTTTTATATTGATTTAACGTTTTTGTGAAAGATTCATACGCTTCTTTACGTACTGTGTGGTTTGGAGAAAATTCATATAAGTTTTCAAACATAGCAAATGAGTTTTCTAATTCTTTTCCATTTTCGTCTTCGAATGAATCGAACTTTAAATCCGCTGCTTTACTTGTTTGATAAATACGATATGGGGCAGAAGTGACTTCTCCAAGTGAAGCTAAAGCCTCTTCAGTTTCTGGAAGTAATTTATGTTGTTTCGATTCAATTATTTCCTCTAAATACATTTTAAAGACTTCTATCTCTGATTCTTCTTTTATGTAATTCTCAAGCAATTCTTCAGTTAAATTAAGAAGCTCTGATTGAATAAATGTTAAAGCTGCATTTACTTTTGTATTTAAACTAGAATATTGTAAGCTATCTGATTGGTTTTGAGAATTAGTGCCATCTTCTGACATACGAAGGCTTACATATGTACCACAACGAATTAATTGAAGCATAATAGTTTCATAAGTTAATAATGCATTTTTTAAACATTCTGCAGATGATAAAATCGTTCCCTTTAAAGCTTTTGCCTCTACTAACTCATTTTCGATCATTTCTAATGCATCTAGCCACTGGCCACGAGTAGGATACAAATCTTCCAATTTCCATGTCTTTTCAGTTGGTACCTCAGAACGGTTTAAGCGTTTTACTAACATTTTTTCCATCTTATTGCCTCCTTTATTAATAGATGATACGAGTCTATTATACTTTAATTTAGAAATATAAAGTGTAAAATTATTCGATAAAATAGAAAATTTAAACAATTAAACTGCACATTTTGTCATTATTTTGATAAGATTAAATATATTCCGATAATTATAGAAACAATTTTGTTATTTTTGAACAATTTTGTAAGAAAGGAGTTTTTTTAAATACATATGAAGAAAATTAAGCAGATTTGTTTACTTACAATAACAGCGCTTGTATTAAGTGGGTGCACAATAAAAAAACCACCTCAAGATATACTCATAAATACAGATGGGGGATTCGATGCTAATCATATTGCGATTAAAGTGGATTCATCATTGCCAAAAGATGCTAAATTCGAATTTATTATAAAAGATGATGATCATAAAAAAACAATTTATCATTCAACTTTTACAACTGATGAAGAAGGTAGTTTTGATAAGCAATTTACCGCTGATATTGAGAACAAAAATGTAACAGGATATTTATTATTTAAACCAGAAGAGCAACCAAAAAATATTCAAGAAAAATATGGTGAAAACGGACAAAACATACGTTCAATTACTCCTGGCCTAACGAAGAAAAATGACGGGAAATATTTCTATATTAAATTATATGGGACATTTTGGAAGTACGATTTACGAAACAGTGGGTTTTTATACTTTGCTTCAAAAAAAGTTAAACAAGAAAAGGAGGGGAGTTTACACAATTAAACAATCAGATTGTGTAAAAGTTAAGTTATGATACAAACTAGTAAAATAATATCAAAACATTTTTTTCAATTTTTATTTACTATTTTTGGAATCGGTTTAATTACTGCCACATCTTTTAGTATTTTTTTACCAAAGGGAGAAAGATTGATCGAATTATGGAATCAACTACAAATCTTTTTTTGGAGCTTTTTCTTTTTTAAAGATTTACAAGTTAATATAAGTGATTTAAATTATGTGCCTTTTTATACAGTAGTAAAAGACCCATATGTATACTCATTTACAATATTACTAAGTGCGTTCATCTGTTCAATACTAGTAGCTTTAATTCTTGCATTTCTCGCTTATATGGCTCCAAAAAAAATTAAAGCAATTATTTCAAGTATTCTATTTTTCCTTCAATCTATCCCAGATGTTGTGATGATTGTTGCATTGCAACTATTTTTTATATGGATTTATCATAAGACTGGAAACTTAATCATTGATCCAGTCGCTGGAGTGGATTCGAATGTATACTTTTTACCAATTTTGGTCGTTTCGATCATCCCAACTGTTCAATTATTCCAAATGATATTTTTATCAATTGAAGAAGAAAAAATAAAAGATTATGTAGAGTATGCTAGAGCAAAGGGGTTATCTAAATCGTGGGTTTTAGTGAAGCATATTTTGCGAAATGTAACGATTACACTTTTATCGAATACAAAATTGATCTTTTGGGTCATCATCTCAAATTTGTTAATTGTTGAATATTTATTGAATATGAATGGCTATTTTTCATTCTTATTTAAAAATACTAGTGCGCCTGAAATTTTCTTTATGGCACTTGTGCTATTGTTTATACCCTTTTATATTTTAGATTTGATTTTTAAGTTTATAGTCGTTCGATTGAAAGGAGAAATTGAACTTTCATGAAAAATCTTAAAAACTATATACCGATTATAGTAGGATGTCTGATTATCTTTGGATTAATTGCTTTTAGTTTTATCTATACGTACTTTATTAAAGATACTTTAAAACCACCGCCAACATTTTTATATAATGATGAAGGTAAAATGATTGGTACATACGGATATCCACCAAGTTTAGACTTTTTATTAGGCGTGGATCGATATGGCAGGGATGTTTTTTGGATGGTAATTGACGGTGCTAAATATACGATAGCAATTGCCCTTGTTGTAGGATTAATGCGAGTTCTATTCGGAGTTCTGTTCGGATCATTTTACGGATTTGTGAATAAGAAAATAGGCTTTGTCATCGAACCGATATTTAATGCGTTCCGATTTGTGCCTGCAGTTATCATCTTATTGCCATTTTTTCGACTATTAGATTCAGGATATAGTCATTCGAAAGAGCAAACAATTTTTTTACAATTACTATTATTAATCATAATTGCTATACCTATTTTAATGAATACAATTGGCGAAGAAGTAAGGGCATATTTAAAAAATGATTTTATTATTAGTTCAAAAATTATAGGAGCAAATACAATCTGGCTTCAGCGCAAACATGTCTTCCCATTTTTAAGAACTAGATTATTACTTTTATTCGTCCAACAAACGATCCAAACTTTATTTTTATTAACACAATTAGGTGTATTTAAGTTATTTATCGGGGGTCTGATGATTCTCCACTTAGATTTAGGTGTTGATCGACCAATGTCGAAGGCTAATGAATGGTCTGCAATGATCGGAAGTAACTTTTTTGAGCTATCGATTGACCCATGGGTAATTATCGGGCCAAGTGTCGCATTTATCATAACGATTTTTGCATTTAATTTAATTAAACTTGGAATTGAGAAAATGATAAATAAGCCATCTGCCTCAAAAAGATCAGACAAAGATGATTTAGAAGATAAATTCCCTGAATTAAAAGATTTTGAGTTTGTAAATAAAGAAAAACGTGAACATTCTACTAAAAAAGAAGGTTCATACGTTTTAACTTAAACCAAATACAACGATGATTAATTTGCCGCCGTAATTAGCATTAATTTAATCTATTGAATAATATGTAATACAAATTCAAGCCGAGGTGACCTTGTTATGGATAATAATGGGAAATATGTCGATTGGTTAGATGAAATTGTAAAACGTCATGAAAAAGAAGGTGGTTTTGAAAACTTACCTGGGTTAGGGAAGCCACTTCCAAAAGAACATTTGAAAGATGATTTATTAACGACAGTTATAAAAAAGTCAGGTTACAAGCCTGATTGGTTATCAAAGCAGAAAAAAATTTATTCCAAACTCGAAACAATAGTTTCAGCGATGAAACTAGAAGGATCTTCGTTGGAAATAAAAAAAATGTTGAAGGACATAAATGATGACATTAAACAATATAATTTAAGTTGTCCTTTTGCCCTACAAAAAAATTATGTGGATGAACATACGATCGAGAGTCAGATGAATTTTTGGAAATAGTTGAGGGAAATAGGAATGTCGTAGGTAGCGTTTCAAAAATGGAAATCCTCATTCTTAGTTTTGACTGGGATGGGGATTTCTTTATAAGGTGATTTTATTTATTTAATAGCAATCATCAATTTATTAATCTATGAAAAAACGCGATTATAGGTGCGTTTATTTTATTCTTTTAAGAAATCGTTCAATCTCTTTTAATACATAATAATCAGAGTAATATAATAGTAATTGAAAAGAAAGAGATGTCTTCTCAAATTATTTAAAATCATTTAGTAAGGAGACTTAACATGGATAAAAATCTAATTATGCTAAAGGATTTAGTTAATTGGTATAACTCATTACTGTTAAAGAATGAGGGAAGTATGAACATGCCAATTTCTGAAGGGAAATTTACAGTTAAGGAAATTGTTGCGCATTTGTGTAGATGGGACGAGTATCTAATCAAAGAAGGAATTCCATCACTATTAGAAAATGCTAAAATTGATTTTCCAAATATTAATGAATATAACCAGGAATCAGCTAAACTAGTAAAAGATACCCACTTTAAAGAGGTCATCGAAAAAGCGATTAATTTAAGAAACAATCTAGTAGAACTTTTTATTCAGAATGAACAGTTTTCAAGC
Source organism: Bacillus sp. EAC (assembly GCF_002156875.1). GTDB lineage: Bacteria > Bacillota > Bacilli > Bacillales > Bacillaceae_G > Gottfriedia. Next base: position 232,209 of record NZ_NCSY01000001.1, on the reverse strand, counting down.
AAAGTGATCAGTATTAATGGACAAACGAAAAATCCACAAACAAATGAGCCATTTACATTTTATTATTTAATAGAAGATTTTAATGAACATGATCAGCATCATGTAAAGCAAGTTGAGAATTTTTTGTACTCACTTAAGTAATAAAATGAAATCAGACCTTATCCTTATTGGATAAGGTTTTTTTTACTATAAATGATTTATAGAAAAAATCGGTATTAAAAGGATATCATAAGTAATTTGTAGAATATTGCAACAATGATTCTAATTGAAGGGTTTTGATAAATTGAAAACTTTACTATTAACGGGATTTGAACCTTTTTTAAACTTTCCAATTAATCCAACGGAAGAAATTGTTAATGAATTAGATGGAGAAATCATAGGTTCTTTTAAAATTATTGGAAAAATTTTGCCTGTCGATTTTAACTTAGCTGGAGAAAACATAAGTAAGTTGTTTCACGAAATCAATCCAAATGCCGTGGTTTCATTAGGTTTAGCTGGAGGACGATCTACAATTACGCCTGAGCGGATTGCGATTAACTGCAATGATGGAGCCGCTGATAATAAAGGAAATAAATATATTGGTAAGAAAATTAAAGAGGAAGGACCAGATGGGCTATTTTCGTCACTTCCAATCCAACAAATTACGGATTCATTAAATGAGCACAAATATCCAGCTGAAATCTCAAACTCAGCTGGAACGTATTTATGTAATAATGTCATGTATCAAATGCTTTATGAAATCATGAAACAAGGAAGTATGGTACCAAGTGGTTTTATTCATATTCCTGCATCTCATGAACTTGCTGTGCTTGACCGGAAATTACCGAGCTGGTCTCAAGCAGATTTAACGAAATCCATTAAACTTGCAATTGAAATCATAAGTAAAAATGAGTAATAAATCAATTAGCATCTTCCCATTAGGATGCTCTGGACTTATTTGTTATTTTGGAGATTCAATTTCTACGAAAACAAACCAAGAAGTTCATTCTTTTTCTTTGATAGTTCAATCGAAAATAGGTACTAAATTTAAAGGAATTGTTCCATCTTATCACTCTATAACTCTCTATTATGATTCCTTAAACTATTCTTATTTGGAATTAAAAGCAGAGCTAGAGGGTTTTTACGAGGAAATGATTGATTTTCCAAAAAAGAGAGAGCACCTATGTTTTGAAATACCTGTTTGCTATAACACTCAATTCGCACCAGATATTGAACGTGTTGCGAATGCGAACCAATTGACTGTAAAAGATGTGATTGAATTCCATCAAGAAAAAAAATATCAAATCTATATGATTGGATTTTTACCAGGTTTTCCATATCTAGGAGGACTCAATTCTAAACTAGCTACTCAAAGATTAATAAAACCGAAAATGGTCGAAGCTGGTTCTGTGGGAATAGCAGGAGAACAAACAGGAATCTATCCTTTCGATTCACCTGGAGGTTGGAATATTATTGGAAGAACACCTATTTCAATTTTTTCCTCAACGTATGAAATGTTTAAACCAGGAGATTTTTTAAAGTTTAAAGCGATTAACGAATTAGAATTTTTTAGGTTGAAACAATCATTTGAAGAGGGAGATTATTTCATACATAAGGAAGTGCATCTTTTTGATTAAAATTGATTTAAACTGTGATATTGGAGAAAGTTTTGGAAATTACAAATTAAACGATGAACAAATTTTACCTCATATCACTTCTGCAAATATAGCGTGTGGATTTCATGCAGGAGATCCTTTTATATTATACGAAACTGTTAGACTTGCAAAAAAATACGGAGTTTCTGTTGGCGCGCATCCTAGCTTTCCAGATTTACTTGGATTTGGACGAAGGGAAATGAAGTTTACAGAGGATGAAATATATCAATTAGTTTTATATCAAATTGGCGCAATCTATTCGGTTTGCAAAGCACAAAATGTTGAATTGCATCATGTTAAACCACATGGTGCGCTATATAATATGGCTGCAAAGGATAGTACGCTAGCTATAGCAATCTCAAAAGCTATTAAAGCATTTGATCCCAATTTAATTTTATATGGACTTGCGAATAGTAAGATGAAAGATGCAGCAAGTGAATGTAATATTCCATTTGCTTCAGAAGTTTTTGCTGATCGTACATATAATGATGATGGTTCATTAGTGAGTCGTAATAACTCAAATGCAGTTTTTGAAAATACTCAAGATGCAATTAATCAAGCAATTAAAATTGTTACGACTCAATCGGTGACAGCAATCAATGGTAAAACAATTCAAATTCAAGCAGATACGATTTGCTTACATAGTGATTCTCAAATTGCAGTTCGTTTAGCAACAGAATTAAAAAGTGAATTCAAAAAGAGAAACATACATATTCTTCCAATTGGAGTGTCGTAAGTATTGAGAGCAATATTTAAAGTTTTAAAAAAAGGTGTTCAAGTTACAATACAAGATAGTGGTAGGGAAAAATTTAGACATTTAGGAGTCCCTTTATCAGGTGCGATGGATCACTTTGCATATCAAATTGGAAATCTACTAATCGGAAATTCCAGAAATATGGCTAGTATCGAAATTGCGATTGGTGGAACAGTCTTAATGGCTCTAAATGATGTTTCAATTGTTATTACAGGAGCAAATCTTTCAGCAACTATAAATGGAAATTTAGTTGATATGTATAAAGTAATTGTGGTTAACAAAGGAGATTTCCTCTCATTTAATGGACCAAAAAGTGGAGTTTATGCTTATGTTTCCGTACATGGTGGAATTAATAGCAAATCAGATTTTGACAGTCAATCTTCTTATTTACTTGCCGGTTTTGGACTTAATTTTACAAATGATACGATTATTTATGGAAATACAGACACTTCATTTAAACCGACAAAAATAGGATTAATTAGAAAATATATTCCTAAACACCATGACAAATTATGTGTTCATTTTATTAAAAGTAGTCACTATGAAAAGATACCAGAATTTGTGAAAGAGGCTATATTGCTTGATGAACTTATAGTTGAATCTAGTAATCGAATGGGAATGTATTTAAGAACTACTCAGACAAGTCTACAACAAATCGAATCAAATATTCTATCTGAGGGTGTAACATTTGGAACAATCCAACTTTTACCTAATGGACAACCAATTATCCTACTTGCTGATAGTCAAACGACTGGAGGGTATATCACATTGGGTACTGTTATTTACTCAGATCTATGGAAAATAGTTCAATTACAAGAAGGGAGTTCTTTCAATTTAATATCCATTGAATTTGAAGAAGCCCGAAAAAGAAATAAGAAGTTCAAACAATTTATTGATCATTTAGAAATAGAAAGAAATGATAGATTAAAGGAGAGAGTATGATGACAAATGAAATTTCTGTGTTATTCGAGGCTGCTGAATTAGGTGACAGTAATAAAGTGGAGATAATTTTATGTGGAAAACCAGAACTAAGTAATGAAGAAAATGAACATGGTTTAACTTTACTTGGGATTGCTGCTCACTATGGTAAAGTGGATGTTGTTAAAACTCTCATACAATATGGGGCAAATATTAACGCCATTTCTCATTCGAAACTGCCGTTTATCCCAAAAAACACTGCTCTTCACGCTGGAATTGCTGGAGCGAAATCAATGGAAATCATCGATTATTTGCTTACAAATGGTGCAGATTGTAATCTAGTTGATAGTGAAGGTCATACTCCCTTACATATTGCTGCCTTTGAAGGAAATATTCATATAGCAAAGCGATTAGTTGAATATGGAGCAAAACAAATTGTAAATAAATCCGAAAAGACACCTATTCAAATTGCGGAAGAACAGAATCATATTGAATTTGTCCAATTCTTAAAAGAGGCAGCAAAAGTTAATTAAATGTGAAGAAGTGTTGTGATAGCTGTTATGTCACAACACTTTTTGTTATGATGAAATAAATGTTTAAAAAAAGAGGAATGGCAATTGAGAATTAATGTATTTATCAGCTCGGCAGGATTTTGCTCAAGACGTGCAGCTGAGAGACTAGTTGCATCAGGTCAAGTGACAATAAATGGTGTAATTGCGGAAAAAAACAGTATTGTTGAAGAAAATGATGTGATTGAGGTCAACGGGGAAGTTATTAGTCCATCAACCGAAAATCATTATATTATTTTGAATAAACCCGTTGGAATTACATGCACTGGTTTGAGAACCGTTCAAGGAAACATAATTGACTTTATAAATTATCCAGTCAGATTGTTTCCAGTAGGCCGTTTAGATAAGGACTCAGAAGGTCTGATTATTCTTACGAACGATGGTCCTATTGCAAATAAAATTTTACATAGCGAACATGGCCACGAGAAAGAATATATCGTTACTGTTGATAAACCGATTGATAATGATTTTATAAAAGGGATGTCAAACGGAGTGTTAATTGGGGATATAGTTACTAAGAAATGCAAAGTATCGCAAATAAATGAGTTTACGTTTCGAATTATTTTAACACAAGGTCTGAATCGCCAAATTCGGAAAATGGCTAAGAGCTTTGGTTATAAAGTGATAAATCTACGAAGAATTCGAATTATGAAACTAAATTTAGCTGATCTAGAAATCGGTAAATGGAGAAGTTTGTCAGCCGAAGAAACTAAATCATTAATTGATCAGCTTGAAAAGGAGGAGAATTATGAAAATCTTAATTGATGCTGATGGATGTCCGGTCGTAAACGAAACGATTCAAATTGCAAAAGAATATAGAATTGATGTTCTTTTACTATGTGACACAGCTCATACGATGGAAAGAGAAGGTGCAGAAACAATTGTCATTTCTCAAGGGGCAGACGCAGTTGATTTTGCTTTAGTAAATCGAGTGTCAAAAGGTGATATTGTCATAACTCAAGATTATGGTTTAGCGGCAATGGTATTGTCAAAACAAGCATTTGTTATAAATCAAAACGGCTTTTATTATACAAATGAAAATATTGATTCACTATTACATACTCGTTATGTTTCAAAAAAGATTCGGAATGCAGGAGGAAGGGTAAAAGGCCCTAAAAAACGTCAAAAAGAAGATAATACAAATTTCGAGAATAGCTTAAGAAAATTACTTACTTCAATTTCTTTATAGTAAAATAAAAAAGAAGATAAAGAAATCATAAAAGGAGGAACGAATGATAACCATAGCAAGAAAAAACTTACAAAAATATTTTGGATATGAAAATTTTAGAATTGGACAAGAGCAAATAATTGAAAGAGTTTTGTCAGGTAAACATACTGCTGGTATTATGCCAACAGGTGGTGGAAAGTCGATTTGTTATCAAATTCCAGCAACCATCCTCCAAGGAGTTACCCTCGTCATATCTCCTTTAATCTCTCTTATGAAAGATCAAGTGGATTCTCTACATCAAGTTGGAATCCCAGCCACTTTTATCAATAGTTCACTTTCTTACAATGAAGTAAATGAAAGATTAATGGATTTACGATACGGAGAATATAAAATACTGTATGTTGCACCTGAGAGGTTAGAATCAGAAAGCTTTATTAATGAATTGAAAAATTTACCCATTTTACTTGTGGCAGTAGACGAGGCTCACTGTATTTCATCTTGGGGACATGATTTTAGACCAAGCTATCTACGTATTAAAAATTTAATTCAAGAGTTACCATCGGAGCCAACAATTCTTGCTCTCACTGCAACAGCAACCCCCCAAGTTAAAACAGACATTTGTTCACAATTAGGAATCGATGAAGAAAGTGCAATTGTAACTGGGTTTGAAAGAGAAAATTTATCCTTTAAAGTAATTAAAGGGCAAAATCGACTGGATTTTATTTCTAACTATATAAAACAAAATAAAAATGAATCTGGTATCATCTACGCTGCAACAAGAAAAGAAGTAGATAATGTAATGAATCAATTAAAAAAGCAGGGAATATCTGTAGGCAAATATCATGCGGGATTAAGCGATGCAGAAAGATCGATGCAACAAGATGCATTTTTACAGGATGATTTAAATGTAATGGTTGCAACAAATGCATTTGGAATGGGTATTGATAAAAGTAATGTGCGGTACGTTATACACTACCAAATGCCCAAAAATATGGAAAGTTATTATCAAGAAGCTGGAAGGGCTGGCCGTGATGGGTTGGAAAGTGAATGTATTTTACTTTTTAATGCTCAGGATGTTCAAATTCAAAGGTTTTTAATTGAACAGTCTACTTATGATTTCGGTAGGCAGAAGCAAGAAATTCAGAAACTACAATCGATGAAAGATTATAGTTACTGTGAAACATGTTTACAGGCATTTATTTTAAATTATTTCGGCGATCATAATGAGCATTCATGTGGAAAATGTAGTAATTGTATTGATAACCGTTCAGCGATTGATATAACGACTGATGCTCAAATTGTGTTATCTTGTATTATTCGAATGGGTGAGCGATTTGGCAAAACGATGGTTGCTTCAGTATTAACAGGGTCTTCGAATAAAAAATTACTAGAGTTTAATTTCCATGAATTAACAACTTATGGATTGTTGAAAAATCGAACATTAAAAAATGTTGGTGATTTAATCGACTTCTTAACTTCGGAGCAATATATCGGCGTGACAGATGGTAAATTTCCTTTATTGAGAGTAACAAATAAAGGAAGAGAAGTACTTTTAAATAAAGTACAAGTAATGAAAAAAGAAGAAATTGTAATTGTATCGACGAATTCAAACGATGAGTTATTTGATCTACTTCGAAAATTGCGAAAAGAAATTGCAGCTGAACTTGGTGTACCACCATTTGTAGTCTTTTCTGATAGTACGTTAAAGGACCTATGTCATTTACTTCCGACCACCGAAGAAGAGTTTTTATTAGCAAAGGGAGTAGGCATTCAAAAGCAACAAAGATTTGGGGCACAATTTATTGAGATAATAAAGAAATATAAAGAAGAGCATCAAATAGAACAAACGGTATCCAAATCATCAATTATCTCTACAAAAGATAAAATACCGTCTCATCAAATATCCTATGAATCTTATAAGGATGGATTATCCATCAAAGATATAGCAAAACAAAGAGGTTTAAATACTGTAACAATAGAAAACCACATACTTCAAAGTGCAGTAGAGGATGAAAATTTCAATTGGCATGAATTAGTTCCAAATGATATAGAAGAACAAATACAAGGAGTAATTAATCTTGTTGGTAGTGAAAAGCTAAAACCCATTAAAGAAGAGCTTCATTCAGATATTAGTTATTTTATGATTAAAGCTGTTATTATGAAGTCTGGAGTTTAGAAAACAAATATATTTTCATATAATATAGAAAAAGAGCTTCCTTAGTATTAAGGGAAGCTCTTTAATTATTCATAACCGTTAAATATGTGAAGTTATTTTTTATTTCCTTTTACTTTGAATTGTTTGCTTTCTTTACTTTCATTATGAATGCGATCTACTGCAGTAATGACATAAGTATAATCTTTGCTTTGGTCCGCAGTTGTATCAAGATACGTCGTTTTGCCAGAGTCCGATTTTCGTATAGTAGTTAAAATGTTTCTAGCATCTTCTATATTAACTTTATTCATTCCGTCGAAGCGATAGACTACGAAATATGCCGTATCTTTATCAGAGGAATGATTATTTATTGTAAGCTTAATGCCTTCTGATGATTTTTTAGCTCCTTCAAATTTTGGTTTCTTCGGTGCTTGATCATCAATCCAAGGCATTGAAGGGATTAATGCTTTTGTTTTATATACATCTTGGCTTAAACGATCCTTAATTCCAAGTGGATTATTATTTAAGTCTTTAATTGAAAAATGCATACTTCCTTTTATTTCTGGAATAGAGCGATTTAACGCGATCTGATTTGGTAGTTCGTCTGGAAGAGCCCAAGCTTCATTATTGGCATTAATTTTGTAATCTGCTTGTCCAATATATAAATCAACGTTTTTACCTTGTACTTCTTTAGTCCACCAATTTGCTAGTATGTCGTAAGAAGCCGGTTCAAATCCAATATTCCAGTAGATTTGCGGAGTAATATAATCAACGTATTCTTTATTAATCCATTCTCTTGTATCTGCGAACAAATCATCAAAATTCGTTTGTCCCGCTGTTGTATTTGAGCCAGTTGGATCATTTGCAATATTACGCCATACACCAAATGGGCTGATACCAAATTTCACATAACTTTTTTCTTTTTTTATACTTTCATGAACTTCTTTTACAAATTGATTTACATTGTCACGGCGCCAATCATCTTTGTTTGCAAACAAATGTTCACCATATTTTACATAGGTTGCTTGGTCGGGAAATTCTTTGCCAGCAATACGATATGGGTAGAAATAATCGTCCAAATGAACAGCATCAATATCATATTTCTTAACCACTTCCATGATGCCATCAATGATAAACTGACGTGCTTCTGGAATACCTGGATCAAAATACAATTGCTTACCATAAGGAATAACCCATTCAGGATGTTTTCTTGCAGGGTGAGATTCTGCTAGAGAATTTAAGTCCTCTAATGTTGCATCACCTAGTGCAGTACGAGGCATTGTAATTCGATAGGGATTAAACCATGCATGAAATTCGATATTGCGCTTATGTGCTTCTTCAACCATAAATGCAAGTGGATCATATCCTGGATCTTTTCCTTGTGTACCAGTTAAATATTTAGACCAAGGGCCATACTGGGATGGATAAAATGCGTCAGCGGTTGGTTTAATTTGTACTACTACTGAATTCATACCCATTTTCTCTACATCATCTAATAGTTTAATAAACTCAGATTTTTGCTGCATAACAGATAATCCAGTGGCTGAAGGCCAATCAATATTCGTTACTGAAGCAATCCAAGCAGCTCGTAATTCATGTTTTGGAGGAACCGTGTACTGTGAAGTAGTTTCTGCTCTTACAGTTGAAATTTGTGGTAATAATAGTGATGCTCCAACTGTAACAGCAAGAACATATTTCCCAATTTTTCTTCTCTTCATAAGTTATCCACCATGCTTTCTATTAAATTTTGTAGCGCTTTCATAATTTAAAACTATCAAAATTGGAAAGTATTGTCTATAAAAAAATGAAATTTAATTTCAAGATTTAATATAAAAAACAGAAATTTAATTTCACTGTAAAGTAAAATTTTTTGAAAAATAAAGGGGACTCTAAATTAAAAAGAGAAAGGGTAATGAAAAATAATAGAATGAAATAAAATTCATATTTTTAGATGAGGAGTAGGGAAATATAAATTAGGCGCGCAGAGTGAGAAGCGGTAATTCTTAAAGAAAAGGTATACGTAGCGATTCAGAATATTGAATAGCACGAAAATTCTAGCAAATGAAGTGCTTCAAGGTAGGAGATATTTTAAGATCTAAACCTTAGAATAAATCTAGAATTTCGTAAAAAAACAGAACGTATATTCTGGTATTTTTTCATAGCTTATGGTAAAATTAGGTAGAGTAGAGTTGTGGTAGGTGCCTTTCTTCGGTTGGAGGGGGGTGATATGGTGACTGGTTATGAGATTGCAACTTTAATAATGCAAAGTATTGGTATTACTGCATCCGTAATCTTAAGCGTAATCGGTATCGTCGTTTCTTTGAATAAAAGAAAATAACCACCCTACCCCTCGAATGGATGTGGTGGCTATATTCACTGGATCCGAGGAAAGCAACTTTGCAATTACTACTCGGAAGAGATGTGTATGCAGCACATCTCTTTTTAGTATATTCTTTATGACTATATTATAGTCCTTTTAGTATATTTTGACAATAATGTTGTCATCCTTTTTACTTAAACTACTTAATTTGCAATTTTTTCGTTAGAATTTTGTGTTTTATTTTTATTTGAATTAATAAGCATGATTAAAGCAATACCCGAAAAAGTAAGGATGATTCCGATTATTTGAAGTAAAGTTGGTTTAAATCCTGTAATCAATGTATCTAATACAATTGCTACAGCAGGATCTAAAAATGTTAAAACAGCGATTGTTTTAGCCGGTAAAAATCGAATATTACCAAAGAATAATGCGTAAATAATCCCGGTATGAACGAAACCTATTATGATGATAAAAGTCCAATTTTCGATATGTAAATTTAGAAAAGAATTAAATTTGACAAATGGTATTAGTAATAAAAAGCCTAATGTAGTTTGTACTAAAGTTGTAAAGTATGAGCTTGTTTTTGTAATACCTTTATTTACAATCATTAAGAAACCGTAAAAAATAGCGGCTAAAAATGCCCATACAACTCCTGAAGAGAAGAGAGTTTTTAAATTAAAGTCAGAATTTAGACCAGATAAAAGGATCGAGCCTATAAAACTAATTAGTACTCCGATTAAAGGAATAAGTGTTATTTTTTCCTTATAGATTAAACTTCCGATTAAAAATAAAATAACAGGAGCTAAATAATAGATTGAAATTGAGATTGTAACTGATAAATTTTCGAAGGATTTAAATAAAAATACCCAGTTTAAAACTAATAATACTCCGCTAAATGATGATAATAGAATATCTTTTTTATGATAGATTTCTTTTTTATAAATCCCGGTAGTGTACCAGACAAAAAATAAAAATACACTTGCAAATATGCACCGAATAAATACTAAGTCGATTGCTTTAAGTCCTGTTTTTGGAGCAATAAATCCAACTGTACCAAAGGTAATCATTGCAAAAATAATGCTAAGCGTAGCCTTTTTATTAATCTCCATTTTCCCCAATTCAAATCACCTTCATTTTTTGGAATTTAAATATTCTGTCAAATAAGTATATACTAAATTCACGTCTTATACCATTTTAGAAAATCTTTAATTTTGGCTGTATTTGTAAACGTTGTTTCTATTAAATATGGAGATTTCAAGATTTATAGTTAAATTTTAAAAAACTCTACAAAGACAATAATCTAAAAAAAGTGCACTTTCTTAATTCCAACTAAGAAATAGCTTAAAGTTGAATAATTCTTTGTAAATTAGATATTTTTTTATTGTGTTCTTAAACTAATACAATCTATTAAAAGATTAGGAAATTTTCTAGATATATTTTATACTATTATTTAAAGTAGTTTAGAGGATTTACAAAAAAGTTTGTCGAAAGTTAGATTTGGACAATAAATTTACTTAGTGAGGGGAAATTAATTTGAATATCGTCGTAATTAACGGAACACCTAGAACTTTCGGTAGAACTAGAAACTTAGCAAAACAAATTGCAGAAGTATTTAATTTTTCATTATTAGATTTATCTGTTGAGGAGCTACCTCTATATAATGGAGAGCCAGAACAAAAAGAGTTAGAAGTCGTTAAATCAGTTCGAGAAACACTAATCAAGGCAGATGGAATTGTATTTTGTACACCAGAATACAATAACGCAATGAGTGGTGCATTAAAAAACATGATTGAACATTTAGGTTCTGAACCATTTAAAAAGAAACCTATATCTTTACTAGCTGTCGCAGGTGGAGGAAAAGGTGGGATAAATGCATTAAATAATATGAGAACTGTTATCCGTGGAGTATATGGATATGCTTTACCACTACAACTTGTATTAGATCCAGTTGATTTTACAGAAGATGGAACAAATGTAAAAGAGGAATCGTTTACAAAAGTAAGTGATGTTGTTAAAGAGTTAACAGAATATGTTCAAAAAGAAATATTATTTAAAGAATTTCAAGAAACACAAAGTATTTCAAAATAAAATAGAGCCCTAAACTAAGTAATCTTAGCTTAGGGCTAAAAAAAATCCTAACTTGAAAAGTAGGCTTACATTAAGAATGATTTATCATTCACATTACGAATAGGGAAGTTGATTTTATATCGAACTGAAATAATCCTGATCAGTGTAGTTATAGTAAAACAAATATATAATGAGGCTAATTTAGAAAATTCACCATACGTGAATAAAATTGATATTGCACCGATGATCGCAGCAATTGCATAGATTTCTTTTTGAAATACGAATGGAATTTCTCTTGCAAAAACGTCACGCATAATACCGCCACCAATACCTGTAATTAATCCCATTGAAACGATTAGGAATGCACCTTTTAATCCATGATCAATGGCAGAATAAGAACCTACTGCAGTAAATACACCAAGACCGATTGCATCCGTAATTATTAAAGTATGTTGAAATTGCATTGTTCGTTGATAAAATAACCAAGTTAAAATTGATATGACCGTACATACAATAAAATATTGAGGTTTAATAAACACATTAGGTACGGATTGACCTAATATCATATCGCGTATTAATCCACCGCCGAGCGCTGTACATGCAGCTAAAAAAACAACACCAAATAAGTCCAATTTCTTTTTAATACCAACTAGTGTGCCTGAAATACTAGCTGCAATAATCCCCGCATATACAAAAACCTCAATCAAAATCATTCTTTGCTATCCCCCAACATCCATTTTCATAAGATTCATTTTAGCAACATGTTAGGTCTATTACAATATCAAAATAGTTTTGAAAACGCTTCATTTAAAATAATTTTTTTCACTTATAAAATTTACATGTTTTTACAATTTTTCTTAACAAAAACACAGTATTGGAGTCTTTAAAATGATTAAAAGTGATGAACTAAAAAATAGGCATTTATTTAAAAAACAAATCGAGGCTACGATGAAGAAATATAAAATTGTTGGCCTGCAAGCAGCAGTTGTTTATAAAGAGAATCTCATTTGGGCTGATTCTTATGGTTCACGTAATTTAGAAACAAATGAACCAGTAACGGAAAAAACGATGTTTCGAATTGCTTCAATTAGTAAATTATTTACAGCAACCGCAATTATGCAATTAGTGGAAAAACAATTGATCATTTTAGATCAAGATATTAGCGAGTATCTGGGTTTCCAAGTTAAGAATCCCAATTACCCGACTGCTAACATTACATTAAGACAAATTTTAACTCATACCTCTTCACTAAATTCAGATGATGAATCGAATAGTGTATATGCAAAATTCATAAAGGATGGACATAATGATTTCACTCTGGGGCTTAAGGAATTGTTAGTAGAAGATGGAAAATATTATTCAAACAAAATTTGGGGAAATTGGCCACCAGGTAGTCAATTTGATTGGGTTTATTCAAATATAGGTGCAATCATCTGTGGAGCGATAATTGAAAAAGTAGCTGGATTACGTTTTGATCAGTATATTCAACAATTTATTTTCTTTCCATTAAACATGAATAACGTTGCATTTGCCTATTCTAATATAAGAAATGAAAATGAACTTGCTAATTTGTATGAGATGAATCACGAAACAAAGGAATATCAACTTACAATTGACGATAAAGGTAAAAAAGAATATCCTATCAATTTTTTTGATAAATATATTCCCGGAACACATGGTGGTCTATTTGAACCTCAGGGTGGTCTTAGAACAACAGCAATTGAATTAAGTAAATTCTTGAGAGCACATATGTTAAATGGTAGTTTTAATCATGCGCAAATATTGAAACCGGACACTTCTTTGCAAATGAAAACAAAGCAATGGTCAAGAATGGAAGAGGATCATTTCTTTTGTAAAATGGGACTGGGATTTCATATAAGTCATGACTTTCTAACAAATTATGATGAAATGATAGGTCATGCAGGGGAAGCATACGGACTAATCAGTAATTTATATTGGAATGAAGAAGAACAATTTGGGATTATTTTCATCATAAATGGATGTCAATTTGATTCAGGAAGTAAATCGAGATTTGAAGTGGAGAAAGAATTAGCCGAAATAATTTATAGTAATACCATTCAGAAAATTCTTTAATCATTCATGTTTTAGGGGGAAGTTATGTCAAGATTAGACAGAAAAAAAGCGAAAAAGAAAGGGAAATGGAAAAAAATCGGTATATTTGTTACAGTAGCCTTATTATGCTTAGTTTTAAGTACAGTAGGATATGGATATTACCAATATAAAAAAGGAATGGAATTAGCAGCTAAAAATAAAAATAGCATCATCGTTGATAGTCCTAAAAAAATTGAATTTAAATCTGTGGATATACCTAATAAAACCAATGTATTACTACTTGGCGTTGATGCACATAAGAATGGTGAAAGATCTAGAACTGATTCAATAATGATCTTACAATATACAAAAAATCATGAAACGAAATTAATTTCATTAATGAGAGATAGTTATGTTTCAATTCCTGGACATGGAAATCAAAAATTAAATGCTGCATATTCATTTGGTGGAGTTGAATTGTTAAGACAAACGATTCAAGAAAATTTTGGAATTGGACTTGAATACTATTCAATAATTGACTTTAGAAGTTTTGAGAAGATGATTGATGTCATCGCTCCTCAAGGTATTACAGTTGATGTTGAAAAATCTATGAGTAGCCATATCGGGGTAACTCTCCAACCTGGTGTCCAACAGTTACACGGTAAAGAATTACTTGGATATGCTCGATTTAGACATGATGCTAGGGGTGACTTTGACAGAGTGGCTAGACAACAAAAAGTACTAAATGCAATTAAAAATGAAGTACTTACTGTTAAAGGAATTACAACTAGTGTACCGAAAACATTAGGTCTAATCCAACCATATATTCAAACTAATTTTTCATCTTTTGACTTAGTAAAATTAGGTACAGATTTTATGTTAAGAGGGAAGAACAACGAAATCAAAACTCTTAGAATACCACAAGATAATACATATGTTCCGAAAAGGTACGATAATGTTGGTGAAGTACTAGAGTTAGATATTGAAAAAAACAGGGAAATATTACAATCATTTTTAAATTAAAGTCAGTTAATAGTAAAAAAAGTATGGTGAAAAATCACCATACTTTTTTAAACTTCAGAAAGCTTTAATTTTTTTATTTGTAATTGAAATAAGCGGAAAGTTAACGTAATAGCTGAGACTGATAAACCTACGATTAAACCGACCCAGTATCCTTTTGCACCTAAATCAGTATTTGAAAGGACATATCCAACTGGTAATGCAATTACCCAATAAGCTAAAATCATCATCATTAATGTAACATTCACATCTTTATATCCTCTTAAAGCACCTTGAATTGGTGCTGCAAATGCATCAAATAATTGAAACAGTATTGCAAAGATTAGGAATTCACCTGCTAAAGTTTGAACAGAAGGATCGTTTGTATATAATCCTGCTACATCATATCTGAATAAATAGATTATAACGCCAAAAATAGTAGCAATCGACACAGCCATAACTAGACCAATCTTGCTATATTCTTTCGCATTTTGAAAATTATTCGCACCAACTTCATAACCTACTGCAATTGTTAAAGCCATCGAAATACTTAAAGGAACCATATAAAGCATACTTGCAAAGTTCATTGCAACTGTATGAGCAGCAATCGTTTCAGTATCAAATTCGCTTAATAATAAAGTAACAACTGAAAATACACTTACTTCAAAAAAGATACTTAGTCCAATAGGTACACCTAGTTTTAGGATGCTCTTCCATGTAGGAATCGAAATGGGAATAAAATTTTTAAAGATATTAAAGGATTTAAAGGGACTTTTGGTATTGATAATATATAAGGCTAAACCAAAAATAATCCAATACGTAATTGCAGATGCTACTCCAGAACCAACACCACCTAATTGCGGTAGACCTGCTTTTCCAAAAATAAGGAAGTAATTTAAAATGACATTAACTGGAACTGAAATGACAGTAATAATCATGGTTGTTCTTGTTTTACCTAACCCATCTATAAACTGACGAAGTACTGTGTATAAAAAGAGTGGTAAAATTCCAAAAGATAAAGCGAGTAAGAAATGAAGTGCAACGCGATGAACTTTTGGTTCTAGATTCATATGATTTAAGATTGGTTGAATTGAGAAGATACCAATAGTAATAATAACGATTGCAATAATTCCAGCTAAATAAAGTGCTTGCTTTACAAGTGGAGTAATTTTATCATTTTCCTTGGCACCATTTAAATTTGCAACCATCGTTGTAATTGCAACTAATATTCCGGTCAATCCTGTACTAATAGGTATCCAAATACTTACACCGATCGCAACACCTGCTAAGTCTTGGGGACTACTATTACCAGACATAATTGTATCAAAAAATGACATCGAGAATAATGTCACTTGAGTAATAAGGATTGGGAGTAGCAATTTAAAAAAGTGAGAAATTTTTCCCGTTTTATTTGTATTCATTTTTTCAACCTCCTAAACAAACACTTTTACAATTGTATCATGTTTTGGTTTAATTGCTATAAAGAAATCTATCCGTACATAAAACTTAAATTTGAAAGTTGGGAACGAAATGAAAAATCGAGTAATCGTCATAACAGGTGCAGGTAGTGGTTTAGGTGCATCATTAGCAAAAAAATACTCTGAAATGGGTGCACATGTCTGTTTATTAGGTAGAACCGAAAATAAATTAAAAGAAATAGGAAAACAATTACCAAATAATTATTCAATTCATACGATTGATGTTTCAAAACTAAATGACGTTAAAAGGGTATTTGATACAATTGTTCACACATATGGACAAATTGATATTTTATTTAATAATGCAGGAGTCGGCATTTTTAATCTTGCAGAAGAATTAGATGAAGAGGCTATTCATAGTATGATTGATATTAATTTAAAAGGAACAATCTTTTGTTCTGGAGAAGTTTTAAAGCAAATGAAAAAACAAAATAGCGGAACGATCGTAAATATTGTTTCAACTGCAGGATTAATTGGTAAAGCTACTGAATCAGTATATTGTGCAAGCAAATTTGGTGTGAAAGGTTTTACTGAAAGTTTAGTTATTGAATTAACTGGCACGCCAATTTCAGTGTTTGCTGCATATATGGGCGGAATGAATACAGATTTTTGGACAGGTATATTTGATGAAAACAAAACATCAAAAATGATGAACCCAGATGATATTGCAGAAATTATAATGGAAAACATTAAACCAAGAAAAAACATCGCAATACCAGAAATCATTATTAAAAATATTAAATAAAATTAATAGGATAAAAATCTTTCCGCAAACTAGAAAGGATAAGTAAGAAGTTTAAGTTTGTAGTGAAGGAGAATGATTATGAGTAAATCAAAATCAAATAAAGGTAAAATGAATACAAATGCTGAAATTAACAACTTTGAAGATCTTTTACGTGAGGAAGTTCCTACAGTAGATCATATTCCGATTGATTGGCTGCCAAAGAAAGAGCCAATTACAGAAACAATGTCATATGAAAATTCAGGTGATTAACTATTTAGAGAATAGTCTTTTTGGCTATTCTTTTTTATTTTGATATGGTATTATTATTGAAGCGTTTTATGTAATGATCAACTATTTCTAATTTATTTGATCATTTTAGACAAAGCGTTATTTACGTACATACATACTAAAAATAAGTATTATAACATAATAATTTAAGAATGAGTTAGGAGAATCATGATGGAAAAAGTTCTTGTTTTCGGACATAAAAACCCAGATACAGATACGATTTGCTCTGCAATTGCTTATGCAGAACTAAAAAAAGCACTAGGATTAGATGCAGAGGCTATTCGATTAGGCGAAGTTAGTGCTGAAACTCAATTTGCTCTTGATACATTTAAAACAGCGGCTCCTCGTTTAGTAGAAAAAGTAGCAACTGAAACGAACAATGTAATTTTAGTTGACCATAATGAAAAACAACAAAGCGCTGATGATATTGATCATGTTCGTGTACTTGAAGTAATCGATCATCATCGTATTGCTAATTTTGAAACAAGTGATCCATTATACTATCGTTGTGAACCAGTTGGATGTACGGCGACAATCTTAAATAAACTATATAGAGAAAATAATGTTGTCATTAAAAAAGAGGTAGCAGGTTTAATGTTATCTGCAATTATTTCTGATACTTTATTATTCAAATCACCTACTTGCACGGATCAAGATGTAGCTGCTGCTAAGGAACTAGCTGAAATTGCAGGCGTTAATGCTGAAGTTTATGGATTGGACATGTTAAAAGCTGGTGCTAATCTTGCAGACAAGTCTATTGAATCATTAGTTTCACTAGACGCAAAAGAGTTCCAAATGGGTAAATACAAAGTTGAAATTGCTCAAGTTAATGCAGTTGATACGAATGATGTACTTTCTCGTCAACAAGAATTAGAATCTTTGCTTGAAGGAATTGTATCTTCAAAAGGTTTAGACTTATTCTTATTTGTTGTAACTGATATTTTAACAAATGACTCTGTTGCAGTTGTAAAAGGTAATGCAGCTAATGCAGTAGAAAAAGCATATAATGTATCATTAGAAAACAACACTGCTATTTTAAAAGGTGTAGTTTCTCGTAAAAAACAAATTGTACCAGTTTTAACTGAAACATTTAATAAACTGTGAATTTAATTAAACAACAAAGTCAGTCATGACTTTGTTGTTTTTTATATTGGAAAGCGTGAATAAAATTCTTATAATAGAACTGTTGTTATTGATTTGAAAAATAAAGAATTAGAGGGGATTATAACATGGAGAAATTAAAATATCCGATTGGCAAATTTACTGAACCAGCTAGTTATACTCAAGTACTTCGCAAAGAATTTATTGGAATTTTAAAAAATGCCCCTAAACGATTTGAAGATGCAATTAATTCATTATCAGTAACAGAAAAGAATATTCCTTATCGTGATGGTGGTTGGACACCAATACAAGTAATTCATCATGTTGCAGATAGTCATATGAATAGTTTAATTAGGATAAAATTAGCACTGACTGAAGATAATCCAACTATTAAACCTTATGATGAAAATGCTTGGATTACGCTAAGTGACTCAAATAGTGAAATTCAAAGTTCATTGAAAATTTTGGATGGAGTACATACACGATATGTTCAATTGTTAGAATCTTTATCTGAGGAACAATTTCAACGAACTTGTTATCATCCGGAATCTAAGATCAAAATGACGATTGATTATTTAATAGCTTTATATGCGTGGCATAGTAACCATCATTTAGGTCATATCTTATTGGTTAAAAGTAGATAACTTAAATGAAAGTTAAATTAAGAAAAGTAGAATATAGGATGTGAAGTTGTATCAAATTATTATTTATTTGCAGTAAAAATCAGTGGAGAAGTCCAACTGCTGAAAAGATATTTCACCTACAAAATGGACATCAGGCTAGATCTGCTGGCACCGAAACTGGAGCCAGAATAAAAGTAACAGAAGGGCATATTGGATGGGCTGACATCATTTTTGTAATGGAAAAAAAGCATTTAAGGAGAATAAAAGAAAAATTTGGATTGATTCTACCAGATAAAAAAATTGTCAATCTGGATATTCCTGATGATTATCATTTTATGGATGAAGAGTTAATTGATATTTTACATGTTAGAGTATCAGAAATAATTGATTGTTAATAGTAAACCCCACAAAAAAGTGGGGTTTTTCTTTTAAAAAAATGTTTGAATTAAGGAATAGAATAAATACACTGAAATACTCCAAATAATAATAGCTGAAATCTTATTTATCGTTATCATGATTTTTCCAGTTTGATCTAATTTACCAATTGTTCTGCCAGCAATTGCAAGTGAAGTAAACCAAATCCAAGAAACTGTAATACAAGTTAAAGCAAAAACAATTTTCTCAGTTCCTTCGTATTGGAGAGAATTGGTTCCAATAATTCCAATTGTATCTAAAATCGCATGAGGATTTAGAAGAGAAACAGATGCCGCGAAAAGAATTTGTCTTTTTATTGTAAATGTATCTTGAGAGGCTTTAATACTAGAAGATTTACTCTTCCATGTTTGCCAGCCCATATAAAATAAAAAAATAATTCCGAATGATAAAAGTGCAGTCTTTAAATATGCTGAAGCCAAAATTAGTACTGAAACACCTGTAACAGACAAAGCGATTAAGATTGTATCACAGACCGAAGCTGTAATCACAACTGGTAAAACATGAAGAAATTTTTTCTGTGCTGCTCCTTGTTGGAATATAAAAACGTTTTGTACTCCTAATGGTAGAATCAATCCAAAAGCCAATAATGTTGCGTGTAATATAGTTTGAATCATGTGACCACCTAACTTAAATTTTTATAATTTACTAATCATTTCTTTTTACGAATCTTGACTAAATTTGTAAATTTTAGGAAAGGATAATAAGAAACTGTAAAAGGAAGTGATGAGTATGTCTCAACAATTTGATAATATACCTGATTATGAACTTTTAGCGAATGACCCAGCATTATCTCTACATGAACTGTCATATCATTATGATATGAGTTTTAATGATATAGCCGAAATTAGAGGAATATCTGTGGAAGAACTAGTAAATTATTATCAAACAAATACTTCTCACGATGCATTATTTTATTTTGAATAATATGTATGTAAAGCTGAACCATTTTAATGGATTCAGCTTTTTTTTTTAGCTCTATTCTTAAAATTTGTGCTATTATTCATGGGGGAATGTAGATTTCCACTCTAGGATGCTCGCTTTCCGATGAGCGGTTGGAGAGCCTCCTCTGTGCATAAGAACCTCTGGGGTCTCACCTTCACGCTTACTACCACAGGAGTCTCGCATATCCGGTCCAATCAATTTCTTGAGGATTCTCTATTTAATAAATTTTTCTAAAACAATATTAAAATTTTTATATAAAAGTGACTTCTTTCCATTATATTGAAAAACAAAAATGAAAACTATAAAATTTAAAATTTTGTGTGAGAAATGCTCAAAATTTTACGAAGTATACAGTAGAGAGAAAAGAACGAGGTGAGAGGATGGATGAGAAACAAATCATATCCGCCATTTGTAAAAGAGATCAAGAAGGACTCAATTATTTAATGAAAGAAATGAAACGAAATGTTTATGCTCTATGTTTTAAAATAATGGGACAAATTGGAGTGAAAGAAGATATAGAAGAATTAGTTTCTGATGTATTTATTTCGGTCTGGGAAAAATGCGAAGAATATGAACCCGATAAAGGTTCATTAAAAACATGGGTCTATATCATTGCAAAATATAAAGCGCTAGATTGGAAACGAAAAGCAGAAAAAAATGTAAACACATCAATGCTCAACGAAGAAATGATAAGTGATAATCATTTGGATCACCAGAAAATTGAAACTGAAATTGATGTTAAAAGTTTTGTTCAAACTCTTAATGTAAATGACAGACATCTATTAATACGACGATGTTTTTTTGATGAAGATTTAGAATCAATTGCCGAAGATTTACAGACCAATCGGAAAGCTTTAGATACTAGATTGTGGAGAATACGTAAAAACTTGAAAGAATTTTTTTTGAAAGAAGGAGGGAAGAAAGTTGAATGAATTAAATAAAATTACGGACGAATTTATTAAATCAAAGCAAGGAATATACGAGCTAGAAGAATTACTTTCAGAAGTTGACATCGAAAATGATTCATTATCAAAAATAGAACAAAAAGTATTTTCAAAAATCAATAAGAAAAAGAAAAAGAAAATAAATTTCAAGTCGAAACTATTTATTTATTCAGCGGCTGCTGTGTTCTTAATTAGTAGTATTACTTATAAGTCAGAATTGTTCAGAGCATGGGCAAGCGAATACTTAACTTATCTCCCGTTAATAAATGAGTCAATTGATAATAAATCTGGAAGTTCATTTTATGAATTTGATTCTTACATCGGAGACCATAAAAACTTCAAAATTAATAACTTAGCCTTTAATAATGAACTCCCTTATTTTTTAATTGAATATGAATATGATACAAAGAAAAAAAATGAAGGTGAGGATGATTATTCGAAGTTTTATAAATATTGGGATAGTAAGCCAGTTCATCTGAAAATTAATAATAAGCTGTATGATTTAAAGAGAGAGATATATGGTGTAGGATCAGATGGGGTTGCAGAGGATCAACTGGTTTTAGTAGATAAGTCAATTAAATTAGAAAAACCAAGTAACAACATTATACAATTTATTTTAGGCAAGAATAATTATCAATTGAAATTAAAAGAAGTTGATAAAGTTTATTCACTTAGTAAAAGTAATTCAATAAAAAATGTTGAGTTAAAAACAATGGTTAAAAAAGAAAAGAATAATCTTTTAATTAATTATCTCATAGAAGAAGAAATTAGCCCTTTCAATTTTAATAGATCTAAAGCTTATTTAGTCGATTCCAAAGGACGGAAAAGTTATTTAACTTCAAACGAAAATAGTTCGGCGGTTAGATATAAGTATAAAGCAAAAACAAGCAATTTAAATTTAAAAACAGTTTCGTTAATCACTCCATCCATTTCAAGACAGGTAACATTTAATAATCTAAATTGGAATATTCCAATTCCTTCAAATGTAAATGAAGAGATAGTTCTACAAGACCTAATTTTACCTGGTACTAATATTAAAATTGAGGGTGCAAAGGTAAGAAGAGATACATTTGCAAAGAACTCAATAGAAATTGTAATGCCAAAACGAAATAAAAATGATAGCCAATGGTTGTTACAATTAGATATATATCCATTAGGAAATCAACAATTCGAAGTATCCGCGTATAGTAACAAGTCAGGAGGAATGTTTGAGCCTGACGGATACACTATTGAACTAAAAGATCTTAAACAAAAGAATATAAGTCTAAATATCACTAGTGCTTCGATCATTGAAAATGGACCTTGGAAGACTGATTTATCAAATATAAAATAATTTAGAAAGAAGTTAAATCTTAAGTGATTTAGCTTCTTTTTTTAGATTACTCATTTTTGCCATTGAACTTTATTCTCCAATTATTACTTTGCATGATTGTTCCTAGTGGGTATTCGAATTCGCACTTCCCCATATATGAAAAGTTGAGTTTTTGGCAAATCTTGTTAGAAGCTAGATTTTCAACGGAAGGAAATGCATGGATATTTTTATGCTTTCGTTCAAAACTTGCAAGAGTAATAGCTTTTGAGACAGCTATTGTTGCAATCCCCATACCTTGGAATTGAGGAAGAACACTCCAGCCTATTTCATATACAAGTTTATTTTGCCATGATCGATCCCAAAACCCAACACTTCCAATTTTTTTTCGATGTGGAAGTAAAACAATTGTGTACATATGTCCAACACCAAGTCTATCCATTTCAAGATAACGTTTGTGTCGATTTAAAATCTGCCTGTATTGTTCAGGACCTCCAAGATGTTGCATCATTTTATATGAATTCATAAGACGAAGTAAAGAAAAATCAGCCTCAACCCACGGTTCAATCTGAATTAGTGTATCGACTATTGTTACTGGCAATATAATCACTCCTTATATATTTTAGTTAGTAAAGATTTTTGTTTTTAAAAGGTTTTAATACAAATTGTAAATAATGAAGTTGATGAAAAGAAAGGTATGAGACTTTATATGGGGAAGAGGTGGGCATCGGACGCCCTACTGAAGCTAGCATCTTGGAGTGGAAATTCACGAACTACTTCAATAATAGCAACAAAGTTCACGAAAACAGCCTATTATTCAAATTAATTAAGAAATTATACTATTTATAATAAAAACACATTTTATATTATATTAAAAAAACTAATTTAAATTGATAGTAATAAAGTACAAATAATATTATTATGTAAACTAAAATTATGAGTTATTACTCACTTTGATAAATCCAAATAAGACACCCCCCACTTATTAAATAAGAGGGGGTAATTTTTAATATTCATCATCATCCCACACGTTACTTGCATGTTGTAATCGATTCATCATTTTTGCTAAATATAGTTCAGTTGTTTGAATACTTTCGTGGCCAAGACTTCGGCTAACTTGATAAATATTTGCTCCTTTTTCAATTGATCGGCATGCATAGTGATGTCGAAAGAAGTGGGGACTTATATTCCCATTTCTGTTTGAGTCTGTGACAAAAGGTAGCCCTGTCATTTTGATCATTTCGATTACATATTTAGATAAATATTTAAAGGAGTAATGATTATTATTTTTAGTTGGAAAAAGGGGATTTGTGTCACTCTTCATAATAAGATTAGATAATCGGCGGCGTTCTCTTAATTTACATAAGTCATTATAAACATGTTGTAATAATTTTACTTCACGCTTTTTATTTCCTTTTCCAAGTATTTCAAGCCAATACCCATTTGCATCCTTCGAAACATTACCCCAATTTGCTTCTGCTAATTCTCGAATACGCATTCCTGTAGTTGCTAATAGTTTAATTAAAGTAGTTTTTAATATATTACCTTTATAAAATTCTAAAATAGCTTTTACTTCATATTCTTCTAAATCTCTATTAGGTAAATCATCCTTAGTAATTTTTGCATCTAATATTCGTGTGTAAAGTTGCTCTTCTATAAAATTCGTATCATACAAAAACTTAAAAAAGCTTTTAAGTATGACTAATTTTCTAGATAGTGTTGTTACTTTATAAAGTTGATTATTCGGACCATATTGATAGCTAGTTAGCCATTGTTGATAAGCATCGATATGTCTTTGTTTTATATTTTTAAAAAGGGAAGTCTCATTATAAACACCAACGTCTTGGCGTAAGAATTCTTCACTAATATACAAATAACGATAGAATTGTAACAGTTCTCTTATGTATTCGGTTTTTGTACTGCTTTTTCTTTGTTTAGATGTTTGGATGTCTTTCCTTTTTTGGACATAGTAGTACATCATATCTAAATCTGAAAAACCTTCAAAAAGCGGGCGATTATTTTTTTCATTTTCAAATCTCGATTGAATAAGTTCAGAAAGATTTGACTCATCGATTAGGAAATTTATTATGTTCGATTGGCGATCTATTTTTGAAGGGGGAAGGTTCCTATTTGAAAAAAGTAGGTTCGGTTCAGATAACATACAATTCACCTCACTATCTAGTATACATTACAGACCAAAATTAGAGTATTATTTCAAATGTTTTTTAATAATTAGGAAGTAAAATAACATTGTTATAATTTATATTACTTTATTTAGGAAAATGGTAGAAAAATACATTATTATTCTACTAATTACAAAATAGATATATTAATTAATTTATAAGTAAATATATTATATATAACTGCATTTAAATATTTATCAATAATTCGTTGTAATTAATATGGTATAATACGGTTAATTAATTAGACTGAAATACTCCAAAAAAGGGGATTGATTATGTTCGAACAGGAACAATTAATTAGAGAAATCGTTACGACAAATGAAGTTGTCGAAATACTTGGGGTTTCAAAGCAAACAATTTATAATTATGTTAAATTAGGTAAATTAAAACTTGTTTATGATGACTGGCAAATAGATGGAACAATGAAGTTTTTCATAGAGGAAGTAAATAAATTAAAACAGTTTACTGAAAAACCAGAAGGCTTAACAGTTTTAGAAGCTGCTAATCAATTTGGTGTATCAAAAGCTACAATTCATCAATACATAAAATCTGGAAAAATAGATTCCAAAAAGATTAATTTTAAAGGTAGAATGACCGTTTTTATACCAACTGAAGAGGTAGAGAAATTAAACCGATCATTCCAAAACATAACAACGAAGAAATCTTATTTTACAAAGGATTTGGAGTATCTATTATTCGGGTTATACTTTAAAACTGATTCAAATGAAAAAGCTCGCATTATTGAATTATCTGAAACTGGTGAACTTGTTGCTAAAACGAATATGGGTGAACTATTAAGCAAGGCAGAACTAGTAGAATGCGGGTTTGTAAAGGCTTATGAACTTAAGCAAACAAAGCATAGTACAAAAAGAGGGAATATTATCTTTAAATTTCCGATTCCACAATCGATTAGTGCCCCAATTTTCGGGATAATCGATGCTTTTTATCAGCATATAGGTGTTCAAAATATGAATCTGTTCATAGAAAAACATTCGATTAAGGTGGAAATAAAACCAGTTAAGATCCCTTATCGGTCTGAACAAATAGAACAAGATTTCGAAATTCTAAATAATTGTTTAATAGATGGGAAACTCTCTAGTAGACCAGGTTATATTGTATTTACGAGTAAACAAGAACAATTGACTACTTTTGTAGAAGATATAGTTAAAACAGAGATTAAAAAGATTGCAACAGAGTATCATACTGGAATTGAATATATAACCGAAAAACTTATTAAAATTGGATTAGCTGAATTCAAAAAAAATAAGGAACTTAAACTATAATTCTTTAAATTATGTTCCAGCGTTGAGATGGATCAATATAGGCTGAATATTATTTCGATGCGTCTCTCAGTCTGTTTTTGATAATTCAGAAATTATAAAAAAGGAGAATGAAAATGAAATCCCAAATAATTGATTTAAGAAGTGATACGGTGACAAAACCAACAGATGAAATGAGAGAAGTGATGTTTCATGCTGAAGTTGGAGATGATGTTTATGGTGATGATCCAACTGTTGTAAAACTAGAACAACTAGCTGCGTCGATGATTGGGAAGGAAGCTGCACTTTTTGTACCAAGTGGAACGTTTGGAAACCAATTAGCATTATTTACACATTGTGATCGAGGTACAGAAGTAATTTTAGGTGAAGATTGTCACATATTTGAACATGAAGTAGGAGCAGCTTCAATAATTGCAGGTGTTCATTTACGAACGCTTCAGACTGTTTATGGAAAAATGGACACTAAGCGAATTAAACTGGCAATTAGACCAGATGATTTACATTATCCTGAAACATCATTAATTTGTTTAGAAAATGCTTATTCAAATGGAGCAGTTGTTGATCTTGATTACATGAAGGAAGTTTATAGTATTGGAAAAAGTGCAAATATTCCTGTACATCTAGATGGAGCAAGAATATTTAATGCAGCTACGTATTTAGAAACTGATGCAAAAGAAATTGCCCAATATAGTGATAGTGTAATGTTCTGTTTATCAAAGGGGTTATGCGCTCCAGTTGGTTCAATTTTAGCGGGAAGTAAAGAGTTTATCGAAAAAGCAAGAAAGAAACGTAAATTATTAGGTGGGGGCTGGAGACAATCAGGTTTCCTTGCTGCTGCAGGGATTGTTGCATTAGAAAAAATGACGAAACGACTACATGAAGACCATGAAAATGCACAATATTTAGCAAATAAATTAAGCGAAATTCCTGGAGTGAAAGTTGATTTATCTCAAGTGCATATCAATCTAGTATTCTTTCAAATAACAGAAATGAGACGTTCTCCAGAGGAAATTGAAAATATTTTTAAAGAAAATGGGATTATCATTTTTGCACCGGATGAAGATGGAATGATGCGATTTGCAACACATTACTGGGTTTCAAAAGAGGATCTTGATAAAGTAATTCAAGTGATGAAAGAGCTTTAATAAAGGAGATTTTTATTATTTTAACGAAATAAGTATTCATAACTTGAACTGGGGTGAAGAAGATTTCGTATATTAAAAGATATTTTAAATGGTTATTTGAAATGGGGAAATATAAACATGATGTCAAAATAGATTTAAGTTTTTTAATTTTAATTAATCTATTTTACTGTGGAATAAAATTTATTGACATCTGGATCTTTCCTTATTGGTATTTAAATATTATTTATTTTTTTGTTACTATAATAATTTTGATAAATATTCTTAGAATTTGTTATGGATTTCTTAGCAAACTTTTAGGGAAAAAAAATAAAACTGTAAGATTGAGATATCTTTTTATTACAATTATTTTATTTGGTGGCATATCTTCGGTAATTGAACAATATTTTAAGAACCATTAAGGATCTGTAATTTTAATATTAATTCTATCATAAGGATAGTTGTGTTTTTCATAAAAATAAAAGGCATAAAATGTGATTTTAAATAAATCACATTTTATGCTTTTTATGTTACTTGAGTATTTTTTTACTCATTCTTAAAATAATAGTTAACCATCGTTCTTTATTTTGAGCCAATTCTATCTACAATTACATGAAGATCATCTGGCTTTAAAAACTCAATAGGAGAGAAACCTTTTTCAAATTGCAAAGCATCAGCTTCTAAAATGACTACATAACGCCCATTAACTTTGGCTATATGTAGATTCTCTCCAAAATCAGCTAGCATTCCTTTAACAGAGAAGTGATCCGCTTTAAAAGATAATTCTATTTCTGGCGTATGTTCGACAATTTGAGCGGCAGCTTCTATTACTTCCTCAGATGTGAAATGTTCTTGAATCTCACGTTTTGGACTTGCAGCCCATACTTCCATTGCTGCATCAAACTGTTGTCTTTCAGCGCTTTCTTCTTCAAATACATCTTCAATTTTGTCATAAACCATCGTCATTACTTGTGATTTAACAATTTCAGGCATCGTTTCTGAATAAGTTACAAATTTTAAAAAGTCTTCGAAATAACGGGCATGTGAAGCCTGATGAATTTTTAAATCACCTTCTGAAAGCATTCCTAATTCTTCCATATACGGGTACTGAATCGATTTCATATTCTTTGTAGTTATTGCCATTTCAACGGTTTTGATTAACGTTGATTCGTCTGAAATTGATGCGACCTTTGGTTCAAAATCACACTTCAAAACAAATACTAAAGGATCATCAAAATATTTTCTAAGTTTTGCTTGAATAACTAAAAATGCACCGCCACGAACTGCACTTGTATCAATGTAGTTAATAACTAAAGTTTCATTTTCGTTTTTAAAGTCTTCTATTGTCTTAGCATTACGAATTCTTTGGAATAAATTAAAATTTGGATTCGAGTCTAATGAATGATTTTCTTCCACAATAAAATGGCCAAGTTTTGTTGGAACTGTCTCATTTTTGGGGTGTCGCTCTACTTTACGGTTTACTATTCGTGCAAGTTCACCATCTAGAAATCCTTTTAAAGCACTTTCTTCATACATTGATTCATCCAATGTTTGAAAATGTTTATATCGTTTATCGGATTGTTCTCCTTTACCTTCAACTGTTACTACATAAAATGATAAAAATGTTATTTCAAAATCCAATCCAATCACCTTTTTCTATTTACTGTATTTAAGTATATGGATGTGGAGTAAGTCAGTCAATGTGAAGTTAGAACGATAAGTTGTAATTTTATTGAAATAACGAATTTTTATTACTTTGAGTCAAAAAGCCCTCACATTATGATAAAATAAAAGATATAATTAACATGAGGTACCAAATTAAAATCATAATTACAGGGATGTGTTATGTCACATCTTTTTTTTCTGTATTTTTATGGTAACCATCATCTTTGGGGGGATGAGAGATTGAGAATAGATAGAATAGCTACCATCTCATTAGTAATCGTAACACTACTCTGGGGGACGACATTTGTAGTAGTCCAAAATGCGATCGCCTATGTTGAACCATTTGCATTTAACGCATTCCGTTTTATTCTTGCAACTCTAGTTCTTTTACCATTTTTAATTAAAAGAAAACAGAAAAGCAAGTTAACATTAAAGCAAATTTTCATTACTAGTGGTATCGGATTTATGTTGTTTTTAGGTTACTTACTTCAAACATTTGGTTTGAAATATACTACATCATCGAAATCAGGCTTTATTACTGGTTTATGCGTAGTGTTGGTTCCTGTATTTTTATACTTAGTCTATCGTGAAAAATCAAATTGGTCGACAGTTATAGCATGTCTAATTGCTATGTTGGGACTAAGCTTTTTAACTTTAGGTGATTCATTTTCAATTAATATTGGTGATGTATTAACACTGATTGGTGCAATCGCATTTGCTTTTCATATTATTTTATCCGGTAAATTCACGAAACAAATGGATGCATTGACGTTTACTACTATTCAGCTAGCAACGGTTGGTATTAGTAGTTCAATTTTTTCCTTAATTTTTGAAGATAGCTCGGTTTCGTTTTCAAAGGAGCTTTGGGTAAATCCAACCTTTATTTTTGCGGTAATTGTAACAGCAGTTTTTTGTACTAGTATTGCTTTTTGGGTACAAATGTTTGCTCAACAACATATTTCATCTACAAAAGCAGCTTTAATATTTATTTTAGAACCTGTTTTTGCTGCATTTACAGCAGTTGTTTTTGCTGACGAAACACTATCAATTCAAACAATAATAGGTGGAACCTTTATCGTAGGCGGTATGTTATTGAGTGAAGTACCTTTACCTAAACGCCGTACAAAGAAAAACAAAAATGATGTAGTTTATAAAGAAATGTAACATTTTTTAATAAAATGGGTATAATACTCATTGACAGTTTATTTTAGTTAACGTATGATAATTTTAAATTAATAATCGACTTAGATAAGGAATAGTAAGTTTATACGCTTTTTTAGAGAGGGAATGAATGGTGAAAATTCCTAAAGTAAGTAAACCGAACCAGCCTTGGAGTCACTGTACCGAACTAGAGTAGGCTACAGCGGTTTTCCCGTTAAAGATGTTAAGAGATTATGTAGATTAATTACATAATAAGTAGGGTGGTAACGCCATGAATGGTCCCTTTAGGTCATTCATGGCGTTTTTTGTATTCACTTTTACATTATTTGTATCTATTTCTATATAGTAAGTAGGGTGGTAACGCCGAGAATGGTCCCTTTAGATTATTCTCGGTGTTTTTTTGTATAAAAAAATAGTAAGGGGTTGTAAAAATGAGTACTAAAAAATTTGTAGAAGCTATTACAGATATGGATGTCGATTTTGCACAATGGTACACAGACATCGTTAAGAAAGCGGAATTAATTGATTACTCAAGTGTTAAAGGTTGCATGATTTTAAGACCACATGGCTATGCACTTTGGGAAAATATTCAAAAAGAATTAGATTTCCAGTTTAAACAAACTGAACATGAAAATGTTTATATGCCACTTCTAATACCAAAGTCTTTATTGCAAAAAGAAGCTGACCATGTTGAAGGATTTGCACCAGAAGTTGCTTGGGTTACACATGGTGGACATGAGGAGTTAGCAGAACCACTTGCAATACGGCCAACTTCAGAAACATTATTCTGTGAGCACTTTTCGAAAACAGTTGAAAGCTATAATGATTTACCAAAACTTTATAATCAATGGTGTTCGGTTGTGCGTTGGGAAAAAACAACGAGACCATTTTTAAGAACGACTGAATTTTTATGGCAAGAGGGCCATACAGCTCATGCGACAGCGGAAGAGGCTCAGGCAGAAACAATTCAAATGCTGAATGTCTATGCTAATTTCTTAGAAAACTTTTTAGCCATTCCAGTTATAAAAGGCCAAAAAACTGAAAAAGAAAAATTTGCTGGTGCAAAAGCTACTTATACAATTGAAAGCTTAATGCATGACGGTAAAGCTCTTCAAAGCGGAACATCACACAATTTTGGAGATGGTTTTGCAAAAGCATTTAATATTCAATACACTGATAAAACTTCAAAAAGACAATATGTACATCAAACATCATGGGGGATGACGACTAGGGTAATTGGAGCATTAATTATGGTGCACGGTGATAATAGTGGGCTAGTATTACCACCAAAAGTGGCACCAACACAAGTGATTGTTATACCAATTGCCCAGCATAAAGAAGGGGTAATTGAAAAAGCGACAGAATTAAAAGACCGTATTTCTAAGGTTGCTCGTGTCAAAATTGACACTTCTGATAAAATGCCAGGCTGGAAATTTAATGAATATGAAATGAAAGGTATACCAGTTCGTGTTGAAATTGGACCTAAAGATATTGAAAAAAATCAAGCCGTATTAGTAAGAAGAGATACACGTGAAAAAACGATCGTTTCTTTAGATTCATTAGAAGAAAACATTTCAATCCTACTAAACGAAATTCAATCTTCACTATTTGAAAAGGCGTTAAAAAACCGAACAGAAAAAACATATGAAGCTAAATCAATGAATGAACTAAAAGAAATTGGTGACTCAAAACAAGGATTTATTAAAGCAATGTGGTGTAAGGATCTAGCTTGTGAAGAGAAGATAAAAGAAGTAGTTGGATTAACTTCAAGATGTATCCCATTTGAACAAGAACAAATCACAGACGAATGTGTTTGCTGCGGTAAGAAAGCAGATGCAATGGTTTATTGGGGAAAGGCATATTAAAAAAAACACGAATCATTTTGATTCGTGTTTTTCTTTTATGCACCTGGATATATTTTATTAACTAAAGTTTGAACTTCAGTATTGTCTGAAGTTGAAAAGCTATTGTATGAAATACTTGTTAATAATACGAATGCTGATCCAAGAATTACGAATATTTTTTTCATTTTTTATTCTCCCATCGAAATAGATATTTTATATTTTTTTAATAAACAGAGAATTTTGTCTCCGCTATTTATAGAAAGATAATATTGTGTTAATTCTTCAAAATATAAATCAAAAAACGCTTTATACTTAATCTCATATAGGTATGGAACTAAAGTAACTTCTAAAAATTCGAAGTAGGCCATTTCATTGCCTTCAATTTTTAATTCATATAAATAAAACAAATATTCATAGTATAATTGTTTATATTTTTTTGAAAAACTTTTACCTTCATATATAAGTTTTAGAATAAATTCATTATTCTCCAAGCTACCTTCAACTAAACAACGTACATACCCAAAATGCGATATTAAATATTGAATTGGATCTGTTGTATGAGCTTCCTTTGCTTGTAAATACATTTCACGTGCTTGTACAAAATCACCTTTTTTATATATCTGATATGCGAAATTGTGTAATAAGTTAAATTCTCTTTTCTTATCCTTTATCATCTCAGCTATTTCTAATAGATTTTGATACTTAGTTTCTATTTCTGAAAAATCAACATGTGATTCATCTTCTAAAATAATTAACTGTAACGTTTCAGTGTCTAAAAGTCTAGAATAGTTATTTGTTAAAACAAAGTACTCTTTTGCTTTCTGACAATGATAATAGGATGAAACATATGCGTCACAGATATGATAAACCAGTGCAAGGTGATAATGAATTTCTAAGTTTTGATAGCCTTCTATTGAGATTTTCTTTAGATGATCTAGGGCATTATGTATTTGGTTTACCTGAATATAGTATATTCCAAGAGTATGATTTAGTAAATTCTCCTCAAGTTGGGGTATTTTTTGATTTTGTATTTCCTTCGAAAATAATATTTTTTTAGCTTGCTCTAACTTATTATCTACTATAAATTGCCTTGTTTTTAAAAGTAAATAACGAAAATGTAATGGAGTTATATAACTAAATTCTTGATTTTCGAGCTGGTCTATTATACCTAGTGCTCGTTCTTTCTCTTGAAAAATTATTTGTTTTTGTAGTGTATCCAGTAGTTTTTCAACGTTTTTAAGCTTATTTATTTCTTCATCAATATCAAAACCCATTCGTGCACAAAGAAGTGAAATGGTTTCATCTGAAACCTCAGTAAGTCCACGTTCAATCTTACTTAAATGCGTTTTCGAACAGATGCCATGTCCAAGTTCTTCTTGGGTAAGGCCATTTTTTTGACGAAAATATTGAATAATTGATCCTTTTTCGAACATATATTCCACTCCAAAACCCCAATTTACAGAAATATAATTATATTTTAGTCTAATTAGTAACAAAAGTCATGGGCTATTCGTATATTTTTCTACAAATATATTGTATTTACGCCAATTTTCGTAAAATTTAATAATTAAATAGATAGTCTTTAACCGAACAAGCTAATCGATTGTACGAACTAATAATTTAAATGGGGAGGATTTTAAATGGAAAATCTAACTATAGCAAATAAACATATCCTAATTGTAGGTACATCTAATTATTCCTCTAAATTAAGCGAAATAGATTCATCTATTCGAACAAGTGTAATTTGTAGAGCATCTGAAATGCCATTTTTACATAGAGCACAAAACCACGAATCTATTATTGTTATTAAAGACGATGCTTCAACAGAACAATGGATTGAATATGCAAAAAATTTACATAGAATGGATCCAATCCATCAAATTTCTTCCTTTGAGGAATTGGACCAGGATAAGGCAAGTGCAATCGCAGAAGCACTAAATCTGAAGTTTCATCATTCAGATACAGTTCGATGGGTAAATGATAAGTTCGAGATGCGAAATAGATTAATAGAGTGTAATTTCGAAAATACACCAGCAAGATTAGTAAACTCAATTGAACATATTAAAGATTTTGCAAAAAATCATTCTTATCCATTAATCTTAAAGCCATCAAAAGGGAAATCAAGTACAGGCATATCAATTATTAATTCTGAAAAGGAGATCGAAAGTGCGTTTTTATTGTCGGATTCGGCAACTGCACCTCGACTTGATCATTCTACGTTAATGATTGAACCACTCTTAGAAGGCAGAGAATTTAGTTTAGAAATTCTATCTGAAAATGGAGAACATTTTATTGTTGGTATTGTAGAAAAGCATGTAGATCCAGTAAGCAAAGTAGAAATTGGTCATGTTTTTCCAGCGGAGTTACCAGACAATATTGAAAACGAAATTAAAAAATACACTGTTGATTTTTTAAATATCTTAAACATTCATTATGGAATTACGCATACTGATATCATTTATACAAATGAAGGACCAAAAATAATTGAAACACATTTAAGACCACCGAGTGATAAATTACCTGAACTTATTTATGATTCAATCGGAGTAGACTGTATTCAATATGTAATCGAACAAGAGGCTGGACTTTTAATTAAAGAGAAAATAGTGAAACAAATAAATTCAACAAATAAGTCGAGTAAATCTTCTGCTATTTGGTATTCTTATGTGAATTTCGATGGTATTTTAGAAAGTATTCAAAATAAAGATGAAATTAAAGAAATGGAAGGCGTTGCGGAGTTTAGTCAGCTAATTTCAGATGGCATACATGTAAGTAGATTATCTAGTTCATATTCGCGAATCGCATTTGTTAGAACGATTCATTCACATGCTGATCAAGCTCTACTGATTGCTCAAAAAGCCATTCAAAACTTATTAATGTTTTTAAGTGTAAGAGGGACATCTTATTAACCGATCAAAGCAGAGATGAATTTTCTCTGTTTTTTTCTTTGAGCAGTATTTAATAGTTATGTAGTAATCTATGTTAAAATAAGGTGAAATTGGTAAGTAAGGAGAATTCGATGTATTTAACAATTAAAGAAACAGCTGAATATCTATCGCTTGATGAATCTTATATCAAACAGCTCATTCAAGAGCAAAAAATAAGAGTAGTTCATGATGGACAACAGTATTTAATCTATAAAGAGCAGTTTAATAATCACTTAGATCAAATGGAAAAAATGAAGAAGTTAATAACAGATTATTATAATGAACCTATACCTGAGGACCCAGATATTAAAGATGAAGACTAAAAAAAGTAGCGGGAACAAATAACCCGCTATATTTTTGGATTTTTATTTAAGTTTTCTTGAGCCATTCTAACAAGTTCTTTGACCATTTTGCCACCAATCCTTCCGCCAACTTTACCATTTTGTTGAGAGGTTAGATTTCCGTTATATCCTTTTGTGAGAGGAACACCAACTTCTTCGGCAGCTTCGAATTTTGCGTTCTCAGGACTTGATGCATTAACAACTTTAGCCTTTAACTCATCTAAAGCTTTTCTAGATTCTGGTACTAAAAGTTTATTTCTTCTACTCATAAGATTCACTCCTTTTTTTGTAGCTTACCCTTATACTCATTTTTTATTTTTTGGAAATAATTACTATAGAATCGGGTATGTTACTTAAAGAGAGAATTAATATAAAATATTTTGATACATAAGGAGATTAACAATGAAATCATTTAATGTTACTTTTCACAAAGAGGATAATGTAGACAATATGTTAATTCAGAAGTTGAATGATGAAGAATATCATAAAGCAACTGAAGGTGGTACAAGGCATTTATTTGAAATTGATACAAATATCGGTTTTTTTGTGTTTTTTGATTCTGAAGATAATGACGGCAATGTATCACATTTACTTTTACAATATGAAGATGAAGAAGAGGATCCAATTGCATGTTATTCTTTTGCGATGAAGGATTATTATGAATTTATGGCTTTGTATTTAAATGATTTAGAATTTATTGATGAAACTGAAGGAGAGGAAGAAGTTGAGTTAGAAGCTACTAATTCAATTCATCATTTAGTTCATTTATTATTCCATATCATTGAAGAAGGAAATGATTTAGAAGTATAAAAATACCATAAAATGTATTTTCTTCCATTAAATAGGGGGTTTATACTTTGGGTTTTGAATAGATATTCAAAGTGATGACTAATATCTTAAAACGTAAATTTCATTCTATATAACAAAAAGAAGGAAAGCCAAATTAATGTTGGCTTTCCTTCTTTTTGTAAACTAACTTTAAATGGAAGTCGTTAATCATCTCGAAAAACTATCCACGTCTGTGGAACGAACTTCTACTCAGTTTTCTTATTCTCATGGTGGGGTTTTAACCACACTTATTATAAGGAATATACTGAAAAACTATCTTTAAATAACTTCAATAGTCATAATGTCAAAACAAAGTGATGAATCAAAATGATTATTCCATTTTTTTCAAAATAATATGCTAAAATTAACTAACTACTATAAAAGGAGTTGAAGAAAATGGATGTTCAAAAAATATTAGTTACTAGTCGAATTCAGCATAAACTTAAAGAAATTATTGAATCTCATAATCTTTCTAAAGAGTTTCGCTTCTTAGCAGAAGATGAAGTGACGAAAGAAGATTATGAATGGGCTGATACGTTTGTAGGATTTCGACCAACACCAAATTTTGAGTTTGGTAATATAAAATGGGTTCATTCTCTTGCTGCTGGTGTTGATAGTTTTATGAAGATTGACTGGAAAGAGGATGTACTCTTAACTAGAACAGTTGATGTATTTGGACCAAAAATGAGTCAGTATTGTTTAAGCTACATATTGCAAGATTCTCAATTACATGAACAGTTTTCAACTCTACAAGCTGAAAAAAAATGGGAGTTTCACATCCCAAAATCATTAGATGATCAAAAAGTAGTTATATTTGGAACTGGAGAAATTGGTGGATATATTGGTAGAACTTTATCATTACTTGGTATGAAAGTGTTTGGAGTTTCAATGAGTGGAAATCATAAGCCATTTTTTGAAAAAGTTGTTTCATTTCAAGAAGCTGCATCAATTTTAGATAATACAGATTGGGTAATAAGTGTATTGCCATCCACGAAAGAAACTCAAAATTTAATAAATATGTTCACATTTAAGAATTTAAATAATGCAGGTTTTATTAATGTCGGAAGAGGTGCGACTGTTTCTGAGGATTCGCTTGTTGAGGCTTTGCAAGTTGGTCATGTAAGAAAAGCGATCTTGGATGTGTTTAATGTAGAACCATTACCAAAAGAATCTGTTTTATGGAATATGCCAAATGTGACGATCACACCTCATATATCGGCAGTTACTTTGCCTAATGATGGTGTAAGATGTTTTGTAGATACTCTAGAAAAATTAGAGAATAAAAAAAATCTTAGCAACATAGTTGAAATCGAAAAAGGTTATTAATCGAAATGTGAATTTTTCCATTTTGATGAAATCATGTTAAGATATGAATGCATCAAAAATATGTTTCTTGAAAGGAGAATGGAAATGGCAATTATTGACGTTTCAATCGTTCCAATTGGCACAGAAACACCAAGTGTAAGTGCTTATGTGGCAAATATACATAAAGTTTTAGAAAAATATGATGGTGAAGTTAAATATCAACTTACTCCAATGAATACAATTTTAGAAGGGGAACTTTCTTTACTTCTAAAAGTCGTACAAGAAATGCATGAAGTTCCTTTTACAAATGGTATTTCTAGAGTCGCTACAACAATCCGAATTGATGATCGTAGAGACAAGAAGAGTACTATGGAAGGCAAGTTAGCTTCAGTGCAAGCAAAACTTGAACAAAATTAATGAAAAGTGACTAAACAAAATAAAGTTTAGTCACTTTTTTATCACACTTTTACTTTGTAGTGAATAGTTAGATAAATAGGATTATAGTATTGAAATAAAAGATTTCTGTTGATAAACTAAACTAAATGGTCAGTTTAATTTAAATAGCTACTAGGAGTTGGATTTATGCCACCAAAAGTTTCTGAGGATTATAAAGAACGTAAAAGAGAGAGCTTATTAGATAGTGCTTTAAAATGCTTTGGTGAAAAGGGATATCATACGACAACAATGGATGATATTGTTTCATATTCAAAAACGAGTAAAGGTCTAATTTATAATTATTTTAAAAGTAAAGAAGAGTTATATTTAACATTAATGCAAGAACGTACAAATAAAACGTTTGAACGAATAGATGCTCGTTTTGAAAAGACAACATCATCTACTGAAAAAATAAGAGAATTATTTAAAATGTATCGTGAAATCTCATTAACAGAACAATGGAGAGATATGATTCGTGTTCATATGGAATTCTGGATTAATTCAGCTCGTCATGAAAATCTGCAAAAGATAATGATTGATCGTTATAAAGACCAATATCGTGCATTTTTAAGTAATATTATTGAACAAGGCAAAATTTCAGGTGAATTTAATAACGAAGTTCACACTGACACCGTTTCAAGTATATTCTGGGCAAACATTGATGGAATTTGTTTGCATTATTCTGTAGTAGAAGACGATGAAATTTATAAACAGCAATTTGAGCTAGCAGAAGAAATGATTATGAATATACTCATAAATAAAAAGTAACATTTAGGTAGTGAAGCAGTATTCTTTACTACCTAAAAATAAAAGTTTAATAATCTGAAAATTTAGTATGTTAAAAATTAATTTGTTGACATAAACTAGTAAAAAGATAAAATAAACTTAACAGTCAGTTTTATTTTTATTGGAGGTGACTTTGATATGAATTCAGTTCAAATTAAAATAATTTGTTTATGTCTTCATTAAAAAAATTTGGGATAATATCCGGAAGAATGTAGGGATAATATGGGGAAAAAGGTTTATTTTTTATACACGAAGGCCTTTTCAGATATCGGAAGTATGATGGAATTGGTTGTTATGAATGCTGTTATTTATTCAATGACCAAAAGTACGACCTGGTTAGCTGCTGTTTTGGCATTACGTGTATGTGGAGGAATTATTACAAGTTTATTTTCGGGAATAATTGCAGATCGATATGATAGAAGAAAATTAATGATATTTAGTGATATTGCAAGAGGTTTAAGCATATTAATCCTTTGCCTTTTCCCATCTCCAATCATGTTTGCACTGGTAGCTTTTCTGATAGGAGCTTTAGGCAGTTTCTTCTCAGTTAGTTTTAGCGCAGATATACCTCAAATTTTTGGGGAAGATAATATTCTTAAAATTAACGCGTTTATTTCGCGATTAGCTGCAATTAGTATGGTAATAGGTTTTCTAGGATCAGCATTGTTATCTACTGTAGTAAATTATAGAGTCATTATTACAATCGATTCTATTTCTTATTTTTTATCAGC
Organism: Bacillus sp. EAC; assembly: GCF_002156875.1. GTDB lineage: Bacteria > Bacillota > Bacilli > Bacillales > Bacillaceae_G > Gottfriedia. The sequence continues at coordinate 193,125 of NZ_NCSY01000001.1, read as the reverse complement.
AGCCGTTTTATTTCTCTTTAAATGGGAGAATACGATTAATAAGAAAGAAAATACGAGAAAGCAATTATTAACTGATTTAAAAGAAGTAAAAAACTATGTATTTCTTAAACCATTACTCGTATATTTATTTATTGTTTTTTTATTTCAAACTTTTTCTGCAAGCTCACATAACGTAGGAGTACCGATTTTAGCCGAGCAACTTAGTACTAAAAGTGCTACATTTTTTCAAGGCATGATTTGGGGTGTTTGGGGAATCGGTGGAATTCTTTCTACTTGGTTGATTCCAAAAATACCATGGTTTAAAAAGCAATTTCTGTTCGCTTATTATGGTACATCTATATTAACATCAATAGGGTTCATTTTATTTCTATCGAGTAATATTCTATGGTTTATTTTGTTTTTTGCATTTTTTACTGGATTATTTGATGCAGCAGCAGGAACATATTTTTCAACTATCGTTCAAAAGACAGAAAATTCAATTCGAGGTAGAATATTTGGAGTGACTAATTTATTAAATAGATTAGGGTTCACGATAGGTTTTGTAGCAGTTTCCCCATTATTAACTGTTATGAAAATGAGTCAACTCGTAATGTTATTTCATGGTAGTTTAATTGTTTTAATATTAATCATTACTTTTTATCTTTTTTCGAAAAAGCTATTCAATCTTGAGAATGACCAAGTTAAAAATCAAGAAAGTGATCTTATTGTGAGTAAATAATAATTTGTTAAAGGAAGTGAAGTTATGGAGACAAATACGACAAATACCCTCAATAATGCTATTTTAGATGAAGTAAAATATTATAGATGTTCAGATGTAGATATTGATTTTGCTTACCAAGCTTTTTCAATCGGATTTTCAGACTATATAGTTAAATTAGATTTACCGAAAGAACAATTTATTGCACTTTTCTTTGGACCAGAAGGGAATAAGTTGGAACATTCATTTGTAGCTATACATGAAAATGATGCTGTAGGTGTAATACTTGGTGGAATTAAAAACTACGAAAATATTAAAACAATGAGATGTGGTACGCTTGCAATAAGTCCTTCGTTTAGAGGAAAAGGGATAAGCCAGAAATTATTTGAATTGCATAAAGAAGAAGCAGAAAAAAACGAGTGTAAACAACTGTTCCTAGAAGTTATAGTAGGTAACGATCGCGCAATTAATTTTTATAAAAAACTTGGCTATGAAAAAGTTTACGATCTTTCATATTTTACAAATAAAGATACATCAAATATATCGTTCCTACCTGACAAAACAGAGTGCAACATAAGCAAAATTGAGTTTAATTTATTCAAAGATACAGTGCAGCAATGGGATTATCATATTAACTGGCAAAATGATCTTGAGTTTCTAGAGAAGGCAACTAATTTTACTTATTATCAAGCGACTAAAAACGATGTAGGTGTTGGGACATTAGCAATTAACAAACATGGTAAAATTAGTTTTATAATGGTTGATAAAAAATTTAGAAATAGTAAGGTAGCTACAAACTTATTAAAAACTGCAATCTTGGAATTAGAATTAAATGCTATTTCAACAGCTTTTCCAAATAATAGTAGTCTCGAAGGATTCTTTAATCAATTGCAATTTAATAAAGAAAAACTATCTCAGTATGAGATGTACAAAACCTTAAATTAAACTGAGGCTGTTTGCGAAACTTTTTTGCTTGTAAATATAGAGAAATATAGATTGTCACCCCATGATGCTGGCTTTATAGTTAGGCAGGCGGTGTGGCCATGCATGCGTTACGATAGGACGTGGTGGTATTATCATGCCTACCTTTTGACTACTGCTAAGGCCTCATTTTTCCCGTTATTCCCAAAGGAGTCTCGCATATCCGTTCATCATTTTCTTTGTTTACAGTTTGCTTTAAAAAGCTTTTTAATAACAACATTTTTTTGGAAAGTGTCTAAACTAATAAATTTGGTTAATTGTAAAGGAATATATTAAATAAATGTATGTTAGCCTATATACTTGACCTTGCTCCTATATACAGTTGCCCCCGTACAATGAGTAGTATGGAGGTGAAGTATATGACTAATTATCAACATCAATCCGAGCATCCTTATTATCCATATTCTCAAATTCCACAACAACAAGACGAAAGATTCTTTTTTCCTTTCTTTTTCCCATTTTTCTTAGGAGCTGCTGCATTTGGACCATGGGGATGGGGTCGTCCATGGGGTTGGGGTAGACCTTGGGGATTTCATCGTCCATGGGGCTGGGGCCGTCCGTGGGGTTGGGGTAGACCTTGGTAAACGAGAAAACTATAAAATGCCACAATTATTGTGGCATTTTTTTATTTTAATATGAACTTCATTAATATGGGAATGACAATTGAAGCAAATATAGCACTTAATGTCATTGCAATCGAACTAATCGCTTGTTCAACTTTACCATATTCAGATGCTTTTGCAGTACCCACACCATGGGAAGCGATTCCATATCCGACACCAATTGCAACAGGATGGGTTATATTCAGTCTTGATAGGATAAAAGGACCAAAAATCGATCCAGATATACCTGCGACCATCACGTAAACAACTGTCAATGATGGTATACCGCCAAGAATTGAAGTAATTCCCATTGCTAAAGGAGTTGTAACTGATTTTGCTGCTAGAGACAGCAGTATTACTCTTTTAACTCCAAACCAAATGGATAAGTAAACACCTGTAAGCAACCCCATGATTGTTCCTGCAAATACACTTATCAAAATAGATACAGCATGTCTTTTTAAAGTTTTTCGATGTTCATATAAAGGAAATGCAAATGAAACAACAGCTGGACCTAGAAGTAAATTAATCCATTTTCCACCATGCATGTAATTTTCATAAGAAATATTTAGATTTGCCAGAATTAAAATAATTACTGTAGTAGTCGTCACAATTGGTACAAATATTGGATAAGGGAATTTTGAATATAATTTTTTTGCAGCTAGATAAAAGAAAACAGTCATCAAAATAAATAGTAAACTATTAAATTCTTTCATTAAGTTCACTCCTCATATTGTTCTCTTTAGGCTGATTTTTTGAGGAACGAGATGAAAGATAAGAACTGATTATAACAGAAAAAATAAAAACTAACATTGTACTAATTAATACAATAATGATAGAAATAAAGCCATGGATATTTAATAATGACGAATATTGAATGATTCCGACAGTTGCTGGAATGAATAAAAGCGTTAAATGTTTATTTAAAAAATTACTTCCGTACCGAACCCACTTTTCTTTAAAAAAGGGTAAATATAACAAGCAAAATAAGATAAGCATTCCAATAATACTCCCAGGAATGATTAAATCAAATTTTTGTTGAATTAGATTTCCTATAAAAAGTAATAAATAGAGAAAGCTTATTTGAATAATTAATTGGACAAATTTCATCATCAACATCCTTTTATTGCTTTTTAACTACGAGATTATTAATCTACATATTGTACAATAAATTATTGAGAAAATGTGATTTTTTTACTCCAATACAAAAATGCATGTTTTTGTAAAACAGTTTATAATAGAGTTATTAAACAAAAAGGAAGTTGTATAAATGAATTCATTTGTAGCGTTTGATTTCGAAACAGCAAATTACAATCGACATAGTATTTGTGCAGCAGGATTTGTATTTGTTGAAAATGGAGAAATAGTTGATCAAATTTACTCCTTAATTAATCCAGAGGAAGAATTTTATTCTATGAATATTTCAGTTCATGGAATTAGACCAAAAGATGTACAGGATGCACCAATATTCCCAGAATTTTATCAAGCCATTCAAGATAAAATCAAAGGGAAAACACTTGTAGCACATAATTTACCTTTTGATGGATATGCATTAAAAGATAATTTATCTAGATATGGTATTCCTTCAGTTGAGAATAATTTATTGTGTTCGCTTCAATTGGCAAAAAAAATATTACCAAAACAAGCACGTTATTCTTTAGACATCTTATCAAACCAATTTGGTGTTGAATTGGATAATCATCATCATGCTTTAGCAGATGCAGAAGCATGTGCGAGAATATTTCTTCATTTAACGAAAAGAAATGAGATTTCATCTTTCGAGGAATTATATGAAAAGACTTCGATTTATCACGGTCTAATTCATCAATTTGATTATCGATCGTCTTTAGTAAAACCAAAACCGAAACGTAAATTGGAGAAAAAAGCATGAAATTAATTTCTTGGAATGTAAATGGAATTAGAGCTTGTATACAAAAAGGATTTTTAGATTATTTTAAAGAACAAAATGCGGATATTTTTTGTATTCAAGAAACGAAATGTCAAGAAGATCAAGTAACACTAGAATTAGATGGTTACGAACAATACTGGCATTCAGCAATTAAAAAAGGATATTCTGGTACAGCAATCTTCTCAAAACATAAGCCAATTAGCGTTAGTTATGGGTTTAATGGAAAAGAAGAGGATACTGAAGGTAGAGTGTTAACATTAGAATTCGAAAAATTTTATATGGTTAATGTGTATACCCCAAATTCACAACGAGATTTAGCAAGATTACCAATACGTTTAAGCTGGGAAGATGAATTTAATGTATATTTAAACAAACTTGATGAACAAAAACCAGTTATTTTATGCGGTGACTTAAACGTAGCTCATAATGAAATTGACTTGGCAAATCCAAAATCAAATCGGACAAACTCAGGGTTTACAGTAGAAGAACGAGGTAAAATGACTGCTTTATTAGAGAGCGGGTTCACGGATAGTTTTCGTTTTCTAAATCCAACTATGGAAGGCTCATACACTTGGTGGTCATATATGGCTAAAGTTCGAGAGAGAAACGTAGGTTGGCGAATAGATTATTTTATCATTTCTAATCGACTTCAATCAGAACTAATTAATTCTGAAATTCACTCGATGGTAATGGGTAGTGACCACTGTCCGGTGGTATTAACTTTAAAAGATAAGATAATCAAATAAGTAAAGAGAGGTTCATATTTAAAAATATGGGCCTCTTTTTTATTTTAAATAGTATAGTTTGTGTGAAATTTGTTGCTAGTAAACGAGGAGAATTGTAGTTACCCACTCAGTATGCTCGCTTTTCCGTTGGGGCAGGTGAAGAGCATCCTGGGCCCAGATGATGTGGGGCATGCATGCGTTACGACAGGACTTCGTGGTATATGCATGCCTACCTTTTTGACTACTGTTAAAGAATCATCTGCCCGCTATTCCCACTAGAGTCTAGCATATCCGTTCATCATTTTCGTTTCTTACTGTTTGTTTTAAACTCCCTTTTAAAAACATTAATTTTATAGAAAAGAGTCAAAATAAAAGATGCATTTTTATAGTATAAACTTTAATTGCGGGGAAATTAATAAGAAACTTTTAAATTAAAGGTGGTATTAAACAGTTATAGATGAAAAAGTATAGTTTGATCCTTTCCATATTTTTATTTTTGCTTCTTCCATTTTCAGATGTTTCTGGAGAGAGAAAAGATGAATTAAAAGCAGCATTTATTAAAAAAGACGATTTGTGGATAAAGAATGACCAGAAAGAAATCAGAATCACAGATGGTAAATATGTTAGGTATCCTAAATGGTCTTATAACGGGGAATGGCTTGCATATCTTAGTGGTAAAAAACAAGAATACGGAGCTTTTTATACAGGAGATCTTTGGCTCTATCATATTAAGTCAAAGAGATCCTTTAAACTTTCGACCAATGTAAGTAACAATTTTCAGTGGTCCCCGAATCAAAATTCGATAGCATATCAAATTGAAAAAGATTTAAAAATGATAAATGTAAAAACTATGAATAAACCTGTTCAGCTAAGTACGGGAATACTTGTATTTTCTTGGCTTCCAGAAGGGAACGGCTTTTTAGTAGCTTCTAAAATAAGTGAAAATGTTTTTTCTGATATCGTTTTATCTAAAATAAATATTAAAAGTAATAATCATTTTGTTAAAAAACATTTTTATACGATTCATGTTGCTAAAAAAGATTATTTTTATGATACAAGTCAGTTTAAATGGTCGCATGATCGTAATTGGATTGCCTTTGAGATTGAACCAACAGGATCATTGTCCGCTGATAGTAATGTTTTAAGTGTCATTTCAAGTAATGCGACTAATTTTCATAAGATCGATGAAATGCTTCATTACGAAGAATGGTTCCAATGGGCACCAGCTAATAATTACTTAGCATTTATAAAAGGGGATAATCGTGTTTCTACAATTAATAAGAAACTAGCAATTAACAAAGTAGCGAATACAAAATTAAATTATATTTATACGCCAAAAGGATTTGTTGATCGAGATCTGAATTGGAAATCAAATCATCAAATTTATGTTTCGCGTTCAATTGAAAAAGATTTAGTAGATATCTCAAAAAGACCAATGCCTAGCATTTATCAAATTAATCTCAAAAACAATATGCAAAAAAAAGTAACTTTTCCATTACTAAATGAAGGAGATTTTTTTCCGGAAAGTGTTAATAACGGTAATAACTTGTTATGGATTCGAACAAATCGGAAAGAAGCCAGTGTTTTAGTTTCTAATTTGGATGGTTCGGGACAAGTAAAATGGATTCCTAAACTAGATTTAGGGACTTGGTATTATGAGCATTGGGAATGGAGTGAAGTATTCAATTTATATCAAAAATAGCTTTTAAATGTTAGGACGTATATTTGCGAATATCCCCTTAAAGTAGACAGTAAATAGAATGATATTACTGGTTAAAATTAAGGGGATTTTTCGTGGCAATTTTTTAATTGAAATAAACTGATTGGTTTAATAAAGTCCAAGTTTACTATAAAATGGAAACAAATCTTATGAAAATAAATATTATATAGAAATATAAATAAGGCGGGTTTTTGATGAGTCATACTAAATGGTTAGAATGGGCAAAAAAAATACAGTCTATTTCACAAAATGGTTTAACTTTTTCTAAAGACGTATTTGATATTGAAAGGTATGAGGAATTACAACGATTAAGTGCTGAAATATTAAATGAATATACTGAGCTTGAATTTGAAGAAATAATTAATTTATATAAGCTGGATAAAGGATATCAAACTCCTAAAATCGATGTAAGAGGCGCAGTATTTCAAGATGGGAAAATCTTGTTAGTACGTGAAAAAAATGATAACAAGTGGTCTTTACCTGGAGGCTTTTGTGATACTGGACTTTCACCATCTGAGAATATTGTGAAAGAAATAGCTGAGGAATCCGGATATCAAGTAAGAACACAGAAGTTACTTGCTGTATTTGATATGAATAAACATCCACATCCACCACAACCTTATCATTATTATAAATTGTTTATTCTATGTAGTATTACAGGAGGACATGCCAAAATCGGGCTAGAGACGAAGGAAATAAATTTTTTCTCAGAAAATAATTTACCAAGTTTATCAATTAGTAGAAATACAGAGTCACAAATTAAAACATTATTTGAATTTTTAAAGGACCCGCTGAAAGAAACATTATTTGATTAATAAGGAGAAAAAAATTGATTAGAGATTCAGTTTTGTATGACGAATTAAAAAAAGAGATGATAAAAGAGCGAATTTCTTCAAGCGTAATTTATCGAAATGGTGAGATAGAATATCAATATTTTAAAAATGTAAAAAGTGAGTCGAAATTATTTAAAGTAAACTCAGTTACAAAAAGTGTCCTATCGATATTAATCGGTATCGCTCTTGATAAAGGGTTAATTGAAAGTATAAAGAGTCCGATTTCGATGTATTTTCCAATAATCGATCCGAGTAAAAGGGATATTACAATCGAACATTTATTAACAATGACCCCTGGATACGACTGGCCTGAATGGGGAGAATGGGGTGGAAGACCATTCCCTATGATTAATAGTAATGATTGGGTTAATTATGTTCTAGAAAAGAATATGATAACAGAACCTGGAATAAAAATGATTTATGATTCAGGTTCTTCCCATCTATTAAGTGCAATACTTCAAAAAGTAACTAATCAAAAGTTATCAGACTTTGCAGAAGAAGTACTTTTTGAACCTTTAGGAATTCAAGAATATGTTTGGCATGAAGATTCCAAGGGGATAAATATAGGTGGTTTTGGTTTAAGCCTGAAAACGAAAGATATGTTAAAAATTGGTATATTAATGCTACAAAATGGTAAATGGTTAAATAAACAAATCGTATCAAGTGATTGGGTTGATAGATCTACAAGTAAAAAATTTCATTCCTATGATCAAATTGGTTCTTACGGATATCATTGGTGGATTTTATTAGATCAAAATCAGAAATTATATGATCCCACTATTTATTTTGCAATGGGATACGGTGGACAATCTATCATTGTATCACCTCTGCATAATTTAGTAGCTGTTTTTACGTCAGCAAAATACATAGAAACCAGTAGTCCATTGAAACTATTCAAAAAGTATTTTCTTTTGGAACCTAACGAGGAGCATTAATTATCACTAACACAATTGATCAATTACTAAGTGGGATTTATTTTATACTCCTTTCTAAAGGTTTTAGTTTTAAAAGGTTTTGATAGCTTATACCATTGAGTAATATAATGATTGGTGCAAATATGCGACACTTCTGTGGGAGAAGTTGCGGGACAAGTGAGACCCCCAAGTCGTGTATTCGATGGAGTGGATTACCTTCTCCGCTCTAAAAAGCAAGAAACCTAAAGTGGAAATCTACAACTCTCCTTGTTTACTACCAACAAAGTTTACTTAAAACAGCTATAATTTATGATAGGAATTTTAGAAAAGATGTCGAATTATATAATATGAAATGGATTTTGAACGATTTTTCCTCTGAAGAAGGGATGAAAGCTGATGTTTTTAGTAACAGAAGATTTTAAAACGTTTATTAAAAGATATCCAGTCATTTCAATTATGGTTGGTATTTGTACAATACTTATGATTTTGACCGCGTTTTCAGGTGGATATTCTACTGCAAATATACTAAAACTTGGCGGCTATCAACATGACTTAGTAAATCAGGGAGAATATTGGCGACTTTTTACATATGCATTTATGCATGGAAGCTATGCACATTTTTTTATGAATATGACTTTTATGATCATTTTAGGTAGACCTTTAGAAAGGGCGCTAGGTTCATTTAGATTATTAGTTGCCTATTTAGTATCTGCATTATTTACTGGAATTGTAATGTACTTTACATATTCATCTAATATTGTTAGCTCAGGATCTTCAGGAGTTGGCTACGCATATTTAGGTATATATTTGTATATTATTTTATTTAGAAAAAACTTACTTTTAACAGATGATCGGAAATTTATTTTAACATTCTTAGCAATTGGATTAATCTCTTCTTTTATCATCCCAAATTCAAGCTTAATTGGACATATTGCTGGTATGGGAATAGGATTTTTTATTACTCCATTGTTATTAAATAAAAAATCGAAATTTCATCACTCCTATTATGCATAAATTGAAAAAACAAATGGGAGATCCATTTGTTTTTTTTGTTCATTTCAATTTAAATCATAGATCAAATTTATCAATTATTCGATCAGCGGTTTGACGGTTTCTACATAATTTGTATAGTTGATTAAAAAATTCTTCAATTTCTTCTGTTTTTGTTGGTAAAGGTATCTCGACTATTAACGAGCCAAAAGCTTGCTTAAAATAAGTTTTCCTTTCAGCATTCCGTCCATCACGCTTAAGTGGATTATACTTCCAAGTTAAGTTTAGTTTACCGTTTAATTCCTTTACTTCTCTAATTTCTGCAGCAGTAGTTGTTTTATTACCAACATAAATAACTAAATAATAATTTTGATTCCTATGCCAATCAATAAATAAAAAGTAATAATCTTCTTCTTCTACTTTACTTAAATGGTACGCAGCAACAATTGGTTTTCCATTCGCCCATTGCTGAAAGTCAACTAAAGTATTCAATGGTGTTGGAATTTCTTGTATTGAATAAAATGAATTATTTTTATTACTCCATTTATTAATTAATTTAGAAATATTAATTGCAATATCTTTCTCCATGTTCTACCTCTATGTTCAGTTTAGTTACATTAATCATAACAATTGTTTGTAAAATAGAAAAGTTGTGATAATTAATTTATCGTCTACAAAATTAGATTTTACTCATGCAATAATTCCCATCAATAAGTTAAACTCTTAAAATCCATATTATTAATGATATTTATTTTAGGGAGGCATTTAGTATGGCACGTGGTAAAAGTTTTAACCATAAGAAAAAAGGGCATAAACCAACTCATCCAAAAGGATATCTTGTAGGACCTGAAGATCGAAAACACGAAGATCGTGAAGAGGACTATATCGTTACAGAAGAGGCTTTTAAAAACAGAATCCAATAAAATTACAAATAAGAGCCAAAAAAGAAAATCCTTTCATTATAGGATTTTCTTTTTTATGTTATCTAAAATCTATCAAAGAAATAATTTTGTCTAATCCAATTGCTTTTATCAATAAGGGCAACGGAGGTCCACTTGTCGTATTTAAGACGAGTGTATAAACGATTGTAAAAAGTAATTTTTGATTTTGTTTCATCAGTTTTTTATTATCATTATGACAAATAGCATAAATCTGTTTCATAATTTCTTCATCATTAATAGTAGGATAAGTCTGAAGTATAATACGTAATTGCTCCAACCAATTTTTTTGATCATTTTCTAACGAATGATAATATTCAAATGCTCTTGTTTGATTAATTCGAATATTTTTTTGAGGTTGCCAATTTTTAATCCAATATTCAACTAGCCGACTAATTTTATTTACCTGATGAATTGAATATGTCTCCCCGATATTTTCAAAAGCTTCTTTTAATAGTTGAACATTAAAGTTTAGTAGGGGAAGAATACTTGCAACTTGGTTAAATTTTGGATAAAGAAAGTTTTCATGATTTATTTGCGACAATTCCATAGCAAAACTAATATCTTCATTTTCGATCATATGCTTTTCATAATTTGCTCTATAACGTTCAAATTCGCTAAATTGTTTAATGACATCCTCATCTAAACCAATATTAAATGATGAAGATGGATGATATTTAGCAAACATAAACAAAATTATTTCTGGGAGATATATATTTAATAACTCATTCGGTGTAATGATGTTTCCCGAGGAGCTAGACATTTTCCCATTTTCTCCTTTTATTCCGATGAATTCATATGGTGCATAGTGGGGTGCATTGAAATTGAAAATTTGTTTTGCTATTTCTTTTGAAACGGTATAACTACCCGTAGCCGAGGAGTGATCTCTTCCACCTGGTTCAAAAATAACATCTTCAACCAGCCATCTCATTGCCCAATCAATTTTCCAGTTTAACTTCATATTTGTTGCATCTAAAACATTCAATCGATTTGAAAATCCACAAGTACAACGATAATTTAATGTTCCATTTAGTTCATCAAATTGATTGATATGTGTATTATCCTTTTTGCAGTTTTCACAATAAATAGTAATAGGATAGAACGTATTTCTTTCCTCAATTGAATAACTATTCGTTTTATATTTCATTAAAATATCATAAATTTCTTTTCTCATTTTGATTGCGTGTAATATGTGTTTATTATATCGTCCAGATTGGTATTCCTTATTTTGATAAATGAACTCTATCTCAATACCGAAATCTTCTAGTGATTTTTCAAATTCTTTTTCGAAATGCTCAGCATATGATGAATGGCAACCAAATGGATCAGGTATATCGAAGTAAGCCATCCCTAAATATTTTTCGTAAGAAGGGTCTATGTTTTTGGGAACTTTTCTAAAGCGATCGTAATCATCCCATGAGAAGATAAATTTAGCTTTTTTACCTAATTTTCTTAAGGCTTTTACGACAAAGTAAGTAGTAACTACTTCTCTAAAATTTCCTACATGTACAGAACCAGAAGGACTAATACCCGATGCACATACAAATGTATCTTTCTCAGGATGTTGATTTATCAATTCTTTTGCTATATTAATTGCCCAGTGCATAATTTCACCTCTATAATATGTTTATTTTTCAAGTTCAACTAATATTTCCAAGATTCTTTCCATAAAAAAAACTCTCACCCCCAAGATTATTCATCTTGAGGACGAGAGTTGTTAACTTCGTGGTACCACCTCAGTTTGTTGACATGTTGCCATATCAACCTTATCAGGTACGGCAAATATGCTTATACCCTATCTCGATAACGGGAGAACCCGTCGTAGCATCCCTAAAAATCAATTACTTTTAGTTCCGTACGAAGCTCCAAGTCTTTTTTCATAAAGATAATAATTACTCCTTTTCAGCTACCGGAGTTCTCTGTAAATGATTACTCTTTACTACTTTTTCTCTTCATGGCATTTAATTTCAAAATATTTATTGTACTTATAATAATTAAAACAATATTAATTGTCAATTAATTTTACGGGTGAATAGTATGGTTTATTAGAAAATATAAATGAGGTGTTTAAATGAGCAAAGCTGGAGAGGACTTGATTTTCACTGGTGCATGGTTTTTATTGTTTGGAACAGTCACCTCAGCTGTTGGAGTTTCATGTAAGCACTTAGTTAGTATGGACTTTGGAAGGCGTTTATTTGCAAAAGGAAATGCAATTGAAGCTTTTGGCAATTCACTGCAAGCAGTCGGAAGAGAAAAATCATATTCTGTCGAAAAAAAAGAAAATATTTTAAAAATCATGATTGGTAGTTGGATCCAAGCTGCTGGAAATTCGACTAATACATTTGCTACAAATTTAGAAATACAGGGCCTTGAAGAGGAAGGGCACAAATTAAATGCAGTTGGAAGTGTTATTCAAACAATTGGTGCTTCATTAGAAGCATTAGGTGCAAGCGAAGAAACAGGATATTACGCAAAATTTGAAGTTTATGGAAATGAATTAATTGGATTAGGTGCTCTAATCGACGGAATCGGCAATGTTGCACTCTTGAATGATAAAGATATACTAGGAGAACAACTTTTAATGTTCGGTAGTTGGATTCAAGTTATTGGAGCCATATCAATAATCTATGCACTCTCACATATAATACGAGAAGAAGAGGAAAATCATAAAAACGAGTATCAATATGGACAATATTCACATTGATTCGTTATTATTTAATAAAATCTTAACAATTCCAGTAAAATGAAGGATAATAATAATAAATAGCTAATTTAATAAAAAAGATATATTTTCATGAATAGAAAAGCATTTTATTTTTTCATTAAAGCTTTTTTATGAGAAAATAACTAAAAAATTATTAAATAGAACAGAGGTAACCTTAAATGAATGTAAAAATAATAACAGATAGCGCTGCTGATTTACCAAAAGAAATAATTGAACAATATGAAATTGATATTATTCCATTAAGAGTATATTCAGAAGACGAAACTGAATATTTTGATGGAGAAACATTAGTATCGAAAACATTATTTACTGAAATGCGAAAAGGAAAGGTATTTAGAACATCACTACCATCTTACGATCACATTTCAAGTACTTTCAGAAAATACGCTGATGAAAAAACTCCGTGTATATACATAGCATTTTCATCTGAATTATCGGGTACATATCAATCAACTGTAATGGTACAAAATGAATTGAAAGAAGAATACCCAGAACTTGATCTCGAAATTTTTGATACAAAAGGTGCTTCACTAGGACAAGGTCTTATTGCTATTAAAGCGGCAATGTTAGCAAGTGACGGTGCTTCAAAAGAAGAAGTTATCAATAACATAAAACATAGTATTGACCATATCGAACATATTTTCACCGTAGATGATTTACAATATTTAGTTCGTGGTGGCCGAGTTAGTAAAGTTGCAGGTTTTGTAGGGAATTTATTAAATATTAAACCGATCTTACATGTTGAAGATGGCAAGTTAATACCTTTAGAAAAAATACGTGGTTCAAAAAAAGTAATAAAAAGAATGCTTGAAATTATGGAATCTCGTGGTGTTAATTTAAGTAATCAATTGATTGGTATTTCACATGGAGATGATTTAGAGAAGGCATTAGAAATTAAAAATGCAATGGCTGAAGCATTTGGTTGTGAAAAGTTTGTGATTAATTCGATTGGATCTGCAATAGGAGCACATGCAGGACCAGGTACATTGGCTATCTTTTTTATGAATGCTGAATAAGATAATGAATTGAAATCAAAAACTAATTCCAGTATGTATTGTGGGATTAGTTTTTTATCATAATTTTCTGAAAATATTACCCGGAGAATAATGCATACATAATTTTAACTGAAGAAGTAAATAGTATTTATGTAATCTTTATCAAATTTAAATACGAGGTGAAATGTATGTCAATTTTAGATAATTGGGATCAATGGAAAGATTTTTTAGGAGATCGCTTAGATGCAACAAATGAAAAAGGCGTTGGAGAAGGTGCGATGGGGGAAATGGCATATCGTTTGGGCAATTATTTAGCTAATGAAGTAGACCCTAAAAACGCAGAAGAACAAATTCTAAAAGATCTATGGTCTGTTGCAGATGAGCAAGAACAACATACAATTGCAAATTTAATGATGAAGTATGTAAAAAATAAATAATCTTTTAAATTTATTTTGTTTGTAAAATATCAATGTTAAACCCAATGAAAGCATTTTCATTGGGTTTTGTTATTTTTTATAGAGAATAAATAACTATTGAAGTTAATAGGATAATCAAATATACTGTTCTTAGCTTGAGGACACTTTTTCTGGTTTACATTTAGAACTTTTTTATGTATGATTAATTTTCTGTTCAATTTTTTGCTTTAGCATTTTTAACATCATCTGTATACTTGAACGGAAATTGGAAATGTGTATTCAAATTTTATAAATATACAGGGAAATGAGGTTGGCATGATGAATAATCATAATGAGGCGAATGAGAAGCCTTTTAGTATTAAAGCAATAATTGGTCCAATGATGGCAGTAATCGTTGGTATGATCATGGTTATTTTGGATAGTACAGTAGTAAACGTGGCAATGCCGGGTATTACTGAATATTTCAAGTCAGACTTAACAACAATGCAGTGGACAATAACTGGTTATACTTTAGCACTATCGGCTGTTATTCCACTTGCTGGATGGATGTCGGATCGATTCGGTGCAAAACGAATTTTTTTAATCACAATTTTATTTTTTACAATTGGTTCTGTATTATGTTCAGTTGCTCAAACACCTGAACAACTAATTATTTATCGAGTTATTCAAGGTTTAGGTGGTGGAATGGTTGCACCGATCGGCATGGCAATCATTTTTAGATTAGCTCCTCCAGAAAAAATCGGATCAATAATGGGAATGCTTGGAATTCCAATGTTATTAGCACCAGCATTAGGTCCAGTTATTTCAGGATGGTTTGTTGAATATTCTACTTGGCATTGGATTTTCTTAATCAACTTACCAATAGGAATTCTTGCATTATTTATTGGATTTAAATATTTACCTAATTTTGAAACAAAATCGGTTCCTGCATTAGACGGTTTAGGAATCATTTTAGCTCCTATTGCTTTTTCAATGTTAGCTTATGGTGTTAGTCAAAGTGCGACTAGTTGGACATCAAAACAAACGTTGACTGGATTAATTGTTGGTGGAGTAACGCTTTTACTTTTCATTGTAGTTGAACTACGTCAAAAGCAACCATTACTTGAACTGCGAGTTTTTAAATCGTCTGATTTTACAAGAAGTATCATTATTACTTGGATCATGCAGATTGCATTATTTGGATCGTTCTTAATCGTTCCACTTTATTTACAAACAGTGAAACAATATGGTGCATTCGAAACAGGATTAATTATGTTACCTCAAGCATTAGCTTCGGCGTTAATGATGCCAATAGGTGGGAAATTATATGATAAAGTTGGGGCTAGACCATTAGCTTTAGTTGGTCTTACGATCATAACAGCATCATTATATACGTTTTCAACGATTTCGTTAGATTCATCAAATACATTTATTATGTTTACTCTTGCTTCAATGGGGGCGGGTATGGGATTATCAATGATGGCGATCAATACTCATGTATTACAATCTGCACCTAGACATTTAGTAAGCCGTGTAACATCGTTAACTTCAGCTGCTCAGCAAGTAATGGTTTCATTTGCAGTTGCAGGAATGGCTGGTTTCTTAACTTCTAGCACGAAAGACTACATGGCAAAAACAACAAACCCATTAGATGCTATGATTTCAGCTTACGGTGATACATTCTTATTAGCTGCAGGTATTGCATTAGCAGGTGCATTATTATCGATTATTCTACGTAAACCAGTAATGAAAGATGCTGATTCATCAGATTCAAAAGACTCAGTAGATGAATCAAAATCTTCTATGATGGTTGGACATTAATTTTAAAAAAACAGAAGCATAATTTGCTTCTGTTTTTTTTATGGTGTTAAAGTTTGAACATTTTGAATGGAAATTGACATAATAATTTCTTAATAACAACAAAGTTTATGAAAATAGCCTTTTGATTTAACTAAGTTCTAATAAATTCGATGATAATGAAATACAGTGATGAAGAATTATTAAAAATAATCATACATTTGTAATCTAAATGTTCTCTTTATGTAAACAATAGTTTGTATAATAATAGTTAACCAACAAAGATCAATACATAATGGAGCTGAACTCATGAGGTTAAAAATTATTAAGACAACTTTGGCATTATCAATTCTTACAGGAGGAATATTAATTAATAATTTTACACCTTCTAGCACTAATATTGTTGAGGCGTCAACTATTAAAGGGATTGTAACCGCGTCAGTTTTGAATATTCGTAGTGGACCAAATACTAGTTATAAGATCGTAGGTACCGTCAAAAAAGGTAATACGGTATACATAACAAATACAAAAATAGGATGGTATAAAATTTCGAGTGGCAGTAAAAGTGGGTGGGTATCAAGTAAATATATAAAAAAAACGTTGAATCCAATTCCTGCTTCTACAGTTAATAAAATGAAATCACTAGGTACATCCAAGCAATTAATTCTTGTCACTGCTGAAAATGAAAGTACAAGAAATGTATTAATAGAAACATATGAAAAAAGTGAAAATAGCTGGCAAAAACTTCATTCTTATACCGGTGTGATTGGAAAGAATGGGATGATTAGTAATAAACACGAAGGCGATTATGAAACACCGGAAGGTAAATATACGATTAATACTGCCTTTGGTAGATATTCAAACCCAGGAACAAAATTGACATATCGTAAAATTACTTCTGACAGTGTGTGGGTTGATGATTCTAAGAGTTCGCTATATAACACTTGGCAATTAGCTTCGCAAAATAATGGGAGATGGAATTCTGCAGAGAAAATGAATATCCCACAATATAGTTATGGTTTTGTAATTAACTACAATGTACAGAAAACGCCAGGTAAAGGAAGTGCAATTTTCTTTCATATTGCTGGTGCTTCTGGATTTACGGCTGGATGTACTGCGACATCAAAAACTAATGTTGTTTCAATATTAAAATGGATCGATCCAACGAAAAATCCAATTATTATCCAAACACCACTAAATAAGATTTCTCAATATTAACCAAATTAAGCTGATCATCGAATTGATCAGCTTTTTAAATTCGTTTAATTTTTTTATGTATATTTTGAAAATTCACAGTATAATAATTAAAACTGAATACAATCGAGACGTACTAAATGAGGTGATTATATGAACAAAAATAATTTTATAGAGATTGAAACAGAACGCTTAAAATTAAGGAGATTTAAAGACAGTGATTTAGAAAACTTTTATCGTTACCGAACAAATCCAAATGTCGCTATCTATCAAGGGTGGGAAAATTATACATACGAGCAGGCACATCAATTTATCGAAAAACAAAAATTAAGTGAAGTTAATATACCTGACACTTGGATTCAAATTGCAATTGAAAGTAAAGAGCATAAATGTTTAATAGGGGATTTTGGTCTTCATACACTTTTGGAACCTCTTAAAGTTGAAATTGGTTTTACGTTAGAACCTAGATTTCAAAATAAGGGGTATGCCACTGAAGCGCTTAAAAGTTTGATTGATTATTTATTTAATGTGTTAAGTAAAGATAAAATTACAGCGATTGCAGTAGAACAAAATACTTCATCCATTAGACTATTAGAAAGAAATGGTTTTAGGAATGTGAATACGATAAGAAATTCATTTTTTAAAGGAGAATATGTGAATGAATTTGTTTTTGAACTATTAAAAAAAGAATGGATTAATGTAGATGGAGATTAAAAAAATGAATTTTTTTAAAGGTGCTGCATACTTATCTTCAGCAGCAAGTATTTGGGGAATGACTTACGTTGTAAGTAAAGTAGTGCTCGATTCGATTTCGCCGTGGTTGTTATTGGAGTTAAGATTTATCTTGGCTTTGATCACTTTAAGTATCATTTGTTATTATCAAAGTGGATGGAAAATAAATAAAAAAGATATTCTTCCAATCGCAATTATCGGTTTAGTAGGTTATACAGGATCAATTGGACTACAATTTGTAGGAACAAAACTTTCAGGTGCTGCAATGGGTTCGTTAATAACTTCAGCATCACCTGCCTTAATATCATTTTTCGCATTTTTAATATTAAGGGAAAAAATAAATAATCGTAAAATTATTTCATTATTTTTAGCGACTATTGGTGTAATTGTTGTAATTGGTATCCCAAATGGAAAAACTGATTATGGTGCCTACTATGGAAACATCATTCTTGTTGGGGCAGCAATCACTTGGGCACTCTATACCATTCTTAGCAAAGTTCAAACGAATAAATATACATCATTAACTGTAACGACATGGGCGACTGTATTCGGTGTAATTTTCACAATACCCTTTACAATTTTCGAACAAATTAATGCGCCTACAGAATTACCAGCTAATTTGTGGATTTGGATGGGAGTATTGTTTTTAGGGACGGTTTCAACAGCGGGTGCATTTTACTTATGGAATAAAGGCTTCGAATATATAGATACCTCAACTGGTTCTCTATTTTTCTTTTTACAACCTTTAATTGGAACAATCTTCGGCTATTTTTTATTGAACGAAAAAATAAATTCTACGTTTTATGTTGGAAGTGTAATAATTGCCATAGCCGTTTATTTATCAATAAGGGAACCTAAAAAGGTTTCGAACGTACAATTTAATTCGAAAAATGCGTAGAAAAAAATAAAAAAGTGACTGAACGAATCAGTCACTCTTTTTTATTCTGGAGCGATTTCATTATTCACATCAAGGGCCTCAACAAGTTCGAGTTCTTCATGACGTTCTTGGAAACGATTAAATGTAAATTCGTTTGCAAATAGGAATAGTGGACGTTCGAAACGGTCAAATACAAGCATATTACGCATGTCTTGATATTTTTTAAGACCTTTTACATCATCAGTTTTTACCCATCTAGCAATATTATAGTCAACATGATCTTTACGAATGTCCGATCCGTACTCATTTTTCAAACGATATTCGAATACTTCAAATTGAAGTTGACCTACAGCACCAAGTATAACTTCATTATATTCATTTTTATAAACTTGAATTGCACCTTCTTGAGCTAATTGTTCTACCCCTTTATGGAAATGCTTTGATTTCAATGAGTTAACAGGGCTAACGCGCAAGAATAACTCGGGTGGGAAGGTAGGTAATGGCTCGAAAAAGATTTTTTGTTTTCCAGAAGAAATTGTATCCCCGATTTGATATGTTCCAGAATCGTAAATTCCAATTACATCACCAGCATAGGCTTTATCAATAGTTTCTCTATCATTGGCCATTAATTGGGTCGACTGGCTTAACTTAATTTGTTTACCTGTACGAGAAAGCATCACATTCATGCCTCGTTCAAATACTCCTGAACAAATTCGAACGAAAGCAATTCGATCTCTATGTGCAGGATTCATATTTGCTTGAATTTTGAAGATAAATCCACTAAACGTTTCATCTGTCGGATTTACTTCACCATTGATCGTTTTTCTAGGACCAGGTGAAGGTGACATATCTAAGAAATGATTTAAAAATGGAGTTACACCAAAATCAACTAAAGCCGTCCCAAAAAATACAGGTGTAAGTTCACCTGATTGAACTAAATCAAGATTAAATTCATTTCCAGCACCTTCTAAAAGATCAACCTCATCTCTTAAATTCGCTAAGTTAGATGCTTCAATATGTCCTTCTAATTCTGGGCCATGCACACCTTCACTACCAAGTTTAATTACTTCATCTTTTCGGAAAAGGTGAACTTCATTCTCTAAACGATCATATACACCTTCAAACTGCATACCACTACCGATAGGCCATGTAACAGAAACAGAAGGCATTCCTAATACTTCTTCAAGTTCTTCCATTAGTTCTAATGGATCTTTCGCTTGGCGGTCTAATTTATTCATAAAAGTGAAAATTGGAATACCGCGCATACGACAGACTTGAAATAATTTCTTTGTTTGAGCCTCAATACCTTTTGCAGCATCGATAACCATAACCGCACTATCTACAGAAGTTAATACACGGTATGTATCTTCACCAAAGTCATTATGACCAGGTGTATCCATAATCGAAACCATTTTTTCATCATACTCAAATTGCATTACTGAAGACGTAACAGAAATTCCTCGTTGCTTTTCAATTTCCATCCAATCTGATTTAGCAAACTTTGAGTTTTTTTGAGCTTTTACGGTACCTGCTTCACGAATTGCACCACCATGAAGTAGTAATTTTTCAGTTAAAGTTGTTTTACCAGCATCCGGGTGAGAGATAATCCCAAATATACGGCGTTTTGCAACTTGGTTAGTTAATTCTTTATTTGCCATCTATATAAAGTCCTTTCCAAAACAAAAATATTGAGTCAATAAATTTACATCTTATCTATTATACTAGAATTAGTGCCGTGATGAAACATCTAGTATGAAAGTTCTATAACCTTGATTGTTAATTTTATTATCAACCTTATTTATCAGAAATAATTATTTAAAAGAGTCATTTAATATTAGTGTGTTTATTTTTAGCAAAAAGTAGAGCGATTACCGTCTTACTAGGTCACAATGATTTATTACTATTACTAGTATATTTAAGTTTGTATCAATTTTAAAATGAAGGAAATCGATTTTTTCTATCGAACTGAATGGTAAAAGATTGATTTTGGAGGTGGGTTGATATGAAATTTGAATCATTTCAATATGTAAGACCAGATATAGAAAAAATAACACAAGAAATCGAACATGTATTAAATCAATTTAAACATTCGAAAAAAATAGAAGAACTGAATCATTACATACAAAAAATCAATTCAATTAGGTCATTCTTTGAAAGTATGATGCATTTAGCTGCGATCCAATTTACTCGAGATACAAAAAATGCTTTCTTTCTTGAAGAACAGAAATATTTTGATGAAATGTATCCAATTTACTTAAATATTCTTAGGGATTATTTTGAGATTTTAAACACTTCGATTTATCGTAAACAACTCGAAGCTAGATGGGGGAAACAGTTTTTTTCGTTGGCTGAGCTTCAATCTAAAGTAATTTCAAAAGATGTTTTAGAAGACTTAGTTATTGAAAATAAATTAGTAAGTAAGTATACAAAACTCATAGCTTCGGCAAAAATTAAATTTGATAATGAGAATAAAAATCTTGCACAACTTCAAGCTTACGCATATAACAGCAATAGAGAGACAAGGAAAAAAGCATTAACTGCAAAATACGATTTTTATATGGATAATGAGGAAGAACTAGATACTATTTTTAATGGTTTAGTTAAAAAGCGTACTGAAATAGCAAAAAAATTAGGATATAAAAATTATATCGCATTAGGTTATGACCGCATGCTTAGAGTAGATTTTAATCCATCTCATTTGTTGAATTTTCGAAAAGAAATAAAAGAAAAACTCGTACCATTTTTAAATGAAATACGCGAAAATCAAAGAATTCGTACAAACCTTACTACGTTAACTTATTATGATTTGGACTATTTATTTCAAGATGGTAGCCCGAGTCCAAAAGGAGATTCAAAATGGATTGTACAACAATTTCAACAGATATTTAGAAATCTTTCTAATGAAACTGATGAATTTTATAATTTTATGATTTCGAACAATTTAGTAGATCTTGATACACGTGAGAACAAGGCAAGAGCGGGATATTGTTCATTTTTACCCCTATATAAATCACCTTTTATTTTCGCGAATTTTAACGGGTCCTCTGATGACGTTCGTGTATTTTCACATGAGGCCGGTCATGCTTTTCAATTGTACTCAAGTAGACAGATTGAATTAGTTGACTACCATTATCCAACATATGAAGCTTGCGAAATTCATTCAATGAGCATGGAATTATTAATTTGGCAATCATTAGATTTGGTCTTTAAAGAGGATGTTCATAAATATAAATATTCGCATTTGATTGGTGCGATTGATTGGATGATTTATTGTGTAGCAATCGATGAATTTCAGCATTTTATCTATGAAAATCCTGATATTAGTCCAAGTGCTCGAAAAAAGGAATGGAGAAGAATTGAAAAGCTATATCTACCTTTTAGAATTTATGAAGGAAATGACTTTTTAGAGAGAGGTGGATACTGGCAACAGCAAACGTTAATTTATAAAACACCTTTTTATTTTATTGATTATGCACTAGCTCAAATTTGTGCATTCCAAATATTTACTGAATCAAACACTAATATGGAATTGGCTATCTCAAAATTTCTCCAAATTTGTAAGACTGGTGGTAGTAAATCTTTTTTATCAATATTAAAAGAAGCAAAACTTACTTCGCCATTCGATGATGGTTGTATTGATTTAATTGTTTCGGAATTAAAAATGGAAATGAAAAAAATAGAAGACTATATTTAGATTTTTATGGTTTACAATTTTTAATTTATTGTATTTAATTTAAATTGTAGGATACACATTCAGTTTATGAAGGAATATTTTTTATCTGTAAGGCTCTGTTATTGTATCCTGTTGATATGTAAATAAAGGCATTTTTATAATAAGGTTGACGAAAAGAAGACAATCGATATATATAAGAAGTTAATTAAAGTGTAAGGTGCTCGATTCCTGTGAATTTGCAGGTCAGTTGTGACTCATGCAAGGCGCATAGCGCTAAAAAAGTCTAAAGCAGCACGCCCCTCTATAAAGCGAGCATCCTGAAGTAGTAATCAACAATCTTTTTTAACAGAGCCATTTTTAAAATAAATTTGAGGTGATTACAGTGGAGAATTTAGATAAATAGAATCAATGTATTTAATTATTTTAAAGTGAGGACACTGTAATGATGAAACCCAAATTAATTTTAGTAGAAGGTCTACCAGGCTTTGGAAAATCAACAACAGCAACATTATTAAATGAAATACTTTGTGAGATGAATTTAGAGAATGAATTATTTCTTGAAGGTGATTTAAATCATCCTGCTGATTTTGATTGCGTAGCGTATATCTCAAAAGTTGAATTAAATCAATTATTATCTGAGCATATTTTAGATTTTGATTTCTTTAAATATGTAACTGAAGATCGTGCAGGTTATTTCATTCCTTATCAATTAATAAAGAATGAACTCGGAGCTAAATTTCCAGACAAATTATTAAATATCATTAGCAAAAAGGATATTTACGATTTACCATTCAATCAAAATCAATTCCATATTGAAAATAAATGGAAAAAGTTTGCTTCAAATTCTCAACACAACGATAAAGTAATTATATTCGAATGCTGTTTTATTCAAAATCCAATCACAGTTGGGATGATAAAATACAATATTTCGAAGGATCAGGTTTTAAAGTATATTAAATCATTAGAAAATGCAGTTAAAAAATTAGATCCGTTATTAATTTATATAAATCAAGATGATTTAGAGCTTTCTTTTAATAAAGCAATTAAAGAGAGGTCAAAAGAATGGCTTGATGGTTTCATAGATTATTATTCTACACAAGAGTTTGGACAAGCAAATAATTTATCCGGCTTAAATGGGACATTTAAAATTCTTCAAGAAAGAAAAGCTTTTGAAGATGAAATTATCAAAGAGTTAAGTATTAAGAAAGAAATTGTTAATAATACTACGTATGATTTAATCAATTATAAAAGTAATTTAAAAAATATATTGAAGAAATATTTCGTTCAAAATGTTTAAAAAATGTACTTCCTACTTCTAATTTGAGGTAGGATTTTATTGTTTTCTATTGTTTACCCGGCTTAAGACATACTAAATGAAGCAAAACAGAAGCTAATAACTTTGAGATTACAAGAAAGAGTCGATTCTTTATAAGACGAAAATCACTATCCACTAATTAAATAGCATTGACTTATAAGGATAATAATATAAAGTATTAATTCTAATACATTGAATCAAATTAATATCAAAATAATTAGATAAAAAATATAAAAGAGGTTAGTAAATGAGTAAACTAGGTTTCGATGACTATTTATTAAGTAATGAAATTGTTAAAGCACTGTCAAGTTTAAATTATGAGAATCCAACAGAAGTTCAAAGTGAAGTTATACCAGTTGCTTTGAAAAGAAAAGATCTTGTAGTAAAGTCACAAACCGGAAGTGGTAAAACGGCATCTTTTGCAATACCAATTTGTGAATTAGTAGAATGGGAAGAGAATAAACCTCAAGCATTGATATTAACTCCTACTCGAGAACTTGCAGTTCAAGTAAAAGAAGATTTTACAAATATTGGCAGGTTAAAACGAATTAAAGCAACCGCAGTTTATGGAAAACATCCATTTGATAGACAAAAAATAGAACTAAAACAAAAAAACCACGTCGTAGTAGGGACACCTGGACGAGTATTAGATCATATCGAAAAAGGTACGCTAGCTTTGGAACAGATTAAATTTTTAGTTATTGACGAAGCAGATGAAATGTTAAATATGGGATTTATTGATCAAGTTGAATCGATTATAAATGAACTTCCTAGTGACAGAGTAACGATGTTATTTTCGGCTACTTTACCCGAGACTATTGAGAGTTTAAGTCATAAGTATATGAAAAATCCTATAAATATCGAGATTCATTCCTCTAGTTTAACTACAAAGAATATAGACCATTCATTATTTGAAGCAAAGGAAGAAGACAAACTCGATCTTCTAAAAGATATTACAATCACTGAAAATCCAGATAGTTGTATTATTTTTTGCAGAACGAAAGAGAGAGTTGATAATGTACTTAATCAATTAGATGATTGGGATTATCCATGTGATAAAATTCATGGAGGCATGATTCAAGAAGATCGTTTTGATGTGATGAATGATTTTAAAAAGGGGAAATTCCGCTATTTAGTTGCGACAGACGTAGCTGCAAGAGGTATTGATATCGATAATATTACACATGTTATTAATTTTGATCTTCCAATGGAAAAAGAAAGCTATGTTCATCGTACTGGTAGAACAGGTAGAGCAGGAAATACTGGGAAAGCTATAACCTTCATTACACCTTTCGAGGAGAAATTCTTAAATGAAATAGAACAATATATTGGATTCAAGTTACCTAAAAAGGATTGCCCAACAAAAGAAGAAGTTTATGCTAATAGAGCTGATTTTGAAGCAAAATTAAATGAACGTCCTAAACTTAAAAAGGACAAAAATGAACAGTTAAATCAAAACATAATGAAATTGTATTTTAATGGCGGAAAGAAGAAGAAGATAAGAGCGGTTGATTTTGTAGGAACGATAGCGAAACTAAATGGAGTTTCTGCTGAAGATATTGGCATCATTACGATTCAAGAAAATGTATCGTATGTTGATATTTTAAATGGCAAAGGTCCACTTGTATTAAGAGCCATGAAGAATACAACAATTAAAGGGAAATTATTAAAGGTACATGAAGCTATAAAGTAATTTAAAATAAGATCTTTCTATATATTATTTCCACTTAAAACCACTTTTTTATTAAAGTGGTTTTTTTCGTGACAAACGTACAATCAATAACAGTTTGTCTACATTATATATCAAGAACATTCTTTCTAATTGAAAGTGAGGTATTTTTAATGGCATCAAGTAATTGTTCCACAACTACATTAAGTTGTTGCCCAGAAAAAGTATTTGTACAAGACCAAATTTGTATTCCTTGGTCTGGAATAGGCGGTGCAGCACCTGTTAATATTCTTTTATATCAAAATAATTTTAATCAAAATATCGTAGGGACAGGTTTTATCAAATATGAAATCGGTTCTACTACTGCACCAATCGTAATTAATTTTCTAAATTCGACTGGAGGAATCATTAATACTGAGACGATTCCTTTAGGCTCAAGTTTAGCATTTACAATAAAAAGGTTTGATACGATTGTCGCAGTCATCCCAGTCGGTGCTACAGGTGAATTATTTCAGGGGGAATTTTGTATTACTGCACGATATTCTGTTTAAACAAAAAGAAATAGAGGGGATAAATCATGTGCAACAATGGAGTAGGCTGTTGTTCTACTAAAAATATTTTTCAAGATAAAGTGTGCACAACTTGGCAAGTGACTGCACCAGGTATAATTACAATTTATACAAATAATATTGCTCCTATTATATCTGCTTCTGGTTACGTGAAAAACGATGCTGTAACAGGGAATATTATTGTGAATTTTTTAAGAGTCGGCACAGTTGTTGATTCTTTTTCGGTACCTCCTCAAAGTAGTGTTGCTTTTTCAGAAAAACAATTTGATGAAATTCAAATTGATACAATAGGACTAGCAGGTGTTGTTGAAGGAGAGTTTTGCATTACAGTCCGATATTCTATGTAAGTTCATTTCAACGATCATAGTAAAATCGGTTTCTTTACTAAATAGGTAGGACTATCTAATGAAAAGAGGAGCTAATATGTCTTCCTATTTTAATATTTTTGACGATAGTGGAAATCAAATTCCATATGTAAAAGGTTTGAATTATCTGCAAATAAAGTGTACTTGTTGTAATAGTCATTATTGCAATGGATTAAATAAACTTGGGCCGACTGGGCCGACTGGACCGACTGGACCGACTGGGCCGACTGGGCCGACTGGACCGACTGGACCGACTGGACCGACTGGAGCAACAGGACCGACTGGAGCAACAGGAGCAACGGGAGCAACAGGAGCAACAGGAGCAACAGGAGCAACGGGAGCAACAGGAGCAACAGGAGTAACAGGAGCAACAGGACCGACTGGAGCAACGGGAGCAACAGGAGCAACGGGAGCAACCGGTCCAGGATTTACAACATCAGGATCAGCAGCAAATACTTCTGGTGCAGTAATTGCGATAACATTATTGAACCCAACTATGAATATTCCCTTTCCCAATGCTCAAAATTTATCAGTAGATATTACTGTGAACAATCCAACAGCTACAATTTTTACGATTAATACAACTGGGAGATATTTAATAACTTATCAAGTTTATCCTACGTTAACTTTACTTACAACTTTTCAATTATTTCGTAACGGAGTAGGGGTGGCAGGTACTCAAGTGCAGGCCGTTATCGGATTAAGTTTAATTAGTAATCAAATTATCATTAATATAACATCAGGTGATCAAATTAGAGTAACTGCATCAGCGACATTGGCAGCGACCGTAACATTGGCAGCTGGTACGACAGCTGCTACGTTAACAATTGTAAGAGTTGGTTAAAAAATTAAATAGTGACAGATAGTGACTTTCTAACGATAACTTTCTAATTTCTTAGTTAAGGAGTAAGTCACTTTTTTTTTGTAAATTTATATAATACTATATAAATTTTTTTGTTTATTATATAAAAATGTATCAAATCAAGTTTTTAATATAAATGGGGGGAAGGTTGTGAAACATAAAAAACCATTTCTGTCTAATAATTTTTGCTATGCTTTTCCTGTTCATGAACCAATTTCAATACCAGCTCCATCCCCACAGCCTTCTCCTAAAAAAGTTGATCCTCCAATTCCTATTGATTGTTGTGGAAATATTTTTATTCAAGAAAATCAAACAACACCTATTGAATTATGGAGTATAGCTGCAAACTTAATCGCTTTGACTACAGTTACTATTTATAATAGTACTAATAGCTCGGAGCCATTAAAAGTAGAAATTACAAGTAAAAATAAGTTTATTTTAACTGTCGTTCCTGGAAATACTAGCTCTTACACAACTAATTATATTCAATCAGTTAAAACCTTAACAATTGCTAATCCATTAACTTTTATAGAAGGAAAATATACAGTTGTTGGAACGATTCTAGAAGAAAAAAACATTATTTAAAATAATAAATTATGACAAAAAACCTTTCGCCATAAAAAGCGAAAGGTTTTTTAATCTGAATTAGGAAATAAATTAGGCGTACTAAATTTAGAGCCTTTACATATGATTTAAAGAGTGGTATAGTTGGTTACACAAGTAACTAACCAATTAACTAATCAGAAAAGGAAGCTGATAATGAAACCTACATTAGACGAATCACAGCCAATATTTCAACAGATTGCATCCTTGATTATGGATGAAATTATTGATGGAAGAATAAAGGAAGAGGAACAAGTTCCTTCAACAAATGAATTATCTCGCTTCTATAACATAAATCCTGCAACTGCAAGAAAAGGTCTTCAATCTTTAGTTGATAAAGAGATCATTTATAAACAAAGAGGTGTAGGTATGTTTGTAGCTAAAGGAGCGATGGAAAAATTGTTATCAGAACGAAAACAACAATTTTATGAAGAGTTTGTATCCCCTTTATTGAATGAAGCTAAACGAATTCAGCTTGATGAAGACATGGTAATTGAATTAATAAAGCGGAAAATAGATACAAAAGAGGGGGAGAAGTAAATGATTCAAGTGAAGAATTTATCTTATGGATATAATAAATCGCCAGTTTTAATTGATTTTAATTTTATTGAAATCGAGCCGAAAATCATTGGATTATGGGGAAGAAATGGTGCTGGTAAGACAACTTTAATGAGTTTACTAGCAGGGCATTTTAAACCTACACAAGGACAAATTGAAATATTGGGAAAAGAACCTTATGATAATTTAGCTGCTTTAGAAAACATTTGTTATATACAAGAGAACCATCCATTTGGGCAAAACTGGAAAATGGAAGATGTGTTAAAGTTTGGACGCTACTTTCACCCAAATTGGGATCAAAAATTTGCAGAGTACCTAATTGAATTATTTGAATTACCTTTATCTAAAAAAGTAACCAAATTTTCAAAAGGTATGAAAACTGCGACTCAGATTGTTCTAGGTTTAGCGAGTAATGCGAGTGTTACAATTCTTGATGAACCAACTAATGGATTAGACGCAGTAAAACGAAAACAATTTTATGATGTTTTATTAGAAAGCTATGAGACTAATCCACGTTTAATTTTACTTTCTACGCATCATATAGAAGAAATTCAGCCTTTATGTGAATCACTTTTAGTTGTACACAATGGTAGAGTTCTTTTAAATGAAGATATGGAAGTAATCCGTGAAAAAGGTATTATTCTTTCAGGAGACACAAGTTCTATAAAAGAAATAATTTCAAACTCAAAAGTAATTGAATCTACTAATATTAGATCCACACAAAAGGTTATGCTTGATGAAACTATTTCTAATGAATGGAAAAAAATTGCAAAAGATAACAATCTATTAATTGAAAAAGCAACATTACAAGACTATTTAATTAATGTAACAAGTCAAAATAAACTTGAGGTGGGAGAATGAATTCAAAAAATGGGACTTATCAATTAATATTTGATGACTTAAAATGGTACTTTACTATATTTTCAACGATTACAATCGGTTTAGCAGTTATCTATCTTTTAATTAGCTTAATTTTTCGTATCCCAATGAACACAGATGCTGCACTATTTGGACCAACATATGGAGGGATTTGTACATTTGCAGTAGCAGGATTAGTCATACCTTTCCAAGTTGCAATAGGATTAGGCAGTACAAGATCTCAGTTTTTAAAATCGTACAATCTAATGGCTATTTTAATGGTGATCGGAAGTATTACGTTTCTTAATTTACTTTACCTTTTAATGAATTTTCTAGCAGAAAAAGGAATAAATCGATTTCATTTTTTTCATCCAGGTTCGTTTAGTTCAGCAGATTATCATTTCTTTACTTACTATTGGATAGATTTGATGATTGGGTTTTTAATTCTAGGAATCTCTTCTTTTATCGCAGTGTTAATTCGAAGATTAGGTGTACTAAATTTTCTTTTAGTATTTGTTTTAGTAAGTATTTTGTTAACACTAACATCAATTGGTGGATATAATTCGACGATATTTACATGGATTGTCGAAAATAACATTAACGTTACTTATACGATGATCGGATTCATTGGGATTTTTCTACAATTATTAACTTTTCCTATGATGAGAAATGCACCATTAAAAATGAAAGGAAGAAAATAAAATTCCTTTTTAAATAGGAAATTACAAATAAGATGCTTAATTTTAATATGGAAGCATTAGATCAGATTTTGATAGGGGTGGGGTAGTTGAGTTATACAATTAATCCAATAGCATTTGTTAAAAATTCTAGACAAGAAATAGAAGATGATAACTGGGGCGGGGTTGTTTCGGAAATTGAATTAGTAGATCAATTGTCTGAACAATCTTTAGAAGGAATTACGGATTTTTCTCATTTAGAAATTATTTTTTACTTTGATCAAGTCACCGATGATAAAATTCAATTTAATGCACGCCATCCACGAAATAATACACACTATCCAAAAGTTGGGATATTTGCACAAAGAGGAAAAAACAGACCAAATAAACTGGGATTAACTACTGTGGAATTATTAAATCACACTGATAGAACGATAACTGTAAAAGGATTAGATGCAATAAATGGAACGCCAATTATCGATATTAAACCAGTTATGAAAGAATTTTTACCAAAAGGGGAAATAAAACAACCTGAATGGTCAAAATCCCTTATGAAAAATTACTGGGAATAAAGATAACATCTTAAATTACTATGAATAATCAACATATAAAAAAGACATCTAGCACTTTCTGATGTCTTTTTTCACTATTTTAATTTATTTCCAAAGGACGGATATTAGCTTCAATTTCTGCACGCTTTGGTTCTAGAAATGGTGGGAGAGCCAATTTTTCTCCTAATGTTTCGATTGATTCATCAACATCAAAACCAGGAGTATCAGTAGATAACTCGAATAAAATATGATTTGGTTCTCTAAAGTAAAATGCTTTAAAGTAGTAACGTTCTATTTTGCCTGAATTCATTATTCCATGAGATGAAATTTTGTCTGCCCAACGGTCGTATTCATCCTCATTAGGTACTCGGAATGCAACATGATGAACACTGCCTCGTCCTGGTCTTTCCCTCGGTAAGTCCGCCCGTGTTTCTATATGTACTTCAGCACCGGAACCACCGAGCCCTGTAGCATATACCTCAATATCTGGGTAATCTCCTTCGAGAGATGGATAAGACCCGACATGTCTGAAACCTAATACTTCCGTTAATATATTAATTGTAGGAGCAGACTCTTTAACTGTAAGTGTTACTGGACCTAATCCCAAAATACCATGTTCTACAGGTATGTCTGATTGATTCCATGGAATTCCAGGTGCTACACCAATTTCACCGTTATCTGCCACTAAATGTAAACGGGTGCCTTCGAAATCATTAAATGATAGGGTATCTCGATTAGCTCTTTTAACAATTTCATCATGGGTTACACCAAGGTTAGTAAAGCGTTCTTTCCAATAATGCAAAGATTCAGTTGAGCTAACTCGTAAAGAGGTAGAAGAAATACTTGAATGACCAGGATATGTGTGACCAATACCAGGAATATCAAAAAAGGTTATTTCAGTGCCAGGACTCCCTTTTGAATCTCCATAAAACAAATGATAACTTGAAGTATTATCCTGATTGACAGTCTTTTTTACAAGTCTCATCCCTAAAACCTTTGTAAAAAATTCATAATTCCTTTCTGCTTTTCCGGTAAGTAAAGAAATATGATGAAGCCCTAATAATTCCATCCTTATCATTCCTTTTTATTATTTTTTACTTGCTTTGATGTCATAATAATATTTAATTTTTAACCTTTTTACAATTTATTGGTATAGCACTTAAATATAAGAATATTTTATAAATTTTGAAAATGTGCTGTATTAGTAATTGCGACGGATGTGTTAAACTTAAATAAATTAAAAATTCTAAAAAATATTAGTGTTATTAAAGTGGGGGATTCGAATGTATATTGGATATCTTTTAATACTATTATCGGCTACTGCATTTGGATTAATGCCTATATTTGCAATCTATGCTTATGACCAAAATATCAGTGTTAATACATTATTATTTTTACGGTTTACGTTTGCGACAATTATCTTTTTTGGCTATTTACTAGTTAGAAAGAAATTGGTTTCAATAACTTTTAAGCAATTAGCTCTATTTTTATTGTTAGGCGGAGTCCTGTACACTTTACAATCAAGTTTTTATTTCAGTTCAGTTAAATACATACCTGCTTCATTAGCTGCGTTGTTGTTATACTTATATCCAGTATTCGTTTCGATTCTTTCTTTTTTTGTAAATAAAGAGAAACTAACAAAGACCATTATACTATCTATCTTTATTTCATTAGTAGGCATTATGTTTGTACTAGGTTCACCAACAGAAAATCCTAATATAATAGGAATTTCACTTGCGTTGGCAGCCGCAGTAGTTTATTCAATTTATATTATAGTAGGTGGACGAGTAACATTACAGTTACCGCCAATTGTAACTTGTGCATATATTACCTTATTTGCAGCAATTTCATTTTTGATCGTGGGAGTATCAACTAATTCACTTCATGTGCATTTTAGTTTAGTCGGATGGCTAGCAATTTTAAGTATTTCCATCATATCAAGTGTCATTTCTATGTTGTCTTTTTTTGCTGGAATAAAATTAATTGGTCCTACAAAGGGTTCTATTTTAAGTATGATCGAACCGGTTATCACGATACTTTTTTCTACGATTCTATTCAATGAAAGAATGAACTTACTGCAATTATTTGGAGGAACAGTTGTATTAGTTGGGGCATTTATTGTTGTGATTTCTAGTGAGAAGAAAAAGATTTCAAGGAATGAAATGGATTTTTAAGGATAATATGTTAAAATGTACAATGGAATTATTTAAACTAAAATATACATTTAATTATAATGGGCTGTACCGCAGCTCTTTTTAGTGCGTAAAGGAGATAGAAGATGTTTGAAATGTTCTTAAAAAATGGTGATAGTGTTACAATTCGAGAAGCAAAAAAAGATGACGCAAAGTCGATTATTGATTTTTATAATATTGTTGGTGGTGAAACTAACTTTCTTTCTTTTGGAAAAAATGAATTTATAAGAGACTTAATTGAATATCAAAATTTTTTGGAAAGTACTTCAAATGAAGAGAATTCAATTATTTTATTAGCATTAAAAAATAACCAAATTATTAGTATCGCATCAATAAATTCTAGTCAAAAAGAACGAACAAAACATGTTGGAACACTAGGAATCGTGGTGAAAAAAGATTATTGGGGTCTGAGTTTAGGTAAAATGTTGATGGAATATTTAATTAAATGGGCTACACAAAATAAAATTTCAAAAAAAATACAATTAACCTGTAATGAAGATAACGAAAAAGCAATCCTATTGTATAAAAATTTAGGTTTTGAAGTAGAAGGTGTTATAAAAGAAGACGTATTTATAAATGGAAAATATAATAATACCGTGATAATGGGACTATCGCTATGAAATGGAAAGTAAAAATTACTTGATATTAAAGGTGAGTTTATGATTAAAGATTTATTTCTTAATTTTTCACTATTAATTTTTTTTTCTCTTTGGATTTAATAGAATTCAAACTTTTTTACTTCAAAAGCATTTTAAAAATTATTCAATTATTGTTGGAGTAATTCACGGAATATTAGGAATCATATTAATCTATTTTGGATTTGAGGTTTATAAAAATAATATCTTAGATTTAAGACAGCTTGCTATTTTATCGGCTGCATATTTTGGTGGAATCAGGGCGACTTTAGTGACTGGAATTCTGTTGATATGTTTCCGATTATCTATTAACGGAATAAACGAAGGTTCAATAACTGCATGTATTTCGATCACAATTAATGTAATTGCAAGTGGTTTGATATCGAAATTCATTCACAAATATTGGTTAAAATGGTTTTCTATGATTCTATTTCTAATCATTTTAAGTTGTAGTTTAATGATCTACCAAAACATAATCTATTCACATACAATATTTCCTATCTTGCCACTTTATGACAGCTTTATTATTGGAGGCGGAAGTGTGATTGCCGCTTTTATTTTATTTCTAAAGAAGAGTAATGAACTCAAAAATGCATTAAAGGAAAGTGAAGAAAGATATCGTACACTTATTGAAACATCACCTGATGGAATATTTGTTCAAATTGGTGGATTTATTCAGTTAGCAAATAATAAAGCTGCGAATTTACTGGGTGCTAAACATCCTTCAGATTTGATAGGAATTTATGTATTTGATCTAATAGATACAAGTTACCGAGAAGATTCATTAAATAGGTTCGAACAGTTTATACATGGAAGTAAGAAAAGTGACCAGAAAGAAAGTAAGTATATACGCTTAGATGGAAGGTCGATTGATTTAGCTTTTTCAGGATCCAAAGTAAATTTTG
Organism: Bacillus sp. EAC; assembly: GCF_002156875.1. Classification (GTDB taxonomy): domain Bacteria; phylum Bacillota; class Bacilli; order Bacillales; family Bacillaceae_G; genus Gottfriedia. The sequence goes on along the minus strand of NZ_NCSY01000001.1, from coordinate 158,672 downwards.
AAGGTAAACCTGCAACAATGGTAGTTTTTAGAGATATTTCTGAACAAAAGAAAGCTGAACAGAAATTACAACAGGCGAATCAATTGCTACATAAATTGTCGATGAGCGACGGTTTAACTGGAATCGCAAACAGACGCTACTTTGAGGAAATCTATACGATAAGATGGGATGAGGCAATTTTATCTCAAAAACCACTTTCGATCATGCTAATTGATATCGATTCATTTAAGAAATTTAATGATACTTATGGGCATATTGAAGGTGATAATTGTTTACAAGTGGTTGCGAATGCAATTTCAATGAATTTACATCGCGAATCAGACTTTTCAGCTAGATATGGTGGAGAAGAATTTATTGGTATCTTATCAGATACTTCAGAAAAAAAAGTAATCGAAATCGCTGAAAGAATTCGTGAGAGTATTTTTGAACTTAAAATTCCAAATATTAATTCATTAACTGAACTATATGTTACAGTAAGTATTGGTGTAGCAACTTTTATTCCAAATGATTCAATGGAAAGAAAAGAAGCAATCGATGCTGCAGATAAGGCATTATACACAGCTAAAATTACAGGAAGAAATAAAGTCTTTGTTTTCAATAAAGTGGATAATGAATATTTACAAAAGCAACAATGATGGATTTCAATTTATTAAATATAGTCATGTTTAAAGCCTTATGATTAAATCACAAGGCTTTTTATAGTTTTTAGAAGCATGTAAATGAGCGTATTCGATTTGTATCTATACCAAAATATGACCAGAAGAATCCAAACCATCTATAACCTGCAACTGAATGGCGACCTATAAAAGTAGGGAAAAACCAGAATGATTCCCCGTTATTTAACCAAACAAACGTATTTCTAAATCTGCATCCTGCAATTGCCCCAGGATCTACTGCAAATAAAGTTGCTGATGGTTGAGAAGGTGTGAACGAAGGTGGTGGAGATGTAGGTTGACCACCTGACTGTCCAGGAAATCCACCAGGTTGACCGGGAAACCCACCAGGTTGACCGGGAAAACCGCCTGGTTGACCAGGAAATCCACCAGGTTGACCAGGAAATCCACCAGGTTGACCGGGAAATCCACCAGGTTGACCAGGAAATCCACCGGGTTGACCAGGGAAAACTCTATATGGAGGATAAATATCCATTATTTCAACTCCTTTAATTTAATCTTTATAAAGTATGACAATTGTTTATTCATTGTTTGGGCGAATGGTCAAATAACCAAATATTGCATAGTAAAAGAATGGTTTATTTACATAATTTGTAATTTTAAAAAAACTATATAATAATAAAATTTATGGAGGGGGCAATAATGATTAAAGTAGTACTATTTGATTTAGATGGCACTTTATTAAATCGGGATGCATCACTTTTAAACTTTATTGAACAACAATATGTACGGTTTAATTCGAATCTAAATCATATTAAAAAGGAAAAATATATTTCAAGATTTATAGAGTTAGATAGTCGCGGTTATGTTTGGAAAGATAAAGTCTTCACTCAATTGATTAATGAGTATAATTTAACGGATGTAACTATGAATGAATTACTTGATGATTATATATCTCAATTTAAACATCATTGTGTACCTTTTGATCATTTAATCACTATGTTAAAAGATTTAAAAAACAAATCTTACCATTTAGGAATTATTTCAAATGGAAGAGGAAAATTCCAACTGGATAATATAAAAGCACTGGGAATTGATCAATTTTTTGATTGTATATTAATCTCAGAAACGGAAGGTGTAAGTAAACCGAATCCAGAGATTTTCAAAAAAGCAATCGATTATTTCGATGTATTACCAGAAGAATGTGTATTTATCGGAGATCATCCAAAAAACGATTATTTTGGAGCTAAAAATGTTGGGATGTCTGTAATTTGGAAGAAAGATCTTCAATGGGGGGATTTTGAACCTGCATATTCGATTGATGATCTTTCTGACATAATTTCAATACTAGATAAAATAGCAAGTGAATAAATAAAAAAAATTGCGGTATTTCAATTGGAATATCGCATTTTTTATGTATTTTTACACTAAAACGTAATTAATTTTACTTTTAAGAGTAAAAAATGTTGATTTTTTCTGAGAATTAGAATAAATTAAAAAAGAGGAGGGGAAATATGGAAAATTTACGCTTAAACGTTGGATTATTACGTCGGAGAGTACCGAATTTAACGAGTGCAGCAAAATCTATCGGACTTCGTGCAGCGACTGTTTCAAATCTATGTACTGGTAAAATATCGATTGGCAGATCTGAAGTGAGAACATTAGTTGCACTTGCAACACTTGCTGAATGTACTTTAGACGAACTTATTATTAGAGGGGAGAAAATCGAAATGATCGAAACTGGTATTAAAACGTTAGACTTATTTGCTCCGTTAGTAAAGGGTGGTACTGTAGGACTAATTGCTAGACCTGGTATGGGACAATTAGTTGTCCTGGCTGAACTGTTTTATAAACTAAAAAACGATTCATATTTGACAATTTTATTAAGACCCGAAGGTAGATACCCCGAGATTGATGATATTATAGATGATGTTAAACATGTATGTACATCTATTGACGAAGTATATGAAATAATAGCTAGAGCTGGTAATAATATAGATGTGGCATTTGCAGCAGATCGTTCGAATGTAATAAGTGGTGATATTAATCAACTTCATCAAAAATTATCTGATATAGGAATTGAAAATGTAACTACTTTCCTAGTTGATGTAAAAGGTGGAGCAGTTGATGAGGATATTCCATATGGTCCACTAGAAACACTATGGCAGTTCGATGCAGATTTAGCTGCAAGACATAAGTACCCAGCAATCAATCCAATCTACTCAACATCCACTGTATCAGAAGATATTCATCAAGATCAAAATCACAATATAATACAAAAATCTTCTCAAAAATTACTTCGTAGATATCGAGAATTACGTTCATTCGTATCAATTCATGGATTAGACTCTTTACCAGAAAATGAAAAAACTACATTTAAACGTGGTGAATTACTCGAAGCATATTTAACGCAACCTTTTTATGTAGCAGAAACTTTTACAGGCATAAAGGGTGCCTCAGTTAGCTTACAAGATACACTTCTAGATGTCAGGAAAATATTAGATGGTGCCTTTGATTCATTTGAATTAGAAAAGATGAATTTTGTAGGTAAACTTTCTTAAAAATAAACATTGTTAATGTATATTGTTGGTATTTAAATAAAGGCTTCCTTTAATAGATTGTTTTTATCGATAGGTTGCATAAAGAAGACGACCGATAAATTAGGAAGTTGATTGGAACGTAAGGTGTGGGACTCCTGTAGCATTTTGCGGGAATATTTTGGCTCATAGTGAGGCTTTTGAAGTGATAATTAACAATTCTTCTAACAAATCATAAAAGTAAAAAAAGTGTGATACCTAAGAGTGTCACACTTTTTCCCATAAAAAATTTTCCATTTAAAGAATATTAATGAGTTTTAGATATAGTTATTTAGCAAAATAATTAAGAAATAATTAAGAAATGGATAAGATGCAATTAAGGAAAAATGATTAAACTAATAATAGCTTTAATTCAAAGAGTAATAGAAAATTGACGATAATTATATTGTCAAAACACTTAATTACACTTTAAGAAAGTTGGAAATGAACTTGTCCATCCGAAAACGATTAATCATATCGAATATCGCAATGATTTTGATTCCAATAGTTTCATTTATCATTATAGAAATACTATTAGGTGTTTTCTATTTTAATGGTATAGAAAAAAGACCAATTGGTCCACCGCAACATGTTTTTTATTTTTTACGTTTTGGACTGATCATTCCAATCTTTGCAATTACAAATGGATTATTATCCTATTTCGTATCCAGAAGTATTCTGAAACCAGTAAAAAAATTAAATGAAGCTGCATTGAACATTAGTGAAGGGAATCTTGACTTTCAGATTACACCTTTGAATAATGATGAATTAGGTAAATTAGCTATCCGTTTTGAAGAGATGAGAAAAAATTTAAAGCACGCATCTGATGTTCAGAAAAAATATGAAAATAATCGGAAAGAATTGATTGCAAATATTTCTCATGATTTAAAAACACCAATAACATCGATAAAAGGTTATGTTGAGGGCATAAGGGACGGTGTTGCGAACTCACCCGAAAAATTAGACCGTTATCTCCAAACAATCTATACAAAAACAATTGACATGGACCATTTAATAAATGAATTATTTTTATTCTCTAAGCTTGATTTGAATCGGATACCTTTTGATTTAGAAGAAGTGGATTTACATAATTATTTGGTAGATATAATCGAAGAACTTCAATTTGACTTAGAAAAAGAGAATATTTCAGTCTTATATGAAAATAAAATGGAGACAAAACATACGACAGTATTGTTAGACCGAGAGCAATTAAAAAGAGCTTTTACCAATATAGTTCAAAATAGTTTAAAATATATGGATAAAGAACATAAACAATTAGAAGTAAGTTTAAATGAACAGAAAGATTTTATTTTAGTAAAAATTAAAGATAATGGAATAGGAATTATAAACGAAGCAGTTCCTTATATTTTTGATCGGTTTTATCGAGCAGATCCTTCAAGAAATGCTTCTACTGGAGGTACAGGGTTGGGACTTGCAATTACCAAACTAATCGTAGAGGAGCATGGCGGAGAAATTTGGGCTGAAAGCAAATTAGGTGAACAAACTATTATTCAATTTACACTTAAAAAAGGACCAGCTAATAAGGAGATTAAATGAGCAATATTTTAATTATAGAAGATGATATTAGCATAGCAGAACTACAAAGAGACTATCTTGAAATTAGTGGATTTTCAGTTGAAATCATTTCTAACGGTAAAATTGGGTTACATAAATCATTAAACGAAAATTATGATTTAATTTTATTGGATTTAATGCTTCCAGAAGTAAACGGGTTTGAAATTTGTAAAAGAATTAGAGAGTCTAAAAATATTCCTGTATTAATCGTTTCAGCAAAAACGGAAGACATTGATAAAATAAGAGGATTTGGTTTAGGAGCAGATGATTTTATTGTAAAACCTTTTAGTCCGAGTGAATTAGTCGCTAGAGTAAAAGCACATCTTTCAAGATACAAACGATTTACAAGTAACGAACAAAGTAATGATGTATTACAAGTTAGAGGATTAACTGTTAACAAAGAATCAAGACAGGTTTTTGTAGAAGGGATAGAAAAAATTTTCACTACAAAAGAATTTAATTTACTATCTTTTTTGGCCTCCAACCCGAATAAAGTTTTTAGTAAAGAGCATTTATTCGATCGAATATGGGGATTTGATACGATTGGTGATAACTCAACTGTAACAGTTCATATTCGTAAAATACGAGAAAAAATCGAGAAGGATCCATCAAATCCAAAATATATTGAAACAGTTTGGGGAGCAGGATATCGATTTAAATTATAAAAAAATCGTTAAACGATGTTTAACGATTTTTTTTATTTGCTCATATCGAAATGATTGCTGTATTATAAAAAGTTTTATTAAAGGATAAGTTCAGAGCTCAGAGATTATTTAAGAAAAATTTAAGGATTTAATAATAGTTGTTTTATATATAGCCTCTATGATTAGAAATAGATAAAAATTGAGAATTATTATGGAGGAAAGATATAGTGGCTAAAAAAATCAATTTAACGAAGAAAAATATTTTAGTAAGTATTCATGTAATTGCAATATGTGCTTGGTTTGGTGGCACGTTAAGTCTATTGCTTTTAGGTTTCTATTTAAAAAATGCTCATAATGGAGATCAGTTAATTTATACATTATCAAGCATGCATGTAATCGATGAGAATTTACTTAAATATCCTGCACTTGCGACTCTGATTACTGGCATTCTATTATCAATTTGGACGCAGTGGGGTTTAGTAAAATATTATTGGGTGGTCATTAAACTTGTATTAACGATCTTGATCATTTTACTTGGAATCTTTTTCATTAATGATTGGTTTTTATTTCTTGTAGAAACAGCTCATAATTTAGGAATAAAAGCATTAGATAATCAACAGTTTAATACTAAGTGGTTATCAATTATTATTACCGGGCTCTTTAATTTAGTATGTATGTGTTTTATGACTGTTATTACTTATTTTAAGCCTTTCGGAAAAATTAAAAAGAAAAAGGCTACAAATCCTAACGGTTATTAATAGAACTATCAAAAATTTAGCATTATTTGAAGCAATACTTTTCGTATTGCTTTTTTTATTTGGCTGTTTTCGTAGATATTGTTGCAATTTGAGAATGTGTTAGTTGATTTCAACTCCAGGATGCTACGTTTCCGTGGGGCGTGAGCTGAGCCTCTTTGGCCCACACGATGTAGGTCATGCATGCGTTACGACAGGACGTCTTGGTATTAGCATGCCTACCTTTTTGATCACTGTGGGGTCTCAGCCTTCCTGCTACTCCCACAGGAGTCTCGCATATCCGTACCAATCAACTTCTTTCTAGAAAGTTATTAAACCTAAAAGCAACAAACTTTTAGAAAAGAGCCTTTTATTTAGTTTTTAATCTTTATTAATGTATTTATTTGATATTTATATGAAGGCCTCCTTTAAAGGATTGTTATAATTGTCAGGTAGATCTAAGAAGACAATCGATTATAATAAAAAGTAGATTGGAGCAAAAGGAGTTAGACTCTTGTGCGAGATGGGGGAATGAGCAACCTACACAAGGCTCAGCGCACTCCAAAAGGAAAGTGAATATCCTGAAAGTGGCTATCAGCAATCTTTAATATCGAAGAAATTATTTAAATAAAATGTGCATATTTTCATAAAAAAAAATAAAAACTTTTATAATGTCGAGTATTTATTTAACAAAAAATATCATTAGAAGTAATATGACATTTGTCATATTTATCGTATGACGCATGATACTACCGCAGTAAAAATTAACAGTTATAATTAAGATTACATATTATTACTTAGTAATAAAACATAAGGAAGGAATAATTAAATGTCACAACTAAACCAAAAGAACTTACGTAAACAAATCATCCCTTATGAAAAATCAAATCTAAAAGCAAGTATTTGGCAAATGATCAATACTTTCATTCCATTTATCGTTTTATGGATTCTTGCTTATAAAAGCATTTCAACATCTATACTATTAACTTTACTATTTGACTTAGGCGCAGCATTATTTTTGATTCGAATCTTCATTATTTTCCATGATTGTTGTCATCAATCATTTTTCAAAAATAAAACAGCTAATAAAATTTTAGGAACAATTACAGGTATCATAACGTTATTTCCATTTAGTCAATGGAAACACAGTCACTCAATTCATCATGCAACAAGTAGTAACTTAGATAAAAGAGGTATTGGTGATATGTGGGTTTTAACTGTAGATGAGTATATTGCAGCATCTACTTGGACTAAGTTTTCATATAGACTATATCGAAATCCATTAATTATGTTTGGACTAGGACCGATTTATATTGTATTAATTACGAATCGATTTAATACAAAAAATGCTAAGACGAAAGAACGTCTAAACACTTACATTACGAATATTGCGATTATTGGATTATCTGCATTATTTTGTTGGCAATTAGGATGGGAAAACTTTTTACTTGTTGAAGGACCGATCTTTTTCGTTTCAGCAGCATTAGGTATTTGGTTATTTTATGTACAACACCAATTTGAAGATACGTATTTTGAGGAAGATGAAAATTGGGATTATGTAAAAGCAGCTGTAGAAGGAAGTTCATTCTATAAACTTCCAAAAATTCTACAGTGGGTTACTGGAAATATTGGATATCACCATGTTCATCATTTAAGTCCAAGAGTACCGAATTATCACTTAGAGGATGTTCATAATAATACTCTTCCACTTCAAAACGTTCCTACAATTACACTTAAAACAAGTTTAACTTCATTGAGATTCAAATTGTGGGATGAAGAAAACAAAAAGTTTATCGGATTTAAAGATTTAAAATCATTTTATAAAGTAAACCGTGAAAGTTCAGACACTGTCTGAGCTTTTACTTTATAATTTGGGCCGTTTTTAAAAAAATTGTTGTTTTTAAAACCATATTATTATCTGTGGATTTGATTGGAACAGTTAATTGCTATGCTAGAAAGAAAAATCAACTAATTTCAACGTTAGTTTTAGAAAAATAGCCAATTCGAGTAAATTATGAAATTAACAAATAACAAATATGCTAAAATTGTATGTAAGATAGTTAAATTTTCCAAATAAAAAATGAGGTTTAATTATGATAAAAACGTATTTGTCATTCCTGAAAAGTACGGGAATTTCACCGTATATCTGGACAGTATTATCCATTTTACCGTTTTATTTTATTTATTTATCTTCTCAATCAACAATTTACGATATAGTCGGTGTATTTCTATCAATCACTTTCTTTATTTTATACCGATTTGCATACACTTCCAAAGGGTGGTCAATTTATATTTGGTCTCCGATTTTGATAAGTATTTCAATCGTGATGACAGTATTGTTTAGTTATGTTTACTTTGCTTTTTTTAACGCCTATCTAATAGGGAACAAAAAGAACAGAGTTACATTTTTGACTCTTTATATTTTACATTTAGTCATCACAACAGTTTCAATAAACATAACGATTATACTTCAAGAAGATTTTATGATTAAGCAACTGCCTTTTGTCGTTATTACATGGATTAGTGTAATTTTGTTACCTTTTAGTATACATAGTCGAAATGAGAGAGGTCAGCTAGAGGAAAAACTAGTAGATGCAAACAAACGAATTTCCGATTTAGTTAAACTTGAAGAAAGACAGAGGATTGCACGTGATTTACATGATACGCTCGGTCAAAAGCTTTCGTTAATTGGTTTAAAAAGTGACTTGGCTCGAAAGTTAATTTCAAAGGATCCTGAACAAGCCCAAAATGAGTTAAGGGATGTTCAACAAACTGCTCGAACCGCGTTAAATGAGGTGAGAAAGATTGTATCTCAAATGCGTGGAATCAGAATAAAGGATGAAATCATACGTATAAAACAACTTTTACTTGCTGCGGAAATCGAATTCGAAACTCCAGACGAACTTACACTTTCAAATGTTTCTTTACTAACTGAAAATATTGTTAGTATGTGTTTAAAAGAGGCTGTTACAAATGTTGTAAAACATAGCAGAGCTACAAAATGTCAAATTTTAATAAATCAAACAAGGAACGAAATTGTAATTAGCGTAAAAGATAATGGAATAGGATGCACTTCAATAGGGAATTTTTCGAAAGGTTATGGCTTGATTGGTATGAAGGAGAGACTAGAATTTGTTAACGGAACACTTGATGTTGTCAGTGGAGAAGGGACCACATTAATAATGATGGTACCGATTGATGTTAAACAAATTGAGAAGGAGGAGCTTAAATGATTCGAATAGTTATAGCTGAAGACCAGCGAATGCTGTTAGGAGCCTTAGGTTCCTTACTAAATCTAGAAGATGATATGGAAGTTGTTGGAAAAGCGACTGATGGGGAAGAAGCTATATCACTTGTAAAGAGTTTACAACCAGACATTTGTATAATGGATATTGAAATGCCTGGAAAGACCGGGTTAGATGCTGCAGAAGAACTTAAATCTTATGATTGCAAAGTTATAATTTTGACTACGTTTGCTCGTTCTGGTTATTTTCAAAGGGCACTTAAAGCAGGTGTGAAGGGGTATTTATTAAAAGATAGTCCTAGCGACGAACTTGCGAGTTCAATCCGAAGCATTATCGGAGGGAAACGTATTTATGCACCTGAGCTAATGGATGATGTCTATAGTGAAGGAAATCCTTTAACAGAACGTGAAAAGGAAGTTTTGGAATTAGTTGCAGACGGAATGAATACACAAGAAATAGCTGATCAATTAAGTCTTAAAACAGGTACCGTTAGAAATTATATTTCAATGATTCTAGATAAACTCGAAGTAAAAAACAGAATTGAAGCGATAAAGCAGTCGAAAGAAAAAGGCTGGTTTAAATAATATAAATTCACTAATAGCTTAAATTTAAAATAGATTAACAAAAAAACTGTTCAAGCTTGAACAGTTTTTTCGCTTTTAAATATGCTTACTTTATACTCTTAAAGAATAAATCTAGTTCCTTATTAAATTTCTCAGTTTCCTCTAAGAATAATAGATGACTACTTTCATAAAATGGGACAAATTTTGAACCTTTTATTTTATTTTGAATATATTCACCAGCTGCTAATGGGAAGAATCCTGAACTTCCAAAGCAAATTAATGTAGGGATATTTACGTTTGACATTGTTTCTCGATAATCAACAGCTGTTTGATTAAAGACAATTGTACTTGCGATTGCTGCAGGTAATTTATTCATTTCTTCTAATATCCATTGATGATCTTCTGGTGGAGGATTTTCTTTGTACATACCATATATAAATTCACTGTTAAAACCATTTTGATCTTCTTGAATTGATTGCATGACATTTTTCAAAATGTTGAAGTCAAAAGCTCCAAATTCCCATTCTGGCCAAATATAATCAGAAGCAGATTGATCAACAATAGTTAAAGCCTTTATATTTTCTGTGCCAAATTGATTAACATAATCCCATAACACAAAAGCTCCCATTGACCAACCAACTAATATGACATCATTTAAATTAAGCTTTTCGATAAATAATTTTAAATCCCTAGCATATTGAGCAACAGTATGACCATTTTGTACTTTCGTTGACTTCCCATGAGCTCGGAGATCAAGGGTAATTACTCGATAATTTTCTTGAAAATAAGGGACTTGTTTATAAAAAAATTTACTACTCATCATTACTCCGTGTACAAAAATGATCGTTTGACCCTTGCCACTATCTTCATAAAAGAGTTCTGTTTCAGAATTAAGCTCAACAAATGACACTTCCATCGCCCCCAGTCTTCATCATCTTAGATAGATATTGTAGTAATCACTTATATTTTATTTTCAATTAAATGAGATAAGACCTAGTTACTCTGTCAAAAAAATGTTTGGATAAAAAAACGTTAGCTGAGTTTATTTTCTCAACTAACGTTTTAATTTACTTCATCGTTTTTAGTGCATTATATCGGTCGATTGCTTTTTCTTGATCTGTTTTTTTCATATCATAGTCATAAATTGCGCTTTCCCAGTCACCATACATTGGATTTGGAAGTTGGATATACTTTACGCCTAGTTCTTTAGCAATTTTATCTACATTATTATATCGAGTTTTTACATCTGATTTATAAAAAATGTCTGATAGGTCGTTTGAATTATCACCAATCAACATTACAATTTCATTTGTTTTTGCAATTTGAGCTTGTCTTGGTCCTTTTTGAGCAGTATTCGTTTTCAAGATTAAATGTTTATTATCTGCATCTGGTAGACCATGAAGCTTTAAATTTTTTAACGTTTCTAATCTGTATTTTTCATCTCGATTAGTGAGGTAATAAAGCTCAACATTCATTTTACTAGCTGCAACTAAGAATTCCTTAGCCCCTGGAATTAAGTCAGCTTTTGCCATTTTAATCCATTCATCCCAACCTTGGGGGTGTTTAGCGTTGTTTTTTATTGCCCAAGCAGTATCAGGTGAATTGTCTAATACGGTCTCATCAATATCAAGTACGACTGCTGCAGGTTTTGCCTTTGCATTTAATTTCTTGTCTTTCGCATTTTTCTTATTAATCGTTCCATGCAATTCTTTTGTAGCTTGATTATAGATTTGGATTTGCAATGCTTTATTTTCTGCCGAAGTCTGGAACCAGTTCGTCGCCATCACATTTTGTTCTTGTGAACTTCTCTCCATATCTGCCCGAGTAATGTGAATTCCCGTTACTGAACCAATAGTAAATGCACTTACAATTGACGCTGCCACTAATGATTTTTTCATGATGTTCTCCTTAGAATAAGCTTAATATGGTTGTTTTTTCCAAAAATCTTTAAAATATACTGATTTTTAGTCATTCGATTGAGAGGAATAGTAAATTATGAAAATAAAAATATAATATTTAGATATTTTTAAAAAAATATTTTACTTAAATGGGAATAAATGTTAATATTATGAAAATTAAATGCAATGATGAGAAGAGTAGATTTTTAAGATTCTTAGCAGAGAGCTCCGTACGCTGAAAAAGGGGCAAGAATTTATTTATCGAAGCAAGCCTCTGAGCATCACATCGGAACAAAAGGAATTGGGATGGTGTGACAGGTGCTCCTGTTATAGAGCTAGAGTATAGAATTTTTGTACTTGAAAAGGTTAATATGGTGACATATTAATAAACTGGGGTGGTACCACGGCATATAAATCTCGTCCCCAAGACTTTAAAAGTCTTGGGGGTGGGATTTTTTTATTTTTAATAGGATACGGTTTCCTATTTTAACTGAATTGCTGGGAGGAATCACTATGAATAATAACCATATTAATGGTTGGAAAAATTCTTTTTTACTTTTAACTAGTATTGGAATCTCGAATATTGGAAGTTGGATTTATCTGATTGCACTAAATTTAATTATTTTAGACATGACTTCATCTCCACTTGCTGTTTCATTCTTGTATATTTTAAAGCCAGCTGCAACGCTTCTTACTAATTTTTGGTCAGGGAGTCTAATTGATCGTACAAATAAACGTAATTTAATGATTCAACTTGATTTTTTAAGAGCAATAGTCATTTTCGTATTACCATTTATCTCTACACTTTGGATAATCTATGCTTTCGTATTAGTGATTAATATGTGTAGTTCCATTTTTTACCCAACTTCAATGGTGTATATAACCAAGCTTTTACCGAATGAAAGAAGACAAAAATTTAATGCTATGCGAAGTTTAGTAAGCTCTGGAGCATTTGTGCTTGGTCCAACTATAGCTGGCGTTCTATTTATGATTGGTACACCAAAATTAGCAATTTCAATTAATGCAATATCATTATTAGTTTCTGGTATAATTACCGTTTTATTACCAAATATTGAAAATAATATAGATGAATCTAGTTCAAAAACACCTATCACTTTAAAGATGCTGAAGAAGGATCTAAAGGTAGTTTTACATTTTAGCAGTAACAACAGAATGCTTGTCAAAATCATATTTTTATATACTTTTATTTTAATTCTAACGGCATCCATTGATTCACTTGAAGCATCCTTTTCAAAGGAAGTCCTTTTACTAACAAATAGCAAATACGGGGTATTGGTTAGTTTAGCTGGTGTTGGTTTTATAGTAGGATCATTAGTTAATTCAATTTTCTTAAACAAAATAAAGTCAAAAAAATTGATATGGATTGGTTCTATATTCCTTTCACTTGGCTATATTATTTATGCTTTCTCAAACAATTTTTTCATGGCTGCAATTGGATTTTTCATCTTATCATTTGCATTGGCAATTTCAAATATTGGTTATGATACGTTTTATCAAAACAAAGTGCCTGTAAATTTAATGGGGAGGATAGGTAGTTTATACGGCTTTGTACAAGCTATATTTGTCATTTTGTTTACCATTACAATTGGTTATTTGGCTAAAAACTTTTCATTACAAATTATTGTCATCTTAAGTTCATTTTTAATGTTATTTGTATCACTGATTTTATTTGCCTTTATACTATATTCCTCTAACTCAAAGAGAACTTTCCAAAACATTTTGCGTAGATTTAAAAATGAAAAAGTCTTACAAAAGTAGTAAGACTTTTCTTTACTATTGCATTGTATCGAACAATAAGAATATTATAAATTTAATGATTAAAATAAAAATATATAATGATATGAGGTATTGAAGTGACTATAATATTAAAACCTGTTACACGAGAAAATTGGGAAGAGGCTATGGATCTTCAAGTTAATGAATCACAAAAAAACTTTGTACCTTCCGTGTCTGTTTCACTTGCGAAGGTATATATAAAACCAGATGGAGAAAATGTGGAGTATCTACCGTTTGCAATCTATGATGATCAAAAAATGGTAGGCTTTATGATGCATGCGTATGAAGAGAATACAACGTATAGTTATTGGATAAACGGATTCATCATAGATCAAAAATACCAAGGCAATGGTTATGGGAAATCTGCTTTAAAAGAAATGATAAATTGGATTACTAGTCAATTTTCACAATGCGAAGAAATCCGTTTAACTGTAAACAAAGAAAACAAATATGCTTCTAATATTTATCAGAAACTTGGTTTCCAACCGACCGGTGATGTTTATGGAGATGAAGAAGTTTATATGTATCCGGTAAAAAGAATGGTTTAATTTATAACTTCAACTATGATTAGATAGATTCCACTAGAGTTATATTTTGGGTTGCATCAGAGTTTATTAAAGCAGAATATAAAGCAGGAAACTAGTGAAGAGAAATTTGTAGACTTAAAAAATATAGTTGAACTAATTACATGAAAACACTTTAAAATTCGTGTAATACATACTATAAAAACCGAATTATATTCCTTTAGATGCCTACTCTGTCAATACATATGAGATGAAATCTAGAATCGTAGTGGAGAAAGAATAAGATTTAGGAGAAAAGTAGAATGAAAATTTTAGTTACAGGTGGTACTGGTTACATAGGAAGTACGGTATGTTGTGCATTAATCGATAATGGACATATACCAATTATATTAGATCAAAATGACAGAATTGATTTTACATATGATAAATATTTTTACAAAGGTGATATAGCTGATTTCGCACTATTAGAGAGAATTTGTACTGAGCATCCGGACATCGATTTTACGATTCATCTTGCTGCATTAACTGTTGTTCCAGATTCGGTTAAAAATCCAGGTGCATATTATTCTGAAAATCTATCAAAATCGATTAGTCTTTTTTCACATTTAAACAAACTAGGGTTAAAGAAGATTGTATATAGTTCTTCAGCTTCAATATATGATGATCCAATAGAGTTAATTGTTACAGAAGAGTCAGTATTGAACCCAAGAAGTCCTTATGCTCGTACGAAATTTATGACCGAGATGATTCTTCAAGATTTTTGTCATGCTTATGAAATGAGAGGCATTGCTTTACGTTATTTTAATCCAATTGGGGCGGATCCTAAAATGAGAACAGGTTCAAGTATTGAATTTCCATCTCATTTATTAGGATGCTTGCTTAAAGCTGTATCTGAAGAGAGTCAATGTTTTCACATTACAGGTACAAATTGGTCAACAAAAGATGGTACTGGCATTAGAGACTACATTCACGTTTGGGATCTAGCTTTAGCACATGTAAAAGCAGTTGAAAATTTTGAAAATGCATTTGAACTTTCTGAATCACCTCAAAATCCATATCTCGTATTAAATGTAGGAAAAGGTGAAGGAGTTACTGTTAGAGAGTTTGTTTCAATGTTCGAAAAAGTATATGGAAAAATATTAACTAAAATAGAAGTACAACCAAGATTAGGTGATGTTGCTGGATCATATGCCAACGTTGATAAAATTAATAAATTAATTAAATGGAGTGCATCTTTATCAATTGAAGATGGCATTAGAGACGCTATGAAATGGAATGAACTTCTAAATAAAATAAAATAGATTAATTCTTTCTGATCATTTAAGGAGTCATGAATGAAAAAATGGAAAACGTTGTCCTCAACCTATCTTTATAAAACTAAGTTTGGAAATTTAAGGAAAGATACTGTCCAGCTTCCTTCTAATTTAGTTATTGACGATTATTACGTAAATGAGTTTTCTGATTGGGTAAATGCAGTTGTCATTACTGATAAAAACCAAATAGTACTTGTGGAACAATATCGTCATGCCGCAGGTGATTTCTTTTTAGAGATTCCTGCAGGGAAAATTGAAGAGTATGAGACAAAAGAAGTTGGGATTATGAGAGAAGTACGTGAAGAAACAGGTTATATTTCGAATAAGAATCCTATATTGTTGGGTGAATTTTTTGTAAATCCATCTATTCAAGATAATAAGATAAGTACTTATTTAATAATTGATGCCGTTCAATCAGACAATCAAGAATTAGACAGTACAGAAGATATTCAAGTGAGGCTTTTTAACTTTGAAGATGTACAGAAAATGATACATAATTGTACAATTACTCAATTATTTACAGTTCATGCAATTATTTTAGCAAAGGAATATTTAAAAAGTAATTTTTAGACTAGCTTTTATTTGATGGAGGAATCGTATTTGTTACATATTTATTTAACAAGACATGGGGAAACTGAATGGAACATCGAGAATCGATTACAGGGATGGAAAGATTCTAATCTTACATCCAAAGGTATTAGGGACGCTGAATTACTTAGTAAAAAATTATCAACTATAGATTTTAAAATTATTTATACAAGTTCTAGCCATAGGGCAATTAAAACAGCAATGATTTTACGTGGAGAAAAGAACATACACATAATTGAAGAAAACAGGTTAAAAGAAATAAATTTTGGAGAGTGGGAAGGGAGGACAAAATTAGAAATAAATGAGCGATTTGAAAAAGAATTTTCTTCGCTATGGGACTCGCCTCATTTATATAATCATATACCACATAGTGGTGAGGGTTTAGAAGATTTAAAGAATCGTGTGCAGGATGCTTTAAACGATATTATTAATACAAATAATAATGGAAATATTTTAGTCGTGACACATGCGGTTGTGTTGGCTACGATTGTATCTTACTTAAAAAAATCATCGATTGAGAAATTGTGGGATATACCATTTGTACACGGCACAAGTTTGACTCATATAGAAATGGATAAAGATCAAAATAAATTAGAGTTTAAATTACTCTGTGACACGAGTCACTTAGAGCTTGTTTGAGACTTCAAAAATTGCATATAAACAAATAAGACTACCTACTAAATGGGTAGTCTTATTTGTTTATAAGTAATTTGACTGTTTTATAAGTGTATTTTCATTTTTAATTTTAGTTGATTCTTTTTCAATTACCCGAAGTAACATAATAATGACAAAAACATAAACGACATCTAAGAAATAAATCATCATATCCATATATGTTTCTTGAAGCATAATGCCTAACATAGCACCCATCATACCACCCATTACACCCGCAGTTATTCCTTCTAAAGCTGCCATAAGTGATATTGGTTTGCCTGTTAAATATCCGATTAATATTCCAATCAAGATAGATATAATCGTTGGAATTGCTAAGTCAACATCTCGAAACAGAATACCAAATATAGTTCCCATTGTTACACTTGCCATCATGGAATTTGTCATACTTGCCATCTTACCAACTGTACATGATAGATATTCTTTTTTTCTATTAGAAATAATAATAACATATGATGATAATAGAAATGTTAAAGCAATGGTAGACCATTCTAACATTTATTTGACTCCTTTCTTAGAAGTATTTCTCAGATGTAAAGGATTTATATTCGCCGTTCATTATATGAGGATCAATCTTAATAATATACATACTTGTTAATTTCATTTTTTTAATTTTTATGCTTCACATTTTTATCACAATTATATTTTATCATTGTAGAGAAGTATTAATTTGAATATCAAATTTAATATTGCTCGAACTAGAAAGGGGAATAGTATATGAAAAACCTTCAAGTTTTTAGTTTGATGATTACTTGTTTTGTATTAATTATTACGGGATGTAGTAAGAAAGAGGAAGTTAAATCGAGCCCTTTTTTGGACAAAATAAATGTTTCATTAACGGATCTTAAATCAACTAAAAATAAAGATAAACATACATACCAAGTGAAGTTAGTTAACAGGAATGGAGAAAAAGTTGATGTTGATTCAGTAAAATTAAACTTACAAATGAAAAGTATGAATCACCATTCTGAAGGCGTAATGAAGAGAAAAGAAAGTGGGCTTTATGAAGTCCAATTGGAACTTCCCATGGACGGTACATGGAGTAAACAAGTTGTATTAAAGAATGATAAAAATGAAAGAAAAGTAAATTTAAGAGGAAATTCGAACAATTAATACACCACAAAAAAAGATAGTAAATAATTTTACTATCTTTCAGACTGTGGTCAAACGCTCGCTTTCTTACAGTGCTTATTACCGACTTAGAAAACTTTGCTCCTCATCAGGCTTTGCTCCTCGAAAATCAAGCGTTTTCAATCAGTCTGAATCTTATTTTTTTTGGATTTTGTCTACACATTATAATCCGGACAAATGTTAATCTACAACAATATACGCAATCATCGGTGCTTCATCATCATTCGTGGAGTGAGTATCACAGATTAACTGATAGATACCTTCTTTTTTAAATTGTAATGGTACTTCGGTCGTTTCACCTTTTTTTACAATACCAGAAATATTCGTACCTTTAATATGAAAATGATGCTCCATTCCATTAATACCATGTAACTTTAAGATAACCTTTTGATCCTGTTCGATATTTATAGTTCCTGGATCCCATCGATAAGCTTCAATCTCAGTTCCATCTGCTAATTTAGATGAAAATTCTCCCGTAACCATATGTATTTCCAGCGTTTCAGTTGGCTTAATCTTTGGATTACCCGCTGTTAGAATAGCCTTAGGAAATAAATAATACCAAGCTCCAAAACCAATAATGACTAAAACGAAACTAAATAATATCCATTTTTTTTTAATGAAAACAAAATGCATGGAATACGCCCCCTAAATTACTTATTTATATTAAAATATGCTGTTAAATTAGAGAACTTGTCTAACAAATATTTATTTTTGATATTTAATATAATTAGCTTTTCAAAAGGAGGAAGGTGGGGTAGAAAATTCGAAATTTTAAAATTAAAGAATGTTAAAAACTACTAATCTACTATATACTATTACTGAATCTATTCACAAATGGAGGGATACCATGTTTAAAAAGGTATTAGCAAGATTAGGTATTGGTGCAGCAACAGTAAATACAATTATACATACAAGAGATTTATATCCAGGTAATAAAATAGAAGGTGTCATTGAAATTGAAGGCGGGTCAGTTGCGCAAGATATTAATTATATCGCTCTAAAGTTAAAGGCTTATGCAAAAAAGAAAAGTGGAGATGGGGAAGTCTCTGTCAAAATTCAATTACATGAGGAACGTGTTACTGGAAAAATGACTGTCCAAGCGAATGAACATCAATCAATTCCGTTTTCTTTTATTTTGCCATATTATGCACCGATTACAATTGGACATGGAAAGGTTTGGATTGAAACAGATTTAGATATGGATTTAAGTGTTGACCCGACTGATGTCGACTATTTGAAAATACATGCACATGAAGAATTATCAAATTTTGTAGAAGCGTTTAACCTACTTGGATTCCGTTTACGTCAGGTTGAAGTTGAAGCGCAAAATGGACGTTTCTATCAAGAATGGGAGTTTGTCCCAAATTCGAAAAGAGAATGGCGATTTGATGAAATAGAATGTATGATTGAGCCGAATAAAGATGGCCTATTTATGAGAGTAGCGGTTGATAAAGCAGGTTTACATCGTGGCTTAACAGGATTTTTACAAGAATCCCTTGGATTAGATGAAAAGAAAACTGCACTTTCTTTTAGTAATGAACAACTTAAAGATACTCACTCAATTGCTAAAACATTAAGACAGTTTTTACAGCAATATAATTAATTATTCTTACAATGAGGCAGGTTTTTCTGTCTCTTTTTATTGCAGATACATAGAAAGTGTAATACGGAGGATTATGTATCATGTTGTTTTTTCAAAGTTCATTTGTATTACTTAAAAGAAGAAAATAATTTTAACACTAACTATTAAAGATACAATTCAAATGTGAATCAATATTAAAGATAAAAAAGGAGATATTATGAAATCAAACGTAAGAACATTAAAATGGATTTCTGGAGGGTATGAAGCATTTTTAGGTATTCCAATTTTAGGTGGATCAATTGTAATAGGATTTGGGTATGTCCCATTATTTATTGCATTAATCCTTCACATTATTACATTAGTTATGGCTAAAAAAGCAGGTGTTTCTGCTAATGGGAATATTTTTGGAATTATCACTTCATGTTTAGCATGGATTCCAATAGTAGGGATGTTTTTACACATTCTTTCTGCTATCTTTATTTTAATTGGGGCAGCTATTCAGCGTTCAAGATGATTCTTTCTCTATAAACATTGAAAGTTATGAAGGCTAACTTGAATAGTTAGTCTTTTTAATTAAGGCTTTTCTAAAAGATTGTTGTTTTTAAAAGGGTTCTTAGTACAAACTGTAAATGATGAACGGATAAGCGAGACTCCTGTACGGATATCGGAATAGATGAGACTCCGTAGTAGTCAAAAAGGTAGACATGCTAATACCATGACTTCCTGTCTTAAGGTATGAATGACTCACATCTTTTGGACCAAGGAATCTCATTACACTCCTCAATAAAAAGCGAGCATCTTGGAGTGGAAATCTACAATTCCCCATGCTTATTTGATCAAAATTTACGAAAATAGCCTTAATTTACTATATGCGAACTTGTAGTAATGATAGAGAGTAGGGGGAAATTTGTTTTTTTTCTTATTAACCTTAATTTTAATACTTTTAACATCTGGGATAATTTTGACTACTAAAGGCCATATTTTAATCGGAATCATATTTATACTTTTAAGCATTTTCTTATTAGGTATGACTATTTACTATTATGAAAAAAAAAGAAATAGAAAAAAGATATTTGATTGTAATGATTGTAACGGCTCATATATACCAGATTGTGACTTGCCAGATTGTCACCATCATCCATTTGATTGCACTCCGGATTGTGATTGCTCTCCCGATTGTCCAAGTTAAAAGAGGTGAATTAAATGTTATTTCAATGGATTCCATGTCATAGGAAATTAGATCGATCAATTAAAGTAGGTTCATTTGTATTTCCACTTTGTGCAAGATGTATGGCGATACTAATAGGATATCTCTTTCTGCCATTATTATTTAAGTATTCGTTTATTCTTTCGTGGTGGCAAATTCCATTGTTAGCATTACCGCTATTAATTGATGGATTTACACAAAAATGGAAATGGCGAAAAAGCAATAATTTCTTACGAATTATAACAGGGTTCCTTTTTGGGATTGCCCAAAGCATAATCATTATCTTATCAGTACTTAATTTAATAAAACTTATTACATGATTTAGATGAATTTTTTACAAATAGTTTGGAAAAAGTAATCCTTAGATTGTATTTGAAGGAGGACTAAAATTGGAAAACACACATGAATTTGTTGAAAATTTACATGAAAAACAGAGAAAAGATCAAAAGAATAGAGAGCATCAAGGTAATGGTACACCGAATGAAAAGTTGCCTACTAAGCAACATGGAACAAATAAATAATCTTCCTGTAAACCATGAATGTTTTATTCATGGTTTTTTATTTTTATATTAACTGTAATAAAATATAGTCGTTAAATAAAAGAAGAAAGAAGACTCTAAGTCTTCTCTCTTCATTTTTTAAAAATATCCTAACATTACAGACTATGGGCTTTTGTGTTAGTCTTCAATATGAGATTTGGTTGAGACATCATTGTATTACCATTCACTTGAGAACTTGAACGCTTAGCCCTTGTCCAATTAGTAACAAATTTCTGAGAATGTGGATCTAAATGATTTTTAGAGTTCATATTTGATTCACCTCTTAGATAGTATAGGATATTTCAGATATTCAAAAGAATATCTGATGTTAGTATTTGATTTTTCTTATGAAATAATGCGGAAATTAAATTAACTTATTTTTTCGATACTACATTACAATCATCATTGTGATTTTTCATAATATAGAACGTTAGAAAGAAAGCATTAATAGTTGCTAAAAATCGATTCTGTTTTATATTATTAAATTGTAAAAGTTTTTGATTTATCATCGTAGTCAAACAAGTTTTTTTCAATTTGTGAAATAACATCACAATTGAGAATACAACAATATAAGTTCAAAATAAGGGGAAATTGACATGGGTATTGAAAATGAATTACTCCAATTTAAAATGGACGTTGGTATTCAAAAACCACAAAATATTAATAATAAAGAAGTAAAATGTCCTTTCTGCGATCGTGAAAGCTTAACTGATATACTTGATCAAAAAGGTGCAATTATCTATTTAAAGAATAAATATCCTACTTTGGAAGACACTTTACAAACCGTTATAATTGAAAGTGACGATTGTGATGGTGAAATTTCAACTTATTCTCAAACTCATATGAATAAACTTCTTCAATTTACACTCGATAAATGGAAGGAAATGGAAGAATCGAATGAGTTTGAATCTGTTATTCTTTATAAAAATCATGGACCATTATCTGGAGGTACACTTAACCATCCCCATATGCAAATAGTAGGATTAAAAAACGTTGATTATAAAAAGAAAATAAGTAATGTTTACTTTGAGGGAATACGAATAACTTCTTTTAAGGGAGCAGAATTAAACATTTCTACACATCCATTAATGGGTTTTAGGGAATTCAATATTCTAATTGATCACGAAGATTATATTTCTGTCATGGCTACATATTTACAAATTGTGACTCATTATCTATTGAATAACTTTTACAAAGGTTTAAATAGTTATAATTTGTTTTTCTATAAATGGTCGGGAAAAATAATTTGCAAAGTGATCCCTCGTTTTGTTGTATCACCATTATTTATAGGTTATTCAATTTCTCAAGTAACCAATCAGTTAGACTATCATAAGGATCAAATATTAAGTCTATATAAAGATGAAATAAACTCAATACAATAATTTAAATGATTTAGTAAGAGTCATACACACTAAGAAAAAAAGAGAGAGTCTTGGCAGTTCTTCAGAAAAGGATCGTGTTCTCATGCATGTAAACAAGAATTTAATTATAAGAACAAAAAGATGTTTTCATTGACTTTAAAGAGTTCTTTTCAACTAGAGACAATTAAAAAAATATAAAAAAGGCAACTAATTAAACTGTTAATTAGTTGCCTTTTTTGATATAAAAACGTATCACACTATAATAACTATTATGTTCAGTTGAATAAATGAGTGAGATTAGAACGGACTGTATGAGCCCTTTTAATTACCTTTTATTTTAATGTTTTTTTTATTTCATTAATTTGTTCGAGATGACGCTTTTCATGAAGACCAATAAATGGAACCCATTGTTTTATATTGATTTGACCAAAGACGGGATGGGGCATGCCTTTATCATCTAAATTAAGATCCTTTGTTTGTTCAACAAATTCGATTAAAGTATTTCTAGAATGAATAAGTTTTTGTTTCATTTCATCAAGTGATGTAAACTCATTTGAAGGAATAAAATGTGCAGGTGCATCGAATTTACGTGAACGATCGATAATTAAATGAATCGGTTTTTCTGACGTTAATTCAGTGGGTGCTTCTTTTACCGTACGAGTCATAAGCTTAACCAATTTAGATTCCATCAGGTATAAATGATCCAAAACTTGCATGATTGACCAACTGTCATCACTAACTTTTTGATTTAATTGTTCATCACTTAACATTTCAACGCTCTCTAATAACTTCTTACGAATTTCAATGTTTTCTTTCAAGAAAATACCCTCATTTCATTTGATAGAATAGTAAACTGTTAATTTAATTGAGGTAATAGATTACAGAGCTATGAATTACTAAAAATTTAGACTCTTTTCAAAATAGCTTAACGATACTAATAGCCGGTAGACAATAATTTTCGAAAATCCATACATAAATATGCTGATAAGGCAAAAATTAGTGAAGATTAAATAACATAAAAGTGCAAACCGCTTCAGTATCCATTTTATTTGAAAAATAGTGATAATTCAATTTTTAAAAAAATGAACGGTTATGAATGTTTTTGAATGAAAATGATTGATTTTTGTTATTCGCTAAATTATACTAAGTGTACCGAAAGGATGATTTATATGTTAACACCTGAAAGACAGCAAATAATTATTGAAATGGTAAAGCGACAAGGCGTCGTTAAACTTAGAGAAATTGTTGAAGTTACAGATACTTCTGAATCAACAATTCGCAGGGATCTAATTGAACTCGAATCACTTAATCTATTAAAAAGAGTTCATGGTGGAGCTGCCTTAGTTAATGGTAAAGCAACAGAACTAAGTATGATTGAAAAAACATCCAAGAACGTTCAAAACAAGAAATTCATTGCATCATTAGCAATTTCTCAAATTAATGATGGAGATTGTATTTATCTGGATGCAGGAAGTACTACTTATGAGATGATTCCTTTATTAAAAGGGATAAATATTACAGTCGTGACAAATGGTTTAATGCATGTTGAAGCTTTATTTGAAAATGAAGTGTCGGCTTATCTTATAGGTGGAAAAATGAAAGGGCATACAAAAGCCTTAATAGGAAATATGGCATCAGAAAACCTTCAAAACTTTCGATTTGATAAATGTTTTTTAGGTGCTAATGGGATTCATTCAAAATTTGGCTACACTACGCCTGATCCTGAGGAAGCTTTTATTAAGAAAACAGCATTAGCAAATTCTGAAAAAGTTTATATTCTTGCGGATCATACTAAGTTTACAGAAACCTCATTTGCAAAATTTGGTAATATTGAAGATGCCATGATCATAACTGATGAACTTGATGACGATATTGCGAAACAATTCGAAGAAAAAACAACTTTGTTAAAGGTAGTGAAATAATGATTTATACTGTAACTCTAAACCCTTCAATCGATTACATCGTGGAAGTAAATCACTTTCAAATTGGTGAGATAAATAGAATGAAGAATGACAATAAATTCCCAGGTGGTAAAGGCATCAATGTCTCAAGAGTTTTAAAGCGATTAGGTGTCGAAAGTATTGCTTTAGGTTTTGTCGGTGGGTTTACTGGAGAATACATTGTCAATGAATTGGTGAAAGAAAAAGTCCTTACTGATTTTGTAAAAGTTGATGAAGATACTCGTATAAATATTAAATTGAAATCTCAAAGTGAGACAGAAATAAATGGGCAAGGACCAACTATTTCAGATGAAAAATTAGATCAATTCTTAAATAAGCTCAAACAAATTAAAAAAGATGATTATTTGGTTTTGGCAGGAAATATTCCAAGTTCTCTACCTCAGAATCTATACGAAAGACTTACAAAATGGGCTAATGAAAAAGGTATAAATATTGTAGTGGATGCAAGTGGAAAGGCATTATTAGATGTTGTTAGACATAAACCATTTTTCATTAAACCTAATCATCATGAATTAGGAGAATTGTTTGATATATCAATTACATCAATCGAGCAAGCTATTCCATATGGAAAAAAATTAATTGAAATGGGTGCAAAAAACGTTGGAATTTCTTTAGCAGGCGATGGTGCAATCCTATTAACTGAAAATGATGTTTATGTAGCAAATGTACCTAAAGGCAAAGTAATTAATTCAGTTGGAGCAGGTGACTCACTTGTTGCTGGATTTTTAGGAACGTTTATAAAAACAAATTCTTATGAAGATTCATTTAAAACTGGTGTAGCAACTGGAAGTGCAACAGCCTTTTCAGCTGACTTAACTAATAGAGAAAAAATTGAAGAATTACTTTTAGAAGTAAAACTTGAAAAGAGATAGGGTGAGGAAATTGAGGATAACAGACTTACTAAAAATTGATACGGTACTCATAGAATTAAAATCAACCACAAAATTATCGGTTATTAATGAACTGACAGATGTATTATTTAATACGGGTAGATTAAATGATAAAGAAATGTTTAAAGATGCAATTATAGCTCGTGAAAAACAAAGCACAACTGGGATAGGTGAAGGGATTGCCATTCCTCACGCGAAGACAGCTGCAGTTAAAACACCATCAATTGTATTTGGTCGATCAAAATCAGGAATTGATTATGAGTCATTGGACGCTCAACCCGCAAAGTTATTTTTTATGATCGCTGCAAGTGAAGGCGCAAATAATGCACATTTAGAAACATTATCACGATTATCTACATTATTAATGGATGAAGAGTTTCGTAGATTACTTTTAAGTGCTAATACAGCTTCTGAGATTATTCAATTAATTAATAACAAGGAAGAATCGATTCATGAAGAAGAGGTATTAATTTCTAATAACTCAACTCGTCCATTGATTCTTGCTGTTACTGCTTGTCCTACAGGTATTGCACATACTTACATGGCCGCTGATGCATTAAAAGCCAAGGCCAAGGAATTAAATGTCGATATAAAAGTTGAAACAAATGGTTCAACAGGCATAAAAAATGAGTTATCAATAGATGAAATAAAAAAAGCAACAGCAATTATTGTTGCCGCTGATAAAAAAGTTGATGTAAATCGTTTTGATGGTAAACACGTTATCCAAGTTCCAGTTGCTGATGGGATACGCAAACCAAAGGAACTCATTGAGAAAGCAGTTAATCAAAATGCCCCAATTTTCCATTCTAAACATACTAGTTCAGATACATCTAAATCAACATCTAATGGACCAAGTATTTACAAACACTTAATGAATGGTGTAAGTAACATGTTACCATTTGTTGTAAGTGGAGGGATTTTAATTGCTCTAGCATTTGCATTTGGTGGGATTCATACTAAAGGTCCATTAGCAGAATTATTAATGAAGGTTGGAGGCACTGGTGCTTTTAGTTTTTTAGTACCGATTTTAGCTGGATTTATAGCGAGTTCAATTGCTGACCGACCTGGCTTTGCTCCAGGTGTTGTCGGTGGATTTTTAGCAGCTGATGCTGGAGCAGGTTTTTTAGGAGGTCTCGTAGCAGGTTTCTTAGCTGGGTATGTAGTATTGGGTTTGAAAAAACTATTTTCAAACTTACCAAATGCACTCGAAGGAATGAAACCTGTTCTGTTATATCCTGTTTTTGGTTTATTGATTACTGGTGTTTTAATGGAACTTGTTGTTAATCCTCCTGTAACGTTTTTGAATACAGGACTAACTAATTGGCTTAGCAGCTTAAGTGGTGGAAATGCCATTTTACTAGGTTTAATTTTAGGTGGTATGATGGCAGTAGATATGGGTGGTCCAATCAATAAAGCAGCCTTTACTTTTGGACTTGCTGCAATTGCTGCTAATAATTTCGGACCTCACGCGGCTGTTATGGCAGGTGGTATGGTACCACCTATTGGGATCGCATTAGCTACGACATTTTTTAAATCTAAATTTACAGAATTAGAGCGTAAGTCAGGAATTACAAATTATATTATGGGAATTTCTTTTATAACTGAAGGTGCAATACCTTTTGCAGCTGCAGATCCAGTAAGAGTTATAGTAAGTTCGGTTATTGGTTCAGCAATTGCAGGTGGTTTATCCATGGGATTTGGTATTACTTTACCTGCTCCTCACGGTGGAATATTTGTTATTCCATTAGTTAATAAACCATTTATGTATATATTATCGATAATTATCGGTTCAATTGTTACAGCTATCATACTAGGACTATGGAAAAGAAGAGTGAAAGAACTATAAATTTATCTAGTATAAAACACGATAAATCCTAATGGAATTATCGTGTTTTTTTGTAAAGCCAATTTAGATTAAATATTTTAAAAGTCAATATTAAAGTTCAATTTCAACTAGTCAAATTAAATTCTTAAAACGAAGTATAAAAGGTTATTCGATTATACGTTTTATAAATGTATAATCCAATTGATTATACACAAAATAAAATTACTTTATTTGAGGATTTTTGAGGTGACATTTCATCTATGCGTTCGAAAAAAAACAATTCTAATTACCGTTCAAGTAATAAAGAAATAGTAAAAGTCGTATCGGATAATTTATCAACTAATATTGATTTTGTAAAGAACGCATTATTTAATACAAGTGACTTAACCATAAGGAATATAGAAAAAAATAATCAAAAAGTAGCTGTTTTATATATTGATACGATTGTAAAAAGTGATGTTATTGAAACACAACTCCAACAAATCATTAATAGTCCGAATGAAGGAATTATCAATATCCTTTCTAATAAAGATATTAAGTTATCAACCTCACTAGATGAAAGTATTTTAGCATTAGTGAAGGGAAAAACAATTATCTTTACTGAAAATGAAACAACTGCAGTTTTTTTAAATACTTCTTCCTTTGAAAATAGGGCGGTTGATGAACCACATAACGAACAAGTAGTAAGGGGTTCTCATGATGGCTTTGTAGAGAGCTTGGAAATAAATATTAATCTAGTTAGAAGGAGAATAAATAATCCGAATCTTGTTGTTAACTACCTAACTCTTGGGCGAGAATCAGATACTACAATTGCTTTAGTATATGTTGTTTCGATTGCAAATGAAGAACTAGTAAAAGAAGTTAAACGGAGACTCTCTTATATAGACGTTGATTATGTCGTTAATATAGAGGAATTTATAGAAGATAATTCCTTTTCACCATTTCCCCAAATGCTTTCAACTGAAAGACCGGATCGTGTTGCTGCTAATTTAATGGATGGAAGGGTAGCTGTGGTAACTGATGGTACTCCATCTGTTTTAGTTATGCCGATTACTTTTTTTTCATTTTATCAAACGCCAGATGATTATAATAGCAGATGGATTATCGCTTCATTTTTTCGCTTAATGAGGCTTTTAAGTTTCATCATTTCAATATCACTTCCTGCATTATATATTGCCTTAGTCTCATTTCATTTTGAAATTATTCCAATTGATTTAGTTTTTAATGTAAAAAGTTCATTAGAATATGTGCCATTTCCTCCTTTAATCGAAGCATTAAGTATGCAAATTATTCTTGAATTACTTAGAGAATCAGCAATCCGATTACCAAGCCCTATTTCCCAAACACTTGGTGTAGTAGGTGGACTTGTAATTGGTACTGCAGTGGTAGAAGCTAATTTAGTCTCTAATACGATGCTAGTTGTCGTAGCTTTAACTGCAATTTCATCATTTGTTGTGCCTGATAGTGAAATGGGTACATCAGTAAGAATATTAGGATTTCCATTAATGTTCGCTGCATCATTTATAGGACTAATAGGTATTGTTTTTGGACTTGTGATTATTTTAATTCATCTCTGTAAGTTAGAATCATTTGGTTCACCATATTTTGCTCCGTTTGCACCATTTCGATCTAAGGATATGAAAGATACGATTTATAGATTGCCAATGTGGAAAATGAACGAAAGACCTAAATCTCCACTACCAAAGAAATTTAGAAAAACAAAAAATTCAAGAGGCTGGAAAAATAATGAATAATGAAAAATTAATATCAAAATCACAATTAATGTTCTTTATTTTGCAAGCTCAAATTGGAGTAGGATTACTTTCTTTACCTTACATGGTCCATCTTCATGCTAAAAGTGATGGATGGATTTCAGGTTTAATAGCCGGAGTAGGGGTTTTTATTTTATTGTTCATTATGTGGGCACTTGGTAAACGATTCCCAAATGATACGATTTATGAATACGTAAACAAAATCGTAGGCAAATTTATAGGAAATATCATATCGTTTTTCTATATTCTCAATTTTTTTCTTATATCAATATTTGTTGTTTCGGTTACTGTAGCAATTTTAAAAAAATGGATTTTAACTCTTACACCACCTTACGTCATTATTCTTTGTATTGTTGGTACAGGTGTTTATCTTGGAAGAGAAAATTTAAAAGTAATATCAAGGTTTTTTACTTTTGTGTCTATTTTAATCGTATTTTTAGTTATTTTAGAGTTATTTTCTTATACTGATACGAATGTTAAATATTTATTTCCAATTGGACAATCTGGAGTAAAGAATATTTTGTTAGGATCTCATGATTCACTCATGTCTATGTTAGGTTTTGAAGCGATATTAATCATTTTTCCTTTCGTTAAAGCAACTAACAAAGAAATTTTGAAAAGTTCATCAATTGCAATTGGTTTTGTTTCAATTTTATATACATTTTTCTTAATTACTAGTTATGTTGTTTTTAGTCCGAAAGAAATCGAAATCGTTACTGAACCCATTCTTTATATGCTAAAAGCTTTATCTTATGAAGTAGTTGAAAGGCTTGATTTAATTTTTTTATCTATTTGGGTCGTACCGATTATCACTTCATTTGTCACCTATTTACATGTCTCAAGTGTCGGAGTTAGTAAATTATTAAAATTAAAAAATCATAAAAAAGCGACATTTGTATTAGGTGTATTGATTGTGATCATTTCAATTTTCATACCGCAAGAGGAAAATGTTCTTCAAAAATTTAACAAGTTTGTTTCGTATTCGAGCTATATTTATATCGCTTTGATCCCTTTCATATTATTGATCGTCTCAGTAATCCGAAAAAAGAAAGATCCTGGTAAATTACATGAAATATAAAATTTGTTTTCTAACATTTAGCTGTTTATTATTTCTATCGAGTTGCTGGGACCAAAGATTATTAAAAGAAGCAAAGGTTGTCTATGGTTTTGGTGGAGATTTAGAGAAAGATGGAAATATGTTATTAACCGCAGTCATTCGAACAAATTCACAATCGAGTAAAGGAACGAGACAACCTGAATCAACAAATGTCATTGTTCAGGCAGTTGCACCTACGTTGTCAGACTCCAGATCGAAAATTTCACGAAAAATCTCTGGTGACTATGCGGTGAGTAAGACAAGGCTTTTACTTTTTAGTAATGAGATGGCGAAAGAAGATATCTATCCAGTTTTAGATATTATTTACCGAGATCCACGTAGTTCATTAGGAGCAAAGGTTGTTGTAAGTAAAGGGAGATCCGATGAAATTTTAAAACTTAAAATGATTGAAGAAACACTGATCAGCGAGGAAGTTTTAAAAATTATTACAACAGCAGAAACGTATACAATCGTGCCGAATGAAAATGTTCAATCTATATGTCCAACCATATTCGACCCAGGTGAAGATATTGCTCTTCCTTTAGTTGAAAAAACAAAAGATAATATGATAGATGTAACAGGTGTAGCATTATTTAATGGTCGTAAATATACAGGTTATAACATTACAGAAGAAGATCCTACATTACTTTTGTTATTAAAGGATCAGATGGAAAAATTCGCAAAATTCACATTAAATGTTAATCCAAAAGAAAAAGATATGAGAAATAAATTTGTTTCAATTGATGTTAAAAAAAATAAGATTAAAAAAGAACTTAAAATTTCCAAAAATAATGATATATCACTCGATATTAAATTATATTTAAAAGTAGAAACATTAGAGTATCCAAAAGATGAACTTTCTAAAAAGAAAGTAATAAATAGATTGAATGAAGAAATCTCAAAACAATTAACAGCAAAAGCACGAAAAATTATTCAAACTTTACAAGAAGCAAATTGTGATTATTTAGGAATTGGAAGAGACTTAATAGCATTTCATCCAAAGGTATGGAAACAATTAGATTGGATGAAAACTTATCCAAAGATAAAAATCAATCCAGTTGTAAAAGTAGAAGTAGTTGGAACGGGGATAATTGAATAAAAACAAAAAAGCCTCGTCATGTTTGAGTACAAAATAACTCAAACACGATGAGGCATATTTTTATTTGGCTTTATATTTTTAACATAGTCTTTTATTTAAATATTTCTAAAGGACAAAAAGATAAACGCATAGGAAATGCGAAAGGGTTCCCAACATAATAAATACATGGAAGATCTCATGAAAGCCCCAATTTTTAAATGAAAGAAATTTAGGCTTTAAACCATAGATTACGCCACCAATTGTGTAAAATAACCCACCAACAATTAAAGTAGATAAACCTGTTAAACCAATTTCCTTTGAAAGAGGTGCAGATGCAATGACAATAACCCACCCTAAAGCGATATAAAGAGATGTTGAAAGCCATCGCGGACAATTAAACCAAATCATTTTAAACATGATGCCACATAGCGCAATAAATGTGACAATTGAAAAAATAATCCAACCTGTTTTTCCATTTAGGCTAATTAAACAAAAAGGAGTATATGTACCTGCAATTAAGACAAATATCATTGAATGATCTAATCGTCTCAAAAATGAAATTACTTTATCTTTTGCTAACACCATATGATAAGTCGTAGAAGCCAAATAGAGAAGTATCATACTAATTCCAAATACAATTACCGACGTTATATCCAGAATAGAAGAATCTAAATAGACCGTTTTAATGACCATTGCAATTAAGCCAATAAGGGATAAAACTGCACCGACAAGATGTGTTAACGTATTAATTGGTTCACGCATATAATTTTCCATTAAAATCTCCTCCGACTATGTTATGTAGTTTTGATAACTACATATAAAGTTATCATTAACAACATTATATAGTCAAGCGTTTGAATAAGCATTTTAAAAATGTTATAATAAAACACAATATTAAGTTAATTGAGGTTAGAAATGATAAATATAAAAGACTTACTTGAGAAGCTAGACTTAGAGAATAAAATAACATTAGAGGATATACCTGAAATCGATCTGTATATGGATCAAGTTATTCAATTATTTGATAATAAATTTGCTAAACGGAATTCGAATGAGAAAATCCTAACAAAAACAATGATAAATAATTATGCAAAGGCTAAGCTGCTTTTCCCTATTAAAAATAAAAAGTATTCAAAGAAACATATTATTTTAATTAGTCTCATTTACCATTTAAAAGGTGCACTTTCGATAAATGACATTAAAGACACTTTAAATAAATTAAATCTTAAAATACATGATGATGAAGATTTTGAATTAGATGAAATTTATAACAGTTTCTTAGCATTGAACAATTCAACTAAAGAAGAATTTAAGAAGGATGTTCGATCTAGAGTAGAAGATGTAAACTCACAATTAGAACAAATTGAACATGATGATTTGGAATATTTGGAGCAATTATTACTAATTTCATCATTTGTTAATATTAGTAATTTATATAAAAATGCTGCTGAAAATTTAGTAGCTGAATTAATTGCAAAAGGTTAATCGTAAAACCCATTAGATTAAAATCTAGTGGGTTTTATTTTTTCTATATTTAAATATCAAAATCTTGCTCTTTCATTTTATCAACAAGTCATTTGTTGCGATCAAGGTTATAATAATTTATATAGTTAAAATTTTACAAGAGGTGAACAATATGGTTCTTAACAATAATGAAGTAGTAAATTGGACACTTATAAATCATAATGAATGGAATATTTATATAGCTGCTACAAACAAAGGACTATGTTTTGTAGGATCGCAAAATGAGTCATTTGCTGAATTAGTAAAATGGGTAAACAAACATTTTCCAGGTAATGAACTTATTGAAGACCCTAATAAATTACAAACATACAAAAAAGAGTTAATCGAGTTCTTAAATGGCCAGAGAAAAAATTTTACACAACCACTAGTCTTTAAAGGCACATCTTTTCAACTAGATGTATGGAATGCATTATGCAACATTCCATATGGTGAAACAAAGTCATATTCAGATATTGCACATTTTATAAATAGACCAAAATCTGTTCGAGCGGTTGGAACAGCTATAGGTGCAAATCCAATTTTAATTGCAATTCCATGTCACCGAGTTATCGGTAAAAATGGTTCTTTAACTGGTTATCGTGGTGGCTTAGAAATGAAAGTTAATCTCTTGAAAATGGAGTCAATAATATAAAAAATTCTAATCTACTTCTACTTTTTGATAAGTATAACAATTTTTGGAGGACATTTAATGAAGAGTGAAATATATTATAAGAATCCAAAAACAATACTTAATAAAGCAACGGGTTTTCTATCTGGCTACACGCATTCTTTAAATCCATACACAGGATGCTCATTTGCATGCTCATATTGTTATGTTCGTCAAATGCCAGTTTCACTTTTTAGAAGTGGTGATTGGGGTGAATGGGTTGATATTAAAAAGAACGCAGCGGAACTTTTGCGAAATGAACTTCAAAAAGCAAAAAAGAAGGGGAAAGTAACGATCTTCATGTCCTCAAGTACTGATCCATATCAACCAATTGAATCAAAAGAAAGAGTAACTAGAAGTTTATTAGAATCAATGTTGGAAGTTCCACCCGACTTTTTATTTGTACAAACACGTAGCCCACTTGTTAAAAGAGATATCGACTTACTATCTCAATTTAATGATAAAGTTCGGGTAAGTATGACGATTGAAACAGATGAAGAAAATATTAGAAAATATTTCACGCCAGAGGCTCCTCCCATTCAAGCAAGATTAAAAACATTAGAAGTTTTAGCGGAGGCAGGAATACCTACCCAGGCGACTATTGCTCCACTTTTACCTAGTAGTAAAGATTTCCCAATAAAATTATCTACTGTTGTAAATAGAATTTGTATTGATGATTATTTTATGGGTGATGGGAGTGGTGGGAAAAGGACAACACGACTTGGCATCGCAACAAAATATGATGAATTAGGTTTAGAAGAAGGGTATAGTACTACCGCTTATAAAATAGTTTACGAGCGATTTAAACAATATTTTTCAGATAATCAGATTTATATTAGTCAAAAAGGATTCGAACCTTAACGAATATAGTATTGATCTTTTCTAAGTATTTTGGTTGGTAAGTCGAATAACGTAATAATCAATTAATAGAGCAAGTATTTAAACGATAAAATCTAAAAACGCAGGAATTTTTAGTCTCTGCGTTATTTTAATTGCATTTATTTTAATTCTATTTTTCTACATCAAAAAGAACTACATAGTACTTTTCATTGTTTTGTGCTTCACTTCCTATACCAAAAACGTAAACAATCACTTATTCGATGGCCCAAACCGTTTTCTTCTGATTTGTCTTACCAAGTAAAACTATCTTTTTTACATTAGGGAAATAATCTGTTATCAAAATGTTTTTCTCATTTATAGAGTTTCCAAATTGATTTACAGGTGCACTTCTAAACTTTAGATAGACAGTACGATTTTTATATTTGTAATCTACTCCACTGATCATTGAAGCACTATTTGGATTATCGGCTACTATATTTATTAAATAGTCAGATGCTTCAACGTGATGGATAGATAAAAAACTAATATTTTCCACAGTTCCTCTGATAAATATTTTATAAAAGCCAATTACAAGGATTACTATCAAAATCGAAAGAGTAAAAATTAATTTTTTTTTCATAATTTATTCCTTTCAAAACGATTAATGATAGATTCTATTTTTTTACATAAAAACCTTTTATTAAAACATAATAATTTGATATTTTAAATAGATAGACTATGAAATAAAAATCAATTCGCAAATGAGATGGGGAGATTAATTTTGGCTGAAATAAAAATAATGAGAAGTGATACGGATATTTTGAGAACGTTTAAAACTGTAAATCAATTACGTCCACATTTAAATCAAAACGATTATATCGAATTAATTAATCGTTTAATTCAAACAAATGGATACAATTTAGTTGCAGTAATTGAAAATGAAGAGGTAGCTGCTGTCGCTGGATATCATATAACTGAATCATTAGCATGGGGGAAATATTTTTACGTTGACGATTTAATTACGAATGAATTAAGCCGAAAAAAAGGCTATGCTCAACTTTTATGGGATTGGTTAATGCATGAAGCAAAAAAAAATGAGTGTGTTCAATTTCATTTAGACTCTGGAGTACATCGATTTGATGCACACCGTTTTTATCTTAAAAATGGATTAAATATTACTTGTCATCATTTTCAAATGGAAGTATAAAATTTTTTGAGATTCATTTTTAATTGTTTTTTGGCTGTGAAAACAGTCTTTTTTAATGTAGATGAGAAAAAAGTGTTTTTGAATTTAGTATGAACTTAAAGGAGTGATATACTATTTTCAAACAGTTTTAGGAGGCAATTTAGTAATGAAGGAAAAAAATTCAAAACGGCTAGCAAATATCTCACTTTTTGTTGCAACTTGTGGGTTTGTGGCAACAATGCCGTTCGATTCTAAAATTATTCAGATTTTATCTGGAGGGTTTGAGGCTGCTTTAGTAGGTGGTTTAGCAGACTGGTTTGCAGTAACTGCGATGTTTCGTCATCCACTTGGTTTACCGATCCCACATACTGCACTTTTACCAAAAAATAGAACAAAGATTACTGAAGGAATATTAAGTACATTAAACAATCAATGGTTAAGTAAACAAAGCTTGATTGAAAGAGTAGAAGAACGACAATGGCTTGAACAAGGTTTAAATAAATTTGAAAAATTGTTAGAAAATCCAGATACTAGAGCAAAAATCATCCAATCGATTCAACAATTTGGGGGAACGATAAAAAATGAGACAATTGAAAATTTCTTAAAGAATTCAATTCGACCAAGTATTGAATCAATTTCCTCTGAAAAATTAGTGACCAACGCAGTCGATACCGTCTTTGAGAATCACTGGGACTCTAAAACATATGAATTTTTACTTACGAAATTAGAGGATTATGTCCGTTTACCTCATATTAAAGAAATGATTGGAAGAGAGATCATCCAATTTATTGAAAGAAAATTTTTTATGGTAAAAGCTTTTCTTCCAATGATTGGTGAAGATAAAATAACCGAGTTTATCCACGGAGGATTACTAGACTTATTAACCGAATTAAAAGATCCAAATAGTGAAAGAAGAAACTTAATCCTATCGTTTATTCGAATAGAAGCAGAAAAGAATAAGTCGAATGACAATATTATACGTCAATTAGATGAGTGGAAGCTTAAAGGCTATGATTATATTGTTGAACAAGGGATCAATTGGTTTAAAAACAAGCTATCAGATGCAAATTTTATTTTTGAAAGTTTAACCAAGATTATCGTATTTATTAAGGAATCAGGCTGGATTGAAAAGTTAGAAATAAGTTTTAAGCAGATGCTAATTGATGCAATCGAAAAATATCATCATAAAATTGGAGATTTAGTTCGAATTAATATTGAAAAATTGTCTACTGAAGAAATAACCGATTTATTAGAAAACAAAATTGGGAAAGATATAACGTGGATTCGAGTAAACGGTGCTGTTTGTGGATTCCTAATTGGATTAATCTTAACATCACTTCAAATCGTATTTTCATAATCAAACATCAAATTATTTAAAAAAAACACTTTATTTAACTTTTTAGTTAATAAGGTGTTTTTTTATAAAGCGAGTAATTAAGTAGAAATAAAATGCATTTTTATGGAAACAAAAATTTTTTTCTTGTATTATAATAAAGTGTAAAAAATATTTTCCGAAAATAATTGAGCAGAATTATTTGAACTTAGATTATCTCGTTTTAAAGATATTGAACGTTTGAAAATATATTTTATTTACAGTATTTAAATGAGTTCGACATGAGGAGGTTTAGTTAATGGATTCTATGTCATTTGTATTGTTCGGAGCTACAGGTGATTTAGCAAAACGAAAAATTTATCCTGCTTTATATAATCTGTTTCTTGATCAAAAAATGCCTGAAGCGTTTTCTGTAATAGGCTTAGGTAGGAAAGAATTTTCAGACAGTGAGTTTCAATCACAAGTACAAAAATCTCTAACTACATTTTCTAGACGTGCGATTGAAAATGACAAGGTTGATGCATTTCTAAAATCAATCAGCTACCAACAGTTAGATATTACAAATAAAGAAGGTTATTTAGAGTTATTGAATCTTGTCAAAAGACGTGAAAGTGAATTAAGTATTCCAGAAAACAGACTGTTTTATTTATCAGTTGCTCCAGAATATTTCGATTTAATCGCGTCAAATATTAAAGAAAGTGGCTTAGGCTCGAATTCAGGCTGGAAAAGATTGATCATTGAAAAACCATTTGGTCGTGATTTAAAGACAGCTAGAGAATTAAATGAAAAACTAAGCAAATCTTTTAAAGAAGACGAAATTTATCGAATCGACCATTATCTTGGGAAGCCAATGGTACAAAACTTAGAAGCATTGGAATTTGCAAATCCTGTTTTACAAGCATTATGGAATAAGCAATATATTGCAAACGTGCAAATAACTGCAAGTGAGACAGTCGGTGTTGAAGAAAGAGCCGGATATTATGATAATGCTGGAGCAATTCGTGACATGTTTCAAAATCACATGCTGCAACTGTTAATGATGACAGCAATGCATTTATCAAATCGAAATACTGCAAATGATATTCGTGAAGAAAAGAAGAAAGTACTTGAATCACTTCGACCATTATCAAAGGATGAAGTCACTTCACATGTCGTACGGGCTCAGTATGGCTCAGGTGAATTAAATGGCAAAAAAGTCGTAGCTTATAGAAACGAACCAGGTATAGAGTTCTCTTCTAAAAATGATACGTATATTGCCGCAAGACTTTGGATTGAAAATGATTTCTGGAATGGTATTCCATTCTATATCCGTACTGGTAAACGGTTGAAAGAAAAATCTACTCGAATTGTTTTTGAGTTTAAAAACCCAATCCAATCCATTTCGAAAAATAATGCCAAAAGTAGTCCAAATCTATTAGTAATAGAAATTAACCCAACTGAACGTGTTTCTTTCTATTTAAATAGTAAAAATATAGATGGAAAAATTGAACCTGTAAAAGCAGAGTATTTCGTGGATAAAGACGATCAACCAGAAGCATATGAATTGCTAATAAATGATGCTTTACTTGGAGATGCTAAGTTTTTTGCACACTGGAATGAAGTTGAGCTAGCTTGGAAATGGGTTCAACCAATATTAGAGGCATTTGAAGAGAATCTTGTACCACTTCAATCTTATAAAGCAGGTTCTAATGGACCAGTTGCTTCCGATGAATTACTTAAAGAAAATGGATTTCATTGGTGGCTAGATAATGATATTTTGCCGTTATCAGAAGACACTAATAACAAAATGATTTTATAAAATTAAAAAGGAGTAATTTAACGATGAATACTGATATTTCAACATTATCGATTAATACAATTCGTACATTATCAATTGACGCTATTAACCAAGCAAATTCTGGTCATCCTGGCCTACCGATGGGTGCTGCACCAATGGCTTACGCTTTATGGGCTAATCACCTAAAACATAACCCTAAAAATTCAAAATGGTTTGATCGTGACCGCTTTGTGCTTTCTGCTGGTCATGGGTCAAGTATGTTATATAGTTTATTACACTTAGCAGGTTATGATGTAACGATCGAAGACCTAAAAGGGTTCCGTAAGTTAAATAGTAAAACACCAGGACATCCTGAATTTGGTCATACTGATGGAGTTGAAGCTACAACAGGGCCACTAGGACAAGGGGTCGCTACTGCAGTAGGTATGGCAATGGCAGAAGCGCATTTAGCTGCTAAATTTAACAAAAATGACCTTTCAATTATTGACCATTACACATATGCAATTGCAGGTGATGGCGATTTAATGGAAGGTGTTGCTTATGAAGCAATGTCACTTGCTGGTCATATGAAACTTGGCAAGTTAGTTGTTTTATATGATTCAAATGATATTTCTCTAGATGGAACATTAAATCTTTCCTACTCAGAAGATATGCAAAAGAGAGCTGAGTCTTTAAATTGGCAATATCTACGTGTTGAAGATGGAAACGACCATGTTGAGATTTCAAAAGCAATTGAACTTGCAAAACAAAATACAAGTCAACCAACTATTATCGAAATTAGAACAATTATTGGTTATGGTAGTCCTAAAGTTGCTGGTACAAACAAGGCACATGGTAATCCACTTGGACTTGATGAAGCAAAAGAAACAAAGAAAGCTTATGCTTGGAATTATGAAGAAGATTTCTTCGTACCAGAAGAAGTAAAAGCTCACTTTAATGCACTGCTTCAAAAAGGTAGCGATTTAGAGGTTAAATGGAATGATATGTTTACTAAATACCGTGATGACTATCCTGCTTTAGCTACAGAACTAGAAAAAGCAATTAAGGGTGAAGTTCTAATCGATTCAAACGATCTTTTAACTTTTGATTCTCAAAAAACAATTTCTACTCGAGTTGCAAGTGGTGAAGCAATTAATCACTATATAAAATTAGTCCCTGAAATTTTTGGAGGAAGTGCAGATCTTTCTCATTCAACAATGACAGATATTAAAGATGAAAGTAAGTTTGCAGTTGAATCGTATGCTGGACGTAACATTTATTTTGGCGTTCGTGAACATGCGATGGGAGCTGCAGCTAATGGAATGGCGCTTCATGGCGGTGTAAAACCTTTTGTTAGTACATTCTTTGTATTTAATGATTATTTACGTCCTGCAATTCGCTTAGCAGCATTACAAAAATTGCCTGTAACTTATGTATTTACTCATGATTCAATTGCAGTAGGTGAAGATGGACCAACACACGAGCCAGTTGAGCAATTAGTTGCACTAAGAGCAATACCAGGTCTTACAGTTATTCGTCCAGCAGATGCAAATGAAACAGCAAATGCATGGGCTTATGCATTACAAAATACAGAAGGACCTATTGCACTTGTGTTAAGCCGTCAAAATTTACCAGTATTCGAAGAGACTGCTAAAAATATTGAGAACCTTTCTAAAGGCGGATATATTTTAACGGAAACTAACGATCAGCCTGATTTAATTTTAATCGCGACTGGATCTGAAGTTTCATTAGCTGTTAACAGTAAATTAGAATTAGAAAAAGAAAACATTTCTGTAAGAATAGTTTCAATACCAAGTTGGGAATTATTTGATAAACAATCTGAAGAATATAAAGAATCTATTCTACCTTCAACTATTTCAAATCGTATTTCACTTGAAATGGGAATCTCACTTGGATGGGAGCGCTATGTAGGTTTCAAAGGCAAAAAAATCTCAATTGAAACATTCGGAGCTTCTGGAACAGGAAATGAAGTAATGGAATTATTTGGCTTCTCTACTGAAAATGTAGTTAAAGTAAGTAAAAATTTATTGAATTCTTAATTTAAAGCTGAGATTTAAAAAGTAATTTAATACTTTTATCATAAAAAACTTTACTTAGAGAAAAACATTAATATAACAATGGATGATTTGGGAGGATAAATGTATGAGAGTAGGATTAGTTGGTTTAGGTAAAATGGGATTAAATTTAGGTCAAAATTTAATGGACAATAATCATGAGGTAGTAGCATTTGACGTAAATCATAGTGCTGTTGAAGAAATGAGAAATCTTGGTGCTACAGGTACTTCAAGCTTAGAAGAACTTGTGAAAAATTTAGATACACCTAGAATTCTTTGGATAATGGTACCACATGCTGTCGTTGATTCAGTAATCAGTGAAGTAAAACCTTTCTTAACTGAAGGTGATATTATCATTGAAGCAGGAAACTCACACTACAAAGAATCAATCAGACGTTATAATGAGCTTAAAGAAAATGGAATTCAATTTATGGATGCAGGTACTTCTGGTGGAATGGAAGGCGCACGTCATGGGGCTTGTTACATGGTTGGTGGAGATCAAGAAGCTTGGGATATCGTTGAACCAATTTTTAAAGATACTTCAGTTGAAAATGGATTCTTATATGCAGGGAAAATTGGTAGTGGTCACTTCTTAAAAATGGTTCATAACGGAATTGAATATGGTATGATGGCTGCAATTGGTGAAGGATTCGAAGTACTAGAAAAAAGTGGTTTCGACTACGATTACGAAAAAGTAGCAAAAGTATGGAATAATGGTTCAGTAATTCGTTCATGGTTAATGGAATTAACAGAAAATGCATTCTCTAAAGATGCAAAACTTGATGAAATTAAAGGAATTATGCATTCATCAGGCGAAGGTAAATGGACAATCGAAACAGCATTAGACCTTCAAGCAGCAACACCAGTAATCGCTATGTCACTACTTATGCGTTACCGTTCTTTAGACAACGATACATTTACTGGTAAAGTTGTTGCAGCACTTCGTAACGAATTTGGTGGACATGCAGTTGAAAAGAAATAATTAAAGTATAAAATAGAAAATATATTTAATAATTGGAGGAAAACAATCATGAAATTTTTTATTGATACAGCAAATGTAGAGGATATTCAAAAAGCCTATAAATTGGGTGTATTATCTGGAGTTACGACAAATCCATCTTTAGTTGCTAAAGAAGGCGTGAAATTCGAAGATCGAATCGAAGAAATTTTAAAATTAGTTCCTGAAGTAGAATCAGTTTCTGCTGAAGTAACTCCAAATGCAATTTCAGCTGAAGAAATGATTTCTGAAGCTGATGAGTTAATTAAAATCAATGGTGGAGATAAAAACATCACAATTAAGTTACCTATGACACTTGCTGGCTTAGAAGCATGTCGTTACCTAACTAAAAAAGGTGTAAAAACGAATGTAACTTTAATCTTCACAGTTAACCAAGCACTTTTAGCTGCTAGAGCAGGTGCAACATATGTTTCTCCATTCTTAGGTCGCTTAGACGATATTTCTGAAGATGGTGTTCTATTAGTTGCTAAAATTGCTGAATTATTCCGAGTTCATAATTTAGATGCTCAAATTATTGCAGCTTCAGTACGTCATCCTGACCATGTTACACGTGTTGCATTAGCTGGAGCACATATCGCAACTATTCCTTATAGCGTTATTGAACAACTATCTAAGCACCCATTAACAGATCAAGGTATCGAAAAATTCGCTGCGGATTGGGCAAAAACATCTCTTTAATTTATAAACGCATACAAGATCATAGTTTCTAATTAACTTTGACATACAACAAACTAACAAAATAGAAATTTGATTTTGAACTAAAACCCCCAATTCTGTGATACTGTTTATACTGTAGCTAGGAATTGGGGGTTTTTAAATTAGGCTCATTTCTAAAATATTGTTGTTTTAATAAAAACTGTAAATAAAGAAGATGATGAACGGATATAGGAGACTCATGTGTGAGTAGAGGGACAGGTGAGACCCCTCAGTAGTCAAAAAAAGTAGGCGTGCTTAAACAACGCCGTCCTGACGTAACGCATTCATGACCCACATGTAGGACCAAGGAAACTAAATAGCACGCCCCACTAAAAAGCAGGCATCCTAAAGCGAAAATAGACGAATTACTTTTTTAATAGCTATAAGAATTATTTACATAGAAAAAGCATAAAAAGAGGAGGAAGTAAGATGAGTACAAAATCAACAAAATTGATTGGTTATGTTGGCACTTATACAAAAGCCGAAAGTAAAGGTATTTATCGTTTTATTCTGGATATTGAAAATGAAAGAATTACCGATGTTACAGCAGTTGCGACAATAGGTAACCCAACATATTTAGCAATTAGTAAAGATAATAAGAATCTTTATTCAGTCGTAAAAGATGGCGATCTTGGTGGAGTATCTGTTTACACTGTTAACGAAAATAATGGAGATTTAGAATTTGTAAATACCCAAGTATCAGAAGGTGCATCTCCATGTCATATAAGTGTAGATCATGTAAAACAACATGTAGTGAGCGCAAATTATCATAAAGGTACAATCGATTTATATACAATTAATTCAACTGATGAAAGTGTAAGCGCAGCAGTCTCTACAATTCAACATGTAGGTGCTGGCCCAAATAAAGATAGACAAGAAAAACCACATACTCATTTTGCTGGCTATACACCTGATGAAAAGTATGTGGTTGCAGTTGACTTAGGCATCGATCAACTTATTACGTATAAAATTGAAAATAATGCATTAATTGAAGTGTCTAGCTTAACATTAAAAGCAGGAAATGGCCCGAGACATATTACATTCCATCCAAATGGACAATTTGCTTATATTATGACTGAGTTAAGCTCAGAAGTTATCGCACTTAAATATAATAGTGAAGACGGAAGTTTCAAGGAGCTTCAATATATCTCAACAATACCGAATGATTTTACAGAAAATAATCAAGGAAGTGCTATTCATATTTCTAATGATGGTCAGCATGTATATGCTGGAAATCGAGGTCATAATAGTATAGCTGTATTTAATGTTAATCAAGATACTGGAGAACTTAAATTAGTTGAAATCAAGTCAAGTGAAGGAAATTGGCCAAGAGATTTCGTTCTTGATCCAACAGAAAATTATCTAATTGCTTCGAATGAAATGTCTGGTAATTTAGTTTTATTCGCAAGAAATAAAGCAACTGGAGAGCTTTCATTAATCCAATCAAATATCATTGTACCTGAAGCGGTATGTGTAAAATTTTTAAATGCTTAAAATTATAAAATAGGAGAATATGATGGATTTTAAAATTACTGAAACAGCAAAAAAAGAATTAAGTAAAATCGATAGCCAACTATTGCTACAATTAGAATTCGATAGAGGTAGTTGTGATGTCGTTAATAATATCTATGAAATAAAAGTCATAAATAATAGGGAATTCGGTCCAAATGAAAAGCTTATCAAGGGTGACGGATTCGATTTCCTTGTTAACAAAAATTTTGAAGATGTATATGAAAATCAATTAGTCATAGATTATGTGAACGGTTCATTTGTATTTAAAAACAAAAACCAGATTTTTAATAATAAAATAGGAATTACATATGTTAAATAAAACTA
Organism: Bacillus sp. EAC; assembly: GCF_002156875.1. Taxonomy (GTDB): domain Bacteria; phylum Bacillota; class Bacilli; order Bacillales; family Bacillaceae_G; genus Gottfriedia. Next base: position 114,598 of record NZ_NCSY01000001.1, on the reverse strand, counting down.
GAAGATGAACTTAATTATTCATCTTTTAAGGCTGTCGTAAAAGTCGACAGCCTTTTATTATTCTTTAATTTCGTAAACTTTGTTTCAATTAAAAAAGTACTTCGTCGATTTCCACTCTAGGTTGCTGTCCTTCCTTGGAGCGGATGCTAAGCCTCCTGGTTTTTTCTACAGTCTGAAAAGATGAACTTAATTGTTAATCTTTTTAATAATCATATTATGTAAACTAAAATGAGTATAAATTTAGGCTTTAGGTGTATTTTTTGACTAAAATCCATCAAAGTATTGACTATCATAATTTTCTAAATTACTATTATCTCGAAATCAAGATTTTTAGAGGGGGTGAAACTCTTTGAAACTAAATTATGAACCTAGTTTATCTATTCATTTGTATTCACAAATTAGTAAATCCAATCGAATATTAACTGATGCTGCAGTTGAAAATGTAAAATCATTTGGACTGAACTTAACTGAATTTGCAGTATTAGAATTACTTTTTCATAAAGGAGATCAGCCAATTCAACATATTGGTAAAAAAATATTAATCTCAAGTGGAAATATGACATATGTTTTAGACAAATTAGAATGTAAAAAAATGATAAAACGCTTACCTTGTCCAAAAGATAGAAGAGTCATTTATGCAGTTATTACCGAAGAAGGCAATGCACTCATCCAAAGTGTATTTCCTAAACACGAAGAAATGATTGAAGACTTATTTAGACATATTGAGAAAAATGAAAAAGAACTATTGATTTTTTTATTAAAAAAAGTGGGGCTTAGTTAACAAAATTTCTTTGCTCTATTCCTTTTTTATTTAACTCTGTTAAAAAAAGCTCGTTGATTTCTACTTCTGATTGCTCTCTTTCCTTAGTGAGTGTGCTGATTCTCTTAGGTTCTATAAACCTTGCGAGAGTCTGAACTGACCCGCAACTTCCGCAGAAGTCAAACAACAACTTCTAAATTTTTTCGATTGTGTTATTTATGTTGACCTTTATTAAAATTCCAATAATTTACTCTAACAGAGCCTTTTCATTTAGACTAATATTTAATCAACAATTGTGGAAAATTACTCTTTAAATTATTTAATTTTAGGTAGATTAAATACGAGAGGAATATAAATATGAGTGAGAAATTTAAGGATAAATGCATTGTAATTACAGGTGGCGCTAATGGAATAGGTGAAAATATTGCATTTGCATTTGCTGATCAAGGAGCAATTGTTTGGATTGCAGATCTAGATGAAGAAAAAAGTTTATCTGTTAAAAACCAAATTGAAGCAAGTGGTGGAATAGCTTATTTTCATAAAACTAATGTTAGTAATGAAAAAAACATCATCGATCTATTTCAAAATGTGAAAGTAAAGTGTGGAAAATTAGATGTATTAATTAATAATGCTGGGATAGCTGTATTTAAGCCCTTATTAGAATTATCTACCTTAGAGTGGGAAAAAGTGATTCAAACAAATTTAAGTAGTGTATTCATCGCTTCTAGAGAAGCATCCAAAATCATGCCAGAAGGTGGAAGAATCATTAATATGGCTTCGACAAGAGCATTAATGTCTGAACCGAATTCTGAGGCCTACGCTGCCTCAAAAGGCGGTATTCTTTCACTGACACATGCATTGGCTGCTTCTTTACAATCAAAAGGAATAACTGTAAACAGTATTAGCCCAGGCTGGATTCAAACAAATAATTATGATGGATTAACAGAAAATGATCATAAACAGCACTGGTCAAATCGAGTAGGGCATCCTATTGATATATCAATGGCCTGTCTATATTTAGCAGATCCTGAGAATAATTTTATGAACGGTCAAAATATCATTGTAGACGGTGGGATGACGCGAAAAATGATTTATGAAGAATAGATATTTATTCTAAAAAAAGCTGAGTTTCAATTTTGGAACTCAGCTTTTCAAATCGATTTAAAAGTCTAAGAATGTTCAGCTTTTAATTTTATTCGCTTAAAGAAAAATCTTATTAAATAAGGTACAGCAATAAATATAAACAATGTTCTAAAAAGTTGATAACACATAATGACTGAAATATCTGCATTCACTTCTTTTGCTATGATTGCCATTTGATCCATTCCACCTGGTGCAAGACTTAACAAAGCGGTAATTTTAGAAATAGAATGAATATGTGTTAAAAATAGACTTGTTCCAAAAGAGAAAGTAAGTAAAATTACTCCACTTAAAATGGCAATTAAAATAATTTTTATTTTGTTTTTTAAATTTTCAGGTTTTAATAAAAGTCCGATATAACTACCCATCATTAGTTGAGAACAATCAAGTAGAACAGATGGTAGGGCAGGACCATGAAATCCCGATAAATTTAAAATTATGGTACCGAACATTGGTCCTAAGAGTAGTGCTGTTGGAAAATTAATTTTCTTTCCTAATACACCAAAAAGTGTACAAACAACAGCGAAAACGAATATATTTGGAAAAAGTCCGACCCAGCTAGGGCTAATATTATGTATTGAGTCAGATATCGCCGTACTCCTCTGAAAATCAAATATGGGACTAAAAATAAGTATTGGAACAACGAAGATAATCATCATTAGTCTTGAGATTTGAAGGAAGGTTACTATCGTAAAATCAACATCTTTAATTTCTTCTGCTAATGTAATCATTTGGCTAAGACCACCAGGTATACTCCCTAATAAAGCAGTTGGAAATGGAATATCGAAAACCTTTGATATAAAAATTGATATAGCTAAAGTGAAAAGTAATAGTAATAAAGTCATTAAAATCATTGAAGGTAATTGTTCCCCAATTTGAATCAAAGTCGCACTTGTAAACGAAAGTCCTATTGTATACCCAATAATTATCATTGCCGTATCACGAATTTTACTCGGCCAAAATAACTTTATTTTTTTAAATTTTGAAAAAATAAGGACAAAAAACATTGGACCAAGGAGCCAAGGGATAGGAAGATGAATAACTTTAAAAAGTAATCCTCCTATTATTGCAATAACCAATGTAAGTAGAAGTTGTTTCCATTCAAATTTGTTTTGGTGTGTAGAATGCATAAATTCACTTCTTTTCAATTTTATAAATATAAATTAAATGAACAAATTTAATTAAACGTTTATACAATTATTTACTTATGATAATATCATTATTAACCTGAATATCACGGTTTGCAAGGAATTTGCTTAGTAAGTGCGTATACTAATAAAGGATAGCAAGACTTAACCTAGGTTATATTAATGATAGTAATTATTTTGCAAATTAATTTTACATAACCCTTGCATAAATTTAATTTAGAAAGGACTAATTGCAATGGCTAAACAACAAATAGGTGTAATTGGTTTAGCAGTAATGGGTAAAAACCTTGCTTTAAACATAGAAAGTAGAGGTTTCTCAATTTCTGTTTATAATCGATCTGTAGAAAAAACGGTAGAATTTTTAAAAGAAGCAGAAGGAAAAAATGTCGTTGGAGCTTTTTCTATTGAAGATTTTGTAAATTCGTTAGAAACCCCTAGAAAAATATTAATCATGGTAAAAGCAGGCGCACCGACTGATTCAACAATTGAAGCATTACTTCCTTATCTAGATAAAGGTGATATTTTAATTGACGGTGGAAATACATATTATAAAGATACACAAAGAAGAAATAAAACATTATCTGATAGTGGAATTCATTTTATTGGAACAGGAGTGTCTGGTGGTGAAGAAGGGGCTTTAAAAGGACCTTCTATTATGCCTGGTGGACAAGCGGAGGCATTTGAGCTTGTAAAACCAATATTTGAAGCTATTTCAGCAAAAGTTGATGGCGAACCTTGTACAACTTATATCGGACCAGATGGTGCAGGACATTATGTCAAGATGGTGCATAACGGAATTGAATATGGTGATATGCAATTAATCTCAGAAGCTTACTTTTTACTAAAAAATGTACTAGGACTTACTGCTGATGAGCTACATAATGTCTTTAGTGATTGGAATAAAGGTGAGTTAGATAGTTATTTAATCGAAATTACTGCTGATATTTTCACAAAAACAGATGAAGAATCAGGAAAACCATTAGTTGATGTTATATTAGATAAGGCTGGTCAAAAAGGAACAGGTAAATGGACTAGTCAAAGTACTTTAGATTTAGGCGTACCATTATCAATTATTACTGAATCTGTTTTTGCAAGGTTTATATCAGCAATGAAAGAAGAGCGTGTGAAAGCAAGTAAAATTTTATCAGGACCACATGATTATTCGTTTAACGGAAATAAAGAAGAATTAATAGAAGATGTCAGAAAAGCTTTATATATGAGTAAAATTTGTTCTTACGCTCAAGGATTTGCTCAATTACGAGCTGCATCTGATGAGTATAATTGGGACTTGAATTATGGCGATATTGCGATGATATTTAGAGGTGGTTGTATTATTCGAGCTGCTTTTCTACAAAAGATAAAAGAAGCATATGATCTTGATGCTAAACTTGCTAATCTTTTACTTGACCCTTACTTCAAAGAAATAGTTGAAAGTTATCAAGGTGCGCTACGTAAAATAAGTATTGTTGCAATAGAAGCTGGGGTTCCAATTCCTTGCTTTTCTGCAGCCTTAGCATATTTTGATAGTTATCGAACTGCAACACTACCAGCAAACTTAATTCAAGCTCAAAGGGATTACTTTGGAGCACATACGTATGAGCGAACAGATAAAGAAGGAAAATTCCATACGCAGTGGACTTAAAATAAAATGAAATGATAAAAACCCTTGTTATTAAACAAGGGTTTTTTTGTACTTAAGTTTACATTCTTTTATTTTTATTAATGTTCATTTAATCGACCAGTAACAGGCCACCATTTATGCCCATCTTCTGATAATAAAGTATCAGCTTCATCTGGACCCATTGAACCCGATTTATATGTTGTAAGTGGTGCAAGATTGTTATCCCACGCCTTTGATATTACATCGACAAAACTCCAAGAATACTTTACTTCATCCCAATGTGTAAAGTTTGTACCGTCACCTAACATACAATCATAAATTAAACGTTCGTATGCTTCAGGTGTATTGATACAATCAACACAATTATTATTAAATGTAAGCTGAATCGGCTTCGTATAGCTCTCAGAATCTGATCTTTTTGCATTTAATTGAAGTGTAATTCCTTCATCAGGCTGAATATGTATAATTAGTAAATTTGGTGACATTTGTTCTTTCGTATTATAGTACAAGTTCATTGGGATATCGGAAAATTGAACGATAATTTTAGTTGATTTAGTAGCCATTCTCTTACCAGTACGAATATAGAAAGGGACACCTGCCCAACGGAAATTATCAATGTATAGCTTTCCAGCTACAAATGTTTCTGTTTGAGATTCGGGATCTACATTATTTTCGTTACGATAGGCTGGTAATTCTTCATTATTTATTTGTCCTTCATCATATTGACCTCGAACAAAGTAATTCTTTACCTCATTTTCATCTATTTTTCGAAGCGCCTTAAACACTTTTACTTTTTCACTTCTAATTTCCTCTGTCGTTAATTTAATAGGTGGTTCCATTGCAAGTAGGGCTGCCATTTGAAGCATATGGTTTTGCACCATATCCTTTAATGCACCTGAGTTCTCGTAATATTTCCCACGATCCTCTACACCTAATACTTCACTAGAAGTAATTTGTATATTTGAAATAAATCGGTTATTCCAAAGTGGTTCAAACATTGCATTTGCAAATCGAATTACTTCAATATTTTGTACCATTTCTTTTCCTAAGTAGTGGTCAATTCGATAGATTTGGCTTTCCGAAAATGCTTCGCGAATCTCATCATTTAGTTCCTTCGCACTTGGTAAATCATGTCCGAATGGTTTTTCAATAACGAGCCTACTCCATCCACTTGTTTCTGTTAAACCATTTGTTTTTAATTGTTTTGCAATTGTACCAAAGAATTCAGGTGCCATCGCTAAGTAAAAAATTCGATTTCCTGGAATTGAATAATGAGTATCCAGTTCGGTTAATTTGTTGCCTAGTTCTATGTAAGAAGAAGATTCTAATACATCAAATTGATGATAGTAAAAATGTGCTAAAAAATGTTCTACTTCAGATTGGTTTTGATCTGAGGATAAAATAGATTTTTTTACAGCTTCACGAAATTCATGATTTGACCATGATCTACGACCAACTCCAACTACAGCAAAATCTTCTCCGATTTTATGACTTAAAAATAGTCTGTAAATAGATATAAATAATTTTCGCTTTGCTAGATCACCTGTTGCACCAAAAATAACAATTACTGCTTTTGGACGTTTTTCCATATTTTCCAATGATAATACCTCACTTCTTAAACATAAATTACTTACTTATTTTTCTAATAATCAGGACTGATTATACAATGAACATTTAATCCTTTTATAAAAACGATTAGATTAATCATTCAATATATTTTTATCGATTATAAACAAATAATAAAAATATCAAACAGTATAATTTTATCATATTACAAAGTCGTTGAAAGCGTAAACATCCCACAAAATAAAATCATCTTAATCTTAGCTAAATTTATTAAAACACTTTAATGAAATGAAAATAGTGTTCATTTTTATTGAAAAATAATTAAATTTATTATCTAGATAAAACGTTTTCAAAAATTAAGCATGTCATGAAAATGCAGAATGAATTTTGAGTAAAATTAATTATTTTGTTTATTTACAAGGGAAAATGTAATGATAATTACCATTTAATTGGAAAGTTAAACTGAGTTGAAATGAAATCTAATTCTGTTATAATAATTTTTATATAATTTTTTAAATTGTAACTTTATATTTTTATTAAAATTACATTATAAAAAATTGATGTAAGTGATGGGTTAATTTAAAGTTCCATCGTTAACTGAAATAAGCTGAGTAATTTACTAAAATGCAAAAGATGCTTCTAGTATGTTTGTTGATTTTAGTAGATTTTACTCTGATTAAAATCTTTTAAAAGGGGGACTTTACAAATGAAAAAAATAGGTTTAGCATGGCAAATTCTGATCGGACTTGTTATTGGTATTATCGTGGGTGCTGTTTTTTTTGGTAATCCGAATGTAGCAACTTATTTACAACCGATAGGTGATATTTTCTTACGTCTCATTAAAATGATTGTTATACCGATTGTTATTTCAAGTATCATTATCGGAGTTGCAAGTGTAGGAGATACAAAGAAGCTTGGAAGACTTGGTGGTAAAACAATTATTTATTTTGAAATCATAACGACTGTTGCGATTTTTATTGGTCTATTTGTGGCAAATGTATTTAAACCTGGTGCAGGTGTGGATATGAGTGTCTTGCAAAAAACTGATATTAATAGTTATGTTGAAACCGCAGCAGAAGTAAAGAGTCATGGTTTTGCTGATACGTTTGTTAATATCGTACCAAGTAATATTTTCCAAGCATTTGTCGATGGGAATATGCTAGCGATTATTTTCTTCTCAGTTTTATTTGGATTAGGCTTAACAGCAATTGGAGAAAGAGGTAAGCCTGTGTTAGCATTCTTCCAAGGAACTGCTGATACGATGTTTCACATGACAAACCAGATAATGAAATTTGCTCCATTAGGCGTGTTCGCATTAATTGGTGTGACAGTCTCAAAATTTGGACTAGAATCGTTAATTCCACTTGGTAAATTAGTCATAACGGTGTATATTACGATGGCTTTATTCATCGTTCTTGTTTTAGGTTTAATTGCTAAAATGGTTGGAGTTAATATTTTCAACTTTATTAAACTATTAAAAGATGAATTAATATTAGCCTATTCTACTGCGAGCTCTGAGACAGTTTTACCAAAAATCATGGAAAAAGTTGAAAAGTTTGGTGTTCCTAAATCAATATCGTCATTTGTTATTCCAACTGGTTATTCATTTAATCTTGATGGATCAACATTATATCAAGCACTAGCAGCAATATTCATTGCTCAAATGTATGGTATTCATTTATCGATAACAGAGCAGATTTCACTTATGTTAGTATTAATGGTGACATCAAAAGGGATTGCTGGAGTACCAGGTGTGTCCTTCGTAGTATTATTAGCTACTTTAGGAACTGTTGGTATCCCTGTTGAGGGACTAGCTTTCATTGCAGGTATCGATCGAATTCTTGATATGGCAAGAACTGCAGTAAATGTTGTTGGTAACTCATTAGCCGCAGTAGTCATTGCGAAGTGGGAAGGCGAATTCAAACCTGTAACTAAACAGGAAAATAATATTGCAATGTAAATTTCATAAAATTATTGAATGAAAAGAAGGAAGAAGCCATTTGGCTTCTTTTTTTTGCGAATTATTAAAACCCAATGGAATTTGCCACCAAAAATGTTGCAGTATTCACTTTAGAACTCACTGAAATGCACAGGATTATTAAATCTTTAGAAGGAATTCTCGGAAAATCAAACTAAAAAAAGGTAAAAGATTAAAAATATAGAATATTCTAAATGTGATTTTCTGTAAAAAAGCACATTTAAGGAGGGTATAATGACTAATCTATTAGAGGTAACCATTGGTAAACTATTAGAAGAAAAAGCTAAGTTGCATCCAATGCATGAAGCGGTTGTATATGCCGATAGAGGTTTAAGATTAAATTATGCGCAATTCGATCAAAATTGTCGTGATCTTGCTAAAGCGTTAATGAGTCTGAATATCCAAAAAGGTGAACATATTGCAGTATGGTCTTCAAATACGCCAGAATGGCTGACTACACAGTTCGCAACTGGTAAAATGGGTGCAGTTTTAGTAACTGTTAATACAAATTATCGTACTTCTGAACTTGAATATTTGCTTAAACAGTCTGACTCTACAACGATAATTTTAATGGATAAATTTAAAGATTCTTCCTATATAGACATGCTTTATGAAATTGTTCCTGAACTAAGAGATTCATTACCTGGTGAACTTAATAGTCTTCATTTACCATGCCTTAAAAATGTGATTGTAATGAGCGATCATAAATATCCTGGTACTTTTTCTTGGAATGAGTTGATGGGAAAGGCAGGTAGAATATCTGATGTCGAATTGGATCAACGAATGAATTCTACTCATCCGTTTGATGTGATAAATATGCAATACACCTCAGGTACTACTGGATTCCCTAAAGGTGTCATGCTTACGCATTCAAATATTGTAAATAATGGGTTTAATATTGCAAATTGTATGGAGTTAACAAAAAATGATCGTCTATGTATCCCAGTACCATTTTTTCATTGCTTCGGTTGTGTATTAGGGACAATGGCTTGTGTTAGTGTAGGGGCAACGATGGTTCCTGTCCAAGAATTTAACCCTAAAAGAGTTTTACAAACTGTTCAAGATGAAAAATGTACAGGTCTCCATGGTGTACCAACTATGTTTATTGCAGAGTTAAATGATTCCGATTTTTCAAATTACGATTTATCAAGCCTACGTACAGGAATTATGGCAGGATCAAATTGTCCAATCGAAGTTATGAAGGCTGTTATTGATAAAATGGGAATAAATGAAATTACAATTGCGTATGGTCAAACAGAAGCATCACCTGTTATTACTCAAACTCGGACAAATGATCCAATTGAGTTAAGGGTTGAATCTGTAGGTAAAGCTTTACCAAATGTTGAAGTTAAAATTGTTCAACCTGGTACATCATTTGAAGTGCCAATAGGAGAGCAGGGGGAACTTTGCACTAGGGGATATCATGTCATGAAAGGCTATTATAAAAATGAAGAAGCTACCATTGAAGCGATCGATAAGGATGGATGGTTACATACAGGAGATTTAGCAATTATGGACGTGAATGGTTATTGCAAAATTACAGGTAGACTAAAAGATATGATTATTCGTGGTGGAGAAAATATTTACCCCCGTGAAATAGAAGAGTTCTTTTACTCTCATCCAGATGTAATTGATGTACAAGTAGTTGGAGTCCCTGATCAAGTTTATGGTGAAGAGGTAATGGCATGGATTATTTTAAAAGAAGGTGTAACGATTAATCCTGATGAATTACGAACATACTGTACTGGAAAGATTTCAAAGCATAAAATCCCTAGGTACATTGAATTTGTCAAAGAATACCCGATGACTGCGTCTGGAAAAATACAAAAATATTTATTGAGAGAAAAAGCAATCGAAAATGCTAAACAATCTAATCTAACTTAAATATTATGAAGAAAGTAACTACTTCAATTAGAAGTAGTCAGGCTGTCGAAAAGTCGACAGCCTTTTAATTATTGGCTAATATCGAAAACTTAGTATTTATATAAAAAAATCCCTTCTTCGATTTCTACTCTAGGATGCTTGTTTTTCGTGTGGCGGTCGCTAAACGCCCCCTCGCCCCCGCGCATTAACGCCTTCGGGGTCACACCTGCCCACAGGAGAATCCCACCTTTGAAGTTGATTTTATTGCTTCTGCGAATTAATTAAACGTAATCATTGACATTATACCCAATAGGGTATATATTTCGTATATAAAATAAATATCTTGTAAACTTAAATTAGAAGAAGGAGAACTACAATGAACTATGATAATCAAGTAAAAAATAGGGTGAAACGAATTGAAGGTCAAGTTAGAGGTATTTTAAAAATGATGGAAGAAAACAAAGACTGTAAGGAAGTAATCACACAACTATCAGCAGTTAGAACTGCTATGGATCGTACAATAGGTGTAATCGTAAGTACTAATCTAATTGATTGTGTTCGAACTGCTGAAGAAAATGGACAAAATGCAGAAGATCTTGTTAAAGAAGCAGTAAATTTGCTTGTAAAAAGTAGATAAGTTAAATGAATAGAACCTCAATTTTTTTAACTTATTATATACCCATAATTATATTTTAGTAATGATTTAGACATCTAAAAAGGAGTACCATTCATGAAATATTTTAATATGATAATACTTATATTTATTATCTACTTCTTTCTTAAAAACGTTATGCCTACAAATGGAGTAAAATAAATCACTTCATCAGAATTGAAAAATGAGTTAAAAACTAATTCAATTCAATTGATCGATGTTCGAACTCCTGAGGAATATAAAGGCAGACATATAAAGCAATTCAGGAATATACCACTAAATCAATTGAAAAACGTAAGTGATTTATCAACAGATAAAAAGACCATTGTAATTTGTCAAAGTGGTGTAAGAAGTAAAAAAGCATGTAAAATATTAAAAAAAATGGGATTTATAAGCTTAACGAATGTTAAAGGCGGAATGAGTACTTGGTAAACTAAACGAGGGAGAAAATATATGAAAGAAATAGCAGCAGTAGAGTTAGAAAACTTGTTATCCTTAGGTAAAGAAGTGAATATAATAGACGTTCGAGAAGCTGATGAAGTTGTAAATGGGAAAATCCCAGGTTCAATTCATATCCCACTTGGATTAATTGAGTTTCGTATGGCTGATCTAGATAAAACGAAAGAGTATATTGTAGTATGTCATGCTGGTGGTAGAAGTAGTCGAGCAGTACAATTCCTTGAAAGTTACGGATTTAATGTGATAAATATGAGTGGCGGAATGCTTTCATGGGAAGGAGAAGTTGATTGAACTTTCTCGAATATAACTATAAAAAAACGATTATCGATACGATAGTCGTTTTTTTATTCCTGATTAATAGTGATACTAGTTAAATAACGGTTAGATATTTAATTTACGCTTAATCTGGCTTAATGAGGATTTAGATTATTTTTAAAAAACATAAGATTCATAATTTTAAAGGATTTTTAAATGAATTTGTCGAAATTTTATGTATTATTATTTTATTTTGAGTAATTCCTTGCAATGTAAATAAATGAATTTATAACGAATTCATCGCCAAATCATAGTTGAGGTGTGTCCAATAATGAATATGTTAGAAATTAGAGAGATTTTAAAATTAGTTAATCATTCTACTATTGATGAATTAGAAGTTAAGTACGAGGAAAATAGACTCTACATAAAAAAAAACAAACAAAATCAAATCATCATTCAATCAGAGATACTTCCTGAGAGAAATATAGTTAGCAAGTCTGTTAATGAAGATTTATTAGAAGTGAAAGTAAGTGAAGTAAAAGAAACGACCTTATATTCTAATGTAATTGGCATTTTTGAACCGTTTCTAAAAACAGGTGATCATGTTGAAGAAAACGTCCTTATCGCTAGATGTTCAGTTGCAGGACTAAATATTCATCATGAAATTATTTCAAATTTAAATGGTGTGATTGTTGAAGTTCTAGCTGAAGTTGGAGAACTAATCGACTTCGGTCAACCTCTTTATAGGATTTCTATTAAGAGTTTATAAATACTATATAAGTCCATAAATTATTATTTTAGACAGATTTATTTAAAACTTTACTAAAAAAATAGAAGGGAGTGGCTTTAATTATGTCAGAATATAAAAATAATTCAAACCATGAATTAGATGAAATGAACTTGTTTAATGAATTTCCAAAGCCGACAGTAAATGAGTGGAGAGATGTCGTAGAAAAATCCTTAAAAGGAGCCACTATTGAAGAAAAGCTTGTTACAAAAACATATGAAGAAATCTCATTGCAACCTATGTATAGAAGCGAAGATCTTAAAAATTTCAGATACCTTGATTCAAAATCAGGTGAATTTCCATATTTACGTGGAACGAATCAATTAGGTTATATTGAAGAACCTTGGGCAATTTGTCAGGAATTATCGATATCCTCACCAGAAGAGTTCAATCAAGTAGCGTTAAATGATCTTCAAAAAGGACAAACGATGCTTCATATTCTAATAGAATCCAATTATTTAAGTCTTTACTCTGAAAGTACCATTGAGGATAACCATATGAGGAAAGGACTTTTACTTTCATCAATTAAAGATTTTGAGATTGCATTTAAAGGAATCGACTTAGAAGAAGTACCTTTATTTATTGAAATTGTACATGGAGGTCTTGGTTTTTTTGCGACTTTTATTTCTTATTTAAATCAACAAAATTATGACTTAAAGAAAATTAAAAGTTTCGTAGGGATGGATCCTTTAGGCGACCTTGTTAAATTCGGTACAATTCCGTATTCGATGGAAGAGGCATTAGAAATAATGGCTGACATAACAAAATGGTCTGTTTCAAATGCACCAAATGTCGAAACGATTAATATTCAAGGAAATCCTTATCACGATGCGGGAGGAAACGCAATTCATGAATTGGCGTTTACGATTTCTTCTGGTGTCGAATATCTACGTGGATTAGAAAAGCATCAGGTTTCAATTGATGATATTGCTCAACGTATACGTTTTTCTTTTTCAATAGGATCTAATTTCTTTATGGAAATAGCTAAGTTAAGAGCAGCAAGAATGATTTGGGCTAGAATCGTAAAAGAACTTGGAGGTAACGAGGCCTCTCAGAAAATGTTTATTCATTCTAGGACATCAGCGTGGTCAAAAACGATTTATGATCCTTATGTAAACATATTACGAGGAACGGTAGAGGCTTTTGCAGGAGTAATTGGAGGTGTAGATAGTCTTCATGTATCTCCTTTTGATGAACCATTGGGTGCTCCAGATGAATTTTCACGTCGTATTGCTAGAAATACCCATATGATTCTAGATAAGGAAGCAAATTTATCTAAGGTTGTTGATCCTGCAGGTGGTTCTTGGTATGTCGAATCACTTACTTATACTTTGGCAGAAAAGGTTTGGGAACTTTTCCAAAAAATCGAAGAATTAGGCGGAATGTATAATGCAATACAGGCAGGATTTCCTCAAGAGTTAATTGGAATAACGGCTGAAAAAAGAGCTGAAAATATTAAACTCAAAAAAGATGTTTTCGTTGGGACAAATATTTTCCCGAACTTACAAGAAAAAAAATTAATTAAAAGAGAAAATTCCAATTGTTCAAAACCAAATGTTCAAAATTCATCTAATCATAAATCATATGAACTTGAGCAATCTCTAAAAAATTTTTCGGAAATACAATCTTTTGAGAATGCATTAATAGCAATAAATAATGGAGCATCAATAGATGATTTGGACAAATCAATGTATCTTTTAAAAACTGGAAAACCAACCGTTCGACCTCTGCGAATTCACCGAGGTGCAGAACCGTTTGAATATTTACGTGAAAAATCAGAGGAATATAAAAATAGAACTGGGAATTCTTTAACTGTTTTCGCAGCAAATATTGGACCTATATCAAGCTATAAACAACGTGTAGACTTTGTCACAGATTTCTTTGAGGTAGGTGGTTTTCAAGTCATTCAAAATTCAGGTTTTTCTACAATTGAAGAAATAGTAGAAACTTATAAACTTTCAAAATCTAAAATTGTCGTCATTTGTTCGACAGATGACCATTATGCAGAATATATACCTGCTTTAGTAAGAGAAATCCAGAAAATTGACTTGAATACTACGATACTAATAACTGGAAATCCTACTGTAGAAGAAATGAATCTATATAAAAATCTTGGTGTAAATGATTTTATCCACTCTAAAATAAATAATTATGAAAAATTAGTAGAACTGCTATTGAAAGGAGGAATTTAAAAATGAAAAAACAAATTGATTTTACAAAAATGCCCTTTAATGAAGCTTTCACAGCACCTACAATTCCTCCAAATCTAGTAGACTTGGAAAAACATGACTGGAAGACTTTAGAGCAAATCGATGTAAAGCCACTATATGATTCGAAGGATACAAATGGATTAGAGCATTTAGAATTCGTTTCCGGTATTGCGCCATTTTTAAGAGGACCATACCCAGCAATGTACATAAATCAGCCTTGGACGATTCGCCAATATGCAGGTTTTTCTACTGCTGAGGAAAGTAATGCATTTTATCGCAGAAATTTAGCTGCAGGTCAAAAGGGTTTATCAATTGCATTTGATTTGGCAACTCACCGTGGCTACGATTCTGATCATCCAAGAGTAGAAGGAGATGTTGGTAAAGCAGGAGTTGCGATTGATTCAATTTTAGACATGAAAATCTTATTTGATGGAATTCCTTTAGATAAAATGTCAGTATCAATGACAATGAATGGAGCTGTACTTCCTGTATTAGCGTTTTACATTGTTGCAGCTGAGGAACAAGGAGTTCATCAGTCACAATTAACTGGAACGATTCAGAACGATATTCTTAAAGAATATATGGTTAGAAATACATATATTTATCCGCCTGAGTCATCAATGAGGATAATCGCTGATATTTTTTCTTATACGTCAAAAAACATGCCTAAATTTAACAGTATAAGTATTTCCGGATATCATATGCAGGAAGCTGGGGCGACTGCGGACATTGAATTAGGATATACATTAGCAAATGGACTAGAGTATGTTCGGACTGGACTAAAAGCTGGTATAGATATCGACTCATTTGCACCCCGCTTGTCGTTTTTCTGGGGTATAGGTATGAATTACTTTATGGAAATTGCCAAAATGAGAGCTGCTCGCCTTTTATGGGCAAAAATGATTAAAACCTTTAATCCTCAAAAAGAAAAATCAATGGCATTACGAACACATTCTCAAACCTCTGGTTGGAGTTTAACGGAGCAGGATCCTTTTAATAATGTCACTCGAACATGTATTGAGGCAATGGCTGCAGTTTTAGGTCATACACAATCATTACATACAAATGCTTTAGATGAAGCAATTGCACTTCCAACAGATTTTTCAGCGCGAATTGCAAGGAATACTCAGCTTTATTTACAAAAAGAAACTGGCATCTGTAATGTTGTTGACCCTTGGGGTGGTTCATATTACGTCGAATCTTTAACAAATGAATTAGTTCGTAAAGCGTGGGCCCATATTCAAGAAGTTGAATCATTAGGTGGAATGGCAAAAGCTATTGAGACAGGGTTGCCAAAAATGCGTATTGAAGAGGCTGCTGCTAGACGGCAAGCTCATATTGATTCTGGTAAAGAAACGATTATTGGTGTAAATAAATATCGACTTGAGAAAGAAGATCCTCTAGAAGTTCTTGAAGTTGATAATACTGCTGTTCGTGAAGCACAAATTGCAAGACTGAGAGAATTACGAGCAAATAGGGATGAAGAAAAAGTAAAAGCTACCTTATCAGCTATTACTGAAGCCGCAGAATCAGGCGAAAGTAATATGTTAGCGCTTGCAATTGAAGCGGCTAGAGCTAGAGCTACTCTTGGTGAAATTTCTGACGCATATGAAAAAGTCGTAGGTCGACATAAAGCTGTAATTCGTTCAATAATTGGTATTTATAGTGCTGAATACGGTGAAAAAGAAGAAATTGATATCGTTCGAAAAATGGCAGATGATTTTGAACTTCGTGAGGGTCGTCGTCCACGAATAATGATTGCTAAATTAGGACAAGATGGCCATGATCGTGGAGCAAAAGTAATTGCTACTGCATTTGCAGATTTAGGCTTTGACGTGGACATCGGACCATTATTCCAAACACCTGAAGAAACTGCACTTCAAGCAGTAGAGAATGATGTCCATGTAATAGGGATGAGTTCACTTGCAGGAGGTCATAAGACACTATTACCTCAACTAATGGAAGAACTAAGGAAATTAGATCGTGATGATATCGTAATCGTAGCTGGTGGTGTAATCCCTCCTCAGGATTATGACTTTTTATTAAAAAATGGTGCAGCAGCCATATTTGGTCCGGGCACTGTTATTCCAGTAGCAGCACAAAAAGTTATTGAAGAAATCATTCAACGACTTGGAGATGTAAATTAAATGAAAGAAGAAAGAAAACGCAAGAAAATACTTTCTGAAGATGACTACGTTAATGGTGTTATTGAAGGAAACCGGACGATTCTTGCACAAGCAATTACTTTAATCGAAAGTAATTCACCCGCTCATATGCAAACTGCACAAAATGTATTAACGAGACTACTACCTTATACAGGTCGTTCAATTCGAATTGGGATTACTGGAGTACCGGGAGCAGGTAAAAGTACGTTAATTGAAAGCTTCGGTAGTTTATTATGCGAACGAGGCCACCGGGTAGCAGTTTTAACGGTGGATCCGAGTAGCACGATTACGAAAGGAAGTATTTTAGGAGATAAAACGAGGATGGATTCTTTATCACGAAATCCAAATGCGTATATCCGACCATCTGCTTCTGGAGGTTCTCTAGGTGGAATTGCTCGAAAAAGCCGAGAGTCAATGTTAATTTGTGAAGCAGCCGGATATGATGTCATTCTGATTGAAACAGTAGGTGTTGGGCAAAGTGAGGTAACTGTTCGATCGATGGTTGATTTCTTCTTATTAGTTATGCTTACGGGTGCAGGAGATGAATTACAAGGCATTAAAAAAGGAATTATGGAGTTGGCAGATTCCATAATCATAAACAAGGCAGACGGTGATAACAAAATAAAAGCACTTGCTGCAAAGGCAGAATTTAACCGTATATTACATTTACTGCAGCCTTCAACACCTGGTTGGATCAGTCAAGCCTATACAGCTTCTTCATTGACAGGTGAAGGTATCGAAGAAATTTGGTTAGAAATAAAATCTTTTCAAGATAAAACAATCCATTCAGGTTATTTTCACCAACGAAGACAAAAACAAATGCTAGATTGGATGTATAACATGGTTGAGGAGCATTTGAGATTTAGTTTTTTAAATCACTCTGAAGTCAATCAATCGATTCCAGATATTGAAAAGTCTGTCATGAATGGTACATTAACTGCCACACTGGCTGCAAAACATTTATTAACTATTTTCGAAAGCAATGGAAGGAGAAATATTGATGCAAGAGATAAAGCCTAATCAAATTAATCATATTGGTATTGCAGTAAAAGATTTAGACTCTTCTATCCCATTTTATACAGATATACTTGGTTTAAAATTAGTTGGAATTGAAACGGTAGAAAGCGAGAGTGTTCGTGTCGCTTTTATTGAAATAGGTGAAATTACAATCGAACTTTTAGAAGCAACTAGCCCTGATAGTCCAATTGCCCGATTTATTGAGAAAAAGGGTGAAGGTATCCATCACATAGCAC
Organism: Bacillus sp. EAC; assembly: GCF_002156875.1. GTDB lineage: Bacteria > Bacillota > Bacilli > Bacillales > Bacillaceae_G > Gottfriedia. The sequence continues at coordinate 96,741 of NZ_NCSY01000001.1, read as the reverse complement.
TTCAAACTGATAATTGTGAAAAGCAGTTGGACGTCATTCGAAAACAAGGCATTAAACTAATAAATGAAGTTCCTAAAGAGGGTGCACATGGAAGTTTAGTTGCATTTCTACACCCGAGCTCAACGAATAAAGTTCTATTTGAATTATGCCAACCAGCATCGAATATAGATAGAGAGGATGTTGAATAATATGACAACTGCATACGAGAAAATAAATGAGTTAATGGATCGAAAACGAAAAATCGAACTTGGCGGTGGAGATGATCGAATTGACTCTCAGCATAATCGTGGGAAATTAACAGCAAGGGAACGTATTGATTTACTGTTAGATGAAGACTCATTTGTGGAATTGAATCCATTTATTAAACATCGTGCCACGAATTTTGGGATGGATAAACTAGAGAGTCCAGGCGAAGGAGTTGTTACTGGTTACGGTAAAGTTCACGGTCGATTAATTTATGTTTTTGCTCAAGATTTCACCGTATTTGGTGGGGCATTGGGAGAGATGCATGCGATTAAAATTTCAAAAATTATGGATTTAGCTGCAAAAGTCGGTGCTCCAATCATTGGATTAAATGATTCAGGCGGTGCAAGAATTCAAGAAGGTGTCGTTTCTCTAGATGGTTATGGACATATATTCTACCGAAATTCGATTTATTCAGGTGTAATTCCTCAAATTTCAGTAATTATGGGTCCATGTGCAGGGGGAGCAGTTTATTCTCCAGCAATTACAGACTTTGTGTTTATGGTTGAAAAAACTAGTCAAATGTTTATTACTGGTCCAAAAGTAATTGAAACGATAACTGGAGAAAAGATCTCGACTGAAAATCTTGGTGGAGCAAAAGTCCATTCTTCAATAAGCGGATGCGCACATTTCACTGAAGAATCAGAACCTGAAATTCTAGAGCAAGTAAGAAGATTAATAAGTTTCTTGCCACAAAATAATAATGAGAGCCCTCAAAGTGTTCCTTATTTTGAAAATGATGATTGGCGTGAAGAATTAATCGATATCGTACCGATTCAAGCAACAAAAGTCTACGATGTAAGAAAAGTAATCGAAGAAATAGTCGATCACAGGGACTTTATGGAAGTTCAATCGAGTTTTGCTAAAAATATCGTAGTTGGGTTTGCACGAATAGATGGCCATAGTATTGGTATTATTGCAAACCAGCCTAAAGTAATGGCAGGGGGACTAGATATTAATTCTTCTGATAAACTTTCGAGATTCATTCGTTTCTGTGATTCATTTAATATCCCTTTGATCACATTTGAAGATGTGACGGGATTTTTCCCAGGAGTGAATCAAGAACATGGTGGAATTATTCGGCATGGTGCAAAAATTCTTTATGCATACTCTGAGGCAACTGTGCCAAAAATTACAGTAATTTTAAGAAAAGCTTATGGTGGAGCATATGTGGCTATGAATTCAAAAGCGATTGGTGCTGATGTAGTGTATGCTTGGCCAAATGCTGAAATAGCTGTAATGGGGCCAGAAGGTGCGGCGAATATCATTTTCGCAAAAGAAATTAATCAAAGTATAGATCCAACTACGACGAGAAATGAAAAAATTTCAGAATACAGAGACATGTTTGCCAACCCTTATGTTGCGGCTTCTCACGGTATGGTCGATGATGTTATTGATCCAAGAGAAACTCGAAAAGTACTCATTCAGTCATTAGAAATGTTACGAACAAAAAGTGAGACAAGACCAAAGAAAAAACATGGTAATATGCCTTTATAAGTTTAGTAGTCTATAAGAAGTTTTGAACAAATAAATCAGTATTATATAAATGTTAAATATGCTGGTACTATCAAATTGGTAGAACCAGCTTTTTATTTATGAGAATATGAGAAATGTAATTATGACGCTTCATCGACAAATAACTAGTAAGATGAATTAAACATTTAACAATAAAAAAGCAGTCCGTCAAATTTAACGGTATCCGTCTTATTTTTTTATAATGAATATTTTATTTCAAACATGATAAGATGGATGTTGAACAAACCATACATTTGAATCGCAATTATAAAATTTTGGGGGCAAATTAACATGTCTAATAAGAATTATCAGGAATTAATTAAAAATCGAATTTATTTTGGTGGCGTAGACGAGGTTAGTGAAATGTTATCAAATGAAAACGTAGACATTGTTTTTGATTTACGTGCTAAAAAATACGAAGTAGACGAAGAATATAATCGAGTACATAGTCCAATCGTGGATGAAAAAGAACATCAAAGTGAATCGTTAAAGGATGCTATTGACAATGTAGTGAATGCTTTCAAAAATGATCAAAATGTTTATTTTCATTGTGGAGGCGGTAATACTCGTGCCGGTACATTAGCAATAGGTACTTTACTTGCACTCGATGAAGCGAAAACAATTGAAGAAGCTGAAGAAAAGGTTAAATTAATTCGTCCAACTATTAAATTTAATTCTGAAATGAAAAATGCAATGAAAGAAATTTTTCCAAATAAATGATTGTAGTAAAATAAAACAAGGCTGTTTTACCATTATAGGATGGCAAAACGGCTTTTTAAATTTACAGCTAGTATGTATTCATAAATTATACACTCACTTAATTAATAAACTCTTTTTTAGTCATTACTCAATTTCTAAAAAAACCGTATAAAATCATTTCATTTCAGGGCCCTTATCTAAAAGATTTTTTTTAAAAGGTTATGTTAAAGTAAACTGTTGCTAAAGAAGATACTTGGAACGGTAGATTCGAAACTACTGAGGGAGTTGCTAATGAAGCTAAGTGATTTAACTTTTACAATGGAGGATTAAATGACACAAATAGTAAAGTAGAGGTTATTATAAATCAAAAATCTGTGATTATTCTTAATAAAATTAGTAGACTATTTGTAAATAACAACAATAATTAATCTCATTTTTTACTCATTATTATGTAAAAATAGTATAATATGTTTGGATAAAAAATAAGTGAACTTCTCTAAAGTGTTTTAGAAAAAGGGTGTGAAATTAGTTTTGAAGGGTATTAAGGGTATTCTTTTAAAGCAACCTTCTTTTGCCAAGTATTGGGCATCACGAATGTTGTCGTCGACATCCTTCCAAATGCTTTCAGTTGCAATTGGATGGCAAATGTATGATATAACTCATGATGCATTTAGTCTTGGTTTAGTTGGACTTGCTCAATTTATTCCGATGGTACTGCTCACATTGGTTGTTGGCCAGGTAGCAGATCGTTTTGACAGAAAAAGAATTGTTTTTTTGTGCCAAATTATTGAGGCTCTTATTGCAGGACTTCTATTATATGGTAATATTGCCAATTGGCTAGGTCGTGAACAAATATTGATCGCCGCTTCAGTCCTCGGTGCATGTCGTGCATTTGAGGGACCGTCTTCTTCAGCATTACTTCCACAACTGGTGCCAAATAATATTTTGCAGCAGGCCATTGCTTGGAGTACTTCCGCAGGGCAAACTGCTCAAATCATTGGCCCATCACTAGGTGGATTACTTTTTTCGTTAGGGCAAACATATGTATATTGTACAGTAACAATCGCATTATTTGTTTCAGCAATTCTTACATATTTAATTAAAACCGAACGAAGAACAGTTAGAAAATCGGAACCGGTTTCTATACGGTCAATATTTTCTGGTTTGGAATTTGTCTATCGACATCCAATTATATTAGGGACGATCTCGTTAGACCTTTTTGCAGTACTACTTGGTGGAGCGACAGCATTATTACCGATATTTGCACAAGATATTTTACAAACAGGTCCATGGGGTTTAGGTTTAATGAGGACTGCTCCCGCAATTGGTGCATTATCGATGTCGATTATATTAGCTTCATTTCCACTAAAAAAATCGATTGGTCCTAAACTTTTCGGAGCACTTTGTATTTTTGGACTAGCAACAATGTTATTTGCAGTTTCTACAAATCTTTTTGTTTCATTATTTGCTTTAGTTTTAATAGGAGCATCCGATGTTGTTAGTGTAGTAATTAGATCATCACTTGTTCAATTACAAACTCCTGACGAAATGAGAGGTAGGGTAAATGCAGTCAACTCGCTATTTATTGGTACTTCTAATCAACTTGGTGAGTTTGAATCTGGAACGATGGCAGGACTAATAGGAACTGTACCAGCGGCATTTGTCGGTGGTCTCGGAACAATTATAGTTGCCGGACTTTGGATGTACTTATTCCCATCATTAAGACGAATTCGTTCTCTCTCAGAAAGGTAACTTAAAAGCACTTCCAAACGTATTGGAAGTGCTTTTTTTCTTTTATTTTTCCAACCTAATTTGAAATGACTAAGTAATTTATTATGTGATGAATGATACTTCTGATTGGTGTGACTTGAACATAGTGTTCAAGTCATCTATTGAAACTATAGTAAAAAGCCTTGTATTTTATACAAGGCTTTTTACTATAGTTTTTAAAAACACGTAAATGAACTAATTCTTCTTAAATCGATTCCGAAAATAATCCAAAATCTTCCAGTCCATCTGAATCCTGAAACTGAAGTACGACCTACAAAAGTTGGGAAAAACCAAAAACTTTCACCATTGTTCAGCCATACAAATGTATTCCTACGTATGCACATCCGAATTGATCCAGGATCGATTGCAAAGGCAGTAGCTGGTTGTTGAGGAGTAAATGATGGTGGAGGGGCAGTTGGTCCTTGTGAACCTTGTTGTCCCGGTTGTCCAGGAAATCCAGGTTGTGAAGGGAAAATCCTATAATACGCATCAAAATCCATTAAAACACCTCCTTTAACTCGTATTTAATAGCGTATGAAGAAATTGACATAGTGTGTATGCACCATAAAATCATTTCATTTAATCGTTTCAAAGATAACAAAATATAATTATTTACACTCATTTTTATAATAACCCCAGTTGAATGAACTTTTTCGTGTTTATTTGTCATTTAACTCTAGCGAAAATTGTTGAATTTTAACTTCTCATAGGTAAAAAGTTGGGAATTTTTGATTTTAAAACCCCCATTGCTGCAATAGTGTCAAGCCATTAACATTTAATCATAAGATTATTCTGATAATTCAGATAGGATATTCTTTCTATAGTACTTCTTTAAAAATTCAGAAAGTGGGTGTCGAATGAAAAATAGTACTTTTAGTAAAAAATTAGCAGTTTTCACACTAACAGTGGGTTTGATTTTACCGACTACGGGAAGGCCATTTAATACACTTGCAAGTGCTGCTGATATTAAAACTGACGATTTACTTTCATCTTTAACAACTGAACAAAGGAATGCTCTGAAACAATTAGAAGTGACTGATCGTTTTGGAGCGATTGGGTTTAATCAAGAAGAATTAAAAAATGACAATGAAATTTCTGTCATCGTCCAATTTCAATCTAAACCATCCAAAGTTGCAATACTTGATGCAACCTTACAAGGAAAGAATCTTTCAAAAAAACAAGCAGATGAACAAGTTCAAAAAGATCACGATCAATTTAGTAAAGATGTCATTTCCATTCTACCATCCACAAAAATCAAAAATAAAAAATCAAATCACCGTATCACATCAGAATTTAAAACAGTATATAATGGCGTAGCAATGACACTCCCAGCAAATGAAGTAAAACAATTATTAACGTCTAAAGTTGTAAAGGCTGTGTATAAAGACGAAGAATTTAAGATTGATCCAATCAAAACTGATGCTAACAATGAAACGAATACAAGTCTTGGTACTTCGGTAGAGGGACTTTCCTACCTAAAGGTCGATAAATTACATAAAGAAGGTATAACTGGAAAGGGAATTAAAGTCGGCGTAATCGATACAGGTATTGATTACAATCATCCTGATTTGAAAGATGCCTATAAAGGTGGGTACGACTTTGTAGACAATGACAATGATCCAATGGAAACAACATATAAAGATTGGCAAGCATCTGGTTATCCGGAGTACAACGGATCTGCTTACTATACTTCGCATGGAACTCATGTAGCAGGCACAATTGCTGGACAAGCCACGAATAAGAATATAACTGTTGAGGGAGTTGCTCCAGACGTTGATTTATATGCATATCGTGTACTTGGTCCTTATGGTTCAGGAAGTTCGGAAGCTGTAATTGAGGGGATTGAAAAAGCTGTAGAAGATGGGATGGATGTTATCAACCTTTCTTTAGGAGCATCGGTCAATGATCCCTACTTCCCAACAAGTACTGCAATCAATTATGCGGTTTTAAATGGTGTTACTGCAGTTGTTGCAGCAGGAAATGACGGACCGAATGAATATTCATTAGGATCACCTGGTTCGGCTGCATTAGCATTAACCGTTGGTGCTAGTGATGTTCCAATGGCAGAAGCAACCTTAAACGGGAAAATTGGAAATGAAAATCTTGAATTAATTGGAATGGCCCGCCACTATACCGACCAATTACAAAACTGGGAAAGTAAATCCTACGATATAGTTGATGTAGGCTTAGGCTATACATGGGACTATACCGATAAAGATTTAAAAGGGAAAATTGCTCTTGTTTCTCGTGGTGATTCTACGCTTGACGAAAAAGTAATCAATGCGAAGCAAAACGGAGCTGTAGGCGTTCTTCTTTATAATAATATCGATGGTCAAATAGGTATTAATATTGGAGAGTCTATCAATTATGTTCCGACATTTGCTTTAACAAAAGCTGATGGAGAGAAGGTAAAGGCATTATTAGAAAAAGGCACTACTAATATTACATTCTCAAATTTTTCAGAAAGACAATCAGGTGGCGATCAATTAGCTGATTTTAGCTCACGAGGTCCCGCGAGACAAACTTATGACATGAAACCAGAAGTAACTGCACCAGGAGTGAGTGTACTTTCATCAGTACCCTCTTATATGATTGACCCAGAGCATCAAGATAATTACGATTTTGCATATTCTAGATACTCTGGAACCTCAATGGCAACTCCTTTTACAGCAGGTATCGCTGCTCTAATGCTACAGGCAAATCCTGAGCTTCAACCTGAAGAAATAAAATCAATTCTTATGAATACTGCTGATCCTTTAAAGGGTGACTATAGCGTATTTGAGGTAGGTGCGGGAAGAATCGATCCTTACCAAGCTGTAAATACCGAACTTAGTATACAAATAAAAGATAAAGCTTTTGTACCTGGAGCAGAGCGACTAATGAAAGTAAAAGAATTAACTGGTGGTCTTAGTTTCGATAACCATTATGAAAGTGGAAAGGTTAATGTTACAAAAACAATTAAAATTGCAAACTATAAAAATGAAAAAAAATCATTTAGCGTTTCGATAACCGAATCAAAAAGTTCAAATAATTTAAAGGAAAACGGAGTAGAGCTAAATATTCCTACCAAAATTGACATCAATAGCAAAACAACAAAAACAATCAATGCGAGTTTGGTTGTCCCAAAAGAAGCTAAAAAAGGAATTTACGAAGGATATATTACACTTACAAATAATAAAAATAATTTAGAAGTATATAGAATTCCATATAGTTTCAGATCATCAGAAGAAGGTTTTAACAGTGTAAAAGTTCTAAATCCCGCATACTCCCCAGATCAATTAAATCAAGGTGGATGGGACTTTATGCGCTATCAATGGGTATATGTTAATTTTAACTTGCGTGCCCCTATGAAAAGTATGGATATCATTTTACAAGATGCTGAAACAGGAAAAGACATTGGGTTTGTTGGCACTGTTAATTTAGAGGGTAGTTACGATAATGTTGATTACGGGCTTGTTGGCTTTAATGGGCAGTATTATTCATTTACAGGGGATAACAAACAACCTATTTCAGATAAAATAAGTAATATTCGTCCTGGACATTATAAATTAAAATTTATTGGTACAAGTATTTCAGGTAAAGTATTTACCGAGACACAACATTTGTTTACTGATTTAGATTCACCAAGCTTTAAAAGCTCACTTGATGGAGAATCTCCATTTATTGAATATCAACCTGGACAAAAAACATACCCATTTGACATTCAAATTACTGATTCAAAAGTTGATGAAATGAAAAAATTTGGAGTAAATGTTGATCAATCTTCCAATTGGTTAGTTTATTATTATGGTCTATGGGCATTCCCATCTACACCAATTGCAATGGATTCGGATGGAAAGTATAAAGATGAAATTGCTATGGATGAAAGCTTATCTGTTCTTCCATTACGTTTCGATGGATATGATAATGCAGGGAACAAAGAGACTAAGGAATATTACTTCGTAAAAGAAGGTACACCAGTTACTTATGTTACGAGTGACGTTAGAACTGCAAAATCTGGTGAAACTGTAAAAGCTAAACTAGTTTTAGATAATTTAAACGATATTAAAGATGCAAAATGGACTTTTGGGGACTATTATGGAATGAAGTCTGTTCAACTCGTAAGCGCTAAACTATCAAATGATCTTGTAGAAAATGCTACTCTAGGAGTCAGTGGTGATGATGTTACGGTACAGTTTAAGCAAACAACAGGAAATTTTGACCATAAAGTAATTGCAGAAGTTACGTTAAAAGTACTTGAAAATGAATTTTACACTGGTGCAAGAATTGATCCAAGCATTACAGTTACGGATGCTAAAAATGAAAATATTGAAGTTGCAAACGCTGGATATAGCTTTAAAACGTACCCTCAGTTCTCTGTAGCAGATGGTTATTTGACTCCACAAGGATTTTATGTAGGAGATCCTGAAACTGGTGGTTATCCTTATACGGAAGATTGGACAAAAATAGGTGCTGCAATTAATATTTACGATAGTAAAGGAACAAAGTTTAATTCGACAATGACGACTTATGGAAATTACTCTTTTGATAAACTCCCATTAAGTAAGGAACCATTCACAATTGAATTCAATATACCAGGACATTTCATTACAAAAGAGAAAGTTGAAATTGGTTATGAATATAATGGGACTATTTTTGGTAAAAATCAATATATTACTGCACTTGATATTAAAGCCGGTGATGTAAACCAAGACGACGTCATTGATATTCTAGATGCGATCATGATTCAAACCTATTGGGGAACAAACAAACGAAGCACAGATATTAACTTTGATGGTAAAGTTGATTCAAATGATATGAAATTCGTTCAACAAAATTACTTATTACAAAATCAGTATGCTGATAATGCACCAAAACCACTTAAAAAGTATAAAGGTAATTCACTTGAAAATATTTTAAAAGCCTTAGGCATTCAGTCTTAAAAATGAAACAGATACCTTGAATAAGAGGTATCTGTTTTATTTTTTCTCATTGGTAACTATAGTAAATTTGAACGTTAGCTATCTACTTAATTACTAATACTTTTCGTTCTATTTCCAATGCGATAAGATTATATTGTAGAAAGTTGAAAGGGGTAATCATATGAAACAAGAATTATTTCAAGAAATTCATGCGTTTTCCTTGTGGGGAGAACATGCCGATCATTTCGAATACCTAGCAAGTGGGAAAGATGGGGATGTATATACTTGTAACGATTATGCTATCAAAATTTTCAAAGCCGACGGTAAAAGTCGCGATGATGGTAAGAAGCTTCAACTACTTGAAAATAGTATCTATTATCCAACAGTACATGTATACACAGATGAATATATGGTATGCGATCTGATCAAAGGAGAAACATTTTACAATCTAACTGGGCATGATGAATACTTGAGAGAAAAGTACGCAAGCGAAATTCAACAAGCAGTGATTGACGCACATCAAGCAGGATTATCTGCCTTTGACTTACATAATCACAATATAATACTTACAAACGAAGGTGAAGTGCGAATAGTCGATGTTGGACGATTTGGCAATGAACAAGAAATGATGCACCTTGGACTTTTTGGTTCATGGTTTAGTAGTTCTCGTCGTCGTAAACAAAAACGTAATCATCACCATCATTCCTCATCCAATAAACACCATCGACGAAAGCACTCAAACTCTCATTCTCATTCACGATTCTTTCATTCATCCTCACGTTCATATTCTTCTTCTTAATATTGAATGATGAAAACTAAAAACCATCTAATTGAAGATGGTTTTTTCGTTTTATAATGTAACTAAGCTTATGAAATCAGTTGATAGAAAGGAACGAATTGATTTTCGTTTTTGAAACTATTTTATACTCATAAGCACAGTTAATTAACAAGTGCCTAATTTACTTCATATACTATAAAGGAATGGAGTTGATTTTTATGACAAATTGGATAGATATATCGACATCACACCATCAGTTAAAACTGTTTAACGATAATATACTAATAAAAACATACCCAATTGGCGTTGGTAAAATGTTAACTCCAACTCCAGCTGGAACATATACAGTTATTAATAAAGATCCAGAAACAGGCGGACCTTTCGGAGTGTTATGGATGGGATTATCACAGCCTCATTACGGTATACATGGAACAAATAACCCATCTTCAATCGGTCATGATGTATCACACGGTTGCATAAGAATGTTTAACCATGATGTTTTGGAATTATCTTCAATGGTCCCGATTGGTACGACTGTTCACATTCATAGATGAACCATATTAATTTAACAATCGTATCTTGCCATCTTATTTAGATGGTTTTTTAATTGATTTTTTCTATTTAATTTTTCAATTCTTATATTTCTTTAATTCATTAAACTTTTAAAATTAAGTCATAAGAGAAACTAATTTTCCATTTGTTAAAGGGAAATCCTTCAATCTTTTTTTTAGAAATAGACAAGTTGTTTAGAAATACACTATAATTTCATCATAATACATAAAACGTTTTACAAATTATATAAGTTTCTAGATAGATACTTTCACTTAAGGAGCAAAGAGATGACAAATGAAATAGTACAAAATCAAAAAAAAGAATTTATTAAATATATCCCACCTAAAGAAGAATTCACCCGATTTTTATCAGAAGATGATTACTTAGAAAAAGGTAGGTTATGGGGTCTATTTAATAAAAATGCAAAACATGAGTTTCTATATAAAGGACAAGATGTTCAACAGAAGGTTACATTAATTGGATATGAAACTTATGGTGTAACTGATGAATACCACACGATCATCATAGAATTTGAAAACGGCAATTTATCGTGTATCCATCCTGCTTATCTAAAAGAAATGCAATCTCCTAGTTTCAAAAAGGTTTATATTGTTGATGAAAATTCATCAACAATCGTTGAAGAAAAAAGTGAAAGCAAACCGAAAGCGTCTAAACCTTCCGCTTCAACTAAAGAAAAGGCTGAAAAAAAGGAAGCTAAATCAATTGTACTACCTACCGATAAATCACATTTTAATGGAACTGTTAAAGAATTTAGTACAAAATACAATCATTTTAATGATAGCGAAGAAGAAATCGTCATATGGGAAAATGTCGTTGTAAAAACCGAAGAAGAATTAGAGATTGGAAATGCTTGGTGTTCACTAAGTAAATCATTAAAAACTGCAGAATTAGAATTAGGGAAATCTTACGAATTTGATGGTAAAGTAGTGGATAAAAAACTAAATAAAGAAGTCAAATATAAGCTAAATAATCCATCTAAGGTTGTTGAAATATAAAATTATACTATTTTCTCGTTTAAAGAAGCTAACCAAATTGGTTAGCTTTTTTTATTGGCTCTGTAAATCTATATTGTTGATATTTAAACAAAGCCTTCCTTTAAAAGATTGATAAAGATAAGAAGTTGATTGGAAATTAAGGTGCTCTACTCCTGTGGGAGATGCGGAGAATTTGAGTCTCACGCAAGGGGCAGTGTGCCGTGGAGTCTCAACATTTGCACCATGGAAAGCGGGCATACTGAAGTGGGATTCAACACCCATTTTTAACAGAGCCTATTTATTAAATATCTGTTTTCCGAAATTTCTGAAATATGGTAATCTTTAATTATATAAAATCAAAAAAATGATTATTACATATGGCCAGAACCAATTAAGAAGAGGAGTTTTATTTAAATGGATTCAAAAAGAAAACTAATAGCTAAAGACGAACGAAAATTAATTAAACATGTAGATATGCATGAGGTCTTTAATAATATGTCTGAAGGGTGTTATTACTTAAATTCAAATATGGAATTTGTTTTTATAAATAAAGCAGCTGAGGCAATGATTGAAAAGCCTAAGGATGAATTATTAGGTGTCTGTATGTGGGATACTTTACCAAATTACATAGATACCGATGTTTATAAGTATTATAACAAGGCATTTGATGAACAAAAAATACAATCTTTTGAAGTTATTACCGAGTACTCCAAAAAGTCGTTTGAAATAAGAGTAGTTCCAGATAAAAATGGAATACTTGCTATTTTTAGTGATATTACAGAGAAAAAGGAACATGAAGATGAACAAAGATATTATGAAAAGCTTAGAATTATCGGTGAAATGGCAGCCGGTTTCGCTCATGAAATAAGAAACCCGTTGACAACTGTTAAAGGTTTTTTACAGTTAGGGTTACAATATAAAAAATTTGATGGTTACAAAGATATTTTTCACATAATGATTGATGAGATTAATCGCGTTAATTCGATGATTTCTGAATTTCTAGATCTTGCTAAGAAAAAGCCGAATAAACTTGCACAACAGAATTTAAATACTATAATTAATTCTTTATTTCCATTACTTGAAACAAGATCTTTAAAAGAAGATAAACTCATCAAGTTAGCGTTAAATAACATACCTAATTTGATAATTGATCAAAACGAAATTAAACAACTACTTTTAAACATGGTCAATAATTCGTTAGATGCAATGGATTCAAGTAAATCAGTTTTTATACATACTTTTATGGAAGAAGATCAAGTAGTTCTATCTATACGAGATGAAGGGAAAGGTATTCCTTTAGAGATACTCGATAGAGTTTCAACACCCTTTGTCACATCAAAAGAAAATGGGACTGGATTAGGTTTAGCCATTTCTTATGCAATAGCAAAACGTAATAATGCAACAGTAGATTATTGTACAAGCTCGTCAGGTACTGTATTTAATATAAGATTCAATCAGAAATGTAATATTACAAAATTAGAATTAGTATAGTAAGAAGTATAGGAAAAATTCAGCAGGAGGGATGAAATAATGACTGAATTATTCGTAGGTCGTTCATTAGATGAAATCCTTTTTTGGTCAAGAATTATGAAAGAACATTCCTTATTTCTTAAACTTGGTTTTAATCATGATGACAGTGAACTTATTCAAGAAGCAGACCAATTTTATAAGTTATTTGAGTCGATTGAAACGAAAGCTCAAACATTTAGTATTCAAACAGATCCCCAACAAATTAAACAATTTAATATTGAGGTTCATAATGCTGCTTCAATGATTTGGGCATTTAAGAGAAAAATTTTAGGATTAATTATTACATGCAAAATTAGTGGTAATAATTTCCCGTTACTAGTCGATCATACAAGTCGAGAAGCAGCATATTTTGCTAATCGCTTAAAGGAATTGAATGAAGGGAAACTGAAACCAAAACCTGCAACTATCATAAAGGAAAATGTTTTCTTTCTTAGAATTATGGCAGACCACGCAAAGTTTATTGGTCATTTATTGGATCCTTCAGAAAGAAAACTAGTAGATCAGGCTAGAGAATTTAGCCATGATTTCGATCAATTACTTTTCCAAGCAGTTGATTTAGAATCTATGAGACCACAATCTGAAACGATTCCCTTGCTAGATCAATTCCTAGATGAAAATAGAGTTTCTGTTAAATCACTGCGAGACTTCAAAAAAACAGCGCGTGACCTAATAGAAGCATGTAAAATTAAAAGTATTATTCACCCGTTACTAGCAGATCATGTATTTAGAGAAGCTGACCGATTTATGCATATCATTGATTTGTTTGAGGCTGAACTCACTGGTACAAGTAATTCAGCGGAACTTACTAATCATGAACTGCATCATTAAGAATTTTTTAAAATTAAAATACAGAATTAGTAAAAAAAGCTAATAAAATTAGCTTTTTTTTATTTCAAATTAAAGTTTTGAAACAGGATATATTTATTAAATCGATTTGTGAAATGTGTCACAAATTATTCACATAGTATAATAATTACCTTTTATTTTTATGTTAAGTTATAAGTGTAAAAACAATTAAAAGTAAAAGGTGGTAATCATATGTTCTTAATAATTGGATTCTGCACTATGCTTTTATTTTATCTAGTAGCTATCACTACATTGGTAGTTTTAACTTTTAGACAGGGCTTACAAGATCGAAAAATCGTAGACGTAACAAATATGGTCACAAATAAAATAACTAACTGATAGTATAATATTAAAAATCACAATTAAATATTTTGTAAAGATAATAATAAACCCATCTACTCTGTAAGTAGATGGGAGTTTTTTTTAGGCTCATTTCTAAAAGATTGTTGATTTTTAATACGGTTTTAAACCAAACTGTAAATAAAGAAGAGGATTGTATCAAATATGCGAGACTCTTTGTGAGTAGCTTCACAGGTGAGATCCCTTCGGCGAGCCGTGGAGGCTCATCGCACGCCCCACGGTAAGCGAGCAAGTGGAAAGAATTACAATTATCAAAAAGAGGATTAATTTAAGTATATTGTCGAATTAAGTTAAAAAACAAAAAGTTATTTTGTTATTAATGATATTATTATATACAAATGGCATATCTTTTTTTTTCACACACAGAATCCATTACTCATATTATTTGGAAAATGCGAGAAGGAGGACAACATGATTCAAGGGAAAATCATTAAATTTTACCGTGAACTTCAAGGCTTGAGACAAGCAGATTTAGGAAATGAAATTTGTTCAAGTACACATGTAAGTAAAATTGAACGGGGTCTTACTGAGGTATCATCTGAAACAATTGAGTTGTTAGCGAAAAAGCTCCGAATCGAAATGCAAATAGAGATCAATACATACTTGAGTTTAGACTCATTATTAAAAGAATGGCATGAATCCATTATTTTAAAATTAAACGGAAAAGCAGAAAGTATAAAAAAGCAATTGGAGAACATTGTGCTTTTAAAAATACCTGATTTTCACCGATCTTATACATTGATTCTTACTAGATATTATTTATTGATTGGAAAAAGCACCCTTGCAAAATCCCTAATTGACGACATGGATTGTTGGCATGAGCTTACTCAATACGATGAAAACATGTTATTACATATTAAAGGTAAATACTATCTTGATTATCAAAATGAATTTAATAAAGCAATTTCTTATTTTAAAAAAATTAATTTATCACATTATAATAATCCAGAATATTATTATGACTTGGCTTGTGCATATCTTTGCGTGAATTCCAGGGTTCTAGCTTATCATTATGCAAATAAAGCACTACAGTATTTTACAGATGCTCGCAGTTTTACAAGAATACTAGAAACAGAAATGTTAATGTTGATTCAAGTTGAACAAGAAGAATATTTTGATACAAAAGAATCAGGTTACCCTAGATTGATCGAAATGGCTGAGAACTTAGGGTTAGAGGATCAAAAAGCTAAATTACTTCATAATTATGCCTATCAACAATTTCGTTATGGATGCTATGACAAGGCGTTTAAATACTATACTCAAGCTTTAAAAATAAGACAACCATCCCATCCTCAATATCTAGTTACTTTGGAAGGTTATTTAAATTCTGCTACAAAACTTGGCACTAAATCTAAAAAGGCATTACTTCAAGAAGCTTTGGAAGGTTATTCTCTTGCTAATAAATTAAATGATCGGATGTATGTGCACTATTTTCAGTTACATATTTATAAGATTCAAAATTTAGACGATCAGTATTACGTTTATTTAGAAACAGAAGCTTATCCGTATTTTAAAAAAATGGGTTATGGTCTTGCTACAGAGACTTATGAGATTAAATTATTTGATTATTATATGAAAAAAGGTGAAATAGAATACGCTAATCTATTTACAACATCGATTGTAAATAGATTTCGAAATAATAATGAACTAGTCTAAATAATACAAAAAGCCTTGTAATTAATTTATTAGGCTTTTTTTGCTGCCCTAAAAATATTGAACCTCTCTTCAAAATTGCATCGATTTCAACTGTTCCAAGAAAATATAAAAAGGATAAGAACCCCATTTTCAAATACACATTCGTGTTTCATCGACTTTTTTTGATAAAAATAGTATGTATTATTTCTCTTTATTGAAGCAAAAGTAGGAGTATTCTAGAAACCAAAACCCCCATTGATGTGAATAAACAAAGCACTTAAGATAATTCTGATGATACTTTTTTGAAAATTAAGAAAGTGTAATCAACAATTAAATAGGGGGAAGAAGATGAGTACTAAAAGCCAACGGCAAAGGATTGTAAAAGGAATAACGGTATTAGCTCTATCATCAAGTTTATTTATGGGCTCGCTTACTCAAGTAACAAGTACTTCCAAAGCAGTCAGTTTTTCAAATGTTGACGATTTACTTGCAAATTTAACATCACAGCAGCGGCAGGCTTTACATCAATTATCTACAAATGAAGAATCAGGACTCAAAATTTCTTCAGCTATAGATTTATCGACTACAAAACAAACTCCTATCATTGTTGAGTTCAATAATAAACCAGCTAAAATTGCTCAAATTGAAGCAGGAATAGAAGGTCAACAGTTAACTGATACCGAGGCTTCAAATTTAGTTGATAAGGACCATGAAACGTTTAAACAAGATATACAAGAATTATCAGATGAAAATAACAAAGTAACTTATAAAATTAAACGTACATATAAATATGCATTTAATGGTGTATCAATGAGTTTACCTGCTAATCAAATTAGTAACCTATTAAAATCTAAAGTAGTCAAGAGGGTTTGGAGTAATGTAAAGTTCTCAATTGATCCTCCTGCTCAAGATGACAAAAATGATCCATTAAAAGCGGACGAGTTAAAAGTTGCGAATTACTCTCCTTATGATGGTTTAGATCGCTTACACGCTGAAGGGTTTACAGGCAAAGGAATCAAAATCGGGATACTAGATACGGGTATCGATTATAATCATCCAGATTTGAAAGATGCATATAAAGGTGGCTATGATTTCGTTGATAATGATAACGATCCAATGGAAACAACTTATGAGGATTGGAAGAATTCAGGGGAATCAGAATTTAGTGGAACATCATCCTATTATACTGAGCACGGTACACATGTTGCTGGAATAATTGCTGGAAGAGGAGAAGCTGAAGGAGAATATAAAAAAGTTGGCGCTGCGCCAGATGCTGATATCTATGCATATCGAGTACTTGGACCATATGGCGGTGGTGAAAGCGATGGTATCATAGCAGCACTTGATAGAGCGGTCAAGGACGGAATGGATGTAATCAATATGTCTTTAGGGGCAACAATTAATGATCCGCTTTTCCCTACATCAGTCGCTGTAAATAATGCTGTAATTAGTGGTGTGACGACAGTAGTAGCTGCAGGCAATAGCGGTGATAGCATGTACTCTCTTGGAGCTCCAGGTACTGCCGCATTAGCACTAACGGTTGGTGCTTCGTCGGTTGCGATTGACTTATACCAATATACTGGAGAAAATAACGGTAATAATTATTCTTTAAGACAATTAGCACAAAATTATCATGATGACCTAACATCACTTAAAGGAAAAACTTATCAACTTATCGATGTGGGACTGGCTAATTCTTATAATTTTACTGGTAAAGATGTAAGAGGAAAGATTGCCTTTATTAAGCGAGGATCGATTCCATTCATAGATAAAATTAAAAATGCAAAAGCAAATGGAGCAATTGGCGTGATTATGTATAATGATGAAACAAATAAATCAGAAGGTACCATAAAAGATTTATTAGGTGAATCTCTTGATGCGATTCCAGCATTTTCAGTTTCGTATGAAGATGGGGTAGCAATCTCTTCATCAATTAAAGAAGGTAAAATAGATTTTACATTTGGTGACTATTCCAAACTACAAACAGCATCAGATGAATTAGCTTCATTTAGTTCAAGAGGTCCTTCTCGAATTAATTACGATATTAAGCCTGAAGTAACTGGTCCAGGTGTATCGATTCTGTCGACAGTTCCATTCTATATTAATGATAAAACAGTAGATGGAACATCAACTCAGGATTATCAATATGCTTATGAACGCTTATCCGGTACATCAATGGCAACACCTTATGTAGCAGGAGTTTCGGCGTTATTACTACAATCTAATAAAGATCTCACTCCAGCTGATGTGAAGTCTATTCTTATGAATACTGCTGACCCATTATCAAAATCTTACAGTGTTTTCGAAGTTGGAAGTGGGAGAGTAGATGCGTATGAAGCAATCCATTCAAATGTTGAATTAGTAGTGAAGGATAAGACTCTAAGCATAATTAATGGTAAACAAAAACTAATTGACGAACCAACAGGCGGTATGAGCTTTGGATCATTTGGATTTAATGACCAAGACATTTCTGATGCTCGAAATATTACACTAAAAAATCGAAGTGAAAAAGCTAAAACATTTAGTATTAATGTTAAATTTCAAATTGGTCAAAGAGGATCAAAAGATGCAGCATTAAATAATGTAACATTGTCAGGACCTAATTCAATAAAATTAAACGGAATCAGTCAAAAGTCTATTAAATTTAGTTTGAACATTCCAAAAACTGCGGAAAAAGGAACTTATGAAGGATATGTACTATTCACAAATAATGAGGATTCAATGGAACAATATCAAATTCCATTTGGAGTGAGAATAGTCAACGAGGGAATTGAGTCGTTTAAAGTAGAGAATCCGCTATTTTCAACTGGCTATTCATGGCCAGAAACAATGGTCCCATTTCTTGGTTTCACATTTAAGTTAAAGTCACATATGAAAACTTTAGATGTAGTAATACAAGATCCGCTTACTGGTCAAGACATTGGATTAGTAGGATCATTTGATACTTTACAATTAAATGAGAACCAATCTTATTTTATTCCGAGAGGGTTTAGTACTGATTACTTTCCATTTACTGGGGATCCAAATAATCCTATTAGTAGTGATACCGAAACAATAAAAACTGGTCACTTTAAATTAAGGTTAGTTGGTACTAATCAAAGTGGCAAAACATTTTCGGCGGCTTCAGATTTCTTATACGAACTTGGAGCACCATCTCTTACTAGTAGTTTTGATAGTTTAGAACAAAAAGTAATTGAATTTGATGAAAGTCAATTAGATTCAAACGGAGAATTTTTATATGATTTTAACATTAATGTAAAAGATCCTGAAGTTGAAGAAGCAAATCGTTTTGGTATTCCTGTTGATCAATCTAGTAATTCAGTTGTATCGTTTTTTGGAGGATTTCCAGCAAATCCAATAAATACTGATAAAAACGGAAATTACACTGATCAAATTTTAGTTAACAGTCAATTCCAACCATTACAAGTTCAATTTTATGGTATGGATGCTGCGAAAAACCCTTCTGCAGACGCGTCAAATATGCTCAAAGTTGTCTTTGTGAAAGATACGTACCCATATTATTATTTAAAGGCAAATAAACAAAGTATTACAACGGGTGATACTGTTAATTACAGCGTTCGATCGAATAATATTAAAAACTTAAAAACTACAAAAATTTCGTTACCAGTCTTTTCAGATCAAGCTGTAATAGAAAATGTGGCTGTAAATGATGCTGTTAAGCAATACGGTGATGCGAATGTTACAGTAACAACGGCACCAACAAATTGGCCAGATGTACTTCAATACACATTTACATTTACTTAT
Source organism: Bacillus sp. EAC (assembly GCF_002156875.1). Lineage (GTDB taxonomy): Bacteria > Bacillota > Bacilli > Bacillales > Bacillaceae_G > Gottfriedia. The sequence continues at coordinate 77,152 of NZ_NCSY01000001.1, read as the reverse complement.
CTAGGTAATAAAACACTTCCTGAGGATTTACAACTATTTAATTTCGATTTAAAAACATTAAATAAATATATGGTAAGCACCCCGTTCTCATGGCATATCATTAATTCTACAACTATTGATCAATCGAATGTCGAGACGGGAAATGTTTATACTTATATGGAAGGATTTAAAACTAAAACAACAAGATCAAAAATAGAAGGTTCTTTACGATTAGAGGGTACGATTGATCCTTCAACTAGTCAAACAAATTATGATTTAGATCAAAGGTCGTTAGGTGCAAAAGTTTCTGTTAGTTCATACGACGATAAAACGATTGTTGACGCACCAATAATAAATAAAAATGGTGAATACGAAGCAGATGGATTTAAAGCTGATAAAAATGATTACACAGTGAAAGTAGATGTTCCAGGGCATTTTACAATGTACAAACAAATAAATTTATCAGATGAAGTGCGTGGAGAGTTTGTAGGGAAAGATTTACTTACTTATTTACCAATAGCTGCAGCAGGTGATTCAAATAAAGATAATGTAATCGATATTTTAGATGCATTAGCTGTCCAAACATATTGGGGTACCAATAAAGCTTCTTCAGACTTTAACTTTGATAAAGTAGTCGATAAAAAAGATATGGATTACATTATTAAAAACTTTGGATTACAAAACACAACAGTATCAAATGCACCAAAAGCAAAAACTATTTATAAAGGTGCAACATTAGACAGTATTTTAAGTCAGTTAGGACTAAAATAAGTGTTGTTTGAAAGAGAAGCCGAAACTTGCGGTTTCTCTTTTTTTATTATTTTGAAAACAGTCTAGTTTTTCGAACGAATAAAAACCTTGAACCAAATGGCCCAAGGTCATAATTTCTATTATTTATCAATAGAGTGAGATCTTCTTAGAATCACTTAGTAATACCTATCTTACTTTTTAAACGAATCTTTAACTCAGTTTGAATTAAAAAAAGGATCTTTATTTTGAGGAACTTTTTTATTCTTTTTCTGAATTAAGTATCCAAGGCTTACTAGAATGACCCATGGAATTCCAATTTTCCATGCAGAATTCCAGTCTGGCGAAAATGCCATCGTAAGTAAAATACCACTAAGTAATAGAATCCCTACCCACTGTAAAATTGGAAATAGTGGTGCTTTTATAGGTAGTGGACCTTCAAAGTGAAGATGAACCGTTTTTCGGAAGCGTAAATGACTTACGAGAATAATAATCCAAACTAAGATTCCGCCAAAGATTGCTATACCGAATAATTTATTAAATGTATCAGGATAGTATAGTGATAGGATACTAGCTATGATTACACCTACGCTTGATATAAGAATTGCCGTTACTGGTGTACCATTTTTTGATAGTTTTCCTAAGGACTTTGGAGCATAGTTTCCTCTTGAAAGGGAAAACAGCATACGTGATGTTAAATAAAGATTTGTATTCATACTAGACAATGCAGCTGTTAGAATGACAAAATTCATGATTCCTGCTGCGTAATGAATACCTGAACTTTCAAATACTTTTACAAATGGTGAACCAGCAACTTCATGTGCACCAGCTGCTGTCCAAGGAACAACCGCAACAATAATCGCAAGCGATAATATATAAAATAAGAATAAACGAAGTACCATTGTTTTCATTGCTTTTGGAACGGCTTTTTGAGGATCTTTTGATTCTCCTGCAGTTACAGCAACGATTTCAACTCCATAAAAACTAAAAATCGCCATTAAAACTGCCATCCATATGCCTTTAAATCCATTCGGTATAAAACCTTTATTATCTGTGTAGTTATGAAAACCAACAGCATCGGAATGAAATATCCCAAACACGGCTGAAATCCCAAAAATGATAAATAGAATAATAGCGATTACTTTAATCATTGCGAACCAATATTCGATTTGTCCAAATTTAGAAACCGAACGACTGTTGATCAGAACGATCGCTGCACCAAAACCGAGAGTCCAAAGCCAAACCGGAATTTCTGGGAACCAGTACTGCATATAAAGTCCAACAGCTACAGCCTCACCACCAATAGCAATAACTTGTGCAGCCCAGTATGTATATCGAATCAGAAATCCAGCCCAAGGATTTAAATACATTTCTGCATATGTTCCAAACGAACCCGCAGTAGGGTGAACAACTGCCATTTCCGATAAACTAAACATCATGATCACTGCAATAAAAGCGGCAATGATAAAACTAAAAATTACACTTGGACCTGCATAGCCTATTGCGATGCCACTTCCCATGAAGAGCCCGGTCCCAATTGCGCCACCAATTCCAATCATCGTCAGCTGTTTACTTGTAAGGGAACGATTTAAACCTTCTTCACGTTCAAGAACTTTTTCATTTCTCATATTTCTACCTCACCCTTCATGTTTTGTTTTGGATAGGAGAGCATCCAGTCTACACTTTTCCCAGCAATGAACATGCTGATAAATGTAAACAAAGCGTATTCAAACCCATCATGTATAAAAGTGAATAATAGGACAATGGCGTTTACGAAAATCATCGTCTTTCCAATTGTGAAACGAGAAGACATTTTACTTATCACGACACTTGCAATATCAAGTCCTCCAGTTGTTCCACCAGCACGAATTACAAAACCGATGCCAATACCGGATAATAGGCCGCTGAGAATGCATCCTATAATAGGTAAATGAAGACCGGGAAGACTTGATAGGATGATTAAGAAAAAGGATAAACTAATCATTCCGAGTAAGCTATATAGCGCAAACCGTATACCGACCGCACGGTAACCAATTAAAAACAAGGGAATATTAAGTACAAAATAAATGAGTCCAAGAGAGTATGGAAAAATATTTGCTAATAAGATGGCAATTCCACCAAGTCCTGGAGCGATTATCCCATTTGGTTTTTGGAATAAATAATAAGAAGTAGCAACAAGTATTGTTCCTATTATGATTTTAAAACAATTCTTCATCAGTTGTTGAGACTTAGTTGGATATGAGTACATGGGCGATTTCATTAATTGCTCGTTCAACTTCTTCGGCTGTATTGTAAAAATGAGGTGCGATACGCAATACGTCGTTTCGAGCTGACACGATAATCTTCTTCCTTTTTAAGAACTGTTCTACTTCGGAAGCGTTTTCTACTCGAATGGCAGTATTACTACCTTTTACTGATACATCGAGTGGGCTAGCGATACTTAATCCATGCTTCAGAGCAGTATCTATCGCAACCTGTGACAATTCTTCAATGTAAGATTGAATGGATGAAACTCCAATCTCGTTCAAAAGTGAAATACCTGCATGGGCAGCATAGGCGTTAATCATCATTGGTGTGCCAGTATCAAAACGTCTTGTCCCTTCTGCATAATCAAGTAACCTATGATTAAATTCAAATGGATGTACACGGCTAAACCAACCTGTTGTTTGCGGATGTAAAGAATTAGCCAATTCTTTATTCACATATAAAAATGAAATGCCGGGTATCCCAAGTAAAAATTTTTGTGCACCTGTTGCGAGTGCATCGATACCCATTTCTTTTACATCAATTGGAATACTTCCTGCAGATTGATACGCATCGACGAAAAGTAGAGATCCATTAGCTTTAGTGATACGTGAAATGGCTTTGATATCTTGTATGAACCCGTTATAATAAGAAACGTGAGGGATCGAGGTAATAAGTGTTTGTGTATTAATATATTCTTCGTATTGTTCGATTGAAAGCATGTGATCTTTTTCAGGTAAAAATGTTACGTCTGCTCCACGACGTTGTTGCGAAAGCCATACATGTCCAATACAAGGAAAATCAATATCCGTTGTAACGACTTTATTCCTTTTCCCACTAAAATCTAATGCTCCAGCAAAAGTTGACACTGCATCTGATACACTGGATAAAACCGCAATTTCATCGGGAGATGCGTTAATAAGGTTCGCAAAAGCAACTTTAGCGTCGTAAACTTTTGTCATCCATCCAGTCCAGTCCATACCTTCCTCAGACCAACTTGTCAGGTATGACTCAATACTTTCTTTAACTGGAAAAGAGATCGCACTCTGTGAACAGCTAGATAAATGTAACGTTTCTGATAATGTAGGAAATAAAGATCGTTTTTTAGTGAATGGGTAGGTCATAAGAAACCCTCCTATTAATATTTTGTTAGCGTTTTCATTTTTTGTACCAACTTCGAAATGCAGGTGAAATACATGTTGAAACAACCATTATGGTTTGAAAGAGGGGGATGGGACACGACTCCTTTCTTAGAAGCTGGAAAGCAAATTACCCTTCCTCGAGACACAGTTTTGTTTGAGCAAGATGAAAACCAACCATTTGTTTACATTGTTATTGAAGGTCGCGTAAGAATCTTTTTGATCTCTATTACTGGTACAGAACGTCATTTGTACATTGTAGGCTCCGGACATCTTGTTGGAGAATCAACACTTTGGACAAATGAAAAATCCACATATAGTGCAGCAACTTCAACACCCGTGAAATTGTTGCGCGTACCTAGGGACTCATTTCGTGAAGTTGTAATGAGTCATCCCAATTTGATTGAAAAGATGCTCTTTACACTCAGTCAAAAACAAGCTTCATTACTACTTCAAACAGAACTGATAAGTTTTTTAGATGTAGAACAACGAGTAATCACAATGCTTCGCCAACTTGCTTATGAGTACGGTTCAACAACTGAAGAAGGGGTAACGATCACAATTCCATTTACTCACCAAGAACTCGCTTACGTAGTCGGTTCATCGCGTGTAAGTGTTTCATACGTTATGAACAATTTACAAGAAAAAGGGATGATCCAAAAACAGCAAGGTTTGTATACTCTTTTATCAGAGAGAGATACTTTGCCTTGGTTTGAATTAAATCAAGTATAAAAAACTTCATAAGAAAACTCTGTCAACTAGTTTACAAAATAATCAGAAATTTTACATTTCATATCTAAATACAAGTTATAACATTTTATTTTCTATTAAACTCATAAGATGAAATCAACAATCTTTTTAACATTGCCTAAAATAAATGTAAAAGAAAATAGTGACTTTAGTGATTTTGACATATCCTATAGAAAGAAAAAAATTTGATGTTGAAGACTAAAGGGAGTGTTAAATATGGATCTGAAAAGAATCAAAAAAGTCGGATTCTGGATAATAATTCTTGCACCGTTTATGTTCTTCATCATACCAGTGCTAGTCGGTTTAATTCTTACTCACCCAAAAAGACGTAAAACTGAGGAAACGCCCGCTGATTACGGTTTAACATACGAGGAAGTGGAATTTGAAAGTGATTTTCATCCAGTTACACTTAGAGGTTGGTGGATCCCTGCTAAAACAAGTACAACGAGCACCGTCATAACAGCACATGGTTATACGGATGAGCGCAGTCAAAAAACAATTACTGCATTGCGCCTCGTTCGAACGTTGCATGAAAATGGTGTAAATGTGCTTATGTTTGATTTTAGAAATAGCGGGAAATCAGGTGGACGACGAACTGGTATTGGATATTACGAACAGCATGACTTAACATCCGCAATTGATTTTGTTGTAAAGATTAAAAATCAATGGGAAGTGGTTTTACTAGGTTGGAGTATGGGAGCTGCTACTTGTTTACAAGTGGGGGGAAGTCATCCGAATGTAATAGGTGTAATCGCAGACAGTCCTTTTCATGATTTACAAACCTATTTGGAAGATAATTTAAGTGTATGGTCAAAACTACCGAAAAAGCCGTTTACTTCAATTATATTGCGTTCCATGAAACACTTGTTACACATTGATCCAAAAACGGTATCACCAATAAACGCAGTTCAAAAGGGAAACAATACGCAATATTTATTAATTCATGGAAAAGGTGATACACGTGTACCCTACCGAAGTAGTGAATTAATTTTTGAGCAAATTCCAAATGATAGTGAGAAAACATTATGGCTCACAGAACATGACCATATCACTTCGTTTTCTGAGGAGTCAGCATTGTATGAACAGAAAGTAGTGGAATTTATTCAGCGTACCTTTTCAACTGAAAGAAGTTAAACGGAATGACATATCTTAGATTAATGATAAATGAAAAATTGTTTACGAATAAATAAAATCCCTGCTTTGATTTAAAAAGTAGGGATTTTTTATGGGAAATGCTAACTAGAAAATAAGGTATCTAAAAAAATTCTAAATCGCATAATTCATCACTCCTAGAAATAGGTTGTACTGAATAACTATTTAGATTCTTTATTCCATACAATTTGAAACTCGAGTATTAATTAGACCAGATACAATTAGACAACAGATAATTGCCAATAAATATTATTTAGCAAGCATAAGCATTACTTCAATAGAAGTAGTGCTTTTTTTTTCAAATAATGAGTAGTTTAGAGTAATAAGAAAAAAGTAATTTTTAAAACTTATAGAAATAAATTCTAATTACATATTTAGTTCGAATCAATGTCTAATGTTAATTAAATGAAGTATAAAGAGGCATCAAAAGACGGAGGAGTTGAAAATGTCAAAAGGTCTTAAATTAGCAGGACTTATAGTTGGTGTATCACTGATAGACGTGATCGTTCTAACTCCTGGATTAATAGGCATCGAAATTAGTATCAGCAGTGCAATTCGAATGGCGCTAGACGTCTCAATTATTACCGCTAGCGTATTGATACTTCTTTATGGAATTCATCAAATTTTTTTCAGCTCTAATGATGTGAAACCGATAAAGGTGTTGAAAACGAGTGAAGATTATGTACATGCGTTAAATCGTTACCAAGATAGTAAAGTTTTAAAAAATGACATTTCATTCACATTAGTGCAAGTTGACCGTATGAAAAAGAAGAAAGAAACATTATTGACAATGTTAAATGACCGTTTTGATCCAAATGAACTTAGTTATCAAAAATTCACATCAGTAATTATCGAGGTAGAAAAATTGTTTTATCTTAATCTTAAAAATATCTTAAACAAAATAAGTACATTTGATGAATCAGAATATAAAAACATTATAAATAAAGAACCAACTAGGTTCTCTACTCAATTACTTCAAGAGAAGACGAATCTCTATAATGAGTATGTTTCTTTCGTAAAAGATTCAGTGAATTTAAATGAAGGCATTTTACTAAATTTAGATAAATTGCTTTTGGAGATTTCACGATTGGATAGTTTTGAAATCGAAGAGATTGAGAAAATGGCTTGCATGCAAGAAATGGATGCATTAATAAAACAGACAAAATACTATAAACATTGAAGGGATGAAAGAATTGACGAAAAACAAAAAGTTTTTATTAGTTTCCTTGTTCGTTCTTGTACTCGTTTTTATTCTTGTTTATTTAGGGGTTAGTTTGTCATCTCATCTTGCTAATGATGTGAAAATAACAGATAAGAATAAAAGTAAAATATTATCATCATTTTACTCAGACATCAAAATAACAAAAGATAAACCAATAAAAGGACAAATTGATCTTAATCCCGCAGATGTTGCTTCTGAATTACCTGATATATCCAAGTTTGAGGTTTCAGTAAATAACTCATCGGAATCGTATGTTGAAATCTTTTCCTCAACTGAAAAGTCAGGAAAAGAAAACGACGGATGGTTAAATGAAGTAGCAAAAGACTTTAACAACGCGAATTTCAAAATCAATAATAAGTTAGTTAGTGTTAAAATTCGAAATATTGCTTCTGGAACAGCTACTGATTATATTAAATCAGGTAAATACTTACCTGATGCATTTTCACCTTCAAATGAATTATGGGGAGAAATCATCAAGTCAAATGGTGTAAAGACAGAAGTAGTTTCAAATCGACTTGTTGGGAATGTGCCCGGAATTGTGATAGCAAAATCAAAATATGATAATCTAGTCAAAAAGTACGGACAGGTAAATGTAAAAACGGTGATCGAAGCGATATCAAAAAATGAATTATCGATGGGATATACTGATCCATTTGCTAGTTCAACAGGATTGAACTTCCTTGTAACAGCTCTGAATACATTTGATCAATCAAATATATTAGGGGATAAAGCCGTAAAGGGCTTTGAGAGTTTCCAAAGTAATGTTCCATTTATTGCCTCTACAACCATTCAAATGCGAGATGCTGCTAAATCAGGAGCATTAGATGCATTCGTTTTGGAATATCAATCGTTTATAAATTCACCAGATTTAAAAGATACGTATGTATTTACACCATTTGGCGTACGTCATGATAGTCCTCTATATGCTATAGGCAATCTTTCGGATGAAAAAAATTTGATTCTCAAAAAATTTGCCGAGTTTGTAGGGAATGAAAAATATCAATCGTTGGGTAAAAAATTCGGCTTCAATAATTTAAATGATTATACATCGGAGGTAAAAGCAATTGATGGTAATACCTTATCTGCTGCACAAAAGGTGTGGAAGGTAAAGAAAAACGGTTCAAAACCAATTGCCGCAGTATTTGTAGGCGACGTTTCTGGTAGTATGGATGGCGACCGTTTAAAGCATTTAAAAGAATCATTATTGAAGGGTCAAAAATACCTTGGCAGAGATAACAGTATCGGACTTGTCACTTATTCCGATGACGTAACAATAAATCTTCCGATTGCGAAATACGATGTTAATCAACAATCTAAATTTGTCGGAGCAGTTGAAAGTCTTCAAGCAGATGGAGGCACGGCAACTTACGACGGAATAATCGTTGCATTGAAAATGCTTCAAAATGAAGAGAAAAATAACCCTAATATAAGGCCATTAATTTTTGTTTTAACTGATGGTGAAACGAACCAAGGACATTCATTTAAGGATATTAAAGGTTTGATCAAAGCTTATAAAATTCCGATTTATACGATTGGGTACAATGCGAATATCAAGGCACTTGAGAGTATTTCGAGTATTAATGAAGCAGCAAATATTAATGCCGACACGGATGATGTTATTTATAAGATTCGTAATTTACTAAATGTACAGATGTAGATTTTAAATGTCATAGGAGGAAAGAAAATGTCATTTTCGATGCAAGTCGTGAACGAAGAAGAAGTTAAGGTAGTCATCGAGGAACAAGTGAAACCTGTTCCTGAAGAGTTAATAAAATTGAAAGTAACAGCGGAAGCAAATGTTGCAATGATTATGTCATTAGAAACAAACTCAACAGAGTCTTTTGGAAAACGAAAAGAAATCCTTCAATCCATCGATACATTTGGATTATCAACAATGAAATCTTCGTCCAACAAAAATTCATTGTTAAAAGTGTCCGTAGGAAATTTATCTAAAACAGGAGATGAGGGAGGGCAAGTTGCCAAGGATTTATCTGAACTTCAGATTCAATTAAAGGATTTAGATCCTAGCATGATCGATTTTGCTAAAACAGGATTTCTTGGGAGATTATTTAATCCACTACGAGCTTACTTTCAAAAATACGAAAAAGCTGACGCTGTCATCTCAGATATTGTGGTATCACTTGATAAAGGAAAAAACACATTAAAAAATGACAACACCACATTGGAGATCGAACAACAATCACTTCGTGAACTGACGAAAACATTGCAAAAAGAAATACAGCTCGGGTCGATGATGGATCAGTCTATAGAAGGGCAAATTGAAGTGGCAAAAAATCAAAATGAAGACGATGAAAAGATTCGTTTCATCACAGAAGAAGTGTTGTTCCCGCTACGACAAAGAGTGATGGATTTGCAACAAATGTTAGTTGTGAACCAACAAGGTATAATGGCTTATGAAGTCGTAATTCGAAACAACAAAGAGTTAATTCGTGGGGTTGAGCGGGCAAAAACGGTAACGATTTCAGCTCTAAAAAACGCTGTAATTGTTGCTAGTGCATTATATAATCAAAAAATCGTTTTAAAAAAGATAGAAGCCTTAAATCAAACGACAAATAATATCATTGCAAGCACCTCTAAAATGTTAAAAGATCAGGGGGTTTCTATACAAAAGCAAGCAATGGAAACAGGTGTATCAGTAGACACTCTTAAATTAGCATTTACAGACGTTTTATCTGCCCTTGATTCTATTAGTCTATTCAAACAAGAAGCTTTGCCAAAAATGAAGGATACAATAAATCAATTCAGTGAATTAGCTAAAACTGGCGAACAACAAGTTAAAAGACTTGAAAAAGGTTCATTAATTGACTTTTAATCTATCAAAATCATAAAAAACTAATCAAAAATATTATTCGAATCATCTCAGGACTAAACACAATAAATTGACTATATTTTGGAGATGTAATTCCCATAGGAATTATCATCTCCTTTTTATTGGTCTATAAATGAATATCATTATTATTTTTATAATTGATATGCTAAGTATGTATTGTATTACTGCAGAAAATTTATGCCGTATTTACAATACTAATTCAAAAATTAGGACTTGTTTAAATTAGATGTACTTAATTATTGCCGAAACTTCCAGAAAATTGTTTAACAACTGCTTGTATTTCCTCTATTTTATCTGGTTTTATAATGCTAATCATCTTAGGGATAAACTGTGTAATATCATCTATTGAAAAAGTACCTTCATCTTGTTTCCTAAAGTTTTCTATAAGGATTTCTTTTGCTTCATCTTCTTTTCCTTCTTGAACTCTTTCCAAAATAAAATTTAAAAACATTTCTTGTCCTTGCTTGTCCATCATTATGCCTCCTAAAAATTTTAGAAATATAACACCTTTTGGTGTTGTTTTTAATTATAACACCAAAAGGTGTTATGTCAAACAGTATTTAGAATTTGTTACACTATTGTCTCAATTATTTAATGTAAAGCAACATGCTTGTATAGTAACATTTATATAAGGAGTTGAGGAACTTGGAAAACAAAAGTAAAAACGTGTATGTTACACACAGGATCAAATCAGAATGCACTATTAAGTTAGCGAATTTATCCCAAGTTACTGGAAAATCTCAGGCAGAACTAATAGAAGATATGATTGATGAGATGCATAGTAATTATTTTGAATCTAATAAACTAAAAAAAACAAATGAAAATAATGAAACGAATCCAACCCCTCCAGAAAGTGTTTTTGATCAAGAACTAGATGAGGCTGTGCAAAGATGGAAGCATTCTAATCAAGGATTAAACGAATTCAACCAAAGGATGGAAGATTGGAAGAAGGAGGAAAAACGAAAAAACAAAAAACAAGCTGAAGAGTTTAAGAGAAAATTAGATGATTGGGCCAAGGCTTGGCAAAAATATTTTAGAGATTATTCATTTTCTATAAGGGAAGATAAAAGTTTTCAATTTAAATACTTCAATGCTACTGATGGTTCTGAAATTTGGAAAAAGCAAATGAGGCAATATACAAGGCAGTGGCACCCCGATTATGCACCGAATGATGGAAATCCGCAGAAATTTGGTGAGATGAAGGCTGAATATGACATACTAACAGGAAAGATGCCTACAGAAGAATATAGTTTATAAGGAGTACAGTAGCTCTTTCTTGGTGGTTAAATTCACGGGATTCAATCGAGAAAACTTTTAGAATTTTAATGAAAAACGACGATTTTTTAGGTGAGAATCATTACATACATATTCATTCTAGAGTTTAAGAACTTGATTAACACTTTTTCTTCCAAAACAGAAGAGTGATTAGGAAGCGAAATAACATAAACTTTATTTCAAAAAAGAGTATGCATTATTGGAATAACAGTTTCACTTCAAGTGGAGAAATCAATTAAAAAACTTACGAAATGGCAAGTAATTAACCTGTTAATTACTTGCCATTTTTTATTGATTTACCAATATTTCCAACTGATTTCAACTATTCATAAATGATTATTAAATAGTGGACAGAGGGCTTAACAGTCACTATCCTTTTTTATTAAATTTAACTATTATTTACATAAATGTAAGAATATAGTAGATTAAAATTTGAATAAAACTGTCGATGGTAATATAAAGACATAATATAAAGGTGATTGACATGAAATTATTTAAAGGTTGTTTATATGGAGCAATGTTTAGTATTCCAATTTGGATCGTCGTTTTATGGTTGGTATTCAGGTGAATAATCAAAGAATGCAAAGATTACAATGTGTAATCTAATTTTTAATAAGGTGTGAATAACGAAAATAAAAAAATGGTTACTAACTTCAATACTAGTAGCCAACAAGAATCACACAAATATATTAATCTTAAATAAAATTATTTAAATAATTGATTCCATGTTTTCTCCCCGACAATACCATCACTTTTCAAGCCTTGATTCTTTTGAAAATTTCTAACAGCAAGTTCGGTCAATGCCCCAAAATATCCAGTTAAAGAAACATTTAGTTTTTCTTGAATCATTATGACATAATCACCTCTTGATCCCTTTTTTATTAAATAACCCGGATATTTGTCCTTCTTTCTTAACAAGAATCCAACGCGATGTTTAAAATTTTCAAATAGTGCACGATCTTTAACAAATGGGTAAGGGCAAGGTTTTCTTGTCACATCAAAGTGCCGTACAATATCTTTTTCAGTTAATTTGAACATAGTACATAGATCTTTGATAACAATCATTGATCTATTAATTGTTTTAACTGAAATTGTATTATCCTTTTCAACGCACATTTCTACTGAAACAGATAATAAATTTGCATTTGGTTTAAGTGCATCAACTCCACGGTATGGCACACCATTTACGTAAGTATAATTTTCGTTAGCATGAAATGCGACTTCATTTAATGGGATAATACAAATAGCTTCTAGTGGATCAACGAAAAGATGAGCCGAGGCATATGTTGGTTTTCTTCCTTCAGCTACGGCTTGAGTATTTTGTGCTGGAAGTATTTCACTAAAATATAATTGATGACCTGCTGCAGAACCTCCAGGATTTGAAGTCCAATGTATGACAATTTTTTTAATACCATTTAGCAATTTTCCTGGTCTTATATATTTATTAATAGGTACAATTTGGTTTTTCCAACTAGGCATTGAATTGCCTCCCTAATATTTAACATCTCTTTCTTAATGTTATTTCAAGTTTCAAAAAATATATCTCGTCTAAAATAGATAGACAATAAATCAAAATCTTTTAAGAAATAGTTATAATTTTGGTTGGAAAAATGAAAATGCTTAAAGCAATGTAATTACACATTTTATAAAATTGTAACAATTACTCAAATTGTTTACCGATTAAAATGATAAGATAAATACAGAGAACGCGTACGGTTCTCTAACAGACCCCAGTATCCCTAATCATCATACAATTAGGGAGCACTCATAGATAATACCCTGACACTCTTAGACAGGGTATTTTTTTTGTAAACAAATCCAACGTTGAATAGTGATACCACCGTTCTATTTATTCGTATTCATTTATATTAATGAATGTAGCGAATGAACGGAGGCGATATGAAAGCAAAATTAACAAAGTTAAATGATTTGTTCATTAATTAACAGTTCGCTGTCATTTGACAATTGAAAGTACTGTATTTCTATTCATACTTAAAGATATTAAGTAGTTCTTTTACATTTCTTGAAAGTGAGGAGCAATGAAATGGAATATGTGAAACTTGGAAAAACCGGTTTGGATGTATCACGGATTTGTCTTGGCTGTATGGGCTTTGGAGTAGCAGAAAGGTGGATTCATCCATGGGTACTTAATGAAGACCGCAGTCGTCCAATAATTAAAAAAGCTCTTGATTTAGGTGTGAATTTTTTTGATACAGCAAATGTTTATTCGGACGGTACTAGTGAAGAAATCGTTGGAAGTATTCTAAAGGATTATGCAAATCGAGACGAGATTGTTCTCGCAACAAAAGTATATTTCCCTATGGAAAAAGGACCAAATGGTGGCGGACTTTCCCGAAAGGTTATCATGAGTGAAATTGATAAGAGCCTTAAAAGACTAGGAACAGATTATATAGATCTATATCAAATTCACCGATGGGATTACAATACCCCAATAGAAGAGACAATGGAAGCATTACATGACGTTGTGAAGGCAGGGAAGGCAAGATATATAGGTGCTTCTGCAATGCATTCTTGGCAATTTCTGAAAGCGTTACATGTAGCTGAGAAAAACCGATGGACACGTTTTGTATCGATGCAGAACCATTTAAACCTAATCTATAGAGAAGAAGAAAGGGAAATGCTGCCTCTTTGTAAGGAAGAAAAAATCGGAGTCATTCCATATAGTCCTCTTGCTGGTGGGAGATTGACCCGTGATTGGAAGGAAACTACATATCGTTCCGAAACGGATCAAATTGCGAAGGATAAATATGACGCAACAGCGGAAACTGATCGATTAATCATCGAACGGGTTGCCACAATCGCAGAAAAACGTGGTGTACTGAGAGTTCAAATCGCACTTGCTTGGTTGCTTCAAAAGAACCCTATAACAGCTCCAATTATAGGTGCAACTAAATTGTCACATCTGGAAGATTCAGTAGCTGCTCTTACTATAAAATTAACAGATGAAGAAGTGACGTTCCTCGAAGAACCTTATGTACCTCATACAATAATAGGCTATAAGTAATAAAAAATAAGTTTTATTTTTGAAGAATTATAGAAGTTCTAAAAGAGAATCATTCAGAAGACAGACAAAGGGTCTGTTCTTTTTTTGTTTCTGTTTTAATCAAAATGAAGTTTAATAAAAGTAGTTTATTTATGCATACTATCAAAAAGATAGAAACTATTAGAGGTGCTTATTTTGTTGCGATTAATATATCAAATCGTCTTGATAGGTTTATGCAGTATGCTTTTTGGATTTGCTTATAATACTTTTCTTATCCCACATAAATTGGCATCTGGAGGAGTTACTGGGATTGCTTTTTTTATTCACCATTTTTTAAATGTCAATACTGGTTGGATTGTTATCATAATCAATATTCCATTGTTCCTTTTGGGAATTAAGTATCTAGGAAAAAAATTTATCTTATTAACGATCTATTCAGTTGTCGTTTTATCTTTTAGTTTGAAATTTTTCCCCATCCATGCGTTAAGCAATGATATTCTTCTTTCTTCAATGATCGGTGGGGCACTTTATGGAATTACTGTCGGAGTTGTTATTAGAAGTGGGGGATCAACAGGTGGAACAGACATTGTCAGCCTAATCCTATCACAAAAGAAGAATATGCAGGTTGGTTTTTTGAGTGCTTGTATGAATCTACTGGTTGTCGGTACTTCCGGCTTTGTATTTGGATGGAATATTACTTTATATACCATTATCGCCATTTATGTAGCAGGTCGTGCTGTCGATATGGTTTATACAACACAAAACAAATTAACTTTAAGAATTGTTACTGAAAAAGGAGACGAATTAATAGATGCCCTTTTTCATTTACATTATAGGGGAATTACAGTACATAACGCAGAAGGCGCATACTCACATAATCCTAAAAAAGTTCTGATAACTGTCATTACAAGATTCGAGCTGAATGAAACAAAACATACTATTAAGACGATTGACCCAAATGCTTTTGTGAACATCTCACAAACACTTGAAGTGATGGGAAGATTCAGGAAAAGTTAAAACTTACTACTATAAAATATTTAATTAAAAAAAGTTCTTTCAAATTACAATATATTTTTGTTGATTAATCCATTGGTTTAAAAATTAAAAATAGGGCATCAAATCGATTGACTCGATACTCTAGTTTTTAATTTATTAACCATTCATCAATTACAAGAACATACCATTTAGTTTTTCCTTTGTTTGCCAAGAGAACAAATCAACTGTCTTTTGGTGCTCGATTTCTATGTTTGACATTATGCGTAATAGTTATTACTTCACACGTTTTGATGAATGGTGCTAGTTTTCCATCTACTTGAAACCAACCATTACTACGTGTAACTAGCAAAACTTGCCAGGGTTTAAGAGAATACTAGTAATTTCAGGCTCCTGGAGCAATGGTTTTAACTGATAGTTACAAGAGTGTTTTAATAGTATTAATTTATAGTTGAGTTTAATAGCAATCAGCTTCACTAGTTAAATCTACTATGTTTGAAGTCATAATTAATGTATAAAAGTAGACAATTTACTCAAAAAAACCGTAAAGTATTTAGTACTAATTTACTGTTTCCCCCAAGTTATACGTACCTTCCTATTCTTTATATTTATATTAATAAACTACTTACAGAATATTTTCTATGTTTCTATTTATTTCTCCGAATTTCGGCATTACATAGTAAGAAAATTGTCTATTTTTACTATGAAACAACTAATAATTCCCCCAATTTACAGTGTTTCCCAGTACAACTACAATATGTATATAGTTCCCGATCTATTTTCAAAGATTGATTGAAAAATAAGTGGAAAATTTTAATAGACTTTGTAATATTTTGATTAAGTTTGAAATAGGGAATGTAGAAGTCGAAAGGGGCGATTATATAAAGGGATCGTAAGGAAGTTGAAATTATGTACTACATAATTTTGGTTTATTTACTTAAAAAAATCTTAAATTCTTTGTTATTTGTAACTTTTATGGGGATGTCCCTCTCGTAATAAACTTCAAATACTTTAGACTTATTCTCTCTAAATAATCCTCTAGTTTTCTTGTAAAGACTACCCGCTTATCAATTAATCGTTTGAAAGGGTGGAGAGTTTGAAAAAAAGAAAAGTATTTCCTTACAAAGTGATTTCTTCTGTTGGTCTATCAGTTTTACTATTTTCAACAACTGTTTTCGCAGAAGGAGGAATGAATCAACCTGATTCATCTAATGAAACAAACACAAATCGAAATATCAGTGATTATATAAAAAAAGGATTATTAGTTGGTCAAAGTAAAAATGAATCTAGTGATAACGATCACGTTGCTTATAAAGACTTGTATGAGTCAAACCAGAAACAAGTAAATAAGTTTAAACCAGATGAGAAAGTAAGATTAATAGTTGAGGTTGATAGTCCAGTAGATTCGACATCAATGTCTGAGCAAACGAAAGAGAAAGAGTTTAAAATCATGCAAGATCAAGTCATTACTAAACTTAACAAAACAAAAGAAAATATCCATGTTAAACATCGTTTCTTTACTGGTTTCAATGGATTTAGTACTGAAACAGAATATAAAAATGTGAATGAAATCAAATCGGTTGAAGGCGTAAAGAATATACATATTGCTAGAGTTTTCCAACCTTCAATGGCAGCGAGCAAAGAATTAGTACAAGCTCAAAAAGTTTGGGAATCATACGGATATCAAGGAGAAGGATTAGTAGTTGGAGTTGTCGACTCAGGTATTGATTGGACACATAAGGATTTGACAATTACTGATAAAGGGAAACAACAAGAAAAGTGGACAAAAGATAAGATACAAGGAAAATTTACAGAAACAAATGTGAACGAAATTTGGTATAGTGACAAAGTTCCGACAGGATACGATTGGGCTGATAATGATACAGATGTTATTCCTGGATCATATGGAAGTGCACACGGTACTCACGTTTCAGGAACAATCGGTGCAAATGGTGACGAAACGAATGATGGTGTGAAAGGTATTGCTCCAGGTGTCCAACTGTTAGCGGAAAAAGTATTTTCGGATAACGGTGGTGGGGCATACGAGGATGATATAATCGCTGGAATCCAGCACGCAGTTACGATGGGTGCTGATGTTATTAATATGAGTTTAGGTAGTGATTCAGGATGGGTAAGCGAAGAAGATGACCCAGTACAAAAAGCGATTCGACAAGCAACTGAACAGGGTACTTTAGTTGTGGTTGCAGGTGGAAATGCAGCTTATAGTACGAAAAATAATCTAATAGAAAGGTCATTGAAACCATATGCAGAGAACCCAGATATTGGAACTGTAGGGTCACCCGGTGTCAGTCCTTATGCATTATCTGTATCATCTTTTGAAAATTCAAAAGTTCATATGGATGCTTTGAAATCAACATCCGGTGATATTTTCCCATATAAAAATCAAGCTGGTAACAGTCTAACTAATGTTTTAGAAAAAGGGAAAAATTATGAATTTGTTTACGTTGGTGAAGGACGGTCTATTGATTACAAAGGAAAAGATGTAAATGGAAAAATAGTTGTAACGAAACCGATTCCTCCATACGGCTATGTTGGAAATGTTGAATTTCAACAACAGGCATCGAGAAATGGGGCAGTTGCACTGATCCAAGTACCAGGTTCAAGCTTACCCGACTTTGCTGATATTGACTTTTCACCATACTTCTTGACGTCAGTTACAACTTCTAAATCTGTAGGTAATGCCTTAATATCTAAACTATCTAGTGGAGAAAAAGTAAGTATGCAAATTTCAAGTGGTACATATGTTGATAATGAATTTAAAAATAATATGTCCTACTTCTCATCTTATGGCGCACCTTATACATTAGATTTCAAACCAGAAATTACTGCACCAGGTGGAAATATATATTCGACAGTAACTGGAAACAAATATGATGTGTATAGTGGTACATCAATGGCAACACCTCATGTAGCCGGTGGAGCTGCTCTTTTATTACAGTCATTATATAAAAAAGGACTAAAACATTCAGAGGAAACTGTATTAAAATCAAAAATTGCCTTAATGAATACTTCAAATGTTTTAATGGACCCTAATACGAATAATGCCATACCTTATTCTCCACGTATTCAAGGTTCTGGTTTAATGCAAATTCAAAATGCAATTAATACTCCTGCAATCATTACTAGGAAAAAAACACCACTCGAGCAAGCTGGTGCAGTAGCGCTTAAAGAAATAAATAATAAAAATGTGGACTTTAGCTTAAATTTAGAATCATTACTAGAAGCAAATAAAGATAATAAGAAGAGTAGTGTAAATGACATAGAATATACAGTTTATGTTGATCTTTTAACTGATGAAACAGAGAACAAAACGTTTGATTATAACAATGATGGAAAAGTAGATGAATCACATGAATACCTAGCATTAAAAAGTAAACGCGTAAACGGAGCAAATATCAAAGTTAACAATAAAGTTGTAACAGATACGAAGGGTACTGTTGTAACAGTAAAGCCAGGAGAAAATGAATCGATTGACGTTAAAATAGATCTTCCATCTAACATGAAAGAAGAAGAATTTTTGGAAGGTTTTGTTCGTCTTGTACCATCTGGGGTGAATAAAGATAAAGCTGTCCCTCTAACAATGCCTTATATGGGCTTTTTAGGTGACTGGACAAAGCCAAAAAATATAGATCCTGCTCCATGGAATGACGGGGTTTATTTAGGATATACTGTACTTTGGGATGATGTGTCAGATGGTCCATTAGGATTTGATGGAAATGGATTTAACGTTGATCATATGACTATTTCACCAAATACGTTTGCACCAGGTGTATTCCCATCGTTTCAAGTATTTCGAAATTTAAAAGAAACTGACATGTACATTGAAGATGCATCTGGACGTAAAGTTAAATGGTTAGGGAACTTTAGTGAATTTACTGCTGATGGTACTCCATATAAATTTACAAAAAATAGCATGTTTAGCGGTGATTTCTACTATAAGTTTGATGAATACTCTGCACCACAATATACATGGAACGAGACAAACGAGAAAGGTGAGCTAGTTCCTGATGGTAATTACAATTATGTAATTAAAACTGTGATGGATTATAAAAATGCGAAGCCACAATATGTAAAGCTTCCGGTTAAGGTGGATTCGACTGCAGTAAAAATTTCAAATATTCAAGTGCAACCAAAAAATGGGAAATACGAAATTTCATTTGATGCTGCAGACACTCCAAATAGTACCGGATACAAAGGTGCCATCGTGTTTGTAAATGGTGATTATTATGAAACAAAGGTAGGAGAAACATCGATCACTGTGTCATCTGAGCCGAAAAGTGTCGTTGTATTGGGTTATGATTATGCATACAATCAAAGCTACGGAGTTTGGGGTGACACATCTTACATTGATTATGGCATGGTTCTTAGTTGGTTTTACGTATCTGGATATAATGTAAACGAAAATAATCCAGCTCAAATTACAGGTTATGCAAATAATCGCGTAGATTGGAAGATTAATATTAAAGATTCAAAAGGTAACATAATTGAAACGAAAGATGTAACTAATGAACATACTTTACGTATGAAATGGACTCCTGAAGCAAATGTTCCGGATGGTACGTATACTATTTCTGCAGATGTAATTACAAAGGATGGGTTCAAAGTAACAACTACAGCGGAAGAAGTTACAGTCAAACGTTAATTTTTTTGATATAAGACAGCTTTTTAAAGAGCCTGGCTTGTATTATTCACTTAATTAATTAGAAAGAAATCTACTGTAATTAGTTATTTTTTATAGACCACATATATGTGGTCTTTTTTTTTTGCTAATTTTTAAAAGGTTTTTTACATTGCTCTTTTTGAATAATTTGAAAGATATTTAACCCTTTCAACGCAGCCAAAATGTATTCTGACTATTTTAAGTTAACAAACAACTAAAACAATTACTTTTTCGCTAAATCTTTATTTCATCTTTATCTCATCTTTATCTCAGTAGGCTATACTTCTTTCCGAGCAGAATATATTAGGCGTTTTGTAAATCTCAATTATAGAAAGTAGTGGGTGCATGAACATTCGTAAACAATTAAATAACGATGGAAGAGTTGCAACATTTTTCTTATTGCCTAGTTTGATAGGTTTTTCCCTTTTCTATCTAATCCCTTTTGTAATGGGTACGATTTATTCATTTAAAGATGGAGCGGTTGGTGGTTCTTTTGTTGGTCTTTTCAATTATAAAGAGCTATTAGCAAGTGCTTCATTTTTGAAAGCAGCTTCAAATACATTTTGGTTTACGGCGATCAATGTCCCGCTAGTAATCGGCATTTCTTTAGTACTCGCACTTTGCTTGCATCAAAAAGTATTATTTAAAAATGTCATTATCAGTTCATTTATCTTACCAATTGTTGTACCAGTCGCTTCGATTGTAATGCTATGGCAATTATTATTTGATTGGAACGGTACATTTAATTCATGGTTGGTAAATATGGGGTTTGCCCAAATCGATTGGATGAAATCGGATTGGTCGATCGCTGTTGTGTCTGTTGTTTATTTATGGAAAAACATTGGTTATAACATGATTCTATTTTTAGCAGGACTTCAAAATATTCCTAAAGATTACTATGAGATAGCCGATATGGAAGGCGCAGGTCGTTTATTTAAATTTAGACAGATTACTTTGGTTTACTTAACACCTACGATGTTTTTTGTTGTTTTAATGAGCATTATTAACTCATTCAAAGTATTCCGTGAAACCTATCTAATCGCAGGAGATTATCCGTTTGATCGAATTTATATGATTCAACACTATATGAACAATATGTTTGCGTCATTAAATGTACAAAAACTAACCGCTGCTGCGTCGTTAATGGTTTTATGTATTTTAATTCTAGTGTTTGTTTTCTTCGCAATTGAACGTCGATATCGTAAGTTTATGAATTAAGAATGAGAGGTGAAGAGGATGAAAAGTAATCGTGTAATTCCCAAATGGATTTTAACTTCTTTTTTATTAATAATGGCAGCTGTAATGGTTTTCCCAGTCGTTTTTACGTTATCCAATTCTTTTATGACGGAAAATGAAATTAGCCGTCATTATCCTTCAGAAAATGATATTCAACAAGATAATAATGCAGCAAAAAATGATCAGTTCGTCAATCTGAAGTTGCTTCCTGATAGGTTTTCATTTCAGCAATATAAAGCATTCTTTAATAAGAAACAATCATTTATTGACAAAGAACAATCAAATATGAAATTTTATGGAAATTCAGTATTAATGGTATTCCCAATCATACTAGGTCAACTAATTGTTGCATCACTTGCAGCATATGTGTTTGGAAAACTAAAGTTCAAAGGAAGGGACACATTATTTTTAATTTATATGGTAACCATGCTGATGCCTTTTCAAGTAACACTTGTACCAAATTATATTATTGCTGATAAATTAGGACTTTTAAATAGCTTTGGTGCTATCATCTTTCCTGGAGTATTTGGTGCGTTTGGCGTGTTTATGCTCAGACAATTCGTCATGACGATTCCATATTCATATATTGAAGCTGCAAAAATAGATGGAGCTGGTCACTTTACGATCTTTAAAAAAATCATATTGCCGCTAATTCGCCCAGGACTTGCAGCGCTAGTCGTTTTATTATTTGCAGATTATTGGAACATGGTAGAACAACCTCTTATTTTTTTAGATGATCCTTCAAAATTCCCATTGTCACTTTATTTATCTCAAATCATCCAAGATACAAGAGGGATTGGATTCGCAGCATCCATTCTATATATGGCACCAATGTTATTTATATTTGGAATCGCAAAAAAATATTTAATCAAAGGAATTCAGCTATCAGGTGCGAAGGATTAAAGGATCCATTGAGAATTAATAAAATTCCATGTTGGTTAAAATATAAGTATGGGAGAGTATAGAAAGAGAGCGAGGAAAGATCATGCAGTACAAAATCTTAATCGTAGAAGATGAAACGATTTTACGTGAAATAGTGAAAGATTATTTAGTAAGTGAAGGTCATGAAGTAATTGAAGCAATCGATGGTGAACAAGCATTGGAATTGTATCAAGAAATAGATTTTCATCTCATTATTCTTGATATTATGTTGCCGAAAGTCGATGGATGGGCAGTTTGTAGAAGAATACGTAAAACTTCAAATGTACCAATTATCATGTTAACTGCACGTGCTGATGAGGATGATACACTGCTAGGGTTTGAGTTAGGTGCCGATGACTATGTGACAAAACCTTATAGTCCTCCAATTTTGCTGGCTAGAGTTAAACGATTGCTTGAAAGTAGATATAAAACGAATGATACCTCGAAGGATACATTGTCCAAACATGGTATTTCGGTCGATTTTTCTTCACGGAAAGTCCAAGTTGATCGTGAAAATATCAATTTAACCCATACAGAATTTGAAATATTAACTTATTTAATGCAAAATCAGGGGATCGTTATTACAAGGGAACAACTCGTTCAAAAGGTTTGGGGCTATGACTACAATGGTGATGATCGAACTATTAATACACACATACGTAATTTACGGACGAAATTAGGCAGTAAATCAAAGCTGATTTCAACGATCATTCGAACAGGATATAAGTTTGAGGAAACTGTATGAAATTTGGGATTGTCTTAAAACTGTTTTTATTAACAACAACTTTGTGCTTACTAATCACAGGATCCATTTATATTGGTCAAACAATCTTTTTTAAACAATACTATGCAAATCGAAAAGTAAATGATCTGAAATCAAGTATCGAATCTTTTGAGAAACAATACCAAAAAAAGGGCGGCAACCTTCAAACAATCCAGCAATTAGAGCAAGACTTTTATCGCACTCAAAATACATGGATAACAACATTAGATCAAAATGGGAATATAAAGTCAGCTAATGATTTTTATGCGGAAATTAAGATAGAAGCAAATAAAAAGAATACAAAACAAATATTAAAGATACCACTGTATCAATTAATAAAAACCGAAGATGTGTTGAAAAATCCTCCTACTATTTCAAAAGGCGATTCTGTTGATCTTTTTACGATTGAAAAAAATAATAGAATTATCCCATTTTATCTATATTCGTTACAGAATAACACATACTGGGTAAATCAATTTATTTGGACTAACATCGATAAAGAGATTCAACCTGATAATAAAAATTATAAATTAAAAGAGATAGTTGATTTAACTCAAAAATATAATACTAATTTTCATATCAATCGATTAAAGGGAGTCGTGCGAGACGTACGAATTCCTAATCGGAATGACGTTTCGAGCATCATATATAGTAATAGTTTATTTATGGATCGTATCAATGAATTTCAGACCAATTTATTGTTTGATGAACAAAATAAGTACGAAACGTTCAAAACGCTTGATTATGAACAAAATGGCATAAAGTATAAATTGTTTATTGATCCACTTAAGGATGAAAAGGGTGAAATAAATTATATTTATGCAATGGCCTCCTTACAACCAGTAGATGAAGCAGTACAAATGGTAAAAGACTATTTTGTCTATATAATTGCATTTGTTTTACTACTTACAATTTTAGCATCCGTTTACTATTCAATAAAAATTGCAAGACCATTATTAAGAATTAACGATTCAACTAAAAAAATTGCTCACTTAGATTTTTCAGAACGAATAGAATATCGTTCGAAAGATGAAATTGGCGACTTATCTCAGAATATAAATTTACTTTCGAATACGCTACATTCACATATTACACAACTACAACAAGATATTGAGAAAGAAAAACAATTAGAAAATACAAGAAAAGAATTCATTTCAGGTGTTTCTCATGAATTGAAGACCCCACTCAGTATTATGAAAAGTTGTATTTCAATCTTAAAAGACGGTGTTGCTAGTCATAAGAAGGACTACTATTTTGAAGCGATGGAAAAAGAAGTAGACAAGATGGACTTATTAATCGTTGATATGCTTGAACTTGCAAAATACGAATCTGGAACGTATAAAATGAAAATGGAATCATTTTTTATTGATAAAGTGATTGAACAGATTTGTAGTCAATTATCTTTAGAAATTGAGAAAAAGAAACTAACGATTCATAAAGATTTAGTATCAATCGAAGTATTCGCAAATGAACATCGAATTGAACAAGTCATTACGAACTATATGACAAATGCCATCCGCTATACCCCTGATCATGAACATATCTATATTTCAACGAAAATAGAGGATGAGCAAGTGAAAGTATACGTTGAAAATAAAGGGTCACATATTCCCAAAGACCAATTAGATAGGGTTTGGGACCGTTTCTATCGCGGAGATACCTCAAGGCAACGAACAGAAGGTAGTACTGGGCTAGGTCTTGCCATTTCAAAAAATATATTAGAACTACATGATGCGAAGTATGGTGTCATGAATACATCGGATGGCGTATTATTTTACTTTTGCTTAAATAAAAATAAGTGAAAACGTGTTTGGAAAAATTAAGTATATTTTTCTTCTGTTGAATCGCCTTTTAAAAAGGGCGATTTTTTATTTTAGGCTAATGTTCATAAAATTAGCCGATCAGTTATTATGATAAAGTTTTTATTAATCTTTTAAAAAAATTCATTTCATCTTCATTTCATCTTTATTTAAGGCGGGTATTCTTACAATAAGTGAAAAAAAGAAAGTGAGATGAGTAAATGAAAAGAATAATGTCTTTAATGATGAGTTTAATAACTATGTTTAGTCTTTTCGCTTGTAGTAGTGGCGTAACACAAAAAGATGATAACAATATCTCAGAACAAAATCATTCGAAAAATAGTAATAATATTGTGAATAGAGAAGATCTTTCGTTAAAGGTAAGTAAGGATGAGAAAAAAACGATAACCATCTCAGTCTTAGGGAAACACCCAGACTTTGTATTGGCAGCGAAGGAATACGAAAAAAAACATCCAAATATTACAATCGAACTGAAAAGCTTTGCTTCTGGCGGTGGAGGGATATCTCTTCTTCAACTTGAGAAATACGTTTCACAGACGACGACAGAAGTGTTATCTGGAAAAGGTGCAGATTTATTCATCTTGAACGATCAAAGTTTGCCAATCGATCGATACATTGCTAAAAATGCCTTTGTTGATCTCAATCAATACATTGAAAAAGATACGTCTTTTGAGAAAAGTCAATATTACATGAACATTCTTGAACATTCTAAAATAAACGGTGGTCTTTACGTTTTGCCCACGCATTTTTCATTAGGTGCATTAATTGCGAATCAGGAAGCGATTTCAAAAACAGGTCTCCAAATAGATGACCACCAAAACTGGACATGGAGTCGATTTACAGAAATAAGCAAGGAGCTAAAGTCAAAAGGGACACTTGATACTGTGATGCAAGTTACACCTGAAGGTATCTTAAATCCCTTGGTATTCTCAAATGAAAACTACGACAAACTTGTTGATACCGAGAAAAAGGAAGCCAGATTTGATTCTCCGTTATTTATTGATTTACTCAAACGAGTAAAAAAAATGTATGACGACGGCGTTTTATCGGATTACCAGCTCGGTGTGCAGAAAACAACGTATTTTACAAGCTCACCAATCTATTCTGCAAAAGATTATGCGATGCGTTCAGCTATTTACTATCAGAATGGTGCGACCATTTACGATTTTCCGCATTCTTCTGAAAAAGAGATGGGTGTTACCTTCTCTGGTTACGATCAGTATGCGATGAATGCAAATTCAACTGTCAAAATGGAAGCATGGGATTACCTGAAATTCTTACTTTCTTATGAGGTTCAAACTCAATCTATAAGTGGTATGTTTCCTGTGAATATCGCGGCAAATGAGAAGGAATTTAGCGATGTAATAGAAGGAAAAGTAGATAATATAAAAGGTAATGGAGGAAAGGGCAGCACTGTAACAGTTTCAGAAGCTTCACTTGAACCTTTGAAACAAATGATTTCTGAGGCGAATACACAAGTTCGATGGAATGAGAAAATCAGAACAATCATAGAGGAAGAAGCCAATAGCTATTTTAAGGGGCAAAAATCCGCGGAAAGTGTGGCGGATATTATACAAAACAGAGTAATGACCTACCTAAACGAGTAGAAGAATATAGAAATTTCTAGGAGACCATTAAAGTGGTCTCTTTTTCATATCCAAATTACGATTTTTCAATCTTTAGAAACAGTAACAAACGGAATTTTGGTCTTTTTTGTTAATTTTTATCAATCTTCATCAATCTTCATTTCATCTTTATCTCATCTTTATTTGGAACCTTTATCTTTATTAATAAGAGGATTTATAAAGATATTCAAGGAGTGGAGAGTACGGTGAAGGAGAGATGAAATCTCGTAAAAGAAAGAAAAAAAGGGTGTTAAAAAGAGCATTTTTAAGTTTATGTGCAGTCTTTCTTCTACTCTCGCTTATTTACTATTTAATTGGTAAATTGAAGGGATTTGCTGTTGAAAATGTAGCAAAAAGTGCCGAAAGCGAACAGGTACAAATAAAGACTTCTAAAAACAGAGCCAAGCATAACACAGCTGGTAATGCTATTAACTCAACAAATGAGAAACCAGGTAAACCAAAAGAAACTAGTCAAAACGAACCTAATGAACAGAAGAAAGTAAATAATTTAATTCAACCAAATATCAAACAACAAATTAAACAAGATCAGAAAGTAGTCTATCTGACATTCGATGATGGACCGAGTGCGCTGACAAACCAAATTCTAGAAGTATTAAAGAATGAAAAAGTACATGCGACTTTCTTTATGATAGGAAAAAACTTGAATGAACACCGAGATGTTGTAAAAAGGGCAGTTCAAGACGGTAATTATATTGGGGCTCACAGTATGACTCATAACTATGATCGATTATACAAACAAGGTCTTTTTGTTTCAGAAATGCAACAAACTTTATCAATTATTAATAAATTGACTGGTGAAAATACTCGATTGGTCCGTGCTCCATATGGATCTAGACCGAGCATGAGCCAAAAACTTCGCAATGATTCAGTTAACGCAGGATTAAAAATATGGGACTGGAATGTAGATACAAATGATTGGAAGAATACTGCGAATCCTTCCAACATTTTAAATGAAGTGAAGAAGCAAACAACCAAAAATAAAGAAGTCATTTTATTACATGAAAAGCAAACAACATTGGAAGCACTTCCTGAAATAATTAGCTTTTTAAAAGCAAAAGGGTATGCACTTAAGGTATATAACCCGAACGAACATTTTCAATTAAATTTTTGGAATGATCGACGTCTTTGAAATTGATCAATCTTCATTTCAACTTTATTTAAAGTTGATTTTGTCTTCATTATTAAGAATTAAACTATTAAATATCTGAATGATAGATAGTAATTTTAGGGGGGAAATTCGATGAGACGAAAGGAAAAAAAGAGGAGAAGAAATTTATTATTAGTAATGATATCAATTATAATGGTAATTTTAATCTTTAAACTTAAAGATAATGGAATATCTATAAATAAAGAAAATTCCGCACAAGCATCGACAGGAAATAAAGATAATAGCACTACTGAAAAGATATTGACAGGTAAAACAATTGTAATTGATGCCGGTCATGGTGGAAAAGATATAGGTGCAAGTGGTCAGAATGGAACAAATGAAAAAGATGTAACTTTAGCAATGGTCAAAAATCTTGAAAATGAATTAGAAAAAAAAACGGGTGCAAATATTATATTAACCCGTAATGATGATGTGAAAGTTTCTCTTGCAGATCGTGTGAAAATATCTGAGGACAACAATGCAGACTTATTTGTTAGTATCCACTTTGATGCCTTTTTTACAAATGAAGTTGAAGGGATAACAAGTTATTATAATAAAAAATCGGACGAGCCTATAGCAGCGTTAATACACGATCAACTATTTAAAAATGGTTTGGATGCACGAGATCGTGGTGTAAGTTTTGGCGATTACTATGTATTAAGAGAGAACACAAGGCCAGCTATCTTACTTGAACTTGGATACATTTCAAATTCTACTGATGAGGCACGCATGACTTCAGAAGAATTTCAAACAAACACAACAAATTCAATTGTTGATGGGATAATTGATTTTTTGAAGGATAAAAATTAACTAACTTAATATATATTATTACCAAATTATTAGTGTTTCGTTCAAGAAGCTCACATTATAAAGAACAACCTATTTCTTATTAGAAGTATGGTTGTTTTTTATTTCTTAGTATACTAAGTAGTTACTTTTAGGAATTACTTGTCATTTTGTACGTTAAATAAGAGTAATAGGCAAATATTTAAGAGGAATATGATAACGTTTATAAATAATATATTGATAATATAAGAAAGTAAGATGATATATAATGGAATCGAACTTGCAATGGTCAAATTGTAGTATACCCGAAAGTTTGATATTTAAATGTTCTTTTAAGAATCAATGAGGGGGAAAAGAAATGAAAAAGACGTTATATCTAATGAGACATGGACAAACATTATTTAATAAAAGAAGAAAAGTACAAGGTTGGTGTGATTCACCACTAACGGAATTAGGTATTAAACAAGCAGAAACTGCTGCAAAATATTTTAAAGATCACAATATTGTTTTCGACCATGCCTATTGTTCCACATCTGAAAGAGCAAGTGATACGTTAGAAATTGTGACTGATTTGCCTTATTCAAGATTAAAAGGATTAAAGGAATGGAATTTTGGAACTTTTGAAGGTGAAAGTGAAGATTTAAATCCACAACTGCCTTATGGTGACTTCTTTGTTAAGTTTGGTGGAGAGGATCAAATAGAATTGCAAAAAAGAATTGCAACTACTTGCCAAAATATAATGGAAGAAGATAATGAAGTGGTATTAGCTGTATCACATGGAGCAGCTTGTAGAAATTTCATGAGATGTTGGGAACATACTAGTTCCATTACACAACAAGACAGAATTGGCAATTGTTGTATATTGAAATTTGAATATGAGAACAAAGAATTTAAACTTGTAGAAATTATAAATCATAATTTTAGTAATTTAAGCGATGCATCTCCAGTATTATCTTAATCATATTTGAAATAACATACTAAAAAACAAAAAGCGATTGTTCTAAATGAACAGTCGCTTTTTTGTCTTAAGTGTAATTATGATCGGTGTCAGTATCTTTTTCAATATTGTCTGGTATTTTGTGTCATCCTTCACAGTAGTTGGCGGGCAATATTCAACCTATTGCTTTAGAGTTGATGATAATAAGTTACAAAGCTAATATTCCTTTACTTAGAATATCAAAATCGATATTAGTACAAATTAATTATGAGGTGAAAAAGATGAAGTTTAGGTCAATTCAAAATAATAGTGATTTTCAAAAACGTAGTCTTAAAAAGTATGATAGAATTATAACTTTTTATTACTTACTTTCCGTTTGCGATGAAAATAAGATTACTGAATTACTTATTACACCTTTTTATGAAGATGATTCATTTAGTTTATATAAAAATTACCTTGAAACATTAAAGGGTTGGGAAATAGTTTCAGATGAGGCCATTATGGTTGAAAAGATTCTAAATGGCAACGTAATCATAAATTTAGATGAACTAAATTATTCTGTTACATTAAGTAATTTCAGTTCAAGTACAGTAAGTGAATCTACCGAGGAAAATGTATTACAGGGTCCAAAAGACGGCTTAAATGCGAAAATTGATATCTCTTTAAATATGATTCGAAATCGATATAGAAAGAGTACTTTACAGGTTGAGAACCATATTATAGGCAATCAATCAAAGACAAATATACTTATTTTATACGATATGGACTTAATTGATATAAGCGTATACAAAAACCTCAAAGAAAAAATAAAAAGGATAAATGTTGATGTCTTACAGTCATGTGGGCAGCTACAAAAATTACTAATTAATAAAAAGTGGACGTTATTTCCGCTTTTTCTAACAACTGAACGTCCAGATCGAGTTGTAAAAAGTATTTCAACTGGAAAAATTATCATCTTTGTTGAGGGGACACCATGGGCTCTTATTGGTCCAGCATCTTTTTTGGATTTTTTTAAATCAATGGATGATGTAGTTGAGCTTTCTATAGTAGCAAAGTTCCTTATTTTCATACGATATGTGGCATTTTTAATTACTTTATTACTACCAGCAATTTATGTTGCTGTTATCTCTTATTCTCCGGAGGTTCTTCCAGTTCAATTCGCTTTACTTATTGCAGGAAGTAGAATGTCAGTACCACTGCCTTCATATATTGAGATACTTTTTTTAATGCTAATGTCAGAGTTTTTAATCGAAGCATGTTTAAGACTACCCAAATCAATAAGTTCTTCTGCCACAACTGTAGGGGGATTAATATTAGGTCAAACTGCTTCACAGGCTGGTTTAGTAGGGGACATAATGATTATAGTTGTTTCACTTGTAGCAATATCTCTATTTAGTATTCCAATTAATGCTATGCACCAAGCAATTAGGATTGTTAGATATCCAATTATAATTTTTGCATCCTTATTTGGAATGGTTGGAGTCATAGTAAGTGTATTAGGCATTCTTTGTTATTTAAGTAATTTAAGATCCTTGGGTAAGCCATATTTTTCACTTTTTAATAATAGTTGAGTAACGAGGTGTTTTATTTTTGCTAGGAAAACGATATATTACATATCTTTTTTATTTAAATGCGATTTTAAGTATAACGATCTTTGTGCCTCAAATAATGTATAAGAATAGTTTAAACGGTAGTATTTTGAGTATTGGTCTAGCAATTATAGTTGGTGGACTTTTTATTTATATTTTAAAAAAGATTTTTGTTGAATTTCCTGAACAAAATATTAATCAAATATTGAAATATGTGGTACCTAATTGGGTTAGAAAGTGGTATGTAATTTATAGTTTAATTTTTTGGTATTTGACGGGAGCACTGTATATTATCGCATTAATTCAAGTTGTCAAATTATTTATTAACCCACAAACCCCTTTAATGGTAACTTATTTTATATTTCTAGCATTGATCATTTTTACAATACTACTTAAAACAGAATCTTTATTATACGTCACTGAAGTAATCGTATTATTACATATCCCAATAATATTATTTATTACTGCCAGATTTTTGAGTGATCCTTATATTT
Source organism: Bacillus sp. EAC (assembly GCF_002156875.1). Taxonomy (GTDB): domain Bacteria; phylum Bacillota; class Bacilli; order Bacillales; family Bacillaceae_G; genus Gottfriedia. The sequence goes on along the minus strand of NZ_NCSY01000001.1, from coordinate 45,776 downwards.
TCAAAGATTCTATCTATCAATCAGTTACTTACATTAAGCATCTTCCTAAATTCAACTCATTTACTGCTGCCCTCTTTATATTTACTGGTTTTTCAAACTTAATTATTTTTAATGAGAAAATAAACATCAATTTTATAAAAAAAAGATATATCATAGGGATCTTTTTATTTGGCATATTTATACTATTGAGTAGTTATTTTATACCAATTGGATACTTGGGATTAAAAGGTGTCAGTAAAGAAGTTTTTGTTTGGCTAACAACAGTCGACAGTATGCAATTTGAATATCTATTTGTTGAAAGAGTGATTTACATAATACTTTATGTACAAATTTTCTGTTCCTTAATATATATCATACTTTGCTGGCATACTTCGTTAGAGCTTTTTAAAACACTAAATTTAAATTATCGAGGAATGTATAAATGGATATTAATTTCCTTCTTTATTTGTTTAACAACAATCATACAGCTTCTAATAAAAGAACAAGAAATAATAAAATATTTTATAATATTTTTCAATTACTCTGCTATCTCAAATTTTTTATTAGTTATCTTATTGATATATGTTTCCATAAAAAAAAGACACGCTTCTTAGTATTTAACTTTTTAATTATCCTTACAACTTTTATATTATCTGGCTGTACTTTTAAGGATATTGATAAAAGAGCATTTGTAACTTCGATAGGTATCGATCAATCTGATACATCCGACAAAAAATATAAAGTTATGATAAAAGTAGCAATTCCCAAGGGGGATCCGAAAGAACCAGAATCAGATTTTGTTATTCTTTCATCAAATTCAGATTCAATCACAGAAGGTCTTAGTTTAATGAAGTCACAAATCGATAAAGAATTAGTATACGGCCATAATAATTCGATTTTAATTGGTGAAAACTTAGCCAAAAGTAATATACAACCATTATTGGAATTCTTTGTAAGAAGACCGGATATCCAAATGACATCGTATTTAAGTATGGCTAAACCAAATGCATTTGAAGTGCTAAATTTTAAGCCTGCAGAAGAAATGGTATCTGGAAATTTTTTGAAATCATTTTTTGATTTTAGTAAAACTGAATCTCCATATATTGATTCTTTGTTTCTTTTTGATGCATATAGAAGAGAAACTGAAGAAGGTATAAATATTGCAATGCCAATTGTAGAAAAGAAAAAAACTCAATTAGCGGTTGATCAAATTGCACTATTTAATAAATATAAAATGTTAATGGAGCTCAGTTCAAACGAATCAGAAACATTTCGACTCTTAACAACTGGAATCTATAACGGTAACCTAAATTTAAGAAATAAGAATGGAATATACGTTATCAATTTGGAAAACGGCAAGTCAAAATACAAACTAATAGATAAGGATAGAGGTATAAAAGCAAAGTATATGATTAAGATTAAAGCTGATATTGAAGAAAAAATTACTGGTTTGGCAACAATTAGTGAAAGTGAAATAGCTGATCTAAGAAAGCAAGTAGAAGATAAAATTGAAGCTGAAGCTACTAACTTGCTTTCTAAAATAAAGAAAAAAGAAATAGATCCAATAGGTTTTGGACTAAGATATATGTCAAGGGATAGTGAAAATAGAAACATGGATTTATGGGACAAGAAATATCCTAAACTGAGTTTTACTATTCAATCCAAAGTAGAAATAAAAGGGACTGGATTAATTCAATAAAAATGTCAAAACAACGTACAATTTATGACAAATTAACACCAAAATGGCAACTTCATATATTCAAAATGACTATCTGCAAAAAGCATATAACTTTATAAAATGGATATCTTAATGAAATATTTAGAATACAAAATTTGAGTTGTGTAAGTAGTAGGTGAATGACTTGATGAAAAAAAAGAAGCTATCCCTTTGGATGATTTTGACTGTAACTTCTGTCTTTATATTATCGGGTTGTTGGTTACAGCAGCAAAATAAAAATGTGATCATCGAGAAAAATAATAAAAAAATAACCGTGCTAACTGGGAAAGAAGATGTGGTGACTAATGAATTAGCTTTAAAAAATATCGTCCGTTATGAGGGTATTCAAGGCACAGATTGGTTAAATAAAGACACCATATTAGTCGAACAGAAAAATACAGAACTCCCGAAAACAGCAATGACATTTAATGGTCAATATACATACCACATTAATCTTTACTCGTTTGATTTAAATACAAAAGTATCAAAAATTATATCTGGTGAAGAGAATGGACAGATAGGACCAATCGTTTCACCAGATAAAAAACATATTTTTTACAAACAATCGAGCGATGGTACAACTGGAACTGGTTATATTATTGATTTAATGAATGAGAAAAAGATAAAGGTTTCTGATGTTGATAAACTTTTTGCATTTTCTACAGAAGGTCGCTGGCTAAATAACAAAGAGATTAATTATCAAACAATTGATCATCAAATCTATAACGCAAACCTTAATGGTAAGATAACAAAAGTAAATCCAAACTCAGATATTGAATATTCGTTAAAGAAAAAATTTGGTGGATCAAATGTTGAATGGGTGATTCCGTCACCAAATCAAAAGAAGTTTGCGATTGTTCGTAAAATTTCTCAAACGAAAAGAGAATTATTTATTACCGATGCAAAAGGTAGAAAAACAACGACATTGGCAAAAGGTACACAAATTTTTGGTTTAAGCTGGTCGCCGAATTCAAAAAAAGTAGCATTCCCGATTGTTTTTACGGGTAAAGGTGAAAGAGGATTATTTATGGTAGATGTTGATTCAAAAAAGATTACACAGCTTTCAACAGATTTAGATGAAATATCAGGTCCGATATCTTGGAGTCCAACTGGAAAAAAATTACTTGTTACAAAAGTAAAAGTTATGAATAATAAAAATAATTTCGTGACGTACATACTAACTATTAAAAAATAGTTTTTTAATTTGAATAATAAAAAGTTATAAATAATACCATTAAATAGATATAACAGCATGTTTCAAAAAGTTTACATCTTTACCTCATTTGTTTATTGTTTTGAAACATCTAAACACTATTCTTATAAAGTAGTTAAGCAAGTGATAAATATAAAAATAGAGGTAGATAAAATGTGTGGATTCGTAGGAATATTATCATCAAAGAAGAAATACGAAGTAAATAAAAAATTATTCAAAGAATATAATAATATACTTACTCATAGAGGACCAGATGATGAAGGATATTATCATGACGATTATCTATCACTTGGATTTAAACGATTAAGCATTATAGATGTTGAAAATGGGCATCAACCTTTAAATTCGGAAAATGAAAGATTTTGGATCGTATTTAACGGAGAAATATATAATCATAAACAGTTAAAGAAAGAACTTGAAACATTAGGATATCATTTTGAAACTAATTCAGATACTGAGGTATTACTATACGGTTTTATCGAATGGAATGAAAAAGTTTTAAATAAACTGCGTGGAATGTTCTCATTTTTAATATGGGATTCAATGACAAAGACCTTATTTGGCGCACGTGATCAGTTCGGAATAAAACCTTTATACTATTATGAAACAGATGATGATATTGTATTTGCTTCTGAAAGTAAAGTTATTAATAAAGTTGTAGAAAATATCGAAGGACGTTCATTAATATTAAATGACGAAGCATTACAACATTATTTATCTTTTCAATATGTACCTGAACCAAATACAATCTATAGTGAAATAAAAAAAATAGAACCGGGTACTTATTTCATAAAAAAACTAAATCAACAAATAAGTTTAAAAACTTACTGGGCACCATCATTTTCACCAGTGAATCATTCCAAAGAGAAAGTAATGAAAGATATTAGAGATGTACTGACTAATTCTGTAGCTATGCACATGAGAAGTGATGTTCCTGCAGGTTCATTTTTATCAGGTGGTATTGATTCAACGGCAATTGTTGCACTTGCTCGTCAAATTAATCCTAATCTAAAAACATTTTCAGTTGGATTTGAAAATAAAGGTTATAGTGAAATCGATGTTGCAAAAGAGACAGCTTTAGCTCTAGATGTTGAGAATATACATCGGTTTATAACTCCAAATGAATATATCGAGGAATTACCAAAGATTATTTGGCATCTAGATGACCCATTAGCCGATCCTTCAGCGATTCCATTATATTTTGTAGCGAAAGAAGCAAGAAAACATGTAACAGTAGTATTATCAGGCGAAGGAGCCGATGAATTATTTGGTGGTTATAATATTTATAAAGAACCTAGTTCTTTAAAAATGTTTGAAAATGTACCAACTAAATTAAAAACCGTGCTAAAATATTTCTCCACAATTATGCCTGATGGAATGAAAGGGAAAAGTTTTATTGAAAGAGGATGCACTCCGTTAGAAGAAAGGTATATTGGGAATGCAAAGATATTTGAAGAGGCTGAAAAGAAAAAGATTTATTTAAATCATGATGGCTCAGTGAAATATAGTTCAATTTTAGAACCACACTATAACTTTGTTAAAAAAGAACCTCTCGTCAATCAAATGCAGTTTATTGATCTTCATACTTGGCTAAGAGGAGATATTTTAGTAAAAGCGGATAAAATGACAATGGCAAACTCTATAGAGTTAAGAGTACCATTTTTGGATAAGGAAGTATTTGAAGTTGCGTCTAAATTACCTGTCTCTTCAAAAATTTTCAACGGAACAACAAAATATCTATTTAGAGAAGCAATGAGAGGAATAGTACCTAATCATGTAATAGATCGAAAGAAACTTGGTTTTCCTGTTCCGATTAATCAATGGCTTAAAGACGAATTATATGATTGGGCAAATAATCTTTTGCATGAAAGTCAAACAGAATATATATTTGATAAATTTTATCTCTACAAATTACTAGAAGAGCACCGTTTAAATAAGAAGGATAATAGTAGAAAAATATGGACTGTCTTGCAATTTATGTTATGGCACCAAGTATTTATTGAAAAGAAATATAAGTTTGAAGAAAAAAATGTAGTTGTTTATAAATAGATTAAAAAAGTTTTAGTTAACATTTTACTTATTAAATGGAAGTTCATGAAAAAGATATTATTTGTAAGGAACATATTCATTAATTTAGAATATGTTCTTTTTTTATAGGGTTTATTTTATCTAGCAAAGCATCTGTAGCCGACGAGCCGCGATCATCGGGAAAATCTTTATAGATTGAATCAACGTAGAATACACTGGTCTCAAGAATATCGGACAAGAAGGACACGCAACTATAAAGGCTAAAGACAAAACTGCTATGACCGGCACTATTACCAATGAGATGCTGAGCAGGATTTGAGCCAGAGTAACCAGGCTCCTTAAGAAGTAACTGAATCGATATAACCTAGGCTCTAAACCAAAAGAGCGGCATCCTTTTTGAGACATTAGATTATTAATGTACTAGGCTTGCATTGAAAGGCCCCTAAACCAGTGCCGGCAATCTAATGAACTCTCTATTCCATGCGCCAACTTGTTGTCTTAGTCTACTAAGGTTTCACGTAAACCTTGCACATTTATTAGCACAATGTAACTACTTTAATCATAACAATCGGATAATCATTTCAAAACACATGATTTTATTATAGTTTTACCTATTCAAATTATATGTTGGATGTTGGCTATTTCTTTTACAATTAACAAAGAGTTTATATTTTGGAAAGTAAACACTTTAAACTACATTACCTTTGCAAAATGTAACTCAACAAATTAATTTAAAGGAAGAAGAAATAAATAAAATGGAAATTTTCTTTATCAACTATATATTTTTTTGGGAAAGTTCGATTAATAAAGTACTTTTTTAAACTAGAGAATACAATAAAAAGTTGAAAGGTGTTCGCCATATTTGACTGTATGGTGGACATCTTATTATTAGAAAAGTAGTCGATTACATACTAACTGATAATGAACAAGACAAAGTGGGTGAATAACATGGAGTTGAAACAATTAGAATATTTTATGGCAATTTGTGAGGAAATGCATTTTACAAAGACAGCAGATAAATTAGGAATTGCCCAGCCCACCTTAAGCTATCAAATCAAAGCCTTAGAAGACGAACTTGGTATACGAATTTTTGATAGATTAGGAAAGAAAATAGCACTAACTGAAGCAGGAATGATTTTACTTGAACACTCACATAAAATTTTTAACACAATCAAAAGTGCTAATAATCAATTACAGGAATTACAAAAACTTAGTAGAGGGAAGTTAATAATTGGTGCACTATCAGGCGAGTTAGGTCATGTTGCCTTTATGACATTACTAGAGTTTCATTCTATGTATCCACAAATACAATTGCAGTTTTTTGTATTAGATGATGTTGTTGAAAAAATAAAACAAAACGAATATGATCTAGCATTGACAATCATGCCTTCTGAAAGTGACGGGTTAAATCTTATTCCATTATATAATGAGGAATTTTATTTAGTCGTACATTGCGAGCATAGATTAGCTAACAGAAATTATATAGAGTTAAGGGATATTGAAGATATAACACTAATATTAAACCCTAGAGACCATTGTTTTAGAAAATGGTTTGATTCTTTATGTAGAAATAATGGAATAATGATAGAACCATTTATTGAATCGACCGATACAAGCTTGATCATTAGATTAGTTAAGGAAGGTAGAGGAGCTACAATTCTATCTAGAACACTTTATAATCTAGAAGATAATGACCAATTAAGAGCAATAAGGCTTGACCCAGCACTTCAAAGAAATATAACAATAATTCATCATAAGGAAAAGCGTATCGGAGCTGCCGGTCATATTTTTATTAATTTATTGAATTCATATATAGATAAAGTTGGTCTTAAAGAGACCCTGATAGATGGAATAGTTAATGATTAATTAAAAAAATGGTAATCAAGGGATGAGAAATATATGGGAAGAATTAAAAGAAGAAATTTTTATGAATTAGTAGAAGAAAATAAAAAAATTATATCAAGTGATCGATATGCATTAGCTGAAATCGAGCTAAAGATTGAAAAGAAAAATGAAAAAATAATGAAGGAACTTCGAAAAAAATTAAAAGAAAGCGTTCAGTAATATTATTTTTTAGACAACCAATAAAGTCATAAAACCCTGTATCCTTAAGTGGATGCAGGGTTATTTTGTGTTAATCGATTATATAATTTTAAGCCATCGGTACAAAGCCAACTTCTTGTCGCTTCATTCCTATAGTAATCAATAAATGCCTGCTTATCTCGTTCATCGGAAATTAGTACTTGGAAGTAATGAGTTTGGCAATAGTATTTGAACTTACCTGGTATGTTCCAAATTTCTACAGGAGCTAAGTGTGTTTCTTCAGCACAATACATGCATTTTCCTTTTTTAAGCATTGTATCGCCTCCCTACTTCTTTTCTTACTTTAATATTTTTGGTTCAGAATAAGCAAGTGAAAGCATTTAAAGTAAAACCGTAAAGTACATACGAACTTGATGAAGGATTTGAAATTTTAATAGATTTTTATTATTTAGGAAATTGCATCTTTTGGTAAACAAACAAGCTAAGTGCAGAAGTACTAGCCAAGTTATTCATACTAATCAACGGTTATATTCCTATAAAGCTACAAGATAAAGACATTGCTTTGATTTTGTCTTCAGTATTGCTAGGTCTAGCAAAATGACCTGTTGTTGGTGGAGCAATCGTAGAATATATGAGATGGCATATATTGTTTGTTGTAACATCGTTAACTTAAATATTGGTGTTTTTTTTTTGAATGAAAGATTCGGCCTGCCGTTTTGGAGACTAGCATAGCTAAAAAAACACCTGAGAACCCTTAAACATTCTAATTATGTTTAGGCGAGAATAAAATTTTATATACCAAATACAAAGAAAGAGTGGGTTCTTATGAGTTCAATCAATAGTCTATCTAATGATCAGTTGATTTCAATAATACGTAATGGATTACAAAAAGCAACTTCTCCAAAACGAATTACAATTGTTGGTGCTGGCTTGTCTGGATTGGTAGCTGCTTCTTTATTAAAGGAATCAGGTCATCAAGTTATAATACTAGAGGCAAATAATCGTGTAGGTGGGAGAGTATATACAGAGCGTAAAGCATTTACTAATGATCAATACATGGATTATGGAGCAATGCGCATCCCTGAAACACATCAACTTGTTATTGAATATATTAATAAATTTAATTTACCGACAAATAAATTTATTAATACTACATCTAATGATTTGTTTTATGTGAATGGTGTTAAAACGACAAAGGAGAAATATGATCAAAATCCAGATATATTAGGTTTTCCGGTAGCTGCTTCGGAAAGAGGTCTAAATTCTGATCAACTTTTAAATTTAGTTATTACCCCGATTATAGACTTTATTAATCAAAACCCTGGAGTAAATTGGGAAAAAATAATAAATAATTATGATCAATATTCTATGGAACAATTTTTAAAATATAACCCCATTGGCGTTTCGTTATCACAAGGTGCAGTTGAATCAATTAAAGTTAATTTGGGTACAAGGGGTTTTCCGGAATTGGCATTTACAGCAATATTTAGAGAATTTATGATATTTTTTTCCAACCCTACTTTTTATGAAATTACAGGTGGTAATGATCAGCTACCAAAGTCATTTCTTACTCAATTAAAGAGTAATATTTTTTATGGGCAAAAGATGACAAAAATAGTTCAAGATAAAGATCAAGTAGTGATTCATACATTAAATATAAAAAGTAATGAAACATTTCAAACTTCTTCAGATTTGGCTATTATTACTGTACCTTTCTCTGTTCTTAATTTTGTAGATGTCATACCTCATAGTTCTTTTTCATATAACAAATGGAGAGCTATTAGAACAATTCATTATATGGCATCAACAAAGATAGGTTTGCAATTTAATTCAAGATTTTGGGAAAAAGACGGCTTATATGGAGGCATGTCAATTACTGATCTCCCAATAAGATTTACTTATTATCCTAGCAGTTGTTTAGGTTCCGATGGCCCTGGAACAATCGTAGCTAGCTATACCTGGGAGGACGATGCTTTATATTGGGACAGTCTGTCTGAAAATGAACAGATTCAGCAAGCTTTACAAGATCTTTCATATTTATTTGGTAATCAAGTATATTCAGCTTTTGTTTCAGGATTCACTTATAGTTGGACACTGGATCCTTATGCGGCTGGGGCAGTTTCGATGTTAAAACCAGATCAATTGAAGGAACTTGGGCCTTATATTGCTACACCCGAAGGTAGAGTACATTTTTCAGGAGAGCATACATCAACAATGCCTGGATGGATGCAAGGTGCAATTGAAGCTGGTATTCGAGTAGCTTTTGAAATAAATGATTTACAAACTTGAAAATAAATATAGGATTTTTATTTATTCTTTTCACAAGTTGAAATTTAGAGACAATGAAACAGTGCCAGTTGCATCGCAAGGCATACAGGTATCAACAATGAACAAACTAGCATTCTATTAGGCTACTGATTACAATTGGCCAATAGCCGCAGCAAAAATTAACGCGCTACCTCAATTCTTCAGCGAGATAGCTGGGCTGAACATTCATTATATCCGTCCGTTCAAAACACAAGAATGCACTTCAAATATTATCGTTTAGATAATAATCATATTCATACTTTTGAAAATAGAGTAAATGAATAATATAAATATTCCAACATAAGAAGATTTCCAACTATTTGAGATAAATGAAGGTTTGGTAATTAAAAAATGACTTTTAAGATGGTTTAAAGAAGAGGCTGTGGTATGAATTCATACCACAGCCTCTTCTTTGCTGTTCCATAACTTCACATTAATTATGTAGTAAAAAAGCTAAAAAGATATTTCAATGTACATAAAAAATAATCGTAAAAATAAACGAAATCTTATCATTTGTAAATTCTCCTCCATATCGAACAATAACTTATCATCACTAAAGTAAACCCAATATTTATCCGTTAGATAATTGGAATACATATGTTACATGATTTTATTCCAGTTTTATCTATTTAAATTCCATGTTTCATAAAAGCTATTTCTTTTAGAATTAACTAAGAGCTTATATTTCGGAAAGAATTCCGTCGGTAAGACATGATAATCATCACGAGAAACTACTCAAGATTAAAGGGAATATTTATGTTCCTTTGGATAATTAAAACGCTTTAGTGAAATGTTCGAGCAATCGGTTAATCGTCGTATGTCTTATACTCATTCTGCTGAGGAATCCTTTGATTGTTGATTGAAAATGGAAATCCAATTGAGGAGCGCTTCCTGAGGTAAGTTATGTAGCTAATACCGTGATTTAGTTGGCAAAACATGATCCTAAAAACCATAGTTTGGATTCACCTAAATTGAACCTTTAAAGAATAGTTAATACGTGAACTTATTATGGAGGGCCAACAGAACTTTTCGTTGCATAACTCCAAGGCGTTCAAATCGCCGTTATTGTTGGTTCGGCCAACACAAAATCAAAATCCAATACCAATTAAAAGGAGATTTAAAAATGACACAACAACAAGTCAAAAACACCATTCGTCCGTTTCATGTTAATATTCCAGAAGAGGAAATTATCGAATTGCGAAGACGCATTAACGCTACTAGATGGCCTGAGAAGGAAACGGTCTTGGATCAATCCCAAGGTACTCAACTTTCGACGATGCAGGAACTAGCACGCTATTGGGCGACTGATTATGACTGGCGCAAGATCGAGAAGAAGTTGAACGCCTTGCCGCATTTCATTACTGAGATCGATGGTCTGGACATTCATTTCATTCATGTTCGTTCAAAGCACGAAAATGCTATGCCACTACTTGTTGCGCACGGATGGCCAGGTTCTATTATTGAGCAGATGAAGCTTATTGAACCTCTAACTAATCCTACGGAATATGGTGGAAGTGCATCAGATGCATTCCATCTGGTGATTCCATCGATGCCTGGGTACGGGTTCTCAGGAAAACCGACTACAACAGGCTGGGATCCTAAACACATTGCCCGTGCGTATGGAGAGTTGATGACTCGCCTTGGATATACAAAGTATGCGGCTCAGGGCGGTGACTGGGGTGCGATTGTCGTTGATTTCATGGGTGTTCAGGAACTAGAAGGACTTATAGGCATTCACACTAACATGGCCGCCGTGATTCCGCCTGATGTTGATGCGGCAATTTGGTCAGGAAACCCGCTACCGTCTGGACTCTCAGATGAAGAGAAAAAAGCGGCTGAGCAAGTGCTTGAAAATAAATTCGCGTACGCGTCATTGATGGGAACTCGCCCGCAAACATTGACAGGGCTAGTCGATTCTCCGGTCGGTTTGGCAGCCTTTATGCTTGACCACGATTGGAAGAGCCTTGCTTTAATCTCAAGATCTTTTGCCGGAGTAGATGAAGGACTTACGCGCGACGATGTTCTTGACAATATCACACTATTCTGGTTAACGAACACAGCTGTTTCTGCATCTCGTCTATATTGGGAGAACACGGTTGCCGGAATCTCCTTCTTCGGCGTCAAAGGTGTCAAGATCCCAGTTGCAGTCAGTGTATTTCCGGATGAGCTTTATGTTGCACCGAAAAGCTGGACAGAGAAAGCATACCCGAATCTTATCCACTACAACAGACTTCCTAAAGGCGGACACTTCGCAGCATGGGAACAACCAGAATATCTGATTTCTGAACTCCGCACGGCATTAAAGACGTTGCGATAAAGGAAGTCGGTGGAAAATGCGCACCCGGTTGCTCGTCATTCCACAACACGATTGACATTGATTAATTCAATGAAAAAAAAATGATAAATTATTGGCGGTTTCCGCAGTATATATTGGATTAAAGATTAGACTAATGCAAGCCTCAAAGCTCACTAATAAATGTCATTCAGCGGCGCGTTCAACTCTGTGGGGGCTGTCCGGAGAATGATTATGATTGACCTTATAGTGAGCACATTCGTTTTTACATTCACGATGTTAGACCGAACATAAAGGTAAGAAAATCTTAAAGGCGAAGTCTAGACATCATTAAGTAAACATTAGTTTCAAAAATTAACCCCTAATGCTACTACAGCTTTAGGGGTTTTTATTTTGACATTAAGAAGAAAACGGTGTGTTTAGCCTCTAAGAAATAATTATTAATCTTAACCAATTTATTATTAAAAAAAATGATAAAAATTAATTACTAAACAACTAAGTTATGTGAAATTCGAAATGCAAATATTCCTATTTCATAAAAAGGAGTAAAGCATGTATAAATTGCTAATTGTTGACGATGAGCCAATAATAAGACAAGGTATTCAAAGGTTTATTAACTTTAAAGAATTATCTATAACAGAAGTATATGAAGCTTCTAATGGAAATGAAGCGTTAAAGCAATATTGTGAATATATACCTGATATTGTTCTATTGGATATTAGAATGCCTAAACTCAATGGCTTAGAGTTTGCAAAAAAGATAAAGAACATGAATGAAAATGTATTAATAGCAATAATTACAGGTTATGATTATTATGAATATGTGGTAACTGCATTAAAAATTGGAATTGATGATTATATTTTAAAACCAGTTTCAAAAAATGATATTCAAGAACTTTTATCTAAATTAGTGTCCAAGTTAAAATTAAGATTAAAAAAAGAAGAAGTAAATTGCCTTTTAGAAGGAATAATGCAAAAGAATCCTATAATAAGAGAAAATAATTATAAAGATAAAATTATTAAATTAATAGATGAAAATGTTTCGGATTCTTCGTTTTCTTTATCATTTTTAGCGAATGAATTAAATATAAGTATTGGATATTGTAGTAGTTTATTTAAAAAGATATTTGGAATTTCTTTTAAAGAATTCGTAATATGTAATCGATTAGAAAAAGCAAAAATATTATTACTAAGTTCAGATTTGAAAATATATGAAATAAGTGAAAAAATCGGATTTGAAGACCCATATTATTTTAGTACTTCATTCAAAAAAAGATATGGAGTTTCTCCAAATAAATTTAAAGAAACAATAAGGGATAGAGCCATTTCAAATGAATTGGACTTTGTAATGGAAATGAATTCGAGTAATATGGATGAATCTAATCCGATGAACTTGTAGTACTAAAAAAATGCTTGCTAAAAATGATAACAAAAAGAGGCTATGAATTTTAATCATAGCTTCTTTTTGTTGTCTCTCAAAACAAAACCATTTTTTAATCTAATTCAACATACCTTTATTTTTTTGTGATTTATTCCAACTGATCAATTAGAAGAAAAAGGTGACGGATATTTAATCGATTTTGTTAAAAACTAATAAAGTTAGATTATTTTATGATTTGAACTATTCGAAATGCAAATAATCCCTTTTCATAAAAAGGAGGAAAGCATGTATAAATTGTTAATTGTAGACGATGAACCAATTATCCGACAAGGTATTCAAAAGTTTGTTAATTTTGAAGAATTATCAATAACGGAAGTATATGAAGCTTCAAATGGAAATGAAGCATTAAAGCAATTTGATAAATATACGCCTGATATAGTCCTATTGGATATTAATATGCCTAAACTTAATGGCTTAGAGTTTGCAAGAAAAATAAAGTACATAAATGAAAATGTATTGATAGCGGTTATTACTGGTTATGATTACTATGAGTATGCGGTAACTGCATTGAAAATTGGAATTGATGATTATATCTTAAAGCCAGTTTCAAAAAATGATATTCAAGAACTTTTATCTAAATTAGTAGACAAGTTAAAATTAAGATTAAAAAAAGAAGAAGTGAATTTACTTGTAGAAGGAATAATGGAAAAAAACGCTATAAGTGGGGAAGATAATTATAAAGATAAAATTATTCAATTAATAGAAGAAAATGCTTCAGATCCTTCATTTTCATTACCATATTTAGCATCTGAATTAAATATAAGTACTGGATATTGTAGTAGTTTATTTAAACAATTATTTGGAATTTCTTTTAAAGAATTTGTAATTAGTACTCGGTTAGAAAAAGCAAAAATATTATTATTAAGTTCCGATTTAAAAATATATGAAATTAGTGAAAAAGTCGGATTTGATGACCCAAATTATTTTAGTACTTCATTCAAAAAGAGATATGAAGTTTCACCCAATCAATTTAAAGAAAGAATAAAGGATAAATGAAAAGAAAAAGATTGAAAGTACAAATTGCTCTTACCTATGTAATCATTAGTCTACTTACATTGTTGGTTATTGGTAGTTTATTGTATTATGTTGTTTCAAATTTAATATTAAAAGAATCCATTCAAACTACGAAATCATCAGTAAAAAAAAGTGGCACTTATATCGAAATGTATTTAGATAAACTAAAGAATGTTTCTGATTTAATAATAGAGAATAATGAAGTGAAAAACTTTATTAAAAATGGAAATAAGAAAAGCGAAAGAAATGCCTTGCGCTTTCTAAAAGTTGTTAAATCGTCAGATTCATATATAAAATCGATCTTAATTGTAAGTAAAGATGGCAAAGTTCTTTCAAATGAAGGGGATTTATTAAATGATATAAATACCAATATAATGAAAGAATCTTGGTATGTTTCGACAATAAAGAGTGATAATATTCCATTCCATTCTTCGCTTCGATTGCAAAAATTTCCATCGAAAAAAAATAATTGGGTAATTTCAATGACCCGTCAAGTAATAGGGGAAGATAATCGAAGTTTAGGCGTTTTATTAATTGATATTGAATATAAGGTCCTTGAAGATTATTTAAAGGAAATATATTTAGGTAAAAAAGGGTTTGCATTTATCTTAAATTCAAAAGAAGAAGTTATTTATCATAAAGATCCCTCTTATTTTGGGAATAAACAAAAAAGAGAATACCTTGTAAAAATCAAAGAAATGAAAGAAGGCTATACCAGGAGCAAAAACGTTTTAACTGAACATTATAAGGTAAAAAATGCAGATTGGATAATAATAGGAATAAGTTTCTTGGATGAGTTATCCAAATTTAGAAACCAGTTATTTATTACGATAATTGTAGTTGGAATTATAATGCTTTTAATTATTATAATGAGTTCTACTTTGCTCGCCAAACGAATTACTAAACCAATTTATCAACTTGAGCAATTAATGAAGGTTGTAGAAAAAGGTGATTTTAATATAGATTTCACCGAAAGTTCAAATGCAAGTGTTGAAGTTTTTAGTTTATCGAAACATTTTCATAAGATGGTTTTAGAAATAAAGAATTTATTAGTTGAAATAGAGGAAAAAGAAAAAAATATCAGACTACACGAATTAAGTGTATTACATAGTCAAATTAACCCACATTTTTTATATAATACACTTGATACAATTGTCTGGATGACAGAATTTGAAGAAAAAGAACGTGTAATATCTATAACAAAAGCACTCGCTAAATTTTTTCAACTTTCTTTGAGTGGTGGAAATGAATTTACAACAATTCAAAATGAAATAGAGCATGTTGAACAGTATTTATTTATTCAAAAAGAAAGATATGGAGAAAAATTATCATATTCTATTAACTATAACCCTATTTTAAATGATGTGAAGATTCCCAAAATTTTATTACAGCCTATTGTCGAAAATGCTATTTATCATGGAATACGAGAATCCGATGATAATGGTGAAATAACGATACACATAGAAAAAGATGCTGAGCACATTTTATTTTTCATTCAAGATAATGGAATTGGTTTTGATACAAATAAATTGAATTCGATTAACAAAATGAAAATATCAAAACTTGGCGGTGTAGGAATTAATAATGTAGATAAACGAATTAAACTTTACTATGGTGAAAGTTATGGGATAACTATTCAGTCTATTATAGGTAAAGGTACTAAAGTTACGATTCGAATAAAATCCTAAAAAGTGATATGATTAGGATCTTTTTTAATATAGAAGTTCAAGTTGAATATGAAAACTAATTTTCACTAGATTTTCAAAAAATATTCAAATTTGAACCATACATATCAACTACATTTTGACTCACGATGTGTTAGTTGAAAATCAAAGAGACTGCGTCAAGCAGTCTTTTTTTATTTGTTAAATTAGAGTAAACCTCATGTACTTATTTGCACTGATCCTTCAAGAAGTGATGAGCAAATCTGAAAATCATTATATTAATGAACTATTTTTCTATGTATTTTGAAAGGGCATAAATACATATTTGTAGTGTTGATGGTAAATAATACAAATTATATTTTGTTAAAAGGATGGTACTTTAATGGGTCGGTTTCGAACAATAATCAAAAAGATTAAGATTCTCTTACAAAAGGCTACAGGTTTTATTAATCTACATAATACGCGTCGTTTGGATAGTAATAAACAAGTAGCTTCTTATGAAAAAACAATTTCAGATACTGTTGAAAAGACTCTTAAAGTAGCTACTTACGAAAAGACACTTAAAGAATTAGAGAATTGTTTTGACCTTGTTCATCGCTCATTTAATCAGGATGAAATTCACATTATTTATTTTAGCTCATTAGTAGATTCACAAACATTAGAGTGGGAAATACTCTCACCCTTAAGAGAAATGTCATTCAGTAATTTCGATAAAACTTTTCAACAGTCACTCTTTAAACGTGAAGACAATCAAGAAAAAGTAATAAATGGAATATTAGAAGGTAATGTGTCATTGTTCACTAGGGGCAATACATATTTAATAAATGTATCAGGCTTTGAGGAACGTTCCATTTCACAATCTGAATCAGAAACTGTCATAAATGGGCCACATGATTCTTTTAATGAAGTATTAAATACGAACGTTTCGCTGATTAGAAGAAGAGTCAGAAGTCCTCGCTTAAAAATGATTAAGTTATCTGTTGGTGAAATTTCAAAAACAAAAGTGCTTATCATTTATATAGAGGGTATTGCAAATGCGGATGTCGTGAAAAACCTAAAAGAGAGGATTCAATCAGTTAAAATTGATTCCATAACAGACTCCAATGTTTTAATTCAAATAATTGATGATCATCAAAATTCGCCATTCCCACAATTTTATACCACAGAAAGACCAGATATAGCTGTCACAAAATTATATGCGGGAAAAGTAATTGGACTTGTAGATGATAGTCCTAATATTTTTTGTACCCCATCTAGTTTCTTCGATTTTTTTGAATCAGCAGATGACTATAATCAGCCTTGGATCATAGGAACAGGGGTTAGGATTCTGCGATACATGGCTTTATTTATTACATTAATACTCACAGCTTTTTATGTCTCTATATGTACTTACCATTACGAAATGATTCCACTTTCCCTACTTCAAAGCATTATGCAGTCAAGGAGTAGAGTACCTTTTCCCCCAATCGTTGAAGCTATATTTTTAGAAATAGTAATTGAACTACTACGGGAGGCGGGTGCGAGACTTCCTACAAAAATTGGTCAAACAATAGGAATTGTAGGCGGTATTGTGATTGGCCAAGCAGCAGTTGAAGCTGGGATTACTAGTAATATCTTGATAATTGTTGTAGCTGTATCGGCCATTGCATCATTCATTGTACCAAGTTATATTATGAGTGCTTCCATTAGAATGGTTCGATTCTTTTTTATTTTAATGGCAGGACTGTTAGGGAATATTGGGATTTTTTTCGCTTTAGGAATATTAATCATCCACTTAACTGGGTTAACAAATTTATCATCACCTTATTTTATGCCGATTTCTCCAACCTTTTTCAAAGATTGGATGGATAGTATTGTGAGAGGGCCCTTTTATAAAATAAAGAAGGGGCAAGCTACACAATCTATGATGCAAAACGATGGTGAAAAAGAGAGGAATTAATGGTGATCATATGAAGGAACGACTCCATCCACTTCAATTATCAATACTAATTTATACGATTCAAAATGGTCTTGTCTTGTATAGTTTACCTCGATTAGTTGCCGAATATTTCGGAACAAATGGCTGGATAAGTATTATTTTCATTGCCATACTTGTTAATATTAATATTTCGATGATTGCTATAATTTATAAGCTAGGTAATGGTAGGTCAATTTTTGAAATCATTGAGGCTACGGTTCCTAAATGGGTCATGGTGCCTTTCTATTTGTTTATCATTGGTGTTTGGATTGGAATTGCAAGCATGATTATGAGGCTTTATATCTTCATATTCAAAATGATGTTTTTTCCAGCTTTACCTGTCTCACTTTTTATCGCCTTCTTTATATTGATTAGTTTTCAATTATTAAGAGGTGGAATCTACAAGATGACTAAGGCAATTGTGGTTTTATGCGCCTTCGTGCAACCCATGCTTTTTTTGCTATTTTATCTGATTCCTGAATTTGATTTTGCACGTTATACGACTTTCTTTTTTAAAGGAGATACAGATTTTTTTAAGGGGGCAGTTCATGTTTATACAGCATTTTTGGGGATTGAAGTTTCCATCCTTTTTTTCCCAATGGTAGAAAAAAAATGGACAAAGGCTCTTTTTATTGGAAATTTTCTGTCCACCGTAACTTATTTACTTATCACTTTTATATGCTTTGGCTTTTTTAGCTTCAAACAAATATTAAATGATATATTCCCTGTTATGACTTTGTTTGAATATACAGAAGTTGCTTTCCTTTCACGAGCAGAAAATCTTTGCTTTTCCGTTTTTGCTTTCAAGTTATTAGCAATAATTGTTATCTATTTCTGGGGAGCTCAGCAAATTTTTGGAAATATGATTAAAAGTATAAAGCCAAATTTCTGGATATTCATAATACTAGCAAGTGGTTTTATCCTCGCATTGATCCCAGATTCCTTGGTGAATGTCGAAAAGTGGTTAATGTGGCTTGGTTATTGTGCAATTGGTATAGCTTGGGCATTACCGATCTTTGTGTTATGCATCCTTTTTACTCAAATTATTAAAAATCGGATTAATAGGGAGACAGAACATGCAAAATAAAATGATTGTAATGATCGCAATATGTTGTTTGTTTCTAACAGGGTGCGGAGGAAGTAAAATTATTGAAGAATTAGCAATTCTTGAATCTGTTGCTTTCGATATGTCTGATAATAAAGAAAATCCAATTAAAACAACTGTCCTATTTCCTACTGTTTCTAAAGAAGGAAAGGCTGGTACTCAGACTCTAACTGCTGATGGGAAATCATCTCATGACACCTTCATCAAACTTCAAAATTTAACAAATTTAAAGATAGTTGGAGGACAAAGTGCGATACTCTTTGGGGAGGAACTGTCAAAAAAAGGACTTATAAATATTATTGAGACGTTTACAAGGGATCCAGAATTCGGAACTCGTGTTAAATTTGCGATTGTCGAGGGAAAAGGTGAAGAACTTCTTAAAAAAAAAATCCCCTCTGTTCCAGATAATGCCGAATACCTTTATAGCTTCTTCGAAAAATTGGGCACTCAAAATAAAGTTTTAAATACTAATAAATACCGTTTTTTAAGAGATTATTACG
Organism: Bacillus sp. EAC; assembly: GCF_002156875.1. Lineage (GTDB taxonomy): Bacteria > Bacillota > Bacilli > Bacillales > Bacillaceae_G > Gottfriedia. Next base: position 26,516 of record NZ_NCSY01000001.1, on the reverse strand, counting down.
ACGATGGAATTGACCCGGTTTTACCAGTTTTTTCATATGAAGGCGAGAACATTGAATTGAAGGGCTTGGGTACTTTTAAAGGAGATCAATATGTTACACGACTAACTTTAATTGAAACACAGATCCTTAATTTATTAAGCGGGGACATAAAAAATGGGAGTCTAATGATTAGTATGAATGATGAAGAATCAGGAAATAATGTTCAGCTTTTTTTAAGTGATATCAATTCAAAAAATAATAAAAAAGTGAAAACAAGCAATAGAAAGAATATGACGGGTGAAGTAAATCTAGATATTAAAGGAAGCGTCCTTGAATACACAGGTACAATGGATATAAGTAATGATAAGAATCAAAGACAATTGGAAAAACAGGTTGAAAATTATATAAAAACCAATTCCAAAAAGCTGTTAATCAAATTGCAAAAATATCAGACAGATCCTATCGGAATCGGATCGTTAGTTCGTAATCGATTATCATATGAAAACTGGAACAATTTGAACTGGAACGAAACTTACTCTAACATGAATTTTAAAATAAAAGTAAAAGTAGACCTGATTAATACTGGAAATTCGAAATGATAATCCAAGTAGCGACGTTGACTATTACATAGTTAAAGTCATTGAATAGCGTACTATCCTTCTAGAATGCTTAAGATATTGGCATCTAGAATCCCTCACAACAAATTTTATATTTCAGTAATAAGAAATCTATTTGGAATACTTCGCATTGGACCGTAACGAAAAATATGACCACTGTATTGGATTATTCTTATGAAACGCCATGGAACGATTAAAAATAGATAAAAGGAGATGATTTTGATGTTTCCCATTCGTAATGAGAAACGTACTTGTACTGATACCGTTAAAATCCAGCACTTTCTCGAACATGCCCAGACTGGATTCCTTGGCTTATCTTCAGAAGACGTCCCATATGTCATTCCACTCAATTTCGTTTGGCTGAACGACGCAATCTATTTTCATGGAGCAGAAGAAGGGAGAAAAGTCACTTACATCGAAAATAACCCTCTGGCATGCTTCACCGTTAGCGAGAATTATGGGACAATTACCAGTCCGATACCAGCAAAAACTGACACAGCCTATATGAGTGTTATCATCGAAGGATCCTTGGTTCGCTTAACTGATATAAACGAGGCAACGCAAGCTATGCAAGTCATGCTGGACAAATATGTGCCTGGCTATTATGATCGACCGCTGGGGCGACCCCATTTGGAACGATATGTTTCCCCATTAGGTAGTAAGACCGGAATTTATAAATTAAACGCAAGCTCCGTGTCGGCTAAAGAAAAAGATATAATCCTTGATCGTATGTTTCATGAAGGGCGGACCATTCAAAATGAACGTGCGTAACAGAGTAATGCACAATTTCAAGTGATGATCAAATTTCCTGTAAGAGTTTAAACCATATAATTAGCCTCAAAATGAGCAATATTTAAAAGTAAAGGAGAGATAGAAATGAAACAAAATCTTTTTGACCAACTAGAATTCATTAGAAGCCAAACGTTAGAAGCTATGGAGGGCGTAACTGAGGAGTTAGCAGATCGAATACCACTAGGTTTCCGCAATACTATCCGTTGGCAGCTAGGTCACATTTATACTGTTACTGAATTTTTAGCGTTTTTAAAATTAAATCTTTCTATGAATCTCCCTGAAGGGTTTTTGGAACGCTTTCCAAACGGAAAGTCGCCGCTGGACGATATTGATGATTCGGTCCCATTGCCTACTTTAGCGGAACTGGAGAGCCTTTTGAAAGGACAACATGAGAGAGTTCGAGAGGCGTTGACTGGCCGCTTGAACGAAAGGGCACCGACCCTTACAACGTCAACGGGACTCGATTTGAATACTCCTGAGGAGATGATCCGTTATAACTTATATCATGAAGGATTACATTTCGGAATCATCACCGTATACAAAAAATTATTGTCTTAGTAACAAAGTGAATAAAAAAGCCCCTCTTTTGAAAGTGTTCGTCAAATAGTGAAGGTACAATGGCTTTTAAAATAGTAGGGATGGCGATTTCTACATCATCCGACTTCGATAACGAATCCGATTGGACGCTTATTCTCGTCTCACACGGTAGATTACAAAAAAATATAGAAAGTAATGCAGCCTTGTAATAATTTGGGCTGCATTTTTATTTTATAGACGGTTTAATCGAAAAAAAAATAGATCGTTGAATACTGCTATCAATGCCTTAGGATTAGCTTTGGCCTGCCATGAATTTTTTTTCGAAGCATTTATTGTAAGCTCTTTTTTGTAAATTAAACGAAGAACTTTTCACTTTTGTCAGAAAAATTTGCTTCATTTCATTATAGTAAACTAGCAGATTTTGTTCCGATTAGAAGACTTTTCATAATCAAGATTCAATCCCTGAGTTTTTCTTGAATTGTTTAGCTGGTAAGAGTTGTTTACCAAGCTGTAGGTATATTATGGGTATACCGGCAAGTTGCATACATGGATGATAGTTTCAAAGGTCTTGCATTATGTCTTTTATAGATCATGGTATGAATGTGACACTTTCCACCCTGAACTAAGCTCTATTTCTTTTATCCTATTTTATTCGAAATATCTTTAATTCAAAAGGTTTATAATTTTTTTTATCTATCTAATTATTTATAAGAAATAGAATAACTTCACAATACAAAAAGACAAATGATTTACTAGATTTATCACATTTTCAAATAATGTAATTTTTTTTGTAACCCACAATTTAATGTTTTTGTCTAATTACCACATGAATATGACCACTAAATCAAATGACACTGAATTTTGTACAAGAATCTATGAATTTTGTTTCATCAAAAATATAAATCATTCTAATCGAAAATCTTGTATTGTTATAAATTCAGAAAACTCCTAATATTAAGCCTAGTCTATCATTAATGTTTAAGGAGGCTTGCTATTGGAAAACAAGGTATATTCGGTAACTTCATATGGTTCTAATTAAATTTATTATTAGTGGGGAGTTTTTTTATTCACAAAAACAATGAAAGTCAGTCGACTAAACAGATGATGAATAAGACAAAGTTGGTGAAAAACATGGAGTTGAAACAATTAGAATATTTTATGGCAATTTGTGAGGAAATGCATTTTACAAAGACAGCATATAAGTTAGGAATTGGCCAACCTACCTTAAGCTATCAAATCAGAGCCTTAGAAGATGAACTTGGTATTCGACTCTTTGATAGATTAGGTAAAAAAATAGCACTTACTGAAGCAGGCAAGGTTTTACTAGAACACTCGCAAAAAATTTTCAATACGATCAAAAGCGCTAATGATCAACTAATGGAGTTACAAAAACTAAATAGAGGTAAGTTAATAGTTGGTGCACTTTCAGGTGATTTAAGTCATATAGCCTCAATGGCATTACTAGAGTTTCATTCCATGTATCCACAAATACAATTGCAGTTTTTTGTATTAGATGATGTTGTTGAAAAAATAAAGCAAAACGAGTTTGACCTGGCATTAACAATCATGCCTAAAGAGGATGACCGATTAAATATTATTCCTTTATATGATGAGGAATTTTATCTAGTAGTACCTTCAGGTCATTTATTTGCTAACAGGAACTATCTAGAATTAAAAGATATTGAAGATATACCTTTAATATTAAACCCAAAAGATCATAGTTTTAGAAAATGGTTTGATGGTATATGTGGAAAACAAGAGATAATGATAGAACCAATTATTGAATCGACAGATACAAAATCGATTGTAAGTCTAGTTAAGGAAGGTAGAGGAGCTACGATCCTATCAAAAACACTTTTTAATTTAGAGGATAATGGTCAATTAAGAGCAATACGGATCAAACCAGCTCTTCAAAGAAAAGTAACCATTATCCATCATAAGGAAAAGCATATCGGAGCTGCAGCTAATATTTTTAAAGATTTATTGAATTCATACATAGAAAAATATAATCGTATAGAAAGTCTATTAAATGATTTATATAAATAATGTTTAGTAAAATTATTCGATAAGTTAATGAGCTATGACTTAGAAGTTTTTACTGGTGGAAAGGACAGTAGTACAATTCCAGCTTCTGTAAGCCTAAATTGAAGAGCGGCATCCCATCGGGAATGTCGCTTTTTTGACGTGAAGTGAAGTTATACCAGGCTTTTCGATAGTCGGCATCATACTTTGACCGAATAGTGCTCAATAAATAGTTACTATTGGAACGTTGGGATACATATAGTACAAATTACAAATTCCATGAAATTTTTCTAGTTTTAACTATTTAAATTCTATGGTTCAAATTGGTCATTTTTTTTACAATTAACTTCAAGTTAATGAAGGAGGATTATATATGTGTATCCATAATAGGTGGAACAAAAATGTATAACCAGTTTTAGTTGGTATATGCCCTGCCAGGTTAACTGAAGCAATTTACTTAACTCGTGCAATATGAGTCACCTTGTGATTGTAGGTCCAGAACTTAGAGGACAGTTAACTACGACGACTGAAGTTGAAAATTTCTCGGGTTTTAAACTTCGCACTATTTGCTACAAGTACTTGAAAACAACATTAAAGGAGATGGTATTGATGTTTCAACTTCGCAATCAAGAACGAAAGTGTACTGATAGTGGTAAAATTCATCACTTTTTAGAACATGCTCAAACTGCATTTCTCGGCTTATCCTTAGAAGACGTCCCATATGTCATTCCTCTCAATTTCGTTTGGTTGAATAATGCCATCTATTTTCATGGGGCAGCAGAAGGAAGAAAAATCACTTACATTGAGAAGAACCCACTTGCTTGTTTCACAATAGGAGAGAGTTATGGGACAATTACTAGTCCTATACCCGCTGGTACTGATACCGCTTATATGAGTGTAATAATTGAAGGAACAATATATCCAGTAACCGATTTAACTGAGGCAACAGAAGCCATGCAGGTCATGCTGGACAAATATGTACCAGGCTATTACGACCGCCCTTTAGGGAAAAGTCATGTGGAGCGATATGTTTCCCCTCTAGGTGGCAAAACAGGAATTTATAAATTAGTTGCGGACACCGTGTCAGCCAAAGAGAAAGAAGTAATATTAGACCGACTATTCCATGAAGGGAAAACGATTCACTCTGACCGAGCATAGTGGTGGTAAGTACAAGGTTGCTGTACCTTAGTAAAATTCTACTAAATTTCTGGAGGCATAAAATGAGTAATTCTTTTGTATTTCATTTATTAAATAAAAAATATAAAAAATTATTTGATTTAATTAAAAAATGTCCTGAAAACAAAAGAGATGATGTACCTAAAGGTTTTAATAATAGTATACATTGGCAGATTGGTCATATTCTTTATTCGTCAGAAAACTTTGTTCTGCACCTTACTAATCAACAAAAACTTCTTCCAGAAAACTATCAAACATTTTTTGCTTATGGTACAAAACCAATTGATTGGAAAGAAGAACCGCCTACATTGGATTTAATAATTGAACAGTTAGAGGAACAGCTTGAATATATCAACCAGACTTTGAAAGATAAGCTTGATACTCCTGTAAATGAAAATTTTCTAAATGGAAATACAATTGGTGAGTTACTTTTTTATAATGTATCACATGTATCTGAACACATAGGTGTCATAACAAGCATGATTAAGGTATTAAAATAATAAAAAAAAGGAAAAAATGATCAATTTAACTGCTACTTTCAAAACGAATTAAAATAGAACAACAGAATTAATGTGGACTTAGAGGCTATCGGTAAATTCAATTTTTACTAATAGCCTCTTTACATTAGGCGATTGCTATGACCTCTATATATATTGATTAAAGATGAGTTTTCTAACAACACAATTAAATATTGAAAATATAGGAATATGTATTTTGGCTTCAGATATTGGAATTGGGAATTAATGTCATTAAGTGTGTCAGGTAGGCTTTCAAATATATAGGCAGGAATCAACTTATGGTATCAACTTCATTTCTATATCTAATTTTTAAAATTGGAATACCAATAGCATCTAAATGAAATAGCGTCTATTATTTCTGGCAGAAGTAAGTGTATATTACGTATTATAAATTGCAAGTGAGCACGGTGGAGCATATTGATTATGCATTCAATACATGCTTGAATTGTTTGAAGCACACGAAAGTAAAAGCTAATTATATAAATTAATAAAGTAGATGATTTTAATTCTGATAACTATAAAAATAAACTGCAGCTTTTACCACTTTTCTTGGATGGTAAGGCTGCAGTTTTTTGATGCATAGTTTATTGTATCAATGGAAAATATATACATGTTCATGAAATAAATTACAAGTAGAAAAAGGAGGTATTGCTCATGAATAATGAAAAAATTTTCATTAGTGGAGCATTAATCCTCGTACTATTTTCCAGTATACTTATGCACCATTTTTTGTTGATTCCAGTCTTACTTGACACAGCAGGTCGAGATTCGTGGATATCTGTAGTTATTGCATTTCCAGCTCTAATAGTCTGGCTTTGCATTTTATATTACATCATGATAAAAACAGAACAAAAATCCATCACCTTACTGATCAAACAACGATATGGAAATTTAGCCTATTCTATCATTGTAATCCCATTATTAGCTTTTCTATTGATAAATTCATACATTGCTTTAAAAAACATCTCAGATTGGATCACGATAATATATTTACCGAAAACACCAATAATTGTCATCGAAGTATGTTTATTAATTATCTGCACATATTGTGCTCAAGCGGGTATAACATCCATTGCTGTTATATCAGTATTTCTTTTTCCTTTTATTCTATTGTTTGAACTTTTTCTTGATGGAGCAAATATCCAATTTATGCACATAAATTGGATGAAACCGATTTTGCAAAATGGTTGGAATCCTATTTTTAAAGGGAGCTTCTTTATTGCAGGAGGATATATTGAAATCTTGTTTTTATTACTAGTCCAACATCACATCAAAAAGCGAGTAAAATTCTGGCAATTATTTATTTTAGGATTTTTAATATTACTATCAACACTTTTTCCATTATTTTATTCCATCTCATTATTTGGTCCTCAATTATCAGAAAAAATGCGCTACCCTGTTTATGAGCAATGGCGACTTCTAGGAATAGGTCAATTTATTCAACATGTAGACTTTATCGCTGTTTATCAATTTATGTCAGTTTCCTTTATTAGAATTGCCTTAACCTTGTACTTATGTATAGATATTTTAAATATTAGATCAAAACGTACGCAAAAAAAATTGTTATGGACTTTAAGTTTTGCTTTATTAGCTGTCATCTGTATTCCAATTACGGATTTAAATCTTCATTCATTTTTTAAATATAATTATATCCCTATTTTTGTACCTGTTATCTTTTTCATGTCAATTTTATTAGTACTCTTTGTTTTAAAATTTAAAGTAAAACCAAAAGGTGGGTGAGTCCCATTTCAAAAATAAATGAACAAAAAATAAGAAAGCTATTCAGCAACTGTGCAGATGTTCAAATAAAAGTTCATACCTTAAATAATATTTCTAAAAGTGAACGTGTGCTTTTTGTCTATTCTAGTGGAATGATTGATACCATACATATGAACCAGTTTGTTTTACCTAATCTCCAAAATAATACTTTACAATTAATTCCCATCATTTGTAGTGAAAAAGATACTAATCACCAAATTACATTGAAAGTTTTTTCTGGTGAATTAATTTTATTATTTGAAGAAACTGGTGAGCTATGTTCATTAAATATTTCAAAAATTCCACAACGTCAACCTGAGGAATCCACATATGAGGTTTCAATAAAAGGTGCTCGTGACGGATTTACAGAATCTCTAGAAACAAATGTGGCATTACTTCGAAAACGAGTTCGTAGTACTACTTTATGCAATGAAATATTTACGATCGGTAAAAGAAGTCAAACTAGCGTTTCATTACTCTATCTTTCAGATGTAATAAATGAAAATATTATAGCGGAAGCAAGAAACAGACTTAATTCAATAGAAGTAGACATTCTAAATGGGGTTTCTCCTCTTGAGGAGTTACTATCAGATTCACCATATTCGATTATCCCGTCATTATCTTATAATACTAGGCCAGATATGATAGTGGAGTCACTGCAACGAGGCCGCTTTTGTATATTAATAGATGGTGCTCCAGCGGCATTAATCGCACCAATTAATTTACAATTTTTACTAAAATCCGCTGAAGATTTGTACATGCCTTATTATTTTGTGACACTTGAAAGATTATTAAGATATTTAGGATTATTAATTTCAGTCTTACTTCCTGGTTTTTACATTGCAATGGTATCTTTTCATCAAGATCAGATACCGTTTCCAGCACTTGCAACAATTTCAATTAATTGTAAAGGGATACCATTTTCTCCAGGGATGGAGGTAATTATAATGACTATTCTTTTTGAAATTCTGTACGAGGCAGGTTTGCGTTTGCCGAAATCAACAGGTCAAACTGTGACTGTGGTAGGAGCGTTAATTGTAGGAGAAACTATGATTCGATCAGGACTTACTTCTCCGAATGTAGTTGTAATTGTTGCAATTACATTGATATCTCAGTTTCTAATTGTAAACCAATCTTTTGGAAGTGCTGTTATTTTAATGAGAGCTATAAGTATTTTAATGGCCTGTATTTTAGGTTTGCCAGGTTTAGTGCTTGCTCTTTTTCTAATATTAGTATATGTCTCGACGTTAAAATCCTTTGGAGTGCCGTACATGTCTTCATTTAATAATCCAAGTGACAGTGACTACATAAAAGGTTTAATTCAGCTTCCAAAAACATTTATGAGAAAGAGTCCAAAATTTTTATATACGAAACTTGGCCGTCAACAGGGGGATAAGTCAAATTGAAACGGAGGTTAATACTACTAATTGCTCCTATTTTACTTTTAACCGGATGTTGGGATCTAAAACAATTAAGTCAAATAACATATGTTTCAGCTCTTGGAGTAGATTATGTAAATAATGAATTCGTTATATATGTCCAAGTTTTGGATTTTGCAACGATTGGTAAATCAGAACAAGCAAGTAGTGGAGCTGAAGGTCCTAATATTTGGATTGGTAAAGGAAAAGGAACAACATTTGCAATGGCTTGGAACGACTTATACAATAGCACTCAACAAAGGACAATATTTGGTCAGATTAGTTCGATAGTGTTTAAAGAATCAGCCTTAGGTAAAAAACATGTAAAGGAATCCTTGGATACTTTTGAGCGATTTGTAGATGCAAGACTTACCCCTTGGATTTATACTACAAAAGAACCAATAGATAAAATTTTTGCAGTTGAACCTATGTTACCTAATTCACCAATTATGACTTTATTACATTTACCGAATGGAAATTATGAACAACATTCTTTAATATCACCGATGAAATTAGTTGAATTCGCTTCACTTATAAATGAACCTAGTGCGTCAATTATCATACCAACACTTGGTTTAAATGATCAACTGTGGAAAAAAGATGACAAAAATATGCCAATGATGAATGTAAATGGAGCTTTTTTGTTTTATAAAGCAAAAAAACCACAATGGTTATCCAAAGATGATTTAAAAGGATTACGGTGGGTTGATCGGAATACAGAACGTACACCTCTATCTCTTAACAAAAAGAATCCAAAAATAAAAGCATTGCTTCCAATTGAAGACCCAATTATTAAGATTCATTCTAAGGTTAACAAATCAGGTGTTCCAAAATTTAATATGAATATTAAAGTACATGCAACTGTAACTCAGTTAAACGCCAAAGTCAGCAATAAAGTTTTACAAAATGAAGCTGAAAAAGAAATCAAAAAGGAAATCCGTACGACTTTTTCAAAAGGAATAAGTAAAAAGTTGGATGTATTTCATTTAGAAGAAGAAATGTTTAGAAATAACTATAAATCATGGAAATTAATGACAAAAAAAAATGAATTTCCACTAACATCGAAATCTCTTGGCAGTATTAAAGTAAAGGTTACAGTCACTGATAGAGAAGAAATAGAATAAAGATAATTTTTAAACCTATTTAATAAAGAATTGAACCCAGTATTAATAAAATCCCTTCACAGTAACTATTTTGATTATTAAAATGATATCTAAAAACTCTTAAAAGGAAAATTATAGTTAGGTGAAGGGATAGTTAAAAATAAGCGTAAAAATTTAATAAAATAAAACAAGGATTAAAATGATATAAGTTGAAAAGCTGTAAACCTTTATTTCACTTAGAAATAGATCTATAAATTTATAATATTACTTGTTATTGACAACAAGATTGATAAGTATTATCATTATCTCGAATTCGAGATATTTTTCCAAAAGAAATCATTTTTACAATAGAATAAGGCATTAATACAATAAATATAAAAGTTTTTTAATGAATTTATAATCGTAAAAATTCACCTTACAGGTAATAATGGGAATATTAATAATGGATTTTTTTAAAAATATATCTCGAATTGAAGATTTTTTGCACATCTAGAACTATATTGATTCATTATTCTGTTTATAGACCATTAACAATATTCAAGAATCATAGCTAATTGACCTAGAATGGACAAATTTGCCAAACAAAAGTATTTTCTTGACCTAATAAAAAAAGTTTAGCTAGTTTTTAACTAGAAATACTAAAAATCGAAAGTATAACATTTAATTGGGGGATCCAATGAAAACTCAACATGTAGGTATGACTATAGGGTTATATATGGATTACTTCCTATTAGGTATGATTAATATCATTTTTTCATCTAATATGAGTTTTCTAACAACACAATTAAATACGGATAATTCTGGAATAAGTATCTTAGTTTCAGGTATTGGAATAGGTAAATTAATCACTTTAAGTGTATCAGGTAGGCTCTCAGACAAATTCGGCAGAAAGCCACTTGTTGTAACAGCTTCATTTCTATATTTAATATTTTTAATTGGAATACCACTAGCACCTACTTATGAAATAGCTTTTATTATTGCCATGATTGCTGGGGTAAGTAATTCGATATTAGACTCAGGAGCATATCCTGCACTTATTGAAGCATTTCCAAAAAATTCAGGATTATCTACAGTATTAATTAAAGCATTTATATCAATTGGGGCTATGATTCTGCCAATCATAATTTCATATATTATTAATCATAATATTTATTACGGATATTCATTTTTTGTACTTGCTTTTATCTTTTTTATTAACGGAAGTTTCTTATCTTCAGTTCGTTTTCCTAAGAATACTATTAAAAGTGATGAAGATTACATCAATGAAGAAAATCGAATCAAAATAAAACCAACTATTTGGAAGGAAGGCCTAGCTACCATTTTTATGGGATTTACAACTACAACATTATTTATGGTTGTACAAGTTTGGCTCCCCACATATGGTCTTAGTATTCTTGATATGACTAGAACTGAATCTATTCAGTTATTGAGTTATTTCAACATTGGATCTCTTATTTCCGTTTTAATAATTGCAATAGTTATCAATCGGTTTGTAAGTCCAATCGTAATTTTAATTTTGTATCCTTTCTTAACTTCTTTATCTTTATTGATATTATTATTTAGCCACCAACCTATTTTGGTAGTAATATGTTCTTTTCTTATCGGTTTTACAACGGCAGGTTTATTTCAATTGTGTATTACAGTAATAGTAGAATTCTTCCCTAAAAACAAAGCAACAATATCGGCTTATGTAAGTACCGCATCAAGTTCTGCATTCATAGTAATCCCATTTATTACAGGACAATTAGCAAAAAATATCGATGTGACTGCTGTATTTTGGTTAGACTTTATAATTGCGATCATCAGTATTATACTTGCAACTTTTGTATTTTATCGTCATAAAAAAGTATTCAAAAAAATAGTAATTTCACCTAGTATTAGCAGGGTTTCATATCCGCATCCAAGAAATCTCTGAAATGAATGATTATTTTCTTGTAATTGACTTTTCTAACAAATGTAAATTAAAAAATACAAAATGTTTATATTTTCGAAACATCCATTTGCTATTATTTACTCGAAAGCAAAGTCAAAGGGACATCAATTAGTTTATTAGGAATTCAAAGAGGTGAAATTATGAAAAGAAATATTAGAAAAATATCGATGATTGCGATTAGCAGTTTCCTATTATTATCAGGCTGTTCAGAAGTTCGCGCCGAAAACAAACATATTAAAGATAATGAAAAACTTTTGAATGCCTCAGCAAATGCTAAAAACAGTATAATCGTTTCAAAATCAGACTCAATACAAGATGAAGTTAATAAATTAACACTAAAAGAAAAAATAGGACAAATGATTATTGCTGGCTTTGATGGAACAACATCAATTAATGCAAGTGATCTGATTAAAAATTATAAATTAGGAGGCTTTATATTTTTTGGTACTAATATAAAAAGTCCTAGTCAATTGGTAAATCTAACAAATGATATAAAAACACTTAATAAAACTAACAAGGTTCCTTTATTTATCTCTGTCGATCAGGAAGGCGGTAGGGTAAATCGAATGCCTTCAACAGTTTTAAATACTCCTTCTGCAAGAACAATTGGAAATAAAAATAATGCAAAATACGCATTTAATATTGGGAATATGATCTCTAAAGAGTTATCTTCATTTGGATTCAATACTGACTTTTCACCAGTATTAGATATACAAAGTAATCCTAAAAACACAGTAATTGGAGATCGTTCATTTGGTTCAAATTCAAGTGTAGTTTCTAAAATGGGTGAGAGTATGATGGAGGGAATACGTAAAGGCAATACTATTCCTGTCATTAAACATTTCCCTGGGCACGGAGATACTTCCGTAGATTCGCATTTAGAACTACCTATAGTAAATAAAAATTTATCAAGTTTAAAAAAATTTGAATTAATTCCTTTCAATAATGCAATCAAGAATCATGCGGATATGGTGATGGTAGCGCATATATTAGTAAAGAAAGTAGACTCTAAGTATCCTGCTTCAATGTCAAAAACTGTGATAACTGATCTATTACGAAAGCAATATGGATTTAATGGTGTAGTTATAACTGACGATATGTCAATGGGAGCTATTGGTAAACACTATAATTTAGGTAATGCGGCAGTAATGTCAATAAATGCTGGTAGTAATATTATTCTAATTGGGCATGGAAAAGAAAATGTTAGAACAATTTACAACAGTTTATACACAGCAGTTAAGAATCACAAAATCTCAGAGGATACAATAAATAAAAGTGTCTATAAGATTTTGACATTGAAACAAAAGTATAAACTTAGTAATAATAAGGTTTCACCTGTAAATGTTTCAAATTTAAATAAACAAATTAAACAAACTATTGCTAATAACAATGAGACTAGTAATATCAATAACTCTCTTCTTATGAATATTGCAACAAAAGCTAAAGATGGAAAAATCATAAATGCCCAATTTAATGTCCTTAATACGAATATAGAAGCAATAAGGAAAAAATGGGGAAAAGAAGCGAGTAGTAGTTATGTTGCCGCTGCTAAAGGAACATTTAGCACCTATCCTAAGAGATACGTAGTAATTGGATATGAAAAAGGCCATAAAATATTTGAATTACGATCTTTTGATCCTCATTTAAAAGAATTATCTATAAATGATATAAAATATTATTTTGGGTCTCCAAGTTCAGAGTATTCTACTTCAAATAACGAAAAAATAATCACTTATTCTATTGGTTCCAATTTGCTTAAATTTGTTTTTCCTTTAAAGAATCAAAATATAAAATTGGATCATTATTCAATTTATAATCCAGAAATTGCTAAAAATAATATGAGTAATTAATACGCTGAGCTATCCTAGGAAAATTAAAAACCTGTTCTCAAATCGGAGCAGGTTTTTTAATATTCTTTGAATTTATTAAACATAAGGTTTTAATACTCATCTTAATAACTGTGATTTTAACAATTTGAACAAAATGATTTGATAAAGTTTTTCAGACACCAAGAGGACAAATCCTTAAATAAAGTTGTAACAAAATGACATTTTAGTAATTCTTCATCTAAATAGAGAACTTTTCAATTTAAAAAACTAAATTTGTTTTTCACAAAAAAGTTTATAAAAATAATTTTATATTTATTTTCGCGATATAGTTTTGTATTTTATTCGTTTTTATTAATAACTAAAATGAATCATTATCATAACAAGAATGTCATTTACCAGAAAATTATATCACCATATAATAACCTTAACATTTAGAAAAGTCTAATTCATCTGTTTTTTTAACGGATTAATTCCGCTGTCCATAAATGTAATTTTTGTTAGAGGTGATGCAAAAGATGAAAAAACGAACTAAGTGGTACAAGGGAAGAACTGCGACTTGTATAGTTGCTTCAGCCCTAGTAATATCTAATGCTAAATTTATTTTTGATGCTCCAATAAGTGAGGCGCAAGGATCTAGTCCCAATGATGCGATGACACGTGTTGTGGTCGAAATGGAAGGAGCTCCTGCCATTCAAACCATGCCTCAATTAGAACATATTGGAACTGTTTCCAAAACAATAGTAAGAAAGATAAAAGAACAAACTGAGAATTTGAAACAGTCTCATTGGAAAGTAATACAAGAAATAATAGAAAAGAAGATTCCATTCAACAAATCTAACGAATATACGTTCATATTTAACGGAGTTTCATTACAAGTACCCAAAAACAAAGTTGATGAACTGCGTTCCCTTCCAGGTGTAAAGGCAATTTATCCCGATCAGGAATATCACGCAGACTTAGTCAACAGTGTTCCTTTAATCGGTGCCCCTGATGTCTGGTCTAAGCATGACAATGAAAATCAAGAAGTTACTGGGAAAGGAGTCACAGTCGCTGTCATTGACACTGGTGTGGACTATGACCACCCTGACCTCGGTGGGGCGTTCGGTTCAGAGCATAAAGTAGTTGGGGGATATGATTTTGTCAATAATGATAATGATCCTATGGATGACTATGGACATGGTACTCATGTCGCGGGAATCATTGCTGCGCATGGAAAATTGACGGGTGTGGCACCAGACGCCTCGATTACAGCTTATAAAGTCTTAAACGAAAACGGTATAGGAAATACATCTGATATCATTGCAGGAATTGAAGCGTCTATTTCTCCGGACAATCCATTCCCGGCTGATATCATTAATATGAGCATAAGTGGACCTGGGGATGGCAGTGATCCAATCTCCCAAGCTGCCCAAAATGCCGTTGATGCTGGTGTAGTTGTTGTCGCTGCAGCAGGGAATGCAGGACCTGATTATGGTACCATTGGTGCTCCAGCTATTGCTGAGGGGGTACTTGCTGTTGGTGCAAGTGTAAGCGGTATCAAAGTACCTGACGCGAAGATGGTTGCACCACTTGAAGAGAATTTATCCGTTACTCGCCTTGGGTTTTCTGCTAATCTACCTGATACAGCAATTACTCGTGATCTGGTGGATGTTGGAGAAGGTGGAATGGAAAGCTATAATGGGTTAGATGTAAAAGGAAAAATTGTACTAATTCAATTACCATTAGGTTCAGATGGACGGACAGAGGCGATTACAGCACAAGAAAAAGGGGCAGTCTCTGCGATTTTTTTCACGCCTGAGCAAACTGGACCTGTTTTTAAATTAGGAGATACTATTCCATCTCAATATACAACTAACTCTTTTGATGAGTTACAACCACAACATCAATTCCTGACAAGTTCAACTTTAGACAGCCAGTTAGAATCGCTAGTCGCTATGCAAATTAATGGATCAAAAGCTGGGGAATTAAAGTCTTATTTAGCTAAAGGACCTGTTAAAATTACGATTTCAGGAAAAGACATAACGGATCAAATTGCAAACTTTAGTTCGCGTGGTCATTCCGAATTTCGAGCAAAGCCTGATTTAGTCGCTCCAGGCGTTGAAATCAATT
Organism: Bacillus sp. EAC; assembly: GCF_002156875.1. GTDB lineage: Bacteria > Bacillota > Bacilli > Bacillales > Bacillaceae_G > Gottfriedia. Next base: position 10,725 of record NZ_NCSY01000001.1, on the reverse strand, counting down.
CGACATTTATCAAGACAGAAAGTAATGATTCAGGTTATACAAAATTAAGCGGGACAAGCATGGCTGCTCCTCATGTGGCGGGTGCAGCTGCACTTCTGAAACAACTTAAGCCGTCATGGAATGCTAGCGAAATTTCTAGCGCTTTAAAAGAAACCGCAAAACCGCTGGCATCATATGATTTGCTTACACAAGGAACAGGAAGACTGGACGTAAAGGCTGCAGCGGAAACCAAGGTTATAGCCTCTCCTAATGCATTAAATTTAGGATTTGCTGATTTGAAAGATTCGGAGATTCATAGAAATGCTTCATTATCTTTGAATAATAAAGGCGATGTACCAGTTGATATGGATCTCACTATTAAAGACGATACAAAATCCGGGGCGGCCGTTACTATGAATCCATCTCATATTCATATTGAACCAGGTAAACAGGTCAATGTTGAAGTGAATATTAACATGAATCGACCGAATCAAGATACGGATATCTCAGGTTGGGTAGAAGGAAATATCCAATCTGCAAAAGATTCGCAGCATTTACGCGTGCCATACAAATTAATTGCAAGGCATTTCCGAATTACTGCATCACCTGATCCAATTGGATCAACTGTGAGTGAAACAACTGCCTATATTTTCAGCCCGGTTGATCTGACACAAGCTCCTAAAGTAACAGTACGAACTCCAAGTGGAAAAACAAATGAAGTGACTGCTGTCTTAGATCATGATCGCTGGTGGAAGTTGCAAGTTCAAACAAATGAAGTGGGAATATATCGGATTGATGCAAGTACCACAGTCAAAAATTCAGCTAATGAGGAATCTACAATAATAGGTTCTGGTTTTCTGGAAAAATTACCTACAGATAATGAACACGCTTCAACCTGGAAATCTATTGGCCCTTACTCTAATGCAGGACTGATGAATTTTGACTTGAAAAATCCTAAGGACATGACAGTTTTACCTTCATCGACTCTATCATTGTTCCGTACTGAAGATAGGTCAGAAACTTGGCATGAGTATAGAAATTTCCCTGTAGCAGGAGGAGTAGCTGCTGATCTATTGGCTGATCCTACCGATGAAAAAAATATGTATGTGGCTATTAATTCTAAAAATAGTGATCCAACTTATATTGGTAAAATAGTAGCAAGCAAAGACGGGGGAAAAACATGGAACACTTTATCTTTTCCGAACATCGAGATATCTGATTTAGTAATTGATAAAAGTGGGCAAAAACTGGTTGCTGTTTCGAGTAACGAAGTTTATGTTAGCTTGGACAGAGGAATGAGTTGGGAGAAGCTACCTGGATGGTGGGGATTTCTTAATAATGCAATTCTTCTGAATAACGACCTATATATTTCAGCAGGTTATGATGGCGTTTACTTATTTAAAGATGTATTCTCTGGATCATCTTTATCTGAGCTATTGTATCAGCCACCTTTTCCTTTTAGAAGTACAAAAGAGATCGAAGGCAATGAAAGTATGCTAATTGTTAGCACTTTTGGTGGCGGATTGTACGCTTCATATAACAAAGGTAAAGATTGGAAAGAACTTACTCACTCTCAAATACCATTTAATAATGTATCTCACTTAGAGATTCTGGAAGGCGATATTTATGTAGGGACTGGTTATGATGGAATAATGGTGAGTCGCGACAAAGGAAAAACATGGGAAACTTGGAAAAAACCGCTTCCTGGGTCTAACTCCTATGAAGTCGATTTCGCCATTGGGCCAAAATCTTCTCCTAAAGGGATTCGACCAATATATGTATCTTCTGAACAGGCAGGGATATATGGAACTCAGGATAAAAGTGAATCATATAAACGAATCGGTATTCCTGGAGCAACGGTTTACGGCCTGGCTATTACTCGGAACTCTAAAGGATATCAGTTACTTGCCGGGACTGACTCCAACACGTACATGACAGCGTTACCAATTCAAAGCAAGGTTGATTCCGCAACATTAGAATGGGGAGCGGCGGAAGGTGAAGGAAGAGTAGGAGAACAAGTGTATCAAATCGCTACTTCTCCAACAGAGGCTAATGTCGTTTACAAGATACGCTTTAGTGCATTTGGGACTATGAACGTATACCGAAGTAATGATGGTGGAGAAAAATGGGATTTGAAATTTGAAGATAGCGGAGTCCCAATTGCCATGCTGATTAACCCAGCTGACTCGAAACAAATCATGATCTCATATGTTATCCCAGCGAGCGGAGAAACAGGTATATATATCAGTAAAGATGCTGGGGAGAATTGGAAAAAAATTAAGCATGAACACAAATTTACAGCTTTAGTATCCGCTGATCCTAACAATCCTAACCGGATTTGGGCAGGTGGAAATGACGGTCTATTCTTGTCCAATGATATGGGTCAATCATTCCAAAAAATTCAAAACATACCGGTAAGCAGTATTGCTATTGACTCACACAATCCGAGCCATTTAGTGATCGGTGGAAACCATTTATATCTAAGCAATGACGGGGGGAAAACAATAGAAAAAGCAAAAGGTGCGGGTGTTGATGAGCTCAACATATATGTAAATGATATTATAGTTTCGCCTAATAACAATAATATCGTTTATGCAGCCACGGGTTCCTTTTATGAATATGGATTGCTTAAGGGAGGTCGCGGTCTGTTAAAAAGTGTGGATGGAGGAAAAACTTGGTCTAATTTATCCGAGGGCCTCGAGAATAGAAATGCTACAGCAATTGAACTTTCTCCAGACGAAGAATATTTGTTTGTCGGAACTCAAGGTGGCAGTGTTCACAGAATAAAATTGTCTAATAAACGTTAAAAATAATAACGTTGAAAAAAACTCCCCTTTCGCTTAATGGAAGGGGAGTTTTTTAGATGAACTTTTATGAATTAATCAAAATATTATCAGTTCCTCCTACTTCAAGACTTGTCAATTTCACATATGCAACCAACAAGTCCATAAAATTTCTAGCAGCAGATCCAATATACTTTTCTTTATGATGTACAATGGCAATTTCCTTAGTAATTACAGGATTCACTATTTTAATTACTTTAAGGGCTTCAGAATTCTCCGAAGTGAGAAGAGTATTGGGAAGTATGGTAGCTCCAATTCCTGCTTTTACTATACTCAAAATGGAATTAACATCAGTTAATTCTATGATTGGCTTGAAGACAAATCCCATAGATGTCGCGGCATCATCAATTAATTTTCGGCAATTGTGGTTTATAGGACTTAGGACAAGTTGAATGTCCTTAATCTCTTCAAAATCAACTTTTTCTCTTTCAGCTAAAAGATGGTCAAAAGGAACAACTAAATAAAATTCTTCATTATATAAAGGGATATTTGATAACAGTTCATTCTCTAAAGACATGTGTGTCAATGCTATGTCGATTTCATTTTGAATAACTCTATCCTCAATATTATCAGACATAATGATCTTCATTTGTAAATAGGGATGCATTCGATGAAGCTCTAGGAAAATTACAGACGCAAGCTGACTTAACTCTTCCGACATTGCACCAATGATCAGTTTACCCCTTTTTACTTTTTGAAGCTCTCCAATTTGTTCATAGATATATTTTATATTAGTGAATATTTTTTCGGATTCTTCTTTTAGAATCTTACCTGCCTCAGTAATGGCAATTTTTTTACCTAATCGATCAAATAAACGAACCCCTAATCTATCTTCTAGGGCTCTCACTTGACGGCTTAAAGCAGGTTGTGAAATTCCTAATTTCTCTGCAGCCTTTGTAAAATGTAATTCCTCACAAATAGCTATAAAGTATTCCAATTCTCTTAATTCCATCATTTCACTTCTCTCTATTCTAGATGATATTATTTAATGTACTAATTTATTTTTACTTAAAGAGGATGGTATCAAAAACATCCCAAAATAGCTTATTGCTTTTACTCAATTATATAAGAGAGAAAACCGAATAAAAAACCGCTCATTCCCATAATAAACGATTTAATACAGATACAACAACTCAGGAGTACTAATAGTAATCTTAGTAATTCTTACCAACTTCTATTGCGATACATTTAGATACTATAGAATTTTACTTGTGAAAATCGCATACTTCTTTTCAAATAGTGAACTCTCTACCATTTATCTTAATAGGTGGTGTTTTAAACATAAAGTTGTGAGCTAGCTTAAAAATTTTTATTTAACACAAAATATAAAAGGCTATTGACAAAAAAAATAATAAGTATTAATATTATCTCGTATTCAAGATATTTTAATTCGAAATAATTTTTAGGAGGGTTGAAATTAATGGAGAAGAAATGTAAAAATCAACCATTTCTACTCTTAATGCAAACATCTAAAGCAATTCATGACCAAATAAAAGACGAAATCGCAAAATTCAACTTAGGTATAACTGAGTTTTCTGTTTTAGAGGTACTATATCAAAAAGAGAAACAAACAATACAACAAATTGGAAATTCCATATTGGTCTCAAGTGGTTCGATGACTTATGTAATAGATAAGCTAGAACAAAGAAGTTTATTATGCAGAATTCCATGTCCGGATGATCGCCGAGTAATACATGTGGAATTAACTGATGATGGAAATGAATTGATGAACCAAATTATGCCGAAATACCACGATTTAATTAATAGCATGTTTGATTCATTAGATTTAGATGAGACTTATACTTTTGTGAAGCTTATGAAAAAAGTAAGAAATAAAGTTTAAATTTTAATTTTTTTTACTACATTATCTCGAATTCGAGATAAATATATTTTAGGAGGATTTAACGTGATAAATGTTGGTTTATTAATGATTCGTTTAGTAATTGGTTTATTATTCATTGGGCACGGTGCTCAAAAATTATTTGGTTGGTTCAGTGGATACGGATTGAAAGGTACTGGTGGATGGTTTGAATCGATTGGCATGAAACCAGGAGTAACAATAGCGCTAATCGCGGGGCTAGCAGAATTAATTGGCGGAATACTGTTTGCTTTTGGACTTTTAACACCTGTAGCAGGAATTTTGATTGCAGGAACTATGGCAATGGCAATTATTAAGGTTCATGCGCCAAACGGAATATGGGCAACATCAAATGGATATGAATATAACCTAACTTTACTAGTAGTTGCAATTAGTGTAGTTTTAACCGGTCCTGGTAAATATGCTTTAGATACATTTTTATTCTAAAGTATATCGAATTAATAATTCTTAAATGCAAAATAATTTAAATCGTTTTTATTTATAGTCTAGGCACAAATAAAGTTATCAAGTTTCTTTTAATAACTAGAACTTTAATTTAAAAGGGGTGTCGAAAAATGAGTAAGAAAACAATGGGTATTCACCATATCACAGCAATCGTAGGAGCTCCTCAGGAAAATGTAGATTTTTATGCAGGAATTTTAGGGTTGCGTATGGTTAAGCAAACAGTCAATTTTGATGATCCAGGTACTTATCACCTTTATTTTGGAAATGAAGGTGGAAAACCAGGAACAATTATTACGTTCTTCCCTTGGGCAAGAGCTCACAAGGGAAGAATTGGAGATGGTCAGGTAGGAGTTACTTCATATGTAGTTCCAAATGGGGCTATGGAATTTTGGAAAAAAAGACTAGAAAAATTCAATGTTCCTTTTACAATCATGAATCGCTTTGGAGAACAATATTTGCAATTTGATGATCCTCATGGTCTTCACTTAGAAATTGTTGAAAGGGAAGAAGGTGAAATCAATACTTGGACATTCCGTGAAGTTACACCTGAAGTTGCTATCAAAGGTTTTGGTGGTGCAACTTTATTTTCTACCCAGCCTAACAAAACAGCTGAATTGTTAGAAAAAGTAATGGGACTTGAAATAGTTGGTATAGAGGGAGATTTTGCGCGATATCGTTCAACTGCGGATATTGGAAATATTATCGACGTAAAATTAACTAGTAGTGGAAGTGGGCAAATGGGTGTTGGAACAGTACACCACATTGCATGGCGAGCAAGTGATGACAAGGATCAATTGGATTGGCAAAAATACATTTCATCCAATGGATATGGTGTCACACCTGTTCAAGACAGAAATTATTTTAATGCCATTTACTTTAGAGAACATGGTGAAATTCTATTCGAAATTGCGACTGATCCTCCAGGATTTGCTCATGATGAATCCCAAAAAACTATGGGTGAAAAATTGATGTTGCCATCACAGTATGAACCCCATAGAGCAAAAATAGAGCAAATTTTGCTACCAATACAAGTAAGAGAACTTGACTGATAAGAAAGAACTGGTTTGAATACTTTACTTTCATTGGATCCAGATATCTTTTCGGAAAGAGAATAAATAATTATAAAAGAGCCAATCGACATATGTCGATTAGCTCTTTTATTTACCTTTAAAAATTAATAGGAATTTTTTATAGGCAATGAATTAAAATTTTTTAGTCAATTTCAGATTGTTAATTAATTTGTAACAAGTTTTCGGGAAATTTCTTGTTCCTATTGAAACTATTCGATAACTTTAACTTTCAACTTAACATCAACATTGCCTTTTAATGCTTTCGAATAAGGACAAAAACCATGCGCTTCTTTCACAAGTTCTACTGCAACATCTTGTGGAACACCTTTAATTTGTGCATTTAGCGTAACTGCTAATGAAAAAGGGTTATCTGTTTCATCTTTTAATAAGCTAACTTCTGCTGTAATAGATGACTCAATTTTTTGCTTGTTTTTCTTAGCAATAAAGTTTAATGCACCATCAAAACATGCTGAATATCCAGCTGCAAATAGTTGTTCAGGATTAGATCCAACCTTATTAGTATTTGCATTTGGCGTAGTTAATTGTAAATCTATCAAGCCATCATCTGATTTAACACTTCCTTCGCGACCACCAGAAGTAGTAGCTTTCGACGTAAATAATACGACCATTCTTAATCACCTCATCTAATAATTAAATGTACATTTTTCATAACGTTAGTATGGATTATACACACTCCAACTATTCTCAAAAAACACTCACACTCTATAAAATTTTAAATTTTTTTTATAACAGTTTTGAAAATAAGATTAGGGAGACTCTTATGAAATAACGAGACATCTTAGAACCCAATTGTGAGATTCGATGTGGAGGCTTGATTGATCGTGCAGATTAAGGGAACGATTTTGGTAATATCAATAATCTAATGTAACTGGTTAAATAGCATAAAGTAAAATGTTCAAATTTAGCAAATGATATATTTTGTGAAGTTTAATTAATAAAAAAATTTTTATACTTTAAAAGGTATAGGAGGTATTCAAACTTAAGAGATTCTTATTCATCGTAGTTATCACTTAAAATAACTTAAGTAAAAGTTTGATTAAAATGCAGAATAAGTGTAGTAAGATACTGATTTTCGGAATATGGAAGACATAAAAATAGTATTTACTTTCATAATATACTTTTAAATATTATTATCTTTTACTAGTGTATACAAATTAGGAGGCGGAAAATTGAATTATCGTATTGAAAAAGATTCAATTGGCGAGATAAAAGTACTAGTAGATAAACTTTGGGGAGCACAAACACAACGAAGCTTTGAAAATTTTAAAATTGGCTCAGAGAAAATGCCCATTCAATTAATTTATGCTTTGGCATTAATTAAGAAAAGTGCAGCAATAACAAATAAAAAACTAGGTAAATTGGATAGTGAAAAAGCAGACGCAATTGTAGAGGCCGTAAATGAAATTTTAGAAAGAAAACATGACCATCATTTTCCACTTGTTGTTTGGCAAACTGGAAGTGGTACACAAACTAATATGAATGTTAATGAAGTGATCGCTCATCGTGGGAATCAAATCTTAGAAGTGAATAGTAGTGAAAAGATAATTCATCCTAATGATGATGTCAATATGTCTCAGAGTTCTAATGATACATTTCCGACTGCAATGCATATTGCGTGCACCCTTTCATTAAATGAGCAATTGTTACCTGCTTTAAGTAAATTGAAAAATACTTTTAAAGAAAAAGTGGATAAATATAAAAATACAATTAAAATAGGTCGAACACATTTACAGGATGCAACCCCGTTAACTTTAGGTCAAGAAATTAGTGGTTGGCATCGAATGCTTGAAAAAAATGAGCAAATGATAGTGGATAGTATGAAATTTATTGCTGAGCTTGCTATTGGTGGTACAGCGGTAGGAACAGGGATCAATGCACATCCTAGTTTTGGTAAGATGATGGCTGAGGAAATTAGTTCGTTAACCGGATTCTGTTTCACTTCTGCAGAAAATAAATTTCAAGCATTAACAAGTCATGATGAAATCGTTTATACTCATGGAGCTTTAAAAGGATTGGCAGCAGATTTAATGAAAATTGCTAATGATGTACGATGGATGGCGAGTGGTCCAAGAAGTGGTATAGGTGAAATAACAATCCCTTCAAATGAACCTGGAAGTTCAATTATGCCAGGGAAAGTGAATCCAACTCAATCAGAAGCACTGACGATGGTTGTTACACAAATTATGGGAAATGATGTGACAATTGGATTTGCTGCGAGTCAAGGGAACTTCGAATTGAACGTTTTTAAACCAGTGATTATCTATAATTTTTTACAGTCGGTGCGATTACTTTCAGACGCAATTACCTCATTTGATGATCATTGCGTGAAGGGGATCGAAGCAAATATAGAAGTTATTGAACAAAACTTAAATCGATCACTTATGCTAGTAACTTCATTAAACCCTCATATTGGTTATGAAAAAGCAGCTGCGATTGCTAAGTTAGCATATAAAGAAGGCACTACACTCAAAGAAGCTGCATTAAAAACAGGTTATTTATCAGAAGAAGATTTCGACCGAATTGTAAGACCAGAAAATATGATAAAGCCGGTTGAATAAGTATTTAGAAAGAAGAGAAATACTTAGGAAAAAAGACACTCCGGTAGTGTCTTTTTATACGGGTTTATAGGATTGATCGAAAAGGGCAAAACAAATAAACAAATATACCGCTTAGCAAAAGAACAAATACTGATTATTCATTGTTTAATTTTAAATATGCTATAATCTTTCAAAAGGAGGTACTAGCGTGGCCAGACATAAAGAATATGATGAAAAAGAAGTTTTACAAAAAGCAACTGAACTATTTAGGTATCAAGGTTACGAAAAAACCTCATTGCAAGATCTTGTTACTCATATGGGGATTCACCGAAGAAGTTTATATGATACATTTGGTGACAAACATACCTTATTTATTAAAGCATTGGAACATTATGATAACAATATGAAGAAAAAAATGGATATAGAAGTTAAGAAATCACCAACTGCGAAAGATGCTATTAGAGGTTTATTAGAAATGGCCATTTCAAAAGATAACGAAAAGTCAATTGGTTGTTTGACTGTGAATAGTGCGGTTGAGTTGACTTTACATGATCAAGAAGTAGCAGAAAAAATTGAACAAAATTTTTCTAAAACAGAAAAAATGATCCTTGAAATACTGTTAGGTGGACAAAAATCAGGAGAAATTTCTAATCACCATGATATAGAAAAACTATCTCAGTTTTTTCATAATTCTTTTGTAGGTTTACGAGTATTAGTCAAAACAACTAACGATAAAAATAAACTAAAAAATGTGATTGATACGACACTCTCAGTATTAGATTAATTATTTTTAGTTTGATGACATTACTTTTAAAGTCTTTTTGAAAAAATGACTGAAAAGGGTTACATACAATTGAAAAAAAAAATTATTAAATTCCAACAGATTTCTACAATCTTTTTGTGAAAGAAAACGAGTTAACTAAAAGCAGTTAACTTTTTTTATTCCTACTTATTGATTATGAACTATCGAGAACGAACGGTAAAAAATAATTCTTTACCGTTCGTTCTCGATATGTTATAAATATAAAGGTCGATGGAGGTTAATAATTGTACTGAAGATTAGAACTAGTAAACAATAAAAGTATCGAAAATTAATATAATTATAGTTTTATATAACAAAATTTCGAAACAAGCGTTAATTAAAAATACAATTATTGGAGCAAGTATTCAGACTGAAATTTTTATATTAATCAAGTTACCTAACTGCGATTCTTCACAAATCGTGATATTGTGGAAAAGTAAATATATCCTTTCTATTAATCGCGGAGTTGTATAAGTTTGTATATTTAAGAATGAACATTCCCGAAAGAGAAACGAATGGCAATTATAGGGTAAATTGTTAATAAGGTTATAAAAGATAAGAATTAAAATTATGTCTTAGAAAGGAAAATGAATGTGAAAAGAATGTTATTAATTATATTATTAATGTCTTGCGGGGCAACTTTTGTAACACCATTATTTCCGCTGTATAGCGAATATTATCAATTAAACAGTTTGCAAATTACGATTTTGTTTGCAATCTATGCTGCATTCCTCTTACCGACTCTACTTGTTGTGGGGGCTAAAGGAAGTGCTTGGGGACTGAAAAAAGTTCTTAACATTAGTATTTTGATTTCAATAGTTTCAACTTTACTCATGATTGGTAGTACTGAAGCGTGGATGATATATGTTGGAAGAAGTTTAGAGGGAATTGCGTATGGTTCGTTTACTGGTACGTCTGTGGCTTTTCTAATTAGACAATCAGATCCCAAAAAAATTGGTAAAGCCATTAAATATTCAGGAGTTACTGTACTAGTTGGCTTTGGTCTTGGACCAGCAATTGCGGCTTTCATGTTACAATATTTTCCTATTCAACCACTTAGATTACCATTTTGGATCTTAATTGGATTATTAATTATCTCAGGTGTCATACTAGAATCTTTACCAAAGGATGTAGTTTCGAAAGAGCAAAA
>NZ_NCSY01000019.1 GCF_002156875.1 Bacillus sp. EAC | reverse complement strand
AATGAATAGTTCATCAATTAATGTAGGGGACATTATTTATCAACTTGTAATTTTAGGATTTTTCGCTTTTATTATAATCCTTATAGTTTCATATTTCCGTACTAATAAGAAACGCAGGAGTCAATTGGATAGGATTGAAGAAAATTTAAATCTTTTAACTGAGGAAATTAAGAAATCTAACAAGTAATGGAGCTACTTGGTTTAGTTTTAGGCTTTCCCGGTTTCGTACAAACATCGAATTACTTCTTATTGAACTAACTGGCGCGTTAGTTTAAGATCATGAGTCACTGAAGTGGCTCATTTTTTATAGATGTATATAGCAGGATAGATTTATCAAGTTGAGAATAAATAGGCTAATTTCCCTTAGAAATTTTATGGATAATATTGATAAAATTATATAAAAACCTTAAGCATTTCTAGAGGTATTGGAGATTACAGTTTTAGAAAATAGGAGTCTAAATAATGAAAATGAAATGTATTCAATTATTATCATGGATAGTAATACTTATGTTACTTAGTGGTTGCACAATATCCACTAGTAAAGTAGAAAAGCCTACTAAAAATTATCTCAATTCACAATATAATATAGATAAATATGAAATTATTTCTGCTGCTAATGATGGTGAATGTGGTTGTAATTATTACTCTTATATTGAAATTGAAAAACCACACCATTCATTTGTATATCTCGCTTTTGATCAAACGACAGGTGCTATAGATTTAAATGGGAGTGAAGATGTATATTCACAATTATTTAAAGGTGCTTTTATAGAACAATATCCTAAGGTAATAAGTAATTCGAAAGAATTAATTAAAAAGTATCATTTAATGAATAAATCACCTGAGGTATATTCGGATGAAGATATTAAACAAAACTTTTATTACTTTTTAAATATCAGTATTGATAAAAAACAAAAAAATGAATTAATAAGGAAATACAAAAACAATAATTATATAAATGTATCTGAAATTTTACCTAAATTACATAACGAGTCTAAAAAACAAGGTATCGTACAATTTAACTACTATTTTAATATCTATAAAAATAAAAACAAAGTACCTCAAGCATCAGAAGTAATGAAAGATATGGAAAAATCAAAAGTATTACCAGAAGGGATATACTCAATTAAAATTTTAATTGCTTCTGTTAGTCCTACCGGAGAACTGAATTATTCGTACGGTAGTCCTAAAGTAAACAGTATTAGATTTAGAGTAAATAATAATGGGGAATTTAGATATTAAAGGATTAATAAGAGATTACATAAATTATCTTGTACAACTAACTGGCGCGTTAGTTATACAACAATGTGCTGCTTTGGGAGTCCATTTTTATTGATCTAACTAGCAGTTTATCTAATTAATATGCCGTTAAGATAAAATATATAAAGAGTAGTTAATTCTTGAAGGAGTTTATATATGTTTGAAATAAAAACGTTCTTAGAGTTACATAGTTATGATTATACTGACCCTTATTATTTTAATAATCCAGAAGCGAAATATATATATCTAGATGATTCTTTGGTTATAAGGGAATATTTTGACCACAGGAAATTTACTCCTGAACATATTCAAATGCTTATAACGATTAAGTACAAGAATAAGATTGTAGTAGGAATTGATGCTCCTAGTGGTTTAGATTTATGGGAGGATTATATGGTTGCAATTGAACAATATTTAAACAAGAAGAAGGCAGAGCTCATGTACGGCATAGACCCAATCCGTCTTAAATTTAAATCAGTAGATAATAAAAAAGTACAGTTTTCAATCTTAGATGAGTCGGAACCAGTCGAGGTATATGCTAAAGCTACGTTACCTGTAAAAGAGTTTTTTGAATCTCTTTTAGATGGAGCAGAACAATTTTGGAATACTTTAAAAGATAATGAGGTGTTTGAGCAAAAAGAAATTCGGGAATCAACACCCAAAAATTACCCAGAACTAAGGATAGAAGAAATTGAAAAATTGAGAGAGAAAATAAAAACCTTATTGAACTAACTGGCGCGTTAGTTACAAAGAGCACGAGTCGCTATTGCGGCTTTTTTTAATGAAGAAACTAACGCATGTACTTTTTATTCAAAATTCTAAATTATGGTAAAATATACTGATGATTACTTTTTAAGGGGGATTTAAAAGTGGACAAAGTACAATTAGCGCAAGAAATTTATAATGTATCTCATCTAAACGGTGAGTTTAAATTAAGATCGGGATTAGTATCAAACGAATATTTTGATAAATACTTATTTGAATCGAATCCGACACTTTTAAGAGAAATAGCTGAACAGTTAGCAATATTAATCCCAGAAGGCACTGAAGTATTGGCTGGCTTAGAAATGGGCGGTATCCCAATCGCTACTGCATTATCGTTAAATACAGGCATTCCAGTAGTATTTGTTCGAAAAGAAGCGAAAGCCTATGGGACTTGCAAACTTGCAGAAGGTATCGATATTCAAAATAAGAAGGTTTGTATCATCGAGGACGTTGTGACAACTGGCGGACAAATTAAGCTTAGTGCTGAAGATTTAAAACAAGTTGGCGCAAACGTAAAAGATGTGTTATGTGTAATCGATCGAAAACAAAATGGAAAAGAAAATTTATTAGAAGCTGGATTAGTACTTCACTCTTTACTAACAATGGAAGACTTAGTCGCAGTTGCAAAATAAAAGGATTATATATTTCTTCTGCTCCTAACGTATGCGTTAAGGGCAGATTATTGAGTTGCTTCGGCAGCTCTTTTTCTTATTACAAGTAACTGGAAGTATAGTTAAACAACAAATGATATAAGCATATATGAAATTTCACTCCTGAATGGTAAGATTATTAAGAATTATCAATTTATATTTAAGGGTAAAAGGTGAAGAAAGAATGGTTGATTACTATGGTGAACTATGTACAAGAATGTATGAGAGTAATAAGTCTATTGCAGTAGGTAAGGAGTTCGATTTTTTCCTTTCTTTTGTAAAGGATAAAAACATGAAAGTGCTCGAACCAATGTGTGGAAATGGACGAATGCTGATTCCATTTATGCAAGAAGGTATAGATATAGATGGCTATGATATTTCGGACGACATGCTGAAATTATGTAAAGAAAAGTGTGAAAAGTTGAATCTTAGTCCGAATGTTTTTAATGATAAAATAGAAGAATTCAAAAGCAATAAAAAATATGATTTAATTATGATTCCGTTTGGCTCATTTTCTCTTCTGCCAGATCACTTAGTAGATCAAAGTTTAGATAATCTGAAGTTAATGTTAAAGGAAGATGGGAAAATACTTTTAACGATTATAACAAAAAAGAGTGAACCGGAAGAATTACATGATTGGGTTCAAACGAATTATGTTCAGTTTAATGATGAAACAATAATTGAATCTAAAAAAGTCCAATTTGACGAAATAAATAATATGTTACATACCAAATTAAAATATGAATTGATGAAAGAAGAAATGGTTGTTAAAACTGAAGTAATGGATTTTCCGATGCGTCTCTATGTGAATGATGAATTTAAAAATATATTAAAAATTAATGGACTTCAACAAGTTGTAATTCATGAAGTAGTAGATGGATATGGAACAGGCACTTCTTTTAAAGTTTTTGAGTGTTCAATCTAAAAAGTTTTCGACTTAGCTGTTTTTACAGTTTTTTATAGAAGTAAAAGCAATAAGTATAAGAATAAAAAGTGTGATAGTTAGCTAACTGAATATTAGAGGAAGAATGAGGGACCAATTTTTATAAGGAGAATAATATTGATGAGTGAAGACAAGGAAGTATTCTCAATTAAGCAGATTAGTTTATATTCAGTTATTTCAATGTTGAATTACTACTTTTTATTAGTGTTAATTGGAATATTATATGATTCAAGTAAAAAATTAGATGGTGGTCCTCTTGCAATGATTTCATTAGCTTTTGGACCTTATTTAGCTATTATTTTAGCAATTGCTACGTATGTTTTATTCTTATATCTTAAGAAAAAAGGTAAAGTAAGGCTATTAGAGATAAGTGTTACCATTCAATTAATTTTATTTGCTATCAGTATAGCATTCATTTTAATTAGTTTTTTAAGTGAATGAATATAATTTATTCAACTAACTGGTGCGTTAGTTGAAGATAATGAGTCACTGTAGTGGCTCATTTTTTATTGAGTAAATGGGAGATTAGTCTTAAAGAAGGGTTTTTAATATATTAATCGAAGTATTAGATAGCACATTAGTAAAGGATTTGAGGTCGGTTGAAGTCTTGTCCACAATGCCACAATCAAGATATAAATCAAACAAGTTCTACTTTAAGTAGAATATTATTATCTGTTTATATATTTTTAATTTTCCTTTTTTTTACAGGAGAGTTAGAGTTTTTTCATGTGTTCCTTGCTGTAATACCAATTGTAATACCCTATAAAAATAAATGTTTCAACTGCAATTATAAATATTTAAAAAAAGCACCTCAATTTAGTAAGGCAAGCCTAATTGGCGATCGTATCATATTAATTAAATATCTAATGGGTATCTTTCCTTCAATAGTTACAATTACATTATTAATCACTTTTTTTCCTTATACAGGATTAGGAAGGATAATAGCACTTCCTATAATATTTTTTATAAACACAGTAGCAATCTTTTTTGTAATTTCTGTTACTCGTATTATGAAATCTGCTTCAAAAATTCTGATTTGGATTACAATTTTACTTTTAACAGTATTTATTTCAATTTACTTTTTTCCGCAAGAAACAGGTCAATCAGTATTTAATCAAATATTTGAGGAAATTAAAAAATGACAAAATAAGTGTGAAACCTGAGAAAATGTTTCGCATATCTTCACCTAGTTATTCAACTAACTGGCGCGTTAGTTGAACAAGATCCTGTGCCACTATTGTGGCTTTTTTTATTGAGTAAATGGCAGTATAGATTAACAAGGATATTCTACTTAGTTGCAGAATTATTTTGGGAGGAACATTAAATTGCTGGTTTAATTAGAGAAAAATAGTGAGGGTGGACAATGAAGGGATATTGGTTATTTATATTACCAATGATAGTTGTACTCAGAATTATTCAAACTGTTATAAATTATAGAGCCGTAAAAAAGGGCGGAGATTACACTAAAAAAATAATTAGAAATAGATTGCTTATTGGAATTTTCTTAGGAGTTTATTTCGCGATTATAATGTATTATGAGCTTCGAATAACAATTATTCAGTCCATATATGTAATAATTGCTTTAAGTTTATTTGGATATGGAACTACGGCTTCTATTTATCGTAAAAGGAAAGTATTTGGAAGGAAAGAGAATAGGTACAGTATGAAATTGAGAAAAGGTAAACACGTTGTTTATCAAAATAAAGTTCATGAAGGTTATGATTTTGATGAAATAAGATTCGTAATTCGTTCATACGAAACTGTATCTTTAAACGAAGGATATATTGAAAAACATCCAGGAATATTTATCAAATACATTGACTCTAATGAAGTACAATCCTATTTTCGAATACGAAATTTTGGAAAATATAAAGAGTATTGCTGTGAAATCATCCAAGATAAGGAGAATGAGAATTATTGTTATATTGAACGAGGCGCTAGACATAATGATCCGATCATCGAGGAACTTGGATTGAAATTAGAAACAAGTGAAAAAGATGGAACTGGCCTTTATTCCAAAAGAGTTCTATTAAATGAGATTACGGATCTACATGAACAATGGAGCTCCTTAATGAGATATGAAGTTATAGATGTAGAAGAACCTTCAACGAAGCAAATCCCACGCTTTATTAGTAAATGAAGTGGAACAGATCCTATTTTTTGGCTACTTAGGATTATTTATAAAGTTGAGTCTTATTGAACTAACTGGCGCGTTAGTTAAATTTTAAGAACAGCCTTTGGCTGTTCTTTTTTATTGAAGAAAATCGTAGTTTAGTGGAATAAAAACATATGATAAATTTATATAGAAGGAAATAAAAATACATAGAAAGGTGGAAATAAAATGAATTTACCAACCTTTAAATACAATCCTGATCCAATTAAATTAGGAGTAATAATTGAAGAAGAAACAATATGTCCAGTATGTAATAAGGAACGTGATTTTGTTTATGAAGGACCATTTTTCTCAGAAGAAGAAGTTGAAGGAATCTGTCCATGGTGTATTGCAGATGGTTCAGCAGCCAAAAAATATGATGGAGAATTTCAAGATATAGAATCATGCGATGAAGTTGACAAAGAAGAATATGTAGATGAATTGATATATCGAAATCCAGGTTATACAGGATGGCAACAAGAATACTGGCTTAGTCATTGTGGAGATTTCTGTTCTATTATTGGATACGTTGGATGGAAAGAAATAAAGCATTTAGAGAATGAATTAGAGAATGATATAAACCGAATATGTAAAAAATATGGTTTATCTATTCAAGAATTTAAAAATAATCTAGAAATCGATGGTGATGTACAAGGCTATTTATTTCAGTGTAATTGCTGTAAAAAACACCGTCTTCATGCTGATCTGTCATAATCAATATATCTCTAATTGAACTAACTGGCGCGTTAGTTGAACAACCATGGGCTGCTACTGTAGTCTATTTTTTATTTTGTTAACTAACAGGATTGTTGGAAAAGGAAAAGTTGTATAATAGATGGAATCATATAGTAAATGATATCAAACCAGGAGTGAATCTTATGATTGATAAAAGGACAATTAAATCGTACGATCATGAAATAGATGATGCTTTAAAAGAAATTTCGGATACAACAATTTTATTAAACTTCCAAAAAGCAATAGTTAGTTTGTATCCACATTTAATTCCAATTCAAGCTTTTGCTTATGACGCATGGGATGATATTGTTATGCCATTATTTTATGAGATGGTTTATAAGACATTTTCTTTTAAATATGGAATTGATGTAAATCCTGATGAAACTCATATCTACATGTATACATTAAGTCGCTATAAAGGGATAAATCATATCCAGTGTGTTCCAAAACATACGACTTTTAAGGTATTAATAACTGATGAATGGATTGATATGGACAAGAATAGCTTAGAGGAAAATGTACTTATATTCAAATCATTTGGGGATGGAGTATATTCCCTTACAGGTGGAATTGATGTAAAGGAAGCTTATAATGTTAGTTTTGATTTAGTAGAAGTTGCTATTGTTGGTACAAAAACTGGATATCCCTTAAAAACAATCTTTATAAAAAAAGATGATTTAGATTTTGAGTTTGTCGCAGAAACTTACGATAAGAAGATCCATAATTAAGTTATTGTTATTCAACTAACTGGCGCGTTAGTTCAACAAGTGTCACGTACTTTTTGTAATTAAATGGAATAAAATAAAAGTGATAAAATAACTAACATTTTTAGAAATGAGGTAGTTATTATGACTTGGTTAGGATATACATTCTGGGGTCTATGTCTACTAGGCATAATTACAGGATATTATTTTCAAAAGAAATCTGGAGCGAAAGCAATAGATAAAGAATATGATCAAACTTTAGACCAACAAATTAGAAGATATTCCATTAACGACAGACCTAAAAAATTTTAAATAAAAACTGCTTATTGAACTAATGCATGCGTTAGTTCAATAACACTGTTGAGCCGATAATCGGCTCTTTTTCATTATGAACAGCAAGGTTAAACAAGGGATTTTTATTGATTTTAGAGAAAATATATTTTAAGGATTAATAAAGAAATGGGTGCAGGATATGAATATTCAAATTCATGATGATTTTTCTAATGCGAATCTTAATGAAATGAAGGAAGTTTATGGTTCCGTTGGGTGGACAAAACAAACAAACGAAATTATTAAGCAAGTTTTTGGAGCAAGCAATGTAATAGCTTTAGTCACAGTTAATGGTCGAATTATTGCTTTCGGTAGAGCGATATCGGATGGCGTTTTTAATGCAGCAATTTATGATATTGTTGTACACCGAGATTTTCAAGGACAAGGAATAGCGAAAAAAATTATGGAGTTTTTACTTGATAAACTGAGTAATGTTTCTTGTGTACATTTAATTTCAACAACTGGAAATGAAGCGTTTTATCGAAAGTTGGGTTTAAAAAGACTTAATACTGGAATGGCAAGGTATTTAAATCCAATTCTAAGTGATGAATATTTAGATTGAAATAATATTCCTTATGCAACTAACTGGCGCATTAGTTGTAGAAGGATTTATTTGGATAATAATGGAATAAGATATAATGAATCAATTTGAAATTATGGGAGAAAACCTATGAATCGTTTAATTTATTCATTTCTTTTGGCTTTAGTTACTTTTTTTATGGTATTAGGAATTCAATATTTATTCGGTTTTAAGAATTTTCATTACATTATGCTTGTTCCAGCAGCAGTTATTGCTCTATTTGTCCCAGTTTATTATAAAAAAACTCTTGGAAACTTTGGAATATCAGATGTTTTAATAGGAAGTTTGTTTTTATTAATACTTGGTTCGGTGTCTATTAGGATTTTCCCACCAACAATTGTAAGAGATTCCTGGGATCTGATACTACCATATATCAATGTAGTAAAAATAGTGTTAACATTTTTAATTGTGAGTATAGTAATGAAGTATTTTGTTTATTTAAAAAAACTTAGTTAAATGGGGTTCTTCCTATTGAAGAGCCTTTTTTATTGTCCATAAGTGTAATAATGTAAATTTGATTTAATAGCATAATTTACTTTTAATATTGGAGTTGTATTGATTGAATTACTTTTTGAAACTTAATGCAGTGAGTGCTATTTATGGGTTTATTGCGTACTTATTTATCAATTCACTAATCAGTAGCGAACAAATCCAAGGATTAACTGGATTGAATACGAAAATAATATGGAACATTTTATTGGGTGTAGCAATACTACTTTTGATTGCATCGTTTGTTATTATTCCTTTACTTACAAAAAAATGGTTAGAATGTAGACTCTGGTCTGTATTTTCCTCTGTTATGTGGTTTCCATATTTCGTTCTGTTCCTTGTATTAACAGGGTTTTTATTTCCAAACAATGATCTAGATGATGATAATTTCGGAGCAGGATTAATAATGATGTTCTTTTTAATTTTCTATCCTGTTTATATACTCATTACGACGTTTATTGGAACTAGACTTAAAAAAGCTACATGAAATTCTTATGCAACTAAATGGCGCGTTAGTTGAACAAGATCACGAGTCACATTTGTGGCTTTTTTTATTTCTCTATAAAGAAAAATGTTGATTTTCTTATTGAACTGACTGGTAATTAACTTCCAAAAAAAGGAATAATATAGTTCTATGTAGAATCAAGTTACGGAACTAGTTAACGAAAAATGAAGACTTGGCATTGATAAAAAAACTATGGAGTGTAATCCGAAATTGGAACTTATCGCTTTTTTTCTACACTATTTTTATCCTTTTATTTTAATTACTCCTCTTTATCTATTTTTTCGTATTCGCTATTCCTTTACCTTTAAGGGATTACAAAGAATACGCATTTCTACAATTTTGTTTTTAAGTATAGGGGCTTCCATTTACTTTTGTGTAATGGCTTTTAATTCGGGTCCTGGTGGAATGGCTACAATGTGGATTTTCTTCCCACCATATTCACTAACAATGTATGTATTTGGTGCAAGTATTGTGGTTTTGATGGAAGTTGTAGTTCTCTTTTTTCAAAAATTAAGAAAAAAGCCGTTTGTTACTTATGACAATATTCCACAATTTAAAGGAATATTAAGTTTATTGGGAGTTTCCTTAATCATAGGTTTCGCATTTCCATTATCTGTTTTTGTAATTCTTTTATTAATATCTTCATTAATTCCTGGGATCTGATGGGAAAATATTAAAATATATTTAAGAACAAAAAAAGCGTAAGTTCTTGAATCTTGTCTCATCCTCGCGCAAAGGATAATGAATCCTAATGCAACTAACTGGCGCGTTAGTTAAACAGAGAGAGCAGCCAATAGCTGTTCTTTTCTTTGTTCGGTAATTGGGCAGTTTAGTTGAATCAGAAAACCTCTTAGGTAACAATTAGCCTTTATTTAAATAATTTCATCTTTTTTGGATAATTCACATGTTGAAAAAAGGAACTTCGAGATCGAAGTTCCTTTTATTCTTTACTGAAACTCTTTGATGCCCTTATTAATTACCACGGCTTCGGCAAAAGTAAAGTCAGATTTCTTTAACTTTTTAATTTCTTTTGATGGCGTTTGCTCAATTTTTGGAATGGCAACAGTTTCATCAGCACCCTCTAACATCCTTTTCATCACATGACAAGCTAACAATGTAAGAATAAATGCAATACTTGGTCCAAAGACAATCCACTGATCAAGCATTAGTTCTTGGTATGATACGCCGATTAATGCAGACCATTCATTTGAATTAGGTAATGTGACGCTGTTTACAGGATCAAGATGGATGGTTGTGCTACCACCGACAAAAACTCGAACTATTCCCAAGTGTACAAGTAATAGCAAAACGCTTATCATTTGCTGAACAATCATGAGCAATGCTCTCGTACGTAGAAATGGGAGTACGTGTTTCCTAATAATCCGAAATTTTGTTGCACCTATCGCTTTAGATGCTGTAATAAAATCTTCTTTGTTAAAATGAATGACTTCATTACCTACAACATGAACGAGAGATGGCAAGGCAACAACTGTCAGCCAGGTGACGATTGAAGCTATATAAGAAAAGCCGCTTGTCTCATCACTAAATAAATTTACATCAAAGAACAACAAGACGAGTAGAATAGCTGGTATGAATCGGAATGCACGTTCAAATGTTGTGAAAAGTGGCCTCATTTTTTGAAAATAGATTCCATAAATAATTCCAAAACAAACACTTATACCAACTCGTAGTAAACTGACACTCAGCCCAATTAATATTGTGTACCTTGCACCATCAATGACAGACCAAAATAGGTTATTACCTACTCGATCTACACCAAATGGAAAATCGAAACTTGGGGGAAATGGGCGAGCCTGGATCATCTTTCCATTTCCATCATACAAAAGTGTTGGCGGAGGTTTAATGTGATCTTTTAAAATATACGTATAAAGAAAACTGAAGGCTACTAAACCAATTAGAAAAAATAGTGAAATTAGGAAAGGTAATCTCGTCCAACCTTTTTTCATTCAGATTGCTCCTTTCCAGTGACTTTGATTGCGAATAGATTAAATACCACTTCAATAAAGAAGAATGGTAGAAATAAAGCGACTAAGCAGACGAAAAACACATCTGGTGTATTTGAAACTGAATAAAGTAATTGAAAGTAACCATGGATATTAAATAATAATTCAACGACTAATAAATTTGATACAAGCAGCCAAAATAAATAGTGGGAGTGAGAAAATAGCGTCACAACTACATTTCGTAGGATATGTTTCAAGAGTATCCATCCATTTGACAACCCTTTTGCTTTTGCGAATTCGACATATGCTTTTTTACTTTCTTCTTCGATTGCTAAAAACGTCATTTGAAACAACATGATTCCAGGCAGAATTGACACGACAAGTATCGGTAATAAATATATGTTCTTCAATCCAGCGACGGGATCAACAATGAGAAAATTCGTTTTTTTATACAACCAAATGATGAATAATTGAACTGCGAAAATGAACATCACATCTGGAATACTCTGTAAGAAAAATAAGCATTCTTTGACGATTTTTCGCATTCTTGGTGATAACAGATAGGCTCCATACGAAAACAAGATTCCTAACATAAATACGCAGATAAAAGATGCTGATAGAATGATAAATGAATAGACAAATGGTTCTTCTAAATAACTCCATAATGGTGTTTGTTTTGAAAAGATTCCTACCTCTATCGTCATTTCACTTAAATGAAGAAAATTGTAACCAAAAGTTTTCATTTGGACAGCAGCCGTATGAAATAGTTCATTCTTTGACGCGTGCAAGCTGGTTGAAAACGCAACGATTATACCAATCAAAATGATTGTAAATAGTAATTGGTAGGATTTTTTCCATAGATAATAACGTATGCTCATTTGATATAGATCTCACTCCTTCAAATCAAAATTCTTTCCAGTAGTAAATAACAGTCGTTAGTAATGATATAATTGTAAACGCCAATGAAACGAGAAATGAAAATGACTTTCTTGTAGTTAGAAACGGACTTCCTTTTTCTCCATTTATTTTCATCCCTGTTTGCGTTTGAATGTTAAGACTAAGACTGTTTGTAAAATATCCTCCACTACTTGTGAAAAAGCGAATAATAATCGTCACAATTAAGCCTACAACAAATGCATAGTCAATCATTTTAGCGTGCATAAAATCTGAAACAATCCGTGTTAGACCAAATATAACTACTAGTGTAATGATTGAGAAAATAAGTTTCTTCATCCCTAACATCCTTTCAATTGAAAAATCTAATTATCACTATTTTAATCCATAATGGAAATAATTGTAAGAAATATTAGAATAGGTTGAGTTGTTAAACAATTAAGGGTGCAGAGTAATGTTTTTGTAATCGGCATTTTATAAACCACAAATATGCTCGGTTCCTTATTCAACTAATTGGCGCGTTAGTTGAACAACCACGAACTGCTTCCACATTTAAACAAAGCCAAAACGGTGCAATTTTATAATATTTTTTACGGAGGAGTAAGGTGAGAACAACAAATAAAATAACTATTTTGGGATTAACATTAGGTATATTATCAATAATCCTTCCTTTAATAGGATTAATCCTTGGGATTATTGGGAATTCATTATCAATGAAAAGCATTGTTGAAATTGATAATTCAAATGAAAAAGGAAAAGGTATAGCTAAATCAGGTAGGATTTGTAGTATCATCGGAATATGGATCCAGAGTATTTCGATTTTATTAATGGCATTTATGGCGTATATATATTACGTGTTAATAACAGGTGGTAAGTAGCGTTAACTTCAATTACCTCATATTTTAATCCCGGAATTTGAATGTAGTGAAAACGATTGATAGAAGCCAATTTTAAAAAATTCTTATTCAACTAACTGGCGCGTTAGTTGAATATCCAGAGTCACAGATGTGGCTCTTTTTTTTGTTTCACTTTTTCGCAGGATAGTTCAATAAGGGAATGTTGTTAGCTCCTTAAAAATATGTAATTTAAAATATATAAATTTCATATTGTTTAATAAAGGACAAGTAAGGGGATGCTTCCATTTTGAACAAGGTTGTAATAGCACTATTAATCTTAATCGTTCTGATTATAATTGTTATTTGTCTTTTCTTTATTTCTAGATACAAAAAACAGGCAATTCAAGTATTTACAATATCTAGTTTTTTAAATGATCATCATTTGAACGAAAATGAAAATCAGAAGAAAAGTTTGATAGATAGAATAAATGATTTTTTCGATGACAAAGGTAATAACGACAGTATTGACAACGGTAAAAGTGATGATGGGGATGATAGTGGCGAATAATAACTACTCACTCTTTTTCGAAAATTAATTGTGTACTTGAGATATAACTCAATTCAACTAAAGCATGCGTTAGTTACATAACGCTAGACTGCTTCGGTAGTCTTTTTCTTATTCTGGTAACTGGCAGAATAGTTAAAGAGGATAAGAAACTGTAAATGTTTTATTTATTCGATATAATGCTAAGATGAAAAAGTTGTTATTAATAAGGATTGGAGATGAGTACTATCGCGACACTTCATTTAATGGTTGGTCTACCGTGTAGTGGTAAAACTACGCTTGCACGTAAACTCGAAGAGAAATATTCTGCACTTCGCCTAACTCCTGATGAATGGCATATTCGCTTGTTCGGACAAGATATGGATGATAAGGAACACGATGCTAGACACAATTTAGTGGAAAGTCTACTTTGGGATGTTGCTGGTAGGGTTTTAGTTATTGGTGCAGATGTTATTTTAGACTTTGGATTTTGGGCGCGTAGTGAACGCGAAGATTTTCGCTCACGAGCAGCAGAATTAGGGGCTGACTTTAAAATTCATTTTTTAGAAGTACCAGAAGAAATGCTTTTAGAACGTCTTGCAGCAAGAAATGCTCAACTTCCTCAATATACATTTCCATTACCAAATATGATGCTTAGAGAGTGGATACAGTCATTTGAACCACCTTCTAAAGAAGAACTTGAATAATATATTTCCTCAATTAACAGGTGCTTTAGTTCAACAAGATTACGAGTCGCTGATGCGGATTTTTTTAGTAAACGGTAGATTAATTGAAGAAGAAAGCATAAATTTTGTACGTTTTGTGAAGGTTTTTATTTTCAAAAGGTTTTGGATATAAATTGCCGAATTCCTAAATGAACAAATAATGCAAATTGGAGAAATATATGACTCACTGGAGCAGAAATCTTATTAGTACATCTCGCGGAAATTTTGAAGTATTTGTTAAAGGTAGAGGTGAACCACTTTGCGTAACACATCATTATTCCGAATTTAACGAAACAGGCGATTATTTTGCAGAGACTTTTACAAAAACTCACAAAGTATTTTTAGTAAATTTAAGAGAAACAGGAAGTTCAGAAAAAGCTTCAGAATCTTACCAATTAAGTATGCTTGAAACAGTATTTGACCTAGAATCAATTCGTGAATCATTAGGCTTTAAACAATGGGGATTTGCAGGTCATTCAACTGGAGGAATGTTAGGGATTATTTATGGAATCTATTATTCAAGTAGCCTTCGATACAATATTAATGTCGGAGCAGCTGCAAGAGAATATATGACTTTTTCAACAGATTGTATCTATAATCGTAATCATCCGCAATACAATCGTATGCAAGAATTAAATGAGACATTAAAGCGTGCTGATTTACCACAAGAGATTAGAAATGAACAGGCAATCGAACGAACAAAGATGTCTTTATATGATCCAAATAGATATCCAGAAATGTTCAGTTTAAATATAACAAAGAAAATGTCAGGAATACGAATGAACTATTTTAACCGTGAATTACAAATTTATGATGTAACTAGAAAGCTAAAGTTTATTACAACTCCAACATTAATTCTATGTGGTAAACATGATGTACAATGTCCATTACAATACTCAGTTGAAATGAATGAATTAATCCCTCATTCAAAATTAGTTATATTTAATGAAAGTAACCATTATCCATTCTTAGAAGAAAAAGAATTATTTAGTAAAAAGATAGAATTTTTTCTTCAAGAATAGTCGATTTTATGCAACTAATTGCGCATTAGTTGAAGATCATAAGTCACTAATGTTGCTTTTTTTTATGTACTAAATGACAGTATAGTTCAATAATGAAGGATCTTTTTGGTTTTACTTCAACAAAAGATCACTACTTAGAAGAGATTAAGGAATAGTGGATAAATATTCCTTATTGAACTAAAGTTGCGTTAGTTAAATTGGCCAAACCTATAATACTCATGTTTATATCCTAGTAATAATATTTGAATAAAAGCCAAAAGTAATTTATTGGTTTATTATAGATCAACTAAAGAATCTTCCTTCCGGCTACTTCGACAGCTCTTTAACTTATAACAAGTAAATTAATTACCATTTATTAAATTGGTGGAGAATACTGCACAAGAAAATATACAGGTGCATATCAATATATAAATAGATAAATATAGGACAAGTTAGATTATCATCTGAGTTGAGGACATTACCCTTAAAACATAAAATATGGTGATATTATGGGTAAAGAAAATGAAAAAAAAAGAGAATCATGTGCATGTGAAGATTCAAAACATTGCAACTGTAAATGTGATTGCCCTTGTCACGATAAGCACGGTTGTCTAAAGTGTTGTCGAGGGCCGAGAGGTAAAAAAGGAGAAGATGGTAAAAGAGGTAAAAAAGGAGAAGATGGTAAAAGAGGTAAAAGAGGTAAAACAGGAGCAACGGGCCCAGAAGGCCCAACAGGAATACCCGGTCCAACAGGTCCGGCAGGCCCACAAGGAACGTCAGGTCTTCAAGGTCCAACAGGATCAGCGGGAGCACCAGGAGAACCAGGTCCAACAGGATCAGCGGGAGCACCAGGAGAACCAGGTCCAACAGGATCAGCGGGAGCACCAGGAGAACCGGGTCCAACAGGCCCAGCAGGCCCAGCAGGAATACCCGGTCCAACAGGTCCGGCAGGCCCACAAGGAACACCCGGTCTACA
>NZ_NCSY01000018.1 GCF_002156875.1 Bacillus sp. EAC | reverse complement strand
CATAGCGTTAAGCTAGTAAGACCCCTGAGAGATGATCAGGTTGATAGGTCAGAGGTGGAAGCGTGGTGACACGTGGAGCTGACTGATACTAATCGGTCGAGGACTTAACTAACAAGTTTGATAATGACATTATCTAGTTTTGAGGGTACGAAGTACTCGAAATGAATATAAATCAGGTGATTATTGCGAAGAGGTCACACCCGTTCCCATACCGAACACGGCAGTTAAGCTCTTCAGCGTCGATGGTAGTTGGGGGTTTCCCCCTGTGAGAGTAGAACGTCGCCTGGTTTGAATTTATTAATTCAATATTTATGGATCTAAATTAGTTAGTTCCAATTATCGCGGGGTGGAGCAGTCTGGTAGCTCGTCGGGCTCATAACCCGAAGGTCGCAGGTTCAAATCCTGTCCCCGCAACCAAATGGTCCCGTGGTGTAGCGGTTAACATGCCTGCCTGTCACGCAGGAGATCGCCGGTTCGATCCCGGTCGGGACCGCCATACATATGATACTTAAAACGAAACCAATTGTTTCGTTTTTTTTATTATGTACGGAATTAAATTAAGTTTAAAAATACATAAAATATTATTAAAAAATTCATTTCTATATTTAGTGCATATACCGTTTGACATTCACTAAATGTTTTGAAATGATATAATATGGCAAAGTTAGAATAGACGAGTAGAAGTTAGAATTTTGGTGGTGAAATAATTGGAAATAGTTTTACATACAAATACTGAGGAAGAAACAAAGGAAATTGCATATCTTCTTGGTAAAATAGTACAACCAAATGATGTAATTTTATTAGAAGGAGATCTTGGGGCAGGAAAAACAACCTTTACAAAAGGGTTTGCCAAAGGACTTGAAGTTAAAAGAAACGTTAATAGCCCAACTTTCAATATTATTAAAGAATATAAAGGAAGAATTCCATTATATCATATGGATGTTTATCGATTAGAGGGTAGCAATGAAGATCTAGGGTTTGAAGAATATTTTATGGGTGAAGGTGTTTGTGTAGTAGAGTGGGCTCATTTAATTTCAGATTACTTACCAAATGAATTTTTAAAAATAATAATCACGCATAAAGAAGATGGTCGAGTGATTACTTTTATTCCAAAGGGAAATAGATATGAATTAGTTTGTGAGGAGTTAATTAAAGATGACCGTTTTAGCAATTGATACTTCGACAAATGTAATGGGAGTTAGCCTTTCGAAAGATGATTCAATAATTGGTGAAACCATTACATTTATAAATAAAAATCATTCTGTACGTTTAATGCCAGCAATTGATTTGCTTATGAAAGAATGTAATGTAAAACCGAAGGAATTAACTAAGATTGTTGTGGCTAAAGGGCCTGGTTCATATACCGGCGTAAGAATCGGTGTTACAGTCGCAAAAACTTTAGCATATACGTTAAATATACCAATTATAGGAGTTTCAAGCTTAAAGGTTTTAGCATCAAATGGTCGCCATTTTTCTGGCCTCGTATGTCCTATCTTTGACGCGAGAAGAAACTTATTATTTACTGGCCTATATGATTTTAGAGGTAAAGAAACTGTTAATATTATAGAGGATTGTAATATAGATCGTAGTGCTTGGGTTGAAAAACTTAAATTATTTAATGAACCAATCTTATTCATTGGTAACGATGTAGCTATTCATAAGGATTTCATAAAAGAGCACTTAAAAGAAAGTGCAGTTTTTGTAAAAAATAATTTAAATAACCAAAGACCAAGTGAATTATTTAATTGTAGTGTGGAAGAAAAAGAAGAATCAATTCATGAGTTTTCACCAGAGTACTTAAGATTGTCCGAAGCCGAAGCAAATTGGCTTGCTGGTCAAGAAAAGTAGGAGGATGTTATGATTTCATCAGTTGCTTTTCGACAAATGAAAGAAGAAGATTTAAATAAGATCATGGTGATTGAAAAAAATTCATTTGCAACTCCATGGACTTATGATGCATTTTTTAATGAATTATACTCTAATCAATTTGCTCATTATGTAGTTGCAGAAGTAGAAGATGAAATAATCGGCTATTGTGGACTGTGGGTTATAATTGATGAGGGACATATAACGAACATTGCAATATTACCTGAGTATCGCGGAAAAGGACTTGGAGAACAATTACTAAGAGCGGTAATGGAAACGGCTAAAGGACTTGGTGCAGAAACATTAACTTTAGAAGTAAGAGTTTCCAATAACGTGGCAAAGGGTTTATATAGAAAACTTGGATTCCAAGATGGTGGAATTCGTAAAAGTTATTACACTGATAATTTTGAGGACGCATTAGTTATGTGGGTGAATATGAAATGAATAAAAAAGATAATTGTTTAATACTAGCGATCGAGACAAGCTGTGACGAAACCTCTGCAGCTATCATAAACAACGGAAATGAAATTGTAAGTAATGTGGTTTCAACTCAAATTGATATACACAAACGTTTTGGTGGGGTTGTTCCTGAAGTAGCTTCAAGATTACATGTTGAGCAAATCACATTAGTCATTGAAGAAGCGATGAAACAAGGGAATGTTGATTACGATGATTTATCTGCAGTAGCAGTAACTGAAGGCCCTGGACTTGTTGGTGCATTATTAATTGGAGTAAATGCGGCCAAAGCAATCGCCTTTGCACATGGATTGCCATTGATAGGTGTGCATCATATCGCTGGACATATATATGCAAATCAATTGGTAAAACCATTACAATTCCCATTGTTAGCATTAGTTGTTTCAGGTGGACATACAGAACTTGTCTATATGAAAGAAGACGGGGAATTTGAAGTTATTGGTGAAACTAGAGATGATGCAGCTGGAGAAGCCTATGATAAAGTAGCTAGAACGCTAAAATTACCTTATCCTGGTGGACCCCATATTGATCGCTTAGCGCAAGAAGGTACTGCAAATATAACTTTCCCTAGAGCATGGCTAGAAGAAAATAGTTACGATTTCAGTTTTAGTGGGTTAAAATCTGCAGTTATAAACTATATGCATAATGCAGAACAAAGAGGAATAGAAATATCTCCTGAAGACGTTGCAGCTAGCTTCCAAGAAAGTGTTGTAGATGTAATTGTTGCAAAAACGATACGAGCAGCAAAGGAATATGACGTTAATCAAGTATTGTTAGCTGGTGGTGTAGCCGCGAATAAAGGACTAAGAGCTTCATTACAAAAAGAAATGAGTGAACTTAGCGAGAAAGAATTAATTATACCGCCACTTTCACTTTGTACAGATAATGCTGCGATGATTGGTGCTGCAGCATACATTCGATTGAAACAAGGTAAATTCGCTAATATGGCATTAAACGGTAATCCCGGACTTGATTTAGAGAATATGTAAAAAGCACTTATTCACATTTATATACTAAATTGTGGATAAGCGCTTTTTTATTTGTTAACAACTTAAATCATTTTGTGAACAATGTTGTGTATAACTATAGATCGGATTTGTGGATAATGTGTATAAACCTGTGTAAAAGCTAAAAACGTGTATTACTATTGTGGATAAGTTTGTAGATAAAAAAAGTCGGATAGCATAAGCATATCCGACTTTTTTATCATTCCTGTAGGCTTTCCCACTCTTCCATTAGATTAATTAAACTTGATTCATATTCATTCTTCTTATTCGTAATTTCTTGTACTAATTGAAAATTTCCGTAGACTTCAGGTTTGCATAACTCAAGCTCGATAATTTCAATTTCCTTTTCGAATTGAGCGATATGACCTTCAATTTCTTCAATACGTCTTTGTGTTTGACGTAGTTTTTTCTTCAACTCTTTATCTTGTTGATAATCTGAGAGTGATGTAGTAACTTGATTTGTTTGTTGAATTGAATTTTCTTTTTCTGCTTGTTCCTTTTCGAAAGCTTCATTTTTCTTAAACTGATAATAGTCATAATCACCTAGATAAACAGAAAGTCCTTCTTTTGCTAGTTCAAAAGTTTTTGTGGATAATCTGTTCATAAAGTAACGATCATGTGAAACGAATAAAATCGTTCCAGGATAATCTAAAAGTGCATTCTCTAACACTTCTTTACTATCTAAATCTAGATGGTTTGTTGGCTCATCGAGAATTAAAAAATTCGCTTTTTTCATCATTAATTTCGCAAGAGCGAGCCTAGCTTTTTCTCCCCCACTTAATGAAGAAACATTTTTTGTGACGTCATCTCCAGAAAATAAAAAGTTCCCTAAAATTGTACGTATCTCTTGTTCAGGTTTTAAAGGATAGTCATCCCATAATTCGTCTAATACTCTTTTATTTGAAGTTAGTTTTGCTTGTTCTTGATCGTAATAACCAATAAACACGTTTGCTCCGAAATCGATATTTCCTTGAAGTTTTTCCAAGTCTCCAATAATTGTTTTAAGTAATGTTGATTTTCCTACACCATTTGGTCCGACTAAAGCGACACTATCCCCACGGTTTAATAAAAACTGCATTGGCTGATCTATAGTAGGAACTCGGTTATATCCAATAAATAAATCTTGTACATTTAAAACATCATTACCACTTTGTCTTTCAATACTAAAAGAAAAGTTTGCAGAAGACTCGTCACCTTGAGGTTTGTCCATTCGAACCATACGATCTAATTGTTTACGACGGCTTTGGGCCCTCTTTGTAGTAGATGCACGTGCAATATTACGTTGAACAAAATCTTCAAGTTTTGATATTTGCTCTTGTTGTTTTTCAAACTGCTTTAATTCCTGTTCGTATTGTGCAGCTTTAAGGTCAAGATATTTACTATAGTTTCCAACAAAACGTTGATGTTTGTGATTTGAAATCTCATAAACAATATTTACGACTTGATCTAGAAAGTAACGATCATGAGATACGATTAAAACGGCACCTGGGTAGGTTTGTAAATAACGTTCTAACCAACTAAGTGTATCGATATCAAGATGGTTAGTCGGTTCGTCCAGGATCAGTAAATCTGGTTTTGTTAAAAGTAATTTTCCTAAAGCTAGTCTAGTTTTTTGGCCACCACTTAAGGAAGAAATTTTTGTTTCGTAATGTTCATTTGAAAAACCTAATCCACTAATGATTGATCGAATATCTGCTTCAAATTGATATCCACCGTTTTCTTTAAAGGTAAATTGCAGATGATCATATTCATTCATAATCTTGTCATAGACTACTTGATTTGAATAGACCTCTTCTTGAGTCATTTTATGTTCCAGTTTTCTCATGCTTTCTTGCATTTCTACTAAATGATTGAAAACAGAATAATATTCTTCCCAAATTGAACGGTCACTTTGGAGTCCTGAATTTTGAGCAAGATATCCTACTGTAACATCTTTTGGTTTATTTAATTCTCCGCCATCATGTGAGATTTCACCTGCAATAATTTTTAAGAGCGTAGACTTTCCTGCGCCATTTCGTCCAACTATTGCAACACGGTCATTCGTTTGTACTTCTAATTTTATATTTGAAAGAATAATATCACTACCAAAATACTTAGAGATATTATTAACTTGTAATAAGATCATGGCTTTCACCTCAATGCAAAATTTTTTATCTTTAAACTGTTTACTGTCAAAATTCATAAATATAGTGTATATTTTACAGTAGAACAAGTACTTTATAACTAAAATGAAGACTAAATACACACTATAGTAAAAAGAATTACAGTAAGTGGGGGATTGAAAAATGGAATCGGAACAAATTAAAATTCCACAAGCTACTGCTAAACGTCTACCTTTATATTACCGTTTTATAAAGAATTTGTCTTTATCAGGTAAACAAAGAGTTTCTTCAGCAGAGTTAAGTGAAGCAGTTAAGGTAGATTCCGCTACAATTAGAAGGGATTTTTCATACTTCGGTGCATTAGGGAAAAAAGGGTATGGATACAATGTAAATTACTTATTAACCTTTTTCTCGAAAGCGCTTAACCAACATGAGGTTATGAAAGTTGCATTGATTGGTGTAGGTAATTTAGGAACTGCATTCTTACATTATAATTTTATCAAAAATAATAATACTAAAATTGAAATGGCATTTGATATCGATCCTAAAAAAATTGGAACTGAAATAGGTGGCGTTCCAGTTTATAATCTTGATAATTTGGAAGAAATTATTAATGATGAAATCCAAATCGTTATTTTAACTGTTCCTGCTCCAGTAGCGCAATCGATAGCTGACCGTTTACAAGGTAAAAATATAAGAGGAATATTAAATTTCACACCTGCTCGTATTAGTGTGCCAGAACATATCCGAATACATCATATAGATTTAGCTGTAGAGCTACAAACATTGGCTTATTTTTTACAAAAGTAAATTTGTATAAATAATAAAACCCCCAAATTGATTGGGGGTTTTAATTTTCTTTAAAAGTTAAGTTGCTGAAAAACTACAAATGAGTTCATAAGCATATGTGTAATGATTGGAACAACAATTGAATTCGATCTTTTATATAAATAGCAAAAAATAAATCCAATTAAAAAATAAGATAAAAAGAATGGTAAATCCCCATGCATAAATGAAAATATAACTGAACTAATACTAGCAGCAATAAAGAATGGTAATCGATTAGATAGCCTTTTAAAAATAATACCACGGAAAATAATCTCTTCTAAAATAGGTGCGATAAGACTAGGAATAACGATAAATGCCGGATTAAGTTTTGTGATATTAATAATTGCTTGTGTGTTTTCAGATCCTTTATTTAAATCTAAAACAAGTATTAAAAAGAGATTGCAAAGGATTTGAGTAACCATTGTAACTAAATAACCAAAAACTGACCATTTTATTATTGAACGAGTTGTAGGATATGTAAGATTTCTAATTCCTTCAAATATTTGTTTCCTTAAAACAATTAAGATGATGATTAGGCCAGCAATAAAACTTATGCATCCCCAAAGTGCTACTGCTTCTAAATTAGCTGTTTTTTTATCGATTCCTTCATACATTCCACTATTTAATAAAAATGATACGCCATATAATCCGGAATATTGAATCAATACATAAATTAATACAATCCATAAATCTTTTGTCTTCAATCCAATTGCTCCTTTGTGTTGATATTTTTCATAACCCAAAGGTTTATATAACAACATGTACATTATTGTACTCGTTTCCTTCGTTTCTTAAAAGGAATTTTGTTAATTTTTAAGTTAACTTTATATTAAGATGAAAACTTATTAAAATTCGACAAGAAAAGTGCCTTCTTCATACTTGCAAAATGTTTTGATATTCTTTAAACTAATAATTGTGTTAGCACTCAATATTACCGAGTGCTAAAAAATAATGATTAGATTATTGAGGAGGTATTACACATGTTAAAGCCATTAGGTGATCGTGTTGTAATTGAGCTTGTTGAGTCTGAAGAAAAAACTGCTAGCGGTATCGTGTTACCAGGTAGTGCACAAGAAAAGCCACAAGAAGGCAAAGTTGTTGCAGTTGGTACTGGTCGAGTACTTGAAAATGGCGAGCGCGTTGCTTTAGAAGTATCTGTTGGTGACCGCATCATCTTCTCTAAATACTCTGGTACTGAAGTTAAGTACGGTGGTACTGAATACCTTGTACTTCGCGAAAATGATATTCTTGCAATCATAGGCTAATTAGATAAAAAATACTTAAACAATAAAATACTATTTAAAATTTTAAGGAGGTCATTTTCATGGCAAAGGACATTAGATTTGGTGAAGAAGCACGTCGCGCAATGCTACGTGGTGTTGATGCTTTAGCAGATGCTGTAAAAGTAACATTAGGACCAAAAGGACGTAACGTAGTTCTTGAGAAAAAATTTGGTTCTCCATTAATTACAAATGACGGTGTTACAATCGCAAAAGAAATCGAACTAGAAGATGCATTCGAAAATATGGGTGCAAAATTAGTAGCAGAAGTTGCTAGCAAAACGAATGAAATTGCTGGGGACGGTACAACTACTGCAACAGTTTTAGCGCAAGCTATGATTCGTGAGGGTCTTAAAAACGTAACTGCTGGAGCTAATCCAATGGGTATTCGTAAAGGTATCGATAAGGCAGTTACTGTAGCACTTGAAGAATTAAAAGCAATCTCTAAACCTATTGAGGGTAAAGAGTCAATTGCACAAGTTGCTTCAATTTCATCAGCAGATCCAGAAGTTGGACAATTAATCGCTGAAGCAATGGAACGCGTTGGTAACGATGGTGTTATTACACTTGAAGAATCAAAAGGATTCACAACTGAGTTAGAAGTTGTAGAAGGTATGCAATTTGATCGTGGATACTCTTCACCTTACATGGTAACAAATTCAGAGAAAATGGTTGCTGAATTAGAAAACCCATATATTTTAATTACTGATAAGAAAGTAACAAATATCCAAGAAATTTTACCAGTGCTTGAACAAGTTGTTCAACAAGGTAAACCACTATTAATTATTGCTGAAGACGTTGAAGGTGAAGCGCAAGCGACAATCATCGTTAACAAATTACGTGGTACATTTAACGCTGTGACTGTTAAAGCTCCAGGTTTCGGTGACCGTCGTAAAGCAATGTTAGAAGATATCGCAGTATTAACTGGCGGTGAAGTAATTACAGAAGAATTAGGATTAGATCTTAAAACGACTAACATTACTCAATTAGGCCGTGCTTC
Organism: Bacillus sp. EAC; assembly: GCF_002156875.1. Classification (GTDB taxonomy): domain Bacteria; phylum Bacillota; class Bacilli; order Bacillales; family Bacillaceae_G; genus Gottfriedia. The sequence continues at coordinate 9,534 of NZ_NCSY01000018.1, read as the reverse complement.
AAAAGTTGTTGTAACGAAAGAAAATACAACAATCGTTGAAGGTGCTGGTGAAACTGAAGCAATTCAAAGACGTATCGGTGTAATCCGCGCTCAATTAGAAGAAACTACTTCTGAATTTGATCGTGAAAAATTACAAGAACGCTTAGCTAAATTAGCTGGTGGTGTAGCAGTAATCAAAGTTGGTGCTGCAACTGAAACTGAGTTAAAAGAACGTAAATTACGTATTGAAGATGCATTAAACTCAACACGTGCTGCAGTAGAAGAAGGTATTGTAGCTGGTGGTGGTACTGCATTAATGAGCGTATTTAATAAAGTGGCTGCAATTGAAGCTGAAGGTGATGTAGCGACTGGTATCAACATCGTATTACGTGCGCTTGAAGCGCCAGTTCGTCAAATCGCAACAAATGCTGGTCTAGAAGGATCAGTAATTATTGAGAAATTAAAACATGCTGAAGTAGGCATTGGTTTCAATGCTGCTAACGGACAATGGGTAAACATGATTGAAGAAGGAATCGTTGACCCAACTAAAGTTACACGTTCTGCACTTCAAAATGCAGCATCTGTTTCTGCAATGTTCTTAACAACTGAAGCTGTTGTAGCTGACCTACCTGAGAAAAATGCTCCTGCAATGCCTGACATGGGCGGCATGGGAATGGGCGGCATGATGTAATAAAGAATAAAACCCTTGAGTAATCAAGGGTTTTTTCTTTGTTTAAAAGTGATTAACATTGCTTTTACTACGCTAAAAGCATTTCCAAAGCCAATATTGCAGCTTAGTTTTCCAAATACTACCACACGCAGTAGTCATTATTTATCTGATAAGATTGTGCTATAACATTTAAAAATTATTAACATCATGACTTTGCTTATCGGAGGAAAATAATGTCGGCTTTTTTATCTTTTTTTAGTATCAACTTAATTATATGTCTTTTGTTTACCATTTTTTGTTTTGTAATTGCATGGCCAGTAGGATTGTATTTTCGGTATAAAGATACGAAAAAGATGAAGGAAGTACTTCGTGATCAGCCAAAAAATAATCGTCGATATTGGCTCGTGCAAATTGGGAAATTGAGTTTAGCGATTTTCGTACTTTACGGACTTTCATATATAATCTCGTATTTTTTTAAAATGTCATTTTCTTCTACAGCGCCATTTGTGGGTCTGTTAACATTGTTACTAGTGTTGTACATTAAGTTTGCTCCTCGAATAACAGGTGAAGTTACACCTGATATGGGAGGATGGGAAACAACTTATGTAATTGTTTCTCCTGATGCATATTTTACATCGACGGGTGTAACAATGATATTTGGATCCTTTGTCTTCACAGTGTTTGAGTTCGTTCAAGTATTATATTAATCAACCAAACAATTAGAAAAAGAATCTTATAGTTTTCATGAAAAAAAGTACCTGTAATTCAGGTACTTTTACTTTTTAGAACAGTAAAGGAATTTCGTAAAGTCTAAATAATAAAATCATCAAATATTGGACTAATCAATTCACCAGTACTTAACTGACCTTTACTTTTAATTTTGCATTTAATAAATGGTTCAACATAAATAAATGTTTTATCTTCCCCAGTTTTTATATGCTTTGTAACGCTAAAGAATGCTTTTTTCTGCCCCATATTCATTCCAAACTCAACAAGGCCCACATTAACAAACTCATTATTTTTATATTCCGAAATTATAAGTCCCATACCTTGCTTTTTATAGCCTGTAATATAATAACTTCCATATTTCCAATTGATAATTTTCAACCAATTTAATGATCTATGAGCGGGGATATAGATTGAATCTTTGGATTTCGCGACAATTCCCTCAAGTCCAAGTGATTTTATTTGCTCAAAAAAGAATTTACCTTGAGTTTCTATATAGATGCTTTCTTTTATCGATGGTTGGTCATCGAGCATATTTGATAGTATTTCTTTCCTAGCTGATAGGGGTTCTTTTAGTAAGCTTCTATTTTGGAAACGTAAAATATCGAATACGACATAAGTTAATGGGAATTGTTTACTGCCTTGAATAATTTTACTTTCCTGAATTGAATTAACACGAGCTAGAGCCGCTTCATAATCTTCTTTGCCATCGTTATAACAAACAAGTACGCCATCTAAATAGCAATCTTCTTTTAACATAATGTTATCGAGTTCAGGAATTCTGTCTGAAATTTCCGTTCCATTTTCAGTATACAGTCTATTTATTCCATCCCGTCTTTCAAGGAGCATACGCACACCATTTGATTTCATTTCAAAATAATGTTCATCTGAATCAAATGGTTTATCAGAGGTTTGTAATAACATCGGTTCAATAAACATTTTTCATTTCGCCTCCTTGTTTGGCGATTAAAATCATAATTAACGTCCTTCCTTTGTTAAATCTTTAATTGATGTTCATATATATAATGATTTTTTTTGTGAATTTAAATTTTTTCTTTATATCCCGAATTTGTTTTCTTCTACTTGTAAATGTACTTATATTTCAAATCTATTTCAAGTCATAACTTGTCTCTTTGCAAAATAAGATAAATTATCTACTTATGAAATGTGGTGAAGAGAATGGTGAAAAAAAATGCTTATAAGATCACTGAACCAATGTTGAATGAATATTATGATTTAAGTCAAAAGAAGAAAGAAATTGAAAATCAGCTTGAAGAGTTACAAAAAGTATTTCATGGTTATTTTGATCATCAAGTTGGAGTAAATGAAAAAGGTGAGCTTGTACTTAATAATTTAAAACTCGAACGAATAATAAGAAAGAAAGAGAAATATAATGAGGCAGAGACTGTAAGTAAACTAGAAGAGTTAAAATTAACCGAACTTGTTCAAATTGTCAAAAAGCCAGATGGTGATAAAATAAAATCGGCAATCAGCCTTGGTCTTCTGAACGAAAAAGACTTAGATGGCTGTATTTCAATAAATTCGTCACAAGCTATCTATGTCAAACCAGTCAAAAACAAATAAAACTTCGTATTTTTAAAGGGGGGCGAGTGCTCTCCTTTTTTATTTGTCACTTTTTTTGTCAAACAGAATACCCTGTTAGTATGCATGTACAAGCATATATCGATAAGTAAGTCATGCTTGAGTTTATAAGAGGGAGGTTTAGTTATGATAATTTGGAAAAATAATTTTATTTCTATGAACAAATATACTAGACCGTCAATTAAATTAAAACAAGTAAAAAAAATAGTTTTACACTGGACGGCTAATCCTGGTGCAAGTGCTGAGAACCATCAAAAATATTTTAATGGTACAGCAATTAAAAGTAAAACATATGCATCAGCCCATATATTTGTTGATTCAAAGGAAGCAATTTGTATCATTCCTTTAGATGAAGTAGCATATCATGCAAATGATCATTATGAAAGAAATGCTAATGGCGAAGCATTTCGAGGAGTACCAGAACTAGCTCCAAATGCTAATAAACTTTCATTAGGTATTGAAATGTGTGTAGAGAAAGATGGAAGTATCTCACAATCTACAATTCAACGCACAGCAAAAGTCATTGCAGAATTATGTAAAACATATAAGTTAGATGAAAACGATATTGTTAGACATTATGATGTGACACATAAACCTTGTCCAAAGCCATTCGTTGATGATCCTGAACAATTTAAGCAATTTAAAGCACAAGTAGGTGCAATTTTAAATCCACCGAAAAATACAGTCCAGGAAACGGAACCATACCCAGGAATTCAAAAAAAGGGCTCGAAAGGTGTAGCAGTAAAAAAAATTCAACAGAAGCTTAAAATAAGTGCAGATGGAATATTTGGACCTATTACTGAAAATGCCGTGAAAAATTTTCAAAGTAAGAATGGACTAGTAGTTGATGGAATAGTTGGTAAAGCTACTTGGAGTAAACTTTTCTAAAGTTTTTGGTCAATTTTTTCTAAGTATGAAAAATTGTGATTGGTACTATAAAAAATCCCTGTTCCATTATTATGAAGCAGGGATTTCTTTTTTCTATTTTAAACAATCTTCTAATGAGGAGAAATTAGTTTTAATCCTAATACAGATAAAACGACGAGTGATATAAAGAAAATTCTTTTACGATCACGTGATTCATTGAAGAAAATCATTCCTATAATGACAGATCCAGCGGCACCGATTCCAGTCCAAATTGAATAACCAGTTCCAACTGGAATTGTTTTCAGTGCTTTTGATAATAAATAAAAACTTATCCAACCAGAAATGATACATAAAATTGAGTAATTAAGCTTTTTAAAATTATTCGATAGCTTCATAAAAATTACAAACCCGACTTCACCTAAGCCTGCAATAAATAAAAAAAACCATGCCATTTTATGCAACACCTCCTTTATCCTCGTGTTTTTCATCTTTCGTTGATAATTTCAATCCAATAATTCCTGATAATAAAGTAATTACTAGGACTATTTTCAATAATGACGCCGATTCATTTAAGAACATCATACCTATAATAACTGTCCCAGCCGCACCGATACCTGTAAACACCGCATAAGCAGTACCAATAGGAATCTCATTAATTGCTTTTGAAAACAAATAAAAACTAAAAATAATACCTAGAACTGTAAAAATACTAGGTAAAACATTAGAAAAGCCATTGGAATATTTCAAACCGAATGCCCAGGCTATTTCAGAAATTCCTGCAATAATTAAATATATCCAACTCATTATCCTTAACTCCTTTTAGTTGAAATTGACCGCCAAAAGAAACACCAAGTGGCTTTTAAGCGCTTTTTGACAAGTTCATCATCTGGGTCAAATAACTGAATAAAACAACTATCAAGCAGGTGAATATAAGCATCGACTAACTCATCAACCTCATTATGAAAAATTTCACCTTCTAGTATTCCTTTTTCAAATATACCTCTAATGACTATAAGTAACTGATTTTCAAATTCCTCATATCGCTTTAATAAGTGACCTTCTAATTCTTTAGGTGGGAATAAGAGCATTCGTTTAAGGAAAATTCCTAAATCTTCATGCTGGAAAAATAACCGAGTACTTTCTAATACTGAATAAAGCTGATTTTCAACTGTAAGGGTATGATATTTTTCAAATTCATCTTTAAATTTAGCGACATAAACAGAGCTAAGCTCTTCAATGATACTTAAGAAAATTTCTTGTTTATTCTCAAAATGGGCGTATATAGAGGGTTTTTTTATTCCAACAGCTTTAGCAATTTCTGTTAATGTAGCTTTTTCATAGCCATTTTCAGCAAACAATTTTATTGTAGCTTCCTGAATTTTTAAGACGGTTAAATTACCTTTCATGCAATTTCCTCCTTTATATCAATCTAAGAGCGGATTGTTAATTTTAGAACCTACCGTTCGTTAGGTAAATATTATACCAAAAATAGATTCATTACAAGTAAGAACGTTTACATTAAAAATTGTGATGAAATACCTTGACCGACTTATTATACGTTGTTAGAATGAGACAATAATACAATAATCGTCAATATTCTTCATATATCCTCGACAATATGGGTCGAGAGTCTCTACCGGGGCGCCGTAACATGCCCTGACTATGAAGGCAGTCTGACTTTGTTTAATTTAAGTCTGATTTTCTGCCTTCTTACACTATGTACAAGGGAGAAAATCGGCTTTTTTTTATATTTTTGGGAAAAATAGTATCAGTTTAACTGATACGTTAATTCAATTACTATAGATGGGGTGACCGCTTTGCAAAAACATGACACAATTGTAGTACTAGATTTTGGAAGTCAATACAACCAACTAATTGCACGCCGAATTCGTGAGTTCGGTGTATATAGTGAACTACGTCCTCATACAATCACTGCTGAGGAAATTAAAGAAATGGGTGCAAAAGGAATTGTATTTTCTGGTGGACCTAACAGTGTATACGGCGAAAACGCATTTTTCTGTGACGAAGCTATTTTTGAACTAGGCCTTCCTATTTTAGGAATATGTTATGGAATGCAATTAATGACTCAACACTTTGGTGGAAATGTCGAGAAGGCTGACCAAAGAGAATATGGAAAAGCTGAATTAAATATTCAGATGCAATCAGCACTATTAAAAGATCTTCCAAATGACCATGTAGTATGGATGAGTCATGGTGATAAAGTAACGCAACAACCAGAAGGATTTGTGGTTGATGCGACAAGCGCTTCTTGTCCTATTGCTGCAATGAGTAATGAAGCGAAGAAAATGTATGGAGTTCAATTCCATCCAGAAGTTCGCCATTCAGAATATGGTAATGACCTATTAAAGAACTTTGTGTTTGATATTTGTGAATGTGAAGCGAATTGGTCTATGAAGAACTTTATCGAAGTGGAATTAGAAAATATTCGTAACGTTGTTGGAGATAAAAAAGTTCTTTGTGCACTAAGTGGCGGAGTAGATTCTTCAGTTGTTGCAGTATTAATTCACAGAGCAATTGGTGATCAATTAACTTGTATTTTCGTTGATCATGGACTATTACGTAAAGATGAAGCAGAAGGCGTAATGAAGACATTCAGTGAAGGTTTTAATATGAACGTTATCAAAGTTGATGCTAGAGAGCGCTTCTTATCTAAGTTAGCTGGTGTTTCTGATCCTGAACAGAAACGTAAGATAATCGGAAATGAATTTATTTATGTATTTGACGATGAAGCTGCTAAATTAGAAGGTATGGACTTTTTAGCCCAAGGAACTTTATATACAGATATTATCGAGAGCGGTACAGCTACTGCACAAACGATTAAATCTCACCACAATGTTGGGGGATTACCTGAAGATATGCAATTTACGTTAATCGAGCCTTTAAATACATTATTTAAAGATGAAGTACGTGCAGTTGGATCAGAATTAGGAATCCCTGATGCAATCGTTTGGAGACAACCGTTTCCAGGACCAGGTTTGGGAATTCGTGTTCTTGGTGAAATTTCTGATGACAAATTAGAAATCGTTCGTGAATCAGATGCAATTTTACGTGAAGAAATTGCTCTAGCTGGTTTAGATAAGGAAATTTGGCAGTACTTCACTGTATTACCTGACATTAGAAGTGTTGGGGTAATGGGTGATGAACGTACGTATGATTACACTGTTGGAATTCGTGCAGTAACATCAATCGATGGAATGACAGCTGACTGGGCTCGTATTCCTTGGGATGTTTTACAAAAAATTTCAACCCGAATTGTAAATGAAGTTAAGCATGTAAATCGTATAGTGTATGATATAACGAGTAAGCCACCTGCAACAATTGAGTGGGAATAATATCTAATATATGGAAAAAAACGAACGAAACGAACATTTTTTGATAAAATGTTCGTTTTTTTTATTGACACTACTTATAGTTGATTGTAATATAAGGATATAAATAAATAATTTGTCATAACTTGTCGTATAAGCTAGTGAATATGGACTAGCGTCTCTACCTGCCACCGTAAAATGGCGGACTACGAAGTAATGATTTCTGTATGTTAACCTACTTTTTAGCTATTATTCTATTATTTTTAGGTTAATTCATTACAGAATGAAACTGCTCGTGATAGGCGCTTTTACCATTTGTGTAAAAGCGCCTTTTCTATTTTTTTAATAGAGACCGACTTTTAAGACTTAAACTTAGGAGGATCACATGAAAGAACGTATTAGCAATTATTTTGAGTTTAACAAGTTAGGCACATCATTTCGTCAGGAAACAATTGCTGGATTAACAACATTTTTAGCTATGGCTTATATCTTGTTTGTAAATCCATCAATTTTATCATTATCAGATATTAAGGATTTTCCGGAAGCTTTAAGAATGAATAGTGAAGCAATCTTTGTAGCTACATCATTAGCAGCTGCTTATGGTTCGATTTTAATGGGTATTTATGCGAGATATCCAATTGCTTTAGCACCAGGTATGGGATTAAATGCATTCTTCGCGTTTAACGTTGTTCTTGGAATGGGGATTCCTTGGCAAACTGCTTTAGCTGGAGTTTTCGTATCAGGTATTATTTTCATCATTCTTTCTTTAACAGGACTACGTGAACAAATTATTAATGCAATCCCAATTGAATTAAAGTTAGCGATTGGTAGTGGAATTGGGTTCTTCATCACATTTGTTGGTTTAAAAAATTCAGGCATTATTGTAAGTAACCCAGCAACATTTGTTTCACTTGGTAAATTAAATGAACCTGCAGTATTATTAACGATTTTCGGATTACTTATTACAGTAATCTTAATGGCTAGAAAAGTTAAAGCTGGTGTATTTTTAGGAATGATCGTAACTGCTATCGCTGGAATGATCTTTGGAATTATCGATTTACCATCTTCAGTTGTTGGTCCAGTACCAAGTATTGCTCCAACTTTTGGTGAAGCTATTAAACATATTCCAGATGTATTTTCTTCGGGCAAAATGTTTGCAGTAGTATTAACTTTCTTTATTGTAGATTTCTTTGATGCAACAGGTACATTAGTAGCAGTAGCAAATCAAGCAGGATTATTAAAAGATAATAAACTTGAAAGAGCGGGTAAAGCTTTAATGGTTGACGCAACTGCAGTAGTAGTTGGATCAACATTGGGTACAAGTACGACAACTTCATACATTGAATCTACTGCAGGTGTGGCTGCAGGTGGACGTACTGGGTTCTCTGCAGTTGTTACAGGATTATTATTCTTATTAGCACTATTCTTTGCACCATTATTAGGAGTAGTAACAGCATCAGTAACTTCACCAGCATTAATTGTAGTCGGTGTACTAATGGTTTCATCAATTGGCCAAATTAATTGGAAAGAATTCGAAATTGCTGTTCCAGCTTTCTTCACAATCATTTCAATGCCTTTAACATATAGTATTGCTACAGGTATTGCAGTTGGATTCATTTTCTATCCGATTTCTATGATTGCTGCAGGAAAAGCGAAAAAGATTCACCCGATTATGTATGTACTATTTATCGTATTCCTTCTATTCTTAGCATTTTTTAGAGAATAGTAAATTAATAGAGTTAAAAGAAACCAGCCTTTGGATAGGCTGGTTTCTTTTTTTGTTAATATAATTAGGTAGATTTTGGAGTAAGGATCAATCCGAAAACAATTCTGAATACATTTACTTTTAATTGTAGTCTTGTAATGCAATCGGATAGCTGGTATATTAATTTATGTTGTCCAGAACAAGTGAAACGAGGACAACGAAAGAAATAAAATAAAAACAAAATAACATTTAAAAAATGTTGACATAAACATTTAAATGATGTTATGATGTTTAAGTCGCTTACGAGCGATGAGTGATCTTTGAAAACTAAACAAAACATGAAGTAAAACGTCAATTATTAGTTTTAGAGCAAAACAAGATTTAAACTTAACTATTATGGAGAGTTTGATCCTGGCTCAGGACGAACGCTGGCGGCGTGCCTAATACATGCAAGTCGAGCGGACTTGTAGGAGCTTGCTCCTGCAGGTTAGCGGCGGACGGGTGAGTAACACGTGGGCAACCTACCTATAAGACTGGGATAACTTCGGGAAACCGGAGCTAATACCGGATGACACAAAGGAACTCCTGTTCCTTTGTTGAAAGATGGCTTCGGCTATCACTTATAGATGGGCCCGCGGCGCATTAGCTAGTTGGTG
>NZ_NCSY01000017.1 GCF_002156875.1 Bacillus sp. EAC | reverse complement strand
TATAATAATCAATGTCCCAAGCAAATAAATCAAGTGATGATAGCGAAGAGGTCACACCCGTTCCCATACCGAACACGGCAGTTAAGCTCTTCAGCGTCGATGGTAGTTGGGGGTTTCCCCCTGTGAGAGTAGAACGTCGCCTGGTTAATTGAAAAACATCAGCTTATAGGCTGATGTTTTTTTTTTACGTAATCTTTTATGTAGTTAAGTAACGATGAATTAAAAAAGGAATTTTTTGTTCTGTAGCTGATAAGAATTGATTAATAATTGGATAATCATCTGTTGAATATGTTTGTAAAAGCTCACACCACCAATCCGTTTCATAACGGCAAATCATACTTAAGTTATAGAGAAGTAAATAGTGATAAAGAATTTCCGGTAATAAATCAAGTGACTCTTTTTGTGTTTTTAAATAATAGTTATGATTTATTAAATTAAAATAAAAGGGAGCATTATTTAAAAGTCTATCAGTTTGATTGGTTTTAATTTTTAGTTGTTTTTGATCTTGTTCCATTAGCTCAATATTTAATGAACTTTGTTTAGAGTGAAGAAATGATATAAAACGTTCAGAAGTAAAGTGATAGGAAGATAGGATTTTCTCCGGTATAATAATCGTTTCATTTTCAGTCGTAATTGGAATGAAAAGATTTCCCTTTTTTGTGATTTTGAGTAGCTTACTTAATTCAGGTATCGATTGTAAAAGTTGAAGCATCATAAATTTTTCGCCCTCTAAGTTATGAATATTAAATAATTCTTTTGCTGCATGAGTAAATAAACCACTTTTTTGGATCTTCACTTCATCATCTGAAAATGAATAGCCACTTTTTTTTATTTTCCTAGAAGTTACACCATGAGCTAAAATTGCCGTACTACTAGGATAATTTGGATCGACCGTAAGAATACACGCTTTTATTAATTGAATTAATCCGTAAAATAACAAAGTAGGTTTAACATTTATTTGCGAATGATGTGCTGCCTGAAAATAGCTTTTTCCATGCTCAATATAATATAAAAATGGGTAAGCATTATGAAAAGCTTTCGTTTTTTTATTTATAGAATGAAAACGCTCATATTTTGCTTGAAGATAATTTTTAGAATATTGTGCGGAGCTAAAGTAGCATAGTTCATCCCATACATTAGTATTTGAATATAACATAAGAGAAGGACTCCTTATTAACTGAATATTTAAACATAATTTGACATCCTTGACAGTGTTTTATCCTATTGTTAATCTACTAATAATATTTATACGTGTATAGGGGGGCTTTTTTATGTGGGAATCGAAATTCGTAAAAGAAGGACTTACTTTTGATGATGTATTACTAGTTCCAGCAAAATCTGAAGTACTTCCAAACCAAGTTGACGTAAGTGTTAAGTTAACAGATAAAATTCAGTTAAACATTCCACTAATCAGTGCTGGGATGGACACAGTAACAGAAGCAGATATGGCTATTGCAATGGCGAGACAAGGTGGACTAGGTATTATACACAAAAATATGTCTATCGAAGAACAAGCTGAGCAAGTAGATAAGGTTAAGCGTTCAGAGTCAGGTGTAATCGATGATCCATTTTTCCTAACACCAACTCATAAAGTAGCAGATGCTGAATATTTAATGGGAAAATATCGTATCTCAGGAGTACCAATTGTAGATGATACAGAGAATAGAAAATTAGTTGGTATCCTAACTAACCGTGATTTGCGTTTTATCCAAGATTACTCAATTGTTATTTCTGATGTAATGACAAAAGAAAATCTTGTCACTGCTCCAGTTGGAACTACACTTGCGGAAGCAGAAAAAATTCTTCAAAAACATAAGATTGAAAAGCTACCCCTAGTAAATGACGATGGTACATTAAAAGGTTTAATTACAATTAAGGACATTGAAAAAGTTATTGAGTTTCCAAATTCTGCAAAAGATCAGCAAGGTCGTTTACTTGTAGGTGCAGCAGTTGGCGTAACAAAAGATGCACTTCAACGAGTAGAATTATTAGTTAAAGCTAATGTTGACGTGATCGTAATTGATACGGCACACGGTCACTCTAAAGGTGTAATTGATAAAGTTCAAGAAATTAGAAATAAGTTCCCAGAATTAGCAATCATCGCTGGTAATGTTGCGACTGCTCAAGCTACAAAGGAACTAATTGAAGCTGGAGCAGATATTGTTAAAGTAGGAATTGGGCCAGGTTCAATTTGTACAACTCGTGTTGTTGCAGGAGTTGGTGTACCTCAACTTACAGCAGTTTACGATTGTGCAACTGTTGCTAAAGAATATGGTGTTCCAATTATTGCAGACGGTGGTATAAAATATTCTGGTGATATAGTAAAAGCTCTTGCAGCTGGTGGACATGTTGTTATGTTAGGTAGCATGTTTGCAGGCGTTCAAGAAAGTCCAGGGGAAACAGAAATTTATCAAGGTAGACAATTTAAAGTTTACCGAGGAATGGGTTCTGTCGGGGCGATGGAAAGAGGAAGTAAGGACCGTTACTTCCAAGAAGGTAACAAAAAATTAGTTCCTGAAGGTATTGAAGGACGTGTTCCTTACAAAGGACCATTAGCTGATACAGTTCACCAATTAATTGGAGGAATTCGAGCAGGTATGGGATATTGTGGAACAGCAACCTTAAGAGAATTAAGAGAAAATGCACAATTTATTCGTATGACTGGTGCTGGTTTACGCGAAAGCCATCCACATGATGTACAAATCACAAAAGAATCACCGAATTACTCATCATGATAATTAAAGCATGATCTAATTAGGCAATTACAAGAAATTGTAGTTGCCTATTTTTTGGGAAATAATTATGTTAAAATATACAAAGGTGAAATTAAGAGTGGAGGTAAGAAAGTGATACGAAAGAACATACTAACAAAACTAGTAGTAATAGCACTAGCAATGGCTTTAATCATCCCTGTAAATTTACGACCAGTAGCTGCAGCAGAAGATGTTTTAGGAATTCAGGCAAAAGCAGCAATTTTAGTAGATTCAAATTCTGGAAAAATATTATATGAAAAAAATTCAAGTACTCCTTTACCAATAGCGAGTATGACGAAAATGATGACAGAATTACTTGTGAATGAGGCTGTAAAAAAAGGCGAAATTTCATGGGACCAAAAAGTAACAGTATCTGAGTACGCACATAAAATTTCTCAAAATACTGGTTTATCGAATGTACCGCTTGAATTAGGTGGGAAATATACAGTTAAAGAATTATATGAAGCAGCTGCAATCTATTCTGCAAATGGTGCAACAATTGCTCTTGCAGAAACAATTGGTGGATCCGAGAAAAACTTTGTTCAGTTAATGAATGATAAAGCTACACAATTAGATCTTGGTGAAGTTAAGTTTGTTAACGCAACTGGATTAGTGAATAAAGATTTACAAGGAATGCATCCAGAAGGTACTTCTCCTTCTGATGAAAATATCATGACTGCTAAAGGTGTAGCAAAATTAGCGTATTCGTTAATTAATCAATATCCTGAAGTACTTCAAACTTCTTCAATACCTAAGAAGATATTCCAAGAAGGCGGAAAATACCCAGTTAAAATGGATAACTGGAATTGGATGTTACCAGGGTTAGTTTTTGAATATCAAGGTATGGATGGATTAAAAACTGGTTCAACAGATTCAGCAGGATTCTGTTTTACTGGTACAGCTAAGAGAGATGATCAACGTTATATTTCTGTTGTAATGGGAGCTAATTCATATAATTCACGTTTTAGTGAAACAGCAAAGTTAATGGATTATGGTTTCAGTAATTTTGAAAAAATTACATTAGTAGAAAAAGGCCAAACTGTAAAGGGACATAAAACAGTTAAAGTAGTAAAAGGTAAAGATAAAGAAGTAAATGTTGTTGCTAAAGATACAGTTTCATTAGCAGTAAAACGCGGAGAAGGTAAAAATTATAAAGCAGATATTAAATTATCTGGGAAATATATCGATAAAGATGGCAATATTGTTGCTCCAATTAAAAAAGGTGCAAATGTAGGCCAAATTGTTATAAAATCATCAAAAAATGATGATCTTGGTTTTATTACTGGAAAAGATCATTCTTATGATTTAGTGGCTGATAAAAATGTTGATAAAGCTAATTGGTTAGTTTTAACATTTAGAGGAATCGGTTCATTCTTTGGAAACTTATGGGATAGTATCGTTAGTGGGATCAGTGGTTTATTTAAATAATTTTAAATAAATTTATCTTCAATTGTGAAGTTACCGTTTTTTCAGTAAAATAATAGTTAGGTAACTTCAATTGGGGAGAAAGTATATTAATGGTTACCAAGTGAGTTTTAATAATGGAGGGGTAAGACAATGAATATAACAGGAACAGATCGTGTAAAACGTGGCATGGCAGAAATGCAAAAAGGCGGCGTTATTATGGACGTAGTAAATGCTGAGCAAGCTAAAATAGCAGAAGCTGCTGGAGCAGTAGCAGTAATGGCTTTAGAGAAAGTACCATCTGATATTCGTGCAGCTGGTGGAGTAGCTCGTATGGCTGATACAAGTATTACTGAAGAAATTTTAAACGCTGTAAGTATTCCTGTAATGGCTAAAGCTCGTATTGGGCATATCGTAGAAGCTCGCGTGTTAGAAGCAATGGGAGTAGATTACATTGATGAGAGTGAAGTATTATCTCCAGCAGATGATATTTTCCACATTAATAAAACTGATTACACTGTTCCTTTCGTTTGTGGTTGCCGTAACCTAGGTGAAGCGCTTCGTCGTATTGGTGAAGGTGCATCAATGCTACGTACTAAAGGTGAACCTGGAACAGGAAATATTGTTGAAGCTGTTCGTCACTTACGCCAAATTAATGGAGAAATCCGTAAAGTGGTTGGATTATCACTTGATGAGTTAATGGTTGAAGCGAAAAACCTTGGAGCTCCATATGAATTATTACTTCAAATTAAAGAACTTGGCCGTTTACCTGTTGTTAACTTTGCAGCTGGTGGTGTAGCAACACCTGCAGATGCAGCTTTAATGATGGAATTAGGTGCTGATGGTGTATTCGTAGGTTCTGGTATCTTTAAATCGGAAAACCCAGAGAAATTTGCAAGTGCAATTGTACAAGCTACTACTCACTATCAAGATTATGAATTAATTGCAAACCTTTCTAAAAACTTAGGACCAGCTATGAAAGGTATCGATATGAGACAACTTGCTGCAGCTGACCGTATGCAAGACCGTAGCATTTAAGTTGGTGAAATTATGAAAATAGGTGTATTAGCATTACAAGGGGCAGTTCAAGAACATATAAATGCTATTAAAGCATGTGGTGCTGAAGCTGTTATCGTTAAGCGTGAAGAACACTTAGAAGGTTTAGATGGAATAGTGTTACCTGGCGGAGAAAGTACGGCTATGCGTAAGTTACTTGATCACATAGGGTTATTACAACCTCTTAAAGAGAAAATCGAAAATGGTTTACCAGCGTTCGGTACTTGTGCAGGTATGATTTTGCTCTCAAAAGAAATTGCAAATGATGATTCTGTACACATTGGTGTAATGGATATGGTAGCAGAACGAAATGCTTTTGGAAGACAAGTGGATAGTTTTGAAGTAAATATTCCAATTAAAGGGGTATGTGAAGACTTTCCAGCTGTATTTATTAGAGCACCGTTTATTCGATCGGTATCAGGTGATGCAGAAGTAATCGCTATGCATGATGGCAATATCGTAGCAGTAAGACAGAATCATCTGTTAGCTGCATCTTTCCACCCAGAATTAACGAACGATTACCGTTTAATGAATTACTTTGTAGAGATAGTTAAAGAAAAAATTGCAAATTTAAGTATGTAGCTATTGAAAAAAGTAAAAGCTTATAGTAAATTATAATATAATTTAAATTGTTTAAAGCGATGATAGAAAATAGTAACAAGTTATTTTATTTTTAGAGAGTCGGTGGGTGGTGAAAACCGATAATAAAGTCTTGTGAATCCATTCTTGAGCGGGTTATGGAATACTTATTAAGTTAGTAATTAACCTCGGTTATATAGTCCGTTAACTATACTAAGGTGGAAGAATTATGATTTAATTCTTCAATTAGGGTGGCAACGCGGGTAGCTCTCGTCCCTTTATAGGGATGAGGGCTTTTTGTATTGTTTTTTAAAATATCCTTTAGACAATGAGAGTAATATTATTAAAAAATGGGAGGAATAAACATGTTAGATATTAAGTTATTACGTAGTAATTTTGAAGATGTAAAAGCTAAACTTCAGTTACGTGGTGGAGATGTTAGTTACATTGAAAAGTTTGAAGACTTAGATCTAAAACGTCGTGAATTACTTGTTGAAACGGAAAGCTTAAAGAGCCGTCGTAATGAAGTAAGTCAGGAAATTAGCGTTCTTAAAAGAGAGAAAAAGGATGCTGAAGCATTAATTGTTGAAATGCGTGAAGTAGGAGACAAAATCAAAGTTTTAGATGATGAGGTTAGAGAATTAGAAGAGCAGTTAGATGCAATTCTATTTACAGTTCCTAACCTAGTAAGTGATTCAGTACCAGAGGGATTAACGGAAGAAGACAATGTTGAAATTCGTAGAATAGGGGAAGTTCGTACATTTGAATTTGAACCGAAGCCACATTGGGATTTAGGTGTTGATTTAGATATTTTAGACTTCGAACGCGGTGCTAAAGTTACTGGTAGCCGTTTTACTTTTTATAAAGGATTAGGAGCTAAACTTGAGCGTGCGTTAATCAGTTTTATGTTAGATCTTCATACTGAAGAACATGGTTATACAGAGATGCTTCCTCCAAACCTTGTCAATCGTTCAAGCATGATTGGTACTGGTCAATTACCAAAATTTGAAGAAGATGCGTTCCGCATTGAGAAGGAAGATTTCTTCTTAGTACCAACAGCGGAGGTGCCTGTTACTAATTACCATCGTGATGAAATTCTAGATGGATCACAATTACCGATTGCTTATACTGCTTATAGCGCATGCTTCCGTTCTGAAGCCGGTTCAGCTGGTCGTGATACAAGAGGATTAATTCGTCAGCACCAATTTAATAAAGTAGAACTAGTACGTTTTGTAAAACCTGAAGATTCTTATATTGAACTTGAAAAATTAACAGCACATGCTGAAAAGGTTCTTCAATTATTACAATTACCTTACCGAGTAATTACTTTATGTGCAGGTGATATTGGTTTCTCTTCTGCGAAAACATATGATATCGAAGTATGGTTACCTAGCTATAATGCATATAAAGAAATCTCTTCTTGCAGTAATTTTGAAGGTTTCCAAGCTAGACGTGCAAATATCCGCTTCCGTCGTGAGCCAAAAGGAAAACCAGAATTTGTTCATACGTTAAATGGATCTGGTCTTGCGATTGGTCGAACAGTTTCTGCTATATTAGAGAACTATCAACAGGAAGATGGATCTATTATTATTCCAGAAGTTCTTCGTCCATATATGGGTGGAAAAGAAGTTATTAAATAAATCTATTTTACAGTATAAAAAAGCAGGCAAATACGAGAATTAAGTTCTCGTTTTACCTGCTTTTTTAATTAGAAGGATTTAATATCTAATTTATATTGAGGTGTATTCCACATTTTCGTCCATTTTTTTATGGCTGAAATTAAGATAATTAAACCTAGCATTAACATAATGATTGATAAAACTGCATTTAACATACTATATCCAGCAGCCTGTTCATTTAGATAAACATTCTTTACCATCCAATAACCAGCATAATTTACTGTCACGAATAGATAGGCTAATGGAACAAGACATGTAAGCATATACCATCGTTTATCAGCTATCTTTAAAATAACAGTTGCTCCAATAATCAAACCTATAGAGGCCATTAATTGGTTTGATACACCAAAGAGGGCCCATATTGATCCGATATCACCAGAGAATAAGAGATAGCCCCACATAAAGCAAGCTAGTGCACTTGCGAAAATAGAACCAGGAAGCCAATCCGTTCTCTTCAATGGTTTGTAATATTCACCAAAGAAGTCTTGAATCAAATAGCGAGCTACACGCGTGCCTGCATCAATTGCCGTTAAAATAAATACTGCTTCAAACATGACAACAAATTGGAAGAAATATGATGATAAATGGCTAAACCAAGGTATTGATGTGAAAATATATGTCATGCCGACAGCCAAAGTAACTGCACCGCCCGTACGACCTTCTAAATTCAAACCAATTTCACGACTAAGTTCAGGTAGATGTACAACATTCATTCCCAGTGTTTTAAACACCTCAGGAGCAGAGTTAATTGCAAAATAATCGGCAGGTTGTAGAGCAGTAGCAGCGATTAAGGCCATTATTCCCACTAAGCATTCAACCAACATTGCTCCAAATCCAACCACCTTTATATCACTCCATCGATCAAGCATTTTAGGAGTAGTACCGGATCCCACGAAAGCATGGAAACCTGAAATAGCACCACATGCAATTGTAATGGAAATAAACGGCCATACAGGACCTGCTAGAATTGGACCGCCTCCATTAACGAATTTCGTAACAGAAGGAAACTCGATAGCTGGATTTATTATGAATACGCCAATAATTAATGCAATAAATACACCAATTTTCATAAAGCTACTTAAATAATCTCGAGGTGCTAGTAGTAGCCATACAGGTAGTGCTGCTGCAAAAAATGCATAAATTGGTAGGATAATAGCTAAAGTTTTCGTATCAAAAGTTAGAAAGTCCCCAATAGCAGTTTCTTGAATTGTAGGACCTATAAAAACTCCAATCATTAGTAGAATAAATCCAATGCTAGATGCTAGCTTTAAATTTCCTGTTTTCTTATAAAAAATTCCAACCCCCATTGCGATAGGGATCGTGATACCAACGGCGAATGTTCCCCATGGATTGTTTTCAAGAGCATGAAGTACCACCATCGAGAGACCAGCCATTGTAATCGTTATAATAAATAGCATTGCAAGTCCTGTGCAGAAGCCTGCAACTGGTCCTAACTCATCTTTTGCTACTTCTGATAAAGACTTTCCTTTTTTCCTCATAGAGGCATATAAGACAACAATATCATGTACTGCTCCTCCGATAACAGCACCGATTAAAAGCCAAAGTAATCCTGGAAGGTATCCAAACTGTGCTGCTAAAATTGGTCCAACAAGTGGTCCCGCAGCAGCAATTGCCGCGAAATGATGGCCGAATGAGACCCATTTGTTTGTAGGAACATAATCTTTTCCATCATTTAGTTCATGAGCTGGTGTAGCTTTAGAGTCATCTAACTTCAATACTTTTACAGTCATGAATGTTCCATATAATCGATAAGCTATCATTAAAATACACATTGAAGCAATAACAATTGTAACCGCATTCATTTTTACCGAAACCTCCCCTGTGTGTTTGTACATACTTATATTACTTTATGAAAAAGCAAACATATTCTTTTCAATTTGAATTGCAAGAATATCAGGTTGAGTAGCAATAAACGGGAATTGAAATACAAGCTTACAAGTGGAATAATTGCTTAAGTTCCTTTGTATAGGTCCTACTAACAGGTACCTTTTCTCCATCTTCCATTATTAGATTATAGGTAGAGTGGAACCAAGGTTGGATTTCAACAATCTTATCAAAATTTACGATGTAGCTTCGGTGTACTCGTATAAATGATGAATCTTGTAGCTTCCGTTCGATATTTATTAATGGTTCATTAATTCGGAAAGTTTGTTTATCTGTCACAACGCTTGTAGTTCCATCAAGTGTGTAAATGTAGTGAATTTCATCAAACGTAGTCAAAATGATTCGCTCATCAACCGTAATAGCTAGCTTGTCTTGTTTCAAAAAGCGTTTTTGTTTATTTTGAAGAGGTATGTTAACCGAATGGTTTGTGAATTTTAATAATTTTTTTACAGTCATTAAAACTCTCTCTTCATCAAAAGGTTTTAATAAGTAATCAACGGCCTGTAATTCAAATGCATTTAACGCATATTCATCAAAAGCTGTTGCAAACACTATTGCAGGCAGGTTTTCAAATTCCTGTATTTTTTGTGCTATTTCTAAACCACTTTCATCAGCTAACTGAATATCTAAAAAGACAACATCGATTTCTTTCGTACGAATTAGTCCCATTGTGCTTTCAATAGAATCAACTTCGCCGATAATATCAACTTCTCTACTTCTTTTCAAAAGATATACAAGTTCGTCTCTAGCTAGCGGTTCATCGTCAACAATTAGAGCTTTTAACAAGTTTTATCCCTCCAATCTTTCCATATTTAACGGGAGTGTTATATAGACTTTTGTGCCAAGTCCAAGTTCAGATTCAATTTTGAAGAGTTCTTCATGTCCATAAATTTCTTCTATTCGTTTTTTTATATTCCATAACGCAGTTCCAGTTCCTTCTTTTGACTGAACTGTTTCATTCCCAATGGTCTTAAGTAAATTAGAGGGGATTCCAATTCCGTTATCCATTGTTAAAAGGATCATATTACCTTCTTCTTCATATACCCGGACAATAATGTTCAATGTTTTCTCTTTTGAACGTGCATGTCTAATTGCATTTTCAACAAGAGGCTGAAGAGTAAAAGGAGGTATTTGTATACTTTTTAATCTAGGCTCAATATCAAAGTCAACACTGAATCTATTTGGAAAACGTGTTTGTTCTAATATTAAGTATGCTTCTACGTGCTCTAATTCTTTTTCCAAAGGTACGAGTGTTTGTCTTGCACCCTGTAAATTATTTCGAAAGAAAGTACTAAGATGAATTAGTAATTTTCGTGCTTTATCAGAATCCGTTCGAATTAGACTAGAAATTGTATTAATAGAATTAAATAAAAAGTGGGGATGTATTTGTGCTTGTAAAGCTTTAATCTCTGCATCCTTAAGTAATTTCCTTTGTAGCTCTGCTTCCGCAAGCTCTAATTGTGTTGAAAAAAGTTTAGATAACCCTTCAGCAAGTTCTTGTTCAACTTGATCTAGTTTATTTGGGTTCCTATAATATAGTTTTAATGAACCAACTGTTTTGTTTAATGCTTTTAATGGGAGAACAATTGCAGCTTGTAGAGGACAATCATCATGATAGCACTGAATCTCTTCCTTGGAGTTAGCTAAGATTATTTCACCTTGCAAAAGTGCTTTTTTTGTTAAATTTGTCGCTACACTTTGCAATGGTTTATGATGATCGGATCCAGCTCCAATATGTGCAAGTATCTGTGTATGGTCTGTAATTGAGATTGCATCTGCATTTGTTAATCGATAAATAATTTTTGAAACCTCGCCACTAGAATGAATTGATAAACCTTGTCTAAAAAATGGCAGGGTTTGCTGAGCGATATACAATGCTTTATTGGTTTGCAATGCCCTCGTACGCTCTTCCTCTTGTAATATTGTTTGAATGATTAATATGAAGATCAGTGTACCAAATCCGTTAATCGCAATCATAGGTATAGCAATTATTTCTACTAAATGAAGAGCGGCCTCAAAAGGTTTAGCGATTAGTAAAATAATCCCCATTTGAATGCATTCCATAATAATTCCAATTGCTACAGCACGCCAAGGTGTTTTGTTTTTCTGAATACTATATTTTTTGCCGAGAAATCCC
The DNA here is from genome assembly GCF_002156875.1 of Bacillus sp. EAC. Lineage (GTDB taxonomy): Bacteria > Bacillota > Bacilli > Bacillales > Bacillaceae_G > Gottfriedia. Next base: position 8,325 of record NZ_NCSY01000017.1, on the reverse strand, counting down.
GTGATAATTCCTGCTACAATTGTTGATATTGCACATGGAAAAGCTGTGAAACCGCCTAATGTTAGTCTATGTAACCCGGCTATTAAACCAACACCTAAACCAACAACAGGACCTCCAAGTAATCCGCCTATGGCGACACCCATAATTCTTGTATTGGCTATAGCGTTGTTACTCGCTACATTAAAATGCCATTCTTGGGACAGAATAACTTCCCGATAGATGTGAACGCCAGTGTAATTACTAATTACACCAAAAACACCGAATATAGCAATCAGTAGAAATTTTCCTTTTATAGAATGTTCATTATGAATGATCTGTCGAAATGATTTCATCCTTGAAAGTAAAAAAGCTAGTATAACAAGGATACCAACCCTTTCTAACATTAAGGGTAGTAATTCTATCAAATTTTTCTCCCACCTTGCATATTAATATCTAAATATTTAAATACTTATTACTATTATAAATACTAGGTATTATTTTTGTATAACAAAATACAGTTAAAATGAATTGTTGAATCTATTTTTATAATTCCTTTCATAAGGGCCATAATAAATAAGGGAATAGGGCAAAAAAATACTTGAAAAATATAAAAAAAATTTCAGAAATATACTTGACCACATTTTTTTGATATGCTATTATAAATCTTGTCAAAACGGAGTAATACCCAAGTCTGGCTGAAGGGATCGGTCTTGAAAACCGACAGGGGTGTAACAGCCCGCGGGGGTTCGAATCCCTCTTACTCCTCCATTTTTGATTTTTAACGGAGCGCATATATATTTGGAGATTGTCAACTCGTTACATTTATGTAACGGGTTTTTTGTTTGGATAAATATTAATGAACATAGATAGGCAATTGTACATATCTTATTAGTGTCTGAGATAGAATACAGGGAGTTAGGGAGCGAGGAGTATGAACCAGGAGCAACAAACTTCAGAAGACTTTGCTTTATTGATTGGTAGGTTATTTACTTTAGGTGGTTCGGTATTGTTTTTTATTGGATCCTTAATCGCGGCAGCTATTGCATATGATGTTTATAAAAGAGATATAAGCCAGATAAATGGATAATAAAGTAAAAAGCTGATTACTTGTAATTAAAAACAAGTAATCAGCTTTTCTTTTATGGTATGTCTAGTTCCAGGCGTTAGCCCCTCGAGGTCATAAGCCAAAGCTCGCCAAAGGTAAACCCCAACCTTTATCGTTCTTAGTCTTATGCTTGTCGGGGCTGGGCAAACGCCTTCCACTTTTCTTATTTATCTAGATTTCATATATTTTTGTGAGTGGTTTAATAAATTCCCAATTTTTTTAACGATCTCTTCTACAGATGATCCATTTTTGATTAGGTCATATTCACTTATACTTAAGCGAAGGACAGGACATGCATTAAAGTTATTGATCCAGTTTTCGTAACGTGTATTCATTTCTTTCCAATATTCGATTGGCGTTTGTTGCTCCATTGGGCGCCCGCGTTCTTTAATACGCTCAACAACTTCATCAAATGTACCTTCAAGGTAGATTAATAAATCTGGTGCAGGGAAATATGGTGACATAACCATTGCATCAAATAAGCTAGTGTACGTTTCATAATCAACATCACTCATTGTACCTTTTTCGTAGTGCATTTTTGCGAAAATGCCTGTATCTTCATAAATCGAACGATCTTGGATAAATCCTCCACCATATTCGAACATTCTCTTTTGTTCTTTAAAACGTTCTGCTAAGAAGTAAATTTGCAAATGAAAGCTCCAACGAGCAAAGTCTTGATAAAATTTATCTAAATAAGGATTAGTATCTACTTTTTCAAATGATGTACGAAAGTTTAATGCTTCCGCCAAGGCATTTGTCATTGTAGATTTACCAACACCTACCGTTCCTGCAATTGTTATAACAGCGTCATTTCGTATTCCATATTTTTCGCGCAAATTCATATGCTTCTTAGCTCCTTTTGTAAGGTGTTTTCTAATTTATCAAGTATCATCGCTAAATCTCTAGGATTATTTACGAAATCAATTTGATCCCCATCAAATTTTAGGACTGGGATCTCTGGATGTTTCAACTGAAACTCCTTCATGTGTATCTCGTAATCTTCTATTAATTGGATTAAGTACTGATCCTCAATTAATTGTTCAAATTCTCTACCTCGAACTTCAATGCGTTTTTGTAGAGTTTCAAGACTTGCCGTTAAGTAAACGATGACATTAGGTTTTGGCATGTCTTCAGTTAAAATCTGATATATTTTTAAGTATTTATCATGCTGTTGGTCTTTTAATGTTCTGCTAGCAAAAATTAAATTCTTAAGGATATGGTAATCTGCAACAACTGGTATCGATTTTTTTAGAAAATCACGATCTATGTCTTCTAATTGCTTAAATCGATTACAAAGGAAAAACATTTCTGTTTGGAAGCTCCATTCCTCAATGTCTGTATAAAACTTACCTAAGAATGGATTTTCATCAACGATTTCTTTCAATAATTCATATTGAAAGTGCTCAGATATAGCTTTGGATAGAGATGTTTTTCCGACACCTATAGGTCCTTCTACTGTTATAAAAGGTACATGTATCATCTCTTGTCCTCCTTACTAGTCAAATTCCGTATCATACGCTAAAACATACAGAAACTATTTTAACATACTGCGGACAGGCGGAATACAATTTTAAAAAATTTCCAATTATGTATGACAATTTCATTATAATTTATTAATTATCTTTTTTATTTCCTCAGAAAGAACTACTTCTGCATTTAAAATATCTTTCATCATATAGATTGAAATTTTTTCATCATAATCCGTAACAGACGAAATTGCATCGTAAGGTATAATTAGTTTATAATCGCGCATAAAAGCATCGTTTGCTGTAAATAAAACACAACGATTACCAGCAACACCTATTATGAATAAGTGTGTAACATTTAATTCCTTTAGTAGACCGTCGAGTTTTGTCTTATAAAAGCCAGAATAATTAGGTTTAAAGATAAACCAGTCATGTTCTGATGGCATTACTTGTTTTATGACAGAATAACTTAATGGATTTAGACAATGATTAATCAGTTTTTCAGGAGTAGGATTATTAATTTTATAATGATCATTTATATAAATGATGGGAAGTTTTCTGTCTACAAATAGTTTCCGTAGTAATTTAATATTTGGAATCATTTTTAATGTTTTTTCAGCTAGAACACACCCATGTTTAAATGAAAAAGAATTAATTAAATCTACAATTAATAAAGCAGGCTTGGTTTCACTTTTATGATTTAAAGAATTCATTTTACGTCACCCCAATCTATGATTAGTTTATCTACTGATAAAAAGAATATTTGTTTGTTATTGAAATAAAGAGGTGTAAATGTTGAATAAAGATGAGTTTTATATGAAGATGGCGATTGAAGAAGCTTTAAAGGCCGAAAAGATAGGTGAAGTGCCCATTGGGGCCGTTATCGTTTATAAAGATGAAGTAATAGCTCGTAGTTATAATGTAAGGGAAACGAAGCAAACCGCATTAGGCCATGCAGAAATTAGTGCAATAGAAGAAGCTTGCAAAGTAATTGATTCGTGGAGGCTGGAAGAAACGACATTATATGTAACACTTGAACCGTGTCCTATGTGTGCAGGGGCGATTATTCAATCAAGAATTCCTAGAGTGGTTTTCGGTGCGAAAGATCCGAAAGCTGGATGTGGGGGATCTATTTATAATTTGTTACAGGAAGACAGATTTAATCATCGTTGCGAAGTAGAATCAGGAATTCAAGAGGAAGAATGTAGTAATTTATTAACGAATTTCTTTAGAGATTTAAGGGCGAAGAAGAAAAAATTACCTGTTGAGGACAAACATTGATTTTTTGAAGAGGTTCGTATATACTTTAAATACCGCTTCAAACAGCGGGATAAAATAGGTTGTAACTTTGCCGTGCTAGGTGGGGAGGTAGCGGTGCCCTGTACTCGCAATCCGCTCTAGCGAGACTGAATTCCACTCCGAGGTGTATCTATTTCAGGGTCTGCCTTAAATAAGTGGTGTTGACGTCTGGGTCCTACGCAACGAGAACTCACGAACCTTGTCAGGTCCGGAAGGAAGCAGCAATAAGTGAGCCCTCTCGTGTGCCGTAGGGGTGCCTGGGCCGAGCTAACTGTTTAAGTAACGCTTGGGGTAGTGCATCGACGAGTGGTGCACGGCAGTAACTTTATAAAAACTCACTCAATCTTGAGTGAGTTTTTTTGTACGTTAAGAAAGTATAAATTGCCTTCAAGGATGAGTAATCGACTGAATGCCAATTATAGAAATTAAGTATAAGTTCAACTTCATATTCTAAAAGGCTGATCATAAGGTGAGTTTACTTTATACGTTAAAGAATTAATAAATTGGCAGCGAAGAAGAGTTCTCGACCTATAACCTATCTGTCAAATCTGAATTAAGTATAAACGCAACTACGCCTATGTTTTCACCTAGAGGCTCGCTAATCCGAGTTTACTTCATTTTCTTTAAAAAATTTTCCATCAAATCAATACATAGGGTATAATAATGATGACTTTGTAAGAAGGAGGAAACCAATTGACTTATCAAGCCTTATATCGTTTGTGGAGACCCCAACAATTTAAAGATGTTGTAGGTCAAAATCATATAATACGAACGTTACAAAACTCCCTTCTTCAGCAAAAAGTATCTCACGCATATTTGTTCACAGGACCTAGAGGAACTGGTAAAACAAGTACGGCTAAAATCTTTGCAAAAGCTTTGAATTGTGAACATGCTCCTACAAACGAACCGTGTAATGAGTGTTCAGTTTGTAAAGGAATTACAGATGGCTCAATTTCTGATGTTATTGAAATCGATGCAGCATCTAATAATGGAGTAGATGAAATACGTGATATCCGAGAAAAGGTAAAATACGCTCCCTCTGTTGGGAAGTATAAAGTATACATAATAGATGAAGTCCATATGTTATCAATTGGAGCTTTTAATGCATTATTAAAAACATTAGAAGAGCCTCCAGGGCATGTAATCTTTATCTTAGCTACAACGGAGCCGCACAAAATACCATTAACCATACTTTCGAGATGCCAGCGCTTCGATTTTCATAAAATAAGTGCTCAAACAATTTCAGATCGTTTATCAGTTGTATTAAATCACCAGCAAATTGAAATTGATCCTGAAGCGTTAATGATGTTATCCCGTGCAGCAGAAGGTGGAATGAGGGATGCTTTAAGTATTCTTGATCAGGCCATCTCATACTGTGATCATTTCATTGCATTAGATGATGTATTAGCTGTTACCGGAACGGTTGCTCAAGAACGTTTAATCTCCATCGTTTCAGCAATAATAAACGGTAATGTATCTGCTTGTTTGACAAATATCGAGGAACTTTTAAACCAAGGGAAAGATCCTGTTCGTTTTATTGAAGATTTAACAGTTTATTATCGAGATATTTTATTATATAGACATTCACCAAATACTGTTGAATTACTTGAAAGAGCAACAGTGAGTGAACAATTTAAAGAAATTTGTGAGTCTTACGATGATGAATTAATATATCAAATCATTGCTTCACTTAGTAAAAGCCAACAAGAGATGAAGTGGACAAATCACCCAAGAGTTTTACTCGAAGTAGCCGTTGTTCAACTTTGTCAAAAAGCTTCTGTAAATAAAGTAGGACAAAAATCAGAAGAACTTACAGCTTTACTAAATAAAATTAATCATCTAGAAAAAGAAATAAATCATTTAAAAGAAAATGGAATCGCAGTAAATAGTTCAAATAATAACGAAACAACTAGTACAAGACCGAGATCAACAACAACACGTTCAAAAGTGCCTAACAGTTTAGTCCAAAGTGTTCTTCGAGCAGCTTCAAAACAAGAAAAGAACAAGGTATTAGCAGTGTGGCCGACACTACAGGATCAGTTAAGATATCAAAATAAAGTCTCTACAGCTACATTAGTATCGTATGGTGAAGTTGTTGCAGCCTCTTCGGAACAATGTATAGTTGCTTTTAAATCTGAGACTATTTGTGATTTAATAAATAATAATGGTGAACAAGAACATTTAACGACCATTAATCAAACATTGTCTACTTTATTAGGGGCAGAAATGAGTATGTTAGCAATTCCCGAGGAAGATTGGAAATCAACTAGGGATTCTTATTTAAATCAATCGAAACAACAAGAATCTTCTAATGAAGTATCACCACTTGTTCAAGAAGCAATTAATCTTGTTGGAGAAGATTTAGTAATTATTAAAGACTAAATATATTGGAGGAACTTAAAATGATGCGTGGCGGAATGGGCAATATGAATAATATGATGAAACAAATGCAAAAAATGCAAAAACAAATGGAAGAAGCACAGAATGAATTAAATGCACGTACATTTGTTGGTACTGCAGGTGGCGGTATGGTAACTGTTACAGCAAACGGATTAAAACAAATAGTAGAAGTAAATATTAAAGAAGAAGTTGTTGATCCAGAAGATATCGAAATGTTACAAGATTTAGTTTTAACTGCTACAAATGATGCGATTAAACAAATCGAAGATGCTACGGCAAAAACAATGGGCCAATTTACTAAAGGAATGAATATTCCAGGATTGTTTTAGGAGCTGCGACTATGCATTATCCTGAGCCGATATCCAAATTAATAGATAGCTTTATGAAATTGCCAGGGGTTGGTCCCAAGACGGCCGTACGTCTGGCGTTTTTTATGTTAGAGATGAAGCAAGATGATGTATTAGATTTTGCGAAATCGATGATTGATGCAAAACGAAAGCTACTTTATTGTACGCAATGTGGTCATATTACTGATACTGACCCTTGTTACATTTGTGGTGATCATCATAGAGATCGAACAACAATTTGTGTTGTTCAAGATACTAAAGATGTAATAGCTATGGAAAAAATGAGAGAATACCAAGGTTTATATCATGTACTTCATGGAGCGATTTCTCCAATGGAAGGTGTAGGGCCTGAAGATATTAAAATTATGGAGCTTTTAAGTAGGCTGAAAGATGATGAAGTTCAAGAGATTATTTTAGCGACAAATCCTAATATTGAGGGTGAAGCGACTGCTATGTATATTTCAAGGCTATTAAAATCTACGGGTATTAAAATTACTCGTATCGCACACGGTCTTCCTGTCGGAGGGGATTTGGAATATGCAGATGAAGTCACACTTTCAAAGGCTCTTGAGGGTAGAAGAGAGTTATAGAAATTGATTAATGGAGAGAGACCATGGTTTTTTTTCGAAAAAAAGGAAAGCTTCGCAAAGATTTTGATGAAAAACTAGTTAACAAACTACATGATTATAAAGAGATTTACTTAAATCAAGTAGAGCTAGTAGAAAGAAGTGTAGATCCACCAGAGGATTTATTGATTCATGTTAAGCTTTATCAAGCAAAGTATTATTTTTTGCTAAAAGAGGCGAAAGCTCGTAACGTACTTATTACAAAAATGAAATAATTAAAAGAGTTTATTGCGTCTGCAATAAGCTCTTTATTAAATTTATAGAATTTATTGGCATTGAAAATAAACTCCGCTCATACAATTTTAGTACAAGGTGTACAAGTTATATGAGGGGAGTTTTTGTTTTGAACAGTGTTATTATGATTTCAGTTGTATTATTTGTTGTTTTATTTTTATTGTTAGTAGGAATGCCAGTTAAAACAGTTAAAGTTATAAGTAAGTATGTACTAAGGGGCATTGTGTGTATCATGCTTGTATTTCTTTTGAATTATGTTTTAGCGTCGAACAATTTTCATATTCCGATAAATGCAGCGACATGTTTATCTGTTAGTATTCTAGGTATTCCAGGTGTTGTAGCCTTGAGTGTGATCGGAATCTACCTTGTCTAAAATTTTTTTAAACAAATTACCATAAATGTATTGACCTATTAAACTAAGGGTGGTATATTTATAAACGTCGCTGATGGCGGTAACTTAAAAACGAAAAATATTTATTGACAGTTTTTGTCGAGTATGTTATGATTTATAAGTTGTTAAATTAAATGATGATCTTTGAAAACTAAACAAAACATGAAGTAAAACGTCAATTATTAGTTTTAGAGCAAAACAAGATTTAAACTTAACTATTATGGAGAGTTTGATCCTGGCTCAGGACGAACGCTGGCGGCGTGCCTAATACATGCAAGTCGAGCGGACTTGTAGGAGCTTGCTCCTGCAGGTTAGCGGCGGACGGGTGAGTAACACGTGGGCAACCTACCTATAAGACTGGGATAACTTCGGGAAACCGGAGCTAATACCGGATGACACAAAGGAACTCCTGTTCCTTTGTTGAAAGATGGCTTCGGCTATCACTTATAGATGGGCCCGCGGCGCATTAGCTAGTTGG
>NZ_NCSY01000016.1 GCF_002156875.1 Bacillus sp. EAC | reverse complement strand
GACACACCGCTGGTGTACCAGTTGTTCTGCCAAGAGCATGGCTGGGTAGCTATGTGTGGAAGGGATAAGTGCTGAAAGCATCTAAGCATGAAGCCCCCCTCAAGATGAGATTTCCCATAGCGTTAAGCTAGTAAGACCCCTGAGAGATGATCAGGTTGATAGGTCAGAGGTGGAAGCGTGGTGACACGTGGAGCTGACTGATACTAATCGGTCGAGGACTTAACTAACAAGTTTGATAATGACATTATCTAGTTTTGAAGGTATAAAATAGCGTAAAAATGCTAAAAAAATCTTCAAAAATATTGACTTTGGTAAATATTTTGTTATAATTATCAATGTCTTAAGTTAATTGAATCAAGTGATGATAGCGAAGAGGTCACACCCGTTCCCATACCGAACACGGCAGTTAAGCTCTTCAGCGTCAATGGTAGTTGGGGGTTTCCCCCTGTGAGAGTAGAACGTCGCTTGGTTCATTACCATTCCGCAGTAGCTCAGTGGTAGAGCACTCGGCTGTTAACCGAGTGGTCGTAGGTTCGAACCCTACCTGCGGAGCCATTTTTTTTGATGCTTCCATAGCTCAGCAGGCAGAGTACTTCCATGGTAAGGAAGAGGTCACCGGTTCGAGCCCGGTTGGAAGCTTGGAAAACAATACTTATACGGCCCGTTGGTCAAGCGGTTAAGACACCGCCCTTTCACGGCGGTAACACGGGTTCGAATCCCGTACGGGTCACCATTTATATTACGGAGGATTAGCTCAGCTGGGAGAGCACCTGCCTTACAAGCAGGGGGTCGGCGGTTCGAGCCCGTCATCCTCCACCATCCTTAATTTAATAAATCCGGAGGGGTAGCGAAGTGGCTAAACGCGGCGGACTGTAAATCCGCTCCCTGTGGGTTCGGCGGTTCGAATCCGTCCCCCTCCACCATTTATTATTGGGCTATAGCCAAGCGGTAAGGCAACGGATTTTGATTCCGTCATGCCCTGGTTCGAATCCAGGTAGCCCAGCCATTTTTTAAAATCGTAATTTATTACGAGCCATTAGCTCAGTAGGTAGAGCATCTGACTTTTAATCAGAGGGTCGAAGGTTCGAATCCTTCATGGCTCACTTTTTTTTTTTATGCGGAAGTAGTTCAGTGGTAGAATACAACCTTGCCAAGGTTGGGGTCGCGGGTTCGAGCCCCGTCTTCCGCTCCATTTCTGTATAATTATATAAAGGGGCCTTAGCTCAGCTGGGAGAGCGCCTGCCTTGCACGCAGGAGGTCAGCGGTTCGATCCCGCTAGGCTCCACCAATATACATAAAGTTAAACCTTAGTCAATCGACTAAGGTTTTTTTTTATTTTATTTCATATTATAGTGTAGTTAATAATGCATATGTATACAAAAAAATGTCGAGTTGACCCGTTTGTTTCAAAAGATTTAAACTATTAGTATAATTAATAACTTTAAGAGTCAAAAATTGATTCTTTATAAAAGTAATTTAAGTAAGCGTTTTCTTGTTAGAATTAATACACGGGAGGAATATATATGTTAAAAGAAATTTCAATAATTGGGGTACCATTAGATTTAGGGCAAACAAGACGTGGAGTAGATATGGGACCAAGTGCAATCAGATACGCACAATTACATGAACGAATTGAAGGTTTATCATATAATGTTGAAGATCTAGGTGATATTTTAGTTGAACGCACTCTTTTTAAAGAAGATAACACAGAACATAACTTAAAAAACCTGAAATCAGTAAAAGATACGTGTGAAAAGCTTGCTAATGAAGTAGATGAAGTTATTAAAAGAAATAGAATGCCTTTAGTGCTAGGTGGAGACCACAGTATAGCAATTGGTACATTAGCCGGAGTTTCGAAGCATTATAATAATTTAGGTTTAATTTGGTTTGATGCACATGGTGATCTAAACACTGCTGAAACTTCACCATCAGGAAATATTCATGGCATGTCGTTGGCAGTTTCTCTTGGATATGGACATGAGTTACTAACAAAAATTGGAGACTATCTTCCAAAAGTAAAACCAGAAAATGTAATCATCATTGGTGCTAGAGATCTTGATGAAGGTGAACGAGTTTTTATTAAGGAGCTAGGTATTAAAGTATACACAATGCATGAAATCGATAAATTAGGGATGACTAGAGTAATGGAAGAAAGTATCGATCATTTAAAAGGTTGTGACGGAGTACATTTATCGTTAGATCTAGATGGATTAGATCCGATTCATGTACCTGGTGTGGGTACACCAGTTCCTGGTGGAATTACTTACAGAGAAGGTCATTTAGCAATGGAAATGTTATCTGATGCGGACATCATTACATCAATTGAATTCGTAGAAGTTAATCCTATTCTGGATGAAAGAAATAAAACTGCTATAGTAGCAGTCGCATTAATAGGTTCACTGCTTGGAGAAAAGTTACTTTAATTATTAATCTTTGTAAACTAACATAGTGTTGTTTTTGGCCAGACAGAGGATCTATGACACCCCTGCTGAAGAGGAGGCTATTAATTTCACTATCCCAAAAGTGATGTTTGGTCATTTATCAGATTCATAATCTAAAATGTAAATAAATAGCTTCAGTATAAAAGTCAGCATAAATTGCTGACTTTTTATTTTAACAAGGATTACACTAATCAGTTTAAATTGTTAACTTAGTTAATAATTCTCAAATTTTGTGTATTGTAAAAGTATGGTATAATACTCAAGATAATGGTTTTAATATAAAGAATTAGGAGGATAAAAGGTGCCTTCTTTACATATAAATTTTTTACAATACTTGCAAAATAGTTTGGATATATTATTAGTTTGGTTTGTTATTTATCGACTAATTATAATTATACAAGGTACAAAGGCCGTTCAATTATTGAAGGGTGTAACAATAATTATTGTTGTAAAGGTTTTAAGTAGTTTATTTGGCTTACATACTTTGCAATTTTTAATGGATCAAGCATTAACTTGGGGATTTTTGGCCGTTATAATTATCTTCCAGCCAGAATTAAGAAGAGCATTAGAGCAGCTTGGTCGAGGACGCTTTTTCTCTAGAACAACTACAAATGGTTTAAATGAAAGAAATGATATCGTTGAAAGTATAGCGAAAGCTACTGAATATATGGCAAAACGAAGAATCGGTGCGCTAATTTCGTTCGAAAGACAAACTGGTATGGGAGACTATATAGAGTCGGGAATACCTTTAAATGCCAATCTATCTTCTGAGCTGCTAATTAATATCTTTATCCCTAATACTCCATTACATGACGGAGCAGTTATTATTCAAGGAGAAAAGATAACGGCAGCTGCCTGCTATTTACCGTTATCAGAAAGTGCTTTTATTTCGAAAGAATTAGGCACGAGACATCGAGCGGCGGTAGGTATTAGTGAAGTAACAGATAGCATTACAATTGTGGTTTCTGAGGAAACAGGAGCTGTATCAGTAGCTAGAAACGGAAATTTATATAGAGAACTATCAAAAGATGAGCTTGTGAATTTATTAAATACGGAATTAAAATCACCAGAAGAGTCCACTACATCTAAATGGAATTGGAAGGTAAAACGTAATGGATAATTTTATGGATAATCGATGGATTTTAAGAGGAATCGCATTATTAGTTACATTACTGCTTTTTATGTCTGTTAATTTAGTTCCACAATCGAGCAGTTCAGGATTAGGTGACATCCCTTTTGTAAACAATAAAGAGTTAATTCGTGATGTACATGTAACACCGGTTTATGACCAGCAAAATTTAATTGTAGATGGTATACCGAAAAAGGTGTCGGTACAATTGGACGGACCGAATAGTATTGTTAAAACTGCTGAAATGAAAAGAGATTTTGAGGTTTATATAGATTTAACTTCGTACGCTTTAGGTACATATGAAGTGCCTTTAAAGATTCGAAATTTATCAGACAAGATTAAAGCAACAATTAAACCACGAACTGTAACAGTAACAATTAAAGAGAAAATAGAAAAAGAAATACCTGTTAAAGCTGTTTATAAAAATGAAAAAGAAATAAAATATGGCTATAAAGCTGAGGAAGCTATTATTAAGCCAAATTTAATTAAAATAGTAGGATCCGAAGATGAAGTAAGGCAAGTTTCCTATGCAAGTGTAGATATTGATGTGGCTGATGCCAATCAGACATTTAGCCAAGTTTTACCAGTCAAATTATACGACAAGCGTGGTAACCGAATTTTATTAAATACAAATCCTAGTAAAGTTGAAGTCACGGTTCCAATTGTTTCGGAAAGTGCTACTTTTCCCATTGAACTAATTGAAACAGGCAGTTTACAGGATGGATTAAAATTAAAAAGTCTTGTAAGTAAAGTTGATCATGTGACAGTCTATGCGTCTCAGGATTGGTTAAACAATTTTAGTGGTCCGATTGAAGTGCCTGTTGATTTATCAACCTTTGATAAAAGTGGTACATACGAAATTAATGTTCCAACGCCAGATGGTGCATTTAAAGTTGATCCAAGTACGGTAGAAGTAGTAGTTGATTTTTCTCAAGAGAAGGAAATGAAATTTAGTAATATTCCAATTACATTTTCTGGAGAAAATGATAATTATTCATATAAAATCACTAAGCCGGCCACAGGAAAAGTTACAGTGACAGCAAGAGGATTTGCCGAGGATTTAGATTTAATAAACCCTAGTGAAATTAGTGTCACAGCAAAAGTAAGTGGACTAGAACCAGGAACCCAACATGTTACATTATCGATTAGTGCACCAAAAGGTGTTATATATAAATTAGATTACGATACAGTAACGGTTGAAATAACAGATAAAAAGACCTCTCAAACTGATCAAGGTTCAGAAATAGTAGGTCAATCATCGAATTAGAAGGAGAGTAATTATGGGTAAATATTTTGGTACAGATGGTGTACGAGGGGTTGCAAATATTGAGTTAACTCCTGAATTAGCATATAAAATCGGTCGTTGTGGTGGATATGTTTTAACAAAAAATAATGTGAAGCCTAAAATTTTAGTAGGACGAGATACTCGAGTTTCAGGTCATATGTTAGAAGGTGCATTAGTTGCTGGTTTATTATCAATTGGTGCTGAAGTTATGCGTTTAGGTGTTATTTCAACTCCTGGTGTAGCTTATTTAACTAAAGCGCTAGGTGCACAAGCTGGTGTTATGATTTCAGCTTCACATAATCCAGTGGCTGATAACGGAATCAAATTCTTTGGTCCAGACGGATTTAAATTATTAGATGAGCAAGAAGCGGAAATTGAAGAACTAATGGATGCGGAAGTAGATAAGTTACCACGACCAAGTGGAAGTGATTTATGCCAAGTAAATGATTACTTTGAGGGTGGACAAAAGTACTTACAGTTCCTTAAAAATACAATAGATGAAGATTTCTCAGGATTATTAGTAGCACTTGATTGCGCTCATGGAGCAACATCTTCATTAGCACCATACTTATTTGCTGATCTTGAAGCCGATATTGTTACAATGGGAACAAGCCCAAATGGATTTAATATCAATGATGGGGTAGGTTCAACTCATCCTGAAGCACTTGCAGCTCTAGTGAAAGAAAAGGGTGCAGATGTAGGTTTATCATTTGATGGTGATGGGGACCGCCTAATTGCTATTGATGAAAATGGTGATATTGTTGATGGTGACCAAATCATGTATATTTGTGCAAAATATTTAAATGAAAAAGGTCGTTTAAAACAGAATACAATTGTTTCGACTGTTATGAGTAACTTAGGATTTTATAAAGCAGTTGAATCTCAAAATATGAAGAGTGCTGTTACAGGCGTTGGCGATCGTTATGTGATGGAAGAAATGAGAAAAAGCGGATATAACCTTGGCGGAGAACAATCAGGTCATATTATATTCTTAGATCATATAACAACTGGTGATGGCATGTTAAGTGCGATTCAATTGGTGAGCATCTTAAAGGAAACTGGAAAATCACTTTCTCAATTAGCGGGTGAAATGAAAAAGTATCCTCAATTACTGATTAATGTACGTGTAACTGATAAGAATGAAGCTCTAAATAATGAGCGAATTAAAGCTACAATCGCTGAAGTAGAAGCTGAAATGAATGGAAATGGTCGTATTTTAGTGCGTCCATCGGGTACAGAACCACTTATTCGTGTAATGGCTGAAGCACCTACATCGGAAGAATGCAAAACATTTGTTGAACGCATTGTTGATGTTGTAAAAGAAGAAGTAGGCGTATAATAAAATAAATTAAAATTAATATGCATAGTTGAGCACTTTTGTGTCATTCTATGCATATTTTTGTTATATAAGCGGCTATACAATTCTTGGTCAAAATATTTTTATTGACCAAGATTATTGAATTATAGTATAGTTGGTTTATTGTTTTCCTAACGGGAAAGGAGTATTGTAACAATAAAAGTTTTAAAAAAGCGCCAGAACTACACGGACGAGAAAGTGTAGTTGACGAGGTGGAGTTTTATCGAAGTTTCGGCGGATGACTCCCGGTTGATGTATCACAACCGAAATTATTTACGTAAAACATATAGGTGACTATATGCACAAAGGTAAATAATATGATACACCGTTTAATAAATATAAAAATGAACTCGCTAATGAGCGGAATATGAAAGGTAGGTGGATATTGCTTGTAAGTCCTCTACCATTATTAAACATGACGAGGGAATCGAAAATTAAATAATTTAAACGGTTAGGGAAACAGCGTTCCATTCCTATACATTTATGTATGTCTTGTTTGAGGACTTACAAAGCAATTGATATTATGTGTGGAATCGTTGGATATATTGGAAATGATAATGCGAAAGAAATTTTGTTAAAAGGTTTAGAGAAATTAGAGTATCGTGGTTACGATTCTGCTGGGATTTCTCTTTTAACAGACAATGGTGTAGAAGTTTTTAAAGAAAAAGGTAGAATTGCTGTATTACGTGAATCAATCCCTTCTAATGCAGACGGGCAAGTTGGAATTGGTCATACTAGATGGGCAACACACGGTGCTCCAAGTAAACGTAATGCGCATCCTCACCAAAGTTCAACGGAACGTTTTACACTTGTTCATAATGGTGTTATCGAAAACGATGTACAATTAAAAGACGATTATTTAAGCGATTATAATTTTACAAGTGATACTGATACAGAAGTAATTGTACAGTTAGTAGAACTTCATATTAAAAAGGGATTAAGTGTGCTTGATGCATTCAAAGAAACACTTAAGCTTCTTAAAGGTTCGTATGCAATCGCATTATTAGATAAACAAAATGAAGATGTTATTTATGTAGCTAAAAACAAAAGCCCATTACTTGTAGGTGTTGGTGATGAATTTAACGTTATTGCATCTGATGCAATGGCAATGCTACAAATTACTGATAAATTTATTGAATTAATGGATAAAGAAGTTATCGTATTAACAAAAGATGAAGTTACATTAATGGACTTAAACGGTAACATTATTGAACGTGCTCCATATACTGCTGAAATTGATGCTAGCGACATTGAAAAAGGAACATATCCTCATTTCATGTTAAAAGAAACAGATGAGCAACCATTAGTAATACGTAACATTATCCAAAGATACCAAAATGAAAATGGCGAGCTTGAAATCGATCATGAAATTAGAGCTGCTTTAACAGAAGCTGACAGACTTTATATCATTGCATGTGGAACTAGTTACCATGCTGGTCTTGTTGGTAAACAATTTATTGAAAAAATGGCTGGTGTTCCAGTTGAAGTTCACGTTGCAAGTGAATTCTCATACAACATGCCGTTATTATCTGAAAAACCACTATTTATCTATATTACACAAAGTGGTGAAACAGCGGATAGCAGAGCAGTATTAGTACAAACAAATAAATTAGGTCATAAAGCAATTACTATTACAAACGTTCCAGGATCTACATTATCTCGTGAAGCTGACTTCACACTTCCATTACATGCAGGTCCAGAAATTGCAGTAGCTTCAACAAAAGCTTATACAGCTCAATTAGCAGTATTAGCTATCGTTGCAAATGACTTAGCAAAAGCTAAAGGGAAAGTTGTTAACTTTAACTTAGTAAAAGAGTTAGGTATTATTGCAAATGCAATGGAAACTATCTGTAACCAAAAAGAAGAATTAGAGACAATTGCTTCTGAATATTTAGCAACTACTCGAAATGCATTCTTCATTGGACGTAACGTTGATTACTTCGTATGTCTAGAAGGTGCTTTAAAATTAAAAGAAATCTCTTACATCCAAGCAGAAGGGTTTGCTGGTGGAGAATTAAAACATGGAACCATTGCTTTAATTGAAGAAGGTACTCCTGTTATTGCATTAGCAACTCAAGAGTCTGTTAACTTGAACATCCGCGGAAATGTTAAAGAGGTTGTTGCTCGTGGGGCTAATCCTTGTATCATTTCAATGGAAGGTTTAGAAATGGAAGGCGATCGCTTTATCTTACCTAAGGTACAAGAAGAACTATCACCAATCGTTTCTGTATTACCACTTCAATTAATCTCTTATTATGCAGCATTACACCGTGGTTGTGATGTAGATAAACCACGTAATCTTGCTAAGTCAGTTACTGTTGAATAATAAAAAAAGAAAAGATTACTGTAAGTGTGAATTTAAATATAATTTGTCATAGTTTTAAATTAAGATTGTCACAATTTTAATTATAAAATGTCACAAAATGACTAGGTGTACAGCACAAATAAAGTTGATTTGCAGACAAAAAGTTGATTTGTAAAAAAATGACTGGGAGTTGGAAGAAGATGATCAATTTTCAAAATGAAAATATTCCAACGAAAGAAGATTTTCATGTAAGTGAAATAGATGAGCGTGTGGTAATAAGAAAACCAAATAAATAAAGTATATAAAAAAACAGCTTGTTGGATCCAAAATCCTAGCAAGCTGTTTTTTATATAATACAAAAATAAATGTAAAATACTAAAATGCCTAAGCAATATGGATTTTTGTTTGCAAAAGATACATTTCTGAATAGAAATTGGATAATAAAGTTACAATTAATGTAAGATTGTGAAATATTACACTTAAACTAAATGGCCGTATAGTTGAACAAGGAATTACTAAAAAAAACATAGAATATAAGAAAAAGTAATAGGTGATTGGAAATGGGGTACCAGGAAATCGATTGTGATTGACGATGACATAGCAAAGCAGCTTGATCAGTTTGCCAAGCAAAAACGGGTGAATAAATCGGATTTACTGGAAGTCGCCTTGTTGGATTTGTTTGAACGGTATCAATAAAAAAGGGTGAAGCTACTGCTCCACCTTTTTTGTGATATAAGAAATTATTTGATCGAGTCAACTAAACCGGAAGTTACTTATATCGATCGCAACGAACAGCATATCGCGAACTGGTTCCATATTGGGTCCGCGTAAATAAGCGCGGCGTTTTGTAGGATAACGAAAGCCTTCAACCTCGATGTAGTCGTCGATATATTGCGCCGCCGGAAAGCTGCCTGCGACATCAACATGATAGTCGTGTCTGCGCAGCTGTAAATCAGCGTCAAAATAGAAGTCCTGCTCCTTACTGTGACTAGCAATGTTATTGGGAAACCTTACACGCAATCCTCGCCAAATCTCATTGCCTTCTTTCCAGGATGGGATTTCGCTGACCTCAAACCCCGGCATCATCATGAAAAAAGGTGTAGTCAGGTATGTCCACATTGCGTATCCATTGAAATAGGCTCGATGAAGTGGATTCCATGGTGTGTTCATCGTATGATTTGCAAACGAGGTCCTAGGATCGTCCTGCTCGGAAATGACTTCCCCGGACAAGGTTTCAATCGCAATACGATCGGGGCTGAAGGAAGTCCGCCAATCCGGTTGACCGAAGGGAGTGAGAGATGCGACTTCAGAGTGAAGCGCGACTGTCATCTCACGAGGATTAGAGTCTTGAACGAGCCCTTTCAATGCCCATAACGCACCTCCGGTGACGATCGTGGCAGTTAATGAATTATATTTTTTCCAACGGTTTAACCCGCCATGCGCTTCTATTACTTGTACCAAAAATTCGTTCATATGTTCCTCCTTGTTACGGATTGAGTTTATTATAACCTGAAGCGGCTAATCGGCTACTTCAACGTTGATAAAGCAATGATTGTATCTTAAGAACGACCCGAAATCTAGCTTCCCCTTCGATCATTCTAGATATACTTCCCTAAAGACTTGTATAAGAAGTTTCCACAACATTCTTTCTAAACTATTGAATGTTCTTGAATCCTTCTTCCTACGAATTTCATATTATCATTACGAGAACGAACAGTAAAGAATTATTCTTTACCATTCGTTCTCATTTTTTATAAACTATATAATTTTAAAATTTCAAAAGTCTTACATCCAGAAATAAGTTGGTCGCCTGAAATTATTCAGTATGGAAAAACTGATGAAACTTGTTTGGAAATTTCTTATGATGGAAATATTCTATCTGATATACATTGCAGAATTGATGTTAGAAATATAAATATAGTAACTCTAAATGAAATTGTTAATTTTATTGTTTCTAATAATGCAAAAATTTTCATAGGAAATCTTTTTTATGAGCCACATTGGAGAATTTAATTTCAATTGTAAAACAATCGAACGCATCTAAATTTTGCGAGAATCCATTTAAATTTTTAAATGGATTAATAGATTAACTAATTTTGCCTTATTGAACTAACTGGCGCGTTAGTTACACAACGATGGACTGCTTCGGCAGTTTTTTTGTGCTAACTGGAAGACAAGTTAAACTAGTGAAAAGGAAAAACTCTATAATAAATTGAATAGATATTAATAATTCAATGATTTAAGGAGTGTATTGTGTGCCAAAAATACTATGTGATTGTGGAGAAATTCTGAGGTACGGAGATATACCATGTAAAATAGAATATAATTTTATATCAGATGAAGAATACGATAATTATCAAGGGCAAATAGATGCCGAGGAACTTTATTTGAATATGAAAAGCTTTTTAAAATGTCCTAAATGTAATATGTTATGGGTTTATTGGAACGGATTTGGTAGTGTCCCAGCAGGATATAAGCTAACAGAATAATGACCTTTTGTAGAAGAGTTTTATGCAACAAACTGGCGCGTTAGTTAAACAACGATGGGCTACTTCGGTAGTTCATTTTTTATTGAGCTAACTGACAAATTAGTTAAAGAAGGACTTTAAAAAAATGGTGAAGAATATACCTTTATAAAAGTAGAGGGGGATACGAATGGTATTAGAAAGAGATAAGATTGATAATATTTTATTTGTAATTACATGTGTCGCAGGTGCGTTAATATTTTTCTTTACAAAATCATTGGTTTACTGCCTCATTCCATTGGCGATCTATGCGACAATTTTTTATTCCAGAAGAAAAAGAAGACAAAAAAATCATACAGACGAAGTATAAATTTATCTCCTTTTTCTATGGTTAAAGTATACATATCTAGTTTAATCATTCAGAGACGACAGTCTTGTTCAACTAACTGGCGCGTTAGTTGCAGATCATGAATGGCTGTTTTGCAGCCTTTTTATTGTGCAATTTAGCAGTTTAGATGAACAAGAAATGAAAGACTATATGTTATATTAATTAAGTAAACATCCATCTGGGGGAGAAATTTTGGCTAAGAAATATAGATACTTAACGATTGGAATAATAATAGTTTCACTACCAGTTCTAATTTGGATTTCATACCATATTTATATGATATTTTTCGCACCTCCTACTTTAAGCTATATTCCAAAAGGTAAATTAATCGCACAAAGTAAGTCACCAAATCAAGATTATACTTTAAAAGCGTACGTAGCGAGTGGGGGAGCTACAACAGACTTTGCTATTAGGGGAGAATTAATCTTTAACAAGAAAGATATTAAACCTAAAAACATTTACTGGAATTATCATGAAGAGAAGGCAAATATAAAATGGATAAAGAATGACACCGTGATAATAAATGGTCATAAATTAATTGTTCCAAATCAAACTTACGATTTTCGTAAAGAGTAAAACACTATTCAACTAACTGGCGCATTAGTTGAACAAGACTTAGAAGTTGATTAAACAATCAGCTTCTTTTTATTAACCTGGTATATTGTGAAAGAAGGTGTTCCACCCCCAACTGAAGAATTATAGTCAAATGACTTTTTGATGCAATCTTTAGTGAACGACTAGGTTGAGGAGGATGGCTGTTGCCAATTATAAAATTATCCATGTTTATTAAAGCACCTATTCAAGTGTGTTTTGATTTGTCGCGCAGCATTGATATTCATATGGAATCGACCTCACAAACAAATGAAAGAGCAGTCAAAGGACGTACGAGTGGGTTGATTGAACTAGGAGAAAGCGTGACCTGGGAGGCTACACATTTCGGTATTCGCCAACATTTAACATCAATTATTACCGAGTTTGATCCACCTAATAGATTCGTGGACGAGATGGTTAGTGGTGCTTTTAAAAGGTTTAGGCATGAACATATATTTGAATTACAAGACGATGGGACGTTGATAACGGATAAATTTGATTATACCTCACCTTTTGGACCAATTGGCAGATTAGCAGACGTGATGTTTTTACGATCATATATGGAACGTTTACTTTTGCGAAGAAACGAATATATAAAATGCAATGCCGAAAAATGAAAAATGATACCGAATATAGGTTCATGGAGGATAAAAATGGCTATTATTTTTAGTTTTATTGGCATATATTTAATGCCAATACTTTGTGTTGCATTAATTTTTTGTAGTGTAGAATTAGCAATAAAAATAAAAAAAGGTGTTGAAGATACATTAAATCTTACTATTGTCGTAGCGGTGTTATTTACCCTAATTGTTTATACGCCAATTTATTTATTTATAATTACCAATCTATGAGCTTATTCAAGTAACTGGCGCGTTAGTTCTATATCATTAGCATATAGGAAAACTTAGAAAGGTTGGATTCCCATGTTAATAAGAGAAGCGAGACTAACTGATTCCAAAGAGATAGCAAGATTATCATTGCAACATGGTTATGAAGTATCAGAAACGGAAGTTTTGAAACGAATGGAGAAGTTACTATTAAATGATGATAATGCAATTTATGTAATAGAGGTAAATAGCAATGAAATTTCTAGTTGGATTCATATACACGGAAGACATTTAATCGGCGTAAATCCATTCGCAGAAATTGGTGGTTTAGTAGTTGATCAAAGTCATCGTCGAAAAGGCAACGGTGAGAAGTTAATGCGTAAATGTGAAGATTGGGCAAGGAAAAAAGGTTATCAAGAGATGCGAGTAAGATCTGGTGGCCAGAGAAAAGAAGCACATGAATTTTACAAAAATATCGGTTATAAGAATTCTAAGTGGCAAGAAGTATTTACTTTAAGTCTCAAAGAGTAGTTCTTATTCAACTAACTGGCGCGTTAGTTCAAGATCACGAGCTGCTAATAAGCAGCTTTTTTTATTTGGGTAACGGGCATGATGGTTAAAAAGGAATCAGTAAATTGGTATAGAATTAATCTAATAAATAGAATTGCATTTTATTGGAGGTTTTATAATGGAAATACCAAATGAATTAGATGGAGCCAATGTAATTCTATACACAGATAATTCTCTACAAAATCAATTTGGATATGTGGATACGATTAACGAAAACAATGTTAATATTGGTGTGACACAAATTGCAGCAATTGCTATATGTAAGTATATTGACGGGGTGGGCTATTACCTTTTCTCATGTAATTGTAATTGGGAAGTAATTGGAGATACTTTTCATGATACATTAGAAGAGGCAAAGGAACATGCAGATGTATCCTTTTTTGTAAAAGAAGATGACTGGAATATTAGATAGGAAATATTCAACTAACGAGAGCTTTAGTTGAATAACTATTATTAAATGGAGTTGATTGAAAGTGAATAATAAACCACCTCTACTGATCGATGTGCTTCCTGTTTTAGCAAAAGATATTAAATTATATTTTCTAAATAAATCACTTAACCATTTATCTGAACAGGTAGATCAACTTCGAATTAAAGAACTATGTGATTGCGATGATCCTGATTGTGGTTCGTTTTATTTAACTTCATTTGAAGATGTTGAAAACGATGTTGAGGGCTACAATTTTGAAAATAAAGGCTCAATAGAAGTTACAAAAGGAAAGATTGGTTTTATTGAAATCTTTCCAAGTAGTTTTGGATATGAAATCCGTTCGAAAATTTATAAGTTCTTATCCAACTAACTGGCGCGATAGTTCCATAAGCGATTCGTCTATTCGGCCATTACAAGCACGAGGAATCTTACCTAAATAAAAGGGGACACTACCAGAAAATAAGGTAGGTGTTCAGATGTTTAAAAAAATAGGAATTGTTTTATGCATGATATTTATGTTTACAACTAATGTTAATGCTGAAGGAACTAAAAAAGAGGGAATTTTAGAAGATGCTGTTACTGTACTATTAACTCCTCAAATATATTCTGCTGTAAAAGATTATTATGGTCATTCAAATGGTATTGGATTTATGTGTTTAAAAGTATCGAATATCAAAAAAGAACAACCAGGTTCATATCATTTTGATGTTGAAGTTGAAGGAGTAACTTTTAAAGACGCTCATACTCCTCTAGACATCTTTAATATGAAAATTAAATACAACGATAAGACACAGGGTAAATGGGTTTTAGAGAAGTATAAAGCTAGAAAATATAATTCAAGCTATATATGTAGAGAACCGGCATAATAGTTTATCAATTGAACTAACGCATGTGTAAGATGAACAACGATAGACTGCTTCGGTGGTCTATTTTTTATTGGACTAATTGGCAGTTTAGTTCTAAAAGAAAAGGAGTATTTGGAATTAAATGGAATAAAATAAATGTAATAATATGATTTGGTGAAAGATCATGACAAGGTTAGATTATACTTTTTTGAGATTATGTTTATTGGGAATAATTTCATAGTTACTATGGTAGATTTTACGAAAGGGGGAATTAGTACGTGATATGGATAGCTTTAGGTACTATTGGTTTTGTAGTAATAGTAGCTGTTTTCAACGCACTAGTATTCGGTAAATCTCCAACACAAGAACTTTCTGACGAGCAAGTACAGGAGTTAGAACGTGTAAGAAATAGCTCATTTACATCAAATGGGGATGGCTCGTAATAATATACTTTATATGTGTGGGAAAAATCTAGGAGAAAAAGGGCTAATGAAATAGCCCTTTTCTTTTGCAACTAACTGGCGCGTTAGTTACATAAGGATTCCCAAGAAAAGGTTCTTCTCCAGAAGTCCTTTTTATAGTGGAAAAGAGTATTTATGTATTCTAACAGGACACCTTATAGTAAAAGGTGGTGTCTGAATGAGAAAACGATTGTTCATTGTTCTTATAAGTTTTTTCACAGCTTTTTCATCGTCTCATAGGAATGTTCATGCAGTTGAACGTGTGGTCCTAAATAGTAATAAGACTGATAGATGGTATGAAAATGTCTATTTGATGGGGGATAAAATCGATTGGATGACGTTTCGAAATTTTACTGTTCAGATTGGAGACAAAGGTGAATTATTATATCATTTTCCGAAATGGGAAAGTGGAAAATATGATACTCATCTTTTCAGAGATGATTTAGACGGTAATAAATTCTCGGATGTCATCATTGTATTAGATAATTTTGAAGATCCAATTCATGTCCTGCAGCACGAAGTGGACCCATATCAAGTTTATAAAGAGGTACGTGTTGAACCAGTGAATGACGCAGTCAAGCGACTTGTAAAGATGGAGAAAAAAGGGGACATAGTAACCATTACGACGAAACAAAAAAAGTTTATAATCAACCTCAAAGCGTTTCATTATACTACAGTAAAACCTTCTTCTACTGAAGTGTTTATAGGTATCGATCAGGTCAATTATTCTGTGTTGAAACATAAAATCATTGCAGATGCTCCTATTTTAATCGGCATTAGTGGTTTAATTGGCCATTTGAAACTAACTTACGATTGGAATGGCAATGGATATGATGTGAAATCAGTGCGTTTTAAACGATATGTTCCACATCAATAGGATTAATGGAAGAGATTAATAATATCGATTTATATAACCTTTATTGAACTAACTGGCGCGTTAATTCAACAAGAGTATATTAAAAAGTCGATTTTCGAAGACGGAAATCGACTTTTTTGATTCTTAATAACAAATGTAGTCAAATCCTTTTCGGAGTACTGTATTCTCAAGCAAAAAGGTATAATCTGTAATCCGAAGAATATATAAAGGTAAACCTTGAAAAGGAGTGATTCTTATTTCGTTGAAGGTAGCATTTCGATACTTCTTATATTCGGTTGGTTTCTTTATTACAATTTTCATGGTATTACAACTCCAACGATTGCTTAAACAACATACAGCTGAAACTTATAATTTCATCCCAATGATAATTTATGCCCCTTTGTTATACATCATCATTGGGATACTCCTCGGATTACCAACAATACTTAAAGAGAACAGTAAAAGTGGAAGATGGGCTTTCAAATTAGAAAAATTGGTATTTGTGGGTGTACCAGCACTATATATTGCATTGTATCCTTTGATTTATGCCAAAGCACGTATCTTGATGTTACCAAACTATATAAGCACTGTGCTTTTGTCTAGTGAAATATATCTCGTTGCTGCTCTAATTTTTGGATATATACTCATAACTGTTTTAGAAAAGAAATCTATAGAACATTCAGAGGTTCAAACGAATGTGTAGTGTAATATAGCTTATGTAACTAACGAATGAGTTAGTTGAACAAGATCACGAGTCGCTAATGCGGCTTTTTTTAATGGACTAAATGGCAGTTTAGTGGAATAAGATAAAGGGTTTATAAACCTTTAATTGAATATAATTACTAACATATTATTGAAAATTAGAGATTATTTAAACTGAATTTGACCGATTAGGAGAACAAGTGATTATGTATAAAATTTTTCTAATTATTATGAAGCTTACTTTAATTTTATCTTTAATTGGATGTAGTAAGGATTCTAATTACACAAGTAGCGAGATTGATAAAACAACTATATCTGAATATTGGGTGGGCCCAAAAGATACTGGTGTTGCTTCAAGTGATGTTGAACATTGCGGAAAGAGTGCATCTGCAAAAAAGATGGTTTTTCCAGGTTTTATAACAGTCAGTTTTTCAGAGGAACAAAACATCTACCATTCAACTGAACAAGTAATAAAATTCGATACAGAACATATGATTGATTCGAAATACAGGTTAGGAAATCTTTCACTTTGGAAAAGTAAAGAGTCAAATAAAGAAATATATGTAGGGAAAATTGAGGATGATAAGCATCCAAAAGAAGTTTTAGTTTATCAACAAGGTGGTTGTAACTGAAATAAATTAGTCTGACTATAGTAGCAAAACCTTAAGTGATTTAAATTATTTATATGATGTTTTAGAAATTCATATGGTTTAAAGATTAGTTAAAATATTAAAATCTCTTATTGAACTAACTGGCGCGATAGTTGTATATGAAGGACTGCTAAGCAGTCCTTTTATTATGCTTAAATGTGGTTTAGAGGAATAATGAAAAAGTTTACAGAATATACCAATGACATCAGTTGAATAAAATTTAAAAAAGTCTATTGACATTAGATAAAAAGGGGGATTATTGTGGGGAATCAAATGAAGTTCTTTTTATTAGGTATATTAATTGTTTTAATAAGCACACCTTTAGGGTACATAACAGTAAACATGTTCTACTATAATAACAAACAAAGTAGCGATTTTATTCATTTGTTAAACGGCTTTATTCATTCATATATGCTAATTGGTGCGTTAATATTTAGTATCGGATTGCTTCTTACGTTAAGAAATAAGTAATTAATGTTTAGATATCTTATAGAACTAACTGGCGCGTTAGTAAAATATCATCGAGTTGCTAAGGCAGCTCTTTTTTCTTACTCAAGTAACGTAAGTTGAAGAAGGACTATATAGCAATATTAAAGAATACAATACCTTACCTACAAAAATAATATTGATTATTGATTTCGGAAACGTAGTTGAGTGAAATGGAAGGAGCTGAATTGATGATAAGTTCTATCTCTAAACCAAAAATTCCAAAAGAATATACATACATTTTAAAGACTAGTCAATTAGAGGAAATATTGATGCAAAATAAATATACAATTCACGTTGATTTAGTATATTGGATACCAGCAGAAATTGGAAGTATATTAGAAGTCCATTATTGGTTGCCAACTTCAAACCTTCCATACAGTCGTTTATATATTAGAGCAGGAGCATTACGAACTAAAGATGTTAAAGAAGCGAGGGAAGAAATGATAACCTCTGTATTTCCAGAATTTATTAAATGGTTGGATTTTCATATGAAATTACCCGATAACGCTCCTCAATTTTTTAAAACTCCATACTTTAGTGCGATTTATGAAAATAATAATATAAAGTTTTTAACTGATTCTTATTGAACTAACTGGCGCGTTAGTTGCATAACAAATAGAGGATGATCAATAATGTTCATCCTCTATTTCGCTAAATGGCAGGATATTTGAATAAAATATTTAATATATTCAATAGTTGTTACTTCAAAATTGTTTCTGATTAGGAGGGGGAAAATGAAAAAAAGATTACGAAAAAAAATGTCCAAAGAATGGGAATGGTTTGCAGTAAAAGTATTATACGAATGTAAAATATCTGGAAACCCTTCTCCAGAAAAAATTGATGAAAATTACTTAAATATTGATCATAAGACATTTGAGGAAACCATTTTACTTGTTAAGGCACCTTCTAATGATCAGGCTTATGAAATTGGTGAAATAGAAGCAATAAAAAATGAAGTTGTTTACTTAAATCAATATGATGAAAAAGTAGAATGGAAATTTGTAGAGTTAATAGATTGCTTTAATTTATTAGATGAAAAACTTAAAACAGGTACTGAATTGTATTCACGATATTTAGTAGTTCCAAAAGAAATACCGAATGAAAAAGTTATATCACATTATTATCCAGAAACGGTCCATGATGAAGAAGTCGATTACAACCTAAGTAATAAGGATTAACTTAAAGCCAAATTCTTATTAAAATATTAGATATTTGTTACTTTTCTTATTGAACTAACTGGCGCGTTAGTTGAACAACCATTGACTGCTTAGGCAGTTTTTTTTATGTGCTAACTGACAGGTTAGTTGAACAAGAAAAGGACTTATTGGGATTAAATGGAATATTATTTAAGTAGTTAATTTGATATTAATGGGGGGATAGGGTGTCTAAAAGAAAGAAGTCTCTTTTGATGAGTTTAATTGCAATTATTCTAATTGCTAGTACCATTGCATATTATAAGATCCCATTAAAAGCTAATACAGTTTTTCCTACTGGAGAAATTACAATAATTGACTTCGGTTATTATAAAAATGGTAATTATGCTAATTTGGATGTCTATGAAGTGGAATTTAAAAATTCAAAAGAAATTCATCAAATAGTAAATATATTTAATTCTACTCGATATACGAGGATTCCAGGAAATAAAAACATTAGAAATGATGGGAAATTTTTATCAATGTATATACGGATAAAAGACGAAGACTTTAATGGTTACATTTTAGATATAAACGACCAGGGGTATTTTAAAATCGATAAAAACACCTATAAGTTAACTGATAAACATTCACAAATATTTAATGAACTATATAAAATCCTAGTTGCAAACCATAAAGCAGTAAATGAATAACATGCAACTAACGAGCGATTTAGTTGAACAATATGATCGACTGTATAGTCGATTTTTTTACTGTGTTAAATGGCAGGTTAGATAAATAACAAAAAGGAATATTAAAGGCATAATTTGTCATTGATATCATTAGGGGTGAGGAAATTGACCAAGAAAAACAATTTTATACAGAACCTAATATTTCTACTTTGTATCATAGTAATTATTGGTACAATATATTATTTTCGCCCATTAAGTGCAAATAACGTATTTCCTGAATTGGAAAATGCAGAAAAGATAGCTTTCATTGTGCGGTTTGATGAAAAGAAAGATTCTGAGTTTAAAAAAATTGAAATTAAAGGAAAAGAAGTGGATTATTTCATAAATTTGTTAGAGATGACCAAGTATCAAAGAGTTTTTGGTGAGACGAATATTCAAAGTCAAACAAACGCGTTTGATATTGTAATAGTTCATAATTCGAGCAATTATTCAATTGTTATTAATAATAAAGGATATGTGGTCGTAGATGAAATGAATAGTAAGAAAAAATATAAAATTTTAAGTTCCAAAAACGACACTTTGATAAAGTTAATTGATGAGATGCTATATGGCAAATAGCGATTATAGAAATCTTATTCAACTAACTGGCGCGTTAGTTGAAAACATTTTCACTTTAAAAGTATTTATGTAATCTATAGGTGAATAGTTTATAAAGTAGTATCAATAGATTATAAATTGTTAAGGGGAGGAAATTTAGTTGGCACCGTTTATTATCCTAATCTTTTCATTTTCTATTTTTCGTATAACCGGTGTATTAGGTATAGATTATTTTGACGGGTGGGAATCTTCTTTGCGAGTTGCTGTTGCTCTGATGTTTTTATTTACGGCTTCTGCTCACTGGGGAAAGAGACGTCCCGATCTTATTAAAATGGTACCCTCGAGGGTACCAAACGCTGGACTTATGGTGACGATTACTGGGATACTTGAGGTTATA
>NZ_NCSY01000015.1 GCF_002156875.1 Bacillus sp. EAC | reverse complement strand
AATCAAGTGATGATAGCGAAGAGGTCACACCCGTTCCCATACCGAACACGGCAGTTAAGCTCTTCAGCGTCGATGGTAGTTGGGGGTTTCCCCCTGTGAGAGTAGAACGTCGCCTGATTAATTGAAAAACATCAGCCTATAAGCTGATGTTTTTTGTGTTTTGTAATATTAAATAACAAAAAAGTTAAAAGCACCAATAAAAGTAGCAAGGTAAAAATGACTTCATAATAAAATTTGAAATACATATATATTTATATACTACATGTAAGATTATTTGGTCATTAGATTGGTAAAAATGGTAAAAGAGAAATTAGTTGAAATTTTTTATGAAAGGAATATAATAATAGTCAAAGATAGTCAAAGTCAGTAAGGGTGGTAAAATTTATGAAGAATATTTCGGATATTATTGAACAATATCTAATGCAATACTTTGACATATCAGACAAAGAATATGTCGAGATAAAAAGAAGTGAGATTGCAAATAAATTTGATTGTGTACCATCACAGATTAATTATGTAATTAATACGAGGTTTACTTTGGAAAGAGGATATGTAGTAGAGAGTAAACGCGGTGGTGGAGGCTATATTCGAATTATTAAAGTGCAATTTCATGACAAAGCAAGTGTTATTGATCAGATTCTGAATAGTTTTAGTAATAATATTGCCCAATCTAGCTCAGACGACTATATTCATCTATTATTAGAAAAAAATGTAATAACGGAGCGAGAAGCAAAAATGATGCTTAGTGTATTAGATCGTTCTGTTTTAATGGTTAACTTACCATATCGTGACGAGTTAAGAGCAAGAATGTTAAAGGCAATGTTAAGAAGTTTAAAATATAAATAGAATATGGAGGTTGTTGGCAAATGATCTGTCAAGAGTGTCAAGAACGTCCGGCAACATTACACTATTCTAAGGTTGTAGATGGTGAAAAAACAGATATTCATTTATGTGAGAAATGTGCTGGAGAATCAAACAATAAATATATTTTCTCTGAAATCGGTGGATATTCTGTAAATGATTTGTTAGCTGGATTATTTAAAGGCAATAATGGTATTTATGAAATGAAAAAAAATTCATTCCATAAAGAACAACAAATTGAATGTCCTCGATGTAAAATGACATTTCAAAAATTCACCAAAATAGGACGTTTAGGTTGTTCTACTTGTTATGAAACATTCAAAGATCAAATGAAACCAATTGTAAAAAGAATTCATAGTGGAAATGTTTCGCATACAGGGAAATTACCTC
Organism: Bacillus sp. EAC; assembly: GCF_002156875.1. Classification (GTDB taxonomy): domain Bacteria; phylum Bacillota; class Bacilli; order Bacillales; family Bacillaceae_G; genus Gottfriedia. The sequence continues at coordinate 60,891 of NZ_NCSY01000015.1, read as the reverse complement.
AAAAAATTAGCGGAGAAATTTCGTTAAAGAGAAAGTTAAAAGATTTAAAGGCTCAAATGCAGGATTATATTGAAAAAGAAGATTTTGAACACGCGATAAAAATTCGGGATGAAATTCGAACAATCGAAAAAGATTTACAGATCCTTCATGTGGAGGGGGAGTAAGTTATATGTCTATTCATCGTATTATAAACGAAGCAATTAGTCCTTGGATGAAACAAGAAGGTCCGGATGATGATATTGTGTTAAGTAGTCGTATTAGGCTGGCAAGGAATTTCAGTGCTTATTTATATCCAACTATGTTAAGCCAAGATAAGGCTAAAGAAATTTGTCACTTAGTAAAACATTATTTTGAAGGTAGTACAGCTTTACCAAATGGACCTTTTGAATATATTGAAATTAATAAGTTAGAACCAGTGGAAAAAAGGGTATTAATTGAAAAACATTTGATTAGTCCAAATTTGGTGCAAGAATCTGTACACGGTGCTTGCATCCTATCTCAAAACGAGCAAATAAGCATTATGATTAATGAAGAAGATCATTTGCGAATTCAAGCTCTATACCCTGGATTACAGCTTAGAGAAGCATTAACGCAAGCGAATCATATAGATAATTATATTGAAAGTCAGCTAGAGTATGCTTTTGATGAAACGATAGGTTATTTAACAAGTTGTCCTACAAATGTAGGAACAGGTTTAAGAGCATCAGTGATGATGCATTTACCAGCGCTTGTTTTAACGAAACAATTTAATCGTTTAATACCAACTATTAACCAACTTGGATTAGTAGTAAGAGGAATTTTCGGTGAAGGTAGCGAAGCTTTAGGTAATATATTTCAGATTTCAAATCAAATTACTCTAGGAAAATCTGAAGAAGAGATTATTGAAGATTTAACTACGATTGTTCAACAGTTGATTAAACATGAAAAATCAGCAAGAGATGCTCTAGTAAAAACTTCATTAATCAAACTTGAAGATCGTATCTATCGTTCTCTCGGTATACTGAAATACGGAAGAATAATAGAGACGAAAGAAAGTGCACAATGTTTATCAGATGTACAATTAGGTATAGATTTAGGCCTAATAAATGGTTTATCAAAAAATTTTTTAAATGAACTAATGATTTTAACACAACCAGGAGTTTTACAACAATTCGTAGGTGACCAACTTGGCCCAGAAGAAAGGGATGTAAGAAGAGCGTCACTAATACGAGAAAGTCTATCTAACAAAAATAACTAATTATATGGGAGGAACCAATTATGATGTTTGGTCGATTTACAGAACGTGCTCAAAAAGTATTAGCTCTTTCTCAAGAAGAGGCAATCCGAATTGGACACTCAAATATAGGAACAGAACATATATTATTAGGGCTTGTTCGTGAAGGAGAAGGTATCGCTGCTAAAGCATTACTTGCTCTTGGATTAAGTCCCGAAAAAGTACAACAGGAAGTAGAAACATTAATCGGACGTGGTCAAGGAGTAGCGCAAACAGTACATTACACTCCTAGGGCTAAAAAAGTCATTGAATTATCAATGGATGAAGCTCGAAAATTAGGTCACTCTTATGTAGGAACAGAACATATTTTACTTGGGCTAATTCGTGAAGGAGAAGGAGTTGCAGCAAGAGTATTAAATAATCTTGGTGTAAGTCTAAATAAAGCTCGTCAACAAGTATTACAGCTATTAGGTAGTAATGAAAGTTCATCTAATCATCAAAATGGATCAGCTAATCAAGCAAACACACCAACTCTAGATAGCTTAGCTCGTGATTTAACTGTATCTGCTAGAGAAGGTCGCTTAGACCCAGTTATTGGACGTAGTAAAGAAATTCAACGTGTAATTGAGGTATTAAGTCGACGTACAAAAAATAATCCGGTTCTAATCGGTGAGCCTGGGGTTGGTAAAACAGCTATAGCTGAAGGATTAGCTCAACAAATTGTAAATAATGAAGTGCCTGAAATCTTACGTGATAAACGAGTAATGACTCTAGATATGGGCACAGTAGTTGCAGGTACTAAGTATCGTGGTGAATTTGAGGACCGCTTGAAAAAGGTTATGGATGAGATTCGACAAGCAGGGAATATTATTCTATTCATTGATGAGCTTCATACTTTAATTGGTGCAGGTGGCGCTGAAGGAGCGATAGATGCTTCAAATATCTTAAAACCTTCATTGGCACGTGGTGAATTACAATGTATTGGTGCTACTACTATTGATGAATATCGTAAATATATTGAAAAAGACGCAGCATTAGAGCGTCGATTCCAACCAATTCAAGTTGAGCAACCAACTGTAGAAGAATCAATTCAAATACTACAAGGGCTTCGAGATCGATACGAAGCTCACCACAGAGTTTCAATTTCTGATCAATCAATTATTGAAGCGGTAAAACTATCTGATCGATATATTACAGATCGCTTCTTACCAGATAAAGCAATTGATGTAATCGATGAAGCAGGTTCAAAAGTGCGTTTACGTAGCTTTACAACGCCACCAAACTTAAAGGAATTAGAAGTTAAATTAGAAGAAGTCCGTAAAGAAAAGGATGCAGCTGTACAAAGTCAAGAATTTGAAAAGGCAGCTTCTTTAAGAGATTCTGAGCAAAGATTACGTGAGCAATTAGAAGATACGAAACGCCAATGGAAAGAAAAACAAGGAAAAGAAAATTCTGAGGTTACTGTTGAGGATATCGCAAATGTAGTTTCATCATGGACGAATATTCCTGTTACTAAACTGGCACAAACAGAAGCTGACAAATTGTTAAACATGGAAAGTGTTTTACACAATCGTGTAATTGGTCAAGAAGAAGCAGTAGTAGCAGTTTCAAAAGCAGTTCGTCGTGCAAGAGCAGGGTTAAAAGATCCAAAACGTCCAATTGGCTCATTCATTTTCTTGGGCCCAACTGGGGTTGGTAAAACTGAGTTAGCTCGAGCGCTAGCTGAAACAATCTTTGGAGATGAGGATGCAATGATTCGCATTGACATGTCAGAGTACATGGAGAAACATGCAACCTCTCGATTAGTAGGTGCACCTCCAGGTTATGTTGGATATGATGAAGGTGGTCAATTAACTGAAAAAGTTAGACGTAAACCATACTCTGTCATTCTTTTAGATGAGATTGAAAAGGCTCATCCAGATGTATTCAATATCTTGCTTCAAGTTTTAGAAGATGGTCGATTAACAGATTCAAAAGGCCGAACTGTCGATTTTAGAAATACACTTGTTATTATGACGTCTAACGTTGGTGCAAGTGCATTAAAAACAAATAAATATGTCGGGTTTAATATTAATGATGGTGCCAAAGATTATAAAGATATGAAGGCTAAAGTAATGGAGGAATTGAAAAAAGCATTCCGACCAGAATTCCTTAACCGTATCGATGAAACAATCGTGTTCCATGCATTAGAGAAAAAACATATTAAGGAAATTGTTCACTTAATGGTAAATAGTTTGACTAAACGATTAAAGGAACAAGAAATCGATTTAGAGCTAACAGATACTGCAATTGATAAAATTGCTGATGAAGGATTCGATCCTGAATACGGTGCTCGACCATTAAGAAGAGCAATTCAGAAACAAGTTGAGGATCGTTTATCTGAAGAGTTATTAAAGGGTACAGTTGAAAAAGGTCAAAAAGTTGTTCTTGATGTAAGAGAAAATGAATATGTCATTAATCCAGCGGCTGAAACTGTAAATCAGTAATTTATTTCTCTAGTTCAGACCTTTTAAAAAAGGATAATTGAACATTTTACTAAATAATTATCTAATTTTTGAAAAAGGGCGTTAAGCCCTTTTTCTTTTTCCATAAAAAGGGTAGGATAGACTTACTATACATACAACTCAAATCTAAAAATAACATTGTTCATGAGAGGTACCTTACATATGGCTAAAAAGAAAACCAAGTTCGTTTGTCAATCTTGTGGCTACGAATCAGTAAAATGGATTGGTAAATGTCCTGCTTGTAACGAGTGGAATACAATGGTAGAGTTCGTTGAACAACCTGCTAGTTCTAGGAGGCTTACATTTAATACAGATTCCTCTGTTGAGGGTTCAAAGCCAATATCGATAATGGAAGTTGAAATAGGGTCAGAAACACGAATTGAAACATCTTTTGAGGAATTTAACCGAGTTCTAGGCGGTGGTATTGTTTTAGGTTCTTTAGTATTAATTGGTGGGGACCCCGGTATCGGAAAATCGACCATGCTTTTGCAGGTTTCTTCACAATTGGCAAAAAAAGATCATAAAGTTCTATACGTTTCAGGTGAAGAGTCCCAAAAACAAATTAAGCTTCGAGCGGAACGCTTAGGCGTTGTAACCCAAAACCTATATGTACTATCTGAAACAGATTTATCTTACATAGCTAGATATATGGACGAAATGGCTCCAGATTTCGTTGTAATTGATTCGATTCAAACGATTTATTTACAAGAAGTAACTTCCGCACCGGGAAGTGTTACTCAGGTACGAGAATGTACTTCTGAATTAATGAAAATTGCTAAAACAAAAGGTATTCCAATCTTCATAGTAGGTCATGTTACGAAAGAGGGAGCGATTGCTGGACCTCGTTTATTAGAACATATGGTAGATGCTGTATTATATTTTGAAGGTGAACGACATCATACATATCGTATACTAAGAGCGGTCAAAAATCGTTTCGGTTCTACAAATGAGACAGGGATATTTGAAATGAAGGAGCTAGGGTTAGTAGAAGTTTTAAATCCTTCTGAGATATTCTTAGAGGAACGTCCATTTGGCGTTGCTGGTTCTACTGTCGTTTCTTCAATGGAAGGTACAAGACCTGTATTAGTTGAATTACAAGCACTTGTATCACCAACAAGCTTTGGAAATGCTAGAAGAATGGCGACTGGAATAGACCATAATCGTGTTTCATTAATCATGGCTGTTTTAGAAAAAAGAGTTGGTTTATTACTTCAAAATCAAGATGCATATTTAAAAGTTGCGGGTGGTTTAAAATTAGACGAGCCAGCAGTTGATTTAGCAGTTGCTGTAAGTATAGCTTCAAGTTTTCAAGATAAGCCGACCAAACCAACAGATGTTGTAATAGGTGAAATAGGCCTTACAGGAGAAGTTCGAAGGGTATCCAGAATAGAACAAAGAGTTCAGGAAGCGGCGAAACTTGGATTTAAACGTGCAATTATTCCTTCAAAAAATATCGGAGGCTGGAGTTTTCCTGAAGGAATGGAAATAATAGGTATTAATACGGTTCAAGAGGCATTAAAGCATGTGTTAGGAGGTTAGAAATGGAAGATCTAAAACAAAGGGCTAAGTTAATGCTGCCAGTGCTAGAGATGATTGCGCCAGGAACGCCATTAAGAGATGGCATTGATAACGTATTAAGAGCGCAAACTGGTGGTTTAATCGTACTTGGCTTCAATGATCAAACAAAGGAAATGGTCGATGGGGGATTTCATATTAATGATCCTTTTTCACCAGCAAGTTTATACGAGTTAGCGAAGATGGATGGAGCAATCATATTAAATGAAAATGGTTCGAAAATTCTCTTGGCTAATGCACAATTAATTCCAGATCAATCTATTTTTACAAAAGAAACTGGTATGCGTCATCGAACAGCGGAACGCGTTGCAAGACAAACTGGAAATTTAGTTGTTGCTATTTCACAAAGAAGAAATGTTATTACATTATATAAAGGGGTGTTTCGCTATACCCTTCGAGACATTGGCGTTATTTTAACGAAAGCAAACCAGGCAATTCAAACACTTGAAAAATATAAAAGTGTCTGGAATCAAGGGATTACTTCACTGAGTATTCTAGAATTCGAAGAGTTGGTTACTTTATTTGAAGTGGTCAATGTTTTACATAGCGTAGAAATGGTGCTTCGTATCAAAAATGAAATAAATAATTATGTAATCGAGCTCGGAGACGAGGGAAGATTAATCGAATTACAATTAATTGAAATTATTTCGGACCTTGAGGAGGAGGCATTACTCTTAATAAAAGATTATCATTATAATAAGGAACAGGATCCTAGACAGATATTGCAAAAACTTCAAGAATTAGCAAATGAGGAACTTTTAGAGGATCATGTCATTATAAAATTACTAGGTTTCCCAAATCACACGAATCTAGAAGAGATGGTAGAACCTAGAGGTTATCGAATGTTAATGAAAATTTCTAGATTACCTCCACTAGTTATCGAAAACTTAACACAACGTTTCAAACACTTAAAAGGTATCTATAGGGCTTCACTAGGTGAGTTAGATGATGTTGATGGAATTGGTGAAATACGTGCTAAAAAAATAAAAGAGGGTCTTAAGCGTATTCAAGAACAATTGTATATAAATAGACATAATTGAGTTCTATCGACTAAGATAGAATTAATTACAATTAAACTAGCTAATATTTGTAATTATATTTATGACAGGAGGTGGCGAAGTGATAAAAAGGATTGTACAGGTTGTTTACATCTTTGTAGGGAGTACACTTGGTTTAGTCTTATTTCCACTTTTAGATAATATCTTTAAAACTGAGATGCCTAGCATTTTATCTAGCTCTTACGTTCAAGCTTTAAGTGGGGCAGTGATCTTTTTCGTTTTATCGCTTTGGTTAGTTGATCCAACAGTAGCATTTATTAGATATATTGAGGAAAAATTATTAAAGGCTCCAATATCAATGATTTTATTCGGTAGTTTAGGACTTGTTTTTGGACTTATTCTTGCATATCTTATTTCCTATCCGCTTGATTTAATTAGATTACATTCTGTTTCATCAATCATTCAAATTGTTATTACGATTTTTTGTGGTTACTTAGGTTTACAAATTGGTGTTAAAAAGCGAGAAGAACTAATTGCTTTATTTACATTATCTTCGCGTTCATCAAAAAGAAAAACATCTGAAGATCAAGAGTCATTAGATATTCCTGTGAAAATATTAGATACGAGTGTAATCATAGACGGCCGTATTGCAGATATTTGTCAAACAGGATTTATAGAAGGAACAATTGTCATTCCACAATTTGTATTAGCAGAATTGCAATACATAGCAGATTCATCTGATACGTTAAAACGTAATAGAGGAAGAAGAGGGTTGGATATTTTAAATCGAATTCAAAAAGAACTAGCTATGAAAGTAGAAATTTATGAAGGTGATTTTGAAGATGTTCCTGAAGTTGATGCGAAGTTAGTAAAGCTAGCTAAGCTTAGAAATGGAATTTTAGTAACAAATGATTTTAATTTGAATAAAGTAAGTGAACTACAACAAATTAAAGTATGGAATATAAATGATTTAGCTAATGCAATCAAGCCTGTAGTACTACCAGGTGAAGTAATTACTGCATTTGTTGTAAAAGAAGGTAAGGAAAAGTTACAAGGTGTTGCGTATCTTGATGACGGAACAATGATTGTTGTTGAAGATGGAAAAGAATCGATTGGAAAGCGCGTTGAGACAATCGTAACGAGTGTACTACAAACTTCTGCTGGTCGAATGATTTTTGCGAAAGTAAAGTAATAAAGGGGCATTCATGACATGCAATATAAGGTCATCATCCCTGCGGCGGGATCAGGCTCTCGAATGGGAGCAGGCTTTAATAAATTATTTCTTAAAATAAAAAATACGCCTATTATTGAATTAACGATACGAGTATTTGGTGAAGATAAAGCCTGTAATGAAATCATTTTATCGATTAAGGATGATGAAAGGCAGTTATTTGATTCATTAAATTTGCCTAGCCATATTAAACAAAAAATCACTTTTGTACAAGGTGGTTCGGAGAGACAAGAGAGTGTCTATAATGGCTTATTGGCAATAAAGGACGAAAATAGTTATATTCTTGTACATGATGGAGCAAGACCGTTTGTCACAGAAGCGGTAATAGAGCGGATTCTTGAAAAAATGAATGAACAAAATGCGGTTATATGCGCTGTTCCAATGAAAGATACAATTAAAAAAGTGGTCGATCAAGTTGTTGTTCAAACAATTGATCGTTCCACACTGTGGGGAGTACAAACTCCACAGGCATTCTCGTACCAATGTTTACTTGATGCTCATAGTAAGGCTAAAGCAAAAGGTTTCTTAGGTACTGATGATGCAAGTTTAGTTGAATGGAATGGCAGTAAGGTTTTAGTAGTAAACGGAGACTATAATAATATTAAAGTAACAACAAAAGAAGATCTGTTTTTTGCTGAAACAATTTATGAACAATATCGAGATTAGAAGGTGTTAACATGTTTAGAGTTGGACAAGGGTTTGATGTTCATGCATTTGCAGAAAATCGCCCATTAATTATAGGGGGAATTGAAATCCCTTATGAGCTCGGTTTATTAGGGCATTCTGATGCCGATGTGCTTCTTCATACAATTTCTGACGCATTGTTAGGTGCTATCGGTGAAGGGGATATAGGTAGACATTTCCCCGATACTGATCCTGCTTTTAAGGACGCTGATTCTGCAAAATTGCTAGAACATGTTTATCAGTTAGTTAAAGACAAAGGCTATGAGTTGGTAAACGCAGATTGTACAATCATTGCGCAAGCACCAAAAATGGCACCGTATATCCAATCAATGAGAAATAGAATAGCAGAATTACTAGAGACATCGTCTGATCGAATCAATGTAAAAGCAACTACAACTGAAAAATTAGGTTTCACAGGAAGAAAAGAAGGAATTGCTTCTCAAGCAGTTGTATTGTTACAGAAGAAGGCTTAAACTAATAAAGTATAATTAATTATTCAGTGGAGAGTGTCTTAAATGTCAAATAGAGTAAGAGTTCGTTATGCGCCTAGTCCTACAGGGCATTTACATATTGGAAACGCACGTACAGCACTATATGTTTATTTATTTGCTAAACATTTTGATGGAGATATGGTTTTGCGTATTGAAGATACAGATATCGAGCGAAATGTTGAAGGCGGAGAAGAGAGCCAAGCAAAGTATCTACATTGGCTAGGTATTGATTGGAATGAAGGTCCAGATAAAGGTGGAGAATATGGCCCTTATCGTCAATTAGAAAGATTAGACTTATATAAGCAACACGCTTATGACCTTATTGAAAAAGGCCATGCTTATAAATGTTATTGTACGGAAGAAGAGCTTACAGCTGAACGCGAAGCTCAATTAGCTTCTGGACTTCCAACTACTCGTTATAGTGGTAAGTGTCGTCATTTAACAGCCGAGGAAAGAGCTACAAAAGAAGTAAATGGAGCGGAATATACGATTCGCTTCGCCGTACCAGCAAATGAAACATATGAGTGGGAAGACATTGTACGTTCAAACATCAAGTTCGAATCAAAAGATATTGGTGATTGGGTACTAGTGAAAAAGAATGGCATTGCTACTTATAACTATGCTGTAGTAGTAGATGATGCATTAATGAAGATTAGTCATGTTCTTCGTGGAGAAGAGCATATTTCAAATACACCTAAGCAATTAATGGTATATCGCGCGTTAAATTGGGATGCTCCTGAGTTTGGTCATATGGCAGTTATCGTTAATGAAAACCGTAAAAAACTTTCAAAACGCGATGAATCTGTATTACAATTTATTGAGCAATATCAAAACCTTGGGTACTTACCAGAAGCATTATTTAACTTTATTGCACTTCTTGGTTGGTCACCAGTTGGTGAAGAAGAAATTTTCAGTAAGGAAGAATTTATTAAAATTTTCGATCCTAGCCGTTTAAGTTCTGCTCCAGCGATGTTTGATAAGCAAAAATTAACGTGGATTAATAACCGATACATTAAAGAACAACCATTAGAAAAAGTTGTAGAAATTTCATTACCACATTTAATTAAAGCTGGTTATGTAAATGAAGAGCGATCTGCAGAAGAAAATCTTTGGGTTACTAATCTTGTTGCTTTATATCAAGACCAAATGAGTTTTGGTGCTGAAATTGTAGAGCTTTCAGGTTTATTCTTCAAAGATGAATTAACTTTTGGAGAAGAAGAACAAGCAGTAATTTCAGAAGAACAAGTGAAGGAAGTGCTTTCTGCATTAGTTGAAGAACTTAACGCTTCTGATGAGTTTACAGTTGATTCAATTAAAGCTTCTATGAAGAATGTACAGAAATCAACTGGACAAAAAGGTAAAAAATTATTTATGCCAATTCGTGTAGCTACAACAGGTCAATGTCATGGACCAGAACTTCCAGCTGCGATGACTTTATTAGGGAAAGAAAAAGTTATTTCACGTTTACAGCAAATAATTGGTTAACATTTTTTTAATAACGTAATATATATAAATAACATTCATATAGGTAAAATGTTGATAGGGAAAAGTAAATGTTCAAACGTTATACAGAGAGAATCACATTGCTGAAAGTGATTTTAACGTTCAACATGGAAGTGCCCCCTTGAGTCCTTAACCGAACGATATCGTTTTAGTAGGTTAAGGCGGTGGAAACCGTTATATTACTTGAGTTGAGATAATTTTTATTATCTAAACAGAGTGGAACCGCGCAAATAAGCGTCTCTGTGTATTAATTACACAGGGGCGTTTTTTATTTTCTGCATAATTAAAAATGAATAAAAAGTAATATCTTAATAAATTCTTTAAGGGGAAATGAAGGATGCTAAACTACATGAAGGAAGATGTAGCGACGATATTCGAACGTGATCCAGCCGCTACTGGCTATTTAGAAGTTATTCTTACGTATGCTGGTCTACATGCAATATGGCTTTATCGATTTGCACATTATTTCTATCGTAGAAGATGGTACTTTATTGCGAGAAGTATTTCACAGTTTGCTCGATTCTTAACAGGAATCGAAATTCATCCAGGCGCAAAGATAGGAAGACGGTTCTTTATCGATCACGGTGCTGGAGTTGTAATTGGAGAAACTTGTGAAATAGGTGATGATGTTACTTTGTATCAAGGGGTAACACTAGGAGGAACAGGTAAAGAAAAAGGTAAACGACACCCAACATTATTAAATGGAGTGCTTGTTGCTACTGGAGCGAAAGTATTGGGTTCAATAACAATTGGAGAAAATGCGAAGATTGGTGCTAACTCAGTTGTTTTGAAAGATGTTCCAAATAATACAACAGTCGTTGGTATACCTGGAAAGATTGTTGTTCAAGATGGAATTAGAGTGAATAACCAGTTTGATCACTGCGATTTACCGGACCCGGTTGCGGATAGATTGCTTCAACTAGAAGCGGAGATACAAGAATTAAAAAGTTTAATGAGTATATCTGAAAGGAAGTAGAATAAAATGGCTATTCAAATTTATAATACATTATCAAGGAAAAAGGAAGATTTCAAACCTTTAGAAGAAGGAAAAGTGAAAATGTATGTATGTGGGCCGACCGTATATAATTACATTCACATTGGTAATGCAAGGCCTGCAATCGTGTTTGATACGGTTAGACGTTATCTTGAGTATCGTGGATATGAAGTAAACTATGTATCAAATTTCACTGATGTTGACGATAAGTTAATAAAAGCTGCAAATGAACTAGGATCGGATGTACCAACGATTGCTGATAAATTTATTAATGCTTATTTCGAGGATGTTCAAGCGTTAGGTTGCAAAACGGCTACAAATCACCCACGTGTAATGGACAATATGGATAACATTATCGAGTTTATTGATGAACTAATCAAAAAAGGATATGCATATGAATCCGAGGGCGATGTGTATTTCAAAACAAAAGAATTTGATGGATACGGAAAGCTATCTCACCAGTCGATTGATGACCTTCGCATCGGAGAAAGAATTGAAATTGGTGAAAAGAAAGAAGATCCTTTAGACTTTGCTCTTTGGAAAGCAGCTAAACCAGGAGAAATTTCTTGGGAAAGTCCATGGGGGAAAGGTAGACCAGGTTGGCATATCGAGTGCTCTGCAATGGCTAAAAAGTATTTAGGTGAGACGATAGATATTCATGCAGGGGGCCAAGACTTATCATTCCCACATCATGAAAATGAAATTGCGCAGTCAGAAGCACTTAGTGGCAAAACATTCTCAAATTACTGGATGCATAATGGTTATATAAATATTGATAATGAAAAGATGTCTAAATCACTTGGTAATTTTGTGTTAGTACACGACATTATTAAATTAATTGATCCGATGTTATTACGTTTCTTTATGTTATCTGTGCATTATCGTCATCCAATTAACTATAGCGAAGAGTTATTACAAGAAGCGAAAAATGGTTTTGAGCGTATACAAACCGCTTATCAAAACCTTAAACATCGTTTAGAAAGTAGTACGAATTTAACTGAAGAAAATGAGAAATGGTTAAAAGAAATTTCTGATGAAAAGCAAGTGTTTAATAAGGTGATGGATGATGATTTTAACACAGCAAATGCTATTTCAGTATTATATCAGTTAGCAAAATTATCAAACCAATATTTAATGGAATCACACACTTCTAAAGAAGTTATAAATGAGTTTTTACGTACTTTTGATGAATTATCTTCAGTTCTTGGAATTAATTTAGTAAAAGATGAAGCAATTTTAGATGAAGAAATTGAAGCTTTAATTCAAAAACGTACGGATGCTCGCAAAAACCGTGATTTTGCTTTAGCTGATCAAATTCGTGACCAATTAAAAGAATTAAACATTATCATTGAAGATACTCCTCAAGGTATTCGTTGGAAAAGAGGATAACTTCATGATTGAAAGTAGTAATATTGATGTGAAACAGTTAAACAGTTTAGCACTTGCTTACATTGGTGATGCTGTATATGAAATTTATGTGCGCCATCACCTCCTTGAGAAAGGATCTGTTCGCCCTAATCAACTTCACAGGGCAGCAACTAGTTTTGTATCTGCGAAGGGACAAGCAAAAGTAATAAGAGAAATGTTATCAACTGAGTTCCTGTCTGAGGAAGAGATTGCAGTTGTTAAAAGAGGCCGTAATGCAAAATCAGGTACGGTTCCAAAAAATACAGATGTTCAAACATATCGATATGCAACTGCTATTGAGGCATTAATTGGATATCATTACTTATTAAAAAACGAAGAAAGACTCAAGACAATTGTTCAATTTTCTATTGAATTTATCGAGAGTGAAAAAGGAGTATAATATGTCAGAAGAATTTATAATTGGGCGTAATCCAGTAATGGAAGCTATTCGTTCAGGTAGAGATATTAATAAAATTTGGGTTAGTGAGGGAGCAAATAAAGGACAAATTCATAAGCTTTTAGAATTAGCTAATGAAAATAAAGTAATCGTTCAAACTGCTCCGAATAAAAAGCTGGATGGCATGGTCCAAGGAAATCATCAAGGAGTTGTAGCTCAGGTTGCTGCATATGAATATGTGGAGATCGATGATTTATTTGAAGTTGCAAGTAGTCGTAATGAACAACCCTTCTTTTTAATCCTAGATGAAATAGAAGATCCTCATAATTTAGGCTCGATCATGCGTACTGCCGATGCAGTTGGAGCGCATGGAATTATCATTCCAAAACGAAGAGCGGTAGGATTAACAGCAGCGGTTGCGAAATCTTCTACTGGTGCAATTGAATACATCCCGGTAGCTAGAGTAACAAACTTAGCAAGAACTGTGGATGATTTAAAGCAAAGAGGAGTCTGGATTTTTGGTACGGATGCAAAAGGTGCTGATGACTATCGGAACATGGATGGCGAAATCTCACTTGGATTAATTATTGGCAGTGAAGGTAAAGGCATGAGTAGGATTTTAAAAGAAAAATGTGATTTCCTAATTAAACTGCCAATGGTAGGTAAGGTTACGTCGTTAAATGCTTCTGTTGCGGCAAGTTTATTAATGTACGAAATTCACCGTAAGAGACATCCACTTGGATCATAAAAAGAAAGAAATATTAATTGTTGATGGTTACAACATGATTGGAGCTTGGCCAAATTTAAGAAAACTTCGGGACATAGATTTTGATAAGTCCCGAGATCATCTAATTACTTTACTTGCAGAGTATAAAGCGTCCACTGGTATGTATATTATTGTCGTTTTCGATGCTCACTTTGTAAACGGGATTGAAAAAGTAGACAAGCATTCCAAAGTAGAAGTAATTTTTACGCGCAAAAATCAATCTGCTGATGAAAAAATAGAAAAAATGGCGATCGAACTCCGTCATGTTAACCATCAAATCTATGTCGCAACATCTGACTTTACAGAGCAAGGGCAAATATTTGGACAAGGTGCACTTCGAATACCAGCAATGGAACTTTATCTTTCGGTTACTCAAAATAAAAAAATGATAAGTAGCCAAATTAACGAAATACCTGATCAAAGACTGACAATTAGCACAAAATTAAATTCAAAACAAACAGAAATTTTAGAAAAATGGCGAAGAGGGGAACGATGACTTATTGTTTCCTTCTTCTTTGTGCTGTATAATTAAGAAAAATTGTACGGTCGGAGGTGCTAATTTTGAACGTTGAACAGGAATTGAAGCTAATGGTAGAATATGGTCCTTTAGAAGATGAGGCAATACTCGAATATGTTCGAGAGGGAGACCAAGATGCACTAACCTTTTTAATCCAAAAATACCGTAATTTTGTTAAAGCAAAATCCAGATCTTATTTTTTAATCGGTGCTGACCGTGAGGATATCATTCAAGAAGGAATGATAGGTTTATACAAAGCAATTCGTGATTACAAAGAAGACAAGCTTTCGTCCTTTAAGGCGTTTGCAGAATTATGCATTACTAGACAAATTATTACAGCTATCAAAACGGCAACTAGACAAAAGCACATCCCACTTAACTCTTATGTTTCGTTGGACAAGCCAATTTATGATGAAGAGTCTGATCGCACATTATTAGATGTCTTAACTGAGACAAAAAACATGGATCCAGAAGAACTTGTTATTAACCAAGAAGAGAATATAGACATAGAACTTAAAATGTCAGAATTATTAAGCGATTTAGAAAGAAAAGTATTATCACTCTATTTAGATGGTCGTTCTTATCAAGAGATTTCAGAAGAGTTAAATAGACATGTGAAGTCGATAGATAATGCCTTACAACGAGTGAAAAGAAAGCTTGAACGATACATGGAAATTCGAGAGTTATCTGTGTAAAGCGTTTTGATAATTCAGTTTGACAGTTTTGAGGACACATGTTACATTTTTAATGGATAATTATATAAACTAGGTGGGTGTCATCATGAGAAAAAAAGTTGTCCTGTCGTGCACTACTTGCAATAATAGAAACTACTCCACGATGAAAAATTCTACTTCAGTAGAACGCTTGGAGATGAAAAAATTCTGCAAAACGTGTAATGAACACACCACACATAAAGAAACAAAATAAATGAATAATTGCGGGTGTCCTTGATCGGTTTATCATCATTGCTTTTCTGTATACAGTATTGTAAAAACGCTTTATTTGTACGGACAAGCGGGACGTTTACGCATTTCTCTAAACAAGTATATATTGGGGGTTGCGTCAATGGGTCGTATCGGTAAGTTTTTTCGCGAAATAAAAAGCGAAATGAAAAAAGTTTCTTGGCCTAAAAGAAAAGAAATAGTTAATTCAACGATTACAGTTTTAGCTACAGTGATCTTCTTTGTTTTATTCTTCTCTGTAATCGATACTGGTATTTCTAAGTTAATTCGACTTATTCTTGAATAAGTTAAAACTAATTGTGCTATAATGAATGATAATGTTTAACGAAAAGCCCGGAAACGGGTTTTTTAATTTGCAAAGAAAGTTGACCGGGGAGGGAAGGACAGTAGTCCTCTAACATGGAAAAAAGTTGGTATGTAGTTCATACTTATTCGGGATATGAGAATAAAGTAAAAGCAAATCTAGAAAAACGTGTAGAAACTATGGGAATGCAAGATAAAATTTTCAGAGTAATTGTTCCAGAAGAAACAGAAGTAGAAATGAAGAACGGTAAAGAAAAAGTTACAAAACGTAAGGTGTTTCCTGGTTATGTATTAGTTGAAATCGTTATGACGGATGATTCTTGGTATGTAGTACGTAATACTCCGGGTGTAACTGGCTTCGTAGGATCTGCAGGATCAGGCTCTAAGCCAACGCCTCTTTTAGAGGAAGAAATTACACATATTCTAAAACATATGGGTCTTGATGAACAAGTAATTGATATCGATTTAGAAATTAATGAAGTTGTTCGTCTGAAAGAGGGTCCATTTGCTAACTACACAGGCTCAATTAAAGAAGTTGATTTCGAAAAGAAAAAAGTTACAGTACTTGTAGAATTCTTTAATAAAGAAACTCCAGTAGAACTGGATTTACATCTTGTTGAAAAATTATAATACTAAACCTTGCATTTTTAGAATGAAAGTGTTAGACTTTTAAAGGTCAATATGCATCGAAAAGATGATATTAACTTCTGTATAAGAATATGCATGAGAATGCAAACGATATGAGTGGGAGGGTGAATCCCTATTACCACATCACGGACTTAAGGAGGTGTGTCTCGTGGCTAAAAAAGTAATTAAAATGGTAAAATTGCAAATTCCTGCAGGGAAAGCAAACCCAGCACCGCCAGTTGGTCCTGCATTAGGACAAGCAGGTGTTAACATCATGGGATTCTGTAAAGAGTTCAACGCTCGTACAGCTGACCAAGCTGGTCTAATTATCCCTGTTGAAATCACTGTATTCGAAGATCGTTCGTTTACATTTATTACGAAAACTCCTCCTGCTGCTGTTCTTCTTAAAGTAGCGGCTGGTATTGAGTCTGGTTCAGGTGAACCAAATCGTAAAAAAGTAGCAACAGTAAAACGCGATAAAGTACGTGAGATTGCTGAAACTAAAATGCCTGACTTAAACGCTGCTTCTGTAGAAGCTGCTATGCGTATGGTTGAAGGTACTGCACGTAGTATGGGTATCGTTATTGAAGACTAATCCCATCTTCAATAAGGTGTGATTGAGGAGGTTGCGAGCATCGCTTTTGGTGTAATATCGCAACCTTTATTCGTGGGAGGTAAAACCGTTAAAACCACATTAGGAGGAAATAAACATGGCTAACAAAGGTAAAAAGTACCAAGAAGCTATTAAATTAGTAGATCGTACAGCTGCTTACCCTGTAAGTGAAGCTGTAGAACTTGTTAAAAAAACAACAACAGTTAACTTCGATGCAACTGTTGAAGTGGCATTCCGTTTAGGAGTTGACCCTAAGAAAGCTGACCAACAAATTCGTGGTGCAGTAGTTCTTCCACACGGTACTGGTAAAGTACAACGTGTATTAGTATTTGCTAAAGGCGAAAAAGCAAAAGAAGCTGAAGCTGCTGGTGCTGATTTCGTAGGCGATGCAGAAATGATCGCTAAAATCCAAAAAGGTTGGTTCGACTTTGATGTAATCGTTGCTACTCCAGACATGATGGCTGAAGTTGGTAAATTAGGACGTGTATTAGGACCTAAAGGTTTAATGCCAAACCCTAAAACAGGTACTGTTACATTTGATGTAACAAAAGCTGTTAACGAAATCAAAGCTGGTAAAGTTGAATACCGTGTTGATAAAGCGGGTAACATTCACGTTCCAATCGGTAAAGTTTCATTCGAAAACGAAAAGTTAGTAGAAAACTTTACAACAATCTTTGAAACAATGGTAAAAGTTAAACCTGCAGCAGCTAAAGGAACATACATGAAGAATGTAGCAATCACTTCTACTATGGGCCCTGGTGTTAAGGTTGACCCTGCTAGTTTCTAAGAAAAACTAAGTTGACAATTCGTCGAGAGCTCTCTATAATGGAGATTGTCTTGCTAATTAAATAGACTACCGTAGACAGTAGGTGCTTATGCTTAAATATCCTACCGAGGTGTATAACTGATAAATTCGTGCATATACAACCTCCATGTCTTTTTTGAAAATTCGTGGAGGTTTTGCTATGGGTTACACTTTTGCGGTAAACACACTAAAATCCACAGGAGGTGTAATAAATGAGCGCAGTATTAGAAGCTAAAAAACAAGTTGTTACTGAAATTGCAGCTAAATTACGTGACAGTAAATCAACAATCGTTGTTGACTACCGTGGTTTAAATGTTTCTGAAGTAACTGAATTACGTAAGCAATTACGTGAAGCTGGCGTTGAGTTCAAAGTTTACAAAAACACATTAACTCGTCGTGCTGCTGAAGAAGCTGGCTTAGCTGGTATAAATGAAGCATTAACTGGTCCAAACGCAATCGCGTTTAGTATGGAGGATGTAATTGCTCCTGCTAAAGTAATCAACGATTTCGCTAAAAAACACGAAGCTTTAGAAATTAAAGCTGGTGTAATCGAAGGAAACGTTGCTACAGCTGGTGAAGTGAAAGCTCTTGCCGAACTTCCATCTCGCGAAGGTTTACTTTCTATGTTGCTTAGCGTGCTACAAGCACCAATCCGCAACCTTGCTCTTGCAACAAAAGCAGTTGCAGAACAAAAAGAAGAACAAGGCGCATAATGCCAAAATTTCATAAAAAATTATTGAAGGTATAAATAAGGAGGAAATTACAATGACTAAAGAACAAATCATTGAAGCAGTTAAAAACATGACTGTATTAGAATTAAATGACTTAGTAAAAGCTATCGAAGAAGAGTTTGGCGTAACTGCTGCTGCTCCTATGGCTATGATGGCTGGTGGCGGTGCTGAAGCTGCTGCTGAACAAACTGAATTTGATCTTGTATTAGCTGGCGCTGGCGACCAAAAAATCAAGGTTATCAAAGTAGTTCGTGAATTAACTGGTTTAGGATTAAAAGAAGCTAAAGAATTAGTTGATAACACTCCTAAAGCTATTAAAGAAGGAATCAGTAAAGAAGAAGCTGAAGAAATGAAAGCTAAACTTGAAGAAGTTGGCGCTTCTGTTGAAGTTAAATAATTTCTAATAGTTTTTACAAAAGCTCGCATTTATGCGAGCTTTTTTTGTACATATAGAGTTGTTTTTGGAAAGACTATTAGATAAGAATTTAAATGGAAGAAGGATTTAAATGGCGGATCATTATTTTACAAACAAACCAAGTAGTAAAACTGATAAAAAAGTATTTTCATTTACTTTAAAAGGGAACGATTTGAAATTCCAATCGGATTCCGGTGTGTTTTCACGAAATGAAGTTGATTTTGGTTCGCGTGTATTAATCGAAACATATACCCCGCCTGCAATTGAAGGGAATATCCTAGATGTGGGTTGCGGATACGGACCGATCGGGCTTTCGATTGCAAAAAGTGAACCGAATCGGATCATTGAAATGGTAGATGTAAACTTAAGAGCGATTGAATTAGCTGAAAGTAATGCGAAAGAAAATAATATTGAAAATGTTCGAATCTATGAAAGTAGTATTTATGAAAACGTAAATGGACAATACGCTGCAATTTTAACAAACCCACCTATTAGAGCTGGGAAAGAAGTAGTTCATGGGATTTTAAAAGGCGCATATGAAAAATTACTTTCACGTGGTGAGCTATGGGTAGTCATCCAAAAGAAACAAGGAGCGCCTTCAGCGTTAGAATTATTAAAAACTCTTTTTAATGAAGTAGAAGTGGTAAAAAAAGAAAAAGGGTATTATATCATACAATGTAAAAAAGATTGACTCTAATTTTTGTTTGTGATAGCATTATTAAATGCCAATATATATTTATTTTTGAAAATGAATTTTTGAAAGTAAGTATATTTCTATATTCTTTGGAAATGATAGTAAAATGACTGTCGTTGAGTTTAATAAATGGTTTTCATTTTTGAAACCATTTTATTTTTTGTTTAACAAGTAAGGGTTTTTGTGCTTATTTGTTACTATTTTTTTGTTTTAAATACTCTTAATTTAAGGGGTGAATATGTTGACAGGTCAACTAGTTCAATATGGACGACACCGCCAACGCAGAAGTTATGCTCGTATCAGTGAAGTTTTAGAGTTACCTAACTTAATTGAAATCCAAACAGCATCTTACCAATGGTTTTTAGATGAAGGTTTGAGAGAAATGTTCCAAGATATTTCTCCAATTGAGGATTTCACAGGTAATCTATCATTAGAATTCATTGATTACAGCCTAGGTGAGCCGAAGTATGTTGTAGAAGAATCGAAAGAGCGTGATGTAAACTACGCAGCTCCACTTCGCGTAAAAGTTCGCCTATTAAATAAGGAAACTGGCGAAGTTAAAGAGCAAGATGTTTTTATGGGAGATTTCCCATTAATGACGGACACGGGCACATTTATTATTAATGGTGCTGAGCGTGTTATCGTTTCACAGTTAGTACGTTCTCCAAGTGTGTACTACAGTGGAAAGATAGACAAGAATGGTAAAAAAGGTTACACAGCTACTGTAATTCCAAACCGTGGTGCTTGGTTAGAGTACGAAACGGATGCGAAAGACGTAGTTTATGTACGTATTGACCGCACTAGAAAATTACCTGTTACTGTCTTACTTCGTTCGCTTGGATTTGGTACAGACCAAGAGATTCTGGACTTGTTAGGCGAAAATGAATACCTGCGTAATACGTTAGAAAAAGATAACACAGATAGCGTTGAAAAAGCGCTTCTTGAAATCTATGAAAGATTACGTCCAGGTGAACCACCTACTGTAGAAAACGCTAAAAATTTATTAATTACTCGCTTCTTTGATCCGAAGCGTTATGATTTAGCTAGCGTAGGACGCTACAAAATCAATAAAAAATTACACATTAAAAACCGATTATTTAATCAACGTATCGCTGAAACATTAGTGGATCCAGAAACTGGTGAAATTATTGTAGAAAAAGGGACAACTCTCGATCGCCGTACGTTAGATCGTATTATTCCGTTCTTAGAGAAGAATATCGGTGAAAAAGTTGCTCAACCTGCTGGTGGTGTATTAGCAGATGAGATTTCTTTACAATCTATCAAAATTTACGCACCGGTTGAAGGTGATGGCGAACAAGTAATTCAAGTGATTGGAAATGCTAATGTAAGTAAAAGTGTGAAAAATATTTCACCAGCTGACATTATCGCTTCGATATCTTACTTCTTTAACCTGCTACATAACGTAGGTGACACTGACGACATCGACCATTTAGGTAACCGTCGTTTACGTTCAGTTGGAGAATTACTTCAAAACCAGTTCCGTATCGGTTTATCTCGTATGGAACGTGTTGTTCGTGAACGTATGTCAATACAAGATACAAATGCAGTTACTCCACAGGCGTTAATTAATATCCGCCCTGTAATTGCTTCAATAAAAGAATTCTTTGGTAGCTCACAGCTATCTCAATTCATGGACCAAACAAACCCACTAGCAGAATTAACTCACAAACGAAGACTATCAGCACTAGGACCAGGTGGTTTAACACGTGAACGTGCAGGCTTTGAAGTTCGTGACGTTCATTACTCACACTATGGTCGTATGTGTCCGATTGAGACGCCTGAGGGACCGAACATCGGATTAATTAACTCACTTTCTTCTTATGCAAAAGTAAACCAATTTGGTTTCATTGAAACTCCATATCGTCGAGTAGACCCTGAAACTGGCCGTCTAATTGATAAAATTGATTACTTAACTGCTGATGAAGAGGATCTCTACGTTGTAGCCCAAGCGAATGCTCGTTTAGGTGAAGATGGTAGTTTCTTAGATGAAGATATAGTTGCTCGTTTCCGTGGAGACAATACCGTTATTAAACGTGAACGTATCGACTATATGGACGTATCTCCAAAACAAGTAGTATCAGCTGCGACAGCATGTATACCTTTCTTAGAAAACGACGATTCAAACCGTGCGTTAATGGGAGCAAACATGCAACGTCAAGCAGTTCCATTATTAAACCCTGAATCTCCAATTGTAGGTACAGGTATGGAATACGTTTCAGCGAAAGACTCAGGTGCTGCAGTAATTTGTAAACACCCAGGTATCGTAGAACGTGTTGAAGCGAAAGAAGTTTGGGTTCGTAGATATTCAGAAGTTGATGGACAAAAAGTAAAAGGTGACCTTGATAAATACCGTATGTTAAAATTCGTACGTTCAAACCAAGGTACTTGTTATAACCAACGCCCAATCGTAAGTGTTGGTGATGAAGTAGTAAGAGGCGAAATTCTTGCAGATGGACCTTCTATGGAAAAAGGTGAATTAGCTCTAGGACGTAACGTGTTAGTAGCATTCATGACATGGGATGGTTATAACTACGAGGATGCGATCATTATGAGTCGCCGTCTTGTTAAAGAAGATGTTTATACTTCAGTTCATATTGAAGAATATGAATCAGAAGCTCGTGACACGAAGTTAGGACCTGAAGAAATCACTCGTGATATTCCAAACGTTGGTGAAGATGCTCTTAAGAATCTTGATGAACGCGGAATTATCCGAATTGGTGCAGAAGTAAAAGATGGAGATTTATTAGTTGGTAAAGTAACACCTAAAGGGGTTACTGAGTTAACTGCTGAAGAACGTCTTCTACATGCTATCTTCGGTGAAAAAGCTCGTGAAGTTCGTGATACATCTTTACGTGTTCCACATGGTGGAGGCGGAATTATTCTTGATGTGAAAGTATTCACTCGTGAGAACGGTGATGAATTACCACCAGGAGTAAATCAACTTGTACGTGTTTATATCGTTCAGAAACGTAAGATTTCTGAAGGGGATAAAATGGCTGGACGACATGGTAATAAAGGGGTTATTTCTCGTATTTTACCAGAAGAGGATATGCCGTTCTTACCTGATGGAACACCAGTTGACATCATGTTAAATCCATTAGGTGTACCTTCTCGTATGAACATCGGTCAGGTTTTAGAGCTACACTTAGGTATGGCTGCTAGATATCTTGGCGTTCATGTTGCTTCACCAGTATTTGACGGAGCACGTGAGGAAGATGTTTGGGGAACAATTGAAGAAGCTGGTATGGCGCGTGATGCTAAAACAGTTTTATATGATGGACGCTCAGGTGAGCCATTCGATAACCGTGTATCTGTAGGTGTAATGTACATGATTAAACTTGCGCACATGGTTGACGATAAGCTACATGCTCGTTCAACAGGACCATACTCACTTGTAACGCAACAACCACTTGGTGGTAAAGCACAATTTGGTGGACAACGTTTTGGTGAGATGGAAGTTTGGGCACTTGAAGCTTACGGTGCTGCTTATACGCTACAAGAAATCTTAACAGTTAAATCTGATGACGTTGTTGGTCGTGTAAAAACATACGAAGCAATCGTTAAAGGTGAAAATGTACCAGAACCAGGTGTGCCTGAATCATTCAAAGTATTAATTAAAGAATTACAGTCACTTGGTATGGATGTTAAGATGATGTCTGCTACAGATCAAGAAATCGAAATGCGTGATACTGAAGATGATGATGATCAAGCTTCAGAACATTTAGCGATGGATATGGAATACGTTAAGGAATAAGGATTATATAGGGTAAAACCTTAGGACAGAAAGGGAGGTAGGCCCCTTGATAGATGTAAACAATTTCGAGTATATGAAGATCGGACTTGCATCGCCTGACAAAATTCGCTCGTGGTCATACGGGGAAATTAAAAAACCTGAAACAATTAACTACCGTACATTAAAACCTGAAAAAGATGGTCTTTTTTGTGAACGTATTTTTGGACCTACAAAAGATTGGGAATGTCATTGCGGTAAATACAAGCGTGTACGTTATAAAGGTGTAGTATGTGATCGTTGTGGAGTTGAAGTAACTCGCGCAAAAGTACGTCGTGAGCGTATGGGTCATATTGAATTAGCTGCTCCAGTATCACATATTTGGTATTTCAAAGGTATTCCAAGCCGAATGGGACTTGTTTTAGACATGTCCCCTCGTGCTCTGGAAGAAGTTATCTACTTTGCTTCTTACGTTGTAACAGAAGCGGGAGATACTCCTTTAGAAAAGAAACAATTACTTTCTGAGAAAGAATTCCGTGCTTATCGTGAGCGCTACGGTCAATCTTTCCAAGC
Organism: Bacillus sp. EAC; assembly: GCF_002156875.1. GTDB lineage: Bacteria > Bacillota > Bacilli > Bacillales > Bacillaceae_G > Gottfriedia. Next base: position 37,137 of record NZ_NCSY01000015.1, on the reverse strand, counting down.
ATCTATGGGTGCTGAAGCAATTAAAAAGCTTTTAAGCGACATTAATCTTGAAAAAGATGTTGATTCTTTAAAAGAAGAATTAAAAACTGCTCAAGGTCAACGTCGTACTAGAGCAATTAAACGTTTAGAAGTGTTAGAAGCATTCCGTAATTCTGGTAATGAGCCATCATGGATGATCCTTGATGTACTACCAGTAATTCCACCTGAATTACGTCCAATGGTTCAATTGGATGGTGGACGTTTTGCAACTTCGGATCTAAATGATTTATATCGTCGTGTAATTAACCGTAACAACCGTTTAAAACGTTTATTAGATCTAGGTGCACCAAGCATCATCGTTCAAAACGAAAAACGTATGCTTCAAGAGGCTGTTGATGCGTTAATAGACAATGGTCGTCGTGGCCGTCCAGTTACTGGACCTGGTAACCGTCCATTAAAATCTCTTTCTCACATGCTTAAAGGTAAGCAAGGACGTTTCCGTCAAAACTTACTTGGTAAACGTGTTGACTACTCTGGTCGTTCGGTAATCGTAGTAGGACCCAACTTACAGATGTATCAATGTGGACTACCAAAAGAAATGGCGATTGAGTTATTCAAGCCATTCGTGATGAAAGAATTAGTTGAACGTGGGTTAGCACATAACATTAAGAGTGCAAAACGTAAAATTGAACGTTTACATCCAGAGATTTGGGATGTATTAGAATCAGTTATCCGTGAGCATCCGGTGTTATTAAACCGTGCCCCGACTCTTCACAGACTTGGTATTCAAGCGTTCGAACCTACTTTAGTAGAAGGCCGTGCGATTCGTCTACATCCGCTTGTATGTACAGCATACAATGCCGATTTTGACGGTGACCAAATGGCTGTTCACGTTCCATTATCAAGTGAAGCTCAAGCAGAAGCTCGTATCCTGATGCTTGCAGCACAAAACATCCTTAACCCGAAAGATGGTAAACCAGTAGTTACACCATCTCAAGATATGGTATTAGGAAACTATTACTTAACTCTTGAGCGTGCAGGCGCTGTCGGTGAAGGTATGGTATTTAAAGATATCAATGAAGCATTAGTTGCATACCAAAACGGTTATGTACATTTACATTCTCGTGTTGCTGTTGCAGCTGGTACGTTAAATAACGAAACATTTACTGAAGAACAAAATAACTCATTATTAATCACAACTGTTGGTAAGCTTATCTTCAATGAAATCTTACCTACATCGTTCCCGTTTATTAATGAACCAACTCAGAGTAACCTTGAAAAGGAAACTCCGCAGATGTATTTTGCTTCTAAAGGCGCAAATATTAAAGAAATTATTGAAAGTAGAGAAGAAATTGCTCCTTTCAAAAAGAAAATCCTTGGAAATATCATTGCTGAAGTATTTAAACGTTTCAAAATTACTGAAACATCAAAAATGCTTGACCGCATGAAGGATCTTGGATTTAGATATTCTACTAAAGCTGGTATTACTGTTGGTGTTTCCGATATCATCGTATTACCTGAAAAGCAATTAATTATTGCTGAAGCTCAAGAAAAAGTAGATAAAGTTCTGAAACAATTCCGTCGTGGTTTAATCACTGAAGAAGAGCGTTATGATCGTGTAATCGCAATTTGGAGTGATGCGAAGGATGTAATTCAAGGAAAACTGATGGCTTCATTAAATAAACGTAACCCAATCTTTATGATGAGTGACTCTGGTGCCCGTGGTAACGCGTCGAACTTCACTCAGCTTGCAGGTATGCGTGGTCTGATGGCCAACCCGGCTGGTCGTATTATCGAGTTACCAATTAAATCTTCATTCCGTGAAGGTTTAACAGTACTTGAATACTTCATCTCAACACATGGTGCTCGTAAAGGTCTTGCTGATACAGCGCTTAAAACAGCCGATTCTGGTTACTTAACTCGTCGTCTAGTTGACGTTGCACAAGATGTAATTGTTCGTCAAGATGACTGTGGTACAGATCGCGGATTACATGTTAAAGCTATTAAAGAAGGTAACGAAATTATCGAATCTCTTTACGATCGTTTAGTAGGTCGTCATTTACGTGCTACTTTACGTCACCCAGAAACAGGTGTATTAATGGCTCAAGAGAACGATTTAATTACTGAAGACTTAGCTCGCGAAATTATCGACGCTGGTATTGAAGAAGTTAATATCCGTTCTGCGTTCACATGTAATACTAACCATGGAGTATGTAAAAAATGTTATGGTCGCAACTTAGCTACAGGTGCTGAAGTAGAAGTTGGTGAGGCAGTAGGTATTATCGCTGCTCAATCAATCGGTGAACCAGGTACTCAGTTAACGATGCGTACATTCCATACAGGTGGTGTAGCAGGGGACGATATCACTCAAGGTTTACCTCGTATTCAAGAGTTATTTGAAGCGCGTAATCCTAAAGGTCAAGCAGTTATTTCTGAAATTGATGGTATTATCTCGATTCAAACAGATGCGAAAGATAAACAAGAAATTGTTGTTCAAGGTACTGTTGAATCTAGAAGCTATCCAGTTCCTTATGGCGCTAGACTTAAAGTTCAAGATGGTGAATCAATCGAACGTGGTCAAGTAATGACTGAAGGTTCAATTGATCCAAAAGAACTTTTAAAAGTAAAAGGTACAAATGCTGTTCAAGAATACTTACTGCGTGAAGTTCAAAAAGTATACCGTATGCAAGGGGTAGAAATTGGTGATAAACACGTAGAAGTAATGGTTCGTCAAATGCTGAAGAAAGTTCGTGTAATGGATGCTGGTGAAACAGAATTATTACCTGGAACATTACTAGAATTACATCAGTTTACTGAAGCGAATAAAGAAGCTTTATTTGCAGGTAAACAACCAGCGACTGCTCGTCCGTTACTACTAGGTATTACAAAAGCATCATTAGAAACAGACTCATTCTTATCAGCCGCATCATTCCAAGAAACAACGCGTGTATTAACTGACGCTGCGATTAAAGGAAAACGTGATGAGTTGCTAGGATTAAAAGAGAATGTTATTATAGGTAAGTTGGTTCCAGCTGGAACAGGTATGAATAGATACCGCAGAGTAGATCTTGTTAAAGAGCTACATGCATCAGTTGAAACGAATGAAGAAGTATTAGTTGAAAAATAAACTTAAAATATTTTAAAACTTGAGTTGACATCATTTGATGAAAAATGATAAGATATTCAAGGTTGCTCCTAGACAATAGCACTGCTAATCTTAGCAGGTTAGACCCGGGGCTAATTTAGGAATATACAGTTAAAACTGTTTTTGTGAGAAGGAAGGCTTCTTCCTTCTTGCAAAAACTTTGTTTTCAACTAATTATGAACCACCTGGATGTGTGGTCTTATAAATATGTGAAGGGAGGAAAACTCATGCCTACTATTAACCAGTTAGTGCGTAATGGACGTACTTCTAAAGTATGGAAATCAAAATCACCAGCATTAAACAAAGGTTTCAACTCATTAAAGAAAAAATCAACTGATTTATCAGCTCCACAAAAACGTGGTGTTTGTACTCGTGTTGGTACAATGACTCCAAAGAAACCGAACTCAGCATTACGTAAATATGCTCGTGTACGTTTAACTAACCAAATCGAGGTTACTGCTTATATCCCAGGTATCGGACACAACTTACAAGAGCACAGTGTTGTTCTTATTCGTGGAGGACGTGTAAAAGATTTACCGGGGGTACGTTACCACATCGTTCGTGGAGCGTTAGATACTGCAGGTGTTAACAACCGTATGCAAGGTCGTTCTAAATACGGAACTAAGAGACCAAAAGCAGCTAAGAAGTAATAAATATCAACTAGTTGAAAGGAGGAAATAACATGCCACGTAAAGGTCCTGTTGCAAAAAGAGATGTATTGCCAGATCCACTTTATAATTCAAAATTAGTTTCTCGTTTAATCAATAAAATGATGATTGACGGAAAAAGAGGGAAATCTCAAGCTATCTTATACGGAGCATTCGAATTAATCCAAGAACGTTCTGGTAAAGAACCAATGGAAGTATTCGAAGCAGCTCTTAAAAATATCATGCCGGTTCTAGAAGTTAGAGCTCGTCGTGTTGGTGGTTCTAACTACCAAGTACCAGTTGAGGTACGTCCAGAGCGTCGTACAACTTTAGGTCTTCGTTGGTTAGTAAACTATTCTCGTCTTCGTGGAGAAAAAACGATGGAAGAGCGTTTAGCTAACGAAATTCTTGATGCAGCTAACAACTCAGGTTCTGCAGTTAAGAAACGTGAAGATACACACAAAATGGCAGAAGCGAACAAAGCGTTTGCTCACTACCGTTGGTAAGATTAAAAGCAATTTAGTTATTTCTGCACATAATGAATGTTGGTTAAGTCGTTCACCTATTTTCAAACTAGCTACCCTAGTTTAAATAGGTGAACGTCGGATTACATAACTTAGGATGACATGAAAGTTCTTTGCTTGTAGTACTTAACTCTATAACATGAAATATGTATAGGAATAACTTTTTCTTATACTAAAAAAAATCCTACTTACAATTGGAAGGGAGAAAGAACCCTTATGTCAAGAGAGTTCTCCTTAAATAATACTCGTAATATCGGGATCATGGCTCATATCGATGCTGGTAAAACAACAACAACTGAGCGTATCCTTTATTACACTGGTCGTATTCACAAAATCGGTGAAACTCATGAAGGAGCTTCACAAATGGACTGGATGGAGCAAGAGCAAGAGCGTGGTATCACTATCACTTCTGCTGCTACAACAGCTCAATGGAACAACCACCGTGTAAATATCATTGATACTCCAGGTCACGTAGACTTCACTGTAGAAGTTGAACGTTCTTTACGTGTACTTGATGGCGCAGTAGCAGTTCTTGATGCTCAATCAGGTGTTGAGCCTCAAACTGAAACAGTATGGCGTCAAGCAACTACTTACGGAGTTCCACGTGTAGTATTCGTTAACAAAATGGATAAAATCGGCGCGGATTTCTTATACTCTGTAGGAACATTGCATGATCGTTTACAAGCTAACGCACACCCAATTCAATTAGCAATGGGTGCTGAAGATAATTTCTGGGGTATTGTTGACCTTGTTGAAATGAAAGCTATTAAGTACAACAACGACTTAGGAACTGACATTGAAACAATCGAAATCCCTGAAGAATATCAAGAACTAGCTGAAGAATACCGCGGAAGATTAATCGAAGCAGTAGCTGAGCTAGATGAAGAATTAATGATTAAATATTTAGAAGGCGAAGAAATTACTATTCCAGAATTAAAAGCTGCAATTCGTACAGCGACTTGTTCAGTTCAATTCTACCCAGTAGTATGTGGATCTGCTTTCAAAAATAAAGGTGTTCAATTAATGCTTGATGCAGTAATTGACTACTTACCATCACCATTAGATGTACCTGCAATTATGGGAACTATTCCTGATTCTGATGAAGAAAAAGTTGTTCCTTCAAGTGACGACGAGCCTTTCGCTGCATTAGCATTCAAAATCATGACTGACCCTTATGTAGGTAAATTAACGTTCTTCCGTGTTTACGCAGGTACGTTAGAATCTGGTTCTTACGTTCAAAACTCTACGAAAGGTAAGCGTGAGCGTGTAGGACGTATCCTACAAATGCATGCTAACTCTCGTCAAGAGATTTCGAAAGTATATGCTGGAGACATCGCTGCTGCTGTAGGTCTTAAAGACACTACAACTGGAGATACTCTATGTGATGAAAAGAATTTAGTTATTCTTGAGTCTATGGAATTCCCTGAGCCAGTTATTCACATTGCAATCGAACCAAAATCTAAAGCTGACCAAGATAAAATGGGTCAAGCATTAGTTAAATTAACAGAAGAAGATCCAACTTTCCGTGCACATACTGATCAAGAAACTGGTCAAGTAATCATCGGTGGTATGGGTGAACTTCACCTTGATATCATTGTTGACCGTATGCGTCGTGAATTCAAAGTTGAAGCTAACGTTGGTGCTCCTCAAGTAGCATACCGTGAAACTTTCCGTTCTTCTGCACAAGTAGAAGGTAAATTCGTTCGTCAATCTGGTGGACGTGGACAATTCGGACACGTTTGGATTGAATTCTCTCCAAACGAAGAAGGAAAAGGCTTTGAGTTTGAAAACGGTATCGTTGGTGGTGTTGTTCCTCGTGAATACATCCCAGCAGTTGCTGCAGGTCTTGAAGATTCTCTTAAAAATGGTGTATTAGCTGGATTCCCACTAATCGACATTAAAGCTCGTCTATTTGACGGTTCTTACCATGATGTTGACTCGAATGAGATGGCGTTTAAAGTAGCAGCTTCATTAGCTCTTAAAAATGCTGTTAAGAAATGTAACCCAGTTCTACTTGAACCACTTATGAAAGTAGAAGTTGTTATCCCTGAGGAATACTTAGGAGATATCATGGGTGATATTACTTCTCGTCGTGGACGCGTTGAAGGTATGGAAGCTCGCGGTAACGCACAAGTAGTACGTGCAATGGTACCTCTTTCTGAGATGTTTGGTTATGCAACTTCATTACGTTCTAACACTCAAGGACGTGGAACGTTCTCAATGGTATTTGACCATTACGAAGATGTACCAAAATCAATCTCTGAAGAAATTATCAAAAAATATAAAGGTGAGTAATTGATTATTTAGTTCTCATCATGTATAACTATTTATGTTAGCTATAAAGGGGAATTGCCCCTTTATGGCATAATAATAAAACTAAAATTAATTTTCTTAATTATAAGGAGGATTTTTACAATGGGTAAAGCTAAATTTGAACGTGTAAAACCACACGTTAACATTGGTACAATCGGACACGTTGACCATGGTAAAACTACATTAACTGCTGCTATTACAACTGTATTAGCTAAAGTAGGTGGAGCAGAAGCTCGTGCTTACGATCAAATCGATGGTGCTCCAGAAGAAAGAGAACGTGGAATCACAATCTCTACTGCACACGTTGAGTATGAAACTGAAACTCGTCACTATGCACACGTTGACTGCCCGGGTCACGCTGACTATGTTAAAAACATGATCACTGGTGCTGCTCAAATGGACGGTGGTATCTTAGTAGTATCTGCTGCTGATGGTCCAATGCCTCAAACTCGTGAGCACATTCTTTTATCTCGTCAAGTAGGTGTACCATACCTAGTTGTATTCATGAACAAATGTGACATGGTTGACGACGAAGAATTACTTGAATTAGTTGAAATGGAAATTCGTGATCTTTTATCTGAATATGAATTCCCTGGCGATGACATTCCTGTAATCAAAGGTTCTGCACTTAAAGCTCTTGAAGGTGATGAAGCTTGGGAAGCTAAAATCCATGAATTAATGGCTGAAGTTGATTCTTATATCCCAACACCAGTTCGTCAAACTGACAAGCCTTTCTTAATGCCAGTTGAGGACGTATTCTCAATCACTGGTCGTGGAACAGTTGCTACTGGACGTGTTGAGCGTGGTGTAGTTAAAGTCGGTGAAGTAATCGAAATCATCGGTTTCACTGAAGAGCCAAAATCAACTACTGTAACAGGTGTTGAAATGTTCCGTAAACTTCTTGATCAAGCAGAAGCTGGAGACAACATCGGTGCACTTCTTCGTGGGGTTGCTCGTGACGATATCCAACGTGGTCAAGTTTTAGCTAAACCAGGTTCAGTTAAACAACACACAAAGTTCAAAGCTGAAGTTTACGTTTTATCAAAAGAAGAAGGTGGACGTCACACTCCATTCTTCGCTAACTACCGTCCACAATTCTACTTCCGTACAACTGACGTAACTGGAATCATCCAATTACCAGAAGGTACTGAAATGGTTATGCCTGGCGACAACATCGAAATGACAGTTGAGTTAATCAACCCAATCGCTGTTGAAGAAGGAACTAAGTTCTCTATCCGTGAGGGTGGACGTACTGTAGGCGCTGGCGTAGTTGCTACAATCGTTGAATAATTAAACTTACAAGCTTAGAAGATAATATCTTCTAAGCTTTTTTTATTTGTAAACTGGAAATATTTAATACAATAGAAGAAACTGATTCTTGCTTGATTTTCATTTGTAGAGATAATATAATAACAAAGTACAAAAGACGACAAAATCACTATCTAAATTAAACTTATAACTAATGCTTGCAAAGGCATTATTTTTTATGTATAATAGTTGATGTTGGTCTTTGACTGCGTAGAAATGGAAGGTTGCTGATACACCCGGCCGCTTTGCCATGGCGAGTGTAAGGAAATTTCCATGGAGTATGTCTATTATATAAATAGGCGAAAAAGGAGGGAAAATTATGGCAAAAGAAAAAATTCGTATTCGTTTAAAAGCTTACGATCACCGTATTTTAGATCAATCTGCTGAAAAAATCGTTGAAACTGCGAAACGTTCAGGTGCTTCTGTATCTGGTCCGATCCCATTACCAACTGAGAAATCAATTTACACGATTCTTCGTGCGGTTCATAAATACAAAGATTCTCGTGAGCAATTCGAAATGCGCACACACAAACGTTTAATCGATATCGTGAACCCAACACCACAAACTGTTGATTCACTAATGAGACTGGACTTACCGTCTGGCGTTGATATTGAAATCAAGCTTTAATAACAATATAGAAAATTCAGGAGGTGTGACTTATGACTAAAGGAATCTTAGGGAAAAAGATCGGTATGACACAAGTATTTGCTGAAAATGGTGAGTTAATTCCAGTAACTGTTATCGAAGCAGCTTCAAACGTGATTTTACAAAAGAAAACTGCTGAAACTGACGGATATGAAGCAATCCAAATCGGATTTGCTGATAAACGTGATAAAATCGCTAACAAACCTGAAAAAGGCCACGCTGCTAAAGCAAACACTGCACCTAAGCGCTTCGTTCGTGAAATTCGTAATGCTGATATGTCAGCTTATGAAGTTGGTCAAGAAGTCAAGGTAGATATATTTGCAAATGGTGACATCGTTGATGTAACTGGTACTTCAAAAGGTAAAGGATTCCAAGGTAGCATTAAGCGCCACGGACAATCTCGTGGACCAATGTCTCACGGTTCTCGTTACCACCGTCGTCCAGGGTCAATGGGTCCTGTAGCTCCAAACCGCGTATTTAAAAACAAAGCATTACCAGGACGTATGGGTGGAGAAAAAGTAACTGTACAAAACTTACAAATTGTTAAAGTTGACGCTGAGCGTAACTTACTATTAGTAAAAGGTAATGTACCAGGTGCTAAAAAATCTTACGTAACAATCCGTTCTGCGGTTAAATCTAACTAATTAATTAGAAGAAAGGAGGAAACCAAATGCCTAAAGTTACTATGTTTAATCAAACTGGTGCTCAAGTAGGAGAAATCGAATTAGCAGATGCTGTTTTCGGAATCGCTCCAAACGAACACGTTTTATTTGACGCTGTAATGATGCAACGTGCGTCATTACGTCAAGGTACACACAAAGTAAAAACACGTTCTGAAGTACGTGGTGGTGGTCGTAAACCATGGAAACAAAAAGGAACTGGACGTGCTCGTCAAGGTTCTATCCGTTCTCCACAATGGCGTGGTGGTGGTATCGTATTCGGTCCAGCTCCAAGATCATACGCTTATAAATTACCTAAAAAGGTACGTCGCTTAGCAATTAAATCTGCTTTATCTACGAAAGTATTAGAGCAAAGCATGTTAGTGCTTGAAGATTTAGTGTTAAACGCGCCAAAAACAAAAGATATGGTTACTGTATTACAAGGCTTATCTGTACAAAAGAAAGTCTTAATCGTTACAGCTGACTTAAATGAAAACGTAGCTTTATCTGCTCGCAATATCCAAGGAATTACAGTACTTGCAGCAAATGAAGTTAATGTAATCGACGTTTTACATCATGATACTTTAATCATGACTAAAGCTGCGGTGGAAAAAGTAGAGGAGGTGCTTGCGTAATGAAGGATCCTCGTGATATTATCAAACGCCCGGTTGTCACTGAAGCTTCTATGGATGCTATATCAGAGAAAAAATACACTTTCGAAGTTGATGTAAGAGCTAATAAAACTGAAGTTAAAGATGCTGTTGAAGCAATCTTCGGTGTTAAAGTAGAAAAAGTTAACATTATGAACTACAAAGGTAAGTTTAAACGTATGGGTAAACATGCTGGTTTCACTAACCGTCGTAGAAAAGCAATCGTTAAATTAACTGCTGATAGCCAAGATATTCAATTATTCGAAGGCGTTTAAAACTAACTACTAGAAAAGGAGGGAACTTACGATGGGAATCAAAAAGTATAAACCAACCACAAACGGTCGTCGTGGAATGACTACTAATGACTTTGCTGAGATCACTACTGACAAACCAGAAAAATCATTACTAGCACCACTTAGTAAAAAAGCTGGCCGTAATAACCAAGGTAAAATTACTGTTCGTCACCAAGGTGGTGGACATAAACGTCAATACCGTATTATCGATTTCAAAAGAGATAAAGATGGTATACCAGGACGCGTTGCTACAATCGAGTATGATCCAAACCGTTCTGCTAACATTGCATTAATTAACTATGCTGATGGAGAAAAACGTTACATTCTTGCACCTAAAAACTTAGTTGTTGGAATGGAAATTATTTCAGGTCCTGAAGCTGATATTAAAGTAGGTAACGCTTTACCACTTGTAAACATTCCAGTTGGTACAACAATCCACAATATCGAATTAAAACCTGGTCGTGGAGGACAATTAGTACGTTCAGCTGGTACTTCTGCTCAAGTATTAGGTAAAGAAGATCGTTATGTACTTGTTCGCTTAAACTCTGGTGAAGTACGTATGGTATTAGCTACATGCCGCGCGACTGTAGGTCAAGTAGGTAATGAGCACCACGAACTTATTAACATCGGTAAAGCAGGTCGTTCTCGTTGGATGGGTAAACGCCCAACTGTACGTGGATCTGTAATGAACCCAGTTGATCACCCACACGGTGGTGGTGAAGGACGCTCTCCAATCGGACGTAAATCACCAATGTCTCCATGGGGTAAACCAACTCTTGGTTACAAAACTCGTAAGAAAAACAAAGCGTCAGACAAGTTTATCGTACGTCGTCGTAAAAAATAACGCGGTTGTGCTACGGTTCACTAGAACCGTAGGTCAATCACGAAGGGAGGTACCACAATGGGACGCAGCCTGAAAAAAGGTCCATTTATTGATGATCACTTATTAGCAAAAGTTGAGAAATTAAACGAAACTGACTCAAAGCAAGTTGTAAAAACTTGGTCACGTCGTTCGACTATTTTCCCACAATTTATCGGACATACTATAGCAGTGTACGATGGTCGTAAACACGTACCTGTATATGTATCAGAAGATATGGTAGGTCACAAACTTGGTGAATTTGCTCCAACTCGTACTTATAAAGGTCACGATGCGGATGACAAGAAAACTAGAAGATAATGAGAGGAGGCACTCCAATGCAAGCAAAAGCTGTACTGAGAACAGTTCGTATCGCTCCTCGTAAAGTTCGTCTAGTAGTCGATTTAATCCGAGGTAAACAAGTTGGCGAAGCGATCGCAATCCTTCGACACACACCAAAAACTGCTTCTCCTGTTGTAGAAAAATTATTAAAATCTGCTATTGCAAATGCAGAACATAACTATGATATGGATGTTAACAACTTATTCATCGAGAAAGTATTCGTTGATGAAGGTGCAACATTAAAACGTTTCCGCCCACGTGCACAAGGACGTGCTAGCGCGATCAATAAACGCACAAGCCACATTACAATCGTGGTATCAGAGAAGAAGGAGGGATAATCGATGGGTCAAAAGGTAAATCCAGTCGGACTTCGTGTCGGTATAATCAAAGATTGGGAATCTAAATGGTATGCAGAGAAAGATTACGCAGACTTTTTACATGAAGATATTAAAATTCGTGAATATATCAGCACTCGTTTAAAAGATTCTGCTGTTTCTAAAGTAGAAATCGAAAGAGCTGCTAACCGTGTAAACATCACTGTTCACACTGCTAAACCTGGTATGGTAATCGGTAAAGGTGGTTCTGAAGTTGAAGCACTTCGTAAAGCTTTAAACAACCTTACTGGTAAACGTGTTCATATCAACATCATTGAAATTAAAAGAGCAGATCTTGATGCTAAATTAGTAGCTGAAAACATCGCTCGTCAATTAGAAAACCGTGTTTCTTTCCGTCGTGCTCAAAAGCAAGTACTTCAACGTGCTATGCGTGCTGGTGCATTAGGTATCAAAACACAAGTTTCTGGTCGTCTTGGCGGAGCAGATATTGCTCGTTCTGAATCATATAGCGAAGGTACAGTGCCACTTCATACATTACGTGCAGATATCGATTATGCAACTGCAGAAGCAGATACAACATACGGTAAACTTGGCGTAAAAGTATGGATTTACAAAGGTGAAGTTCTTCCTACAAAAAAGAAAGCTTCTGAGGAAGGAGGAAATTAATTATGTTAATGCCTAAACGTGTTAAATATAGAAGAGAGCATCGTGGTAAAATGCGTGGACGTGCCAAAGGTGGTACTGAAATTGCATTCGGTGAATTCGGTTTACAATCAACTGAAGCTTCTTGGATTACTAACCGTCAAATTGAAGCAGCGCGTCGTGCAATGACTCGTTACATGAAACGTGGCGGTAAAGTATGGATTAAGATCTTCCCTTCTAAGCCTTACACAGCTAAACCTCTTGAGGTTCGTATGGGTAGCGGTAAAGGTGCTCCAGAGGGTTGGGTAGCAGTTGTTAAACCAGGTAAAATCATGTTTGAAATCGCTGGTGTATCTGAAGAGATCGCACGTGAAGCTCTACGCTTAGCAGCTCACAAATTACCAGTTAAATGTAAGTTTGTAAAACGCGAAATAAATGGTGGTGATTCTAATGAAAACTAATGAGATTCGCGATCTTACTACTGCTGAAATTGAATTAAAAGTGAAATCTCTTAAAGAAGAGTTATTTAACCTTCGTTTCCAATTAGCTACAGGACAATTAGAGAACACTGCTCGTATCCGCGAGGTTCGTAAAGGCATTGCTCGTATGAAAACTGTAGTACGTGAAAGAGAGATCAACTCTAACAACTAATCATGAGGGGAGGTTTGCACAGTGAGCGAACGTAACCAACGTAAAGTTTACACAGGACGTGTAGTTTCTGATAAAATGGATAAGACAATTACGGTTGTAGTTGAAACTTATAAAACACACAAGCTATACGGAAAACGCGTTAGATATTCTAAGAAATATAAAGCGCACGATGAGCTAAACCAAGCAAAAGTTGGCGATATCGTAAAAATCATGGAGACTCGTCCATTATCAGCTACAAAACGTTTCCGTTTAATTGAAATTGTAGAAGAAGCTGTTATTATCTAATAGATGATCGGATATTATTCCTAATCCGAAAGGAGGTCAATTTGACATGATCCAACAAGAAACTCGTTTAAAAGTTGCTGACAATTCAGGTGCTCGTGAATTACTTACTATTAAAGTATTAGGTGGTTCAGGCCGTAAAACTGCCAACATCGGTGATATCATCGTATGTACAGTGAAACAAGCAACACCAGGTGGCGTTGTTAAAAAAGGTGATGTAGTTAAAGCCGTTATCGTTCGTACGAAGCGCGGTGTTCGTCGTCCAGACGGTACTTACATTCGTTTTGATGAAAACGCAGCTGTTATCATTAAAGATGATAAGAGCCCACGTGGTACTCGTATTTTCGGACCAGTTGCACGTGAATTACGTGATAGCAACTTCATGAAAATCGTATCATTAGCTCCAGAAGTACTATAATTAATGAACTACAATAAATACTTCAGAAAGCCTTATTAAGGAGGTGCACGAAGAAGATGCATGTAAAAAAAGGTGATAAAGTTCAAGTTATCTCTGGCAAAGACAAAGGAAAACAAGGCGTTATCCTTGCTTCATTTCCAAAGAATAACCGCGTACTAGTTGAAGGTGTTAACATCATTAAAAAACACTCAAAACCTACTCAAGCTAACCCACAAGGTGGCATCATCGAGAAAGAAGCACCAATCCATGTTTCTAATGTTATGGCATTAGATCCAAAAACTGGAGTACCTACACGTGTAGGTTACCAATTAGTGGATGGTAAAAAAGTACGTATTGCTAAAAAATCAGGCGAATTACTTGATAAATAATAGAAATTTATGAAAGGAGGTCAACTGAATGAACCGCCTAGTCGAGAAATATCAAAAAGAAATTACTCCTGCTCTAATGAGTAAGTTTAACTATAAATCAGTTATGGAAGTACCTAAAATTGAAAAGATCGTTATCAACATGGGTGTTGGTGAGGCTGTTTCTAACTCAAAAGCATTAGATACTGCTGTTGAAGAATTAACTTTAATCGCAGGTCAAAAACCTGTTGTTACTAAAGCTAAAAAATCAATCGCTCAATTCCGTCTTCGTGAAGGAATGCCTATCGGTGCTAAAGTTACATTACGTGGTGAGCGTATGTACGAATTCTTTGAGAAATTAGTATCTGTAACATTACCTCGTGTACGTGACTTCCGTGGAATCTCTAAAAAAGCATTCGATGGCCGTGGAAACTACACTTTAGGTGTTAAAGAACAATTAATCTTCCCAGAGATCGATTATGATAAAGTAAATAAAGTACGTGGTATGGACATCGTTATTGTAACTACTGCAAATACTGATGAAGAAGCTCGTGAAATGCTAACATTATTTGGAATGCCTTTTCAAAAATAATGAAAGCCAGCGCTAAAGAAGAGGAGGCGAAAACGTGGCTAAAAAATCAATGATTGCGAAACAAAAACGTGCTCAAAAATTTAAAGTACAAGAGTATACACGTTGCGAACGTTGCGGACGTCCACACTCAGTATTACGTAAATTTAAACTTTGCCGTATTTGTTTCCGTGAACTTGCTTATAAAGGACAAATCCCTGGCGTTAAAAAAGCTAGTTGGTAATTCAATAGATATTAGGAAGGAGGTTATCTGAACATGGTCATGACAGATCCTATTGCAGATATGCTTACTCGCATTCGTAATGCGAACATGGTACGTCACGAGAAATTAGAATTCCCAGGTTCTAACCTAAAGAAAGAAGTTGCTGAAATTCTAAAACGTGAAGGTTTTATCCGTGACGTTGAGTACATTGAAGACGAAAAACAAGGTATCATCCGTATTTTCTTAAAATATGGTGTGAACAACGAACGTGTTATCACTGGATTAAAAAGAATCTCTAAGCCTGGCTTACGTGTTTACGCTAAAGCTGATGAAGTACCACGTGTACTTAATGGTTTAGGTGTTGCAATTCTTTCAACTTCAAAAGGTGTAATGACAGATAAAGAAGCTCGCCAAGCTAAAACTGGTGGCGAAATCTTAGCATACGTTTGGTAATAAACGACAGAGAGAATGGAGGTGTAGTGAATGTCTCGTGTTGGTAAAAAAGAACTTGTAATTCCTGCAGGAGTTACTCTTACTAATAACAACAATACTATTACAGTAAAAGGACCTAAAGGCGAGTTAACTCGTACTTTTAGTTCTGATATGCAAATCGAATTAAACGAGAACGTATTAACAGTTGTACGTCCAACTGATAACAAAGAGCACCGTGCTCTTCATGGTACAACTCGTGCCCTTTTAGGGAACATGGTTGAAGGTGTAACTAATGGTTATACTCGTAACCTTGAACTAGTTGGGGTAGGTTACCGTGCTACTAAAACAGGTGACAAACTTGTTCTTAGCGTTGGTTATTCTCACCCAGTTGAAATCACTCCTGAAAATGGTGTTGAAATCGAAGTACCTTCAAATACTAAAATCAGTATCAAAGGTATCGACAAAGAACGTGTAGGTGCACTTGCTGCTTACATTCGTCAAGTACGTCCACCAGAGCCTTATAAAGGTAAAGGTATTCGTTACGAAGGCGAAATGGTTCGTCGTAAAGAAGGTAAAACTGCGAAGTAATCTAACTAGATAAGAGAAAGGAGTGACCAAGATGATCTTTAAGGCTGATAAAAATGCAGTACGTAAAAAGAGACATGCTCGTGTTCGTACTAAATTATCTGGTACTCAAGAACGTCCACGTTTAAACGTTTATCGTTCAAACAACCATATCTATGCTCAAATCATTGATGATGTTAATGGTGTAACATTAGCAAGTGCATCAACTTTAGATAAAGAATTAACTTTAAATGGTACTGGTAATATCGATGCAGCAAAATTAGTTGGTGGTTTAGTTGCTAAACGCGCTACTGATAAAGGTGTTACTGAAGTTGTATTCGACCGCGGTGGTTACTTATATCATGGTCGCGTAAAAGCTTTAGCTGAAGCTGCTCGTGAAGCTGGTTTACAATTTTAATAAAAGAAGGAGGGACATACATGCGTCGCATTGATCCTAATAAATTAGAGCTTGAAGAACGCCTAGTTACGATCAACCGTGTTGCAAAGGTTGTAAAAGGTGGTCGTCGTTTCCGTTTTGCAGCATTAGTTGTCGTTGGTGACAAAAACGGTCATGTAGGTTTTGGTACTGGTAAAGCTCAAGAAGTACCTGATGCAATCCGTAAAGCTGTTGAAGATGCTAAGAAAAATCTAATTAATGTACCAATCGTTGGAACTACAATTCCTCACGTAATTACAGGTCGTTTTGGAGCTGGTGAAGTATTCTTAAAACCTGCTTCTGCCGGTACTGGAGTTATCGCAGGAGGTCCTGTTCGTGCGGTATTAGAACTTGCTGGAGTACATGATATCTTATCTAAATCTCTTGGTTCTAACACACCAGTAAACATTGTACGTGCTACAATCGAAGGTTTAAGTAACCTTAAACGTGCGGATGAAGTTGCAAAATTACGCGGTAAATCTGTAGAAGAATTACTAGGTTAATAAGGAGGGATAACGATGGCTAAAAAGTTAGAAATTACCCTTACTCGTAGTGTTATTGGTCGTAAACAAGATCAAATCGCAACAGTTCGTGCTTTAGGTATTACTAAAACGAATCAAACTGTTGTAAAAGAAGATAACGCTGCAATGCGTGGGATGATTAACAAAGTTTCTCACCTTGTAACTGTAAAAGAAATTTAATGAAACATGAATAAGTAAGGAGGTGCCCTAATGAAACTTCATGAATTAAAACCTACAGAAGGTTCTCGTAAAGTATCGAAACGTATCGGTCGTGGTATCGGTTCTGGTACTGGTAAGACTGCTGGTAAAGGTCATAAAGGACAAAACGCTCGTTCAGGTGGCGGTGTTCGTCTTGGATTTGAAGGTGGTCAAACTCCTTTATTCCGTCGTTTACCAAAACGTGGTTTCACTAACATCAACCGTAAAGAATACGCAATTGTTAATGTTGAAACGTTAAACCGCTTCGAAAACGGAACTGAAGTAACTCCTGAGTTACTGATTGAATCTGGTATAGTTCGTAAAGAATTAGCTGGTATTAAAATTTTAGGTAAAGGTAAGTTAGAAGTTAAACTTACAGTAAAAGCTCATAAGTTCTCATCTACTGCAGTAGAGGCAATCGAAGCAGCTGGTGGAAAAACTGAGGTGATCTAATAATGTTCCGGACAATCTCCAACTTTATGCGCGTTGCAGATATTAGAAGAAAGATTTTCTTCACGTTATTAATGTTAATTGTATTTCGTATTGGAACGTTTATACCTGTTCCAAGCGTCAACGCTGATGTACTTGCTTCTCAAGATAGCTCACTGAGCGTCTTTGGAGTGTTAAATACATTCGGTGGAGGAGCCCTTAAACAGTTCTCGATTTTTGCAATGGGTATAATGCCTTACATTACTGCTTCAATCATAATTCAGTTACTTCAAATGGACGTTGTTCCAAAATTAACTGAATGGTCGAAGCAAGGTGAGATTGGTAGACGTAAATTAACTCAACTGACTAGATATATCACAATTATTCTTGGTTTTATTGAAGCAATTGGTTTGTCGATCAGTATGAACAACGTTACTGGCGGAATGTTAATTGAAAATCCAGGTTGGTCAACCTATCTATATATAGCAACTGTACTAACAGCTGGTACAGCTTTCTTATTGTGGTTAGGTGAGCAGATTACCGCTAAAGGTGTTGGGAACGGAATTTCAATCATCATCTTTGGTGGTATCGTTGCTGCTGTACCTAATACGATTTCACAAGTCTATCAGCAACAATTTAAAGGTGCTGGAGATGCGCTATTTTTAAACATTGTTAAAGTTGGTTTAGTGGCATTGGTTTTACTATTAGTTATTGTTGCTGTAATTTACATTCAACAAGCTACTCGTAAAATTCCAATCCAGTATGCGAAACGTAGCAATGGTAACGGGAATAGCTATGTCGGAGGACAATCAACTCACTTGCCATTAAAAGTAAATGGTGCTGGGGTTATTCCGGTAATCTTCGCTGTTTCATTTTTAATCACTCCATCAACAATTGCATCGTTCCTACCAAGTAACAATGTAACTGATTGGATTAAAACGCATTTTACGTATAATAATCCATGGGGAATGGCATTTTATTTAGTTTTAATTATTGCTTTCTCATATTTTTATACTTTTGTTCAGGCTAATCCTGAGCAAATGGCTGAAAATTTACAGAAGCAAGGTGGCTACATCCCAGGTATTCGCCCAGGTAAGAGCACACAAGAATATATAATCAAAGTCTTATATCGCTTAACGTTTGTGGGATCAATTTTCTTAGCTTTCATTGCATTATTACCAATTGCTTTTGGTAAAATTGCAAACTTACCTCCTTCAGCTCAAATTGGAGGAACAAGTTTACTAATCGTTGTCGGCGTAGCATTAGAAACAATGAAGCAATTAGAAAGTCAGCTTGTAAAGAGAAACTACAAAGGCTTTATAAAATAACGAGCGTTAGGGAAGTAAAAAATTTCCCTCTTGCTCACCTAATTTTGAGGAGGATCAACCATGAATTTAATATTAATGGGACTTCCTGGTGCAGGCAAAGGCACACAAGCTGAGAAAATAGTAGAGAAATACGATATTCCTCATATTTCTACCGGTGATATGTTCCGTGCAGCTATTAAAGAAGGTACAGAACTAGGTCTTAAAGCAAAATCGTTTATGGATCAAGGTCATCTTGTTCCTGATGAAGTAACAATTGGAATTGTACGTGAACGATTAGCTAAAGATGATTGCCAAAACGGTTTTTTATTGGATGGCTTTCCTAGAACAGTTGCGCAGGCTGAAGCACTAGAAGAGACACTGAAATTAATGAATCGTAAATTAGACTTCGTGTTAAACATTCATGTAGACCAACAGCTATTAATTGATCGTTTAACAGGACGTCGTATTTGCAAAGAGTGTGGAGCGACTTATCACTTAATTTTCAATCCACCTGCCGAAGAAGGTATCTGCTCTAAATGTGGTGGAGAACTTTATCAGCGTGCAGATGATAATGAAGAAACAGTTGCAAACCGCCTTGAAGTAAATGTCAAACAAACTCAACCTTTACTTGATTTTTACAATAACCTTGGTTATGTTAAAACAATTGAAGGTGACCAAGAGATTAGCAAGGTTTTTGAAGACATTGATAATCTTTTAAAAGAGTTAGTTTAATAAACGAACGAGATGATCGTCGTTTCATGGGTATGACGTTTTGTCGTTTCGTCAAAACTTATACTGTAATGAATGCTAAACATAGCTTCGCTTGGAACGATTGATATTAAATAAGATATACTTGTACAATTTTGGTGATAGGTTAATTCCTATACTACTAAAGGCAAGATTTTCTTACTTAGTAGGCCAATAAATCTCCAACATATCAGAGCACTTTGGCTTAATGTTCCTATGCGTATGTTTGCCTAAAAGCAAGCTACTGATTTGAAGAAAGGAGAATGCCCTAATGGCGAAAGATGATGTAATTGAAATTGAAGGTACCGTTACGGAAACACTTCCGAATGCGATGTTCAAAGTTGAATTAGAAAATGGTCATGTTGTTCTAGCACACGTTTCTGGTAAAATTCGTATGAACTTCATTCGTATTCTTCCAGGTGACAAAGTAACTGTTGAACTATCTCCATATGATTTAACTCGTGGGCGTATTACGTACCGCTTTAAATAATAAATATGCACTCCGTAATCTACAAGGAGGTTGAAATCATGAAAGTGAGACCATCAGTAAAGCCAATCTGTGAGAAATGTAAAGTTATTCGCAGACGTGGTAAAGTAATGGTAATTTGTGAAAATCCAAAACATAAACAAAAACAAGGTTAATAAAGAAGGAGGTGCACCTAAATGGCTCGTATTGCTGGTGTAGATATTCCTCGCGAAAAACGCGTGGTTATTTCTTTAACTTATGTATTCGGTATCGGTCGTCCAACTTCTGAAAAAATCTTAGCTGAAGCTGGTATTTCAGAAGACACTCGTGTACGTGATTTAACGGAAGAAGAATTAGGTAAAATTCGTGAATTAGTTGACAAGTTAAAAGTTGAAGGAGATCTTCGTCGTGAAGTTTCTTTAAACATTAAACGTCTTATCGAAATCGGTTCATATCGTGGTATCCGCCACCGTCGTAACTTACCTGTTCGTGGTCAAAACACTAAAAACAATGCTCGTACTCGTAAAGGCCCACGCCGTACGGTAGCGAACAAGAAGAAATAATAAATATTAAGTAAAGGAGGGTATTCAACATGGCACGTAAAACAAATGTACGTAAACGTCGTGTGAAAAAGAATATTGAAGCTGGTACAGCTCATATTCGTTCAACTTTCAATAACACAATCGTAACAATTACTGATGTTCATGGTAACGCAATTTCTTGGTCAAGTGCTGGATCATTAGGTTTCAGAGGTTCTCGTAAATCTACACCTTTTGCTGCACAAATGGCTGCTGAAACTGCTGCTAAAGCATCTATGGAACATGGTTTAAAAACTCTTGACGTAACGGTTAAAGGTCCTGGCGCTGGTCGTGAGGCTGCTATCCGTGCTCTTCAAGCTGCTGGTCTTGAAGTAACTGCTATCAGAGACGTTACTCCAGTTCCACATAACGGATGCCGTCCACCAAAACGTCGTCGTGTATAATTTGTCTGTATAAATTTTCAAAAATTGTCTATAATGGATTATGATATATGTTTGGCAAATATTAACAGACATCTCTTGTTGTGCACAATTAGGAACTGCCTAATGGGGACTTTCGGTTAGCAATTCGTCTAACCGAGGGTTTCGACGTTTTGAAGGAGGGTTTATAAAATGATTGAAATCGAAAAGCCGAAAATCGAAACGGTTGAGATCAGTGACGATTCCAAGTACGGTAAATTCGTTATTGAACCACTTGAGCGTGGATATGGTACAACGCTAGGTAACTCCTTACGTCGTATCCTTTTATCCTCACTTCCTGGTGCCGCTGTAACTGCTATCCAAATTGATGGTGTGTTACATGAGTTTTCTACAGTTGAAGGAGTTGTAGAAGACGTTACAACAATTATTCTTAATGTTAAAAAGCTTGCTCTTAAGATTTATTCTGAGGAAGACAAAACATTAGAAATTGATGTACGCGGTGAAGGGCCGATTACTGCAGCTGATATTACGCATGATAGCGATGTTGAAGTTCTGAATCCAGATCTTCATATTGCGACTCTAGCTAAAGATGCTCATCTTCGTATCCGTCTAATTGCTAGACGTGGTCGTGGATACATCCCTGCAGATGGTAATAAAAGAGAGGATCAAGCAATAGGTGTTATTCCTATCGACTCGATTTATACTCCAGTGTCTCGTGTCACATACCAAGTAGAAAATACACGTGTGGGACAGGTTTCAAATTTCGATAAGTTAACACTTGATGTTTGGACTGATGGAAGCATTGGACCTAAAGATGCAATTGCTCTTGGTTCAAAAATTCTAACTGAACACTTAAACATTTTTGTAGGTTTAACTGACGAAGCAAAGAATGCTGAAATCATGGTCGAAAAAGAAGAAGATCAAAAAGATAAAGTTCTTGAAATGACGATTGAAGAACTTGATCTTTCTGTTCGTTCATATAACTGCTTAAAGCGAGCTGGTATTAATACAGTACAAGAACTTGCTAATAAGACAGAAGAAGACATGATGAAAGTACGTAACTTAGGTCGTAAGTCTTTAGAAGAAGTGAAACACAAGTTAGAAGAATTAGGTTTAGGCCTACGTAAAGAAGACTGACTGTTGCTTTGATAAAGGGAGAGGCGTTCTCTTCATCTAGTCTATATGACCCAATTTTGATACTACCTACAAAGGAGGGAACTAGAAATGGGATACAGAAAATTAGGACGTACTAGTTCACAACGTAAAGCTATGCTACGTGATTTAACTACTGACTTAATCATCAACGAGCGTATTCAAACTACTGAAACTCGTGCGAAAGAATTACGTTCTGTAGTTGAAAAAATGATTACTTTAGGTAAACGTGGAGACTTACACGCTCGTCGTCTAGCTGCTGCTTACATCCGTAATGAAGTTGCTAACGCTGAGACTGGTCAAGACGCATTACAAAAATTATTCGCTGACATTGCTCCTCGTTACACTGAGCGCCAAGGTGGATACACTCGTATCGCTAAAATTGGTCCTCGTCGTGGAGACGCAGCACCAATGGTTGTTATCGAATTAGTTTAATATTCGTTACTAAAGGGCTCGACGTTTATTGTAAACATGTCGTTGCCCTTTTTTTATATTTACTTTTAGACTATTATATATCTATAAACAATCAAGAATTATAGGTGAAATGATGAGAAAAGATAGTATTAAAGTAGATAATATATCCTTTAAATATCCAAACGCACAAACAAATGCAGTTCACACCGTATCTTTTGATATAAAAGAAAACGAATGGATTGCTATAGTGGGGCGAAATGGTTCAGGAAAATCAACTTTAGCAAAGCTTTTAAATGGATTGATTCTTCCTGAAGAAGGCCAAATCGAAATTGACAATGAAGTAATCCTTTCTGAAGAAACGATATGGGAAGTGCGAAAAAAGATAGCGATGGTTTTCCAAAATCCCGATAATCAATTTGTAGGAACAACGGTAATTGATGATATCGCTTTTGGTCTTGAGAACCATGGGATTGAAAAAGAAGAAATGGATCGTAGAGTACAAGAAGTTTTAAATATTGTTAATATGAATGAGTTTAAATTACATGAACCTCATTCTCTTTCTGGTGGACAAAAACAGAGAGTGGCTATTGCAGGTGCTCTTGCAATCCAGCCAAGTATCTTAATACTTGATGAAGCTACGTCAATGTTAGATCCTTTTGGTAGGAAAGAAGTAATTGAAACAATCCGAAATTTACATAAAGATATTAATATGACAGTAATATCAATTACACATGATATTGAAGAAGCAATACATGCCGATCGAATATTGATTATGCATGATGGTCATCTAATTCAAAGTGTAACACCTAAGGAGCTTCTTACAACGGAATATTCTCTAGAATCGCTTGGATTAGCGTCTCCTTTTACAAATAACCTTTCAAAGCTTCTCATAGAAAAGGGTTTACCCTTGAAGCAGGACCATTTAGAGCAAGAAAGCTTGGTGAACGAATTATGCAAATTACTTTCGAAAAAGTAGGATATACATATCAGCCAAATACACCATTTTCATATCGTGCCTTACATGATATTGATGTAACGATACCAGAAGGCTCTTATTATGCTGTAATTGGTCACACAGGCTCAGGTAAATCAACTTTTCTACAACATTTAAATGGCCTCTTACAACCAACTGAAGGAATCGCAAAAATTGATGATATTACGCTTGTATCGGATAAAAAGAATAAGAAGTTAAAAACTTTAAGAAAAAAAGTAGGATTAGTCTTTCAGTTTCCTGAGCAACAATTATTTGAAGAAACAGTAGAAAAAGATATTTGTTTTGGGCCAATGAATTTTGGCGTTTCTGAAGAAGAAGCAACAAAACGAGCAAAAGTTTTAATTGAACAAGTAGGATTAACTGAGGAATACCTTATGAAATCACCATTTGAATTAAGTGGTGGGCAAATGAGACGGGTTGCTATAGCAGGGGTATTGGCAATGGAGCCTGAAGTTCTAGTTTTGGATGAACCTACTGCTGGACTTGATCCTAGTGGACAGAAAGCTTTAATGGATATGTTTTATCAACTTCATAAAGAAAAGGGCTTAACGATCATTCTAGTAACACACAGTATGGAAGACGCTGCAAGATACGCAGATACGATTCATGTACTTCAAAAAGGAACAACTTACCTTAAAGGAAGTCCTTTAGAAGTATTTTCATATGAGAAGGAATTAGAAGCGATTGGATTGCAAATTCCACTATCCTTAAAATTTCATCAAGAATTACTACAAAAATTAGGTAGAAAAGAAAAAGCTACTAGTTTAACACTCGAACAACTCGCAGAAACTATCGCGAGACTTTACAATGGGGAAACAATATGAATGGTTTAATAATAGGCAAATATATACCGATTGAGTCGCTTATCCATCGTTTAGATGCGAGGGCGAAACTTTTAACGATGTTTTTATTTATCTTTATCGTTTTTTTTGCAAATAATCTAGTGACATATAGCATATTATTTCTCTTTGTAATTGTAACGGTTCTATTATCTAAAGTTCCTCTCAATTATTATTTTAATGGATTGAAAACGGTGTGGTGGCTAGTATTATTTACATTTATTTTGCATGTTTTTACAAATAAGGAAGGTCCATTACTATACCAATTTGGATGGGTGGAAATTCACAAAGAAGGAATTGTACAAGGTATTTTTATTTCAATACGATTTTTCCTTCTAGTATCAATTACGACACTTTTAACACTCACAACAAACCCGATTGAAATAACTGATGGGTTAGAATCACTTTTTCATCCCTTTAAGAAACTCGGCTTACCTGTTCATGAAATGGCACTTATGATGTCAATTTCATTACGCTTTATACCTACTCTAATGGAGGAAACAGAGAAAATAATGAAAGCTCAATCGTCTAGAGGAGTCGATTTTTCATCTGGCCCTTTAAAAGAAAGATTAAAGGCTATTGTTTCATTATTAGTTCCATTATTTATACACTCCTTTAAACGAGCAGAGGACTTAGCTATTGCGATGGAAGCAAGAGGGTACCAAGGAGGAGAAGGAAGAACAAAGTTTCGAATTATGAATTGGAAACTTCGTGATACACTATGTCTTATCATTTTACTTATACTATTTTTATTATTATTGTTTTTACGTAAATAATGGAGAATTGAAATGAATCGAATTAAATGTATAATTGCATATGATGGTACACTTTTTAATGGTTACCAAGTTCAGCCGAATCAACGTACTGTACAAACAGATATTGAGAACGTTCTAACAAGAATGCATAAAGGAAAACCAATCCGAATACATGCTTCGGGAAGAACAGATACTGGTGTACATGCTGTCGGACAAGTTATTCATTTTGATAGTGAATATAACCTTGAAGCAGAACAATGGAAGAAGGCTTTAAATGCTCAATTGCCAAAAGATATCTATATAAAATCTGTTGAACTAGTTGAACCGGATTTTCATGCTCGATTTGATGTTGTTCAAAAAGAATACCGTTATGTAATATGGAATGAAAAAGATGAAGATGTGTTTTCAAGAAGTCAGCATTATTTCTTTCCATTTGAGTTAAATATTGAGAAAATGCAAGAAGCACTTCAATTACTAATGGGTACTCACGATTTTAGTTCTTTTTGTGCATCAAATACAGATATAAAGGACAAAGTTCGTACGATTTATAAAGGAACCATCACCAAAGAAAATAATGGTATTGTTATCGCTCTTGTAGGAAATGGATTCCTATATAATATGGTACGAATAATTGTGGGCACTTTGATTGAAGTTGGCCAAGGAAAACGTGAAATTTTAAGTTTGAAAAATGCTCTAACTGCCCGTGATCGAGGCACTGCTGGAAAGACTGCACCGGCCAATGGCTTGTTTTTATGGAAAGTAGATTATAACAACTAATCCTGGTGTAACATTTGCTTGACATTAGAAGGTAGATTGTTTAATATTAAATACGGTATTGTTTTAAGAACCACGATTAGCCCCGGAACCAATCGTGTTAAGATAAACAATAAAAACAATTTTACTTTATGTATATTGTATTAGGAGGAAAATAGAATGCGCACAACTTATATGGCAAAAGCTAGCGAAGTTGAACGTAAGTGGTTCGTTGTAGACGCTGAAGGTAAAACATTAGGTCGTCTTGCAACTGAAGTAGCTACTTTACTTCGTGGTAAACACAAACCAACTTTCACACCACACGTTGATTCAGGTGATAACGTAATCATCATCAACGCTGAGAAGGTTGAATTAACAGGAAATAAATTAAACAACAAAATTTACTACCGTCACACAATGTATGCTGGTGGTTTAAAAGAGCGTACTGCTTTAGAAATGCGTACTAACTACCCAGTTAAAATGCTTGAATTAGCTGTTAAAGGTATGCTTCCAAAAGGACGTCTTGGACGTGCTCAAGTTAAAAAATTACACGTGTATGCTGGTAACGAGCATCCACACCAAGCACAAAAACCAGAAGTTTACGAACTTCGCGGATAATAATAAAAGGAGGGCATTCACATGGCACAAGTACAATACTATGGCACAGGACGTCGTAAAAGCTCAGTAGCTCGTGTACGTTTAGTTCCTGGCGAAGGACGCGTTATCATTAACGGTCGTGATTTTGAAGATTACATCCCATTCGCTGCATTAAGAGAAGTTGTTAAACAACCACTTGTTGCAACTGAAACTTTAGGTAGCTATGATATTCTAGTAAACGTTAACGGCGGTGGATACACTGGTCAAGCTGGTGCAATTCGTCACGGTATCTCTAGAGCATTATTACAAGTTGATCCTGAATACCGCGGAACTTTAAAACGCGCTGGATTATTAACTCGTGATGCACGTATGAAAGAGCGTAAAAAATACGGTCTTAAAGGTGCACGTAGAGCTCCTCAGTTCTCAAAACGTTAATTTATATACGTTCAAAACTCCTTTCCACTTTGTGGGGAGGAGTTTTTTTGTTTAGGAAACATGTTTTTTTAATATGAAACTTACTGCATAATTTCCTGAGCAGATGTATAATACAAATGTCGTATATGAAACTGCTTAGATTATAATTTTCCTCATACTGACTTCAAAAGGTATGGCGGAGTATTATGCGCATCGTTCATTATTATGCTGGCAACAATAGGTTTAATGAGGCTCCTTTTTAAGGAAGTCACATTAATCACAAGTATTAACTTTAGATCTGTTCTGTGGCCGGTGTAGTAGGGAATTCATCTTCAGCTATCTCAATAGCGGAATTGGAAAGCGAATTTGATAAAGACAAAGCGCAACAGTACATGGATTTTTTAAAAGAATGTAAAGTTGCGTAAGAGATAGGAGAAAAATGAAATGACAGCTACTGAAAAGAAAGTAAACATACGAATTGAAAAAGATTTTTTAGGGGAAAAAGAGTTACCCGTAGATGCTTATTACGGTATACAAACTTTACGTGCTGTTGAGAACTTTCCTATTACAGGATATAAAATACACGAGGAACTAATTAAAAGCTTGGCAATTGTAAAGAAAGCGGCAGCACTTGCAAATATGGAAACAAAGCGCTTGTATGAAGGAAATGCCATGGCAATTGCGCGTGCCGCTCAAGAAATCATTGATGGAAAATGGCATGACCAGTTCATAGTCGACCCAATTCAAGGTGGAGCAGGGACATCAATGAACATGAATGCAAATGAAGTTATCGCTAATCGTGCGCTTGAGTTAATTGGTAAAGAAAGAGGGGACTATTTCTGTATAAGTCCTAACAGTCATGTGAATATGTCGCAGTCAACAAATGATGCATTCCCTACTGCTATTCACATTGCAACGTTAAATATGTTAGAAAAATTATTGAATACAATGGAAAATATGTATGGTGTTTTCGAGACGAAAGCAAAAGAATTTGATCATGTGATCAAAATGGGGCGAACTCACTTACAGGATGCTGTTCCGATTCGTTTAGGTCAAGAGTTTAAAGCTTACTCTCGTGTGCTTTCTCGAGACATTAAGCGTATTAAACAATCTCGCCAGCACTTATATGAAGTAAATATGGGTGCGACTGCCGTGGGAACTGGCTTGAACGCTGATCCTCGCTACATCGAACTTGTAGTCAAGCATCTTGCTGACATTAGTGGTTTATCACTTGTTGGTGCTGAGGACCTTATTGATGCAACTCAAAACACAGATGCGTACACGGAAGTGTCAGCTTCACTTAAAGTTTGTATGATGAATATGTCTAAGATAGCCAATGATTTACGTTTAATGGCTTCTGGACCTCGTGCGGGACTTGGTGAGATTACATTGCCTGCACGCCAACCTGGTTCTTCTATTATGCCTGGTAAGGTTAATCCTGTTATGGCTGAAGTTATTAATCAAGTGGCATTCCAAGTAATTGGAAACGATCATACAATTTGCCTAGCATCTGAAGCTGGACAGCTAGAACTAAATGTTATGGAGCCTGTACTCGTATTTAATTTACTTCAATCAATCAACATTATGAATAATGCATTCCGTGCATTTACAGATTACTGCTTAAAGGGTATCGAAGCAAATGAAGAAAGAATGAAGGAATATGTTGAAAAAAGCGCTGGTATTATTACAGCTGTTAATCCGCATATAGGCTATGAGGTTGCAGCAAGAATTGCGAGAGAAGCAATTTTAACAGGTCAGCCAATTCGCGAATTATGCTTAAAATATGACGTATTATCAGAAGAAGAGCTTGATTTAATTTTGGATCCTTATGAAATGACTCACCCTGGAATTGCTGGTGCAGTTCTTTTAGAAAGACAATAAGTTGTTCATGTTAAGCAAAAAATTGTCGTAGAAGCCAGTTCTTGCTTAAATGTGCCTCAAGTAGAGCTCTTTCGTTCTAAAAAATTAATTTTGTTTAAAAGACTCTCAACCATTTTTGGTTGGGAGTCTTTTTGGATTGCACGAAGAGGAACGAATAATATGATATTCATTTTCATATTATTTATAATGAAAATTAAAATTTTTTAATAAATTAACAAGATATAAATACTTAATATTTAAGCCTCTTAACTTCTCACTTATTTTATTATGTTGGGAGTGATCTCAGTTGGGTTTGATTGAAAGGATATTTGGTAAAAAGAATATCCAGGATACTTCGCAAAAAATTGAGTTACTTAACGATGCGGGAGATGGTCTTTTTACTCTTGGAGAAAAATTATTTAGAAGTGATGTTATTCGAGCTTGTATTAGACCAAAAGCTAGAGCGATTGGAAAACTTATACCAAAGCATATAAGAGAAAACCTAACTGAATGCAAAATTAATCCAGATCCATGGATTCGAATGCTATTTAATGAACCTAATCAATTCATGTCAGGTCAAATGCTTCAAGAAAAACTCACCACGCAATTAGAGCTAAATAATAATGCTTTCGCCTATATAAAACGAAATGAATATGGTTATCCAATAGAAATTTATCCGATTCCGTGTACAAAAGTAGAGGTGCTTGAAAGTAAGCAAGGAGAAATATTATTAAAATTTACTTTTAGAACCGGTAAAGTAGTTACTCTACCTTATGAAGACATTATCCATTTAAGGCAAGATTTTAATGATAATGATATTTTTGGAGACAGTCCTTACAAAGCTTTATTGCCACTTCTAGAAATGATTGATGTAGTTGATGACAGTGTGATTGAAAAGACGAATAGTAACAACTTAATAAAGTGGCTATTAAATTTTAATGAAGTACTTGATCAAGAAGAAATGGAAAAAAATGCAGATGATTTTGTTACTAATTATATGAAATATACTGGTGAAGGGGTTAAAGTAGGATTATCACAGCCTTCTTATGACTTAGAACAAGTAGATTCGGATAGTTATGTTCCGGAAGAAGAGCGATCGATTGAAGCAATTAACCGCATATATAGTTTTTTTAATACAAATGAGAAAATCGTCAGAAGTACTTATAATGAAGAGGAGTGGAATACGTATTACGAAGGTGTAATCGATCCGCTTGCAATCCAGTTAGGAAATGAATATACGAGGAAATTCTTTAACAGAAGAGATAGAAGTAATGGGAATCGTATTGTATTTGAAACATCCAATCTGGAGTTCGCTTCGTTAACCACGAAATTAAATCTTTCAGCAATGGTTGACCGTGGTTCATTAACACCGAATGAATGGCGAACAATCATGGCACTTGGACCTATTATTCAAGGGAATACGCCTATTCGAAAAATAGACACTGAACCAATTGATCAGAAACAAAAAGATAGAGAATGGGAGTTAGAACGTGAGCGAGAAAAGAAGCGAGAAGAAGAAAGAGAGAAGCGTATGGAAGAGTGTAAGGCAGAAAGAGAGAGGTTTAGGCAAGAATGTAAGGAGGAAAGAGAGAGATGTAGGGAAGAATGTAAGGAATTCTGTAAGGAAGTCTGGAAGCTTCCTGAGAAAGAGGAAAAAGAAAAATGAGTTCAATATTGTATAAGAAAGGCTGTTAACAGTACTTTGTTAATGGTCTTTTTTATTAGTGAAAAAGTCCAAAATTAAACTGTTCCTTCAAATCAAGATTCTTGTCCAAACAAAATTGTCCAAGTATTCATAAACTAAGTAATGTAATGTACTAAAAGAAATGATGGAGTTGTTTATATGAATAAGGATGCAGTAATTACGCTTTTAGGTAGCTCTGGAGGAGTAGCCAAGGCGGTACTTTCAATTTTTAATAAGGTGATCCAAGATCAAGATGACCCTATACATCATGTATTAATAAAAACGCGTTTCCATTTAATTGATATAAAACAAAAGGAACTTTCTTATTTTGAAAGCTTTTTACCTCAATTAATTGATCGTATAACTTTTCACGAGATGAATCTTAATGACCTTAAATTATTTAAGAATCATCTTGAACAAACGAATACAGAATTAGTAATCGATGTCTCGAGGGCAGATTCAGTTGAAATCTTAAGCTGCTGTAATGAATATGGGATAAAGTATATCAGTACTGCCTTAGAAAGTTCTCTATCGGACGAAGCTGAGGGTCTTAATGATGGCTTTCTTTTGAAAGAACGGTTGAGAGTATATGAAGAAAATAAAAATACATTTAAAAACACCTCTGCCATTATTGGATCAGGAATGAATCCAGGTATTGTACAATGGATGGCAATCGATTTAATGAATCAATTCCCCTTTGAAAACCCTCTAGCATGTTATATCGTTGAGCACGATAATTCTTTTTATGAAAACCCTACACTCGCTCAAAAAAATACTGTCTATACAACTTGGTCACCTGACTGTTTTCTTGAAGAAGCAGTTACAAGCTATCCTATGTTTGTAAAAGAAAATATCCCTATCTTTTTGTATAATGACGTTTATTCAGTAGAATTTAAAGTTACATTAGGTAAAAAAATATTTTACGGTTGTCTTATGCCCCATGAAGAAGTTTTTATAATAGGGAGATTATTTAATCTTGAGAGCGGGTTTCTGTATCGAGTAAACGACCATACGACAAATTTGATTCGAAATCATTTGAACAACAGTGCAGAAATATTGGATTTTGATAAAAAGCTTTTAGATCCCTCAACAGCTCCTCTAATCGGTGAAGATTTAGTTGGTGTTTTATTAGTTTATCCTGATAAAGAAAGATTTGTTTATAATGTCATGAACAATCAAGATGCTTATGCTGAATATGGAACAAATGCTACTTATCTCCAGGTGGCATGTGGAGTATACGCTGGTGTTGCTAGCTTACTTTTAGATTCCATTGATAATGGAGCGTATTTTGTAGATGAGTTACTTTTAAATACAAATAGTCAATATGGTACGTATTTAAAAAGCCATATGCCGCATTTTATATATGGAGAGAATGCAAAAAGTGATGGAACACTGCTACAAAGAATGAAACCATATAATCAAAATTAATCGGTCACAGTCAATTAGATGAATAATTTAATTGGCTTTTATTTATTTACATATCTAAGTTTAGTAAGAAAATTATTATTTTTTTATGGAAGAAATTAAGTTTGTAGTTTTTGAATGAACCGAGGCCTTTCGTCTTAGACTATGGCTACGGGGAGGTTTCAAAATGAATGTTATTATGAATTTCCGAGAAAAAAGAAGAGAAAAACAAATTACCTTTGAAAAATGTTTACTTAAAGAGCTTAAAATAATGCACTTAAGATCACAATTAAAGGAATCCTTTTCCTATTGTATAGAAGCTGAAGGCCAGCAAAGAAAAGCGAGAGAAGATTATTGTCTTGAGTTAGCGGTAGAAACGTATTTACTCGGTGCAAGATATAGTCGATTTGGATTTTATGGCGAAACAATTGATGATGTTAAAAATCGATCTGCAAAAGAGGCAGAATGGTTAGTATACCTTTTTTACTCATCTGTCTTTGGTCGAAAGGATGATATACAAACTGAACCGTTTAATCAATGTAAATCCTTTTTACAAAATTGGTGGTTAGACGGATATGTAAAAGGTGAAAGAAGACATAGACTTCGCTTATCAAAGTAAGTCATATTCTCTCTAGTTGTCCCATATATTTTATATAGGACAATCAGGGGGAGAAAAAATGAAAAGATGGCAATTAATTGTTATTATTATCACTTTTGTTTGTTTGATTTTGTGCGTACCTTTATTACAAAAAACATCAAAGACATGGAAATTAAAAGGGTTACCATTAGATGGAAAAGTAATCGTATTAGATGCTGGACATGGTGGTCCTGATGGTGGGGCTTCGGGTGGAGATGTCATCGAAAAAATAGTCGCACTATCTATTACAAATAAGTTAAGGGATTATTTGCAAGAGCAAGGTGCTACTGTCATTATGACAAGAGATGGTGACTATGATTTAGCTGAAGATGGTATGAAGGGTTATAGTAGACGGAAAAGTGTTGATTTAAGAAAAAGGGTAGAAATGATTAATAATTCAAATGCTGATTTGTATTTATCAATACATTTAAACTCTTTGCCAGGTACTTCTTCTAAAGGTGCACAAACATTTTACTATGGTTCATTAATTGAAAATGAACGGTTTGCGAAATATGTCCAAGCAGAACTTCGCGAAAGTTTAAACAATACACATCGTTTAGCAAAAACAATCAATCATGTTTATTTAATGAAATATTCAAAAGTTCCAGGTGCGTTAGTGGAAGTTGGTTTTTTATCTAATTATGAAGAAAGCCAACAATTGAGAGAAGAAGAGTATCAAGATCAGCTCGCTGCAGCTATTTATAGAGGGGTCATACGGTACTATACAGACAAAAATGAACCGCCGAATTAATCGGTGGTTTTCATTTTGAGAATTAAATAATGTTACTTAGGACTATCTAAGTTTCATGTGTTATACTATTTAGTATATTAAGATAACGAGGTGTGAATATGCTTACTAACGAACAAGTATTATCACTTTTAGGAACGATCAACGAACCTTTTTTAAATAAATCATTAGCTGAAGTTAACTCAGTTAAAGAAATTTCAATAAAAGAAGAAAAAAGACATGTAAGTGTTAAAATTGCTTTGTTAAAAACTGGTTCAGCTGAACAGATGCAAATTCAAACACAAATCGTTCAACTATTAAAACAAAATGGCGCTGAAACAGTTGGTATTCGTTTCACTGAATTTACTGAAGAAGAGAAAAGTCAGTTCAATCAGAACGAAGAAGGGCAAGATGTATCTGGTCTTTCACTACTAGACAATAAAAAAGTTCAATTCCTAGCGATTGCAAGTGGTAAAGGTGGAGTTGGTAAATCAACTGTATCTGTAAACCTTGCTGTTTCGTTAGCTAGATTAGGTAAAAAAGTTGGGATAATTGACGCAGATATTTATGGATTTAGTGTACCTGATATGATGGGGATCGAAACAAGACCTGTAATTCGAGGAGAACGTATTATTCCTGTAGAACGATTTGGCGTGAAAGTTATTTCAATGGGATTCTTTGTAGAAGATAACTCACCAATCATTTGGAGAGGTCCAATGCTTGGAAAAATGCTACAACAGTTTTTTACTGAAGTTGAATGGGGAGATCTAGACTATTTATTACTTGATCTACCACCTGGAACTGGAGATGTAGCATTAGATGTACATAGCATGCTGCCTTCGTGTAAAGAAATTATTGTTACTACACCTCATCCCACTGCATCAATTGTGGCTGCGAGAGCGGGCGTAATGGCATTAAAAACAAACCATGAAATAATTGGTGTTGTAGAAAACATGAGTTATTTCGAAAGTGAAAAAACTGGTGAAAAAGAGTATGTGTTTGGAAAAGGCGGAGGAGAAAGGCTTGCTAAAGAGCTTCAAACAACTCTTTTAGGTCAATTACCATTAAAGCAACCTGACTGGGATGAAGCGGACTTTGCACCATCAATCTATGATAAAGACCATCCGACAGGTAAAATTTATACTACGATCGCAAAACAAGTAGTAGAAAAAATTGCCCTAAATAAATAAGTCTAATCAATACCCTTTCTATTTGTTAAGCATGTTTTTTATGATAGTATTGGTTATGGATTGTTCATTAACCAATATAAAACATGACAACGATTCAAAGGGTATTTTTATTTTGTTTAAAAAGCGACTGGGAAGTTAATAAACAATTTATATATGGCATTTTTAGATTAAGTGTAATGCGAATAATGCTTTGTGGATATGGGGGAGCAGAAATAGAATGACGAGTCGGAAATGGGTTCGATTATTTTTAACAACATTACTTGTTGGAGCAATTAGTACAATTATCACGGGTATTCTTTACGGCTATAAGGAGTATTTTAATTACTTACAAGATAGTCACTTCACTAAGTTACTTATTGAAGTATCGTTTTTGTTTATTTTAGGACTAGTTTTTAGTGCTGTAAGTCAAATGGGATTTTTCGCTTATTTAACCATTCATAGATTTGGATTGGGATTTTTCAAATCCAGCCAATTATGGAATACAGTCCAAATTGTTTTAATATTATTTTCACTATTTGATTTAGCATATCTCCGTTTTGTTAAATTTGGCGAAGGTAAATCATTTGTAGGTTATCTAATATTTCCACTTGTTTTAATCGTGTGTAGTCTCGTTGTTGCATATATAAAAAGTAAAGAAACGAATAAAGGTGCTTTTATTCCCGCGTTATTTTTTATGATCGTAGTAACAATTGTTGAATGGTTCCCTGCATTAAGACAAAATGATCTTTCATGGTTAATATTAATGCTAGTACCATTATTTGTTTGTAATACGTATCAATTAATAACATTACACAGAACGTTAAAAAGCTAAGAGGAAATTCTCTTAGCTTTTTTTATTAGGAGTTTTTGTAAATTTTATTTTCTATAAAAATTGAGATTTGAAAATTTCCACTTTAGAATGCTGTTTTTTTAAGGGGCGGGTGGAGAGTCTCAATCTCGTAAAATCGACTGGGCTCAATTATCCCACATCTCCAGTTTCAATCACTCTTTTTATTGAATGCTTGATCTAGCAATACCTTTTTAAAAACAACAATCTCTTTAGAAAAAACAATAGTCTATATTTAATTAACAATTTTTGTGCTTGTCTTTGTATTTGAAATCATTTCTGACACGGAAACATTCTTATATCCTTTACTCTTTAAATAGGACCAAATTAAAGGGATGGCTTTTGGTGTTTGCAATGCTGAGTCACTAGCATGAAGTAAAATAATGTCACCTGGGTCAGTATCTTTTTTTACCTTTTTAAATATTTGATTCGTCCCTGGATTTCGCCAGTCTTCTGTATTGACGCTCCAATGTATAACTGAAAGATTATTTCTAGATGCTAAATTTATAACATCTTTATTATATTCACCATTAGGCGGTCTAAATAATTTAACGTTTTTTACCCCTAATCGTTTAAATACTTCTGCTGAATTATTTAAATCTCGTTGCATCTCTGTTTGGGTTAATTGCGTGTAACTCTTATATCGATAACCTAGTGTCCCGATTTCATGACCTTGTTTGAGAATCGTTTCGACTATTTCTGGGTGTCGTTCTGCCCAAGAAGCGGATAAGAAGAACGTCGCGTTTTTAATTCCTTGATTTTGTAAGACATCTAATACTTTAACTACGTTTTCATCTCCCCAGCTAATATCGAAAGTTAGTGCCACATTGTTTCGAGAAACATCGCCCTTATAAATTGCCACTGGACCTTTATTTGTTGAAAATGTTGAGAACGTTTTAGGAGCTTGTATATAAACTAAGCAAGCTGTGAAAAATGCAATAATAGTAATTAATGATAATTGCTTTAGCTTTTTTTTAGAGGTGATATAAAAATAAAATAGCATTAGTCTCCCTTCTTTCTTGTCCAAGTTCTTATTTAAAGGATATGAGTTTTTACATGCTTGTATGCTTAAAACAAAATATAAAAAAATGTGTTTTGGCGATTGAAACCGAGTTTGTTCTAAGAGAGAAGACACTAAAAACGAAGGAGTATCATAATGTTTGGCATTCTTTTAGGTAAGGAACATGTATTAGAAATTGAATCACTTATCCTGAAGTCACTCAATGAATTAGAAAATGAATTGGCAACTGATAATTTAAATGGAAGATTAAAAACGGAGCTATTGAATAAAAGGACAATACTTAAAGAGGTTTATATAAGACTTCCTTTATAAAAAGCTTTGTTAAAGGTTAATCTAGATTTGTATCGGCGAGACCCCTGTAAAAAAACGGATTAGCTGAAACCAAAGAGTGAGGTATGAGCTAGGTGAATCAGTGGTTTATCCGTGGAAAGGGGAGAGGATTTTATCGAATATCAACTATGTTTTTATTTAATGTAAAAAAAAGTCGGAATTTATGTTGACTTTAACTTTCGATACGTGATATATTATTCTACGTCGTCAACGAGACAAACGAATTCTTTTCGAAAGAATAAAGTTTTGAAATTGTGTTGACAAGCTCTTATATGAAATGTTAATATAAGAAAGTCGCTTACGAGCGATGAGTGATCTTTGAAAACTAAACAAAACATGAAGTAAAACGTCAATTATTAGTTTTAGAGCAAAACAAGATTTAAACTTAACTATTATGGAGAGTTTGATCCTGGCTCAGGACGAACGCTGGCGGCGTGCCTAATACATGCAAGTCGAGCGGACTTGTAGGAGCTTGCTCCTGCAGGTTAGCGGCGGACGGGTGAGTAACACGTGGGCAACCTACCTATAAGACTGGGATAACTTCGGGAAACCGGAGCTAATACCGGATGACACAAAGGAACTCCTGTTCCTTTGTTGAAAGATGGCTTCGGCTATCACTTATAGATGGGCCCGCGGCGCATTAGCTAGTTGGTG
>NZ_NCSY01000014.1 GCF_002156875.1 Bacillus sp. EAC | reverse complement strand
AATCCTATTTCATTCATCAATCGAAGTACTACTTTATGATTAATTTGAAATCCTCTTTTACGTAATTCTAAAGTAATGCGACGGTAACCATAACGTCGCTTATGTGAATGATATACCTCTTTAATCATTACTTTTGTTTTACTATATTTGTCTGGTTGTTTCATATTTTTAACCCAGTAGTAGTAAGTCGCACGAGGAATATCAGTTACTTCGAGTAAAACTGATAAACTAAAATTAGACCTTAATTCATTTATGATTTGTGCTTTGATTTGGCTTGTGATTTTTCTTTTTCTTGAATTAAGGCGTGTAACTTTTTTAGATAAGCATTCTCCGCACGTAAACGCTCATTCTCTGCTTGTAATGCTTCTTTAGATCCTGGTAAATGTGTTTTTTTATTTTCCTTTTTCATTGGTGGACGCAAATGCACCTCCAAGGTGTTAGTTGTGTCTAACAATTGGGGTGCAGTTCAAGTTGATAATGATTACGAAAGTGAATTAATAAAAATTGATAAACGCCTTCAACAATTAATCACTAAACAAAGTATGCTATTAGATATGTATAACGATGGAGATTTTACTAAAGACGAATGGCGAGCCCAAAATGAATTAATTCGAAATGAGAATCAATCATTGAGCAATCGAAAAATTGAATTACTAGTTCTAATAAACAAAGAGAATATCAAAGATACTAACTGCCTTAACTTTGAAAAAGAAATTATTAGCTATATCAGATTAAATACTAAAAACGAAGAAATATTAAAACCTATACTTCATAAACAGATAAAAAAATAGAAGTATTTGAAGGTGGAACCATAAAAGTTCACTTTAATTTTATAAATCCTAATATAAAAAAAGGGGTACAGGACTAGTCCTACCCCTTTAAATTTAACGACGCTATACACTCAACATGAGTTGGGTGCGTCAACAAAAATATTTAGCTTACTATACATATTCTAGAATCACTCCTTTCTAGGCAAATGCATATATTGCTAATCAATATATGTAGGATAAAAAGGGGTGAAATTTAATGCATGTCGATTTAACAGCTATACACTGGCTTTATGTAACATTTATAGGAATTATCATTTTGTTCTTAATCCTAAGACGCGACACAAGCTTAGTTTGTCTTGCTGGGATATTTCTTTTGGGGCTTGTTGCGACTGAATCACTAACTAGTTCAGTCAGTATTCTATTTTCAAGTTTTATATACGCAATAACCGAATTACTTTCTACAATTCTAGTTATCTCAATCATTGTTTCAATGAGTAAGGCATTAACAGAAAGTGGAGTCCATCAAGCACTCATTAGTCCTTTTACAAAGGTGATGAAAAACGCCACACTTGCTTACTGGACGATTGGGATTGTAATGATGGTTGTTTCGTGGTTTTTCTGGCCATCTCCTGCTGTGGCATTGATTGGTGCAGTACTACTACCAGTGGCTCTTAGAGTAGGTTTACCTGCATTAGGTGTTGCAATGGCAATGAATTTATTTGGGCATGGAATCGCACTTTCAAGTGATTATGTTATCCAAGGGGCTCCAAAATTAACAGCTGATGCGGCTGGAATCCCTGTTTCGGATGTCATTCATGCAAGTATACCTCTTGTTATTGTAATGGGTGTCGTTACTACTGTTGTAGCTTTTTACTTCTTAAAACGAGACATGAAAAAAGGGATCTTAACAGTAGAAACGGTTGAAAGCGATATCAAAACTGAAGATTATTTACTCTCCTCTACTCAACAAAACTGGATGGCCGCTCTTGTTTTCATTTTATTTGCAGTAGATATTTGGGCAATGCTTCACTTCAATTTACAAGGTGGAGATGCAACTGCCTTAATCGGTGGAACTTCACTTATTATCCTCTCAATCCTATCCTTAATGGGTCATAAGTCAAAAGGTTTAGAAGAAGTAACAAATTATTTAATTCATGGATTCAAATTTGGGTTCCGTGTTTTCGGTCCAGTGATTCCAATCGCAGCTTTTTTTTATCTTGGAGATAGTGGATTTACAACAATTATAGGGGATTTCCTACCAAAGGGTTCACATGGAATTGTAAATGATTTAGGATTCGCACTCGCGCACGCTGTACCGGTAAATCCTGGAGTAGCAGGGGTAACACTTACTACTGTTGGAGCAATTACAGGATTGGATGGATCTGGATTCTCGGGAATTTCTCTTGCAGGATCAGTTGCATCACTATTTGCTACGGCGATTGGTCATGGGGTTGCAACCCTAACTGCAATGGGACAGATCGCTGCTATTTGGGTGGGTGGTGGAACGTTAATTCCATGGGCATTGATTCCTGCTGCTGCTATTTGTAATGTTAGTCCTTTTGAATTGGCTAGAAGGAATTTGTTGCCGGTGTTGATTGGATTGGTTGTTACTACTGTTGTAGCTATATTCTTAATTTAATCAAAATTAAGTAAGCCAAGGAAAATCCTTGGCTTTTTTAAATATAATATAATATAATATAATATTAAAATTTAATTTATTCACTACCGAGGTTTGACCACCTTGAAGTTTATATGGCAAATTCTTAAACCAAGTTCCTGTATACTTCACCTCTAATTTATGTCACTAAATTTCAAATAATTACCATGTAGTCTCGATATGGAAAATAACTATTTTCTATTTGCTTAATCCGTCTAAAATTC
Source organism: Bacillus sp. EAC (assembly GCF_002156875.1). Classification (GTDB taxonomy): domain Bacteria; phylum Bacillota; class Bacilli; order Bacillales; family Bacillaceae_G; genus Gottfriedia. The sequence continues at coordinate 209,525 of NZ_NCSY01000014.1, read as the reverse complement.
TTACATAAATAGTTCCTACATTAGGGGAAAATCCTTTACATCATACACCCCATTTCAGTTGTAGGTGCATTTTTCTCAGGAAGATCAGCAGCAACAACTTCTGTTGTTAAGATTGAATACTAACCTATTGAGAATTATCACGTATATTCATTGTCTAAAGTAATAGACTACTTCACTATGTTATGTTTACATTTTAAGTATAAAGTAGTGATGATGACCTGTAAAGTTGTTATAAAATCTAAAACTCTAAATGTATCCTATATAACAAGAAGTTAATCAATTTTAATTGTAAATTTATTTTTGAATAAACTTACATATCTTTTTCCGAATAAAAATTATTATATCTTTCAATAATTGAATCTGTTAATGGTTTTTGAGGGGTATTAAAATTAAAATTTAATTTATTAACTTCACTTTCTTTAAATTTTTCTGGTATTGGAAATTTATCTAAAAATTCCTTCCTTAAATCATCAAAAATTGAAAAATTTACATTTTGTAAAAATGAACTCTCAGTAACAAAGAAATAATCTAGTATATATTTTTGTTTTATTTCATCCATTTCCATCCATATTTTAGGTTGAAGAAACCAATGGTCAGTACCATGCATCATAAAACTTTCAATAAAGTTTAATATTAAAAAAGGATGTTGAATTATATAATCAAAATATTTCTCTAAAATATCTTTGTCAACAATATCTCCTGCAAATATAAGTACTGTACATGTCTCAAATGGAATTACATTTAATATTGATTTAATTTCTCGACGATTTTTTTCATTATCTATAATATTTGCATATCCTAATCCACTCAATGCAATAGGAATTTTCATGTCTATATTTATCACATTCATAAAGACTTTTTCATCATTCTGTTCGTTTTTTATTGATTCCAAAAACTTATCATGAATTTTGGATAAAAATTCTAATTTCTCTGTTAATTTCACTTGGGATATCTTCGAAGATTTTATGCGAAAATCATCATACTCAACTTTCACTTTCTCAATCTTTTTACTAATTTTCTTTTCCAATTCCAGTTTATATTGTCTATTTCTTTCATTTTTATATTTATAAATTAGCTTCTTCACCATTTCTAACTCAAGGTTGTTAATCACAATTTCCCTGCAAATACTTCTATATGCTTGTAATTTAGCTTGTTCAATAGAATCAATATCTTTTTGTTGTTCAAATTCAGAAAATAACATTTCATGCGTTTTACAAAAACCCGGAAATGTAGAAGCATCGCCTATCCCTATTCTATCCATTATCATGTTTAATTTATCTGCATTTCTATCTACGTGTGGATATAATAAGTGCGAATCATCAGAAATTATTTTCAATGAACCTGATTTGGGTATAGTATGAGATTTTTTTATACTTTTATTTTTACAATTCGGAGATATACAATCTTTTTTACTCTTTACAGATTTGTAAAACTCATTTATTGAACTAAACTCCAATCTTTTCATAGTATTCAAATCAATAAGGCTATTATTAAATACTTTTTCTTCTATTTCAGTAAAAATATCCATTATTAAACACCTACTTATCCTTATCTAGATTCCTAACATTATATATGTTGCTTCTTTAGTAACATAATCATTTTTAAAAACGCTTTAGAAAATACTAACAATGTTATTACTAAAACCAATCTACTATTTATTTGATAAACTCTTATTTCCGACCTCTTGTGGACAGACTTATAACTTTTTTTCACACTTCTTTTTTCTTAGTTGATTGATTCTTGTTTATTAATGTCATTATATTTATCGTATATATTAAAACAAATTTAAATATCATAAAAAAAAGAATCTAATCTAACAAAAAAAGACACTCACTATATAATGTGAGTGCAACAAGTTACTATAAGATTAAATTAGTGTATTATTAATGTCGTTGACTGAATTGTACCCAAAGTTTCACATTCAAACAAAAAACACCTATAATTCCCTAAGACCAATAAAAAACCTCTCTTCATAAAGGAGAAAGGTTGAATTATGTTATGCTATGCTTTGAATCTCATGGTAACTTGTTAGCCATTTCATTCGCTTCTTACCATTTGTAAATTCTGCTAAATAAAAATGTTGCTTTGAAAATAACTTGTTAGGATGTTATTTAAGGTGCGTAGTTATTATTTATATAAGTACATACAATTCACCCATTCATCTTTATTTTGCTTATGCCTACCATACCCCTTCAAATTATAATAATATGTACCATTTTTATTTTCGACTTTGTAAATTTGATGAAATTCTCCTGTCCACATTACAAAGTAATCATTATCTGTAACTTCTTCGGGTAACTTCCTCATAATAATTTGGTCTAAACCCGCATTAATCTGAACTCGTTCTCCACAGTTCTTACAACGCCAATTCTCTATTTCATTTTCAGACAAATCTTTCTTACAATCGCTACAATAATATTCTTCTCCTTCAAAAATGTGGATACTTTCAATACTTGTCAATCTAACTCCCCCTTTTCTAGAAATACAAACTGGAAATAAAACTAGAACCTAAATAATTTTCTTAAAAGTAAAGTTACATAACTAGCTGATACTATAAATCCCAAAAGTTGTTGAATAACAATTACTAATCTTGATAGTGCATTTAAAGGAGAAATATCTCCGTAAACGCTAGTTAACATTGTGGTACTGTTAAAATATATCGTTCCTATAAATTTTTCTAAAAATTTTTCTGTACTATTAAGACCTTTAAACTGTAACACGCTACCTTCATATGGAAAATTAATAAATAGGAAAATTACTTGAAGTGAAATATAGAAAAAAATTAATCTATATGGTTTTTCTCCATACCCTGTACAATAATCAAGTATATTTGAACCAATCCTCCGTATTTTCCCTTTAGAACGACCTTTCTTCTCTCTATGATATATATAAATCAAGTCACTCATACGCTTAAAGTCATTACTATTCCTACTAGATGAAATCGCTCCTAGTAATACACGATTATAAAACTGATAATAATTATAGTCTGTAATTCTCGGTAAGTTTCTATAATAATAATCAACAGAATTAAAGTATCGCAAGAAAACACTAGGCAGTTCTGTTTTTAGCTTTTCAAAGTCAGTTTCATATGCTTCGTATAACTCCTGTAAAAATTTTACTTCCCTTTCTGCAACTCCTAATTTTAAATCTCGGTAATAGACATTTATTTTAAAATTAAACCAATTTATTATTTTGTTAAGTACTGTCTTTAATTCTTTTGAATATAATTCTTCTTTAAAACTATTATAAACTAGTGTTGTTAGTCTATTGTCTAAATCACTTTTTAATTCTTGCTTAAAACCTGCTTCAGAGGTAAGGGCTGCTAAGGTTCCTAAGTATAATTCAAATGTAGATATATCATTGATTTTATCAAATATAAGAAATAATTCTTTCCACAATTCCATAATATCATTTGATACTTCTTTTAAATCTTCTACACAATTCCAATAATAATCAACTTTAAATTCAAAATTTTGAACCTCTTGGTCGAAATCATCAATTGTCCATGAATATGCCAAACTAGCCAGCCTGCTTTTCCCTTTAGTTTCATATTCTATAAATTCTTCTAATGTCTTATTTCTATATTCATCCGATAAAGGTAATCGTGTTTTAGATTCAAATCCAACATTTACTTTAAACTTATTTTGACTTTTCTTTGTAAAAATCAAGTTTTTTCCCTCCGCTTATTGAAAGTTAAGTCTTACAGTTTAATTATTTTTACTTTTACAAGCAGCCCTTACTTTACTGACAAGATAAAATATTAATTAAAGTTGTTCTGCTTATTAAATCTGTACCTCCGATTTTTTTAAACAGGTAAATTATACCATGGTGTATATTAACTTGGTTTTTACTAGTACTCTCTTAAAAAAAGTAAGTAGTTGAATTTTTTATACAAAAATAAAAACCCCAAAGGGGTCTTATACTTTTCTCAAAAAATATGTAAAGAAGTGAACATAACATCTTCACAAAAAAATTTTCTCTCAAGGTTACACAAATTTCTTGTTCCACCATCTTTTTCTTACATAATCATTAAAGGAATATTTTCCTAAATTCAGATTATCTACATGGTCTGTAATAATTACTTGTGGATAAAAAACCTCATCCTTAAAAATATTATCAAGCTCTTCAAGAATAGTAATATATATTTTTTGCACAGCCTCTATATCCTTAGTATTTGTCTTGTCAAAGACGTCAGGAAAATATACTTGGCTTGGCTGGTCTATAAATAATAGGGATGGAACAGGACAATTATCTTGTGAACTAAAATATTTTAATAAACTTAAGAACAATCCAATATGGCAAGCTAGCCAATTAGCCCCACTTCCCATTTCACTCAAATATATTTTTTCATTGTTCCTTTTATCATGATGATACAAATCAAAGTTTTCTAAGTTAAACTTGAGGTTTGCAGGTAAGAACTCCTCTTCAAAGTCTAATTTATTTATAATTCTATTCATATTACTACTGATTACATTAAAAGCATCCTTATAGTAACTCTCAATGTCATAACCATTAATCAGACTATTAATATTATCTATTTCAGTTTCTATATCATATATATCATTATCATCCAGATACATAATATGCTTCTCTATAAGCATACATTCTATATCTATTCTTGCTCTTGCATATTGCTTCTGAGAATCCAAAAATTTTTTCTCTTTAATTCCATTAGAAATATGTTCTATTTCATTAATTTCCTTTACCTTATCTTTAATGTTACTATTTAAAACCTTAATTTCTTTTTTTAATATATTAATTTCTTCTTCAAAATATGTAGTAAAACTAGTTAAACCACTTAATTCATCTTCGAGCCATTCTTTAGCTAAATTTATTTCTTTAGCCTTTTCATTTAGTTCTCTATGAGGCTCACCACAAATTGGACAAGTATAGCTTTCTACACTTTGTTTTGATATTTCCTTTTTATTATTTAACAATTCAAGGTTTTGTTTATAATTATTTCCAAATTTCTCCCCTTCAATTATTTCTTGAACCTTCATTTCAAGTTCATGTTTTTTACTCCTTAAGGTTTCAAGTTCTTCCTTCTTGAAATAATAATTTGCTTCTAACTCGTTACTAATGTATGCATCACTAGAATAGTCTGGTAGTTGTTTTCTTAATTCAAGCAAATCTTTTAGCTCTAAATTATGATAATTGAATTTCTCACCAATAATAAAATAATACTTTTCAAAAGTAGTGACCAAATTTTTCTTGAGACTTTCAGTTGTTTTAACTGTAGCTTCTTGACTTTTTATTAAACGTTTTTTTTCTTTTTTTAATTCATCCAGTTTATAGATTAGTGAATAATAATTTTGGTCAACCCATCCAGCAAAAACTGGAAACATTTTAACAACTCTATCCTTTTTCTTTGAATTTTCAAATCTATAAAAAAGTGCAAATTTATTTGCAATCAAATTCTGATGCTGAAATAGAAAAGAGACCATATCCCTGATACTCGGTCTACCTTGATTTGTATCTTCTACAGATTCTTTTGGATTTGTAATAGAGATTCCAAAAGCTTTACTTATTTCATTTTTTGCATTATTTATTTTTAACCTAAATTCTTCTGTAAACAATTCAAGATTAACGTTCTTTGCTTCACAAGTAGCATTCATGTACCGCATATACATGAATCTTCTACCATCTTGATTGAAATTTTCCCTTCCAAGTAGTATTAAACTATTGTTTATTTCGATTAAAATTGCATACATATATGTAAACTCTGTAATAACACCCTTTGGAATAGTAGGTTGAGTACTACCTAAACAATAATCTATAATTTCTATTAATGAACTTTTCCCACTTTTTGATTGACCGGTTATAATATTTAGTCCCTTGTTGAGATTAATATACCTTTTTTCATTTTCTTCGTTTATTAGAATAATTGACTTTATATAACTTTTCATACAGTAGTAACTCCCAACTTAATAAATACGTCTTTGTAATCATATTTTGAAAGTATGATACCTAAGTAATGAGCTGCTCTAAAATAATCCCTAATTTGTTCGCTTTTAATCTGTTTGTAATTTACTTTCTCTAAAACCGAGATTTGTTTATCAACCCAAAATTTTTTTTCATTATGTCCAACTACTAATGATTGATTAGTGTATTCTCTAAAAAATTTAATTCTTTCCTGCATTCCAACTAATGAGACTCTATTATCTTTTTTATCTTTAAAAAGAGTATAAATATCACTTCTTTTATTCGCACTTATGAGCAAATTTCTTGTGTCTTTATAATAAATAAAAGGTAAAACAAGATAGATTAGACCTATATCTATTTTTTGATTTTTATAACCACATAAGAAATGGTGTAGTATATCACTGCAAAAAAAAGGGTTTAAAGATAAATTTTCAATGTGTTTTATACTCATAACTTGTCATCCTTTATTAACCAAGTTATTTTTTTTTCATTTACAATTTCGTGAATAGTACCATGTTGAAAGAATAAACGATTAGGGTTTATACTACCAAATGGAATTGCATCTAGGTCTAAACCTTCATCATAAAAATCCTGTGATTTTACAATACACTGCCTAATATTCGAATTATCAAAACTTCTTTTTTTAGTCCGTTTTATTCTATTTAATTTAGCTTCCAACTCACTCTTATATAAATTAAAGTCTCTTAAATAAATCGGATGGTTATGAAAATAGTGTATTGCAGTTTGTTTTGTTCGCCAATAATTAATTATTGCATCTCTTACTTCTTCATCTCCATACTCGATATTATAAATCTCTTTTGTAAATGGTTCCTTATAGTAAGACACTATGTTATGCGGTTCTTTATCTGCATAAATGTCAGGCAAAGGTCTTGAATGGGTTGAGTATCGTTTAAGTACTTCAACAACGTAAGTCTTAAATTCTTCGTGTTTTATATACCATGTATGAGGGCTTGAAATAGGTCTAGTGAGTATATAACCCATAAGTTCATTGATAAAGAAAGGAATCTTTTCATTTTCTATTCCAAAAAAGAATCTATCTTTCTGTAGTCTAGAGAATCTTTCTTCGATATCTGATTGACTTGTATAAAGAGTTAATTTTTCCAATATGTTCAAGAGGATATCATCACTATAGTTGAAAATTTCATTATAGATTTTCCTAAAAGTTTCTTCCCTCTCTTTGATAGTTAAGCCAATATCTTTAATAGTTTGATATTTTTCATATTTTGATAGATTATTCCATTTAGAAAAACTTAATTTTTCATCAACTTCAGAAGTAGTGATAAGAATCAATTGTTTAAAGTCATCCATTTTTTTACTATTTTCAACCCAGTTCTTTAATGACTTCCAAAAATCGATGTTCCTTTCGCTTAGTTTATGGGTCTTATAATGATGCTTTACTTCCATGTTTATTGACTGCTTCTCCGAAAGCTTAGAGATGTCACCATACATTTCAACAGCAATGGTCTCACCTTCGCCTAATTCTAGACAGTGCTCTAAGACTATTAAAAAATGATAAATATCCCCCAATTTCGTTAAAGTATCGTCATTTTTTTGCCTTTCCAAATTTCCCCCTCCAATATTCGTTCTAAATATCTAGTATTAATACCGTTCTTTATTCTTTTTGGAAATTAATTACCTTATATTTCCTAATTATACCATTAACGTATTTATAATGTTCAAAATAATAACATAGTTGTCATATTCTCATAAACACCACCACAACATAAAAACATTTAATTATAAATCTAAAAAAATGTTCCCTAACCATAAAAAAAAGCACTCACAATTAATGTCAATGCCTACAAAGTTTTCTCATATTCACCTATGATTTTATAAAACGAGTTCTTTTTAAGCTCTAACTTTTTCATAAATTCAACCGCTGTAATTTCTTTAGTTTTCCATTCTTTATATTCTTGTTTAAGTATTTGTCGTTGATTACTTGAAAGTGTTTCAAGGCTCATTTTAGGTCTACCTAAATGCTTACCTTTTGCTTTTGCAATAGCTATCCCTTCCGCTTGTCGTTGCTTTATCTTACTCCGCTCTTCCTCTGCATTCCATGACATTACTTCAAATACAATATTGCTTATCATTTTAAACATTCCTTGCATTTGCTCATTTGAATAGTCAATATTTAGTGCAGGCATATCTAGCACTCGAATATTAATCTCATTATCTTTAAAGTACTGCCATTCATTTTTTATTTGGTCTTGATTCCTACCAAGACGGTCTAACGATTTAATTACAAGTGTATCACCTGTTTCAATAGATTTTTTCATATACTGATAACCTATTCTATCCATATCTTTTCCACTAGCTTTATCCTCATATATGTATTTATCATCAATACTTAATTGTTTCATATCTTCATATTGCCTAGCAAGATTCTGGTCTTTACTACTCACGCGTATGTAAGCTACTGTTTTAGCCATTTACAAAAAACTCCTTTAATTAGACTATATATTCCAATTATAGCTAAACAGTTTATAAATGTATACACCATTTTACAAACGTTTATATATAATAATAAATACCTTTACAGACGTATTTTTCGTTTCATTTCAATAGTTTACAATGGTATACCTAAATAAACAGCAATTTTTTGATAAAATTCATTATTATACCTGTTTTGTATTAGAACCACAAGTTATAAATATTTAACAGGGGTACGGAAGTGAAACTACTAATCCATTCAATCGGTAAACGATTATGTTATCAGATAAAAAAGTTAAAAGTACATAAAAAAACGTTTGCTAAACATAGCAAACGTCATTTTATACCTATCTAACTAAAATGTCCAAAAGCTTTTCTCTTATCAAACATTCTCTTTCTTTCATAAATTCCTCAAAATTACCTAAATCTAATGTAACATCAGGAATCATATGTTTCTCCATATAAGCTTCTCTGTCTTGGTCATTAAGACATATCACATCTAACCATTCATCAAACTTTTTATTAGACTTCTCTAAATTTGGAACACCCTCAATTAGCTGTAAGTTTCCTAAATAATCATAGTTTTCAATACTGTAATCTATTGAATCCTGAATTACCCCTTCTTTTTTAAGTTTACTTCGAGATTTTAGTAAACTCTTAGGGAAAATATGGTCTTGGTGAAAAGTGTTCTTATAGTCAATATGTGGATATAATAAAGATATAACAGAAAATGTATACCTGTTTCCATACTTTGTCCATAATAGGTCTTCAACTTCTTCTTCTGAAAATCTTAATGTCTTATTAGTAACCTTTAAATCATGTTTAAGAATCCTAAACGGAAAACTATCTAAGTTGTTCTTGATTATTTCTCTTATTGGTTTTAGTACGTTATCTGGTTGTCCACCGAATATTCTCTTTAATAAAGCTATTGTAATAAATCTTTTAATTTCTCTTCTTTCATTAATATATTTATATGATTCAACGTAATTATGTGGATTACTCTTTTTATATAAATAATATGCGATAGGAATAATTACATAATTTGCTGTAAGAGTTTTATAATTATATCCAAAACTTGATACTAATTGTACCGCTAAACGGATAGCTTGTGAAATGTTCTCCCACTCATGTTCAATTCTATCCATTGTAGAAGAATCAAAATTATCAACTTTGAAAGCAATATCATTGAAATCACATAACACTAGGCAAGTCTTTAGGATTAAGTCTTTATTAAAATCAAACCCATCACCAATATTATTTAGTTCATCAACAAATGAAGTAATAGTCTTCCTAGCATCTCGTTGCTCCCATTGAGCTGTTGCAATTGATAACAATAAATCAGAATAGCTTAAAGGAGTTCCTCCACTATTAACCCGAATAAATATGTTAAGAACCTTATCAAGTTCTTGTGACTTCTCAAGATAGTAATTTATACACAAAGTATCATGAATAGCATTATGTAATTTAAACAACGTCTTATTAGCAAATTTTGCCTTTTCTTTATCTACAAGGTTTAATTCATTCTCGTATATAAAGTCATTAATTTCATATGTTTCTTTAAAACGTAAAATGTCCCCTATCTTAAACCAAAATGAATCCTCACTTCTTTTAGAAGCTTCTGGTTCAGTAAGAAATTTAAAGTCATATGTCATATCATAATCTTCTGATTCACTTAGAAGATTTAAATATAGCTGTCTATTTGGATAAGCTAAGTCATTCTCTACTCGCATTCTAGGAAGCTTATAAGCATATGAACCCTTAAGTCCAACATATAGTGAAGTTAATCTTTGTTGTCCATCAAGAATTGCTATTATATCCTCTTCCCCACTAATATTCGCTTCAACATTATGTGTATTGTCACGCTCATGATAATCCCTTAGAAATTCATAGAACTTGAATTTATTAATATTCTCTTTATTAACAAACCAAAATAGAAATGCACCAACTGGATATCCTCTCATTAAAGAATCGAATAATGTTTCAATTTGTTCTGTATCCCACACAAATTCTCTTTGAATTGCAGGAAGTAAATATTTTTTTCGATGGATGTCATTTACTACTTCTTTTATTGTAAGTGGTCTTTCAAAAGCCATTAGAATCCTCCTATACAGTTTCAAAATAAACTTATTACTTCTCTATTTCCATAATTCTTTTTACTTTAATATAAGTTATCATCTCTTTTAATTCGATTGCTGTGAGTTCATTTCTCTCTATTTTAATTGAGAACTTATGTATGTTGTCATTACTAAAATGGTCTAGTTCGATTACTATTTTATTATCTAAACAAAGTAAATAATCAGTTGACACATTAAAGTATTCAGCAAGTCTAATTAAATGCCCAATTGTTGGTTCTTTTTTACCGTTTTCATAGCTCCAAATAACACTTTTAGTAAAATGAATTTTTTCCGCCAGTTCCTCTGGCTTCAATTTTTCTTTTTCTCTTAATTCCTTTAATCTTTGTCCAAATATCATAAGAATCCCACCGTTTGTTTATTCTTTTAAATATTATACTTCGACATTTAGTTACATTTTCCTTTGATATTCGCTTTTACTTAATAACTAGTGTAATAGACTAGTTATTTCAAGAACTCCTACTAAAGTAAGCATTATTAACCCTAAAAATCCATAAAACTAAAATACCTGATGCTTATACAAACAACAAGCTATATTTAGAGGGCATAGTTTACAGGAATACTTAATAGCATACATCCTATACCCCACCAAGTACATATACACACAAACCTTAAAGTAAAGTTACACAATACGAGTGCCACCTCTTACATCACATTTGTTATTTTGAGCGTAAAAGTGTAGTCACTCTTGTTGAAAATAGACTACTCCGTCAAAAAAGTAGAACTTATATATATCAAAGTATTCTATGAAATTGCCCCAATTCTCTAAATAGAATTGGAATCTTTTAAACTTGAGATTCTATTTACAATATAATATAGAACCACTGCCTTTTTCACATGCACTTATTCTCTTTATACAAACTTAACTTTCAAGCAAAAATCCACCCAACCCAAAATTTTACAAAAAAATAATTCAAAAAACTCTATTAATCTATTTCTAATACTAGTAAAATATTCATGCAATACTAAATATTTTGTCGAAAGGTGGAAAATGTGTGAATAGTAAGATAACTAAAAATATTAAGAGGCGATTGTTTAAAGGTTCATTAGCTGCTGCGCTAGCCCTTACAATAGCTCCTCTAAATATTGTTCCTCAATCTGTGAAAGCGGATACAAATAGCGACATTCATGTTCAATTATTAGGCATTAACGACTATCATGGTCAGCTTGATACTTGGAGATCGATTAAAGATTCAACTGGTAAAGTAGTAGATTACTCTGGAGGTATCGAGTATTTAGCAGCATATTTAAAAGAAAGAGAAGCTACTAATCCTGCGAATACTCTTATGCTTCAAGCTGGTGACCTTGTTGGAGCGAGTCCTCCAGTATCTGCATTATTACAAGATGAGCCTACTATTCGTTTTATGAATGAACTTGGCTTTGACGTAGGTACAATCGGTAACCATGAATTTGATGAAGGCGTTGCTGAAATGAAGCGTCTAATCGATGGTGGAAGCAACCCGAAAACAGAGAAATATGAAGCAAAATATGGCAAGTTTACTGGTTCAACAATGGACTATGTCGTAGCAAACGTTGTAAACGATAAAAATGAACCCATTTTACCTCCATATGTAGTAAAAGAAGTTGGTGGAGCTAAGATCGGATTTATTGGGGTTGTTACAACTGAAACTCCAACGATTGTAACGCCAAAAGGTGTTGAAGGTGTTAAATTTACGGATGAAGTAGAAGCTATTAATAAATATGCAAAAGAATTAACGGATAAAGGTGTTAATTCAATTGTCGTTCTTGCACATAATCCTGGTTCTTCTAAAGCAGACGGATCAGATGCAACTGGAAGAGTTGTCGACATAGCAAATGCAACAGACAAATCAGTTGACGTGATTTTTGGTGCACATGATCATAAACTTTTAAACGCAAAAGTAAATGGCAAACTTCTAGTACAATCATGGTCATATGGAACAGCATTCTCGGATGTTGATTTAACAATTGACCCAGTTACACAAGATATCGTAGACGCAAAGGCTGAAGTTGTTGATACTCTTCATAGCAAAATTACGCCTGATGCAAAAATTAAAGCTGAGCTTGATGGCTATCAAGCAGATATCAAACCAACTGTAAGCCAAGTAATGGGCGAAACAGCAGATGTATTGACTAACGCAGCTAATCCAAGTGGTGAGTCAGCTCTTGGTAACTTTATTGCTGACGGCATGAAAGCAACTACTAACACAGATTTTGCATTCATGAATTCTGGTGGTATTCGTAACCCACTTCCAAAAGGAACAATTACTTGGGGAGATTTATTCAAAGTTCAGCCATTCGGTAACGATTTAGTTACAATGACTATTACTGGAGAGCAAGTAAGAACTTTATTAAATCAACAATTCAATGCTCCACCAAGTTATAACAAGATCATGGCAATCGCTGGTCTTCATTATACTTGGACAGATAAAAATGATTACGGTAAGAAAATACTTGATATTTATCTTCCAGATGGTTCTAAAATCGATCCAACTAAAGAATATTCAATCACTGTAAATAACTTTATGGCAGACGGTGGCGACGGCTTTACTGTTCTGAAATCTGGTAAAAACCGTGTGACAAGTGTAGTAGATTTAGATGGATTTGTTAATTATTTCAAATCATTTAAAGGACAAGTAAGCGCAACTGTTGAAGGTAGAGTTCAACTTTCAGAAGTAACTCCGGCTACACCTATTGTTGGAGAAGTAACAAACAAATCAACAAAAGTAACAGGTACAGCTTTTGCTGATGCTCAAGTTAAGTTACAGGCAAATGGAAAAGTAATCGGTACAACTACTGCTTCTAAAGAAGGAAGCTTTACAGTAGAAATTCCAGTTCAAAAAGCTGGAACAACAATTAATGTTATTGCAAGTGACTCTAAACTTAATGTAAGCAATACACAAGTTAAGGTTAAGGATGTTGTAGCTCCAACAAAACCTGTTGTTAATCAAGTAGATGACAACGACATGAAAGTTACTGGAAAAGCAGAAGCAGGTACAAAAGTAACTGTAAAATCCGGAAAAACTGTAGTGGGTACAGCAGACGCTAACTATCGTGGAGTATTCACAGTAACATTAACTAAAACTTTAAAAGCTGGAACTGTTCTATCTGTAACATCAGTCGACAAAGGTGGCAATGTTAGCCCTTCATTAACTACAAAAGTGGTTGACAAAACTGCTCCAAATGCACCTGTATTGGTGACAAAAGTATCAAGAACTTCTACTAGTTTAGTAGGTAAGGCAGAAGTAGGTTCTTCTGTACAATTAAAGGTTGGCAAGAAAGTTTTCAAAACAATTAGCAATAAAAAAGGATTGTTTACTTTCAAGGTTACTAAACAAAAATCTGGTACAATCCTTTACTTCACTGCTAAAGATAAAGCAGGAAATGTAAGTAAAGTGACAAAAGTAGTAGTAAAATAAGAAAAATAGAAAAGACCCTGAAATTAGTTTTCAGGGTCTTTTTGTAACCTTTTTATTGGAAGGTGCCAAACTTTAACACAAATTTTAATGATTATTCTAGACTATGAATCTATTCAAGAAGTTTTTTAAAAGTATTTACCAATTAACTACTTCAAACCAAAAGCCTTAATAACCTCTTGCTTAATACTATTTCCTGCGTCATCCCAAGCACTAGCTCGAAGTGAAACAGAAGATGCCTTCTTACGATTCTCTATTTTTGCTTCCCATCCATCTCGCTCACGATCTAAGTCTACTTCTTCCCACGACTTGCCTTCGTCATATGAAACTTCAAGAGATGCACCTTTCATTTTGCCGTTTCCTGGAGCACCAGCTACTTGGATAGCATTCAAGCCTAAATCGATCCATCGGCCAGATTTTGCGTTCCCGAACATATCAGTATCCACTTTATAATCAAGAGATATCAATGGTAGTTCTGTTTTGTCTTCTTCTTGTTCCTTAGACCAGAAAGTCCACTCTGTATGTGTTTTAACGGATGTGTTCCAGCGTTCCGTGTCACGCCAAGCATCACTAACTACTCGGTATTCAGTGTTTTCAGTTGGATAATTAATAAATGAGTAGATCGCTTGCCCATTTGCTTCTTTCACAAGTTTTGATCCTTGATAAAATTTTAGCGTTTGATTTCCAGGATAATTCGTTTCTGATCCTGTGTGACCTACTCCTGAATCAGCCCATGCAGGAATGTTTAATACGAAGCTATTTCCTGTACGATAAGGCTTCCAGAAGCCATCTCCTAAACGAGGACGAGCAACTGATGCGAACCATTCTTCATCCAATTTCTGACCTGGCTTGTAAGTCGCTAAAGGTTGACGTACTTCCCAAGCGCTATCAAGCATGCTAGCTTGATGGTACCATTTTGTGCCTTCTTGAGCAGATACCCACTCTGTCCTAACGGATGGTAGATTTAATTTAAATTGGAAGCCTACTCCGTTTGAGCGGTATGATGGAATATCCCATCTGAACTCTCCACCAGGTGCTTGACGGTCTGATTTATATTGCGTATCAATTTTTGCAAGCTCTTTCGTTTTAGGTGCATAAGTTAAGTCCCTTGGAATCGCGTTATTGTGGTTATCAACAAGATCATAAATGTATTCAGTATCTGGGTTACCTTTTACATTTAGTTTCACTTTTCCAGACTTAGCCGCTTCAACAAGATTTTTCCCTTCTGTTCCGCTAATCGCAGCAACCGCAAGAGGAATATCTCCAGTTTCAGTTCCTACGTATTCACTTAATTCTGTCGGTCCATCATTTACTGTAATTAATAATTTTGCACCTGCCGCTAATGCTGCTGCAGAACGTTCCATACCAGACACTTCGTCACTACGATCAACGATAACAGCCTTGCCCTTTACATCTAAGCCATTATAATCTTCCGGAGCACCTTTACCTGCATAAACAGCTTCTAAATTGTAATTGCCTTTTAGTAACGTACTTCCCGCTTGTGGGATTTCATCTAGTTCATGACCACGGAAGTTAATTGTCAGTACAGGTTCTGTAAGACGCCAGCGAGTGTTCAATGTGAATTTGCCATTTTTAACTGCTGTTGTTGGTGCAGCATACATTTTATCCACTTTAACCGGCATGACGTAGATGTCACCAACACTATTTCCATCAATTTCACGGTAATATTCCATTTTTCTAAAACTAGCTTCAGTCTCATTCGGGACTTTTGCTGTAATTTCGTTTGCTTTACGAGCATCCAATTCAACTGTTTGCGGACCATTCATGTTAATTTCCGGATTTCCAACAAGTGCAACACCAGCATGATCAGTTTCGCTGTCAACATCCATCATTGACATAGCAGAATAAGTTCCTGGCTTTAATCGTAATTCCGTCGTACCATTAACGGCAATAAACTGTGGATCACCCTCAGGTCCAAGGAGATTGATATAAGCTAAAGTAGGAGACCCGTCACGATCGGTCGCATTTAGTGTAAGAGCATATTTTTCCTCTTCTTTAATCATAGCTAGTGAAGTATGGACCACTGTTTTACCTTCAACATTAGCAGAAATTTGTCCTTGATAACGTGCACCAAGAGCGCCAAGCTTCGGATCCAGTGTTACAGTAACTTTCGCACTACCTTTTGCTGGTACTGTTACAGTGTTTGTTGAAAGTTTGAACAAACCAGCTGGAGCATCTGAATCATTGTTACCTGTAATCTTTGCTGACAGATCCAATGTCACTGACTCATCACCGTCGTTTGTGTACGTTATTGTTTTCTCAACAGGTACATCATTATCATGCGGCCAATCGTAGAAACCAAAATCAAGTGATCCTGTCGCACGTAATTTACCTAAGGTTGCAGCTGCAACATCAAGTCGACCAGTTCCTCCCTCAAATGGTTTAATAGCATCAAGTTTCTTCGTTGTACTCATAAGTGCTTCCTTCAGCTGTGCTCCTGTCCAATCAGGATGACGTTGCGAAAGAATAGCAGCAGCACCTGCAACATGTGGAGTTGCCATTGAAGTACCGCTCATCGAAAGATAAGAACCGCTGCCTTTGTTGGCAAATTGTGAGCGCGCAGCATTAATATTTACACCAGGTGCTGTCAGATCAGGCTTTAGCCCCGAACTTCCAAAACGTGGACCTCTTGATGAGAAATAAGCAAGATTATCAGATTTATCAACCGCACCTACAGTTAACGCCGCATCTGCTGCTCCAGGTGAACCAATCCCCTCAGCCCCAGTGTTACCAGCTGCAATAACAAACAGAGAACCCGTCTCTGCACTTAGGTTATTTACCGCTTGAGCCATCGGATCCGTTCCATCACTTGACTCGCTGCTTCCTAAACTCATACTGACAATCTTAGCATTATGGGCAGCCCATTCCATTCCTTCAATAATCCAAGATTCAGCACCAAATCCTTCATTACTAAGTACTTTTCCTACAAGTAGACTAGCACCTGGAGCTACACCTTTATTTTTCCCTTCTGAAGCTGCACCTGTTCCGAGTACAGTGGAAGCAACATGCGTGCCGTGTGCATTAAAGTCGCGTACATCTTCCCCTGGAACGAAGCTTTTTGATTCCTTCAGTTGACCTGCTACATCAGGATGCGCGGCGTCGATCCCTGTATCAAGTACGGCTACCTTTACGCCCGTTCCATTGAAACCTGAATTCCAAGCAGTAGGTGCTCCGATCTGTGGAACACTCTGTTCAAGGGAGGCTTCAACACGACCATCTAACCAAACCTTTTTAATTTCTGCTGTAGGCAGTGCTTTTGTTGCTTTTGCCGTTTGTATATTTTTCTTAATGTCTTGCCAGAACGTTTTCGTATCTTTTTTCTCAGCAGAAAGGGCTACACCATTAATACTTTCAAGTTCATGTGTTTTCTTGGAAGCTTTTAATGTTGGCATTGCCGCTGATCGAGTTTTTGATTCAGAATATTGTACGATAATAGGTAATGTTTCTTGAGAGGCATCGTCATATCCATCAGCAATAAGTGCAGTTATATTAAATATATCACGATCTAATACACCTGAAGCTAAATAAGGCATTGCTTGCTCGGGAATGACATATGTATCCTTATTGGTCGTCAGTATACGTGCTCCACCACCCGCTTTATCAGCAGGTTCAACACTGATGACACTTTGTCCATCTGCAAATTCTGTCACCGTTACAACATCACCTGTAATAAGAGTAATGACATGCTTTCCATTACTTGCTTTTGCGTTAATCCCCTGAAGATTCGTTTCTTCAGACATACGATTTGCTGAATTTAAGATACTATTGCTAGAATCAGCAGCAAACGCTTGAAAAGTTGGGACGGCAATAAGTGCCATTGTCGTCATTGCTGTAACGTACTTTTTAAACCTAGGCTTTCCGTTCATCTGACATTCTCCTATTCTGATAAATTAGTAAAGCGACTGCCAATATGAATCTATTAAAAACTAATTTAAATGTTCATATTCAAACCAATTCGCTAGAAACACTTTACATTATCAAAATATAAAGAATATTCTAAGTACGGTCAATTGGGTTAATTGGTCCCTTATCTAACGTTCCTTTTGCAAAATCACCCTAAGTTTTCAGTTCTTAATCACTATGAAAATAACCCAATTTACAGCAGGTCACGAAAAAAGCACCAATCAAAATTTGATTAGTGCTTACCTGAAAAACTAATAGAATAGTCAACGAACATCCCGTTTAACACCTCTGGCCTGTAATTGAGCATTCAAGTATTTATAACATTTTTCGTGTCCAAAATTAATAGATGATACGATACCCAATTTACTTGGGCAATTCGTCCCATCCACATTGAACAGAAAGATTGTGCTCGGTACTAATTTTGTAAATACCAAGTCCTCACTCAATATTACTAACCTCCAAAACAATCTCAATCTTCCTCTTCTTCTTTTCTATCATTCTAGCTATAAATTCACCAAAATTCTCTTTCGAACTCTTTTCATTTTTAATTGAATCTCCACTATTTGCTGAAATACTATAAAGTATTTTTAATTGTTCCATATGCTCATTTAGACTCATATTTGATAAGTCTTCATATTGTTCAATGAGCCTTTTCTTAAAGATCATTTCTAAATCCTCGTTTGTCGCTGTTTCAATTGATGTATTTTTTCGTATATAGATTTTATCCGTAAATAATTTATCAGAGCCTCTTTTTGCTATAAAGGGAATAAACCGATTTTGTTCCGGAATATAAATGATAAAAAAGGTCTTCCCACTAAAATATCCATAAATTTCGTTCTCATCATATTCAATTTGTTGGAGATTATAATTTAAAATAGATGGTAAATAACCATTTAATTTCCGTTGAAAATCCGTCGGATCTTTCAACTCTTCTTTTATTAAACCAACTGGCTGATTATCATCATTTACTCCAAATATAATTGACCCCCCACCCGAATTTGCCATCGCAACGATTAGCTTTGCAATATGATCTTCTCGAATAAAAGTTTCTTTAAAATCTAATGCATTATTCTCACCAAATGATTGTTCGATAAGGCTTTTAAGTGAGGCTATATCAAAAATTTTATCTTCATTATTAAATGTATTTAGAAATTCTTGCTTATAAATTGGCCTTTTAACCATATGTGTCCACCTCTTCACCCTTGGCTTAACATTACCCTTTTATCAAATTTATTATTTCATTTATTTTATTCATATACAGTGTTAGAGGAATATAAATAAAAGGCTCTTTTTTTAAAATTATTGTTTTTTTAAAATTATTGCTTTTTAATAGGTTCTTAAAACAAACTTTAAATAAAGAATATGATTGAAACGGAAGGTGCGAGACTCCTGTGGGAGTAGCGGGACAAATGAGACCCCACAGGCTAGCCGAGGAGGCTCATTGCACGCCCCACGGAAAGCGAGCATCCTGAAGTGGAAATCGACGAATTACTTTTTTAATAGAACCTATCAAATCCAATACCAAGGGGTGATTAAAATGGTAAACTTTAAATCTTTTTATGGGACCATCACCATGATTAGTGATTTTAATATAAGTCAAAATGCTGAAGAAGAAGGATGTTATAAATTAATATCTGTAACTGACGGGGCTGGGGCAATCGTAAATTTCATTGTTTCACCAACTACTTACTTTGTTGACCATGCAGTAGTAGCAGTTGGTGATAATGTAACAGGCTACTATGACGGAAATGTGCCTGTTATTCTTATTTACCCACCTCAATATCAAGCACTAGTCATGGTAAAAGTAAACCCTAGACAAAATGTAAAAGTAGATTATTTCAATAACCAATTAGTCAGTAGTGATGGTCAATTAAAATTAAACCTCTCTCCTGCCACCCAAATTATTTTGACAAATGGGCAACCTTTTTCAAGAAACCCCTCAAACCGAAACCTTATTGTAATCTATGGACCAAGTACATTTAGTATCCCAGCCCAAACGACTCCCAATCGAATAATCGTTTTATGTTATAAATAGATTTTACTTTAGATTAAAAAAGAAAAAAGCTGATTACTAAACTTAATTAGAAATCAGCTTTTTCATATTTCTCTATCAAATTTACATTTTCCAATACTCTAAAAATCAACACTAGGTAAGCTTCTCTGCTTCAAATAATTTTCAATCGATCGATTATTAAACAAATTCCTATAATTAACTTCGATTTCCTGTTCTTCTATTTGTTTTACTTTTTCCACCAATGATTTCATATCAACTTCATTTAATTTGCCATCCTCAGATAACTTATAGATTTCATTTAATAACTCCTTCAAATGACGATCACGATTTTCTTTTTCTTGATTTTGTTGATAGATGCTCATTTTTGTATGTAGAATGGAATTTACTAATTCATCCGCTCCACCTGAAAGTCTATTTAAGATTAATAGTTGTTCATTTAATATTTTGTTATCTAAATCATAAGGATATCTTAATTGGTGGTCAATTTCGCTCCAGCCTTCTTCAAAAATCGTTCTTACTTGTATTTCTGCTAAATAATTTACTTTTGTCATTTGTGATGCGATTACATAATGCCATGAGCGATAGCCTGCATCATGAACTAAAAATTGAAAGTTTTCATCATCTATATTTTGTTCATTCGTAAGATCACCGAGACGATAATAGATGGTTGCTTTCTCATGTAAATTCCAATTCACTCGGATCGTTTTATCAATATTTGCAGCCTGGTATTTGTATAAATGTAATGCTCTTATTCCAATTAAATCTGTTATTTCTGTTTTATAATTCGAAACATTGATCTCATATGATGGATCCGATTTTTTACCTTTTATCGTTTTTCGAATGATTTTCTCTATTAAATGATCCGGATATTTAATTCTCGATTTGACTGTATGAATTTCAGGATTTTTACGAAGAATTTCCGAAATAAAAGTAGCTACCGTTTCGAGATTTGGTATTTCAGTTATGTATTCATTGTAAATTTCAATAAACTTTGACCATTCTAATCCATATTCTTCAAATTCTTGTTCATCGATTTTATATTTTTCAAAGAAATTTTTTTGATTGTCAATTAAGCCCATTTATTTTCTCCTTATTTATCTTTGCATATATCCATATCCTACCATATTTAATCATTTAACATACTAAGTATAGTAACTAATCTGACTTACTTAGGTACAAAAATGAGATTTAGGACGTAATCTACTTATCCACTTGCAAATAATTTCAAAAATAAATTCTTAGTAACTATAAAGATGCAATGGTTTATCACATATTGAATGATACTTAAATATAATTATAGTAATATACTTTTTTAAAAATTCGAAAGGAAGGGATAACATAAAATGAAAATTGATGGCATCTTTGAAGGTGGAGGTGTCAGAGGAATCGGACATGTTGGTGCCATTTGTGCGTTAGAAGAGGATGGATACGAGTGGGCTCGCCTGGCCGGAACTTCTGCTGGTGCAATTGTTGCTGCACTCCTAGCATGTGGTTATTCAGGTAAAGAAATAAAACAAATAATGGAAAATCTAGATTACAAGAAATTTATAAAGAAAACGTGGTTAAACTATATCCCTCTGATTGGAATAGGATTAAGCGTTTGGTTTCAAAATGGTTTATATAAGAATGACTATGAAGAAGAATGGTTAGAAGCTTTATTGCTAAAAAAGGGAATTCGTTATTTCGATGACTTTAAAGAGGAAGGAAAATTAAAAATCATCATTTCAGATATCAGTAATGGGAAGATGGTCGTACTACCTGATGATTTACCAGATTATGGGTTAACAACAAAGGACATTACGATTGCTCATGCAGTTAGAATGAGTGGAACGATTCCCTTTTTCTTTCAACCTATTAAATTAAAAACTCCAAATTCTGAATCCCCTTATTTTATTGTAGATGGTGGAATTCTTAGCAATTTTCCAATTTGGATTTTTGACGATCAACATGATTGGCCAACATTTGGGTTTAAATTAGTAGAAGATGAAATTATAGGGGAACCTATTGAGGATCTCGGACCTATCTCTTTATATAAAGCAATATTTAAAACAATGAGGCAAGCTCATGACCTACGACATCTTACAAAATCAGTTAATGAGCGTACAATTAAAATTCCTACAGGAGATATTTCAAGTACAGATTTCCATTTGACGCAGGAAGAAAAATCGGAACTATATTCAAATGGTTATCATGCTTCTAAAAAATTTCTACTAACTTGGGATTATGAAAAATACAAGAAAATGTATCCTTTGAATCTACCATTACAATGAACCGGATCACGTAATACCCTTCATACCATTTATATTAACCCCTCTTTTTATATATCTCGTTTCGAAAACTATTAAATTGAAGTCAAAATTAACAATAGTCTATTAAACCGTCTAATCAAAAACTATTACCATTGAATATATTTATAGTATTAATAGGAAAGGAGGAGTCATTCCTATGTCAAAAAAGAAAATTGAAGTTGAAATTAATATTGAATACCACATTCATATTGGAGACCATATTGAACAAAGAGCTGAAGGTGGAGGTCAGATTCTACGGAATGTTGGTATGAACGCCAATCAAGGTGGCCAAAATGCTAATGACCATAGTGAAACTGCAAATAATAAATCACAATTTGCAAATGGTAATGGCAGAAGTGGGATTGCTGGTAAGCAGAACGATGAATTGGGCGGTCAGCAAGGTATAAAGGTAAGAGATAGTGAAGTCAAAAAGAGCGCAATCGTAACAGCTTCGGAAACTGCCGGTGGAGCTGAAAATGCAGAATCGGAAACGACAGAATTTAGATTGCCAAAGTTAAGCAGACCTACTAGAAGAGAGATTTAACTTGTAAGTTTGAGGTATGTCTATTTACGGTTCAATATCTTATTTTTCACCTTGAATGTGGACAAGAAATGCTAGTATTTGATCATTCAAAGTATTGTCTAGTTTATCTATAAATGTTTCACTTTTATCAATTTTGTCTATTTTGAATTAGCAGGAGGATCATTACATTAATACGTTTCTTCGTATCGTGTTAATCGATTTTCTAGCAACTTAAAGAACCATATCATATATGATATGGTTCTTTTTCTTCAGTCATTTTTGCCTTTTCTCAGATACAACTTCACAAATTGAATCATACAAATGCTCTACACCTTCACGAGATGCTTCAAAGTTATAAGCATTTTCTTTCAAAATCCCAATACTTTCTGCTTCTTTAACTGCATCAATATTTGCCCCCATGAAAATGAACTCCCAATTATATTTCTCTTGTTGGTGTTTAATAAGCTCTTGTACTTTTCTATATGTAAACTCTATTATTTATATCTTCAACTTATAATTTATGTATTTCAACTCTAACCTGCTCTTTTTTGTTTAATATAACTTGTGATTGGGTTCATTTCGATGTTTATTGAGTTAGGAACTCGCTCCACTGAAGAACTCTTTTATTAATGACAAAATATCTACTGCAAAACTTAGCAAAGGTTCATACTTTAAAAAAGTATCATATGCCCCTTTAGCTTCCTTAATATTTATGCTTTGTCCACTTAATATTTTGTTTAAAAAGTTTTGCATTAATTCTTTGTCTGTTCCATTTATATATATATCTTTAGATAAATATTCTTGTATATTCATAATATTATTTATGTATTCGTTATTATTCAGTTCAATATTTATATTTCCCGAACCATATTGATTTATTGTTATATGCATATTACTATTTGTTCTTAATATATTTAATGGATTTCCCCAAAAACGTAGTTCTCTCTCAAAAAATAATCCACCTTTAGTTCTTGGAAAATCCCCTCCAAAATTTGTGATTTCATATTTATACCCCTCAAAATCTAATATAGAATTTTGAAAATACATTTTTCTAGCTAGCATTTTTTTATTTACCTGCCAAATATAATATGGGACTGAAAAATAAAAATCTCCATTTTCAAAGGTCCATTTAAAAATCGGGATTTCATTATAATTGCGCTTAATATCAATAAATATTAGGCCCATTATTACTAATATTCCTATTATTACATATATAGTTATCATTTTTCCTCCAATTAATTTAGTAATATATAACACCCTTATAATCTAACAACTCGAAATTCACTCATGTTTATTAATATGTGATTTTCCTTGATTAATCTAAATGAGGTTGTTTTATACTGTTAAAATAGATTAGTTGTCTGAATCCCTTATTTAACAGCTATATCCTTGATCTACCACACATTTAAAACTATAAAACCTATTTAATCAAACAATCTACATTATATTGAATTCGTAAGGTTCGATAGTCGGTCTAGCGATTGAAGAATTATAAAAGCTTCGAATAGCTCTTAAACAATATTCCAATTCATTAGAACTAGATTATGTTTTTTACCATACATAGCTTCACAACATTTACAAATTTTCGTGTTGTCAATGTTCCCTTGAGGTAATACATAAAAAATCCCCTGTGTATTTATTTCCTACAAAGGGGGATCTTTCTAAAGTATTTTAATAATATTTCTAGACAGACTTGTTATTCAACTCGCTGTAAGACTATCACCTATAAATGGGATATTCTTAATTTTCTTTTAAACTTAAATTATATAAATCTTTACTTAGTCTAAGTTGAGCTTCTTTAATTTCTTCTTGGGTGATAGTGCCGTTTGCTATTTTTGTTTCAATTTGTTCTAAATAGCCGCTACATGTTTCATCAATTGGCGGAACTGAGTCATCTCCGATAGCAATAATTTTTGTTGTAAAAACAGCATTTTTAAATAATTCACCGGCAGTAATAAGTGTCCCATTTTTATCCATACTTATTCCGCCATTAAAAAACCTGAAAACACTGCCACCGTAATGTTGTAATAAATTAAGTTGCCATTTGACTGTACCATCTGGTTTTAAAGCATACATTTTACCAACATCACTGCCGAAATAAATGACACCATTTTTATCAATAACAGGTTGATGCTGAGTCGAACCCGAAGTGTTATAGGACCAATTTTTTGTACCATCTTCGTTGAATGAAGTAATGTTATACCCATCATCTACTATAAGTTGATCATTAAAAAGGTTTTGAACTATAAAACGCCCCCCACTGTTTGCTGTTACAAATGATTTAACTAAATTCCCACTACGATCAATAATTTTCACAGTACCAGGGCTACCAGGATTGTAATTTGATACGGCTATCTTACCATCTTTTAATAAAATTAAGTTTGAAGCAGTGGCAGTCTGATAAGACCATTTTAATGTACCACTTTTATTATAAGCATTAATAAAAGCATCATTTCTTACATAGATCGTACCCTCGCTATCAATAACAGGACTTGTATTGCGATCCCATGCTTTGGGAGCTGCAGCTGAGATCCATTTCACACTACCGTCATTCCCATTAAATGCATAGAGTTTGTATTCTTTTGCATCTTGTACATAAAGTGTCCCATCACTTCCAATGGCCGGACTACTATAAAATGTACCAACTGTCGGTGTAGATTTCCATTTCACGGTACCATCGGGATTTAAAGCAAATATACTGAGACCTCCTGCAACGTATATTGTTCCATCATATCCAATAGCTGGTGCAACATTTTGTGAAGCAGAAGTGTCAAGTTTTACTTTCCATCTTTGTACTCCATGTTTATCAATCGACACAACTTCTTCATCACCTGTTGTATAATAGATATTTCCATCTTTATCTATAACAGTTGGAGAAAAGTAAGAAATCATATCAGTAATGTCTTTTTCCCATTTTAATACATTTGTTTCTGTCCCAGAAAAAGGCGAGTTATATGACCAGTTCCCGAAAACAGGTGCAGCGGCACTTGGATCATATCCACCATTTTCGTACATTTCACCTTGTGGAAAACCTATATTTGTAGTAACTGCTCTCGATTCTTTTGGAGCTAAAAAAATTGAATTTAAAATTAATACACCTGCAGTAATAATTCCAAGTGTTTTTTTCAATAAAATCTCCTCTTTCCTTTAGATAATTCCATTATTTAACTTTCGTAGTTGATTTTTGGCTACAATCCTTTGTGACATCTAGTTATATCCTAACAGCACTACAGCAGCTACCAGGCAAAGGCATTGTTTATTTGAATTCGATAACTATCAATTAATACAATGGTTTGAGTCTCTGTCTAGTTATATCAAGGGTCACACTGAATTTTTTTATGTCCAAAAGTTGAGTTAAAATAATTTAAAACGATATTAAAATTTTATAATATGACATTTATTTCCAGCAAGCGATAATAAACGACATTTTATTACATAATACGACATTCGTTTCAACAACTTATTCTTTTAACAACCTAAAATAATCTGTCTTTAGTCATTGCCAAAAAATATACTGTATCCCTTTAAAAGCTAATCTCTCCTATTTTAAAACAAAAAGAACAAGCTTTTTCTACTTGTCCTTCTTTAAATATTTCTATATGTTTATTAAATTTCGATCTAATTTTTTGATTCTTTAACTTAAATATTCTACACATTTCAACAGTAACCCGTTATTTTTTGACCCGTCAAGAATTTCAAAATGCTGCTTTTATATTGCCATTACTTCTTTCTTCACTTTTTCCACCCTGCTAACTTTAATGTTAATATCTTTTTTCAAATTCCTCATATTTAAGCAAAAACTTTCTTAGAAGTCTTTCCTATAGCATTTGTACTTATGCCATCAACTGCTCCGCCAATTACTCCCCCTACTAAAGGCACAGCTTTTCCCAAATTAACAATTCCCTTTTGTCCGAACTTTGTTACCAGCCTAATACCTACGGCTTTATTAATTGCCTTAATAACCTCTCCGGGTATTTTTTTTATGGCTTCTTTTGCAAGTGCCGTTCCCAATTTTATACCAGCTTGTTTTAGAATATCAGTAGCAGCTTGTCCAGTTAAACAAACAAATACAAAAGTTTTAACTTGGTCATCCTTTAAATCGTAGCCTCTTATATGAGCTATTGTAGCAATCATTCTAATTTGTACGTACATAACTGATGCAACGTTTGTTGGAATAGCTACTGGTAATGTGATAAGTCCACCTAATCCAGTTAGAAAACCGCTTGTTGCTCCTTTAGCATTTTGCCAACGTATTAAGCTATCGATAGCTTTCTCAACCGATGAATTTTTACTTAAATAACTTTCTGCTAATTCTGCTGCAGTTTCAGTTCCTGGTAGTCCATTAACGGCTTTTTCAAAAGCCCAATCTAATACTTGTGTCATTTTACTTTCAGTTAAACTATTTGTTGTCACTATATTCTCCCCCAAAATGAAGTCATAGATAGGTATTTTTCCTTAAACACGTAACCCAATTTATGTAAAATTACTTACTTTAAGGTATATCGGTTGTATATCGGTTAATTTTTCCTCACTATAAGTAATGTTTAAAAAGCCCATATTAATTTAAGTAATTTCAAAAGGAAGAATGACTCCACTACAAAGGCTATAACCTTGGCATTAGTTAATTGAATTATAAGCATTTCTTTTTTCTTGGTTCCTTTCTACTATTAATAAAATAGTCCATACCAATATACCATCTACTATTAAAAAATAAATCTAGCTTAATTAAAAAATAAAAAAGAACAAGCTATATTATGCTTGTTCTTCTTCTAATACTTTTAAATGTTTACTATATTATTTGATTCTTTAACATATTCAATTTATACATTTCAATTGTAACCTGGTCTTTTTTGTTTACCATCACTTGTGATACGATTCAATTCAATTAAATTAATCGAAGTTTTTTTGTCTTTTCTTAGACACAGCATCACAAATTGAATCATACAAACTCACTACACCTTCCCCAGTTGCTTCAAAGTTATAAGCATTTTCTTTCAAAATTCCAATACTTTCTGCTTCCTTAACTGCGTCAATATTTGCCCCCATGAAAATGAACTCCCAATTATACTTCTCTTGTTGATGTTTAATAAACTCTTGAACTTTTCTATAAGTAAATTCACTACTTGCATTTTCCATTCCATCCGTTGTTATCACAAAAATAACTTTACCTGGTCTTTGATCATCATTCGTTCTAGCCAGCCTGTAACCAACATCTAAGATCGTCTTTCCGACCGCGTCTAATAGTGCAGTTGTCCCTCTTACATAATATTCATTTTCGGTTAATTTCACATTATTTGCATGAATACCATTCCATAAAACCTCATATTTATCATCGAATAGCACTGTTGTTAGAAAAGTTTCTCCTTCAAGCTTACATTGTTTTTCAATAAACGAGTTAAATCCACCGATCGTATCACCTTCAAGTCCAGCCATTGATCCACTTCTGTCTAATAAAAAAATGATTTCTGTTACGTTACTATTCATTCTCATCATCCTCCTGTTTCTTGATGTTATAATAGTAACTAAATTGCTTCGTTAATTGGTCGCCTGTAAAGCGACATTTCTAGGAGGGCAGAAAAACTATATGCTAAACAAAAATTTTTTAATAGAATTACAGGAGTATGTAGAAAGCCACTTAAACACTATTAAAGTTTTAGAAAACAAACGATATTCACTTAAAGAAGATACATTCGACCTTCACTCTTTAGAAATAGAAGATTTTATAAAAAATAAACGTAAACCTACACTGAGCGAAGTGTTGTTTAACTTTATAGATCAAAAAAATACTAGTGATCCAGTAATCTATAAAAAAGCCGGAATCGATCGAAAACATTTTTCAAAAATCCGCTCCAATCCAAGTTACCGTCCAAAGAAAAATACCATAATAGCTCTCGCCTTAGCCCTAGAACTAAATCAAGATGAAACAGAAGAACTATTAGGCTCTGCTGGTTACTCATTATCAGACAGTGATATAAGTGATTTAGTTATTCAATTTTGTTTGGAAAAGAAGATTTATGATATCAATCTCGTGAATGAAGCGTTGGATTATTTTAGCTTAAAGCCGCTAGTCGGATTGCTTAAATAAGGACATAAATTAAGATTTTCTACCGAGAAATAAATAGACCTATCCATTTTGGATAGGTCTAAACTATTGATACACTTATATAGGGCGCACTTAATTACTTATCACAATATCATCAAAATTAATCCTCTGCCCTGTAGTACCTGATACAACAATCCGGAATCGAACAGAAGTCGCCTGAGAAAGGGTAAATGTTTTAACAGTCAATGTAGATGTACTAGTATTTGTACTGCCGACATTTGTCCATGTAGAGCCACCATTAGTAGACATTTGTAGCTGCCAATTCGCTCCACTGTCCGTACTAAAATTCGCATGAGAGATTTTAAGAGTCTTTGCGCCGTTTACATCGAAATTCATCGTAAGTGCACCATTTGAACGGACACGAGCAGACTGCACACCCGTTTTCTTATCCCCAGCTAAATTGCCAATAAGTGCATTGTCAAAATACCATGAACCACTCGGAAGCGTTACATTACCTGAAGTATAAGCTGCTTTTGTACCAGACTCAAAATTCTCATTCAATGTCGCCGGGACAACAGGTCCACCAGAGCCAGAGTTGTATGATCCGGTCTTAAATGTTGAAGGATCATACCATTTATAACCTGCATCAGGTGCTGCCCATGGTTCCGCAATTGGTTCAGTAGATGTTTGCGGATTTTCCATAGAAAGTAATGTAGTCGGCTGATCAAGCTGTAATCCGCTAACTTGTGATAATGCTGTATAGCTTTCCTGTTTTGATAGCCAATCAATTATATTAACAAGTAAAGTACCATCATTTTGTTCCTTAAAACCATCGTATGTTGTCTTCTTTGCACCGTTTTCCTCACGTAAATATTTAGGAGTCGCATCCTCTACTGGTGAAGAATCACCAATAAACGCCGCCTTACCTAATCCTAGCTTGGAAACCGCAGCAAAAGGCCCCTCTACTCTTCCTCCACCACTGTATACACCTTGATCAACAGCACTTGCCCATTTCGTAGATGTTGAAGGCAGATACACAATCCCTTTTGCTTTGTTTGAATCAGTGATAGCTAATGTTGAGCCTGCATGCATAGCAACCGTTGAGACTCCAGTAGTTATTCCGAAAGCCTGACTTGGTGCTACAATGTCATTGGCAGTAACATCACCTATCGCATTATAACGGAACCTGATTCCGAAGTTCGTTGACAACCAATCAGATCCTGTTACGCCCTGCATTGCAGTAGACGAAGCTTCCTCTGCTCCCATTCCTTTTGTTGGATTGGAATAAGCTCCTCGACGGTAACCGTTAAAAACCTCTGATGCGTCCCAGCGGTTTTTATTGCGGTCTGCATTATAGTGATCTCCAATAAAAAAGATACTCCCACCGTTTTGGACAAATTGGATCATAGCGTCCTGCTCAGAAGTTTTGTATGGTATATTTGCTTCTCCAATGATAAACACATTGTATCCTTGTAAATCTTCATATGTAATCGGAGTACTTTTTCGTAACTCTTTTGCATAATAACCTTTGTTAGCTAATGCATTCGCAAAATCCGAAAATCCTCCATCCAATACCCAATCTGCTGCTCCTGCAGTTTGACCATGGGTATTATCAAATAAAATCTTCTTGCCATTTGCAGTTCCGACTGGTTGCAACTGTGGTGCAGGGTCGAGCGCATTTTCAGCAGAAACATTAGGTACAACAAAATAAAAAGCTGGAGACAAAATCAAAATCAATAATGCTAAAATTGAAATCCTTTGACGAGTCATTCCATTCACTCCTTTTTGGTGTATTCATATCTAAACTAACATATTAATGTAAACTGAATATTAAGAACAAGTTAAACAGAAAGTTCATTCCAAAGTATGATTATTATAGAATACTATGTTCCTTCTTAATACTAAAGGGCTAAGGTTAAATGACTTGCTCTTTTTCAGATTTTAACAATACGAATGTCTCACATAAAAAGCCTAATTTCTCATCTTTTGTTACTGAGAAATTAGGCTTTTCATATTAATTTTAAACTTAAAGAGTCAACTATTTAATCGTTCAAAATCGATTCTTCCTCTTACGTAAAAACGCTGGAATATACAAAGAATCTTCTTGTTGTTTCGAATAATTGTCTAGATCTTGAACCTGAACATGTTCTTCACGATTCCTTGGCTCATATTGGTATCGATCATATTCCTGAACCTGTTCGCCTCGGCTTCTTGGGTCATTTTGATATCGATCATAATCTTGTTGAACCTGTTCATTACGGTTTCTCGGTTCATATTGGTATCGGTCATATTCTTGAACCTGTTCGTTACGATTTACTGGTTCATATTGATGACGTTCTTCCCTTTGATAACGATTGGTCATATATCGATTAGTCACTTCTTCCATTGCAGGCTGAGGAGACGTTTTTACCACTGTCTCATTTTGCTCAGTGAATCCAGTCGCAATGACTGTTACGATAATTTCGTCTTTTAAGCTTTCATCTATGACTGAACCAAATATCATATTTAATTCCTCGTGAGACGCAGATGCAACAATATCGGCTGCTTCTTGTACCTCAAATAGACTTAAATTGTGTCCACCAGTTATGTTCATGATTACACCGTGAGCTCCATTAATCGAAGTTTCTAATAATGGGCTATTTAATGCTTTCTTCGCAGCCTCAACAGCTCGTCCATCACCTTTAGCAATACCGATTCCCATTAAAGCCGTTCCTTTATGGGACATGACTGTTTTGACGTCAGCAAAATCTAGATTGATTAAACCAGGTACAGCAATTAAATCGGAAATCCCTTGAACCCCTTGGCGAAGTACATTATCCGCTTCACGGAAGGCTTCAAGCATAGGTGTCTTTTTATCGACAAGCTCCAATAATCGATCGTTTGGAATGATAATTAAAGTATCAACTGCATCCCTAAGTGCTTTAATACCCATTTCCGCGTTGACTGCACGCTTTTTACCTTCAAATTTGAATGGTCGTGTGACAACCCCAATTGTTAGTGCTCCAAGATTTCGGGCAATCTTAGCAATAGAAGGCGCTGCTCCTGTGCCTGTCCCACCGCCCATTCCGGCTGTTACGAATACCATGTCCGCGCCTGCAATTATTTCTTCAATCTGCTGTTTACTTTCTTCTACAGCTTTTTTTCCTATCTCCGGATTTGCACCCGCACCTAAACCTCTTGTCAAAGTTGCACCGATTTGCATCGTGATGCTAGCTTTTGATTGCTTAAGAGCTTGTGCATCTGTATTAAAGGCAATAAATTCTACCCCTTCAACTCCATCCTCAATCATACGGTTCACGGCATTGTTACCGCCACCGCCAACTCCGATGACCTTTATCTTTGCTAATTGTTCTATATTCGTATCAAATTCCAACATGATTATTCCTCCTCGTCAATCAAATCCCATTCATTTCACGCTTTTCAAAGAGTGACCGAAGAACCCCTCATATCATTCGAATCTTTTATCTATTTATGTATGTTTTAGCAGAGTAGTAGGAATGGAATTTTTCTCCACTCATGCATCCTATCAAAATACTTTGTTAGTATTTTACCAGCTAACTTATTTAAAAGAAACCATTGCTGTTTTCACCATATTATTTTCCCTAAGAAACAATAAAAAAATATGAGTATAATGTTACGATCAAACATTTACAATCCCCTCTTATAATCACTCCATATAAAATTATTGTATAAAAGTTTAAACAGAAATGATAATTAAAAATGAATACAAAAAAACCTCGTTACATGTAAATTATTAACGAGGGTTTACTTATTTATCAATAATAGACATGAAAATTTAATATTCCCAAACGAATATTAATCTATTTAATTGATTTTTCATCAGCTAATTTCAGCTCTACTGAGCAATCGGTAATGCATTCACACTAACTATTTTTTGGAAAAATTGATTACCTACGACCTGGTATCCTTCTAAACTTAAGTGAATATCAGCAGCATTTGGTACATACCTTAAATAATTTTGTATATTTGCAGAAAAAACTTCAGCTGTCGGTACATAATAAACGGATGGATACATCTTTGAAGCTTGTAAAATATTGTTATTCAATTGATTAAGTAAAGCTGCAAAAGGACCTGCTAACGGAGAATTGATTAGTTGCAGACGCAAGAATGGATTGTAATATCCCATTAAATACACCTGCGTCTTTGGATTGATAAATTTAATTTCTCCAAGGATTAAAACAGTATATAAATATGCATTCCACACAGCATCATCAACAGCTTTTGGACTAGCATTTCCGCTAAGGATGCCAGGAACTTGAAGCAAATCATTTGCTCCTATATCAATCGTAACAATTGATGATTTATCAATCGCATTTCGCACATTTGTATCTTGTAATATCTGTGTATATAAGTTCTTTGTCGTGTAGCCTGGCACGCCAAATTTTTGAGTCGTTACATTATAACCTGTTTGTTTAAGTTGATCTGAGAGAAAATCAGCATAACTTTTATCAATCGTTTTATTTGGCGTTTGTCCTGCTGCCAATGAATCGCCAAGAGAGACATACTTTACGTTCGTTTTAAGTGTTGCCGCATGAGATCCTTTTGGGAATGAAAACGTAAAAATTAGTAAAAAAGTAAGCATTACAGAAATTGGTAGTCTAAATCTAGACAAAGCTTTCATCCTACTCCCCCATTTATGTATTTAGTCAATCAGCTCTCCCGGGAAGTCACCTCCGAGAAATAAATATAATGCTACAGTAAGTCTATAAATAGAATAGTACTTTTAGCATAAAATTCATCCAACAAAATAAGCAGTATTAAGATTGAAATGTCGAGTTAGCAATTCTTTTGTTAAGGTCTCTTATGTTAGTCTTCTTGCAACAGAAAAAGCAGATTGATCTATGAAATCAATCTGACTAATTCAGAATTCCTATTAAAAGGAAATTACATTTGATTAAATGGTGTAATAGATGGAAAAAGGTGAACTTTTCTATTTGGATAGATTTTCTCTATCACTGTAGACTGCTGTAATCTTTTGATTTCCTTTGCTGGTAACTCCATCGAAACACCGTTGAGGACCGTCTTATATGTACGTCTTATCGTATAAGGAACTTGGTGATCATCGAGTAAAGTTTTTAGTTCTTTTTGAAACATCTCATGACTTTCCTCAACATTTTTAGTTGCTTCTTCTAACGTTAATTGTTTTCCTTCAGCCTCAGCATCTTGAACAGCAATTTTAGCAGGTTTTATTTTAAATTCAATGATAATTGAAATGATTTTTTCACTTGAAAAATCAATGGTAGGGTCTACATAAAAAGAAGCACTCATCGTTTCTTTTACCACCTTTCCCTCATTTATAAATTGATTCTTATTAAGTGTATTTTCATTCCATTTAAATATACTTGAAAGAATTGCTACAACTAGTATGGTACCTTTATATAATCTCATCATATTCATATCTACTCCTCTAAAATAAAAAAACAACCTATCAGGATTGTGTCCCTTCGATTGTCTTTTCATTCTTAATTCACTGAAAACTCATCTCACTACTAAAAGTAACTATTACTCTAACATGTTACATCTGCTTAAACGGCTGAATCGGTGGATCAAGATGTATTTCCTTATTTAAAGTAATTCTTCCGATCACACTTGACTGCATCAATCGCTTCACTTCATTCCCAGGCAATTCCATCGAAACCCCATTCAAAGCTGTCTTATAAACATGCTTTACGGTAAATGGTACTTGATTTTGAGCTAGTAAAGTTTGTAGTTCTTTTTGGAATTGCTCATGACTTTCCTCTACTTTTTGCTTAGCCTCATCCAAACTTAATTGTTTCCCCTGCGCTTCTGCTTCAATTACTGCGATTTTCGCTGGCTTAGTTTTAAATTCAATGATAATCGATACAGTCTTATTACTAGATTGATCAATGCTAGGATCTACAAATACTGAAGTACCCATCGTTTCTTTCGCCTCCTCTACCTGACTCATTATCTTATTTCTATTAAATGTATTCTCACTACATCCTCTCAAGATTGAAAGGATTGTCACCATAAAAATGGCCCCACTAGTAAACTTCTTCATATTAACTACCACTCCTTTAAAAACTGTATTCATGTTTTAATGAAAAAAGACAATCTATCAGGATTGTCTCCCTTAGATTGTCTTTTCATTCTCAATCCATTTAATCCTAAACTCTCTCTTTAGAATTCTGTCTATTTCTATTAATATAAACTACCCTTTAAAGAAGTTAAGTAAAATCTTTTGAACTAAACAATTTTGGTCTATTTGATTATTTTTAACTTTATTGTTATTATAATTAAATTACAATGTGTGCAACCCACACAAGGAGGATTTTTTAATGGAACATGGTAAAGTAAAATGGTTTAATGCAGAAAAAGGTTTTGGATTCATCGAACGCGAAAATGGAGATGATGTATTCGTTCACTTCTCAGCAATTCAAAGTGAAGGTTTCAAATCTTTAGATGAAGGTCAAGCAGTTACATTTGAAGTAGAACAAGGACAACGTGGTGCACAAGCTACAAACGTTAAAAAAGCATAATATAACATACACAAAGACAAATTCTTATCGAATTTGTCTTTTTTTTTTCTAAAAAAATAAAAAACCCTTATTCAATAG
This sequence comes from Bacillus sp. EAC, assembly GCF_002156875.1. Lineage (GTDB taxonomy): Bacteria > Bacillota > Bacilli > Bacillales > Bacillaceae_G > Gottfriedia. The sequence continues at coordinate 174,234 of NZ_NCSY01000014.1, read as the reverse complement.
AACGAATAAGGGATATATCTAGTAAAGAAAATGGTTTAAGTTATTATAGCCCAAATAAAAAATGTCTGCAAATGATCTACTGAATTAAATTAATATTATTAGAAATCCCTTAACTATATGTTAATTTATTCCTAACTCAGTTTTTATATCCTCAATTGCCTTACCTTTATATTTCTTAACAGGCTTAGGAGCATCAGCCACAGTCGGATTCTGCATTAAATAATTCTTCTCAAAAAACGCAAAGTCTTTTGCATCGACGTTACCATCAAAATTTATATCTGCACTACGTTTATTCGTACCCCAGTATGTTTGGATGAAAATTGCATCCTTTATATCGATCACATTATCTTTATTAACATCTCCTGGAACTGGAGCGATTAAATTGATTTCTGGATTATGGTGTGCAGTAGCTTTCCCTTCATCATTCACAAACCCTACATGAAATGGTTTATAAATCGTGAAATGCCCTGGAAGATCGATTGATTCGACCAACTCTTCAAGTGTAATAGGTAATTTTTCAACGCTAAGTTGTCCATATCGATTGAGTACACCAGGATAATTATTACCTTCTTTATCTTTCACAGATAAAACTGCTCCTATTTGAGATGGGTCGACTCTCCAAGTATTTCTACCTTCTCTTACGAATGATTCTGGTATTCCAAGTGAACCCGAAGTTGCTGATTTTAATGGTTTCGTCCAAATTGGGACAATTGCAGAGACCATTGAGAATGTTTCGTTTGATTCATTTGCATAAGAAGCGGATGATTCCTCGAAAGGATACATTATTTCATAAAGATCGTCTTTCACTTTAAGTGTTACTTCAGCAAATGGAACATCACCTGATACTTTTCCTTCTGTAAATTCCATCTTTACATTTAATTCTGTACTTGAACCAGATGGAACTGTTTCAGTTGTAAGCTTTGCGTGTCCAATTTTTTCGATCGTAGGATGTACTTTTACATCAATCACTTCTAATTGACTATTTGAAAATGAGAAACTAGTAGCTAGTTTTCTCGCATCTGTAAGATTATTAGCTGTTAAAGTAACTTTTACGTTCTCACCTAAATTCACATAATCATTTTCAGTACTTCCATATACATATGGTGTGCCTTCTGGAACAAATGTAAAGTTTTTATATCTTGTTCCAATTCCAGCTGTATTGTACCCTTGTAATTCTACATTTACGCTACTTGCAGTCGGATCAATCGGGATATCATACGAAAAGTTTCCTTCCGTATCAACATAGAATCCATTCGTATATAAATAATGATTATTTTTTTCCATTATAAAATTGCTTGATTGATCAATCGCAATTCCTTGCTTTCTATAGTCATCATTTGTTTTATCAAAAACTTTCCCTGAAATCGGATAAGATGTCGTACCAGGCTTAATTTCAATAAAGCCATCATTTAAATCTGTCGTCAATGTTGGACCTGTAATATCAATCATTGTATGGTCAATCACCCCGAATGTTTTCCCTTGTTTATTTGTTCCAATCATTTTCACTTTATAATGGGCTGGTCCATACGGTACTTTTACCGCTTTAGTTGATATCGGTTGTTTTGTGTCTCCAGTAAATGGTAAATACATTCCGGTAAATACTCCATTTACATAATAATCAGTATCATCATTAAGTTGAGAAGCGTCCATTTGTCCTAAATACCCAATCTCTTGATTGGTTTCACCATCTAACAAAACGAAATCCAGTGTTTCCATATTTGATCTAGAATTAAACAGTACGGTAGTGTCGTAATCTAATAAAGGATACCAATTCGTATAATCAGAAGTCATCATTTTATTTAGTGCTTTCATTGAGTTAAATCCTTCTTCTACATAGTGAACACCAAATGGGATTTGATATTGTTCTGTAGAATCCACACTATTTGTAAAAACGATATAGCCTTCATAAATTCCTTTTTCAGCAGTTTTCGGGATATCCAAATTAAATTGAATTGATTTTTGGCTAATTCCATTTAATTTTACAGTTGTTGGAGAAGTTAATGTCACATTATTTTTAGATGCATCTTTTGATCCTTTTAATCCAGTTTGATAGTGAACATTAATGTTAAAGGTTTTCGCCTTTTCACTTCGATTTTTAAGTGTAATATTTCGTGATGCTAATTGATTTTTGTCATTAAAGCTTAGTGATCCGAAGCTCATTGCACCCGTTAACTCATTAATTAATTTTTCCTTTCCATTAATAAGAGTACGCGTTTTATCTACGACACTTAATTCAACATTTGAGTGAATTGCTTCATACGCATCAACTCGTCCGCTTCCTACTTCAAATACACTGTATTCTTTAGATAATGGATCTGCTGTATTCATCAAAATAGATTTTATATCTGCTGGCTGTAAATCTTTATTTGATTGAAGTAATAGTGCGGATACGCCTGCAACAAAAGGGCTAGCCATAGATGTACCAGATAATCGTTCGTATGCAATTTTATAATCCCCAGGTTTTGTGCCATCTACTGTTTTATCATTTATATAAAATGGGACAGTTGAAAGTATGGCAACACCTGGCCCAGTTATTTCAGGCTTGATATCATAATTTATACGAGATGGTCCTCTTGAACTGAAACTAGCTAATTCATCTTCAGGTGTTTTTATTTTTGTAAAATCACCAAATGAGAAATCTGTTTTACCGGCTTTAATTGTCTCTGAAATTGCTAGTCCATCTTCATATGAAATAGAGAAAGTTGGAATTGCAAATATTGATTCACCTACATACGTTTGAATGTTTCCTTCTGCTTTGTTCTCTTCATTATTATAAATGATAATTCCTGCTGCACCCTTATTCTTCGCGGCTTTGATTTTATCAACAAATGCAGTTTCCCCCCGCTTTACAAGGGCAATCTTTCCATTTACATCTTTTCCATTGTAATCAACTGGATACCCAAGTCCGACTTCAACTAGATTAAATGTTTTACCTTGTAATTTAGTTAAATCATCAGAATAGTTTCTAGCTAATTCTCTTAATCTATAATCATTACTATTTTGTTTACCTGTATATTCGTACACATCAATCGCACTAGATGATGCACCAACCGTTAATGCTAATGCCGCTGCTCCTGGCGAACCAAGTGTATACATCTGATCTCCACTATTCCCCGCAGCTACAACAGTTGTCACTCCACTTAATACCGCATTATTAACGGCTACAGATGTGACAAAAAGTGGGTTATTGATCGTAGCACCTAATGACATATTAATGACGTCCATTCCATCCTTCACCGCTTGATCAATCGCTGCAATGATGTCATCACTCGTACCACTTCCATATGGTCCGAGTACTCGGTAAGAATAAAGATCTGCTTCAGGTGCTGCGCCAATCGTTTTATACTCACTGTCAGCAACTCCTCGGCCGCCGATGATTCCAGCTACATGTGTTCCATGCTCGGTATAATATGTATTCGAATTAATAATTTCTGGTTGGCCTGATTTTTTCCAATCTGCAAAAGTCGTTTCCATTGGATCGCTATCATTATCGACGAAATCGTATCCTCCTTTATAAGCATCCTTTAAATCTGGATGATTATAATCAATCCCTGTGTCCAGAATACCTATTTTAATTCCTTTCCCTGTTAAACCTTCTTCGTGAATACGGTCTAATCCATCGTAAGGTGAATAATTCGCAATGTTAAATTCATCAGCTTTAAATTGGTCAGTAATTTCTTTTTGGTCTGGAGGATCAATCTTGAATTGTTCATTACTCCAAACATTTTTTACTACTTTTGATTTTAATAGATTTTCAATTTGATTTGCAGGTAGATTCATTGATACACCATTAAAGGCAGTTTTATATGATCGATTTATCTTGAAACTTACTTTTGACTTTTTTTCATCAGTTAATACTTGGCCCACTTCAGCTTGAAACGTTTTATGATCCTGATCCACTAACCCTGAAGCTTCGGCCTCAGTAAGCTGCTTTCCTTCTACACTTGCTTCAATTTTAGCCACTTTTGCTGGCTTATTTGTAAACTCAACAATTACATTCGTTTGTTCAGTAGACTTTAAATCAATATCATGAGAAATTTGAAGACCCGTCGTAGCCTTTGCTGTTAGTTGATTTAAAGCAGCCCTTTGCATTGGCGTTAACTTAGTAAGCATGTCATCAACATTCGTCAAACTCACGGCTTTCGATACATTCGTTACATTTCCAAATGAGGCTAAAATAAAACTAGTTGATAGCGCTAAAACAGTCATGCTTTTTACAAACTTATTTTTTTGTATGCTACTTCCCATCTTCTTCCTCCCAGTTTAATCACTACGAAAATGGAATTCTATTAAAATCACATTTTCAATAGTGTTAACTTTTTTTAATAATTCTAATGAAAAACTAACGTTCACTTAATATTATTTAAAAAATTCAATTTAGGGTCAATGGGGGTTATGACTTCCAGTTTTATCAGTAATTCCAATAAAATACTTCTTTATCCGACAGATTTCCTCCGTTTTAATGGGGCAATTGGATATAACTCTTTTAATTTTCAAGCTAACTAACTGTATAATTGGTAGTAAATGGATGTTTTTATTCCAATTTAAATTGAATGACAGAATTTTGATTTATATGAAAAGGTAAATTACTATTAAAAATGAATACATTGTACAGACAACTAACCACAAGCTACATAGGAGGATTAAATGAAGCCGATTGAAATAGTCGAACTACAAAACCTGAAAGACCAATTACCTTCACTAAACAAGATCATTTCGTTAGAGGAAGTTTTTTGGATAAATCCAAAACTTGAAGCATTTCAAAAAGGAATTAAGAAATCTGCTCTTACACTTGCGGATGTTAAAGATGCTGAAGATCGATTAAATCGATTTGCACCATATATTGCAAGTGTCTTCCCTGAAACAAAGAAGACAAATGGCATCATTGAATCACCTTTAGTCAGAATTCCTTCAATGAAAAAGTCGTTAGAAGTAGCATATCAACAGCCAATCTTAGGTGAATTATTACTTAAATGTGATAGTCATCTGCCTATTTCAGGTTCAATTAAAGCTAGAGGCGGGATTTATGAAGTGCTCAAGCATGCAGAAGAACTAGCTTTTCAGCATCAACTGTTATCTAAGGATGATGATTATTCCATATTAGCTAGTGAAAAGTTCCAAAACTTCTTTTCAAACTATTCAATCGCAGTTGGATCGACTGGTAATTTAGGACTTAGTATAGGAATCATAAGTGCAAAGTTAGGTTTTAAAGTAACAGTACATATGTCGGCTGATGCAAAACAATGGAAAAAAGACTTACTTAGAAGCAAAAATGTTGAAGTAATCGAATATGAGGCAGATTATAGCAAAGCTGTAGAAGAAGGTCGAAGTCAAGCAGACGCTGACCCTACTTGTTATTTTGTTGATGATGAAAATTCACATGACCTCTTTTTAGGATACGCTGTAGCAGCAATCCGACTTAAAACACAATTAGATGAGTTAAACATATCAGTGGATGAAGCCCACCCTTTATTTGTCTACCTTCCATGTGGTGTAGGCGGTGGTCCCGGTGGAGTTGCATTTGGATTAAAATTAATGTTCCAAGACAATGTTCACTGTTTCTTTGCAGAACCAACCCACTCACCTTGCATGTTACTCGGTTTAATGACAGGTCTCCATGATAAAATTTCAGTTCAAGATGTAGGCATTGATAATATTACTGACGCCGACGGACTTGCAGTAGGGAGACCTTCTGGATTTGTCGGAAAAACGATTGAACCTTTCTTAAGTGGAAATTATACAGTTAGCGATGAACACTTGTATCTATTATTGAAAGAACTAGTCGATACAGAAGGAATAAAACTTGAGCCATCTGCGCTAGCAGGAATGATTGGACCGATTATATTAGGGAAAGAGGGAACCAATCAAGATTTAGAACAATTGAAGAAAAAAGCAACACATATTGTTTGGGGAACAGGTGGAAGTATGGTTCCTGAAGAAGAGATGAACCAGTATTATCAAAATGGATTGAAATTAGCATTAGATAAACAATGATTTTATTATAAAAGAAGCATAACCTTTTTAAAGGTTATGCTTCTTTTTGCTTTCATCTGATTTAATAAATTACTTTTTCATTATTTTAAAGGATTCATCGTAACTGAAAAAACATAGCTCTGATATTTATCAATGCCCCCGTATTTATATCGTTTACCATCCTTTGAATATGATCGACCATCTTCTTGAAAGCCTAAATCATGCAAAACATCCTTTATCGAAGCATGTTCATAGTCTTTTCCAACAGTGAATTCTTCACCCAAACTGATCACCTTATTTCGTTTTTTCATATGTTGTGTAATTAATGACCAGTTTATACAAAATAAATTAGTTTTCTAGCAAGCAAAGGAGTGTTGCAACCTTAAGTATGTAAATAATGACTTATCTTACTCTTAATCCATTTTCAATCCGTTTCCGATCAACTTCTTCTACCCAATTATAGTATTTCTCATAAATTGGAAGTATTTTGTCTGCTTCACGGGCAATAACCTCACAGCCTCGGTCGTCGTAGATGAAAAAAATAATGTCTTTTGAAATATTTACAAAAAACACATCCGGATAATCTATTGAGTAACCACCTAACTTTGGATTTAATGGAAAATCTTCATTACACGCAGCTTTAAGTAATTCTTGAACACGGAAGTCTTCTCGTTTACACAGCAAAGAAAATTGTTGCATTTCATAAGTTTCTGCTTCATCTAACTCAAATGGATACGGATAGGTTTTCACCTGTATTCTGTTCAAATCACTTTTTCGCTTAATAAAAGGTTTGTATACTTTGAGTTTTCTAATATGTTTTTCATTTGTTTTGTGCTTGTACATGTTAGTCACAATGAACAAGTCATCGTCCTTCTCAAATAACTCATTAAAGATCGTTAAAGTTTGTCCATAAACAAGTCGAAACCTATCATAATTTAATTCATCTTTTTTAATGAACTGATAGATATTCCCTCCAAGTGTAAAGTGAATGCCAATTTCCCACTGGTAATAAACACTCGGAATTAATTCGACTGCAGGAAATCTATCATTGAGATAGTCTTTTAAGTTCATTTAATTATTCTCACTTTCATATAATCCTTAAAATAAGAGTCAATGAAAAACTAGATTTCTTCAATTAACTAGCTTTGCATAAATATCACTAACTTAATCATTTAACTCTAATACTCTGTCCAACCATTCATTTACAAGTGTGTTGAATAAACCATCTTGCTCAATTTGTAGATTATGACCTGCTTTATCTAATACTGCAAAAGTAGCACGTGGAAATTTGTCCATTAGTCTAAACGCATCTTTATATCCAACAACTGAATCTTGTAATCCTAATAGAAAAACACTCGGTTGTTCAAATGTTATTTTGTCTATTTCAAATGTGAAACCATAATTATTCCTTATTTTTGATAAGAAATTCTGATCAGCAATCGAGCAACCACTTACCACTTCTTTCGTATAACGATTCCAAGTATTTTTATTTAATACAACATTGTTCAAACGAAAATCAGTTTTCTCATCTTCACTTAACTGTTCAATTAATTCCTTCTCTTCACTTAGTACAACATGCTCCGGTAATGACCTTTGCTCCATATCTGGAATGATCATTGGACAAATAAAGGCTATTCCTTCAACTTTTTCTTTTCTATTTGCAATAATTCCTCGCGATAAGTACCCACCATACGATTCACCAACTAACAAGAAAGATTGGTCAGGTATAACTGAATCAATAAAATCCAATACGAAATTCAACATATCATCTGTGCCATTTATGTAATTGCTTCCTTTTGTTTCACCCATTCCTGGTAAGTCAAAATAAATCCGTTTATAGCCTTCTCTTTTAGCGAATATCGGTTCCATACATCCCTTCATCAATCTAGAATCTGGAGTGAAACCGTGAATCATTATTACTGGTTTTCCTTTGCCGATTACATCAAAGTTAACTTCCAAATCATTAATTAAACACTTAGGCATTTTAACATTCTCCTAACATTATTTGATTTTCTTATAATTATTGAATTATCGACTGAATTTGTTGATTGTTTACTATATTATTTAAATAGAAAATTACTAATTTTGTGCAACTTCACTTTCTTACTTAAATCACTACCTATTATAATACAGAATTTAGCATTAATTTCTTTTAGAATTAGAAAAAGAGATGCCAAAATAATTAATGATTTTCAACAAGTTTTTTTACTAAGTAAAACCAAATCGGACCTACTTAAGAGTTTGTAGTCTATAAACAGTTCCTTTTAACATAAAAGTACATTAGCGCTGAATAAGATAGCTATAAGCCATATTATTGTCTGCTCATTAAAGTTTCTTAAGAACATTGTAAAGGAGGTAAGTATGTCAAGTTACATCACTCCTGAGCTATCAACTGATCAAATGATTTCAATTATCAAAAATGGACTTAAACCGACGGATATCCCAAAGAAAATCATCATTGTTGGTGCAGGTATGGCAGGACTAGTCTCCGCCTCACTGCTTAAGCAAGCAGGACACGATGTCACAATTTTAGAAGGTTCTGATAGATTGGGTGGAAGGGTCTATACGATGCGTTCCGAATTTAGGAATGGGCAGTATCTTGAGGCGGGTGCAATGCGTTTTCCAAACACTCATTTGTTGACTTTAGAATATGTAAAAAAATTCAACCTACCTACTAATACATTTATCAACACGAGCCCTAATGACATCATCTATCTTAGAGGAATCAAAACTCGATTATACGAATATGAACAGAACCCAGATATTTTGGGCTTTTTGGTAGCCCCCCATGAAAGAGGTAAATCTGCCATTCAATTGCTTCAATATGCATTAAAACCAGTCACAGATTTTATTAACCAAGACCCTATAAAAAATTGGCCAGTAATTGTAGAAAAATTTGATAAATACTCTATGGAGTCTTATTTAAAAAATAATCCATTTGGACTGAGCTTATCTCAAGGTGCCGTAGACATACTAAAAGTTATTCTTTCTTTAGAGGGATTTCCAGAGCTTGCTTTCCTTGAACTATTACGTGAGTTAGCAGTCTTTTTAACCCCCGATATACAATTCTATGAGATTACTGGTGGGAACGATCAACTTCCTAATGCATTTGCTCCTCAATTGGAAGCGGATATACATTACGGACATAAGGTAAAAAAAATTGTCCAGCATAACAACCAAGTAACCATACATTCAGAGCATAATGTCTTGGGGTCTTTTCAAACTACTGGTGATCTTGCGATTATTACGATTCCATTTTCAGTCCTACAATTTGTCGAAGTCGAACCTGTAACTTCTTTTTCTCATGAGAAATGGAAGGCGATTCGTGAGCTTCACTATGTGGGTTCTACCAAAACCGGCATCCAGTTTAAAAATAGATTTTGGGAAAGCGATGAAATGTATGGCGGAAAAACATCCTCTGATCTCCCAATTACGTATACTCAATATCCAAGCCGGGATGTGGGTTCATCTGGACCAGGTGTTATTTTGGCTAGTTATACATGGGAGGATGATGCGATTCCATGGGACAGTTTAGCAGATGAAGATCGGATGCAATATGCGTTGAATAACTTGGCAACCATTCATGGTAAAAAGGTATATAGCGAGTTTCAAACTGGGGCGACGCATAGTTGGCTTCGTGATCAGTTCTCTGGCGGCGCGTTCGCAATGTTTAAACCTTATCAGGCACTGGAACTGTCTCCATATATTTCCACACCTGAAGGAAGAGTACATTTTGCTGGCGAGCATGCTTCATCTACCCACGGCTGGATTCAAGGTGCAATCGAGTCCGCAGTACACGCTGCATGGGAAGTCAACAACTTACCAAGAACATTTTTTCAGACTTAAACAGCAATAAAAAAAGGGTCTCCGAAGAGATCCTCTTTTTATTGATCTACAATACTAAAAACCGAACAATTCAAGTATTCCAAAAATAAAAAACAAAATTCCACCTAACAACCAAGCATCAAAATCATTTGTTATTTTCTTTTTTAAAATTTTATTTTCAAGACTACTCAACAAACATATCGTTGCAAATATAAGATAAAACAAACCTTGGAAAATATGATTTTCGTTTTCAGTCCAAAAAGAATAAACCAAATAGATGAAAATGGGAAAGGTCAATATTCTTTTAGTAAGTTCTATTTGATTTATACTGATTTTAAATAATCTATTAGTAAAACTTTTTTGAATTGTTCTCAAAATAATCTCCCTAAAAATCTTCTTGTAGTTATACTACATTTTAACATATGTTTCTCTTACACTTTATCTCTAATAATTACCAATTCTAAAACTTCTTAATTTCCAGTCACTTCAATAAAAAAACGAGCCAAGGGTTAAGTGGAACCACTTTTTAGTTATTTTACCTAAAAAAAGTAGAAGACGTGCTAATAGCCTATTCCACATACACCCAAATCTACATATATTAAAAATCGAAAGCTCATAATTTCATATTACAATTACTTTAAATAAATGAAAGGAGAGTAAATATGAACTTTTATAACCAATATCCATATACTTATGATGATTATTATCGAAATCCACAGCAAGCAATATCTCCACAACAAACTCTAACATTATTAAATCCAGCTATTAGTCATGGATTACGTGAAGCCCAACACCTTGGCTATCAACATGCAATGACAGAAGCAGTTGCCATTGGATATTTAATGGGAAAAGGTTACGACTATAATACTGCTTGGAAAACTGTAGAATCTTGGTGGAGACCACCAGGTACTCCATTACCTACACCGTATTAATATGTAAATGAAGAAAATAGTAATAAGACTGATTCAAATTTAAGAATCAGTCTTTTTCTATTTCAATTTATTCATCATTGTAAATTGTAATTTAATTAGCCACAATTGTGGTTCTTGTTACTCAACTAATGTATGCATGCGTTAGTTGAATAATGAAAACTATCACCACTACCAATATTACTTAATTTTCCTTAAAAGTATAAATTAAAACTTTGTATTCCTGAATTCAAAAAAAGAATTGTTAGGATTAAAAAAACAATACCAATACCCTTCTTTTTCAAAATAAACTGTTCAATACAAAGAAGTAAGTTATGTACCGCTATTATCATATCAAATATGCCATTGCTTAAATAATTTATACTATTAGAATTCAATATTACAATAAAATTAACTATCAACGGAATCATCAATAGCAACTGAATGACCACTATTTCTTTTATTCTATTTCTAAATAAACTATTACTTAATTGCCTTAAAGTTATGTTCATAAAATACTCCTAAAAACAGATTATTAAAAAAGAGTTTAATTATCATAGATTCTATTTTCATCTGTATTATCCTGCTTATTAAACATTGCTGTCCTAGAAACTACACTGATTTCTAACTAAATCAGCATTAGTTTAATTAGAAAACTTCATTACTTGGAATAAATTATATTCATTATTTACATAGTTAAGCGATAGTTGTTAATTCCACGCTTAACAACCATTTATCGATCGCTGGCTTTGGATAATCATACTTAGATCGATTTTTATATGTGGCAGTTCACTTGTATAACTATTCTCACCATCGCGTAACTCAGTTAATTTTAGAATTTCTATTTTACTTAATCCTAAATATTTACCTAATTCTGACTGTGTAAGTAGTTGATCCTGAACAGTCGATTTTGTCACTTCCGGTTTAAGGCTTTAAATTTGGGATAATCCAACTTCCTATCACAATACATACACCTATAAGAAATATTGATAAAGCTAGTAAATATATCTTCATTTGCTCACTCCTTTTTATCTAATCCACCAAATTCAAGAATTACATCTTCTTATTTTACTATACCTCCATTTACTTTAATCATGTGGTTTGGCCTATAACAGTCGTTAAACTGTAAAATGTCTGCAAAATATTTTTATTAGTTAACTATATATGTGTAAAAAAGAGTTACTTTTGGTAACTCTTTTTTTGTTGAACTATTGTATTCATTAGTTGAACAAGAATTTTCTTTTAAACAAAATATGGATTATCTAAATCATCATTATTAATGATTACATCCGCTTTTAGTTGAGGTAAATGTTGATTTAAATACAATTTAGAAGCAGCGTGATACCTATTTAGAAACATTTCTTCAGCTTTTTCATAGCTACCAAAATTCACTTCTTCTCTTTTAGCACCTCTTTTTCTTGCTAAATCAAAGTCAGTGTTAACAAGAATTTTATAATCAAATAGATTGCTTAAATCTTTTTTGAAAAGAAACGTACCATCTATAACAAAAACCGAATCTCTTTTAGCTACTTTTGAATCTGAACTTATATATTCATCCTTTTCTAAATCTAAAGAGATCGGTTGATACTGAAGGTTCCCCCCTGGTCCTAACGGAATTAAAAGTTTCTGTTTAAACGAATTGTAGTCGTGGGCATCCTCGTAATAACCAATAGCTGATTCCTTCCCTTGTCTATATCGTACATTTCTCGGATTATGGAAATTATCAATGCTTGTCCTAACGACATCTATCTTTCTAACCCGAAGTTCTTCCATGAGTTCATTAGCAAGCGTTGTCTTGCCAGATGCTGTTATTCCGCTAACACCGACTCTAATAGGATGAGTAAGGTTTAACCTTAAGATCCTATTTGCGATTTCCGATACTAGTTCATTCCTTTTCATATAACTCCCACTTTCAATTCAAATTCTTGTTATTATGTTTCAACCAAAATTTGGAAAATCCTTCTTCAACAATCCTACTAGCTCGCACAAAAAAAAGCTGCCATTGGCAACTCTTGTTCTTCAACTTACACATGTGTTAATTGGATAATATAAAAATAATTTTATTTAATATATTGCTATTGTCACATTTTTTTATATTCAGGAGAATGCATTAGCCTTTTGAAGAATTCGTTTTTGGCCTCCCTATAATCGTCCATTTCTTTTCCTTCATATCTCTTTTTTAAATCATCATACTCAAACATAACTCAAGCTATTGAACTACCGAAAGCGTTATTTAAATAAACGATAAATAATCAAACTAACCCATATTAAAATTATGCCCCAGATCAATACGATTATTGAACCGACAATCCAGTTCTTTGGCTTACTGTTTTTCATCATTTCTTCAGCCTTCACTTCGCAATCAGTTATTACATTCTTTGGTATCATCTTTAAAGCAATCATTATTCCTAATGGAATAAGAATCACATCATCTAAATAACCCAAAATTGGTATAAAATCAGGAATTAGATCAATCGGACTAAATGCATACGCTACTACACATGCTGTAAATACTTTCGCATACCAAGGTACTCTTTCATCTTTACAAGCAAAGTAAAGAACAAATATTTGTCGTTTTAAATTCCTCGCCCAATCCTTCATTTTTTTTAACATTTCATTCTCCTCATACCAATTAAGATTTTATCTCCATTCTAACAGTTCTTATTCACCCATACTTCCATTATTTCAATAAAAAAAGCCGCTTTTTAGCAGCTCATATTCTTCAACAAACGCATTCTTTAGTTGTAAAAGAACCTAAAAGAATCTTCCGAGGTAGATCCTTTTTAAGTTAAAATCTTCTAGATATCAAAGAAGCGGCACTTTTCATACACCAATTCTTTGTTTTTACATTTTAATTATCAACAAATTTTATCCATCCATTTTCATCTTTAATAATTTTAAATTTTGCATTCTTATTAGTGAAAATTCTATTGTTAGTAAACGGAAAATCTCCTTTATCTCGTCTATTGTTTACATAAGAAACAATTTTATGATTTTTAGTATACACGATAAGATTTATACCATCATTTGATTCAATTGGTGTTTGGATTTTTTTAACATTTGTTTTTATTTTAAGCTTTTTAAAATCTGTTTCTAATTGAGCGTAAGGAGGAAAAATGATCATTTCATCCCATTGGAAATCTGTTTCTTTTGCAAAGTCGATTGAATTTCTAGAATTAACGATTGTTGCAATATTGTTTTTTAAACTGATGTTCTCTTTTAATACTTTAGTCTTTGTATTTTTAAGATAAAATAAAACAACTAAAAGGATTATAATTAATGTAATTATCTTTAAAAGTCTGTTCATATTTTGTTTTTTTCCTTTACAGTTATTTCACTTAATAGGAGTTTTGTAGTTTGTAGCAATTTTTTATATTATTATTTTTTTTTATTTCATGTACTTCTTCATGATGCTTATTAACTTTGTAAATACAATTATCAATAATTCTAATTTTATCATATCCTTATTTAACTATCTTGCCATTTAGTGGAATAAACTGACCGATTAACAGCCGATTTTGTTATGTAACTAGAACATGCGTTAGTTGCATAAGGAATTATTATCCCGTTAAACAAATTAGTATAATTTGAACTTTAATTGATATTCAGAATCTATCATTCATAATTGTTAGTAATAATCGAAGGCAATGGACTAAATTGTTTAAATACATATATTCCATTGTTAATATGGATTTTAAAAGATCGACCTTTTCCATCATAGTTGATTATTACATTCTGAAATGAATTACTATCTATAACATACGTTTTATCTGTTTCTTTTGAGTACTTCCCTTTTTCAGTTACTTCGTCTGATCCGGTAAAATTATAATAATAAAAAGCATGATCATCTTTTTCATCAAATACTAAAGTTGCAAAAGGAAGCTTTTCACATAGATAAGTTCCTTGTAAAGTTGGTTTATATGTATTTTGTACTTTTGGGGCACTTATAGCTAAAAAAATAAATACTAAAATTAAAACCAATAATAAAATAAGGTTCTTTTTAATACCCATTTTGCTTTTAACTTCAGCCATCTATGTCACTCCTTTAAGGATTAATCCTAATTTAATCATATTAATGTTAGGTTGAATAATCCCTTTATGAGTTTTATTCCTTTTCTTCTTTAAATATCTGTATCAAAAGTATGATTTAGTTCAATAAGGATTGAATTTTAACTGCTACCTCTTTAGGTCTGATATCAATTGAAGAAAGCTGTTTTATTTCCATCCAAATAGGTTGATATGTACCTCTATCCCTACTTATTTCGGTATATTCTTCACCCTCACCAGAACCAACTTCTCCTTCAATTATTTCAGATAAGAAAAAATATTGCATTCCATTAAATTCAACCTTTTCAATGCATTCTTTAACATTGATCTTAACTCCTAATTCTTCAAATGCTTCTCTTTTCGTTGTCTGTTCAGGTGTTTCTCCTTCCTCAATTCCTCCACCTGGAAATACATAATAAACACAATTATTTCTATTTCTTTTAATCAAAACAACTTTTTGATGTTCAATTATTATTGCAGATCCTCTATTTCTCAAAAAGGTTATCTCCTTTTAGCTAGCTTAAATTAAATATTGTAACGTACACTATTCAATTAATTCCTGTGTCAGGCCTATAAGTTACAACAAGTTATTTTGTTGGCAAGAATATCTTTATGTCTTTTTGAAAATTTAAGTAAATCAAAATTCCCGTTTTCTATTAATTTTTTTATTCTTTTCGCTTCATCCCAAGCCAAATTATAGAGATTTCTATCAATAACTCCAGTATTTAGGGCATCCTCAAGTTCATCTATATCTATTAAAAAAACTTCTCCAGTCGGAAGAACAATAATATCTAAATATAAATCATCCATCCAAGGTACACCGTTTTCGATGCCATTTCGATAACATATATCGATATACCACTGAACAATTTCTCCGTCAAAATTAAACATTGTAGTTAGAGAATAATGCTCATCAGAAGGGAAGTGCTGGAGCCAACTAAATCCGTCATTAACAATACATACCTCTTTTTCTTTATATTGAACAATTAATGGCTCGGAGACTTTTTCAATATTTAATCAAGTTACATATCCTTTAAACTCCTTCGTATTTAAAAACGATTGTAAATAACTTCTTTTTAAAACACGCTTCCATTTAGAACGGTCTCCAAATCTTCTTTCTAACATTCTTATCCTCCTAAAATAGTAATCTATTAATATTAAGATTACTTACCCATTATTTAATTAAATTGTCAGAATGTAAAATAGGAACTGATTGCTCAGCTCCTAGCTATTGTTAAACTAACGCATGCCTTAACTGAGTATAGGAAAGTAATCCAATAAGAGTAATTTACAATTCTGGCGGAATTTTATAAGTAACTTTTCCATCTCCATCTAAAATTTCCATACGGGGAATATCGTTTTCATCTACTACCATTCTGATTCGAGGTTTTCCTTTACTGTCTGAAAGCTGAACCGTAACTTCTCCCTTTGAATTTTTCCCCATAAACGCACGAGGCGTATTACCTTCCCAAACTTTTTCTAACTCTTTATCCATTTCCTCTTCAGTTAGATCGGAATTTTGTAGACTGTGTGTTTTTTCAATAAGTTCTGGTAAAGGTGTATTAGGTCTATCATAAACTGAAAAACCGTAATTCCTTTGACCATTCTCATCAATATAATGCATTTGTACAACTTGATCTTGTTTATACTGATCAAAAGTCAATGTTGCATACGATTCATAGTTTCCGATTTCATCTTTTTTACTTCCAAATATGAGACCTCCACACTCATCACCTTCTCCGTTATAAAACATTAATCCAGCTATCGGATCTTCCTGCCTATGACCGGGAAGAAAGTCTTTTCCATCCATAATTGCAGGTGGAATATTATCATTATTAAAAAGTTTCATCCGTACTGTTCCATCTTTATCAACAATATTTATATTTTCTACATTAATATTTTTAAAATCTGCCATTTTAATAACCTCCTATCTAGCAATATATAGGTTCGATACTTTCTATTAATATTCCTTTTCGAATTAACGTACTACATATGCTATTTGGTGTTAAATTATCTAAACTAGACAAGTTCTTAATCCAAACATTCTATTAAAAATGAAAAAAGTACAGACCGAAAGAAAATTCCAGTCTGTACTTCGCCATTCTATTTCATTCGCTTTTTATACACCTTCATCGAAATTACATAAAACAAAATTCCAATTCCTACTAACCATATAATTGCTGTTACAATCGCACCAGAGTCCGGCTGCCCAGCCAAAAGTGAACGCACACTTTCGGCAATTGGTGTCATCGGCTGATTTTCGGCAAAAGCGCGAAGTTTGCTACCCATATTGTTTGTCGGAACAAATGATGAACTTACAAACATTAGCCCCATTAGTAAATAAGAGAACACGCTCGCACCTTCGTATGATTTTGACATAAGTCCGCATGCTACTGCCATCCAAGTGAAAGAGAAAATGATGAGCAGGATCATTCCCCCTGCTAGTAGCCATTCAACAAAATCAGCGTGAGGACGGAATCCCATGAGAAATGAAATGAGAATTACCGCAACAACTGATAATAAGTTTAAAATCAATGTTGAGATGACATGCCCACCCATTATGGATGATTTGGCGATTGGCATGGAATGGAATCTGTCAAAAATTCCTTTAGTCATATCTGTATTTACTCGGACTGCTGTATAGGAAATCCCCATTCCAATACACATAAGCAATACACCGGGTACGATAAAATTCACATAATCAACTTTATCCATAGTCATGGCACTTCCGAAAATATAGACAAAAGCAAGCATAAGCATAATCGGCATGAGAATAGTTGTGATAATCGTGTCAACACTTCTGAGTGAATGTTTCATCACCCGACTACTCATTGTAAAAGTATCACTGAAAAAATGTTTTCCGTTCATTACTATTCCCCCTTCTTTGTCGTAACAGCGAGAAAAATTTCCTCAAGTGTCGGTTGTTTTTCCACGTATTCCACTTTTTTAGGTGGCAGAATTGATTTTAGTTCATCCATTGTGCCTTGCACGAGAATTTTTCCTTCATGTAAAATAGCAATGCAGTCAGCTAATTGTTCGGCTTCTTCTAAATATTGGGTAGTGAGAAAAACGGTAATACCAGCTTTGACCATATCACGAATTACATCCCATAAAGCCAAACGTGCTTCCGGGTCAAGTCCCACAGAAGGTTCATCAAGAAAAACAAGTTCCGGTGACCCAAGTACTGTCATTGCTAAATCCAAGCGCCGTTTCATACCGCCTGAATACGTAGCAAGAGCTCGATCACCAGCTTCTATTAAATCAAAGCGACGTAGGCTTTCCTCAACAGCTGTTTTTCGATCAGGCAAGTGGCGAAGTTTTGCTACTAGATCGAGATTTTCACGCCCAGTCAAAATATCATCTACCGCCACATTTTGTCCGGTTAGGCTGATTTTCTCACGTACTTGTTGCGGGTTCGTTTGAAGGTTGACACCACAAACTTCTATTTCCCCCTTATCTGCTTGCAGTAAAGTAGTTAAAATTTTAATAATTGTTGTTTTACCGGCACCATTTGAGCCTAATAAAGCGAAAACACTGCCTTTTTTCACCTCAAAATCCACACCTTTTAATACTGGGACATTTTTGTAGGATTTTTCAAGTCCTCTTACTGAAACAGCAAAGTTACTCATCTTTTTTCCCTCCCAATTCTTTTAAAATACTTTCATTTAGGTTCTTACGCCAGTTAGCAGTGTAGGTTTTTGCATTTTCCAATAATTCATCACAGAATGAAGCAACGTCTTCGCCAGTAATTTCTAAAACTTGTTTGCCATCTGCTATACCTGCTTCAAATAAATCAATTAATTCATATTGAATTTGCAGCATATCGAAACCGTTTCCTGCAGCAAAATTCCACATATATCCTTGAATTTTTTTATATACGAATTGATAATCCTCAGGAAATTTTTCCACTCTTGCCATCATTGCCTTATACTCTTTTTTATCTCCAACCATTTTTTTCAGAAAGTCTAACATTTATTTTTCCTCCTTTAATGTATTTATTTTTGATGATACAAAATCCCATTTTCCCCAAAATTGTTGTAATTCCTCATCCCCAGCTTCGTTTAATGAATAGAACTTACGAGGCGGGCCCATTTCAGAACGTTTTTTCTCTATATTTACTAATTCTTTCTTTTCCAGTCGTACCAAAATGGTGTAGACTGTACCTTCGACGACCTCTGTAAATCCCAGGTCATTAAGGCGGCGGGTAATTTCATAGCCGTAAGTATCACCTCGACTGATGATTTCCAGTACACAACCCTCCAACGAACCTTTGAGCATTTCTGTTAAATTTTCCATAGCATACACCTCCTTAATTAAATTGATTTTCGTTCTATTTAGTAAAGATAAACTGTAACTTGGAGCGGAGGGTTAAAAATATCAATAGTATCTTAATAAAACCACCTCTCGAGCTAATTAGTAATACAGATATTTAGTGTCACTTAGTACTAAAACGTAGCAATACCGAATAGCTTATGCGTTAAGGATTTTATTTGATAATTCTTCTATGAACGCTCTTTAGCTATCTAGCATTACTGATATTCTGTGTTACTTAGTAATAGTATATTGTATTACATAGTAGTTAATTTTGTTCCTCTTTTTTTAAAATATTTTTTTAACTATATAAACTATATAGTGTTACATATATTCAGTATTACTTAGTACCATTACATCGTAACACTAAGTAGCGAACTTATCAAGCAGTTACGTAAAAAAAATAAAATAATTTGTTTTTTACCAATGTAATAAAATCTATAATCCCCCACCATCTGTCCACTTAGGTGAAGACAGGAGCGATCGTTGTTCCCTAAGATATATATATAAATTCTTATATAAGCCACTCTCAATTTTTCTCTTAATTCATTGTATTCACGTTCTAGCTTCTTAATGCGGTTCAGTTAGGAAGCAACCAAGCCATCTTTGTTATACTCATTAATCTCTCGTTTGATCAACTTAGATGTAATGGCCAAGTTTGTTGCTTACGTAATCCCGTACATAATGTAAAAAAAGAGGAACTATTCCATCATATTGGACATAGTAACCTCCTCTAATTACAAAAAATTTTGGGACTCATAATAAATTGGGTGCTGTTACGTTTCTTCTTTATCAATATGACCACAAGGAGTTAAAACCAATAGCGTTAATGAATATCATTACTTCTTTTCGTAATACTCCATGGAAAGTTCAATTCTATATGATACATTTCTTTAAATGTAGTAAAATTGCTAGTTCAACTAAAACTGCCATTTCCTAAAACAAAAAGACTGCCGAAGTAGCCAGATGTTCTTCACCTATTGCATGCATTTGTTGAACATGGAACAGATTTCAGCTCAACCCCCTAAATAAGAAAAAACAGCTAGTTATTTAAACTGGCTGTCTTTGAAAGTAACATATAAATGTATTAAGAAATAAATCTAGAAGTTAGGCTTTAAATATCCAGTTTACGAGTACCAATCCATTTCACCATTTCAGGATCCCTGTGAGAAAAGAACAAGCTTTCCTTCGTATCTAATGCAGCAATTTTTTCCATATCTTCTTGGCTTAATTCAAAGTCAAAGATATTGAAGTTTTCGATAATTCTTTCCTTACGTACCGACTTTGGAATCGCAACAATTCCTTTTTGTGTCAACCATCGTAAAATAACTTGTGCAACGGATTTATTGTACTTTTCAGCAATTGAAGATAAAATTTCATCTTGAAACATGTTATTTTTACCTTCAGCAAATGGTCCCCATGACTCTATCTGAACGTTATTTTCTTTCATAACCGAATGGCTTTCAATTTGCTGACAGAATGGATGCGTTTCAACTTGGTTTACAGAAGGAACTACTTCATTATGAATAATAAAATCAGTCAGACGGTCCGGATAAAAATTACTAACTCCAATCGCCCTGATTTTACCCTCACGATACAATTCCTCCATCGCGCGCCAAGAACCAAATACATCTCCAAATGGTTGATGGATTAAATATAAATCCAAATAATCTAATTGCAATCTTTCCAGTGATTTTTCAAATGCTTTCTTTGTTCGTTCGTATCCTGTATCTTGAACCCAGAGTTTTGTCGTAATAAACATTTCTTCTCTTGGTACACCACTACGCTTTATTGCTCTGCCGACTGCTTCTTCATTTAAATAAGATGCAGCAGTATCAATCAAACGGTAACCTGCTATAATTGCATCGTAAACAGCTTGTTCACATTCATTTTCATCTTGAATTTGAAAAACACCAAAACCTAAAATAGGCATCTCTACACCATTGTTTAATTTTACTTTTTCCATAAAAATTCCTCCTGTTTTTTTAATTCTGAACATACTACTTACATTAATAATATTTATTGGTGCTAGTCTATTTGTTACCCCATGAACGAAAGGACAGCCTCTGAACCCCAAAGTTAAAGTTTAAATTTTTGTTTTCTGAAATTGTATAATGGTTAATTTTTCATCGTATTCTTATTATGCAATAAATGAAAAAGCTACCGTTATCCAATTCTTATCAAATGATTGCCCAATACTCTCAAAGCACTTATATTCCAGAGCAATCTATATTAAAATGAATACTAGAATGAAATATGAAAAAAGGAGGATTATATGTCTGATCAAATCTATAAACACCAATCAGATCTCATTAAACTCATTGAGAGTCACACAGATCAGGATGGGTCTCATGCGACTGCAATTCCTTCTTTATTTTTCTCCCGTTATTCTAATGTTACTGGACCACATTATGGAGTTTACAAGCCTTCTATGTGTATCATCGTTCAAGGTAAAAAGGAGGTAGTATTGGCAAAAGAGCATTATGTATACGGTCCAGCCGATTACCTGATTTCCTCTGTAAATTTGCCAGTTACCGGAATAGTCACAGAAGCCTCTTCTGAAAATCCATACTTGGCACTCAAACTCGAATTTACACCTAATCAAATTTTGCAGGTTTTACAGGATTCACAACTTGTTATTAACCAGAAAGAAAATGCTAAAAGAGGCATGTATGTAAGCCAAATAGAGTTATCTCTATTGGAAACGGTAAACAGATTAGTTCGTTTGCTTGATCATCCTAATGATATATCAGTACTTGCACCACTTATTATGAAGGAAATCATTTATAGAGTTTTACAAGGACAGCACGGGTTAACTCTAGGACAAATAGCTATAGAAGGCAGTTCCGCCAATCAAATAGGTGACGTTGTCGACCATATCATGATTAATTATAACCAGTCTTTTCGAATTGAAGACCTAGCGGAAATTGCAAATATGAGCGTTTCTTCGCTTCATAGGCACTTTAAAGTGGTGACAGCAATGAGTCCCATTCAATTCCAAAAACAACTAAGGCTACAGGAAGCGCGTCGGATATTATTATCTGAGTCAACAGATGCCATTGAAGCAGCATTCCGAGTAGGTTACGAGAGCCCGTCTCAATTTAGCCGTGAATATTCCCGATTATTTGGTTTACCACCAAAAGAAGATATTAACCGCTTGAAGGCAACATATTTATAATGAATGCATTAATCCGTTTATTGATTAATGCATTTTTTTTATCTTATTTTATTCAGAAGTTTTCTGGGTATATAGTTAATTTTGTGTAGAAATATACTTAAACTTTCCTGCCCTTTAGCCCAATAAAAAAGATCGACTTAATGAATAATCGACTAAAAATAAGCTGTCGATTATTTCTCGACAGCCTGATGATGTACTTTAGTATCATCCTATTTACCTTTTTATTAGGCAGGTTCAACTTTTGTTGCTATATAACCTGAGCCATTCCATTGGAGATACACACGATATTTTTGCGAGTCTTTTGCTTTTGCTGAAACAGTCCCGACTGAGCCGCCTGGGTTGCTTTTATCGCTCCCCAAATACCATACAGTCATATTACTTTGATCTATTCCAGTTGCAGAAGAAATTGTTTGCAGCATCTCCTGCCAATCTTGAGAACTTGAATCATAGCTTGTAATATGTTCCAACCCCGTTTGTGCAGGTGTTTCCGGAGCAATTGTTGAACTTGACTCCGAGCTATCAGATGAGGATGAATTACCAGCTGATGCTGTATCACTATTCGTTTGATCATTTTGAGTTTGATTTTGGGACGACGACCCTTCATTTGATTCATTGATTGTTGAACTTTTTTTCGCAACTGAGGCATGAACACTTTTTTCGGATGCAGCCTTGTTATCTCCCGACGAATAAATCGAAAACGACACAAATGCAATAAGTATTAGTACGATTACAATTGATCCGTATAAAATAATTTTAGTTTTTTTTCTTTTCGCTCTTGACGTTACACGTGAATTCCCTTGAAAATTATTCAATCTAACCACTCTCCCAAAACTGAGAATGTCAAAATTCTACCATGTGTGGTGAAAAACTTGAAGCTTTTATCACAAAATTAACCATTCCGTAATACAACTGATAAGTTCCTTTTTCATTACCAGACACACATACGTTAGTTCAATAAGAAATAGGTCTAATTTTGGACTTTCCCCTGTCAAATCAAATTGTCAACCATCCATCTCTTACTGGCTAATTCCCCCAAGTCTTTAAATCATTTTTTCTATTCATTTTCAGTTTACTTCTTATTTTCACGATATTATTTAACATTTCACTATAAATTTGATAAGAATCTTGTAGTTTTGTAAACTATCTCTCAAAAAAAACACATGATCTAGTAAATAATTCCCCCAATTTACTGATAATAAAGGCTTAAGTTAAAATAAAGTTAATACCATAAACTTGTATACTTTAATTCTTTGAGATTTAAGTAAAAAGGTGGATATAATATGCGCATACAAAAATTAGAGATACTTGTTGAAGTTGCTAAAACAGGTTCTGTTTCCACTGCTGGTAAAAATCTTCATTTAAGTCAATCAGGAGTTAGCCAGACTATTACACAAATAGAAGAAGAGCTAAAGGTCAAAATATTCAAACGTTCTCGTTTTGGGGTTACTTTAACAGAAGTTGGATCAGAAATTGTTAAAAAATCAATTGAAGTATTGCTGAAATATGAAGAATTAGTTGAGAGAGCTCGCAAAAGTGCAGATATTCATTCAAATAAACTACGAGTATCTACAATTCCAACTTTAATAACTTATTTATTAAAACCTTTAAGGGAATTTAAAAAACTACATTCGAATTCAAATTTCGAAGTTGAAGAAAATGCAACAGAGCATACCCTTGAAATTGTTCAAAAGAATTTAGCAGATATTGGAGTTATTTGCATCTATGGAGAAAATATAAAAAATTATGTGGATTTAGATATCGATGTAATCCTTGAAGGAAAAATGAAAGTCTATGTAAGTAGTGACTCACCTTTTGCCAATACGAAAACGATAACTACTAACGAAATCCTTAAACAATCGGTAGTCCTATATAACGGTGATTATACAAAGTATTTTATTAATAATTTTCAACTTACATTTGGAATATTGAATATTTTATTTTCATCAAACAACATTAGCGAACTAACAAGAATAATCTCAAGTGGTTTTAGTATAGGCTTTGCTCCAGATTTTGCTATGAAAAATAATACTTATCTATTAGAAGGCAAAATTGCTGAAGTAGATATAACTGATTATGAACCAATAAATGTTGCTCTCGGGTTAATCCGGCCAAAGAAAAAACAAACTTCTAAAATTGAGGAACATCTAATCAAATTTCTTAAAACTGAATTGCATTGTCATTTAAGTTAAACACTTGATCCGATTTATTTTATTACAATCTATATAATTGAGATTTGTGTGAACAACCTTCTATTTTATCATCTTAACCATCAGTATATTCACACTAAAGCTCGCCTGAAATTGGATAACTTTTGATAGCTTTTTGTTTAGTTAAATCAAAAAAGCCGACTTCCTTTTTTGAAATCGACTCTAAAAATCGTTATTGAACTAACGAATGCGTTTGTTACAAAATTGCCAAAGTAAGGAAAATTGTTGTATCAGGCTATATTTATTGCCCGTGCAGCTAAAACAGCTACTATTAGAAGTGAGATAGATGATTGAATCATCATAAAAATCTTAGCCCTTTTGGAAATAACCATCGTATCGGTTGGACTGAATGCTGTATTTGTATTGAAAGCAAGATATAAATAATCAAAGAATGACGGCGTCCATTTTTCCCATCCAGGGATTTCGAAGGTCATTTGAGGAAATAAAAAATCGATTGGTTCACTTTTTCCACTATGTCTCTTTAATGGACCTCCTGCGTCTATTTCCCAATACCATACTGCAAAAACCCCAATATTGATAATCCAAAGCAACCCTGCACTCCGGAATAAACTCGCTGCACTAGCAGTATGGTGGAACAATGCATAAATCAAAAATGACACACTGCTGACTAAGCCTATCGTTATTACTCCAATTATACCAATGGACAAAATACGGGTCCATCCATGATGTCCGCGAACTATACTTATTACCATTGGTACAAGTAGAATGATTACGACAGTAACTATTGTCCAACTGGGACCTAGTGTTAATTTTTCCGAAATAATACTAAGTAGCGTACCAATGATTAGTACTGTAAATAAGAATGCTCCCCGTGGAACTTTAAAATGGTGGTTATCTGAAAATTGAGATTCCCGCAATTGCAAACTCCTCTCTTTTTTAATTCGCAGAATATCATAATGAATATATTTTTATGTAAAGAAACATGTAATTTAATAATAGATAATATGTTATGTTAGCTTATGTTTTGTATTGTAAAATTATTTAATTCAAATAATCAATAATTAATTCTAGTTAACTAATTAATGGACAAATTAGTTTTCTCTTATTCAACAAACCTGCTAGTTACTTCAATAAAAAATGAACCACATCTGTGGCTCACGATCTTCAACTAACGCATGCGTTAGTTGAATAAGTTTATATTTATTCATTTTATATTTCAAGCGAATTACCTTCTTCTAAGCCATAGTATTTCGTCTCCAAGAATAGTTGTCATATTCAACTTTAGAAATAAACTAAAATATATTTCACATAGAATAACTTTATAACAGAGAATTTCTCCACGAACTCAAACCTATTAGATTAATAATCTTTTAGTTCAATCTCATTGGCAGCTTTAGCTATCATTTTCGTAATCATCTTAAACATTACGCTCATAATGATGGGGAATCTTATCATTAAATTGCGCAGTAAAATTTTGAAGTTTGATTTTTCAATCATACCTCCAGCAGTTAATAGTCCTATTTTTTGATTTTTCTCAACAAAATTTCTCATCTCTTGTTCATAGGAAACAAAAGACTTGGTGTAATCACCATAAGTAGCTTTGAGTTCACCTGCCAGTACATAAGCTCCGACAAGCGCCAGACTAGTGCCTTGACCCGAAAGGGGTGATGGACAATATGCTGCATCACCTACCAATGTCACCCGACCTTTTGACCATGTCGGCATGTGAATCTGACAAATTTCATCAAAATAAAAATCTGTAGCTTCTTTCAAATTTTTGAGTAGTCTCGAGGTTTCCCAACCAGTAATTTCTTCAAAAGTAACATTAATAAGATTCTTTTGTTCTTCCAGATTATAGCGGTCGTACTTAAGTGTTTCTGATTGGAACAAGAACATGCCCTTTGCCTCAGTGTTATCACGTGCACTATACATGCCAACAGTTTTACCTGGGATAGTATAAAGCATCTGGCAGTGGTCGAGGTTAAGGTAATTGTTAAGATTGAAAATTGAGATATAACAGCCAAGAGTACGTTTAAACTGTTCTTCGTCACCAAAAGTCAAGGTACGCACATTTGAATGGAGCCCATCCGCACCAATGATCAAATCAAAAGTCTGTGGCTTTCCATAGGTAAATTGGACTTCTACCCCTGTTTTAGTCTCATGTATTGATGTAATTGAATCTCCCCAAATGTATTCAACCCTATCTTTGGTCAAATCGTACAAAATGTTACTAAGATCCTCCCGCAAAATTTCAATGTCCAGTCCCTCTTGATTACCTAGACTTGCTTCGCTTATTTGACCTTGAATCTTACCTTTTTTGTTCACGAAGTAAACACCATTCATACGAGTATCTGCTGCACGAACTTGCTCAAGAATACCCATCCGTTTAAGCACTGAAACGGCAGCTCCACGAATATCAACACCATATCCACCTGAGCGCAATGTGGGCGCACGTTCTATTACCGTTACGTCAAAACCAAAACTTTGAAGCCAGTGGGCTAGTGCTGGACCAGCAATACTCGCACCGGAAATAAGAACACGCATCGTTTGCTTCATACTTGCTTAATCACTCCATCCAATTAAAGTTAAACAACATAACAACAGTATATTCATGGCTTTTTTACTTATGTACTTAACCTAATCCCTTCAAATTCACTCCGATACAGATCCACAGAACTAACCTGTCCGCTAGTCCAATTAAAAAAAGACTACAGAAGCAGTCTTCGATTTTCAACTAACGCATGCGTTAGTTGAACAAGGATTTGTTTAAATTACCAAACCCATTTAGTTTTCATACTAAACAACACTATAACTTCGATAAATATACGAATTTCTCCCCATTATAGTTTTTTCATTTCGAATGTTTGTGAAAAATTCCTTCTAACACATGAGAACAATTTACCAAATTAAGCAAATTTATTTAATGGTAAAATATGGATAATTCTTCTCATCTCATTAAAAGAATCTAATAGTTTTTCCCTATTGATACATTGCACAAATTAATTTAGTATAAACATCTATTCATCATTTACAACTTCGAGTTAATCAACACTTAATATTAATTCTTACTTCATTCTCGTACTTAATTACTTCAACATTTAACTAAATTTCAACCAACTAATAACCTTCTATTCTCTAAAATACTACTCGTGTATGTTTCTACATTTTTAGATTTTTTTCTTACAAACTTATGATTTTATGTTGCTTATTGTCGATAAAAATAAAACTATTCAAAATTTAAAAAATAGTTTGAAAACTATTTTTGAGCGTGTTACGATAAGTTTCGTTATCACTATTTGTTAACCTAAACTTAATATTTGGTTAACATAAAAACAGGAGGAGTTTGGATGAATAAAAAAGTTTTAGCAGTTGGTTTGTCAGTCGGTTTAGTAGCTAGTACATTGGCAGTAACATCTACATATGCTGCACCTAAGAATGTTTTATCCAATTACAAGTACAACAAGTCTGTTGGTTCACCTGAATTTGTTTCAGGTAATTTAACAAAACCATCCTCTAAAAGTGCTGAGAGCGTTGTCCATGATTATGTGAATGCAAACAAAGAGAAGTTCAAGCTGGGTTCGAAGTCATCTGAAGAATCATTTATCATTAAATCTAACAAAAAGGACAAATTAGGTTCTACTGCTCTTCGCCTTCAACAAGTATATGATGGTGTTCCTGTTTGGGGATCAACTCAAACTGCACTAGTAGCGGATGATGGAGTTTTGACTGTTTTCTCTGGTACAGTTGCCCCAAATCTTGAAACTAAAAAGGGACTTAAAGGTGTAAAGAAAGTAAATGCCAATAAATCGATTAAAATTGCAGAAGAAGATTTAGGGTATACACCTGAATATGAAAAAGATCCAACCGCTGAGCTAGTTATTTATCCAAGTGGGGATGAAGCAACTTATGCTTATCTAGTAAACTTAAACTTCCTTTCTCCAAAACCAGGAAACTATAACTATTTTATTGAGGCTTCTACAGGGAAAATTTTAAATAGCTATAATAATATTGATGAAGTACACGGACAAACTACATCTGCAACTGCAACTGCAGCTAGTAAGCCTGGTGGTACAATTGCTGGAACGAATGTTTCGGGAACTGGAAACGGGGTTCTTGGAGATTCTAAGCTGTTAAACATGACGCTTTCTGGATCAACTTATTATTTACAGGATAATACAAAAGGTGGAGGCATCTTCACATATGATGCAGCAAATCGCACTCGTCTATCTGGTTCTCTATGGGCAAGTATCGACAACTTACTAAATAGTTCATATGATGCCGCTGCAGTTGATGCCCATTATTATGCAGGTAAAACTTACGATTATTATAAAAATGTTTTTGGTCGTAATTCTTATGATGGAAATGGTGCTGTATTAAAGTCTAGTGTTCATTATAGTCGTAACTATAACAACGCATTTTGGAACGGTAGCCAAATGGTTTACGGTGATGGAGATGGATCTACATTCATTCCATTATCAGGTAGCGTAGACGTAGTTGGGCATGAGCTTACACACGCAGTAACAGATACTACTTCAAGTTTAATCTATCAAAATGAATCTGGTGCTTTAAATGAAGCTATCTCTGATATTTTTGGAACACTTGTTGAGTTTTATGATAATCACAACCCTGATTATGAAATCGGAGAAGATATTTACACACCTGGTGTTGCAAATGATGCGCTTCGTTCGATGAGCGATCCAACAAAATATGGTGATCCTGATCATTACTCAAAACGTTACACTGGAACAGCTGATAACGGTGGAGTTCATACAAATAGCGGAATTATAAATAAAGCTGCTTATCTATTAGCAAAAGGTGGAACACATTATGGTGTGACAGTTACAGGTATCGGTAACGATAAATTAGGTGCAATCTATTATCGTGCAAATACTGTTTACTTAACTGCTTCATCAACATTTAGTCAGGCTCGTGCTGCCCTTGTTCAAGCGGCCGCAGACCTTTATGGTGCAACTTCAGCTGAAGTTACTTCTGTAAAAAAATCGTTTGATGCTGTTGGAGTAAACTAAACAATTTATTTGTAACATTTATATAATTTTTATCACCATCTAGTCCATAAAGACAAAGCCGACTTCTATAATAGAAATCGGCTTTGTTTCAATCAAAATTTTACCTTTATGACTACATTTTTAAAATTTTCGTTCCTTATAAAGTTTAACAATTCATTAAATATAATTCGAGTTGCTTTCTGATCCAATTAAAGCTGTTATTAATGACCACAATTCAATTAACGTAAAATAATCGTTCCATTAATATTAATCGTAATCGAATCTTTTCTTTCACTTTCAAAAAAATTCTCTGGCTCTCGTTCTTCATAAAGTTGTATGATTGCTTTCTCTATTTGCCCACTAAACGGAAATTCTGGCACTGGATAGTTAAAGCTTACTGATGTTAATCTGTCCCTTCCTATATCCAACCCCTCAACAGAAATTAAAAAAGGTAATGTACGTGGCATAAAAATTGAACCAACAAGTTGATCGTTTATATAAAGTCTTCCCGTGCCCTTAATAATCATTTCTCGATTAAAATCAAATTGGATAGTTGAAAAACCTATAGGAACTTCGATAGAAGATTCAACTCTATAGACAGTGCCAACATAATTATATTCATATACTAAATAATTGTCTTTTATATATAATGTATATCCACTTGAATGATTGCCATGCGCTATTAATACTCCTTCATCTGAACTGTCCCATCGAAAGATTGTAATAATAATAGAGTAAGATGTAAGAGTTAGATTAGGAGCAACACTTGTAGGCAAATAAGCCATGCCGGGATAGAATACAAAAGTGGTTCTCCCCTCCTGCAAACCGTTATACCCTTTTCTAAACACATTGTCGTCTAGTGGTAGTACATCGTATTTTACAGCTTCTTGCCACCATATTTCTTGAAGCTCTCTTAATTTCCCTGGATATTTTTCTGCTAGATTATACTTTTGCGAAAAATCTTCGTTGACATTGTACAACTCCCATTGATCTTTATAAAAAGGGATGCCTGTTTTATGATACGTTACAGCAACCCATCCATCATGCCATATTGCTCGATGTCCAAGCATTTCAAAATATTGTGTTTTTCTATTGGAAGGAATATGTGGTTCGGTAAGTGAATCCATCATACTTACACCATGAATAGACATCTGTGGAATTCCTTGATAAACCTGCGGTGCATCAATGTTTAAGATGTCAAGTATAGTAGGAGTAATATCGATTGCATGGTAAAATTGGGAGCGAACTCCTCCGCGGTCTGGAATACATTGAGGGTATTGAATAATGAGCGGGACATGTGTCCCTCCATAAAAAGTATTTTGTTTATAATATTTAAATGGAGTATTACAAACTTGAGCCCACCCTTTCGGATAATTTGGCCTTAAGAGAGGTCCTCCAATTTCATCAATATATTTATACATTGTTTCAACGTTTTCTTCGATTCCATTGAAGAATGCGGAATCATTAATGGAACCATTCCAGCCACCTTCTTGACTACCTCCATTATCAGAAAGTAAAACAATCAAGGTGTTATCTAACTTATTCTTTGATTCTAGGAAATGAAGAAGTCTCCCAATTTGCTGATCGGTGTGAGTTAGAAAGCCAGCATACGTTTGTTGAAACTTGATAAACAATTCTTTTTCTTTTATTGTTAGTTCATCCCACGCCTTAATTCCGGGGTTACGTTCAACGAGCTCTGTGTTTGGTGGAATCACTCCCATTTCATTTTGTCGTTTGAACCTCTCTTCCCTTATTCGATCCCATCCTTTATCATAAACTCCTTCATATTTATCAATAAATTCCTTTGGTACTTGATGCGGTGCATGCTGTGCGCCAAAAGCTATATATTGAAAGAATGACCGGTCAGGTGTGACTGAAATATGATCAGCCAAAAATTCCAGCGTTTTATCAATTAGGTCTTCTGATAAATGATAATTAGAATAATTAGGCCTGGGTACTCGATGATTATCGTATACTAAATCTGGTGAATATTGGTCAGTCATTCCTAATAAGAATCCATAATATCGTTGAAATCCTTTTGAAAGTGGCCAATTATCAAAAGGTCCGCTTGAAGCTGCTTCATGACCAGGAACCAAATGCCACTTCCCAACCATATATGTTGCCATTCCATTCATCTTTAATATCTCAGCCAAAGTAGTAGCAGTATCTGAAATTCTTCCTCGTTTATTAGGGTATTCAGGACCCCAATCTATTTCGGTTATTATTCCTACACCCACCGCGTGGCAGTTACGACCTGTTAGAAGACTAGCCCGTGTTGGAGAGCACAATGGAGTTACATTAAAGTTATTGTAGCGTAAGCCATTTTTAGCTAATGAATCAATATAGGGCGTTTCAATTTCAGAACCAAAGCATCCTAATGCTGAGTACCCCACATCATCCAAAACAATATAAATTACATTGAGGTCAGTTTTTTTGTCTGAGCTTTTAGGTTCCTCTCTAATCTCCAAGACACTCAATCCCTTCTTACTGAATACTTAGAACTAGGTTCATAGTTAATTGGAATCCTATATTAAGTTATTTATTATTTGAGTTTTTTATTTATGAAAATTCATTTAAAAACTTTAGGCTGTTTGTGTAAACTTTGTTGCGAGGAGATAAAAAAAGAACTGTTTAAACAAAACAGTCCTTCTTAGTCTTTACCAACTACGTGTTTGGGCCAAATTGAATTTGGTTTTTTACTTTTCGAAGTTTTTCTTTCTATTTTACATCCAATGCCATTTTTAAATATTCAACTAACATAATAGATTGCTCCTTCATCTTTAGATCTTCCTTTGATAGGATTGCGTGGTCAAGTGCAAGCCCGTCAAAAAAAGAGACAATGGATCGAGCTATAATTTCACTAGTATACTTCTTGCTAAATTCTTTATTTTTTTGTCCTGCTTCAATTACTTCTGAATATAGTTTCAAACCATAACTATATCGCTTTTGTCCATATTTCCTTCTACGCTCGTCGTTTCTGCCCGTAATGAAAAACTCTAAATTACTTGAAGCTAATGGATCCATCTGATCATCTGGCTCTCGACCTTCACCAAACATTCTAAGCAATAGTAATTCCCAATACGAATCTACCTTTTCACCTAATAACTGACGTGTTTCATTTAGAACTCGGGATAATGCTTCATCTAATATTACTTCATATAATTCTTCTTTATTAGAAAAATATTGATATAATCCCCCTCTACTAACATCTGCGGCATCCATTACATGTTTCATAGTAGTCCGTTCATACCCATATTCTATAAATACTTGTTTAGCTGCCTCTACTATGTTAGTTCGACGTTGCTGTAGGTGCTCCTTGCTGACTTTCGGAGACATCTTTCTTCACCTGCTCTATTTTATTTTTTGTTAAGAACCCAATTAATGAGACAAATACTAAAAGTGATGCTGTAATGATAAACGTCGGTATGACACCTATTATTGTTGAGAGCCAACCTCCTAGTAATGGGCCAATAATCGTTGCGGTTGTCGTTACACTACTAATAACGCCAAATACTCTGCCTGTTAAATGGACTGGCGTTTCTATTTGAACGGATGCTTGAAAAGGGACAAACACAAATCCAGCAGTAAATCCCGCAATTAGCCCTAATACTGGCCCCCAAATGATTGAATAATCAAAATTAAAATGAGTTAATACAGCCATGATACCAAAGCTAAGTCCTATTCCGCAAACCCCTAAAAGCATTAGCGTATAGGCACGGTAATCTGTCTTTTTAGCTAAAAGCAGACCAGAAAAAAACATCCCTACACCTGATCCTGTAACTATATATCCAAATAAACCGGGAGATGCGTTTGGGAGCTCTCTAAGTAAAACAATGATTTGAGAGTCTGATAGCTGTAAGATTAATAGACTGAATCCTAAAAATAGCATTCCTACTAATATTTGTGTACTCGATTTAATAAAAGTAATACCTTCTAAAAATTCTTGTTTAAATGATGATTTTTTTTCTTTTTTGCTTGGCTCCGCAGCAATTTGTTCAACAGCTTTAGGTAAGAAGCAAATTAATATCGCTGACAAGATAAACGTAACAGAGTCGATATAAAAAACCGGTGTAGTACCAACTGCAGCAACCAATATTCCACTAATGATTGGACCCAATACTTTAGTAGTCGAGTCGATCATTGATGTTAAAGATATAGCACTCTTCATTTCGCTATTTGAAACTAATTCTTTTAGCTTTCCGTTTTTTGCCGGATTGAAAACAGCAGAAAACAGCCCAATCGTAAACAAACAAATATAAACTAACCATAATGTATCTGCTAAAGCAAGCAATAAAAATAGCCCAGCGCGAACAACATCAGATAAGATCATTAAAGTCTTTCTACTAAACCGATCAGCTACAGTTCCTGCGACAGGTCCTAATAACGCCATAGGCACTGCAAGACACAAGATGATAAATGATACTTCGATTGGTGTAGCATTCCATTTCAATCCGACAAGTGTAATGATGGCAACAATACTTAACCAATCGCCTATACTAGAAATTGCCTGAGCAGTCATTAATGTTAAATAACCTTTATTTTTCATTAATTCTTTCAAATGATTTTTTCCTCCTTTCAAAAACGACATTAGTGTCGTTTTATTTAAAATTATAACGACACTAACGTCGTTTTTCAATCACTTTTCATTCTATTCTGAATTTTTTTATAAAATTACTTAGAAATACAAAATAGCTTATACAACTTAATGAGGTTTTTATTAATTTAATTTCATATTTTAAAAATAATACATGCTGCCTTTATTTAAACCAAGTAACAAACATACTCTTAAGAACTATTAAAAATAACACAATAAAGCTCCACCCTCTCCTTAGTAACTATTAATCTGTTGTAAATCACTCTTCCTACTTAAGTACATAAACAAATAAAAAAGCCATATCCCCTATAACACATACGGAACATGGCTTTTAGACGCATTAAAAAGTGAAGTCGCTATTTTCCAACGACTTCACTTTTTAAATTTTAAAGATGTTATGACTTATTTTAATACTTTCCCAATGGCTCTACCAGCTTGTCTTCCTGAAAACAAGCATCCACCTAAAAATGTTCCTTCCATTGAACGATAGCCATGGACGCCACCGCCTCCGAAACCAGAAACTTCACCAGCTGCATATAAACCAGGAATTGCTTCTCCCGCAGCGTTTAATACATTTCCGTCTAAATTAGTTTGAAGGCCTCCAAGCGTTTTACGACTCACTAAATTTAGTCGAACAGCAATTAATGGACCATTTTTCGGATCTAAAATTTTATGAGGTGGTGCAACACGGATTAATTTATCACCAATATAATTACGTGCACCTCTTAAAGCTGTAACTTGTAAATCCTTCGTAAACTTATTATCTATCTCTCGATCACGTGCTTTTAATTGGCGTTCAATTTCATCCAACTTGATAAGATTTTCACCAGTCAGTTTATTCATCCCAGCAACTAATTCTTCTAAACTTTCTGCAACGATAAAGTCCTCTCCTTTATCCATAAAAGCTTTGACTGGTCCAGGAATTCCAGCAGTTGCTCTCTTCATTACTTGTTTAATACTTTTACCAGTTAAATCAGGATTTTGTTCAGATCCTGAAAGTGCAAACTCTTTTTGGATGATCTTTTTCGTTAAAATAAACCATGAATAATCATAGCCAGTTTTCTGAATTGCTTCTAAAGTTCCTAACGTATCGAAGCCAGGAAAATTTGGCGCAGAGAATCGTTTCCCCGTTGCATCAAACCAAATTGATGATGGACCTGGAAGGATTCGGATTCCGTGATGACTCCAAACAGGATTCCAATTTTTAATCCCTTCCGTATAATGCCACATGCGATCACGATTGACGATTCTACCTCCAGCTTCTTCGGTAATCCCAAGCATTCGACCATCAACATGTGCAGGTACACCTGAAATCATCTTCTTCGGTGGAGTGCCAAGTCGAGTTGGCCAATTTTGACGAATTAAATCAAAGTTTGCACCGATTCCACCACTCGAAACTAATACTGCATTCGCTTCATATGTAAACTCACTAACAACTTCCCGTGAACTATCTTCTCCACGTTCTGCATTGCTTGGCTCTAGGAGTGAACCACTAACGCCAACAACTGTCCCCTCATTTGTTAGTAATTTATCAACACGATGTCGCGGACGAAATTCAACAAGCCCATTTTTCATATGCTCTCTTACTCTTCGTTCAAAAGGAGCAACCACACCAGGTCCTGTTCCCCAAACTACGTGGAACCTGGGAACCGAATTACCATGACCATCAGCAAGATAGCCACCTCGTTCTGCCCAACCAACTACTGGAAAAAATCGAACACCCATATCATAAAGCCACTGTCTCTTCTCACCTGCTGCAAAGTCAACATATGCCTCGGCCCACTTTTTCCCCCAATAATCTTCATCATCTTCACGATCAAAGCCCGCTGTTCCTAGCCAATCTTGCCAAGCTAATTCCTTTGAATCTTTAATCCCTAATCTTCTCTGCTCAGGTGAATCAACTAAAAATAATCCTCCAAAAGACCACCAAGCCTGTCCACCTAAAGAAGCCTCTGGTTCTTGATCGATTAACAACACTTTTTTCCCTGCATCAGCAATTTCAGCAGTTGCAACAAGCCCTGCCAATCCAGCCCCAACTACAATCACCTCGAATTTCTCCATCACATATGCCCCCTAGACATTTATCTCTTAACTATATTCAGCTAGTTTAATATTGAATGAAAAATCCTTATACTTCAACTTATTTTAACGCTTAGAAGTTTAGATTTCTAAATTTTCAGTTATCAATTAAATGATACATTACATTTTGATGTTGCACAATTAGATACTTTCTATCCTTAGTCTGTTTCTATTCATAAGATACTCCCTTATATTCTTGTTTTAAATTAGTTTTACTAATACTTCAAATAAGAAAGATTCATTTTACTAATGCTAACGCCGGACATAAGATAGAGTTAACAAAACAATTACACTAAAAGGGGATAACAAAATGAGAGAAATTAGAGTTTATCATGTGGATGCATTTACATCTGAAAAATTTGGTGGGAATACAGCAGGTGTCGTTTTAGATGCGGAAAAATTAACTGAAGCTGAGATGCAAAGTATTGCGAAGGAACTAAATCTACCTGAATCTGTCTTTTTATTTCCTTCAACGAATAGTGCAGTTGATTATAAAGTAAGATATTTTACACCTACTGAAGAAATCAATTTTTGCGGGCATGCGACTGTTGGCTTAACATGGGTATTAGCAAATGAGTTCGGTCTGGCTGAACAAAAAGACGGTATTGTATTAGAAACAAATGTCGGAAATATTCCTATCATTTGGCATAAGGAAAATGGAAAAGTAACTAAAGTTGAAATGACGCAAGTTGCTCCAAGTACAAAGGATTTTGAAATCGACCTTCAAGTTCTAAGTGAGTTGATTGGAGTAAACAAAGAAAGTATCGATTCTACCTATCCGATTAAACTTGCAAGTACAGGTAATTGGCATTTACTAGTTCCAATTAAAACTGTCTCGGCAATTAATGAAGCATCTCCTGACTTCAAAGCTTTAGGTAAACAGAATAAAGAACATCAACTTGCAACGACTCATCTTTATACATTTAATACGGAAAATGATTATGATCTCTATACAAGAGATTTCGCTCCAGGAATCGGTATCGATGAAGACCCTGTCACTGGTGCTGCAAATGGTGCCTTAGCAGGATTTCTCTACTTAGAAGGAATACTATCTAAGAAGGACACGACTAACCTTAAAATAGCACAAGGTGATGCAATCGGAAGACCAGGAACATTATATGTAACTGTCGTTCCTGTTGGTGATAAAGCAGTTATTAAAGTAGCTGGTGAGGCAACAATTACAATTCGAGGAATCCTTTCAATCTAACAAAAAAAGCTTGAATTGGTTAACCAGTTCAAGTTTTTTCTATTCGAAATCTTGCTTTCACAATTTCCATAAATTTTTTTAAAGACGGAGAAGCCTGTTTAATTGATTTAACTGCCAAACCAATTTCACGATATACTTCCTTTTCAAGTGGTATCACTTTTGCATTTGGAATGTTCTCAGGTACAACTAATTCAGGTAAAATCGAAATCCCTAAATCTTCTTGAACCATTGAAATGATTGTATTATTATCATGCACTTCAAACGCAACATCAGGTTTAATCTTATTTTGTTTAAGAAAATCTTTTATTAATACCTCACAACCTGATTTCGGCATAATAAAAGCTTCATTATTTATCGCCTCATCTTTAGCATAAATCGAATTACTTAAAGTGTGAGTTGCATTCACTAAAACTACTAATTTATCTTTTAATAATTGAATCGTTTCAAATTCATCTGCCGGAAGAGCAATAAACCCAATATCAATTGTTCCTGAAGCAATCCAGCTTTTAATGATGTCATAATCGCCTTCATAAAGTTCAATCTTAATTCCAGGATACACTCTTTTAAATTCATTCATCAAACCTGGAAGGAATTTAGCTGAAAAACTTGGGAAGCTACCAATTTTAATTCTCCCTACTTCAATTCCTTTTATAAGCGCTGCTTCTTGTTCAAGCAATCTTGCATGATGGATAATTTGACGAATATGAGGAATGACACGCTCACCGGCATCTGTTAAAGAGATTCCATTTCGATTTCGATGAAGTAATACAACACCTAATTCACCTTCAAGCGTTAATATATTATGACTGACTCCTGATTGAGTTAGACCTAACTTTTCACCAGCTTTCGTAAAACTTCCACTTTCGACAACCTCTAAAAAAACTTCATACTGGAAAGTAGCCAATAGTAGCACCTCTTCCTTACCCATTTTCAAATATCAAAATTGTTCTATTTAATTATATGTCCACATTACTTTTTATTACAAACTAAACTAGCAAAATAAGATGGTACTTTCACAATTGAATAGTTGAGCTTAAAGTTGCGATAGTATCTGGAAAAGGGACCTAAATCTAATTGTGAGCGAACTAGTAGTTGATGAATTAGAGTACTGTAAAAAACTAGATTTGCATACTATTTGCACGAAAAACTAGCTAGTTTTTAATCAAATAGTAATTAAAGAAGGAATTTCTAATCAATAAAAGAAGTAAGTAAAAATAAAGAAGTTTATCAAGTTTTGAGGTGGAATAAAATTGGAAAATAAAGTGATTTATTGGATTGGTGGTTCTGCTTGTGCTGGTAAAAGTACGTTAGCAACTATGTTGGCTGATAAGTATGAAATGGCCCTTTATTCTTGTGATGAACATTTTAATGAGCATTTGAAAAATATATCACCTATTACGAATCCCGCAATGTATAAGGTATCAACAATGAACGCGAATGAAGCTTTTTATTTAAGGGATATTGAAGAACAATTAAACGTATACAAACAATCTTTTATAGAAGACTTTCAGTTTGTAATAAATGATATTTCAAATAGTAATACATCATCAATAGTTGTAGAAGGTAATCAATTATTACCATCGTTAGTCTATCCTTATTTAAATAAAAATCAAAAAGCAATTTGGATAATTCCTACAGATGATTTTCAAAAGAAATACTATAAAAAAAGGGATTGGTTGCAAGGTGTATTAGAAAGCACAGAAGATCCAGCTGTTTCATTTGATAATTGGATGAAGAGAGATGCTCTATTTGCTAAGTTTGTTAATCAAGAAGTAAATTATTTAAAATTACAATTTTTACAGGTCGATGGGAGTAAAAATATAGAAGAAAACTTTAACTATATTGAGAGTATTTTAGGGTTGAAATAATATTCTTTATTCAACTGGCCCATTCATTAGTTGAAGATCATATAGGGTTGTTTTGGCAGTCCTTTTTATGATCACAGGCAGATTAATTGAAAAAGATATGGATTTGCTGGTATCAAATGGAATATTAATAAATTAACTAATACTTGAAAGTATAATGTAGCTATAATTTTTATGTTCTAAAAATTTGTATTCTTAATTTATAATAAATGAAGCATCGTTGTTGACGAGGAGCTAGGATATTTCAAATAGGAGAGTTTTTAAAAGGGGTTGTTCTTTAAGTGATCATTAAATCTGTAAATTTAGCTATCAGATTTCTTCTAGAACTATGTGCTCTTATATCACTAGGCTATTGGGGCTTTCATGTTGGAAGCAATGTGTATACAAAATTTTTATTTGGTATTGGATCGCCGCTACTTTTAGCGCTTTTATGGGGGACTTTCATTTCTCCTAAAGCATCGTTCAAACTGCCAGAACCATACAGGTTTATTCTTGAATTAATAATCTTCGCAGTTGCCTCATCCGCTCTTTATATTGCTGATAAAACCATCTTAGCCATTCTAATAGGAATGATATTCGTAATTAACCGCATTTTGCTAATTATTTGGAAACAATAACACAGGATTGTCGTGAAGACGAACTTTTAAAGCTAACGAAAAGGTAAACAAAAAAAGGACCTTCTAAGGAAGTTCCTTTTTCTTCTCCATTAATGAACATTCTTCTTTTTAAATCGTCCTCCACGAACCTCAGCAATATCAGCAATTGCTAAAAAAGCATTCGGATCATAGTCATCAACGATTGATTTGAGTTCTGCTTCTTCAAGTCGTGTAATAACGCAAAAGATTACTTTTGTATTTTCGCCTGTATACGCGCCTCTTCCACTTATGTATGTAACGCCTCTTCCCATTCTAAAAAGAATGGCCTCACCGATGTCTTCACTTTTGTCACTAATAATCCATGCTGATTTTGATTGTTCCATTCCTTCAACAACTATATCAATTGTTTTAAATGCGATTAAGTAAGCAATAATTGAATACATTGCACGATCCCATGAAAAAATGAATCCTGCTGCTCCTAAAATAAATAAGTTAAAAACCATTATGATTTCGCCTACTGAGAATGGAATTTTACTATTTATGATAATCGCTAGTATTTCAATCCCGTCTAATGCGCCACCAAATCGAATGGCCAATCCTACTCCGACACCTACAATCATTCCACCAAAAATGGTTGCAAGAAGTATATCCTCCGTAAAGGCCGGGATATGATGAAACATGCTTGTAAAGTATGATAGTACAATAATTCCAAATATAGTAGATATAGCGAAGGTTTTTCCGATTTGTTTATAACCTAAATAAAAGAATGGCAAGTTGAGTACAAAGATAAATACTCCTAATGGTAAACCGGTCAAATGTGAAACCATGATGGATATACCTGTAATTCCACCATCGATTACATCATTCGGCACTAGAAATATTTCTAATCCAGTAGCTACAGCTACTGCGCCAATAAGCATCGCAATTGCTCTTTGAAAGACTTTTAATTTATGTGTTTTTTTATGAGTTTCTTCTTTCAGCTCTGCCATCAATCGTTCCGCCCTGTCTAATTGATTTTTACTTAATTTAATATCTACACAAAGTCTATTTTTATACGTATTTATACTTTTTCACTATAATTCTTTCCATAGACATTTCTATTAAAATCAAATATAATTAGCTAGTCAACTAATTTAATTAGCTAACTAACTATTTTGTTTAGGAGATTAAATATGCGTAATAGACAGCCTTTCTTTTTTTCATTAAATCAAGTTACACGACAGTTTTCGAAATCATTTAATGAGAACCTTGTGCCGACCGGATTATATTTAGCACAATGGTCCGTTATTCGTTATATCAGTGAACATGGTCCGTGTACCCAACGAACGATTTGCATGAATTTAAACATTGAGCCGCCCACATTAACAAAAACATTATGTAGAATGGAAAGTCTGGAACTGATCATTCGTAAAGAAGGTTCTGACAAGAGAGAAAAAGTAATTCATCTTACTGAAAAGGCATTATGTCAAAAAGAAGAATGGCAGCAAAGAATTATGAAATTTGAGAATGAAGTCATAAAAAATATATCTGAAGAAGAACTTGATATTGCTCAGCAAGTTTTTCTTAAAATGATGAACAATATGAAAGCTTCCGAGGTAGTACAACAGGAGGAATAAAATTTGGAAAATGAACGTTTATGGACAAAGGATTTTATCAGTGTTAGCTTGAGTGGTTTTTTTGTATTTTTAGTATTTTATACTTTAATGGCTACACTTCCAATCTTTGTCATCGATAATTTAGGTCAAAAGGAAAGTAGTGTAGGCTTAGTGATTACTGCTTTTCTTATCGCATCTGTACTAATTAGACCGTTTGCGGGTATTTGGTTAGATACAATTGGGCGAAGAAAAATATTAATATTTTCATTAATTTTCTTTACAGTAACGACTTTCTTATATCCATTTGTACAAAATTTTGCACTTTTACTTATTTTACGATTTGCACAAGGAATTGTCTTTGGTTTAGGAACAACAGCTACCGGCACGATTGTTGCAGAAATCGTGCCAGCTAAACGCCGAGGCGAAGGCATGAGTTACTATGGTTCATCAATGATCCTTGCGATGGTTTTTGGTCCTTATCTTGGAATTACAATGATGAATAAATTTAGCTTTACAAGTTTGTTTTTAGTTTGTGGAATTTTTGCAGTTATCGCATTTATTTTTGCTATGAATATTGCAATTCCTAAACAGGTAATTACAGAAAAAACTCGTATAAAAGCGTCTCAATTAATTGAACGTTCGGCATTGCCTGTTTCAATTACAGCATCAATGATTGCTTTCGGTTACAGTGGTGTCATTTCATTTATTACTTTATACGCAAAAGAATTAGGCTTTGTGGAAGTCGCTAGTTTTTTCTTTATCATTTATGCTATCGCTATTTTAGCATCCAGACCATTTACAGGAAAACTCTTCGATCGTAGAGGCGCAAATACAATTGTTTATCCAGGAATCGTACTTTTTGCTATTGGCCTTTTGGTATTAAGCTTCTCAACGATCCCATCAATCTTCTTATTATCCGCTGTATTAGTTGGATTAGGTTATGGATCAATTGTCCCAAGCTTCCAAACATTGGCTATTAATAACGCTGCTCCAGTAAAAAGAGGCATGGCAACTGCAACATTCTTTATGTTTTTTGATATCGGCATGGGATTAGGTTCTTATATTTTAGGAATCGTTTCTGCAAAAACGACTTTCCATTCAATGTACGTTATTTCAGCTATTGTAGTTTTATTAACAACTGTTTTCTATTACATGTTACATGACCGTAAACAAAAATCAGTTGCTATCTATGAAAAGAAAGCAGCATAAAAATAAACCACCATTCTATTGGTGGTTTTTCTTTTTCCAAATAATCTACTATGAAGTAATTCCTTTATCTTGTAGAATAATTTCTACATTTACTTTAATTTTGGCTTGCTGATATTCCTTAAGCCAATTATCCTCTACTTTTTCCCATTCAGAATACTTAAACGAATGCGCAAAAATACCAAAACCGACAGGATCTAATTTTTCTTTCTGTAATGAAGTAACAAACTCATTTAACTGTTTTTCTAATTCCTTCTGAATCGCATTTTTAAACTCGTCTCCTGAGTTATCCTCTAATCTAATAGGTGATTCTGTAATCATAATTGGCATTTTAAGATTAACTGTAAATTCATATCGACCATCCGAATATTTCTTTATCACTTTCCTTTTAATTTCCTTCACATAAAAACTTGTAATGTCATTAATGAATACGTCCTCATCCTTTTTATATTTTTTCAATGGGATTGTTACAGATAATTGCCCTTCGAGATGATCTGTTATTATTTTTAACAATTGCGTTTCTTGTAATGTTAATGTTCGACTATACAAGTCTTGTCTATCCAATAATGTAGTTCCAGTCACCTTTAGAATACCTTTGTCTAAAGTTAATTCAGGGGCAAATGGTGTAATTCCTCTCTCATATTCATAAAGATGTAACTTTCGCAATGATGTTCTAAATGCAACATTTCTAAAATCAGCAGTTTGTAACAATTGAGGAATAAAAATAGATAATCTAGGTTTATCTTCAAGTTTCAAATCATAAATGTCCTTCAAAGGTCCGTTCACAAATACAACATCTGCATTTAATCGTACTTTTGGGTCTCGGTATAACATGTCCATTATAGAAAACCAATTTTTATGCTCGATAGCTTTTTTACCGATTAAAACTGCTTGAATTTTTCCACCTGCTGTAATTCCACTCGCCATTGAATCAAAATAATTTCTTGCTTCTTTAA
The DNA here is from genome assembly GCF_002156875.1 of Bacillus sp. EAC. Classification (GTDB taxonomy): domain Bacteria; phylum Bacillota; class Bacilli; order Bacillales; family Bacillaceae_G; genus Gottfriedia. The sequence continues at coordinate 130,720 of NZ_NCSY01000014.1, read as the reverse complement.
GTGATAAAGTTTTTATTTGAAATTGTTCATTTTTTTCTTTTGCATCCGGACTGAATACTGGGCTTGACATATACACTTCAACTTCATTTTTCTCATTTACGTCTATCCCTAATATGAGTGACAAAGTGACATCTTCAATATTCACTTTCCCTTTGCATCCATAAACACCAATGATTAATAAAACAGTTAGAAAACATACTTGAAATACTTTCAATTTATTTTCACCTTATTTAAACTATTTTTCACTTTGCCACCAATCCATAAAAGAATAGGTACACCAATCAAAATTATCAGTCCACCGACTGTAATAATATGTAATTCTTGAGTCGTATTTGTGAATGTAGGTATGAATAAAAACGTACTAATAATAAATAATATACAAAGGATTAAAACGAATAATGTAAAACGTTTTATTTTAAATAATTCTGCTACTCCTGTCATTCCTGCCCAAATATAAGTCACCCATGTTTTAGATATAATCATTAAAAACAATGAAAATAAAATAAAATCCAATCTTTCCACGTATTGAAATTCAATCACACTTAAGATATCGATAACAGGTTCAAAAATTTTGCTTATTTCATAAGGACTATAAATAACAAAACAGATAATCGTAACAAATACATAGGTAATTGTAGTCATCGCATTCGCTATAACTACACCTTTTATTGCCTTTTCCTTTGTTTTTAAATATGGATAATAAATGAGTATTAATTCAACCCCCAAAAATGAAGTCGCTGTTGTGGGAATTGTTTTAAAAATAGGCAACCAGCCGTCTTTTATAATCGGTAAAATAAAATTAATATCTGTATCTTTTAGTGTAAACAGTAGCATGATTTGTCCAAATATAGCGAGTGGGAAAATGGCCTCAACATATTTAGCGAGTATATGCACACCACCAGTTATTAATTGATAAGTAGGCACTAAGAATAAAATGACTAATACATATTCACTTGTTTCTTGAAGTATATAAGATTGGATATATAATATCGCCCTAATTAACACAACATACCCTGCAAAAATAAAATAAATAGAAAGAAGTAATAGAACGATTGATCCAAGAAATTTCCCTAAATAAAAAGTAAAAAAAGATAGGAAGTTTGTATTGGGTGATTTTTCTCTTAATTTAATGTAAAAGATACTGATTAATGTTGAAATTAATCCTCCGAAAATAATGGATATCCAACTACTTGTCCCAGATTTTGCAGCTAATTCTCTTGGAAGAGACAACATGCCGACCCCAACTTGTATACCATAAATCATTAGGATGAATTGATAGTGTGTAATCTTTGATTTCTTTACATCCATGTATGAATCCCTTCCAACATTCTATTATTCATTATTATTATCTTGCTTTTTCCAAAGAAAGTTTAAAGGTATTCGAATAATTGTATCCTTAAACAATTCAATATTTATAGGAGAAAAAGGCTTTGTATAAGAAGTTTTAAAGCTACTTAATGTCAGACTATGAATCATTAAAACCATTGTGCTAACTATTAAACCAATTAATCCAAATAGTGAAGCCATGATCATAATTGGAAACCTAACTACTCGTAAACTTGATGCCATTTCATAATTTGGAATAATAAAAGAGGAAATAGCTGTTAGTGCTACTACTATTATCATGATATTACTTACAATCCCTGCTTGAACCGCAGCTTGACCGATTACAATCCCACCAACGACTCCTACTGTCGTACTAATAGGTGAAGGTAATCTTATCCCTGCTTCCCTTAACATTTCCAATGTAATTTCCATTAAGATTGCTTCAACTAGCGGATCAAATGGTACTTGTGCACGAGACTCACCGATTGATAAGAGTAATTTTAAAGGAACGATTTCATAATTGAACGAAATAATTGCGATATAAAACCCCGGTAGAAAGAGTGTAATGACGAATGCTAAAAGCCTAAGGATTCGATTAAATGATGCGACGATTGATCTTGCGGAATAATCATCTACACTCTTAAAAAAAGTTGTAAAGTCAACAGGCAATATGATTACATCAGAAGATCGATCTAAAATCAGTACAATTCTTCCTTTCAGTAATTCTGCCGCAGCTGCATCTGGACGTTCCGTTGTAAGAAATTGTGGAAATGGAGAAAACGGATTCCTCTCCAATATTTGCATTAATTGATTTGAATTTATAATTGAATCAACTTTAATTTTTGAAATAGCTTGTTCTACATCCGATAATAAATCTTCATCTACTAAACCCTCGATATATACTGTCGTGACCAAGCTTTTGTTATCAGTTCCAATTTCAGTTTGCTTCGTTTGAAAATTACGGCTATGAATAAATCTTCTAAGTAATGCAATATTCGCTTGATAAGTATCAACAAATGCTATTTTCGATCCTTTTAAAGAGTTATCGATCGTAGGTGGCATAAATGGTCTTTGGGGCCATTTTTCAGTCGAAAATATATAAGCTGATGGATTACCATCCATAAATAAAATACTCTTTCCATCTAATACTGACTTTTCAATTTCACTAATCAGATTAGTTTGTTCAGTATGATTACTAATAAAGAGTTCGAGTTCATCTTTATTCGTAATGAAATTATTTACGATCTGATCGATTTTTTGCTCATCTACTAAAGCAGATAGATAAATGAATAGAGCAGGTTTTTCGTTGATATTCAAATTTTTTATTTTTAAGTCAGAGGTAGGGAATACTTTTTTCATAATGGTGACATTTTCTTCAATACTTCCCTCTGTATGAATAACAGATGAACGCAAATTATATCTCTTCATTCTACTTCTCGTTCCTTCTGAACTATCCACTTAATCACCCACCTTCTAACGAAGAAGCCTAATTACATTTTCAGCTAAATAGTTTGCGCAAAAATCGATCCTTTTAAACCTATAAAAGGATTTAAAGCTCTTACTTCGATCTGATAAATGATTAAAATTTAAGTTAAAATTTATAAAATTAGAATTTAGCAATTTCAAACGATACAATAGAAAAAGGAAAGTTTTTTAAGGAGGACAGATTAATGGGAATTGTGGCCTATTCAAAATTCAACGTTTATAAGAATTTAATTTCTTCCTTAAGTACGCCAGTTGAAGAATCTTTCCTAAAAAATCATCAATTTTTACTGGATAAAGATGCGAAGAAACATCTAGAAATCTATTATGCTCCGTTTGAATATGTAAATGAAAAAGCAAAAGTGGTCATCATTGGGATCACGCCTGGATACCATCAAATGAAACAATCTTATTCAACGATCATTAATCTTAAAAATGAAAAACTAAGTGACGAAGAACTGTTACTTGAAGTTAAAAAGAATTCTAGTTTTGAAGGGCCAATGAGGAAAAATCTAATCGCTTTTTTAGATGAATTACAATTACATCGTTATTTAGAAATATCATCAACTAGTGAACTATTTAACTCAGCTAGTCATCTTGTTCAAACAACATCGGTCATACCTTATCCTGTTTTTTATAAAGGTAAAAATTATAATGGCTCAACTCCAAATATCGTAAATACAGATTTACTGAGAAAGTACATAATTGAAAACTTTGCGACTGAACTAGTTAAATTAAATAATCCACTCATTATTCCATTAGGAGTAAATGTTTCAAAAGTTTTGAATTACTTAGAAAGTAATGGTTTAATAGATTCAAATTCGATACTACATGGATTTCCTCATACTTCTGGCGGAAACGGACATCGACATAAGCAATTTGCTGAAAATAAGGAAGGTATGAAAGAAAAGTTAAAAAGATATTTTGCGAAATAAATTTCATCAATACAAAACAATAATTGGAGGAATAAAATGATATTACATATGCTAAACACAGAAGAATGGAAAAATGCAATTGAAAAAGGGCAGTATTCTCCTTCATCCTTACAATCAGAAGGGTTTATTCATTGTGCGACACCTGAACAAGTAGTTGAAATCGCAAATTTATTCTTTAAAGGGGCAACTAACTTAAAAATACTCTGTATAAACCCTGAAAAAGTGAAAGCTAAAATTGTTTTTGAGGATACAGAAAACTACGGACAAGTATTTCCTCATATATATGGCAACTTAAATTTAGACTGTGTTTTCAAGGTTGTAGATTTCACACCAAATCAGAATGGGGAATTTATCTATCCAATTGAACTTAAAGAAGCTGAATTTTAATTGTTAGGAAAGGACCTATTTAGGTCCCTTTATTTTTAATTAATCTCCTGTCAATTCGATAAAAACACTTAAATCTTAAGGTAATTGTAATATCGAATAATTTTGCAGCTTAATTTTCTCACCTTTAAGATTCTTTATTTGTATCTGCCATAGAAAACAATTGTCTTGCACATACTTTATTGCCTTTTAGTAATTGTAATATTTTACCATCACCAAATTTCGACTATTTCAGTAACAATTATAAAATCTTCACATCTATTAATATATGGTTGTACAAGCCATCTATTCTATTTGAAAGGATACTGGTATTATGTGTGGATCACTTGGATCTTGTTGTCCTCCAGCGCAAATTTTCCAAGAAAAGATTTGCGGTAACTTTAATGGACCCACCAATGGAGTAACAGATGAAACTGTATTTACAGCTCCTCTTGGTGATTATTTTGAGGGGACATTCGAGCTTTTTAATTCTGCTTCAAGCGTTACAAATGTAACAGGAACAGTCAATTCCGCTGTTGCGCCACCTTCAGTTCCAGTCGGACCCGTACCACCAGGAAATACGTTTACAAGTGCAGTAAAAAGCCCGACTTCTTTTGCTATACAAGTTCCAGCAGGTACAAATGGTACGTACTGTATTACGTTATATAAACGAATTTTGGCATAGAAAGTGAAAATAGAGTTTCCTATCTTGTATAGGAAACTTTTTTTATTTAAGAAATAGTGTTTTTATGGAAACAATTGACTGATATTCTAATAATTTATAAGGTAGTCCCTTTTGCAGAAATGAGGAATTATTCTTGAGAGAAGAAAAACATAAAAAATGTGATTGTGAATGTGAAGAAAGAACTAAGAAACTCCCCCCGCCTCCTCCAAAACCAAAACCGAAGCCACCCATTCCAATTCCCCCAGATGAGAAAGATTGCTGTCCTCCATGTAAAGAAATAGAAATTATCTGTAATAAGCTCTGTGGTAACCTATTCTTAGATCATGATATAAAAAATTTGGAAATTTGGAAAAAGCAACTGAATGAAAAGGCAATTGTTTCTGTTTCAGTATTCAACAGTGCTGCGAGTACTACTTTTCTACGAGTTACTATAAATCGATTGGGGCAAAGCCCAGTTATATTTAAAGTTCCCAGAGGAAACACACTTTCCGCAACAGTTGAAGGGGCTACTACTATTACAGTAGATCACGAAAAAGAAGGAGTTGCAGAGGGAACATACTGTTTGGAAATATGTTTTCCTTTCCGTGACAAAACTTTCTTTTTCAATTGATTCGTCTAGTTCATTCTATAAATATTAAAAGGAATTTCAATTGAAAGTCCTTTTTTTATTGCTGATACAGAGAAGATCTCTCAATAATATTTTATTATGATGTCCGATAACTTTTTTAAATGACTCATTTAACCCAATTAACTATATAATTTTCTTATATGAAGTCTCTTTTCTAAGAGATTGTTGCTTTTAAGCAAGTTTTTTGTAACTTTATAGACAGAAGTTGATTGGAACGGATATGCGAGACTCCTGTGGGACTAGCGGGAGGATGAGACCTTAGCAGGCGTCAAAAAGGTAGGCATGCTAAAACCATGACGTCCTGTCGTAACGCATGCATGACCCACATCGTGTGGGCTCAAGGAGGCTCAACTCACGCCCCACTAAAAAGGGAGCATCCTGAAGTGGAAATCAACTAGCACACTCTCAAATAGCAACAATAAATAAGAAAACAGCCTAAATGAATCAACTAAAAGGAGATAAACTTTATGGAATCTATCATCAAACAATTTTCAAACATCCCAACAACCTGTATATCAGATGTAATGAACGGACTAAATAATATGCATTCAGCAATTACGCCTTTAAAGGAAGAATATAAGTTTGCCGGAAGAGCATTAACTGTAAAGATTCCAGTCGGGGACAACCTAGCAGTATTAAAAGCTATTAGAGTAGCAAAACCCGGAGATGTAATCGTTATTGACGCAAAAGAGGATCAATATCGAGCAATTGCTGGAGACTTTGTCGTAGGTATGGCTCAAACACTTGGTGTAAGCGCAATCGTGGTAGACGGTGTAATTCGTGATATTATTGGAGTCAAAAAATTAAACTTCCCTGTTTTCTCTAGAGGAACTTCTGTAGCAGCTAGTGGGAAATTTGGAATAGGTGAAATTAATATTCCAATTTCTTGTGGTGGTACTGCAGTCAATCCTGGGGATATCATAGTGGGAGATGCTGATGGAGTAGTAGTAATTCCGGAGTCAGAGGCGCAGTCAATCTTAGAGCAATCAATAGATAAATTGAGAAAAGACGAATTGAGAGAAGAAAAAGTATCCGGGAATATTGAAGCCATAAAGGCCTACTTAGATAGTATGATTGCAAAGTAAGTGTATAAAAAAGAGTCCCGACTTTAATGATCGGGACTTCTTCCAATTTATATATTACTTTTTCATTTTAGATTAGCAGGAACTTTAACACCAAGTTTCAATAGTCCATTTCCTTCTTCAAGTCTGCTGTATCCTAGCGAAACAGTATGCTTAATTAACAATTCGAATAACTCCGGCTCAGTAATTGGTTGATTATTCTCAGTTTCATATTGTTGAATTAATAAGGCAATTGCTCCTGATACATGTGGTGTTGCCATTGATGTACCGGAAAGGACAGCATATTGATTTGTAGGATAAGTAGAAAGAATTTTTTCTCCAGGTGCTAACAAATCAATTTCATCATTTGTATTGCTAAAACTAGATAGATGTTTTCGCAGATTGACAGAGCCTACCTCTACAACTTCCTGATAAGCACCAGGATAGCTATATTCACTAGTTTCTCCGTCACCGTCTCCTTCATTTCCAGCTGCACATACAACCATAATATTTCGATCTACTGCTTTTTGAATTGCTTTATGCAAATCTGGGTCGTCTTCTGGACCTCCTAGTGACATAGATATCACTCGAACAGTTTCTCCATTACACCCTCTCCAAGTAGTAGCATATTCAATGGCCTGCCTAATTGAATCGACGGTTCCTTCCCCTGCTCCAGACAATACTTTCAGAACTAATAGTTTCGCTTTAGGGGCTACACCTACTACACCATGTCCATCTTTACTGGCAGCAATCGTACCACAGACATGTGTTCCATGACCATTATTATCTAAGAATACGTTGGGATCTCCTCCATAGTCATCTGTAAAGTTATATCCCCCAATAACTCGATCTTGTAAATCGGAGTGGTCTGTTTGACAGCCAGTGTCAATAACTGCAACAACCACATCTTCCCCTTGATACCCTTTTTCCCAGATAGATACAGCTTCAATTAAACGGACTCCAACAGGAACTTCTTTTGTACGCCCCTTAACTTCTTCCAACTTATAAGGAATTAACCTAAACTTGGACATGCTTATCCTCTCCTTTTTTGGGATTTATACGTAGGATAAATCTATGAGGTTTATGATTATATTCAACGTCTATCAAAATTTTCCTTTTTAAATTTTTTATATTAATGATTTTTAAGATTTAAATTTTGTCTGTTTTCATTCCTATGTTGCTATTTAAGGAGTTTTTTTTGATTTCCCCTCCAAGATGCTCGTCTTCTGTAGGGCTGTCGCTCAGTGACTAGCTACTCCCTTGGCAGTCTGGATATATAAATAATGCGCACAAACAAGTTCGATAATTAAAAATATTTAAAAAATTATTACAGAAAAATTAATATGCTATACTATTTTTAATTTTAAAAATACATCATGAAAAGTAGGTGAGCTAAAATGGAAAAAGAAGTAAATTTAAAGAAGAATATTGGCCTTTTCGTTTCAACATCTTTGGTTATAGGGACTGTAATTGGTTCAGGGATTTTTATGAAACCTGGAATCGTACTGTCTTCTACATCTAATTCCACGATGGCTCTATTAGCCTGGATCATTGGCGGGATTATCACACTAGCAAGTGGTTTAACAATTGCTGAAGTCAGTGTAAAAATTCCAAAAACAGGTGGATTATACGCCTATATCGAAGAAGTTTATGGCCCGATGTGGGGATTTTTATGTGGATGGGTACAAACACTTATTTACGGCCCTGCTGTTATGGGTGCCCTTGGATTGTATTTTGGTTCATTGATGGCTGATTTTTTTGGGTTTTCAGAGAGTAGTAGAATTACAATTGGAATCCTAACGATTATTTTACTTGGTACTTTGAATCTATTAGGAACACATTTCGGCGGATTCATTCAAACATTATCGACTATTGGAAAATTAATCCCTATTATTCTTATTGCAGTTTTTGGTATTTTTCAGGGGGACGTTTCAGTTTTTAATGCCGAAAGTGGTAGTACCCAAGCTTCATTAAGTATGGGAGCAGCAGTTTTAGCAACTCTATGGGCTTATGACGGCTGGATGAATGTAGGGTTTATGGCAGGGGAAATGAAAAACCCTTCAAAAACACTTCCAAGAGCTATTATCTCTGGAATTTTAATTGTTATTTTAGCTTATTTATCCGTAAATATTGCAATGCTTCATGTATTATCTGCAAAACAAATCGTTGAATTGGGTCCTAATGCCGCTTCATCAGCAGCATCTTCATTGTTTGGTGAATTCGGCGGAAAACTTTTAGCAGTTGGTATTTTAGTGTCGATCTTCGGTTGTTTAAATGGAAAGATTCTTACATTCCCAAGAATTACTTTTGCGATGGCTGAAAGAGGCTTTCTTCCAGGCTCGAAAGTTCTTTCTAGCATACATCCTAAATTTAAAACGCCAGTAGCTTCCACAATTTTTCAAATCAGTATCGCATTAGCAATGATGGTATTTTGGAACCCTGACAGACTTTCTGATATGGCAATTTTCGCAGTATTTCTATTTTATGGCTTAGCTTTTAATGCTGTATTCTTACTTCGAAAAAAAGAAACAAGTGAAAAGCTTCTGTATAAAGTTCCGTTATATCCAATAACGCCTATTATCGCAATTGTAGGTACTCTTTACATAATTGTTAGTACTTTGATGAACTCACCGTTTGATGCACTCGTTTCTATTGGAATTGCAATTATTGGTTTACCGGTATATTGGAAACTTAAATCAAACTTTAAAAGTGAACAAAAGTATAAAGCAAGCTAAGATCACAAACTCTTAATAGATTAATATTTATAAATATGATCATTTTGAAAAGCCCCTTCAAATTAAATGCTGAAGGGGTTTTTCGCTTGTTTCATGTAGGGTTGTTCACGAACTGCGAAAGAAATACTGTCACTAAGAAAACAATATCCTGTATTTTTGTTTTCTATTTAATTTGTTTTAAATTTCAATCTTCATCCTCCAACAAATCTTTCAAAAACTTCTCTCTATGCTGTAGAAAATATTTTGTGATTTGATAGTGGTCTGTATCTTCATAGTCTATTCGATTAATTTTTCCGTTATCAAAGCTTAATATATCTGCATTTGGATAACCGAGTAAAATTGGCGAATGAGTAGCAATGATAAACTGCGAATTTTCTTCCTCAGATAAATCATGAATGATTTTCAAAAAGGCTAATTGTCTAGCAGGTGAAAGTGCAGCTTCAGGCTCATCAAGTAAATAGAGTGCATTTCCATTAAATCGATTTAAAAATAAGGATAAAAAGGATTCTCCATGGGATTGTTTATGAAGTGATTGCCCACCATAGCTTTCATATTTAGCTGGATCATCGATTTCATCAATGTATGTTGCAAAATGATAAAATGATTCTGCTCGTAAGAAAAAGCCATTTGTAGTTTTAGGTAACCAAGAAAGTCTTAAATAATTACCTAACACTGATTCTGATGCATGCACATCATAAATATTATTTCGTCCCCCACCCGCTGTATTGAAATCGCATTTATCAGCAATTGCTTCCATTAATGTTGATTTACCAGACCCATTCTCCCCTACAAAAAAGGTTACCCTATTCTCCAAACTAATTTCATCTAGATGATTGAGTGAAGGAATTGAAAATGGATAGTCTGTAATAGATGGAATCTGTTCACGTAAAAGTGTTATTCTCTTTAAAAACATTTAGATCACCCAAGGAGATTATACTATATCGAAAGTTAAAGACCTAGACATAAAAAAACAACAGAATAATCTGCTGTCATCATTAAAATAAGGATATAAATGCTTCTCTATATAAAATAATTGCTCTTACTATATGAACAGCAGCTATGAGAACAATTGTTACTTCATATGAGGACACGTGAAGCAACACACTTTTTTTTCGTAAAACAAATTGACGAAATAAAGCAGGAAAGCCTTCATCTTTTTTTAAGCAAATAAAATAGAATAACAGGATGACGACATATGCAAAAAAAGCCATATCTAAATAATGCCATTCCACTTTATGAGCAAACTTGATGCAAGTAAAAATTATTACAAAATTTACTAGACAAGCTATAACCCAATTGAAGAAAGAAGATGTCGTATAAATCGTTTTCACCTAAATCACTTCTCTCCTATTTTTACAGATATACTCTGTAGTCAATTTTTACGCTAGCAGTCTCTCTTTTATGCTTGTATTTAAGCTTATTTACATTATTTTTTCAAAAGATACATATACCTATTTTTCACACAAGTGAGTCGACAATTATTAACCCTCTCATGATAAAATGAGACATATACTATCTAGAAAAGGAATGAATCCAAATCGAGTTACAAGATAAAGTACAAAACTTGCCACAGACTCCTGGTGTTTATTTAATGAAAGATTCTAAAGGTCATATTCTTTATGTAGGAAAAGCAAAAAGTTTGAAGAAACGAGTTCAATCTTACTTCCGAGATTCTAGTAATCATTCTCCAAAAGTAAAGAAGCTAGTTACTCATTTAAAAGATTTTGATACCATTCTAACGGATACCGAATTTGATGCTTTTATGCTTGAATGTCATTTGATTAAAGAAATCAAACCACATTATAATCGCATGATGAAAAGCCCAATGTCGTTTGTTTACTTAGTTATTAACATGGATAAGAAAATACGTTCCTTTGAGATCAGCTATCAACCTTCTGAAAATGAACACAATTTAATTTTTGGTCCTTTTACAAGTAGAGGAATAGTTGAAAGAGCAATTAATGGAATGAAAGATTGTTTTAAAATTAATTGTGCTCACTCAACTGTAAAGAATAGTGCTTGTTTAAATTACTCTTTAGGATTGTGTAATGGGTTATGTTTAGGTGGACCAGCTGTCGATGAATACAATGCCATTATTGATAAAATGAATCGATTCTTACATCGGACTGACACGAGCCTTTTAGAAGAAATGGAAAAAATGATGTATTCAGCTTCAGAGGAATTTGATTTTGAAGCTGCAGCTAAATATCGTGATTGGATTGAGGCAGTGAAATCACTACTAAATAAAGAGAAAGTCATTGAATTTACTGAAGAAAATCATAATATCCTTATCGTTGAGAAATTAGATGATGAAGGCATGATTAAGCTATTTTTAATCAACCGAACTCAAGTACTTTTTACTGGAAAATATCATTTTCAAAATCAATCGATTGAACAATTATGTGAAGTGTTTAAATCCATTATCTTATCTAATTTTAGTAAAATAATAATGAATTCGACATACGATGTAAGCCAAGATGAAATAGATGAAGCTCAAATCATTTATAGTTATTTAAATAGTACAAATTGCAACTCCCTGCTTATACCATCTGATTGGCTGAACGCATCTGGCACTAAAAAACTAGATAGGGAATTGTTTAATTTTCTGAACTCCTTAAACTAATTAATTTACAAAGTGAAAAAGGACCTTCATTAGGTCCTTTCAGTGTGTTGAAAAAGTCAAAAACAACAGATGCAGACTGATTGAAAATGCTTGTCTTTCGAGGCGCAAAGCCTGATGAGGAGCGGAGTTACCATTGTCGGAAATGAGCACCGCAAGAAGGCGAAGTAACGAAGAATGCGAGCGTTTGTCAACAGTCTGCAACGAGTTTATACATTAGAATATCATCAACATATTCATTGTCGCTAAATTTAAACCCTTTAATTTTACGACCTTCCTCAACAAATCCCATACTTTTGTATAAAGCGATTGCTTTTTGATTTGTCGAAAACACTCCTAAGGATACTTTTTCAATAAGTGGATTTAGCTCTGCCCAAGACAATAGCTCTTCTAACAATAACTTTCCGATTCCCAGATTTCTCTTCTCTTTTTTTATCATAATTCCCATCGAACCAGTATGTGATAGTCGTTTACGATCTTGTGTTGTGAAGACAATCCACCCAACAATTTTACCGTCCAATTCGGCAACAAACAATGTTTCTCTTTCATTTCCTAGTATGTTTTTAATCCATTCGCTTTGTTGTTCAAGCGTTTTCTTGAATTCTTCCGAAACTGAAATAAAAAAATCACCTTCTTCGACAACTTCACGCTGAATTTCTAATAATGCTATAGCATCTTCCATACGTACTGTTCGAATTGTAGCTTTCTGTTCTTTTTTTACAGACAAAGATTTCACCCTTCCATTATCGCTAGTTAATAAAAATTCTTCACTTTCTTACGATAATCCTCTTTATCAGCACTCAAGGCAATCACTTCAGTTTATGTACCTTTACAAAAAAAAAGAAGCCTATCTTTTTGATAGGACTACTTTTTGGATTTAAACTTTTAATTGCTCATACTGTTTCCAGTTCACTGCTTTTTCTAATAAAATTGAAATAATGACTCCCATAATTAAACCATTCGTTAAAAATGGTTGTAAAAACATTGGAAGATTTCCAAATGTACCAGGTGAAATATTCATTAAACTTACACCTAACAACACTGGTGCTGCTAGTCTAAATATCGTATCTGATGTAAATACTTGCCCCTTTGTACTATTAAAAGCTGTTCCAAATAATTGAAGATACGCAACGAATAAAACTGCATTTCCAACTGTAATTGGCATATTTGCCAAGAACGCAATAAATGGTGGAAGTAATCCAATAACAGTTAATAAAGCACCTCCATATATAAACGGTTTACGTTCATAAATCTGGGTACTTTGAAGAAATCCCAGTGATGAAGTAAACGGTGTATAAGGAACAATACCGAATAAAGAAGCAATGATTGTGAAACTACCTGTTATAAATAATGAATAGCGATACTGTTTTGGTTGATCTACTTCTTTTAACAAATCAGATGCAGCTTTTATTGAAGCAAAAGTATTACTTAAGTTCATGATTCCAGCGAAAAACGAGATCGCGATAATACCAATTTCTAAATTGGGTGCTCCTAATGGGAAGAACGAAAAATTAGCAGCCGCTGAGCCTACCTCTTTCATATCTCCACCAAATAATAACGAATAAAAAAACCATCCTACGACAATTCCAATTAAAATCGAAAAATTGCTAATAATACGAGTTCCTTTAAGCTTCAATATACTCACAAACAAAACAATACATAGTGAAAGTATACTAATTGGTATACTTATTTCACCCTTTTCAGTAATCCCCAGCATACCTTTAAAAAAGACAAAAATCAGCTGAAATGACAGTAAAAACAAATAGACTGTCATTACCATTGGAGTAAAGATTTTCTGAAGAAACGAAATCAAATTAAATGCTGACAATAAGATCGTTACAATCCCAGCTGCAATAAATCCTGTTGCCATTCCTCCTCCAATTTCAGCAAAGCTTAGACCAAAAGAGGACGCTGATAAACCTAAGTTCAACATAACCCCCCAAAGTAAACCAGAGTGTCCCTCCATTACAGGGTATTTGTGTCCAATCCAACCTTGTAACACAGATGCTATTCCAGTGAAGATTAGTGAACTTCTAATCGTCATTTCAACCACATCTGACGGAAGATTAAAAGCCGCTCCTATTGAAATAGGTACGACAATTGTATTTGCAAAAATAAAAAATAACCATTGAACCGATGAAAATAGAGTAGTAGAAACCCTCAAGTTTTTCACAGTTTCCCCCTCCTTAGCGCTTAGTAATTCTGCGTTTCTTTTGTATAGTTTGGTTCCTCAATCACCTTTTTCCATTTTAATGAAGTTGAAAGAAAAACACCAATTATAATGAGTGCTCCTCCGATTAATTGTGAACCAGTTATATTGTTTTTCAAAATCATTAAACCTACAATCATTGCAACAAATGGCTCTAAATTAAGAAACATTGATGCTTTTGAGGCTCCAACTGCTTGAATTTGTTGATTCCAAATTAACGTACATATCCCATGCATAATGATTGCCGTTACAATTAATAGTATCCAAGGCATTACTTCTCTACTCATTTGTTTAGACGAGTCAGCTAAAAGGGTAATAGGCAGTAAACCACCAAATCCAATGAAATTTGAATAGAGGGTTATGGAAATGGAATGGTATTTTTCAGATAGCTTTTTAATCATGATAATAGAGATTGAAAATGTTAGCATTGTAAGAAATATCCAAACCAAGCCGATTGTAATATGCAGCTTTTCACCATTGGTAATAACAAAAAATACTCCGACAAAAGCGACTATTGAGCCGAATAAAAACCCTTTTGTTAGTCTTTCCTTTAAAAACATCGAAGCTAAAAGAGATGTTGTAAGAGGAGCAAGAGCTAGTATTAATGCCGAGGTAGTAGGATGGGCAGTTTCTAGAGCCGAATAAAATGACCATTGGTTAATACATGTACCAATTAAGCCTAATAAGATCATCAGTAACCAATCTCTTTTTTGAATTTTTTTCCATTTTTTCTTTCGTAAAGCATATAGCATTAGAAAGAGTAAAATGAAAAATAATCTTAATGCTGAAAGGAAAAGTGGTGAAAAGTCTTTGACTAATAAAGCGCCAAAAATAAAATTACTTCCCCAACAGATCACGCAAAATAGTAATAAAAGATAAGATCGGACCAACATAACAGCCTGCTTTCTATTTGTTTAGTTAAGCAAAAGGAAAAAGGAAATCTAGAAGTATCCAGAGATCCTTTTCGGCAGTTTTTTTATACGTTAATTGATTGATTTTGTTTACTTAATGAACCAACTACGATATTACCATTATACATAACTGCTTTCCGTTCAGCGCGTCTTGCTAATGCCTCAGCTGAACAACTCGCATCTACTAAAACTAGATTTGCAGCATCTCCTACTTTTGGCCATACTTGAATACCTTTTTTATCTAATGGTGTTTTCCCACCAGTAATATACTTAAGAGTTTGAGCTAACGAAACTTCATCAATCCATTTGAATCGCTCCGCAAGTCGACCAGCTCTTTCTAAAATATCTCCATTACCTAATGGAGACCAAACATCAAAAATGTTATCATTTCCTACAGCAACTTCTACGCCACGTTCATTTAACAAATCAACTGGTGGCATTTGTCGATTAATTGGCACACTTGTGACGATGGTTATTCCTGCATCACTTAAACTATTAGCCAGTTCATAGGATTCTTCTTTCGACACGTCACCTATTCCAAACGCATGGCTGATTGCTACTCTGCCTTCCCAGCCTGCTTGTTTCGTATATTCAACGACACGTTTCATTGTAAATGTCCCAAGATGACCAGGATCATGTAGATGTAGATCGATATCCGCGTTAGCTTCTACTGCTAAATCAAATAATTGGTTTAATGATGCTTCGATATTTTGATCTACTACAGCCGGATCCACCGAACCAACGATTCCTGCTCCATTTCGAAGTGCTTCTCTTACATAACTAGTTGCATTTGATCGCAATAATCCGTGTTGTGCAAATGCGACGACCTCAGAACTTAGTCGATTCGAATAGTTTTCTAGTGCCGTCTTGACTTGTTCTAAATTTTTCAAACCTATTTCTGGATAAATATCTACATGTGTTCTTACATGGGTAGAACCTGAAGCTAATAGTATTTCAAGTAAAGACTCAGCACGCTTCGTAGTACTTGTTGCAATTGTAGGTAAAACCGATTTTTCATTTTCAAATCGTTCAATCACGCCTGACGTTGGTGTGCACGCTCTCCAAACATCACCCATTAATGTCTTATCAAGATGCACATGCTTTTCAATAAATGAAGGAAGGACTAATAATCCGCCTGCATCTTCTACGTGTATATCATTTGAAATGGACTCTTCTTCTTTTAAAATCTTACTGATTCTACCATTCTCTATTAACAGATGAAATAGTCCAGTTAGCGTGCCTGTAACTTTTTCATATTCTTTTTGGAAGCTTGTTTCTAAACGTGCATTCTTTAGCCAATAAACCGATTTCATGACATTCTTCCCTTCTTTTAATCAACTTTCAATTTATTTCAAAGTAGGTATGGAATTAAGTCCACCGTAAACAATTTTACCTTTTTGGAATACAGCCGCACGTTCTGACCTTCTTGCAACTGCCTCTGCTGAGCACGATGCATCCACTAAGACCAAACTTGCTTCATCTCCAACTGCAGGCCATAATCGGTTTCCTTTATCATCAAGTGTTTTCACTCCACCGGTAATAAATTGTAGTGTTTGAGATAAGCTATACTCATCTTTCCAGTTATATCGTTCAGCTAAACGCCCTGCCTTTTCTAACATATCTCCAGTCCCAAATGGAGACCATGAATCATAGAAACCATCACATCCAAGAGCAACCTTTACTCCTTTTTCATGAAGCAAATCAACAGGAGGCATCACACGGTTGATCGGTACGGTTGACATGATAGAAACACCTAATTTTGCTAGTTTACTTGCCATTTCATCAGATTCCTCGAATGAAACATCCCCAAGAGCAAAAGCATGACTAATTGCTACTCTATTATGCCAACCTGCTTCTTCAATTAATGAAACTAGTTTTTTAATTGTATAAAAACCAAGATGACCAGGATCATGTATATGAATATCAATATCTGCATTAAACTCCACAGCAAGATCAATCATTTCAAACAGGGAAGCTTCGATATTTTGATCGATGCCACCTGGATCTAATCCTCCAACTATCGTTGCTCCTTCTCTCATCGCTGATTTCATTAACGGAATACTTTTTGTGCGTAAAAGGCCATGTTGAGGGAAAGCAACTATTTCATTCGTCATTTTATCTTTATAGGTAAGTAAAGCTTTTTGAATTTCATCTAAATTCTCTAAACCGATATAAGGGTCAATATTTACATGCGTTCTGACATGTGTAGCCCCACCTTTTAATAAAAGATGAAGCATTTCTTCCGCTCGAAGTTGTCCCGTTTTAGCGAGTTCAGCTAACTCAATTGCTTCCAAATTTAAACGTTCTACTAAATTTGGAGCTTGGGTACAAGCTTTCCATGGAAGACCTAAATACGTTTTATCGAGATGGTTATGCATTTCTTTAAAAGCAGGGAGTGCAAGTAAATTTCTTGCATCCTGTACAGGGAGTTGTGTTATCAATGGTAATTCCGCTAATTGTAATTTTTCAATTTTACCATCGTTAATATACAGATTAAATAAATCAGTCTCTGTATGCTCAATTCTCCCATTTTCAAACATAAATCCACTATCAAGTTTCACATTTGTAAGCCAATAAGATTGATTCATTTCATCACTCTCTTTAATAAAAGATTAGACTATTGTTGATTCAAAATTCGAGATCGAACCACTTACAATATTTCCTTTGAAAATGACTGCTTTACGTTTTGCTCGTCTAGCAACTGCTTCGGCTGAACAACTAGCTTCAACTAGAACAATACTCGCTTCATCTCCAATAGCAGGCCATACTCTTTCACCTTCGTTATTCAAAGGAGTTTTACCACCTGTAATAAATCCTAAACTGCTACCCAATGATTTTTCTTCAATCATGCGGAATCTTTCAGCTAAACGACCAACTTTTTCAAGATTATCCCCGATACCAAAAGGAGACCAATGATCTGTAAGACTATCATTTCCTAATTCTACTTTTACACCTTTTTCACGTAACAAAGGAATTGGAATCGTTCTGAAAATAGGGACTGTAGACGTGATTGAAATTCCTAATTCAGCAAATCTCTCTGCAATAGCAGTTGCTTCAACAACTGTCAAATCAGCCAATCCACTCGCATGACTTACTGTCACTCTTCCTTGCCAGCCTGCTTTTTCAGTTAATGTTGCTAGTCTTTGCATTGTAAAAAGACCAAGATGATCTGGGTCATGTAAATGAACATCTATATCAGAATTTGAATCAACTGCTATATCCATAATTGTTTCAAGTGAACGTTCTATATTTTCATCGATTGAAGCTGGATCTACTCCACCAACAAGATTCGCACCATATTTCATTGCTTCTCTTATTAGTTCAACCGAATTACTTCTTAATAAACCATGTTGAGGAAATGCAACGATTTCATGTGTTAATTTATTTTTATAACCTTCTAAAGCCTGTAATGTAGCTTCTAGATTTTTCAAACCGATAACTGGGTCAACATTACAATGTGTACGAATATGCGTTGATCCGTAGCTTACTAATAGATCAAGCATTTTCTCTGCTCTTTCTTTAGCAGTTGGCAATAATTTTGGTAATAATATTTGTTCTTCCTCTATTCGTGTTTTTACACCATTTGTTGCAGGCATACATGCTTTCCATGGTCCGCCATAGAATGTTTTATCAATATGAATGTGCATTTCTTTAAATGAAGGGACCATTAGAAGACCTTGCACGTCAAACTGTGGAGCTTGATCGGTAATTAACTCATTTTCTAATTGAATCGAGTTAATTTTTCCGTCTTCAATCTTTACATTGTATTTTCCAGTTGCAGTTCCAGTAATTGTTTCATTGTCATTATAAGTAAAACCATTCTCCAGGCGTACATTTGTTAACCAATATGAATTTGACAAAACTCTCACCCTTCCATCCCATTGTATATATGAATCTATTTCATTATAAAACTAATCGAAATAATAAGATTTTAGTATATTTACATATTTTTAAGGTTTCTTTACTAATTCTTGTACAAACCAAAGTGAAAAAATTGAGGAGAAAGAGTTGATAAATTAAATGACTTTTTATTTTGGTTGTTTTCGTACACTTTGTTGCTATTTAAGAAGTATCTAAGTTGATTTCCACTCCAAGATGCTCGATTTCCGTGGGGCGTGCGATGGGCCTCCTGGTATGCATGCGTTAGCGTTACGACAGGACGTCATGGTTTTAGCATGCCTACCTTTTTGACGCCTGCTAAGGACTCTCCTGTCCCGTTACTCCCACAGGAGTCTCGCATATCCGTTCATCATCTTCTTTATTTAAAGTTTGTTTTAAAAACATCAATCTTTTAGAAAAGAGCCTTAATGTTAGTCAAAGCTCAACCTAAATGCTGTTAAATTTATTGAGAGAGGTAAATAAAAACAGCCAATTCAATGATTAGCTGTTTTCATTAAAGTATCTATTAACATAAAAATATACTCACTTAAATCGATATTTCTTCATTTATTTCAGATTTCAATATTTGTCGGCGGTCATAAAACTTCTCAAAAATAATACCTAAAAAATAGTAAAATACTAGACCAAAACCAATATGAATTAGTGAAAACTTAACTCCAAATGAAGAAAATTCATATATTGCAGTTGGTATTTTAGCAGTTGTCCAAACTCCTAAGAAAAATACAATGTACCGTATACTAGCTCCTTTTTTCAAAAAAAGTACAGCCATTGGAAAAGCTACATAGAGTGGACCAGCTGCAATTGCTCCTAATAAAAAGGAGAACAGTGTACCATAGATGCCAGATTTTTTCCCCATATATTTAATGAGTGTTTCTTTCTCCACCCATTTATCTAGTAAACTTACGAATATTAAAACAGGAGGAAGTAGCAGCATCATATTTAAGATACTATTTCCTGATAATCGAAATGCCTTCCATCCAACTGTTTGATTAATACAAGTAAGTAGAATCATTCCAAAAAATAAAATGAAAAAGAACCGATATTTTCTTAATTCATTCATACAATTACCACCCAAATAATATATGCAAAAACAAGCGACATTACTATTCCAGCTGCATTACGAGTATAAGCAAACCTACTACCAAATAATTTTTGTTCCATAGGTAAAGTAACTATTCCTACTGACATCATCGTAGACATTAATGCAGCTACTTGTGGGAGTCCAGCACCATTTTGAACTAATGTATCGCCAAGAGGAAATACGACAAAGCTTGGAATTAGTACGGCAGATCCAATTATTGTAGAATAAACAATTCCCATTAATCCAGATTTCTCTCCGATGATTGAGGAAATTAAGGATGGCGTTAGTAATGATAGTGATAGTCCAACAAAAAGCATAACTGATAAAACATCCGGTAAAATATTACGAAACATTTTCCATGACTGCAATAGAGCATCTTTTGTTTTATTTCGATCCTTTATAAAAGAAATACTGGTAAGAATAATAGCCAGACTGTAAAGGATAGTAGCATTAATCATGATCAGACTCCTTCCATACTTCATATTTGTTTAAGAAAAAAGATAAATTCTTAAGTTTTGTTTCAATATTGATTTGAAATTCTTCTAATTTGCATTTCCCTTCTTCAGTAATTTTGTACATTTTTATCGGCTTATCTTGTTCAGATGTACCCAAATAGGACTCAACTGCCCCTTCTTTCTCTAGTTGCTTAAGTGTGCGATACAATATGGCACTATCAATTGGATTGATGGGAAGATCATCCTCACATTTCTGCAAAAGTTTGCCTCCGTAGCTATCTCCCTCTGTTAAAAACAGTAAAAGAAATGCCCCTGTATGTCTTCCTGTATGTTTCATAAATAACTAACCTCCTAAATGCAATGGAAAAATAATCGTTTTTGATATCATGGATAACTTCATCATACTGTTAATAACATAATACTGTTAATGACAGTATTATGTTATTAACAGTATATTCTAACTCTAAAAAATAAACCAATTTTTTCTCTTAGGAACTGCTAAAAATTTAATTGAAGAAAATCCAAAGTCTTTTGCACATTAAGATTAGAATGAATCAAAAAAAGCCGACTTCCGTGTTTGGAAATCGACTTAATACCTTTCATTTATCATCTTTACTTTATTGATACGTCATTAATTTCTAAATAGCCAGATGGGCTGATTGAAAATCCTTTTACATCTTTTGAGACTGCAGCCACATTTTCGATTACGCGTACTGGAATATATGGCGCATCACTCATTTCAATTTCTTGTGCTTCGGCGTAAAGCTCTTTACGCTTCTCTTCTTCCGTTTCTTTACGAGCAGCATTGATTAAATCATCGACTTTTTGATTACTATAAAAGAATGTGTTTCCAGCTGCTCCACGTGAATCTGTATGGAAAAGATTATATTGATTATAATCTGCATCTCCAGTTGCATTCCTCCAGCTAATAATGAACATTTGCGATTGTCCTTTATTTACTCGTTCAACAAAAGAACCATACTCCATGACTTGTACTTTTAAATTAATCCCTATTCCTTTTAACTGAGATTGAATCACTTCTGCTAAATTAACTCGTTCTTTACTATCCATCGTAAGAATTGTTGCATCAAATCCATTCGCATAGCCTGCTTCCTTCAATAACTTCTTTGCCTCTTTCAAATTGTAATCATATGCTTTCAATTCAGCATCATATCCAAATACTTTCGATCCCATCGCTGAATTCGCCTTTTTACCTACATTATTAAACACACCTTTTATAATTGAATCCATTTCAACAGCATGAGCAATAGCTTTACGAACGCGGACATCGTTGAATGGTTTTTTATTTACATTAAACCCAATATATTCAGTACCAAATCCTTCACTACGGTATACATCCATCGCTGTTGAAGATTCAACTTGGTCCATTACAGCAACTGGAAGGGGTTCAGCAATTTGTGCTTCTCCTGTTTCAATCATCGATATTCTTGTAGAATCCTCTGGGACAACCTTGAAGATCACTTTGTCCACTTTTGGTTTGTCACCCCAGTAATTCTTGTTTTTAACTAGAGTAATTTCTTGGCCTGGTGACCATGAATCAAATACAAAAGGGCCAGTTCCATTTGGTTCTTGGATAATGTCTTTCCCATACTTGTTAATCGTTTTCGGACTAATAATTCCACCTTCATGATTTGCTAAAATTGAAAGAAGAGGAGAAAAAGGTTCTTTTAAGATGAATTGAACTGTGTATTCATCAACTACTTTCACTTGATTTACCATTTTAAAAACGACAGCTCTAGGTGATGCAACTTTTGGATCTAATAACCGATCAAACGTCTTTTTTACTGCCTCTGCATTAAAAGGAGTACCATCATGAAACTGTACATCATGTCTAAGATTAAACTCCCATGTCGTTTCATTAATTCGGTTCCATTTTTCAGCTAGCATAGGCTGGATTTCATTATTTTTATCTCGTTGAACAAGCCCTTCATAAATTTTATGATGCGTTACACTTGCTGCATTAATTGTGGACATAAATTGCTGGTCCAAATTCTCTGCATCCGATAAACGAGCAATGACTAATGTGCTACCACCTTTCGATTCATTGCTTGAGTTATTTGATTTTGTACCGACACTTTGATTAGACGAACAACCAGTAATTGCAACAGCCGTTAAAAGTACTAGAAAAGATTTCCCTATTCCACTTTTAAATTTCATAGACTTCGACCCCCTGCTTTTTGTTTGTTTTCTAAATATTTATCTAATTATATAAAATATTCAGAATATTATTTTTGAAAATCTTTACTAGTTTTTTCAGTTTCTTTACTTGTTTTCGAAAAATCATCTAATCAATATCTACTAAATCGAATCTACAAAATGAAAAGATTGTGGAAATAACTCCTTCTTTGTATGCTGTTCGAAGTCTCTTTCCAAATATCCCTTTTTCATCTTGTTAAAATATTTTTGTCCTTTCAGCTTCAAATCTTCCAAATTGACATTGGATATTTCTTGGTTTTTCATAACGATTTTCCCATTAATGATTGATAATTTAACGTCTCTTCCGGATCCACTTACAAACATCGTTCGAATCGGATCATCTAGTACACCCATATGAAACCCATCTAAATCAATCGCGATTATATCTGCTTTTGCTCCAACGGAAATTCTTCCAAGGTCACTTCGATTAAGGAAATTTGCTGCATCAATCGTAACAGAACGAAAAAAGTCAGCAAATGTAGAACCTTTAACTTCTTTTTCAACAATTCTCGAAAGCATACTTCCAGTTCGAATATTTTGAAACATATCTGGTGGAAATGTGTCTGTACCTAGTGCAATATTAATTCCCTCACTTTTATATTTTGCATATGATTCAAGTGTAGAACCATGTCTTCCTATAATAAGTGGACAGTGTATAACTGTCGTATTTGTTTCTTTTAGTAACGAAATATCATTATCTATTTTATAATTTGCTTCACTATAACCAGACACAAAATGGGCATGCGGTATTCCCGTTTTTGGCCCAAGAAAACCTAAATTATATAAATATCTAATTGGTGTAACCCCATGTTCTTTCACGATTGTGTTAAATTCAAAACTTCCTTGTGCTGCATGCAGTTTAATTGGTACGTTTAACTTCTCACTATAATATTTTGTTTTTACTAAAACATCAGCAGTTTGTGATTCAATTCTTTCTGGCGCAAGCATTCCTCTAACTAGACCATCATAGGAACCATCGAAAGTTTCGATAAACTTAACGGCTCTCTCTAAACCAGCTTCACCTGCTTTTTCGTCCCAGTGTAATTTAATCGTGCCATCTTGTTGGACGACTCTTATACCTGATTGATAACTTGGTCCAAGATAAATTCTTAACCCAAGGCTTGCCGCATGTTTTGCAGCTTCCTCTAATTCTTCATATGTTTCAGCCCAATTTTTATAAAAAACGCTCGTAATGGGCATTGCAGTCGTAATTCCATGTAGAATAAGTTGGGAATAAGCATATAAAGACTTAAACGCTTCATCTTCCTCTGTCATCAATTCGTGATGTCCATGTTGAACATAGTCTTCTGACCAGAGAAGATTTTTCTGTCTATTAGAACTGGCTTCAAAATGTAAAATATCATGATCAATATCACCTAAAGCATTTAAATCAATGAAACCTGGACTAAGAATCGCTTTTCCAACATCTATAACCTCATCCACTTCATTTGCGTAATTTTTACCAACATATAAAATCGTATCCTTTTCAAAAACAATCTCAGAATTTTCTAAAATGACATGATCACTACCGTCAAATCCGATGACATATCTTCCTTTTAACTTTGTTTTCATCTTATTCTCCTTCCCACATAGCCACTTTATTTTCACTCTCTTCATATCTCTTTTCATCAACATAAGCACGTGCATGTCCCCAAAAATATTTCGTAGGTTGCATATATTTTTCTAAACCAGCACGCTTAATCGTCGAAAACGCTTCTTCATTTGCTTCATTTAACACTGTACTTTCATGAACTGTTCTTACATTTCGTCCTTCCATGATTAATTTCCCATCAACAATTACATGTTCTAAATCACTAGCAACTGCTTGAAAAACAAGACGGTGGACATGCATAAATTCTGGAGTCAGATGTGGCTGATGTAAATTAACAGTAATGACATCCGCTTTTTTCCCAATCTCAAGTGAACCAATTTCATCGTCCCAACCGATACATTTCGCTGCATCGATCGTAATCATTTCTAACAACTTGCCTGGGGGTAAATAATAGTAATCTCTTAATGCTGCTTGGTGAACGAACTGAGTTTTTCGCATTGCTTGAAATAGATCAAAGCTCGTTGAAGGTGAAGTCCCGTCAGTTGAGATTGCTACAGTTGCACCCATTTCGATTAACTCGGTAATTGGTGTGCGTGCAAGAACTTGCCCAAATCCTGGTGAAGCACTAATATTTGTACCTGTTTCTGCTAGAATCCTAGCCTCATCAAATGAAATTCCACGACAATGTTGGAGATGGACATCAGGACCTAATAATGCATTTTCTTTATCTTGTATTGCTAAATGAATCATTCCACCAAATGCATCAGAGTGTATCCTTGTGTTATATTTCCTTGCAATTTCTCTTATTTTTTTTGCTTGATAAAGATCATGATTTGTTAATCCATAAAGTCTGTCAGGAGAAGTAGGGTTTGAGGGATCAACGGACGTTACAATGACAAATGGTGTAATAAATGCTCTAGTTCGGTCGTCATTGGCATGATTTAAAGCTTCAATAACAGCTTCAGCACCTTTTAGTACTTCTTCATAGGAAACTTCTTTTATGATTCTTTTCCCATCAACCCATCTGCTAAAAAGATGTGGCCATGGAGGATTACATGGTCCAGTACAAACAACTTCACGGACGCCAACTTCAGCATATGCTTTCGCATGATTTATAGCGAAAATTGGATCATCTGACCGTGGCATCGAACCTAATACACTTACTCCTGTTGTCACACCCGCTTTTAATCTTTCAAGAGCAGAGAGTTTACCTTCGTAATACCAAAAATCATCTGTTACAAAATGCTTATACGTATTTGTCATAATCGGCATCCAAAAATCAATATTTTCCATAGCGATTGTCTTAAACATGGAATGACCGCCATGACCATGAACATCGATTAATCCTGGTAAGATACATTGATGCTTACAATCAATCACTTTTTTTGCTTCATATTTCATTTCCAGATTTTCGGTTAAACCTATGTCTAGTATTCTGCCATTTGAAATAGCAATGGAACCGTCATGTAGTATTCTTCGTTTTGGGTCCATTGTAATGACCGTACCATGAATTAGTAATAGATCAATCATATTTTCCCTCCTAATTTAGAAGACAGCATAACGTGTGTATGCTGTCCTCTATTTTGACCAATAATTTATTTCACTGTTACGTCATCAAGCATTAAATAACTTGCTGGATTCAACCAAAGTCCTTTAACAGTTGAACCGTATACTGCTAAGTGCTCATAGTTACGAATCGGTACATAAGGTACTTCTTCACTTTCAATTTTTTGTGCTTGTGAATACAATTCTTTTCGTTTCTCGCTGTCAGATTCTTTACGTGCAGTTTCAATTAACTTATCTACTTCAGGGTTGCTGTAGAATGAACTATTCCCTGCAGCACCTTGAGATTTGCTATCAAAAAGATTAAATTGATTGTAATCGCCATCTCCTGTAGCATTTCCCCAACCTCCTATAGAAACTTGATGCTCTCCTTTTGCAATTACACCAATATAAGCACCATATTCAAGGACTTGGATTTTCACTTTAATACCTATGCCTTTTAACTGAGATTGAATAACCTCTGCCATATTTATTCTTTCTTTACGATCACTTGTTGTTAATGTAAATTCAAATCCATCTTTAATGCCTGCTTCTTTTAGTAGTTTTTTAGATTCATTAATATCATAGTCGTAGCCTTTAATATTGGCATCATATCCAAAAACCTTAGGACTCATTGTTGAGTTTGCTCTTGTACCTACATTGTTATATACACCTTTAATAATTGAATCAACTTCAATTGCATGTGCAATTGCTTTACGAACTCGTACATCATCAAAAGGCTTTTTCTTTACATTAAAGCTTAAGTATTCGACTGCTAGTCCATCTGTACGATATAAATCCATCGTATCTGAAGCTTCTATTCGCTCAATTTCAGTAACTGGCACTTGGTCAGTTACATGAGCCTCACCTGTTTCAATCATTGCTAGTCTTGTCGCATCTTCAGGAACAACCTTAAATACAACGCCATCTATTTTAGGTTTATTGCCCCAATACTCATTATTTTTTACAATATTAATTTCTTCGCCTGACTTCCATGATTTAAAAACATAAGGTCCAGTTCCAACTGGATTTTGTCCAATTTTATCACTATTTTCTGCAATCGATTTTGGACTAATAATACTACCTTCATTACTCATTAAGATTGATAACAGTGGTGCATAAGGATATTTCAAAATAAATTGAACCGTTGAATCATCAACTACTTTGATCTCTTTAATCATTTCAAATTTACCTGCTTGTGGCGAAGCTGTTTTTGGATCTAGTATTCTCTCGAAATTTGTTTTAACAGCATCCGCATTAAAAGGTGCCCCATCATGGAATTTAACTCCATCACGAAGTTTAAACTCCCACGTAACATTATCAATCTGTTTCCATTCTGTAGCGAGTAGTGGTTGTGGTTCCATATTTTTATCAGGCACGACTAATGTTTCATATACCTTTTCATATACAACGTTCGCAGATGGAATATCTGTAATAAAATGTGGATCTAAAGTAGTCGCATCAGAAAGTCGAGCAACTACTAAAGTTCCTCCTGCTTTCGCTTTCCCTCCTGTTTCATTACTACTTGTCTGATCAGACGTACATGCTGATAAAACAGATGAGATTGTTAATAAGGATGCAAATAGAAAACCAGCCGTTCTTTTCTTCATTATTTTTTCCTCCTCTTCAAACTTGCCTTATGTTTATCCAAGTGAATTTTTTATGGGTACGTCAGGCTTATTCAAATTATAAAAAAAAATAAAATTTTATATTTTCAGAATCTTTACTCGTTTTTACACTATCTTTACTGCTTTTACACATCATATTTACTTCAATACCTATTTTGCATAAATTTAATGAAAGAAAAGGAGGAAGGAACAACTATGAAGCCAGAGATCTTAATGAATCATAATGAAACAAAATTAGAAAAAAAGAAATCTCAACAACTTAAACGGTGGAAAGTTTTTTATAAAAAGTTTAAGAAAAATAAATTAGCGCTAATCGGTGGATACATTGTACTCTTTTATATTTTAGTAGCCATCTTCGCACCACTTATTTCTCCAAAGGATCCATTTGCAATTGATTTAATTCACAAACTCCAGCCTCCGTCGGTAGATCATTGGATGGGGACAGATGATAAAGGTAGAGATATATTAAGCAGATTAATTTATGGAAGTCGCCTTTCATTATCAGTCGGATTTGTTTCTGTATTTTTCGGAGCATTTATTGGTATCATTCTTGGATTGTTAGCAGGGTTTTACGGAAAATGGATGGATACGATTATTATGAGAATTGTTGATGTACTACTCGCTTTCCCTGGTATTTTGCTAGCACTTGCGATTATTAGTGCACTAGGCCCTAGTTTAATAAATGTAATGGTAGCAGTTGGCGTGTTTTCAATTCCTATGTTTGCTCGTATCGTACGAGGTTCCACACTTTCTGTTAGAAAACTTGAGTATATTGACGCCATTCGGGCATTAGGTGCTTCTGATTCAACCATTATTTTCAAACATATTTTTCCGAATATTCTATCTCCTATTATCGTACAAGCTACTTTACGACTAGCAACTGCGATTTTATCAGCAGCTGGCTTATCATATCTAGGCTTAGGTGCTCAGCCTCCTTCTCCAGAATGGGGAGCGATGTTAAGTAGTGGACGAGATTATTTATTCAGTGCTCCACATATAGCTTTATTTCCAGGGATTGCAATCTCAACACTTGTACTTGGATTTAATATTTTTGGTGATGGTCTAAGAGATGCCCTTGATCCTAGGATGAAAAAATAAGGAGGAGAGTATATGTTTATATTTATTATTAGAAGAATTTTGCAAACAATCCCAGTTTTACTTGGAGTAAGTTTAGTCGTATTCCTTATTATGCAAATGGTCCCTGGTGATCCAGCTACGCTACTTGCTGGTGAAGGTGCAACTAAACAAACAATTGAAATGATTCGTCATCAACTTGGTCTAGATCGTTCAATATTTGTTCAATATTTTGATTATGTATTTCATGTCTTACAAGGTGATTTTGGTGAATCTCTTCGTAATAATCGACCAGTTTTAGACGAAATTATGATTCGCTTACCGATTACCCTTGAACTTGCTCTAGCGAGTATTTTTATTACAGTTGTATTAGGGATGTTAGCTGGTATTATCTCTGCAACGAAACAATATTCAATCTCAGATATTACGATTATGATCATTGCTTTATTAGGAATCTCTTTACCTAGCTTTTGGTTCGGCTTAATGCTAATCTACTTTTTTTCAGTCAATCTTCATATTTTTCCAGTTGCAGGTTGGGGGACAATTAAACATATGATTCTTCCAGCATTAACGCTTGGTGCAGGTGGAGCCGCGATTGTAGCCAGAATGACAAGATCAAGTATGCTCGAAGTTGTTCGTCAGGACTATATTCGTACTGCAAGAGCTAAAGGTCTAAAGGAATATGTCATTATTTATAAGCACGGTCTTAAAAATGCGTTGATCCCTGTCATAACAGTTGTTGGTCTTCAGTTCGGTGCTCTTCTTGGTGGCACAGTCTTAACAGAGTCAGTTTTTGCAATTAATGGACTTGGTAGATTAATAGTTGATGCGATTAGAACAAGGGATATACCAATGGTTCAAGGTGGCGTGCTAATTGCTTCTGTCATCTTCGTATTTATGAATTTAGCTGTTGATGTCCTCTATCGATACTTTAATAAACGAATTGACTTGAATTAAGGAGGCACTAAGATGAAACAATTTGATGAAACAATTCTTGAGGTAAAAAATCTACAAACCTACTTTTTTACAGATGAAGGTACGAGTAAAGCTGTTGATGGCATTAGCTTTACTTTAAATAAAGGAGAAACATTAGGAATTGTAGGAGAATCTGGAAGTGGTAAAAGTATTACATCATTATCACTTTTAAGACTTATCCCATCCCCACCAGGAAAAATTACAGGAGGCAACATTCTTTTTAAAGGAGAAGATTTATTAACTAAGACTGAAAAACAGATGCGTTCAATTCGAGGAAATGAAATCTCAATGATTTTTCAAGAGCCGATGACGTCATTAAACCCGGTTTATTCTGCAGGTGAACAGATCGCTGAAGCCATTCGACTTCATCAAAAACTTGGCAAGAAAGAAGCTTGGAAAAAAGCAGTTGAAATGCTTCGATTAGTAGGTATCCCCTCTCCTGAAAAAAGAGCAAAACAAGAGCCACATGAACTTAGCGGTGGGATGAGACAAAGAGTTATGATCGCAATGGCTCTTGCCTGTCATCCAGAAGTATTAATTGCAGATGAACCAACAACTGCACTAGATGTAACGATTCAAGCACAAATATTAGAACTAATTAAAACGTTACAAAAGGATTTCGGCACAGCCGTCATCTTAATTACTCATGATTTAGGGGTTGTCTATGAAACTTGTGATCGAGTTGCTGTTATGTACGCTGGAAAAATTGTTGAGTATACATTAGCTAAAGATCTTTTTACAAATCCTAAACATCCATACACGATCGGACTATTAAACTCTTTACCACGCCTTGATATGGATCAAGATGAATTAACGACTATTCCTGGTACTGTTCCGAGTCCCTACAATATGCCAAAAGGATGCAGCTTTGCCCCCCGCTGTGCTCATGCTAAGGATATTTGTAAACACTCTGTACCGGAACTCCAATCAATTGACCAATCAACAGAGGTTAGCTGTTGGATGTATACAACACAATGGGAGAAAGACTATACACTTCAAGAGAAAGTAGGTGTTGAATGATGGGCTTACAAGTTGATGATAAAAAGGTATTGCTTAATGTAGACCAGTTAAAACAATATTTCCCTATTAAGGGCGGTATTTTCGGTCGAACAGTCAATCATGTAAAAGCAGTGGACGATATTAGTTTTCATATATATGAAGGAGAAACATTAAGCATCGTTGGGGAGTCTGGTTGCGGAAAATCTACAACTGGACGGGCTATTCTCAGGTTAGATGAACCGACTAGTGGTAGTATCCATTTTCAAGATAAAGACCTACTAAGTTTAAGAAAGAATGAAATGAGGAAAATTAGAAAGGACTTACAGGTTATCTTTCAAGATCCATTTGCATCCCTTAATCCTAGACAAACAATTGGTCAAATACTCGGAGAAGCCTTAGCGATTCAAAATGTCGTGCCAAAAGAAGATCGAAAAGCTAGGATTGAAGAATTATTAGGACATGTAGGATTAAGACCTGAGGCAATGGATAGATACCCTCACGAATTTAGTGGCGGACAACGTCAAAGAGTCGGAATTGCAAGGGCACTCGCAGTTGATCCAAAATTAATTATATGTGATGAAGCTGTTTCTGCACTTGATGTTTCAATTCAAGCTCAAGTATTAAACTTATTAAAATCATTGCAACGAAAATTTTCATTAACATTTCTTTTTATCTCACACGATTTAGGTGTAGTTAGACATATTTCTGACCGTGTTATGGTTATGTATTTAGGAAAAATTGTAGAGATTGCTGATAAAAAATCAATCTTTGAAAATCCTCAACACCCATATACACGCGCGTTATTATCGGCAATTCCAGTACCGAATCCAGTGCATACAAGAGAAAGAATTTTATTAACCGGAGACGTTCCTTCTCCAATTGATCCGCCAAGCGGTTGCCGTTTCCATACAAGATGCCCTTTTGCTTTAGAAATCTGTAAAACGAAAGTTCCTGATTTAAAGATTTCTGAACAAAATCATCAAGTTGCTTGTCACATTGTCGTTTAAATAGTATATTTTTTGAAAGAGTGTTTTATTAATATAATATGTTCTGGTAATTTATACAGTTGATATTTAGAAGCTGATTGGAGCGTAAGGTGCTCGACTCCTGTGGGAGTTTCGGGATAGTTGAGATCCCGCAGTTGTCAAAAAGGTAGGTAGCATGCTAATACCACGACGTCCTGTCGTAACGCATGCATGACCCACATCGTGTGGGCCCAGGAGGCTTATTAAGCAGCGCGCCTCACGGAAAGCCAGCATCCTGAAGTGGAAATCAACACTCTTTTTTAACGTAGTCAAAAAATAAAAAATATAAACCTATCTGAGGTTCTTCATGCTAAGTTACGAGGGATTTACTTTATTAATCATGCTATTCATTTTAGCTCCTATTATGGGAGCTATTGCTTTATTATTTTTATTTATCTTTGAAAAGAGAATTGATCTACTTGAAAATAAGAATAGAGAAATTCGGTTAGAGCACGCGCTTCAAGAAGCCCAATATAATAAATTAAATCAACAAATTCAACCACATTTTTTGTTTAATACATTAAATGTTATATTGAGTTTGGCACGTTTAAACAGAACTAAAGAATTAATCCGAGCTCTAGAGACTTTTTCACAATTCTTGAAATTCAAATATAAACCTTCTGAGCCATTAATTCCACTAGCTCAAGAAATTCAATATACTCAATATTATTTGGACATTCAAACACTACGTTTTGGTGATCGACTTAAAGTTCAGTTAGATTGCCCTGAGGATTTATTAATTGCACTTGTCCCCCCTTTTATATTGCAAACCTTAGTTGAAAATTCATTTAAACACGGTTTAGAAAAGAAAGTTGGCGAAGCATTACTTCATATTCGATTTTATCAGGTAGCTCAAACTGTCTATTTAGATGTAACCGATAATGGTTTAATGGGCATGACTAACTCTTTTACAGGTAGCGATGGACATGGATTAGATAATATAAAAAAACGATTAAAATTATATTTCAGTAACAAAGCTCAAGTCAAAATTCAATCTAATGAAAACGGCACTAATGTGAAAATCATATGGCCACTTGTTCATGATTTAAGAGTCGAGGAGGTAGCAAAGGAATGAATATATTATTAGTTGATGACGAACCGTTGGAACTTGAACAAATGGAATATATGATTAAAAGTATATTCCCATTATGGAAGTTTCATAAAGCTGCCGATGCATGCCAAGCTCTTACAATTAACCAAAACCATAAAATTAATCTGGCATTTTTAGATATTAATCTTCCTGGACGTTCAGGTCTAGAATTCGGTGAAGAGCTAAGATCTTTAAATAATGACGTAGATATCATTATGGTAACAGCATATCAAAGTTTTGATTATGCTCAACAATCAATTAGGATTGGTGTGGTTGATTATTTAACGAAACCAGTCATAGAAAGTGAATTACAAAAGGTTTTATCTAGATATATGCAGTCTGATTCATCTAATCATTATTCAAGTTTGATTCATCAAACCCTACTGTATATTCACGAACATTTCGCTGAAAAACTTTCACTTTCTGATATAGCACGTGAAGTTCATACAAATCATTCGTATTTAAGTAGAAAATTTCATGAAGAAGTCGGCGTTTCATTTTCAGAATATTTAATTGATTACAGAATACAAGCCGCAAAACGGTTTTTAACAAATAATCCAAATTGGAATATTTCAGATGTCGCGGAAAACTCAGGCTTTAACAGTCAGCATTATTTTAGTACGTTATTTCGAAAGATCGAGGGAGTAACTCCTAAAGAGTTCCGTGAGAAAGGAAAATAAATAGTGATTGCACGTTCATTTAAAGAGTATGTACAAGGTCCTGTTCAAATTGGAATGGGTATCGGAATTATTTCTCTTCTGGCACGTTGGGTAACAGGTACTACCATTTTATCTTCTCCAGAATCGATGGTGAAATATGGCGTTTTCGGGGGAATTAGCTACGCATTCGCTGGAGCATTTGCTTTATTTATGTTTAGTTTTATAGGGAAAAAAGTTCGGCAAGATTTCTCAGATGGCTTAACGATGGGAGATTATTTAAAAACGAAACTACATCCACTCGGCTATTGGATTTTTATTATCTTATTAATTTTAACTAGTTTTCACATTTTATATATACAATCAATGGCTGCGTCTACCTTGTTTCAGTTTCTATTTGATTTCCCTTTATATATAGAGCTTTTCATTTTCACTCTTTTTTGTGTTTTGTTTGCTGGATTTGGTGGATTAAAAATGATTCACAGATTAGCAGGTTTTCAAGTCATCACAATGTTTGCAGCCGCCATTTTAATACCATTGTATTTTTTCGTGAAAGAAGGAGTACAGCCTGTATACGATGGGATTCGTTTATATCACCCATATATGCTAGTAATAGATCATTATGATTTATGGAGCTTTCTATTTTCAGGCCTGCTAGTAGGCTTTGGCCAGTTTTTCTTTGATCTAGCATCTTGGCATCGTTTATTTATGATTGAAGTAAAAAAAGTTCCATTAACCTTCTCTTTATCAGGATTAATATGGTCGATCTTTCCACTTTCATTTTCATGTCTTTTTATCATTGTCATTTTTACTGGTGGTTTTACAGATATTCATTCAATTTTAGTTGGATTAGCTAATAAAATAACGACTCCTTTCTTTTTCATACTTTTTGTTTTATGTGCTTTTAATGCCATTACTTCAACATTTGGAGCATGTCTACATTCATTAGCTAGTTTTATCGTCCAAAATGTTCTCGAACCTTTCCATAGGAAGCAGAATGATCACCAAAAAATTAGAATAGCTTATCTACTTTGTATTATTATTGCTGCCATCGTTTATTTTTTGACATTGCTCAATTCTAAATCGATTGTAGAGCTATTATTTTATTCTGGAAATGTATATTCAGCTTTGTTGATTCCAATACTGGTCATCGTTTTTAGTAAAGGAAAAGTACCAAATTATATTCCAATTAGTATTATTTTGAGTATTATACTTTCATACATCATTCAACAATATGTAAGTGAATTTCAAAGTATATGGTTTAGTGCCCTTATTTCATTAATAATAATATGTACTTGTACGGTCTATCGTTTCATTTTTTCCAAAGAGAGAACTGCATAGAAATTTTACACCAAATTAAAAGAGCTAATCAAAATGTCGATTAGCTCTTTTAATTCTTACTAATTCATTTCAAAAGAAAATCTTTATTAGTTTCCACCTTTACTTGGTGGAGGATTTTCATTTCCACCTTTAGCAGGAGGTTGTTCTGTTCCGCCTTTAGCAGGAGGTTGCTCTGTTCCGCCCTTAGCAGGAGGTTGCTCTGTTCCACCTTTACCTGGTTGCTCCACTTGGCCGCCGCCTTCACCTGTGCCACCGCCTTGACCGCCGCCTTCACCTGCACCTCCGCCTGCTCCGCCGCCTTCACCTGCGCCACCGCCTGCTCCGCCGCCTTCACCTGCGCCACCGCCTGCTCCGCCGCCTTCACCTGCGCCACCGCCTGCTCCGCCGCCTTCACCTGAACCGTCATCTCCACCAGGGGCACCTCCGCCTGCTCCTCCACCTGCTTTTACTGCTTCATATGCATGCATAATAGACGCAAAAGTGTTAGTATCTACTGCTCCAGTAACCGGTAAACCGTGTGTTTTTTGAAAATACTTTACACCTTTTATAGTTAAGTAATTATAATGCCCTGTTATTTTACCTGAGTAGCTGCCTATTGACTTCAACATGCCTTGTACGACAAACACATCCGGTCCTTCTGAGCCTTTACCAAAAGCATAACCTGAGGTTGTTGTACCTAGTAACAAAACAGATGAAAGTAAAATAGTTCTAAGACTTTTCTTACCGACACTTATGACGTTTTTTTTCATTTCATATGTAGAATCAGTCCACTCATATTTTTTCATTACCTACACCATCCTTAAATTTAATAAGCATTTTTAAAACTACAAAGTTTACTATACCCCATTAAATTTTCATTAATTCATACTAATATGAGTACTAAATAAATCAGCAGTCTAAAGTAATTGTGTAGTTTTTGAGCACGATTTTAATTTATAATTGATAATAAAAATAATTCTTTATGTAAGAATTAGTCGGAGGCATTAAGATGAAGGTTCTGCTTTTTGGAGCAACAGGGATGGTAGGAAAAAGTGTGCTACTAGAATGTTTAGAAGATCAAGATGTAAAATTAGTTCAATCAATTGGTCGTAGCTCGACAGGAATACATCATGAAAAATTAAATGAAATTTTTATTCGCAATTTTTTAGATTTAACTGACATTGAAAATAAATTGAAGGACTTTGATGCCTGTTTCTTTTGTCTTGGTGTTTCGTCATTTAGGATGTCCGAAGAAAAATATCGTAGTATCACGTACGATATAACAATGGCAGTCGCAAAAACATTATCAAAATTAAATCCTAACATGACATTTATTTATGTTACTGGATCTGGCACGGATAGTTCAGAAAAAGGCAACTCAATGTGGGCTAGAGTAAAAGGGAAAACGGAAAATGATCTGCTAAAATTACCGTTTAAGCGTGCATATATGTTCCGTCCAGGTGGTATTATTCCTCAAAAAAATGTCAGATCAAAAACAAAAGTATATCAAGTCTTTTATGATGTATTAAGACCTCTATACCCATTTTTCAAAAAAATGTTTCCTAATTCTGTTACTACATCTGAACAAATTGGACGTGCTATGATCAAAGTTGCTTTGCACGGCTATTCAAAACCGATTATTGAAAGCAGTGAAATAAATAAAATATAGTAAATAACAAAAAAGCTCAGCACATGTCATATGTACTGAGCTCTTATTCATTTTTATTTATTCTTAGTTAACAGCTACATCCTCTAATACTCGAACAAATTCACCTTTGTTCAGTGGGTATCCAGCTTGAGCAATTTTAACTTTTACTATTTTACCAATCATGTCTTCAGTTCCAGGGAAGACAACTTTCAAATAGTTATCTGTATAGCCAATTAAGTGACCTTCTAAGCCATTTTCTGTATATGTCTCTTCTGGGATAACTTCAAGAACATCCTTATCAAACATTGAAGCATATTCTTTTGCAAGTTGATTTGATAATTCGATTAGGCGGTGTACACGTTCGTTCTTAATTTCTTCATCAACTTGATCTTCCATACGTGCTGCAGGAGTTCCTGTACGCTTAGAATATGGGAATACATGTAGTTCAGAAAACTTATTATCACGAATGAAGTTATAAGTTTCCATAAATTCTTCTTCTGTTTCACCAGGGAAACCAACAATTACATCTGATGTAATTGAGCAGTTTGGTAATACTTCTCGTAGTTTTTCAATTCGTTCAGCAAATTGAGCCATTGTATATTTACGACGCATACGTTTAAGAACAGTGTCTGATCCTGATTGTAATGGTACGTGTAAGTGACGAACAACAATATTCGAATGGCGAAGTACTTCGATTACTTCATCAGTTATTTGACTTGCTTCAATTGAAGAAATACGAACACGTTTTAACCCTTCGACAGCTTCTAAATCTTTTAATAACATAGCTAATGTGTAATCTTTCATGTCTTGACCATATCCACCAGTATGAATACCTGTTAAGACGATTTCCTTGTAGCCAGACTCAACTAATTGTGTCGCTTGACGGACAACTTCTTTTGGGTCACGAGATCTCATTAAACCACGAGCCCAAGGAATAATACAGAATGTACAGAAGTTGTTACATCCTTCTTGGATTTTTAGTGAAGCACGTGTACGATCTGTAAAAGCTGGTACGTCTAACTCTTCATAAACACGAGCTTTCATAATATTTCCTACACCATTAATTGGTTGACGTTCTACACGATATTGTTCAATATAATCAAGCATTTTTGTACGGTCTTGTGTACCAACAACAATATCTACCCCAGGAATTGCCATAATTTCAGCTGGAGATGTTTGAGCGTAGCAACCTGTTACACATATTACTGCGTCTGGATTTTTACGAACTGCACGACGAATAACTTGTCGACTTTTTTTATCGCCTGTATTTGTAACTGTACAAGTATTAATAACATAAACGTCGGCTTGACTTTCATACTCCGTACGGTCATAGCCTGCTGCTTTAAACAGTTGCCAGATTGCTTCTGTTTCATAATGGTTAACTTTACAGCCTAATGTATGAAAAGCTACTTGTGGCATTTCTTCACCTCATTAATTCAAAATGAAAGGAGGCAGCAGCTAATACATAAAATGGTGCTGTTTCTGTACGTAGAATTCTTGGTCCTAATCCACATAATTTTGCACCTTTTTCAGTTAGCTGATCAACTTCTTTATCAGACAATCCGCCTTCAGGACCGAACACTACTAAAAGTCGTGCTCCATCTTTTAGAGTATGGAATGTTTGAACAAGTTGAGCTGTTTCTCCAGTTTTTGCACTTTCTTCATATGCAACAATACACGCATCATACTGCGGTATTGAGTTAAGTAATTGTTGAAAAGATATCGGTTGCTCTACAGTAGGAACAATATGTCGATAAGATTGTTCCGCAGCTTCTTTTGCAATCTTCTGCCATCTCTCAACTTTTTTACCAGCTTTTTTATCATCTAGCTTTACGATTGACCTTGCCGCGGCAAAAGGTAAAAATTCCGAAGCACCTAGTTCAGTACCTTTTTGAATAATTAACTCAAGCTTATCTCCTTTTGGAAGTCCACTTGCAATCGTAATTGATACCGGCAGTTCATTTGTATTCTCAACATATTCTACAACAGTAGCTGTTATGGTTTCACTAGAAATATTTGTAAGCACACATTTGACTGTCGAGGAGCCAGGAACTGTACAAATGATTTCTTGTTCAGGCTTCATCCTCATTACATTTGCAATATGATGTGCGTCCTCACCAGAAATTGTAACAACTTTATTTTGTAGTTGTGTTTCTTCTATAAAATATCTTTGCATATTAAATCACTTGTGCTGGTTTTTTTGCGATAATTGCAACCCAGTCCTCTAAATGTAACACTTCTTCAATCTCAAAACCTACTCGCTTAAGTTCAGTTTCAATGTCTTGTTGTTTTGAACCAATAATCCCTGAAGAAATGAATGTCCCTTCTGGAGATAATACATTGTATACATCTTCAACAAAACGAAGAATAATCTCAGCAAGTAAGTTCGCAACGACAACTTGGAAAGGACCATCAATACCGTTTAAAAGATTATTTTGGTCTACTTTTACAACATCATCAACTTGATTTAAACGAACATTCTCTTTTGCACTTTGAACTGCTACATCGTCTAAATCATATGCTTCTATATTAGTAGAGCCTAGTTTTGCTGCCGCAATACTTAATACACCTGAACCAGTTCCAACGTCTATTACTCGGTCTGTTACTTTTACAACTTTCTCAAGTGCACGAATACACATAACAGTAGTTGGATGAGTTCCAGTACCAAATGCCATACCTGGATCTAATTCGATAATTAATTCATCTGATTTTTTCGGCTCGTATTCTTCCCACGTTGGGACAATTGTGAAACGATCTGATATTGAAATTGGGTGATAATACTTTTTCCAAGCAGTCGCCCAGTCTTCTTCATTTACTTCATGAATATTAAATGTATTTTTACCTAAGTCAATATCAAATGTCATTAAATTATTAATCGCTTCTTTTATCCCGTCGACAGTATCATTTAAAAAACTATTCACAGGAAGGTATGCTTTTACGATAACACCTTCCTCTGGATAATCTTTTGGGTTTAGTTGGTAGATTTCACCGTACACCTGCGCTCGTTCCTTCGTCAAATCAAACACATCCTCAATGACAACACCACTAGCACCAGCTTCATGTAAGATGTTAGAAATCGGTTCAACCGCATCTTGTGTAGTGTGAATACTTAATTCTGACCATTTCATAAATCTACCAACTCCATTCATACTCTCTTCATTAGTCGGCAATACCCTCTAATCTAATTTAGATTTAGAGGGTGCCATTTTTAATAAACCATCTATTATTAGTGTTACCAGTTTTTACCTTCATTAACGCCGTGATTGTTTCACTTCGCTTATTTATTCATTAAAGTTCTTTACAGCGCGTTTAAGCTTTGTAAAGAATGAATCATGCTTATCGTCTTTTTGTCCTTTTCCGATATCGTAAAACTCCTCAAGCAATTCTTTTTGACGGCTTGAAAGTTTAGTCGGTGTAATTACTTTTACGATTACATGCTGATCACCTTGACCATATCCTCGAACATCTTTAATTCCTTTACCTTTTAAGCGCATTCTTGTACCAGTTTGCGTTCCTGCAGGAATTTTTGTTTTTACTTTACCATGTAAAGTTGGAACTTCTACTTCATCTCCTAATGCTGCTTGAGCAAAAGTTAATGGAAGTTCGCAGTAAATGTCATTTCCATCACGTTCAAAGAATTCATGATCACGAATATGGAATGCTATATATAAATCTCCAGCAGGTCCGCCATTTTTACCTGGTTCACCTTGACCCGAAAGACGAATTTGTTGTCCATCATCAATACCCGCTGGTACTTTAACCATAATTTTCTTACGTGTTTTCACACGGCCAGCTCCATGACAAGTATTACATTTCTCTTTAATCATTTGACCAGTTCCTTGACAGTGAGAACACGTCGTACGATTAACTATACGTCCAAAAGGAGTATTTTGCTCTACACTCATTTGACCTGAACCATGACAATGTTTACATGTTTCTTTCGATGTTCCAGGTTTTGCACCTGATCCACTACATGTATGACAAGTTTCTTCAGTTGGAATTTCTATTTCCTTTTCCATACCAAACGCAGCTTCTTCAAACTGAATTGTCATTGTATATTGTAAATCAGCTCCTGCTCTTGGTGCGTTAGGATCACGGCGACGGCCGCCGCCTCCACCGAAGAACTGGCTGAAGATATCTTCAAATCCACCGAAACCTCCGCCTCCAAAGCCGCCTCCGCCGAAGCCTTGGTTTGGATCTGTATGACCAAATTGATCATAATGAGCACGTTTTTGGTCATCCATTAAAGTTTCATATGCTTCTTGTACCTCTTTAAATTTTTCAGGTGCATCTGCATCTTTGTTAACATCAGGATGATACGTTTTTGCTAACTTACGAAACGATTTCTTTATTTCATCTGTTGAAGCACTCTTACTTACACCAAGTACTTCATAGTAATCACGTTTACTCATAGTATTTCAATCCGCTCCTTTCACATAAAGAATATTTTAACATATCCTGTTCTTTTCTTAAAGAAAATAAAGAAAACTCGTCGACTGACGAGCCTTTTAGGTTAAGTCAGAGGCATAGTTGCACTTATACTTTATTCTAAATTGGTTACTACGTCGAGTAATCATCATTGCAGCCAATTTATACTTTCTTAAAATGAGAAAAAGTCAAAGCCAAGACTCCCCTGACTTTGACTTCCCTCACGTTTTAGATATATATATTGTCTAGTTCCAGGCGTTAGCCCCTCGAGGTCATAAGCCCAAGTACTGTAAAAGTTAAAAACCAAACTTTTTCCGTTCTTGTTCTTATGCTTGTCGGGGCTGAACAAACACCTTCCACTTTTCGTTTTGTCTAGATCCAGGCGTTAGCCCCTCGAGGTCATAAGCCCAAGTACTGTAAAAGTTAAAAACCAAACTTTTTCCATTCTTGTTCTTATGCTTGTCGGGGCTGAACAAACGCCTTCCACTTTTCGTTATTACTTGTCTTCTTTAACTTCAGTAAATTCAGCATCTACTACATCGTCTTGTTTTGCTCCGCCTTCAGCACCTTGAGCTTGCCCCGCTGCAGCTGCTGCTTGCTCATAAAGCTTAGTTGTTAATGCTTGAACGATTTCAGAAAGAGCATCTTTCTTCGTACGGATATCGTCTAAGTTACCAGCTTCTAAAGCAGTTTTTAATGCATCTTTTGCTTCGTTTGCTTTAGTAACTTCAGCCTCTTCAACTTTACCTTCTAGATCTTTTAATGTTTTTTCAACTTGGAACACTAATTGATCAGCTTCGTTTTTAAGGTCTACTTCTTCTTTACGTTTAGCATCAGCTTCGGCGTTTAATTCCGCTTCTTTAACCATACGTTCAACTTCTTCATCACTTAAACCTGAAGATGATTGAATTACGATATTTTGTTCTTTTTGCGTTCCAAGGTCTTTCGCACGTACTGTAACGATACCGTTTTTGTCGATGTCGAAAGATACTTCAATTTGTGGAATTCCACGTGGTGCTGGTGGGATATCCGATAATTGGAAACGACCTAATGTTTTATTGTCATTAGCCATTGGACGCTCACCTTGTAGAACATGAATATCTACAGCAGGTTGATTGTCTGCAGCTGTTGAGAAAACTTGTGATTTGCTTGTTGGGATTGTAGTGTTACGGTCGATTAATCTTGTAAACACGCCGCCCATTGTTTCGATACCTAATGATAATGGAGTTACGTCAAGTAATACTACGTCTTTCACATCACCAGTTAATACACCACCTTGAATTGCAGCACCTAATGCTACTACTTCATCAGGGTTAACACCTTTATGTGGCTCTTTTCCTGTTTCTTTTTTAATCGCTTCTTGAACTGCAGGAATACGAGTCGATCCACCTACTAAGATTACTTTATCAATTTGGCTAGCTGATAAGCCAGAATCTTTCATCGCTTGACGAGTTGGGCCTAAAGTTCTTTCTACTAAATTGTGAGAAAGCTCTTCGAATTTAGCACGAGTTAAATTCAACTCTAAGTGTAAAGGTCCAGCAGCTCCCATGCTGATGAATGGTAATGAAATTTGAGTTGATGTAATACCAGATAAGTCTTTTTTCGCTTTTTCAGCTGCATCTTTTAAACGTTGTAAAGCCATTTTATCTTGGCTTAAATCAACACCGTTTTCTTTTTTGAATTCAGCTACTAAATAATCAATGATTACTTGGTCAAAGTCATCTCCACCAAGACGGTTGTCACCAGCAGTTGCTTTAACTTCGAAGATACCATCGCCTAATTCAAGAATTGAAACGTCAAAAGTACCGCCACCTAAGTCATAAACTAAGATAGTTTGGTCTTCATCCATTTTA
This sequence comes from Bacillus sp. EAC, assembly GCF_002156875.1. Classification (GTDB taxonomy): domain Bacteria; phylum Bacillota; class Bacilli; order Bacillales; family Bacillaceae_G; genus Gottfriedia. The sequence continues at coordinate 88,322 of NZ_NCSY01000014.1, read as the reverse complement.
TCTAAACCATATGCTAATGCCGCTGCAGTTGGTTCGTTGATAATACGTTCTACTTCTAAACCAGCAATCTTACCAGCATCTTTAGTTGCTTGACGCTCAGCATCGTTAAAGTAAGCAGGTACTGTAATAACTGCTTTCGTTACAGGCTCACCTAAGTAAGCTTCAGCAGATGCTTTTAAGTTTTGTAGAATGATTGCAGAGATTTCTTGAGGAGAATAATCTTTGCCTTCGATATTTTCTTTATGATTTGTACCCATATGACGTTTGATTGACATAATTGTGTTAGGGTTTGTAATTGCTTGACGCTTTGCTACTTCCCCAACTTGACGTTCTTCATTTTTGAACGCAACAACTGACGGAGTTGTACGTCCTCCTTCTGGATTTGGAATTACTTTTGGCTCTCCGCCTTCTAATACTGCTACACAAGAGTTAGTTGTACCTAAGTCAATACCGATAATTTTACTCATTGTATGTTCCTCCTAAAATCTTTAAAAATTATATTTTAGATTTAATTAATTCATTTTTTTAAATGCTTTTGCGACCAAATAGACGCAATAAAGCAATTTTACTCGTTTACTTTAACCATTGAAGGACGGATTACTCTGTCTTTCAACTTGTATCCCTTTTGGAATTCTTGTAACACTTCATTTGATGGTTTTGAAGAATCACTTTCTTGCATTACAGCCTGATGGAAATTCGGATCAAACTGTTCTCCAATAGCTGGAATTTCTTCTACGCCTTCTTTTTTCACTGCTTCAACTAGTAGGCGGTAAACCATTTCCATACCTTGTTTAAACGATGCAGTTTGTTCATCTGAAGCTTCAACCTGTAAAGCTCGTTCAAAGTTATCTAGTACTGGTAAAAGATCAGATACTAAGCTTTGAGCGCGGTAAGTCATTAATGATTGTTGGTCTAAAAGTGCACGACGTTTGTAATTTTCAAAGTCAGCATGTAGACGCAAAAACTTGTTTTCTTTTTCATCTATCTCAGCACGAAGTTTTTGAATTTCGTCTTCGATTGAATCAACTGCTTCTGTTTTTTCTTCTTCTGTAAAGACTGAAGGTTCTTCAACAGTAGTTTCTTCATTTACTACTTCATCAGTAACAGCTTCATCTTTTACAAGATCCTCTTGACGATCTGTCATGTCACCTTCACCTCCTATTTTTTATATGTAATTCATTGTTACTAAGTACAATGAATTTATTCAACATCCTTAGATGAAAATAATAAATTTATATGCCCTGTTAATAAATGCATTAATGAAATCACACGAGAATATTCCATTCTAGTTGGACCTAATACAGCGATCGTACCAATTTGATTTTGACCTAACGAATAGGTTGCACTAATAATACTTACATTTTCTAACCCAGACTTTTCATTTTCCTTACCAATTTTGACACTTAACCCCATCTGTTCAATCGGGAGAATACTTTTTAATTCATCCTTCCGTTCAATCATGTTGAGCAATATCCTCATTGTTTCAACATCATGAAATTCAGGTTGAGCTAATATATTGGTCTTCCCACTTAAAAACAGTTTTTGTTCAATCGGTACATCAATCGAGCTACCTACCATTTTAATGACACTTTCATAATTCGATATATGTGATTTTAAAATCATTGCAACTTCTTTATAAAGTTTGTCATTTATTTGATGGATTGGTACATTTACTAAACGTTCATTTAATATATTTACCATTTTTTCAATATCACTCATTGATACACCAGGCGGAATTGTAACGGTACGATTTTTTACGATACCGGTATCTGTCACAATAATAGAGACTGCTTGATTTGGACCAATCGGTATAAGTTGTATGCTTTTCAACTTATTCTCGGAAACCTTTGGACCAAGTGCAATAGTTGTGTAATTTGTTAAATCAGATAATATATCGGCAGAGTTTTTCACTAGCTTTTCAATTTCGAAAATACGCTCAGCGAAAATACTCTTAACGGAACGCACATCATCTTCATTAATAAGCTGTGGTGATAATAAATGGTCAACATAAAAACGATACCCTTTTTCAGAAGGTATACGACCTGCAGAGCTATGAGGTTTCTCTAAATAGCCTAAATCCTCTAAATCTGCCATCTCATTTCGTATAGTTGCAGAACTAAATGAAATACCTTCTTTTTTAGATAAACTTCTTGAACCTACAGGCTGTGCCATGCGAATAAAGTCATCGATAATGATTTGAAGAATCAATAACTGTCTTTCTGTCAACATGTTTATCACCTCTATTAGCACTCTTGACTAGCGAGTGCTAAATATATTATTAACTTAACAAATCCTATTTATAATGTCAATTAAAAAAGAAATGTGGAACGAGCTTGCTCAGCTCTGAGAGGAATATCTCCGTTAATCTGAAGAAGTGGTGATTTTTCCACTTCAAGGATTAATGGAATATTACCGAAGAGCTAGCTCGTGGAACTAGACAATAAAGAAATGTGGAACGAGCTTGCTCAGCTCTATCACTTCTTATAATAGAAACTGTTGAAACACTTCATTACCTAATAACTTTCCTTTGTGAGTTAATCGAAGGAATTCATGATCAAATTCAACAAGTCCATCTTTAGTTAATTTCTCAATTACATTTGGAAATACTTCATTAATTGGAGCTCCAAATTTTGCTTGGAATTCTATTTGAGAAACACCTTTCATTTTTCGAAGTCCCAGAAACATTTCTTCTTCCATTTTCTCTTGTTTGGTTACTGTGTGTTCATGAATAATTGAAACACCTGTTTCATCAATTAATTGAAAATATTTCTTTAATGGCCCAGCATTTGAATATCTAACTCCATTAATATACCCATGAGCACCAGCACCAAATCCGAAATACTCTTCATTATTCCAATAAACAAGATTATGTTTACTTTCAAGTCCATTTTTTTCAAAGTTACTGATTTCATATTGGTGAAAGCCCTTTTCTTCTAAATACTTCATTAAGAAGTCATACATTGCAGCTTCATCTTCTTCTGGGGCAGGCTTTAATTTTCCCCTATTCATTTCTATGTAAAAAACCGTTTTCGGTTCAATAATTAATGAATAAGCTGATATATGTTGAATCGGTAGCTCCATGGCTTTATCTAATGAATCAACAAATTGGTCCATTGTTTGTCCCGGCAATGCATACATTAAATCAAGGTTAATATTTTCAATTCCAACCTCTCTTGCAGTCTGAATTGCTTCTTCAATTTCATTTGGTGAATGAGTTCGACCAATTTTCTTAAGTAAGCCTTCATCAAAAGTTTGTGCACCAAAACTAATTCGATTTACGCCACCATCTTTTAGAATCTGGAGTTTCTCTTTTGAAATCTCATTCGGATTACTTTCAAATGTCATTTCAATGCCATTCTGTCCTTTAATAATATGTCGATTAATCATATCAACTAGACGTTGTGTTTGGGGTATTGTAAGTGCGGTAGGTGTTCCTCCTCCAACAAATACAGTTTTCAAATTCATTATGGGATTTCGTTTTAAGCTCTGAACTATTTCCTTTTCAAGGTATTCTAAATATTGATCCACTGGCTGGCGATCCATCATGAATTTATTAAAGTCACAGTAATAACAAATTTGTTGGCAAAACGGTATATGAATATAAACAGAAGATACCATCTCTTCTCCTCTTTTCTTTGTAACGAAAAGCCCCTGGATCTGATACCCATAAAGGAATCGATTCAGGGACTTTTGTAATTATCTTTTAGAATTGTATATCTTCGTAATGTTTTTGTCTAACTAAACAGCTTAGGTGCTTCCTCATTTGACCGAGTCGCCTACACTTTTCGTGGTGTCTAGTTCCGGCTCCTTGCCCCTCGAGGTCATAAGCCAAAGCACTGCAAAGGTTAAAAACCAACCTTTACTGTTCTTCGTCTTATGCTTGTCGGGGCAGGGCGAGTCGCCTACACTTTTCGTGGTGTCTGGTTTCTCAAGTTAGCTCTTCGGTAATATTCCATTAATCTTTGAAGTGGAAAAACCACCACTTCTTCAGATGAACGGAGACATTCCTTTCAGAGCTGGACCAACTTGCTCCACTTTTCGATTAGTCATCCATTCGTAAAACAGCCATGAATGCTTCTTGTGGTACTTCAACAGAACCAACAGCTTTCATTCGTTTTTTACCTTCTTTTTGCTTATCTAATAGCTTACGTTTACGAGAGATATCTCCACCGTAACATTTTGCTAATACGTTTTTACCCATTGATTTGATTGTTGATCGAGCAACGATTTTTTGTCCGATTGCCGCTTGAACTGGTACTTCGAATTGTTGTCTTGGAATAAGTTCTTTAAGCTTTTCAACAATTATTTTACCGCGATCATATGCAGAATCTCTATGAACGATAAATGATAAAGCATCAACTTGTTCACCATTTAATAAAATATCCATCTTCACAAGTTTAGACGCTTTGTATCCGATTAATTCATAGTCAAATGAAGCATAGCCTTTTGTACTTGATTTTAATTGGTCAAAGAAGTCGTAAACGATTTCTGATAATGGAATTTCATAAGTTAATGAAACACGATTTGCATCTAAATATTGCATATCGATAAAGTTACCACGTTTCTTTTGACAAAGCTCCATGATCGCTCCAACATAATCGTTTGGAACCATAATTTTAGCTTTAACGTAAGGCTCTTCAACACGTTCAATCGATTGAGGATCTGGCATATGTGCTGGGTTATCGACTGTAATCAAATCACCTTTTGTTGTGTAAACACTATAAATAACGCTTGGCGCAGTTGTAATTAAGTCGATTTTAAATTCACGTTCAATACGCTCTTGGATGATTTCCATGTGTAACAAGCCTAAAAATCCACAACGGAAACCAAAACCTAACGCTTGAGAAGTTTCTGCTTCAAATTGAAGAGCTGCATCATTCAATTGAAGTTTTTCTAAAGCATCACGTAAGTCATTGTATTTAGAAGTATCAATTGGATATAAACCACAGAATACCATTGGGTTCATTTTTCGATAGCCTGCTAGAGGTTCAATTGCAGGGTTATCTGCTAGTGTAATCGTATCACCTACACGAGTATCACCAACATTTTTAATTGATGCAGTAAGGAACCCTACATCTCCAACTGTTAATTCTTCCCTTTGTGTTGTACGTGGTGTGAAAACACCAGCTTCAACAACTTCAAACTCTTTTCCGGTTGCCATCATTTTAATTTTTTGACCGACCTTAACCGTTCCTTCTACAATTCGAATATATGCTACTACTCCACGGTATGGATCGAATAACGAATCAAAAATTAGGGCTTTTAATGGTGCATCTGGGTCTCCTGTAGGAGCTGGTACTTTTGCTACAACTTGCTCAAGTATTTCTTCGATTCCGATTCCAGCTTTTGCAGAAGCTAATACTGCTTCAGAAGCATCTAACCCAATTACTTCTTCAACTTCTTGACGAACTCGTTCTGGATCAGCACTTGGTAAGTCAATTTTATTAATAACCGGTAGAATTTCCAAATCATTATCTAACGCCAAATATACGTTTGCTAATGTTTGGGCTTCGATTCCTTGTGCAGCATCGACAACTAAGATTGCACCTTCACAAGCAGCTAAGCTTCGTGAAACTTCATATGTGAAGTCGACATGACCTGGGGTATCAATTAAATGAAGAATATATTCTTCTCCATCTTTCGCTTTATATTGTAATTGCACAGCATTTAATTTTATGGTAATTCCACGTTCACGTTCTAAATCCATTGAGTCTAAAAGCTGAGATTTCATCTCACGCTGTGTTAATGCATTTGTTTTCTCAAGAATTCTATCTGCTAATGTAGATTTTCCATGGTCAATGTGCGCGATGATTGAAAAGTTTCTAATTCTCTTTTGTCTTTCTGATCTTGACTCTTTATTCATTTCATCACTCCTAAATTTCTCGACAGCATAGATAGTTTTGATTATATCAAAAATATAGGCCAATATACAATCTCTATTAGCAGTATATGTCGAATCAAGTTCAGAAGGACTATCTTAATTTATCAATAACTGAAGGAATTTTTTCAAAAATCTTAACTCCTTCCTCAGTAATATAAGTGACGATTTTCGTCAGACCTTTTCCGACAGCTGTAAAATAGTTGAATGCACCTAACTTCTCTAAATGCTCTTCACGAATAGCGATTCCTCTGTCCGTATAGTCCTTACCGAAAACCACCGCTCCAGCTTTCCCATCTTTTTTTGCTAAAGTTACAACGTCATTCACGTGATAGTAATCAGTTGAAGTTACTTTACTTATTCCGTTTTTAGCAATTTGCATACAGCTAAAAATAGTAATTGTACAAATAATTATTAAAGTAAAATACCGAAGCATATATTTCATCGGTTTCTCCTCACTACTTAATGGGTATACGACCCAATATTATCTTGGTTAATTTTGGCATGTAGTGCTGCATTCATTCCACCAGCGATAATATTTGCCATATCTTCTATAAAAGTATCTACCTCTTTTGGTGTTACCATTAAGTTATGGCCAAGGGGTGATAATACCTCGTGAATTAATTTTCGTTTTTCATCTTCCTCAAGTGTTCCTACAATACCCATAAATGCCATTCTTTCTTTTTCACCAGGTAAGTCATCCTCGGTATATTTTTTCTTTTCTCCGAAAGCCATGCCTGAAGGGATTAAAGCTTTAGCAGGTTTATCCCCTTCTTTCATTTCACGACCAAAATGTTTAAGTATAAAGTCAATCGTATCACTAGTGATTGCTACAGCATCTACAACTGTTGGAACTCCAATCGCAATAACAGGTATGCCTAATGTTTCTTTACTTAATTCTTTACGCTTATTTCCAATACCTGAACCTGGATGTATTCCGTTATCAGTTATCTGAATTGTCGTATTAACTCTTTCAATCGATCTTGCCGCAAGTGCATCAATTGCAATGACAAAATCTGGTTTTACTTTATCGATAACACCCGAAATAATATCACTTGTTTCAATGCCAGTAATTCCCATTACACCAGGAGATAAAGCACAAACTGGTCGATAGCCATCTTGAACGCTTTCAGGTTGCAATTCAAAAAGATGCTTTGTAACCACTAAATTTTCAACAACCATCGGTCCTAGTGCATCCGGAGTTACATTCCAATTTCCTAACCCTACTACTAAACATGTTTGATCTTCAGTAATTCCTAAATTCTTTAGGAAAGCAGAAAACTCATTTGCAAAAACTCTTTCAACTTTATCTTGCAGTTCAGTATCTTGTTCACGTATACCTTGTACTTGTAACGTTAAATAATTACCAGGTTTTTTACCTATTCTTTCAGATGCAGATTCTTTAATATGAACATGTGAAATACTCACACCCTCAACTTCGCGCTCTTTAACAATAATACCGGTAATTTCTTCCTTCGTTTGTTCTCGCTCTTGTAGCATCTCTTTTGCTTCTACTGCTAAATCAGTTCGAACACTATATTGACTTAAATCTAACTCACTCATCTTTCTAGCCTCCATAATACTCATCTAAATTTAACTAGTCTCTTCTTATGTAGTTTAGCTAGATGTTACCAATTCTAAACGAATTGTTTATTTTTCTTTTAAAAAGGCGAAAATAGCTTTATGAATTCTATTGCAAATTGGTACTTGTTTTGATAAAATAAGTTTTGTTCTATTTGTAATCGAGGGCCAATTTCTCGACTGCATTCGGGAGGTGAAAGGTATGCCAAATATTAAATCAGCGATTAAACGTGTAAAAACAGCTGAGGCTCATCGTGCTCACAACGCTTCTGTTAAATCAGAAATGCGTACTGCAGTGAAAACAGTTGAAGCTTTAGTTACTAATAACGAAACTGAAAAAGCGAAAGAAGCTTTATTAACTGCTTCTAAAAAATTAGATAAAGCTGTAAACAGCAATCTAATCCATAAAAACGCTGCTTCACGTCAAAAATCTCGTTTAGCTAAACAAGTTAACGCTATGAACGCGTAATGAATTAAATGGTGTCTCATTTGAGACACCATTTTTTCGTGTTTATTTATTCATTTGTAAAATTAACATTTCCAATATTAGCACTTTATCCCCTTGACCAGTCTTCATATTATAATCTGCTTTAGCGATCAAACGAATTGCTTCTTTTAACTCACTTGCTTGAAAGTGATTTGCCTGTTTTTGTCCGTAAAAGACTCTTCCTGGAGATACACCAACCGAAGAAGCTATCTGATTATTAGAATACCCGTTGCTTGATAGTTGTTTAATTTCATAAAGCAATCTAAATTGACTTGCTAATAAAGCTACAACTTTTATTGGTTCTTCCCCTATATATAGAAGCTCATGTAAAATTTTTAAAGCATCAGTTGTTTGTCTAGCAGCTGTTTTTTCTATAAGTGAAAAGACGTTCTGCTCAATCGTTTTAGCAACCATTAATTCAACTAACTCAGCAGTAACTTCGCCTTCATCCCCTACAAATAACTGTAGCTTTTCACATTCCAGCTTCAAAATAGATAAATTATTTCCAACAAGTAACTTTAATGTTTCAACTGCACCCTTTGAAATCGAAACATTTCCTGAAAATTGTTCTGTAATCCAACTATCTAAATTATTTACTTCTACCGGATGACATTCAACAATTTCGACTAGTTTTTTCAATGCTTTCGTAACTTTTTTACGTTCATCCAATTTTTCAAATGGCGCAACAAAAACAACTGTAGTAAATGGCGATGGGTTCTCTATGTAATCAAATAAAGGCTCTATGTCTTGTACAATTTTTTCTTTTTGAGCAGTTAGAAAAGCGCACGACTTAATAATAATCACTTTGTGACCACCAAAAAAAGATGGTGTTTGAGCGTCTTCAAGTGCTTCGCTTAAGTAAGCTTCTTTTAAGTCATATGTTTGAAAGTTAAAATCATCAATTTCACCTTGTAAGGCTGCTTTCACGATCGCTGTTTCTGCTTCTTGAAGTAAAAAATCTTCAGTACCAACCAGCAAGTACATCGGTGATACATCTTTTTTCAATTTTTTATGTAAATCGGTAATCATGTTTTGCTCCCCTACACTAATTTTCTTAATATAGTATAACATGTCCTACATTAGAAGGAAGAGATTAGTAAATACTAATCTCTAATTTATATTAACGTTTTAAATAAAGACCCGGTTTCTTTATTTAAAACGGTATAACTAAAACAAACATACTATGGATTTTTTAGTTATATTGATTTATACTAAAATGTGAATTAGGAGGGGTTAATGTGAATACATTTGAAAAAAACGTACAAAGCAAACGTAATGATGCAACAGATTCAGGCGTTGGTTTTGCTGTTTCATTTGGTTTCTTCGCTACTCTATTTATCATTGCAACAATTGTAGAATTCGTTGCACGATAATACATAGAATCAAATGACGGGACTGCTTATGCAGTCTTTTTTATTTACCGATTTTTTGGGTTTCTGTCTTATGTTTTACGGTATGCTGTAAACGTAAAAAAGGTACCTTGTCCATATTTAAATTCATAAGAAATCGCTCCATTTAAATCCGTTCGAAGAATAGTTACATGATTTTCATTTAATCGGTTAATTACTTCTTTTTTCGGATGGCCATACCGATTACTTTTACCGACTGAAATAATAGCAATTTTTGGTGATAACGCCCGAATGAACTCATCTGAAGTTGACGTATCACTTCCATGATGCCCAATCTTTAAAATATCTGATTTTAACTTAGGATAGTTTGAAATGAGTCTCATTTCTCCACTTATATCTAGATCTCCTGTAAATAACCAGGATTTATCATTCATTTTTGCTTTCAATACAATTGAACCGTGATTTTCTTCCCCACTATACCTTTTGACTGGAGACAAAATCTGAAAATGATTGTTGCCAATTCTCCAACTAAACCCTTCACTCACTTTTTGAATGATAGTTCCATGTTTTATAGCAATTTCAACCCGCTTCTGCTCTTCTAGAGTATATTTCTGTTTGTCACCCACATATAATTCCTCAACATTAAAAGAGGTTAACACGTCCTCCCCACCACCTATATGGTCATAATCTCCATGAGTGAAGATCAATTTATGGATCTTACTAATGCCTTCACCTTTTAAAATGGGTAATACAATATCTTTTCCTGTTGAAAATGAATTTTTTCGGATTTGCCATTTTTCTTGATTTATATTAAATCTTCCGCCTGTATCTATGAGATAATTCCCTTTATTAAAAGGAAGTTTTATAAGTGTACAATCACCTTGTCCAACATCTACAAAGATTACTTTCCCAACAGGATTAAAATATGGATAAAAATAATGACAAGTTACTAATGCAAAAAAACTAATTAGGCTTAAGTTTAGGAGCTTTTTCTCTTTTTCTTTTTCCATGAAATAAAATATCAAAAAAATAGTTATCACATACATAAAAACAACTATTAATGATGGGTGCATAAAGGTTAGTTTTACAAAAGGTAGATGCATACATAATGTCAGAAATTTATCTGACAATTTTATGAATAAAGTTAAAATATGTTCAACCCCTTCACCAGCATGAGGAAAAAAACTAAATGTGAAGCAAATTAAGCAAAGAGGCATAATTATAAATGTAATATACGGTATAAAAATTAGGTTTAATATGATGCTGTAAGGAGATATTTCATGAAAGTTAGCTAGTAAAATGGGGATCGAAACTAATTGTGTTGTACAAGAGGCAAATAATGCTTGACCATACCATGTCTTATATTGAAGTAAACGTTTGGAAGTTAAAACAAGTACAAAGCTTGTAACAAATGAAAATTGAAAGCCTATATCAGCTATAAAACTTGGTTTCGCAAAAAGCATGACTATACACGAAATAAATAACAGCGAAATAATATTAATTTTCTTTTTCATAAGTTTGTACACACATACAAGAATACCGATAATTACCGCTCTAACTACAGAAGCTGATGCGCCTGCTAAATATCCATAAGAAAAAATACACATGATTGTAATAATTAAACTACTTTCTTTAGTAAATCCTACACGTACAAATAGGTAATAAATCACCAAGCTTAGTAAGCTAATATGTGAACCGCTAATCGCTAATAAATGAACGATCCCAACTATTTGATATTGTGATTCCGTTTCAACATCCATTTTTGTACGCTCTCCAAAAAGTAGTGCATTGATATATCCTTCAGTTTGATCATTAAAGCTTTTTTCTACATAATTCGTTAATGCGGTTCTACTCAATATTAATGACTGGATTAAAGTACGCTTACCTTCAACGCAGTTAAGACTTTTGGCTTCTGCAGTATATAGCCATTGAATATTTTGGTTTAGTAAATATTCTTTGTAATTAAATATATATGGATTTGAATTCGGTTCAGGTTTTGAGCTTTCACCTTCTAATTTACAAATATCACCTATTTTCCTTTCTTGAAATTCAGTCAGTTCATTTTTTGAATGTGCATAACTAGAAACCATTATTCTTTGTTCTTGGAGTTTAAACGAAAAGGAGATTTTGTTTCCATCAATTATAGGAGATGTACTAATTTCACCGTGGATTGATTTACTTGGTTTTGCTTTTGGGGTAAGAGTAGAATCGTTTTGAATAAAACAGATGATCGATGTAAGAATAACTGTTAAGATATAGGAATAGAAGCAGATCCATTTCCTTTTTATTAGAAGAAATACTAGAAGGATTAATAAAATTAACAAAATAAATAGCTGATGATCTTCATTAAAATAGATGATTGTTAAAATTTGTCCTAAAGTTATGTAGGCTAACACGATACTCATATCATCATTATCTGATTAAAATGAAAGGTCGTATAAGCTCAAGTGATTTCTTACCAATACCATTCACTTTATCTAATTGGTCAACAGATGTAAAAGGCCCTTTCGTTTCAATGTATTCTAGTATGTTTTTCGCCTTAACAGGACCTATCCCTGGTATTTTCTCTAACTCTTCTTGCGATGCATGATTAATATCTATTCCTTCATTATTTTTCTCGCTATGAATATTCAGCAATGATACAGGTATCTCTTCTCCATTCTTTGGAACATAAATGACCATTTCATCTGTTAATTTTGCTGCTAGATTAACTTTATTTTTATCAGCATCTTCACTAAATCCTCCAGCAAGTTTAATCGCATCAAAAACTCTATTTCCGTTGATTACTTCAAATACACCTGGGTTTTTGATCGCACCTTTCACATCAATTACTATTAAATTAGAAATAACATTTTTCTCAACTTCCTTTTTTGTTTCTATATTCTGATTAATTTCATCTCCATTAGTTGATTGATTGGCAAAAACAACTTTATTTTTACGTTGTTCTTGAAAAAAATTTAAGCTAACAATCACAAGGAATATTAGGCATAACCATACTAATTTGTTTCGAAATATACTTTTCATCGATAGTCCTCCTTCTAACTTAATCATTATTTACAAACTTATTTCATATAGTGTAGGAGAGAATGTATGCAAAGGAAGGGATGTACTCATGAACGTAGGGATCATAGGTACAGGAAATATGGGAACCATTTTGCTTAACGGGTTTATTAAATCAAATGCAGTAAAACCCTCCGAATTAACAGTGACAAACCGTTCAATCTATAAAGCTTATGAGCTAAAAAATATATATCCTGAATTAAATGTAGTTGAAACTGCTAAAGATGTTATAAACGCATCAGACATCATTTTAGTTTGTGTTAAGCCTTTAGAGATTCAGCCACTTCTATCATCTTTACAAACGCAATTCACTAAAGAACACGTCTTAATATCGATTACTAGCCCTATTAATGTAGAACAGCTTGAGGCCATACTTCCATGCCAAATAGCTCGCGTTATTCCGAGTATAACTAACCAAGCATTAAGTGGAGTGACATTAGTTAATTTTGGAAAACGCTGTATAGCAAAGAACAAAGAACGTATCATTGAACTCTTTTCAAATATTTCAAAGCCAGTTATGATCACGGAGGACATCACGAGAGTGTCTTCTGATATCGCAAGCTGCGGTCCAGCATTTTTTAGTTACTTACTTCAAAAGTTCATTGATGCCGCTGTCTGTCAAACAGCTATTTCTAAGCAACAAGCTACTATTTTAGCTGAAGAAATGATCATCGGATTTGGTAAACTAATTGAACAAAAGCACTTTACATTGGAAACTCTTCAAGAAAAGGTTTGTGTTAAAGGCGGTATAACTGGAGAAGGAATAAAAGTACTCGAAGCCCGAGTCGGTGATTTATTTGAGGAGATTTTCGAAAAGACTCATGATAAATTTGATAAGGAAATTGAAAGAGTTAAAGAGCAATTTTAAATAACATACTTAATTATAGCTATTTTGTTGTAATCCATCAAACACACAAATTTGAATTTTACCCGATTAATAAATAAAAAAACCCTTTAAGAAAAGAAGTTTTCTTTAAAGGGTTTTTCATTTTTTCATTGCAATAAAAAAGATTCGCTCTGAAGTTTCTTCAACTTCCTCATGAAAGTCAGCACGTATTTCTTTCACTTCAAAACCTATTTGTTCTAAAAGCGATTGATACGTATTTATCGGAAAAGTCATTTGATTATGATATTCCTCAAATCGTTCGTAAAAGTCACTATTCTCCTCTTTCATAAAGAAGACTAAATCATGTTCAACACTTAATGGCTGGTCTCCTTGTGTACAAGACCAAACTAAGCTTAATTCTGCATCATCAATAAAGAATGTATCTTCTCCAAAAATTTCTTCAATTTTATAAGGTGAATGTACATCGAATAGAAATAAGCCGTTTTCTGATAAGCTCTCATAAACCTTTTCAAAAGTTTGTTTCACTTGATCTTTTGATTCTAAATAATTAAGTGAATCACAGAAAATTGTTACGCAATCTAAATCTTCAAAGCCTTCAAGTTCCATCATATTTTGTTGATAAAATGGAATTTGAACTCTCTCATGCTCTGCTTTAGCCATCGCAACACTTAACATTTCCTCTGATAGATCTACACCACTTATAGAGAAATTTTGCTTCGCCAATAATATAGGCAGAGTTCCTGTCCCACACCCTATATCAACGATCGTCGGATTAATCATTTCGTACTTTTCAAACACATCTTTAACGAATTGAAGCCACTTTTCATATGGGACATCATTCATTAATTGATCATACAAATACGCGAAGCGATTGTATGTCATGAAAGCAATTCTCCGTATACATCAAGAGTTGGCGCATCTCCCCAAAGCTTTTCTAAGTTATAATAATTTCTTTCGTCTCTATGGAAAATATGGACAACTACATCACCAATATCCACTAATACCCAACGTGCTTCATCAAATCCTTCTAAACGCTTTACGTTTTTCCCGTTTTGAAGCGCTTGATCCTTTACTTCTCTTGCAATAGCTTGAACTTGTTTATCAGAATTACCATGACAAATAATAAAATAATCGGCAATTGCTGAAATACCTTTCATATCTAATACAACTAAGTCTTCTGCTTTTTTATCATCAGCCGCTGTTACAGCTAACATCATTAATTCTTTTTCACTCATTTATTTTTCCCCCGATCATGTACTTGCTTTAAAATTGAATTGTATGTTTTTACCGTCAGTGGATAGACTGTTTGTTCTCTTTCAATTAGAAAGGTAATTGTATTTTTTAAAGCATATAATAAAGCTTGGTCTAAATCCTCATTTGCTAATTCCCTTGCTTTTTCAACGCCTGGAAATTGACGATTTGGTTCAATATAATCTGCTACATATATGACTTTATCTAATAAATTCATTTCTTCATGGCCACTCGTATGATAAGTAATCGCTTGAAGTACTTCCTTATCAGTTATCCCATATTCATGCTCTGAAAGAAATGCACCAACTGGAGCATGCCAAAGTTCTTTATTATATCCTAAAAGCTCTAATGAAAGATTGTTTACTTCCAAAATAGATTTCAATTCAATAATCGGCATACATTTGGCAACATCATGGAAAATTGCAGCTAATTCGGCTTTTTTAACATCAGCACCATATTTTTGTGCAAGATCAACTGCTGTTTCCATTACACCAATAGTATGTGTAAAACGTTGACCTGTTAGTTTTTCTTTTACAATTGAAAGTGCTTTTTGTTTATCCATTAATCTGCTTCTCCTCTAATTAACGGTATTGGTTCTTTAAGGTAAAACGATTGTTTTGCTTTCTTCTGATTCTCTATATAATACAATTGTATGTCCAATTACTTGAACAAGTTCAGCTCCAGTTCCTTCTACAAGTAAATCTGCAACATCATATCGATCTTCTTCACAGTTTTGCAGTATGCTTATTTTTAAAAGTTCTCTTGCCTCAAGTGCTTCTGAAATTTGTTTTACCATATTACCATTTACTCCACCTTTACCTACTTGAAAAATAGGGTTTAAGTGATGAGCTTTTGAACGTAAAAATCTTTTTTGTTTACCAGTTAACATTTTGTTCCTCCAAGTTTTGTTTCTAATATTTTATATGCATCAATCGTATTCGGAAAAATCCCTGTCCATTCTTGAAAAGCCAATGCACCTTGGTAAATAAACATTGGTAGTCCATTTTGGATAATTGCATTTCTTTTTTCAGCTTCTTTTAAAAAGGCTGTTTTAAATGGACTATAGATTAAATCAGATACAATTGTTTTTGACGATAAATTATGAAGTGATAGTGGTACTTGGTCTTCATTTGGTTTCATTCCTAGTGAAGTCGTTTGAATGATTAGCGAATAATTCTCTAAGTTCTCCTCAGCATCTGAAATCGAGATAACCTTTACATCGTTAAATAGTTTACCATCTAGCAATTCATGTGCGTTTTCCAAAGTTCGGTTTGTAATTGAAATATGTTTAACGCCTAAATGTAATAAACTATATAAAATTGCTCTTGCAGCACCGCCAGCACCAATGATTAATATATTTTCTTGTTCGATTGGATTTTTTAACACCATGGATAGTCCTCTACAATAACCTATTCCATCTGTGTTCTTTCCATATAAAAGACCGTCTTGATTAATAACGGTATTGACTGCACCAATATTCTTCGCAAGAGGATCAATCACATCTAAAAACTTCATTATTTCAACTTTTAATGGTGCTGTTACATTAAATCCTTTAACTGTCGAACGAAATTCTCCAATAACTGACTCTAAATCTGTTATCCCAACTTCTTTCGCAGAATAGTGGCCAGATAAATTATTTGATTCAAACCACTCATTGTGCATCGTTGGTGACATAGAATGACCAATCGGTTGACCGATTACATAAAATTGGTCCCTCATCTCTCCCGCCCCCAATTTATCTTTAGATAATTGAATTACGAAGGGTTACACCTACACCTTTTGGAACATAAGCAACAATTTTTGCTCCTGGATCATTAACTGTAATCCAACCTAGCCCTGAGTAAACGATATCCGTTTTCCCTTCTTTAATCGTAAATTCATGTTTTACTAATTTAGGCAGCTCTTTAATTTGTTCACCATACGGTGGTACTAATAATTCACCTGCTTGTCTTTCATATAAATCATCAGCATTTTCTTGTTTTGTACGATGAATAGTTAATTCATTTGAAAAATGACAAGTAAATGAGCGTCTTCCACCTTCTAAATAATCAAAACGTGCCAATCCTCCGAAGAATAATGTTTGACCTTCATTTAATTGATAGATCATTGGCTTAATTTCTTTTTTCGGAGTAATTATTTTCAATCCTTTTTTATCAACAAAATGAGCCATTTGGTGATGATTAATTATACCAGGCGTATCAATTAAATCACTTTCATCATCAAGTGGAATTTGAATTAAATCAAGAGTTGTTCCAGGAAAATGGGATGTAGTAATAATATTGCTGCTTTCTTCGCTATATCGTTTAATCATCGTGTTAATAAACGTTGACTTCCCAACATTTGTACATCCGACTACATAAACATCCTTACCTTCACGATGCTTTTCAATACTTTCAGCTAATTCGTCAATCCCAGTACCTTTTTCAGCACTAATTAGGTGTACTCCAACTGGATGAAGACCCCAGCGCTTCGCTGTTCCACTCATCCATTGAATAAGCTTATTTTTCTTAACTGATTTTGGAATTAAATCTGCTTTGTTACCAACTAGTAAAATTTTATTTTTCCCAACAAAACGATGCAAACCATTTAGCCAACTACCAGAAAAATCAAAAACATCAACTACTTTAATAACAAGACAGTCTGTATCCCCAATTCCATTTAAAATTCGGATAAAATCAGAATCTGTTAGTTCAACATCTTGAATTTCATTATAGTTCTTTAAACGAAAACAACGCTGACAAATAATTTCTTCTTTTTCTAATGACGATGGAGGCGCAAATCCAAGTTTGTTTTTATCCTCTGTTTGAATTTCCACTCCACAACCAATACATCTTATTTCATTATGACTCACTTTTTATCCTCCCATTGTAATAATCCTTGTTTCCTTAATGAATTTAGAATTCTACGCTCTACCATTCGATTAAATCTCGTCCATATTCCATCGGTACTTGCAACTGGAACGACTAAAATCGTATGAATTCCTTGGCGATTCCCACCAAATACATCGGTAAGTAGTTGATCTCCAATCATAACTACTTCATTAGGTTTTAATTTCATTTGTTCATATGCCTTTTTATATGAAATCGAAAGTGGTTTTTTTGCTCGATGTATAAATGGAATACCTAATGGATCACAAAATTTCCCAACACGAATCGCGTTGTTATTTGAAACAACTGTGATTTTAATACCGGCATCATCCATTCCCTTGAACCATTTTGTCAGTTCAGGTGTAGCTAATGGGCGGTCCCATTCAACTAACGTATTATCTAAGTCAGTAATAATCCCCTTAATGCCTAAGCTTTTTAAATGCTCAGGAGTTATTGCAAAAACATTATTTACTGTTTCATTCGGTAAAAATTTATTAAACATGATTACACCTCAATTATATTCATTAAATCGTTCGACAAATAACAACAAATACCTTCGCTGTGGATAAAACTATGCACATTATCCTATTGCCCTAGACCTATGTTTTCAGAAAATATAAACAAATTACTCACAACTTATCCACTGTTTCTTGTGGATAAACGAACGATTGTTCTAAAGAAAGAAATTTGATACATTAAGTTTACAAGGATTTTTAAAACTTTTATCACGCGGAGGTGAAGCCCAAACGGGCAAAAATATGTACAAATTAGATGACGATTTGTTACTTGAGTCCTATAAAAAGGCTATTGGTTTAAAACTTGATCCGGCTTTCATTTATTTAATTGAAAAAGAAATTAAAAGAAGAGGTCTGGATTACTATATCAGACGAACATCTTAATATCTTTATTATTTTCAATAAAAGCAAATAATACAAGTGAAATAAAAATACAAGTACTCTTTACAATAACAGAAAAAGAACCATCTTTCTATATGATGGCTCTGATTTCGTGAAAAAAGTGCAAACTAATATTCTTTTTTAATGTAATTTCCCTAAAAATTGCCCCACTTTTATTGGTTGGCCAGCTTGAAGTTTCTCATCTGGTATAAAACTATTTGCTTCAAACAGTAACACTACTGTTGATCCAAATGAAAAATACCCAACTTCTTCGCCTTTCTTTAATTTTTTTTCTTTAGCTGTTACTACGATTGTATTTACAAACATAGCACCAACTTTAATCATTGCAACATGTTTTTGGTTCTCAGAGCAAAGGACCTCTGAAATAACACGATAGTTTTTAGATAAAGGATCTTTTCCATAAGTTAAGCCTGCTTTATTTACAGGATAGGATTTAGCTCCTAATTCAAATTGTGATATTACTTCCCCTGCGATTGGACTATGAATTCGATGATAATGACTTGGACTTAAATACAATACCATAAAGTAACCTTCATTATATTTATCAGCCATTTCTTTTGATCCTAACATCTCAATAATACTATATGTTTTGCCTTTAACAACAAATTGGATATCTTTTTCCATTTTCCCATTCGACTCTAATACCCCATCTACTGGACAGGCTAATTCACTTTCACTTGCATGAATAGGTCTTGCGGATTCTTTCAACTCTCTTGTAAAAAGTGCATGCAATGTTGGAAATGAGGTGTTTTTACTTTCTTCCATATTTAAATCAAACGCCTTAATATACGGCTGAATTAGTATTTTACTCATTCTTGATGTTGAGAATTTCCTAAGAAATCCAGAAGTCAATTTGTTATTTGTTAATTCGATAAACACTCGATAAAAACTTTGCTTCATCTACGTACTCCTTCATAGCTAAAGATTAACTTTTTAGTTTTTTTTATTATTCTATATTAAGTTTTTCTTTACTCATATTCCTTCTATTCTAGTTCAATCTATTAATTATTGCTATTTCCATCAACATTCTTTTCACTTTTTCTACTCTATATCCTTTTCTACTTTACTCTAGATTTTCCACACTGTCACTAATCGTTCATTTGTACTTCACACTAAATTCACATTAAGCTGGTACAATACTGATGTAATTTACATTAGGAGGTAGCCTATGTTTGCAGAACAAAGCTTAGGTGAATGGACAAACACACTTTTAATATATAAGTTTGCGTTAGATGAAATAAATACGAAAATAAAAATATTAAATGAAGAATTCACTTTAAATCATGAACATAACCCAATTGAACACATAAAATCTCGAATCAAGAAACCTGAAAGTATTATTCAAAAACTTGAACGAAAAGGACTTGATCTAACCCAAGAGAATATCGAACATCATATTAATGATGTAGCTGGTGTTCGAATAAGTTGTTCTTTTATTAGTGATATATACAAAATTTATGATCTTTTAAGACAGCAAGATGATATCTATATAATAGAAGTAAAAGATTATATCAAAAATCCTAAACCGAATGGATACAAAAGTTTCCATATGATTATTGAAATTCCGATTTTCCTTGCGTCTGAAACGAAGAAAGTTAAAGTTGAAATACAAATCAGAACAGTAGCTATGGATTTCTGGGCAAGTCTTGAACACAAAATCTTTTATAAATACAACAAAAAAGTACCTAAAGAAATATTAGAAAGCTTAAACGAAGCATCTGCTACTGTTAATTCATTGGACTTTAAGATGGAGAGTATAAAAAATCAACTTGAACACTTGGCCGAAGTATAGAAAAGTGACTAAAGGGGTTCCCCTTTAGTCACTTTTTTTATTGAAACCATGAATTCGAGTTATAATAGAAATTATTTTTCATCCCTTTAAACTTACTCTATACAAGAACTATGCAATTAAAAGGAATGTTTATACTCCCCATCTTACCGTAAATAACTTATAATACCATTTATTGCGATTAACTGGTTTATTAGGGAACTATTTTTCAGGATTAAAACAGTCAATGTTATATCAAACTGTAGATAAAACATCATTATAACAGTCTTCTATATAATCTTTTTCACTAGGCTCGATTAACGCTCTACTTAAAAGAAAATACACTAGTTTTCCGTACATACTCCCAAACTAGACTAGTGTTTCTTAGTCTCTATCAAGCATTTTTTTAACAATTTCTATATCAAGATTCATATTTTTCACCCCACTCATTTTTAGATAATGCGGCCTAATTATTATTGAAGCATTTCTGGCAATTTCTATCATTGGATGGAAATTTTTTCAATTTTAATTCAATTTTTTAATCCTCTTTTTTAAATATAGTTCTTTCAACTTCATTTTTGCGATAAAATAGGATATGTTATATAAATATTAAATTTGAATTTTTACGAAAAACTGCTTTTTTAATAGATAAATTTAACAATTGGGGGAAACGAATGAACAACGAATTACATTATAATACTCTTATACCCGAGAATATTCCGAACGAACGAAAAGCTGCATTAAAAACACTAGGTTACTATTTTTTATTTTTTATAGTTGGATTGAATTTACTATTATTAATTGCTTCCATTTGGGGCATGATTTTTGTAGAAGTTGCTGGTATTAACTATACTGAAGCACAATTTGACAAAATATTAAATGACGTGTCTGTTTATGCAGATACAATTTTTGGTTTTCTAGGAATATGGTGGCTTTTTTATTATACAAAAAAGAATGGATTATTAACTTTTCGTAAATTAAGTTTTTCAGTAGTCGATATTGTAATTATTCTTTGTTCATACGCAGTAGTGATCGTTTCAGCTTATTTACTTGATGCGTCCTTTAAATATTTTGGTTTTTCAATGGCAACACCTGATAATCAAATAGCTGTTGAGGGGTTATTAAAATCAAATCCCATTTTAATGATAATATCCGCTGTTATTCTTGCTCCAATTAAAGAAGAATGGATTACAAGAAAATTAATAATAGGATCGGTATTCAAAAATCTACCAATTATCGGTTTAATCGTAAGTTCATTTGGTTTTGGGTTACTTCATATGATTGCAGGTTTTTCAATTTATGCGTTAATTCAATACTCATTGGCTGGTTTAATTTTTGGTATTGTTTATCTAATAACTAAGAGAATTGAAATTTCAATGATGGCTCATTTTTTAAATAATCTAGTTTCAATTATTGCATTTTACTTTATTACTTAACACTAGTTACACGCTTCTATGAAGCGTGTTTCTTTGAATTTAATTTTCAAGAGGTGAATAATGAATTATTTATATGTATTTATCGGGGGGGTCTTCGGATCTATCGCTCGTTATCTTGTCGGTAATACTATCCAGCCTTTTTCGAGTGGGTTTCCTATTCAAACCCTATTAATTAATTTAATCGGTTGTTTCTTCCTAGGATTCTTTTTACCATTTGCTAAAAAACGTTTAAAACCAGAATATAGTTTATTAATTGGAACAGGTTTTACAGGAGGATTTACAACATTCTCTACCTTTTCACTTGAAAATGTAAAATTAATGAATCAAAATCAAATGATTACAAGCACTGCCTATATCTTTACTAGTATCGTATTTGGAATTAGTTTATCATTTTTAGGATATAAAGTAGCAGAGAAATTCCGTCAAGTTAAAGGAGAACAAGTATCATGATTTTTGTAGGGTTAGGTGGGGGACTAGGAGCAATTACACGCTATGCACTCGGTAACTTTATTACCAATAAAACTAGTTCCATTTTTCCTTTTGGAACATTTTTTATAAATCTTACTGGTTCAATCATATTAGGACTCGTTAATTCCTTGTACCTCAAACATGCAATATCGACGAACCTATGGTTATTTATCGGAATTGGATTCTTAGGTGGATATACTACATTTTCAACCTTTGGCTATGAGATGCTTCAATTAATCATTGCAAAAAAATTCAATATTGCTTTGTATTACGTACTACTCTCTACAATTACTAGTATTTGTGGTGCTTATATTGGATATCACATTTTTTAATTCATAATGTAAAAAAGGGCTGTTTTATAAAGCTAAAAAAACCATTTAAGAGCAAAAAAAAGACTGCTGAATGAACGATCATCAGAAGTCTTTTTTACATTTCATTTAAAATTAGTGTCTTACCAACCGAAATTCAATGTTTTGCCAGTTTCAGCAAAAGTTTTCACATTACTTAAAATCATCGGCCAAGTCGATTTTGTGTTTTCATAAGATGGATGATTTTCCGGCCATTGATCGTTAATAAGCGTTAACTTTGTACAGTCTCCAACTGTTTCTAACTTCAATGTTACTCTCGTCTCAAGTTCTGCATGATTTTCACGGTATAATGGTCCTGGGTGTTCTGTATAACTCATCATTTTGTACGGTTCGAAGGCTAGTATATTACCATATACATGAACTGTCTCCGTGCCATCTTCGCAAGGACCTATATATTCATACCGTGCTCCGATTTCAAATGTTGATTCTAGAATACATCCAAAAAATATAGCCTTTGTCCCTTCTGGTTTAACAAAGATATTCCATACATCCTCAGGTTTTGCTGCGATATAAATTTCGTACGTAAGATCCATTTTATTCCCTCCGAATTATTGTTTGACTTATAAATCTAAAGGTATTCAAGTCACTTATCCATTATGTACATAAAATATGCAATAACAATCAATGATTTAAAAGAAATGTTACTTTTAAGAAGGATCTAAGTTGATTTCCACATCAAGATGATCGGTTTCTGTTGGGCGTACGATGAGTCTCTCGGCTCTCCTACGGGGTCTCACCTTTCCCGCTATTCCACAGGATGCTCGCACCTTCATTTCCAATCAACTTCTTCTTCAACTGTTTGTTTTCTTATAACAATTTTTAAAATCTGTTTTTCTTATACTTTGTTGTTATTAAGAAGCAAAAAAGCTACCGTATTAAGTAGGTAGCCTTTTTGTTTAAAATTAAAATCAGAACGCCCAGTTACCATTACGCATAATAGGTTCTACTGTGCCATCTTCTTTGATTCCATCAATATTAAGTTCAGCTGATCCAATCATGAAGTCAACGTGAGTTAAACTTTGGTTAATACCACGTTTTGCTTGCTCTTCAGATGGAAGTTTTTCGCCATCCTTCATATTGTTCGGATAAGCTTTACCAAGAGCTAAATGACAAGATGCATTTTCATCATATAAAGTGTTATAGAAAATTAATCCTGTATTTGAGATTGGTGAGTCGTGAGGAACTAATGCTACCTCTCCTAAACGACGAGCACCTTCATCTGTATCAAGTAAATGTTGTAATGTATCGTAGCCTTTTTCAGCTTTGAAATCTACAACCATACCATCTTTAAAAGTTAAAGAGAAGTTTTCGATTAAATTTCCACCATAGTTTAATGGTAGAGTACTTGTTACTGTTCCATTTACACCATGGCTATGTGGCATTGAGAATACTTCTTCTGTTGGAATGTTCGGATTAAACCATTTTCCATCTTCACTGTTTGCCCCGCCACCTTTCCATACATGATCATCAACTAGATCAAGCATTAAATCTGTGCCTGGTGCAGTATAGTGTAATGTTTTATAGCGTTTGTCATTTAATTGAACTACTTTTTCTTGTAAGAAATCATTATGATTTACCCAAGCTTCAACTGGATTTTCATTATCAACACGGCAAATTTTGAAAACTGAATCCCAAAGTAATTCCATTGCTTTATCAATCGATTCATTTGGATAAACTTTTTCTGCCCATTCTTTACATGGGATTGCAACGATTGACCAACGAATTCGGTCAGCCATCATATATTCGCGATATTTATGTAATGCAGTATTTGCTGTTTTGTTAAATGTTGCAATACGCTTTGGATCGATTCCTTTTAATAATTCAGGATTTGGTGAAATAACAGAAAGAACTGCTCCACCATTTTCAGCTAAATCTTCCATAGCTGTTACTCTCCAAGCTGGAAATTCTCCAAAAACTTCATCTGGAGCTAATTCATATTTTGTACGTGTAACTACATCGTCATTCCAATCGATGTTTACATTTTTAGCTCCCGCTTCGTATGCATATTTTACAACTTTACGAACATATTCTGCAGCAATAATTGGTGCATTTATTTGTAATGTTTGACCTGGTACGATATTAACTCCGCTTTTCACTGCAAGTTCAGCGTACTTCTCTAATAACTGATTAAATTGAGTCATTTAAGTCCCTCCATTTTAACGTTTTTAATAAAACAATCAACTAAATTATAATATAAAAAAATGAAAATTGGTACAAAAATAGACTGACTATTCATTTTTATTAAAAAAAATACTTCATCTAGTTAGATGAAGTACTTCTTTTAAGAAACTATATAGGTTTCATAACCATTTACATTTAAAAAGTTTTCAGCCTTTTCGCGGTCTCTTTCAGTTTGTAGACTAATCCTTAAAACACCAGGTAATCCTTCCCGTGATTCGATTATTCTTAAATTAGTAATACTTACTTGATGAATAGATAAAATTGTTGTAATATTTGCCAATTCTCCTACTCTATCCATTACATCAACATATAAATCAAAATAACTTGGAATTGCACCGTTTGCTTTAGTTGGCATATTATCTCGAAAATCCTTAGATTCTTTAAAATATTGATAGATTTCTTCATTATTTTGCTGATCCACAATCTGGTACATTTCTTTCATTTCATCTATCCAATTAGCGATTAGTGAAAGTAAAATTTCCTTATTCTGAATGACAATATCAGTCCACATTTTCGGACTACTTGAAGCAATTCTCGTAATATCCCTAAATCCTCCAGCAGCAAGTGCGGTTGTTAACGGTTCTTTTTTTGAATAGCTTTTAACTTGCTTCACTAGACTTGCAGCAATTAAATGTGGAAAATGACTTACGACACCTGTAATTTTATCATGTGTTGCTTCATCTATTACGACGAAATGTGAGCCTGTCCCTTTTAACCAATCTTTTAGTTCATCAATTTGATCATCTGAAGTAAGTTCACTCGGTGTCAAAATATAATATGCATTTTCAAACAAATGAACTTTTGCACTTTCGATTCCTGTCTTATGTGAACCTGCCATTGGATGTCCGCCAATAAAGCAATATCCTTTACTAGTTAGAGGTCTTGAATGCTTCATGATTTCACTTTTTGTGCTACCTACATCAGTGATAATGATCCCATCCATAAGTTTATACTCACTTATCTTATGAATATACTTTATTGACTCTTCAACTGGACAAGAAAATATGATGAGATGAGCTTTCTCGGCACACTCTTTAAGCTGTACCGAGATTTCATCAATAATTTGAATTTTTTTACCAATTTCAAGTTGCATTGCGTTTATATCAAATCCAATGATATTTACGTCGTGCACTTTTTTAATTGCTAATGCGATAGACCCTCCAATTAAACCTGTTCCGATTAAGAGGACATTCTTTTTCAAGCCCTCACCGCCTATCTTTGCTTTGTTAGTAAGATTTAAGACTGTAGTTTTGCACGGAAATCTTTTAATTCAAACATGAATTCTTCAAACTGTGGAATATTCATTTGTTGTGCTGCATCAGATAATGCAACTGCTGGATCTGGATGTACTTCAGCCATAACTGCATCGGCCCCGATTGCTAACGCTGCTTTTGCTGTTGGTAATAATAAATCTTTTCGACCAGTAGAGTGTGTAACATCTACAACAACTGGTAAATGCGTTTCTTTCTTTAAAATTGGTACCGCAGAAATATCTAATGTATTTCTAGTTGCTTTCTCATAAGTTCTAATTCCTCTTTCACAAAGAATAATTTGGTCATTTCCTTGAGAAATAATGTATTCAGCTGCATTAATAAATTCTTCAATTGTAGCTGAAAGACCACGTTTTAGTAAAACTGGTTTATTCACTTGACCTACTGTTCGAAGTAAATCGAAGTTTTGCATGTTACGAGCGCCAATTTGAATTACATCTACATATTCTAAAGATGCTTCCACATCATTTGGGTTTAATATTTCGCTAATTACCGCTAAATCAAATTCGTTAGCTACTTCTCTTAATATTTGTAATCCTTCATAGCCAAGACCTTGGAAATCATAAGGTGACGTTCTTGGCTTGAATGCTCCACCTCTCATCATTGTTAATCCTTGCTTTTTCATCGCCTCAGCGACAGCACGAACCTGTTCATAGCTTTCAACAGCACATGGTCCCATAATGAAAGATTGTGAGCCATCTCCAATTATTTCATTTTTAACTCTAACGATTGTATTTTCAGGTTTTTTCTTTCTAGATACTAAAAGCGCTTTTCTATGGTCATCCTCTTGTAGTTCAAGGCTGGCTTGAAAAATCGTCTTGAAAATATGTTGCATTGTAGACGTTTCAAATGGACCATTGTTCACATTTGCAATCATATCTAAAACTTCACGCTCACGAACTGGATCAAAACGTTTAATGCCATGTTTAATTTTTTGTTTACCGATTTCTTGAACAACTTTTCCTCGCTCGTTTAATAACTCAACAATTTTTAAATTAATCTCATCAACCTTGTCACGTAATTGCACTAATTCATTGTTTGTACTCATTTCCCTTTTCCTCCCTAGTTTTGATTAACTTTTTACTATATTGCCAATACCACTCCTGTTAAATGCGGAAGTTAGTATGTAAAAAATGAAAATAAAAAGTCCCTACTGAATAAACAGTAGGGACGAATTAATCGCGGTACCACCCTAGTTGTGAACAATAAACTGTCCACCACTTCATTTTGATAACGATCAAACAATGACCGTTTCTATCTCGTTTAATTTGAAATAGAAATTGCTCCAAGAATGTAATTCAGCATATCTTTTGTACTGACTCGCAGCGAACGTCAGCTCTCTAAAACAGTGAAGGTATGCCTACTGTGCCCTTTTCAAAGCAATATATTAAATTGTCAAAAGATTCCTTATAAAAGGTATTAATGAGGATTATAAAGCACCTTTTAATAGACTGTCAATGCATTTTTTTTCTAGAATATGTAACAATTTCGGAAAAGATACACCATAGTTGAAATGGTAGCGCTTACTATTTTCAACATTTTTTTTACTCTAGTTACAATATTTTTATGGTACAGACACATAGGCGGCTTTTGACTCATAAATATATAAATAACAACTTACCTTACCTTCCTTAGGAGTGATTATATGCCTGGTCTATTTACCGCTTTAAGTCTTTTCTTAAAAGAAGTGTTTGTGTTTGTTTCGTACGTAAAAAATAATGCTTTCCCTCAGCCACTATCACAAGCTGAAGAAACGCTCTATTTAAATCGAATGGCACAAGGTGACGGTGAAGCACGAAATTTATTAATCGAACATAACTTGCGACTTGTTGCACATATCGTCAAAAAATTTGAAAATACAGGTGAAGATGCCGAAGATTTAATCTCAATCGGAACGATTGGATTAATTAAAGCAATTGAAAGTTTTGTTCAAGGAAAAGGTACAAAATTAGCAACTTACGCAGCTCGCTGTATTGAAAATGAAATTTTAATGCATTTGAGAGCATTAAAAAAAACGAAGAAGGATGTATCGCTACATGATCCTATTGGTCAAGATAAAGAGGGGAATGAAATCTCCTTATTAGACATTTTAAAAACAGAAACAGAGGATGTCGTTGATCAAATTCAATTAAATATGGAACTCGAAAAAATCAAACAATACATTAATATTTTGGATGAACGTGAAAAAGATGTCATCATACAACGGTTTGGTATTGATATGGATAAGGAATTAACTCAACGTGAAATAGCCAAAAAATTAGGAATCTCACGAAGTTATGTTTCTCGCATTGAAAAACGAGCATTAATGAAAATGTATCACGAATTTTTAAGAGCTGAAAAAGATAAGAAAAAAGATAAAAAATAAACCACTGTTTTTACAGTGGTTTTATGCTTGTTCCTCATTTTTTAGCTTGCGGTGAAAATAATTCGATGTTAGAAATAAAGCTAATGAACTAATTAGCATTGTAATAACTATACCTTCAATTATCACAATCTTATGTTGGGTTAAGCCGTCCTTTGGAAGGAGAGTCCCAATGTAAAAAAAAGTAGCCAACGCTGTTGTTATTGCACCATAAGTTTTAAAATCATTTACTTTTGCTTGTAGCTTTTTAATATCCATGTTCTCTGCACCTTCCTCTCGTAATCTCATAATCAAATGTAACATATTTTATTCATAATTGATTCAAGTAATTTTCTCCAATAAGGGTAAATGCAGGGGTTATTGGAAATAACAAAAAAAGGTTCAACTCAATTGAGTTGAACCTTTTTATTGTAGACCTTTTTTTATAAATTCAATTGTACGTTGAGTTTCAAGTTCTTCATCCCAAATAGGCGAATCTCTAAGAACTACTGTTGAAATAACGAGACCGACTACACTTGAAATAATTAATCTTAAAATGGTTGGAACAGACATTTCACTTATTTGACCTTTATCGATAAATGATTGCAATACTACTGCAACTTTCGGATACATTTTTTCTTTAAATAATCTTTTTAGTTCTACTTGCATATCATCCTGAAATGGTATTTCTTGAAAAATAATTTTAATAACCGCAGTGTTCTTTTTAGCAAAATCCATTCGATTTTTTATTAATGCCTTTAAAAAATCATCGAATGTTTCATATTCCAAATGAAAAACTGCTTTTGAAAAACGATCCATTTCAAATGGAGCGATAGTCTTTACTAGAGTAGGTTTAATAATACTTTTTAATAAATCCTTTTTAGTTTTAAAGTATCGAAAAATTGTTCCTTCAGCTACATTCGCTTTTTTCGCAATTTCATTTGTTGATGTGCTAACAAACCCTTTTTCTGCGAAAATTTCGATTGCAGCTTCTAATATTTTGATTTCTTTCTCATTCATTTCTTGTAATTTTTCTAGTGGTAAAAAATCTTCTAATTTAATTGGTAACACTCCTTAAATAGAACGCTGTTTCTTCAAAGCAAATATATTTAAAACGATGAAAAGTAGTGAAAAACCAAGAAGTATCGCTAATTGTAACGCAACATCGATTAGGGACTGTCCTTTAATCATTATACCTCTGAGTGCTTCCGCTCCATAAGTTAATGGTAAAATCCCCCCAATGATCTTAAACCAATCAGGCAAAAATGCTGTTGAAAAAATACCAGAAAAAAGTATTTGAGGGACAGCGATTACCGGAATAAATTGTACAACTTGAAACTCATTATTGGCATATGCAGATAATAACATGCCAAGTGTTAATGCTGTTAGTGACAGTAAAATATTGACTACACAAACTTCCCACGCGTTTCCTACATTATACATATCTAATACACTGATTGAAAAGACAGTAATAATAAGTGATTGAATTAATGCAAAAAATCCAAATCCTAAAATATAACCAAATACGATTTCCCATCTTTTCACAGGAGTTACAAGTAATCGTTCAAGAGTTGTTGTTAAACGCTCTCTTACAAATGAAACACCGGCTAAAATAAATACAAACAAGAAGGAGAAGAATCCAATAAAAATTGGACCAATTGAATCAAATGATTCCATATTTTTACTACCATAAATAGGATCCAGTACTAGTTTCACATTTGAAGGAGCCATTTTTTTAGTTGCATCTTGTATCGAAGCAATTACTGCAGATGTTCTAGCTGTATCTGTACCTTCAAATTGTACAATTATTTTACCCTCTGTAAAAATCACAGCTCCATCAATTTTTTTATCCTCTAGCTGTCCTTTAATATCCGATCGATTGACGTTTACAACTTTTGCATAATCACCAATTACGTTTTCAAATACAGGAGGTGCATCCACTAATGCTAATTTTGGTTTCGTATCATCTTGCTTTAAAATATAGGAGAATAAGAACAATAAAACAACCGGAGCCACAAATATCATTGCAAGAGATCGTTTATCTTTTAAAAATTGCTTAATGATTCGTTTAGAAATTGCAAAGACTCTCATGAACTCACCTCATTTTTAAAATACAAATCTTCAATTTTTCCATTTTCAGAAATTGAAATTAAGTTCTCTGTAGTGTCAAGAGCTATTAACTCACCTTCGCGGATTAAAGCAATTCGCTCACATTTTTCGGCCTCTTCCATAATGTGAGTAGTTATAATAATCGTTGTTCCTTGTTCTTTCATTTCGGAAAACTGTTTCCAAATTTGTTTTCTTAACACTGGATCTATTCCAACAGTAGGTTCATCCAAAATCAATAAAGTTGGTTTATGAAGAATGGCAATTGCAAGTGAAAGTCGTTTTTTCATTCCCCCAGAGTATTGATTAACATGTTTATTTAATGAATCTTCCAATCCTACTATTTTTGCTACGTTTTGAATTCTAGTTTTTAGACCTTCACCTTTTAAATTATATAAAGCTCCAAAAAAACTTAAATTATCGAATCCTGTTAAATCAGTGTATAATGCATCGGATTGACCCATATAACCTATTGAGGATAATACCGAAAAATTTGGCATTTCTTTTCCATAAACTAAAACTTCGCCATTAGAACATTTATCTATTCCCGCAATTAATTTTATTAAAGTCGTTTTTCCTGAACCGGAAGGACCTAAAATCCCAAATATTTCTCCCTCACCAATTTTTATTGAAATATTTTTTAGTACTGCTTTTTTACCAAAAAGTCGATCTACTTGATGAATTTGAACAACATCGCTCATCATAATCCTCCGTTCAAATGGTATTCATGCCACATTCTAATAAATGAGTGAGTACTCACTATAATATTAGTCATTTAGTTAATTGAGGTCAACAAAAAAGTGAGTACTCACTCAATTATATTTCATAAAAAAATAAAAATGCCTTTAGATTTCGATCTAAAGGCATTCAAACTAAACTTATAGTGCTTTAATCATTTCTTCAACCATCAAAGTTGAGTTAACAGCAGCAGTATGAATAAACTGATCAAATGAAATATTTGATTCTTTTCCAGCTATATCAGATAGTGCTCGAGTTACAACAAACGGTACGTTAAATGCATAGCAAACTTGTGCAATTGCTGCAGCTTCCATTTCCACAGCATAAAGATCGCCAAATTTACCTTTTACAAATTCTACTCTTACAGGATCGCTCATAAATGAATCACCAGTAACTATTAATCCTTCCACTACTTGGATGCCATTAATTTTTTCTGCACATTTTTTTGCAATCTCTTTTAATTTCTCATCAGATGGAAATGCAGCTGGCATTCCAGGTACTTGCCCATACTCGTAGTTGAACGCAGTTACATCAACATCGTGATGACGTACTTCTGTTGAAATGACAACATCTCCAACATTTAAATCCGTATGTAGGCCACCTGCTGATCCTGTGTTGATAACAACATCAGGGAGATATTTTTCTAATAAAATTGCAGTTGCCATAGCAGCATTAACTTTTCCAATACCTGATTTTAATAAAACAACTTCTTTACCTTCGTATGTACCTACATTATATTCAGATCCTGCGATTACTTCTTTTTTTAAGTTATCTAATTTATCTCGAAGTACATGTACTTCTTCTTCCATTGCACCAATTATAGCTATTTTCATTTAAAATTCCCTACTTTCTATCAAACTTTATCCATTTTACCATACACAAACAAATCCTACATCTTGTAAGTTACACTTTTTGATGCAGGAATGTGCTATGTTTTTTATTATTTATTATTTTGTATACTTTGCTGCCAATAATCATATGTTTTTGTGGATTTCCACTTCTGAATGCTCGCTTTCCGTGGGGCAGGCGGTGTACCTACTTGGCCCACACGATGTGATTCATGCATGCGTTAAGACAGGACGTCGTGGTTTAGCATGCCTACCTTGTTCCACTGCGTAGCCTCACCTTCCCGTTACTCCCTCATCATTATCTTACATTCAGCTCCAATTATTTTCATTATCAAAAAGTATACTTTAACAAAAGCTTTTTAAAACTCTATCTTTTAGAAAAGAACCTAATATTTTAATTCTTTCACTTCTTGAACTAAAATTGGTAACCACCCTTTTTGATTAACCCAATGCAAATAAACAATATACTTATATGACAAGTCTGTGGTTGCTACAAAAACTTTAACACTTTGTTCATCATAGCCTTTACTTAAGTGCCATACTGAAAAATCTTCTTTGGTTAATAAAATAGCATTAGAAACTGCTTCTTCCATCTCATAAAAATCTTGTGAGTGAAAACTATATTGTACTGTATGTGATCCATTTTGGGATGTAATCGTCGGTTTCCATTCATTCACCGTTGATTGAATAATATTGTCATCATTATTCGAATCTTTTATGATTTTATTTACTTTCTCACGGTAGCTAGTTTGATACTTATTCGGCTCTTCTACTGCAATAGGCTCAGCTTTCACAACTGGGGTAGTTTGCTCTGCCTTTGCTAATTTAGGTTTTATTTTTTGATCATTGATATAAGGCGTCACAATTTTTACACCTAAATAAATAATTCCAATAAATAAAGGAATGAAAAATATTGTAAAAAAATAGTTTCCTCTTCGTTCTTTTCTAAATTTTCGAACCCTACGATTTGATTCTATTGAAGTCATTTACAAAATCCCCCAAAAACAACTAATTTTCCCCATTTTATCATAGAGTCTAGTAATACAAAATAGGTTATTTTGTGTGGGTTTTGTCGTAGCTATGAATAGAATTTACTAAATTTACAACTGAATCAGATGTAGAAGTTACTTCATCTTTCACATTTAAACTAACTATTGCAATCGCATATCTAGGATTCTCATATGGAAAATATCCAGCAAACCATTTATTTTGTTCAATTATTTTATCTTTTACTTTTTTTGTTTCTGCAGTACCACTTTTCCCTGCTACAGTATAAGGTAAACTATTATACCTTCTGCCAGTCCCTTTTTCACTCGTTACTACCCCTCGAAGTAATTCCCTTAACTTTTTCATTGAATCAGGAGAAAGATAATCATCAGAAAGCGGTTGATCTTCAAAGTTAAACATTTCAGTCCCATTTTTATATAAAACAGAATCAACTACTTTCACTTCTTTTGGTGTTCCCCCTCTTGCAATTGTAGCCATCATATTCGCTACTGCTAACGGTGTCACCTTTACATCCTTTTGTCCGATGGATGTATTTCTTAATCCTTCATAAGGCTTATTGCCACCAAAAATCGTTGATTTCGCTTCATTTTGAAATTGACTAAAACTTGCTTCATGATATACTGATCCAGTCCAACCAACAGGCCCATTTAACCCTAGTTTATCCGCATATGTTTCAAACATATCTTTATTTTTTAATGATAATTGTTGACCTACTTGGCCAAAAGTATAATTACAACTTACGTAAAAACTTTCTTGGAATGTTAAATTACCTTTTCTCTTCTTCTCATCATTTTCATACTCGCCTCTTAGATTATTATTACAATTATAGAGTTTATTTTGTTGAACGATTCCTTGATCAATTGCGGCCGCAGCGACAACCGTTTTAAAGACTGAACCTGGTGTGTTTGCCTGCAAAGCAAAATTGGTTGCGGTATTATCATTTTCTGTAAATAAATTTTTAAAATTCATTGCCGGTCTACTAACCATAGCTAGTAGCTTATTAGTCTTTACATCAATTAAAACTGCAGCGCCTTTTTGTAGTTTAGCCTTGTCAACTGACTGCTCCAATATTTTCTGTAAATCTTTATCAATTGTAGTAGACAATGATACTGGATAAAACGGATTACTAGGTTTAGCATATTTCACTTCATTTCCAAACATCGGCTTTCCTAGATTATCAACATGAAGCATTAGATTTGATGTACCATCTGATTTTAGAAACTCTTCAAATTGAGCTTCTAACCCGATTACACCAAATTCCTTTGGCTTAAAGTCTCGATCACTTTCATATTGTTTTTCATATTGTTCCTTATTCTCTCTAGCAATACCGATTAAATGCTCAGCTAATTGTTGATCATCTTTATCTTGTGAAAGCATAGAGATTAATCCAGAAACGTGTAAATTATTAATTTGATCAATTTTCTCAGATGTTATTTCCTTTGTAATTCCGGTTAATGTAAATGGTTCCTTTTTTCCAATAAATTGATTTTTTATTTCATATTCAGGTACCCCAGTTATTTCAGATAATTTCCCGATTGGCCAATCAATACTTTTTAAAAAGGGAAATAAAATTACTTTTGGGGTGTAAGCAGCACTGAGTAGTTTACCATTGCGATCCAATATTTTTCCTCGTCCATTATCAATTCTAAATTGAAAAGTCCTTTGAGCTACACTTCGTTCAATCAAATTGACGTGACTCGATCCAAAGTTTTTTTGATGTAACACTCCTATATCTAAACATCTTAATAAAATAACGCCAAATAATAACGAAAACAATGCCAATACGGCCTTTAGTCGCTTATGCATAAAAAAAACACCTCATCTACATTGTAGACGGGGTGTTCTTTTTTCAAACTTAAATATTCACTTTTTAATCATTAGTTAATTATTTAACAGCAATAATTCGAACCTGCATGTCTCCACCTGGAGTAGATACAGTCACTTCTTCGCCGACTTTTTTACCTAATAAGCTTCTAGCAATAGGTGAGTCGTTTGAAATTTTACCTTCAAATGGATCAGCTTCAGCGCTACCTACGATTGAGTAAGTTTCTTCGTCACCAGCTGGTAGTTCTAAAAATGTTACTGTTTTCCCTAAAGCTACTGTATCAGAAGCTTCGTTGCTTTCAGTAATAATTTCAGCATTACGAATCATATTCTCTAAAGTTGTAATACGACCTTCAACAAATGCTTGCTCGTCTTTTGCAGCATCGTATTCAGAGTTCTCCGAAAGATCACCAAAGCTACGAGCAATTTTAATACGCTCTACAACCTCAGCACGTTTTACAGTTTTTAATGTTTCTAATTCTTGTTCTAATTTTTGTTTCCCAGCTAAAGTCATTGGGAATTTTTTTTCAATAGCCATTTTGTACACTCCTTTTAGTATCCACCGTTTCTTTATGTAGAATTTCTAAATTATGCTTATACAAATTAGTTGTACAAACAGTGTATGAGATTAAATAATCATTCATTCTTATTTTGAAAACGCATTCTTTTATATAGAAAGATGAAGAAGTTATTTCTTCTCCATCTTTCTAACTTATGTTTTAAGTATTATTCTCTCATATGAAGGTATTATAATACACTTACTCTTTCAAGTATAGTCTGAATTTTTGTAGCCATTAGGTCAATTGCTACAAAGTTTTGGCCACCTTCTGGGATAATAATATCAGCAAATTTCTTTGATGGTTCACAGAATGAATTATGCATAGGTCGAACAACATTTACATATTGTTCAACTACCGAATCAACTGTTCTTCCTCGTTCTTTAATATCACGCTGAATTCTTCGAAGGATTCGTAAATCAGCGTCTGTATCTACGAAAATTTTAATGTCCATTAAATCACGTAATCGCTCATCTTCTAGAACTAAAATACCTTCTAAAATAATAACTTCTTTTGGTTCAACAGGGATTGTTTCTGAAGATCTAGTATGAATTGTATAATCATACACAGGTTTTTCAATTGCCTTATATTGTAATAAATCATTGATATGCTCTATAAATAGATCATTATCAAATGCTAATGGATGATCGTAATTTGTTTTTAATCTTTCTTCCATCGGTAAGTGAGTTTGATCTCTATAATAAGAATCTTGTTGAATCATTAAAATAGAATGACCTTTAAATTGGTCATATATTGCTTTAGTTACAGATGTTTTACCAGAGCCAGTTCCTCCAGCAATACCAATTACAATGGGCTTATTCCCCATACTTCAATCCCTCTTTCTTATCAAACTAACTTTTTTCTCATCATGTTATATGGATACACTTTTTGATCCACTTTAATCTTTACGATTTGTAAAGGATGTCTAGCAGCATCTAATTCCGTACCTTCTTCATCAACTACTACTCCAACAGTTTGTTTGAAGTTTTCAAGCTCAGGACCAAAGAATTCTATTTGATCACCAGGCTTAAAGTAGTTACGTTGTTGAATCGTAGCGATTCCCGTTTGTTCATCATAGTCTAATACAAGTCCTGCAAAATCATACGTTGTTTTTTTGCTATGATTTCCATACATTTGTTCTTTCATTCCAGGGAATCCTTCAAAGAATGAAGAAGCTGTGTCGCGATTAGCACATTTATCTAATTCTTCAACCCATTCTTCCTTAAATTCAAAGTTATCAGGATCTGCACAATATGAATCAATAATTTTACGGTAAACACTCACAACTGTAGCAACATAATGGATTGATTTCATTCGGCCTTCAATTTTTAAGCTATCTACACCAATTTCAATAAATTTAGGAATTGATCTTAATAAGTTTAAGTCTTTTGGACTCATCGCAAATGGTGCGTCTTCTTCTTCGAATAATGCATTTTCATTAGCATGTTGATTTTGAGAATCTGTTTGAACTAGATCATAATCCCATCGACATGATTGACAGCAACCGCCACGGTTTGAATCACGTGCTGTCATATGATTACTTAAAGTACAACGTCCAGAATAAGCAATACACATTGCACCATGTATAAATGTTTCAATCTCAACATCTACTTTTTCTTTTATTTCTTTAATTTCTTCGTAGCTTGTCTCACGCGCTAAAACTAATCGATGTAGACCTTCTTCTTTCCAATATTGTGCTGCACGATAATTGGAAAGTGATTGTTGAGTGCTTAAATGTACTTCTAATTTAGGAGCTGCTTGTTTACAAGTTTCGATGATATACGGGTCTGCAACGATGATTCCTGTTACACCTGCACCCTCAATTCCTTGTAAATACTCTTCAAGGCCATCCATATTCTCATTGTGAGCAAAAATATTTGTCGTTACATAAATTTTTGCATTATATTTTTTCGCGAATTCAACACCTTCAGCCATTTCTTCAATTGAGAAATTATCAGCATTCGAACGTAATCCGAACTCTCTACCGCCAATAAATACGGCATCTGCACCATATCTTACTGCAATTTTTAATTTCTCAAGATTTCCAGCCGGTGCCAATAGTTCAGGTTTCTTTACAATAATACGTTTGCCATCAACTATTTTATCTAATTGTCCAATTGCCATTTTTCTTCCTCCCTACAATTTTATATTATATGAACAAGTTCTTAATTTTTTTATAGATCCAATCAATTTAAGGTCACTTAAGATGAGGAAATGCGTGGGTTATGACAATACGTCATGGTTACCGCATGCCTTCCTAACGGGGCTGACCAAGCCGCTTCCGCTTTTCGTTTTGTCTAGCTCCAGGCCTTAGCAGTTCGAGGTCATAAGTCAATGACATGCAAAGGTTAAAATGCAACCTTTACAAGTCCTTGCCTTATGCTTGTCACTGCTGAGCAAAGGCATTCCGCTTTTCGTTTTGTCTAGCTCCACCGGCTAGCCCCTCGCGTCATAAGCTCAAGCCCAATGAAGATAAAATGCAACCTTCATTGTTCTTGTTCTTATGCTTGTCGGGGCTGACCAAGCCGCTTCCGCTTTTCGTTTTGTCTAGTTCCATCGGCTAACCCCTCGAGGTCATAAGTCAAGTACCTGTAAAGGTTAAAAAGCAACCTTTTCAGGTCCTCGCCTTATGCTTGTCGGGGCTGACCAAGCCGATTCCACTTTTCGTTTTGTCTAGTTCCACCGGCTAACCCCTCGAGGTCATAAGTCAAGTACCTGTAAAGGTTAAAAAGCAACCTTTTCAGGTCCTCGCCTTATGCTTGTCGGGGCTGACCAAGCCGATTCCGCTTTTCGTTTAATAAACAGTTTCTTTAAAGAAGAATCCTGTATCTAGTGGACGATTTATTGGTTGAATTGCTTCGATTTTTTCGAAAAGTTCGTCTTTGATTTCTTCGTATGCATCACGATCTTCTACACATAAGTCGATTGCTTTTCTGTATAGCTTTGTTACTTCCACGATATATTCAGATGATCTTAGTATGCCATCAATTTTAAATGAATCAATTCCTGCATCAATTAAGTCTTCTAATTCGTTAACAATACAAATATCATTTGGACTCATAATGTGAGTTCCATTTACGTCTTCGAAAATTGGATATTTATTATTACGCTCATGGTCAACTAAAAACATATTATCTTCATATTTTTTTTGTTGAATGATTTCTAAGTTTTTCCCTTGGTACTCAAAATAGTTACCTACTAATGAACGCTTTGATTGGAACATACAAGTCATACCGTGAACTTGCACTTCAATTTCAACTTCAGCATTTTCTTTTATTTCTGTAACTGCATCAAAACCAAGTTCTCTTGCAAGTACTGCACGTTTTGAACCGCGTTTACCCCAATAATTACAAGTAAACCAGTTTGTAGCAGTCGTTTCAGTGTTCCAATGTAATTTCATATTCGGAGCAACTTGTCTTACAGACATTAGTACAGCTGGATCTCCAAAAACAATTGCATCTACGTTTGCATCATTTAGAAAAGCAATATATTCATCTAATTCATCAAGAATTTCATTATGATAAACCCCGTTCATTGCTACATAAACTTTAACGTCTTTTTTGTGTGCAATTTCAACTGCTTCTTTGATCGCTTCACGGTTAAATTCACCTGCTAAACGCAATCCATAACGTTGTTCTCCAATAATAATAGCGTCAGCTCCTGCATCTGCTAGTTGATCAATATCATTTACGTTTGCTGGTGTAACTAATAATTCAGGCTTGAACATTGTTTACTCCCCTTTTCTTACTGATGGCAACTCCATCACCAATTGGTATTATTGTCGAGTCATACTCTGGGTGATTCATTAGCCATTCATTATAATTTTGAATCTTTTTTATTAATGCACGTTTTCGTCGATCATCAACGATTTCTGCGCTTTCAGCAACTTGTCCTTTGAATAAAACATTATCTGAAATGATAACACCTCTATCAGATAAGAATGGTGCATATAGCTCAAAGAATTTCTGGTATTGACCTTTAGCAGCATCGATAAAAATCACATCGAATTGTCTGTTGTCAGGCAATTGTTCCTTTAGCAGCAAAGCATCTCCTTCTAGAAGTAAGATTCGACTACTATAGCCACTTTTTTCAATATACTCTTTTGCTTTTCGAATCCGCTCAGCATTTCGTTCCATCGTTACGATTTTTACATTTGGAAACTCTTTTGCCATCCGAATACTTGAATATCCTATCGCACTTCCTATTTCTAATATGGAAGTTGGCTGTATTAAATAAAGTAATCCAAGCATAAATTCCATGCCTGCTTTATCCATAATTGGAACATGTTGCTCCATTGCGTAATTTTCCATTTCTTCTATAAAAGGTTCTCTATGTTTATAAAAATTCGCCAAGTATTGACGAACTAAAACTTCATTCATTGCTTATAAAGCCTCCAATAGAAATACAACCTTGTAAAAAACAAGGTGTAAGTACAAATTTCCTGTATCTGAATTTAATTAGACCCGTAATATTCTAACATAAAAAAAAGACCCTTGGCTAGTACCAAGAATAGTAACAACGTTTTCACAAATATTTATATACAAAATTCCTCAGTGTAATCCATGAAATCACTGAGGAATTTGCTATTTTTTATACAAGTATTGCCAACTTCTTATTTTATATGCTTTTCTTTTTCTGTATTATGCTCTTTTAACGATTTAGTAAAGATTACTTTACCTTCTTTATTTGCTAAGAAATATAAATAATCAGACTTAGCCGGCTGTAATGCTGCTTCAATACTTTCAATACCTGCACTAGCAATCGGGCCGACTGGCAACCCTTTTATATAATAAGTATTATATGGCGACTTCACTTCTAAATCTTTATATAGTACACGCGATTTATGTTTACCTAATGCATATAGAACAGTTGGATCTGTTTGTAAAGGCATACCTATATCAAGACGATTATAAAAAACGCTTGAAATTAGTTTTCGATCAGTTAATTTATTGGCTTCTTCTTCAATTAATGAAGCCATTGTTAACGTTTTATGAGGTGATAATTTTTTTGCATTCATCTCATCTTTATATTTAGTTAAAACACTCTCTGTTTGATTTAACATCGGTGCGATTATATCTTCTAAACTTGGTTTAAATTCACCATAAAGATATGTTGATGGATATAAATAGCCTTCTAATGGATAACGAATACCTTTTTTAAAAATCTCATTAGTTAATAAATCAGGATATTTTTTTTGTAATGATTCTATGAAAGATTTATCATTCAACTGTTTTAATACAGTTGCTTGATCTAATTTAAATTCCTTAGCAATAATACCTGCTATTTCTATAAATTGTGTCCCTTCTGGGATCATTAAATCCTTCACCGCAACCTGGTATTTCCCACCTATTTGTAGATGATTAACGATTGTTTTAATACCTTGTGATTGATTAAAATTATAGTTACCCGCTTTTAAACTAGCTTTATTATGTAATTTCACGTAGATTTTAAATACTTCAGTATTTTTTATTAGTTTTTCCTTTTTAAAAATGGTTGCAATATCTCCAACCGAACTTCCTTCAGGTATAATGATTAGTTTATTATGTTTATTCGAAGAATTGACAGGCATTAACATGTATTTGTATGTAGCAAGTCCAGCAGCAAGTAAAACAAATAAAGTAAGAATTACAAATAAAATAATTCGTTTAATACTACTCTTTTTGTTTGAATTTTTAAGTCCTTTTTTATCAAAATCATTAAAAGCCATTAACCTACCTCCTATTTCACGTATAGTATACTACAAATACTCTAAAAATCGGCAATATTCTACATAAAAAAGGCTGTTTTCATAAACATTTGTGCTATTAAAAAAGTATTTCGTGGATTTCCACTCAGAGGATGTACTCTTTTTAGTGGAGCGAGCGACGAGCCTCCTCGTCCCTCCTTCTGGTTCTCATCTGTTCCGCTACGCCAACAGGAGTCTCGCATATCCGTTCATCATCTTAATAACAGATTGTATAAAAACCTATTTAAAAACAACAAACTTTTAGAAATGAACCTAAAAAAAATGCTAAACACTTTTTAAAAGTGTTTAGCATTTTCAAAAAGGGAATTATTATTCTCCTTCTTCTTCGTCAAAGAATGTATTAAGTACCTCTTCAACCATTTCCCACTCTTCATCAGATTCGATTGGATATAATTCTCCATCTTCTCCATCTTCTGCAGGAATGAAACTTGAAGCATGGTAGACTGGGTCTCCATCTTCATCAAATTCTTGTCCAACTGGACTGTAAATTACATATGATTTACCGTAATCATCTGATTCAAAAGTTAAAATAATATTACAAAGAATCTCACTGCCTTCTTCATCGATGATTGTAATTTGTCTTTCTTCACCGTGTTCCATCTGTATCACCTCGATATCATTAATCCTTTTATGTATAAGTATAAAAGTGAATACGTGGAGCTTGTTTGACCAAGCCACCACTTTCTTTGTCCAGTTTCAGCGCCTATCACCTCAAGGTCAAAAGGCCAACATGATGTTGATCATGCATGCGTTACGACAAGACATCGTAATTTTAGCATACCTCCCTTAGAGAACAAGGCGCTTACACTTTTCTATATCACTTTATACTATCCAGGTAGTTTTGTAAAATAACTACTGCAGCCATCTTATCGATAACTTGTTTTCTTTTTTTGCGACTTACATCCGCTGAAATTAGAAAACGTTCAGCAGCCATCGTTGAAAGTCTTTCATCCCATAGTATAACCGGAAGTTTGAATTCTTCTTCAATCATTTTTGCAAAACGTTGACATGCTTCACCACGTTCTCCAATACTTCCATTCATATTTTTAGGTAGGCCGACAATAACTTTGTCTATTTCGTAGCTGATGATGATTTCATTCAGACGGTCTAGTCCAAACATTTGGCGTTCTTCGTTAATTTTAACGGTCTCAATTCCTTGAGCAGTCCAACCAAGTTCATCACTAACAGCTACACCTATTGTTTTAGTTCCTACATCTAGCCCAAGTGCTCTCATTAGTTATTCTCCACGATGTTGTTGTAAGTAAGATTTTACTAGTTCTTCAATAATTTCATCACGCTCAAGTTTTTTCATCATACTTCTTGCGTCATTGTGACGAGGAATGTATGCAGGATCACCTGATAATAAGTATCCTACAATTTGATTAATAGGATTATAGCCCTTTTCTTGTAGCGCATCATGAACCTTTAATAATACTTCATTAACTCGAATATCTTGACTTTCATCTTGTAAACTAAACTTCATCGTTTTATCAAATGAATCCATACAAGGCACCCCACTTATCCGCATATTTTTAGGTAATCCTATTGTACCATTTTATATGGTAGTTTACGAATTAACTAAATACTAACGTTTCTATCTGTTATTGTACACAAAAACTTTATTATTTAGAAATTGTTGCCATCCATTGTTCAACAAATGCAACTGCTTCATCAAGTTTTGAAGGATCTTTACCACCAGCTTGAGCCATATCTGGGCGGCCACCGCCACCTCCGCCACATATTGTAGCAGCTTCTTTTATTAGATTTCCTGCATGGTAACCTTGGCCTACTAAGTCTTTAGTTACACCTGCAATTAAGTTTACTTTTCCATCATTTGCAGATCCCAGCAGTACAACTACTGAACCAAGTTTATTTTTCAGGTCATCAACCATTGTTCGCAGGCTATTCATATCTGCACCATTCACTTTTGCAGCAACAAATTTCACTCCATTTACTTCTTTTACATTGTTACTAATATTCCCTGCTTCAATGTTACTTAATTTTGAAGAAAGTGATTCATTTTCTTTTTGTACTTGTTTTAAGTCTGATTGTAAAATTTCAATACGAGAAACAACATCTTTTGTATTTGATTTTAAAAGTGCAGCTGCATCTTTTAATTGACCAATTTGTTCTTGCATATATTCATAAGCAGCTTTTCCAGTAACAGCTTCGATACGTCTAGTACCAGCACCAATACCCGATTCAGAAATAATTTTAAATGTGCCAATTGATGATGTGTTATCAACATGACATCCACCACAAAGCTCTAGACTATAATCACCGACTTGAACGACTCTTACTACATCACCGTATTTCTCACCAAATAATGCCATCGCTCCCATAGCTTTTGCTTCAGAAATAGCTTTTTCAGAAATTTGTACTGGAATGCTATCCCAAATTTTTTCATTAACGATTTTCTCGATGATTTCAAGCTCTTCAGGTTGAACCTGACCAAAATGAGAAAAATCAAAACGAAGTCGTTCTTGGTTAACTAATGAACCTGCTTGGTTTACATGTGTTCCTAAAGTATCTTTTAAAGCTTGGTGTAGTAAATGTGTTGCTGTATGATTTTTAACAATGCTTGAGCGATTTGATTTATTGATTGTAGAAGTTACTTTTGTTCCAACAGAAAGCACACCTTCAACAACTTTAACGCGATGCAAGTTTTGACCGTTTGGTGCTTTTTGAACATCAAGAATTTCAACTTTTAATCCAGTTGCCGTTAGCGTACCACGGTCTGCAATTTGACCTCCGCTTTCAGCATAAAATGGTGTGACATCAAGAATTAGATGAGCTTCTTCACCGTTTGCTACATCGTCAACTCTTTCACCGTCTTTTACTAATACAAGAACAGTTGATTCTACTAAACCTTCACTGTAGCCAACAAAAGTTGAAACTTCTTTAATCTCACGAAGTGCTTCACTTTGTACTTGCATTGAATCAACGTCTTGACGTGCAGCACGAGCACGGTCACGTTGTTTCTCCATTTCTACTTCAAAACCTTCATGATCTACAGTTAATCCTTCTTCTTCTGCGTATTCTTCCGTCAATTCAATTGGGAAACCATACGTATCATAAAGT
Source organism: Bacillus sp. EAC (assembly GCF_002156875.1). Taxonomy (GTDB): domain Bacteria; phylum Bacillota; class Bacilli; order Bacillales; family Bacillaceae_G; genus Gottfriedia. Next base: position 44,344 of record NZ_NCSY01000014.1, on the reverse strand, counting down.
TTAAATACATCTTCACCTTTAATAACTGTACTTCCTTGAGCCTTCGCATCTTTCATGACAGCAGTTAATAGTGATAACCCTTCGTGTAGTGTTTCATGGAAGCGCTCTTCTTCGTTTTTAATCACCTTTTGAATAAAAGGTACTTTTTCTTTTACGTTTGGATAATAGCTTTCCATAATTTCTGCTACTACAGGAACTAGTTCAAACATAAATGGACGTTCAACACCTAATTTCTTAGCAAAACGAACAGCACGACGAATTAAACGACGTAATACATAGCCTCTACCTTCATTTGAAGGAAGAGCACCATCAGCAACCGCAAATGAAACGGTACGAATATGGTCTGCTATTACTTTAAATGCAGTATCTTTATCTAATTGACCTGCACGATATTTTTCACCAGAAATCGTTTCAACAACATTGATAATTGGCATAAATAAGTCAGTGTCAAAGTTTGTATCAACTTCTTGTAATACACTAGCCATACGCTCTAAGCCCATTCCTGTATCAATGTTTTTATTTGGAAGCTCTGGGTATTCTTTTCTATCTAATCCATCTTTTGAATTATATTGTGAAAATACGATATTCCAAATTTCTAAATAACGGTCATTTTCTAAGTCTTCTTTTAATAATTTAATTCCAATGTTTTCCGGATCATACTTTGTTCCTCTGTCGTAGAAAATTTCAGTACATGGTCCACATGGTCCTTCACCAATCTCCCAGAAATTTCCTTCTAAAAGAATAATATGTTCTGGATCTAACCCTAAACGAATCCATAAATCATAAGTTTCTTTATCTTCTGGGTAGACAGTTACATATAATTTTTCTTTCTCAAAACCAAACCATTCAGCAGAAGTTAAAAGTTCCCAACCCCAAGCAACTGCTTCTTCACGGAAGTAATCTCCAATTGAAAAGTTACCTAACATTTCAAAGAATGTATGATGACGTGCAGTTTTCCCAACATTCTCGATGTCATTTGTTCGAATCGATTTTTGAGAGTTTGTAATTCTTGGATTTTCAGGAATTACTCGACCATCAAAATATTTTTTCAATGTAGCAACACCACTATTTATCCATAATAAAGTTGGATCATCTTTTGGTACTAAAGATGCACTTGGTTCAACCGAGTGACCTTTTTGTTTAAAGAAGTCTAAATACATTTGACGAATCTGAGCAGCAGTTAGCTTTTTCATAAAAAATACCTCCAAAAGGATAAAATTTAATTTTAATTTGATGTACAAAATGCTTTAAAAAACAAAAAAATCCCGTCCCTAAAACAGGGACGAGATGTACTCGCGATACCACCCTGATTATGAATAGAAAGCAATTTTTGCTTAGGCAATTCAATTGCCTCGAAGTCTATTCATCACCTCAAGAGACCGTAACGTGGTCAGACGTCAGTGATTAGCTGCATTCAGGAGTAGCTTTTCTGTCACCCTTCATTAAAAGTTTCTTTCAGCCGTGGAAACTTCTCTCTACGCAAATGCTTTAATGGTCTGTGACATACTTTTTCCTTCAAAATTTTGCGAATTTTTATTGTATGAAAAAATAGTATCATTGTAAAAATTGAAAGTCAAGATGAGAGACGATGTTTTCTATACTTGAAATAACGAATTACGGAAATTAACACAACTAAAGCAGGAACTGCAATAATTAATCCCATAAATCCAGCAATTTCACCTCCAAGTATTAGAGTGAACATAATTATTACTGGATGAGTATGAATCGATTTCCCAATTATGAGAGGAGATAATAAGTTTCCTTCGATTAATTGTAATACGATTAAGATAATACCGACACGAATTAGTAGACTAGTTCCTTCTGAGGCCGCTAAAAACAAAGTAGGTAATGCGCCAATAATCGGTCCAAAGTATGGAATGATATCCGTTATACCAATTATTACACCTAACACTAAAGCATATTTCATTCTACCAATCCATAAAAAGATTGTCGCCATCCCAAATAATAAAAAACAAACTAAAATTTGTCCTCTAATATATTTTCCGAAAGTATCATTTAGTTCCCTTGCTAAACCTTTAGTCTCGTTTCTCCATTTTTTTGGAATCATTTTTAAAAATATATCAGATAAAAGTTTATAATCCTTTAAAAAGTAAAAAACGATAAATGGAATGATAAAAATTGATATGAAATTGTTTACTACTTGTTTCATCCATTCTCCAGAACGATTGACGAGTGATAAACCTAATAGTTCAGCTTTATTTATCATTAAATCGATCCGAGTGTGTAAAAATATAGGCATCCTTGAAGTTTTGCGTTCGATTTTATATAAGAAGCTATCGTACAGTGAAAGTACTTTAGGGAAAGATTTAAGAATATCATTATATTGTTGTTTAAATACAGGAAATAACAAATATAAGCTTAATGCGAAGCCTCCAAAGAACAATAAATAAATTAACAGAATTGCAAATACTCTTCTTAACCCTTTTTTATGGATATACTCAACTGCTGGGTGCAATAAGTATGCTATTATCAATCCAATTAAAAAAGGAACCATCGATTTTATAATACCAATTACAATATGTAAGTAAACCGGTTTTAAATAATAAAATACGATTCCTACTAATCCTATTAATAAGATTAAACTTAATCGATATATCCATTTTAATTTTAATCCGTCCATAAAAAACCTCCATACCAATAATAGTATGAAGGTTTTTGGTTTAAATTATGTAAATCATTGTTTGAATTTGTTATTGCTCTTTGTTGCATGTACTTTCCTTACTAAATTTAACTTGGTCCAAGTTATTGATTGATTTCCGCTTCAGGATGCTCGCTTTCCGTGGGACGTGAGTTGAGCCTCCTCGTCTACCGCCTGCGAGGTCTCAACTTTCCCGCTTCTCCCACAGGAGTCTCGCACCTTCCGCTCCAATCAATTTCTTTATTCACTGTTTACTTTTACAAAATTCTAATACATAAAATTTAATAACACAAAGTCTTTTTTCAAGTTACAATGTTACTTGTTTTAACACTTACTTATAAAGTTTTCAAAATCCTCTTTTTTGACCACATTTAATATGCAATTCACGCCAGTTTCCTTTTCGATAATGGCAAGTTCGTTTGGAAATTCTTTCTCAACATTGAAAGTCATATATGGTAATTTTTCTTGTGCACGTCTCGAACGAGTATTGGATATTTTTGCTCCAGCAAATACATAATCCATCTTTAGTACTTCAAATGCAATTTTCAAAATTTCAATTTTTGAAGCTTCATTATAACCACGTCCCCAATAAGGCACGCCGATCCAAGTACCAATATGACATATTCCATCGCCACGATCTATTTGTTTAAGTACAGTATGGCCGATTACTTCATTATTTTCATTCAAAATCACTCTTGAGATTACTCTACCTTCGTTATCTTCCTTAACAATAAATTTGATAAATTCAATCGTGTCCTCAACTTTTTCGATTTTTAATCCTAGAGGATCCTTTACGCCTGGATCAATCGTTAGTTCGAAAATTTGTTGTGCAAATTTCAAGTCATTTTTAACAAGTTTCACAATACCTTTCATTATCCCAACCCATTTCCATGCTTTTAAACAATATTAATGAATGGTATTGTTTTTTTCAACACATTTTTGTAAAATTTACAATTTTCATTCCTTTTTATCTAATCTCATAAAAAAAAAAACACATGTCCTCAATAGACATGTGTTAATAATAATTAAAGCATCTTTTTTAAAGACTTTCTCATACGCTTCATACTTTTAGCAGAGAGCCATTTGTTTTCGTACATAAGTTTCATTGCAAGTGCACCTGCACCTAAACCTAAACCTAATAAAGAGCTCTTTCTACCCATTCTTAACCCACTCCTACATACTAAGTCTTCGATCCTCTTCGTCAAATAAATCATCTAACGAACTTAGCGTACCATCTTCTTCGACTTGGTGAGTGTATATCATGCCTTTATTGATAGAAAGCTCAATATAACATCCCCAGCAATAGTATTGATTTACACCAATTTTCCCCAAGTCTTTACTTTGACAATTTGGACAAATCACAACGCTCGCTCCTTTGACCTTAAAAAGGCAATATTACTAAGCATTGTGACCAAATTTTCAAGAAAATATACGCTAGTACAGGAATCGTCTTGCACTATGTATTATTGGTCAATTACATGAAATCATAAGGTGAAAGATTTGGTAATTCATCTGATAGGGCAAAAGGTAGGTCATCGCTTTGCAAAATTTCGTTTTGATCTAATCCTTTTAACTTCATACAAAGAGTCGTCTGTCTTTGTCCGTCATCAGTTCGTTGAATACCTTGAATTAATGCATCTTGTTCTCCGCATAAGATCAGAAACTTTTTACTCCTAGTTACAGCAGTATAGATTAAATTTCTTCGCAACATTCGGTAATAACTTTTGACAATTGGAAGAACAATAATATCAAATTCACTTCCTTGCGACTTATGAATTGAACAACAGTAAGCTAATGTGAGTTGGGAAAAATCTGATCGGGCATATGTCACTTCATTTCCATCAAAAGATACGATAATTATATCTTGCTGTTCAACATTTTCTTTTGCGAAAAAAATGTTAATAATCTCACCCATATCTCCATTAAACACATTATTCTCTGGCACGTTTACGAGTTGTAACACTTTATCGCCAGTACGGAATGTTGTTTCACCAAACTTCATTTCACGTTGCTTCTCTTTTTTAGGATTAAACACTTCCTGTAACCCTTCATTAAGTGCATCAATGCCTGCAGGTCCTCTATACATTGGAGCAAGCACTTGAATATCTCGAACAGGGAACCCTTTTTTATTTGCATTTTCACATACTTTTTTTACGACTTCAACAACTTGTTGACTTGAACAGCCAATAAATGATCGATCTTTTCTTTGTTGAAATATATCCTCAGAAATTGTTCCATCTTTTATATAGTGAGCGAGTGTAATAATTGACGAATCTTCAGATTGACGATAAATATCCTTCAATCGTACAGTTGGAACAGTTCCTGAATTTAATAAGTCTTTTAACACCTGCCCAGGCCCTACTGACGGGAGCTGATCTTCATCACCTACAAAGATAACTTGACAGCCTTGTGGAATACTTTTCAGAAGCTGATTACCAAGCCAAACATCCACCATTGAAAACTCATCAATAATAAGTAATTTCCCTTTTAATGGATTATCTTCGTGGTGAGAAAATTCTCCTTCTCTTGTCCAACCTAGTAAACGATGGATTGTTACAGCCGGTAATCCAGTCGCTTCACTCATTCGCTTTGCAGCCCTTCCAGTAGGTGCAGCTAATAAATATGGAAAAGGATCATCTTTTGGATAAGCATGGTAATCTAATGATAAATCATGAATGATTGAGAACAGATTTACGATCCCTTTAATGACTGTCGTTTTACCTGTACCTGGTCCACCTGTTAATACCATCATTGGAGATTCCATCGCTTTTTTTATCGCTTCTGCTTGTGAAGGTGCATACTTAACATTCATTTTCGCTTCTAGATCAGTTAATTCCTTATTGAATCTTGCATCCGTCATTTCACCTAAATCAGGTGCTTCACTTAATAGTTTTTGTATGGAATTCACGATCCCTTTTTCTGCATAATAAAGTGCAGCCAAATAAATCCGCTCATCTTCTATTACTAATTTCCCATCTGCTATTAATCGATTCATTTCCCGAGAAATGTCGACAGGTTCGACAAGCTCTTTATCTTGCTTCATTAATAATTGTCGAGTCTCATCAATGAATTGATCCTGCGTTATATAGACATGCCCATCCTGCATAGATAAATGCTCTAATATGTAAATACAACCTGCTCTGATACGATCAGGATGATTGCCAGTAATTCCAATTGCTCGACCTATTTCATCTGCTCTACCGAAACCAATGCCATCTACATCCTCGATTAATTTAAACGGGTTAGTGCGAATGACATCTAAAGTAGTCTCATTATATGTTTTATAAATCTTAATCGAAAGTGCTGTACCTATCCCATAGCCGCTTAAGAAACTCATTACTTTTTCTAATCCTTGGTGCGATAATATGGTTTCATATATTTCTTTAGCCTTCCCTTTAGCCAAAGATGGAACGCCTTCAAGGCTATCAGGATTATCTAGAATTTTATTAATCGCAGCTTCACCTAGGTGATCAACTATTTTTTCAGCTGTTCTTTTTCCAATCCCTTTAAATAAATCAGATGATAAATATTGAATAACACCTTTTTTAGTAGATGGAAGCTCTTTTTCAAACGATGCAATTTGAAATTGTTTACCGTATCTAGGATGATCCTTAACTATACCTTTAAACGTATATGTTTCATCCTCATTCATCCTAGGAATATTACCTGTAATCGTAATTTCTTGTTCACAATTAGGTAAATTTGTATTTAAAACTTTTACTTTAGCCACAGTATAAAAATTTTCTGCATTATAAAAAATGACTGTTGTTACATTCCCTTTAATATAAGGAGTTTCATCGACAAACAATTCCATTTCGCTTTGCGTTTGCATAAATTCCACCTCCTAACCGTTCAATTTAACTACTTAACTCATTCTGCTTCTTTGTTTTCGATCACCTTTAAAGCGTGCATCGCAAGCATATGATCTTCTTGGCTTTCGATTGCTTTTTCGAAGTGATTTTTCGCACCCTCGGCATTATCATTAAACATTTCAATTATCCCTAAGTTATAGTGAGCATCTGCATGATTCTCATCTAGCTTTAATACATTCAGTAAACTATTTTTAGCTTCATCTAACATTTCTAATTTAGCTAAACAAAGGCCATATTGAAACATTGCATCAATATCAGTATCATCTAATTCAACAGCACGTTGAAAAAACGGGAGTGCAAAACGGTCTTCACCATTATTCACACAACATAACCCGACCATAAAATGAACGTCGCTATCATTCATTCCAAGTTTAATACAATGTTGAAAATGTTTTTTTGCTATTTCAAATTTTCCATCCTCAAAATAAACTGTACCAACTGCATAATGGGCAGCTGCTAATTCGGGATCAATTTCTAATGCTTTTTCAAAAAAACGGCAAGCTCTTTCTACATCACCCATCGAAAGTAATAATTGTCCAAAGTTCACGTACGCTAATGTATTATTTGGATTATCCTCTATTTCTTTTGTTAAGTAATTAGCAGCTTCTTCTAAGTTCCCTTCTTGTAATGCTGCTACACCTCGTTCAAAATTGTTCATACCTTGTCACCTCTATGTATAATTTCATTCAATTTTATATGAGAATTAAATACTTCATAAAAAAAGATATTATCTATTTAACACTATCATACAGCTTGATACATTTCAAAGAAACGTTTAGCAAACAAAAAATCAAATTTCGTAATGTTTTTACAACCAATAAACCTTATATTGGTCACATATAAAAACCCCCTACCATTATCGGAAAGGGGGTTTTATTATCTTAAATAAGTTAACTCTTTTCCATCAATAAATGCACGATCAATTGTACCTCCACCAAGACAATCTGACCCATCATAAAATACAACTGCCTGACCTGGAGTAATTGCACGAATTTTTTCGTGACATAAGATTCTAACTGAATGATCATCTAAAATCTGAACTGTTACTTCATTATCTTCTGAACGATAACGGAACTTTGCAGTACATGTAAATGATCCTTCTTTAACTTTATCAGATGTCCAGCTAATATCTGACGCTAATACTTCATTACTATATAAAAGCTCATTATGGAAGCCTTGTTCAACAAGCAATACATTGTTTTCAAGGTCTTTTCCTACTACGAACCATGGATCACCATTTCCACCAATACCAAGACCATGTCTTTGTCCAATTGTGTAATACATTAAGCCATCATGTTTCCCTTTAAACTCACCATTCATTGTTTTCATATCACCAGGCTGAGCAGGTAAATAGTTACTTAGAAACTCTTTAAAATTGCGTTCACCTATAAAACAAATACCTGTACTGTCTTTTTTCTTTGCAGTCGCTAAATCTGCTTCTTCTGCAATCTTACGTATTTCTGGCTTTAAGTATCCTCCTAGAGGAAACATTACTTTTGATAATTGCTCTTGACCTAGCTGGTTTAAGAAATACGTTTGGTCTTTATTACTATCTATCCCACGAAGCATTTTAAATTCTCCATCACGATACTCTACACCTGCATAGTGTCCAGTTGCTACATAGTCGGCACCTAAAGTCATCGCATGCTCAAGGAATGCTTTAAATTTAATTTCTTTATTACACATTACGTCGGGATTTGGTGTACGACCTTTTTTATACTCATCTAAAAAGTATGTGAATACTTTATCCCAATATTGTTTTTCAAAGTTCACTGCATAATACGGAATACCAATTTGATTACATACCGCAATTACATCTTCATAATCTTCTGTAGCTGTACATACTCCATTTTCATCTGTATCATCCCAATTTTTCATAAAAATTCCGATGACATCATATCCTTGTTGTTTCAATAAATATGCTGTAACAGATGAATCTACACCACCTGACATTCCTACTACTACGCGAGTGTCTTTTGGATCTTTTTTATTCATTTCGTCACCCTCGTATTTTATTTATATTTTAACCAATCGTTGTACGATCGAACTTACCCTTTTTGCAAGAGCATGAATCTGCTCTTCTGAATTACCATATCCGAAGCTAAAACGAACCGAAGATCGTATTTTAGCTGAATCAATTCCAAACATCTCAACTAAAACGTGTGAAGGATCGATACTTCCAGCAGTACAAGCTGACCCACTAGAAGCTGCAATTCCTGCCAGATCAAGATTTACTAAAAATGATTCGATTGAAATATCATCAAATGATAAGTTTAACACATGTGGTGCAAAAAACGTGTCGCTTCCATTTTTTTCAAATCGAATTCCGTTTTCTTTCAAATCTTTTGTTAATATCTCATGAAAACGCAAATAACTTTCTACGCGTTCACTACGTTCAATTTGAATGACTTCAATTGCTTTTGCCAAGCCAACAATTCCAGCTACATTTTCAGTTCCAGCTCGACGTTTACGCTCTTGTTGTCCACCGAACTGTATTTGAGAAAATATTGCATTTTCACTAACATATAAAAATCCAACGCCTTTTGGGCCATTTATCTTATGTGATGAAATTGATAAAAAGTTCACACCAAGTTCTTCAACATTAATTGGTATTAACCCGTAAGCTTGAACAGCATCTGTATGAAAGTGCGCTTGATGATTTTTGAGCAATTCACCAATTTCTTTTATTGGCTGAACAGTACCTACTTCATTATTAACCATCATGATCGTCACCAAAATTGTATCTTCACGTAATGCTGATTTAACATCATCTATATTTACACGCCCTGTTTTATCAACAGGTAAATACGTCACTTCAAATCCTTCTTTTTCAAGTGCATGGCATGTATGTAATATAGCATGATGTTCAATTGAGGAGGTAATAATGTGCTTGCCATATTTTTGATTCGCGTATGCTGCTCCTCTTACGGCAAGATTATCACTTTCAGTTCCCCCACTAGTAAATATGATTTCATTTACTTTTGCGCCAATACTATTTGCACAAACCATGCGAGCAGTGTCTACCTTTTGTCTAGCTTGACGTCCAAAAGAGTGGATACTAGATGGGTTTCCAAACGTTTCCTGCATTTCGATAACCATTTTTTCAATTACATCTGGATGCATAGGAGATGTTGCTGCATGATCTACATAAATACGTTCCATTTCCAAAATCCTTTCTTACGGTAGCGCTCGGATTAATGTTTGAGCGCTAATTCATTAAATATAAAACATATAACCATTTAAATCATCAGATTCTAATTTCGCTAAATCCTCAAGTGTTGTATGATCTAATACTTCATTAATTGCAATTTGAACTCGAGTCCATAACTCTCTTTGTGCTGGGTTTTCATCTTCAAGATTTTCGATTGGAGATAAAGACCCTTCAAGTGCAGTAATTACCTCTCCTGCTGAAATCGCATTTGGTTCCTTTGTTAAAATATACCCACCATATGCTCCTCGAATACTCTTTACTAATCCTGCATTTCGTAATAATGAAATAATTTGTTCTAGATAATGTTCAGATAGATTTTGAGCATTTGCGATACTCTTTAATGAAATAGGCTTATCACAATATCTTTTAGCTAATTCAATCATCACCGTTAATCCATATCTGCCTTTAGTTGAAATCTTCATCTATTCACTCCGTTCAATCACTTAATCATATATTTTTATCTCTATTGTAATCAGGATTACCATATCTCTAAACCATAGTATTTACAATTATTGTACACTATTTAAATATCAAATTCACATTTCAATAAAAAAAATACACTAATCCAATTGGAAAAGTGTATTATCGCTTATTTGAATTAATTTTTCAATATTCCTGACCTTATGAAATGAGCAGTTGCTGCTTTCTCATCAAACTCTTCAATATTCTTTCTTGATTCTCTAGATTGAAGAATGAATCGAATGATATCATCTTCAATACTTTTAATTTCATATTCTGAATTTGCATTCATTAAATCTTGCAGTAAATCTAAATAAATTGCTTTTTCTTCCGGTGTGAGTGCATGCTTCACTTATATGCCTCCTTCAACTCTGTTAAGGAATATGAATGGGGTGTGCTATACAATTTGTTTCGAAATATTGTGAAGCGAAGAAACTCTTTCACGTTCCATGTTGAGTGCCCTGCTTAAAAGAAAGCTCTGGGATGAGAGCCCTGCTAAAATACAATATCCGATTACCATTCTCATATCATTAATCATGTTTTCTGGAATAAATAGTGAAACAAATAATGCTGCAGCTGTTGAACCAAATAAAAAATCAGCAAGAAATCCTAAAAAGAAACCTTTCTTTCTTTTTGCTGGTAACATAATTGTGCCTTTGTTAAACAGGATGTGAAAAATAAAGCCGGTAACTCCACCAATGACAATTGCCAACACATAGAGCTTGACCATTTTCATCCTCCATTCTTATTGTTTAATACAAAACAAATCTAAACCCAACTCTAATAATCCGGGCTAGAACAATTACGATAGGTTTTCTTAGACAAAAACAAGAAATTTTATCATCAATTAAGATGCTTGTTTATATCATTATAAGAGTGCAAAATTAAATTATCAAAAGAATTTGTTAATTTTAACCAATTGTGACAAAAAATAAGGTAAGAGTCCTAATCGTCTACTATTGAACTATCTACTATACTACTAGTTATTTCACTACATGCTATCCTTCTTCATATGATATATTTGACTTATAGACAGCTAGAGGAGGTAATAAGTTGGCAGTACAAACTAAATATAAAAAAATCGTAAAAAAACTTCACAACCCAGATCTATATCAACGCGCAAAAGGAATTGACCAACTTAGACAATCTCTTCAAGACGGAGCATATGTTGACTCGTTAATCTATTTATTAGAAGAAGCAGGTGGTAGTTTTCCACAATCATCTGAGGATTGGGATGATGGAAGCTATCATTTAGTTGGGTTTTGTTCAGAATTCCCTCATTCAAATTTAGTAAAGCCGATTGAAAAAAACTTTAAACATTATAGTGAACGCGCTAAATTACAAGCACTTTATTTATTAATAAATATAAAATCTGAATATGCTAGGGATGCCTACATAAGAATTATAGAGAAATATTCAAATCAATTGGATTTAGACATTGATGTAAGTTACATTTTTGAGGAAACAGATTGGACTCCACATTTAGTAAAAAAATTTATTCCCCTGTTAAATAATGAAAAGTATACTTCTTCTATTTTTCACATGATTCTTCTTTGTCATCGAAGTGGAAAGGAACTTTCATATACTAGTGAAGAAAAAGATTTAATTCGTGAATTACTTAAGGGGCACTATGAGGAAAAAAGAGTTTCATATTTGGCATATGATAATGACTATAGCTTACAATTCGTCTACCAAGCTTGGAAGACGTCCTATATATTAATTCGCTCTGAAATGGGGATTTACCTTCAGCTAATGCAATATTTCTTTGATGGTAAAATTCATGATTATTTAATAGAGGCATTACAGTTTAAAGATACCTATTTAAGGGTAGATGCTGTTATGTCACTTCTCGAACGAGGAGAAAATGTATCAAGTGAAATCATCGATTCTTGTGCTTATAATATAGAAGCTTGTGTTTGGTTCTATACTCGATTAATAGAAAGTTCGAAAGAGCATTTCTATACTGTAAATGAAGATATCCAACACAGTTTTGTAAAAAACCGTCTATTCCATTATTTAGTTGATCATGAGGAATTCGGAATCGTACCTGATGAAATTGAAGTAATCAAACGTCATGACACAACAAACTACTATGGACAGGATATTACTTATTATTTAACTAGGTTTAGAAGTAACAGAGAAGATTGGGTAGAGCAAGGTTGGATGGCTGCTTATGTTGGTGCATATCTAACAGAAAATCTCCCAAATCCAAAATTTATCGATGGAACGATTACCAATTTTACGAACTGGGATAAATTCACTGAAGATGAACATATTAACGAACTTGATCAATTAAATAAACAAGAAAACGATAAACTGGACCAAGAAATCATCTTAGAGTCAAAACCTAAGTGGCATTTTGGCACTTTCTTTCTAGGATTTATAACAGCTATTCGAACCGGAACAGCATTTTCAAATCTAGATCCTATTTATTTTTTACTTTTATCATTACTTTGGATTTTTTTCCTATTTAAAGTTTATGCAACAATAAAACTGAGAAAAGAATCAAAGGTCATATTAAAAAGTAAACAATTAACCTATATAAAATTGAACGAAATAAATACCATCGAACTTCATAAAATTTACCGAATGAAGATGGAACTCAGAAAATGGGGCAAAAACGAAGGGAAAATGGCTTCTTATCAACGAAAAATAAAGTATATCGTCTTTTATGACAAAAATGATGAGGAAATCTTATCAATTCCTTCTAATCTTATAGATCCTGAACAATTAATTATCGAAATACAAATATTAACTGATCATTTAATTGAACCCCCTATCATTGAAGTTTACGAAAATGATTTAAGTGCTTAAAATTTAAAAAGGAGTTTAGCTGAAGGCTAAATCTCCTTTTTTTGTTCTTTTTTAAATTGCTCAAGTTTATCAAAGATTGCTCCGTACCGTTTCTCATTTCCTGCTTCTTTTGGTTTATAATACACTTGATTAACTAATCGATCAGGTAGATACTGTTGATTAACCCATCCGCCGAAACTTCCAAGTGGATGATCATGTGGATAAATATATCCAATTCCATGTCCCATATCTTTTGCTCCCGCATAATGGCTATCTTTTAGGTGAGCCGGAATATCATCATGTAATCCACTTCTAACATCACCTAATGCACGATCGATTGCCAATACACTTGAATTTGATTTGGAAGATAAACATAACTCAATGACTGCATTTGATAAAATGATTCTTGCTTCGGGAAAGCCGACTTGCTTTGCTGCCTCGCAAGCCATGACGATTTTCCAAGGATCTCCTGCTAAACCAATATCCTCATAAGCAATTACAGTTAATCTTCGGCAAATACTAGTTAAATCCCCTGCTTCAATTAATCTCGCTAAATAATATAAAGCCGCGTTAACATCGCTACCTCGAATACTTTTTTGAAATCCAGACAACGTATCATAATGAAAATCTCCGTTTTTATCATGATTAAATCCTTTTGATCGGAGAAATTCTTCTATAATCTCATCTTGAACAATGATTGTCCCATCCGATTCTTTTGGAGAACCATACACGATTGATTCTAGTATATTTAACGAAGATCTGGCATCACCATTCACACCATGAGCAATTTTCAAAATCTGTTCTTCAGATATTTGAATTTGCAAATGCCCTAATCCTCTATCTTCATCTCTTAATGCTTTATCTAATAATTTATAGATATGTATTGGAAGTAGTGGTTCTAATTTTAATATATGATTGCAACGGCTTCTGATCGCACTATTAACGTCATGATATGGATTTTCAGTTGTTGCTCCTATTAATGTGATAAATCCGCTCTCAACATAAGAAAGTAAATAATCCTGTTGTAATTTTGACCAACGATGAATTTCATCTGCAAATAAAATAATTTCACCGAACATTTTTGCCTCATGCACAATATCTTCAAGTTCTTTCTTACCAGATGTTGTTGCATTTACCGTTACAAATCTTTTATCTACCGTACCAGCGATTGCATATGCAAATGACGTCTTCCCAATTCCCGGTTCACCATGTATAAGCATTGAGGGAACTCGTCCATTCTGTATTAATCGATATAAGGCTGTATTTTTTCCAATTATAGGTTCCTGTCCAATCAAATCATCGATTGTCTTTGGTCTCATTCGATATGCAAGAGGTTCATGACTCATTTTCCGTCCTCCTAAAAAGCAAACTATAGTATCTATTGTAATGGAATTGGAAATATTTTTCACCTTACATACGAAATATTTCTCATTTAGAACGTTAGAATTGGTGAAACTATATATAGAAGATTTAAAGAGGTGCAAAAAAATGAATGAACAAACTAATAAGTGGTCTCTGGATGATGAAAATACATTAATTGAACTAGTTGAGAAATATGAATATAAAGGTAAATCAAAGCAGGAGGCGTTTGAAATGGTAGCGAATATTATTAACCGCTCAAAAGCAGCGTGCTCTTCAAGGTATCAACTATTGAAGAAAAAACAAAATAGTCAATATCAAACAAATCATTCTATTGAAGTAAACCAAGAAACAGATCAAAATAAAAGCCCAAGCTTAGAACTAATCATACAATTCTTATCGAAGGAATTTAATACTCTAATTCTAATAGAAGAAAATAACCAACTACAAAATAAATTACTAAATTTAAAAGCTGAAAATGAAAAATTAATCAAAACGATAAATCATAAAAAGGCAGATATCCAAAAAAAATATGTTTTACTAAAGCCGTTCGTTAATAAATAATTTAGATAAAGAATTCATTACATTTCTTCCTTTTAGATCCTATTGTATAATGAAGAATAGATATCCAAGCAGTAGTGAGGAGAAACATGAAATGAATTGGAAAAAAGGCGGTTTGTGGATTATTATCTTTTTTATTGTAAAAGGTACGCTTTCAACACTTTTAATTGTCACAGGTGCAAAATATTTTAATCTGAGTACTATTCAAATTTTATTAATAGTATTCATCTTTCTGTTCATCTCTTTAGTTGGTCGAAGATTTATAAAAAAACGTAAAAATAGTAATCAACAAAAAGATGTAAATATGTAAAAATAACCCCAGGGAACTCAGTTCTCTGGGGTCTTTTTTACTTCTTATTCATTTCTCTTGATTCCTTGTCATTTACAACACCATCTTTACCAACTTTACCGTTTTTTTCAACCACATTATTAATTTTTTTATACTTTACGTTTATGTTATTTGAAAGATTATCTACTTTATGTTGAGTTTTATCCTTCTGCATATCACTACTACCACACGCTGTTAATATTGTTAAAGATAGACTGAAAGTACAAAATAATTTTAAAAATTTTTTCAATTTCATCCACCTCCTTTTTGAAGGTAGTATGGCTAAATTTATAGGTCGTATTCAATTTTCATAAAATCGGTATGCTGTAAATAGAAAAAAATAATTATACACTGCACTATAATCTACTTTATTGATACTCCGACAATCGCTCCCAATCTATAAAATAAAAAAAGCTGTAGGAAAATTAAATTCCTACAGCTTTGCTTATTTTACTCTTTACCTACGCGTTGGATTTCGATATCTTTGATTAATTCTCGAACAACATGACTAGCCGCAACCAGCCCAGCAACAGAAGGTACGAAAGCATTTGATGAAGGTGGCATCTTTGCTTTACGAATTTTCGTATTTTCATCTGGCACAATTTCTTTACGAATTTCTTCACGAATGACGATCGGACTTTCATCAGAGTAGACAACAGTCACTCCTTTATTAATTCCCTCTTTACGAAGTTTTGTTCGAATTACTTTTGCAATTGGATCATGCGTAGTTTTTGATATATCCGCAATCTTAAATCGAGTAGGATCCATTTTATTTGCTGCACCCATACTCGAAATAATCGGAACACCTCGACGACGACATTCTTTTATCAAGTGGATTTTATATGTAATTGTATCAGATGCATCAATTACAAAATCTAATGGAATTTCAAAAAACTTTTCGTATGTTTCTTCAGTGTAAAACATTTTATGTGTAATCACATCACACTCTGGGTTAATCTCAAGAATGCGTTGCTTCATCATTTCTACCTTAGACTCACCTACAGTAGACAATAATGCATGGATTTGTCTATTAACATTTGTAATATCAATAACATCTTTATCCACTAAAATTAATCGGCCCACACCAGATCGAGCTAATGCTTCGGCAGAAAAAGAGCCAACTCCTCCAATTCCTAAAATCGCAACCGTACTTTTTTGTAATCGTTCTAACCCTGCTTTACCAAAAGCAAGTTCATTACGAGAAAATTGGTGTAACATTTATTCAACTCCCACTATCTTAATCAGAATACAATGATTTAAATATACATGATACAAGCAGTTTTCATCAAGCATGATTTGATGAAGACTTGTGAAAAACGATAATATTTGAATAACTAGATGAAAAAGGGAAGGATTAAGGAAACTTAACTCCTTATACCCTTCCTTTTTATTCTACTCTTCTACTGTTGTTTTTAAAGATAATTCTTCTAACTGAGATCCAGAAACTGGACTAGGCGCATTCGTTAATAAACAACTTGCTGATGCAGTTTTCGGGAATGCGATTGTATCACGTAAGTTTGAGCGACCTGCAAGTATCATTACAATTCGGTCTAGACCTAATGCAATTCCACCATGAGGAGGAGTTCCATATTCAAATGCTTCCATTAAGAAACCAAACTGAGCTTTTGCTTCCTCTTCTGAAAAGCCTAGACACTTGAACATTTTTTCTTGAATGTCTCTTTCATAAATACGTACTGAACCTCCACCAAGCTCATATCCGTTCAATACAAGGTCATAAGCTTCTGCTTTTACGCTACCAGGATCAGTATCTAATTTCGCTAAGTCTTCGCGTACAGGTGATGTAAATGGATGATGGGCAGCAAAGTAACGATTTAATTCCGCATCGTATTCTAGTAATGGCCAGTCAGTTACCCATAAGAAGTTAAATTTCGATTGATCAATTAAGTCTAAGTCTTTTCCTAACTTCAAGCGAAGTGCCCCTAAGCTATTTGCAACAACTGCTGAGTCTGAAGCAACAAATAAGATTAAATCGCCAACTTCAGCTTCTACAGCTAACTTTAATGTAGAAAATTCTTCCTCACTAAAGAATTTAGCAATTGGTCCTTTAAATCCATCTTCTTCAAGTTTTAACCATGCAAGACCTTTAGCACCATAACGGCCAGCATATTCCTGTAAACCATCAATATCTTTACGTGAATAATTTGCTGCTTGCCCTTTAACATTTAAACATTTAACTTGGCCACCATTTTCAACAGCTGATGTAAATACTTTAAATCCACTTTCTTTTGCGAAAGATGATACATCAATTAGTTCTAAACCAAAACGAGTATCAGGCTTATCTGAACCATAACGAGTCATTGCTTCTTCATAGCTCATACGAGGAAGTGGTGTTACTAATTCTACTTCCTTTGTTTCTTTCATGACTTTAACCATCATTCTTTCTGTCATTTCCATAATTTCCTCTTGTGAAAGGAAGCTAGTTTCAATGTCGATTTGAGTAAATTCTGGCTGACGGTCAGCACGTAAATCTTCATCACGGAAACAGCGTGCGATTTGGAAGTAACGTTCAAATCCTGATACCATTAATAATTGTTTAAAAATTTGTGGTGATTGCGGTAAAGCATAGAACTCACCTGGATGAACTCGACTTGGTACTAAATAGTCTCTTGCACCTTCAGGCGTACTCTTCGTTAAAATCGGTGTTTCTACTTCTAAGAAGTCTTCTCCATCTAAGAAATCACGAACCGATTTTGTTATTTTTGAACGTAATTTAAACGTGTCATACATTACTGGACGACGTAAGTCTAAGTAACGATATTTTAATCGCAAGTCTTCTGCTACTTCTGTCTTATTTTCAATTGCAAATGGAGGATTTTTTGCTTTATTTATAAGTTCAATTTGTTCTACTGAAATTTCAATCGCACCAGTTTCAAGATTAGTATTAACTGTACCTTCTCCGCGAGAAACCACTGTTCCTTGAACATGAAGGATAAATTCATTTCGTACAGTTTCCGCTAAAGTTAATGCTTCACCTGATACTTCAGGATTAAATACAATTTGTACGATTCCTGAACGGTCACGTAAATCTACGAAAATTAATCCGCCTAAATCACGTCTTTTTTGAACCCAACCTTTAAGTGTTACACTTTGACCAATATGTGATTCTCTTAATTCTCCACATAAATGCGTACGTTGTTCCATTTTAATTTCCCCCAATTGTTTATTTAGAACTTACATATTTCACAAATATATCTAATGCAACTTCCTCTTGTACACCTGTTTCCTGATCCTTTAAGTTAATTACCCCTCTAGATAACTCTTCTTCACCAAGTACAGCAATATATTTAGCTTTGTATCTCTCAGCAGCTTTAAATTGCGCTTTGATTTTTCGATCTTGGTAATCTTTTTCACATACAAGACCTGCTTTTCTTAATTGATATAATAGAGCAGTCGCAGATTTTTTCACTTCATCACCGAGTGCGATTAAAAATACATCCATTTCTTGTTGAATTGGAAGTTCGATACCTTCCGTTTCAAGCGCTAATAATAAACGCTCGATGCTTAATGCAAATCCCATTCCCGGAGTACTTGGACCACCGAAATCTTCCACCATGCCATTGTATCGACCACCACCACTTAGTGTAGAAATTGATCCAAAGCCTTTACCTTCTAACATGATCTCGAATACTGTGTGATTATAATAATCTAGCCCACGAACTAAATTAGGATCAATTTCAAATGGAATATTCATTGCTGTTAAATAAGATTGAACATCCTCAAAATATTTCACAGACTCATCATTTAAATATTCAAGAATTGAAGGCGCTGATTTCATTGAAGGGTGATTATGATCTTTTTTACAATCTAATACTCGAAGTGGATTAGACTCTAATCGATTTTGACAATCACTACACAGCTCATGAACAACTGGCTTAAAGTGATTCACAAGTGCTTCACGGTGAGCCTTACGACTTTCTAAATCACCTAAACTATTGATTACAAGTTTTATATTTTTCAACCCAAGGCCACGATATAAATCTCTTGATAATGCTAGTACTTCTGCATCAATCGAAGGATCATTACTACCCAACGCTTCGATTCCAAATTGAACGAATTGACGATATCGTCCTGCTTGTGGGCGTTCGTAACGGAACATTGGACCAATATAATACAATTTTGTTGGTTGATTACTATTTCCATGCATTTTATTTTCTACATATGAACGTACGATTGATGCTGTACCTTCAGGACGTAAAGTTAAACTGCGATCACCACGATCCGTAAAACTGTACATTTCTTTTTGTACAATATCCGTTGTATCACCTACACCTTTTTGAAATACTTCAGTATGCTCAAACATTGGTGTACGAATTTCATTGTAGTTATATCGTTTGCATAAATCCCTTGCAAACTTTTCAATATACTGCCACTTCTCAACCGTACCAGGTAAAATATCCTGTGTTCCTCTTGGAATATTAATTGACATTGCGAATCCTCCTAAAATAAACCTTTATAAATACAAAAAACTCTCGTGCCTACTGAAAAACAGTAGGGACGAGAGTTATAAGCCCGTGGTACCACCCTAATTGAAGAACTGATTTTAGTCCTTCCACTTTCATCGTTAACGCCGATTACGTTCATTCTTACTAAGTAAACTTTTCAGAACAAAGCCTCTGGAGTGTCTTTCAATTAGTTTACTTGTAGAAATGCTCTCAGCCACGACATTTCCTCTCTCTTCAAGGGAATCTAATTTACTTTTCTCCGTCTATGGAATGTTTCTATGTATCAATATGTTATTTAATATCTTACGTTCGGATACAATAATTGTCAAGAACTGTTAAAAAATATTTACGAACGTTCTAATTGTTTCTTTAGATCTCGTACTTCTCTTAAAGTTAATCCAAACTCACTTGCCATCTCTAATGAATTCGTTTCAGTACCTCTATTTTGAAATTCATGAAAATCCATATTTAGAACTCCTCTACGATTAGAGCCAAGACTATTTCGATTGTTAATTCTCATGATGCAGTCTCCTTCCAATTATCTTACTATTTAGCATGTCCAGGTTTTAAAAAACTTAAACGAAAATAGTAGAAGGAAGTACTGTAAAAAATTTTGGCTGTTTTTCTAATTTTTGTTGCTATTTAAGAGGTATCTTAGTTGATCCCACTCCAGGATGCTCGCTTTCCGTGGGGTGGGCGCTGAGCCTCCTCGGCAAAATCGCCTGCGGGGTCTCAGCTGTCCCACACCTCCCACAGGAGTCTCGCACCTTCCGCTCCAATCAACTTCTAATCAGTTCTTGGGAACTACTATGTTAAATTCAAAAGGATTATCCTAACTTATAAGACTTTACAATTTATCAGAACCAATCAAAAAAACCATGGTTTCCCATGGCTTAGAACAATAAATGTATTGTCGATCGAAAACTTTCTACTGTCCCATCTAACAAATAAATTAATCCATAATAGATAATGAGTATTAAGATTACAATTAAAGCTGCTTTAAAAAAACTTCTAAGAATCGTAAATAGTATTACACCTGCAATGAGGATTAATATGAGCGTAACAATGTCCATAAAATACCTCCGATGCAATTTTTTAAAACGATATATTGTATTTATATTCAGTATACAATGATAATATTTTTATTTAGGTAAAATGTTACTTTCATCCTAAGTGTGTTTAATAAAAAAATCTTCTCCCTAATCATTTTAGGAAGAAGATTTACATTTTTATATTAACTTTCAATCATGATTGTTACAGGACCCCAGTTTGTAAACGACACATCCATATCCGCTCCAAAAATACCTGTTTGAACCTCATAGCCTTGTTCACGTAAATAAGAATTAAACCGCTCGTATAATTCATTTGCTATATCAGGTTTTGCAGCATCTGTAAAGCTTGGACGTCTACCTTTTCTAGTGTCACCATATAACGTAAATTGAGAAACTGATAGGATTTGTCCTTCAATATCTTTTAGAGATAGATTCATTTTCCCATTTTCATCTTCAAAAATTCTAAGATTTACGGCTTTATCTGCACAATATTTCATATCTTCTATTGTATCTTCGTGAGTAATTCCAACAAGTAATAATAATCCCTTAGGTATTTGACCTACAACTTGTCCTTCAACTACGACTTTTGCTTCCTTTGTACGCTGTAATAAAACCCTCATAATTTTGCCTCCTATACTAGTGGAAAATTCGTCGTACAGAATAAATATCCGGAATTTGTTTAACTTTATCCACTACTTTTTGAAGGTGATTTATATTACGAATAGACAAACTCATTGTAATTGTAGCCATTTTATTTCGATCATTTTTACCTGTAACTGATGAAATATTTGTTTTCGTCTCATTTACGACCGAAAGAACTTCATTTAATAAGCCACGGCGATCGTAACCAAAAATCTCAATATCTACGTTGTAATCACGTTCGAAAGTTGGACTCTCTTCCCATTCTACTTCTATAAAACGATCTTCTTCACTATCATTTAGCATGTTTACACAGTCACTACGGTGTACTGACACACCTCGACCTTTTGTAATATAACCAACGATATCATCACCTGGTACAGGGTTACAGCATTTTGAGAGACGAATTAATAAGTTATCAACGCCTTTAACTGAAATACCCGCATCTTTACGACGTGATGGAGCTTTCTTTAAATCCGTAGAAAGTTCTTTTAATCGTTCTTCTAAATCAACTTCCGGTTTTTTACGGAACTTATCCGTTAAACGATGTGCAATTTGAGCTGCAGTTATACCATTATAGCCAACCGCTGCATACATATCTTCTGCATTCGAAAAATTAAATTTCTCAGCCACACGTTTTAAATTTTCAGAAGTTAGTACTTCTTTTAAATCGCAATCTAATGCTTTTATCTCTTTTTCAACTAATTCTTTCCCTTTATCAACATTCTCTTCACGTCTTTGCTTTTTAAAATATTGGCGTATTTTATTTTTTGCATGTGAAGATTGAGCTACCTTTAACCAGTCTTGGCTAGGTCCATATGAATGTTTTGATGTCATAATCTCTACGATATCACCAGTTTTAAGTTTATAATCTAGTGGAACCATTTTTCCATTTACTTTAGAACCAATTGTTTTATTACCGATTTCTGAGTGAATTCGATATGCAAAATCGATAGGAACTGAACCAAGTGGTAACTCGTATACATCACCTTTTGGAGTAAATACGAAAACCATATCTGAAAACAAGTCCATCTTTACAGATTCCATAAACTCTTCTGCATTCGTGGAGTTATCCTGCCACTCAATAATCTCCCTAAACCAACTTAACTTATTCTCTAAAGATTTCTGTGTTGGTATATTGGAACTATCTTCTTTATAAGCCCAATGTGCTGCAACCCCATACTCTGCAATTTGATGCATTTCTTTCGTACGAATTTGCACTTCAAGTGGGTCACCTTTTGGACCTATTACAGTCGTATGAAGTGATTGATAAAGATTTGCTTTTGGCATAGCAATATAATCTTTAAAACGACCTGGCATTGGCTTCCAACAAGTATGAATCACACCTAAGACAGCATAACAATCTTTAATACTATTAACGATTACACGTACGGCTAATAAATCATAAATTTCGTTAAACTGCTTATTTTGCTTGGCCATTTTATGATAAATACTATAAATATGTTTTGGTCGACCAGAAATTTCAGTTTTAATTTCAACATCTTCTAGTTGAGATGTAATTTCATTGATAACTTCTTCTAGATATTGTTCACGTTCAGCCCTTTTACGCTTCATCAAGTTAACAATTCGATAATATTGTTGAGGGTTTAAATAACGTAAAGCAGTATCTTCGAGCTCCCATTTTACTTTACTAATCCCTAATCGGTGAGCTAAAGGTGCAAATATTTCTAACGTCTCATTTGCAATTCTAATACGTTTTTCTTGCGGTAAATGCTTTAACGTTCTCATGTTATGAAGGCGATCGGCTAATTTTATTAAAATTACTCTCAAGTCTTGTGCCATCGCAACAAACATTTTGCGATGATTTTCAGCTTGCTGTTCTTCCTTCGATTTAAACTTAATTTTCCCTAGTTTAGTAACTCCATCAACTAGCATTGAAACTTCTTTTCCAAATTGATTTTCTAAATCTTCTTTTGAAACCTCTGTATCTTCTACTACATCGTGAAGAAACCCAGCACTAATGGTAGTTGCATCCATCTCTAGGCTAACAAGTATACCTGCTACTTGAACAGGATGTATTATATACGGTTCACCAGACTTACGATATTGCTCTGAATGTGCATCGCGAGCATATTCATAAGCACGTTTAATAAACGCCACATCATCTTCTTTTAAATATTGGGACGCTTGCTCTAAAACTTGTTCAGCTGTCAAAACTTGCTCAGTAGCCATTTAATCACCTTAAATCTTTATTTCTTATATTATCGTGAATATTTCGTTTTTTGTAAAGCAGGAGTCGTCAAAATTCATTTTTTTTTGCGAGTCTTTGATAGAAAAAGAGCACCCTGATTATTCAGAGTACCCCATCTTATAACATTATATAATGTTATTTATTAATATGTCATTAATGTGAAAATATCATAACCTTCTAGTTTTTTACGACCTTCTAAATAAGAAAGTTCGATCAAGAAAGCAATACCCACTACAACTCCACCAAGTTCTTCAACAAGATTGATCGTTGCTTCAATCGTTCCACCAGTAGCTAATAAGTCATCTGTAATTAATACACGCTGACCTGGCTTAATCGCATCCTTATGCATTGTTAAAGTATTTGTGCCATATTCTAAATCATAGTTATAGCTAATCACTTCACGAGGTAATTTACCTGGTTTACGGACTGGTGCAAAACCTACACCTAATGCATAAGAAATTGGACATCCAACAATAAATCCACGTGCTTCTGGTCCAACAATTAAATCAATACTTTTTTCTTGTGCATAAGCTACAATTTGATCAGTAGCTTCTTTATAAGCTTTTCCATCATTCATTAATGAAGAAATATCTTTAAACTGAACCCCTTCTTTAGGCCAGTTTGGTACGATTGTAATATAGTCTTTCAAATTCATTAAATAAGTGCCTCCCCATTTTCGGAAAAATGACTTTTCATATTTTGAAAAAATGCTGTTAATTCATCACATTTTGAGTACAGAAATAAACGTTCTAGTTCAATACTAGCTAGTTTTTTGGCATACGTATTTGATAGAGAGAGATCTTTCTTCTCAGTTTGTGGCAACAAACGAATTTTCCCATCCTCTATTGTAACAAATTCTAAATCAAAAAACACCTTTGTCATAAAATCTACTTGTTCTTTTTTCCAACCCATCTTACGACATAATGCCACTTCATACATCTTCATGTCAAATGGATTGGTATTTGATAAAATTGAATAATACTTTTTAAAACTTTCTCTACTCGGAATTGGTGAAAAGAAATGCAACTCTTCTTGATTAAAAACAAGATAAATTCGTTCAGAAATTCCATTTTTGAAAACAGTTTGTAAGTCATTTTCTGATCCAGGTAGATCTAAAAGTATTACGTAATTTTGTTGGATATTTAACTCCGAATCATTAATCGATTCATATGACACGAATGTAGAAATCGGATATTTATTTTTCAATTCGGTATAATCATTATCCGATTGATGAATAAATACAAGCTTTTCCTCATTCGATGGTAAATTTAAACGGTGTGGCTCTTGACCTCTTAAATCAAATAGTTGCCAATGATTCACGCTAATATCTTGGATCATTAATTGAGGTTTACGTTTACCATTCCACTCATTTATTGAAGCCATTCCTAAACAAGACACTTTTGATCCACTTGCAATTTCATTTACAACATGTCCAAACCCAAAGCCAACGGCATCAAGGGAAGTAACGTCGTCTTTTAATTGAAGTTTTAAATGTGAACCTTCGTTCCCTATTTGTTTTATATTTATGAAATCTACTTCTTGTATTTCCAATACAGGCTTAGGATTATGCATGCCAAAAGGTGCAAGCATGTTTAACTCATTTATAAAAGCAATTGAAATTTCATTTGCTTGGCAAAGCAAATCAACTTCCTTAAGTGGAATAAAATCATCATCTGACATAATTTGATCTGCAAATTCATTTAAGCGATGTCTCAATTGCTCCAAATCATCAATAGCTAAGGTCATACCCGCCGCAAGAGTATGTCCACCAAAATGAGGTAAAATATCTTTACATTTTGTTAAATTTTCGAATAACGAAAAACCTTCAATACTCCTTGCAGACCCTTTTGCAATCCCTTTTTCTCTATCGATACTCAGCACAATTACCGGTTTGTAAAAACGGTCCACTAGTTTCGATGCAACGATTCCAACTACACCAGCGTTCCATCCTTCTTTTGCAACAATAATTACTTTATTAGAGCAAGAACTATCTAAACTATGCACTTGTTTAATTGCTTCTTCAGTCATAGTAGATACTAATTCTTGTCGTTCTCTATTAAGTAAATCAATTTGCTCTGCTCTAGTTCTTGCCATCTCACGATCATTTTCTAAAACAAGTTCAACTGCTGGTTTTGCATCACCTAAGCGTCCTACAGCATTAATTCTTGGTCCAATTGCAAAACCGATTGTTTCTTCACTTATTGATTCATGTGATACTCCACTGATTTCAAGTAAAGCTTTAAGACCAACTCTATTCGTTTGCTTAAGCTGTCTCACTCCTAGCTTTACGATTAAACGATTTTCGTCAACTAGTGGTACTAAATCTGCAACAGTACCAATTGAAACAAGCTCCATATATTCTTCAGGCTCTCTACCTAATAATGCAGATGCAAATTTAAATACAACACCTACTCCAGCTAATTCTTTAAACGGATAGCTTGGACTAAGTTTCGGATGAATAATTGCGAATGCTTTTGGTAGTTCTTCAGGCGGTTCATGATGATCAGTTATGATGACATCAATACCAAGTTCATTTGCAAAATCAACTTCATTTGCTGCAGAAATTCCAGTATCAACTGTTATGATTAATGAGTAGCCTTGTTCATGTGCCCACTTAAAGGCATTATTATTCGGTCCATATCCTTCCGTAAATCGGTTAGGAATATAATAATCTACATTTGCTTCTAATTCTTTTAATGTCAAATACAATACAGATGTACTACTTACTCCATCTGCATCATAATCACCAAAGATTAATATTTTTTCGTTTTCTTCTATCGCTTGAAACACTCTGTCAATCGAAATGTCCATACCCTCTAATAAAAACGGGTCATGAAAACTCATTTGATCTTCATATAAAAACTGCTTTGCTGATTCAATGGTTGTTAACCCGCGAGTAACAAGTAGTTTAGCTAAAAGAGGGGATATCTGTAATTCTTTACTTAATAGTTGCTCTTCCTGTTGATTCGATGACTTCGGTTTCCAACGTGCTTTTGACTTTAACAAATCTTTTCACCCCTAACTGTACTATTATACTAAAGTAATCTTAGGGTATGAAAGTGTTATTTTTATCATTGTATGGATTAATATGGACAAAAACATTTTCAACATCATCCTGCTCCATTAGTTTGGCTTTCACACTTTTTCCAATTTTATGACCTTCCTCAACAGTGATATAAGGATCGACTGATACTTTAATATCAATAATGACATAATAACCATGCTCTCTAGCGTAAAGAGTATTTATTTCTCTTACCCCTTCTATGTTTCGAACGATGTCTTTATATGGTTCAATTTCTTCTTCATGGAGGACATGATCCATTGTTGTATGAATAGATTCAGCCCCAATGTCCCATGCCATTTTTAAAATCATAATTGCAACAATTAACCCAGCAGCTGGATCAGCATATAAAAGGACTGGCATATTGAACTTAGTACCAAGTATCGCAATCCCAATTCCAATCATTGCAGCAGCAGAAGAATATACATCAGATCGATGTTCATATGCATTTGCGATGATTGCATCACTATTTAACTTCTTCCCAAGCGCATATTTATATCTGAACATCCATTCTTTTAAAAAGATTGATATAAATGCAGCTAATAATGCGATTAATTCTGGAGAATGGATTGGTTTAAAAAAAGATGTTATGGATGATTTTCCTATTTCTATGCCAACGATAAATAAAAGAACCGCAACGATAATAGCTGCAATTGACTCAGCTTTCCCATGTCCATAAGGATGATCCTCATCCGGAGGCATTTTAGCCGCTCTAAGACCGAATAATACAGCCAATGAGCCTACTACATCAGATGCTGAATGAACTGCATCTGCCATTAATGCCTTACTATTTCCTATGTAACCAATAATTACTTTAACAATTGCTAAAAGTAAATTACCATATATTCCGATATACGCTCCTTTTCTGGCTTCCCTATACCTTTCATCTTGTTCCATGCTTTGTACCTACTTCCTTTAAATCTACACATTAAAATAGTATTTTCAATTTGTCATAATCTAAAACAAAAAAGAGTATAAGCATTAGCTTATACCCTTTTTAAAATTTATTTAGCTTCTTCTGTCTCTATTACTTGATTTTTATCAAGTTCACGACCTTTAATAAATAACCAAATTTGTGAAGCAATAAAGATTGAAGAATATGTTCCTACTACTAACCCTACTAATAAAGCGATTGAGAAGTTAAGTATTGCATGACTTCCAAATAATAGTAATGCCAGTACTGCCAACACAACAGTTAGAACTGTTTTTACTGAACGTCCTAATGTTTGACGAATCGACTCATTTACGATTTCATTTAATTCTTCTCTAGTACGAATCTTCTTCTTCAGTTTCATATTTTCACGCACACGGTCAAACGTAACAATCGAGTCATTAATTGAATAACCAACGATCGTTAATACCGCAGCAATAAATGTAATATCCACTTCTAATCTAAAAATACTGAAGACTACGATGATGAAAAATGCGTCATGTAGTAAGGCAATTACTGAAGCAATTGCATATGAGAATTGGAATCGTAATGATACATAAAGAATAATTCCAACTGAAGCGATAATTAGCGCTTTTATTGCATTAGCAGCTAATTCTTTACCTACTACTGGGTCAACTGTACTTACATTCGGTTCGATTCCAAATTTAGAAGTAAAATCTTTTTTCAATGCATTAATTTCATCTTTTGATAATACACCTTTGAAAGCAATTGAACCGGCTTTAGCACCGTTTGTTGAAATTGTAGTACTCTCAGGAGTAAGATTCATTTTCGATAATTCACTATTAACAACCTGTTTTGTAACAGCAGATTTCGATTCGAATGTAACTCGAGTTCCACTCGCAAAATCAATCCCTAAATTCAAACGGAAGACTGCAAGTATGATGACTCCGATGATTAAAGTAACGATTGAGAAATAAACAAACTTACGGCCAACCTTAACAAAATCGACTTTATCATATTTTGTAGGTGGATGTGCTAAGTTATGATTTAAACCTAGAATCTCACTTTTCTTAACACCAAACCAAGTTTTTTTATTATTTAAGTAACGACTTTGAACTAATAATGAAAGTAATAAGCGAGTTCCAAATACAGCAGTTAAAAAGCTCACTAAAATACTTACAATTAAACTTGTCGCAAATCCTTTTACTGAACTTGTACCAAAAGAAAATAGTACAACTGCAGCAAGTAATGTTGTTATATTCGCATCAAAAATTGTACCAAATGAACGTTGATTTCCTGCACGATATGCTGATGCAACTGACTTACCTAATTTAAGCTCGTCCTTCAAACGTTCAAACGTAATTATATTATTATCAACCGCGATACCAACCCCTAGTATTAATGCCGCGATACCTGGGAGAGTTAATACTGCATTCATCCAATCAAATACAAGTAAAGTCACAAAAGTATACGCCATTAACATAATGCTAGCGATTAAGCCTGGGAAACGGTAGAAATAAAGCATAAACAAGAAGATAACCGATACTCCGATAATCCCAGCAAAGATTGTTTCATGAAGTGCATCTGTACCAAATTTTGCACCGATTGAAGTTGAGTACATTTCTTCAAGATGTACAGGAAGTGCTCCTGCATTTAATAAATCCGCAAGTTCTTTTGCACTTTCAACTGTGAATGTAGAACCAACAATTGATAATGAATCATCAGTAAATACTTGATTTACACTTGCAGCTGATAAGAACTTTGGTTTTGGCTTAGCTGATTCTTTTTTAAACGAATCCTGGCCTTCTTTAAAATCTAACCAAATAACCATCATATTATTTGGAGCACCCATTTGTAGAACCTTTGTTGTTACATCTTTAACTTTATTAGCATCTTTAAACGTAATCGATACACTTGCTTTACCCATTTGATCAAATGTTTGCTTAGAAGCACCCTCTTTTAAGTCTGCCCCTGTCATTAACACCTTGTCGTTCACATCACGAATTGTTAAATTCGCTTCAGTTGAAAGAATATCACGAGCTTTAGCTTGATCTTTTACACCAGCTAATTGAACACGGATTCGATCTTTTCCTTCAACTTGAATATTCGGTTCACTAACACCTAATACGTTTACACGTTTCTCAAGTGCTTTTGCAGTACTTAATAATACATTTTTATTAATTTTGTCGTCTTCTTTGATCGGTTTAACTTTATAAAGTACTTCAAAGCCACCTTGTAAATCAAGGCCAAGCTTTATGTTTTTTGCAGTACCAAATACAGTTGTGCCTATTACTGCTGCTAATACAGCAATAATTAAGAAGAAGGCAACGATTCTGTTACGCTTCACCATGTTGTGAATTTCCTCCTCTATCATGTCCAAGTCTTAGTACAAATAATGGTATGTATTCTTTCTTTTATTATACAAAGACATTTTTTTTATTGTCAATTATTGGTTATATTGACTCACCAAACTGCCAAATTGGAGATTTAAACGATTCAATTCGAATAAAATTCATATAATCATTTACCGTTAATGAGAGTATGTCTTCTACAAGTTGAAAAAGCTTTGGTTCTTCCTCATTCTTTCGCCATAAAGTTTTCTCAAGACATTGCCACAATTCTTCTCCACTAACCGTATCGTATCCAAGCATTTTAAACTCTTCCAACTTACTTTCCAGAACTACACGTAGTTTCGGTTTAAATTCAGCAACTTGTTCATGAAATATCGACATACTCTTCCCTCCTAATTTTTCTGTATATTTAGAAAAATAATTTTAGTCCATTATTATTTCAGTCTCTTGATGTTGAACTTGTCATGCTTGGTTACTTTTCTAGCATATATATAATTGTAAATCATTCTAGGCAGTTTGAGAAGGTGGTAAACGTTATGACGAAGCAAACGTTTTTAAGAGGAACGTTTTTTTTACTCATTGCAGGGCTAATAACGAGAATATTAGGGTTTTTTAATCGCATTGTTGTTGCTCGAATAATGGGTGTAGAGGGCGTCGGATTATATATGATGGCTGTTCCTACATTATTTCTAGTAATGACTCTTACTCAATTAGGGTTACCTATCGCAATATCCAAATTAATTGCAGAAGCAATGGCACAAAATAGACAAGATCGAATTAAGAAAATTTTAGCTGTATCGATGACGATCACGGGAATCCTCAGTATTATTTTTACTACTGCAATGATTTCACTTGCGCCTTTTATTGCTAAAAATTTATTAACCGACGAACGAACAATGTATCCGTTAATCGCAATTGCACCTGTTGTTCCTATTATTGCTATTTCATCCGTATTACGTGGTTACTTCCAAGGTGTACAAAATATGCGTCCGTCATCATTTTCTCAAGTTATCGAACAAGTTGTCAGAATCGTATTAGTAGCTGTTTGTACAAAGACATTTTTACCTTATGGAGTTGAATTTGCTGCCAGTGGCGCGATCATTTCATCTGTATTCGGTGAATTAGCATCATTAATGTATATGTTGTATGTTTTCAAAAAGGAAAAGAATGCGAAATTCCTAACTGGTTTTAAGACAAATATTAAAGATGGAAGAAAAACATTAAGTGACTTATTAAGTATCGCTTTACCTACAACTGGTAGTAGATTGATTGGATCAATTTCTATGTTTTTAGAACCGATCGTTGTTTCTCAAAGTTTAGCCCTCGCTGGTTTAACAGCAGTAGCTGCTACTAAACAATATGGTTTACTCTCTGGGTATGCGTTACCTTTATTATTATTACCAGCATTTATTACTTACGCTTTATCAACATCGCTTGTTCCTGCTATCAGTGAAGCGATGGCAAAAAAAGACCGAGTTACAGTTGAAAGAAGATTACAACAGTCCCTTCGCTATTCAATGATTGCAGGTGGTTGGTCCGTTGTTATCCTTTATGTATTTGCTTCTCCAATATTAACTTTAATGTATAAAAGTGACCAAGCAACTCCATTTATCCTTTTATTAGCACCTTGCTTTATTTTTTACTACTTCCAAGGTCCACTTCAAGCAGTTCTTCAAGCACTTAACATGGCAA
The DNA here is from genome assembly GCF_002156875.1 of Bacillus sp. EAC. GTDB lineage: Bacteria > Bacillota > Bacilli > Bacillales > Bacillaceae_G > Gottfriedia. The sequence continues at coordinate 12,740 of NZ_NCSY01000014.1, read as the reverse complement.
ATTCTGCAATGATCAATAGTTTTGTCGGCTCCGTCGTTAAAATTGCATGTATATTATTACTTGCAACAAATCCAAAATTTGGAATTACTGGTGTCATTTTAGCGATGAATATTAGTATCGTAACAATTACCGTTTTGCATTATTTTACAGTATTAAAAGCCATACACTTCACTATTTACATTAAAGATTATGTCTATTGCTTAATAGTCTTAGGAGCCTGCATTTATTTAGGTTCTTTTATAAAACATTTTGTTGTGTTTTCATCTTCTTTATTAGTACAAACCTTAACGAGTATTTCTATCGTAACTCTAATGTACTTCCTATTAATTCTTTTATTTAACTTAGTAAAGAAAGATGAAATCATCCGAATCCCATTTTTCAAAAAATTAATGCCTAGATAAAAAATTAAAATGCCAATTATTCAGCAAATCAAGCGAATAATTGGCATTTTGTTACTCAACTTTGTTATCTATAAAGATCTCATCATCTAACAAACTACAGTAAGACACCTGTTCTACGCTAGTATATCCGTTACTTTTTAATTGCTGTAGTAACCACACTTTATCTTTATTATAATGCTTTAAATTGTCTTCTTGAACGATTCCATCGAGTATAAGAGGAAAAGTCAGTGAGCTACGATTTGCATTATTTGCATCCTTCTTAAAAACGGATAGTTTTCCTGTTGGTTCGAGGATCGCATAGTCAACTTCTCGTATATCCCCGATATCCTTTTCTCTTAATTGCAACAATAAATCATCAAAAGTGTATCTTTGCTTTCTCATTTCTTTATCATTTACTTTACCATTCGAAATGATTAAAACCGGATGACCATCTAATAGTTTCCTGAATTTTACGCTTTTAAGTGAAATAAATGAAAATATTATTTGAATGACTACGATTAGTAACATAGGATATGCAACTTTAAAAATTGGTTCATTATGACTTTCGATTCCAATAGCTGCTATTTCAGTCAATAAAATATAGACAACTAAATCTAATAAACTTAATTCACCAATTTCTCTTTTCCCCATTATTCGGAAGAAAAACGCTATGATTAAATAGATCGCAATCGTACGCATTGTCATCGAACCTATTTCCATGTTGAGACCTCACATTCAAACCGACTTAATTTGCTTAAATATGTATTATTAACAACTTTTTCTAAAAGTCTGTTTTACGTATACTTAGTTGCTATTAATAATGAAGTTTTGTAGATTTCCACTCCAAGATGTTCGCTTTCTGTGGGGCAAGTAGTGTGCTTCCTGTAGGTTCTCCCTAACTCGCTGCTCTCACATAAGTCACTCATCTTCACTCCAAACATCTTCTTTTACAACTACAATTAATTTAAAATCTCTTTTATTAAAGTTTTAATATTTTTTTGTAATTAGTTCTTAATTTTACTATCTGTATTTATGCTATAAGTATTCTAAAAATTCATCTTATGAATATGCTTGTATTAAAGAGTGTACAAGGGGGAATTTGAATGAAAAAAACAGCAGTAGCTGTCTCTTATGGTGTCTTAACCATTTTATTATTAGTATTGTCAATTAGCTTAATTTTATCATTAATACTGAGATTAACTTCACTTACAGAAGCAAGCGTTACCTCGACTACTTTTATTCTTTCATTCATTATCATGCTAATTGGTGGTTTTGTGACTGGAGCTAAGGGGAAAGAAAAAGGATGGCTTCTTGGATTATTAACTAGCGGTGCATATTCCGTTGTTGTATTTTTTGTCCAATTCCTTGGATATGATCGCGCATTTTCAAAAGAACAATTAATGTATCATGCCATTTTTTTTGCAATCTGTATGTTAGGATCAATATTTGGAGTGAATGCTGCAAGCAATAAACACTATAACAAATAAGGTTAAAATAATAGATAAAAAAGCTAGGTTCATGTGAACCTAGCTTTTTTGACTTTATTATGCTTTGACTTTCTTATCACGAATTGCATTACGTTCAAATACTAAGCGTGTACCGTCAGTCGTTTTTAAAGTGATTGTGTTGTTTTCTTCATCGATTCCATCAACGAAACCATGTAACCCACCAATTGTTACAACTGCATCACCTTTTGCAATTGAAGCTTGCATCGCAGCTGTAGCTTTTTGGCGTTTTTGTTGTGGACGAATTAGCAAGAAGTAAAAAATTACGAACATTAAAAGTAATGGTAAAATCTGAGTTAGTGCCATTATTCATTTCTTCCTTTCATTATGTAAAATTAGAAGTTCCTAGCATTCGGTTTATTAAAACCATATTGTTCGAAGAATTCTTCTCTGAAATCTCCTAAACGGTCCTCACGAATAGCTTGACGAACTTGTTCCATTAATTGTAACAGAAAATATAAGTTATGATAAGTAGTCAATCTCATTCCAAATGTCTCTTCACATCGAATTAAATGACGAATATATGCTCTTGTATAGTTTTTACATGTATAACAATCACAATTTGGATCAAGTGGAGTATAGTCATCTGCATATTTTGCATTTTTAATAACTAATCTTCCCTCACTAGTCATACATGTACCATTTCGTGCTATACGAGTTGGAAGTACACAATCAAACATATCTACTCCTCGAATCGCTCCGTCAATTAATGAGTCTGGTGAACCGACACCCATCAAATAGCGTGGTTTATCAGTTGGTAGTAAAGGAGTCGTAAATTCTAAAACTCTATTCATAACATCCTTAGGCTCACCTACAGATAGGCCACCGATCGCATAGCCTGGGAAATCTAATGATACTAAATCTTTCGCACTTTGTTTACGAAGTTCTTCATATTCTCCACCTTGTACAATTCCAAATAAACCTTGGTCTTCAGGGCGACCGTGTGCATTTAAACAGCGTTCTGCCCATCTACTAGTTCTTTCTACGGAACGTTTCATATAATCATATTCTGCTGGATATGGTGGACACTCATCAAACGCCATCATAATATCAGAGCCTAAAGCATTTTGAATTTCCATTGCTTTTTCAGGGGATAAGAATAATTTATCTCCATTTAAGTGATTACGGAAATGAACGCCTTCCTCTTCAATTTTACGGAATTGGCTTAAACTAAATACTTGGAAACCACCAGAATCTGTTAAAATTGGTCGGTCCCAGTTCATGAATTTATGTAAACCGCCTGCATTTTTTATGATTTCATGGCCTGGTCTTAACCATAAATGGTATGTATTGCTTAAGATAATCCCTGCTCCCATTGATTTTAGATCTTCAGGAGACATCGTTTTAACTGTTGCCAAAGTACCAACTGGCATAAATGCTGGTGTCTCAAACGAACCGTGTGGTGTATGGACAATCCCTAATCTCGCACCAGTTTGCTTACAAGTTTTTATATGTTCATAACGAATAGCTGTCATTTTTATATTCCTTTCAATTCTTAAAGTATTAACATTGCGTCGCCAAAACTAAAAAAGCGATATTTTTGCTCTACAGCTTCTTTATAAGCCAACAGAACTGCTTCTCTTCCTGCTAAAGCACTAATTAACATGATTAGAGTTGATTTTGGTAGATGGAAATTTGTAATCATTCCATTAATTCCCATAAATTTATAACCTGGGAAAATGAAGATAGACGTCCAACCACTGCAACCTATAAATTCACCTTTATTTGCAGTTGCAATTGTTTCAACAGTACGAGTAGAAGTTGTACCTACAGTAATTATTCTACCACCATTAGCTTTTGTTTCATTTAACAGTTTAGCCGTTTCATCAGACATATAATAATATTCAGCATGCATGTCGTGCTCTTCGATTGATTCAACACTTACTGGTCTAAATGTTCCAAGCCCTACATGCAATGTAATAAACGCTAATTTGACCCCTTTTTGCTGAACTTTTTCAAGAAGTTCTTTTGTAAAATGCAAGCCAGCTGTAGGTGCTGCCGCTGATCCAATTTCCTTAGCAAATACCGTTTGATATCTATCTTTATCGTCTAATTTTTCTTTAATATAAGGAGGTAATGGCATTTCACCTAGCTGGTCTAGAATTTCGTAAAAAATCCCATCATAACTGAACTTTAATTTTCTTCCGCCTTGATCACTAGAACCTACGCATTCTGCTTTTAAACGTCCATCTCCAAATACGATTACTGTTCCTAATTTTACTCTTTTTGCTGGTTTCACTAATGTTTCCCAAACATCTTTTTCTTCTTGTTGAAGTAATAATACCTCTATTTGAGCACCTGTATCCTCTTTTTCACCAAATAGTCTAGCCGGCATAACTTTCGTTTCATTTAGTACAAGACAATCCCCTTCAGTTAAATAATCTAAAACGTCAGGAAATTGTTTATGTTCAACTTTACCAGTTTCTTTATTTAACACCATTAGTCTAGAAGCCTCACGGTCCAATAGTGGTGTTTGAGCGATTAATTCCTCTGGCAAATCAAAATCAAATAAATTTACATCCATACTTTCACCTGTTTCTAATTAATACTTAAAATCTAGTTCGTTCGATAATATTTTTCAAATAGTTTGAATTTCTCTATTTTATTTTTTCTAATTAACTTTCACCTTATTTTCTCCCAAAAAAGGAGAAAATAAGTGAAAGTAAAATACTAATGATTATGCAAGTTACAATTGGGAAATAAAAAGAAACATTCCCTTTTTTAATGAAGATATCCCCAGGTAGTTTACCAACAAAGCGTATAAACAAACCAACAACTAATAAAACGATACCTAGTGTTATTAATACTTTTGATAAATCGATCATTGCTGTGGTTCCTGTATTCCAAAATGTTTGTATGTTAAATCTGTAACGATTCTACCTCTAGGTGTCCTTTGAAGAAAACCGATTTGAAGTAAATATGGTTCGTAAACGTCTTCAATCGTTTGAGATTCTTCTCCAATCGATGCAGCAATCGTATCGATGCCAACAGGACCTCCACGAAAACGTTCAATTATGGCTAAAAGTAGTTTATGATCAATATGATCAAGACCTACTTCATCTACTTGCATTTGAATTAGTGAACTTTTAGCAATATCAAAAGTAATTATCCCACTTCCTTGTACTTGTGCGAAATCTCTCACTCTTCGTAGCAAGCGATTTGCAATACGAGGAGTACCTCGTGATCTTCTTGCAATTTCTAATGTTGCGTCTTTATCGATTTCCATTCCAAATAATTCTGCAGTTCGCTTAACAATCATTGCAAGTTGTTCAACAGTATAAAATTCCAATCGATTTAAAACACCAAATCGATCTCGAAGTGGTGCAGAAAGTAATCCAGCTCTTGTTGTAGCACCGATGAGCGTAAAAGGCGGTAAATCGATTCTGACTGATCTTGCAGTTGCGTCTTTACCGATTACGATATCAAAGAAAAAATCTTCCATCGCAGGATATAGCACTTCCTCAACCGTACGTGGTAAGCGATGGATTTCATCTATAAATAATACATCACCCGGCTGTAATGAAGTTAAGATTGCTGCCAAATCTCCTGGACGCTCAATAGCAGGACCTGAAGTAGTTTTAAATCCAACCCCAAGCTCATTTGCTATAATAGCAGCTAAAGTAGTTTTACCTAATCCTGGAGGACCATATAATAAAACATGATCTAATGATTCATTACGCATTTTGGCCGCTTCTATAAAGACCTGTAGATTCTTTTTAACTTTATCTTGTCCTATGTATTCTCTTAAGACCTGAGGTCTCAGTGAAAGTTCATGATCGAATTCTTCTCCTTGACTCTCGCTTGATATGATTCGGTCTTCCATTGTCATTGTCATCACCTCTTAGCTTGCAATAATAATTGAAGAGCTTTTTTAATATATTCATCTGTTGAAAGAGTTTCGGCTTTTAGTAATGGTACAATCTTTTTAATCTCTTTTTCTGCATATCCCAACGCTTTTAGTGCTTCCATTGCATCATCCAATGAAGAAGCTGCATTTTGTTCTTGTTCAATTGCATCTAAATCTGTGAATAAATCAACTTGAACCGTACCAAATACTTTTTCAAGTTTTCCTTTCAGATCCAGAATCATCTGTCTTGCTGTTTTTTTGCCAACACCTGGGAATTTTGTTAAGAATGCTTCGTCTTCTTCCTCAATAGCTTGAACAATTTTATTTGGTTCTCCTGTAGCAACGATCGCTAAAGCACCCTTAGGACCGATTCCTGACACACTTAATAATTTCTGAAATAAAGTTCTTTCATCAAGTGTTTTAAAACCATATAACATCATAATATCTTCTCTTACGTAATGATGTGTATAAACTTTAATCAATTCTTTCGCAGGTCTAAATACAAATGGATTTGGTGTATATAATTGATATCCTAGCCCATTATGATCAATAACAATATATTCGGGTCCTACCCATTCTATATTTCCAATTATATATTCGTACATGGTACTCTCCCCTTTTTACATGTATTCCATTGTACCATATAAAGAAGAAGGAAAAAAATAGTCGACCGTCGAAAATAGTGATTTTATAACGAATATATATCTAATGCGGAGGCAATTAAATGAGCATGTTTCCAATCTTAACAACAGAGCGCCTATTTTTAAGGGAAATTAATGTAACAGATTTAAACAGGATGTATACTATTTTATCCAGAGAAGACGTCACAAGATATTACGGCCTAGACGCTGTAAAAAATAGTAGCGAAGTGATGGAACTAATCCATTATTTCAGAGAAATGTACGATACGAAAAAAGGAATACGGTGGGGAATTATAAATAAGCAAACAAACCAATTAATCGGTTCATGTGGATTTAATGCTTATCAAGAACGCAATAAAAGAGCTGAAATTGGATATGAACTACATCCAGATTCATGGGGAGTTGGATATGCTGCTGAAGCAGTAAAAGCCCTATTAATGTATGGTTTTGACACTTTGCAACTAAACAGAATTGGTGCAATCGTCTACCCTGAAAATCTTCCTTCACAAAAACTACTGGAAAAAGTAGGGTTTACAAAAGAGGGATTTTTAAGAGATTATTTAATTCAAGGTAACACATCACATTCTACATTTGTCTATTCAATTTTACGAAATGAATGGCATGGAATCTGAAATGATAACAGTTTGCCCTTTATAATAGAATCAAAAGAAAAATGGACTTGGGAAACAAGTCCATTTCAATTAATGTTCAATTACTGCGTATTGTCTTAAATAATTCAACATATAATCATAGCGTTTTTTAGTGGAGATTTTTATTCCCTTTTCAAGCTGTTTCTGTTTATTTACTTCTAGTTTACTCGTATCTATCTGAAAAAATGATTCAATTATATTATTACCACTTGGCATACCTATATATAAATTCAGCATCCCTTTCGAATTAATTCCCATATATCCTTTAGATTTTAAAGTCGGTGAAAGGTCATTTATCTTCTTCATGAGAACGATTTGATCGTCATTCTCTTCTATCACTTTCCAATCATTAAACTCTCTTTTTACTTCATCAGTTGTTTTATGCTGGTTGATATATATTTCTTCGACTACTTCTCCGTTAATATAAATTCTATGCAAAATAATCGTGATTCCTTTTTCAGATGAATCGTCATAAATACTAGTTTGTTTAAGCTCTGCTAATGTTTCAGTTTGTGTAGGAATCAATATAAAAAACAAACTTACAAATATCAAAATCAACTTACTCACAAACATCAACTCCTATAGACATATTAATGCAAGCTTTTTTAGTTTGACCATTAATTTTATCTTTATCCTACAATTTTAAACTCTTTCAAAAAACGCAATATACAGGTTTGGTACAACCTCAATCTTTTTAGTAAAAATGAAACCAGAACTTTTATATAAGTTAATTGCTGGAAGATTATCAGCTCCTGTACTTACGATTATTTTTTTCTGATCGATAATGTCATTTAAAAAGTAATTAACTAAGTTTCTAGCTATCCCTTGTTTAAAAAACATAGGATGAACTACCAACCTACAAATTTGATATTCACTTTCCGATTCTGTATATGATAAAAACGCTTTTAACTCTTTATTCTCACTATAACCAATAAAAATTTCAGTAGATGAAGTGATAGTCTCAACAGTATCCATTAATTGAGGTATACCATCAAATCCGATTATTTTGGCTTCTACTTTGTATGCTGGGATTTGTACATTTAAAATTAAATTTGCTATTCTTTCATCTTTATTATCTAATCTTTTAATCATAGATTACTCTCCCTTAAAAGTGTTTTATGTATTTTACTATTATCTCACTTTCCTTTTTCGATTGAACAGTACAATTCTCAGAGCGCTAATAGTAAAAACCCCATCAACATGTTAAATTGATGGGGTTTAATATTATCTTATGCATTGATCGTTTGATTTCCATTAAGTTCGTTACCGAATTGTTTTTTGAAATTCACTCTAAAATAAACGAATGTAATCACACTGAATAACATGATGAACCCAGCTAATATACTTAAATTTTGCCACATAAAACTGAAGTCCCCTGTTGAAATTACAGCTTTAAAAGCATTTACAGTATATGTCATTGGTAAGATCGCATTAAAATTTTGCAAGAAATCAGGTACTAATTCTAATGGGAATGTACCAGCACTAGTCGTTAATTGTAAAATTAATGCAATAATTGCTAAGAAGCGGCCAGCATCACCAAATACAGTTACTAAAAACTGAATTAAAGTTAAAAACGCAAAACTAGCAACCATACTGATTAATAAGTAGTATGATAATGATTTTACATCTAAACCTAGAAGCATGACTAATGCAACACTTGCAATGATCGATTGAATAATTCCAACACCAATTAATATTCCAGTTTTACCTGAGTACCAGCTAAATGCGCTACTTGGTCTTTTTGCTGCTTCTCTTAACGGGAATACCACAGAAAGTAATAAGCCACCAACATATAATCCCATTGATAAGAAATATGGTGTAAAGCCTGTTCCATAGTTCGGTACTGAATTAACACTTTCCTTCGATAATTTTACTGGATCAGAGTACATATCCAATTGTTTATCATTCGTTCCAATATGTTTAGTTGCTGTTTTTGCCTCACCAAGTTTAGAAGATAATTCATTTGTTCCTTCTTTAATTCTTGATAGACCATCTTCTAAATGTACTGAACCGTCTTTTAATTGGTCAACTCCTGATACAAGTTTTGGCGTATTTCCATTTAGTGTAGAAATTCCGTCTGCAATTTGACTCATTCCACCAACTAATTTTAAAGAGTTGCTATTTAATTCATTTGTACCGTTAGCAAGCTGATCGATTCCATCAACAAGCTGTGGTGTTTTTTCATTTAGCTGATTTAAACCATTCGATACTTGAGATTGACCATTTACTAATTTTAAAACACCTGACGCAAGCTCTTCGTGCGAACTATTTAATTTACCAGCTCCATCAGCTAATGATTTACCACCTTCATTTAATTTATCTGCACTAGCTGATAATTGAGACACACCATTTGAAACTGACTTACTTCCAGCAACGAGTGCTTCAATTTTTGCTTTATAAATTGCTTGCTGTTCAGCTGGCAAGGATGATAAAAGTGGCCCGATTTCTTTTTGAAGCTGCTCAATCCCATCTGCTACTTGCTTAGCTCCTGTTGATACCGAAGTGGCACCTTGCTGCCATTGGCTTAATCCTTGTGATATTGATTTTGATCCAGCTAGTAATTTTTCAGATCCCTCATGAAGTAGTGGCATTTTCCCATTTAACCGGTTTAATCCGTTACTTACTTCAATAGACCCTTCTGCTAATTGATTTATTCCAGAATGAAGAGGTCTAGCATTACTCTCTAATTGCTGTAATCCGTTATTTACTTTCTTTACTCCGTCAGTATATTGGTTCAATCCTTTTAATTCTTGTTTTGAACCATCTTCTAATTTTCCAACGCCTTCTTTTAATTCAATTGATTTACTTGAAAGCTCTTTTAAGCCATTCGCTAATTTAGTAGAGCCATCTTTAGCACTTCCTACACCTTTATCTAATTTTGAAGAACCATCACTAGCTTTTGAAATTCCGTCCGTTAACTCACCGATTTTATCATAAATTGTTTCTACGTATGTTCGGGAAATTGTATTTCCAATCTGTTCTTTAATTTTTTCAGCAGCTGTACCGCCTATTTGACCTGATAAGAAGTTAAACCCTTCATTCGGAATATATTCCATTGTTAGTTTTTTCGGTTTATCGTCTAATACTGTTGCTGCATTGCTTGAAAAGTTCCTTGGAATTCGAACAATCATATAGTAGTCTTGATTTTCTAAGCCTTTACTTGCAGTTTTATTATCAACAAAATGCCATTGAAAATTATCGTTATTCTTAAGATTTTCAATAAATTCATTACCAATTGTAATTTTCTTTCCTTCTAATTCAGTACCTTCATCAAGATTTACAACCGCTACTGGTAGTTGATCTAATTTTTCGTATGGATCCCAAAAAGCCCATAAAAACATTCCACTATATAATAATGGTACGAGTAAAACAGCAATTATAGGTATTAACAACTTTTTATTGCGAACTATATTGCTAAATTCTTTTGCGAATTGTGTGTTCAAAACTTATTCCCCCTTGTACATTTTGACCAAATTGTTCATTTGGTCATTTTTGTTTATAAATTAAATGGATATCATTTAGATAATCCATTTAGGATATAAAAATTAAATAACTCCTTCATCTTTTCTGGGCTCAGAGCTTCATGGTCTTTTTCCCATTCAATCTTTAGAGTTGTATAAAGTCGTAGCATGATAAGTGCAGTCATTTCTGGGTCACATTCGACTATTTCTTTTTTGTCTATAGCTTCTTCAATTTTCTTTTTAATGTAAGTAATTATCGAACTGTTTAATCGGTTTATTGCATCATTCACTGCTACCGTTCCAATTTCTTTTTGTTCTTGAAGTAGCTTGATCGTTAAATCATGTTCTTGATGGAATGCAATGAAGACTTCAATCCCTTTATTTGCTTTATCAATAAATGAATCTTCATCTCGTATCGATTGTTCAGCTAAATATTTCATTTCAATAATTAAATTATTAATAATTTCATCAAATAATTCTTCTTTGTTTTTAAAGAAAGTATAAATTGTTCCTTTTCCGACATTCGCTTGCTTTGCTATTTGACTCATCGTTGTCGCTTTATAACCAAATATCGTAAAAGATTTAGTAGCCGCATCAAGTATATATTGCTTTTTCATATTAAATCACCTCATAATCCATTTGAACATTTTGACCATAAACGTTTTATGGTCATTCTAAGATATTCCCACTTTAGCATATTAAGTTGCCATAATCAAACTTTTTATTTCATTTGTTTCATCCCCAAGAAAATCTGTTTTCATTTTGCAGCACTTTCCAATGACTCGTTGCAAATGTAGTAAATTCTAAAAGGAAGAAGCAATTGCTTCTTCCTTTTCAACTTAATGGTTTGGGTTTGCTATATCCTTAACACCATGTTTTACATTTCGATACATATCTTTAACATCGTTTTTTGTATTTTTTAAAATGTTCGTTGTATCATTTGGAATATTCATAATATCATTACGAATATTTCCATCGAATGTTACATGTACATTTTTCCCACTTGTATACGGTGTTAAAGTATCTTTAATTTTCGAACGAAGTGCACTTTCATCAACGTTTTTATCATTTAAATCTATAGCAATCAAAACTTGGTCTCCAACAACAACTGAACTAGCACTTTTTACATTTGCCATTTGTTCAACTCGTCTTGAAATCTGATCAGCGTATTTTCGATCCCCTTCACTCATACGTGTATTCGTACTAATATTTGTAAATGGTACAATTGGCGTATTCGTTGTATTATTCATATTGTTGTTCGTATTATAACGAACTTGATCCGTTAAAGAATAATTATTTGTATAATAATTAGCATTTCTTCCATTTTTCCCGTCACGGACTATACCATCATTTGTATATTCACTACTTAGTCCTTCATTAATGCGGTCATTCCCGAAATGAACATTTTGTCTTGCATAATTATCTCTATTATTAGGATAATTCATGTTATTTTCATAACGATCATTAACCGAATAAGGGTTAGTCGGTCTATTGTCAAAGTTTACTCTTTCGTAACCAACGTTTTTCCGATGGTTCATTGCATTATTATCAGTACCACAACCTGATAAAGCTAACGCAGTGAAAACAGTACCAGTGGCTACGATTAAACCTTTTTTATTCAATATAAAAACCTCCCTTTAATTACAGCTAATTGTAATACAACTCGTATTACACAATTAGCTTTGCCTTTTAAAGAGGTTTTTAATTTGTTAATTGATGGATGGCAATTTAATATAATGTTAAAAATAATGTAAGAAAAGACGATTCATTTTCGAATCGTCTTTTCCATTCCTATCTGTATTATTGCTCATCTTCCTCAAAATATGGAACACCATATGAAGATTGATTTTGTGCGTATGGAGTGAACAACTGTGAGTTTGGATCAAAGTAAGGATTAGATTGATCTCGATACATTGGTCCATCATATGGTGAAATATTTGGACCCATATTACCATCGAACTTAGGATAGTCCATTGGACCAGTATAAGCTGGTAATGTTTGTGGGAAATTTTCATTTGGACCATAATAAGCCGGTAATGTTTGCGGTGCATTTGGTCCATAATATGCTGGCATTGTTTGTGGGAAGTTTTCATTCGGTCCCATATATGCTGGCATTGTTTGCGGTGCATTTGGTCCGTAATATGCTGGCATTGTTTGTGGGAAATTTTCATTTGGTCCATAATATGCTGGTAATGTTTGCGGTACATTCGGACCATAATAAGCCGGTAATGTTTGTGGCGCATTTGGACCATAATA
>NZ_NCSY01000013.1 GCF_002156875.1 Bacillus sp. EAC | reverse complement strand
AGCCAAAGCCATCTTTCAACAAAGGAACAGGAGTTCCTTTGTGTCATCCGGTATTAGCTCCGGTTTCCCGAAGTTATCCCAGTCTTATAGGTAGGTTGCCCACGTGTTACTCACCCGTCCGCCGCTAACCTGCAGGAGCAAGCTCCTACAAGTCCGCTCGACTTGCATGTATTAGGCACGCCGCCAGCGTTCGTCCTGAGCCAGGATCAAACTCTCCATAATAGTTAAGTTTAAATCTTGTTTTGCTCTAAAACTAATAATTGACGTTTTACTTCATGTTTTGTTTAGTTTTCAAAGTTCAAAAAATAATGGAGCGGGTGATGGGAATCGAACCCACGACCGAAGCTTGGAAGGCTTCTATTTTACCATTAAACTACACCCGCGAAAATGGTCGGGAAGACAGGATTTGAACCTGCGACCCCCTGGTCCCAAACCAGGTGCTCTACCAAGCTGAGCCACTTCCCGTAATATGGCGCGCCCGAAAGGACTCGAACCCATAACCTTTTGATCCGTAGTCAAACGCTCTATCCAATTGAGCTACGGGCGCATATTGTGCGTCACTTCGTTAGCGACTTTCATAGTATATAATACCTACTATCAAAAGTCAATATCTTTTTGAAGTTAATTTAATTTTAACTTTGCAAGCTTACTACGATAAGCTGCTGATAACTTCGTTAAGTTCTAACGGGAACTTTATCTATATTAAAGTATTGAAGATATAATGTCAACATAATTTAAAAGAAAAAATAACTTTTATCAAATCTTACAATTTACATAAAATCTGATGTTATTCGGAAGCGCTTAGCTTATGCGATACCCCTTAATTTATTCAATCAATACAATACTATCTACTTAAGTAATCCTAAAAGTGAGTATATGTTTTAAATGATCAATTAAAAGATGTTTTACTTTCAAGTTAGCCTTAAACAATAGGACTTTTACTAAGTCTTAGTTACTTCTATAAATAGAATGCCTTCCTGAAACTAGGTTATTTAAAAACCTTAAATTCCTCACTTATTTCAATAGTACCTATTTTCATAGTGTAAAATGAAAAGTATTACAAAATACAAAAAAGACAACCTACGACTGTAGATTGTCTGGTATATACATAATTAATGCGGCCGAGAGGACTTGAACCTCCACGGAGAAACCTCCACTAGGCCCTCAACCTAGCGCGTCTGCCATTCCGCCACGACCGCAAATAAACAAAAGTGAGCCATGAAGGATTCGAACCTTCGACCCTCTGATTAAAAGTCAGATGCTCTACCTACTGAGCTAATGGCTCGTAATAAAATAATATCACAAAGTTCAATAGTTGATAAACTACACTTTTGAAATTACTAAGAAGTCTATTCGGCCGTGCTTTCGCACACGAGCTATTGCTCACAAAAACTAAATGGCTGGGCTACCTGGATTCGAACCAGGGCATGACGGAATCAAAATCCGTTGCCTTACCGCTTGGCTATAGCCCAATGATTATACTGCATGATTCAAAATCCACTAATAAGCTACACGATTTGGAATCGCAGGTATTTATTTATGTTGTATTGCCCTACCCTTTGTAATTACCTCTCATGATAAAGACAATCTTTAAAACTACATTAACAAAGTCTTCCCTTTAAGCATTTTATAACCTAAAATGAAAAATCTTAAACCTAATTAACAATGGCTGGGCTACCTGGATTCGAACCAGGGCATGACGGAATCAAAATCCGTTGCCTTACCGCTTGGCTATAGCCCATTAATACTAATCCACACCTACATCTCAAATATCTTCTCCCAAAAAAGAAAAAATACTACAAATTGTAGATGTAGTAATTAATGGCGGTCCCGACCGGGATCGAACCGGCGATCTCCTGCGTGACAGGCAGGCATGTTAACCGCTACACCACGGGACCGTATTAAATTAAATGGTGGAGGATGACGGGCTCGAACCGCCGACCCCCTGCTTGTAAGGCAGGTGCTCTCCCAGCTGAGCTAATCCTCCGAAATATAAAAATGGTGACCCGTACGGGATTCGAACCCGTGTTACCGCCGTGAAAGGGCGGTGTCTTAACCGCTTGACCAACGGGCCTTATGTATGGCAGAGAAGAAGGGATTCGAACCCTCGCACCGCGTTAACGATCTACACCCTTAGCAGGGGCGCCCCTTGAGCCACTTGGGTACTTCTCTATAATAATGGCTCCGCAGGTAGGATTCGAACCTACGACCACTCGGTTAACAGCCGAGTGCTCTACCACTGAGCTACTGCGGAATAATCTCTTATATCACCACGTTCTGGTAATGTGGTGACAAGTAATAATATAAACTATACATATATTACCTGTCAATACTATTTATACTTGTTTTAATACACTTTTGCATAATCCACAAACATATCGTTTTAGGTCCATTTTTCTTTTTCTTAAATAGGTTTGCCCGCATTTAGTACATATATATTTATATTTATAAGGTAAAGTTCTTTTTCCGATTGAAATTAATGGTTTACAATACCTTGGAGCATTCACTTTCTTTAATAGATCTTTAAAATCTTGATCTTGGTGTTTATAACCTTTTTTCATAATGTGTAAGTGATAGTGGCATAGCTCATGTAAAATAATTCCCTTTAATTCCTCTACTCCATATTCCTTATAATACAACTCATTTAATTCAATATTACTTGTTTTCAACAAGTATCGGCCACCAGTAGTTCTCAAACGAGTATTAAAAGTAGCCTTATGAAGGAATGGGCGTTGGAAATTCATTATTGATAAATCTTCTACTAATTTTTGTAATGTTTCATTCTCCATAATCATGTCATCCTTAAGATTATCTTATTCCTTTTGCTAAACTTTAAGATACAACTCACAATTCACTGGGTATGTGCATACATTAAACTTACAAATGAGAATTTCAAAAGACCATATTAGTACAAAATATACTAATTGAGCTGCTCTTAGTAAATCTCTCTACTACGACGTAATTTCTATTTTTGAATTGAACAATATTGTTATCCTTTTTATACGACGTATCGGAAGGTTACTCCTCACTCATTTTATTCATCGCCCATCTTATTAAAATTAGATGGGCGAAGTTTTTAAGCAGGAGGTTTTTAAAATGGCAATGCCTAGTTGGCTTAAAACACAAATACAAAAAGCTTTCTATGAAAAAAATCGATATCAAATAAAGCTATTAAATCAGTGTTGGTTTTATTATCAAAAAATTAAGCTTTGACTATTTCTTTCGATTCGATTGGGAGCATGGATAAGCCCACTCTTTGTTTTTTAGTATCGACTTCCGCAATCCAAACCTTAACAACCTGTCCAACTGATACAACATCTAAAGGATGTTTAATAAATTTACTACTCAATCTCGATATATGAACTAATCCATCATTTTTTAATCCAATATCAACAAAAGCTCCAAAATCAACTACATTTCTAACTGTACCTTCAAGTTCCATACCGATCTTTAAGTCTTCAATCTGAAGCACATCATTTCGTAATAAAGGTGCAGCTAATTCATCTCGTAAGTCTCTTTCAGGTTGCATTAACGAACTTAAAATATCCTTTAATGTAATTTCTCCAATGTCTAGCTGCTGAGAAGTTTCTTCTATATTTAATGTTTTAATTTTTTCTTTTAATTCATTTGATCCGATTTGGTTCGATGAAAAATTTAATTGCTTCAATAATTTTTTAACTTGCCCATAGCTTTCTGGGTGAATACCTGTGCGATCTAAAGGTTCGTCTCCTTCTAGAACACGTAGGAATCCAATACATTGCTCGTAAGTTTTAGCTCCTAACCTAGGGATCGTTTTAAGTTCCTTACGATTCGTAATTTTCCCTTTTTCATCACGGTAATTTACGATATTTTTAGCAACAGTTTTTGACAAGCCTGATACATATTGTAAAAGAGAAACTGATGCTGTATTTACGTTTACCCCTACTTGGTTTACCGAAGTTTCTACAACAAATGTAAGAGATTCATTTAAACTTTTTTGTGATACATCGTGTTGATATAGACCTACACCAACTGATTTCGGATCAATTTTTACTAACTCTGCTAAAGGATCCTGTAATCTTCTTGCGATTGAAACTGCACTTCGTTCTTCTACTTGGAAATTAGGGAACTCTTCTCTCGCCAATTCTGAAGCTGAATACACACTCGCTCCTGCTTCGTTTACGATGACATAATAGAGTTTATTATTTAGTTCTTTTAATATCTCAGAAATAAATAATTCTGTTTCTCTAGACGCTGTTCCATTTCCAATTGCAATCATTTCAATTTGATGATTTACAAGTATGTCTTTAATTTTGGATATTGCTTGTTCTTTTTTCTTCTGCTGAATCTCTTCTCTTTCACCTCTAAAAGGATGCGGATAGATTACATCGATTTTAAGTACTTTTCCAGTTTCATCTACCACAGCTAGTTTACAACCAGTTCGAAATGCAGGATCTACGCCCAACACAATTTTCCCTTTCAAAGGTGGTTGAAGTAATAATGAACGTAAATTCTCTGAAAATATATTAATCGCATGCGCATCTGCTTTTTCAGATAACTCTTTTCGAATTTCTCTTTCAATAGAAGGTTGAATTAATCTTTTATACGCATCCTCTAACACTTCAACAATGACTGATCGAACAAATGTATCTTTTTTAATAACGTTTCTTTCTAAAAGCGATTTAATATCATCAATAGGTGTTTCAACAGTAACACGAAGTATTTCTTCTTTTTCTCCACGATTCATAGCAAGAATTCGATGTGGTACGATTTTTGAAATCGGTTCAGTATATTCATAATACATTTCATAAACCTTTTTCTCATCCTTATCAGAGTCTTTCACCGCGACTGCAATTGTACCCTTTTTGAATGTAGTTTCACGAATCCACTTTCGATAAGCTGCATCGTCTGCAATCCATTCTGCAATAATATCCTTAGCACCTTGAACTACATCATCAACTGTATTAACTTCTAATTCTACATTTATGTATTTTAATGCTTCTTCGGCCATTGAACCGATTGTAGGTAATGCAAATAACCATTCAGCAAAAGGTTCTAATCCTTTATCCTTCGCTACTGTTGCACGCGTTCTTCTTTTTTCTTTATATGGTCTATATAAATCTTCAACTTCTTGTAACTTAGAAGCAATTGTTATATTTTTTCTTAATTCGTCCGTTAATTTCCCTTTTTCTTCAATTAATCGAATGACTTCATCTTTCCTGTTTTGTAAATTTACTGCATACTCATATTTTTCTAAAATAGTATGAATTTGCACCTCATCTAATGAACCGGTTTTCTCTTTACGATATCGCGCGATAAACGGAATTGTATTTCCTTCTTCTTTTAAATCAATAACTGTAGAAACTTGTTGTGACGAAATACTTAAATCAGATGCAATTTTATTTACTAATAGTTGTAACATATAATTACTACCTCCATTGTCTGACAATTTTTACAGAGCTAAAATAACCCTTTCAATACGAAAGGGTTACAAAACGATTTTATAATTTAAAGTTATGTATGAAAAGCTGCTAAAAAGCAACTTTCAAAAATCAACAAGTCCCAAACTGATCTGCAACGCTTCATCAACCTGATCCATCATCTCATCATCAAGATGAGTAATTTTATCAGTTAACCGCTGTTTATCAATCGTTCGAATTTGTTCTAGTAGGATAACCGAATCACGTTCAAATCCATATTTCTTAGCATCAATTTCCACATGTGTTGGAAGTTTTGCCTTTTGGATTTGTGCTGTAATCGCAGCGACTATAACGGTAGGACTAAAACGGTTACCGATATCATTTTGTATTATGAGAACCGGACGAACTCCACCTTGTTCAGAGCCAACTACAGGGGAAAGGTCTGCAAAATATACGTCGCCACGTTTTACTATCAAGTGATTACCCCCCGCTAACTAAGCGCTCCACTTTAGAATCCGCTTCAGACTCAGCATAGAATGACTCAGAAGATATCAATAAGTTGATTTTAGCCATTTCCATGTACCCACGTCGCATTTGCTCTCGACTTTGGCGTCTTTTACGATCCTTTAAAAACATCTTAGTCGCTTGATAAATATATTCATTTCGATTACCGTTTTCTTGCTTTACTAATCCATCTAGTTCGCTTACTACGTGTTTTGGTAAACGTACTGTTATTTCAGTTGTCGCATTTAGTTCGGACAAGTTTCAGCACCTCCAGAATCAACTATTACCATATATCTCCCTACACTACATCATACCATTATTTTCAGGGAATGGAAAGACACATATCTCCGTTTATCTTAACCAAATAATAGTGTTTCATACTTTCATGCATCAATTCTCAAAATCATCTGTTACTAGATAATTACTTATCGACTTAATTTTACCATTCGATTTATACATCCTTGGAACCCTATTATTTATCAGGCAAGTGACTTCATAATTTATCGTATTCATATGCATAGCAACATCCTCTGCACCCACATATTCCCCGTTATTCTCACCTATTAATGTTACTTTCGTGCCTACAGGATAATGTTTTGAAAGCTTGATCATACATTGATCCATACAAACTCTGCCTACAATCTCAGCTTTTTCACCTTCAACTAAAACTGAAAAACCTTGCATATCTCTTAACCATCCATCAGCATATCCAACAGGAAGTGTAGCGATCCACTCAATATCTGACGTAAAATAAGTCGCACCATAACTTACACCACTATTTGACGGTAGTTGCTTAATATGTGAAATTTTTGTATGAAATGAAAGTGCTGGTTTTAAGTTAAACGGAAGAATTGGTTTAATTTCTAATGATGGAGTTAAGCCATACATTATTATTCCTACTCTAACTGTATTGAATAAGCCAGTTTCTAATACAGCTGCTGCACTATTTGCACAATGAATCAAACTTGGTGAAAAGCCACTTTCTTTAACCCATTCAATTGATTCATAAAATCTCTTTAATTGTTCGTTAAAATAGGACTTATTTAATTCATCCGCTGTAGCAAAATGAGTAAATACCCCTTCTAGTTTTATCGATGGTTGTTGAATTAGAAATCCAGCAGCCTTTTCCCACTCTTCCTTCGTTTTAAGACCTAATCTACCCATTCCTGTATCAAATTTCATGTGAAGCTTTAATTCACCTTTATTACCAACATAATTTGTAATTTCTTCTAGCCAATCAACATTATATGCAGTCAAAGTTAAATTATGCTTTATTGCTATGTTCACATCAGCTGGCCTTGATGCCCCAAGTACTAATATTGGTGCATCTATTCCAGCATTACGCAAATAAATTCCTTCATCAATAAAAGCCACTAATAAGCGTGTTGCGCCGGCTTTTAATGCGTGTTTTGCTACTTCTATATAACCATGTCCATATGCGTTCGCTTTTAAAGCTACATAAATTTCTTGATGATTAGGGTAAAGCGATACGATATTTTCAATATTTTCTTCGATTGCATCTAAATTTACTTCAACCCATGTGTCACGATAAAATGGCGTTTCTGTCATAAATTACACTTCCTTATCGATTTACCCATTACTCTTTTTTATATATGTGTAAAATTATTTGCTTATTTACTAGAATTGTCAACCTTTAACCTTATCACTCATAGTTTATTTCAAATTTAAAAGGCGTGATACAACTTCATCACGCCTTTTCTTAGTTTGCAAAAATTTATTTTGTACCAGTTTGGCCAACTGATTGAGCTACTTGGATTAATTCGCTTTGAGTTAAATTTTTCGAAACAATCGTAAAGTCTGTTCCTCCAAACGACCACGTTATCATTTTATCTGCTAACGCCCCTACAGTATGACCTAAATCTACAGGCTCACCTGTGATTTCCATTGTTGTACCCGTTTCTGAAATACGAGACTTCTCTTCTATTAAAGTAAATGATTTATTACCTTTATATGAAAGGATGACCTGTACGCCATTTTCCGTCTTAACTTCTTGCTGGTCTTCTAAAGTTACGCCTTTCATTAAGTAATTAGGGTAAAGCGTAACTAATAAATCAGAGTCATTATTATTCGTTGAAGTAGGTACACTTAAACGTGCACTTGTCATATTTTTCTTCACATCAAAAGCATCTTTATCGAATTGTGCATTGTACTTCACTTTTTCAAACTTAACGTCTAATACAACATTCTTATCAGAATCTAATAACTTAACTGATTGTGGAGTTAAGCCTTTTTTATTAAATGTAATTTCTTGTGTCGGTAGCAATTGTCTATTTGTATAGTTTGTTTTCGTTTCAAAAATATAACCTTTTTTCGTTGATTTAAAGGAAGCATCTTTATCTTGAACTAAATCTTTCACTAATGATTCTGGTAAGTATGGTTGACTGCTATTTGATGGCCAGTCACTTTGGAAACGATAGCTCTTATTTAATGCTGGTGTTAAAACAAATACACCTTCTTTATTCCGTAAAATAATTTGATTTTGATCACTCTTAGCATTTTTTAATTGCACTCGGTAGTATGAAGGTTTTTTATGCCAAATAACTACTTCATACTGTTGCGGATCATTACCATTGTTGATTGTTAACGTGGCATCTGCTTTGTAACCACTCATTTTTTCCATTTGATTACTTAAAGATCCTACTACATCACTCTTGGATTTCTTACCACATGCAGCTAATGAAAAAACTAACATAAAGGCCACAAGCATCGCTACAAGCTTTTTTTTCATTTCCCCAGCTCCTTTTGTTCCTCTTATATTGTAAAAAGAGAATCTAATGCAAAGGCAATTGAATAAATGTGCGCGAGTAGCTTAAGATGTCTAAACTAGATTTATTCATGCACGTTGCAACCTTGCTTCTCCTATCCTCATAGAACTATATGAGGCCAAGCATTAAAATATGCAGACTAGCATGACAAGCTAATTAAAAATTACGAAATAAAAAAAACAGTTACTTTTTTAGTAACCGTCATAAATAACCCTATAGTTGTTGTAGTACCACCTGAGCTGCAGCGTAATGTTCAGTATGTGTAATCGATAAAAAAGGAATAAAAGGTAGATCCACAGTTAAAACTGGCTTACCTTTTTCATCGTTTAAAATTTCAATATCATGAAATCCTAATTCCTTCCCTATCCCCGTCCCAAAGGCTTTAGAACAAGCTTCTTTCGCTGCAAATCTTCCTGATAAAAACTCCAATTTTCTTCGTTGCGATAGGTTTGTATAAATTTCAAATTCTGCTTCTGTTAATATTCGTATTGCAAATCGAGGCTGCGAAATTATTATTTCTTTCATACGTTCAATTTCAACTAAATCTAATCCGATACCAACAATCATTCCCTCACCCTTACCTTCATTCGTCACGGTTTAAAATAAAAACTAGATTCATTTACTATTTCTACAGACGGATGATTCTTTAATTCTTCCATCAGCTTAAAAAGTGCATTATCTTTTTGTTTTGCTTCAATCATACAATCAATCTGGTTCACTGAGCCATATATTTCATTTAAAAACGTTAAAAACATCGAAACATCCACATAATCAGCATGAGCTCGAATATCCTTGTCATCTCTTGGACTTGAAATATGCATTTTCATCGGTAACCTTGAATCCTTCCAAGTATCTACAGCGCTTGCCCAGTTTTTTAACCAATCCTCATTTACATGATTCACTAAGTGGTGATGATAATCGAAAACAATTGGAACACCTAACTTTTCACACGCAATTAATGTTTCATCAAATGTAAAAGTTGTATCATCATTTTCAAACATGATCATTTTTTGTATTTGCGCCGGCACCAAACTAAAATTCTCAATAAGTTGTTCAAGTGATTTTTCTTTATCACCATATCCGCCGCCGATATGCATCACACATCGATGATCTGTCTTAACATTCATCAACTTTAATAGTTGGTAATGCATTTTTAGTGTTTTGACAGAAGTCTTTAATAACTCTTCATCAATTGAATTTAAGATTACAAAATGGTCCGGATGAAAATCAATTCGCATGTCATTTCTTAAGGCATATTCTCCTAAATGAAATAAACTTTCTTTTAATGGCTTCATAAAACTCCAGTCACTAACTTCTTCATGATTAGCTAACGGGATTAATTTACTACTTAAACGAAAAAATGAAATTTCATGTGCTTTATTGTGTTTCAATAAGCGCAAACAATTATTTATATTCGTTATCGATATTTGTTCAAGTTTACTAATCGCTGCTCCTCTATCCTTTTGTTTTAAAAATTGTGCGACAGTCATTGTTTTCGATGGAGAAGCATTCTGTAAATTCATACTCATCGCAACATATCCAAGTCTTACAAGCATTTATTTCCAACTTTCTCACGTTTTTCACTTATTGTATGGAATATAGCCAAAATCACACGGATATTTACAAAAATAAATAATTTTTTTATAAATTATGTTGTTGTGGATTCCACTCTAGGAAACTCGCTTTCAGTGGGGCTTATGCTGAGTCTACTCTAAAGAGCCTATTAATAAAACGAACAAAAAAGGTACATGGTTTGCACCATGCACCTTACTAATATTATTTACTGCTATCTTGAGTTCTGCGTTGCCCACCACGATTATTATCGCGTGCACCTTCGCTACGTTTGCTTCGGAAGTTTCCTCCGCCGCCGCCTCCGCGGTTATCTCGATCACCACGGCGACCATCTCCACGGCGGCTATCACCACCACCACTACGACGGCTGTCTCCTCCACCACGTTTGTTTTCGCCACGACGGAATCCACCGCCGCCGCCACTGTTTCCACCACGACCGCCACGGTCACGTTTCACCATAGGTGGCTCATCAGTTAATCGAATTGGCGTTTCATTTGGTTCTTTTGTTAACATTTTTAACGCAGCTGCTACAACACTTACTGAATCATGTTCTTCAAGTAATTCTTCAGCAATACGTTTGTAGAATGCTAAGTTATCACTTTCCATTGTTGAAGTTAATTTCTCAGCAATAATGCGTTGTTGACTTTCAATTGCTTCATCCAATGTAGGTGCAGTCATACGTTCCATACGACGTTTTGTTGTACGCTCGATATTTTTTAATTGATTGAATTCACGAGGCGTGATAAATAACATCGCAATACCTGATTTACCAGCACGACCTGTACGTCCGATACGGTGAACATAACTTTCAGGGTCTTGAGGAATATCAAAATTGTATACATGTGTTACACCAGAAATATCTAATCCACGAGCAGCTACATCTGTTGCAACTAACACATCAATTGAACCAGATTTAAATTTGCGTAGTACTTGCTCACGTTTTGCTTGTGATAAATCACCATGAATACCTTCAGCAGCATAACCACGTAAGTTTAATGCTTCAGATAATTCATCAACACGACGTTTTGTACGACCGAAAATGATTGCTAATTCTGGAGTTTGAATATCTAATAAACGTGTAAGCACGTCGAACTTTTTCTTTTCTTGAACTTCAATAAAATGTTGTTCAATATTTGGCATTGTTACTTCTTTCGCTTGTACTTTTACAATTTGAGGATTTTTCATAAAAGTTTCTGCAATGCGACGAATTGGATCAGGCATTGTAGCAGAGAAAAGAAGTGTTTGTTTAGTTTCAGGAACTTCTTTTAAGATTGCTTCAATATCTTCAATGAATCCCATATTTAACATTTCATCTGCTTCATCTAAAACAACTGTATTTACGTTGTTAAGACGAATTGTACGACGGTTAATATGGTCTTGTATACGACCAGGCGTTCCTACAATGATATGTGGGAATTTCTTTAACGAACGCATTTGACGGTTAATATCTTGTCCACCGTATATTGGAAGGATTTTAACACCCTTACTCATACCAATTTTGTGTAATTCTTCGCCAACTTGGATAGCTAACTCACGTGTAGGTGCAATAACAAGTCCTTGAACATGGTTATTATCTACATCAATTTTCTCTAGTAAAGGAATACCGAATGCGGCTGTTTTACCAGTACCAGTTTGCGCTTGACCAATTACATCATGGCCTTCTTTTGCTAATGGAATAGTCTGCGCTTGAATTGGAGTAGCTTCCTCGAAGCCTAATTTTTCAATCGCAAACAGGATTTTACTACTTAATCCTAATTCTTGAAATGTTGTCAATTTGTTTAATCTCCTTTGTATCTCAATTATATCTATAAAAATTATATGTTTCGTGACTGTTCACATATGGAAGGTTCGTTTTTAGTGGAAAACAATAGTCCGAAGTATCATGAAAAGGAAACAATATCTACTCATTATACGGACATTCTCTCCAAAATGCAAATTAAGTTATACTTTTATGCTAGGATTCTTTATCCCTTTTTGCAGTCTCTCAATCGTACCATTAATTCTACGAACCCTTGTTTCTTGCCTCTTTGCTTCAGAAATCCAGTGAACATATTCTTTGCGATGAGTGTAAGCTAAACTATTAAAAAAAGTTTTACACTCAGGATATTCTTCAAATTTCTCCTGTAAATCAACAGGGATTTCTACGATTTTACTTCCAGTACTTGTATTAACTTTTGGCGGTGAAGCAGTTCTTCTTTGCGTATTAGTAAATTCCGCCTTTCGGAACCTCATCGCAGACCAAGTCTCATCGATGGAAACCAAAGCAATTCCTATATATCCCAATTTTTCTAAATCGCTCCACCCCATATCGCGGGTAATATCTGTTTTTATTTTTGAGCTCTTTTTAGGATAGCACATCCATAGTAAACTATCGTGACCACATGAACTAACTGCAATCGGAGCGAATTTAGCAACATCTTCACATGAATAACAAAAGGCTTGAACATAAGCATAATGTCCACTTGGTTCTGAGTGAAGGTTTGTTTTTAATGCTTTTTTCATTAATTCCCCAAATTCTTCAGGTGCATTTATTAACAATGCAGGTTCATCTACATTTAAACGCAACTTCTTTAACAAGGCCGTATTCATATTTCTTACTGCTCCCTATCACTTCATTTCTAATAATCCATTTACAACTTCTTCTAACTTCATGCCCCTAGAAGCTTTCACCAATACTAGATCATTCGGTTTAACGTGTTGTACTAGATCTTCAATTAATTTAGTTTTGTCATCAAAACTTTTTACATGAGAAGAATTCATTTGCTCAAAAGCAGAAACGGCAGCAAACTTGCTTAATGGACCATATGTGTAAAGATAATCAAACTGAAGCTTTACTACTTCTTCGCCAATTTCCTCGTGAAATGCAATTTCTTGATCACCAAGCTCTAACATATCTCCAAATACCACAATTTTATTGCCATAGCCATTTAATTCCGAAGCAAATAAAAGAGCTGCCTTCATTGAAGTAACACTTGCATTATAAGCATCATTTATAATCGTTAGTCCATTTTGATTTTTAAGTAATTCCATTCGCATTTTAGTCATTTCTAATTGTTGCATTCCTACACTAATTTCTTCCCATGTTAATGAAAATTTTCTAGCAACTGCGATAGCAGCCAAAGTGTTACTAATATTATGTTTTCCTAGAACTTCTAATTTGAAACGAATATTATGCGATTTATTTATTTCAAATTCACTACCAGTTTCATTCATTTCAATAAAAGTTGGGTAGAAATCATTTTTATCGTCAAATCCAAATGTCTCAATTGCATAAGTTGAAGGATTATTACGTGTGCTTTCAATTAATAAAGGCTCATCCCCATTAATTACTAATAACCCCTCATTAGATAGCCCACTCGCAATCTCAAGTTTAGCTTTTGCAATCCCTGCTCTAGAACCTAGTTCCTGCATATGGGACTCACCTATATTTGTAATAATCGCAGCATCGGGCTCTGCTAATTTTGATAGAAATTCGATTTCCCCAAAATTACTCATACCCATCTCTAATACTGCAACCTCTGTATCCTCTTCCATTGATAAGACAGTTAAAGGGAGACCTATGTGATTATTAAAGTTTCCTTGTGTTTTATGTACTTTGTATTTTGCTGAAAGTATGCTTGTCAAAATATCTTTAGTAGATGTTTTCCCGTTACTGCCCGTAATACCAACTACTTTTCCATTCCATTCTTTCAAATAAGATTTTGCCAATGTTTGTAATGCTTCTAATGTATCATCGACTAATATAACAGAAACATTGGAAGGAACGTTAGAAAAATTCCTTGAGCAAAAAACTGCTTTTACACCATTTTCGATTGCTTGAGGGAAAAATTGATGTGCATCAAATCTCTCACCAACAATTGGAACAAATAATTTACCATTTAACTCGTCACGAGAATCTGTTGATACGCCTTGAATCACTAAATCTTCTCCTACTAGTTCACTTCCTGGTATCATGTTTACAATTTGAGATAAAGTACGCACTATTGACATTGTCACCACTCCTCTTACATAGTATTTCAGTCTACTCATATGAAAACACTATTCAGACATGAATAGTGTTTTCAATTGTTAAATATTATATTTAATTTGTTGTTTTTGCTCGTGGCGTTCTATACCTAAGTCAATTAATTTCTCAATTAATTTAGGATAAGTTAAACCTGTAGCCTGCCATAATTGTGGGTACATACTAAACGGCGTAAAACCAGGCATCGTATTTACTTCATTCATTAATACGCCACCATCTTCTGTCACAAAGAAATCAGCTCGAGTTAGACCAGAACCATCAATTGCTTTAAATGCAACTTCTGCAAAATGTTTAATTTTTTCATATGTCTCATTTTCGATTGGAGCGGGAATAATTAGACCCGTATCTCCACTTTCATATTTTGCATTGTAATCATAAAATTCTACTGACGGTTTAATTTCTCCAACAACAGAACATTCAACCTTATCGTTACCTAGTACAGCAACTTCAATTTCACGTCCTACGATGTTTTCTTCAATAATGACTTTACGGTCGAATTGGAATGCTTCTTCAAATGCAGCAATTAATGATTCGCGATCTTTCGCTTTACTAATTCCAACACTTGATCCTAAATTTGCTGGCTTAACAAATACAGGGTAACCTAATTCTTGTTCAACTTTTTCATAACAAGTATTTGCATTTGATTTCCAATCAGTCTTTAAGAAATGCACATATTTTGCTTGCGGAATTCCAGCCTGTTCAAATAAGTTTTTCATAATAACTTTATCCATACCTGCCGATGATGCTAAAACACCATTTCCAACATAAGGTATATTTAAAAGTTCGAGTAATCCTTGAACTGTTCCGTCTTCACCATTTGGTCCATGTAATAATGGGAAAATAACATCAACAGGTCCAGTTGATTCTTGATTTGAGGCTGCAGGAATAATTGATGAAGTTAATGCAACTGGAGCAATTTCATTTACGTTTTGATCTTCATTTGTAAATTTTAAAGCAGCAACACTTTCTACTTTACCTTCAATTTGTTTACCTTGTAACCATTCACCTTGCTCTGTTATATAAATTGGATACACATCAAATTTTGTGTGATCTAAAGCAGAAATAACGGCAAAAGCTGTTTGTAATGATACTTTATGTTCAGCAGATTTTCCGCCATATAATAATCCTAACTTAATCTTCATGATGTTCCCCCTACTATTTTTTGCTCTTCCTATTGTACCACTTTCTCCCAAAGTGTATAAGCCTTTATGGGTAGAAACCTATAATTCTTTACAACATATGCAGTTACGTTTAATATGTGAAAAAACAAAAAAGTGATTGCCAATAGAGCTAGTCACGACATAAACAAAAAAGCTAGCGTCATTGTGCTAGCTCCTGTTCATTTTCTCTATTGGCAACTTTTTCATCAAGCGATCGATACATCGAGCCTGATATAACTACACCTGTGCCTAATATCACGAATAGCCATAATCCTAATTTTAAATCAAATAAAAATCCACCTAATAACGGACCAAGGAATCCCCCAATTGTCCAATTCATACTTCCAACTGCCATATAAGTTGCCCTTAACTCTTCAGGTGCAATATTCGCAACGAAAGTCATTTGTACTGGTGACATGACCATCTCACCAAATGTATAGTAAATAAAAATAAATGCTAAAACGATTAATATTATCCATTTACTTAATCCAAATGATAATAATAGTGGTGGAGCTAATCCGATTGATAAAATGCCTAAACCGAATAATACTGTCCCATAAAACATCGTTTTTCCGATAGAGCGATTCGCTAAATAGCTTGAAACAGGAAATTGTAGTAATACTACAAGTAATCCATTAATTGACATTAAAAACGGATAAGGATTCCATTCTCCAAAACGTGACTGAAAACTTTGTTTGAAATACAATGGAAGCATACCTTCAATTTGTGAGAAACCCATCGAAATGATAACCCCGGTTGCTACGTAAAATAAAAGTAACTTATCTGCCAAGATAATATTCATTACTTTTTTAAGAGGAATTTTTGAACCCTCATTTTCATTTTTCGTTTTATTTCCTACTGGAAGGGTTTCCTTCAGTAAAAATAATTGAGCGATACTATATAGACCTAAAGCCGTTGCAGCAATATAAAACAAACTATCTTTTGAAAAGAAAACAATTGAACTGCCAAGTAAAGGACCAATTACTGTCCCAAAGTTACTTCCTACCCTTAACAATCCATATGCTTCGGTTCTTTCTTCTGGTTCAGTCACGTCAGCCACCATAGCAGATGCAGCTGGATTAAAAAAGGAATTACTTATTCCTAATAAAATAGATAAAATCAGAAATGCAGTATAACCTTCTGCTATTGAAAATAATAGAAGAATAATGGAAGAAGCAAGTGTTGAAAAAACCATCATTCGCTTTCGTCCGTAAAGATCCGCTAATCTTCCACCAGCCATTGAACCAAATAATGAAGCTATAGGTGAAATAGACATAATAAAACCTACTTTTAGCATTGAATCAACTTTGCCCTCTAAATATAATGCAAAAAACGGCATCAGCATCATCATTGCACTACTTGTAATCGTTTCACCAATTACCCGGATCCACACATTGCGATCCATTCCCTTTAATTTATTAAAAAATCCCATCTAATGCGACACCTCCTAGTGCGTATAAACTTGATAAGTATTTTGATAAGATGAATTAAATTTTAGGCTCTGTTAATGTATATTGTTTTATATATAAAAGCTTCCTTTAAAAGATTGTTTTTATAGTTAGGTTGACGTAAAGAAGACAATCGATATATAAGATTTTGATTGGACGTAAGGTGCTCGACTCCAGTGGGAGTAACGGGAAAGTTGAGACTCACGCAAGGCGCATAGCACCGAGGAGGCTCAACACATGCCCCCGGAAAGCAAGCATCCTGTAGTGGAAATCAACTATCTTCTTTAACAAAGCCAAATTTTAAAAAACGCCTCATCAAATAAAAATTGAAACAAAAATAAAAGGATGTTCAAATGACCTAAGTCATTGAACACCCATTCTTTTTTTTAAGCTTGTTCTTTTGTAGAAATTGTAAACATCAATCCCAAAAAAGTCCCTAATAAAAATAAGGTAGAACAAGAGCCCATCAATACAATGCTCACTGTTAACATTAAGTCGGTATGTACGAAACCGTTTCCAGTGAAATAAAGTAAAAAAAGAATAAGACCAATAAAAAAGGCAATACCAGAATATCTTGTATAAGTTTCAACGATTTCATAATCAGTTTGCTTCATATAAATAACCTCCTGTATTATTTTTTGTGAATTGCAATACCTAAAATGTGACAACTTTGTGACACTTTTATATTATCATAAATCTTTTTTGTTGTAACCCTTTTCTTGAAATATTTTGAATAATAGAAAAAACCGAGATGTTCCCTATCTCGGTTTGACGTACATACTATTTATTAAAAAAGATACTTTTATAATTACCGTAACCTTCCTCATCCATTTTCTCATACGGAATAAATTTCAAGGATGCTGAATTAATACAATATCTCAACCCTTCTGGTCCAGGTCCATCATCGAAAACGTGACCTAAATGCGAGTCAGCTTCTGCACTACGTACTTCAATTCGCATCATCCCGTGACTATAATCCTTTTTCTCTTCAATTTCGCCTTTTAAGATTGGTTTTGTGAAACTAGGCCATCCGCAACTAGAATCAAATTTATCGATTGAACTAAACAAGGGTACGCCAGAAACGATATCAACATAAATTCCTTTTTCTTTATGATCCCAAAATTCATTTCGGAACGGAGGCTCTGTTGCGTCTTCTTGTGTTACTGAATATTGAATTGGTGTAAGTTTTTTCTTTAATTCTTCTTGCCCTGTTTTCCAATGCTCTTTTAAAAACCGTTGTCGGCCTGAACCTTTATAGTAAAGCTGATAGCGCAGTGGATGTTTCTTATAATAATGTTGATGATATTCCTCCGCTTCATAAAAAGGTTTAGCAGGTAGAATTTCTGTCACAATTGGCTTTTTAAATACTCCACTTTTTTCAATTTCTTCTTTTGAAGCTAGCGCTTGTTCTTTTTGTGTTTCATTATGATAAAAAATAGCTGTTTTATAGGAACTGCCTCGATCATGAAATTGTCCACCTGCATCAGTTGGATCAATTTGCTGCCAAAATAATGCTAATAATTTTTCATACGGATATACTTCTGGATCAAACGTAATTTGAACAGCCTCATAATGCCCAGTCATATGCGTACATACTTCTTCATAAGTTGGGTTTTCTTTTTCGCCACCAGTATAACCTGACATGACCTTTAGTATGCCGTCTTCTTTATCAAATGGTTTTACCATGCACCAAAAACAACCTCCGGCAAATGTAGCTAATTCATTCCCCATTCTTTAACCCCCTAATAATTGTCATTACTTAGTATTTACCATATTAAATAGCTGATATAAATATTTTTGCTTATAAGTGTCAATTACAGACTTGAAAGATTTAATAATTGTATGTAAACTAATACGATAATTGCACAGGAGGAATAAAAATGTTTGAAGAGTTTAAGAAGTTTGCATTAAAAGGTAATGTGCTTGATTTGGCAGTCGGGGTAATTATCGGTGGAGCTTTCGGTAAGATTGTATCCTCTTTAGTTGCTGATATCATGATGCCAATTATCGCACTTATCTTAGGAAAAAGTGATTTTACCGGCTTTCAGTTTCACGGTATAATGTATGGCTCATTTATACAAACCGTAATCGATTTCCTTATTATCTCTATTTCAGTATTCTTCTTTATCCGTTTAATAAATCGATTGTCGTTTAAAAAGAAAGTTGTTGAAGAGGCTAAACCTGTTGTACCATCAAAAGAGGAAGCACTTTTAATTGAAATTCGCGACCTATTAAAAGAACAAGCAGAAAATCAAAAAGGCATGAGCTCATAATATAATGAGCTTATGCCTTTTTTTATTAATCTATCAATAATAAAAAACCTCGTACTATACTAAATATAATACGAGGTTATTAGTTTATTAGAATCGGCCATATCCTAAGAAGTGAGATTGTACCCAGCTACTACTAATGCTGATTGTACCAATACCTTTACTTCCAGCATGAACCATTTTGTTTCCACCAATATAAATACCCATATGAGATGGACCATTTATATAAGTGTTTTCTAAGAATACTAGGTCACCAGGTTGTGGAGAACTAATTTTAGTCGCTCTACTCCAGTATGATTTTACGTTTGCTCGTGAGATACTGTATCCATTATGTGAATATACGTACCAAATAAATCCACTGCAATCGAATCCGCTTGGAGAAGTACCGCCAAATACATAAGGAACACCTTGATATTGCATAGCAAAGTCTACAATTGCGTTACCTGAAGCAATTGGCCCACCGTCATTATCAGAAACTGATCCACTGCCAGATGATCCATTACTACTGCTGCCAGTATTGCTATTATCATTGTCATCACCATCATTAGATAATTCGGCTAATTCAAGTGATTGTTTTTCAAGTTCTCTTACTCTTTCGTCTTCTTTAGCATCTTGAAGTTCTTTAACTGCTAATTTTAATCTATATTCAGCTGATCTTAATGATTTTTGCTTAGCTGCTTGTGATTTAGATAAATCGCTTTCTTGAGCTACTAAATCTTCTTTAGCTTTTACAAGAGCATCTTTCTTTTCGTCAACAAGTTGTTTTTCTTTCTTAACTTCCGCTTGTTCTGACTCTTGTTCTTTTATGATATCTTGGTCCGCTTGAAAAAGCGTATTAATTGAATTTAAACGATTGAAAAAATCTACAATACCATCAGAATTAAATAGAACATCAGTTACTAAATTAACTTTTGGTTGCTTTTGCATCGCAACTAAACGGTCTTGTAACATTTCATTACGTTTTTCAATTCGATCCTGTAAGTATGTAATTCTAGCATTTTTATCTTTTATGATTTCTTGTGTTTCAGAAATTTCTGCTTTTTTAGCAGCGATTTTTTCTTTAGTTGATTTAATCTGTGAATCTATCTTTTTAACATCGTTACTTAATTTTTTAAATTGTGATTGAAATTTACCTACTTCAGCTTGCTTTTTTTCTACTTTACTTTCAGCATAAACCGAAGCATTTGGCGTTAAAGATACAATTAAAGCACCTGCAATAGCCAGCACTGTAAGTTTTTTTCTAAACATTTCAGCGTGTCTCCTCTCGCTTATCTACTTTGTATTTATACCATAGATTCGCGAAGTGAGTCGCTTTTGTTACAATATTGTAACATAAATGATAAATATGTCTTTATATGTCGATAAATAATAATTCAAAATTAACGAAATAGAAACAAAACTCTTCTATTATCTAATAGAAGAGTTTTCAATGTAAATCATATCATTTTTAACTAAGTCTTTATATGTTTCGCGTCGAACAACTACTCTTGAAGTTCCATCTTTTACAAAAATGACTGCTGGACGACGAATACGATTATAGTTATTTGCCATTGAATATCCATATGCGCCAGTACAAGATACTGCTAATAAGTCATTACTTTCAACTACCGGTAATTCACAGTCCCAGATTAACATATCTCCACTTTCACAGCATTTACCTGCTATTGAAACAACTTCTTTATTTTCATCTTTTCCACGATTAGCAAGCATTGCTTCGTATTTAGATCCATAAAGTGCTGGGCGAATATTATCTGTCATTCCTCCATCAACTGAAACATATTTTCGAATGGATGGAAGATTTTTAGTTGCCCCAACAGTGTATAGTGTTGTACCTGCTTCACCAACGATACTGCGACCTGGTTCTAACCATAACTCAGGAAGTGCATAACCCAATTTTTCACATTCTTCTTTTATAATAGAAGTAATTGTTTCAATATGAGTATGAATAGCTAAAGGTTCGTCTTCTGAAGTATAACGAATTCCGAAGCCTCCACCTACATTTAATATCTCTGCTGTATATTCTAAATCATTTTTTATACCATTTAAAAAGCTAATTAATATATTAATTGCATGAACAAATCCATCTGGTTCAAAAATTTGAGATCCTATATGGGAATGGATTCCCAATAATCTTAAATTTTGAGAATGTATAGAGTTTTCAACTGCTTCATATGCTTGCTTAGACATGATATCAAATCCAAATTTTGAATCTTCTTGACCTGTCATTACATATTCGTGCGTATGCGCTTCTACCCCAGGCGTAACACGTAATAAAATTGAAACAATTTCTCCACGTTGCTCTGCTAGAGCTTGTAAAACTTCTAGTTCAAAAAAGTTATCGACTACAAAACAACCAATTTTTGCATCCAATGCTTCTTCAAGCTCTTCAATAGACTTGTTGTTTCCATGAAAATGAATCTTTTCGGCTGGAAACCCTGCTTGTAGTGCCGTATATAATTCACCGCTCGATACTACATCTAAACAAAGTCCTTCTCTTTCAATTAAACGGGCTTGTTCCATACATAAAAATGCTTTACTAGCATACGCTACTTGATACTTCATTCCTGTCTTTTTTAGCGCTTCATGAAATTCCCTACATTTTGATTCAATTAATGCTTCGTCGTATATATATAAAGGTGTACCATACTGTTCTGCTAATTGAACTGTACTGCAACCTCCAATTTCTAAATGTCCATTGTGATCAATTCGACTAGTACCATGTAAATACATTAATATTCTCCCTTCATAACTAAATGTAAGTTCATTCTAAGAAGCTTCATCAATGTATTAGTGTATTAAAAAAGACACATGAAGGATATGTTCATGTGCCTAGTACTTTTAAATATTAAAAGGATTTAGCCAATCACATCTCTTCAATAGCTCTTCACAAACACATGTGACAGTACTACACTTATTAAATGTAGTCCCAGCAATAAAGCGTGTGGCACTTTACTACTTCGGCATCGAATCCTTTTTCATTTAATCACTGAACCCACAGTTCTCATAAACGATAATCTTATACGATGCAACCTCTACGAATTGATAGTTATTTATTATATTAGTCTATGTATAACATAGTCTAAAATTAGTGTCAAACTATTTTCAGTATAAGGAAGGAATATTACCACATTCCACTACACAAATTTTTCTTTTCAAAATATTATCTTTACTATAGAATATATTTTATGCGAGAAAATAAGGTGATCAAAATGAAAAAACTTTTTGGCAAACAATTAAAATATATAAATTTTAAAAAACAAACCACTAACAACTGTTAGTGGTTTTTCTTTTTTGTTGCACTAGGACAAAACTCTTAACTTAAGTAGAAAAAATTGGTCAGGGGTGATAAGATTGCGTTCAACCAAAATAGCAATCCTTTCGATTTTCAGTAATTCATTCATCGTATTATTAAAATTAGTTGTAGGAATCATTACTGGTTCAGTTGCAATTATCTCAGAAGCAATTCATTCATTATTGGATTTAATTGCGTCAGTTATCGCGTTTTTCTCAGTCAAAATTTCAAATAGACCACCAGATAAAGAACATCCGTATGGGCATGGGAAATTTGAAAATATTTCTGGAACAGTTGAAACAATCCTTATCTTCATTGCAGGTATTTGGATTATTGTTGAATCAGTTCAAAAACTTCTTCATCCGACACCTATTAAACTACCTTTTATAGGCGTTATCGTTATGTTGATTGGGGCACTGATTAACTGGAGAGTTGGTAAAATAGTTAAAAAGGTCGGTGATGAAACACATTCAGTTGCTATGCAATCCAATGCATTACATTTATTAACAGATGTTTACTCATCAGTTGGTGTTGCCATAAGTTTACTATTAGTTAGTTTAACAGGATGGGAAGTACTTGATGCACTTATAGGAATTGGAATCGCATTATATATAATGAAGGAATCCGTAGAGCTTGGTCGAAAATCTTTTACTCCTTTACTTGATACTGGGCTTACATCAGATGAACTTACGCAAATAGAAGAAGTATTACTATCTTATAAATCTCAGTTTATAGAGTATCATGATCTACGCACAAGACGTTCTGGTGCAGAAGAACATATCGATTTTCATTTAGTATTACCATCTAGCATGAGCATTGAAGAGGCCCATATATTGTGCGATAAAATTGAAGATGATATCAAAAAAGTTCTTATCAATCCGAATATTTTAATTCATGTTGAACCTGAAAATGAAAAAGTGAGAAACGCATAGTTTTCGAATCGTTCTTCGAAATGATTTTGATAAACTCAGCTAAAAAACTATAAGCATCCAAAACAAAAGACGCATCTAAATTAGATGCGTCTTTTCTATTATATAATCAATTCATCTGAAGGTTTGTCTTCATCGTTTTCTTTAATTTTTTGGGCTCTTAATGTTACCATCGCATAGCCAATTGCCATGATTATCCCAAAAACATATCCCCCAACAGTAAAGATAATTGTACGAGAATAGTATGCTTTAATTCCATAATTCTCTAACATCCACCACTGGGCAGCCGCAAACAAAATATCTTTTATAATCCAAGCGATCATTAAATAATTAAATAATTTAAATAGAGATGGATGTTTATATAACTTTTTACTTTCTTCCCTATCTTGACCTTGAATAGCTGCAATATCGATCATAAAATAATACGGTAATGGCTTTTTAAGTACTAGTAACAGAAAAAATACTGCGACAAGTGCAAAGTGATAATACACATTGTATAAGATTAAGTTTGATGCCGACCCCGCATACAAATCCACAGCTGTACTAACCGTCATCGTAGAAATAAGAAAAATACCCGTTACATTAAACTGTTTAGTATACCAAAAGCGAAACAACGTATATAAAATCCCTGGAATTGTTGGAACGATCATTGCCCAATAATCTCCAATAACAGGCTTTAAAAATTTATATAAAACAAGCGGAAATACTAAATACAAAATTAGATCGTAAATAATTAAATTACTTTCTTTTTTCATTTTAATAACCTCATTTTTCATATTCTACTTTGCAATAGTTAAAATTGATTATAACAAAAAAATCTAAGAGCAGATACTCTTAGATTTTATCAATTATTGACCAAATGTTCTTTTTAATCCATTTATCAAACCTGAATGTAAACCTTCATGGAAAATATTAAAACTAATCATGTCACGAACAGTTTTAATTTCAAATCCACCTAACTTTATTTCTTTTTTCATTTCTTCATCTAAACGACCTTCATATGTAGAAATAATTTGTTCGATTTGCTTTTCTAATAAAGCAATAATTTCTTCAAAACTAGGAGGCTCACTATTCCAATCACTAGGTTTTGTACCGCCTTTAAAGAAACTAATAACATCTTCAGAAAGGTTAAGTTCATCACCTGTATTTGCATAAAGTAATTGTTCATATGCTGCTAAAATGTGACCAGCATTCCAAAGAATATTATTATTAAATCCTGCGGGTACTTTCTCTACCACGTCTGTTGAAACTGAACTTAATAATCTTAAAGTATAAGATCTCGTAAATTTAAGTTGTTCAAAAATCGAATCTTTCATTCTGTCCCCTCCATTTTCGATATGCTTATATTATCTTAACAGAAAATATTGTTATTTTTCAGCATAAAAAAGAACATTCATTTTCTGAATGTCCTCTTTGAAAAATTTAAAATAATGTATATGAACCAGGTCCAGTTAATAATACACTAACAGCTGCGGCAATGATTAACAAATTAAATTCAAATCCATTTGAACCATTCCAAAATCCGTTTTTCAAATGAACTTTTAAGACGGCCACTAACATCACCAATATGATTAACCATGCTCCAACTGTCGTATAGACACCAGCCGCAACGAAAAATCCGCCTACGAGTTCAGCTGCACCAGCTAAAAATGCAAAAAATGCACCGGGTTTAACACCAATTGATTCTAACCATTGACCAGTCCCTTTAATACCATAACCACCAAACCATCCAAATAATTTCTGTACACCATGTGCCGCTAAAATAATTCCTAAAACAAGTCTTAGAATCAATAGTCCTTCATCAAGCATATCTACACCTCAATTCTCTTTAATTTGAGATATTTATTGCTTAGTAATGGATATTCATAATTTAAAACGAATATGTCAGATATTCATAATAAATTTTTAAAAATAAATCAGTTTTCCTCACTAATTAGAATAGAATAGTATAACATATGATTTCTCTAGTAAAAGGGGAGCCTTAACATGAAAAAAGTCCTACCATTCATTGTCATCAGTTCCTGGATCATTTTGTTACTAGTAGCCTTTCGATATAATTTATTTCATTTATCATTAGAAGAAATAAAACAGCTCATTATCCATTCAACTCTTCCTCCTACAGTTTTATTTTTAATCATTTTCTGTGCTCGAATCTTTTTATTTATTCCAAGCTCGATATTAATTGTAGTTGGGAGTTTATTTTTCAACCCACTCGAAGCGATTGTACTTTCACTTACAGGCATGTTAATAACTGAGTCTATCATTTATGCACTTAGTAGAAGTATTTTAAGTGATCGTATTCAACAATTCATGGAAGAAAAATATCCTTCTCTCAATAAAGAAATTCTATTAAATCGAAAAAAATACTTATTTATTACTGTTGCGACCCCTCTTGCCCCTACCGATGGCGCTTGCTTTATTGCCGCTTCAACGAATATGAAATACTTGTCATACATTCTAATCGTCTTAGCAGGAAATATTCCAATTGCAATCCTTTACACACTATATGGTAATTTTTTATTAGAATATCCATGGATTACACTGTGTATTTCTTTACCAATTTTACTCCTAACAGTTCTGTATTTTTCTATTAGAAGGAAACAAAAAAAGGATATTAATTATTCATCCTGATTTGTTAGATACTATTAAAATTTGATCATCCATTTAATCAGCTACTGGTAACATTTGGATTGATTCACTAAAAAAATCTGATTTCATCTTAATTTTGAACTATAATAAGATTATTAGTAAAATTTAATAAAAGTTCTGGAGGTAAACAATTGGAAACAAATAAGATATTGTCCTCATTATGTTATTTCAGCGTGTTCTTTGCGCCATTTTTATTCCCTATAATCGTTTATTTTGTGGCGAAAGATTTACAAATTAAATCTCATTCGAAACGAGCATTTTTTTCTCATTTGCTCCCATTCATAACAATTGCCATTTTCATTATTATTTCAATCTTTTCATTTGGAAATTTCGACGGTGCCGTCGGATTGACTGTAATAGGATTTGCACTTGCATTCATCATTAATTTAGTAGTATTTATTTGGAATATTGTTCAAGGCATAAAGGTTTTAATGAATCCATAACGACAAAAAACACAGTTCATTTACTGTGTTTTTTTTTTGTGTTTTTTATATGTTTTTCTACATTATTTCTTAGGAAATTGTCTTATTCGACAAATAAAAGAATATTATTCATTTCCTCTTATTCTCCATGAGATGTCATATATACTTCTTTCGCATTCGCTTTTTTAATAGATTTTTTAATAATAAAAGATAGAAGAAAAACGAACAGTATAATGATCGAGCTACCAAAAATCAATTGAGTCGCCGATAATGAAAACAGTTTAGCTAAGTAGACCGAATATGATAACAATGATGAAGTAACCAACTTTGAAATTGAGGCGATTATTATAAATCGCTTAAAAGAGACCTTGCTGATTCCCGCTCCAACACAGATAATTTCATCTGGCAAAATTGGGATAATAAACATCAACGTTAAAATAATGGTTTCATTCTTAGAAACATACTCTTGATACCTTTTTAAATGTTTCTCTTTAACAAACTTGGCTACAAGTTTTAAACCACCTATTCTTGCTAAGAAATACATGACAACTATCCCTGATATAGACCCAAGAAATCCAATATAAGCTCCTTGGAAGGAACCTAACACTGCACTACCTGCTGGTAATGTTACTGCTTCTGGTATTGGTAAAAAGATAGGTTGAAAAAAGCAAATTGTAAAAAATATTAATTTAGCTATCGATATATGATCTATTAATATTCGTTCAACTCCATACGTATCAGCAAAAACTAAAAACTTTGTAATATAAAAAATTAATCCGACTACTGAAATACAAATCAATATCAAGACTAATGCAATTTTCGTTACTTTTAATATCTTTTTGTGATTTGATAGAACAAGATAAAAATCAAGTAATAAGATACTCATTATGGCAAAGGTAAATAGCCCTTTATAGATCGAAACAACCGTAGGTAAAAATTCAAGTAAAAAGAAAATTGATACTGCTGCCAGTAAGACATGTATCGAGAGTTCTTTCATCATATTTTTCTTTTTTTGCATCAGATTAATTAACCCCCTCCACTACTCCGAGATTCTATTTAGCAATCTATCAATTTCGTAAACTACCTCATTTTAATTGTAAATAACAACTTCCATTTCTCATATGCACCTAAGTATTAAATTTAATAAGACTTTAGTCTGAGAGTGAGGGAAATTTTACCTATATTATAATAAATTTTTAAAAAAATGACCAATAGTACACCTTACATCCCATCTCTGAGGTTGAAGTAGAGCATTATACGCTCGATTTCTTTACAAAACTCACTTACGACTATTGAACATTTAACTTAGAGTACTTTCTTTTATACTTTCTTGAAAAAATAATAAGTTCTCTATGAAAATACAAAAAGAGTAGTAACAATTTGTTACCACTCTTTTTCTTCTATTATATTTATAGGCTAAGTTTTTCTTTTCAAAATGAGCCTAATTAAAAATCAAAGTTATCTGGATCAGGACCTACTCGATGATTTTGATTTAAAGCATTTATTTCGCTCATTTCCTCTAAAGATAATTCGAAATCAAATAGATCTGCATTTTCTTGGATTCGATGTTCTTTAATTGATTTAGGGATAATAACAACTCCATTTTGTAAATGCCAACGTAATACAATTTGAGCAATTGATTTATTATGTGATTTAGCAATTTTTAATAACGTTTCATTCTCAAATAATTGTCCTTGCATTAATGGTGCCCATGCTTCTACTTGAATTGAATTTTCTTTTAAGAATTCTCTTAATTCTACTTGGCTTAATAAAGGGTGTAGTTCAACTTGGTTTACCATTGGCATAATTTCTACATTCGACATTACATCTTTTAAGTGGTGAATTTGGAAATTGCTCATACCAATAGCCTTAACTTTTCCATTTTTATAAAGTGTTTCAAGTGCTTTCCACGTATCAACGTATTTGCCTTCAACTGGCCAATGTATTAGATAAAGGTCTAAATAATCTAGTCCTAATTTTTTTAAGCTAAGTTCAAATGCTTCTAAAGTTGATTCGTAGCCTAGATCCGCATTCCATACTTTTGAAGTAATAAATAACTCTTCTCTGCTTAATCCATTCTCTTCAAGAGCCTCTTTTATACCTTGACCAACGCCTTCTTCGTTTTGATAGATAGCTGCTGTATCAATACTACGATATCCATTTCTGATTGCCGCTTTAACTGAATCAACAACAATTTGTCCATCTTCAACTTGAAAAACGCCTAATCCTATAGTAGGCATTTCGATTCCATTATTTAATGTAACGTGATTTTTAATTCTATTAGTCATTTTTTCTATCTCCTTTTATATTCAATTTCAATACTGATGATTTGACATATTTTTAATTGGTTGTTTTAGTAAAATTTGTAGCTATTAAAAAAGTAATTCGTCGATTTCCACTCCAGGATGCTCGCTTTTCCGTGGGGCGGGCGATGAGCCTCCTCGGCGCGCCTGCTAAGGTCTCATCTTTCCCGCTACTCCCACAGGAGTCTCGCATATCCGTTTATCATTTTCTTTATTTACGGTTTGTTTTAAAAACAACAATCTTTTAGAAAAGAGCCTTTTAATTAGAGGGATTTTAATTTTCTTTTTTCTAGTGCTGCACTCCATAAACTTAAAAGAACTGCTCCAAAAACCATTAATCCACCAATCCATGGTGTATGAGTTAATCCGATTGAATCAACAATTAATCCACCAACGAAAGCACCAATTGCAATCCCCACGTTAAATGCAGCGATGTTTAAAGCTGAAGCAATATCAACAGCTGAAGGAACATATTTCTCAGCTAATTTAACCACGTATATTTGTAATCCTGGGACATTCATAAATGCTAATAATCCTAAGAAGAAAATAGTAACAGTCCCAACTACTTTATATGGAGCTGTAAACGTTAAAATCACGAGTATAATTGCTTGAATTAGAAACATCCAAGTTAATGCTTTTAATGGATTTTTATTCGCAGCCTTTCCACCGAAAGTGTTTCCTAATGCAACAGCAACACCATATACAAGTAAAATGATACTTACAGCACTTGGTGCAAAACCTGTAATTTTTTCTAATATGGGTGTTAAATACGTGAACGCAACAAATGTACCACCATAACCCAATGCTGTAATGGCAAACGCTAATAATAATGGACCATTCGTTAGTATTTTGAAGTTATCACTAAGCTTTGAAGCAGGTGCTTGTTTAATGTTTTTAGGAACTAGTATTGAAATTGCAATGATTGCTATGAATCCTAAAATGGCAACTGCCCAGAAGGTTGATCTCCATCCAAAATGTTGACCGATAAAGGTCCCTAATGGCACACCTGTTACAGTAGCAACGGTTAAACCAGTAAACATAAATGCTATTGCACTAGCTCTTTTATTTTCTGGCACTAAATCAGCTGCAATCGTTGAACCAATTGAAAAGAAAACACCATGAGAAAATGCTGTTATAATTCGAGCAACTAAAAGTAATCCAAAACTTGTCGAAATTGCAGCGACACTGTTTCCTACTATAAAAATAATCATTAAAAGCATTAATAATGATTTTCGATTCATTTTGTTTGTTAAAGCTGTTAAAATCGGTGCCCCAAAAGCAACACCCATTGCATACCCTGAAATCAATAAACCTGCCAAAGTAATCGAAATACTAAGGTCGTCCGATAGTGTTGAAAGTAATCCAACAGGAACAAATTCAGTTGTTCCAATTCCGAAAGCACTAATTGCTAGAGCCATTAAAGCTGGAGTCCCAGTTTTTTTCTCTTGACTATTTATCGCGTGAGCAGTCGAACTCATTTAAGAATCCTCCTTGTATAATATATTTTGTTGTTCAATTACTTTAGGGACATGGCGCCTAAAAATTATGTCCTTTTAGTAATAACAGAAAATATGAACCATAAATTGTAGATACTTTTTCATACATATTAAAAGAAACTCTACAATTGACTAATGTTGTATATTGATGTCCTGTATTGATCATCAACTAGTTGTCATTATGAACTACTCTAGAAACGATGAGAAGTATGCACTTTGAAGTGATATAGTTACTTTTTAGTAACATTTTTGAAAATAAAGGAATTTTTATAGAAATTTTTTGGAAAAAAATATAAATAACGCTGAAATCTACACAGTATCGACTAAGAGTGGTATGATATTTTAATCACATAAATGAACATGTACTGGCTATTTTGAAAGATAGTGTATAAAAGGATCGTACTAGTAAAAAAATATTGTATGGGGGCATTATGATGAAAAAATATAACATTCCAGTAGAAGCTTCGTTAGATGTTATTGGAGGCAAATGGAAGGTTGTAATCCTTTGTCATTTAATAAAAGGTAAGAGACGAACGAGTGAATTAAAAAAGTTGATGCCTAACATCACTCAAAAAATGCTTACTCAACAATTAAAAGAGCTACAAGAAGACAATATTGTTAATAGAGAAGTATTTAATCAAGTTCCTCCAAAAGTTGAATATTCTTTAACTGAATATGGATGGTCACTTAAAGAAGTATTAGATTTATTATGTTCTTGGGGTGAACACCACATTGAACAAATGTATCCTGATAAAAACGAAGTGCTTCTTTCACCTGTAGAAGACGAAGTCACTTTATAATGTAAAATGATCGGATGAAAAAAACTCCTTTTTTATAAGAAAAGGAGTTTTTTATTTACTAAATTAAATCTAATTTATTTTTTATTAAACAGTTAAAAATCTACTTTTATTCTTTGACCCTTTTGTATAACTTTTTGATTGTCATCAAGTACATCACTGGTTGTAATCTCTAACCAATTGAGCCTAGGTGAAGTTTTTTCCACTATAAAACCTAAGGCACCTTGCTTGGAGCTGTTTGCAGCAATCTCTCCACCTAAATAT
Organism: Bacillus sp. EAC; assembly: GCF_002156875.1. GTDB lineage: Bacteria > Bacillota > Bacilli > Bacillales > Bacillaceae_G > Gottfriedia. Next base: position 48,832 of record NZ_NCSY01000013.1, on the reverse strand, counting down.
TCAATATAAAAATCATCTTTAAATACTTTTTCTTCACTATTACTAGTAATCAAATGTGAAACAGGTCCAAATCGTACATTTTCACTTGAATGATTAATCAATTCTACCTCTACTTTTACAAATTCAAACTCCTCATAATGTTCGGTGTAATAATGAAAATAGTCCATCAAGGAATATGTCGGTAAATTATGAATTAGTTTCACATTTTTAATTTTCATTTCGATTGGACCAATATGAAATGATTTATTCAAAGCAGCTAATCCATTTAAAGTCACTTCACCCTTATCATCTTTTATTATTTGTCCTATTTTTAATAATTTTGTATCATCTGTTACTTGAGGGTTCGGTACATAAATATCTGATAGTGATTTTGCTTTGTGCTCGATAGTTGAAGCTTTATCCGATTGAGTATGATCGGTATTAACATGTTGTTTATCAGTATCTTGCACAAAGTTACATCCACTTAACATCGTAAATGCTAAAAACATTGGAATCATTTTTTTCACGTCAATCCCCCTCTATCTTCTTATGTCATGAGTAATTCAAAGAAAGTTCCCGTTAAATTAACTCATCTAACGGGAACATTCATTTTATCTTCCATTTTTCAAGATGTTAAAGATGTTTTTCGCTTGATCAGTATTATCGATTTTACCAGCAAATAATTGACTACCAGGACCATAAGCATATACATTAACATCTTCGCCTGTATGACCACCTGTTGTCCATCCAGTTACTGAGCGATTATCAAATATCGCTTCAATAGAATTATCAATTTGAACTAGATCTTTAGATTGCGCCGCAGTTTTAACAGACTGGATTTCTTCTGGTTTTAATTGTAAGCCGATATAAGATTTTAGTGTTTGCTCTACATCTGCACCTTTTGAAATTTGCTCTGCCATAAAGTCAGGTGTACGTTTTGCAGCCATAATTGGAGCACCGTACCAGTTGTAATCACCTTTTGCACCAATTGAAAAGCCACCTGTTGAGTGGTCAGCTGTAGCTACTACTAATGTATGTTTGTCCTTTTTAGCAAAAGCGATTGCCGACTTAAATGCGTTTTCGAAATCTTCCATTTCACTCATAGATGCAACAATATCATTATCATGACCAGCCCAGTCAATTTGGCTACCTTCTACCATTAAAAAGAAACCATCTTTATTTTTATTTAACTTATTAATCGCAGTATTTGTCATATCTCTTAATGAAGGCATAGTTGAATCGCGATCAATCATTTTTGGCATTCCACCTGGGGAAAACAGTCCTAATATTTTAGAGTTTTTATCATTTAACATCTCATTTTTATTTGTTACATAAGAGTAACCATCTTTTTTAAATTGTTTTGTTAAATCACGGTCTTCTCGTACAAAATTACTTAATCCGCCACCTAACATGACATCAATTTTGTGACCACCTTTAATCATTTCATCATAATAGTCATCTGCTATTGCATTCATGTTTTTACGGTTAACGTCGTGTGCACCGTAAGAAGCAGGTGTAGCATGTGTGATTTCAGAAGTTGCAACCAAACCTGTTGATTTACCTTTTTCTTTAGCAGCTTCTAGAACTGTTTTAACAGAGGATCCATCATTATCTACGCCAATCGCTGCATTGTATGTTTTTATACCAGCCGACATTGCGGTAGCCGCTGCAGCAGAATCTGTGATGTTTTGTTTTGGATCTTCAGGATAAGTCATTTGTTGGCCTACAAGATATTTATCTAATTCAGTTTGCTCAACTTCTTTAGTTGCTGGATCATCTTTTAAGTAGCGAAGAGCAGTTGTATAAGATACTCCCATACCATCACCAATGAAGAAAATGACGTTTCTGATTTCATCTTTTTTTGAAACTTCTTTCGCTTGAACTTCATTATTCGCAAATGAACCAATAAATGTACCTACTACCATAGTTGAAAGCACTGCTACAGGAATTAATTTCTTTTTTAGTGTGTTATTTAACAAATGAATATCCCCCTTAACGTTTTTAATTATTTTCTAATTACTTTTTAACTATAAAATAGAATTATTAATCTGCTATGGAGCCGCTGTAAATTGATATTAAAGAATGTATTGAATGAGTAAATTTTATATATAGAAATAAATAAAGAACCTCTCCAGTTTAAGACTAGTGAGGTTCTTTACCTTTTAAAGTTAAATTAATTATTGCTAACTTCTAATAACTCAACTTCCATTTCATCAAAAAGTGCTTTTGAAATTTGTACAAAATCATCTTCGTTCAATTTAATTTGGATCTCCGATTTCGTTCTTTAAAACCATTTTTACTGGATCTAACACTGATTATCCCTCTGTTAGTTAAGTTAATATCTAAAATCATACTTTTCTTTTTGAACATTTATCTTTTTATGATTTATAAGTATTTCATGATTATTTACCCAACTCACATTATACTTGTCTGGAGATAACCACAATATGAACTTTCCTTTTTTATGGCCTTTGGAAGTTAACTGTCCGATATAGCTATAATCTGATTTCAAAAAAACGCCACCATATAAATAAATGGTCAACTTTTGATGTCCATTCGGGGAAGGAAGCTCCTCAATGACATCTAATTTATTCGTATTTACGTGGTCCAAAATGGCGATCGAATTGGACTGCTTTGAATGAAACAAACAAAAAATTCCTAAAACGATTACGATTAAGATAAAATAAAAGGTAAAAAATAGCCTACCCGAAATTTTCATATTAGTTTAGAATCTCCCATACTTTTTTGACTCAGTCTCTATGACAGTAAATATCCTTGAATAAACATCCCATATATTCTCTTTTGTTACCTTATCGTCATATAAGCCAAAAGACCATGAATTATCGATTCCTTCTGGAGTTCGCCTATATCCTGCAGCATAACTCCATGCATCTAATTCAGGAGTATCTTCATATGACAAATCTTCTTCAGTAAAAGGTAAAAAAGCTTTTGTTGACTGTACAAAAAAGAATGGAATACTTGCTTGCTTATAAACTTTTGCATATTTACTCTCCGCTGCTTCTGACAGGTGCTCTTTCATGATCATGACCGCATCAAAAGAAGAAAGCAGCCTACTATCCTCTAATTCTTTGAATGAAATTTTATGAAACTTTATATTGTTTTCTCTGATCTCAGGGGGATTCCCTATGATTCCTATTATTAAACGATTTCCATTATATGGCGGTGCAATTGTATTTTGAGTACTGCAGGCTACTAAACAAAATAAGCAAATGAAAAAAACAAGGAATGTATTCCTCATTTTATCCCCCCTTCAGTAAGTAAAGTCCTTCACAATAAGCACAACTATATTTTACCATTATTTTACATTTATTAATTAGCTATTTTAAATAATAACCCAGTTAACTAGATTACTTTTATTCTAAATCCGCCCCTTTTAGATGAAAACTTCCAAGTCAACTTACTCATCTCAATTTACAGGTCTATTGCAGCCGATCTGTAAACAAGCTTTAATAATTGCCTAATCAAGTTACGTGGACATAAGAAAACCCATGACTGAATAAGAACACGGGCTTTTCTAACACTAATTTAGTTTGATAAATAGTTCTACTTACTAACTTACGTTTAATAACTCTCAATAATGATATGATGCGCTTCCGGTTTTGCCTGTAATCTTAGCGGTAGAGCAGTCGTACCATAACCATTACTAACAATTTGTATTACTTCTTTAGAAATATGGGTTTTCCCCATTTCATATGGTCCAAAACCGAAGATTCGTATTTGACCTCCATGGGTATGCCCACTCAAAACAAGCGAAATTTTATGTTGAGGTTCAATTAAACTCAAAACTCTTGGATCATGACTTACTAATATTTTAAATGAGCTTTCATTTACTCCGCTTAGCGCTGTTTCTAAATCTACAAGCCCCGTATTCATATCGTCTACTCCGATTAAAGAAAAGCCTTTATTATCATGAAAGATTGTTGCAGATGTATTTTTCAACACTTGTACACCATTCTTCCGAAATAAAGACATGATTGGCACCTGTAAAACCTCTTTGTCATTATTACCCCAAACAAAATAAATTGGACCTAATCTGCGTAGCTTTTCCAGATTATTATGTACTCTTTTTAATGGAACACCTTTTTCTAGTAAGTCTCCGCCTATAATAACAACATCTACTTGACCAATTACTTCATCAATAATTGAAGGATGAATCGTTCTTCTATGAATATCAGATATAAAAAATAATCGTATAGGCTTATTAAGTTTCAAATGTGAGAAAGAAAATTCATGTTTTCTCACTATATTTAAATGTGCCTGTTTGTACATATATATCAAGAGTAAACCACCTATTAAGACTAAGGCGAAAAGTATATAGATCATGTAATCCTCCTACCATTCCTTCTTTGCTAATTACGGACAATAGTCGAAACTCAATACAGAAATTACATGTAATTTCCTTTCTTTCGTTGCATATCATTTTTGCCCATTCTCTAAATTTAAGCTGATTAATACAGATTTAATATAAAATACTTTCTTTGGATCAGATATCGACATTCTATGACAAAAAAAGAGGCATTGGAGTTATTAATTACTCTAAAACCTCTTTTTAAATAGTATATTAATTGTACTTTAATTGAAGTCTCTTTTTGTGATCAGAATAACCATTTGGATTGGACTTATGCCAATTCCATGCATCACTAATTATTGAAGTGATATCTTCATGTCTAATTGTCCAACCTAATATTTTCTTCGCTTTCTCTGAAGAAGCGATTAATATACTTGGATCACCAGTTCTTCTCTTTCCTATTTTCAAAGGAATGGGATGATTTGTTATCTTTCTAACGGCATCAACAACTTCTAATACTGAATATCCCTTGTTATTTCCGAGATTAAAAATATCACTTTCTCCTCCATTGGACAGATAGTTAAGTGCTAATAGATGAGCATCGACTAAGTCTTCCACATGAATATAGTCTCTTATGCAAGTTCCATCCGGAGTTACATAATCATCTCCAAAAATTGTGATCTCTTCTCTTTGGTTTAAAGCAACTTTTAAAATTAATGGAATTAGGTGAGTCTCAGGCGTATGATCTTCTCCAATTTCGGCAGTACACCTAGCCCCAGCGACATTAAAGTATCTAAGTGAAATATACTTAATTCCATATGCTCTACTGCACCATTTCATCATTTTTTCCATCATTAACTTTGTTTCACCATAGGTGTTTGTAGGGTTAGTACTAAAATCCTCTGAAATAGGCACTAGTTCAGGTTCACCATATACCGCCGCTGATGAAGAAAATACAATATTTTTAACGTGAAACTCATTCATAACTTCTAAAATCATTTGAGTTCCAACTACATTATTACTAAAATAGTCCAAAGGCTTCTCCATTGATTCGCCTACTAAGCTGTTTGCTGCAAAATGTATTACTCCGTCAATTCTCTCGTTTTGAAATACGGTCCGCAAAAATTCTTTATCTCGAATATCACCTTTATAGAATTTTGCCTCAGAGTGAATGGCTTCTTCATGACCAGTTTGAAAATTATCTATGATTACTACTTTATAACCATTATCAATGAGTTGATATACAGCATGAGATCCTATATACCCTGCTCCACCTAGGACTAGTATACTCAAATCATCACATTCTTTCTTTTTCAATTACTAGTGCTTTTCCACGTGAAAAAACAAATAGTTTCTGGCAATAATAATTTAATATAGTGTATAAACAAGTACTTATTAAAACAGCAACATCGGTTTTATAATGTGATGGAATAAAAGTGCTCTTACTAAGTAATAAATCGATTATTTTAGTTCCCAGATTATATGCAATTAGATAACAAGATAGGATAACAAGAATAAATCGGATCATACTTTTTCTAACAGATCCTTTACTTTGAAATGTGAAATTCCGATTTAATAGAAAGCTTACACATGCCCCAACTGAATTCCCCAAAAATGTGGCCGTCCAATACGATAGACCAGCTACATGTAACAGTACATATATTACACTTAAGCCTACAATCGTATTGGCAATTCCAACTAGAATAAAACGAACAAAAGTATTTTTCATAATTAACCCTTTTTATGAATCACTTTAGCTAGTTGTTGCGTTTTGTTTAAAGAATATAAATCACATTCAATTGCATATCTAGGACGTCTTTTAACTTCTTGATAAATTTTCCCTATATACTCACCAATGATTCCAATACCCATCAATTGCAGACCACCTACAAACCAAATCGAAATCATTAATGAAGACCACCCTGATTCCGTATTGCCTAAAATCTCTTGGATAAATGCATAACCTCCAGCTATCGTACTCAATATTAAAGATAAGAATCCAAGAAATGTTACTAATCTAATTGGAGCGATACTAAACGAAGTAATTCCATCAAACGCAAATGCAATCATCTTTTTTAATGGATATTTCGATTCTCCAGCGAGTCTTTCTTTTCGATCATAATAAACTTTTGTTGAAGCGAAACCTACTAGAGGTACAAGTCCTCTAAGGAATAAGTTAGTTTCTGTATAATTAAACAATTCATCTAGTGCACGTTTACTCATCAGCCGAAAATCCGCATGATTAGGTACTAAGTTGATCCCGATTTTCTCCATAAAACGATAAAATCCAATTGCAGTTGTACGTTTAAAAAACGTATCCGTATCCCTACTATCTCTCACACCATAGACAATATCGAAACCATCCAAATATTTTTCTACAAATGTTCGAATGACATTAATATCATCCTGTAAGTCTGCATCGATGGAAATTACACAATCAGATTGCTTACTTGCTACCTCAAGACCGGCAATTAGAGCATTCTGATGTCCTACATTTTTCGCAAGTTTTAATCCTTTTACTAAATGATTTCTTTCACATTCATTTTCGATTAATTCCCAAGTTCTGTCCTTACTTCCATCGTTTACGAAAAGAATTTTACTTTCTTCAGAAATAAGATAATCTGCGATCATATCTTCTAAAACGATTGTAAGCTGTAACGCTGTTTCCCCAAATACTTCTTGTTCGTTGTAACAAGGTACAACAATTGTCAGAATAGGCTTTTTCATTATATTTCACTTCCATTTTAGCTGTTATTTTACTTCGTAAAGATAAATTCTCCATGCAGAATCTTTTTCATCAAATACTTTCTTCAGTAACAGTCCATTACTTTTTGCATTTTCTATTGGTACGGCAGAAAAAATATATTCGCCACCCATTTTCTTAAACGCTTCGATATTAAGTTTCAAATGATGAATTTTCACTTTCGAATCTTTTTTAAATTCATAGTTTTTACCTAACTCAGCCACGAAGATGTAGCATCTACCACCCCATTCATCAAAATACTTCTTAAGCAATAGACTTTTATCTAATTCAGGAGAAATAATTTTTCTAAATTGGTGTTTGTATTTAAGTGAATAAAAATTATTATATGTGTCAAGAGTATAGAACCCATTATATTGTGCAATTGCTGGATGAATTCCTATACTTGCTACACGATAACTCTTTTTTGGTTTCCCAATATATTGTGCAATTTCTTTAAATTGATCGACCGCATAAAATTGTTTAAAGGAAGGTTTAGCAGCTACTCTGTATACAATTTCATCATTTGCACCAAACATAACTATTATTTGAATAGCAAGGCATATTTTCACAAACTTTTGCCATCCTTTACCCTTAACCCATAATATATAGCTGCCAACTGCAAACATAATATAGATTATTAAAGGTCTTAAGAAATGAAATCTAGCAAAATTAAACGTATTTAGTAATTGATAATGATCCTTTAATGGCTTCCAACCTTTATAAAACCAAAAAGCATACCAAACTGATAATAAAAAATTGAAAATAAATAGATAGATATATCGTTTTTCGATATTCTCTTTTTTTTGATTACGTATCATCCAAAAAGCCATAAAAGAAAGGGGTACAATGACGAGCGTGTGTAACGTAAGTACATGCGTATGTCCCAAAAGATAATTTTTAAATACTAAACGAATCGTATGCCAAAAACTCAATTTAGAACTTTGGAATTCATTTCTACTTGTTGGCTCTGAAGGAAATACTAAGGAATATACAAGTCGATATTCAATTCCTAGGTAAATTACTGTCATTAGTACAATACTTAAAAAGAATACCCAATTCATTTTCTTTTTAACGAGTAAGTCTCTTAACCAGAGAAAACCCATAAAAACTAGAAAAAAGAAAAATCCTAATACAAAGCTAGAATAGAAAGGTATTAAGATTAAGGTCACCCATTCTTTCCATGAATATTTACCGCTTCTAATATTCAAGAATGCCCATAGAGCTAAGGGCATGCCTAAAGTACTTAGCATACCGGATGGCCAAAACGGTGTAAGCGCAAATGCAAGTGAAACCCATACTCTAATCAGATAATTTTCTTTAGAAAAAATAAAATGGTTTTTTAATAACAAATACATCCCTAAAAACGCGATTAATCTAGTAATCATTTGGGAAATTGAATAAGCAAGCATTGAAGGGAAAATATTATTCAGCCACTGAATACCACTAAACTCCGTACCATATGCATTCCTAGGTAATCCATTAATAACTTGTGGAACGACTGAATTAATACTACTAAATAATTCTCCGGAGTTTTTCAGTGTCTTATACCAAGCGATGTTCGAATCTAAATTATCATGAACTCTTATATGTGCGTTTTCTCCTAAGATAAAAAGTGGAGAAACATAGATGAGTATTAAAATTGTTGCTATAAATAAGTGCTTCTTTTCCTTACTCCAAACTGTCATAAATTTCATAATTGATACACCACACTATAATTCCTTTTTTTAATAACGGGCTCTGTTCTATTATTATGCTGTTTTTCCAAGATACTAATTAGACAGAGAATCCTCCAACTCCTGCTATAAAAATTTGCTGCGAGATGGCCGGAGGTAGAAATTTGCGAGAATACTATGCAATTCTGCCCTTCAAAACTAGGGAAATCTCATTTCAGAACCAAATAAATTTTATTTTGTAAAAATTTAAGGAAAGCTGTTTTCAAAATCATTGTTCCAATTTAATAAGGAGATTGTTTCTGCTACTAAATGCTTCTTTTTCATTCGTCTGGAGATGGGACTCCTAAGCGCAATTGTGCCTGTGGAGACTTACCTGACCACCACTGCCACAGGAGTATCACGCCTTTAATCTCCAACTAGTTTCTTTACAATCATTTTGCTTTAACAAAAGCCTATTTATTAAACACTAATGATCTAGTAATGAGCCTGAAAGATAAAAGTTTACACGCCCTGAATAGAGGTATTCGCCATAATACTTTCTATATACTTTAAAAGTGGTGCTCTAAGTTCTTTATTTCGTAATGCATATTCAATATTAGTTGTAATAAACCCACTCAAATCACCTACATCATATCTTGTGCCTTCAAATTCATATCCATAAATGTTTTGAATTTTATTTAATTGCTGCAAAGCATCCGTTAATTGTATTTCACCTTTTAAATCTGGTTTTAAATTTTCCAGAAAACCAAATATCTCAGGAGTTAATAAATATCTTCCCATTATTGCCAAATTTGAAGGGGCTTCCCCTAGCAAAGGTTTTTCAACTAAATTGAAAATTTTATATAAATTTTCCTTCTGAATTAAAGAGAGAGAATCAACTATTCCGTACCGATCTGTTTCTGATTCAGGAACTGACTTTACTCCAATGATTGATGTATCTAATTGTTCAAATTGATTCATTAGTTGTTTTATACAGGGAGTTGGTGCATCTACGATATCATCACCTAATAGGACTGCAAATGGTTCATCTCCAATAAACTTTCTCGCACACCAAACTGCATGTCCTAAACCTTTTGGTTCCTTTTGACGAATAAAATGGATATCTGCCAATTTGGATGCTTTCAGAACCTGTTCAAGTAATATGTCCTTACCATTTTCATATAGTTTTCGTTCTAACTCATATACATGATCAAAATGGTCCTCAATTGCACGTTTCCCTTTACCTGTAACTATAATAATATCTTCAATTCCTGCTTCAATAGCTTCTTCTACAATATATTGAATCGTGGGTTTGTTTACGATTGGGAGCATTTCTTTTGGTAATGCTTTTGTAGCTGGTAAAAAGCGTGTTCCGTATCCAGCAGCGGGTATAATTGCTTTTTTGACCTTTCTCATAAAATCTAGCTCCTTTTCTTGCATATTCTAAATTTATTATCCAGTGAAGATTATAGAATTGTTTTATGAAATTCTCATGAAAAAACCGACTAAAGGATTATAATTTTATGTAAATATAATTTAATAAACTTTCAATAAATCATAATTTATCGCATTATTTTGATTTGATTCTTTTTATGTAATACATTTAACTCCTACTAAATATTCTAATTTTAGGATGAAGCTTAAATTTTGTTGCTATCTCCCCCAGGAATCTCTCAAATTTCACTCCAATCATTTTTTTATCTACCGACTAACTATAAAAATACCTTTTAATGTACAAGAAGAAGCTTTTAGAAAGATTCTTCGATTAAAGGTATTTCAAGATAACATAAACCGAAGTGATGACTATGTTTATTCCAATAAAAATGTAAGTTACATGTCTAATAGAACCCGCTCATTTTAATTAGGAGTGATCGTATGTTTATTTTTGTAAATGAAAAACTGAAACAGTTCCATCTAACAAATGGAAAAGTTAGTTATATATTTTATGTGTTGAGAAATGGACATCTTGGCTCATTTTACTTCGGAAAAGCGATTCATCAATTTGAAGATGTATCTCCATTTCTTGATGGAAATCGTCCTACAACATACACCTCTCATTATTATGATGACCGATCATTCAGTCTTGATACGATTAGACAGGAATATCCAGTCTATGGTTCAACGGATTATCGTGAACCAGCCCTAAGCATCCGACAATTAAATGGTAGCCATATTTCGAATTTTATTTATAAATATTATTCAATTACAAAAGGAAAACCTATTCTAGAAGGCCTACCTGCAACTTACACAGAAAATGAAGACGATGCTGAAACAATACAGATAGTCCTTGAAGATTCATTACTTCAAGCAGAACTTGTTTTATGTTATACGATTTTCAAGGATTTACCTGTGATTACACGAAGCGCATATATTTGTAACGAAGGAACGCATCCCTTCTATTTAGAACGATTTATGAGTGCATCTATCGATTTGCCTGATAAGGATTACATTATGATTCAGCTAAGTGGTGCATGGTCGAGAGAAAGATATATAAAGGAGCGACCTTTAGAGTCTGGTATTCAGTCGATTTCAAGTATTCGAGGTGCAAGCTCCCATCAACATAACCCATTTCTAGCTTTTAAAAGGAAAGATACAACAGAAAGTCAGGGAGAGGTTTATAGTTTTAATTTTGTTTATAGCTCAAATTTCATCGCCCAAGCTGAGGTCGATCATTATGATACAACTAGAATTACGATGGGAATTCATCCTTTTCGTTTTACTTGGAAATTAGCCAAAAATGAACATTTTCAATCACCTGAAGTAGTAATGGTTTATTCTAATTCAGGATTAAATGGAATGAGTCAGACTTATCACGACTTATATCGAAACCATTTAATCAGAGGAAATTGGAAAAATGCAGACCGCCCTATTTTAATAAATAATTGGGAGGCCACTTATTTTAATTTCAATGAAGAAATGCTATTAAATATAGCAACACAAGCAAAGGAACTTGGATGTGAGTTATTTGTTTTAGATGATGGATGGTTCGGTAAAAGAAACAATTCTTATTCATCCCTCGGTGATTGGTACACGAATTTAGAGAAATTCCCTAACGGCATCAAGACTTTTTCTCAAAAAATAAATCAATTAGGTTTAAAATTTGGTCTCTGGTTTGAGCCCGAAATGGTAAGTCCAAATAGTCATTTATTTAAAGAACATCCCGATTGGATTGTTAGCACACCTAATCGACTTATTTCACTCGGCAGAAATCAACTTGTTTTAGACTTTTCTAGAAAAGAAGTAGTGGAAGAAATATATAATAGGATGGCAGCTATCATTAAAGAGACAAATTTATCGTATATAAAATGGGATATGAATCGATATATTACAGAGGCTTATTCCCCTGCATTAGAGAACGATATGCAGGATGAGTTTTATCATCGATATATTTTAGGAGTGTATGATTTATATGAAAAGCTGTTAACGGAATTTCCTCACGTTTTATTTGAATCCTGTGCTGGTGGTGGTGGCCGTTTTGATGCCGGCTTATTATTTTACGCCCCACAAGCTTGGGCAAGCGATGATACAGATCCTATTGAACGGTTAAAAATACAATATGGCACATCACTCGCTTATCCAATTTATAGCATCGGATCACATGTATCTACTTCCCCTAATCATCAAACGGGACGTATTACCCCGTTATCAACGAGAGCAAATGTCGCTTATTTTGGGACGTTTGGTTATGAACTAGATCCGTCAATTCTATCAGATGAAGAAAAGTCACAAATTACATCTCAGATCAATTTTTTCAAGCAACATCGAACCCTGATTCGGACCGGAGATTTTCACCGCTTACTTGACCCATTTAAAGGAAATGAAACAGCTTGGATGATTGTTAGCAAAGATAAAAGAGAAGCGATCTTTGGCTGGTATAAAGTATTGGCAACTCCAAACCCAAAAGCGTATAAGACGATAAAATTGGCTGGATTAAACCCTTATAGCAACTATTATCTTAGCGGGGTTAATCGAACTTTCAAAGGTGATGAACTGATGTATAACGGTATTCCACTCCCTCTTGAATTTAATGGGGCAAACAAAAAAATAGCGCGACGTATGGGGGATTTCCAATCTGAAGTCTATTATCTTGTTCGATCCGATTTTTAGACGACATATTAGCATACAACTTTTAGACATTAAAAAGGCAAGACCCTATTGGCCCTGCTTTTATTTGACTATTACCTTACCCGCCATTCCTTCATTGAAATGGTACCGACAAATCAGTTCATATGTACCGGACATTTTCGGTTCCACGGTAATGGTTTTTTCTTTTCTCGGCTGAACTTCAACATCAATACCGAGCTTTTCTACTGTGAAGGTGTGTACTTTCAAACCTTCATTTCTCAATCTCAACGTTGTCGTTTTTCCATTCGGAATAGTGATGACTTTCGGATTAAAGTAATCATCGTCCAACTCGACCTTAATCGCTTTCGCTGTCTCAGTAGGCTGCGTTAAGTCGACGGATTCGGCGAAAGCAGAGAATGGGCTAGAAGATGTCACAACCACAATCATCGCCAGTAAAACGACAAATCTAGTTAACCACTTTTTCATAGACATGCGCAATCCCTCCTTTCCTACGCACTATTGTTTTCCAATTCATAAAATATTATCACTAAATTTGTGTTTCAACGTGCTTCAAATAGTTACTCTTTTAACTGTAACCGTTACAAAGTTACACTCTTATAGCTTTGGTCTTTTATTTTCAATTCCAATTCAAAATCATACGATTTATTACATTTAACATAGTAATCATTTCCCATAAATTTTTCTGAAAGCTTCTGAACAATGCATGGAACTTTACAAACGTAGTATCCTAAATCTGAAACGAACAACTTAATCTGAAAGGAATGAAATGACAATTGAAAATGCACGAACTCGAAAGACGCCTCATTACTCAACAACACAAAGATTTATTCTTGCAAACAAAACATACACTTGATGCAATTGACGAATTAATTGAAAAACATCGCAAACTTGTTAGCATGCAGGCTACTGCCGGCGTCTCTCCTGTAGGTATAGTAGAAAAAGTGTTTCATGAAACGCTCTTACAAGTAAAAAAAGAAATTATTCACACATTAGAAATTACACTGGATGACTTGGAACACCGTGGAGACAAGAATCACAAAAAGCACTTTCCTGATGGCGTAGAGTAAGTTAACTATTTATCACTTACATTCATGCGAAAGAGTATGATCATTATTTGATCATACTTTATTTCACTCAATTTGTTGTTCAAGTAACGCGCCAGTTAGTTGAAGAACGAAATGGAAGTAAAAGCATTAAATTTTCTAACTTTTAAAAGATTTCACCAACTAATATAACAACTACTAAAAAAATGATTTGTAAGATAGTTCGCAGAAATAAAGGCGTAGTAGGCTTTCCAGCAATCGTGAGTCGTTTTCTACTAGCATTAATATTAGCTGGAAACAAAATAATAAGTAGTAATGCCAAACCAATTGAAGCGATATTAGAAGTAAATGGAATCAGTAAACATATAGCGCCTATAACCTCAAGTATCCCAGTAATCGTCACCATAAGTCCAGCGTTTGGTACCCTCGAGGGTACCATTTTAATAAGATCGGGACGTCTCTTTCCCCAGTGAGCAGAAGCCGTAAATAAAAACATCAGAGCAACAGCAACTCGCAAAGAAGATTCCCACCCGTCAAAATAATCTATACCTAATACACCGGTTATACGAAAAATAGAAAATGAAAAGATTAGGATAATAAACGGTGCCAACTAAATTTCCTCCCCTTAACAATTTATAATCTATTGATACTACTTTATAAACTATTCACCTATAGATTACATAAATACTTTTAAAGTGAAAATGTTTTCAACTAACGCGCCAGTTAGTTGAATAAGCATTTAGTTTAATTAAGTATTTTTATCAATCTTAAGATGACTTTAATATTTGGGTTTTATTTTAAATGTAGCAATTTTAGAGTAATTGTTGTTACCTTCACTCCATGTTAATGTAAACGATAACTGATTCTTTTTGTTTGAATAGACACTACCTTCATAATCATAACTTCCAAAGGTTTTAAGTGGTGAATGAGGTTTTACATTTTCATATTCTACTTCAGTTTTTGCGTAATCTGTTACAGTTAAATGAAGTACGTTTTTTTCTCCCAAATATGTAATCGACGTGTCATAAACCCATTTTTTATGGTCTAACCTTGGAATTACTTTAATATCCCAATCCTTAAGTACCCTGGTTTGTTTAACGTCCAATGTTTTAGGTTGTTCCGTTTCATTGCTGGCATTCATTGTTGAACATGCGGAAATAAATATACAAAATGATAGAATTAATGTTAGAAAGTATCGTTTTTTCATAAACCCTCCTTAGTTGTAATTAATCTAATTTTCTTTATTCAAGAAACACCAATACAATTCCTTTCTTATTCAACCAAACTACCAGTTAGCACAAAAAAAGAGTCACCATTGGCAACTCTTTATCTTCAACTATCGCGCCAGTTAGTTGAATTAGATTAATTTATTAATGAAATCCATTTCAAATTTCAAATCACTCTTTTTCGTTTTTTCATATCCTTCTACATTTGTAGCAATCGGAAAGCGTTTCTTATTTTCTAAGTAAAATTTTAGTTCTAAAAATGTACTTAATGGAAATTCATTTTCATGCCACATTTCCTTATATCCAACAATTCCATACTCTACAAGAATAAGTTCGACTTCTCTTAGAAATTCTTTTAGAAAAACATCATAAGGACATACTTCGTTTAATACTACTTCCCAATCTCCTTCATCATCGACAAAATGAGTAAGAACGATGAGTAAATTCTCGTTATCTAAGTATTTAAAGTTCCATTTTAAAATATCAGGTTCTGCATCCCAACTATAATTTGAGCCATCTTCTTTATAATCGCCTCTAGTATCAAATAAAGGATGGATATCTTTTATTGCATTTAAAACACCACCTAATGCATCTGTGAGATATCCTGGACTAAAACTAAAACTTTGTGAATTAATTTCTATATTAAAAATTGCCCAACCAGTACTTATTAACTTATATTCAAACTTCATTTTTCAAACATCCTTTTAGACTATTTTGCTATTAATTATATCACTCTTAATGAACTATACTGCCAGTTAGCACAATAAAAAATAGACTGCCGTAGCAGCCTATCCTTATTCAACTAATGCGCCAGTTAGTTGCATAAGAAGAGAAAAAAACTTATTATCTCCTTTGATTTTTTTCCTTAAAAATAAAATTTATAAAGTTCTTAAACTTTGAGGTAAAATTCTTATTAACGTTAAAATATGTACCGTATCGTCCAGAAATTGTTTTTTCAATTTTTTTTGGCAATGTATTCATAACTTTCAAAATAGGTGTTCCTCTAATACAGCATCCAGTATAAAAGTATCTCCCACATTTACACTTAAAATAGTGCTCAATGGTATATAAATCTTCAATATCTAAGTGTTTATATAGATCATTCAGAGGACAACTACCCGCAACAAAAGTAAATTCATTTGTTTCAACAAGTTTTTTCATAAGATCATAACTTTTAAAGTAATCTTTCTTGTGAAAATCCTTATAAATATGGTCACAAATTATACATTTTTCCTTTAACATATTTTCAAACTACCTCAACTCATTTATTTAATATAAGATAATTCTATCATTTTTTTTAAAACTAAACTGCCAGTTAGTGCAATAAAAAAATCGACTAAACAGTCGATCAGGTTGTTCAACTAACGCGCTCGTTAGTTGAATAAGGAAACTTAACATTCTTTAGAAATTAATCCACTAAAAACACTGTAAAAGGCTTTACTTTTCCTTCTACTACTACTCTCGTTACCTCTTTTTTCCAAAAAGGAAAGATTGTATCAGTAATATTCTCAATAACTCGATTTTAGATATTTAAACTGACCTTAGAAATTTTCTAAAGTTATAAATTGCTAAACATAGCCATCTTTATCAAGCCAGTCTAAATCACGAATCCAATCATTATAACCATCAAAACCTTTTGAATGGATAGGGAACCTAAATACCTCAGACATTGTTAACCTTGATAGAGTTCTCAAATTAAAATAAAAAATATTATCTTTTTTTAAATTAAAATTTAATCGACTGAAATAGATAAGTCGTTTGTAAATCCAACATCAAAAATTGTATTTCGACTAGCTTGACCACGAGAAAATATGTTACTTACAGAGTCAGGCGTCACAAATATTCCAAATTGATTATTAGTGAAAATATTTTTTCCAAAATTAGATCTTGTTGTTGTTGCTAAATATGTCCCAGCATTATTATTTGAAGCTCCGTTTTCTACAACAACCACTCGATCTTCTATTTGGTATAATAAAATTCCAGTGGAAACAAAACCTTGACCTGTATAGAAATTCTTTCTTATTAAATTGGATTGAATCCAAGCACGAGCACCACGAGAAATTTGTATTCCATTTTGGACAATGACATTAGTTGGCCCAACACCTGTAACAACCGTGTTAAAAATAGTACTCTCACTTTTATTTTGACCATTTACTCGAATTCCTGTTAATTGATAGTTAGAAACGGTATTACTAATTATTTTTGCAGCCCCACCATCTACATTAATTCCTGTCCCTTGATGAAGATCTGATAAGGGATTATCTCTAATTTCGGAAATCACAGTGTTTGTTATTATTGCAGAAGCATCTTTCGTTACAAGTATTCCGTTTTTTAAATTTCCAGGGGTAGTGGATGGTCCTGAGATGTTGAAGTTTGCAAACCTAGTACACTTTGCATTTATTGTGAGAATAGAAAGATTACCTGTCAAGCCTCCTGGTGGGGGTTTAATAATTGCTCTTGTTTGTCTCGAAGAAACAATAATGAGGTTGTCCTTACCAGCGGGAATTGTAATCTGTTCTAGATAAGTTCCTGCGGATACCGATATTGTATCCCCGTTATTTGCAGCGTCTATAGCTGCCTGTATTGTCGAGAAATCGAACGTCGGAGGTCCAGCTGGGCCAACAGTTATAGTATTATCAGTAGGATCTGGACAATCTAAATCACTAGGAAAACCTGGCTCATGTGGCCCAGGGGATTTATGCTTTGGTAATCTTGGAACAGGAACAGGTGGACAGCACCTCTGTAGAGGCTTCTTTTTCAAAATTAAATCACCCTTTTTTATTTAATAAATTAAAATATTATATGTTAGACCCAAAAAAGAGCTTGGACTACTCATCAAACTCAGTATGAAAATGTCGTATACTATTATTTTTCTATTAATTAAATCCAAATCAAGTCATCAAATAAAATCGCTAATAAAGTATTCCTTTTTCTTATTTGAAGGTTACTGCCAAATAGTGAAATAGGAGCTGACCTTCAGCTCCTAAGTTTTGATCAACTAACGCATGCGTTAGTTGCATAAGATGTATTTATGTCAGTCTTATATTTTTAAAGAGTAGACAAAGAATCTTGAATGGTTAAAAATAAATATTAATAATCAATATCGATAATATTAAATTCAGATTACTACCTACCGTCAAATAGTTAAAAATAAAAAAGCACCTATAGGTGCTTTTGAGAGTCATAAATTTAATTAGATTGTTGAATTAATTGTTCTCGATTTACTTTTAGACTACGTCTAATAGAGAAGATCACTATTGCAAAAGGAATCAATAACAAAATTATTACACCAATACCATCAAAGTATTCGATTGATAATATAGAGTGATGTTTCATTTCGTTCCATACACGTATTATTACTTCCAATAGTGGCTTTATATTGAATTGATAAAAATACCAAATTCCCCATATACTACCAGCTATATAAAACCAAGCATACATACGACTTATTACCAATTTTTCATTGTCTTCTATGTTTTCCCATTCATTTTTTTCAGTGTTGTTCAAATTAAATATAAGTCCTTTGAGATACAACTTCGTATTATCAATTAAATTGTTACACTTAAATAAAGTTGCGAATACATAGTACATATCTGTTTTCATGAAAAACATAAATTGAAAAGCTAACCGCATCAGAAGTATGAAATTGATTAACTTGTATACAGAAATTAGAAAACTAGGTATTGAGGGAAAAGAAGTATCTAGTAGAAACTGTAACCAAATTCCCATACTCATGATAATTCCATCACAAACCATACCTGCAAAATATGCTCTATAACGTTTTGCTGGTTCAACAAGGACAATATTAGACATATCTGTTTCTGCTACTGCAAAAACTAGTCGATGACTTAGACCAAACCTACTACCTATCCCTAATGAACGAGCAGCAATTAAATGAGCAGTCTCATGAAATAATGTAAGAAGCCAACCGGAAATAACCAATGTAAGAATAATTATTGTTGTTGATTTTGTGAAAAATATATCTGAATAAACAGGAAAGTACTTCTTATTAAATCCCATAATTACCATACTAGAAAGGATTAAAAGTGTGTAAAAAAAGTAGAGACTCTTACGAAAGAAGAACTTTGAAATTGGTTCTGAAAGCCACCTAAAGTGGTCTTTTCTATTTAAACTAGGATTTACAATCGTATCATCCACAGTAAAAACAAACTTATATTCATAAACTAGATCTTGAGCAAAATCTAAGACATCAACGTCTTGACCTAACTGTTCTCTTGTTATTACTTCTACCTCTGCAATTGATTTCCCAAGACAAAACATATCAATAATGTCCACAGCAATATTAGGCATGATTAGAAAATCACCTAAATCATACCTACCAATTAAAGTTTCATCTTCATTAACAGTTCTTCTACCAAGTGAATGCATAGTTAAACGACTTGATTTATTTAACTCCATATATTTAGCCTCACTAACAAAGTAAATATTCTTCTGCCTGTGCCAGAACCTTAAAAATGGGCTGATCATGTGAACCTATACCACAAGTTGGACATTTTTCATGGTTTTGTTCCCATTCCTCAATTGTTGAAGTTGAATAAGTCACAAAATCAACAGCTAGTATACGTCCCGCAGAGAGTTTTTCGCCTACACCAGTTACCATTCTTTGAAATTCAGTTGCCATTATACCTGTCACCATCATTAGATTAGGAGCAGTAACACTTGATGGATTTTGGAATTTAAGTAATAAATACTTTTCCAAAATTGAAACAAAGTCAATTGCTTGTTCTGCTCGATTTAACATCATACAATCAATACAGCCAGTTTTCCCAGGTATAACAGAGTATACAAATCCTTTATCTAGATTTACTCCGCCATAAATTGCAGGAATATTATGCTGAACGCACACAGAATTAACCCAACCTTGCAAAATGAATTTCGGATAGTCAGCTGCAAGCAATACACAATCACTACCAGTAACATAAGCTTCTACATCACTTTTTGATAGAATTCGTTTTGATATTGCTTCAATTCTTGTACTAGAATGAAATTTTGCGATATACTCTTTTGCCACGTCTACCTTATATCTTCCAATATCCGATTCATTAAATATAAGTTGACGGTTAAGATTGCTCAATTCTATTGTATCATCATCAATAATTTGGATTTGTTTTACACCTAAAGCTGATAAGTAAAGTAACAAACTACATCCAAATGCACCTACACCTATAATTGTAACTTTAGCGTCATTTAGTTTTTCTTGTATCATGCGAGGACTTAAATCTAAATTAGAAAACAAAGAAAAGTAATTGAGGTTCACCTTGTAACGCTCTAACTCTCTCTCTGTAAGTTTTGTTGATTCTTCTTGTTCGTAATCGTACAACATTCCTATATTATTAAATTCATTAATAGCATCAATAATTTCATTAAACTGAATGTGAGGATATTGGATTAATATTTCCTTATAAATATTCTCCAATGTCCTAGTTCCATCCATTAGGCTTATAAGAAACCGAATAGATCCATCTTCGTCTTCCATTTCTACAGCAATATCCAATGTTTCTCCAACGCGTAAAATCCCTTTTTCTACTTCATAAACAGGATGTATATGCTTAAAACAAGGTTTCATTAAGTAGTTCCCCCAGTCATAAAGAAAAAGAGCAGATTATCTGCCCTTTACTCTATAAAAAATTAATTACTAATTAAACATTAACTTGGTCCATAGTTGTACGAACTTTTTCAACTTTTTTAACTTGAATTTTCACAAATAATACCTCCTTTACCAAAATATGGTAGTACATATTATTATTGCTTTAATCTATAATAATTGTCAATATATTATTTATATTATGAATATTTAGTTAATTTATAATTTCAAAATAATATATAGCTAAATTAACTCATGCGTTAGTTCAATAAGTTTCAAATTTTTTCACAGCAGTTTTTATGAAAAAAACCTTCTGGATATGTATAGTCTTCTTCAGGTTCAACATCAGGGTAGCGTGTAAAAGTATAATCAAACTCCTCTTTTTCGATTAAGTAGTCAATAACTTCTAAAATACGTCCTCTACTAACAAGATCAATCAATACCATATCACTTGCACGAAAATATGACCCATTCATACATTCACCTGTTTTAATATTTTTCTCCCTCAAGGTCTGGATATTTTTATATGTAAAAAAAGTTGCAATCCATCTAGAACGGTAAGAGTATGTTACGGTAACATCCGTGTTAACATCTTCAAAATTCCATTCATCTTGATGCCATTGTTCCACCTCAATCCAAATAGTTATTCTAAGATTTTTTTTCAATAACCCCACTCCTTTAGTAAGTTACAACATTCCTTGTTCAATAATCTACCAGTTACTGCATTAAAAAAGAACAGCCAATGGCTGCTCTTAATCTTCAACTAACGCTCTCGTTAGTTGAACAAAGAAACTATTAATAACTTCTATGTTAAAGGATTAAAAATTACAGGAATACCCAATTCATTTTGAACTTTTTTTGCTAATAATGCTCCTGTTTCATTATGTTTAATTTTGTTATCCTCTGGAAGTGAAGGTGACTAAAATAAATCTACCGAATTTTGATATTCAAGTACCCATGATGTTAATTCAATGTCTAACTCTTCAGATAATGGAAGGTCATCGACATCAAAATTCCAATTACACTTAGCACACCAAATAGGATCAGCAAAATCTGCTTCTACTTAATATACTTCATGACTACATTTATTTAAAAAAAACATTAAAAGCACCTTTTTTTCTTTTTTTATACTTTTCCACCTTGATTTTGGTGGTTCACAATTAGCTGTTTTCTATAATAAACCCATTGGTTAGGCTCAACCTTTAAACTAATTTTCCCATTAATTGAAACAAGAGTTACCAAAGTTAACTCTTGTTCGGATATTCAACTAACACGCTCATAAGTTGAATAAATAACGTATTCCAGATGCAATAATAAACGCTAAAACAGTAGTAATTACGAATTCAATAACAATCATTTTCTTTTCTGTTTTTTTATAATTGAGGTCCAAAAAATATCTTAATACGAAAAAAGCAGTAAAACATCCTAGTATCTCAAAAAAACTCATTTCAACCTCCCGATTTTTGTTCTTTGTTGCCGAACTAACGCGCTCGTTAGTACAATAAGGATAAAAATCTATTTCAAAAACTTACGTATTTATTTGTTTTCTAGAAGAGACTTTAATTAAAAATAAAAAGATTATAAAAACTGGAATTTGCACATACAGTCCGAGGATAAAACTGCTTGCTACACATGCACCAAGTCCTAAGAACCCTACCTTTCTTACTCCCCTTTTATTGCTATAGATTAATAATAACACTCCTAAAATTATTCCTGCTAATAGCGTTCCAATAATTTCATATAAACTAGTAGAGTAACTTACCCCAATTGAACCATTCATTTCTTTCCCTCATGCCTATACCATTTAATGATTTATTTCTAGATTTATATATTAATTCCTTGTTCATCTATCCAACTAATTTGTTCATAAAAAAAAGCAGCCATTGGCTACTCTTAAACTTCAACTAACGCGCCAGTTAGTTCAATAAGGAAATTCAAAAATCCTAAATCTTTCATTTTCCTATATACCTAATTTTAATACCATTTACGCTTTCATCCTTTTTATAAGTTTCAGAGTTTTCATCATAATTTACTCTCAATCCTCTTTCATTAAGCCAATCAATTTTGAATTTATTATCTGAAACGAATGTATTTCCGGAATCATTTGGAAGTTTATCATCTTTATTTAAAATTGATAACTGATATGATTCCGCAGTTGTAGCTCCACAATTTCTAATAAAAATGTAAGCATCTTTTTCAAGACTTGGTGAGGGGACTTTTTGAATAATTTCATTACCACACATATCGCCGAATTCCAAAAATAGATTCAATACATATTTTCCACCTACAAATAAAGAAAACAGTATAACTATTGCGATAAAAATATTTCTTATTTTCCTTATCTTACTTGCCATTTAATTTCCTCCAAATAATTAATCAACCTAATGTTATCACAACCTCTTGTTTTTAACTTTACTGCCATTTACATAAATAAAAAAAGAGCCGCATTAGCGACTCTAGTTTTTGAACTAACACGCCAGTTAGTTACATAAGAAAAAGAAATCATGTAGAATGTTTAGTTTCGATTAAAATCTTTAGAACCAAATCACTCAGCACATTTTAATTCCTTTTTTTCATACTTTTTCTAAATATAGTAATTAATAATGTCAGTATACATCCTACTAAAAAAATTACTATTACAATTTCGAATTTATTTCTTTGAAAATTATCTTCATAATTTACGTTATTTGTTGGTTTCTTTCCCTCACCTAATATTGTTAAATCTTCGTGAGATAAGCTTAATTCTTTTGTTCGATCGCAAATAGTAGTTGTTAGCGATTTGTAGTTTTCACCATACATTGTAGAATTTCTGGCGTAAACAATATATATTTCTCCTTTATTGAAGTTAAATCCACAGTCTCCGCCACTCAATCCTGTTTGAATAATTACTTGTGAACTAGTAATGCCTTTCCACGTTTTAGAAACTTCAAAAAGAACTTTTTTATAGTTAGGATTTGAAAATTTAGTAGTTTTAATATCAATTACTTTACCACTAAATACAGCCTTCGATTGAGAGAATTCCTTCTGTACGGTTTGCTCTTTTACGCATGAACAAGCAAAAGTTGCTCGTGGTTTTAAGAATAATGTTGAAGCGCTAGTCAATAAAATTAATACTAATAAAATCCCGAGTTTTTTCATTTAATCAACTCCTATTTATAAACTCTCGTACTCTAAATGTTAAAATTCCTTTTAAATAGTATCTAATTTCCATAATATGTTAATAACTATATTCCATTAAAAGCTATTAAACCCTTTAACTTATTATTTTAATTGCCAGTTAATGAAATAAAAAATAGACTACCTAAGTAGTCCCTCGTAGTATAAATAATGCGCTCGTTAGTTGAATAAGTAAAAATATTTAATGTGGTGGTTTTCGTATAAATTGATGTAATATAAACAATCCATATCATATAGAATTATACAAATTATAAAGCTTTGCTACTAAAGTGGCGCTGTATTTTTGATATTATGTAATTTATAACAAATAGGAAAGGAATATAAATATAAATAAAATATAACCCTAGTGTACCTACTAATTTATTTAACATATTTATGCTTATTCTTCCTTTTATAAAAAAAACGGAAGAATATATAATAATAGAAACAATAAGAAGTGAATTTTTTGGTTTAACATTAAATAAAATCTCTAGACTTCGTCCAACACTCCAAACTGGTAAACAAACTGTAGGAAGGACAACTAAAAACCAAGAGAATATTACAACATACTCAAAACGTTCTAAAATCGGGAACGAAATAATCTTTGTCATATTTAAAGTAGCCCAAATAGCATGTAGCATTTGTTCTTCATTAAAGTACATATAAGATATGACCATAATAACAGCATATGAAACCATAGTGAATATACTGCCAAGCCGCAGCTGTGACTCATGATCTTGAACTAACGCGCCAG
Source organism: Bacillus sp. EAC (assembly GCF_002156875.1). Lineage (GTDB taxonomy): Bacteria > Bacillota > Bacilli > Bacillales > Bacillaceae_G > Gottfriedia. Next base: position 24,279 of record NZ_NCSY01000013.1, on the reverse strand, counting down.
TTAGTTGAATAAGAATAAATGTATCTTCATACATAGAAAGTCCTTTTTTGTAAACTAAATTTCCTAAAACATGAAATTATGATTGGGTATTATAAAGATTATGTGCACGAACACAATCTATCGGTCTACTTAAAGGTGTCTCAAGGAAATATTCCAGTTGCCATGTCTGAGTTTTTTTTGCCTGACGGCTAGAGGGCTTGTCCCAAGGTGGATAAACTCTTATTGCACGTTTACCGCCTTTACCTTTATTTGATAATATCCCCTGATCACAAAGAACAGTTTTAGGAAATATAAACTGACCAAATTTATCATCATTACGGGTACTAATAACGAATAGATCGACTGGATCTGATATGTCATATGGTTGGATTGGACTATCCCCAATTCTTTCCCATAAAGTCACAAATTGTCCAACCTTTTTAGGGGTAATTTTAGCGACACGAAATCTTATGGATAAGGAATTCAAATTAAATACATATGCCCCATATTCAGCATTTTGTGATTCTATACGTGGCAGAGAGCAATCAAATCTGCATGGATTATAGACAATATCCTTAATGGTAAGTAGGTCGCAATGTAGTGTGTCTGTAGCTATCCATTCCATTAAAACCACCCCTTTTGCTATCAATATGTATTATTAATTTAAACTAATATTTTACTTTTCAGAATCACATATGATTATAAGGGTTTTTAATCTTCGTCAATTCTTCTTCAATTCCGTTCGTAATGTCAAATGCTCCTGATGACTTATTGGAGCATACAACAATTTTGAAAGATGAGTTAGGAAAATAAGCAGAATGAAAGCTAACCCCAGGATCATATCCCATTACATGGTACTTAATGATGTTATTTTCAATTTTCTTAATCCATATACCATAACCATAAAAACTATCTTCTTTAACTTGGGTGTGAGCTGTTAATAACTGATTGGTTAATGCCTCGTCTAATAGTTTGTAGTTCATAAGGGCATACCAAAATTTCATCATATCTTTAGCTGTTACATATGCTCCACCATCCGGGCCACCTTTAGCTGGTAATGAATAAATATTTGTTTTCCATGTACCATCTGAATTATCAATATAACCTATTGCTGTCCTTTCAGGAAGAGAGTCAAACGCAAAGTACCCTGAATCCATCATGCCAGCTTTATTAAAGATATGTACATCAATGTAGTCAGTAAAGGAAACCCCACTTAATTGTTCTACAACTAAACCTAACAATATATAACCTGCATTATTATAGTGAAACCGCTCTCCCAATTTTGATTTCATGTGCTCATTTTGAAAAAGTGGTAAAAAGTCTCTCGAACGCCTAATGTGATACATAGGGTGGTTGATCCATAGTTCCTCAAAATCATCCATGACTTCTTCATCAAAATAATCTGGTATTCCAGAAGTATGTGTCAGTAAATGATGGATGGTTATCTTTTCATCCCAATTCGGAAAATTTATATCAATACATTCACTTAAAGTAGAATCAAACGAAAGTATTCCTTTTTCCACAAGCTGACATATAGCTATTGAAGTGAAGAGCTTACATCCCGAGGCTATGCCATATCTGGTCGATGTAAGGTTTTTTAAACCTTCGGATCGATTGGCATAACCGAAGCTTAGATCTAACAAAACTCTTTCTTCATCATCTTTAACGAATGCTGTACCTGAGAAATGATTATTATTTTGGATATTTGAAATTCTTTGTGAAATATTTATGTTCATTTTTATCTAATTCCTTTAAATTTTTTATTAATGGTATTAATTTCCATTTGTATAATTATTATATTCCACAATAAATGATAGAAACCTTTTTAATTTACCAATGCCGCCATTTGCTTGCTTCAATAAAAAAAGCGGTCATATTCTTATTAAACTATCCTGCCAGATAGTGCAATAAAAAAAAGACTGCCTAAGCAGCCATTGTTGTTGAACTAACGCACTCGTTAGTTCAATATCGAATATATTTATTTAGTAATAAAATCATCCCCTGCAAATTGAAATAAATAAAACCTCGGAAACTCAATAGGTTTTCCGAGGTTTTTTATGAATATTTTTCAAATTATATTTCAATGATTGCTTTATCACTAATAATTCTTTGACGAATTTCTTCACATAGTTCAATTATTCTTTGAGTTTTGTCTTCCCCTTCATATTTCATTGTTAATACATAAAACACTGTATGATCTCTTAACTTTAAAAACGCAGGTATTCTATTATACCATTCATCCTCTAGTAGAAATTCCGTTTCATATCCTTTTTTAAATACTTCTAGTTGTTTTCGTGCAAATTGTGACTTTTCTTCAATTGAATCCTTACTTACCCAAGCAGAATAATACAATACAATTGCGATATCGGAAATAAAATAATTATAATGCAGATCATCAAAATCAAAAGCCGTAATTTTGCACTCTTCATTTATGAAGAAGTTTTGAAAATGTAAATCACTATGAATCAAACCATATGAATCATCTTTTCTCTCGTAGCTTTGTATTTCTTCCATAAGTCTTTTTGTATATAGACCAAGCTCTTCATGTTTTAGCATTCCATTTACGTACGCATTTTCAGACAAATGTTCTCTGTTTGTTGTTTTAGGGTAATTAACTGTTAAAGCGTGTAACTTTCCAATTGTCTTCCCCCAAGCATACATCAAATCATCATTCCACTCATTTGGATTCATGCGGTCTACTAATTTTCCTTCTGCAAATTCAAACATTGAAGCAAAGAAGCTCGTCCCATCACTAGCAATGTGCTCTTCAACCAAATTCCCATGTAATGAAACTAATGACCCAGCCACGTTCGCATCGTTTTCACTTACAAATTTTACAAACATTAACTCTGCTTCAATTTCTTCCTTTAAACGATGAGAAGAATGAGTTAAACGTAATACTTTCGGAATTCCGTCCTTTGTATATCCTTTAAATATATAGTTTTCAAAATCACCGAGTGGCTTTTCATCGACGGTTATCCCAAATTGTGAAGCTGCATTTAGTAAAATCTCTTTCTTAAAAACTCGTTCAACGGCTTGCTCCATAATATTATCCTCCGTATAGTTAATAACATTTTCCATCAATACTTAATTCTATTTCTTTACATTCCGTTTAAGTCCTTCATTTTCGAATTGACTTTCCTTTATTCATTTAGTATTTCACACAAAATTAAGTGAACAGGTACTGGTTAATTATTCATATTATTAGATTGCAATCTAAACTGCCATTTAGTGCAAAAAATATCGACTAAATAGTCGATCAGTCTGTAGAACTAACGCGCCAGTTAGTTAATCAGATTATTTTATAATTGGATGACTATTTTCTTCTGCCCAATCAATTATAAATGGTTTTTGACGGGGATTTAAGTTAGCAGGAAGTTCCGTCTTTCTGAAAAAACGATGTTCTCTGCTCTCAACATCCTTTTGTTTTAATTCCCCTGTAAAATGTTTGGATTTAAAAATTATTTGAACACTGAAGACCTTATCTCCATTGGGATATTGAACAAAACATCTTTCTCCTGAATAAATACCAAACAGCTCTAAATCCGTTACCGTTAGCCCCGTTTCTTCAAAAGATTCCCTCTTTGCAGTCTCTTCAAAAGTTTCTCCAATTTCCATAAGTCCGCCAGGAATACACCAATTGTCCTCATCAGTCCGATGTTGCAACAATATCTGTTCATTATCCTCTATAATTATCCCACAACCAACAGTTAATAGGGTTTCGTGACCAATAAATTTTCTCATTTCTGCTTTGTAATTCATAGACTTCTCCTTCCTTAAAACCTTTTCTCTTTTATTTCGACAAATTAGATAATTTTTTCCTTTTTTTTTCAATTAACCTGTCAGTTACTACAACAAAAAAAGCTGCCATTGGCAACTCTTGTTGTGTAACTAACGCATGCGTTGCTTTAAGTACATTATTTCACAGACAAAACACTACTTCTTCCTGCGCTAGATTCTACATTTAATTATAATTTTAATAGATACTCAGTCAGTGTCTAATTATTTTAATGCATTTTTAGATTTCGTATTCTTTTATTCTTTTATTTGAGCTTTTCTCATCGATGAAAGACTGAACCATAGTCCGCATAAAGCTAGACCAGCTATCGAAATCCATAAGGCCGTTAGGAACCCTAGTCCATCGGCGATGGCACCACCTAGTGGGGCGCCGATAACGACCACACTACGGTTAATGGATCGCATCGTTGCATTCATGCGTCCTTGTAGATGAGATGGCGTGACATACTGCTGATAACCCGTTTCGAGAGGACCCTCGATTCCCATGGCAAAGCCGTACAATAGCTGCCCTACAACAACAAAAATGAGAGCTATGTTAAGTGGGTCGGAGTTGTTAGCTGCTGGAGCTAAAACCATCACAATCACTGCTGGAGCATAGAGAATTCGAGAAAAAGCAATTGCACGGCCGATACCCAAGCGATCACCGGCCCGAGTAGATAGAGAGGTTCCAGCGACTGCACCGACACCTGCAGCGGCGAGGGCAAACCCAAGGTGCGAGGCATCGAAGTCAAGTTCAATCAAAAAAAAGGATACAAGTACCGTCATCGTCATGCTATGGAAGAAAAACCATACGTGCGTGTTTAAAGCGAGTGTACGAAGGTATTGGTGTTGGTAGACCCATTGCAAACCTTCCTTGATTTGCTGACCAAGTGGCCCAGCCTTCACTTTCTCTGTTGGCAGGTGTTTAACAGAGGCCATTAAAATACCTGAAAACAGATACGATACGGCATCTACAAGAAGGGCAAAAGGTGCACCGATCCATGAGACAAGCCCGCCTCCAATGGCTGGTCCGCTCGTTTCCGCAACAGCTGCGCTTTGTTCTAATCGTGCATATGCACGAGTTAATAAAGGACGAGGGACTAAATGTGGCACAAAGGATCGGTGGGCAACATCATTAAAAAGAGACAATGCGCCAAAGAGCATGAGCAGGACCATTAGCCAGCCAATACTTAGTACTCCTGCGACAGCCAAAAAGCAAATAATAGCAAATATAATGCCACGCCCCATATCTGTTATAACCAGTACAGTCTTTCGGTGAAAACGATCAACCAAAACCCCCGCTATTAATCCCAACAGTACATATGGAAGCCATCTAGATGCTGAAACCCAGCCAACATCAACAGCACTGCCTCCCATATTAACCACCACTAATACTTGCAGAGCAATAGTCGTAATATTTGTGCCAAAGTTTGAAGTTGTGGATGCAGTCCAAAAACGAACGAAGCTTTTATGCTCCCTTAATTTCATCGGTGGTTCACCTCTTTTGCCAATTTAGCCACTTTATGCACTAAGAACTGAAAGGGGATATTATGTACAGGTTATTTGACTTTCAATAATTTGTTTAACCACTCCATTTCCCCTTAATTTTTACATTTTGACATACTCATAGCCTCTTACATTCAACAAAATCATATTTTTTACCTTTTTTTACTATTAAACATCTTTTAACTATCTTTCTAAAAACTTAAAAAGGAGTCGATCATTATCGACTCCTGACTCTTAATGAACTAACGCGCCAGTTAGTTGTAAAAGAACTAGCCTATTTCTCATGAAATTGTATGTGAATCTAATTTACATAAATATGTTTATCGGCAAAAAAAAAGGATCTTCTATGATTGAAGTTCCTTTTTAACTGCTTTTTCAACTTACCAATTCCAACCGCCTCTGTCACTAATACTGCGACCGAAAATATCGCGTCTTTCATCACGTCTGTCATCGTCGCATCGTTCTACTGCACGACAGAAGTCATCTTTATCAATCGTGATTTTCGCATTAAACGTAAAATCTCTATCTCTTCTTCTGTTTCTATCATTATTTCTATCGTTATTTCTTTCATTGTTACAGTTGCAACCCATTATAACAACACCTTTTCCTTTTAATTTCATCTCAACATCCTATGATTGGACAAGTAAAAAGAAATGGACAAGTGTTTAATTTTTATAAAAAATGAATTTTCTTGAACTGCACCCCGATTGTTAGTCGTGTCGGGGGCAGTTCATCTGTGTGAAGTTCCTTTTTTTGCTAATGCAACTAACACATGCGTTAGTTGAATAACAAGTTATAATTTATGTTTAAATCAAATAAAAAACCTTCCTAATTATTAATTAAAGGAAGCTTATTATTTTATATTTAATTATTCAAATCATACAAACCTGGACTATGCTCATTTGGCATTTCAGGTAGGTCTGGTACTGGAAAGCCTTTTGGAGGTTCAATTACCTTTAACTCTTCTCCATTTCTACTTGGAGATTTTCCTTTGAAAACTTCCCCAATAAGTGACTGATCAAGCCTAAAATTAAATTGAGCATTATGGTAACCCATTTCAACAAACTTTCTGCATTCGGGATACTTATTTATATCATAGTTAGGGACAGGCAATAATTTACCCCATTCTACACCTAATGTTTCTAATGCCTTTGCAAATGCATTCTGATGGGCATTATCTCGTACTATTAGAAATCCCAACGTTTCTCTTAAAGTTTGATTAGAGCTCATTTCATAAATCCTAGTTTTTTGTAAAACACCTGTGGATTCTAAAATTAAGTTGTTTAATAAATCAGCTATTAAATTCCCGTGGTTATATACCCATGAACCATTCCATGGATTTCCACCAGCATCTACAGGTAATGATGATTGCGCACCTACAATAAAGTGGTGTGGATTAGCATGTTTAACTTCTTCATCAAGTGGTGCTCCATTTACTCCAGCATTACCTGGTGTAGATTCACCTGCACCTGTTAAAAGTTGGTTAATTGTACTTTGAACGAGCTCGACATGACTTATTTCTTCTAAAAAAACACCTCTAATTAAGTCACGGTATTGTTTCGCTTTCCCTCTGAAATTTGAGCTTTGAAAAAAGTATTGCATCATTGTTCTCATTTCACCAAATTGCCCACCTAATGCTTCTTGTAATACCTTCGCAGCAGCAGGATCTGGCTTATCTGGCTTTATCATATTAATCAATTCTTCTTTATAAGAATACACTGTAACTACCTCATTTCTTCAATTAATCAAATGATTTCAATGAAATAAAATAATATAACTATCAATAAAGTCCACTGATTATTCAGTGGACTTTATATGTTTTATTGTTGTTTTGTTTCATGATGAAGTGGTGGCGGAACCAACCAACCTTTATCTTTCATCATCTGAAGTAATAGAGCACCGTCTTTTGCTTTTTTTGCACCCATTTGTCCATACATTAACCCAACATCAACACGAATTGATTGGCTCATCCCTTGACTACATGCTACAACACCTGCTGCAATATCAGCAGCTACCATATAAGCTATTTGAGCATCAAGGAATCTTGCTCCAACAGGAATTTGTTCAAGATCTGCTTCAGGTCGTTCTGCTGGTGTAGGCGGAACCGCGATATCGTTATGTAGTAATATTTCTTCTATTTCCTTTATTGAGGGCTTGATTGATGATTCAATTACTTGTTTTAAAAATGCTTTCAACTCTTGATCACCAGTATGGTTTATATAGACCTGATATCCATCTAGTGCAGCTTTTGCGACTGATACAGCGCTCCATAATCCAAATACTTCTCCATAATGTAAAGGCTCATCTTGTGGATTTCCACTTAAAATACCCATAATAATCTTACTTCCCTTCGTTATTAAATTCATACTATTCTCCTTTTCACGGAATAGGTACAAAAGCTATTCTTTATCAAAAAATAGAAAGTATGCGAAAAACAATATTTAAAATAATGGTTTAAATTGCCATGATTGTTTTCATTCATTACTACTCAAAATATTAATGCTCTTATCCTAAAAAAAGGTGGTGAACTAAATGAAAAGATTGTGTTTAGTTTTATTCTCTTTCTTATTATCGCTATCATTTTTAACTAATAATGCATCAGCTGTAAATGCCAATTCTGACGAATATAAGACTAATAATCGATACAATTTAAACGATAATATGAATAATGACCGATACAATCCAAGTAATATGACTAATAGTCGTTATAATCCAAGTAATATGACTAATAATCGATATAATCCAATGAACGTTACTAACACTACAGATACAAACGATGATGATACTGATTGGGGTTGGCTTGGACTATTAGGATTACTTGGTTTGTTAGGATTACGAAGAAAAGATCGTGACGACAGAAGGTAATAATAGTGAGATGATTTAGTATAACTTTATTTTAAACTTTCCCTGTATTGGTTAAATCCCAAAAGTAAAATCCTCTTTAATTTAAAGGAGGATTTTTACTTTTGAAAATGTGAATTATTTGTCTCAATGAACAATCAGCCTATTTTTAAGCTAACTTTATTTTTATTTATATTTTATTTTTCAAGGACTTAACTTCAATCCTTTCCCTTTCATGTTCAACAATCCAGAAAAGAGCTACTGAAGCAACTTTATGATTTTCAACTAACGCGCTCGTTAGTTGAAGAATTATTTTATTCTTGTTGGGTATAGCTTAGCTTTTTACCGCCCTTTCATTTATTCTATCCTAATTTAATCTTGGTTTCTTATTAATCTATTTTGCCAGATAACTAAAAAAAAGACTGCTGAAGAAGTCCATGCTGTTCAACTAACGCGCCAGTTAGTTGCATAAGTATTAGTCATTTTTAATGATGAATGTGGCGCAAAATCTCCCCTACAAGTGTGATTAATAAGCAAATATACAAGCAATGACACGATTATCCCAATGAATAAATTACTTAAAATAGGCTGTCGATTGTTTCTCGACAGCCTGTTGATGTCCCTTAGATACATCCTATTTTACCTTTTTATGTAGCAGGTTCAACTTTTGTTGCTATATATCTTGAGCCATCCCATTGGAGATACACACGATATTTTTGTGAACCTTTTGCTTTTGCTGATACTGTCCCTACTGAGCCGCCTGGGTTGCTTTTGTCGCTCCCTAAAAACCAAACAGTCATATAGCTTTGATCTATTCCAGTAGCAGAAGAGATTGTCTGCAGCATCTCCTGCCAATCTTGAGAACTTGAATCATAGCTTGTATTATGAAGCACACCTGTTTGTTCCGGTGTTTCCGAAGCTATTGTTGAATTTGACTGCGAGTTATCCAACGTATTAACATTCGTTTGATCTTGGGACGATGAGTCCTCAATTATTTGAATGTTTATTGAAGTCTCTTTAACAGCTGTCTCATCCTTCTTTATACTGTGAACCGATTTTTTTTTGGATGAGGCTTGAGCATCTTTTTTGGATGCAGCCTTGTTATCATTCGACGAAAGAATCGAAATCGATACAATCGCAATAAGTACAATTACGATTACAATAGATCCGCTTAAAATGAGTTTGGCTTTTTTTCTTCTTGTTCTGGACGTTGCACGTGAATTGCCTTGAAAATTATTCAATCTAACCACTCTCCCAATACTGCGAATGTCAACATTCTACCATGCGAGGTAAAAACTTGAATTGTTCTATCACAAAATTAACCATTCCGTAATACAACTGATAAGTTCCTTTTTCATTGCCAGTCACAACCTTATGTAACTAACGCGCCAGTTAGTTTAATAAGAAAATAAACCATCTAAATTATTTTGTTAATCGCCAAGTGCCCAAATAACATACCTTTGGTCTATAGCTTCTATGCACATCATTTTTAAGTTTGTCGCAAATTCTCTTATTTTTTCTTCCAAATCGTTATTCTCATCTTGGTATTTGTCTAAAATAACTTCACAGATTGTATGTAAGTCTTTAATTTGGAATTCTTTGAAAAGCTTATCTCCATATGGATCTAAATTAATAAGTAAACTTAGATTAGTATTATTTCGTTCCTTATTACGTAAACGGACATGTAACCGTTCTTCAAATGTCACATATGTATCCAACATGTCTTTTCTTTTTTTAGTTTTTGCAAGTACAAATGTAATACCTACCATCTAATCCCCCATCACTTATAAGTTTAACAGTAACTAAAGCGCCAGTTGAATATTTTAAAGTTATTACGTTTCCCAAAAAACATCATTCTTTATATCTATAATTTTCTGATCAAATTTTATTTTTGCCTGATCTAAAAGCTCTTCATCACTTTCTTGTGATTCTCTATTAAAAAGTGTAATTAAAATAGGTGAAGGTGTATGACTACTACCGTCAAACGCAGTTGGAAATATCAAAATTCGAGGAGTTTTAGTAAAGAGTAACGCAACTAACCAATGTGAAGCATATGCGTACTCGTTACCACCTATCATTTCATCATTACACAAGTTTTTATAGTCCCCCTTTTCTATCGGCAGAAACTCATAATAAAGGACAAAAGTTTTTTTTCCTTTTTCTTTCCGTTTATTTCTCTTCTTAAGCTCTATTATGTCTTGTAAAACATTGTATGTATAAACTATTGACGTCTTCAGTTTTTTCTTTAATCTTTTTTTCATTAATAAACCTCTATCCTAATCTATCCTTTTACGGAGTCGCATTTGGTCGAACAATCTATTGAAGTCAATTGCTTTAGCAACTCGAATGTTCTTCGACAAACTCGTTTGTTCGTTACATAAGGAATTATTCGCTTTCTACTTCCCCAAAAGATAAGATATGAACTTCAAATCTTATTTTCAATTCTCCTAACAAATGTAGTACTTTAGGGGTAAGTTCAAATCCCATTTGTCCCAAGTTTGAACGAGCACTAAAGAAAATATATACATTATGAATGTTAGAAAGTTCCCGAATAAAATCCTTAGATTTTAACAGCTTTAATAAAAAATCTTCTAATACCTCATATAAATGTTCATAACCATCATAGTCAACTTCATAAGACCATAAATCATCTTTCATTTTTCTTGAAGAACCAATGAAACTACCTTTTTTCTTAATGTCAGTAGGCATTATATTCAAGTTTGCTGTAATGTAGTCAAAATCTAACTGTTCATCTCTTATATATAAACTAAAAAAGCCTTCCTTCATGCATCAAATCCTTATATTTTTTTATCATCGTTTTCAATTATAAACTTTAATTTCTTTTACAACTATACTGTCAGTTAATACAACAAAAAAAAAGCTGCCATCGGCAACTCTTGTTGTTCAACTAATGCGCCAGTTAGTCAATTAGTAAAATTATAACTCTATTTATTTAACCCACCATCTTTTCAATTCTCTAGAGAAATACGTACCTAATCCAAAAAAGAAATCCTTTTAGTTTTATCTTAATACGCTCATGATTGTAATAGTGGCTGCATAAATCTATTTGTCTAACTTTTTGGGTCCACTTCATTTTCGGCTCTTTTTTTATTTTATATTTTGTAAATTTCTGCACATTCCGCCCCAGTCGGCTCATAAAAGCAATGATTCTTCCAAACTCCCGCATAAGGCTGACCATACCATGTAGGCGGACACTTGGTATTTTGAACTCCAGCACCCGATGGATTGAAATACCACAAAGAATACACAGCAGGATATAGTCTCCAATTCTGTAAACATTGTCTAGCAAGCTTCAAATGAGGCTCGGTTGCTCTTTGATAAAAAGATGGCGATTGAATCGCGTCGAAGGAAGCGTCGCTCCCATGATATTGATAAATGACCTCTCGAATTGTATCAACATTTTTGAAATCTGAACACTTGACCAAGGCTCGATTTATCACGACAGCACCAACAGATAACATCCCCCTTTGTCCTTCCGCTTCCGCTTCGGTTCGGATTAATCTTGCCAATAATTCAACATCACTTAGATTATATTTTATTCGAGTCATAGAAAAACCCCCTTTATTAAAGATATGATTTTTCACAACTTTTTACGTTAAAAAACCTCGCTTTTAGAAATGATAATTACATTCTCAAGGAAAGAAAGTGATTAATCAATGTCCAAAAAGCAAGGCTTCAAGGGTAAGATCCCCCGACCCCATTCTTGTTACAATATACAAAGGTAATCTCACAGGAAAAACTAATAAAAAGGAAAAAAATAAATTAAAGTATTCAAATATCCAAAGCAAATTATCCTATTTATTCATCACTCTAAAAACTATCCTGACATTTAGAGCAAAAAAGGCGCAATAACAGCCATTGGTGTTATCCAACTAAAGCGCCAGATAGTTACATAAGAATTGTTATTGTGAAAAGAAGAATCGATCCAAAAATATCATCCATCTTATCCAATGAAGTTGGAAGGTAAACTCTTCACTCCTAGATTTGCCATTAGCATCTTTATAATTAATATCTATTTTTTGTGTTATTTCATTTTTGAACCAAGATTGTTTATTTTTAATCCATTTGAAATGTTGCACATTTGTTGGAAATTTATAAATTTTCACATATAAAAAGTGACCTTTTTCTTTTATTTGGTCTGGATGTTCACTAATATTTTTAACTTTTGGTTTATTATATAAAGTTAGACCTTCCTCATCTTTTTCATATTGAAAAACATAAGTTCCAAATGATTCTAGTTCTTTATTTTTATAATAATTTCGAATACTGATTTTATCCATATTTTTACCATTCTCAATCTCTATTCCAGAGAATATATAATTATACCCTTTTAACTCTGGTATTTTTTTAATGTCGTTTTTACTAACTTGAACACCATGCTCAATTTCAATAATTTCATTTTTTTCAAGAATTATTTCAGAAAGAAAGCTATATTTCTGGTTACTATAACCCCCACGATTTAATCCAAGTTCATAATACTTATTATTAAAATATTGCGGATTCTCTTGTTTTGATATTGCAAAGTTATATATTGAAAATTTTTGATCAATTAATATAAAAGCAAAGTAATATGTAAAACATGATAAAACTGTAAGTGATATAATCAAAACAATTTTTCTATATTTCTTTAATAAATTAAACATAATTTCGTACTCCTTTTATCTTAATAACAATATAACAGCAATAAATACTTCTATGTATATAGATATTTCCGACGTGGATAAACGGAAATAGGAGCAGTTTAAGAAATATATTTTTAAAGAAGATTTTCTTGTTTAACCTGAACTTTCATCTTCGTCATTTATTTACCACCCAAATCTTTACAAATATATAATTCAATTATTTGTATTGAATTACCTATAAGGGTGATATTTTGTTAAACATTTGTTAGAACATCTCACATTTCTAATTACAGTATAATGCCCAAAAAAATGGACTACCAAAGTAGTCCATCGTTGTTCAACTAGCGCGCCAGTTAGTTCAATAAGAATCCTTGTATTAATTCAAAGAATACAAACAGAGATACAATAAAAATAATATAACCAGTTCATTTTCGTTTTAATTGAAATTCTGATATACCCAGCACCAATAACATTGCTCCTAAGAAAAAGATCATATAAGGCATTAATATCGTCTTATTAGTTATAAAGCCAAAAATACTTAAAACTAAAGCGGTTAAACCAAATATCATTCCCAAAAATTTCACCATTTAAATCACCACCAATAAAACAAGTCACTTTCCTAAAGCAATATATCCCTTTTATTATAGCGTTAGCACAATAAAAAAATCGACTAAATAGTCGATCATGTTATCCAACTAACGCGCCAGTTAGTGACATAAGTTCTATTATATAAGGTACCCACGAGAGCAACTTAAAACAAATGAAGCGATGTTGACACTCCCACATCTCCAACGAGAGCGATGACCGCCTGTTCCATCCTCTAACTTCTATATTTATCTTAAGATTGTTATAAAACACAATCAATTATCTATCCGTGAAAATAACTTATCAACACTTATTCCTTACAATTTTCGACATTATCTTCAAACCTTCGACACATCGGTCGATATTATTCTATGTATTACAATTTTACTTTTTTTAAAAGAGAGGATTTTTTTATGAACTGGACCATTGGAAAGAAACTAATACTGACTTTTGTATCAATATTATTAATCATAATCGCTTTAAGTGGGTTCTCAATTTATAGTGCTTATTCATTAAATAATAATACTAGTAATTTAAGTAAGAGTGTTTCGCCTAAAATTGCTGATATCGGTGATATTAATTATTTTACTGAACATATTATGACACTAACTCAAAATCACATTATTTCGAAAGACAAACCTTATAAGACACAATATGAACAGAGTATAGATAATACTGTCTCATTATTAGATACAACTTTCTCTAATTATCAAAAACTATTAACTACAAATAGTGAAAGAGAACATTTCAATTCTTTAAAAATCAAATGGCAAAACTATCTTAAAAAAAACAATGAGGTTCTTACATTAAGTAACAATTATGATACAGAGAATGCTATCCTAACTTCGTATGATGGTATTAAATTGTTTGATCTAATGCAAACTGACTTAGATGCCCTAGTAAAGTTGCATAAAAAAGAGGCAAAAACAATTACAAGTGATTCTGAAAAACAATTTAAGAGCGTGCTCGATGTAACAATTATTATTGTAAGTTTTTCTATTATTGCTTTAATTACAATTGCTATCGTAATGATTAGAAATATAAAAAATCCACTTACCCTTCTAACTAATCAAGTAAGGGAAGTATCAAATGGAAATCTTTCTCTTGAACCAGTTACGATTAAGAATAAAGATGAAATTGGTGAGTTGGCAAAAGACTTTAATACAATGACGATAAATTTAAAAGAGATCATAGTAAAAGTAATTGAGAACTCTCAATTAGTAGCATCAACTTCTGAAGAACTATCGGCTAGTGCAGAAGAAACAAGTCGTGCATCTGAACAAATTACTGATTCAATCATTGGAATTGCTGAGGGCTCAGAACAACAAGAGAATAGTAGTAAAGAGGCATATATCGTAGTAAAGGAAATTTCTTCGGGTATGGAGCAAGCAGCCTCTTCTATTCAAACAGTAGCCGAAAACTCACTTTCAACAACTGAAAAAGCGATTCATGGAAATAAAGTATTGGTAAAAACAGTGGAACAAATGAATATGATCAATGACACAGTTAACAATACTTCGATTATTGTTAATGGACTAGGTGAAAAATCAAACGAAATCGGAAACATTGTCACAATCATTACTGAAATCTCAGAACAAACGAATCTATTAGCACTAAATGCTGCAATTGAGGCTGCAAGAGCCGGTGAACAAGGAAAAGGTTTTGCTGTTGTTGCTGATGAAGTAAAGAAACTTGCAGAACAATCACGAACTGCATCAAAACAAATATCTGAACTAGTTATCTTAATTCAAAATGAAGTAAAAAAAGTAATCACATCAATGGATGAAGGTTCAGAAGAAATAAAAAATGGTATTCACCTTGTAAGTGAATCGGGAGAAAACTTTACTCATATAGTAAAAATGATTGAAGAGGTATCTTCACAAACACAAGAAGTTTCTGCTATCTTTGAAGAAATCAATGCAAGTTCCTTAAATATCATGCATATCGTTGAAAAGAACTCTGCAATTTCTATGGAGGCATCTGGACAATCACAGACTGTAGCGGCAGCAGCCGAGCAACAAAATGCCTCTATTGAAGAAATGTCTGCTTCAGCAGAAGTATTAAGTAAAATGGCCGTTGAATTACAAGATACAGTTAAAGGTTTTAGCATTTAAAATAAAAAGCCACACATACTTATTTGAATAGGTATAAGTGGCTTTTATTTTTTATATATTTTTACTTCTTGAGTAAGGATTAAAATTGTTTCTATTTTAGAGCTAACATCTAAAATAACTTCAATACTATATACACCCTCATGTCTTCTGATTATGTAACTAAAGCATGCGTTAGTTCAAAAAGGATTCTACCAATTCTAGGTTATAGAAAAACATACTAGGAGCCGTTTTAAATTTTTAACTCTTTTCGTTGACGAATGAAAAGTCCATCACTAATTCATGAATTGCTTTCTTCGACAAACGTTTACGAATCGAATTTGTATCCTTTAATCTCACTGTTGGATTTTCGATTCCTTTTTTAATCAATGTAAATGCGAGTATTGTCAAAACAAACCCGATACTTGGCCCAATTACGATCCATTTATCTAACATTAATTCAGCGTATGATAAGCCAATCAAACCCGACCATTCATTTGACAATGAAACGGTAACTTCTCTTTCACCTGTATTAACGATTTGACTACCTCCAATTACCAAACTAAAAACTCCTAAATGAACCATTAACAGAAGGACTTGGATAATTTGTTGCACAAACATGAGGAGCAATCTTGATCGTAAAAACGGAATGATATGTTTACGAATGACCCAAAGTTTACTTCCTCCCATGATCCTAGAAGAGGTGATGAACTCATTTTTTTGATAAAAATTCACTTCATTTCCAACCACACTTGTCAAAGGTGGTAGTGCAACAATCGTTATTAACATTAGTTGTGAAATTAACAATGTAAATCCATCACTTGTTGGATTTATAAAATTCACTTTAAAAAACAAGAATACTAGAAAAACTGCTGGAACAAATCGGAATGCTCGTTCAAATGCTTGAAAAAGAAATCGAAATCTTTGTAAATAGACGCCGTATATCACTCCAAAAATCATTCCAAATAGTACACGAAAGAATCCAATTAAAATCGCAAAAAGAATAGTATATTTTGCACCATCGATCACTGACCAAAAGACATCTCTTCCATGCCGGTCTACTCCAAACAAATAATGTAAACTTGGTGGAAATGGAAAAGTATCGACTACTCTTCCTTCTTGGTTATATAGAAAAGTAGGTGGTGGTTGAATGATATCTTTAAGATAAAGTGAGTAGATGAAACTAAAACTCAATAATAATAAAATAAATAGAGAGCCAATCAGAAAGGAGCTGTTCTTTAAATACTTCTTCATATCAATTGCTCCTCACCTGTTAATTTAAAAATGAGCAGTTTAGAAACAACATCGAAAAGATAGAATGGTATAAACAAAAAGACCAAACAAACAAAAAATGCTTCAGGTGTATCCTTAAGTTGATATAACAGTTTAAAGTAGCCATTCATATTAAATAAATACTCTAAAACGAGTAAATTTGAAATCAAAAACCAAAACAAATATTGAATATTGGAGAAAACTGTCACTAATACATTTCGAAAAATTTGCTTAAATAAAATCCATTTCATTGTTAATCCTTTTGTTATCGCATATTCCACATATGTTTTTTGTCTCTCCTCTTCAATTGCCAGTAAAGTCATTTGTGATAACATCATTCCTGGAAGGATAGACACGACTAGGATTGGCAGAATATAAACTTTGTCAAAACCAGCGATTGGGTCAAGGATGATCACACCTGTTTTATGATAAATCCAAATAAAAATTAACTGGGTTGCAAAGATAAACATTACATCTGGGATACTTTGTAGAAAATATAAGCATTCTTGTACAATTTTTCGGATTCTTATTGGTAATAAAAACAAGCCAAATGAAAGGATGAGGGCAACCATCAATGATGTTAAAAACGAAGCAGCTAGTATGATTAAGGAATAAACATATGGTTCTTGTATTAGGTTTGTTAATAGATCAAACTGTGCTTGATTATCTTGAATCGTAATCGTGTTTATGTAAAATAAACTACCGAGATATAGCTGAATTTGATCCCAAAATGTATGAAACAGCTCACTTCTAGGTACTTGTAAGGAAACTGAGAATGCAACGATTAAGCCAATCATGACAATTGTTAAGAGTAATTGAAAAAGTTTTTCAAAAGTAATGCTAATCATTTTCATAATTAAAAATGACTCAAGAGTCGAACATCTTGAGTCTCCTCCATTCTTATTTAGGACTCTGGAAGTAAAAAATACCACCTTTTTTAACCCCAACTAACTTTTCAGTTGATGTTGATTTTTTAACAACTTGTACACCGTCTTTGTTTTTGATAAGACCAGAAAAATCTCCATCTTTTATATATTCACCGTTTTTACCATATTTTTTTTGAATTTCTTCGGATTGCTTTCTTGGATTAAACACTAAATCGATGCTGTAATCCTTCGAAGTATCTAAATTTGTATCACTCCAACTGAAGATCCCTTTTTCTTCAACTTGTATTTTCTTGTCATATATTAATTCACTCTTACCGATTTCGCTAAATTGCAACTCCAGGATACTGCCTTTTGGGAGGCTTGCGTTACCACCTAAACTGAAACTAGTTTTAGTATATTGTCCATTCGCATTGAGTTCGATTTTTTGTGGTGGTTTTTTGATGGCACACCCCATTAACGCTGTGATTAATGTAATTAAAACTATAAATAAAGCTACATCTTTTTTCATGATTAGATCCCCTTTATAAATAAGCAATATCTGAAAAACATGATTAATAATTACTTCTACATAAAATGTAAATATTCCTTTGTACTTTAAAAGGTGATTAACTATCTTGGTATACAAAACAAAAAAAGAGTCACTTCTGTGACTCAGGTAATGTAACTATCGCGCCAGTTAGTTCAATAAGCGTTTGATATTCAGAAATGGATAGTTTTGTTGTATCACCTTTATTTAATCTCTATATCCATACCCTATTAATTTATGTGATTTTATATCTGCGTAAACCACGAACCCACCTATTGTGGGATTATCATTTGAAGAATAGTCTACAATGTATACTTCTTTTCCAATAAAATTTTTGTCATTTATTATTCCCATTGATTCTCGAAGGTTTATTTTCTGAACACTTGCATATTTCCAGTTCCCCTGGGTATGCTTTTTATCCTCTTTTGTTAGTTGATTCCAAATACTTTCCCTTACATCTAATGTTTGTTTTTCATTACTTTTGGCTTCATTTATTTGATACTGTTCTATTTCGTTTGAAGATTTTTGACAACCATTAAAAACAAAAAATAAGGGAACAGTAGATAGGATTAGAAAAAACTTTTTCAAAACTACACCTCCGTTAACATTTTCTTCACCTCAAAATACCTAATCTAAATAATCAATTCTCCGTTAATAGATAAAAACCTTGTTCACCTATACTGCCAGTTACTTGAATAAAAAAAGAGCTGCAACTGGCAACTCGTGATATTGAACTAACGCGCCAGTTAGTTGAATAAGAAATTTTTATCACAATTACAGATTTCAACTTAGAAGAAATAATATTTTATTAGTTTTTTGACTCATATGCTTTAACAAATCGTGCGAACCAATACAATGCAACTAGTGGTAAGACATAAATTTCTAGTTGTCCAAGAACATATAATGACATATTTACCTCCAAATATTTTAATTTCTTCAACTATTCGACATAAGTCTTATATTCACCTTTTTTTAAATATCATCCAATTAAAGACCGATTTCAACACAAAAAAGAGTCGCATTTGCGACTCGTGATCTTATGTAACTAAGTCGCTCGTTAGTTGAACAACTATATCAAATGATTACTTAATGATTTTGAAACCAAGGAATCCAATTATAATGCAAATTGAATTATTCCTTATTACCATTAACATATTTATTTAAATCACTTATTAAATCTGAATGTATCGTATACATTGTATTTGAATCGTTTTCATTCATAATTGAACCTCCATCATCACTCAACCACAAAAAATAGTGTGAACTTGTTTTATTTTCAAACGAAATTGTTAAATAGTAGCCAGCTTTTGCAACATCTACTATTCCATCAATTTTATTTGCTTTTTTGATTGCGTCAATAAAAGTCTGAAGTTCAATTGATGCATCTTTATGGTATGTAGCATGTGGTTCTTTTAAGTCTAACGCACTCTCTCCAACTCTTGAAATTGTAACACTATTAACAGTTTTCCCTTCTAATAGGAAATTTCCTACACATTTTGCATGAACGTCCTTCTTCTCTCCGCATTTTGCATGTGTAACTTGATTATCACTACACCCAATTAATGAAAATGTTAATATTAATAAAATTGTAAGATATAATTGTCTCAACTTAGTAACTCTCATTTAAAACCTCCTCACCAGATTTTCCTTTTAATGCACTATTCTATTTCGATCCTAAAATTCCCTCGTTATAAATTTTGGCTCTGTTAAAGTAATTTGTTGATATTCAAACTAAAAAAACTGTCTAATTTGAAAGCTTTTCTATTCTTTTATCTAACTAACGCGCCAGTTAGTTCAATAAGGTTCAAATTTTTTAATAGCAGTTTTTATGAAAAGAAACCTTCTGGATATAAGTAGTCTTCTTCAAGTTCAACATCAGGGTAGCGAGTAAAAGTATACTCAAACTCGTTATTATCGATTAGGTATTCAATAACTTCTAAAATGCGTTCTCTACTAACAAAATCAATCAATACCATATCACTAGCCCGAAAATATGATCCATTCATACATTCGCCTGTTTTAATATTTTTCTCTCTTAAGGTCTGGATATTTTTATATGTAAAAAAAGTTGCGATCCATTTAGAACGGTCAGAAAATGTAACAATGACATCCGTGTTACCATCTTCAAAATTCCATTCATCTTGATTCCATTGTTCCGCCTCAATCCAAGTATTTATTCTAGGATTTTTTGCCAATAATCCCACCCCTTAAAATAATCCTACCAGTTACTTCATTAAAAAAGAACAGCCTATAGCTGCTCTTGATAGCCGTTGACCATGACGTCTAACTTTCCTGTTTTCGGATCTATGACTAACCCGTGCACAGGTACATCATTTGGCATTAATGGGTGGTTACGAATGGTTTCCACACTATGCTTCACACTGTCTTCTACGCAGTCAAAGCCATGTAAAAACTTTTCAAAATCTACCCCAGAGTAAGTAAGTGTCTCTAATTTATCTTGACTTACACCTCGTTCTTTCATTTTATTTAAAGTACTCCCTGCTTTTAAGCTTGCCATTCCACAATCATAGTGACCTACAACACATACTTCTTCCGCCCCTAGCTCATAGACTGCAACCAGAATACTTCTCATAATGCTTCCAAATGGATGTGACACAAGGGCACCGGCAGTTTTAATAAGTTTTACGTCACCATTGTTTACATTCATCGCTTTTGGTAGCAATTCTACTAAACGAGTATCCATACAAGAAAGAATTACGAGCCGTTTATGCGGAAACTTATCGGTTTGATATTTTTCATATTCTCTATTTTCCACAAAGTGCTCATTATAATATAAAATTTCTTCTAACTGTTTCATAAAAATCCTCCCTAATGATGAATCATTATCTATCATTTTTCTCTTTTTTATGAAAATAATCAAGTGATATATATTCTTCCTAACTAACGCGCTCGTTAATTACATAAGATTACTAACTACTTACTTTGATGCCAAGTTACTTTGTCCCCATCTTGACTAGTTACGATAATACTTGAGTTAGGGTTGTTATTTATTGAAAACCATGCTTTTGATTGATTATTTTTCAAATTAATTATCTTTGCTTGTTTTTCATCTATTAATACATTTGTATAATTTGGATTTGTAATTGTTCCACAATAAATATTCATACCATCATCTTCTGTCGTAATATTCCATTTTTCACTACAGCTAGCAGTATCTTTTAGTATCCAACCCCCATTTTGTTTATCGTATATTCGGAGTGAAATGAATTGATTCCTATCATCTCCAGGTAATATCAATTTCGATTGATAGAAAATATAACCATTTTTGGATTCTACCTTTTCATCTAAAACAGTGTAGTTTTGAACATTCTTATCAGATTTCATAGACTCTATAAAAACATCATTCATAGATACATTATTCGAACAACCAGTAATTACTAGTATTATTATGCAACTTAACAATAATTGCTTAAACAAATAAAAGCCTCCCAGAATTAATTTACTATCCTTTAAACTATTCGTATTGTTTTTGAATATTACCTTCTGACTTATTCAACTTCTGACATTCATTTCAATAAAAAAACTAGTTGCCATAGCAACTAGTTTTTTATAACTAACGCTCCAGTTAGTTCGATAAGATTTTATTTTTCTAATACTAGTAACATTACACTTACTCGACAATGTAACCGTCTAAAAACTTTGTCTCGCAATAAGGACAACGGTAATAATCATGAACATCCGTATCGATATTCAACCGAAATGGAAGTCTTTCTTTGCATTTTGGACACTTCCAAAAGAAGAGTGTTATAGTGAAAAAAATGAAAAATAGCACACCTGTAATATACATTAATGATGATTGGACAAACACGTAGTTAAGAATATTGATAAACATTCCAATTAATAAACACGTTAACGAGATTTTTCGAAATTTCACGATATCTCTCACTTTTTTTTGCAACGAAATCAGCTCCTTTCAGTCAATATAGGAATTGCAATAAACTAACGCATGCGTTAGTTTAAATAAGAATTGGAACTATATTATTTTTTTATATAGTTTATTAAAAAATCTCTATCTTCAGGAAATGTTAAATCTAAGGTCTTTATTTCATCTGAGGTTTTCCAAGCAATATCATAAATTAAGTTATCAGGGTCTTGTATTTTTCTCTCTCGCCGATTATCTTAACTAAAAAATAATGAGCTTCAAAAGATATATTAAGTCCTTCATAAATACCCCTTTTCACCTTTATCTCTTTAATTACTTCAACAATATATCCCTTTTCTTCCTCAATTTCTCTAACGCAACATTCTTCAAAAGTTTCGTTGTTTTCTTTTCCTCCTGTTGGGAAAGACCACGTTTTTTTCTCTTCAGGCCTTCCTTGTAAAACCATTAGCAATTCATTATTTTCATTTATACATATACCTGACGAACCAAACCAATTTTGCATATTTATATAAACTCCTTTTTTATAAAAAAACGATTTTATTAATATTCTTCTTTGTTCTTATATAAAATCCTTCATCAACTAAACTGCCATTATTGCATTAAAAAAGCTCTACTTCATTATTGAAGTAAAGCGCCAGTTAGTTCAACAGTATTATCTTTTTTGTAAATATACCCACTTGTTTTTTGAAAATAAAAAGCACCATGTGAATAAGATTTTAACCCCTTTTATATTACTTCCACAGTTAAACTGCGTAATTTCATTTTGCTTACTATTGAACTTTATATTGTTACTTTTACACCAATCAATTTCTAAATAGATAGAGTGTTTTCCTGGTGCTACTTCTAAGGTCAAACGTTCACCGTCTTTTATTTTACCTACCACTTTACTATCAATAAAAACTTTGTAACTTCTTAATTTATTAACATATTGTGAAGTTCGTGAAATTATTATTTTTGGATTCGTATTTATATCCATGTATTTCTCCTTCTTTGAAAATATTGCGATTACGATAATATACCTATTCAATAAGAAAACAAAAATATCCTTTCTTTGTGTAACTATGCAGTCATAATGTGAAAAAGAGGATGATCTATTAAGGATCATCCTCTTTTTTTTTTGTTCAACTAACGCGCCAGTTAGTTCAGTAAAGATTTATTTATGATTAAACTTGCAACTCCACTATCCAACTATCGTAAGCTTTAAAAGAATTCTAGTTAAATTTTTCTATTTCAATTATGTATGTCCTATCTGTTTATTTTTGTTTTCTTATTATTTTGTTTGTCTAAAATAAATAAACAAAAAATGGCTAAAGCATTAATTACAATTGCAACCAATAAAAAGGCAATATAACCCATATGACTCTCCAATAATTTTAAATCCAAATATTTACAAGATACTAATATAAAGATTAAAAATTACATTTTTTTATAATTTAATTTTAATTATACCTTAATATTTAGATTTGTAACTTGGGGGAATTTTGTCTCTTTCTTCATAAAAAATGAGCTGCCAAGGGCAACCCAAGATCTACAACTAACGCGCCAGTTAGTTACATAAGCAGTTTTTACGTTTTCGATATGCAAAAGTTATGAAAGTAAATTTTTCATCCAAGTAAACATCCATACAATACGAAAAGGTTCAAACCATGTAATCAATAAAAAGATAATAAAAAAGGAAGGCACTGCAAAAAACTTGGTATTCCCTCCTTCTCTTTTAGAAATTGCTATAAAGCTACAAATTGCACCGAATAATAAAGATAAAAAACCAACTAAAGCAATAAGTTCGTTGAAGCCTGGAATCACATAAAGTATCCCAAACAAAGCCAATCCAATAATTAATAATAAAATCGAAATTGTACTGAAACTTTTCATAAAAACCCCTCTCTTAACAATAATTAGTTTTTAGGTTAGTTATTTAATATTTTAACATATATTTCCATATCGTTGATTTTCTTGTTCAACTAAACTGCCTAGAGCATTAAAAAAAATCGACTATACAGCCGATCATGTTGTTCAACTAAAGCGCCAGTTAGTTGAAGAACGAAATGGAAGTAAAAGCATTAAATTTTCTAACTTTTAAAAGATTTCACCAACTAATATAACAACTACTAAAAAAATGATTTGTAAGATAGTTCGCAGAAATAAAGGTGTAGTAGGCTTTCCAGCAATCGTGAGTCGTTTTCTACTAGCATTAATATTAGCTGGAAACAAAATAATAAGTAGTAATGCCAAACCAATTGAAGCGATATTAGAAGTAAATGGAATCAGT
>NZ_NCSY01000012.1 GCF_002156875.1 Bacillus sp. EAC | reverse complement strand
TTAATACGTCCATTTTAAACTCTATCGAATAGTTTGTATATGTAGAAGTTAAACCATCTACGCCATATTCATTATAGAAAGCTACCCAAGTTTGTACGATTCTTTTTCGTACACCAATAGATTTACCGATAGAATCATATGAACCATGACCATCAAGATATTTATGAATAGCTATTAATTTTTGATCTAGTGAAATTTTGGTCACAAAAAATGCACCTCCAATTGTTAGTTGTGTCTAACAATTGGGGTGCAGTTCATTCAAAGGCACCTCTTTATTTATTCGAAACTTTTTTTCAATTGTTCCAACGTTAGTTTACTAGTTTTTTCAACTGGTTTAATCGAAGTTGGGAAATATGGATTGATTGTCATAAAATTCTTTTCAACATAGTTGAAGTCTACAATATCCACAACTCCATCTTTATTAAGATCCGCTTTTAATTTATCTCCTGTATCTCCTGCACTATCTGCAACAAGCTTCGCATCATAAATATCGATTACATTATCTCCATTTACATCACCTGCAGCAGCAGTATCCGGATACAAGTCGTAGTACATCCCTTGTACTACTCCATCAATCGTTCTACTTAATTTGATTTTTTTAGTGTATAAGAAATGCCCTGGAATACTAATTACTAAAGAGTAATCATCTGCAGTTGCAGGAATATCATCAATCGTCATCCAACCATTTTCTTGAATTGAAGCATTATATTTCTTACCTTTTTTATCAACTACATACGCTTTTGTACCAATCTTTGAATAATCTAGATCATAATTATCTAAATTAACTGCTTCGCCATGATAATATCCTTCTAACATAGAGTGCTGAGAAATGAATTTAAATTTATCAGCGTAAGTAGGTAATGCCAACTTAGTGCCATCATTTGTTATATAAGATGATTCTTGATAATAGAATCCACTCTGTACAGAATAGTTAAGGTCATCAATAACTTTTAGATTAATATCTAATAAATTCATATCACCATTAATTGAAACTGGTAATTTCGTCTTTTTGTCTGATATATCTACAGAAAATGTAGAAAGATCAGACCAATAGCCAGCTGTTATTTGTGGTTTTGCAACACGTATCGTCCAGTTATTCTTCTTCGCTAAATCCTCTAACTGTTTTGATGCCTTAACACCGTCAACTTTATAAAAATGTGGAATATCGATTGAAATACTAGCACTTGTTAAGTCATTTGCGTTATTAACCATAAATGTATTAACAAACTCAGAACCAAGAGTTACTCCTTTTGTATTCGTATTAACTGTTGCAAATTTATCGCCTTTATTTATAATCGTAAATTCTGGGAAAGTCGGATTTCCTGCAGTTGCAAGATCATACGTGTAAATTGCTATATTTGTAGGGTAATTTGCATATTCTTCCGGTAATACTCCAAATTTGAAGTCACCATTAGCTGTTGGGAAAAATTGAGCTGTTGGCCAAAACGAATCTTGATAAGCATATACTGTATTTGCTTCCTGCGTAATGTTATGTCCTCTACTCTTCAAATAGTCAATCGTATCATCATGAATATTCCCGTGTACCCAGTATGCTTTGTAATCCTGTCCATCCATTGGATTATTCTCAGTTGTTAAATCTTCACTAGAAATTTCATTTATTCCGTATTTCTTATCAAATACTACAGTCGGAGCAGTATTATCAATTACCATATCATTATCTACTTTATACGTTTTTCCATCTACCCCAGTACCAACATATGAAACAATATACTTACCTTCTGGAAGTTTTTCATACTCAAGTGATAAAGGTTTATTTGGATCGCCAGTAAATAGCTTTACATCACCAGTGAAACCAAAGAATATCATGTATTCAGTATCAACACTAACTCCATCCATATCAAACGTTCCATATAACCCGATTGGTTTACCCTTTAAATCGCTAACGATTACATCCATCGATTTCATTTCACTATTTAATTTAAAAGTTACAGGTGTAAATGGTTCGATATACGGGTGATAGTTACTTAGATCATTTGTTACTGCATGTTTATAAAATTCTACCTTTTCAAAACCATTAGTAGAATAACGGACATGGAAAGGAATTTGATACTCTGCAGTTTTCGATTCGTTTTCAATGTGAACATATCCTTCGTATATACCGAATTCAGCATTACTTGGAATCACTAATTTTGAATCAATACTTTTACTCTCATTTCCATTTACCTCAATAGTAGATGGTAATTGAAGAGTGACACCATTCTTACTAGCATTTTTTGATACTCCATCGATCGTTAAAAACTCTACACTAGTATGATATGTTTCTTTCACATTACTTGAATTTTTAATATTAATCGAAGTTGTTCTACTTTGATCACCACTTGATTGTGAAATACTTCCAAATGGAATTGAGCCAGAAATATCATCGATTTGCTTTTTGAAACCATTTTCGTCAAGTGTGATTGTTTTATTTTGCACTTCTATTAAAGTTGAATTATGAACTGCTTCATAAGCATCCACACGTCCAGCCCCAACTTCATTTACATTGTAAGTTCTTCCTTTAAGTGGGTCAGCTGTATTCATTAGAGCTGCTTTTACATCAGCAACTGTATAATTTGGATGAGATTGTAACAATAGTGCTGCAACTCCAGCAACATGTGGAGTAGCCATTGAAGTCCCACTTAAACTAGCATAGCTATTTGTATAATCAATTCCATCTTGAGGGTTATTGATATACTCAGGTACAGTTGAAAGTGTAGATACACCCGGAGCAACTACATCCGGCTTAATATCAAAGTTATTATTCACTGGCCCTCTTGAACTAAAATCTGCTAATTCATCTCCGGTAGTCATGTTTGACTGTAAATCAGAAATTTTCACTGTAGCATTCGGATTTGCATTTAATTCATTTACAAGTTGAGTTCCCTCATCTGTTTTCATTTTAAATGTCGGGACATAACCGGAATTTTCACCTAAGAAATATGGAATGTCTCCATCAACGTTATTATAGAGTAATATTGCTGCTGCACCTTTTTCTGCAGCACGTCGGATTTTTTCATCAAACGTTAACGTACCGCGAGAGATTAACGCTACTTTGCCGTTTAAATCTTTCCCTGTGTAATCCTCTTCTGTACCAATCCCAACATTTACAACATTATATTCTTTATCAATAACGTTTAAATAATCTTTACCTAGTCCGTGTCCCATTAATGAATTTTGGACCGAGGTCTTACCTAAACTAGTTTTCACAGTTGGTATATCAGTTGGCACATCACTTGCACCAACAGTAATCGCTAGTGGAGATGCCCCTGGCGAACCGATTGTACCAGAAGTAGGTCCAGCATTACCCCCTGCTATAACTGGTACTACACCTTGTAAAGCTGCATTATTGATTGCAACAGAAGTGGCATCCAGCGAATTATTGTTACCATTTCCTAAAGATAAATTTATGACATTCATTCCATCTTCTACAGCTTTCTCAATCCCTGCAATAACCCCTGAATCCGAACCTGAACCATAAGGACCTAAAACTCGGTAAGAATATAATTCTACATTTGGAGCTACACCTGTCATCGCATAGTCCACATCATTTTTTGGGTTTGATGCGATTGTTCCTGCAACATGTGTACCATGTTCAGTTACATATGGATTACCATCTATAAATTCAGGCATTCCTGATGCTTTTTGATCTGCAGGTGTTGATTCCATTGGATCACTATCATTATCAACAAAATCATACCCACCTTTATAAGAGTCTTTTAAGTCAGGGTGATTATAGTCAATTCCAGTATCAAGTACACCTACTTTTATGCCTTGACCTTTTATATCTTCATTATGTAATCTATCTACACCTAAATGTGGAAGAGCTGGTGGGATGGATTTTCCAGTTGTTATATTCTGTGTAATTAGTTCATTTTTTGGCAAACGAACTTCATTATCTTTCCAAATTCGTTTTACGACACCAGTTTGAAGAAGTGTATTAATTTGATTCGTTGGAATCGTCATTGCCATACCATTAAATGTATTTTCATAGGTATGTTTAATATTAAATGTAGAGGCATTTTCATCAAATTTTTGAGTTGATTCCTGCTTAGATGCCTTCTCTTCTAGTAGTTGCGTTAAACGCTCTTTAAAAAATGCTTGTTCTCCTCTTATCTTTTGTTTTTGATCTTTAGGTATTCCTTTTGACTTCAATTGTTGATTCACTTCAACTGGTGATGTTTTTAGTTCAACAATTACATGCGCGTTCTTATCCTTTAATGATAATAAACTTGGATCTATAATAAAGCCTTCTTGTGGAGTTAATCGCTTAATAGACTGTTTTTGCTCATCTGTTAGTCCTTTTAAGATCGATTCTGCAGAGTTTGAAATAGCATAAGATTTTTGTTGAGGCATTAAATAAGTCGTTAAAAAACTTGAAGCTAATACGCCAGTAACCATAACATTTAGAAACTTATTTTTTTTATTCTTCATCCAAAAACGCTCCTTCTACAAACTTTATTTAGGCTAAAGTGATTAAATTAAATAATTTAGTAAACTATTACATATTTAAATAGATTAGATTACTAGATTACAAATTAAAAAATGGTTAAAAATACCTTATTTTATTTCATTCCTCCTTAATATAAAATAGTATAAAATTAGAGTGTGAATAATTTGAAAACTCTACTAATTATTATTTTACTTTAGCTTCCATAAACGGTAAATTGGGGGAATCTCTTATTAATTAGCTCAATCAATCGGACATGTTCCGACAATTTTTTTGTGAAAATTGTCAATAAGTCGTGAATTTTTTAGAATTTTGCAACATATCTAAAAGCTTAATTACTTATGCATTACAATTATTAAATGTTTATTAGAAATACAATGTTAAACTTGGGGGAATATTGGTTTTCTGTAATTCGAACTTAAATAAAAGTTTTTCTAAAAGGAGAAATTCGTTATGAATGAGGGGAAAATCATTAAATTTTATAGAGAAAAATATCAAATGACGCAAGAACAGTTAGGTAAAGGGATTTGCTCTGGTACTCACATTAGTAAAATTGAACGTTTACAAACCGAGTATGCACCAGAAATTATGACACTATTATCTGCTCGACTTGGCATTAACATGGAACATGAACTAATGAAGCTTAATAATATTAATAAACGTTTAGACCAGTGGCAAAATGTGATTATTATGCAACTTTATGAAGAAATGGACCTTATTAATAATGAACTATTGAACGAAGAGTTAATTCAAATCTCAAACAATGCGAATCTTTATAAATTGCTTCGAATAAGGTATTTACTAATGCATAATTTAGTAGAAGAATCATTTACTTTTTTAAATGAAATTAAAAAAATTGAACATAAATTATCACCGTATGAAACGAATCTTTTACGTCATGTATTAGGTATCTACTATTTAGCGAAACACGAGCATTTAAAAGCTATTCAATCATTAAAAACTATAAACGATAGGGAATATACAAATGATGAACATTACTATCATCTAGCAGTTGCTTATCACTCACATGAACAACCAGTCTTGGCATATTTTTATGCTGATAAAGCAAAGCAATTTTTTAAAAATACTAATAGCTATCTTCGAGTAATTGATGCCGAGATGCTCATGTTAATACAGTTAAAAGATGACGGAGAGTTTACAGAAACCATAAAAGGTTTTGAAAACTTAATTCATAGCTGTGATTTATGTAAATCCACTGAACGAAAAGCAAGGGTATTACATAATTTAGCATTTGAGTATTTCAGGAAAAAAAATTACGATTTGGCAAGTAAATATTATTATGAATCAATGCAGTTAAAAGACAATGAATCAAATCCATATTTACTTTCTTTAGAGGGTTATATCTCAAGTTCATTTTTCGGAAAACTGTTAGGTGAAGATGAATTATTTCTACTTGCAAATGAAGGTCTCGAAAAAGCTAAAAATAAAAATGATCAGCTATATATAAATTTATTTACTTTATTAGATTTTTTAATTAAAAATAAAGAGCATGATTACCATCAATACTTATCTGAGCAATCATTACCTTTATTTAAAAAATTGGGCTTTGTCTATTTAATTAAACGTTCAAAAAAAGAATTATTTAATTACTATGTTAAATTAAAACAAACAGGTAATGCATTAAAACTAGCACAATTAATGATTAATCATTAATTACAAAAAAGCATGTCCCATTTAGGTGACATGCTTTTCTTCTTTTTAATTATCTATTGCAGGCATAGCTTCTTCCAATGCAAGATCATTTTTATATAAATAAGTAGCATACTCTTTTCCGATATACCTTATATGCCAAGGCTCATAATGATACTTAGTTATATCTTGTTTATTTTCAGGATATCGAATAATAAATCCATAATCATGTGCGTGTTCTGCTAACCATTTACCTTCAGCTGTTTCAGCAAACTCTACTTCTAATGCATTCCCAAATGCTGGTGAAGAAACATCTATTGAAAGACCAGTCTGATGCTCACTTGTACCAGGAAATGCACTATACGCCTTTGTCCATTCTTCACCTTGGGTTGCAATATAGTTATTGTATAAAGTAACTTGGCGATCATAAGAACGATAGGCAGAAATTGCAGTTAATGTATAACCATCTGCAGAAGCCCCAGCAAATAACTTTTCTAAGGCTTTTGCAGCTTCACTTCGCATTCTTGTTTTCTCTTTTACTGCTCCATTTAATGGGATTGATGGATATACTAAATCATTAGGTTCATAACCATCTGGCAGCTTCCTATCTTTATTTACTAAAACTAAATTTGAATCCACATTTAATACTTCTAGTAATCCTGATTCATCTTTCTGCGTTGTTTTATAGTAATCTGGAAAATGCAGTAGATTATCGTTTTTTATGATGTCTGTTTTTACTTTGTTATTTTTCTTAATAACAATTTCTTCTTTATTTTTATGTTGATAGTTAATTGTACTTGCCACGCCTACTATTAAAATAGATGCTATTGCTAGACCCAGAATAGGTTTTCTTCTACGATGTTTTCTTATTCTAGACAAGTTCATTTCTCCCTTCGTACGATTACACGTACATTTTTTGGTAGTTTTTTTAGTTTTAATTTCTGTTCAAATAAATACTAATCTACTATATTAGACGATTTAATTATACAAAAAGTTTTAAAATCTGACATTTTTTTTAACTTGAGGCAAAAAAAAAGAGCCTTAAAGGCTCAAAATTTCATTTTATATTATGTTACCTCTATCTGTGATTATGATTTTTACATTTAACTTAACTTTTGACTGTTGAAATGCTTTTACCCAGTTATTCTCTACTTTTTTCCATTGATTGTATTTAAAAGATCTAGCTAATACTCCAAAACCAACCGGATCCACATTCTCTTGCTGTAGAGAGTTAATAAAATCCTTTAAATCATTTTGTAATTTATCTTCAATTTTTTTTTCGACCGAATTTGCTTCCTTATTTTTAAGGGCTACCGGCGATTCTGTAATTTCAATAGGTATCTTTAATTTTATATCAAACTGATAGTGACCATCTGAATATTTTTTATGAATCTTCTTTTTAATTTTTTGCACATAAAAACTTACACGATTTTTTGGAAATAGTTTAGTTCCACCTGTATTTACATCGATGGGCATTGTCATTGATAATTGGCCTTCTAAATCACCATTTAAGATTTTCAGCAACTGTGTTTCATATAAGGAAAGCGTCCGTTTATAGACGTTCTTATCATCTAATAAAACTGTCCCAGTTATTTGCAAATCTTCTTTTAACGTTAATTCTGGAAGAAATGGCGTAATCCCTTTATCAATATTTTGTTGATTGTATTTCTTTATTGACGTTCGAAAGGCAACATTTCTTTCATTAGCTGTATCAACCAATTGAGGTAAAAAGAATGTTAACCTTGGCTTATTTTTTGGACTGAAATTTAATATGTCAGAAACTTTCCCATTTACAACAACCATTTGTGCATTTTGCCTCGTTTTTGAATCTCGAAATAATAGGTCTAGTACTGAAGTCCATTCCTCATGCTCTATAACCTTCGAACCTATTAAAATGGACTGTACTTTCCCACCTGTTGTCATCCCAATTGCCACACGATCAAAATAGTTCCTTGCTTCCCTTATTGATACGCTTGTCACCTTAAACTGCTCACTTTTTTCTTTTGCATCTTCACTAAAAACCGGACTAGCAATATACATTTCAACTTCATCTTTATCATTAATATCTATACCTATAAGCAATGCCATAGTTAAATCTTCAATATTAAGCTTATCATTGCAACCAGCGTTCGTAATGATTAAAAAGATACTAAGTAGACATAAAAGTGTTTTCCTCAAGATTACTCATCACCTTAATAAAAATTTACTTTTTAATTTGTGACATATCCATAAAACAATTGGTAGAGAGATAATTATATACATTCCAATATTTGAGATATACTTAATTCCAACCTGATTATTGGTAAAAGTAGGAGTGAAAAAATTGCTAACAATGATAAATAGTAGATAAATACTAAGAACCATAAATATGAACTTTTTCACTTGAAATACTTCTGATACCCCTTGTAACCCAAACCAGAAAAACGGTATCCAAGTTGTTGAAATATTAATAATAGCGAAAGCAATAATAACAACATCCAATCTTTCTACATATTGGAATTCAAGAACATTTAAGATCGCTAAGACTGGATCAAAAATATATAGAATTTCATCTGGACTATATACGACAAAACAAATAAACGTAACAAATAAATACATACAAGTTGTGAGTAAATTAGCTATAATTACACCAGAAATCGCCTTCTCTTTTTTCTCTAAATACGGATAGAGAAAATAAATAATTTCAATACCTAAAAATGAAAAGACAGTTAAAGGGATCGCCTTAAAAATTGGAAGCCATCCATCTTTAATAATTGGTAAAATATAGTGAATATTTGAATCCTTGAGCGTAAACAGTAGCATGGAATATGTAAATAAAGTCATTGGAAATAAAAATTCTACATATTTTGCTAATAGTCTAATATCGCCTATTGCTAATTGCAATGCAGGAATTAATAATAAAATAACTAAAATAGTTATTCCAGTTTGTTGAAGTAGATATGTTTTAACGTAAAGAATAGCTCTTATAAGTATTAAATATCCGAATACTAAATAATAAATTGAGAAAAGCAGTGTAAATAGTTTCCCAATTACCTTCCCAAAAAACGAATTAAAAAACGATGGAAAGGTTTCGAAAGGAGCGTATTCTCTTACTTTAACAATCAATACACTGCCGATAGTTGATAGAATACCTCCAAAAATAATTGCAATCCAGCTGCTTGTTCCTGCCTTTTCTGCCAACACCCTTGGAAGAGAAACAGTACTAACTCCTACTTGAATACTATTAATCATAAGAATAAATTGTAGCCAACTAATTCTAATTTTTGAAACATGCATTACAACCCTCTCCAATCACTACCAAAATGAACTATTTGTTCTCTTTTTTAGTCGTTTGCCAAATGAAATTAAGAGGTGCTCTTACCACAGTATCCATTAATTGATTGAAAATGACCGGAGAAAATGGTCTACTATACGATAAGGTAAAACTTTTTAGAGATAAGATATGGATGATTAATACCATCGTACTGACTATTATTCCTACTATTCCAAACAATGAGGCCATTACCATAATGGGGAAGCGAATAATCCGTATGCTAGATGCCATTTCATAATTTGGAATAATAAAAGAAGAAATGGCAGTTAATGCAACAATAATGACCATGATATTACTGACAATCCCTGCTTGCACTGCTGCTTGTCCAATAACAATCCCTCCAACTACGCCTACAGTTGTACTGATAGGAGATGGTAACCTTATCCCTGCCTCTCTTAGCAATTCCAATGTAATTTCCATTAGAAACGCCTCCACTAAAGGATCAAAAGGCACTCTTACCCTTGATTCTCCAATCGATACGAGTAATTTTAGTGGTACAATTTCATAATTAAATGAAACGATAGCGATATAGATTCCGGGTAAAAATAGAGTAATCATTATCGCAACCAATCTTAAAATCCGAGTAAAAGTAGCAACGAGTGTCCTTGATGAATAATCATCAATACTTTTAAAAAATGCAAGAAATGGTGCGGGTAAAACAATAACTTCTGAAGAACCATCTAATATTATGACAACTCTACCAATTAAAAGTTGTGTGGCTGCCTCATCAGGACGCTCTGTTGTTAAAATTTGAGGAAATGGTGACAATGAATTTTCCTCTATTAACTGCGCTAGTTGATTTGCATTAATGATCTTATCCGCATCTAGATTAGTAATTCGCTCCTCTAATGCCGTTAATAGTTTTTGATCAACCACTTCTTCAATGTACATAATTGAAATCCTATTTTTGTTTTTCTTCCCAATTTCTTTTTGTTTTGTTTTTAAATCCTTATTAGTAATAAATCTCCTAAGTAATGCGATATTTGTATTGGCAGTCTCAACAAAAGCTATTTTAGAACCTTTTAAAGAGTTATCTATACTCGGAGGAGCGAAGTTACGCTGAGGCATTTTTTCTGTCGAATAGACATAAGCAATTGGATCACCGTCAAATAAAAGAATGCTTTTACCAGCTAAAATTGCCTTCTCAACCTCATTTACCTTATTTGTCGAAACCATATTATTGCGAACGAATATTTCAATTTCATCTGATTTTAAGTTATTAATAAATAAATCTATCTTTTGATCATCGATAAATCCTGATAAAAAAAATAATCGAGCCGGTTTATCCCCAATATAAAGATCTTTTTCAATCAAGTCAGCTGTAGGAAATAAATGATGTATGATTTCTGAATTTGTTTTTAAAGTACATTTAAAGTTCTGATAAACGGAAAGTTTCTTATTTCTATTTTTCTCATTAGAATATACCATCATCCCTATCCTCTCTCCGCGTCAAGTCTAACTCTAATTTTTAGTATGTGTAGAGCATTTTTAATTATTCTCGCAATTAAGGTGAATACAAAAAAAACGAGAATACTTGGATATGTATTCTCGTTTGCTATTAATAATTAAAATTATAGAGATTGATATAGTAAAATTTTAACTTAACTGACTTCACACATCTATTTTTTAAAATTTTTTCAACAAGTCTGCACCTAACTATGCAGACCACCTTGTATACAAGGACGATCGCGATAATATCCAATTGGAATCTGAATTAAACAAGTTTTTTGTGCTGAATCTAATTGATATATTTCATCACACAATTTCACATTATATCCTAATAGTGGGTGCCCACCGAGGCCCAATGCAGAAGCTGTTAAAAGTAATCGCTGTACCATCATGCCAGCTTCCATCTGCTGAATACGGTATCCCCTATACTCTAATGCCGACTTATGATAATCCTTGTCTCCAACTACATGTAAACAAATAGGTACTTGGAACAAATTCACGTTCGTCCCAGAAGTTCCACTTTGCAATTGAAGTCGATGATCTCCGAGTTGGGCAGGTCGTAAAGAATGGGTATTGTAATCATACTCATATGCTCCGTCTGGTATGTCTTCTATATTATACAAACAACAAAACAATGAAGGGCGCCCTCCGATACTCCCTTGCGGTTCATCTAAGTCATTTCGATAAGTAAATGATGCTGTTGCTTCATAAAGTAAGGTTGCCAGCTTCACTTGACTTACTTTATATGCAACGAAATCAATATCTGGTGAAAATCTTTTTTTACTAATTAAAGCTAAATCGTACGAAATTCTACTAACCTTAGGTAGCATTATTAGCTGTTCAGTAGGATCGATTCTTTCCTTTTCCTTTAATTGGCGAAATAATTGTGAGGAATCTATCCTTGATTCTTTATTCAGTTTGATTAACATAGGGTATTCACGGATTTTTTTAGACTTACTAATCTTTTTATGCTGAACCGCTGGTATTTCTTTACACAATTCCGTTGCATTTATAGTTAAGTCAGTTGGCTCCTCATAAGAAAACAAATATGCATCTTCCAATGATATTGGAATGATACTGTATACACTCTCTTCTTCGTCGGATAACCCTAGCAATTTATTGATGGCCCGGTCAATAAATTGAAAATATACTTTCGTTTGAAATCCAAATCGTTTAGCCATTTCTAAAATTTGTCCATTCAACACTCCAGCATCTAGCCCTTGGAGCCGATAAGAAAAGTTATTGTATTTAAAGAAATTTTTCCAAAACATCGTTGATACAAAAACAGTGCCAATGCAATTTGAAACATCACATCGATTACCTAACGCTCTTGAAATAAATAAATCAAAATTCCCCTTTCGCAGCAACACCAAGCAATGACGTGCTACATCATAATGGTATACTCCTGAAGGTACATCCTCACGATTTAGATAAACGTATAATTCATTTGGATATAATGCTCCACCTGAAGGAACAAAACGTCGGTTTGATTGCATAAGATCAACAGTTTCAATGGACCCAGAGGGAATGGCTGTTTGGCAAATTTGAGTTATACCATACACATACCATAGAAAGTGGCCAATTTCTTGTAAATTCGTCTGCTTTTTTATGTCCTGTTCTTCTAATGTTAATGGCACATTAAGTGATAGTGGAATTATAGGTAAACCTTTGTATAGCTTATAGGTAAGTGGTGCATCATCCCAATCAACTTCCCAATTTGATTGGTTAGCCCTTTCAACATCAAAATGTAGGTTGTGTAGAAATGATTGTAAACTCATCCGGTTACCTCCTAATCACCGCCTATGGAAACGGATGCGGATGTGGATTGAGCTGTTCTAATGTTAGAGGTTTCTTTGTATACCCCATTTCCACAGGTACCTTCAGCACTCGCTCAAGGCCTGCTACACGTGTAAGGTGATGGCCGAATGTCATCGGTAACATTCCTGGAATTATAACCTTTACACAATGCAATCCATTTCTTCTAATTTCAGGTGTAGTTTGGTTAACAACAATTACATCAAGGTTTTTTTGGCTAAACACCTTAAGCATATCCTTTAAATCTTCAGTCAGATCTGAATGTTTCGAAGTCCAATTGAATTCTTTATCAAATGTTTTTAAAGGGCGATTATCTTCTAATAAAAACTGCAGACGTTCCTGTGCCTGTGGTAACCCATACAACATTCCATGATCATCCATTTGCCGAACGAGAGAAGCATCTTGTAGCATTTCTAAACATTTATCGTAATTTTCTTCAAACTTCTTATCCAATGTCAACATCATGCCAGCTATTTCGTAAACCGCACTTTTTACTGCTTTTACAGGATCGAGATGAGCACCAGCTGCACAAATGATATTCATCCCTTTTTGCTTCCTATTCGTTGCAATCGCTACTATACTTGGAATTCCATGCTCCATCGTCGAATTAAACAAATGAATATCATAACCACAGACCGCACTTATACGTTGGAGCATTAACTCTAACTCTTGATCTTTTGCTGAATTTGGATCAAGACGTGGGAGAGTCAACTGGGCATACCAAGTCATCAAAAATGAGTCCCGCTCGACAATTTCTAAAATACCGTAGAAAATAGCTTCTTCCAAACTACCTCCTAATGCACATCCATTTGAAGTTTCGTAGACAAACCCTCTCCCGCATCCTAAGCTGTAGTAAGATAGCAATTCTGGTACAAGAATTGGCTCTTCCTTCATAAATGAATAACCCCAAACCCAATCGATTTTGCGATTCGGATTAAATTGCTTAAAAGGAAAACCAGAGGACGCATATTGTTCCTTCGAATGTGTTCCTACTATTTCAGGATTAATTGCCTGATCCTTTAAGTTCCGATAGCTGTCGTGGATTACCGTTCGTTTTCCACGTGGTGCAATCCCACAGTATCGTTCCAATCCCTCTAATATAGCCGTTAACTCACTTGCCTCATATGAAAGTGTACGACCTGCTGTTCCTTCATCCCCTTGGATTAAAGGTAGGTTTACGACTACATCTGCAAATGGTGTAGCTAAATCATATGCTTTTCCGTTTAAAAAACCTGTACGTTGGCCTAAATAGTCATTGACTAGCACATCTTTCAATTCATCCATTGAACGACATCGATAATTGCCAGGAGAAATTTTCATACTGGATTCAAGTGAAATGATAGCTGAAGTTGAGGAATCGTCAGCTAATTGGCCACAAACTGGACATAATGGGTTCGGTAAAAATGAGTGACTGGAGCTCTTCAACGATTTCAAATTTATTAAGAATATCCGTTTTTCCAAACTTGTTTTCTCACCATTTAAAAATTTCTCTACTTCGACTCCAAGTAAGTAAGCCATTTGTAGAAGCCCAGTTCTTGATGCCCATACGTCTTGTTGCACCCCATCATTTTCTACTAGCCTCTGATTTATTTCCAGCATCTCTCTCCGTTCACGTCCACCCATAAGACGCCGAAAATCAGCGCACTCAAAACAACCCGATTCTCCAGGAAGTATTAATGGACCAATCACTCCTTCACCAAACGCGACACAGCTGCGAATCATTGGCACATCGACTGTTTGTGAAATCTCAACTGCTTTTTGGTGAACTTTAGGATTCCATGCGTCGTCCAATACAAGTATCAAGCTAGTCTCCTCTGGTATGGTAAACTCAATATTTTGCTGTTGAATGACTCGATATTTATTAGAAAGTATTTCCGAAACGTACTCCGCCAATAAACCTTTTCCTATTAATATAATGGTAGAATTCAAGAAGGATTCACCTCCTGTAACAAGACACCATATACTCCTGCTAGTTCCTCTACACTAAATAAATCAATCAGTAGCTCCGTTATTAAAACTTTCCTTTTATTCTGTTTCAATCCATTAATTGCGGAAGTTAATGTTTCAGCATTTTTAATATCGCTACAAACTGGAATAACAATATCGATTGCTTTCTTTTTTTCTATTAATACGGATGAATTGTCAAGAGCGCTAGATATTTGCTGAGTATTATTGTTTTGTGTTTCCTTAAGTACCTGCTTTAATGCTTCCTGTAAAGCCATTGTTATACTTAATCCAACACTTCTATACCATCCTCTATTTGTTCCGATCCAAACGACAGGAAAGCCAAATAACTCCTCTCCTAATGCAATTTTTGGCATTCCCTGTATTGTAATTAAAGATTGTAAATAGAATTGTGTAGGTTCATCTTTTATTTTTATCAAATTTATTTCCCGTAAAGAGTTTAATTGATCGCTATTTTGATTGTTAAGCTCTTCAGACAAGCATTTTTGCAACGCTCTACAAATACACTCTGAAAAAGTTTGTCCCGCACCAATGGCACTAAATTCATTCTGTTCTACTAAACTACCTTTCATTCCTGGAGATATAGTTACTCTTTTCTCAACAAGTTTATGGGCTATTCGCGATGCATACGTTTCAATACCTGTTAGAGCTGCTTCTCTTCGTGCCTCCTCATGAGTCAAAGCTGCGCAAATAGTACTCGATAACAAGTCTACCGGTCCTTCTGCTAACGGATCTACTACTTGTATACGGCATTGCGCCAATGGTAATTGCTTTAATTCCCCTTCACTCCAAATATGAAATAATCCTGTTTCCTCCGATGTTAATTGTCCCATGAAATTCAACAGCTTACTCTGTTCACCTCTGCTAGCATTTCGTTCTAGTCTCACTTCAAAATCTTGAACCAATTCAGCTTTTACCGTCTCAGCTACTAAGGGATGAGGAGTGAAAGTATGCCAACTACCTTCCAATGTCTCTTGATTAATTAAAAATATTTGATTATTCTTTTCCGATTCATGTGATTTTGTAACATCTTTAAATAATTCGAAAACGATTAAATTGGCTAACATCGCAGAGGCGGTTGCTGAAAATGGCTGCAAATTTTCTTCCTCACACAATATCTTTCGATGAATACTCCTCCATGCTGACTCAAAGCATGCGTCCGAATTTGAATTCACTAACGGTCCTGCCATGCCAACCTTATTGTTACAAATTGCTGGAATGAATCTCTTCTTCTCTTTTACACAGATTGAATTAAGCGTTCGAAGTTCATTAACATTATTCCCTTCAGTAACGTATAAGATTGAGTCAAAAGGTGACACAATTTCTTGTAAGGAAAGTTGCTCTCTTTCCATTAAGACGACCTCAACCTCAACATCTACCTTCCGTGCATTTTCCACGAGTTTCTTTAAGCGTTTTTTATTGGTTCTAGCACGATCCGTTATTAAAAGATGAAACTTTGGCAATCCAGACTCGAGTAACGCAGAAACTAGCGAAACAGCAAAAGACCCAGATCCAATTGCTAGTACCTTGGCGTGTCGATAGGTCTCAAAACGATATGAACCTGAATCTCCAAAACTATTTAGAAATTCAATTTGAGATGCATATTTTTTCAGAATATTATCAGTCAGTTGACTAGGACGATCCCTACTAACATCTCGTGCAAAGCCATTTTTGCAAAGTATTTCTCCTATTTCGTAGACCCTATCACGGTATTGAACTGGCAAACCATCTGTTAAAACCTCTAATGAGTGCTCACCATTAAACATTGGCACTAGTTTTTCAATCCACTGATAAATTGAACTACCTTCCATTCGAAATGAACTTAAATTGTTCCGAAAATACACACCTCCAGTTGAATCAGGTATAAAATAGGTATCTCGGTTCACTTTCAAACGTGTAGAAGCATTCAATTTTGACAATCTTCTCAACCCTCTCTTTTCAGTGAGTTGTATTATTAAATAAACACTTTCAACATAATCCTATGTATTTTTAGTATCCCTTATGTCATATCTTAAAGAGTTAACCCCTACAATAAATTTTGTAGAGGTTAACTTAAGTTGAACTAATTGTTTTTTTGGTACATTACACTTAACGGTGACCTCCGCAGCGGCCGCAACCTCCACAGCCTCCACAACGTCCACAACCTCCGCAACGGAAACAGCCTCCACAACCTCCACAGCCTCCACAGCCAAAACAACTAAAAATAGGAAAGAAACAGGCAAAGCACATACGAGCATCAACATTTTGATATTGATTATAATCCCAAGGCACCATTTGACTAGTTTGATATTCTCCAACATTTAATTGTTGAAGTTCTCTTTGAAAATCTCTTTGAAAATCATTCATTCTCAAAACCTCCGAAATAGAATATTTGAAAGCGATTTTAAAACTCTAAACAAACATTAATGGATCAGTACAATCGCTTAATTTGAACCTACTAAAATGCAGACTCTCACAAACAAAATATGAAATATGCTTGGGCAATGTTACTGATTCAATTACCTATTTCCTTTTACAGAGTTACTTCTAATCATCATGTAGTCTAGAAAACTAAAAGCCTCACTGCAAAATACAGTGAGGTTTTAGTCCTTATTTATAAAATATACATTAGTTTAATCTAAATTGTTCTAATTGCTTTTTCATCTCATCTGCAATTTGTCTTAATTCTTTCACTTTTTCACTCGCAGTTAAGAAGCTCTTTTGTTGTTCTACAGTAGAAGCTGCTATTTCTTCACTTCCAGCAGCAGATTCCTCAGTAATTGAACTTATATTTTCAATTGATTCCATTACTCTTAGACTTAATTCTTGTGATGCTTCCATATCTTTATTTAAAGCTTCAAGTTGCTCAGCAATTTGTTGTACCTTTTCACTATTCAGCTGAAAAGACTTAACTGTGATATCCATTGCTTCTTCTTGTCTAGATACTAATTCTAGTCCTTCATTTACCGAACTCTTTACTTTATGAACTCCATCTTTAATTTGATTAACTGAATCAAAAATATGTGTAGTTGCAGAGGTTGATTGCTCAGCTAACTTCTTAACTTCTCCTGCAACGACCGCAAAACCTTTCCCAGCTTCTCCAGCTCTAGCAGCCTCAATTGATGCATTTAAAGCCAGAAGATTAGTTTGTCTTGCTATATTTGATACAATGCCAGTCATTTCAGTTATTTCAGATGCATATTCAACTAATTGCTGTACAGATTTCTCTATTACAGACATTGCTTTCAAATTATCATTTACAACCTGTTGTTGTTCTTCCATCGCATTTCGACCTTGTTGGATTGCTGCGACTGCTGCTTCACCATATTCAGATGATAACTTTGTATTCTGAAGAGTTGCTGTAAAGTTTCTTTGCATTTCTTCAACTACAGAAACAGTAGATTGTAGGTCATCAGCAATAGTTTGACTTCCAATTGTCAATTGTTCAGTAGAAGACGCAATCTGATCAACGATTTCATTTAACATGTCGTTATCAGATTCAATTTCTTTCGCTAAATTATCTACTCTAACTCCCGAACTATCTACTGACTGAACGATGTCACGAAGATTAT
This sequence comes from Bacillus sp. EAC, assembly GCF_002156875.1. Lineage (GTDB taxonomy): Bacteria > Bacillota > Bacilli > Bacillales > Bacillaceae_G > Gottfriedia. The sequence continues at coordinate 66,614 of NZ_NCSY01000012.1, read as the reverse complement.
TAATCATGCGTTTAAAAGATCGATTTAAAACAGAAATCTCATCTTTGCCATTTTCATCAACTAATTCAACAGCTAAATTTCCAGCTGCTACTTCTTCAGCCAATCCACTCAGCCTCTTAATTGGATTAGCAATTTTGCGAGCCATATAATAACTGTAAATTGCAGCAGCTATTGTTAAAACTGCTCCACCTATGATAGCTAATAACCATGTAAAACGAATTTTACTATTTAAATCTTCTGTTAGAATATCATATTGTTCCGTTGTTATTTTATCTAACATGTAAACATCATTTGAAATACCAAGTGTTCGTATTGATTGACGTTTAACTTCTGGACTGTTTTTATCGTTCATTGCTGTTTCAGAAGCTAACTTTAATAGCTCATATTTTGAGTTGATATTATTTAATAATCGTTTTTGCTCAATTAATTTTATGCTTTTATTTAGAGCTTTTACTTCTTTTTCTATATCCTTTAGTTGTTTCTCAACTTCCGAATGATTACTTTCAGTCATCGAAAAAGAAAAATTATTTAAAGCTTGCTGGCTAAGAATGATTGAACTTTTAAGTTGCTGTATATTCATCATTGCAGGTACAATATCTTTATTTTTAGACTGCATACCAGCTAACTGAACAATAATGTACATAATTAATCCCATAGCTAACACTAAGGAAATCATCGCATTGAACATTATTTTCCCTTGCAATTTCATTTCATTTTTCCCCTTTTTCCTATTAATCTAAAGGAATCGTAATATCCCCATTTGTTAGTTTCTGCTTAATATCTTCAAATGTTTTTTCCTGTGTAGGATCCAGGGTAATTACACGAATCGGAGCACTTCCTACACCTTCTTCTTTTAATCCAAAAGTCATATGTTTTTCTGGAAACTTTCCATTTTCTTCAATAAATGTTTTTACTGCTGAATGGATAGCAATATCAACATTTTTCAGCATCGAAGTTACAACTGCATCTTCAGCGATAAAAAATTGATCAGTGTCGACACCAATTGCATATTTACCATCTTTTTGTGCCTCTTGTAATACGCCAACCCCAGTAAATCCAGCCGCAGCATATACGGTATCTACTTTATCTTTCTTAATCATATCCCGTGCTATTTCCGAACCTAAATCAGCCTTTCCAAAATCGCCAGCATATTTAACGATTACGTCTGCCTTAGGATTTGTAGATTTCACGCCTTCAATATAACCTTTTTCAAATTTCTTAATAAGAGGTACATCCATTCCTCCTACAAAGCCAACAACATTATTTTTAGTAACAAGCCCTGCAATTGCACCTACTAGGAAGCTTCCTTCCTCTTCTTTAAATGTTAAACTAGTTACATTTTGCAAGTCTGACACTTCATCAATTAATAGAAATTTTTGTTTTGGGTATTCTTTAGCGACTTTCTCTAAACTATCTTTAACTGAAAATCCTAACCCAACGACAAGATCACAATCTTCATTTATAAGTTCTGTAAACCCCTTTTCAAAACTTAATTTATCGGATGGCTCTCTATATTCGAAAAATACATCATAATCCTCACGAGCTTTTATAAGCCCAGCAAATGCTGCATCACTAAATGATTGATCACCCAATCCCACTGAGGACAACATAATTCCAACTTTTATTCTTTTCTTTCCTTTTACTTCAACTTGTTGAGTTGAACACGAGCTTAACAGCACTACTGCAACGATTAATAGTGCAATACTGCTCGTCCATTTCATCATAAATTTATACAAAGCTAACTCTCCAATCTCATAACTTACAATCTGAAAAAATTTGAAAACAAAGTCACAAATAAGTATTCTAACGACTTATGTTGAAATAAGAAATCCTCCAAAAGCACTAAAAAAACATTAATCATATGATAGATTAATGCTTTTCAACAAAATTAATTTGACCAAAATATTATTCTGTGCTCGGATTATTTTTTTGGGGATAAATAAAATTTTAAAATTACTCATCATTAGATCCGACTAAACAATCAATCCAGTTTTTGGTTTTATTTGGAAAAATATCCCTATTTTATTAAGTGGAAAAGCAATAAACAATGTTTTTTTACCGTTACTAACGGTAAAAAAAGTCATACCTATCATACTTGAAATAGGTTTAAAATATCCTTAAGAAACATTATCCTAACAACATTTCTTGTGAATAAACTCACAATAATTTCAGTAAATATTTCTTAGAAAAAATTTAGGTAAATGTTTTTACTAAAATTTAGAAAGGCAAAAGTATTTATGTTATGGATAAGACCAGTTTAAGAAGATTACAGTTAGTTGATTTTTTAAGTAATCAAGAGAGATGGTTTAAAACAAGTGAGTTAGCCTTGAAATTAAAATGTGCAGAAAAAACGATTCGAACTGATATTCAAAGTATCAATGCTACCTTTCCAGAAGGCTGGCATATTAAAACGCTAAAAGGGAAAGGCATTTATCTTAACAATCCAATTCATTCCTCTCTTGACCAAATTCGCTCTTTATTTCTTAAAAATTCTTTATCATTTCAAGTAATCGAATTTATTTTAATCAAGGAAATATCATTTATTAGTGAATTAGGACAAGTTTTATATACACATCATAATTCTGTATATAACATACTTAAGCGTGTTGATGTGTTATTAAAGCCATATGGTCTAATCTTAAATCGTGTTCCTCTACAAATTGAGGGTAGTGAGTTCCAAAAAAGACTTTTATGCTGTGATGTATTATACGGTCTTTATTCATATTCAAATAAATGGCCATATGAAATTTATACTTTTTCTGTTATTAAAAAGGTTATTTCTAAGACAACTGAAAAATATAACCTTTATTTATATCCTTCAACCACATATAAATACACATATTATTTAGGTACTATGCTGCATAGGATCCATAAGGGGATTCAATTAGACATACATCCTTCCAACAATATAAAAGAATCAGTATTTTTTTCAATTGCTACAGAAGTATGTATGCAATTGGAAAAAAAATATAAATTACTAATTCCATTTAATGAAATAATTGCTCTTTCACTTTTCATTTCTTCCTTACATTACTTTTGCAACGAAGATTTAAATAAAAACGAGGTTGTAAAGCTTTATCAGGATCAAACAGAATGTATTTATAGAGAACTGCATTTGCTAGTTTCGTTGTTGGAGAAAAATCTAGATTTAAATCTACATGATAATAGTGATTTCATTTTTACATTACGAAAACAATTTAAAGACCATTCGTTAATTTTATATTTTAACAAATTTACACCTCCTAGTCCGATTGTCGATTATGTTCTAAAACATTATCCAGAACTATATAAAAAAGTAAAATTTTCATTAAGTAAATGGTCTATACATTTTCCGTTTCCAGAACTAAGTAGTGAAATTGTTGCGAGAATCACGCTAAGCATACAAGCAATAATAATTCAATTAAACTCTATAACAAAAAGAGTCTTATTACTAACAAGTGAAGGACATGGTGTACATCATTACATTGCAACAAAACTAAAGACCGAATTCTGCCATAAAATCGAATTTGTAGAAATAAGTAATGGTGGATTTACTCCTGAAAATATTAATAAATTATGTTTAGACTTAATCATCGCCGACTTTCAATTGAATACATCGTCAGTTCCTGTCGCAACCATAAATTCAACATTATCTCACCGTGACATCAATCAAATTGCTCGATTGTTAAAAATAATTCGTTAGACATGCCCAAAGCAGTTATTAATAAAGATATTTTAAAGGTGATCTCATGATATTAGAAGAACAAATTATGATAAATAATGATTTAATAAAACTTCTAAAACAACTCGATTGTGATACATTTTTACATGGGATGCGTGTAGGAGAAATGTTATATGAGTTCGGTCATTTCTAAATTTGTCAGAACTTCATTCAAGCGAGCTACAATTAATAGGAAATATTCATGATATTGGCAAATTAAATATCCCATTATCTATTTTAAAAAAATGTGCTCCCCTAACGGATTTTGAATGGAATATCATGAAAAAGCATGCGATGTTTGGCTATAACTTATTAGAACCTTTAATAGAGCAAAAAGAGATTTTATATGCTGTAAGATATCATCATGAAAATTCAGATGGAACAGGCTATGAAGGTCTAATTGTCAGGCAGATTGATTTTTATTCTAGACTAGTTAGGATTATTGACAGTTTCGATGCTTTAACGAATGGTCGTTGTTATAAACATAAATACTCTACCGAGCTTTCATTAAATAAAATTCTTCAATTAGCTGGTAGCTCCTATGACGCTGATTTAGTAAATCAATTCATTAAAATTATAAACAACTAAATTTTCGACAAATGACTTTTATGTCTGATTAGTAAATCTTAGTAAATACTAGACCAAAATCTACTATCATGATATAGTTTCATTAAAATTATATAGAATACGTCACTCGTATAATCGTGAGGATATGGCTCACAAGTTTCTACCGGTTAACCGTAAATATACCGACTATGAGTAATAACACAACTAGAGATTTTTAATTAATCTATTACATTTAATTAACTCAAAACGTGTTACTTCACTCATTAATATTTTTTAAGTGAAGTACATGTTTTGAGTTTTTTTATTAGGGGGATCAATATGGAATTATTACAAAATAAAATCGAACAAGAAGGTATTGTTTTAGCGAATGATGTACTGAAAGTTGATGCATTCTTAAATCATCAAATGGATCCAACCCTAATGAAGGAAATTGGTGAAGAATTTGCACGCTTATTTTCTAATGAGAAAATTACGAAAGTAGTCACTATCGAATCTTCAGGTATAGGACCTGGTTTAATGACGGCTCTTGCTTTACAAGTACCACTTATTTTTGCTCGTAAGAAAAAATCAATTACAATGCAGCAAGATGTTTATACTGCGAAAGTATATTCATTTACTAAAAAAGAAGAGAATGAAATTTCAATTTCACATAAATGGTTAGAAGCTAATGATAAAGTGTTAATTGTTGATGACTTTTTAGCTAATGGGCAAGCTGCATTAGGGCTACTTACAATTATAGAACAAGCTAAAGCCGAGGCTGTTGGTTTCGGAATCGTTATTGAAAAAGCATTCCAGGATGGAGGAAAGCTTCTACGTGAACGAGGATATCGGGTTGAATCATTAGCTCGAATCGAGTCATTAAAAGAAGGAAAAGTTACTTTTGTAAAAGATAAAATGCATATCTAAACCAAGCAGATAATAGGAGAAGAGACATTGAAATTTTCATTTCCCAATGTCTCTTTACTATTAAACACCTTAAAATCTTAGTTATTTTAAAATCATTACTTATTCTATTTATTATTTGTAGTCCACTTTAATCAAGCCTTCTATTTCGATAATTGGGATTTCTACTGCAGAAAACGTCTCTAGTACTTCACGCGCCTATCTTCTTCCTCAAATCTTCCAGTTCTCTTTTACTTCTTTCATTTTCTTTTTCTCAGCGATTATTTGAAGCTTCGTTCGAATGATTATCATTTGAACGATTTGAAAATACAAGCTCTTCATCTGATATCTACCCATACTATGAAAGTTATTCATTCACATCACCCGCTATTAATATCACCCCCTCAAAAGTGACTATTTGAAATACCGTTATAAATGCAGTATACATGTCCATTTTCAAAAAATGCCCCTTTCTCCTGTGCTAATAAAAAAAACCATGAACAAAAATGTTCATAGTTTTGAAAAAGAATTTATGATTTTTTTAATATCAAGTAAACAAAATATGGTCCACCTATTAATGCCACTATAATACCAGCTGGAATCCCTTGATCAACGATATTCCTTCCAATTGTGTCTGCAACTAACAATAATAAACCACCTATTAATATAGCAATTGGTATAAACAATTGATTTCTTGGGCCAACTAAGTTTTTTGCAATATGCGGAGCCATTAGTCCGATAAAAGCTATTCCGCCTGTTATCGAAACAGCTGAGGCAGCTAGAGCAACCGCAGTTAAAAGTAAGATAATTCGTTCTTTCTCAATTGAAACTCCTACCCCGATTGCAGCAGGTTCATTTAAGCCTAGAAGGTTTAATAGATTTGCTTTATATAAAGTAAATGGGATTAGTATAACTAACCATGGTAGGAATGCCCAAATAAATGGCCAATCTGTCCCCCATATATTTCCCGCTAACCATTTTGCGATAAAATCTACCTTTGCACGCTCTGCTGATGAAATTAAAACGATCATTATTCCTGAAAGTGCCATTGAAAATCCAATACCTACTAAAACTAAACGAATTGGCTGAAGTCCAACATTTTTTTTATATGAAAATAAATAGATAATACATGCAGTAATTAAAGCACCAAAAAATCCTACTATAGGGATTAGGTAAACAAATGATCCTGCCTCAATTGGGAAAAATAAAAAGAAAATCGTAATAGCTACTCCAGCCCCAGCATTAAAACCAAGAATTCCAGGTTCAGCCATATCATTTCTTGTTATTCCTTGTAAAATTGAACCAGATAAGGCAAGTGCCATACCTGCCATTAACGTAATAATCATTCGTGGCAATCGTATTGAAAAAATAATAAATTCCTCTTTAAATGAACCTTCTCCTAAAAATGTTGGAAGTAATCGACTGTATGATATTGAAGAATAGCCCATTCCCATACCAATAAACATAGTTAAAAGGATTAAGATAAATAGGATTAATAAGATTAGTCGTTGTTTTCTAATTAATTCAGGTTGTATCATGATAAATCTTTTCCTCCTTTATGAACAATAAATAGGAAGAAAGGAAGACCAATCATCGCCACAATCGCTGCTACTGGTGTCTCATAAGGAATATTAATTGTTCGGCCAAGTAAATCCGCAAAGAGTAAGAATGTTGCACCAAATATAGCGGACATTGGAATAATAAAACGATAATCAGTACCGACAAACGCACGAACCATGTGAGGTACCATCAAACCAAGAAAAGCCATATTCCCTACAAGTGCAACGGATGCTCCTGCAAGTAGAACAATTACAATGAATAAAAATCCTTTGATTCGGGATATATTTTGACCTAAACCAATTGCTACCTCTTCATTTAAGCTAAGAATAGTAAGTTGTCTAGATAAGAAAAGTGCGATCATAATTCCAATCATAATAAATGGTACGATAACCTTTACTTGCTCCCATGAAGTACCAACCAATCCCCCTGAAGTCCACATTGAAATATCTTGTGAGATTTTAAAGTAAATTCCCACTCCCTCAGAAATAGCCGTTAGAAAGCCGGTAACCGCCGCACCAGCTAGCACAATTCGAAATGGAGAAAAGCCACCTTTTTTGATTGACCCAATACCAAAAACGATTATTGAACCAACTGCTGCCCCAATAAAACAAGTAATCATAATTCCAAAGTAATTTACATTTGGTAAAAAAGCCATTGTTATTGCTAAAGCTGCATTTGCCCCGGCTGTTAAGCCGAGTAAACCAGGATCGGCAAGTGGATTTCTTGTCATTCCTTGCATAATCGAACCTGCAACTGCAAGTGCTGCTCCTACGAATATGGCAGCTACTTCACGAGGTAAACGAATTTCACGAATGATTGAAATCTGCTGACTCTTTACACTCGTAAAAATCGCATTCCATACATCGCTAACAGTTGTTTCCGCAGCTCCAAATACGATTGCTACTACAAACATACCTATTAAAATAAGTACCCCTAAAATGAGTTTAAAAAAGAATGGAATTGAACCTTTATTTTTTTTTGTCATTAATCTCTCATCTTTTCTCTAATAGAATGAAAGAGTAGGAATTCTATTAACTAGAATTCCTACTCTTTTTTATGTTAGTTACCTAGAAACTTCTCTTTAAAGAATTCTAATTGCATATCTAATGTATCCGGATCATTGAAATAGAACTCATTTCCATTTACTTCAAATACATGATTATTCTTTACAGCTGGGATATTTTTATAAGTATCTGTTTTCTCTACTGAAGTATCTGATTTATCGAATTTACTAAAGATTACATAGTCACCCATAAATTCAGGAAGTACTTCTAATGAAATTGCAAAATAACCTGGTTTTAAAGCATTCTCTTCTACTTTTTTAGGCATTTTTAATTTCATTTCTTGGTAAAGAATTTCTGTTCCTCGTCCCCAGTTATTACCGTATACGTAAAGTTGTTTATCGAATTTTTCAACAACAGAAACTGTTGCGTCAGCTCCAATTTTAGCTTTAATTTCTTCTCCAGTTTTCGCCGCGCGAGCTTTGAAATCATCTACCCAAGCTTGAGCTTCTTTTTCTTTATTTAATAGTTTACCAATTTCAATTTGTTGCGTTAAGTAATCTACTTTTCCATAAGTATATACTACTGTTGGAGCTATTTCTTTCAACTTATCAAGATTTTTAACATTATCTAATCCAATGATTAAATCTGGATTTAATTCAATAATTTTTTCTAAGTTCTCATCTGAAACTTCAGCAGCGTCTTTTAATTTATCTGTCCAACGAGGATTAGCTTTAGACCATGAATCAACACCAACAATATTTACATTTAAAGCTAATACATTACCTGCAAATGATGATAGTACAACTACACGCTTAGGGTTAGCTGGTACTTTAACTGGACCACTTTGAGATTGATATGTAATCGTCCCTGATTTTTTAGATTCTTTCTTTCCTTTTTCAGTTGATCCATTACTACAAGCACTAATGATCAGTACGAATATTAATAGAAATGGTACTAAGTATTTTTTCATTTTATTTTCTCCTTATAATAGGTTGTATGTTATGCACATTGGTTTATTTGTTCGAGGATCTCTACCAATTTCAGTATCAATCGAAAATACTTCTTTTAGTACTTCATGGCAAATAACTTCTTCACAATTTCCGGCTTTAACGATTTCACCATTTTTTAATGCAATAATATAGTCTGCAAATCGTGCTGCTTGATTTAAGTCATGCAGAACCATAACAATCGTACGCTCTTGTTCCCTATTCAGTCTTTGTAATAGTTCTAAAATTTCAAGTTGATGAGCCATATCTAAATACGTAGTCGGTTCATCAAGGAAAATGATTTCCGTTTCTTGTGCTAGTGCCATTGCAATCCAAACACGTTGACGTTGACCGCCCGAAAGGGAATCTACTGGCATATATTTAAAATCTTTTGTACCTGTCACTTCAAGTGCCCAATCAATTACTTCAATATCTTTTTTTGTTAACCGACCAAACCCACTTTGATAAGGGAATCGTCCATAAGATACTAATTCACCTACTGTTAAACCGCTTGCACTTTCCGGTGTTTGAGGAAGAATTGCCATTTTTTTAGCAAGTAACTTCGTGTTTTCAGAAGAAATATTCTCTCCATCTAAAATAATCGTTCCAGATTGATGAGAAATAATTCGAGTAATTGCCTTTAATAGAGTTGATTTCCCACAACCATTTGATCCGATTATCGTTGTTATTTGTTTATCTGGAATCTTTATATTAAGGTCTTTTACAATCAAACGATCACCATAACCAATGGTTAATTCATCAGTATATAATCGTACCATAAATGGACCTCCATTCATTAAAAATTATGAATCTACTGATAATGATAATGATTATCAATTTCGCTTCACTACGTAAATATAATGCCATTTGATCACTATGTCAATAATATTTTTGAAGGAATCATTGAAAAATTCTTATAAATGATATATATTTAATTGAGAATGATAATCAATCACGGATTTTACTGGAGTGAGTCGGTAATGAATAGAGAAGAAATATATGATGTAACAGTAATCGGAGGAGGTCCAGCTGGACTTTACTCTGCTTTTTATAGTGGATTAAGAGAAATGAAAACTAAAATAATTGAATTCCAACCACAATTGGGTGGAAAGGTTCATGTTTACCCTGAAAAGATGATATGGGATGTAGGAGGACAACCACCAATCCCTGGAGAAAAATTTATTGGTCAAATTGTTGAACAAGGTTTAACGTTCGATCCAACAGTTGTATTAAATGAAAAAGTCGAAACAATCATTCGAGATAATGAAGGCATTTTTATTTTACAAACTGCATCTGGTCAAAAGCATTATTCTAAAACAATTATTGTTGCAGTAGGTAGTGGCATTTTAAATCCTACTAAGCTTCAAATAGATGGTGCAGAAAGATTTGAAGTCTCAAACTTAAACTATACTGTAAAGTCGTTAAAACGCTTTAAAGATAAGACAGTAATTGTTTCTGGAGGAGGAAATTCTGCCATCGACTGGGCTAATGAATTAGAGCCGATTGCTAAAAAAGTCTATTTAACTTATCGTAAAGATGCCTTAAAGGGTCATGAAGCACAAGTCTCCCAATTATTGAATAGTTCTGTTGAATGTCTTTTTAATACTTCTATTACGAAGCTTATTGCTTGTATAAATCATGAAGTAATTGAAAATGTTGAACTTACAAATCATGAGACTGAAGAAGTATCTCATTTAAAAATCGATGAAGTAATCATTAATCATGGATATGACCAAGATACTTCATTACTTAATAATAGTGAGATTAAAGTAGAAATGATTCAGGACTACTACATTAAAGGAAACACTACAAGCGAAACTTCTATTGAAGGTATTTACGCTGCAGGTGATATTCTAATGCATGAGGGTAAATTGCAGTTGATTGCTGGAGCTTTCCAAGATGCAGCCAATGCAGTAAATAAAGCAAAACAATTCGTACAGCCTGATGCAAGTAGCGCAGCGATGGTTTCTTCACATAATGAGGTATTCAAGCAGCGAAATCGTGCATTAATTAAACAAATGATGAGCTAATTTCGTTTAATAATTTTCTTTGTTACATGTTAAAATGGAAACAAATGAACGATTAGATTGCGGGTGAATTGTATAACTTTAAAGTATAAATGCCTCATATTAGATCATGATGATACTGCTGTTAAGAGTACACCTGAAATACATTATCCTTCATTTGTTGAAGCAATTAAAAAACTTCGACCTAATGAGAAACCTATTTCATTTGAGGATTTTGTAGGATATTGTTTTGAACCAGGTTTTCATTCTTTATGTAAAGACATCATGAAATTTACAAATAACGAGATGCAAATTCAACAAGAAATATGGCAAAGCTACACTTCATCAACGACACCCGATTTTTACGAGTTGTTTCCTGAAACAATAAATGAATTTAAAAAACGCGGTGGGATTGTCACAGTTGTATCCCATTCTCAAAAAAGTCGAATCGAGAGAGACTATTTAAAGCATTGTGGATTTTTACCTGATGCAATTTTTGGTTGGGAGTTGCCAGAGCATCAAAGGAAGCCTTATCCTTATCCAATTCAAGAAATTTTACGCCGTTTCAACCTTAAGGAATCTGAAGCACTTATGCTAGATGATCTTAAGCCTGGGTTGGAAATGGCAAATATTTGTCTTGTTGATTTTGCGGCTGCAGGTTGGTCTCACAGTATTCCGGAAATTAAAATGCAAATGAAACAACAATCGAAATATTACTTTGAGACGATTGAAGAGTTTAATCGTTTCCTGTTTGATTAATAAACATAAAAAACGAACCCTCTTTGATAAAGGGTTCGTTTTTTATATTGAGATAAAAGATTCATTTCCAAACTGTCTTATATTTTTTTTGATATTTACTATCTTCTTCTTTTTCAATTAATTCTAAAGCACATTGTTTAATTTCTTCATTTTTCAATTGATCATATAAATTTTTTAGACATTGAATAATATCATAACGAATCAATTTATAGTTCTTTTCATTCAGGCAGTTTAAATATCGATCAGATAGATGATTAATAACCATTTCTCTTTGTTCAGATCCCGCCAATCCGACTCTCCATATATTCTGTAGAGTATGTCTTGCAGTTACAAATTTAGGATCATATGTCACTTTCCAAATTTCCGAAAAATCATCCAACATTCTCTTTTCAGGATCACTTAACGCTAAATTTGAGAGAAACTGAGCCGCTCTTGATCTTTGATGATTTCCTTTATGTGTTAAATCTGCTTTTAACTGATTCCATACTTCATATGCCCAATCTACTTCTTCCTTTGTAACTGAAATAATATAGTTAAAAGCTTCATACTGTAAATTTTTGTCCGCTGATTCTAGATTTTCAAAATAAGCTTGAATTTCCCGATTCATATTAATCACCCCATTAAAACTATTTTTTCTTTGCCTTTTTACCCTCTCTCTTATTATGATGAAATTTTTGCTAGTTGAAACTATCGTATCAAAAATAGCAGCTGTATTAAAATATCTGCTAAAGTTTTTTATTATGTATATTTCTTATAAACTGTATTTGAGCCTCCCTGCTTATAAACGATCGTCTTTTTCTTTTCAAAGAGAAAAAAGACATAGAGAGATCTCCATGTCCTTATAAACTACTATTTTTTTAGTTCTATTCAGAAACAGCTTCTTAGCGGTTAAGATTTCACAGTTTCTACATTAGCTTCTTCAAATGGCCAAGCTGGCAGCATTTTTCTTAAAACTTTGTCTTCCCTGTAACCAAGGTCATATTCTGCCTGCATAATTGTATGAATTTCACGTGTTCCCTCATAAATAACTGGTGCTTTTGAGTTTCTTAAGTATCTCTCGACCGGAAACTCGTTAGAAAATCCATATGCACCATGAATTTGAACCGCATCATTTGCAGCTTCATTAGCGGCATTACAAGAAATCCATTTTGCCAATGATGTTTCTCTAGTATTTCGTTTCCCATTATTTTTTAGCCATCCAGCTTTATGGACTAATAATCTTGAAATTTCAAGATTTGATGACATTTTAGCTATCATTTGTTGAACAAGTTGGTGTTTCCCAATTTCTTTTCCAAATGTTTTTCGTTCATGACAATATTTCACACTTGCTTCAAGAGACGCTTGAATTAATCCACAAGCACCGGCTGCTACCGTAAATCTTCCGTTATCAAGTGCCGACATTGCTATTTTAAATCCTTCTCCCTCATAACCTAACAAGTTCGCAACAGGTACTTTTACATCCTCTAAAAATACTTCTCCTGTGTTTCCTGCTCTAATTCCCATTTTCCCTTTAATTGCCTTAGTAGAAACCCCTTCAAAATTTCTTTCTACAATGAAGCAAGATATTCCGTGATGCTTTTCGACATGGTTTGTTTTAGCAAAAATCAAAAAATGGTCTGCCACATCACATAACGAGATCCATGTTTTAGATCCATTTAATATGTAGTAGTCCCCTTCTTTTACAGCCGTTGTTGTCATTGCAACGACATCCGAACCAGCGTTTGGCTCTGTTAATCCAAATGCACCAATTTTCTTCCCTTGCGCTTGAGGAGTAAGATAGTTTTTCTTTTGATCTTCATTTCCCCATTGTAGCAATGTCATACTATTTAAACCCGTATGAACAGAGACGGCAGTTCTGAAGGCTGTATCTCCTCTCTCTAATTCCTCACATACAATTGCTAATGTATTATAGTCCATCCCGACTCCACCATATTGTTCAGGAATGCATACACCCATCAATTGTAAATCAGCAAGTCTCTTTAAAATATTCGATTCAAAATGTCCTTTTTCATCCCATTCCCTAATGAAAGGAATAATTTCACGATCAACAAATGCTCTAACTACCTTTCTTACACTAATTTGTTCTTCTGTTAATGAAAAGTCCATTTTTAATTCCTCCTCAAATTGATTTGTTTAATTTCATCTCATCTATCTCGGATTTGGAATATCCTAGTTTACTTATTACCTCTTCAGTATGTTCACCATGCAATGGTGGATGCCTTAATACCTTAACTGGAGTCTTAGATAATTTTAATGGTGATCCAACTAGTCTAAGATTTTTTATAGCTGGATGATTTACGTCAATTACCATATTTCTAGATTTAGCTTGTTCAGACTCAAGAGCTTCACTCACATTATAGATAGGACCATTCGGTATACCGTTATTGTCTAAAAGTACTTTCCATTCATTTTTACTTTTTGTCATAACTTTATTGGCAATTAACTTTTCAATTTGTCCTTTATGTTGCAATCGTCCAGTGTTTGATTTGAATGTCTCTTCTAATAAAATTGGTTCTTCTAGAAGTGAAGCAAACCGGTTAAACTGCTCATCATTTCCAACTGCAATAACCATATCCCCATCACTTGCAGAAAAAACTTGATATGGAACGATATTTGGATGGTAATTTCCCATTCGCTCAGGAACAATTTCACTGCATAAATAATTACTAGCTACATTTACTAGAGCAGCTAGCTGGGAGTCAAATAAAGAAATATCAATTTCCTGCCCTTCTCCTGTTCGGTTCCGATGCTGAATTGAAGCAAGTATTCCAATACAAGTAAATAACCCCGTTAACACGTCAGATATTGCTACTCCTACCTTTGTTGGCTGTGAATCTTTTTCACCAGTAATGCTCATTAAACCTGACATAGCTTGAATAATATAATCGTATCCTGGTAGATTTGAATTAGGACCCTGACTACCAAACCCACTTATTGATGCTAGAATGATATCATCTTTTATCTTTTTTAGGTCTTCATAGCCGAAACCTAATCTCTCCAATGTTCCTGGTTTGAAGTTTTGAACGACTACATCTGCATCTAAAAGTAGCTTTTTTAATATTTCCTTACCTATCTCGCTTTTTAAGTTCAATGTGATTCCCTGTTTATTTCGATTTGCACATAAATAATAAGCGCTTTCACCGTCATTAAAAGGTGGACCCCATCCTCTTGTTTCATCACCATAACTTGTACTTTCTATTTTTATTACCTCAGCCCCTAAATCCCCGAGAATCATCGTACAAAAGGGACCGGCCAGCACTCTCGTTAAATCAATAATTTTTATTCCATGTAATGCTCCCGGCAATTAAATCACCTCTATCAATCTATTTAATAAGCCAGCAAAACTATCAATCACTGTAGTAGAATTGATTAGCTTAACTGGCTTACACACAAACTTTATTAGGACCATTAGACATGGAGTTTTGTAGATTTCCACTCCAGGATGCTCGCTTTCCGTGGGGCGGGCGGTGAGCCTCCTCAGCAAACGCGCCTGCGGGGTCTCACCTTCCCGCTACCCCCACAGGAGTCTCGCACCTTCCGCTCCAATCATGTTCTTTGTTTAAAGTTTGCTATAACAAAACCTTTTTAAAAATAACGATCTTTTAGTGTAGTTACTTTATATACTTTCAATTAAAACTAGGACATAACTAAATATCTAACCCAATTGAAATATATTTAACCTCTAAAAACTCTTCAATTCCGTAGTGTCCACCTTCTCTTCCAAGTCCACTCTCTTTGTAACCTCCGAATGGAACTTGTACTGCTGATGGTAACGCATCATTTAATCCAATAATGCCGTATTCAAGTGCCTCTGTAATACGGAACGAACGGCTTAAGTTCTCTGTATATACATAAGCAGCTAGCCCATAGACTGAATTATTAGCACGTTCAATTACTTCTTCTTCCGTTTTAAATGTAGAGATTGGAGCCAGTGGGCCAAATATTTCTTCCTTCATACAGTCCATTTCGTCTGTAATTCCAGTTAAGATAGTTGGTGCAAAATAATAACCATTTTCTTCAGCCGGTTTATTCCCACTATATACTACTTTCCCACCATTTTTAGTTGCATCATCTACTAGTGTTTTTACTTTTTCCAGAGCAGCATTGTCAATTAAAGGGCCAACATCAATTCCTTCTTCTAAGCCATTTCCAACCTTTAATTTTTCTAGTTCTTTTGTAAATAAATGCGTAAATTCTTCTGCCACATTTTCCTGTACATAAATACGATTCGTACAAATACAAGTTTGACCTGCATTACGGAACTTTGACTGAACTAAACCAACCGCTGCTTTAGACAAATCTGCATCATCCATTACAATAAAGGGTGCATTACCACCGAGCTCTAAAGATACTTTTTTCACATTTTCTGCAGCGTTCCTCATAAGCGTTTTACCAACTTCAGTTGATCCAGTAAAAGTGATTTTTGTCACCCTTGGATCTTTTAACCATGCTTCACCAATCTCTGATGATTTTCCAGTAACAATATTTAATACTCCTTTTGGAATTCCTGCTTCATGTGCAAGTTCTGCTAACTTTAGTGCTGTTAGTGGTGTTTGTGTCGCTGGTTTAATTACAGCAGTACACCCAGCCGCAAGAGCAGGGGCTACTTTTCGAGTAATCATTGCTGCAGGGAAATTCCAAGGTGTAATTGCTGCTACAACTCCAACAGGCTCTTTTCGAATGAGGATTCGCTTATTAGGTTGTGATGCAGGGATTGTTTCTCCGTAAATACGCTTTCCTTCTTCTGCATACCATGAGATAAATCCGTTTGCATACACAGTCTCCCCAAGAGCTTCTTTCAGAGGTTTTCCTTGCTCCAGTGTCATCAATCTAGCTATTTCTTCCTTTTTTTCATCAATCAAACGATACCATTTCATCAAAAGATGGTATCTTTCTTCAGCTGTCTTTTTTGACCATTTTTTAAAAGCCTTATGCGCAGCATCTACAGCTAGCTTCGCTTCATAAGTGCCGCCAGTTGGAATTGCACCGACAATCGTTCCTGTTGCTGGGTTCGTAACTTTTGTGAAATATTCATGATCATTTCCAACCCAAGTACCATCAATATACATAGGATAGACTTCATATTTTTCTTTTAATTGACTCATGTGTTAACCTCCAACTGATATTCTGGCAACAAGACTGCTTCAAATGATTCTCTTAATATATCTAAACCTTCTTCAAGCTGGTCATCCGTAATTGTTAAGGGCATTAATAAACGGATTACATTCCCAAATATCCCTGCACTTAATAGCATTAGCCCTCTATTGTTTGCTTCTTTTACAATTTTTCCAACAGTAATTTTATCTGGAGTCTTATCCATTTTATTTGTGACAATTTCCATTGCACACATTGCACCCAAACCACGAATATCTCCAATTTGTTCAAATTGAATTGCCCATTCGCGCATTTTTTCGTTAACTTTTTCCCCTATTAAAACTGCTCGATCATTTAAACCTTCATCTTCAATAATGTCCAACACCGCTAACGCAGCTCGACATCCAAGTGGGCTACCAGAATAAGTACCACCTAATTCTCCAACATCAGAAGCTTCCATTATTACTTTTCTTCCGATTACTCCACTAATTGGAACTCCAGCACCCATTGATTTTGAAATTGTGATTAAATCAGGCTCAACTCCAAAATGTTCGATTGCAAAGTATTTACCTGTTCTAGCAAATCCAGTTTGAATTTCATCTGCAACAAACAAAATTCCGTATCTCGTACAGATTTCTCTTACCTTTTTAACAAATTCAATATCAGGTACAATGAAGCCACCTTCACCTTGAATTGGTTCCATTACTACTGCCGCGATCGTTTCGGGAGCAACCTCTGCAATAAGAAATTGTTCAAATTGATCAATGATAAATTTACTGTATTCTTTTTCATTCATTTGATCTGGACGACGGTAAACATAAGGATATGGCGCTTTATATACCTCAGGAGCAAATGGACCAAATCCATATTTATAAGGTTTAACTTTACTTGTCATCGTCATGGTCATTAACGTTCGACCATGAAACCCTCTAGTAAAAGAAATGATTCCTTGACGCTTTGTATATTTTCTTGCAATTTTCACTGCATTTTCAACCGCTTCTGCACCGCTGTTAAAGAAAGCGACTTGTTTGTCAAAGCTACCTGGTGAAATATCAGCAAGTCTTTCTGCGAGTTCAATATACGATTCATACATCATGACGTTAAAACCTGTATGAATAAAATCACCTGCTTGACCTTGGAGTGCTCTTACAACTCTTGGATGTGAATGACCAACATTCAGAGTTCCAATCGCACCAGCAAAATCAATAAAAGTATTACCATCAATATCTTCAACTAGTGCGCCTTTCGCTTTTTTTACAAAGGCTTCACTATTATTACTAATACCTTTTGGTACAACTTTATTTCTCCGGTCAAATAACTCCTTTGATTTTGGCCCGGGAATTGACGTTTGGAGTTTGACAAATTTTCGATTCCCCATGTGAACACCATCCTATCTAAAATAAATAAGTAACTTATAAATATGGATAATAATCAAAGCATGTCATGCTAATAACGCAATGACATGCTAAAACTTCGTTGATTAAGCTTTAATTTGAGATAATACTTCTTTAAATATGGAAACAACAGTATCCACTTCTTCATAACTAATTTTTAAAGAAGGCTCGATGCGAATTGTTTTCGAATTAATTAATGTCCCAGCTACTAATACACCTTTATCAAACATACCTTTCGAAACTTCATATCCAATTTCATCTTGATGGAATTCAATCCCAATCATTAATCCTTGACCGCGAATTTCTAAAACTTTATCTTCATGCCCTTTTGCTGCTTCTTTTAACTCATCCAAGAAGTAAGCTCCAACTGTTTCTGCTCTTTCAGGTAAATTCTCTTCAAGTAGTACGCTAATTGTCGCAATTGCAGCAGCACAAGCTAAAGGATTTCCTCCGAAAGTTGTTGTATGCATAAATGGATTTGGGAACCAGCTTTTAAATACTTTTTCTTTAGCTACAACTGCACCTGCAGGCATTACACCTCCACCGAATGCTTTTGCAAGACAAATAATATCTGGCACAACTTCGTAAAGATCAGCTGCAAACATTTTTCCAGTACGTCCCATACCTGTTTGAACTTCATCAAAAATTAATAGTGCGCCATACTCGTCACATAGCTCACGAACTTCTTTTAAATAGTTTTGTGGAGGAAGAATAATTCCACCTTCACCTTGAATTGGTTCAAGTAGAACAGCAGCAACATCCTCACCTACTAAAGAACATGTTTCGAATGTTTTTCTCATCATATCAATGTCTCCAAATGGAACATGACGAAATCCTGGAATAAGTGGTAGAAACGGTTTACGGAACATTCCTTTTGCCGTCCCTGATAGTGCGCCTAAACTTTTTCCATGGAATGCACGAGTTGTAGAGATAATCGTAGAACGCTCACTATACATTTTTGCAAGCTTTAATGCCGCTTCTACACTTTCTGTTCCACTGTTCGTAAAAAATGAGTATTTTAAATCCCCTGGTGTTATATCTGCTAAAATTTTTGCTAACATAGCACGTAAAGGATCTAATAAATCCTGACTATGAAGCGCCTGTCTTTTTAATTGATCTGTAACGGCCTTTACGACTTTCGGATGACGATGTCCAACATTATAAATTCCGAATCCGCCTAAACAATCAATATATTCCTTACCGTTCACATCTTTAAAACATGAACCGCTATCAGACCATTCAACTGATGCGAATTGGCCACCCTCTGTCACGGTTTTACGATAAGCTAGAAAACCTGGATTAACATGTTCTCTAAATCCATCAACTGTTTCTTTTGTAATCCACGCCGCATCTTCTGAAGTAACAGTCTCTTTTTCTATTAAGCTTAAAACCTTATTAATGTACTCGGTTACATTTTTTTCCTCATAACGTTTCTGCTGTTCATTTTTTAAATTGATACTCATATTTTTCACTCCTATAATTAGTCTTTTATTCTGCAAACCATCCAATTGGCTCTACTTGTAGGTTGATGTTAATTTGTTTAATTTCTTGAAATTCCTCTAATCCAAATGTTCCTAAACTACGACCTACTCCACTTTGTTTGTAACCGCCCCAAGGTGCCTCATTATAAGTTGGATGATAAGAATTAATCCAAGTTATTCCTGAGCGAAGTTTTTTAATCACTCTTAAAGCTTTTGCTCCATCTTTACTAAATACTGCACCTGCTAAACCATATACTGTTCCGTTAGCAAGTTTTAATGCTTCTTCTTCTGTACTGAATTTTTGGATACATACTACAGGACCAAAAATTTCTTCTTGTACAATTCGCATATGTTGTTCTACATCTACAAAAACAGTTGGTTCAACGAAATATCCTTTTTCAAAACCCTTTTCTAAAATGCGTTTTCCACCACACGCTATTTTAGCTCCTTCTTCTTGACCCAATTGTATATAGCCTAAAACCTTCTCTAAATGTTCTTTACTAACAAGTGGCCCCATTTCAACATCAGCTGCATTACCTGAACCTACTTTAATTTTTTGTGCACGCTCTACAAATCGTTCTACAAATCGATCATAAATAGATTCTTCAACTAGAATTCTCGATCCAGCTGAACAAACTTGACCGGCACCTGCATAAATACCAAATAGCGCATAATCCACAGCTGTTTCAAAATCTGCATCTGCAAAAATAATATTCGGCGATTTCCCACCAAGCTCTAAAGACACTTTTTTCATTGTATCTGCAGCAGTTTTCATGATATGTTTGCCTGTTTTTGTTCCACCCGTAAATGAAACCATATCTACATCTGGATTAGCTGCAATTTCATTACCAACAACTGGGCCAGCACCCATAACCATGTTTGCAACGCCATTTGGAATACCTACTTCTTTAAAAATCTCGAATAATTTCTTTGGAGTTACAGGCGTTACTTCTGATGGTTTGAAAACAATCGTATTCCCTGCTGCTAATGCTGGTGCAATTTTCCAAACACTCATTAGCAAAGGATAATTCCAAGGAACAATTAATCCACAAACTCCAATTGGTTCACGTACAACCATCGCTTGCATTGGATCCGCAACATGATATGTATAACCATCAGGCTTTGTAATTAGCCCCGCGTAATAACGGAAGCATGCCGCTGCATCGGCAACATCATAACCTGCTTCACGATTTGGTTTTCCATTGTCCAGTGTTTCAAGCTGTGTTAATTCTTCTTGATACTCTTCTATTTTGTCTGCAATTTTAAATAAATAAGTAGCTCGTTCTTGAGCAGATAAATCAGACCATCTTCCATCGTTAAATGCTTTACGAGCAACATCTATCGCTTCTTTCGCATCTTCAATTGTACCTTCAGGAGCAAAGGCAATTATTTCGCCGTTTGCTGGGTTAATTACAGGGCGTTTCTCATGATTGCTAGAATCTTTCCATTCACCATTAATAAACATCTTTAAATCAATTGTTTTAAATTGAATATCGACCATTGTATATGAACCCTCCTTAATTTCTTTACAATTTTTAAATTGCAAGAACTATGCCAATTTAAATAATCAAGCTTAATAAGGTTTCGGTTAGATCAGATCTGAAATTTCTATGCATTACTGCATAAAGCTATTAATTTTTGCATAATCAATGGAGTAATCCTTTTTTATACACTCAATGAAGGACAAATCTTTCTCTTATAATCAAATTTTTAGGATCATTTCTAAACAAGGATTGTTTAAAAATACAAACAGTTGGTGAAAAAGTTGTTTGGAACGGAAGATGCGAGATTCCTGTGGGATTAGTGAAATAGTGAGACTCACGCAAGGCGTCAAAGAGGTAGGCACGCTAAAACCACGACGTCCTGTCTTAACGCATGCATGACCCACGTCGTGTGGGCCAAGAAGGCTCCCCTCTCACGGAAAGTGCGCATCCTGAAGTGGAAATTAACTAAGATACTCATAAAATAAAAACAAGGATTTTTTATTGAATATGTAATAACCGACATACTGAGAAAATTTACAGCATAGGCTATAAAACTATGAAAGGAGGAATGGACCGTGTTACTAGTCGGAACATGTGTAGTGGTTGGGCTAATCATTGTATTTATGGCGGTTGGTATCTCAAAAGATCATGTTAGTATGTCGGAAGTACTTAAGAGCGCTGTAGACAATGTTAAAAATGCAGTGGATTTAGATAAATAAAAAAAAACGCGCAATGTGCGTTTTTTTTTATGTTTTTTGACTACTATTCTAGTCACTACTTGTGTTTCCTTAATTAAATGAGATAGATTCGCTGTTTAAATTCTTCTCATTTGCTATTTTTTGAAATTTACGGCTAACTGAAGACTGACTAATTCCTAACACTTGCGCAGCCTTTGTTGTTGTTTTATATTGTTTCATCGCAAGTAGAATTAACTGTTCCTCAACATGATCAATTGCTTCTTGAAGTGGGATTACCTTGCTGATTATCGGTTTTGATTTATTAAAATCATAACTATTTGGTAGGAACAGATTTACATCTTCTGCATTAATTATTTGATCTTCAGCTGTGACTACTAATCTTTCAACAATATTTTGAAGCTCTCTGACATTGCCCGGCCAAGAATAAAACTCTAATACATTAATCGCATCTGGTGTAAGATGGAAATTTTTATTGTATTTATCATTAAGTTGTTGCAAGAAATGGAAGGCCAGTAATGAGATGTCCTCAATTCTTTCTCTTAATGGTGGAATGTTTAAAGGAATAACATTTAATCTATAATATAGGTCCTCCCTAAACGTACGTTCTTCTACCATTTTTTCTAATCTTTTATTTGTAGCAGCAATAATTTGTACATTTACTTTAATTGGCTTAGTACTTCCAATTGGAATCACTTCTTGCTCTTGAAGTACTCTAAGTAGTTTAACTTGTAAATGTAATGGCATTTCTCCTATTTCATCTAAAAATAAAACTCCTTGATCTGCTTGTTTAAAATATCCTTCTTTATTTTGATCTGCACCTGTAAATGCGCCTTTTATATAGCCAAAAAGCTCACTTTCAAGAAGATTTTCTGGAATTGCTCCACAGTTAAGTTTAAGAAAAGGCTTAGAAGAACGATTTCCAAGCTGATGGATAGCTTGTGCAATCACTTCTTTTCCTACTCCAGATTCGCCATGAAGTAAGACTGTCGATGAAAAATCCGCAATCTTCTTTGCTTGATTAATTATTTGCTCCATTTTAGGACTACAATAAATTAATTTTTTTATAAAACGATCCTTGCTCTTAAAGTCGTCTAGTTCTTTTTTATATTGCTCAGATTTTTTCTTCATTTCCTTTAACTCAGTTTTAAGGCGCGATGTTTCAGTAATGTCTCTAGAGGCTATGATAATCCTTTCGATTTCCATATTCTCATCAAAAACTGGATTACCTACTGCAAGAACCTTTCGTCCACTTATTGTTTCTTGAACAATTGATACCTTTTTCTTTTTTTCCAAAACTAATTTTGTAACCGACGGTGTAAAGAGCCCTTGATTTTCAAATTCTAAAATGCTTTTTCCAATTAAATCTTTTAAATCCACATTCCAAAACCCCGGGATTATATTTTCACTATATCGAATTAACTCACCTTTATTGTTTACTACAAGAATCTCATCATAAATACTAGACAGTATAGCGTTCAAATCTTTGTTTAGATCTTTAATATATTCAATCTCTAACGCCATTTCTTCTACCATAGGAAGGTCTTGCACTACAATAATTACACCCTCAACTTCCTGTTCGAAACTAAAAATGGGACTATAATCTACAAGTAGCCCCATATCGTCATTAATTTGAAGGTGATTTAGTATAGTTTTTCCGGTCGTAAATACATTTTCAATATGTTCACGACTAAAAATATTTTCCGCCTTTGTATTGATAACTTTTTCTGAAGTCGACCTAATCATTTTTAAACCAGCATCATTACAATTAATTATTTTCCTATCTTTATCAACTACAAAAGTCCCCATAGGAATTGAGGTTAAAATGCTTTTCAGTAAATCTACACTTTTATTCTCTTGTTTAAACAGCTCCGCCAAAATATCTTCACGACGTATATAACCACTAGGGTTACCTTCATTTTCTTCTACAATTGAAATTGGTTCGCCTATTATTTGAAAAAGAACTGTTAATGAAATTTGACCACTTACACGGCATACACTATTTATCGATTGAGAACTACTTATTAATTTAGACAATTGTATATTTTTCTTTTCTTTATTTCCTTGATTAATATTATTTATTTGAACATAGGCAAATACTTGATTTTGCTTACTTAAGAATAAAAAGGGTTCAGTTGTATAGGATAAATCTATTTCATCATTTTCCGTATATTGATCAATATTAATTATTATGACTGGTCTAATCTGATTCTCGTTTATTGATAGCATGTGATTTCCCCCCTTGAAGCTAAATATGTATATTTCTATCTTAACAGAATTTTTGCATTTTTTATAAAAATCTAAAATTAGAAATCTATAATGTAAATCACTCTATTTATTTATGAGTTTTAACTAATAGATAAATATACAAAAAGAAAGAAGATGGGTTTAACATCTTCTTTCGGTGTATAGGCAAAGGTCCCAATACTTGAAATTCAGTCTGAAAGAAGATAAGTTTACATCTCCTTCCTTTTCCTAATCAATCACTCCCAGTAACAAATAAATCTTCTTTGACAAAGGCAAGTACCATCCCTGGAACAACTGTATCGCCTTCTGTGACCTCTAGTGAAGCTACCTCACCACTAATACCTTGGTGAATAACTTGCGTCAAACCATCTGAGGTTTTAATAGTAAACAACGGTTCCCATTCATAGATTCTTGAATCCTTTACAATCGATGCCCCTTCAATAATTCCATGGTAAGGACTAACTACAGCACCAAAATACATAATGTTCATTCCTTTCACGAAATTAATAAGTAAGATTAATATTGTTCACGAAACTGTTTTGAACTCAAAACGAGACTAAAAAAATTCTGAATTTCAATAATATCTTCATCCGCGATTCCTAGTTTAGGTGCCCAATATTGGTCTGCATAAGTATCATCTGAGCAAAGTAATACCATTTGACCAGATTGAATTGAAGTTACCATTGCTTTACCATAAAAATGACTTGAATAAGCAATCGATAGATCGTATCGATTATTCTGTGTTAATAAACAATAGTAATGTACTAACTGGTTTTCTTTTGTTTCAGAAATAATATCTAGCATTCAATATCGCCCCTTTTATTAGTATTTTATCCAACCTCTTAAGCGACAAGCTTCAGCAATTTTACGTACTCCTTCGATATAAGCAGCAATTTTCATATTTACATTATAATTTTTAGAAGTGTTGTATACTTTTAAAAAACTGTCCGACATCTTTTCTTTTAGACGCTGGTCTACAAGTCCCTCATCCCAATAATATCCTTGCATATTCTGGCACCATTCAAAATAAGAAACAATAACCCCACCTGAGTTAGCTAAAATATCTGGAACTACTAAAATATCTTTTTTATCAAGAATTTCAAGGGCCTCTTTCGTAGTTGGACCATTTGCAGCTTCAACAATAATTTTACATTTAAGTTTTTTAGCATTTCGGGAATGTATTACTCCACTAATCGCAGCTGGAATCAGCACATCACATTCTCTTTCTAGTAATTCTTGATTTGAAACAGTGTTTTTAAATAAATTGGAAACTACTCCAAATGAATCTCTATTCTCAAGAAGATATGGAATATCCAAACCACTTGGATCATAAATTCCGCCAAGAACATCAGATATCCCAACGACTATTGCTCCGGCTTCATACAAATACTGAGCCAAATAACTACCTACGTTTCCAAAGCCTTGGATAATTACCCTCATATTTTTAATATCAATTTTTTTTAATTCACTTATTAATTCAAGTGTATAAAATACTCCTTTTGAAGTAGCCGTTTCGCGACCTACCGAACCACCCAGAGTAATTGGTTTTCCTGTAATAAAACCAGGTGAGTCAAACTCGCGAATATGGTCATATTCATCAAGCATCCAAGCCATTACCTGAGAATTCGTATACATATCGGGTGCTGGGATATCTTTAGTGGGTCCTACTATTTGACTGACTGCTCTAACATATCCTCTACTTAATCTTTCCAGTTCTGAATTACTTAAAAGCCTTGGATCACATATAACTCCACCCTTTGCTCCTCCATAAGGTAAATCTGTAATACTACATTTCAGACTCATCCAGCCTGCTAGTGCCTTTACTTCTTCAGGGGTTACATCGGGATGAAAACGAATCCCACCTTTAGTAGGACCGACTGCATCATTATGCTGAGCTCGATATCCTTGAAAAATCCTAGTTTCACCATTATCCATTTGTAACGGAATATTAATTTCTAAAAATCTCATTGGTAATTTTAAAAAGTCGAATACTTGCTTTGGAAGGTTCATTGTATTGATTGCTTCTAATAGAGTTTCTTGAAATTCTTGAAGAGAATTATCTTTTTCAATTAGATTACCTACCAATTTCAAATTTCCTACTTCAGTTGTATCTGAACTCATTTTAAGCACCTCATATTTTATTTTTGTTATCAATTATTTTGCAATTCTCGTGCCAACTATCGTTAACCTCCGAAACTTAACTAATAAAAGCATGAGATAAATGGCTCTATATCAATACTTTAAATTATTTAATAAATATTAAACTCTTAAGATTAGATTTAAAAAGTTTCTATTAATCAATACAATGTTTAAGGATTAATGAACGTAAATATGACCAAATGCATTAGTTATGCAAAATTGCATTGTTATTTATTCAAAATTGAATGACACCATTTTTATCAAGTTTTAGTCTCCTTCATTTAAGTAATACAATCAAAAAAAAGACACCTTCTAAAAGTAGAATGTGTCTTTTAAATCGTTATGATAAGTTTAAAACTTGATCCTCTTCATATTTAGGAGGAGCAATTTGAAATGCCTTTGTAAGATAGACTAGATATCCTAAACCAATCAGAAACCAAACTGACCCCATTATGAGAGAACTTTTCTCGATATTAAACCATAAAATTGCTACTGAGCCAGCACCTATCACAGGCAAAATTAGATAATTGAAAAACCCTTTAACTGTTCGATCTTTCCCTTTAATGTAAAAATGGTTTATAACTGAGAGATTGACAAAAGTAAATGCCATTAATGCTCCGAAATTTATTAAAGATGTAGCTGTAACTAAATCGAAAAATATTGCTGATAGCGATATAACTCCAACAAAAATTACGTTAAATACTGGAGTTTTCCATTTCGAATGCACCAATCCAAACCATTTATCTGGAAAGACATTATCACGCCCCATAACATACAATAAACGTGAAACACTTGCATGCGAAGCCAAACCAGAAGCAAGCGTATTAATAAATGTTATACATAAGAAAATTGATTGAAAAAGTTTACCTCCTACATATAATGCAATTTCCGGAGATGCCGCATCTGGATGCTTAAATCTTGATATATCTGGATAATACAACTGAATAAAAAATGATGTTACGGTAAAGATGACACCACCCCAAAGGGCAGTATAAATAATTGCTTTCGGTATCATTTTGGCTGGATTAATTGTTTCTTCGGATAACGTTGAAACGGCATCAAATCCTAAAAATGAAAAACAAAGAACTGTTGCCCCTGTTATTAAAGTTCCATAATGCATACCTGTATCAAAGAAAGGTTTTAAACTGAATCCTGCATACCCCTCTCCTTTATGCAATCCTTGAATAACAAGTATAATAAACACTACCATAATGACAATCTGAACTAAAACAAAAACAGTATTAAAATTTGCTAACATATTTATGCTTCTTAAATTAAGAAAAGTCACTATACCAACAAACACTACTACCCAAATCCATGTTGGGACATTTGGAAATAGTGCGTTAAGATAGATTTTAGTTAAAAGCGCATTTACCATTGGTAAGAACAAGTAATCAAGTAACGAAGACCATCCGACAAGAAAACCTAGATGACTATTAATTGCTTTCTGGGTATATGTATAAGCAGACCCAGCATCAGGAAATACTCTTACAAGTTTGCCATAACTTACTGCCGTAAATAGCATCCCTATTAGGGCTATAAGATATGCTGATGGTACATGACCGTCAGTAATATGTGAAACGATACCAAATGTATCAAAGACAACCATAGGAGTCATATAGGCTAACCCCATCATAACAACTTGCCATAATTTTAAGGATCTCTTTAATTGTGTTTTATTTTCCACCTATCATATCCCCTTCTTCCAAGTTTAAGCGCTTTCAATATTCCCCTATATACATCTATTTCTTATTTCTATTCGACAAAACCTCCTTTTTTTAGAATATTTAAATAAATCAAGTTTTAACTGTGCAAGTTCTATGCCAATTTTTTTATCTGTCATAAAACATTCTGTGTGTAATAGATTATTGCTTTAAAACTTTACTTTTCTTGAAAAACAAAGAAATCTGCTTATATCATTTTGATTCTATTATGATTAAAAATTATTCAATCCTGCATACATTATTCAGCTTCTCATAGATTCCAATCAAACTAAACTGACTGAAATCTATATTTATTCTCTCTTACTTAAGCTGGCATGAAAGTTGCATAAATCTAAAGAGTAAATAATTTTTATGGAGGTATTTAAACATGCAATATCCATTATCACCTGAAGTAAAGCCAGAATTTTGTACATCTGGAACATTTATGCGTTTACCTTCATCACGCGAAAATACTAAACTAGCAATTATTGGTATGCCGTTTGATACAGCTGCATCCTTCCGTGTTGGAGCTCGTTTTGCTCCTCAAGCTATTCGTCAAGCTTCAATGACATTATTTCCATACCATCCAATTCATAAGGTGTATCCTTTTGATGATTGCAATGCAATTGATATTGGAGATGTATCTGTCATTCCTCATAACATCCATAGAAGTTATGAGCTAATCGAAAAAGCAGTATACGATTTTATGAAACAAGGAATTATACCTATTGGACTAGGTGGAGATCATTCTGTTACATTAGCAAATCTTCGTGCCGCTGCAAAAATTTATGGACCAGTAGCTTTAATTCATTTTGATTCACATACTGATACTTGGGACACTTATTACGAGGAAAAATATTGGCATGGTTCACCTTTCATTCGCGCTTATGAGGAAGGTTTACTTCAAAATGACAAAGTATTTCAAATCGGCATTAGAGGTACGCTAAATCATCCTGGAGATATTGATGCAAGTACTGACCTAGGATACAAAGTTATTACTACACCTGAACTTAAATCTCGTGGAATTGAGGATGTCATTAAAGAAGTAAAGGAAACGATTGGTGATACCCCTTGTTTCTTGAGCTTTGATATTGATTTTGTTGATCCCTCATGTGCTCCTGGAACTGGAACTCTCGAGGTTGGTGGTTTAAATAGTTATGAAACACTGCAAATGATTCGTTCTTTAACAGACTTTAATTTTATAGGTTTTGATCTAGTGGAAGTTTTACCTCCATATGATCCTACGCAAATTACTTCACTATTAGCCGCAACAATTATTCATGATTTTGCTAGTCTTGTAGCCCTTAATATAAAGAAAGAAGCTAGTAAAGATGAGGATCAAAAGCAATCAACTCCTTAATTTCTAAGGAGTTGGTTCCTTCACCTCCTTAAATCCTATCGATAATAAAACTTTAGTTAAGCTAATTAGACTAACTACAAGTTTAATTATAAGAATATTCAGCAAATAACAAACAAATTATTGAGGAGATGATTTATGAGCAAACCGGGGATTGATTCAGACGCTTTACAATCGTTTAACTACAAACAAGAGTTACAGCGATCATTGAAATTTTTTAGTTCATTTGCAGTAGCATTTTCATTTATTTCAATTACAACAGGAATCTTTAGTTCCTATAGTCTTGCATTAGGGGCTGCTGGCCCGGCAGGAATTTGGACATGGCCATTTGTAATGGTTGGTCACTTGCTAGTCGCATTGATTTTTGCCGACCTATCCAGCAAAATCCCACTAAGTGGCTATGTATATCAATGGGTTAGCCGTTTGACGAATCGCGGATTTGGATGGTTTACCGGTTGGGCTGCACTATGTTACTTAATTATCGTTGTGCCAACTGTTGATTACGGCGTGGCACCAATATTTCTCGATTTATTTGGCATAAAAAGTACAACCTCTGTTTTGACAACTGTAGTAATTCTCACAATTGTCATTCAAGCACTATTGAATATATTTGGAGTACGGTTAGCAACGGTCATTAATAATTCCGCTGTTTATACCGAAGTAATTGGATTTATAGGTATCATACTTATTTTAGGTTTTGTGTTATTTTTAAAAGGAGCAGATTTCTCGTTATTAACTTATACAGCTCACAAGGTTGGCGAAAATGGAAGTTATTTAACCGCGTTTGCATTAGCCGTTGTAATGGGCTCATATACTCTGGTTGGATTTGAAGCTGCCGCCAATTTGGCAGAAGAAACAGTTGATGCAAAGAAAACTGTTCCAAAAGCGATTGTCTATTCAATGTTATTAGCTGGCGTTATCGGTTTTATTTTCTTAATCGTTGTTACGTCGGGAATTAAAGATATTAATAGTATTATGGCTTCTGCCTCTCCAATATCAGATATTTTACAGTCTCGATTAGGTACAGCAGTAGCAGATGTATTCCTTGCCTTAGTTATTGTTTCTATATTTGCTTGTGGCCTAATTATCATGGCTTCAGCTTCTCGACTAATTTACGCTCTTTCAAGAGACAATGTTTTCTTTGTATCTACTGTATTTAAAAAAGTAGATAAGAAACATAATGTTCCTTATAACGCAATAATATTAGTTTCTGTACTAGGCATAATTGCTGTATTCTATTTTGGAAAACTATCATTATTAATCGGTACTTCAGCAGCTCTTCCAGCAATTATTTATTTAATTACTGTCGTTGCGTATGCTACCAAGATTAAATCTTTACCGGATACAGATGGATTCAAATTAGGAAAATGGCGACTACCAGTTACAATACTAGCCATTGTATGGTTAGTATTTGAAGTAGGTATACTAACTCTTCCTAAAGATTTTCTACCAACAACAAAAGTCATTCTTTACCTATTTATTGCCGGTATCGTGATTTACTGGACTCTTTTCCGATCGAAAATTCAAGAAGGTAAAATTGGTATCAATATTGAGAAGAGGGATCTAAATCTTTAATATATAAAAATTTAGATTCATTAAAGTGCACACTATATAGTAGACGGTAAAAAAGTCTACTATATAGGCTTTTTTGTTTAATTAAAATAAAAGATGACCTCCGTCAAATACAGAGATCATCTTGTTATCTATTAAATATGGAAATTTGTAGATTTACACTCCAGGATGCTCGCTTTCTGTGGGGCGGGCGGTGAGGCTCCTTGGGCCCACACGATGTGGGTCATGCATGCGTTACGACAGGACGTCGTGGTATTAGCATGCCTACCTTTTTGACCACTGGGGGGGGTTCACCTTCACGCTACTCCCACAGGAGTCTCGCATATTACGCTCCAATCATTTTCCTACTGTTTGCCGGAACAAATATCCCTCTAACCTAACGCTTGCTAAACAGTCATTTTCCAACTTGATAAGGCTAACCACTTTTCTTTTTCCTTATAATCCGGAATTATTTTCCCTACAAGTCTCCAAAATGAACGATCGTGATTCATGTGGACCATGTGGCACATTTCATGAACGACTACGTAGTCAATTACCTTCTGCGGTGCCATTGCCAACTTCCAATTAAATGTTAATTGTCGATTCGAATCACAAGTACCCCAGTTACGATTACTATCAGAAATACGAATCGAAGTAGGTTTAACCTTAAAGTTTCGCTGATAGGACTGGATACTCTTCTCTACTAATGCTTTACACTGCTGGTAATAAAATCGTTTTAGTGCTTGTTTAATTTTATCATCCTCAAGTTGCTTCACATAAATATGTAACTTCTCGTTTTCAAACGTTACATGGTCTTGTCTGATATTTACATCTTCAGAAATCTGAATAGGAAATGTGTTCCCTAGATAAAGAAAGGTCTCACCATATTCATAGACTTTCTCCTGTGGTCCTTGTATTCGCTCTTTCATTTCTTTTAATTTTTGTTGAATACTATCCCAATTTGCCTCTAATAATTGATGAATACTCCCGCTCGATGTTCCTTTCGGAGCCTGGACTTCAACATTTCCGTAAAGGTCTATATAAATGCTAATTGATGCGCGTTTTTTGTACTTAATATCAAAATTAATTTCCTCACCTAAGTAAGTATGTATCATTCAAATCACCTGTTTTATCTGATATTGCACTAAACCCCTGTCCAATAGTCTAAAAAGTACTTTGAACAGCAGATAAGCTTCTAATTTTTATAACGAATGCCTATTTTTCCAAAAATATTAATCATATTTACCAACATTTTTGAAACAACAGGCATTTATCATATCATCATAATTCTAGTTACGCCATGCATTCTATCTAAATTATCTTTAAATAATCTTCATTAAAAACTTCCGTAGTTAAATAGTGCTTGAACTGATGCATTTATTTTTAATTGTCCTTCATGAATAGGAGTTGTTTGTGCACTTAATGACACTCCTGACATTTGGCTAGAGTAGAATTGTGGCCTTACTAATTGAACACTTTCTTCGACTAGCCATACTGGAATATTATTAAGAGATAAGCCTAATACATTTGCAATGTTTTCCGCATTGTACTTTGCATTCAAAGTAGCTTTTTGTAATGCCTCTGCATAATAAGGTTCAGGATTCGATATTTCAAAAGTGACATCCCTTACAACATTTGCCCCATTTTCCGTTGCAACATCAATTACTCTTCCTACATTAGAAAGATCTTTGACAGTTACCTGCATAATATGATTCACACGATATCCTCGAAATACTTGCTGTGAATCATGGGAATCTACAATACGTTCAATAATATAAGAAGTCGTTTCTATTTCTTCCTGTTTAATGCCTATGCCCATTAGAGCATCAATGATTTTATTGGAAATAACTGCATTCTGTTGTTGAGCATTTTGTACGTTCATATCTTCAATTGCAATACCTAAAATTAGCTTAGCCTGATCTGGCTTTACGGATACTTCGCCTTTACCAGTTACTTTAATGGTGTAATTGGTACTATTATTATTCCGAGTCGGATAAACTCCTTGATAATAGGGAGTTGAATAATAGTACCTATTATTTGTAGGATTTGTATTTATTAATGGATAAATCTTAATCACATCCTTAAAATTCACAAATACATTATCTTTGCCCATTTATTGTATGCCCTATGATTTTTTTAGGTGAATAGATTACTAGAATAGGAAAAGAGTTT
This sequence comes from Bacillus sp. EAC, assembly GCF_002156875.1. GTDB lineage: Bacteria > Bacillota > Bacilli > Bacillales > Bacillaceae_G > Gottfriedia. The sequence goes on along the minus strand of NZ_NCSY01000012.1, from coordinate 33,833 downwards.
ATCCCAAAAGTTATAGTAAAACAAAAGAAAATGACATCCATTGAAATGACGAAATCCAATTGGCCCTTGTCTAACTTTTGAACACGTACATTTAGAAAAATTAAAACAGGTTTTTCCTTACGTAATAGTTCGAACAAAATATTGTATTCTAATCGCATTACGCTTTTCGCAATTAAGAGTCCCTATCTGGATCTTATAACTTCTTTTAATTTTCTTCATTATTTAGTGTGCTACGCTTATAGATTTTCTTTTCAACTTTTTTACCAACAAACCAAAGAAATACAATAGCAATCAAAACTAGAATGGTTTCCAAAGGTTCTTCAATGAAATCATCTAAATCTTGGCCAATGTAACTAATGAGCAACAATGCAACAAGTTTACCCATAGCAAAGCCAGATATATAGGGAATCGGTCTTATTTTAGACACGGCTGCAAAAATATTAGTGAAGAAAGACGGGCAAAACGGAATACAAAACCAGATGAATACTGGACCAAATCCACTATTATTCAACCAGCTCATGGCAGAAGAATTTTCTTTCTTTTTTTTGGGAATAAAGCGGTCAATCCATTTCGCACCAGTCTTTTTTAATAAAAAATACATTGCAGTAGTACCCAAAACACTACCCACATAAGTTGATAAAAATCCTGGCCAAAATCCGAAAATGTTGACGTTTGCGGCGCATATTGCTCCAAGTGGAATAATTCCCAAAAAAGAATCCACAAATGGAATCAGAAACGCGATAAGTACACCTAAGTTATCATGTACCCTTACGAAATGTTGTAATTGATGAAATGATATCCATCCGCCAATATATAATTGCATTTAGGTTATCCCTTCTAAATTTAATTTGTGAATTCATATTTAATGATTGTTTCTATTAAATCAATAGTAATTTAAAGCTAGAATAATTACCAATATTATCCATTTTCTTTTTTGGTGCTCTTCCCAAAAACTTTCTTGTATATATAATAACTTGCAAACAAGCAAACTGTTATGATCACAGACAACCACGGATAGTCCAAAATTGTTCTCCCAAATAATGAATAGAAAATAACAAGTGGTGTAAATCCAGAAATCATTAAACTTAGAAATTTCGTATAGCGCATTTTCATTGCTGCTGAAAGGAAACATGCTAGATCTATTGGTGTTGCTGGACTGCAACTCATTAATAATAAAAATCTACTTGTGTTTGTTTCAATTGATTTATACAATTTTGGATGTTTCTCTTGAAGTCCATTAAGCATTTCAGTAGTTGAAAAAAAACGACCAAAAAGGTAAATTCCACTTTGTGAGATAACCATGCTCGATATACTTATCAAAATATTCTGCCATAGAGGGAACATCATCCCTCCCGCTATGACAAAAATAGAGCTTGGAAGTAATAAGCATAATCTTAATGAAAAGAATAAAAAGAATATCCATGGCGCCCACTCTGCAAAACTTCTAACCACATCACGAATATGATTCGTATCGAATGTTAGAAAACCGAAATGCTTCATAGAGAGCATCAGACATATCCATGATAAACAAATGATAGAATAAATGAATTTTTTCATTGAATTACTCCAAAAAAATGAGGAAAATATATAACTTCACCTTAATATCTATATAAAACTACAATTCCCCCCTTACTAAGAGCTTATTTAGCACTCGCTCCTGCGATAAAACTATCAAAATACTAATATAGTTATTGGTGATTACAGCTTTTTTTCTCAAATAAAGATGACCGATTGTTTTTTTAACTAGTAGAACTTTAAAAAGACCGTATCCAATCTTACTTTACCTTTCTCAAGCTAAAATACTTCCACAACATAATATATGTTGTGCACCCAAGTTTTTTGAGCTTTTTTTACTACTTCATACGCTTCATGAACATCTCATTTATTGCCTATCTTTAGACGTACAATAACCTCATTATTATAGGGATTAACGTCATCATAATAAGTTCTGTTTGAGCTGTAGCGCCACGCGCTATTTATATATAACTTTGTTTGAATTTTAGACATGTTAGTTCCCACTATTAATTTATTTCTTACAACTTAATTATAAAACCCCGATTACATTAATGTATAATACATGATAAATCATAAACCTATTCCTTTTAGTCTATTAAGATAAAATAAGGAAGTCATTTAAGAAAATAGAAACTCTTCAACTACACCATTTTTAAACTCTCGCAACGGTTGAGCTTATAGCAAAAGCTGCCGAAGTCCTTTAAGTCGTTCATCCATCGCTTAGTAAAACAGTTACTCGTTTAAAAAATGTGCTAAGGGTTCCTTTTTTAATGCTCAAGGTTGAGATTTAACTTAATAATTTTTGGAAAACATTTCTAACGCGTGTAGGTAGGGAATTTTATTGGAATTAGAAGATGATAGACGGAAATTCAAGTTCTTACTGAATTAAAAGAGGAAGTATTACATTACTTCACTATTGTATGGATTCCGTTATATTACAGATGTTAAAGAAGACTATACCGCTTTAAATGAATTCTTGTCGCTAAAAGAGCTTACAAACAAAATGCTCCATACTTTTGCAAAGAAAATGGCATATCGAATTGAAGATAGCATTGATTTACACTACAAATTTGCAAACCCGTTAAAAGAATTGTAAAGGCAACGAACCCAAATAGGAACGTTGCCTTCTGTCCATCAATATTCTTTTTCAAAGTTATCAAGCAATGCACGCACTTCATCTGTTGATTTCGTGTTCATCAATTGATTTCTTAATTCACCAGCTCCACGGAATCCTTTGACATAAATTTTGAAAAAGCGATGAAGCCCTGTGATAGAACGTGGCAGTACTTCCGCATATTGATCTTGAAGATCAAGCTGAAGTCTTAAAAGATCAAGATATTCTTTACTGCTATGCTCTTTTGGCTCTTTTTCAAAAGCAAAAGGATTTTTAAATATACCCCGCCCGATCATAACACCATCAATACCATATTGTTCAGCAAGCTGTAGCCCAGTTTGACGGTCAGGAATGTCTCCATTGATTGTTAGTAGCGTATTTGGTGCTATACGGTCACGTAATTTTTTTATTTCCGGAATTAGCTCCCAATGCGCATCTACTTGGCTCATTTCCTCTCGTGTACGTAAATGAATAGAAAGGTTCGCAATATCCTGTTTTAAAATATGCGTTAGCCACTCCTCCCACTCATTTACATCTTTAAAGCCAAGTCGTGTTTTCACGCTAACAGGTAATCCGCCCGCTTTTGCTGCTTGAATAAGCTCTGCCGCAACGTCTGGACGAAGAATAAGGCCACTTCCTTTCCCTCTCGATGCCACATTCGGTACAGGGCAGCCCATATTAATATCGATGCCTTTAAATCCTAGCTCTGCCATGCCAATACTCATTTGACGGAAATAATCAGGATTATCCCCCCAAATATGTGCCACCATTGGCTGTTCATCTTCTGTAAAAATCAAACGGCCACGTACACTTTTCATACCTTCTGGATGGCAATAGCTATCCGAGTTTGTAAACTCTGTGAAAAATACATCCGGTCGACCGGCTTCACTTACTACGTGACGAAAAACAACATCTGTCACATCTTCCATTGGTGCAAGTACAAAAAAAGGTCGTGGTAATTCACGCCAAAAATTATCTATCATTTCAAACTCAAATCCTCTCACTATGGTTACAACTTCAAACACTCTGTCAAAGACATAAGGCAAATATTCTATTTCTTTTACACTTATATCATGCATAAACTTATTATCAAATACAAGTACATTTGGACATTTATAATTTGTAAAATATTATTGTGAAAATCGGCAATGTTTATTTTAACTAAGTCACCATTTAAGAAAACCTAGGTAACTTTCCAAACCTCAAAGATTTAACCCCTCAAAACTCTTAACTCATTAGTTAAGAAATAACCTGTCAGCCAATTTGAACCATTCATATCAATTACAGCTTTGTTAATCTATTACAAGAAACATGAGAAGGCAACTCCCATAGGGGTCAGTTGCCTTCTTTTAGTATAAGTTTTGCGACCGCTTCAACATGACTAGTATGCGGAAACATATCAACAGGTTGAATTTCCACTGTTTTATATCCACCATCCTCAAGGACACGTAAATCTCTTGCTAAGGTTGACGGATTGCATGATACATAAACTACTTTACTTGGTTTCATGTCAATGATTGTATTTAATAAAGCCTCATCACAGCCTTTTCGTGGCGGATCTACTACTAATACTTCTGCATTAATCCCTTGCTTATACCAATTAGGAATGACTTCTTCCGCTTTACCAACTTCGAATTCCACGTTTGTCATCTCATTGATCATCGCATTTCTTTTTGCATCCTCAATCGCTTCAGGTACAATTTCAACCCCATAAACTTTTTTAGCCTTTTGGGCTAAAAATAGCGAGATTGAGCCAATTCCGCAATAAGCATCTATGACCGTTTCATCCCCACTTAAGTTTGCGTATTCAAGTGCTTTATCATATAACACTTTTGTTTGCGTAGGATTCACTTGATAGAATGAACGAGCAGAAATTTCAAACGTAATATTCCCAATTTTATCTTTTATCGTTTCAGTACCATATAAAACAAACGTTTGATTACCTAAAATTACATTTGTCTTTTCATTGTTTACATTTTGGATGATACTTGTAATCGAAGGATATTTTTTAACGATTCTAGCTACAAGTTCTTCTTTCTGAGAAAAATTAACTTTATTTGTAACTAGGACTAGCATGGATTCATTTGTAAAATATCCATAGCGAGCCATGATATGTCGTAGAATTCCTTTATGGGTTAATTCATCATAAGGACTGATTTTTAATTCATCACAAATATCTTTAACACCTTGAATCATTTCATCATTTTCTTTTCCTTGAATAAAACATTCGTTCATCGGTATAATTTCATGGCTTCTTTTTTGATAAAAACCAACAACTAGTCCACCTTCAAGTTCCCCTACAGGAACTTGCGCCTTATTTCTGTAACTCCAAGGATTTTCCATTCCTAGAACTGGATGGATCGCTACGTCATCAAGCTTTCCAATTCGTTTAACGACCTCTACTACTTGTTTATATTTTGCTTCTAATTGTCCTTCATATGTCATATGCTGAGTTTGGCAACCACCACATTGATTATAAATAGAACATATTGGTTCTACTCGAACTTCGCTTTCTTTGTGGAATTCAACAATTTTCCCAAATGCATACCCTTTACTTGTTTTCAGTACTTTTATTGTTGCTTTCTCTCCAGGAAGAGCATTAGGTACAAAAATTGGATACCCCTCAACTTTTGCCACTCCATGCCCTTCATGAGTTAAATCTATAAATTCAACTTCTTTAAATTCATTTTTTTCTACAGGTAACACTCTTTTCGACAAGTCCCTTACCTACCTTTCAAACTTTTTTCCATTATCTATTTTAATATAATACAAAACAAATAACCACGTTGCTACCGTGGTTATTTTTTCTAATATTTTCTTATGGTACAAAAATTTCTAAATGATTATAAAGCATATCAACCGTACAAGGTGTATCTCCACCATATTCACCGTCAATATTTAAAAGTAGCTTTTCATCAGATGTAAATTTCAAATGACTAGCTCTTGTATAAAGAACATGGTCATTATGGACATGCTGCCCACGTAATAATTGAGAACATATTCGAATGATCTCTGCTATATTTGATTTTTTTAAAACAAGCAAATCGAACTGCCCATCATTTATGCTTGCTTCAGGTGCTATCTTTTCGAAACCACCTACTGAGTTTGTATTTGATAATAAAAATAACAATGCTTCTTCATCAAATACTTTCCCATCATACTCAATTTTTAAATGTGTGGGTTTAACTCTTGGTAACATTTCGATCCCTTTTAAATAATATGCCAGTTGACCTAACACAGTCTTTAATTTACTGGGAACATCATATGTTAATTCTGTTATCTTACCAGCAGCTAAAATATTAACAAAATATTTATCATTCACTCTTCCGATATCCAAAGGAACAGTATTACCTTTAGTGATAACTTCAGCTGCCTCCAAAATTGAAACATTTACTCCAATTGCTCTTGCAAAATCATTTGTTGTCCCAACAGGGATTAGTCCTAGCTTTGGTCGATACTCTTGTTCTGCTAAACCACTAATGACTTCATTGAGTGTTCCATCCCCACCACAGGCTACTACTAAATCAAACTTTCTTTCGCACGCGTATCTTGCAGCGATTGTCGCATCACCTGCGCCAGTTGTTGCATGACAAGAAGTTTCATAGCCAGCTTGTTCAAACCTTTGCAACACTTCAGGAAGCTTTTTCTTAAAAATTTCACGACCAGATGTAGGGTTGTAGATAATTCTAGCACGTCTCATCATTAACCATCCTACTTTTTTATTTAAATCCTCTACCCTCTATCGTAACCTAAAACGTTTTTGTAGTAAACTTTTTCCATTTACTAATTTATTTTTGCCTTTCTAGTTCTAATTCAAACCCAAAAATTTGATTAATACATTCTATACAATTTTTAAAATTTGGATCATGGCAATATTTTTCGCGGGTAATGAACAAGTTAATACTGATGGATTTTATTAAATAGAAATGGAAATCTCGCTTAAGATTATTAAAACGGTAAAGGGATTGGTAGAAATGGAAAATAAACCTTTAGAGCAAGTAGAATATCTAGCTTTTAAAAAATTAAAAGTATATCGTGAAAGTGTTATTCGCTATATGTTAAGAGCCATGATGGCAAGTATGTTTATTGGATTTGGGGTAATTGTTGCCTTTAAATCTGGCAACTACTTTTATGCAGAGCATTCTCCATTTGCTTATCCTATGGCCGCAATTACATTCGGTGTTGCTATCTTGCTCATCGCCTATGGGGGTGCCGATCTTTTTACAGGGAATACATTTTATTTTACATACACAGCTATGAGAAAAAAGATGAAATGGTCCGAGGTTTTTATTTTATGGTGTATGACATACGTTGGAAACATTCTTGGAGCTATTTGTTTTGCACTATTAATTTATTTAACTGCGCTATACGATGACCCTGCAGTAAGTGGATTCTTACTAAGTGTTGTTGATAAAAAAATGCATGTTCCAACTGCTCAGCTTTTTTTCAGAGGAATTCTTTGTAACTGGTTAGTTTGTTTGGCATTCTTTATCCCTATGGCATTAAAAGATGACCTAGCTAAAATAGTAACGATGCTATTACTCGTTTTTTGCTTTTTCGTATCTGGTTACGAACATAGTATTGCTAATATGTGTACTTTCGCAATTGCTTTAGTTATAAAACATCCTGAAACAATTTCTTATAACGGAGTCATACATAATTTAGTCCCTGTCACGATTGGAAATATTATAGGCGGAAGTGTTTTAATGGCTTGTTTTTACTATTACGTTAATAAACCATTCCTAGACACTGATGAAAAGAGTCATAAATAAACTTACTAGAATCAATTCATCCAATAAATAAGGGGTTGGACTCTCCTCAATATCGCTACAATATGAATCATGTATTCAACTTCTTTAAGTGAATGAATATAGAAAAATAAAAACTACGAGCCGAGGCTCGTAGCTTTTTATTATAAAAGAAATTTATCGTTTTTGAATTTCTTCCATTAATATCTTATTTAATAATGGAGGATTTGCTTGGCCTTTTGTTGCTTTCATCATCTGACCAACAAGATATCCAATCGCACGGTCCTTACCATTTTTAAAGTCTTCAATTGATTGTGGATTTGCATCTAATGTCTCGGTAACAATTTTACGAAGTGTGCCTTCGTCAGAAAGTTGAACTAACCCTTGAGATTTAACGATTTCGTTTGCATCTCCACCTTTTTCAATTAGTTCAGTGAATACTTTTTTCGCAATCTTAGATGAAATTGTTCCATCTGCAATAAGCTTAACCATACTCGCTAAGTTTTCTGGTGTTAATTCTACATCACGTAACTCTTTTTGTGATTTGTTTAAGTATGCCGACACTTCACCCATTAACCAGTTTGAAGTTAATTTTGCGTCTGCGCCATTATTTACAGTTGCGTCAAAGAAATCAGACATTTCTTTTGTAAGTGTTAATACCATCGCATCATATGCAGGTAAGCCTAATTGCTCAACATAACGCTTTTGACGAGCATCTGGAAGTTCAGGAATACTTTGACGTACGCGTTCTTTCCACTCATCATCGATATATAACTCAACTAAATCTGGTTCTGGGAAGTAACGATAATCGTCTGATCCTTCTTTTACACGCATTAAGAGAGTTGTTTTTGTTGTTTCATCATAACGTCTAGTTTCTTGTTGAATGATTCCACCAGATAATAATACTTTTTCTTGACGTACTTGCTCATGTTCAAGACCTTTTTGAACGAATGCAAATGAGTTTAAGTTCTTTAACTCGGCTTTCGTACCAAATTCTTCTTGTCCAAATGGTCGTAATGAAATATTTGCATCACATCGAAGTGAGCCTTCTTCCATTTTCACATCAGAAACTCCAGTAAATTGAATAATTGATTTTAACTTTTCTAGATATGCATATGCTTCTTCAGGTGTACGCATATCTGGTTCAGAAACGATCTCAATTAATGGTGTTCCTTGGCGGTTAAAGTCAACTAAAGAATAGCCTTCATCAGTATGATTTAATTTCCCTGCATCTTCCTCTAAATGTACACGAGTGATTCCGATACGCTTCTTTTTACCGCCCACTTCAATTTCAATCCATCCATTCTCACCAATCGGCTTATCGAATTGTGAAATTTGATATGCCTTTGGATTGTCAGGATAAAAGTAGTTTTTACGGTCAAATTTCGTCTCAGTTGCAATTTCACAATTTAATGCCATTGCAGCTTTCATACCAAAGTTTACAGCTTCTTCATTTAATACTGGTAATACTCCCGGATATCCAAGATCAATTACACCAGTGTTTGTATTTGGGTCTGCACCAAACGCATTAGGGCTTGGTGAGAAGATTTTTGATTTTGTTTTTAATTCAACGTGTACTTCTAAACCGATAATCGTTTCAAAATTCATCTTTCTAAGCACCTCCTTACAGTTGTGGTCTTTGCTTTGTAAAATCAGTTGCTTGCTCATAAGCATGTGCAACTCTGTATATAGTTGACTCATCAAAATGTTTACCGATAATTTGTAAGCCTAATGGCAAGCCATTATGGAAACCACATGGAATCGAAATAGCAGGAACTCCCGCTAAGTTAATTGGAATTGTTAAAATATCATTTGCGTACATTGTAATTGGATCACTTACTTTTTCTCCTACTTTAAATGCAGGTGTTGGAGTAGTTGGTCCAATAATCACATCATAATTTTCAAATACTTTCTCAAAATCTTCTTTGATTAAAGTACGAACTTGTTGCGCCTTTTTGTAGTAAGCATCATAATAACCAGAACTTAAAGCATATGTTCCAAGCATAATACGACGTTTTACTTCATCACCAAAGCCTTCAGCTCTTGTCTTTTTGTAAAGATCAATTAGATTTTCAACATCATCTGCACGGTGACCATAACGAATACCATCAAAACGTGCTAGGTTAGCAGAAGCTTCAGATGAAGATAGTAAATAGTATGTTGCTAAAGCGTATTTAGAGTGAGGTAATGAAACTTCTTCCCAAGTTGCGCCTAAGCTTTCTAATAAGTTTAATGCAGCCATTACAGATGCACGTGCTTCTTCTCCAACACCTTCACCTAAATATTCTTTTGGCACAGCAATACGAAGGCCTTTTACATCACCAGTAAGTGCTTGTACAAATGAAGGAACGTCCACATTAGCAGATGTTGAATCGCTTGCATCTAATCCAGAAATAGCTTGTAGTAATAGCGCATTGTCTTCTACATTTCTAGTAATAGGTCCAATTTGATCTAATGAAGATGCAAATGCTACTAATCCAGAACGAGATACTCTACCATATGTCGGTTTTAAACCAACAACACCGCAGAATGAAGCAGGTTGACGAATTGAACCACCAGTATCAGAACCTAATGAGAATAATACTTCTCCTGCTGCAACAGATGCTGCAGATCCACCACTACTTCCACCAGGTACATAATCAGTATTCCAAGGGTTACGCGTTCCACCGTAAGCTGAATTTTCATTTGAAGAACCCATTGCAAATTCATCCATGTTTAATTTTCCGATTGTAATTGCTTCTGCTTGCGCTAGTTTAGTAACTACAGTCGCATCATAAATAGGATTAAAGTTTTCAAGAATCTTACTTGCACAAGTTGTACGAAGACCCTTCGTAACGATGTTATCTTTTACACCAATTGGCATTCCAGATAAAATCCCACGTGATTCATCCCATGCTTTTTCATCTAACGCTTTTGCTTGTTGACGAGCTTGCTCTTCATTTAAAGTTAAAAATGATTTAACTTCCCCATCAACCGCTGAGATTTTTTCATATGATTCATTTACTAATTCTTCAACTTTAATCTCTTTTGACTTTAATTTTTTATGTAATTCTGAAACCGTATATTCAAATAACGACATTATTCCATTCCCCCCTTAATCCAAAATTGACGGTACTTTAACTTGTCCATCTTGGTGGTCTGGTGCATTTTTTAGTACTTCTTCGATTGGTAAACCTTTTGCTGGTTCATCTTTACGTAAAACATTACGCATTTTTAATACATGTGTAGTTGGTTTTACATTCGATGTATCAAGTTCACCTAACTGTTCAGCAAAATCTAATATTGCTCCAAGTTGTTTTGCAAATTTCTCTGCTTCTTCTTCAGTAACCGCTAATCGCGCTAAATGAGCAACATGCTTAACTTGCTCCATTGTTATTTTTGACATTCTATGCACCTCCATATTATTTCGCACAACATACAATATACTGATAATACCAAATTTCCCATGTCTCGGGCAACATTCCACATAAAACCATTTAAAAAATAATCATGCAAACATGACTATTCTAATGATCATATGGATTTTCCGAATCAAACGTTTGTTTAAATTATTCTTTTATTCTACTTTTCAATTTGAATTCTAGTTAATTCAATTCCATATTTACTAAAATACTCAAGAGAGTAATCATCAGGATAACCTTCGTTATACACCACTCTAGTAATTCCCGCTCCATTTATCATTTTAGCACATGCCCTACAAGGTGCCGTTGTACAATAGATTGTCCATTCATCGCTTTTGGTTTTTTGAATACCGGATTGTACTAATTGATAAATAGCATTTTCTTCCGCATGAAATGCATCACACGGAAAATCATCGGAATATTTACCACTTTCCATTATTCCGTTCTCACGGGCAACAAAACGTGGACATCCGCCATCAATACAATGTTTCGCTCCTTTTGGATACCCATTATAACCAGAAGCAATGATTCGATTATCACACACAATAACTGCTCCAACTCTTCTACTACCACATGTTGAACGAAGAGAAGTTATAAATGCTTGTCCTAAAAAGTATGAATCCCAATCATCACGCGTACCTAATGCAATCGAATCGACCAATTGAATAATTCTCTGTAAAATTTGCATAATTCCCTTCTCCTTGTTCATTTTAGTCTAATTAAAATTATAACATACGTAAAAAAGGGTAGGGATAGAGAATATAAGTCAGATTTAAGACGTTAAAATATCACCGAGAGTAAATAAAAAAGCATGGTAATAAAATTACCACGCTTTTTCTTATTTACATATGCTTATTACAGCATTTCTGAAGTTGTTTTACCTTGCATGTGAAGAACTAAATAGTCTGGTCCACCAGCTTTAGAGTCAGTACCTGACATGTTGAATCCACCAAATGGTTGGTATCCAACGATTGCTCCTGTACATCCACGGTTGAAGTAAAGGTTTCCAGCGTGGAAATCTTCACGTGCTTTTTCGATGTTTGCACGGTTATTTGAGATAACAGCACCTGTTAAACCATACTCAGTGTTGTTTGCGATTTCTAATGCATGATCGAAGTCTTTTGCTTTACAGAAAGCAACAACTGGTCCAAAGATTTCTTCTTTCATTAGACGAGCATCTTCAGCTACATCAGCAACGATTGTTGGTTTGATGAACCAACCAGTAGAATCGTCTCCTTCTCCACCAGTAACTACACGTCCTTCTTCACGGCCAATTTGAACATAGCTCATTACTTTATTGAAAGCAGCTTGGTCATTAACTGGACCCATGTAAGCCGTACGGTCTTCTGGGTTACCAACTGTTAATTCGTTTGTTAATTCAATTGCACGCGCAAGAACTTGGTCATACACGTCTTGGTGAATTACAGCACGAGAACAAGCTGAACATTTTTGTCCTGAGAAACCAAATGCAGAAGATACGATTGATTTAGCAGCTAATTCTAAATCAGCTTCTTTATCAATTACCATTGTATCTTTACCGCCCATTTCAGCGATAACACGTTTTAACCAGATTTGACCTGGGTTAACTTTTGCAGCACGTTCGTAAATACGAATACCAACTTCTTTAGAACCAGTGAAGCTGATGAAACGAGTACGAGGGTGATCTACTAAGTAATCTCCTACTTCAGCACCACTACCTGGTACAAAGTTTACTACTCCTGCAGGTAATCCAGCTTCTTCTAATACTTCTAAGAATTTGTATGCAACTACTGGAGTTGTACTTGCTGGTTTTAATAGAACAGTGTTACCTGTTACTACAGCAGCTACAGTTGTCCCAGCCATGATAGCAAATGGGAAGTTCCAAGGAGAGATTACAACGCCAACTCCTAATGGAATATAGTTGAAACGGTTATATTCACCTGGACGGCTCTCAACAGGAATACCATCTTTTAATTGAAGCATTTGACGAGCATAAAACTCTAAGAAATCAATTGCTTCTGCAGTATCTGCATCTGCTTCATTCCAAGGTTTACCAGCTTCTTTTGTTAATAATGCAGAGAATTCGTGTTTACGACGACGAATAATTGCAGCAGCGCGGAATAGAATGTCAGCACGAACTTCAGGTTTAACTTTTTTCCATGTATTAAATGTAGTATCTGCAATTTGCATAGCTTTTTCAGCTAATTCACGACTTGCTTTAGATACAGTTCCGATAACTTCTTTATGATTTGAAGGATTTACAGAAACAATTTGTTCTTCTGTAAAGATACGCTCTCCACCAATGATAAGTGGATATTTTTCACCTAAATAAGATGAAACTTTTGCTAATCCTTGTTTGTAAAGTTCTTGATTTTCCTCTAAGCCAAAATTTGTAAATGGCTCATGTTTGTAAGGTATAACCATTGAATAAATCCCCCTTTAATTTAAACTAGCAAACAACTGTAAACTATCTTACTCTCAGTTTTTTCAGTTTAATTGCCAGTAGATTTAACTACGTAATAAAAAACTCACAATTACATAATACATTATTCCTATATATACTTCAAATAGGAAACGCTTACAGAAAATTGGCAAAAATAAAGAAAAAGGAAGAGGTAAATCCTTCCTTTTAGTTATAAATATGCACGCTTGGTTCTTTCGCGTCGACCTCTTTTACAATGAGTGCTTCTTGTCCATTCGCTGAGAACACATTGGTCTCAACCTTTAGATATGAAGGGAAATGATCCATCATTAATCCTGCTACATATTGAGTAAAAGCAATGACCTCTGCTTTACTATAAAATTGCATAGGGATATCAATTTTTAGTTGTATTAATTCATTATCTTTATAAAAACCAGTACCTACAACTCCAGTATAATTCGGAAAATAATTTTCGATATCTGATTTAAAATTCACCATTTTCATTGCATCGTCACGATAATCTCTCGTTGCAGCTGCTGAAGGGAATAAATAATACTTTTCATTTATTTTATCCCATCCACTAATCGAACTTTCGTTACCTGATACTGTTGCCTTTGCAACATAAGTTCCAGGTACAACAGAAGATTGCTTTTGTTGACGGAAAATAGCAAACGTAATTGGAATATTTCTAAATTCATCCATCTTACGTAGTCTAGTCAAAATTTCTTGAGCCATTGCTTTACCTTGTTTTAGCATCTCACTTTGAGAAATTTCAAGTTCTCTAGGATAACCATGTTCTTCTTGATAATAATAAACTGAGTTCATTGCCAATCCGATTGCAACACCTTGAAGTTTGACTTCTTTTCCACTTTTTTTCAAATAATCTTGCTCTAAAATATGATTTAAATAAATTGGTGCTGCTTCAGCTTTCTTATCAGCACTCAAACTCTTCGAAGTATTTTCAATTGGATTTAATCCATCATTATTAATTGTCTTATTTAAACCAGCGTTTTTGTTTGCATTTACTTTTTCTTTATATTGAGCAGGAGTGTATTTCCTTTTCAACCATGATTCTACTGTTTTTTTATCTAATAATTGACCTTCTTGATATAAATAATCTTTTGTTGAGTATTGATCTTGTACAACTCTCATTAATCCCAATTCAAATTCATTTATATCAAGTCGATTATCGATATTCGAAACGACAGCACCTCTTGTTTTACTTGGTTTAAAAGGAAGTATTGTCTTATAGTAATCATTTGAAATTGAGTAACGAGGTATTATTGCATCTTCCCCGTTTTTATTTTTGCCGTTCTCTTGTACTACCTTATCTTCATTCTTTAATGATAATGAACATCCAGATAAGACAAGAGAGAGACAACATAGGAGTATTCCTATTCGATTTTTCATTTTACTCACACCTCTATTTATTAAGTGGACGAATTTTTGGATTAGTCGAAAGCTCGCCCTCTAGTTGTCTTAAAGAGTTACTTATTGTGGTTGAAGTTCTTTAACCATTCTTTCTTCGTCCCACACTTCGATATTTAATTTACGTGCAGCGTCAAGCTTTGATCCAGCCGCTTCTCCTGCAATAACTAAATCCGTACTCTTACTTACACTTCCGGCAACTTTTGCACCTAGTGCCTCTAATTGTTTTTTAGCTTCACTTCTCGTCATCTGTTCTAGCTTACCAGTTAATACAACAGTTTTACCAGCGAAAAGAGAATTTGTGTCGATATTTTCGATTTGAATTCCTTTATATTCCGTATTTACGTCAACTGATTTAAAAGTTGCAATCAATTCTTTTACTTCATCTTGTGAAAAATAATCATTAATGGATTGTGCCATCTTAGATCCTATTTCATTAATACCAGTTAATTCTTCAACTGACGCTTCCATAAGATGATCGATTGTTTGGAAATGACCGGCTAAAGTTTTTGCGGCTTTTGCTCCGACATGTCGAATACCAAGCCCAAATAATAATTTTTCTAAAGAATTCTCTTTTGAAGCTTGTATTGCAGAAATTAATTTATCTGCCGATTTTTCCCCAAATCTTTCTAACGATAATAATTGTTCTTTTGTTAAATGATACAGATCTGTAAATGTTTTTATAAGCTCCGCATCAAATAATTGTGAGATGACTCTTTCACCTAAACCATCAATATTCATTGCATCGCGTGATGCAAAATGAATTAACCCTTCACGGATTTGTGATGGACAAAACGGATTTACACAACGTAATGCAACCTCACCTGCTATTCTTAGTAACTCATGATTACAAGAAGGACAGTGAGTTGGCATTGCAAAAGGTTGTTCTTCACCAGTACGACGATCTATTAAAACATTAACAACTTCTGGGATTATGTCCCCAGCTTTTCGGATAACTACCGAATCACCGATGCGGATATCTTTTTCTTTAATTAAATCTTCGTTATGCAACGAAGCTCGTTTAACAACTGTCCCTGCAACTCGGACAGGTTCCAATATAGCAGTAGGAGTTACAACACCTGTTCTACCTACGCTTAATTCAATATCAACTAATTTAGTAACTACCTCTTCAGCTGGGAATTTGAATGCAATTGCCCATCTTGGTACTTTAGCTGTTGATCCCAATTTCTTTTGTGTACTATATTCATCAATTTTGATTACAATCCCATCGATCTCATATGGTAATGAAGGACGTTTTTCTTTCCAACCTTCTATATAATCAATAACCTCTTCAATTGAAGTGCATGTTTTTCGGTGAGTATTTGTCTTAAAACCAAGATCATGAAGATAATCTAATGCTTCACTATGCTTTTGAATTGAAAATTCTTCAGCAGTTGGAAAACCATATACAAAGAAAGATAAATCTCTCTTAGCAACGATTTTAGGATCTAGCTGACGTAAGGATCCCGCTGCGGCATTTCGAGGATTCGCAAATAACTCCTCACCATTTTTTCCACGCAGTTCATTTACTTTTTCAAAGCTTGCTTTAGGCATGAATGCTTCTCCGCGAGCTTCAATAGAGATTGGCTCAGATAGTCTTAATGGTATTGCTTTAATCGTTTTTAAATTATGTGTTATATCCTCACCAACACTACCATCTCCACGTGTAGCACCTTTGACAAATAGTCCATTTTCATATTGTAACGAAACTGCTAAGCCATCGATTTTCAACTCACATACGTATGAAACTTGATCAACATCCTGACGTACTCTTTGATCAAAATCTTTTAAATCCCCTTCATTAAAAGCATTTCCTAAGCTTAACATTGGATGGCTGTGCACAACTTTTTCAAACAAGTCAATGGCTTGGCCACCAATACGCTGAGAAGGAGAATCCGGAGTTACCAATTCCGGATATTTTCCCTCCAAATTAATTAACTCATGAAGAAGACTATCATACTCAGCATCTGATACTGATGGGTTATCTAAAACATGATACTCATAGTTGTATTTACTTAATTTATTTCGTAATTCTTCTATCTTATCAATGATTTTTTGATCCATGAGCTACCATCCTTTCTAGGCTTTCGTAATCGGAGCAAATTTAGCTAATAAACGCTTAATTCCTATAGGACTTGGGAAAGCAATATCTAATTCCATTGCTTCTCCTTCTCCTTTAACACTTACAACTGTTCCAGTTCCCCATTTACCATGAGAAGCTTTGTCTCCAACGCGCCATCCTAGTGATTCCCCACCTGTTGTTTTCATGACAGGACGAGAGACTGCACGACGTTCAGCCACTACTTTTTTATTCATACGATCTAATAATTCTTCAGGAATTTCATTTATAAAACGAGACTCTTGGTTTACGCTTGTACGACCGTATAGTGTACGAGTTTGTGCATTCGTAATATATAACTGCTTCTCCGCTCGAGTAATCCCAACGTAAGCAAGTCTTCTTTCTTCTTCCATTTCTTCTTCATCCATTAATGAACGGCTATGCGGGAAAATTCCTTCTTCCATTCCAATTAAGAATACGACAGGGAATTCAAGTCCTTT
The DNA here is from genome assembly GCF_002156875.1 of Bacillus sp. EAC. GTDB lineage: Bacteria > Bacillota > Bacilli > Bacillales > Bacillaceae_G > Gottfriedia. The sequence continues at coordinate 16,667 of NZ_NCSY01000012.1, read as the reverse complement.
TGCTGAATGTAGTGTCATTAAAATTACTTCATCAGATGTATCCTCATCTTTATCAGCTTGGTCAATATCTGAAACAAGCGCAAGGTCCGTTAAAAATGAAACAAGACTCTTATCTTCGCTGCTCTCTTCAAAAGAATTGGTTACTGTTAAAAACTCTTCAATATTTTCAATTCTTGAAGCAGATTCAATTGTATTTTCATCTTTCAACATTTGAATATAACCAGTTTTTTCAAGCACTTCTTCTACAAGCTCAGTTACAGATAAGTACTCTTGCATTTGTTGCCAGTTTTTAGTCATATTATGGAATTCACCAATAGCATTTGTAATTTTTGCACTTAGTCCAACAAAGTCAATTTGCTCTAATGTATCCGATAATGAAAGATCATTTGCAATACTATAATTGATAACTTTATCTACTGATGTAGCCCCTACACCACGTTTTGGTACATTTATAATTCTGGAAAAACTAATTTCATCATTTGGATTTGCAATAAAACGTAAATATGCTAAAAGGTCTTTAATTTCTTTTCGATCATAGAACTTTACTCCACCAACCATTTTATAAGGAATATTAGACTTAACTAAAACTTCCTCCATCGCACGTGATTGAGCATTTGTACGGTAAAGTATAGCCACATCACTATATTGGTGTGCGCCTTCTTTTTTCCACTCTGCTAATTTTCCTGCAACAAAATAACCTTCATCTTGTTCAGATGCGGCTCTAAAATAATTAATCGTGTTACCTTGTCCATTTTCAGTCCATAGTTTCTTTGGTTTACGATTAGAATTATTCGTAATAACAGCATTTGCTGCATCTAGAATAGTTTGAGTTGAACGGTAATTTTGTTCTAATAGAATTACTTGAGCATTATCATAATCTTTTTCAAACGATAGAATATTTGAAATATCCGCTCCACGCCAACGATATATTGACTGATCAGAATCACCAACAACACAAATATTTTTAAATTGCTCCGCAAGCAATTTTACAATCTTATATTGAGCATGGTTTGTATCTTGATACTCATCGACATGGATATACTGGAACTTTCTTTGATAAAACTGTAATACTTCAGGTACACGCTCAAATAAGGTAATCGTCATCATGATTAAATCATCGAAATCCAATGAATGATTTTTGCGAAGTCGATCTTGATAAGATGCGTAAATTTCACCTACTACTTTCTCATATGGTGTAAATGCATCTCTTGTATAATCATTTGCAGTTTGCAATTCGTTTTTCGCACTACTAATTGAACCTAAAATACTTCGAGGATCAAATTTTTTCGAATCTAGATTTTTCTCCTTTAGAATGTTCTTTATAACAGTTAACTGATCTGTTGTATCTAAAATTGTAAAACTTCGATTAAAGCCAATACGATCAATATCTCTACGAAGAATACGAACACACATTGAGTGAAAAGTTGATACCCAAATGTCTTCTGCATCCTTTCCGACTAAGTTAAATATTCGTTCCTGCATTTCTCTTGCAGCTTTATTTGTAAACGTAATAGCAAGTATATTCCAAGGAGCGACGCCTTTTTCTCCTAACAAATAAGCAATACGATGTGTAAGTACTCGAGTTTTACCTGAACCAGCACCAGCCATAATTAATAAAGGGCCATTTACTGTTTTTACAGCTTCTTTTTGCATTGGGTTCAGACCATGTAATAGTTCTTCTGCTGTTTTCATTACTTTGTCGCTCCTTCTTTTACAGCTTTCACCGTAAGTAAAGCCTCATTTATATTTTCGTATATGATATTACCGACTACTATAGTATCTGCAAATTGTCTCATTTCGACAGCTTGTTTTGCTGAAGAAATACCACCACCATAAAATAATTTCGTTTGGTTTAACACTTTCGATACCTCTTCTACTACTTCTAAAGAACCGTAAGTTCCACTATATTCTAAATAAAAAACCGGCAGTTTTAGTAATTGCTCAGCAACTTCAGCATAAGCAACGACATCTTCAACAGTAAGATTCGTATTTGCTTTTGTCATTTCTGCGGCCTTACATTCAGGGTTTAAAATACAATATCCTTCCATCAATAATTCCTCAGAATGAATTAAATGACCAAATTCTTTCATTGCTTTTTGGTGCATTCCGACAATCCAAGTTGGATCATTACTATTTAGTACTGTTGGGATAAAATAAAAATCATAGCCTGGTGTAACAGCTTCAAGATTTGATACTTCCAAAACACATGGTACAGCGTAACGACGAATACGTACTAATAATGATAAAGTATCGTCTAATGTAACCCCATCTGTGCCTCCTACAAGAATTGCATCCGTTCCTGATTCACAGATTAACTCCAATACCTCATCTGAAATTTCTTTGTTAGGATCTAATTTAAAAATGTGATTCCATTGTGAATAATCGTACATCCTGTTCCTCCTCAATGTATTTAATTCATCTATTTTTATCTAGTAATTATTGTTTTTAAAAGGTACTGAAAACATAAATGTATTGTATCTTATAAAAAAGGAAAAGTAACCCTTACTCACCATTTTCAGGAATTAATGAAAATTGTTTCCAACTATAATGGAACAATTTCAGGGGAAAATGGTAAAGAGTGATGTTTATATTATTTTTAGTCACTGATTCTTATTATAAGGGGAGTTTCTGTTGAGACCAAATATTAGTATTGTTAATGCACTTGTTCGTATTACAGTTGGTTTTACTCTTGTAGCTTATGGCACAGCAAAACTCACACGTAAAAGATGTAGTAATTCCGTCATTTTTTTAGTTATGATTGGTGCCATGAAAATTGCTGAAGGAATACTGCGTTTCTGCCCTATGACTGCATTTAGTAAAAAATGTATGATTATGGTAGATAAGCATAATGAGGATGATTCGATCGAAGAATTCGTTCAACCTTCATAAAAGTAGTTTATCAAAACTATAGTTGATTGTATAGACGATATAAGAACATTAGTTCGTTTTTACAAAAAAAGGGCCGTCTCAATTGGACGACCCTTAACATCTTTAATTTTTTACTTTTATTGCTTTATGGGCAATATCATGACGATAAAATAACCCGTTTGATTCAATATTATTAATTTGTTTATAAACTTTTTCACAAGCGTCGTTTATAGTTCTTCCTTTATGAGCAATGATTAGAACTCTACCACCATTTGTAACAAACTCATCATTTTCGAGCTTCGTACCTGCATGATAAACTAGAGCATCTTTACTTACCAGTGGAAGGCCATTGATGATTTTGCCTTTTTCAGGTGCTTCAGGATAGCCTGTAGCTGCAAGTACTACACCAACAACTGCGTCGGTTGACCAATTCAATTTTATTTCCTCATTATTTAGCATCGCTAACATAATTTCAGCAAGGTCGCTTTCTAAACGTGGTAACACAACTTCCGTTTCCGGGTCACCAAATCTCGCATTGAATTCAATAACTTTTGGACCTTGGGCTGTAAGCATTAAACCTGCGTATAAAATACCAGTAAAATCACGGCCTTCACTTATCATAGCTTCAGCAACAGGAACCACGATATCACGAACAGAATTTTCTACAATTGTTTGAGAAATCTGAGGAACTGGAGAGTATGCACCCATCCCGCCTGTATTAGGACCTTTATCACCGTCATATGCTCGTTTATGATCCTGAGCAATGACCATTGGATAAACCTTATTACCATGTACAAAAGACATTAATGAAAATTCTTCACCCTCTAGATACTCCTCAATGACAACAGAAGCACTAGCATCGCCGTATTTATCATCTAAAAGCATATCATGAAGACTGATAATCGCTTCCTCAATTGTCATTGCAACGACTACACCTTTACCCGCTGCTAAACCATCAGCTTTAATAACGATTGGAGCTCCTACTTTTTCAACATAGGCTTTAGCATCATTAAAATCTGTAAACGTTTCATATGCAGCAGTTGGGATATTGTATTTCTTCATTAAATCCTTCGTAAAGCTTTTACTTCCTTCGATTATTGCTGCTTCTTTTGTTGGACCAAAGATTTGTAGATTTGCAGAACGAAATTCATTAACAATTCCTTCCATTAATGGACCTTCTGGACCAACAATTGTTAAGTCAATTTTCTCTTTTTTTGCAAATGCTATTAGTGCTTCATGATCACCTTCATCGATATTGACAAGTGTTGCAACATCAATCATTCCATCGTTTCCTGGAGCAACAAATACGTCTGTTACATTCTCTGATTGATTTACCTTCCATGCAATTGTATGCTCACGACCACCGCGACCAATGACTAATACTTTCATCTTGTCATCTCCTTATATCTTAATGTTTAAAGTGACGTACGCCCGTAAAGACCATTGCGATTCCATATTCATCTGCTTTTTTTATGGAATCTTCATCTCGGATTGATCCACCTGGCTGAATAATTGCAGTAATACCTGCTTTAGCTGCAGCCTCAACAGTATCACTCATAGGGAAAAATGCATCTGAAGCCAATGCAGATCCAATCGACTTTTCTCCAGCTTGATCGATAGCTATATTTGCGGCACCAACACGATTCATTTGTCCAGCACCTACACCAATTGTCATGTGATCTTTTGCTAAAACAATCGCATTTGATTTAACATGCTTTACAACTTTCCATCCTAGTTTTAAGTTTGCCCACTCTTCTTCAGTTGGTTGACGTTTAGTTGGTACCGTAATAGTGGCATCTTCAAAACCAAATGTATCCATATCTTGTCGAAGTAAACCACCATGTACAGTAGTTAGTTTTGGAGAAAATGTTGGATTTGTTCCAAAATCAACTGTTAGTAATCGTAAATTCTTTTTACTCGTTAGAACTTCCATTGCTTCTTCGCTGAAAGAAGGTGCAATAATGATTTCTAAAAATAGTTCATGCATTTTCTTTGCAGAAGCCACATCAACTTCACGATTTGTAGCAATAATACCTCCGAAAATAGAAACTGGATCAGCCGCATATGCTCGATCATATGCCTCTTCAATCGTAGTTCCTTCTCCTACTCCACAAGGATTCATATGTTTAACTGCTACAACTGCAGGATTCGTAAATTCACGTACAATATTTAACGCTTCGTTCGCATCATTTATATTGTTATAAGAGAGCTCTTTACCATGTAATTGATTGGCAAAAGCAATTGAAGATTCAGTTGGCATTGGAGTGCGATAAAACTTTGCATTCTGGTGAGGGTTTTCACCATAGCGTAAAGTTTGTTTTAATTCATAAGTAACTGTATAACTTTCTGGATTTTCTTCCCCTACTTGCTCAGTTAAATAATTCGAAATTAATGAATCATATGCTGCAGTATGACGGAAAACTTTTGCTGCTAATCGGCGATTTGTTTCAATTGAAACTGAATTCTTTTCAATTAATTCTGCTAAAATTACATCATAGTCTGCAGGATCAACAACTACAGATACAAATTCATGATTTTTAGCTGCAGAACGAAGCATTGTTGGACCACCAATATCGATATTTTCAATAGCGTCCTCAAATGTTACATCTGGCTTCATAATTGTTTCTTTAAAAGGATATAAGTTTACACATACTAAATCGATTGGTTGGATACCTAGTTCATTCATTTGTCGCATATGTTCCTCATTCGAACGAACACCTAGCAAGCCACCGTGAATTGATGGATGTAACGTTTTTACACGTCCATCCATAATTTCTGGAAAATTAGTAACTTCAGAAATTCCAATTACATTTAATCCTGCTTCTTTTAATAAATTGAAGGTTCCACCTGTTGAAATAACTTCGAAATCTTGCTTAATTAATCCACTTACAAATTCAATAATCCCTTTTTTATCTGAAACACTAACTAAAGCACGCTTTTTCATGTTCTTTGCCCCCAACTGTAAGAATTCATGTTATCTATCACTAATTAATTCTAATTATTAAATAATTTTTTTAATGTATTTACATATAAAACATGTTCAACTTCATGGACTTTTCGTTCTAGCGATTCTTTTGAGTCCCCATTTTCAATGAGAATTTTTTCTTGAGCAATAATTGGACCAGTATCCATTCCTTCATCAACAAAATGAACCGTTACACCTGTTGATTCGACACCAGCTTGCAGAGCTTGACCGATTGCGTCTTTTCCAGGAAATAATGGTAGAAATGAAGGATGAATATTAACGATTTTCCCGGGAAATGCGTCTAAAATTGTCGGACCAATTAATCTCATATAACCTGCTAAAATGATAAATTCGACATTTAGCTCTTTAAGATGAGCAATAACTTCAGTTTCGTATTGTTTTTTTGATTCATAATTTTTTGCAGAAAACACAAACGAGGGAATTCCAGCTTGTCTTGCTCTCTCAATACAATATGCATTTGGGCGATCGCATACTAGCAATTGCATCGAGGCATTCATTTCCCCACTCTTAGTTGCATCAAGAATTGCTTGAAAGTTGCTCCCATTTCCTGAAGCAAATACGGCAATTTTCTTCATTCCAGAGAACCTCCACCAAAAGTGACTCCTTCACCTGAAGTCGTTCTTCCGATAATAAATACTTTTTCTCCGTCTTTTTCTAATAGGTTAATAATGTCATGTAAATTCTCTTCACGAATCGCAAGAACCATTCCAATTCCCATATTAAAAATATTAAACATTTCTTCTCGTTTAAGTTCACCGATTTCTTCTAACAAATCAAAAATTGGTTGAATTGGCCAAGAACCATAATCGATTTCTGCACCTATACCTTCTGGAAGCATTCTCGGAATATTTTCAATAAAGCCTCCACCAGTAATGTGAGCCATCCCTTTTACATCAAAGTTTTTAAGTACGTTTAAGATCGGTTTTACATAGATTTTAGTTGGACGAAGTAGTTCTTCGCCTAACGTATGCCCTAGTTTGTCAATATGTTGATCAAGTGTTAATCCGCCCTTTTCTAACAACACTTTACGAACTAAAGAATAACCATTACTATGAATTCCGTTTGAAGAAATTCCTAATAAAATATTTCCTTCTTGAATGTCTTGTCCTGTTACTAGTTTTGATTTATCTGCAATACCAACTGCAAATCCAGCAATATCATACTCATTTTCAGGATACATACCTGGCATTTCTGCAGTTTCTCCACCAATTAGTGAGCAACCTGCTTGTATACAGCCTTCCGATACACCTTTAACGATCTGTTCAATACGTTCAGGTACCGCTTTTCCAACCGCTAAGTAATCTAGGAAAAATAATGGTTCTGCTCCTTGAACTACAATATCATTCACACACATCGCGACTGCATCAATGCCAATCGTATCGTGACGGTCCATTTGGAAAGCCAATTTTAATTTAGTTCCAACTCCGTCTGTTCCTGATACAAGAACCGGTTCCTTATGATTGAATTTGGATAAATCGAACATTCCTCCAAATCCACCTAAACCACCAAGTACTTCTTGACGCATTGTTTTTTGAACGTGTTTTTTCATTCTGTTCACTGCTTCATAACCGGCTTCAATATCTACTCCGGCTTGTTTATATGCATTCGCCATGTGATGATTTCCCCTTCCGTTTCTCGTGAATTAATTCAAAAGAGACGACGACATTTGCTCGCCGCCTCTATTTTTATGACTTGTCTTTATTTAATTATGAGAATGTACTAACTCATTTTCATCATAGATTACTGTAGGATAACAACCTGTAAAACACGCCGTACATTGGCCTCTATTAGGACTAGCATGTTTTCTGCCAATCGCACCTAATAACCCTTCTAAACTAATAAATTCCAAAGTGTCTGCCCCAATTTCTTGACACATCTCTTCAACTGTTTTAGAAGCTGCAATTAATTCTTCTCTAGTCGATGTATCAATTCCGTAGTAGCAAGGATTTTTAATTGGTGGTGCACCAATACGAACATGAACTTCACTCGCACCAGCGTCACGAAGCATTTGTACAATTCTTCTGCTTGTTGTACCACGAACAATTGAATCATCCACCATTACAACACGTTTACCTTCGACGATTGAACGTACTGGAGAAAGTTTCATTTTTACACCTTGTTCACGTAGTTCCTGGGAAGGTTGAATAAACGTACGACCCACATATCGATTTTTAATTAAACCAATTTCATATGGAATACCAGATTCTTCAGCATATCCAATTGCCGCTGAAATACTAGAATCAGGAACCCCTATAACAACATCTGCTTCAACTGGAGCTTCATTTGCTAAAACTCGCCCCATATTTTTACGAGCAGCATGGACATTGATATTATCTATATTGCTGTCTGGACGTGAAAAGTAAATATACTCCATACTACAAATCGTATGATCGACTGTCGATGTAAATTGATCCGTTTCAATTCCATTATCAGAAATAATAAGTAACTCCCCAGGATTGATATCACGGATATATTTCGCACCAACTACATCAAATGCACAAGTCTCTGAAGCAACTACATACGCATCACCCATCTTAGCTAAAGCTAAAGGTCTAAATCCATTTGGATCAAGCGCAACATACATTGCATCTTCTGTTAATACTAAGTAAGCGAATGCTCCTTTAATCATATTTAAAGATGCTTTAATGCAATCTTTTAACGGTGCAGATCCATTTCGTTTGATTAAATGTGCAAGTACTTCTGTATCTGATGTTGTTTGAAAAATACTACCTTGCATTTCTAAATCTTTACGCAATCTTGATGCATTTACTAAATTCCCATTATGAGCAAGTGCAATGCTTCCTGTATGCGAATGAAATAAAAGTGGCTGAACATTTTCATAACCTCTGCCGCCAGCAGTTGGATAACGGACATGGCCGATAGCTGCTTTCCCGTGCAAATCATTTAATTGACCTTTACTAAAGACTTCTGCAACTAAGCCTTCACCTTTTGCACCTTCAAGTTTATTTCCGTCAGTGACAACAATACCTGCGCCTTCTTGCCCTCTATGTTGCAAGCTATGAAGACCATAGTAGGAAATTTGGGCAGCATCTGTATGCCCCCAAATCCCAAAAATTCCACACTCTTCATTTAGTCCTTTTATTTCAGCAAGCATGGGATCGCCTCTTTCCAAGCGTGTTTTAATTCTTCTACTGTTGCGTGAAGTACTGTTTCATTTTTTTCATTGCGTATTGTCACTGAAGTCTCTTCTGTAACTGTCCCGATTAATTTTGCATCGACCATTGCTTCAAATTGTTCTTTATGTTCTGGTTTAACAGAAAGTAAGAAGCGAGATTGAGTTTCACTAAATAATGCAATAACCTCGTTACCTTCGATTGTAATAGCTGCTCCAATTTCAGTTGGACCAAATGTGCTTTCAGCAACCGCAACACCAAGACCACCTTCTGAAATGTCATGTGCAGAAGTAACTACACCTGCTTGTATTGCAGAAAGAATTTGCTCTTGACGATTTTTTTCAATAGATAAATTAATACTTGGTGCTTTACCAAAGATTTTTCCATTTAATAATTTCTGTAATTCGCTACCACCAAATTCAGCTTTCGTTTCACCAATTACATAAATTAAATCACCAGGAGTTTTAAAATTTTGTGTCGTAATATGATCCGTATCTTCAATTAATCCGACCATCCCAACTACTGGAGTTGGATAAACTGCTTCACCATTTGTTTCGTTATAAAGTGATACGTTTCCACCAATAACAGGTGTGCTTAATACATTACACGCTTCACTCATTCCATCTGTTGCTTTTTCTAACTGCCAGAAGATTTCAGGCTTTTCTGGGTTACCAAAATTTAGACAGTCAGTGATTGCAAGTGGACGAGCACCCGAGCAAATAATATTACGAGCTGCTTCTGCTACTGCGATTTTCCCACCAACTTCTGGATCTAAATATAAGTAACGAGCATTACAATCAGTTGTCATAGCAAGTGCTTTTTTCGTATCACGAATTCGAATGACCGCTGCATCTGAACCTGGTGCAACAACCGTGTTTGTTCTAACCATATAATCATACTGTCCGTAAACCCACTCTTTACTTGCGATTGTAGGCTGCGAAAGTAATTGCTTTAAAGTTTCTTTTGTATCTTTCATTTCAGGAACATAATTTTCCATCGATTGGAATTCACCGAAGTAAGCTGGTTCACTAGATGGTTTATGATAAACTGGCGCTTCTTCTGCTAGTGCATCAACTGGTAATTCTGCAACTACTTCACCTTTATGAATTAGACGAAGCATTTTGTCATCAGTTACATGACCAACAGAAACTGCATGTAAATCATATTTCTCAAATAACTCTACGATTTCATGCTCTCTTCCTTTTTCAACAACTAATAACATACGCTCTTGAGATTCTGATAACATCATTTCGTATGCAGTCATTCCCGCTTCACGTTGAGGAATTAGATCAAGATTCATCTCAATTCCCATACCTGCTTTTGATGCCATTTCTGCAGATGAAGAAGTTAAACCAGCCGCACCCATATCTTGAATGCCAACAAGCGCATCGTTTTGAACAACCTCCAAACAAGCTTCAAGTAGTAATTTTTCCATAAATGGGTCACCTACTTGAACTGCTGGACGCTTCTCTTCTGATGCATCTGACAATTCTTCAGAAGCAAATGTTGCTCCGTGAATTCCATCACGACCAGTAGATGCACCAACGTACATTACAGTATTACCAGCACCATGTGCCTGACCTTTTTTAATATCTTTATGATTAATTAATCCAACACACATTGCATTAACTAAAGGATTACCTTCATAACAAGGATCAAAATTAACTTCTCCACCAACGGTTGGAATACCAATACAGTTTCCATAACCTGCAATTCCTGCTACTACTTCTTCAAATAAATACTTTACTCTTGGAGTTTCTAACTCACCAAATCGTAAAGAATTTAAAAGTGCTACAGGACGAGCACCCATTGAAAATACATCGCGAATTATTCCACCTACACCAGTAGCTGCCCCTTGGTATGGTTCAATTGCTGATGGGTGATTATGACTTTCGATTTTAAAAACAACAGCCTGCTCATCACCTATATCAACAATACCAGCACCTTCACCTGGTCCTTGTAACACATGTTCTCCATTTGTAGGGAACTTACGTAAAAGAGGTTTAGAGTTTTTATAACTACAATGTTCCGACCACATTACTGAGAATAATCCAAGCTCAGTATAATTTGGCGCGCGTCCAATAATTGATTTTATTAGATTAAACTCTTCATCTGATAAGCCCATAGTGGCATAAATTCTATCATTTTCAATTTGCATTGGGTTTGGCTCAAGAAGTAACGACATGATTTTCCCTCCAGTTTCTTACAATCGAACGAAATAGTTGAAGTCCATCCGCACTTCCTAAAAGTGTATCAACAGCACGTTCAGGATGTGGCATCATTCCTAAAACATTTCCTTTTTCGTTTACAATTCCTGCAATATCATCTAAACTGCCATTCGGATTATTTCGATAACGGAAAATAATCTGATTATTATTTTTAAGAGATTCATATGTTTCTTGATCACAATAGTAATTTCCTTCACCATGTGCAATTGGTACAGTAATTACTTGACCTTTTTCATAGCCAGTAGTAAACATTGATTCATTGTTTTCAACAACTAGTTCAACTTGGCGACACATAAACTTAAGTTTTTCATTACGTCTAAGTGTACCTGGTAAAAGACCAGCTTCTGTTAAGATTTGGAATCCATTACATACTCCAAATACTGGCTTTCCTTCTGTAGCAGCTTTTTTTACTGCTTCCATCACATTGGCAAAACCTGCAATTGCGCCAGAACGTAAGTAATCACCATATGAAAAACCACCTGGCAATAAAATACCGTCAAATTCATCTAAATTAGTTGAATCATGCCAAACGTATTCTACTTCTTCGCCTAATTCATCTTTTATTGCATGATACATATCTACATCACAATTTGATCCTGGGAACACAATTACTGCAAACTTCACTGTGCGACTACCTCCTCTACCTCATAACGGTAATCTTCAATTACGATGTTTGCTAATAATTTTTCACACATTTCTTTAACTGAAGCATCTAAATCTGCAACATTTTTATCAATCAGTAATTCCATATATTTTCCGATACGAACATCTTGTACTTCGCTAAAATTCATGCTATGAAGTGCGTTTTTCACTGCGTTTCCTTGTGGATCTAAAACACTTTCTCTTAATGTAACGAACACTCTTACTTTGAACATGATAATCCCCCTAAGCGTTTTAAAATTTCTTCGTATCCATCTGTTAAGTTACCTAAATCTCTACGGAACACGTCTTTATCAAATTTTGCATTTGTCTCTTTATCCCATAATCGGCATGTATCTGGTGATATCTCATCTGCTAATAAAATTGTGCCATCATTTAACTTACCAAATTCTAATTTAAAATCGACTAATCGAACATTGCATTCATTAAAATGAACAACTAGTACATCGTTTACACGGAGAGCAATTTCTCTAATTATTTCAAGATCTTTTGTTGTTGCTAGTTTAAGTGCTGCAATATGGTCTTCATTTATAATCGGATCACCTAAATCGTCACGTTTGTAATAGAATTCAATGATTGGTTTAACTAACTCAGCCCCTTCATCTAAACCCATTCGTTTCGACAGGCTTCCAGCGACAATATTACGTACAACTACTTCTATAGGTACAATCGTTACTCGCTTAACTAGTTGTTCAAGATCTGATGTTTTTTCTACGAAATGAGTTTCAATACCTGTTTCCATTAACTTTGAAAATAGTAAACTAGTAATAGCATTATTTAAACGACCTTTTCCAGCGATTTCTGCTTTCTTTTCCCCGTTAAAAGCTGTTGCTGAATCCTTATATTCCACTCTTACTATTTCAGGATTATCTGTAGAAAAGATTCTTTTTGCTTTTCCCTCATACAACATTTCTTGCTCTACCATGTCAACAATGCCTCCCATATCCTCATATAAACACACAATAAAAATTTAGCTTGCTCATTCATTAATTTATTTGGCTAAAGTTCTCTATCTTTATTGAAGCTTTAGCCAAATGAATTATTTTGATTCTTAATTCAAACCTAAGCGTTCAAAGATTGTATCTACTTGACTTAAATGGTAGCTATAGTCGAAGCAATCATCAATTTCTTCCTGTGATAATAAAGAATTGATTTTTTCTTCTGCTTCAACAAGTTCTTTAAATTGCACTTGTGTCTCCCATGCTTCCATTGCTTTTGGTTGAACTGTATCGTACGCTTCTTCACGTGACATACCTTTTTCAATTAATGCTAGAAGTACGCGTTGAGAATAAATTAATCCATATGTTCGATCCATGTTGCGTTTCATATTCTCTGGGAACACCGTAAGATTTTTAATGATATTTCCAAAACGATTTAACATATAGTTTAAAAGAATTGTTGCATCAGGTAAGATAATTCTTTCCGCTGATGAATGTGAGATATCTCTTTCATGCCAGAGTGACACATTTTCGTATGCAGTGATCATATGCCCTCTAATTACACGTGCTAATCCAGTCATATTTTCAGAACCAATTGGATTACGCTTATGAGGCATTGCAGATGAACCTTTTTGGCCTTTTGCAAAGAATTCTTCTACTTCGCGAGTTTCACTTTTTTGTAATCCACGAACTTCAGTTGCAAACTTCTCAATTGAGGTTGCAATTAAGGATAATGTTGCCATGTAATGAGCATGACGATCACGTTGTAATGTTTGTGTTGAAATAGGAGCTGCTTGAAGTCCTAACTTCTCACAAACGAATTCTTCTACAAATGGAGGGATATTTGCGTATGTTCCAACAGCCCCAGAAATTTTCCCAACACGAACACTTTCAGTTGCCTGTTTAAAACGCTCAAGATTACGTTTCATTTCCTCTGTCCAAAGAGCAAGTTTTAAACCAAATGTTGTTGGTTCAGCATGTACCCCGTGAGTACGTCCCATCATTACTGTATATTTATGTTCTTTCGCTTTATTTTCAAGAATTCCAATAAAATTCTCTAAGTCGTTTAATAAAATGTCATTTGATTGACGTAATAAGTATGAAAGAGCTGTATCTACAACATCTGTTGAAGTTAAACCGTAATGAACCCATTTACGTTCTTCACCAAGTGTTTCTGACACTGCGCGAGTAAATGCTACTACATCATGACGTGTTTCTTTTTCTATTTCATAAATTCTGTTGATATCAAATGATGCTTTTTCTCTTAATACATTTACATCTTCTTTCGGAATATCTCCTAATTCAGCCCAAGCTTCACAAGCTAAGATTTCAACTTCTAACCACGCTTTAAATTTATTTTCTTCTGTCCAAATCGCTGCCATCTCTGGGCGTGAATAACGTTCTATCATTGAGTAACCTCCACCGGATTCTGTTTCCAAATTCCTAAATCTTCTACTTTTTTCATTGCTTCTTTAGTTGAACTTGCCATTATATTAATATGTCCCATTTTACGGCCTTTTTTACTTTCTTCTTTACCGTATAGGTGGACATTTAATGAGCTATCTTCTTGCATTACATTTATTACTTCTTCAATATGCTCCCCAAGTATATTTACCATTACAACTGGCTTTAATAAATCAGTGCTTCCTAATGGTAGATTACAAACTGCTCTAACATGTTGTTTAAACTGAGACGTTTCTGCTGCATTCATACTATAGTGTCCCGTATTATGTGGACGTGGAGCTAATTCATTTACATAGATTTGCTCATCATTCGTAATGAACAACTCGATTGCCAATACACCCACTAAGTGAAATGAACTCGCAATTTTCTCAGCGTATTTGTCTACTTTCTCTTTTACTGACTGAGTAATCTCTGCAGGAACAGTTGATGTGTGCAGTATTTGATTAATATGTACATTTTCAGCTATAGGGAATGTACATACGTTACCATCCAAATTTCTTGCGACAATTATTGACAATTCTTTTTCAAATTGAATCCATCCTTCAAGAATACATTGCTGCTGTTTGACTAAATTTAAAGCATCCTCAAAAGCTTCCTTTGATTTTAGTACGATTTGTCCTTTTCCATCATAACCACCAGTTGTTGTTTTTAAGACAGCTGGTAAACCAATAATTGAAATTGCTTCAAAAAACTGTTCTTCATTTTCAACTAAATGAAAAGGAGCTACTTGAATATCTATGTTTTGAATCGCAGTCTTTTCTGTTAATCTATTTCTTGTTAATTTCAACAACTCACTACCTTGTGGTAAATATGAGTTCTTTTCAAGGTATTCTAATGCTGCTACATCAATATTTTCAAATTCATATGTTATTACGTCACTAACTTCAGCTAATTGTTTTATTGCATTCAAATCTGAGTACTCTGCAGTAATCTCTATATCTGCAATTTGACCACAAGGTGAATTTGGCGTTGGATCTAATACAGCTATTTTATATCCCATTTCTCTTGCGGAAAGCGCCATCATTCTACCTAACTGCCCACCGCCGATAATGCCAATTGTTTGCCCTGGTAAGATTACTTTTTTATTCATAGTAACTCACTGCCTTCTGTTACTTGTTTTCTTGTATTTTCACGACGTGTTTCTAATGCAGCAAATATTTCTTGGTTATGAATACTTATAATTTGCGCTGCTAGTAATCCTGCGTTTGTCGCACCTGCTTTTCCAATAGCAACTGTAGCTACAGGTACTCCACCTGGCATTTGAACGATTGATAATAATGAGTCCATTCCATTTAATGCTTTTGATTGTACAGGTACACCTATTACAGGTAAAGTCGTTTTAGCTGCTACCATCCCTGGTAAATGAGCAGCTCCACCTGCTCCTGCAATAATTACTTGAATCCCGCGTTCTCTTGCAGTCTCTGCATATTCAAACATTAAATCAGGTGTACGATGCGCTGACACCACTTTTTTTTCATAATCTATTTTTAACTCGTCTAACACATCACATGCATTTTTCATTGTTTCCCAATCACTTGTACTCCCCATAATGACACCAACAACCGGTTTCATCTATTTTCCCCCAAGTAAAATTGCTGTATTTTATTTTTTTCCACAAAAAAAGCCTAGAGTAGTATTATCTCTATGATGAGAAAGATAATCTACCTAGGCGTATACAAATAAACGTACACGTGTGATTAACTTCCCCTCATAGTCCAGTAATTTAAGGTTACTAGGTAGAAACTTTTGGGCCATATTCCCAAATTTATATGAGGTTTTGCTAAACTTCCTATACTTATAGTAACAATTAACTGCTACTTTTTCAACAAAATATGAATGTTTTATTAAAAAAATATTTTAATGTTCGTGTTTTACTAATTATATTCTACTTTCCAGTGAATTTATTCCAAATATCACAATCTCTTTCATTATATTATGAACTAGCTAAATTACATAAGCTCTTTTTTAAGTTTCTGTGAATTATCTTATCGAATGATCCATATTTACAAATCTATTAAGAAATTAACATTGATAAACAATTGATATTCATGAGAACCAGCGTACTTATCTCAGACAAACTGCCAACTTTTTCGTTCGATTGTTCATTCCAGTATGACATAGGCTGACCATTTATCCACAGGATTGTCGTGGATTCTTTATTTTTAACTATAATTTTTTTATATTACAGAAACTAATTTTAAGGCACATGTAACAACTTATTTTTCAAAACACAAAAAAGACATCAGCTTATAGGCTGATGTCTTTCAATTAACCAGGCGACGTTCTACTCTCACAGGGGGAAACCCCCAACTACCATCGACGCTGAAGAGCTTAACTGCCGTGTTCGGTATGGGAACGGGTGTGACCTCTTCGCTATCATCACTTGATT
>NZ_NCSY01000011.1 GCF_002156875.1 Bacillus sp. EAC | reverse complement strand
TAGTTCCAGCACCTAGCTCCTCGAGGTCATAAGCCAAAGCACAGCAAAGGTTAAAAACCAACTTTTACCGTTCTTTGTCTTACGCTTGTCGGAGCTGACACAGGTGCTTCCACTTTTGGATTTGTCTAGTTCCAGCACCTAGCTCCTCGAGGTCATAAGCCAAAGCACAGCAAAGGTTAAAAACCAACCTTTACCGTTCTTTGTCTTACGCTTGTCGGAGCTGACACAGGTGCTTCCACTTTTGGATTTGTCTAGTTCCAGCACCTAGCTCCTCGAGGTCATAAGCCAAAGCACAGCAAAGGTTAAAAACCAACCTTTACCGTTCTTTGTCTTACGCTTGTCGGAGCTGACACAGGTGCTTCCACTTTTCTATAATTAGGAGGATTTTTATGATTGATTTTCTTAGAAGATGTTTGTTAGTTGTTATTTTTGTTTTGACGATTGGTTTATTGTTTGTTGGTGGAAATAAGGAGAAATTAGAGGATGTTTTGGCAGATAAAAATGTAAAAGAGATTAAATTGATCTCAAATATGAATAATAATTAAGATTTTTTTAAATGTATACCTCTCCTTTTTATAAAAAATTGTTAGATTTTAGTAAATAAGAATTTTCATAATTACTGACTTTTGTTATATTTTCGTAAAATAATTTCATGACTTTATTCCCATATATTTCGAAAAAAATCGAAAAAATAGTTAAAATTTAGCAAAAAAACCGTTGTTTTTACAATATTTTGAATTTTGTTAAAAATATGTTAGCTTTTTGTCAGTTTCATTAAGCGTTTTTTGTGTTATAAATTTGTTAGAAATATTTGTATTTTCTAATATTTCTTTCTATTCTACGCAAGGGGGTATGTAAACTACTAATATTCAAAGCAGAAATTTCATTATGATAGCAAGCTTTTAGAGAATGGGGAGGTATTTAGAATGAAGGATTTACGCAAACTGGTTGTTTCAGGCGTAGTAGCTTCTACACTTTTGTTAGGTAGTGTGTCTACATATGCAGCATCATTTGATGATGTTACAGGCTCGGATAGTGAGATGGCGATTACTAAATTAGTATCCTTAGGTTATTTTGTAAACAAAGGCTCTGAGTTTCATCCTGAAAGTGGATTGAAAAGAGGAGAATTTGCTGACTTAGCAGGTAAATTAGTGTATCTAGGTAAATCATCTGCAAAAGTTAAAGATTCAAAGAATGCCAATGCTGGGAAACTAGTTAAAAAAGGTTACTTTAAATTAACTAAAAAAGGTGAATTTTTACCAAAGAAAAATGTAACATATGCTGAATTTGCAAAAGTTTTAGCTAGTGGATTAGGTTTTAAAACTAGCTGGTCAAACCGTCCTGTTGATTTCTTATTCTTCTTAGAACGTAAAGGTGTACTATCAATTGATACAAATCTTGATGCTGTGGTAACTAGAGAAGCTGCTGCTGTTGCAGTAGACAAGTTCTTAGCAGCAAAAGATGTATATACAGATTTAAATGGAGTAGTCGTATCTTCAAGTCCAACATCATTAACAGTTAAAAGTGATAGTGGTGTGAAAACATATAAATTATCATCTAACGCTTCATTATTCTTAGATGATCAAGCAACTGATACTGATGCGATCGGCTTAGGAACTTCAGTTGATGTTATTTTTGATAAAACTGGAAAAGTAGCTTTTGTTGATGGTGTTGGTTTAGATTCTTATGAAGGTGCTTTAGGATACAAAAACGGTAAAATTACTGTTGGTACAACTACAACATTAGATATTGACCTTAACTTTGTATTAAGTAACTTACCTACTAATCCAAGTCAAGACTTCACATTTAATGAATTTAATGGATACCAAAGTAATGGTGTTAGTTATTTCGGATCAGTTTATACAAATATCGTTACTGACCAAGTAACAACATTAAATGCATACATCACTAAAGTTACAGACAAAGCGTTTACAGTTTCATCTACAGGTACATATGTAGTTGATTTCTCTGAAAATGCACTTGCAAACTTATCGTTCACGGCTGATGATGCAGTCGTTGTTAATCTAACTAAAGATGGAAAAACGGCTGTTTCTTCAACTTCAGATTTAGTTAAAGCACAAACTGACGGATATAAATTAACTGGTTCACTTGAATTTTCTCAAGAAGGCAAAATTACAGTCGTAACTGTAACAGCAGAAAAACCAGCAGCTCCAGCAGGTAACTAAATACTATTCTAAACATTAGTCGGAAAGAGGAGGAATTAAGATATGAAGAACGTTAAAGGTAAATTCTTATCAACAGCTCTTGCTGCATCAGTTGTATTAGCTGGATTACCAGCATTACACTCAAATGCTGCGAGCTCAGTTCGTAAAGGATTCGATTCGAAAAAAGTTGGTGGTAAAGTAGTCATCTCAACATTTGCGGATGCAGTAAGTTTAACACCACTTAACTCATCAGATTCAGCTTCAATCGATATTGCAAGCATGATTTTCGATGGTTTACTTACATTAAATAAAAACGGTTCTGTTGCACCAGCACTTGCAACTAGCTGGAAAAAAAGCGGTTTAACATATACATTTACGATACGTAAAGGTGTTAAATGGCATGATGGTAAGCCATTTACTTCAGCAGATGTTAAATTCTCATATGATATGTTTATGAATCCAAAAGCAGAAAACCATTACGCTTCTTTATTTGATGCAGTTAAATCAACTAAAGCTGTTAATGCGTATACATTCCAAATCACGCTTAAAGAAAAGGACGTATTATTCTTAGAAAACACGGTTGCAGCTGCACCAATTATGCCTAAACACCAATTCCCTAAAGGTGTAGATGATTATAATAACAATAATAAAATTCATCGTCATCCAATTGGGACAGGCCCATTCAAGTTTAAAGAGTGGAAGTCAAACGAACGTATCGTTGTATCTGCTAACAAAACTTACTTTGATGGTCGTCCATATTTAAATGAGGTAATTACGAAAGTATTACCTGATGCAAACGTTGAGGCTCTTAACTTAATTAAAGGTGATGTTGACTACGTTGAATCACTTACACCTAAATTATTAGCTCAAGTTAAGAAAGATAAAGATACAAAAACAAAATCATATGACCAAGGTCGTTTTGATTTTATCGGATTCAATGAAGCAGTAAAGCCTTGGAATAACGAAAAATTCCGTGAAGCATTAGCTTACGGCTTAGATCGTAAATCAATTGTTTCTAAAATCCAATTAGGCCGTGCTTACCAAGGAAGCGGTCCAATGCATCCAAAAATTCCACAAAACAATGATAGCGTAAAAGCGTTGCCATACGATACAAAAAAAGCTGCTTCATTGTTAAAAGAAATTGGTTATGAAAAACGTGGCGATACTTTATATGATAAAGATGGAAAAGCTGTTAAATTAGAATTTGCTTACAATAATGGTAATAAAACACGTGAAGCAATCGCTTTATTAGCTCAACAAAACTGGGCTAAGTTGGGTATCAAAGTTACTCCACGTGCGTATGAATGGTCTATTTTCTTAGACAAGTATGCTGCTGGGGAATTAGATTGCTTTGCATTAGGATGGTCTGGTTACGATGCAAACGTTGACCACTATCAATTCTTCCATTCTTCTGGTATTCCGACAAAAGCAAATCCTGGATTATCTAACCGTAACCGTGTTGACGATCCAAAGATTGATAAACTTTTAGAACAATACAAACAAGAAGAAAACCGTGAGAAACGTATCAAAATTTACCAAGAATTACACAAATACATGGCAGATCACGAAATCTTAATTTGGACTTACCATCCAAAATTAACAATGGGTTATGATGAAGATCTAGGTGGAATTGAGCCATCAATTTCAAATGATAAATTCAGCATTATCGATTGGTACTGGAAAGACGCTAAAAAACGTAAGTAATAATTTAATCTAGTAAATAGATGGCCGTAAGCGTCTACTGTCGCTTTCGGCTATCTTTCTAGTAAACAAGGATGTTATTTAATAGGGGGGTAAATATGTTTCAATATATTGTTAGACGAACTCTTCAATCAATACCTTTATTGTTTATCATTACGATAATTTCTTTTGCCCTAATGACGTTAGCACCAGGTGATCCAACGGCAATGTATGAAAATCCAGAAGCTACGAATGCAAATTCAAGTGCTCAAAAAGAGCTTATACAGGAGAAATTAGGTATTAATCAACCAATCTATGTTCAATATTATAAATGGTTAAAATTATTAGTAACAGAAGGAGATCTTGGCTATTCGTTTGAAGATGGACAACCTGTTACAAAAAAAATTGTTGATAAAATTCCTGCTACACTTACTTTAATGAGTACAGCGATTGTACTTTCAATTTTAATTGCTATTCCAATCGGCGTTTACTCGGCTGTAAAACAATATTCAAAGCTCGATTACTTTTTCACTTCCTATGCATTTTTCGGTATATCGGTCCCTCAATTTTTTATCGCAATCGTTGTAATTTTAATTTTCTCAATAAAATTAGGATGGTTTCCGGTTTCTGGAATGCGAGATGTATATGAACATTTTGATTTAAAAGATCGCTTACATCACTTAGTTCTGCCAGCACTAACATTAGCATTTGGTTTAATTGCAACAAAATCTCGTTTTATGCGATCAAGTATGTTAGAGGTTATTAAACAAGATTATGTTCGTACTGCAAGAGCGAAAGGTTTATCGGAAAGAAAAGTAATTTTTAAACATGCTTTACGTAATGCATTGATTCCAATTATTACGATTGTAGCTTTACAATTACCAAATTTATTTGGTGGAGCATTGTTTATCGAGCAATTATTTGCATGGCCAGGTATGGGAAGACTTTCGATTAACGCCATCTTTATTCGTGATTATCAAGTAATTATGGGTACAACTTTAGTTGCAGCAGTATTAGTAGTAATTGCTAATTTAATCGCTGACATTTTGTACGCAATAGTTGATCCACGAATTACATTTGGTAAGAAATAGAGAGGAGTAGCAAACGATGAGTTTACCAAATCCAACAATACAACCAACAACAAATAATCAGAATATTGAAAAAGAATTAAAAATTGAAAGTAGAGCAGCTGTCATTTGGAAGCGTTATAAAAAAAATAAATTAGCGGTAATCGGCTTAATTGTTTTTGTATTAATTATTTTAATCGCAATTTTTGCACCACTTCTATCTCCACATAAACCGGAAGTTTTTGATATTTTGGATTCGAGCCTGAAACCAAGTAAAAAATATCCATTTGGAACAGATGCAATGGGCGGAGATGTAATGACTCGTGCATTTTATGGGGCTAGAATATCTTTATCAGTAGCAATTTTGGCAATGATTTGTACAGTATCAATAGGTGTTATTTATGGAGCAGTTGCAGGATTCTTTGGGGGATTAATAGATAATACGATGATGCGTATAATTGATGCAATTCAATCAATCCCAACTTTCTTCTTATTACTAATTGTTGCTTCATTAGTTGTACCTTCACTTTGGTCAACCGTTTTTGTCTTAAGTATTGTAGGTTGGACAAGCATGGCAAGGATCGTACGTGGTGAAATTTTATCATTAAAAAGACGAGATTATATTGAAGCTGCTAGAGCGACTGGAGAAACGAATAGCAGTATTATCTTCTATCATATTTTACCAAATGCAGTTGCACCAATTATTGTAATTGCTACATTAGATATTGCTGCAAATATTTTGGCAGAAGCAAATTTAAGTTTCCTTGGATTAGGGATACAACAGCCAAAACCGAGCTGGGGTAATATGTTGACTGGGGCACAGGATTTAACTTCAATTATTGACCAATCTTGGACGATTATTCCACCAGCATTCTTTATCATTGTAACTGTTTTATGTGTAAACTTTATCGGTGATGGATTACGTGATGCACTTGATCCACGCATGAAGCAATAGGAGGATTACATGATGTCGACTACAACAAAAACCGAATCAATCGTATCAGTTGAGAACTTAAAAACGTATTTTTACACAGAAGATGGTGTAGTACCAGCAATTGATGGAGTTAGCTTTGATATAAAAAAAGGTGAAACTTTAGCAATTGTAGGAGAATCGGGAAGTGGTAAAAGTGTTACATCATTATCGATCATGGGACTAATACCATCACCTCCAGGAAGAATTGAAAATGGCGATATTAAATTTCATAATGAAAGTTTGTTAACAAAGACTGAAAAAGAAATGCGTGCAATAAGAGGAAATCAAATTTCAATGATTTTCCAAGAACCGATGACTTCACTTAACCCAGTTTATAAAATCGGTGATCAAATAATTGAATCAATCATTTTACATCAAAAGTTATCAAAAAATGAAGCGAAAAAGGAAGTTATTCGCTTATTAAATCTAGTAGGAATACCTGAACCAGAGCGTAGATTAACTCAATATCCACATGAATTGAGTGGTGGTATGAGACAACGTGTAATGATAGCGATTGCATTAGCATGTAATCCAGAGGTTTTAATTGCTGATGAGCCAACGACTGCTTTAGATGTAACAATTCAAAACCAAATATTGGCATTAATGAAAAAGTTGAAACGTGAAACGAATATGTCGATTATGTTAATAACACATGATTTAGGCGTTGTTGCAGAAATGGCTGATCGTGTAGTTGTAATGTATTCAGGGCAGGTAGTCGAACAAGGTGATGTTTTTACAATTTTCGAAAACCCGAAACATCCTTATACTGAAGGATTACTAAGGTCAATGCCTACTGCAGAAAAACGTAGTGGAAAGTTATATGCAATCGAAGGGGTTGTACCAAATCCTTTGAATCTACCAAAAGGTTGTCGATTTGCACCTAGATGTGAATATGCTACAACTCTATGCAAAAATGAGATGCCGAAGATTCAACCACTAAGTGAAGATGAAGTCGTACGTTGTTGGAAATACACGGATCGTTGGGAGGCGTAATAATGGTGAATAGTTTCTTAGAAAAAACTGAAGAAATTAGCAAGAAAAATATAGAAACAGATCAAGAGATACTATTAAAAGTTGATGACATTAAAATGCACTTCCCAATTAAAGGTGGATTTCTTGGTAAAGTACAAGGACATGTTAAAGCAGTTGATGGTGTTTCATTTGACATTCATAAAGGTGAAACGTTTGGTCTTGTTGGTGAAAGTGGATGCGGTAAATCAACAACTGGACGAGTTTTATTGAGGTTACTTGAAGCGACAAGTGGGTCAGTTGAATTCGATGGTACTGATTTGTTTTCATTATCAAATCAAGAGTTGAGAGAAAAGCGACGTGATATGCAGTTAATTTTCCAAGATCCATTTTCTTCTTTAAACCCAAGGCTCAGTGTTGGAGAAACTATCGCACGAGTACTTAAAATTCATGGGATGAATGATGCAGCGGCTCGTGAGAAAAGAGTGAAAGAATTATTAGAATTAGTTGGACTGAACTCATTCTATATGAGACGATATCCTCATGAATTTAGTGGTGGACAAAGACAAAGAATTGGGATTGCCAGAGCATTAGCTTTAAATCCTAAATTAATCGTTTTAGATGAACCTGTTTCAGCTCTTGATGTTTCAATCCAATCGCAGGTTGTCAATTTATTAGAAGAATTACAAGAGAATTTTGGATTAACATATTTATTTGTATCACACGGATTAAATATTGTTCGTCATATTAGTAACCGTGTCGGTGTAATGTATTTAGGGAAAATGGTTGAATTGGCTGATGCAGATACGCTTTTTGAAAATCCAAAACATCCTTATACACAAGCGTTGATTTCTGCAAATCCTATTCCAAATCCAAGATTACGAGATACAGAAAAAATTATTCTTGAAGGTGACGTTCCAAGTCCAATTAACCCACCTAGTGGTTGCCGTTTCCATACAAGATGTCCGTACGTACAACCAAAATGCAAAGAAGTTGAACCAATTTTTACACCTACCGGAAATAATGGTCAGTATGTAGCTTGTCATTATCCGTTGAATTAAGTTAATATTAGATTAAAATAAAGCGCATAGAAAGTTATTATTTATGAAGAAGTAAGTATGGCTTTCGAATTTGACGGAGGAGTTCGAAGTGGAAAAAAGAATGTTAGTTATTCATGAAAATCATGAAATAAGCATAGAAATTATGAATTATTTCCAAGAACTGTTTACGATTCAATGTTTTTCAAGTGGTCTTCAAGGGTTAGTCAAGGCAATTGATTGGAAACCTAATATTATCATTCTTAGTTCTTCATTACAAAATGTAGATAGTGTTGAACTTTGTAGACAATTAAGAGAAAGTTTGAATACAATCCTTTTTATTTATTCATCGGATTTAACAGATCATCAAAAGATGAATTATTACTCCTCTGGCGCTGATGATATTGTTGAATTTCCAATGAATTTGGATATTCTTAATTGTAAATTACAAGTCCATCTGAAACATCATATAATCAATGAGTTTAAAGAAGAAGATAAAATTCGATTTGGAAACTTGGTCATGAATAAACTTACATACAAAATTCATTATGAAGATCGTGAACTTAGTTTTACGAGGAAAGAATTCGCAATATTGTGGCTGCTTGTTAGTAGACAGGAGATTGTTGTTACTCGTTCTGAATTAGTAAAGGTTGTTTGGAGTTATGAACATGTTGACGATGATCGAATGGTAGATACGCATTTAAATAGATTAAGAAAGAAACTAAAGCAATATGAGATGAATTTAAGCATTAAAACTGTATGGGGAATAGGATATAAGCTTCAGCATGAAAATGTTAAGCAAACACTCCAGTTTACAAATTAAGTTTGTTCATACTCAGTTCACAATAGAACTTTTCATTCATTAACCATTTACCTTAGTTTTTCGGGAATAATGGTATGATAAATGGAAAGTTCTATTTTATTTTTGATTTTTTTTAAAGGCTTTGTTAATGTCTATTGTTAATAGTTTAATAATGGAATCCTATAATGGATTGTATTTGTAAGGGTGACGTAGGAAGACAACTGAAAAATATAAGTAGATGATTGGAGAGTAAGTTGCTCGACTACTGAAGGGTTGCTGGACAGTTGAGACTCATACAAGGCGTGATTGCGCTAAAGGAGACTCATCACACGCCCAAAGAGAATTGCTCCTACTCTTTTGTGGAAATCAGCAATCATTTCTATTAGGGCCTTTAAATAGAATCAGAGCGTATAGTTAAAAGGGGAATGTTTATGTCGAATATTTGGGATCCAACAGTCGTTTTAGACAAAGAAACTGCAATCCGAATCTTACAAGATCAATTTCCGGAATTAGAAATTAAACGGATTGAAAAAATTGGCGAAGGTTTTGATAACACAGTTTTTAAACTTAATAATGAAATACTTTTAAGATTTCCTAGAAGAGAGGTCGCTGTTTCAATTTTAAAAATCGAACAAAAATTGCTCCCTTTAATTAAGAATCATATTGGGATTAAAACTACGGTACCATTCATCCATGGGAAACCTTCAGAATTATTTCCTTGGCCATTTTTAGGATATAATTTTATTTATGGCTCACCTCCTAATCGTTTAACGAAAGAAGATCGAATAAAAATGATACGGCCATTAGCTGAGTTCTTGAAAAAATTACATGCAATTCCAATTGAAAACCTTTCAGAACTGGATTTACCATCTGATGAACTTAAAAGATTAGATATTACTTATAGAAAGCCATTATTAATTAAGTATGTTAATCAAGCAATTCAATTAAAACTAATTCCATTTGAAAAACAAATGAATCAATATATCGAAAAATTAACTGAAATTAAATTAAGTAAACCATTCGTATTAGTCCATGGAGATTTACATTTTCGAAATATGATTGTTGATCAAAATAATCGTCTTGAAGGTATTATTGACTGGGGAGACGCTCATATAGGGCAACGGGAAGTCGATTTATCGATTGTATATAGCTTGATTCCAACTGATTCAAGAACAGCATTTTTTGAAATATATGGAAATGTTTCAGATGAATCAAAACAACTGGCAAAATTCAAATCGATTTATACAACTATATTGCTTTTATTATTTGCAAATGATCAAAAAGAATCCGAATTAGTTAAGTTTTGTCAGGAAAGCTTATTGAATGCATTACAGGATGAATGATTGAGAATTATTATTAGCTTTTATATTTACAAACTGTATTTAATTTAGTAACATTAAATTGTAATTTAATATTCGATCTATCTTCGGGGCGGGGTGAAATTCCCCACCGGCGGTAATTAAGTTTAACTTATGAGCCCGCGAGCCTGTTTTATGGGCAGGATCTAGTGCGATTCTAGAGCCGACAGTATAGTCTGGATGGGAGAAGATGGAGGTTCGCAAGTTCAAAAAACTTACCTTTTTGAACGCTTTTTTGGCGTGCTGAAATTTCTCCCCTATAAGAATTTATAGGGGATTTTTATTTCTTGAACTATTTGCAATTTAAATTTAGTATTCCTTATTAACTATATTAAAGTAGAAATAGAATGCAAATAGCTCCTGCTATTTAAGCGAACCTTTCATTTTTCTTGATAAGATCGGGAAAAAGGAGAGAGGTAAAATGCAACAACGTAACAAAGTAAATAAAATGGTGGTAGTAGCAATGCTTAGTAGTATTTCATATCTACTAATGATGCTAGATTTTCCAATTCCTACATTGTTCCCAGTATGGCTTCAAATTGATTTTAGTGAAGTTCCAGCTTTAATTGGAGCAATCGTATTCGGACCGTTGGCTGGAGTTAGCGTTGAGCTAATTAAAAACATACTTCATTATATAATTAATGGAAGTATGACAGGTGTACCAATTGGAGAATTTGCTAACTTTAGTGCAGGGATATTATATATTTTACCTGCATCGTATTTCTTCCGAAAATATCGTACAGTAAAAGGATTAACAATTGGCTTGATAGTAGGAACAATTGTTATGACTGGAATTTTAAGCTTATTAAATTATTTTGTCTTATTACCTGCTTATGCACATTTCATGAATTTTAGCCTACCGAATAAAGTGATTGTGACTTCGATAATGCCATTTAATGCTGTGAAGGGATTACTAATTATGATTTTATTCTTAGTACTTTTCCCGAAATTAAAGGTTTGGTTAAATCAAAGAATGAATGTTCATAACGCATAAATAGATAAAGTGTCTACTAAAAATAGTAGACACTTTTTTGTTTTAATAAATGAATTAATAGGAAATAAAAAAGCGACGAATAAATCGTCGCATTTTTTAACTATTCGAATTTTAAAGCGTCGCCATCAAATGATTCGTCAGCAACTTTGATCGAATCAGTTGGGCATCCTTCAAATGCATCCATCATGTCGTCAAGTAAAACGTCTGGAATTTCAACAATACCTTGATTATCATCTAAAGTAACGTATGCAATCCCTTCATCATCATAGTCATAGATATCTGGTGCAGCAGCGCCACATGCGCCACAAGCGATACAAGTGTCTTTATCAACGATTGTATATTTTGCCATTGTATTGACCTCCCAAATTATTCCCTGTTTTTATTACAGATACTTTTTTTGTAATGTACCTGTAAACATTTTAAAACGGTTTCCAAAACTTTTCAATATAATTGTAGCAGGTTTTGTAAAAATAGAGAACTTAAGTCCTAGTAGTATAAATAAATAATCAATTTTATCATAATAAAATGGTTCGAATATTGATACATATGATAAGCTATAAGAAATAAAACAGATACAAGATGAAAATCTAAAATTCTATCAATTCAAATATACTTACTTAAAAAATATATTACAGTATTTTAACATTATGTTTTGCTCGAGAGGTTTAGGATGAATAAATTATCAATTCTAGAAGAAATCGTTTTATATTTAATTAATCGATACAATGGAGAGCGGACCATCCAAGGATTAACCTATTTATTAAAAGGAAAACAAAGTGCACAAATCATTCAAGATAGTCATTTTTATCATGTAACCTCTTTTTTTGGTTTATTCCATTTTCTTACTCAACAGAATATGCAAGACTTAGTAAATGGTTTATTTGAAAAAGGACTTTTACAGCAACTTGAAACAAATGTTTATATTGTAAGCGAAAAAGGACAATTTTATTTAAAAAATCAAACTTTACAGTTTCAAAATTATACATACTTAAATGGATTAAAGTTTTTTGCAATCCAAAAAACATTTTGGAAAAGATTTTCGTTATTTTTTCAATCGATTGCTAATTTAAATAATCATAATAAGTATTTTAAAGCTGTTCAACAAGAACCTGAAATTCAAGATTGGGTAAAGAAAGAGCTATTAAACTTTGTTGGCACAAAAGAATCTTTGATAAATGATTATTATCAAGAAATACATAAGATGCTGAAGGGATTAAATAATGATGATGCTTCACTATTTGTAATGCGATTATCTGGTGCGAATTCATATGGAATGACATTAGAGCAAATAGCAGCTGAAATTTCACTTAGTGAAGAAGCTGTCTATCTTCAATCAATTAACGTAATGCATCACTTATTATTTATTTTATCTGAACAAAAAACAGATTATCCATTACTAAGTCGCTTTATGCAAGGTGCTAACAATGTAAATATAACAACTACATCGATCGAGACGAAACGGCTATTTCTTCAGGGGAAAACAATAGAACAAATAGCCTCAATTCGTAATCTTAAAATAAGTACAATTGAAGACCATATTGTTGAGTGTGTTTTAAGTGATGAAAAGTTTCCTATCGACCAATTCATTAATGAAGATCAATATAAAATGACTAAAGAAATGATTTTAGAATTAAACACAAGAAAATTAAAAACAATCAAAGAAGCTTTATTTAATAAAGTAACATATTTTCAAATACGTATTACTCTAGCAAGAATGGGTGATCTCAAGTGGAACTAGATAAGATATTAAAAGAAAAATTTGGTTATAACTCGTTCAGAAAAAATCAGAAAGAAATTATAAATGATCTATTGAATCAGAAAGATGTTTTGGCATTGTTGCCGACAGGGGGAGGTAAATCACTCTTATACCAATTAGCTGGGCTTTTACTACCAGGAATAGTTGTGATCGTATCACCTCTTTTGTCATTAATGGAGGATCAAGTTGAACAATTAAGAGCGTTTGGTGAAAAACGGGTAATTGCTCTTAATAGTTTTAGAAGCTTTGAGCAAAAAAGACATCTATTAAATAATTTAATTAATTATAAATTTTTATTTGTTTCTCCTGAAATGTTACAGAATCAAATTTTACTTCAAAAGCTTAGAGAAGTTAAACTCTCACTTTTTGTAGTTGATGAAGCACACTGTATATCACAATGGGGACATGATTTTAGGCCGGAATATAGAAGTCTTGGGCAGGTTAAACAGCAATTAGGGAATCCAACCGTTTTAGCATTAACAGCAACTGCTACTGAAAGCGTAAGGAATGAAATCATTGAAACATTAAAACTTAAACACGTTCAAAAAATAATTCAATCTGTTAATAGAGAAAACATTGCAATTCATATTGAACATGTTGAGTCGGAAACTGCTAAAATGAATCTATTAATTGAAAGATTGGACGGATTAAACGGACCAGGTATCATATATTGTGGAACGAGATCTACTTGCGAAAAAATTTCACGTATCGTAAGAGAAAAGTTGAATTGCCGTGTAGCTTACTACCATGGTGGAATGGAGCATGAGCAAAGAATACTAATTCAACAACAATTCATCCAAGATCAAATCGATTTAATCGTATGTACGAGTGCATTTGGGATGGGAATAAATAAACCAAATGTTAGATTTGTTATACATTATCAGTATCCATCGAATATCGAAAACTATCTTCAGGAAATAGGTAGAGCAGGTAGAGATGGGGAAAAAAGTGTGGCCATTTTATTATTTACGGAGAAAGATCATGAATTGCCTCATAAATTAATTGAAGATGAAATACTTTCTACGACTCAAGTGAACACTTTTGTGATGTATTTACAAAAAATAAACGAACAGTCAATCCAACTAACTGATAATACCATATCTACATGGAAAGCTACTTTTCAATTAAGCGATATACAGTGGCAGACACTATTAATTGAGATGATTCGTTTTTCAATTATTTTAGATAATTTTTTGTATCCCGTTAAAATGAATAGAGCGTTTGTGAAACATATGCAAGAAATGATTATTGAAAGAAAAGAATCTAAGTACATAAAACTTAAATCAATGAATGATTTTCTTGCTTCAACTACTTGTTATCGTGAAAAATACCTTTCTGTATTTGACGAAAAATTGACAAATCGTCCTCAAAATTGTTGCAATATTTGTGGTTTTTCCTTCGACCTTTATGATTCGAAAGAAGCTAAAAAACACGCTAAAACTTCTCATTCATATTCTTGGGAGGAAGATTTACGAAATAAAATGTGTCTGTGAGGTACGATAATGGAGAATGAATTGAACCGTCAAAATTTACCGATAAGTCAATTGAAAAAGAGTGTCTATGGTACGCAATTGATCATATTACTAATTGCGATTCTATGTATTGGATTCTTTTTAGGTTTCTCGCAGTTAAAAAATGAATTACTTGCATTTAATCATTTGAAGACATATATTTGGGGTTTGGTTGGAGGGATGACATTAGTCGTATTTAATATTTTATTAAACTATACCGTCCCAGAACGATTTTTAGATGATGGTGGATTTAATAAGAAGTTTTTTACATCATTAACAATATTCGAAATGACAATCCTCTGTGTTCTAATAGCTTTGTCAGAAGAATTATTTTTTAGAGGTTTTATTCAAACAAAATTCGGTATTGTTATCGCATCAATTATTTTTGCAGTAGTACATTTTCGATATGTGAAAAAACCGATATTATTAATAATTGTATTATTAGAGAGCTTTTTTCTCGGTTATTTATTTATGAAAACAAACAATTTAGTAGTTGTTTTTATAACGCATTTTATTTTAGATTATGTTTTAGGATTGTATATGAAATTAAGTCTAGAAAGTGAAGAAGAAAAATGAGTAGAAAACATCAAGAAAAGAAAACAAGAGGATTAAGTAGAAAAAGTAAAAATAAAGTCAATAGTAATCATACCAGCGCAGAATCGATTGATTTGTTAAATCTTCCACCGAGAAGTAAGTCAATTCAAATTAAAGAAGATAAAAGAAGACCTTGGTGGAAATTAAAATACCCACTATTAACAGTATTGGTATTCCTTTTTATTCTGTTACCAATAGGGTTAGTATCATTAGTTCACTATAAATACGGTGAGATTTTTACAAACAAGGCTAGTATTTTCTTGCCTTCAAATAAATTCGAAAAAGTTAAAGTTGCTTCGACAAAGGATACAGATGGTCAAAAAGATGATCTAGTAACTCAAAAACCTATTGAAAACAACCAACAGGATAATAATCAAAATA
Source organism: Bacillus sp. EAC (assembly GCF_002156875.1). Taxonomy (GTDB): domain Bacteria; phylum Bacillota; class Bacilli; order Bacillales; family Bacillaceae_G; genus Gottfriedia. The sequence goes on along the minus strand of NZ_NCSY01000011.1, from coordinate 89,861 downwards.
CAAGTAAAAATCCAACTCAAATTTCAGATGAATCTTTTGGAATTAAAGAGATAAAGCATACTGTGAAAAACGGAGAAACACTTTTTTCGATTTCTATGAAATATTTTGGTAATCGAAATGGCGAGGAAATCATTCAAGAAGCAAATGGTTTGGAAAATATTGAAGTTGTTCCTGGTCAGGTTTTAACAATTCCGTTAGGAGAAAATTTAAATAAGTAAGTAATTGAATACATAAGAGTGGTTATTTTGATTTTTGATCGTATTTTTACTTTTTCAATTGAAATTGAAGAATTGAATTCAGTCTATTAAATCTAAATATTACGCTTGAATAATTTGAAAAAACTTATGTCCATCTTAAAATTCTGGATATAAGTTTTTTTATATTTCATATATTTTTCAATTCTTAATAGATTTTGTATAATAAATTGAAAAGTGGAAAGCGTTTGTTCGATAATTAGAGTCATAAAAATTCGATGTTTTGTCGTAATGAATAAATGGTATACTTCACATGTGATAGAGTAAGGTTTGTGTACAGGGGGGAAATAATATTTTATTTTTACTAATTTCTATAATTTTAGTTTTCTTTTTTAGTTATATAAAAATTAGAAAAACAAAGCTAGGATTCAAATATAGATTGATTGATTATGGACATGAAGATATAACTTTAGAAAAAATACAATTTATTTGGATAGCGGATATTGGTGACCTTCGTTTTACTAAAGAAGAAATTGAGAAAGTTTGTACTGATAATACAATTATTATTTTAAGTGGTTACTCAAAAAAGAAAGCAAAAAAATATAATGAAGATAATATTAAGATCCTTACATCGTTAGCTCCAGTCTATTTCGTATGGGGACCACAGGATTATAAAGGTAATTATAGAGATTTAAATGCTCTTTTATTAGATTGTAAAGTTACCATATTGGAAAATACAAATGCAAAATTTGAAACTGAAAATGGAACGAAATTTTCATTAATAGGTTTAGATGATGTAGATTCAATCCGATACAACTTAGAATATGCTTTAGAAGATTTAGAAGATCAACACTTAAATATATTAATTAGTTTCAAGGAAGTACGTGAGAGTCTGTCGACTAAATATGAAAATATTCAAGTTTATCTGTTTGGAAATAGCCAAGTTAGTAGTAAACGGAATGATCGAACGATCTATTTGGAACTGAACAGCAAATCAGGATTTTTGAAACGAAGCTTTATTTCTGTTATAAATTTTAATGTTAAGCAGAAATAAAGTTTTTAGTTTGTGTCGACATACAGGGGGAAGAAGAATTGGCCCAAATAGGAAAATATAATATTAAAGCTATATCTAATATAGTTGGAATTCTACCGGGAACATTACGAGCTTGGGAAAGAAGATACAATATCATTAGTCCAGTCAGAAATGATGCTGGACATCGATTATATACTGAAGAACATGTGTATATTTTAAAATGGCTTGTTCAGAAAGTGAATGAAGGGTTTACGATTGGACAAGCAATTAACTTATATGAAGCAAAAGAGCATAAAACTTCAAAAGATGAAGTGCTTACAGAAAATTTCCAATCAGATCATCTTGTAAATAAAATTGTTTCTTCATTATTATCTTTTGAAGAAGGCGATGCACATAACTACGTGAACGAGGCATTTAGTATATTCTCCATTGATAAAGTGTTATTTAAGATTCTAGCGAAAGTAATCATTTTAATTGGTGATAAATGGCGGAATGGTGAAATAACAAGTGCTCATGAACATTTCGCTTCTTCTTTTTTAAGAACAAGACTTGGAATGATTTATCAAAATTTACCTAATAATAAACATTTGCCTAAACTGATTGCAGTATGTGGTCCTGAAGAAAAACATGAACTTGCATTATTGATTTTTACAATTTATTTAAGAAGAATTGGTTTTCAGGTGATCTATTTAGGTGCCTCAATTGATTCAGATGATGTTGAACAAGTTATAAATGAAGTAAATCCAGCTGGTTTTATTTTGTCATGTACACTAAAAGAGCACTTAAAGAAAACAATTGATTTTGCTATTAAAATAAAAAAATTGGAGCCAAACGTGATTATTGGTATTGGTGGACATGCAGTTTCAAATTGTGAAACTCCGATTATGGATTCAATCCAAGAGTTATACGTAGGAGACCAACAAGCCAACTGGGACGAGTGGTTAAAGCAAAATTTTAATTATAAATGAATTTATTCTTTAGAATCACCAATTTTATAAAAAAACATAAACTGTAATATGGTAAATGCAGCAAGGAGGCTAGTTCATGAGGTTGGAACGGTTGAACTACAATAAAATTAAAGTTTTTCTTACAACTGATGATTTATCAGAGCGTGGGTTAACGAAAGAAGATTTATGGTATAACGCGCCAAAAGTTCAACAGCTTTTTCAAGATATGATGCATGAGGCTAGCGTCGAACTAGGTTTCGAAGTAGATGGAAAAGTATCAGTCGAAGTCTTTTCTTTACAAGCTCAAGGTATGGTCGTTATCGTGACAAAATCAGATGAAATTGAGGAAGAAGAAGAAGAATTTCAAGATGATTTTATCTCTATGGAAGTAATCCTTGATGAAAATGAACATATATTGTACGAGTTTTCTACTTTAGATGATTTGATCCTGCTTGCAGAAAAAATGATCTCCTGTCATGTTACTGGTGGAAGACTATTTTCATTTGAAAATACCTTCTATTTAAAATTTGAAGAACATGAACTTGGCAAACTTGACCGAGAAACATTTTACGCAATTTTGGCTGAGTATGGAAACCCCTCTACTAGAACAATCTATCGTATTATTGAATATGGCAAAGAACTTATTTCAGAAAAAGCGATCGGACAACTGCATTTTTATTTCGTAGAAAAAAAGGCCTCTCATTAAGTTTTGATCGAGAGGTTTTTTTTTAATTGTTAATTTTTTAATATTTATTCTATAAATCCATAAACTATCCTTTTCAAATAAAGTAAAGAGGAGTATAATGACCTTAGAAAACGCTTACAATTTCTTGTTAATATATTTTGTTTTCTATGTGTTTATAACTTTCAAAACGGGATGGAAAGTTGTATACTAATTTCAGAATGAATGAAATTTTTCATAGTTCAAATTTCTAGGGGGTTTACAATGGTTGCCGAGAAATCTACAGAGAAAAATAGCAACACTGAAGAACAATTAGATGTACTAGCGCCTACACAAGTAGTCATTAAAGAAGCGTTAGAAAAACTTGGATATTCAAATGAAATGTACGAATTATTAAAAGAACCAGTTCGTATGATGACAGTAAAAATTCCGGTTCGCATGGATGATGGACAAGTGAAAATTTTCACTGGTTACAGAGCTCAACATAATGATGCAGTTGGACCAACAAAAGGTGGTATTCGTTTCCATCCTAATGTGACAGAAAACGAAGTTAAAGCACTTTCAATTTGGATGAGCTTAAAATGTGGAATCGTTGATTTACCATATGGTGGAGGTAAAGGTGGAATCATTTGTGATCCACGTGATATGTCTTTCCGTGAATTAGAAAGACTTAGCCGAGGATATGTTCGTGCAATAAGTCAAATTGTTGGACCGACAAAAGATATTCCAGCTCCAGATGTATTTACCAATTCTCAAATTATGGCTTGGATGATGGATGAATATTCTCGTATCGATGAATTTAACTCACCAGGTTTTATTACAGGTAAACCATTAGTACTTGGTGGTTCTCACGGTCGTGAAACTGCAACTGCTAAAGGTGTTACAATTGTTATTCGTGAAGCAGCAAAACGTAGAGGTATTGACCTTGTTGGCGCACGTGTTGTAATCCAAGGATTTGGTAATGCAGGTAGCTTCTTAGCTAAATTTATGCATGATGCTGGTGCGAAGGTTATAGGTATCTCAGATGCATACGGTGCACTACACGATCCAAACGGATTAGATATTGAATATCTTCTAGATCGTCGAGATAGCTTTGGAACAATTACAAAATTGTTTAATAATACAATTTCAAATAAAGAATTATTAGAATTAGATTGCGATATTTTAGTTCCAGCTGCAATCGAAAACCAAATTACAAAAGATAATGCACATAATATAAAAGCAAGTATCGTAGTTGAAGCAGCGAATGGTCCGACTACACTTGAAGCAACTAAGATTTTAACAGAGCGCGATATTCTATTAGTTCCAGACGTATTAGCAAGTGCTGGTGGCGTTACAGTTTCTTATTTTGAATGGGTTCAAAATAATCAAGGTTACTACTGGACTGAAGAAGAAGTTGAAGATCGATTAGAAAAAGTTATGGTTCGTTCATTCAACAATATTTACGAAACAAGTGTGAATCGTAAAGTAAATATGCGTTTAGCAGCTTATATGGTTGGTGCGCGTAAAATGGCTGAGGCTAGCCGATTCAGAGGCTGGGTATAATCAATATTAATTCATAAAACAAGATGGATTTATTCTGTCTTGTTTTTTTATTTGCTTATAATTAGACAAAATAGATAATATACGTAAAATAGATAGAGTAAATACTTAACTTAGACTGAGTTTATTGGAGAGATTACAGATGGAAAAAATAGATGTACTAATTATTGGTGGAGGACCTTGTGGTATTGCAGCATATTTGTCTTTGAAACGCCAAGGTATTTCAGGATTAATTATTGAAAAGGGTAATATTGTTCATACCCTCAGTCGATTTCCAACACATCAAACCTTTTTTAGCACAAGTGAAAAACTAGAAGTTGATAATATTCCTTTTATTATTGAAGGAAGAAAGCCGAAAAAACATCAAGCACTTGCCTATTATCGTGACGTTGTAAGACGAAATAAAATAAATATACACTCTTTTGAAGAAGTAAAAAGTGTCAAAAAGAATCAATACTTTGAGGTAGAATCGATTACGATAAATGGTGAAATTAAACATTATGAAGCAAAAGCAGTAATCGTAGCTACTGGTTATTATGATCAGCCAAACTTTTTATCAATACCAGGTGAAAATCTTGAAAAGGTTTCACACTACTTTTTTGAAGGGCATAAGCATTTCAATCAAAAGGTTGTCATAATTGGTGGGAAAAACTCAAGTGTCGATGCAGCCCTTGAATTAGAAAAATGTGGTGCAGATGTGACGGTACTCTATAGAGGAAGTTCATATTCTCCAAGTATTAAACCATGGGTACTTCCGGAGTTTGAAGCACTTGTTCGATCCGAAACGATTAAAATGGCATTTAACGCTAATATTTTAGAAATAAAGGAAAAGTCTGTTGTATATGAGCAGCAAGGCAAAATGTTTGAAATAGAGAATGATTATGTCTTTGCAATGACTGGTTATCATCCAGACCACTCGTTAATCAAAAGTATGGGTGTAGGTGTAGATGATGAAACTGGTCGTCCAAAATTCAATCCAGAGACAATGGAGACAAATGTTGAAGGAATTTATATTGCAGGTGTAATTGCAGCAGGTAACAATGCAAATGAAATTTTTATTGAAAATGGACGATTTCACGGTGATTTAATTGCAAATCATTTATCAACTAAATATAATACAAACTAAACGTAGTTCTTCTACGTTTTTTTATTTCTCATTAGCGTTATTTGAAGCTAATTCTGTTTACGATAATAATTTTTAAATGATATAATTCTATGTGTGAAACGGGGTGCTGAAATGAAGAAAGTAGTTTTAATAACAACTGGTGGTACAATAGCAAGTAAACCGAATGCTCAATCAGGAAAATTAGATTCAGGAGCATTATCAGGACAAGAAATAGCAGAAATGCTTAACTTACCTAACGACATAAATATAATTGTTGATTCACTTTTCCAAGTACCAAGCATGCATATCAGCTTCAATCATTGGATTCAATTAAAAGAAAAGATTGAAGAATATTTTAATGATGAGACAGTAGATGGGGTCGTTGTTACTCACGGAACAGATACTTTAGAAGAAACTGCATACTTTTTAGATTTAACAATTGATGATGAAAGACCTGTTGTCATTACAGGATCTCAAAGATCTCCTGGCGAATTGGGTACTGATGCTTTTATCAATTTAAGACATGCGATTTACACAGCTTCTGATGAATTAACAAAAAATGTAGGAACTGTTGTCGTATTTAATGAACGTATATTTGCTGCAAAATATGTTAAAAAAGAACATGCATCAAATACACAAGGATTTAACGTATTTGGATTTGGATATTTAGGGATCATTGATAACGATAAAGTACATATCTATCAGAAACCAGTATTAAAAGATAAATATAGAATTACAAAAGAAATACCTCAAGTAGATATTATAAAGTGCTATATTGAAGCAAAAGGCTATTTAGTTAAAGCTGCAGTTGAAAATGGTGCAAAAGGAATCGTACTTGAAGGTGTCGGAAGAGGACAAGTATCACCATTTATGACTGAAGAAATTGAAAATGCAGTAAAAGATGGGATAAATGTTGTTATTACGACTAGTTCAGAGGAGGGAGAAGTTTACCCTACCTATGACTATTTCGGAAGTGCATATGATTTAGTTAATAAAGGTGTTATTTTAGGTAAAGATTATGACAGTAAAAAAGCAAGAATTAAACTCTCTGTCATGCTTGCCTCAGACAATGAGAATATTCATGATGGTTTTTCAAAATAAATAAATTGTGTTATTTAAAAGAAACGTGATTACTTGCACGTTTCTTTTTTTTATGACCGAAGAGAAGTATTTTGATGAAGAACGATCTATTGAATTATTGAGTGATTTTGATGGTTTGGAAATTAATATGACTCAACAATATAACTATTTTATTTATAATCACCTTGCGGGTTCTTCTTTTATGTATGAATAATAGTTAAATAGACCTCAGACGTTACGGTTGTATAGTAAAAATGACATTAATTTAAAAATTAAAAGATTAAAAAATTACGAAAATTCTACATATACTTACACAATATCATCCTATATACTAGAACTATACCCAATGATAATTAGACTATAAATTATGATTTGTTAATAAAATGTGAAGTGCCGTTTGGGAGGATACAATGTTAAACGTTGGAGATGTTCTAATTTTAGAAGATATTGAAGCAAAAGAATTAAAAAGATATAAATCAAAAATCGTCGAAATAAAAGATGAAGAGTTATATATTGATTATCCATTTGATGAATCTACAGGAAAAGCTTCATTTTTATTAAATAATCAAAAACTTAAAGCTTACATAGTCACAAAAGAAAATAATGTTTTTACGTTTTATACGACAATTGTTGGTCGAAAAAAAATTGAAATTCCTGTAATGATCATGTCATTTCCAGGAAATGATTCGTTGGAAAAAACTCAACGAAGAAGATTTGTTCGAGTTCCAAGTCAAGTAGACGTGGCAGTTCATCCGTTATTTGATGATTTTACTCCTTTTACATCTGTAAGTTTGGATATAAGTGCAGGAGGAATAGCAATTCTAGCTCCAATTGATAAAGAATTTAATGTTGGGAAAACAATTGTATTATGGTTGGTATTGCCTTTTGAAGGTGAATTAAATCGATATGTTAATGCAAAAGCCCATATTATTCGTGTGGATGAAAAAGTAGCGGATGGTAAGCAAAGGGTATCATTTGAATTTGATGGTTTAACACCAATTCAAAGACAAACATTAATTCAGTTTTCATTTGATCAACAATTGAAGCATAGAAGAAAAGGTATTAAAAATTAAAAAAAAACTAAATTTTGTATAAAATAAGCACAATCTTATCATAATGGTAATTAAAAAGGTTTGATTAATTATGAAAAGAATCGAACGAATACTTTTAAAATTAATTATCATTCAATTAATTTGTTTAGTTATAAGTCAATATCTTTTGTCATTTCCTAATTTGTCCGTTTATTTAACAAAAATTGAATTATACGAAGGTGTGACTCAAAAAGCAAAGGATGTCACAAGAGAAGTATTTAAAGATATTGGTAAATAAGATGAATTCAACTTATTCATATGGTAAGATTAAATAAAGCAGGATTTCCTGCTTTATTTTATTTGAAATATAACTTTTGGACATGATAAGACAGAGTTGCTATTCTAAGTAGCACTTTTTTTATGTAAGGAGGACATATGAGTAAAAAAATCAGTATTGCAATAGATGGCCCTGCTGCAGCGGGCAAAAGTACAGTAGCTAAAATCGTAGCAAAAAAATTAGGTTATCTATACATAGACACAGGTGCAATGTATCGTGCTTTGACTTATGAAGCGATTAAAAACGATATTGACGTAAATAATGAGTTTGATTTAAATGAATTGCTTTCTAACATTACCATTAAACTTATTCCTGAAGAAGGCATTCAAAAGGTATTAATAAATGAAATAGATGTAACAGAAGCAATTAGAACCCCAGAAGTAACCAGAAATGTTTCATTCGTAGCAAAACATAGTTTAATCCGCCAAAAAATGGTTGATTTACAAAGAGAATATGCTGTGAATGGTGGAGTGGTGATGGACGGGCGCGATATCGGTACGCATGTATTAGTCAATGCAGAAGTGAAGATATTCATGATTGCTTCCGTAGACGAGCGTGCTCAACGTCGACATATCGAAAACATTAATAAAGGTTTTGAAAGTAATTTAAATGATCTGAAAAAAGAAATAGCAACAAGAGATCAGATTGATTCAGAAAGAGAAGTCTCTCCTTTAAAACAAGCGGATGATGCAATTTCATTAGATTCTACCTCAAAAGGCATTGATGATGTTGTAGAAGAAATTTTGTCGATTGTAAACGAAAAAACAAATATTATTTAAAAGAATTATTTTGCACATTCCTTGACTTTTCTACCTATTTATTAGATGGTAAAAGAGGACAATACATATAAAGGTCTAATCATTTTCAAAACTTAAGGAGGAATATGATATGGTTGAAAAAGTAATGCCAGAAGTTGGGGAAATTATCTCTTGTGTAGTAGAACAAATTGAAGATAAGCAAGCAATTGTAGGTTTTGGTGGTAAAACGGATGGTATTCTTCCTATTAAAGAAATTTCAAATGTACATATTGAAAATGTAAATGAAGTACTTGAAGTTGGACAAGAAGTAGAATTAAAAGTAATTAAAGTTGAAGAAGATACAGTTGTATTTTCAAAGCGTGCAGTTGATGCAGTAAAAGCTTGGGACACTTTAGAGAAAAAGTTAGCAAATAAAGAAGTATTTGAAGTAATCATTACAGAACAAGTCAACGGTGGACTAATTGCAGATGTGGGTGTACGTGGATTTATTCCAGCTTCACTTGTATCAAAGAAATTTGTTGAAGATTTATCTGCATTTAAGGGTCAATCGTTAGAAGTTGTTGTTGAAGAAGTTGATCGAGAAAAAAATCGTGTGATTTTATCACATAAAGCAGTCGAACAATTGAATGAAGCTGAAAACAGACGTCAAGCTTATTCTTCAATCCAAGTTGGTCAAATCGTAGAGGGTAAAGTAGAACGATTAACTAATTTTGGAGCTTTTGTTAATATCGGTGGAGTTGATGGGTTAGTCCATGTTTCTCAAATGTCACATAATCGTGTTTCAAAGCCTGAAGAAGTAGTATCTGTAGGTGAAACAGTTAAAGTACAAGTATTGTCAATTGATACTGATACAAACAGAATTGCATTATCTATGAAAGCTACTCAACCAGGTCCTTGGGATAAATTAGACGCAAAATTAACAAACGGTGCAGTTGTTGAAGGTAAAGTTAAGCGATTAACAAATTTTGGAGCATTTGTTGAAGTCCAAGAAGGAATTGAAGGGTTAGTTCATGTTTCTCATATTGCAGATAAGCATATTAAAAACCCAAATGAAGTTTTATCAGTAGGTCAAGAAGTTAAAGTAAAAGTTCTTGAAGTTAATACAGCTGAAAAACGCTTATCTTTAAGTATTAAAGAAGCTCAAGAAGCTGAATTACAAGAAGATATATCTAAATATATCCAACCAAATGATTCTCAAGGATTCCAGTTAAGTGAACTTCTTGGTGACAAATTAAATAAATTTAAAAAATAAAAAAAAACCTTCAGCGATTATGCTGAAGGTTTTTTTTATGCCAAAAACGGATGAAGAGTTTTCAAGCCAATCATCAATCCGAATTTATTGATGACTAAATGGATTTTCACATTTTTAGTTGTGCCTGTTTTGTTCCCTAGCTTCTTCGGGTGTGTCTAGTCTTGTAGCACCTGAATAATGGATGCTTTGGTCGCGATCTGATTCAACTCGTCTTGATTGTTTCAATTTTTTTTCTTGTCGATCTTTACCCACAGGATTCACCTCCAAACAATTCACTTTTATAGGTTCGTTTTTATTTGAACTTCTTATTCACTTTCTTTTTATTTGATTATTTTAAGAGTAAATTGTCACATACTAGGAGAAGTAGGAGGTGTTTTGTTTGCATGGATTATTATTTATTTTATCAAGTTGGACATGTGTGTTTATTTGTCATTTAAATAAAGAAAAATTAAATCAATTGACAATACCAATCTTACTTGTTTTGATAAGTGGTTCTTATTTAACGTTTAATATCGATGCGATCAATGTTAATATTTCTTTTATCATTTTATTCGTTCTTATTAGTTATTTTTTAAGTTTATTAAACAAAAGTGTTCAAATTATACTTTTTATTAAAGGATTAATCATCGGTATGGTGTATAGTAGTATGAGTATTATTGTCATATATGATCCCGCAAGCTTTTTTATTAACATATTTTTGTCAACTTCACTTCTTGCGATCGTTCTTGCACTGTTTTTAAGTAAAAATTTCGAAGAACAAATTAAATTAATATTAATTGGTCTAATCCAAGGAGAAATTTTTAATTTTTTTACATTTAGATCGATTAAAGTTGATTATGTCATTGGAGATATCAATTGGTTAGCTATTTTATTTGCAACGATATTATTATTAATTTTAGTAAAATCTTTATCATTACGATTTGCAAAAAGGTTTGTGAAAGGTAGGAAATTAATAAACAATTAATGAGTGTTGGTCTTTTTCCACATTTTTTGTTAAAATAGATAAGTTATTTAAATAAATTATTTAAACCAAGTATATATAAGAAATTATTGGTACATAGGTATGCAAGGAAGGATGAAATTAAATGTCTAAACCGACAGTTGCAATAGTTGGACGTCCAAATGTAGGGAAATCAACTATTTTTAATAGAATAGTGGGAGAAAGGATATCAATTGTAGAAGATATCCCTGGAGTTACACGAGATCGAATTTATAGTTCTGCAGAATGGTTAAATCAAGAGTTTAGCTTAATTGATACAGGTGGTATTGATATTGGAGATGAACCATTTTTAGAACAAATCCGTCAACAAGCTGAAATAGCGATCGACGAGGCTGATGTAATTATCTTCCTAACAAACGGTCGTGAAGGTGTAACAGCAGCAGACGAGGAAGTTGCGAAAATTTTATATAAAACTAAAAAACCAATTGTTTTAGCTGTCAATAAAGTAGATAATCCTGAAATGAGAAGTGATATCTATGACTTTTATGCTTTAGGATTTGGAGAAGTTTATCCAATTTCTGGTTCTCATGGTTTGGGCCTAGGGGATTTACTTGATGAGGTAATTAATCATTTTCCAGAAAATAAAGATGATAACTATGATGAAGATACAATTAAATTTAGTTTAATTGGTCGTCCAAACGTAGGTAAATCTTCTTTAGTTAATGCATTATTAGGACAAGAACGCGTAATTGTAAGTAATGTAGCAGGTACAACTAGAGATGCAGTCGATACTCCTTATACTAAGGATGGACAAGACTATGTAATTATTGATACGGCAGGTATGAGGAAAAAAGGTAAAGTTTATGAAAGTACAGAAAAATATAGTGTACTACGAGCTTTACGCGCAATTGAAAGATCAGATGTTGTTTTAGTTGTTTTAGATGGTGAAGAAGGTATTATTGAACAAGATAAAAAGATTGCTGGTTATGCACATGAGGCCGGAAGATCTGTTGTTATTGTCGTTAATAAATGGGATGCAGTTGAAAAAGATGAGAAAACAATGAAAGAGTTTGAAGAAAATATTCGTGCTCATTTCCAATTTTTAGACTATGCACCGATTGTTTTCCTTTCAGCTAAAACAAGAAAGAGAACTCAGACATTATTACCAATGATTAATAAAGCATGCGAAAGTCATAGCTTACGTGTTCCAACAAATGTATTAAATGATGTAATTATGGATGCTATTGCAATGAATCCAACACCAACTCATAATGGACAACGTTTAAGAGTGTATTATGCAACACAAGTGGCAATTAAGCCACCTACGTTTGTTGTGTTTATAAATGATCCTGAATTACTTCACTTTAGTTACGAGCGCTTCTTAGAAAACCGTATTCGAGATGCATTTGATTTCGAGGGATCTCCGATAAGAATAATTGGACGTGCGCGTTCTTAATTCCACTTTAATCGTAATGTAGCGGAATTTTTATGAAAGTGAGTGTTAATATGAAAAAAATTGCTGTTCTAGGTGCAGGTAGCTGGGGTACCGCATTAGCTATGGTTCTATCAGATAATGGGCATTCAGTTATGTTATGGGGAAATAATTCTAATCAAATTAATGAAATTAATGAGCTTCATATTAATAAAAAATATTTACCTGAAATAGAATTACCTCATTCATTAAAAGCAACAGATAATTTAAGCGATGCAGTAAAAGATGCCCAATACATTTTACTGGTCGTGCCAACAAAAGCGATACGAGAAGTTTGTCAAAAAGTAAATAATGTTTTAACAAACGAAGTAACAATGATTCATGCAAGTAAAGGGATAGAACCTGGAACTTCTAAGCGAGTTTCTGAAATGATTACTGAAGAAATGGAATCGAAATTTTTAAGATCAGTCGTTGTTTTATCTGGTCCTAGTCACGCAGAAGAAGTTGCATTAAGACATCCAACAACTTTAACTTCAGCGTCTTCTAATATGGAAGAAGCAAGAGAAGTTCAGGATTTGTTCTCAAATGCTACTTTCCGTGTTTACACGAATGAAGATGTAATTGGTGTTGAAATCGGTGGTGCGTTAAAAAATATCATTGCATTAGCTGCTGGAATTACAGATGGTCTTGGATATGGTGATAATGCGAAAGCTGCATTAATGACTCGAGGATTGGCTGAAATTATTCGCTTAGGAAAAGCAATGGGTGCAAATCCACAAACTTTTGCTGGTTTAACAGGTATGGGTGATTTAATTGTTACTTGTACGAGTGTTCACAGTCGAAATTGGAGAGCTGGAAATCTTTTAGGAAAAGGCCAGTCTTTAGAGGAAGTTTTAAATAATATGGGGATGGTTGTTGAGGGCGTACGTACAACTAAAGCTGCTTATGAATTGGCAAAACAAGCTAAGATTGAAATGCCAATCGTGAATGAGTTATATGCAGTATTATTTGAGGATAAGAATCCAAAAGCTGCTGTAGATGCCTTAATGTCTCGTGATAAGAGACATGAAGGTGAAAGCACTTCAAATTTTATTAGTGACCTTACTGAATAAATTTGAAAAGCATTAAAAACTAAGTTTTTAATGCTTTTTCTTATATTGATTGTTTTAGGCGTTTCACCATTTCTTTCTTTTTGCATAGCATAAGATGTATAGCAAAGAAGGAGGTTTGAATAGTGACAAACAATCAAAATGGTTTCTTTGATAAAATTGAAAAGAAAGCAAATGTAAGTAAAACAGATATCTTTAAAGTTGCTGATTCAGTAAAAGATGCAAATTTCAAAGATGAGGCAACAGTTCGTAAACTTGTGCGTCAAATTGCAACAATGACTGGTCGTCAAGTTTCAAAAGAGAAAGAAGATAAGATTGTTCAAGCAATCGTCACTAATAATATGCCATTAGACTTTCAATCATTATCAAATATGTTTAAACAAAAATAATTGGGCTCATTCTTCTGCGATGTATTTAGTGCATAATGAAAATTTATGCATAATATAGAATGACTTTTACCGGTTGTAAACTGGTTGGGTTTAGTCAAAATTAGCGAAGCAAGTGCCCCAATTTGCTTCAAAGAAGGAAGAAGTAGACAGTTGCTTTTTCTTTCTTTTTTAATCAAAAAATAGACAAGTTTCAGTAAGATTTATAGAATGAAGAATGATTGAATTTAAAAACTTAAGAATTTATTTCAAATCATCATACTATTTTGGTACTATAGTAATGTTAGAAAGTACATAGGGGGATAATTATGAGCACGGCACACATAAATGAACTAATTTCATTCGCAGGAATCGGCTTAATGCTGTTATCTTTATTTTTAATTTATCTAAGTAGAAATACAATTAAAATTAAATTTTTAAAAATGGTGACAGCATTTATAGCCTATATGTCTTTAATCATTTCGGGTATTTTAATTACATATATCGTTTTAAGCTGGCCTAGCTAATTACACTTAAGGGGATTAACATGAAGAAGCTATCATTTATTATTTTAATGTGTACATTGATTAGTATCTTAAGCGGATGTTTGTATCCACAAGACCAATTGGCACAAAATCAAACGCCTTATGAAGATCAAATTCAATCAGTACAAACAGCAGTAAATAAGTTTAAAAAAGAAAATTCGGGAATTTTACCAATCAAAACGAAAGATATGTCTACTCCTATCTATTTAAAATATCCGATTGATTTTACAAGATTAATCCCTGGTTATTTAAGTGATGCACCGGGTAACTCTTTTGAAAATGGAGGCATTTATCAATACGTTTTAGTAGATGCCGAAACGAATCCAACTGTGAAATTAATTGATCTAAGAATTGCCGAAAAATTGAGAGATGTTGGATTAAGAGTCCAAGTATATCGAGAAAAACACACTTATCCACCAATTAAGAAAACCTTAAGTAAAGGTGTTTTTCTATTAAACTACAAAAAGATTGGATTTAAAGAAGAGCCTTTTGTCATTAGTCCTTATAGTCAAAAAAACTTACCAATCATTATGGGAAACGATGGAGATTTTTATGTTGATTACTCAATGGACTTATTTGAGAAAATCGATGAAGCAAAGAAATTTAAAACAGGTCAAGATATTCGTTCAATATTAGAAAAAGATTCGCCATTTGTGCCTGCATATTCACTTCCATACACGGTAAAAGACGGACAACCAGTGTTTTTAGAACAAAATTAAATAAATAAAATCATAATCCTTTGATAGAAGAATACATTTTATCGAAGGATTTTTTTATATTTATCCTTAAAAAAATGTTAAGAATTATAAAAAATCTTGTCATAACCTTCTAGGACAACATCATAGAATTATATTGTCATAGGCATACTACTTCAAGTCAATTATTCCCATGTATTGATAAATCGGGAGGGGAACACATGGAAAAGATAGATATTTTTAAGGACATTGCCGAGCGCACAGGAGGAGATATTTACTTAGGTGTAGTAGGTGCTGTTCGTACTGGTAAATCAACATTTATTAAACGTTTTATGGAAGCAGTAGTTATTCCTAATATTCAAAATGAAGCTGATCGAGCAAGAGCACACGATGAATTACCTCAAAGTGCTGCTGGAAAAACAATCATGACAACAGAACCGAAATTCGTACCTAATCAAGGTGTGAAAATTCATGTAGCTGACGGCTTAGATGTAAATATACGGTTAGTAGATTGTGTAGGATACAGCGTACCAGGAGCAAAGGGTTACGAGGATGAAAATGGTCCAAGAATGATTAGTACTCCTTGGTATGAAGAGCCTATTCCATTTAACGAAGCTGCAGAAATCGGAACTAGAAAAGTAATCCAAGAGCATTCAACAATTGGTGTTGTCGTAACAACAGATGGTTCAATTGGAGAAATTGCAAGATACGATTATATTGAAGCAGAAGAAAGAGTTGTTCAAGAGTTAAAAGAAGTTGGAAAACCTTTTATAATGGTTATTAACTCATCACAACCTTATCATCCGAATACAGAGGCGCTAAGACAGGAACTTTGCCAAAAATATGATATACCTGTAATAGCACTTAGCGTAGAAGCGATGCGCGAAGGTGATGTATTAAATGTATTGCGTGAAGCACTTTACGAGTTTCCAGTATTAGAAGTAAACGTTAATTTACCTAGTTGGGTGTTAGTGTTGAAAGAAAATCACTGGTTACGCCAAAGTTACCAAGAAGCGATCCAAGAGACTGTTAAAGATATTAAACGTCTAAGAGATGTAGATTATGTCGTTGGACAGTTTAGTGATTACGAATTTATCCAACATGCTCAACTTGCTGGAATCGATATGGGGCAAGGGGTTGCTGAAATCGATTTATCTGCACCAGATGAGCTATATGATCAAGTACTAAAAGAAGTTGTAGGTGTTGAAATTCGCGGTAAAGATCATTTATTAGAGTTGATGCAAGACTTTGCACATGCAAAACTGGAATATGATCAAGTCGCAGATGCATTAAAAATGGTAAAGCAAACTGGCTATGGGATTGCAGCTCCTTCTTTACTAGATATGAGTTTAGATGAGCCAGAAATAATTAGACACGG
This sequence comes from Bacillus sp. EAC, assembly GCF_002156875.1. Classification (GTDB taxonomy): domain Bacteria; phylum Bacillota; class Bacilli; order Bacillales; family Bacillaceae_G; genus Gottfriedia. The sequence goes on along the minus strand of NZ_NCSY01000011.1, from coordinate 73,436 downwards.
TTCAAGATTTGGAGTCAAATTAAAGGCTGTAGCTCCTTCAATTCATATGATTAAAGTAGATGTCGAATCTACGTTTGAACCAATTATCGGTACAGAAAAACAAAGTGAAGAGCTTGTTAAGTACTTAATGCAAGACTTCGAGGATAATCCATTATCGATTTGGAACTCAGATATCTTTGGCCGTTCCTTAAGTTCAATTGTTCGAGAAGGAATACAAGCTAAGTTATCACTAATGCCAGAAAACGCTAGATATAAGTTGAAAGAAACGTTAGAACGCATAATTAATGAAGGAAGTGGCGGCTTAATTGCGATCATCCTTTAAGGAATAACGAGTCAGATGGGAGTCAATCCATCTGATTTTTTTTGTTTAACCTATAATTTCTATACTTTGTTAAAGTTTACTGTTGATAGTTAATAGAATTAAGTTGCGAGATAAAATCCATGAAACTCCAAATTGAAATAGAAGCAAAAAAAAGACCTGAGTGAAGTAAGATTGATGAGGTTCAGCTTCGTCAAGGGGATAGACGTGGTACTTAAAGATTGCCAACAATCATGTTGTGAAAGTCTTAAAATTGAAAAATGGATTTTAATGTAAAATAGACCATTTGTAAAGTGTATTTATGCATTATTTTAAGAAAAAATTATAATCTTTACTTTGTTAAATCTACTTTTCAGAAAAATTACTATTTTTTTCGAGTAATTCCAACATTTTCTTATAAAACATATTGAAATATGCAGTAGAATCGTATAATATAAGGCATGACAAAGAAATAAATTGGAATTTGTTGTATAAATTTTCGATTTTTGGTCACTAATGAAATTAAGAATCAATTTATAATAAATTTTGGGAGGAGGTGAAAGACATGAACAAAACAGACTTAATCAATGCAGTTGCTGAAGCTGGTGAATTAACAAAAAAACAAGCTACTTTAGCAGTTGATGCTGTATTCGAATCAATTCTTGGTGCGTTACAAAACGGGGATAAAGTACAATTAATCGGCTTTGGTAACTTTGAAGTTCGTGAGCGTGCAGCTCGTAAAGGACGTAATCCACAAACTGGCGAGGAAATCGAAATCGCTGCAAGTAAAGTTCCAGCTTTCAAACCTGGTAAAGCGCTTAAGGATGCTGTAAAATAATTACATAATTTAAGCGAAATAGAAGGATGCTTATAAATGCATCCTTCTTTTTTTTGCTTCATAAAAAAGAATTATGTTAAAATAAATAAATCTGATAGAAATGATATTAGAATTTTTTTATGCATGGGGGATCAGTTTATGAAGGAAGTAAATTTAGAAAAAATTGAACAAGCAGTTCGTCAAATTCTTGAGGCAATCGGTGATGATCCAAATCGTGAAGGAATATTCGAAACACCAAAGCGAGTAGCGAAAATGTATGCTGAGGTTTTCTCAGGTATGTATCAAGATGAAAAAGAACATTTACATAAAGTTTTCGGTGAAGACCATGAAGAATTAGTACTAGTAAAAGACATTCCGTTCCATTCAATGTGTGAACATCATTTATTACCTTTTTACGGAGTGGCGCATGTAGCATATATTCCTAGAAATGGAAAAGTAACTGGTTTAAGTAAATTAGCTCGTACAGTTGAAACAGTGGCAAAACGACCTCAATTACAAGAGCGAATCACTTCTTCTGTTGTTGATGCGATAATGGAAGTTTTAGAGCCACATGGTGCTATGGTAGTAGTAGAAGCAGAGCATATGTGTATGTCAATGCGCGGAGTTCGAAAACCTGGTTCAAAAACAGTTACTACAGCGGTACGTGGTTCATTAAAGGAAGATGTCCAAGGTAGAAATGAAATTCTTTCTATGATTCATTCTAAAAATTAATCTCTACTAAAAAAGCAGGATTACCTGCTTTTTTTTGAAAATTATTCATTATAAAATAATACAAGTTGACGATGTAATAATAATCAACTTATACCATCTAAAATACTTATGGTATAATGAAACAAGCTAGTAATTAATGGAATGGATGGAAATAATGAGTAGCACTAATGAGTTGAAAAATATAGTAATTGCACAAATCTTAGAAAAGATTAAGCATCCGTATTTAAATAAACATTTGACAACACCTATTATTGATGATGTGAAAGTGTCTCTTCTCATTCAATTAATGGATGAAAATGAGTTTAGTCATGATAAAATTGTTCATTACTGTAATGCTTTGATGATTCATCAAATTGCACTAGATACCCATGAAAAGGTTTCAAATTATGAAAGCACTTCAATTGATCGAGAAAAGAAACAGTTAACAGTGTTAGAGGGAGACTTTTATAGCGGCCTTTATTATGAAGCTCTTTCAAGAACTGGTGAAATTAGTTTAATTAAAGAACTTTCATATGCAGTAAAAGAAATGAATGAACAAAAAATTAATCTAGTTCATCATCAATTTAATACTTTTGAAGAATTATTAAAATGTATTACAATTATTGAATCTACAATACTTGTACATTTTGCCAAATATATTGGTTCATCTCAATCGATCAGTGTGATTGAAAATGAATGTTTATTAACACGACTAAAAAAAGAATTTTATTTACTGAATGAAAACATAGAATCTGATTTTATTTTGCAGATGAAAAAACTTATCGGAATGAACAAAGATCATAATGAACTTAAAGATAAAGTATCAAAAACTATCTTACAATTACAAAAATAATTAGACAGAAGTAATTAGCTTAGTGGGGGTTTATATGACTCAATCAAAAGAAGAACGCGTCCATGATGTGTTTGAAAAAATATATAATAAATATGATAAAATGAACGGAATAATTAGTTTTCAACGCCACATCGCTTGGCGTAAACACACAATGCGAATAATGAATGTTCAAAAGGGTATGAAAGCTCTTGATGTTTGCTGTGGAACAGGTGAATGGACAATTGCATTAGCAGAAGCAGTTGGTAAAGAAGGAAAAGTATTTGGGTTAGATTTTAGCAAAAATATGTTATCAATAGGTGAAGCAAAAGTTCAAAATCAGCAATTAAGTCAAGTTTCATTAATCCATGGAAATGCAATGGAGTTACCATTTGAAGATAATATGTTTGATGTAGTAACGATTGGTTTTGGCTTAAGAAATGTACCTGATTATTATCAAGTATTAAAAGAAATGACAAGAGTAGTAAAACCAGGTGGGATTGTAGTATGTCTTGAAACTTCTCAACCAACAGCATTTGGAGTGAGACATGTATATAAGGCTTATTTTAAATTCATAATGCCAATATTCGGGAAAATTTTTGCTAAAAGCTTTAAAGAATACTCTTGGTTACAAGAAAGCGCAAGTACATTCCCTGGTATGAATGAATTGGCTAAGTTATTTGAAAAAGCAGGATTAGAAAAAATAAAAGTAAAACCATATACTTTTGGAGTTGCTGCAATGCATCTAGGTGTTAAACCAAAAAACTAAATTACGAACGCAATAATATGGAATGAATAAAAAGGTGAACGGCATGAAGGTTAAATGGAAGTATTCTTACTTAAAAAAAGATTTTAATGAGATTGAATATACTCTTCATCAAACGGTCAACTCATCCCAGCCCATTTTGAAAGATGCGTCTACTAAGCTACTCAAATCAGGTGGGAAACGAATAAGACCAGTATTTGTACTACTTAGTGCAAAATTTGGGGAATATGATCTTCAATCTATTAGGCATGTAGCGGCAACATTGGAAATAATACATATGGCATCACTAGTCCATGACGATGTAATTGACGAAGCTAGCTTAAGAAGAGGAAAACCAACAATAAATTCAACTTATAATAATCGGGTTGCAATGTATGCAGGTGATTTCTTATTTGCCAAAGCTTTAGAAAGTATGTCTGAAATTGAGATTCCAGAAGCACATCAAAAATTATCTCAAACTATATTAGAAATTTGTTTAGGTGAAATTGAACAAATTAAAGATAAATATAATTTTGAGCAAAATTTAAGATGTTACTTAAGACGAATAAAGAGAAAAACAGCACTATTAATTTCGGCTAGTTGTGAAATTGGTGCAATTTCGTCTGGAGCTGGTCCTGATATTCAAAAATGTTTAAGAGACTATGGTTATTATCTAGGGATGTCCTATCAAATTATGGATGATATACTCGATTTTACAGCGTCCGAGAAAGAGTTAGGTAAACCAGCTGGAAGTGACCTTATACAAGGTAATATTACATTACCTGTTTTACTTGCCATGTCTGACCCATCGCTCAAAGAGAAAATCGTTTCAGTTTATGAAGGAATTAACCCTGAAACAGTAAAACCACTAATTAATCAAATCCGTAAGAGTCAATATATTAAAGAAGCAAGAAGAATTAGTGAAGAATATCTAGAAAAATCATTAAAAAGTATTCAAGAATTACCTGATAATGAAGCCAAAGATATGTTAATTTTAATTGCAAAAAATATTGGTAATCGAAAAAATTAGAGGTAGTATTAAAATGCATTCGTATTTTGATTCTGCCTCTTTTGGCTATTTGCAGTAAAAAGTAAATTTTTTTGTAAGTATCGAATATTAGCCAATTTTTTTCACATTTAAATAGATTTTATGGAAACGATTACAATATTTGCATAATAAGAAGATTTTAAACTATTGATAATTTTATAAATTGATGTTACGATTCTACTGTATTGCTTATACATAATAGAACGAGAGAGGTATTGCATAATGGAAAGAACATATTTAATGGTTAAACCTGATGGTGTACAACGTAATTTAATTGGTGAAATCGTTTCACGTTTCGAGAAAAAAGGATTCCAATTAGTAGGCGCAAAATTAATGCAAGTTAGTAAAGAACAAGCAGAAACTCATTATGCTGAGCATAAAGAGCGTCCTTTCTTCGGAGAGTTAGTAGATTTCATTACTTCAAGCCCAGTATTTGCAATGGTTTGGGAAGGTGAAAATGTTATTGCAACTGCACGTCAAATGATGGGTGCTACTAACCCTAAAGATTCAGCTCCTGGAACTATCCGTGGAGAATTTGCTGCAACTGTTGGAAAGAACATTATTCATGGATCAGATTCACCTGCAAGTGCAGAGCGTGAAATCGGCATTTTCTTCAACGAAAATGAATTAGTTGAATACTCTAAGATTATTAAAGAGTGGATCTATTAATAATAACTTATAAGTTAAAAGCCAGCATATTTGCTGGCTTTTTTATAAAGCGCTTTAATTTGAATGAATTAGTAGGGGAATCTCATGGACGATTATATTGATTTTATAAAATTAGTAAAAAAGAAATCTGGAATTGATCTGTATTTATATAAGGAATCACAGATGAAAAGAAGATTAAAATCTTTATATGAAAAAAAGGGATATCGATCATTTGTAGACTTCTTTCATGGTATGGAAAAAGATAATGGTATGTATTTTGAATTTTTAGATCGAATGACAATAAATGTTTCAGAGTTTTTTAGAAATCCGAATCGTTGGGAAGTTTTTGAAAAAAATATTCTACCGCCTATATTAGATAATAATACAAAAGTAAAAATATGGAGTGCAGCATGCTCTACTGGTGAGGAACCATATACATTAGCAATGATATTATTAAAATATTTAAAACCTCACCAATTTCAAATTATTGCATCTGATTTAGATGAAAATGTTCTTTCAAAAGCAAAGATTGGTGTATACAATGAAAAAGCGATCAAAGATGTACCTAAAGAATTATTAGCAAAATATTTTAAACAAGAAGGATCAATTTATAAAGTAAGTGATGAATTAAAGAAACAAATTCAATTTAAAAAGCACAATTTATTGCTTGATACATATGAAAAAAATGTTGATGTAATTGTTTGTAGAAACGTTTTAATCTATTTTACAGAAGAAGCAAAAATAGATATTTATACAAACTTTTCAAAAGCCTTAAATCAAAATGGAATATTATTTGTAGGGAGTACTGAACAAATTTTCCACGCAGAAAAGTATTCATTTACGTCTGATCAAACATTTTTTTATAAAAAAACTTTATGAGAACCAAATTATGGTTCTTTTTTTATATTATTTTCAGATTATGTTGTGGTATAGTAATAACTAATAATTTTAATCTTACATAAAAAGAAGGTGTTGGCATGCGTTATTTAACTGCAGGTGAATCTCATGGTCCACAATTAACAACGATTATAGAAGGCGTTCCAGCAGGCTTACCACTATTATCAGAAGAAATTAATAATGAACTTCGTAGACGTCAAGGTGGGTATGGTCGCGGTAGAAGAATGCAAATTGAAAAGGATACTGCTCAGATAACAAGTGGTGTTCGTCATGGATTTACTTTAGGTTCTCCTATAGCTTTAGTTGTTGAAAATAAAGATTTTACTCATTGGACAAATATTATGGGTGCTGAACCTTTAGAAAATGAAGAATATGAAGGTAAAAGAAGTATTACAAAACCAAGACCTGGTCATGCTGATTTAAACGGAGCCATAAAATATGGATTTAGAGATGTTCGTAATGTACTAGAGCGCTCTTCTGCACGTGAAACAACGGTTCGTGTTGCTGCAGGTGCTGTTGCTAAGAAACTATTAAGTGAACTTGGAATTAAAATAGCTAGTCATGTCATTGAAATTGGTGGCGTAAAGTCAAATGAAGTAGCGTATAAAGATTCTGCAGATTTACATACTCGAGCTGAGAATTCAGAAGTCCGTTGTATTGATGAAGATGCAACTGAAAATATGAAAAATTTAATTGATGAAGCAAAGAAAAATGGTGATTCTTTAGGTGGAATCGTTGAAGTAGTGGTTGAGGGAATGCCTCCAGGAATCGGAAGCTATGTTCATTATGATCGCAAATTAGATTCTAAGATTGCTGGTGCGATAGTTAGTATTAATGCATTTAAAGGTGTTGAATTCGGCATAGGTTTTAAAGCAGGATCAATTCCAGGAAGTGAAGTACATGATGAAATTGCTTATACTGAAGAACTAGGATACTATCGTTTATCAAATCGTGCAGGAGGATTTGAAGGCGGTATGACGACTGGAATGCCTATTGTAGTTCGTGCGGTAATGAAGCCCATTCCAACATTGTACAAGCCGCTTAGAAGCGTTGATATCGAAACAAAAGAAACCTATGAAGCAAGTATTGAACGATCAGATAGTTGCGCTGTACCGGCTGCTTCAGTTGTTGCAGAACATATCGTAGCTTGGGAGATTGCTAAAGCTATTGTTGATCAGTTTGAATCAGATCAACTGGACCGATTAAAAAATAATATTGAAGACTACCGTCAATATGCGAGGAAATTTTAATGAATAGAATTACTGTAAAAACAAGCTCTAAGCAATACGACGTTTGTATTGGATATGGGATTTTAAGTAATTTACAGTCAATTATTGAAAACTTCTCTCCAAAAGTTTCAAAAATAGTAATCATCAGTGATGATAATGTAGCCAACTATTATTTAGAAGATGTTAAAAATCAGGTTGCTCATTTAACGAATACTGATAGTTATAACTTTCCAAACGGAGAAAGAAGTAAGAATTTTGCGATTTATGAAAAATGCTTGGAATTTTGTTTTGAAAGTAAACTAGATCGAAATAGTTTAATTATTGCATTAGGTGGAGGAGTAGTTGGAGATTTAGCTGGTTTTGTTGCTGCGACCTATATGAGAGGAATACGCTTCATTCAAATCCCAACTACATTATTGGCACATGATAGTGCAATAGGTGGCAAGGTTGCCATTAATCTACCTAAAGCAAAAAATATTGTAGGAGCATTTTATCAACCAGAATTAGTATTATACGAATTAAACTTCCTCAATACATTACCTATTGAGGAGTGGCGTTCAGGTTTTGCAGAAATCATAAAAGAAGCTCTGATTTCTTCTAAAGAAAATACCAAATGGTTAATTAATTCGATTCAATCGCTTGAAAATTTAGAGCCTAACCTTATCGAAAAATGTGTTGAAATGGGAATAAGCGTGAAAAACCAAATTGTTTCAGAAGATGAACGAGAGAATGGAGTAAGAGCCTTTCTTAATTTAGGACATACTCTTGGTCATGCAATCGAAGCTTATTTAGGCTATACGAAGACTACCCACGGAGAGGCAATTGCATTTGGAACATTATTTTCTATTTATTTAAGTGAAAAATTATTTGAAACTGATTTATCGTTTGCATTATTTTTAAGTTGGTTTAAAAAACTTGATTATCCTGTTTATCTTAATTTGGACATCCCTTCAATTATCGAATTAATGAAACAAGATAAAAAAAATGTTGAGCAAAAAATAAATTATGTATTATTAAAGGATTTTGGGGTACCGAAAATTTGTGAAGTTGAAGAAAGTGTCCTGAAAGATCAGTTAAAATGTTTTCTTACAGAAATAATTAAATAATTTTTGGGAAAATGGTGTTTTGATAATTGATAAATCAAAATATCATTTTCTTTTTCTAATAAAATGATTAATTTTTATTGTAATTATTTAGGGGAATTAGTCGAACAGATTTTCTACAAAAAAAAAGGTTTGAATTAATAAAAATGGAATGTTTATTACATATAGAAAGGTTTAAAAGGTGTCTAATATGGGAAATTCGCATTCAGCACAAAAAGTCCGTTTGGTAGGGGAAGTCACAATTCCCGGAGATAAATCGATCTCTCACAGAGCGATAATGTTTGGTTCTTTAGCAAATGGGACGACAAGAGTTACAAACTTTCTATTAGGTGAAGATTGCTTAAGTACAATTGATTGTTTTAGAAAACTTGGAGTACATATTGATGTTCAAGATGAGGAAGTAATCGTTTATGGTAAAGGTATAGAGGGGCTTACAGAGCCGAATTCAGTTCTTGATGTAGGAAATTCAGGAACAACAGCAAGGTTAATAATGGGGATATTAAGTGGCTTACCTTTCCATTCAGTACTAGTAGGCGATGAATCAATTGCTAAGAGACCAATGAAAAGAGTAAGTAACCCATTAAGATTAATGGGAGCTTTAATAGATGGACGTGAAGATGCAACATATACGCCACTTTCAATTAGAGGTGGGAAACTGAGTAGTATCTCATATCATTCACCTGTTTCAAGTGCCCAAGTAAAATCTTCTATCCTATTAGCTGGTTTATTTGCAAATGGAACTACTGTTGTAACGGAACCAGAAAAATCTCGTGACCATACTGAAAGAATGCTTAAAGCTTTTGGGTGTGATCTAAAAGTTGATGGGAATTCAGTTTCAATTACTGGAAATCAGAGTTTAAAATCGACGTCAGTTACTGTGCCAGGTGATATTAGCTCTGCAGCTTTCTTCTTGGTAGCAGGCTCGATCATTCCAAATAGTGAAATTCTACTGAAAAATGTTGGCGTAAATCCAACTCGTACAGGTATATTAACTGTTTTAGAACGGATGGGGGCTAACATTACACTTGAAAATGAAAAGATCGTTAATGGCGAACCTATCGCCGATTTACGAGTGAAATCGAGCAAGTTAAAGGCTACTACAATTGGAGGAGAAGAGATTCCAACTTGTATTGATGAATTACCTATCATTGCTTTAGCAGCAGCATTTGCTAGTGGCGAAACAATTATCAAAGACGCAGAAGAACTAAGAGTAAAAGAAACTGACCGCATACAAACAGTAGTAGAAGAACTTACAAAACTTGGTGTAAACATCGAAGCTACAAAAGATGGTATGATTATACAAGGAGAAAGTTCTTTAATAGCTTCAAATGTTAAGTCACATGGAGACCATCGAATGGGAATGATGCTATCAATTGCTGCGTTAGTAGCAGAAGGCGAAACAGAGATTGAAAATATTGAATGTATTGCTGTTTCATTTCCAAACTTTAAAGAACAATTAAATGAACTGATAAAGTAGTTTGAATTAAGAGGTGTTTTAATGAGTAGTATTTATGAAGCAGTACAGCTGATTGATAACGGCGAAACTGAAAAAGGATTAGATGTCCTAAAAAAAAGTTTACAAAGTGCAAACGATGAAGAAAAATATGAAGCTGCTATCGTTTTTCAATCATTAGGTTTAATTGATGAAGCGAAAAATATTATTGAAGACTTAGTATACTTATACGGTGATGACGAAGAGCTTAAAATAATTTACGCTGAATTATTATTAGATCTTGATTTAGAAGATGAAGCATTAGAGATTTTACTTTCAATTAAGGATGAAAGTGAAAACAGAGTACAGGCTTTACTTTTAATGGCTGATTTATATCAAGTTCAAGGTCTTGATGAAGTCGCTGAACAAAAGCTATTTGAAGCAAAAAGAATTTTACCAAATGAGCCAGTTGTTGATTTTGCACTAGGCGAATATTACTTTAGTAAGTATGACTATAAAAAAGCAATTTCGTTTTATGAAAAATTAGTAATGCTAGAAATAGAAGTTAATGGTGTTAATAAAGACTTACGACTAGCCGAATGTTTAAGTGCTGAAGGTGAGTGGGAAGAAGCAATTCCGTTTTACGAAAAAGGAATCCAACATTCAAAAGACTTCCATACATTATTGGGATACGGCATTACACTATTCCAAGCAGAGCGTTACTCAGCTTGTATTCCTGTTTTTGAGGAAGCGATTTTCTTTGATCCAGAGTATTTGGTTGCACACTTATGGTTGAGTAAAGCCTATGATATGGAAGGTCAATATCAAGAAGGATATGATATACTTCAAAAAGCATTACAAGTAGATGAGACTAATGTTGAATGTTTATTATCAGCAGCCAAGCTAGCACGTAAATTAAAAAATTTAAATACGAGTAAAAAGCATTTACAGGAAGCTTTAATTTACGACCCATCCCTAATTGAAGCAGTACAGTTATTAGTCGGTATTCTTTTTGAAGAAGAGGATTTTGATGAAATAATTGGGACAATCGAATTAGCAATTGAACATGGTGCTTCCGATCCGCATTTTAACTGGGATTTAGGAAAAGCATACTATGGAATAGAAAAATATGATTTGGCATTAAATCAATATCGTCTTGCATATAATGACTTTAACCAGGAAATTTCCTACTTAAAGGAATTCGGAGATTTATTATACGAAGAAGGTTTAGTACAAGAAGCTAAAGAGGTATACATTATGCTTAAAGATGATGAATACCTGCAAGAAGAAGTAAGGGAACGTCTTGATCGAATAAATGAATTGTAATTTTCTTTATTCAGAAATGGGGACAAATCTAATGGACAGAGGAGGGATTTAAAAATGGCAACCCCTGTATCTGTGAATGAAAAGAAAGATTTTGTAAAGTGGTTTTTAAGTAATTTTCAATTAAAACAGCGAGAATGTGTATGGATACTAAATTATTTAATGAGCCATGATTATTTAATGAAGAAGGTTCATTTTGTCGAACAGTCTAAATATTGCCCTCGTGGATTAGTGATGTCGACAAACTGCGTAAAAGAAGTCCCATTTCATTTTTATAAACAAAATGTGATGACGACCGATGCAGAAAAGTCATTTCATGATATTCGACTAAATCGAGATGAAGATATTTATATCCAATTAAATTTTAAATCTTCCTTTCAATATCCAATGTTTGTTTCAGTTTTAGAAGAGAATCCACATTTACCGAAAAACTTAAATACGAACGAAAAAGATCGTGTTATTGCTGAAAAGCTTTTAACAGATTCAATACTTAATTTCCAAAGAGATCGTTTAATGCGTTTAATTGATGAAGCGTTGGATCAACAGGATGCCAAGCGTTTCAAGGAACTAACTAATCAGTTAAAGACATTATAATGTAAGCTTATAAATAGGCTGTTTGCGACAAGATTGTTGTTTTTGAAAAGGTTTGGTTAAAGAGAATTTCTGTTGAAGAATGGATAGCAACAAATCTCCTAGAGAAATACCAACTATATTTACGAAAACAGTCAATAAATAAAAGCGAAAGTCCTCAAAGTTGAGGGCTTTTTTTCTTTCGTAAAATAGTAAAATATGGTTAAATTGAAAATAGATATTTGTTCACAAAAATTTCACATTTAAATTTTATTATCTTCAAATTAGAAAGTAGGTAGTTAACATGAAATGGACAACTAGTGACTTACAACAAGTTTTAGAGCATCAACAATATATTGATACTGTAATTGTTCCATTATGTCCTGTATCAATAAGTAAAGAAAATATCAGTTTAGCTGAACAAAGAGAAGATCTGATTATCCTTACTTCGGAAATCGAACGTACATACAAGGGACGAGTAGTGATTGCACCGGAATTTACTTATTTACTAGGTGAAGAGGCTAAAACTACCCGTTTAATGCAATGGAATCAAGAGTTTAAAGAGAGCGGAATGAAACACATTTTCTTTCTAACATGCGACTATGATTGGAAACAATTGAATTCAGAAATGGAAGAATCTTTAATTTGGTTACCAGCACTAAATATAAATAGTTTAGATGAGACAACTCAAAAAGTAATTGTTGAAAAACAATTATCACATTTAAATGCATTATTTTCTAAAATATGGGGATAAAAATAAAAACAACATTATTAAATGATTATTATTAGGATATTATTGACCTTCTAAATTTGTTATTATATTATGAAAGTGTCCTAGTTTTATTATTATAGCTGTTGTCCGTACAGGAGTACTTGTGATAGAGGGGGGAATTTTCATGAGTGAAAAGGTTTCAAGACGCCAGTTTTTAAACTATACGTTAACTGGTGTAGGCGGGTTTATGGCTGCAGGAATGCTTATGCCATTAGCACGTTTTGCTATTGATCCAGTTCTACAAAAAGAAGCAGCTGGTTCGTTTGTGCAAGTTGGATTATTAAAAGATTTAACTACTGATCCAAAACGATTTGACTTCAAAGTTAAGCAAGTCGATGGTTGGGTTAAATCTGACGCGTCTCACATTGCATGGGTGTATAAGGATTCAAAAGGAGATATTGTTGCGTTATCACCTACTTGTAAGCATTTAGGCTGTACAGTTGGTTGGAACGACAATAAAGAACATCCGAATCAATTCTTCTGTCCATGTCATGGTGGTCGCTACGAAAAGAGTGGTAAAAACATTAAAGGAACACCACCACTTGCACCACTAGATGTATATCAAGTAAAAGTAGAAAAAGATGCTTTCTATCTTGGTAAAGCGTTACCACAAGGAGGAAAATAATCGTGTTGAACAAAATTTACGACTGGGTAGATGAGCGATTAGAAATTACACCTCTGTGGAGAGATATCGCTGATCATGAAGTACCAGAGCACGTTAATCCAGCACACCATTTTTCAGCATTTGTATATTGCTTTGGTGGATTAACATTTTTCGTTACAGTAATCCAAATTTTATCTGGTATGTTTTTAACTATGTATTATGTTCCAGATATTAAAAATGCTTGGGAATCAGTTTATTACTTACAAAACAACGTTGCATACGGACAGATTGTTCGTGGTATGCATCACTGGGGTGCAAGTTTAGTTATTGTTATGATGTTCTTACATACTTTACGTGTATTCTTCCAAGGCGCATATAAAAAGCCTCGTGAGCTTAACTGGGTTGTAGGGGTTTTAATTTTCTTCGTAATGCTTGGATTAGGCTTTACAGGATATTTATTACCTTGGGATATGAAAGCATTATTTGCGACAAAAGTAGGTCTGCAAATTGCTGAACAAACACCATTTATTGGTAAGCAAGTAAAAACATTAATTGCTGGTAATCCAGAAATCATTGGTGCACAAACGTTAACTCGTTTCTTCGCAATTCATGTATTCTTCTTACCTGGTGCTTTACTTGCTCTTATGGGTGCGCATTTCTTAATCATTCGTAAGCAAGGTATTTCAGGACCACTATAAGATTTAGTTAATTGAGGCTTTAGTCAGTAGACTAATGTGTGTTGAAATAAAGGAGGGAGAACATGCATCGCGGTAAAGGAATGAAGTTTGTCGGTGACTCACGCGTACCTGCTGTTGCAGGACGTAAACCAAATATTCCAAAAGATTATTCTGAATATCCAGGGAAAACAGAAGCATTCTGGCCAAACTTTTTATTAAAAGAGTGGATGGTTGGAGCAGTTTTCTTAATTGGCTATTTAACCTTAACAATTGTACATCCTTCTCCATTAGAGAGGATTGCAGATCCAACTGATACTGGTTATACACCACTACCAGACTGGTATTTCTTGTTCTTATATCAATTCTTAAAGTATAGCTATGCTTCAGGTGACTATAACGTAATCGGTGCTTTCGTCATTCCAGGTTTAGCGTTTGGTGGTTTATTATTAGCGCCATTCCTAGATACTAGTGCTGAAAGAAGACCAATCAAACGAATCGTACCTACTGGTTTTATGCTATTAGGACTTGCTGGTGTAATTTATTTAACATGGGAAGCAGCTGCTCACCATGATTGGAAAAAAACAAAAGAGCAAGGAAAAATCCGTGCCTTTGTTGAGTTAAATAAAGAGGATCCAGCATACAAATTATTACAAAAAAATACATGTGTATCTTGTCATGGTGATAACCTTGAAGGTGGCGCAGCAGCTCCAAGTCTTCAAAACAACGGTTTAAAACCTGAGGAAATTGCACATATCGCAAGAAACGGACGTAAAGCTATGCCAGCTGGCGTATTTAAAGGTACAGATGCAGAACTTAAAGTCTTAGCTGAATTCGTTTCAAAAGCAGGTAAAACAGAATAATTAAAAGAGAGTCGATCTTTCGACTCTTTTTTTAATATCAACTTATATTGAAATACTAACATGGGAAAAATGGATGTTTACATACTAATTGTGAACTTTGTGTTATAAATAAGTTCGGATGAAAGAAATTGAAAATGGAGTGTATAATCGATTATGCTATACAGTTTGATCAGGTTACGTTCAAGTTTAATGGCTTTACTAATTATTAATATTTTAGGGACTTTTTATGGGTATTATTGGTATGGAATTCAATTAAAAGATACCCCAGGTTGGCTAAGGATTTTTGTTCCAGATAGTCCAACGGCTTCTTTGTTTTTTTGTTTTGTATTAATTTTATGGTTACTTAATAAGCGCAGTGGTCTGATTGAGGCTTTAGCATATGTCAGCTTAGTAAAATATGGCATCTGGGCAGTTTTGATGAATGCTATGGTATTATATTTAGCTAGAGGTCTTGATACGATTGCTTATATGTTAATTTTTTCACACGCAGGAATGGCTTTACAAGCAATCTTGTATGCACCAGTTTTCAAAGTGAAAAAATGGCACTTAGTTGTAGCTAGTATTTGGATTTTGCAGGATCTTATTTTCGATTATGTATTCGGAACAATGCCTCAATATTATATGTTAGTTGACTATCAAAACTGGATCGCATTCGTAACTTTTTGGTTGTCTATATTTGTTATATTAATTGCTTATTACCAATTAATTTTTAAGAAAAGAGCCTGAACTATTGGGGTTCTATTCTTGTCCTCGCTCTCATAATTATTAGTAGTTATGAGGGAGGGATTAGATGAGAAAATTAATAGTTGGGATAAGCGTTTTTTTTATTTTCTTTTCATTTAATAACCTAAAAGGTTTCGCAAAAATAGATCAAGAAACTTCTTTAATTGAAAAATCATTATCTTTAGTACAAGAAGGTGATTATATTCATGGCGCAAATCTTTTAGAACAATTTGAAACAAATTATATGGGGGATGTTAAAAAGAATAAGGATTTTACTCCTAAAGATTTGGAAACAATCTCTGTTACTTTTCAAAATGCTCTCCTCTCCTTAAAGAATGATGCGAGTGATCCGCAGGAAAAAGTTGCAGATGTACTTGGAGTTAGATTGATGGTTGATGCAAGGGAAACATCACTACAGCCGATGTGGAAGGAAATGAAACAATCTGTCATGACGCCTTTACATAATATGGACGCAGCCTATAAAAGAGGGAATTCAGAAGCATATGAAATTCAGTTAAATCAATTCTTACATCAGTTTGAAATAGTTTACCCAAGTTTACTCGTTGACCTGCCATATGATGAAGTGAAGAAGATAAATTCATTAGTAACATTTTTGGATGAATATCGAATTAATAAAGAAGAATTGCCAGCTTTTAAACAAAAATTAGATGAGACGAAAGCCGAGTTATCATTTATTTTTGAACAAGGAAATTCGATTTTTCCACCTACTTCTTTTTGGACGATATTTACAACTGGTGGGATCATAGTCGGTACATTAAGTTATGTTGGTTGGAGAAAATATAAAGGTGATCGAAGTAAGAATAAAAAAAGACGAGAGCATAATGATTGACAAAATTCTCTAATAATCTATACAATATTGTAAAATAATGCTCTTTGGAGGAATATTAATGGGTTATCTAATTTACTTTTTAATTTTGTTGATTGTACCTCTATATGCACAATTTAAAGTGAAGTCAACATTTAAGAAGTATTCAAAAGTTAGCTCTACATCTGGTTTAACAGGTGCAGAAGTTGCGAGAAAGATATTAAATGATAATGGTTTATTTAATGTTGGAGTAGAAGAAACAAGAGGATACTTATCAGATCATTATGATCCTCGAGCAAAAGTTGTTCGTTTATCATCTGAAAACTATCACGGATATTCAGTAGCGGGTACAGCGGTTGCTGCTCATGAAGTAGGGCACGCAATCCAAGATGCAAATGATTATAGTTTCTTAAGATTTCGTCATTCGTTAGTACCAGTTGCAAATTTCAGTTCTAATTTTTCATGGATTTTCATCCTAATTGGGATTTTTTCTGGCTTAACAGGAGCATTGTTATTAGGAATACTTTTATTAGCGATTGGTGTATTATTTCAAATTATTACACTTCCAGTTGAATTTAATGCCTCTAGTCGTGCGCTTAAACAAATCACAACGAATGGAATCATTAATTCAAATGAGCATGTTTATGCAAAGCGTGTATTAAATGCTGCAGCTTTAACATATGTAGCTGCTGCTGCAGTTGCAGTTGCTGAATTATTACGATTAGTATTAATTTATACTGGTATGCAAAACGATGATTAAAAAATAGCAAAATAAAAAGCGATACTGGGCATTGGCCTAGAACCGCTTTTTATTTTGCTTTAAGGATGTAATGGCACTTTGTTTTCGTCTAAAGTAAAGCCTTCTCCTAACACATCATGTACTTCAGTTACTGCAACAAAAGCATGTGGATCGATATCCTGAATGATATTCTTTAAATGAACTAATTCATTTTTTGGTACTACACAGAATAAGACATCTTTGCTCTCGCCAGTAAAAGTACCTGTTCCTTTAAGATAGGTTGCGCCACGTTCCATTTCCTTCATAATACGAGCAGCAATTAATTCATTTTTATCGGAAATGATATTTGCTCCGCGGGCAGCGTATGCACCCTCTTGCATAAAGTCAATAATTCTAGCGCCAACGAACACAGCAACCAATGTATACATTGCCTCGTAAGCTTTTAAATAAGTCAATAAAGATAGCGTAATGACAACAAAGTCAAAGATGAACATTGTTTTACCCATATTAATACCTTTGTATTTATAGGCTAATCGAGCAATGATATCTACACCACCTGTCGTTCCACCAAATCTGAAAATAATTCCTAAGCCAACTCCTATAAATACACCGGCAAATAGTGAAGCTAACATTAAATCACCATGTACATCTATAGTGAACGTGAATTTTTCAAATAATTTTAAGAAAAATGAAACGGCAACTGTTCCAATGATTGTATATAGCATAGTTACTGTTCCGAGTAATCTCCATCCAACAAAAAATAATGGAATGTTTAATGCTAGGTTAGAAATCCATACAGGGATATTTAATTCAGCTAAGAGAATTAAGTTTATACCTGTAAATCCACCTTCAGCCAAATTGTTAGGAATATTAATTGTCATAATTCCAAAAGAAAAAATTGCAGAACCTAAAATGATAAAAAAGATATTACGTAACTTCAAGTTGAAAATCATATACTTCCTCCATACTATTTAAAATCACCTTAAACTCTTATTTTTATCTTATCTTGTATTTTTTTCAAGTAAAATAATATATAATTTGTCAAAAAGTGGTCATTTCGATAAGATTTATTTGAGGAGTTGATATTAGTATGCACGAAAAAACGATGAAAGAAATGCAAAATGAAGTAGATAAATATATTGGGCAATTTAAAGAAGGGTACTTTAGTCCTTTAGCAATGATGGCTAGGTTAACTGAAGAGATGGGCGAATTAGCTAGAGAAATAAATCATACATATGGTGAGAAACCAAAGAAAAATACTGAAGAAGAAAAATTAATTGAAGAAGAACTTGGTGATGTATTATTCGTTATGATTTGTTTAGCAAATAGTTTAAATATCGATTTAGCACAGGCACATGATATGGTTATGAAGAAATTTAATACAAGAGATAAAGATCGCTGGACAAGGAAGGAAGTTTGAGATGGAGAAAATGATTCGTGTTGTTTTAGCAGGACCAAGAGGGAAAATGGGTACAGAAGCATTACAGCTTATTGAAAGAACAGAACATTTTCAATTAGTTGCTGCAATAGATTATAAATTTGGTGGAGGCTCGGTGAATCAATTTTACCCACAGTTTAAAGGAGATGCACCTGTATACGAAACGCTAGAAGAGTGTATCGAAAATGAAAACTTTGATGTGTTAGTTGATTTAACTACTCCTGAAATAGGGAAAAAGCATGCATTTTTATCATTGAAAAATGGTATTCGCCCTGTAATAGGCACTACAGGATTTACAAATGAAGAACTAGCAGAACTGAAGGAATTAGCTCTTCAAAATGGACTTGGCTGTATTATTGCACCAAATTTCGCTATAGGTGCAATCTTAATGATGAAGTTTTCTGCTATGGCTGCAAAGTATTTTAAAGACATAGAAATTATCGAATTACATCATGATCAAAAATTAGACGCTCCTTCAGGTACAGCATTGAAGACTGTACAAATGATTGGGGAGGCTCGAGAATATAAAAATCAAGGTCATCCAAATGAAGTTGAGACTGAAGATGGAGCAAGAGGAGCAGATATGAACGGTATGAGGGTTCATAGTGTTAGATTACCTGGATTGGTAGCTCATCAACAGGTTTTATTCGGTGGAGATGGCCAATTGCTAACGATTAGACATGACTCAATGAACAGAGCGTCATTTATGTCTGGTGTTAAAGTATCAATTGAAGAGGTAATGAAACTTTCTGAACTTGTATATGGCTTAGAAAATATTATGGATTGAGGTGCTAAGGGTGAAGATCGCTTTAATAGCTCATGATGAAAGAAAAGATGCCTTAGTAATTTTTGTGCAAGAAAATGAAAAGTTTTTTCAAAAACATGAACTATTTTCAACTGGAACAACTGGAACACGTGTTATGGAAAACACGGCTTTAAAGGTAAAATGTTTTCAGTCAGGACCACTTGGTGGCGACCAACAAATTGGTGCACTTGTTGCAAAAGGTGAAATGGATGCGATTTTCTTTTTTAGAGATCCATTAACTTCACAGCCACATGAACCAGATGTGAATGCTTTATTGAGATTATGTGATGTCTACCATATACCTGTAGCAACAAATAGTCAAACTGCAAAGGCTATCGTAAAATTGTTTAATGAGTAAGTATGAAGGTGAGTGAATCGTGTGGAATATTTTGATGTATTAGCGTTTGGTGCCCACCCAGATGATGTTGAAATTGGTATGGCAGGGACAATAGCTAAATTTACTAAATTAGGATACAAAGTAGCTATTTGTGATTTGACAGAAGCAGAGCTTTCATCAAATGGAGATACATCAACTCGAAGAAAAGAAGCGGAAGCTGCAGATAAGATACTAGGAGTATCAAAACGTTTTAATTTATCATTTTCGGATAGAGGGCTATACTTAAGTGAAGATTCCATTAAGCAAGTTGTTAGTTTAATTAGAATGACGAAGCCAAGTATTGTATTTTCTCCTTACGAGTTCGATCGTCATCCTGATCACGGAAATTGTACAAAAATAATTGAAGAAGCTGTCTTCTCATCAGGCATTCGGAAATTAAATGTAAATACTAGCCACGAAGCTCATAAAGTTAACCATGTATTTCAATACATGATAAACGGATTTCATCGACCGAACTTTATTGTAAATATATCGGAAACAATTCAGTTAAAAAAAGAAGCACTTGAAGCATATGAAAGTCAATTTACACCAGGAGAAACGGGTGTTAGTACACCATTAACGAATGATTATGTAGAAAGTGTCATTGCGAGAGAAAAGATGATCGGTAAGGAAGTTGGCATATCTTACGGTGAAGGATTTATGAGTAAGAAACCACTACTTCTAAATGCAGATTGGCTTTTCTAAGTTTAGTTTATAAAGAGTAGACAATTAGGAGAGATAAAATGAAGTTGAAAATTGGGATTACATGTTATCCTACAGTTGGTGGTTCTGGAGTGATTGCTACTGAGCTAGGGAAGTTGTTAGCAGAGCTTGGACATGAAATTCATTTTATTTCATCAAGTATGCCATTTCGTTTAAATAAAGTTAATCCAAATATTTATTATCACGCGGTTGAAGTAAATCAATATTCAGTATTTCAACATCCGCCTTATGACTTGGCTTTAGCAAGTAAAATGGCTGAAATTGCAAATCGTGAAAAATTAGATATATTACATGTGCATTATGCTATTCCACATGCTGTTTGTGCTTTTTTAGCAAAACAAATGATTAATCACGAAATTAAAATTGTAACGACATTACATGGAACGGATATAACTGTTCTAGGCTATGATCCGTCTTTAACAGAATTAATTAAATTTGGAATTGAAAAGTCTGATGCCGTAACAGCTGTATCAAATGATTTAATTCGTCAAACACTTGAATTAGTAAACCCTGATAAAGATATTCAAACGGTCTATAACTTTATAGATGAAAGAGTATATAAGAAGCGTAATTGCCAATCACTAAAAGCGGAATATGGAATTAAGGAACATGAGAGAGTAATTATACATATTTCAAACTTCCGTCAAGTAAAGCGGACGAAAGATGTTGTAAACGTCTTTAATTTAGTAAGACAAGAAGTACCTTCGAAATTACTACTAGTCGGTGATGGACCTGAACTTTCTGTTTTATGTAAACTTGTAAGAGAATTGGGAATTGAAAAAGATGTTTTATTTCTTGGAAAACAAGAGAATGTTGAAGAATTACTTGCAATTAGTGATGTAAAGTTATTATTATCATCAAAAGAAAGTTTTGGATTAGTTCTTCTTGAAGCAATGGCTTGTGGCGTTCCTTGTATCGGAACAAGAATAGGTGGTATTCCAGAAGTGATTGAACATGGAGAAAACGGATTTTTATGTGAATTAGGCGATATTGAACAAATTTCATATTACACACTTAATTTGTTAAAAGACGATAAACTTTATCAAAAAATTTCAAAGCGCTCAATAGAAATTGTTAATGAAAGATTTCATTCAACTCAAATTGTTTCACAATATTTAGCAATCTATAAAGAGTTATTAGGAATGAATGAATAATGGGGATATTTGAAAGAGCAAAACCAATACTTACAAAATTAATACAAAACGGTCATGAGGCATATTTTGTAGGTGGTTGTGTCAGAGACAAACTATTAAAGAGGGATATAGGTGATATTGATATAGCAACTTCTGCACTGCCAGAAGAAGTTATACGAATTTTTCCTAAAACAGTACCAACAGGACTCCAACATGGTACTGTACTTGTGATCGAAAACAATCAATCATATGAAATTACTACTTTTAGAACTGAATCGACATATCAAGATTTTCGGAGACCTTCAGAGGTGACTTATGTTAAATCGATCGAAGAGGATTTAAAAAGAAGAGATTTTACAATGAATGCAATTGCGATGACAGTAAATAATGATTTAATTGATCCGTTTAATGGTAGAAAAGACATAGCTAATGGATTAATTCGATCGGTTGGTAATGCAAAAGAAAGATTTCATGAAGACGCTCTTCGAATGATGAGAGGGATTCGTTTTGTAAGCCAACTTGGATTTCGAATGGATGAGTGTACTTTCGAAGCAATACTGTCAAATAATGCTTTAATCGAAAAGATTGCGATTGAAAGAATAAGTGTTGAATTTGAAAAGCTATTACTAGGTAAGTCTCCTAAAGATGCTCTTAATTTATTAATACAAACAGAATTAATTAATCACCTGCCAAATTTTAAAGATTGTCACCCATTTTTCAATGAGGTAATTGAACTTCCGATTGAAAAATTAAAAACGATTGAAGAATATTGGACATTAATATTATTTAAAATGCAAATTGAACATCCAGAATCAGTCCTTCGAAATTGGAAGATGTCGAATGAACGGATTAAACAAATTTTAAAGCTGCATGCACTATTACTAAAAGAAACGATCAGTTGGAGTAACTCAACTTTATACATAGTTGGATTAAAAGAAGCCATTCAATACGAAAGATTACAAACAATATTAGGTTATTCTTCTTCTAACACCCAAATCGAAGAACAATTAAAAGTTCAATTCGCCAACTTACCAATTCATTCTAAATCGGAATTATGTATATCAGGAAATGATTTATTAAGTTGGTCTAATCTTAAAGGTGGTCCTTGGTTAAAGGAAGTAATCAGTGAGATTGAAGTATTAGTTGTTGAAAACAGTTTAATAAATACTCAACTTGCTGTTAAGGAGTGGTTTACAAATTGGCTTCAAAGGTAAAAGAGCAAATCATACAATTATTTACGGAACATCAAAATGAATATCTTTCTGGGCAATATTTGAGTGACGAATTAGGAATTTCACGTACCGCAATTTGGAAATATATGAAAGAATTGCAAGAAGAAGGAATAGAAATTGAAGCAGTTAGAAAAGTTGGTTATAAAATTATTGGGAAATCAGATCGGATGACACCAACTGATATTCAACTTGGTCTTGAAACAAAAATATTTGGGCGGAAAATAGTCTATCAAGAAGAAACAAACTCAACCCAGACAATTGCGAACGAGCTTGTAATGAATGATGCTCCTGAAGGTACAATTGTATTAGCTGAACGTCAATTAAAAGGACGTGGGCGATTACAAAGGAACTGGTTAACTTCAGATGGGAAAGCTATCGCAATGAGTCTTATTCTTAGACCGTCTATTTCACCTAAAGTGGCGCCACAGTTAACACTATTAACAGCAGTTGCAATTGCTTCTGCAATCGAGAAAGTAACTGAGTTACAACCAAGTATTAAATGGCCCAATGATATCTTGATTAATAAGAAAAAGGTTTGTGGAATTTTAACCGAGATGCAAGGTGATGCAGATTGTATTCGAAGTGTCGTAATAGGAATTGGAATCAACGTAAATCAAGTTGAAGAAGATTATCCATTAGAACTTTCCGATATAGCAACTTCATTACGTATCGAAAAGGGAAAATCATTTCTGCGAGCGAATCTTATCCAAATAATTTTGGCTGAATTTGAGAAGTATTATGAACTCTTTTTAGATAAAGGATTTAAACCAATCAAAATTTTATGGGAGAGCTATGCAATCTCATTAGGTAAGCAAATAAAAGCCACTACGTTGAATGAAGTCATCATCGGGAATGCAATCGGTATTACAGACGAAGGACAGCTTTTAATTGAAGATTCAGAGGGGAAAATACATACGATTTATTCAGCGGATATTGCAATAAACAAGTGATTTTCCTATTCAGTAAAAATTCTCATTCCAACAATGGCATGGGAATTTTTATTTGTGTTTAAATTATCCAAAGATATCCAAACATAATCATTTACAATTTCTGCGAGCATGTTATACACTAATTATGTAAGGTATTGTGTAAATGCTTGAATTACCAACACTTTACGTTTAAGGATATGGATTGAAATGGGTGGTATCCTAATAGGAACTACACCAAGCTTTAAAAATTTTATTTAAAAATGTGTCTGCCTTGATCCTCAAATGGACTGGGACAGAGGAATGAGATGGTTACCAATTTTCCTTTGTTCAACGAGCAAAGGTTTTTTATTGTAGCCCCATTTCCTCTTCATTAAAAAAGGAGGAAACAAATTGAAAACAACAAAAGATTTTTTAACAATGAAGGGTAATAAGGAACCAATCACAATGATTACAGCTTATGATTACCCATCAGCCTTATTAGCAGAAGCAGGTGAGGTAGATATGATTTTGGTCGGTGACTCACTTGGTAATGTTGTACTTGGTTATGATTCAACAATCAAGGTGACGGTTGATGATATGATTCATCATTCAAAAGCGGTAAAAAGAGGTGCGAAAAATACTTTTATTGTAACGGATATGCCATTTATGTCATATCACATTTCAAAAGAAGATGCTCTAAGAAATGCATGCCGAATTATGCAAGAAGGAAATGCAAATGCAGTAAAACTAGAAGGTGCAGATGAAAATGTTTTAGAAGTGATAAAAGCTTTAACTGCAGCAGGGGTGCCAGTTGTTGCTCACTTGGGATTGACTCCGCAATCAGTAGGGGTTTTAGGAGGATATAAAGTTCAAGCAAGAGATTCAGAAAGTGCTTTAAAGTTATTTAACGATGCTAAAAAGTGTGAAGAGGCGGGAGCATTTGCAATCGTTTTGGAATGTATTCCGAAGCAAATTGGAAAAGATATATCAGCAGATTTAACTATACCGACTATTGGAATTGGAGCGGGTGTCGATACGGACGGTCAAGTGTTAGTTTATCATGACTTAGTGACCTATGGAGTGGGTAAGGTAGCTAAGTTTGTAAAACAATATGCTGATATCCAAACAACGATCGAAAATGCTATTGCTTCATATGTTCAAGAAGTAAAAGCAAGACAGTTTCCGGATGCTAGTCATTCATTCACAATGAAAGAAGAACAGTTAAAGGCTTTATACGGGGGAAGTTCACAATGAAAGTTTTTCATACCATCAAAGATCTAAGAGAAGAATTAAAGCAAAATCGAAAAAATGACAAATCGATTGGTTTTGTGCCAACAATGGGTTATCTACATGAAGGCCATGTTACTTTATTAAAAGAGGCAAGAAATCAAAATGATGTTGTCGTTTTAAGTATCTTCGTTAATCCAACTCAATTTGGACCAAATGAAGATTTTGATCGTTATCCAAGAGATTTCGAAAGAGATGAAAAAATTGCTTTAAATGCTGGTGTTGATTGCCTCTTTTATCCAACAGTTGAAGAAATGTACCCAAATGATTTAAAATCGACTATGAAAGTAACTAAACGAGTAGATGTTCTATGTGGAGAAAAAAGACCAGGTCATTTTGATGGAGTAGCACTAGTTGTTTCAAAATTGTTCAATATTGTTCAACCTGACCAGGCTTATTTTGGATTAAAAGATGCACAACAAGTTGCTGTTATAGAAGGCTTAATTGAAGATTACAATATACCTGTTAAATTAAATGCTATACCAACTGTTCGAGAAGAGGATGGCTTAGCAAAAAGTTCAAGAAATATCTATTTAACAGAAAACGAACGACAAGAAGCTCCGGCTTTATATAGAAGTTTGAAAAATGCAGTTGAACAGATTAAAAATGGAGAACTAAATGTTAAAGCTTTAAAAGAAGGAATTACTTCAGCAATTACCAAAGAAACGTCGGGTGAGATTGATTATGTTAGTATCTTTTCATACCCTCAACTTGAAACAATGGAATCTGTTAGTGGGAAAATTATCATCGCATTAGCAGTTAAATTTTCAAATGCTCGACTTATCGATAATATAATCGTTGCAATTTAATGTATACTAGGGGGAAATATCATGATTCGTACAATGATGAGAGCAAAACTGCATAGAGCAACTGTAACAGAAGCAAATTTAAATTATGTAGGTAGTATTACAATCGACGAAGATTTAATGGATGCCGTTGATGTCCTAGAAAATGAAAAAGTTCAAATTGTAAATAATAATAATGGTGCTCGACTTGAGACATATGTTATCCCTGGGAAGCGTGGCAGTGGTGTTATTTGTCTTAACGGAGCCGCAGCAAGATTAGTTCAAGAAGGAGACAAAGTTATTATTATAGCATACGGTCAAGTTGAGGAAGAAAAACTTGATCAACATACACCGAATATTGCTATATTAAATGATGCGAACGAAATTGTTGAAATGATTGGAAAAGAAATTGCAGGGACAATTAAGTAATGGAAATCCCCTCTTTAGGGGATTTTTTTGTATTGTTTAAATTGTTTTATGCAAAATATCTATATAGAGAAATTGGAGGTGGCAAAATATGAATAAATTTGTTGTCGTTGACCTAGAAACAACAGGTAACAATAATAGGGGTCAAGATCGTATTATTCAAATTGCAGCCTTTGTACTTGAAGACGGAGAAGTAATCGAACAATTTTCAAGCTTTGTAAATCCAAATATCGAAATTCCAGCTTTTATCACAGAGTTAACTGGAATTTCAAAAGATATGGTAAAGTTTGCTCCACAATTCGAGCAAATTGCAGAAGAATTCTATCCGATTTTTAAAAATGCTTATTTTGTAGCACATAATGTTCATTTTGATTTAACTTTTTTACAAAAAGAATTTGAGAGAATCGGCCTACCTAGAATCACCCCGTTAGCGATTGACACAGTGGAACTAACTAGGGTACTATTTCCTACTTTAACAAGTTATAAACTATCTGATTTAGCCAGAGTCTTTAACATACAGCATGAAAATCCGCATCAAGCTGATAGTGATGCAGAAGTTACGGCCGAATTATTAACAATTTTATTAAAAAAACTCGAAGGATTGCCTTATGCTTCCTTAAAAATTTTAGAAAAATTGAGTAAGAATTTTAAAAGTGATATTACATATTATATTTCAGATCTTATTCAAAAAAAATCTGATTTAATTGTTAATGAGAACAATGATATAGAAGAATTCAGAAGAATTGCTATTAAAAAGAGTCGTTTTAGCATGCCGCATGAAGAAGAGGATTTCGTTGAGTTTGAAGAACAACTTAAGTTTGAATTAGAAGAGAGAATGGCTGTTGAAATGCCAATCTTTATTAAAAGAGAAGAACAATTTACGTATATGAAAGATGTTTTTAATGCGTTTGAGTCAAAAAAGATTTTATTAGCTGAAGCTAACACTGGAGTAGGGAAGACTTTTGGGTATTTAATTCCTGCAGCATTTTTCTCAAAGCAACATGGTAAACAAGTTATCATTAGTACTAGTACAATCTCATTACAAAAGCAAATCATTAAAAAACACTTACATACAGTTGAGAAGGTATTACCTTTTCAATTGAAAACTGCATCAATCCAGAGTAAAAAAAATTATTTATGTTTACAAAAATATGAGTATGTCGTTAGCGAGTTTGATGATAACTACGACAGTATTTTATCAAAAGCCATGATTGCAGTTTGGTTAACTGAGACTGATAATGGAGAATTGGATGAGTTATCCTTACCCTCAGGTGGAATACACTTATGGGAAAGAGTTTGTTGTAGTGAAGAAAGTGAAAATAAAAGATCAAATCCATGGTTTCATAAATGCTTTTATCAGCGTGCAAAAAACCAATTATTACTTGCCGACCTAATCGTAACAAACCACGCGTATTTATTATCAACCCTAAAAAACAAAGATCATTTACTTAATTCAGTGAAAACCATCGTAATTGACGAAGCACACTCCCTTGAAGAGACTTCTTCTAAAACTTTTGGAATTACATTTTCATGCTTAAAATATTATCAATATTTAAGCAGATTAAGTACATCAGATAGTTCTGAATTAGTACATCGTTTATATAAAAATGATGAACTTTCACCAACAAGAGAAAAATGGTGGAAAAAGATTGATCATTTAATTAAAGAAATTAAATATGAGTCTGAAGAACTGTTTCGATTAATAAGAGATTTTATACTTTCAAAACAAAATGAATTTGATAAAGAAAATATAAGACAGTCAATTACATTAGGTGATAATATAACTTCAAGTCAAAATTGGAAAGTTATTTTAGAATGTGCAAATCGATTATTTGATACGAATAATATGTTTTTTATAGAATGTGATCAGTATTTAAAATTAACCGAGAACCAAAAGTCCACTTCTTATAAAAGGTCAATGATTTCCGAATTCAAAATGATTGTTGAACAATTAATGATTATGAAAAATGGTCTTCATGAAATATTATTCGATAGAAATGATGAGTTTATCTGCTGGATGGACACTGAGGCTAAAGGCTCGTTCCATACGACAATGCTTTATTGTGAAAAAGTAAATAATGCAGATTTAATTCAAAAATATTTAATTGAAGAACGCGATTCGATCATACTGACATCTGCAACAATGTCAATTAATGATTCATTTTCATATATAAAATCTACTCTAGGATTACATGAAGATCAATTGAAAGAAAAAATATATCCGGTTCCATCTGACTTCGGTCAGGGTATGAAAGTATATATTCCTACAGATTTAAATGGTATTAAAGAAGTTTCGCAAGAAGAGTATGCTTCTCAAACATCACAAGCAATTAGTAAAATAATTAATTCAGTAAATGGTAGAACTTTAGTTTTATTTACTGCATTTGATTTGTTGAAACAAACATATGACAACTTAATGCAGGATATAAACTCAATTAATGCTTCAGTTTTGGCACAAGGTTTTTCTCCAGGTGGAAAACAAAAGTTAATTAAACAGTTCCTTCAATCAAAACAAACAATTTTATTAGGGACTAACACTTTTTGGGAAGGAATTGACTTGCCAAATGAAGAATTAGATTGTTTAATCATTGTTCGTTTACCATTCACGAACCCTGAAAAACCTATGTTCATTGCTAAATCAAAATTATTAAAAAATGCTGGTGAAAATTCATTTTCTAGTTTAGCTTTACCGTTAGCTGTTTTTAAATTTAGACAAGGGTACGGTCGTTTGATACGAAACGAACAAGATCAAGGTTCACTTTTTGTTTTAGACAATCGGATTATAAATGCTAAATATGGAAAAGAATTTTTAAAGTTGATTCCAGAAAACAAAATCCACATAAATACACTTGAGAATTTATTAAAAGATTTTTAATTTTTTTTGAACAATTAGCATGAGAATAGTAGCAGTTACAGGTATTTCGTATGGTATAATGTCAATATTGTGATGTATTTATCTAGTCAATTTAGGAGGAGCAACATGAATACAAAGATTGAAGTATTATCGACAACTAAGATTGAATACACAAAGGATTTATATAAAATTGTTGATAGTTTAAATCGCACTTTAAAAGAAAAAGATTTAATGTTTGGACTTGCACTTGATAAAGAAAATCAAGAGAATGCAGTTTTTACAATTTATCGAACTTAAATGAGGTATATATGAAAAAATGGTTAGTCATCCTTGGATTAAGCATCATTTTCCTTGCGTTATTTTTGATTTCTACAATTCAATCTTCACTTTCTCCACTTAACAATGAAAAGTCGAAGGCCGAAGACATTGTTTTAAATGAAGGCTATCTTAAAAACGTATCCAGCTCTGATTATTATCATGGTAAAGAAAAAGCAGTCATCGTACGTGGAAAAGATAATTCAAATAAAGAGATCATTGCTTGGGTTCAAGGTGAGGATGTAATCGTAAGGAAAAAAAGCGATGGTTTATCAAAAGAGGAAATAATTCAAAAAGTTGTAAGTGAACGTGGTCCTAAAGAAATACATAAAGTAAAGCTAGGAATAGAGAACAAAATTCCATTATGGGAAGTAGTATATATAGATCAAAATGGCCGTTATAATTTTTATTATGCTGCTTTTGAAAATGGTGAGCTTTTAAAACGTTATAGTATCTAGGGGGAAACAAGATGAAATTAGCAAAAAGAGTAAGCGCACTGACACCATCTACAACACTAGCTATTACAGCAAAAGCAAAAGAAATGAAAGATAGTGGGATCGACGTAATCGGATTAGGCGCTGGTGAACCTGATTTTAATACGCCAGCACCAATCATTGAAGAGGCTTATTCTGCAATGAAAAATGGTCAAACTAAATATACACCTTCGAATGGATTACCTACACTTAGAAAAGCAATTTGTGATAAATTATTGAAGGACCAAGGATTAACTTATTCACCTGCGGAAGTCGTTGTAACAAATGGTGCAAAACATGCACTTTATACTTTATTTCAAGCTATTTTGGATTCGGGTGATGAGGTTATCATTCCAACACCTTATTGGGTGAGTTATCCAGAACAAGTTATTTTAGCAGAAGGTGTTCCTGTTTTTATAGAAGGATTTGAGCATCAACATTTTAAAGTAACTCCTGAACAAATCGAAGCAGCAATTACTGATCATACAAAGGCGATTATTATTAACTCTCCAAGTAACCCAACAGGAATGATTTATACTGAGGAAGAATTAAAAGCTATTGGTGATGTCTGTTTAAAACATGATATATTAATCATTTCAGACGAAATTTATGAAAAATTAGTGTATGATGGAGCAAAACATACTTCGATTGCTGAGTTAAGTCCTGAGATAAAAGATCAAACAATTATTATTAATGGTGTGTCTAAATCTCATTCAATGACTGGTTGGAGAATTGGTTATGCTGTTGGTAATAAAACAATTATAAATGCAATGACAAACCTTGCTAGTCATTCTACATCAAATCCTACAACTATGGCTCAAATTGCGACAATTAAAGCGTATGAGTTAGGTGATGGACCTGTTGATGAAATGAAGGTTGCATTCGAAGCTCGATTAAATAAGACCTATAATCGTTTAATCACTATACCTGGATTTAGTTGCGTAAAACCAAATGGTGCATTTTATCTTTTCCCGAATGTAGCTGAAGCGGCAAAAATTGCAGGATTTAAAAATGTTGATGAATTTGCAACAGAACTATTAGAAAAAGCTAATGTTGCTGTTATTCCTGGTTCAGGCTTTGGCTCACCAGATAATATTCGTTTATCATACGCTACATCTCAAGAACAATTAGATAAAGCTCTAGAGCGCATTGAGCAATTTATGAAAGCAAGTATCCCAAGCTAAGCAAATGCTTAGCTTTTTCTCTTTAACAAACGATATAAATTCCGATAATTTTTACAAGGGAACAAGTTAATTTAATGTTTCTGTCAATTTTTATCGGATTACGTTGATATAGAGCGCTTTGAAGGGTATAATGAATATGTTTATAGGAAAATTTTAATAATTTATACATAAGTTTTGGAGGGTTATTTTTGAAAACAACAATTTCACAAGTACATAAATATGTTGACCAAACAGTAACAATCGGTGCTTGGTTAGCTAATAAACGTTCAAGCGGTAAAATTGCATTTCTTCAACTTCGTGATGGATCAGGATTCATTCAAGGGGTTGTAGTAAAAGAAGAAGTAGGTGAAGAGCTTTTTCAAGTTGCAAAAGGATTAACACAAGAGACTTCACTTTATGTAACAGGTACTGTTCGTAAAGAAGAACGTTCTCCACTTGGATATGAGTTAAATGTTACTGGGCTTGAAGTAATTCATGAGTCAGTTGATTTTCCAATTACTCCAAAAGAACACGGAACAGAATTCTTAATGGATAATCGTCATCTTTGGTTACGTTCTCGTAGACAGCATGCTGTTATGAAAATTCGTAATGAAATTATCCGAGCAACTTATGAGTTCTTCAATGAAAATGGTTTCGTTAAAGTTGACCCACCAATCTTAACAGGAAGTGCTCCAGAAGGTACTACTGAATTATTCCATACGAAATATTTTGATGAAGATGCGTATCTATCTCAAAGTGGTCAACTTTATATGGAAGCAGCAGCGATGGCTCTTGGAAAAGTATTTTCTTTTGGTCCAACATTCCGTGCTGAAAAATCAAAAACACGTCGTCATTTAATTGAGTTCTGGATGATCGAGCCAGAAATGGCATTTATGGATCAAGAAGATAACTTAGTTGTACAAGAAAACTATGTTTCACATTTAGCACAATCTGTATTAAAAAATTGCCAATTAGAATTAAAAACTTTAGGTCGTGATGTTTCTAAACTTGAAAACATTAAAGCGCCATTCCCAAGAATTTCATATGATGATGCAATTAAGCTGTTAAATGAAAAAGGGTTTGATGACATTCAATGGGGCGATGATTTTGGAGCTCCACATGAAACTGCAATCGCAGAAACATTTGATAAACCAGTATTCATAACAAATTACCCTGCTAAAATTAAATCATTCTATATGAAGCCAGACCCAACGAACCCAGAAGTTGTATTATGTGCAGACTTAATTGCTCCTGAAGGTTATGGTGAAATCATCGGTGGTTCTCAACGTATCGATGATTATGAATTATTAGCACAACGTTGTGAAGAACATGGACTAACTTCAGATGCTTATAAATGGTATATGGAATTACGTCAATACGGTTCAGTTCCACATTCAGGCTTCGGTCTTGGATTAGAACGTACTGTAGCATGGTTATCTGGTGTTGAACACGTTCGTGAAGCAATTCCATTCCCACGTTTATTAAACAGACTGTATCCATAATTAAATCAAATATTAGGCGAGTTTTTAGCCATATAAAAGATAAACTAAAATAGAGGTATGCTACACATGCCTCTATTTATTTTTTATTTTAAGTCGCTTCGTTACTGTTTATTTCTCTTATGTAAACATGCTATACTATGCTAGAGGTGTTCGAAGTGAATAAAAATAGCATTATAAACTGGATAGAATTTGGAAACATCAGTATTCCAAATTTACTCCTTAGCAACTATTCTTCTCTAAACATAAATGAAGAACAACTTGTAATGATTCTTCAACTTTATTCTTTTCAACAACAAGGTCAATCGTTTCCAACACCATCTCAGTTATCTATGAAAATGTCCATAAATGATCAAAAATGTATGGAAGTTATTCGTGAACTTCTAAAAAAGGGCTTATTAGAAATCATTGAACAAACTGATGATCAAAACATGCGCTCTGAATCATATTCACTATCACCATTATGGTTAAAACTTATAAATTCATCTGAAGATGTACAGCAAGAAGTGGAAGAAAAACAAATGATTCCATCTATTATTGAGCAAAATGAGGAATCTATTTTTTCTGTTTTCGAGAAAGAATTTGGAAGATTACTGTCACCATTTGAAATTGAGACATTAACAATGTGGATGGATCAGGATGATCATAATGAAAAATTGATTAAAGTAGCATTAAAAGAGGCTGTAATAAGTGGAAAGTTAAACTTTCGTTATATCGATCGAATTCTTTTTGAGTGGAAAAAGAATGGAATTAAACAAGTTGACCAAGCAATGAATTATAGTAAGAATTTCAGGAAAAAAGAAACTCAAAAGAATCAACCTGAAACAAAATATACTGGATCTATTCCTTTTTATAATTGGCTTGAAAAGTAAAGCGAGGACATGCTCCTCGCTTTTTTAGTAAGGGGTGTAAAATGATGTTAAATAAACTTCAAATTAAGGAAGTATTAAGTACTATTGGGGAAATGTTCCCAGATGCACATTGTGAATTAAATCATAAAAATCCATTTGAGCTAGTCATTGCTGTGGCATTGTCCGCACAGTGTACTGACGTATTAGTAAATAAAGTGACGAAATCTTTATTTGAAAAATATCAAATACCGCAAGATTATTTAAATGTCTCATTAGAAGAATTACAGAATGATATCCGTTCAATTGGACTATTTAGAAATAAAGCAAAAAATATTCAAAAACTTAGTGAAATGATTCTTAATGATTTTGATGGGGAAGTACCTAAAACTAGGGAAGAGTTAGTTAGTTTACCAGGAGTAGGTAGAAAGACTGCAAATGTTGTCATGTCTGTAGCCTTTAATATTCCTGCTATTGCGGTGGATACACATGTTGAACGGGTTTCAAAACGTTTAGCTATTTGCCGTTGGAAGGATTCTGTTTTGGAAGTAGAAGAAACGTTAATGAATAAGGTACCCAAAGTAGAATGGGGAGTCACACATCATCGTCTAATCTTTTTTGGTCGGTATCATTGTAAAGCTCAAAGACCACAATGTGAGACTTGTCCATTACTTAGCATATGTAGAGAAGGTAAAAAACGAATGAAAGCGAAGAAGTGAGATGAATAATAAAAGCATACATGAAAAATTTTTAATTGATCCTTTTTATCCAGCAAATGGTTTTGAAAATAATGATCGCTTGAAAATAAATAATTTGCCATTTTACTATGAAAGCAACCACTTATTGTCTACTAATGAATTGAAAATTCCTCAGAATAGTGATGAGCTAATTACTGAAATGTTTAAAGACTGGAAAGAAGAAAATGAACTTCTCACGTCTTATTTTAGAGAGCGAAATCGCAAATTAGCACTTGAACCAATGGTAAGGGGACTAGCCAATCTTATAACGATCAATACATGGATAAACGATGTAATGTTAACTACTTTAGACAATTTACTAGTAGATTTAGATCAGTTAGCTATTAAACCAATAAATTTAATTGAACGAATCAGCTTTGTTTTAAAGCAACCTGATCATTATCATTCCTTTATACAATTAACTGGTCTTTATACGGAATTAGAGAAACTATATGTAAAACAAAAAATAACCTCCTCAAAATGAGGAGGTTATTTTTTATGCTGTTATTTTATTTGAATTCCATTTATTCGTACGGTAATAATTATCAAAATTAAATGAAGTAGGGTTTGTGTTAACACCTTTATTATTATCACTTGGTTTTGTTGGGTTATTTGGATCTGGTATTATTGGAAGTCCAGTTCCATCATCAGTACCTTCATCAACTCCACCATTTCCGTTGCCATTCCCATTTCCGTTGCCGTTGCCATTTCCGTTGCCATTCCCATTTCCGTTTCCGTTTCCGTTTCCGTTTCCGTTGCCGTTGCCATTCCCGTTACCGTTTCCATTGCCATTTTGATCATCAGGAGGAGTAGTAGGTTCTTGAGTAGCACTTAAATCCACAGTAACAGTTACAGGATTACTTTTACCTTCCTCACTTGTAGCAACAATCGAAATTTTTACGACATCGCCTGGTACAATTCCATTAATGCTTGTAGCTGTACCTTGGATTTTTTGAGTTTGACCTTTTTGACCATTCACATCATAGTTAACTTCGAACGATGTAGAAGGTAGTAAATCAGCAGGGTATTGCCAATTTAAAGAGATATTACTTGTTACTGGATCATAATTTGCAGTTACATTTTTAGCAGGCTCTAAAACTTTATCATGAGGAACATCGTCCATTTTTTCGCCTTTAATATATAATTCATCTCTTTCTTGTACAACAGAATCTGGTTTATGGAATTCAGAGTTTCGATCACCGGTAGCAGCAAGCATATCTCTAGCGATATATTTTGCTATTTTCGTCGAACTTGCTCCTAAATAGTGGTCTTTTTTATTTTTCTCATAACCAGTCCAAACTGAAACAGTCACATCTGGTGTGAATCCAACAAACCAGCTATCGCGAGTAGCGTTAGAAGGAAAACCATATTTCTGTTTTACTTCATCTGGATAGTTTGTAGTACCTGTTTTACCTGCCATATCAAGACCAGGTACGTTTGCGATTCCACCTGTACCGATTGAAGATTTAACAACATCACGAAGCATATCAGTAACCATATATGCTGTATAATCGCTCATTGCTTGTTTTGGTTCTGGAGTTAGTACTTTTTCAGTTTTATCTTGGTAAATAATTTTTGTTACTGCATGCGGTTTAATATAAACTCCACCGTTACCAAATGCGGCATAGGCTCCAGCCATTTGCATTGCAGATACACCAGTAAATCCACCAATTGAATATGATTCATAAAAATTATCTTTTGACGGTAAATCTAATCCTAAACCAAGACCAAACTCACGTGAGCGTTCCTTCCCAACTGCTTGGAAAGTCTTTAGAGCTGGTATATTTCTTGAATCTGCGAGTGCATAACGAATACTTAATTGCTTTTTATATCTTTTATCCCAGTTATTAATAGGAGTACCATCAGAATACGTATATGGCTCATCCACTAGTTGGTGGAAAGTAGACCATTTTAAATATTGAATTGCAGGACCATAATCTAAAACTGGCTTAATAGATGAACCAGGTTGTCTTTTTATATCTTTAGCAAAGTTAATTCCACCAGTTGTCGTATTTCTACCAGCACCAACAGCTCGAATTTCACCTGTTTTCGTATCAGTTAATACGAAACCTGTTTGGAATTCTTTACTAGGGTAGAAATCAGATCCACGATTAATAATTTCATCAGCTTTTTCTTGCGCCTTAGGATCAATTGTCGTTTCAATTGTTAAACCATCTGTATAAACATTTGCATCACCATTTTTTTCAACTTCATCAATGACAACGTCTAAAAACGCTTGATATTTTGTACGTTCAGGTTCGTGTAATTTAACCATTTCTTTCATAGGAATTGCTTTTGATTGATTGTATTTCTCTTCTGAAATATAACCATACTTCTTCATTTGACTTAAAACAATATTTCTTCTGTTTTCTGATTGTTGAGGGTGTTTTGCCGGATTAAAATTATTCGGGCTTTGTACCATACCTGCTAGTGTAGCAGCTTCAGGCAGCGTTATTTTAGAAATATCTTTACTAAAATATGTTTCACTTGCTTTAGCAACACCATAAACACCACGACCATTTAGACCATTTGAAAAGTAAACTTTATTTAAATACATTTCTAAGATTTGTTGTTTAGAATATTTTTGTTCTAATTGGAATGCTAAGTACCATTCCTGAACTTTACGTTTAATCGTTTTTTCAGGTGATAAGAATGAATTCTTAACTACTTGTTGAGTAATTGTACTACCACCTTGAGAACCGAATCCACCAGTAATATTGGCTAAAACAGCACCAAATACACGGCGAATATCGACACCTTTATGTTTAAAGAATCGCACATCTTCAGTAGCGATAAATGCATCTTCTACGACTTTAGGAATTTCATTATACGATACTTTTGTTCTTTGTTCTCTTCCCAATTCTGCAAACACATGTCCATTTTTGTCTAATACAGTTGAAGACAACGGATCTTTTAATTTTGATTCATCTAATTTTGGGGCACCACTAACTAAATAATAAAAACCACCGACTCCAAGTAGTATACAAACGACCGCAACTGTTAATATTGATAAAGTGATTTTTTTCCATAAACCTTCTCGTTTTTTGGGTGTTCCTTTTGAAGGCTTTTCCATACGTTTACGTTCTTCTCGTGAACGATATTCTTTTGCCATCTAATTTCTCCTGCCTTTCAATACGAACCTAATGAATTAATTTTTAAATTACATAAAGTTCATCAATACATTTTAAGTAAGGAACGATAATAGGATAACTTGCTTTTAGCAATGTTCCAAACTCTTGACATTCTTCTCTAGAGATTGATTTTCGTCCGCCTTCTTGTTGCCTTTGCCAAAAGGTAAGAATATCGGAAGCTTTCATAAAATAAATTTCATTATATAATGAAAATTTTAATATGACAAACGAAATCCCACCATGATTTATGACATCTTCCATATGCTTAATTTGATGTAAATGAAAATTTTGTAGTGGGAAGCTAGTTTTATTATTTGTTTCTTTTGCTTCAAAATCAATGTATTTCCCTTTGTAAATGCCATTGTAATCAGTAGTTGAAGGTTGTTTAAAATAGGCTTCTCTAATAACCGCAGCACTTCGTTTTGGATAATCAACTTTAACTATTTGTACAGGTGTTGGCTTTTTATGTATGTTAGCTATGCTGTTTGCTAAATAATACGTATTAGTAGCATTTAAATCATCTTCAAGTGACATTCCTCGATTACTATAAGTATTTCCTGATTTTGAAATCAATTCATTACTTTTTTGAATTAAATTATTTTTTCGATTAGGGTACATTATTGTCATAAAACCAACTCCACCATTAAATTACATCCATCGAATATTATAACACTAAAACAGACGTTCGTGTTAAAAACTACCAGAATGCTTGGAGTGATTAAATGACTGTAAGACACGATAGTTGGAAGGAATATATAAGGAATAGAAGAAATGGGCATTCCATTTTAAGTAATGAAAATGAGCTAATTGAATTGATACAAAATGAAACTACTCGAAATAATCGTGATAATATTTCAAGAACGATTGCATATCAAGATTATTTTTTTAGGATGAAAGATATTCATTGGTCTTTTCTAGCAAGTATGGTTTCACGAAATGCAGGATATAACATGACTGATTTAAAACAAATTAACTTTAAAAATGGTTTAAGTGAGAAACAACGAAAACAATTATTTTTAACGTATGAAAGGGCGAACTGGATAATCTTTCAAGACGCATTTCCCCAATTACTTATTTTTGAATATTCAATGATAAATAATAACCCATTATTTTATTTGCTAAAGTATTTTTCAGTATCTAGTTTTATGGAAATAGAGTGGGAGAAGTATTGGACAGATCGAGATAAAGTTAGATTAGTTTTTTCTCTCATTATTAATGAACAGAATATGATCGAGAAACCAGTCATACAAGATCCGTATTTTAAAAATGAGGTATTTGATTCATTATCTTTTAAACTTCAAGAACAATTAAAATTAAGTAGTGTAGTCTTTCCAACATTAACTGGTGAATTATATGGATTACCTATCTCACAATTCCAAGAATTAACTAAACGGATTCAAATAGGGAAACAATTATATTCAATTTTATTTAAAAAGGATCTAACTAATCATTTTATAGATTTTGCAAAGAGTAAGGTTCATACAGGAAGTAGAAGTGATTATGAAGAAATAATTGGGATTTCAAAATCGAATAATCCAAAATTAAGGGACGTATATCCTATGATTCCCCATAGAAGAAATTCCGAATTTGATTGGTATGATCAGAAAAAAATCGAATTGGAATGGTATAAATCAGAAGAATATTTAAGTGAGTACAATTACAAAGAAACCTTTTTAATAAAACAAGAAGTTATGGTTTCGCTACTAAAAATGAAGTCTTTCTTTCAATAAACTACATGATCGTATTTACTATATTATAGAAAAGGACCAGGAAGGCTTATAAAACCTTTTACTGGTCCTTTTCTAATACTTGTAGGTCCCACAGGAAGTGGGTCATGCAAAGTCAAAACAATAGGTTATGAACTTAGCATGTGTTCAAATTGACCCTACACTTTTTATGTAGCTGGGAAGTTTGGTCCATCTAATTTCGGGTTGCCTGTTTGTTGATTTTTACTTTTTTCTTGTTTTTTCTTTTTTACATTTTTGTTTTTTGCCATAAGTAACACCTCCCAATAATAACTTTCCCAAATGTTTAATGACTTACAAATAAATTTTGTCGAAAATGAAGATAGAAATATAAAAATACACTTTGTTTAGCGAAAAAGTACTAGTTTTGTCAGCAGGGAAGGAGCTTAGAATTATATGTTGAATTAGTCTGTATAAGAAAATAGTTAAAAGAAGAAGAGGGGTTGAACTGTATGGAGTTAATCCAAAGAGTAGATTTTTTTCGAGCAATTGATGAATTTTTAAATGAGGTTGAATTTATTGAACACTCTTTAGCTTTAAGAATGAATCAAAAATGTGAAGAAGAAAAAAACTCACTATTAAGTAAGATACAGTCAACTAATGTTCATCTTCACCATTTTGAAAAGAAAGTAAATGAAGCAAATGAAGGTGGGATTTTTACTTCGACACCATTATTAGGTAGAAAATTAGCGTTTAATTTATAAATGATACTTTACAATAAATAAAGCGATGCACTTTTACAAATAAGTGAAAGTGCATCGCTTTATTTTTATTTATTAGTTTTGTTCAACAAACAGGTTTATTTGCGCCAAATAGTTCAAGCTCTTTTATTAATTCTCGATAGTGTTGAATTGTTACTTCACCGTTTAGGTAATTTTGTTGTAAAAAGTCCATTAATTGATTAAGATCTGTTGGTTCAAAGCTCTTTAATGAAATAAACTTATTTTTCAATTCTAGTAGTGTCATTATTACCCCTCCAACATGAAAATTAAATAAAATACTTGTTTAACTATTTAAAATGTATCATAAATATTTAAGATTTTAATTTTTTTAAAAATTTAAACTTCCGACATATATTGACATCTATCTAGAGTAAGAGTTTTTTGTGTAACAGATTAGGCATTTACATCATATCCTTATATAAAAGAAAAAAATGGGTGTGAGAAAATGAAACATCAAATGTTTCCACCAAATCAAATAGATAACAGTTTTGACTGGTTTAGAAATCAAAATCAGTTGCATGACAATACCTTTAATTTTCATGAAAATAATCAATTTCAAAATGAAATGTCCAGGTATTATGGAAACGTCATCCAACCATTTCCACAAAATCCAACTCAGTCTCAAATTCAACCAGCACATACTATTCAGCCACCACAATCAGTTCAAA
The DNA here is from genome assembly GCF_002156875.1 of Bacillus sp. EAC. Classification (GTDB taxonomy): domain Bacteria; phylum Bacillota; class Bacilli; order Bacillales; family Bacillaceae_G; genus Gottfriedia. The sequence continues at coordinate 33,317 of NZ_NCSY01000011.1, read as the reverse complement.
TGATGGAATCATCTCCTTATGGAAATCCAACAACAACAATGGGTCAGCAAGTTGAGGGGCAATTTACGAATGGAGGCGAAGGGGGCACAATGATGTCAAATCCGTATGAGTATTATCCAGGGCAACAGATGAGTTATCAAGCCCCTCAAACAAGTCAGTTACAGAACTATCCAACGTATCTATTTAATCCTCAAACTGAAGGGATTTCTGGCTATGGACAAAACGGTGTGATGCAAAATCAAAATCCTTATTACCAAATGGGACCCACCAATCCTGGAACGCATTTAAATTATCAAGGAGCCCCTGTACAAAATTATCAAGGATATCCTGGACACCCACAGGCACAAATGATGCAAGGTGGTCAAACTGGATCAGGGCCATTCTCTGCTCCAGCCATGTTTGCTCCGAGTACACCTTATCCAACACAACCTAAGCAGTTAAATCAACAATCAAGCAACACACAAAGTTTTCAAATATCATCATTATTAAATCAGTTTAAAAATAGCTCTGGATCATATGACGTTCCTAAGATGATGTCAACAGCAGGGCAAATGATGAACACAATGAATCAAGTTGGAGGCATATTTAAACAAATCGGAGTTTTCTTTAAATAACAACTTATTATTAAAATAAAATAACAAGCCAGGAAAACCTGGCTTGTTATTCATTTCTAGATAAAGAGTGAACGAGCTTATAGCGGTCAGCTCGATAAACAGTTAATTCATGTTCAAGAACTTTACCACTTCGTAAATAAGTTGTACGATCAATTGATAATACAGGTGAGTTAATTGGAATTTCTAATAATTTTGCTTCGCTTTCAGTTGCTAATCTAGCTTGGATGGACTGATCGGCATATTGTATTGGATCCGGAATGTTTGAAATAACATAATCATAAAATGATTTTTCAAGTATACTTTTACTTAAGTTAGGTGCGATATCACATGGAACGAAAATGCTTTCAATTGACATCGGCTTGGAATCGGCTAATCGAACTCGTTTAATTCTATAAATCGAATCAGATTCATTAATTTTAAGAATACTCGCTAATGTTGGATCAGAATATGTGATTTCAAATTCAATTAACTTACTACTTGGTTTTAAACCTCTTTCAATCATTTCTTCCGTATAGCTATTTAATCTGCTAATCTTTTTTTCAACTTTTTGTCGACTAACAAATGTACCTTTTCCTTTTTGGCGATAGACAAATCCATCTTGCACTAAATTATTTAATGCCTGTCGTACTGTCATACGAGATATTTGGAATTTTTCAGAAAACTCTCTTTCTGATGGGATTAATTCATCCGCTGGATATTCCCCAGATGTAATTTTTGTTTTTATATATTCTAATAATTGATGATAGATTGGAATAGGTGAATTTTTGTTAATCATTATATACTCCTTGTATAGCTATATATTTACATTTTTGGTAAATAAACCGGTTTCAATATTCATTTTAAAGGAATATAAGCCATTCGGCAACGTTTGTATCACATCGTTAAATGTCAAAATATTTAAACTTTTATATTTGAATCATTTTATAGTTGTGAAATTTGTACAAACCTTTTAAAATTAAAAATGTTGACATTCAAGAAAAATTGAGATAATGGAGAGAGAAGGATTGAAAAACACGATACTTTTTTTATTTTTTGTCACTTTAACACTGACACTTATTATTTTTACAAGTTTTAAGCAAGCATTATATATGATTCTTGGATAAGGATTAGATATAGAAATACATCATTGTAAACTGCATCAATTGTCTTTAATCGAACAGTAGAACAAATTATATTTAAAAATATAATTGAATGAACAAAAAGAGGTATTAAAACACCTGCTTTAAAAGAATGCTTAATCCCTCAAAGAGCTTCAATTACTTGAAATAATTAGTTTGACACCCACTGAAGTTGAATTCTACTGATAAATGTTAATCATAAAATGTAAAGTTTACCTCAATAATATATTCTACATTTAATATAGCTTTTCATTTCGTAATATATTTTGCAATATAACAACTCAAACTAACTTTTATTTACAATGAAACTAACAAATCTGTCAAAAAGTAGATAGGGAGAACTAATGATAGTTCTTCCTATTTAATGTGAGGACCCTATGAAAGTATTACTTGTCTCGGGATACAAATCTTTTGAATTAGGTATATATTCAAACAAACATGATGCTGTAAATTACATAAAGAATGCAATAAAAAACAAAATAGAAACACATATTTATGAAGGTTTAGAGTGGATTATTATTTCGGGTCAAATGGGGACTGAATTATGGTCTGCTGAAGTAGTATTTGAACTTCAAAGTGAGTTTCCTGAGTTGAAACTAGGGATTTTTACACCTTATGAAGACCAAGAAAAAAATTGGAACGAAACGAATAAAACATATTATGAAGAAATCTTAATTGGAGCAGATCATGTCGATTCGATATCTAGAAAACCGTATGAATCTCCGTTACAATTAAAAGCTAGAAATGAATTTTTGATCAGTAAAAGTAATGGTTGTATTTTACTTTATGATACAGAAAAAGAGGGCTCTCCAAAATTTTTATATGAGCTTGCGTTAAAAAAACAGGAACAAACTAGCTATTCCATCGAATTAATTACATTTGATGATTTACAAGTGATTGCTGAGGAATCATTTGAGAATGACAAGGAAGATTATAGGGAATTATAGAATAGATAATTGACAATTTATAAAGTCTTTGGAACAATAGAAGGTAAATATTTCTAAATGTTTTGGGGTGACACACATGGAATCAATAAAAATTAAACTAAGTATTAAAGATATCCTAAACAAAGAGTTTAAAGTATCTATGCGCGGGTATAATCAAGAAGAAGTGGATCAATACTTAGATACCATTATTAAGGATTATGAATCGTTTCAAAATCAAATAGTAGCCCTACAACAAGAAAATGCAAAGTTTAAAAAATTATTAGAAGATCAAAATCAAAAAAGTACAGTTTCACCTTTTAATAATACGAATACTGATATTCTAAAAAGATTATCTAATTTGGAAAAACAAGTATTTGGTAGTAAACTATTCGAATAATTTTAATTAGAATTATATTTTAAGAAAGCATTGCAAACTAAAGTAGAATTTACTATACTAATTAATGTTCGTTTCATTATGTTCGGGTAATCGCTGCAACGCATGACGTTGTTGAGGAAAGTCCATGCTCGCACAGACCTGAGATGGCTGTAGTGTTCGTGCCTATCGAAGTCATAAGATAGGGTAGCTGTCAAAAGCTAACGGCAGGGAACGGGCCTAAGTCCTTTGGATATGGCTCTACTACCTTTAAAGTGCCACAGTGACGTAGTCCTCGAAGAAATGAGAGGAGTGGAACGCGGTAAACCCCACGAGCGAGAAACCCAAATTATGGTAGGGGAATCCTTTCGAAGGAATTGAACTAAGAAAGGGACAGATTATTCTGTAGATAGATGATTACCACCTTTTGTACGAGGCTTATAGCCGTTTGTAGTACGTAGGAACAGAACATGGCTTACAGAACATATGAAATGATGAAACTGTTAAAAACTCTCTATTCATTGGAGAGTTTTTTGTAATTTTGACGAAATTTGTTAATAATGAAATTAAGAAATGAATTTAAGTATGAAAATAATAAGGAAAAGTACATTCTTTTTTAGAATGAGATAGGTGGAAAAATTGTCAAAATACACATTGATTGCAACTGCTGCTATGGGGATCGAAGCATTAGTTGCTAGAGAAGTTAAAAGCTTAGGGTTTGAAGACGTTCAAGTTGAAAACAGTCGAGTATTATTTAAAGCTGATGAAGATGGAATTGTAAAAGCTAATTTATGGTTAAGAACAGCCGATCGAGTAAAACTTCGAGTAGGTGAATTTAAAGCAACTTCATTTGATGAATTATTTGAAAAAACAAAAGCTTTGCCATGGCATAAATTTATTCCAAGAAATGGTCAATTTCCTGTTACTGGTAAATCTCAAAAATCTAAATTATTTTCTGTATCAGATTGTCAGGCGATTGTAAAAAAAGCGATTGTTGATAAATTAAAAACGATTCAAAATGTTCAAGGTATGTTAGTTGAAGATGGTCCATTATTCCGTGTAGAAGTTTCAATTTTAAAAGATATTGTTACATTAACGATTGATACAACTGGTCGTGAAGGATTACATAAAAGGGGCTACCGTGTAGAACAAGGTGAAGCACCTTTAAAAGAAACACTAGCAGCTTCATTAATACTACTTACTAATTGGAATGCCGATTTACCATTTGTTGATCCATTTTGTGGATCTGGTACAATACCTATCGAAGCAGCGTTAATTGGTCAAAATATAGCTCCAGGTTCGTTTAGAAGTTTTGCATCTGAAGAATGGCATTGGATTGGTAAAAAACGTTGGGATGAAGCAAGACAAGAAGCTGAGGATTTAGCTAATTATGATCAAAAATTAGAAATTATCGGTTCTGATATTGATCACCGTATGATTCATGTTTCCAAAGCGAATGCAGATGAAATTGGATTATCAGACTCAATATCATTTAAACAAATGCAGGTAAAAGATTTTACGACAAGGCTTGATTATGGTTATGTTGTAACGAACCCTCCTTATGGAGAACGATTAAATGATCGACCGTATGTTGAAAAATTATATACTGATATGGGTAGCGTATTTACGAAACTAGATACTTGGTCGACGTATGTTTTAACAAGCCATGAAGGGTTTGAACAATTTTACGGTAAACCTGCAACGAAAAAACGAAAATTATTTAACGGATTTATTAAAACGGACTATTATCAATATTTTGGGAAGCGTCCGCCGAGAAATACTGAAGAGAATTGATTTGAAAAAGGTACTAATTAGACATTTAATTAGTACTTTTTTAATTAATTTTATAAATTTATAGCAGGAACAATTCTAAATCCATGATTCTTTTCGAGTAGATTTGCTACATGCCAATTTGTTTCAGCTCTACTTTTATATTGTGTAACCATGTCATGAAACTCTTCTTTTGAAAAATTTTTCTCGTGTTGTAATAAATAAAGATCTCTTACAACACTTAAGTCATCGTTCGTGTCAAAATTAGATTGAATAAGTGAATACAAATACATGCTAATCCTCTCCCGAATAATTATTAGTGTGGTTAATACATGTTTATTAGTTTTCCCAATTTCATTGAGTTAATATTTAATTTTCATTTGTATTTGTGAGGGTTTAATATATTGGACTATTAGTTTATTTGTTAAAATGTCAGTAAGGAAAAATTATGTAAAGGGAGATATTCATGAAGAAACCTCGTATTGGTATGGTCGGATTAGGTAATATAGCTCAAAAAGCTTATTTACCTATACTTTCGAAAGAAACAAACTGGAGCTTTGAAGGAGCTTTTTCTCCAAGTAAAGATAAACGTAAAGCGATATGCTCACAATATCGAATTCCGGATTTTGATAGTATCGAAAAACTTGCGGATCATTGTGATGCAGTATTTGTTCATAGTGCTACTAGTACACATTATGAAGTTGTATCTTTACTGTTATCATTAGGGAAAGATGTATATGTTGATAAACCACTAGCATCAAGTGTTACAGAAGCAGAGAAATTAGTTGAGTTAAGTATTCGAAAAAGTCGAAAATTAATGGTTGGGTTTAACCGTCGATTTAGTCCAATGTATATTCAAGCTAAGGAAAATGCAAAAAATATTGCGTCTATAAGATTTGAAAAGCATCGAACGAATAGCATAGGTCCACAATCATTTGAATTTACGATGTTAGATGATTATTTACATCTAGTTGATACGGTTAGATGGTTAGCAAATGGAGAATTAAGTACTGTTTATGGCAAATTAAAAATTAATAATGATAATTCACTTATGTATGCAAGCCATGTATATGAATCGTCTAACGGTTTCACATTGAATACAGAGATGCATCGAAAAGCGGGAACGAATCTGGAAAAATTAGAATTGATTACAGATGGATCAATAATTAGAGTAAAGAATATGAATTCAATGGAAATTGAAGCTAATGACAATGTTATTAAATCATTTCCAGGATCATGGGAGTCTACATTAAAGCAAAGAGGTTTCGAAGATTGTGTACATCATTTTATAAATTGCATTCATAGTGATGAAAAACCGACCGTTGACGGTGAGGAGGCTTTGAAATCACAATTGATTGTTGAAAAGCAATTAAAGGAAGGTCTAATTCAGGAAATAAAAGAATAGTATGAAGTGCGATTTAGTGAGATGGAATTGAAAAAATGAAGTAGTCACTTTCCTATCTATTGTACTTTCTTAGATTTTTTTGTATGATAGCGTTTAGAGACTATAATTAAACTTCATATGTGAACGATATATTTCGTAATTTTAAAGTTCTCAAGAGAGGACTTTTTCTTTTTAATTTTTTATTTTTGGGGGTAGCAATGAATCAATCATCAAAATTGCCTTTTGAGGTAGGAAAACAAGATCAATTCATAGACAAGCTTGGGGAGTGGATTGGTGACGTATTTTATGATCTATTACCAGAAGCAGGCTTTGAGTTAAGAGACGAACAAATTTTTATGGCATATCAAGTTGAACGTGCTTTTAAAGAAAAGAAGGTTATCTTTGCTGAAGCAGGTGTAGGCACAGGGAAAACATTTGTCTATTTATTGTATTGCTTATGTTATGCACGATATACAGGTAAGCCTGCAATAATCGCTTGTGCAGACGAATCATTAATTGAACAACTTGTTAAGAAAAACGGAGACATTGAAAAATTATCGAACGCATTGAATTTATCGATTGATGTTCGTTTAGCTAAATCTACTACAAATTATTTGTGTTTAAAAAAATTAGATCAACAACGTACAGAAGATACTACATCAGATCAAGTGTTAGCTGTTTATGAAAACTTACCGAGTTTCGTTCATGATTATGGCACACTGCAAAAATTTACACCATATGGTGATCGTAGAGAATATAAAGAATTGACTGATGAAGAATGGGATACCATTTCTTATGACTATTTCCAAGATTGTTCAACTTGTGATCAAAGACATCGATGTGGTCAAACACTATCTAGGGAACATTACCGTAAAGCAACCGATTTAATTGTATGTTCCCAAGAATTTTATATGGAACATATTTGGACAGTAGATTCACGAAAACGAGAAGGTCAATTACCATTATTACCTAATCCTAGTTGTGTGGTATTTGATGAAGGACATTTATTGGAATTTGCTTCTCAAAAGTCTTTAACTTATCGATTAAAGCATGAAACGTTAAATACATTTTTATCGTTCTTAATGCAGTCTGGTACACGCGAAAGTTTTCAACAATTACTTGAAGATACATTAGAAACATACGATCAGTTCTTTCATGAAATGGATAATAACAGTGAAGAGGTTGCAGGTTCTAAGCGTTTTAAATTAAACATGAATGAAAGATTATTAAACTTAGCAAAACGCTTAAGAGCTCAAATTAGTAATATTGGAGACGAATTAGTCTTTGAGAGTGAAATGTATACAATCGATGAATACCAACTGAATATTGTTGATGAACATTTAGATGATATTGAGCGCTGTCTACATTTATTTATTAATGAGTCTTCTGCAATTCAGTGGATTGAATATAACCAAAATGCACTAACATTAGTACTTATGCCAAAAGCAGTAAATGAACTTTTACAAGAAAAAGTATTTAATCAAAAAATGCCGATTATTTTTTCATCTGCTACTCTTTCACAAAACAGTTCTTTTGATTATATTGCGAATAGTTTAGGTATTAATGATTATTTATCATTTTCAGTAAATTCACCATTTGATTATGAAGAACAAATGAAAATAGATATGATTAAATATGATAAAAATGAAATTGATAAAAAGAATCAGAAGATCATTTTAGAATTAAAAGAAAATAAAGGTAGTTCTTTAATTTTATTTAATTCAACACAAGAGATGAATCGTTTTAAACAGCAAGTTGAAGTAGAAGAATTACAATTTAATTTATATTTCGAAGGTGAAGAAGAAATTAGTTCACTTGTTCAAAAATTCCAAGATGATATAAATGCTTCTTTATGTGCTGTACATCTTTGGGAAGGACTAGATATTCAAAGGGAATCTTTAAGCCAAGTTATTATACACTCTTTACCATTTCCTCCGAATGATCCAGTATTCCAATCAAAGAGACAACATGCAATGAACCCTTATAATGATATTGATGAACCATATATGTTATTAAGACTGCGACAAGGGATTGGGCGTCTGATCAGAACTCATGAAGACAAAGGAAAAATCATCTTATTTATTGAAAATGAATTAAGAAAAGAAACATTTGAAAAAGTTGTAAATAGTTTACCGGTAGAACCATTTAAAAAAGCTAGCATATAATTGCTAGCTTTTTTGTATTCTCATTTGATTAAATCTAGAAATTAGTAACTTAAACCGACTCTTGTTTGATAAAACTTATTGTCAAAAAAAGCTTGGTATGTGAAGTAGGCTGTATCACCTGTCGAGATACTTTTTCCATCAATTGGTAAAAAGTCTATTTCAGTCCGATATTGTTTTGTGATCGGGCCATCTGGTAAATAGGTTGGACATACAATTGTCCAGTTTAACAGGCTAGATTCTAAGAGGGTAAATGCTTTTTCGTGATCAGCTGCAGCTGCTGTTGATTTTCGTTTTGATTCTGTACTTACATATCTTAAAATAGTAGGTTCCACTCGTGATTGTAATATTCCAGCTGTACCAACTGTAACAATTCGCTTAATTTTGTTCGCTTCAAGTAGAGGAATTAATAATTTCATTGTTTGTGATAAAGTATTTTTACCATCTGTATTTAGTGCTGAGATTACGCCGTCAACATCCCTTAATGATTCTTCTAAATCAGAAATGCTTAATGTATTACCTTTTATAACGCATAGATTTGGATGCTTGACAGTTAATTTAAGTTCATCTCTTACTAAAACAGTAACTCTGTGTTCGTTTTTTAATAATAACTCTAGTAAATGAGATCCAACTCTTCCAGTAGCACCTAATAATAATATTTTCATAACATCACCTTAACGTATTGTACAATATGATTAAGTCAAATGTCTTTGAAAAAGGCTGATGCTTCAGTAAACTTTGTTGCTATTAAAAAAGTAATTCGTCGGTTTACACTACATGAAGCTGGCTTTCCGAGTGAAATGTGATGAGTATCTTCAGCTTGCCCTTTAAGGTCTCTTCTGTACCGCTACTCTAGCATGTGTCTTGCTATCCGATACAATCATCTTCTTTATTTACAAGTTTGAATTTTAAAAAACAATCTTTTAGAAAAGAGCTATGAAATAAAATAAAAAAGTAATTAAACAAAATATGGTAAAATATAGATGCTATCCAATTTATAGAAAAGAGGTAGAAAAATGGGGATTCATTTAGTACAAGAAGAATTTATTGATTATTTAAAGAAGATAGAAAATTATAATGAAGCAATTAATGTAATGTATTGGGATTTAAGAACTGGGGCACCAAAAAATGGAGCAGAGCAGCGTTCTAATGTCATTAGTCAATTATCATCAGATGTATTTGAAATGACTACTTCTACTAAAATGGAAAACTATCTTGTTCTTCTAGAAAAGGAAATAGGTAATGGAACATTAACTGAAATAGTTGAGAAATCTGTAAAAGAGTGCAGAGAAGTATATGATTTAAACTGCAAAATTCCTAAGAAAGAATATGCAGAATATGTTAAGTTATGTTCACTAAGCGAAAATGCTTGGGAAGAAGCAAAAGATGCTGGTGACTTTAGTAAATTTCAACCGTTTTTAGAAAAAATTGTTGAAACAAAGAAACGATTTATTGAATATTGGGGATATACAGATAAAAAATACGATACATTATTAAACTTTTATGAACCTGGAATGACGACTAAGAAACTAGATGAAGTTTTTGGTAATGTAAGGGAGAGACTTGTTCCACTTGTTGCAAAAATCTCAAACTCAGCTATTAATCTTCAAAGGGAAGAATTATTTAAACCAATTTCTAAAGAAATTCAAAAAAATGTAAGTGAAGATGTGCTTCGTAAATTAGGCTATAATTTTGATTCTGGTAGACTAGATGAAACTGTACATCCTTTCCAAATTACATTAAATCCAGGTGATGTACGTGTAACTACGAAGTATATTGAAAATAATTTTATGAGTGCTTTGTTTGGCACAATTCATGAGTGTGGTCATGCATCATATGAGCAAAATATATCTGCAAGTTTAATTGGTACTCCTTTATGTCAAGGTGCTTCAATGGGAATACATGAATCACAATCTTTATTTTTTGAAAATATGATTGGAAGAAGCCTAGAATTTTGGTCAACGCAATATGAGGAATTAAAATCGAAAACAGGGGACTTCTTTACTGATTTAACTGTAGAAGAATTTTATCGCGCAATAAATCATAGTGAACCATCATTAATTCGAATCGAAGCAGATGAATGCACATATCCGTTACATATCATGGTACGTTATGAAATAGAAAAAGAACTGTTTGATGGGGATTTACAAGTGAAAGACTTACCGACAGTTTGGAATGAGAAAATGGAGAAATATTTAGGTGTTATTCCATCAAATAATAGTGAAGGGGTACTTCAAGACGTTCATTGGTCTGGTGGCGATTTTGGCTATTTCCCTTCATATGCTTTAGGTGCAATGTACGCTGCACAATTCAAGCATGCAATGAAAAAAGAACTTCCAAAATATAATGAATTATTGAAGAGCGGAGAACTTCATCAAATTGTAAATTGGTTAACGAAAAATATCCATCAATATGGTAAATTGAGAAAACCAAATGAATTATTAGTTGATATCACTGGTGAAGAATTAAATGTAAAATACTTTATTGATTATTTAGAAGAGAAGTATTCTAAACTTTATAAATTAGGTTGATATCCTATGATTCAGGCTTTGTTGAAAACAATAAGTTTTGAACAAATAGCTATTTTTACAGTATTAGCGGTGCTATTCAGCATCGCTTTTTTTTGTATACAGAATTCGTGTATTTGATCCTAGAAGCATTTAATGAAGAGGTTACAATTGGGAAATTTGATAAATAGGATGAAGAAAAATAATGAAATTTTCAGATGATGGGACTGACTTAATAAAATCTTTTGATGGCCACAGATTGAAAGTATATGATTGTCCTGCAATGATATTTGATGATTGTCTATTGTGGCACTGGAAATGTAAAAACTGGTGAATTGATTTAAGAAACACAGGCTGGGGATTTACTCTAACTGAGTCTATATAAGTTTTGAAAATTCAGATTTTTATAGTAAAATAAATTGAAATCTATTAAGATCATTGGAGGAGTTTGCTGAAAAAATATGAGTTTTTATAGAAATAAATAATACAACTTTTTTTCAAACTAGTAGCAAGTAAAACCACAGTCAAATGAATATAAACGGGGGCACTAAATTGGAAAATCGTAAACGAATAAATCCAAGTATTCTAAGGTTATTAAAAATTCCGAGTGGGAATGATGTCATTGTAGGACGAATGTATCTTGCAGAAGGGGAAGGGCCACATGGAACAGTCCTTCTATTACACGGATTTCCAGGGGGGATGTTGAATCTCGATCTAGCTTCTGAACTTCAACAAGAAGGTTGGAATGTACTAGTCATGAATTACCGCGGAGCATGGGGGAGTCAAGGAACTTTTTCATTTAGCAATTCAATCGAAGATGTTCTCTCAGCACTTAAGTATCTCAAAGAAAGTGAAGTGGCGAAGGAAAATCGGATTGATACGAAGCGTATTGGATTAATTGGACATAGCTTTGGTGGCTTCTTAGCCTTGAAAGTTGCCTCAATGGAACCATCTATTCATTCTGTTGCATCTCTTTCTGGAGCTAATTTTGGTTTATTTGCCCAAATGGTGGAACAAGATCCTTCCTTTGAAGCGCAAATAAGAGAGGTGTTAAAAGAAGGTGCATTTTTCCTAAAAGGTGCTTCGGCCGAATCAATTATGGAAGAAGTACTTTTCAATCAAATAGAGTGGAATACTTTCTTATACGCACCTCTACTTCTCAAACGTAACATCCTTCTAACAGCGGCAGATTTTGATGAAGAAATACCAAAAGTGTATTTTCACGACCCACTTGTCGATATTCTGGAAAAGGCAGGAGCAAATCATCTTCAAACGAAAGTTTTTGAAACTGATCATAACTATCTTAATCATAGGAAAGAGCTTGCTCAAACGCTACATAACTGGTTAGATGAAGTACTTTAAACGTACAATTTTAAAGTGGTAAATAGTGAAATCGATAATGGACAAAATATTGGTTTAGAATATAGTGAAACGACACGAGCATTACCACGTCGAACAAACGATCTCGATTAATTTGAAGAGTTCATCTATATAGTATGGATCGTTTTAAAGTTAAACTTAATCTTAAATTCTCCATCCATATACAAAAAAATACACCATTGAGGAAACTATAGACACTTTCCAATGGTGTATTTTTTAAATTATTTAATAAAAAGATTGAAGATAAAGGTATTACTTTTTAAAAACGATATTAAAGAGAAGAATTTTTTGCTAAATATTCTTCAAGCTGTTCGAATGTTCCAGCAAATCCTTGTTTCATTGAATCGTAACCTGCTTCGAATGTTTTAATTTCTTCCTCAGTAGCATTTACTGGATAACCTTTTAACGTAATTTTGGTTTTACCATCAGATTCTTTTTCAAAAGTTAATGTATTGCTGACTTCTAATGGCCAAGTCTCACTAAATGGAGCTCGAACGATTTCGCCAGCTTCATTTGAGAAAGAGTTTACGAATTCAATTTTTTCAAAATCCTTGATTTCTCCGTAAATAAATAATCCCCACATTTCAAAACCTTCAGAAGATTTCATACTATAGTGAAATTTTCCTCCTGGTTGGAAATCTAATTTAGTCACATTCATTGTAAATCCTTTTGGTCCCCACCAATTAGTAAGATGTTCAGCTTGAGACCACACTTTATATACTAACTCAAGGGGTGCATCTAACACTCTTGTTATTACTAATGCATTTTCTTCAATTTTAAACGTATTTTTTTCAGTCATTGTAGGTTCCTCCAAAATGTTTATCTATTTTATAAATACTTAATTAATTCTTTACATTATCGTCTAAGAATTCAGCCAGTCGACTTAATGTTTGTTTGCCACCTTCGATTGCCCCGTATTCTTCAACTACTTTATTTCGCTCTTCAACAGTAGGGAATAGTGAACACATTGTAAGAAGTGTTTTTCCGTTTTGTTCACTAAATGTAACTGTTACATGAAATTGACCAGAATCGTTTTGTTCACCTGAACCATGTTTATAAACAAGACGTTCCGGCTTAACAACTTCAAGATAATCTATTTTATTTGGATAATCGGTGCCATCAGGTCCGTGCATTATAAAAGTCCAGGTACCACCAGGTCTAACATCCCTTAGATGAGTTGTAATTGTAAATCCATTTGGACCCCACCAATTTCCAATATGTTCTGAATCCGTCCATGCATTAAATACTAATTCTGGTGGAGCATCAAATACACGTGTTATGACAATTTGTCGATCTTCAAGTGTTGAACTTAGGTTTGTTTTTAAGTTATTACTCACCATTTACCTCCGAAATATTTTTATGAAACTTACAAAACTCCTTTCTGTAAGATGAAAATTCACATGCGAGTAATTTTGCTACGTATAAATCATTTTCCTTGCAATTTCTTAAGATAATCTTCCAATTGATCAAATCTCTCTTCCCAAACGTGACGAAATGATTCAATCCATGAATCCATCTCTTTAAGCGGTTCGGGTCTAAGTTTATAGATTCTGCGATTTGCAATTGGTTGAACCTCGACAAGCCCAGCTTCACTTAGAACGCGGAGATGTTTCGAAACTTGTGGTTGTTTAAGTCCAAGACTTTCAGCTATTTCTCCAACTGACAAAGGACCATCACGTAAGAGTTCGACAATCTGTAATCGGTTGGGTTCTGCTAGTGCAATCAAAGTCGAATTCATAAATTGAATATACCTGAAAAGGAATATTCCTGTCAAGGAATATTAGAGAATAATAAAAAAGGTGAGTTTGCTTAATCAAAAAGGTGAGATTGATTTGATCTAGAGGGGGATTTATGAGGGAAATTACTCGAATTAGTATGTACTCTTCAAATCGAAAATATCCTAACCTCCAATGTTGGGGTCTGACCAAGGTGCTTCCACTTTTCGGATTGTCTAGTTCCAGGCGTTAGCAGCTCGAGGTCATAAGCCAAAAAGCAGCAAAGGTTAAAAAGCAACCTTTACTGCTTTTCGTCTTATGCTTGTCGCTACTGAACAAACGCCTTCCACTTTTCGGATTGTCTAGTTCCAGGCGTTAGCAGCTCGAGGTCATAAGCCAAAAAGCAGCAAAGGTTAAAAAGCAACCTTTACTGCTTTTCGTCTTATGCTTGTCGCTGCTGAACAAACGCCTTCCACTTTTCGAGTTGTCTAGTTCCAGGCGTTAGCAGCTCGAGGTCATAAGCCAAAAAGCAGTAAAGGTTAAAAAGCAACCTTTACTGCTTTTCGTCTTATGCTTGTCGCTGCTGAACAAACGCCTTCCACTTTTCGGATTGTCTAGTTCCAGCACCTAGCCCCTCGAGGTCATAAGCTCAAGGATTAGTAAGGTGAAAAGCAACCTTTCTAATCCTTGCTCTTATGCTTGTCGGGGCTGAGCAAGGAGCTTCCACTTTTCGATTTGTCTAGTTCCAGCACCTAGCCCCTCGAGGTCTTAAGCTCAAGGATTAGTAAGGTAAAAAGCAACCTTTCTAATCCTTGCTCTTATGCTTGTCGGGTCTGACCGAGGTGCTTCCACTTTTCATTTTTGTCGAGAAATAGTTCTGTTGGGTTATTTGATTTGTGTTACTATTTACTTGACTGAATAGTTTGAAAATAATGAAGGCGGGTGTTTTTGATGAGTTTGAAAGAGTATGAAGCTTCGTTTTTGGATTATGTTGGGAAAATGCTTAACATTGAAGAGGCAATAAGTTTAATGTACTGGGATCTTCGAACAGGTGCACCTAAAAACTCGGTTAGACAACGTTCAAATGTTATTAGTCAGTTATCGTCAGAGGTTTTTAAGATGAGCACATCTAAAGAAATGGAGCATTATTTAATTACTTTAGAGGAAGCGATTCAAGGGAGTCTTTGTAGTTTAGAAATAGAGAAGACCGTAAAAATGTTAAGAAAAGAGTTTGACCGGAATACAAAAATTCCTGTTGAGGAATATGAGGAATTTGTTAAATGCCAAGCAGAGTCGGAAAGAGTTTGGGCAGAAGCGAAGAACGAAAATAATTTTGCTAAATTCGAGCCTTATTTATCGAAGATTATTGAGTTTAAGCGTAAGTTTGTTGAGTACTTAGGATATAGTGAGTCAAAATATGATACATATTTAGATCAATATGAACCAGGAATGACTGTAAATAAACTTGATGAAGTTTTTGCGAATGTTCGTGAGAAATTAGTTCCTATTGTTAAAGCTATTTCAAACAGTGGAAAAAACTTTGAAAAAGAAGAAATGAAAGCCTTTGTTTCAAAACAGAAGCAAAAAGAGATCTGTGAGCGGTTATTAGTAAAACTTGGTTATAATTTTGACTCGGGAAGATTAGACGAAACGCCACATCCATTTGCGACAAATATTAACTTAGGTGATGTACGAGTAACAACAAAGTATCACGAAAATAATTTTGAGAAAGCCATATTTAGTACAATTCATGAATGTGGTCATGCACTATATGAACAGAACATTTCAAAAGAATTAGAAGGTCTACCGATCGCCAGAGGAACTTCGCTTGGAATTCATGAATCACAATCACTTTTATATGAAAAAATGATTGGTCAAAGTTTTGAGTTCTGGAAAAATAATTATCCTGATTTACAAAGACAAGTTGATGGAATTTTGGACAGTGTAAGTTTAGAGGAATTTTATCATGCAGTTAACCATAGTAAACCTTCTTATATAAGAATTGAGGCAGATGAATTAACTTATCCTTTACATGTTATGTTACGTTATGAAATTGAAAAAGACTTACTGGATGGAAAAATTCAAGTAAAAGAATTACCTTCAATTTGGAATCAAAAAATGGAAGAATATCTTGGGATAACACCACCATCAGATCGTGAAGGAGTATTACAGGATGTACATTGGTCGATGGGGCTTTTTGGATACTTTCCAACATACGCATTAGGTGCAATGTATGCAGCTCAAATTAAAGCAACGATCGAAAAAGATTTGCCTAATGTTAATGAGTTAATTGAAACAAATGATTTCGTTACAATTCTAGAATGGTTAAAGATTAATATTCATCAATACGGGGCGACAAAGGGACCACAAGAAATATTAGTTGATGTGACGGGTGAAGAATTAAATGTTCAATACTATATTGATTATTTGGAGACTAAATATACACAAATGTATGACTTGAAAGAAGTAAATAAATAATAGTCTCCACTCTAAGGTGATTTAAAAGGCGAAATTAGAGCATATTGACGATCTATTCGAAGGTCGTCTTAAGACGAGTAGTCGACCTTCATTTGAATTAACTTGGAAATAATTGCGAATGTTTCATAGCTAGATTTAGGATATACTAAATTTGCACAACAAAAAGAAAAAACTCCTTTAAAACGTTTAGACAATTCAAGTGTTTCATTCAATTGATGAATGGGAACTGGGATTGTCCTTTTTTGTTTGACCAAATTGTAATTTGAATAATTTTGATTCATTTTACGAAAGGTAAGATAATGAAGGAGTGGAAAATTATGCCTTTAATACTATCGGTAGGAAAAGCAGTTCCTACATGTAAAATAAATCAAGAAAATATCGTACCATTTGTAAGGGAATTGTTTTTAAAGAAGTATCCATCGATTGATCGACTCTTATCTGTATTTCAAAATGGAGAAATAAAGTGCAGATATCTTTCAAAGGAACTAACTTGGTATAGTGAGGAACATAGTTTAGAAGAAAAAAATCAAACATATATAGAGACCGCAATTCAATTATCAGTTGAAGCGATAAAGAACTGTGTTTCTAATCTGGAATTTTTATCCTCAGAGATTAATTATGATGAAATAGATGGTATTATATTCGTTTCCTCAACAGGTATTTCAACGCCGACAATTGATGCACATATTGCTAATATTTTACCTTTAAAAACATCTATTAAAAGAATTCCAATTTGGGGACTTGGTTGTGCAGGTGGAGCAAGTGGAATTTCTAGAGCATTTGATTATTGTAAAGCTCATCCAGAATCTAATATCTTACTTGTAGCAGTGGAACTTTGTAGCTTAACATTTCAAAAAGAAGATTTATCAAAAAGTAATATCATTGGGACTTCATTATTCGCTGATGGTGCTGCTGCTGTTTTAGTAATTGGCGACGAAAGTGAATTAAAAGCCAGAACCATTCATGTCGCTTTACCCAATATCTTACAAACAAATTCAACACTCATGCCAAACTCATTGGATGTAATGGGATGGGATGTAAAAAATGAGGGTCTTTTCGTTATTTTTTCAAGGGATATCCCATCCATCGTAAAAAACTGGTTACAGCCAGTCGTTTCTTCTTTCTTACAATCGAATAACTTAGCGATTGATGGTTTAAATCACTTTATTGCACATCCTGGCGGGAAAAAGGTACTAGATGCTTATATAGATTCGCTTAATATTGATCCAGAAAAAACTTCTGTATCTTTAGACATTCTAAAGAATTATGGAAATATGTCTTCTTGTACTGTCTTATTTGTACTGGAAGAGTTTATGAAAATAGGAAAGAAAAATGAAACTGGATTACTTTGCGCTTTAGGACCAGGATTTAGTTCAGAAATGTCACTATTAAAGTGGGTTGAGTGTTAATGTTAAAATTGATATTTTTATTTATTATCGTACAGAGATTATTTGAATTAAAAATTGCAAAAAACAATGAAAAAAAGTTAAAGATGCGAGGTGCAATTGAACTAGGACAAGCCCACTATAAATATTTTATTATCTTGCACAGTACTTTTTTTATTTCAATAGTAGTTGAAAATTATTTTATTGAATATGTTAAATTAAGTTTTTTCACCTTTTTATTTAGTCTGTTTTTAATTTTACAACTTGCGCGAGTTTGGGTCATTTCAACATTAGGTGAGAGATGGAATACGAAGATAATTGTTTTACCAAATGAAAAATTAATTAACAAAGGACTATATAAATACATAAAGCATCCAAATTATTTAATCGTAACGTTAGAATTAATTATCATACCAATTATGTTTCACGCGTATATTACTACAGTAATCTTTTCAATTAGTAATCTAATCCTTTTAAAAGTAAGGATCCGAGAAGAAAATAAAGCGCTTTTACAGTCAATCGAATAATTGTTGACAATGATTCAGCAAAACTGATATTATTAATCTAGAATGAAAATCATTATCAACTTCGAAAGGTTGTGCGTCAATGGTTCTTGGATTTGTGTCTGCTACAATACTTTTATATTTTGTATTAACTAAATATGTACTTAAACAAGTTCAAAACTAGGTGATGTTACCTAGTTTTTTTATTTATAATTGATTTGCCTATACATTCTTCTTCCAAATTAATATATATGGGGATAAAATAATTTTAGGGATTTATTTGAGTTTGAAATGAAATGGGGAAATCACGTTGCAAAACACTAAGATTAACAGAGGAGATTTATTAAATAAGGTTTCTTCAGGAATCACTTTACTTTCTGCACAGGAAAATTCAAAAGAATTATTTCAATTAAAAAAATTAGCTTATAAAATTCAAAATCATGAAAGTTATTTTGTATTTTGTGGGCATTTTTCTGCAGGAAAATCTTCTCTTTTGAATGATTTATTACATGTTGAAAAGCTACCAACTAGTCCGATTCCAACAAGTGCAAATGTCGTGAAATTAAAAAATGGAGCAAATAATTTATTACTTACTTTAAAGAATGGTGAAATGTATCAGTTGGAAGATGATATTGAAGGCGGAGAATTAAAAAAACTTGCTCAAGATAGCGCATCTATCATTGAAATTGAATGGTGGCAAGATATGTTTAAAATTCCAAAAGGTGTAGTTTTAATTGATACACCTGGAATTGATTCGACTGATATGGATCATTTAGAAGCGACTAATTCAGTAATTCATTTAGCGGATTGTATTTTCTATTTAATGGATTATCAGCATGTCCATTCAAAAACCAATATCGATTTTATAAATGGGTTAATGGAGAAAAACAATAAAGTCTGTTTAATGATTACTTGTATTGATAAACATGATGAAACTGAATTAACATTTGAAGAGTTTAAAGAAGGTGTAGTTAGCAATTTAAAGAAACAGGGCTTAGAAAAATTACCTGTTTTTTACTTATCGACGAAAGTTAAAAATGCTAATCATAATGAACTGAACCAATTTATGCAATACTTAGATGGTTTATATAAAACTCGTGAAGAGCAACAAATCGAAAATGATTATACTAGCTTCTTAAATATTATGGGTGAACAAATTGTAAACTTTGAGAATGAAAAAACAGAACTAGATTCCGATTTTTCACAGTTTAAAAATGAATTCAGTGAAGTAACTGATGAAATGGAAAAACTTCAGGATGGGATAACTACGTTTGAAAATAATTGTTCTCAATCGACGCAACTTATATTAAATAATTCAAACATTACACCATTTGAAATGAGAAATTTAGCTTCAGTTTATTTAGAAACAGAGAAGGCATTACAAAATAAAGGCTTTTTCCAATCTCGAAAAAAACTAGAGATAGCATCAGATGAGGCTAAACAACAATTTATTAAAAATGTACATGAGTTAACTATAAAACAAATCGAATATTTCATTAAAGAAGCTGCAACGAAATCGTTTAAAGAAGTCGAAAACAATAAAATTGATTTAAGCCAATTTGAAAATATCCTAGAGCCTAAACTTAGTGAAAGTGATCTTTGTCCAAAGCCTGCTCAATTAGTGAATACTAGTGGAAACTACTTATTACAGTATACAAAAGAAGTAAGTGATGGAATAAAGTCAATTTATCGCAAATCAATCATTGAATTTATTCAATCGGTTTCAAAAGAAATGAAACTTCAAAACGAGAAACAAAATAGTGTGTTAGAAATTAGAAAGAAAGAACTTTCTGAAAAGATAAATGAATTTGATCGAATTGATTTCAAAAATCATCAACTTGATCAAATGATATCTGAAATGAAAAATATTATTGAAAATAAACAGGATGAAGTGCTTGTTTACTCTCCAATTGTACCAATTTCTATTTCAGTTAATGAATTAATGGAAAGGAATATTCTTTCAAACGAAATTCAAACAGAAGAAAAATCATTTGAAGACGTCGAAAGTCAAAAACTAGATGTAAAAAAATATTCGAATGAGGAAATTAATTCAAAATATGAGATCGCAGATAATTTGTTAAAGAATTTATCAAATAATAAATTTGTGAAAAATAAAATTCATAGTCTGTTAGAAAAACGAGAGCAAATTAAATCAAATGAGTATACCATTGCTTTATTCGGAGCGTTTAGTTCAGGAAAAACATCGTATATTAATACATTACTTGGGGAACGTGTTTTACCTGTTTCACCTCACCCAACCACTGCTGCGATTTGCAAAATTAAAAAGTCTACAATCGATTCTGGTAATAAAAAGGCAGATGTAACTTATAAGTCTGAATTAGTTTTACAAGAAGAGTTTCTTGATTTTTTCAAAAAATGGGGCGTAGAAACTAACGATCATTGGTTTAGTACACTTCAAACTGTCACAAAAAAACAGAAGGATAAAATTCCTGCTGATGCTTGGATCTATGCAGATAGTGTATGTATGAACTATTTACAAATGAAAGAAATATTGGGTACGACCCAACAATATGATTTAGAAGAATATGTACGCGTAATCAGTGAAGAGAATCGAGCTTGTTTTGTTAAAGAAAGTACGGTTTATTATGATTGTGAGATTACACAAAGTGGGATTGTTTTAGTTGATACTCCGGGGGGAAATAGTATCCACTCGAGACATACTGAACTGGCATTTGATTATTTAAAGAAGGCTGATTTAATCTTGTATGTTGCTCATTACCAACATGCATTTACGCGTCAAGATGAATCATTCTTAATTCAAATTGGCCGTATGAGAGAGAGTTTTGACAGCGATAAAGTTTATTTTGTATTGAATGCTTCTGATTTGGCGAAGGATAGTGCTGAAATTTCAATTGTACAAAACTTCTTTATTAATCAATTAACTAAATTAGGTGTAAGATTTCCATCGGTATTTGCAATATCAAGTATGCTTCAAATGAAAGGATATCAACAAACATCTATTAGCGAAGAACTTAAACTGAATTACCAAAGACTAAATGAAAAGATTAAGAATTTCTTTCAATTTGAAATTGCAAATGAAGTCTTTAAAACGTTTGTTAATGATTTATTAATGTTAGAAAAAATATTACTTGATACGATTAAACGATTTGATCGCTTAAAACTAGAAAAAGACCAATTTTTATCTGAACTTGAAAAGATAAAAGTCGATGTAAATAATACCTTGCAAGCTGCTATGCCAAGTTCGTTACCTAGGTCGTTCATGAAAGAAAGTGAGCAATTAATTTTCTTTATTGAAAAAAGAATTGAATTGCGAATGAGAGACTTGTTCCCGTACTTTTTTAACCCAAGTATTTTTAATAATTCAACTAAGAATAGTAAACAAATTTTCAATACAAAAATACGAGAATTCATGTATGAAATACTAGAAGAAATTTTAAAGGAATTAAGAGTAACTGGTTTTCGTTTAGAAAAGTTTTTAATGAGTGAAATTCTAAATGCTGAAAATAGAATAATAGATGAATTACAGACTATTCAAACGGAATTTACGATTCAAAAAACGAATGTAAGTGAAATCATTTCTGTAGAACTACTTAATCCTGATCAATACATTGATGTGAATACATTTGAAAATTTAAAATCGCATTATAAAAATCCAAAAAGCTTTTTTGTAGAAAACAAAAAAGAGTTGATGTTAGATGAATGTATTGAACAATTAAGAACACCTTTAAAATCATATTTATCAAGTATCGAAAAATTATTTGCAGAACACTATCAAATTCAATTTACGAATACAATGTCTACAATTTTAAATCATTTCAATAAGCAAATTGAAAATGATGTACATCAAACAATTGAGGCAACTTCAAACTTAGATGAACAGATTGTTGATGATATAACGCTAATACAGTTTAAAAAATTAAGCTAAAGGTGGACATTATCAGTGAAATATATAATCGATTCTACTCTTGCAAATACTTTACAATGGAATAAAAATGTCATTTTTTTAGATTGCCGTTTTCAATTAGCTAATCCAAGCTATGGTTTTGAGGCTTATCTTCAAAATCACATTCCACTTTCTAGATATGTTGATTTGAATAAGGATTTATCAAGTGAAGTAAAACAGCATGGAGGAAGGCATCCATTACCCGATTTGGAGGAATTTGGTCAATTATTAGGTAAACTAGGTATCGATCAAAATACCATTGTAATTTGTTATGATGATGGCACGAATGAAAATGCCGCTAGATGTTGGTTTTTATGTAAACTAGTAGGCCAAAAATTTACATTTGTACTAAATGGTGGCTATACAAAATGGGTAGAAAGCGGTTTTGAAATAACTTCTGAAATTGTGGATATTGTACCGAAAAAATTTGTAGTGAATAGTAACAATCAAATTGTTAGTTCGATGTTAGAAGTGAAATCGAATAGTCAAAGTGAAAAGGTAAATATCGTCGATTCGAGAGAACTTATTCGATTTAAAGGTGAACATGAACCAATTGATAAAGTGGCTGGTCATATTCCAGGTGCGAAACATTCATTTTGGAAAGATGTATTAAATGAAAATGGTGATTTTAAATCTAAGGAAGAATTAGAAATCCTATTTGCACACTTAAGTAAAGAGAAGGAAACGATTGTATATTGTGGTTCTGGTGTAACAGGTTGTGTTAATTATTTAGGCTTAATCGAGGCTGGATATCGGAATGTAAAGTTATATGCAGGTAGTTTTAGTGATTGGATTTCATATGATGAAAATGATGTGAATAAGATAAATTAATCTGTTGCAAAATAAAAAAGGATAGTATAGAATAAGGATACAAATTAAGAAACAAAAGAAAAACCCTGCTGTGTGCGTTGTCAGTTTATGTCTTAAACCAATGAGAGTAGACAGGAAGCCCGATATTTAAGTAACAACATCGTGCCTATTATAGGAGGATGAAAGTTACTTGTGAGGACATCCACCTTAGAGTTTCGGTTTACTTAGACATAAAAGGAATAACGGCATTTGCGGGAAAAAAAACCATTCACATTTTGTGAATGGTTTTTTCTTCGATTTGATTTAGCTTTTTAGTTTTCTTTCTTTTTAATTGAGTCATAATAATTGATCCTAAGATTAAGATACACCCAATAATACCGATTTCTGACAGCCTTTCACCACCATAATAATATCCTATTATTGCAGCAAAAACAGGTTCGGTTGCTAAAATTATACCTACTTCTATTGCACTGATTGTTCTTTGTGCAAACATTTGAATAAAGAATGCTACAGCAGTACAGAAGATTGCTGTGAAAAGAATTGAAAAAATAAAGGATTTATTAGTCCAAAGTTCTTTATGAAAAATAACTTGCCAATCTTCAAATATTAAAGCAAATGTCCATGATGCTAGTCCAACAAAGGCAATTTGGATTGTTGCTAATTTTAGAGAATTATATCGAGGCGAATGAATGGTTGAATAAATAATGTGTAATGCAAATGCAATTGCACTAAAGAAAGTTAAAAAATCTCCAAAATCTAAAGTTGAACTAGTGGAAACTGTTAATAATAATAAACCTAATAGAGCAATAATAGCACTTATACTGTTATGAATAGTGGGCTTTTTATTGTATTTGAAAAATAAGAGTAATGGGACGATTACGACACTTAAAGCAGCTATAAAACCTGATTTAGAAACTGTTGTGAAATGTAGTCCGAACGTCTGAAATAAGTTACCAAGAAATAAAAACAATCCAATGATGATACCTGGGGATATATATCCTGACTTTTCATGGAATCGACGATCTTTTTTCCGATCTAATAATGTTTGTACACAGAATAGTACGATAGCAGCTACAATAAAACGTAATGCATTAAATGTAAATGGTTGTACAATATTTAGTGATTCTTTAACAATGAATAATGAAGTACCCCAAACAAAGGAAATAATTAAAAGAGAAGAAAAAGCGATTAGTTTATTTTTCATATCGTACAGTCCTTTTTATTTAATGGCCTTACGAGCAAGTTCATCAGCAACCTTGTTTAAGTTTGATGGAATCCATTTAATAAAGAATAAGTCTAGTTGATTTATTAGTTTAAGTGATTTCTCTAATAAAGGTATAAACAATTCATTTTTTGAATATTTCTTATCAATACTTTGTTCAACAATTTTAGAATCTGTTCGGAATGATACAGTTGTAAAATTATTTTCTATACAATAGTCTAATGCTACGATTAAGGCGTGAAATTCAGCCTCGTGATTAGACATTGAATCTAATGGAATACTTAAGAAAACTGGGTCTTTAATGCCTTTAATGAAAACACCAGCACCTGATGGACCTGGATTTCCTTTGGAAGCACCATCAATGTAGACTTCAATCATAGTTAACCTCCATAGTGTTATATACACCATTTTAGTATATATTCAAAAAAATGAAAACTTAAAACAAAGAATGTAAAAAAGATGGTTCAAATTATCTAAATACACAGTATTCTCTTCTGAATTAAGCTGTTATTATGCAAACAATAATTAGTAAACATTCTATAGAAAGAAAGGTGACTAGAATGAAATTAAAGATAATCTGGAAGTATCAAACGAAGAAAAAGTATAAAATAACATTAGAAACAGATTTATTAGAAGTAAAAGAAGCATTGATGCTAGCTGAAGATTTTGAAAGTACAGGCCGAACAAGAGAAATTGTATTTATAGATGAATATGAGACTGAATGGACAAAAAAACAAGTCTTAAAATATTTAAAAGAACTTGAAGAAGAACCCCATAATATCATACTATTATTTGACGGTGGATTTGATGTAGCTTCTTTCACTTCAGGTATTGGTGTTTGCTTATATTTTAATCAAAATGGAAAATCATATAGAAAACGATCTAATGAGAAACTAGATGGATTATCTTCTAATAATGAAGCTGAATTCGCAGCATTAGAGTTTGCAATTTTATTGCTAGAAGAGATGAATGTTAAAGGACAAAGAATTACAGTTAGAGGAGATTCTCAAGTTGTTATAAATCAATTACAAGGAGATTGGCCTTGTTTTGAGGAACAACATCAGAAATATATTAATCGAATTGAAAAAAAGATAAAGGAATCTCATATTAGTTTGAATTTAGAGCTAATTAAAAGAACCGAAAATAAAGAGGCCCATAATCTTGCAACTCAGGCTCTCAAAGGAAATAAAATAGAAAGTATAATTGAAGTCACTTGAAGAGGTGGATTGTTAAATGGAACGTAAATTAATATTGGAAGAAATAGATAATTTAATTAAAAACTACTGTGATGGTTGTTTTGTCTATAAACATTTTAGAAAGGATCATAGTCAAAAATTCGCACAATCATTTTGCATAAATAAATGTACTGTCGGTGAAAAAATTAAAGATATGGGTAAGCAATTAATATAAAAAGAAGGTACTAATGGCAGTACCTTCTTTTTATGTAACTAATTATTCAGTTTGAGTGTTTAATGAAGAGCTTCATTAAGCTGTTGTTCAACTTGAGCTAAATATTCCTCTTGTTTAACTAGAAATTCCTCATCTAAATCTGTTGCAAGAGCTTTCATTTTCTCAAGTTGAGCTCTAGCTTGTGTAATAGCATCTGTCGCATCAGAGAGTTGATGCTGATCCATACTCATTGTCGCTGTTCCTACCATTTTTTGTGCAGCTTTTACTTTCATTTCAACTTGTTCAAAATTATTAAAATTCGACATATAAACCCTCCTTATTTCACTTCGTAGTATTCCCAATTACGAACGAAAAATGAAAGAGATTCTAACTTTTTTAAAATTAAACATAAAAAAGGACTGTATAACAGTCCTTTATGTAGTCAGTGTTATTATATCTTTACTACGTTAGCAGCTTGAGGTCCACGGTTGCCTTCAACAACATCGAATGAAACTTCTTGGCCTTCTTCTAATGATTTAAAGCCATCATTTTGAATAGCTGAGAAATGTACGAATACATCGTCTCCACCTTCGATTTCAATAAAACCGAAGCCTTTTTCGTTATTAAACCATTTAACTTTACCTTGCATATTTCTTATCCTCCTAAAACAATGCACATATTGCGCGAAAGAATTTTCATTTATTTAGTTTATACTAATAAATGTTGAAATTAATATACAACTATTAATAATAGAAGTCAAGTAAGCGCTTTAAAGCAGAATTTCCATACAGTTAACATGATTTTGTCAAACTTATAAATACAATTAAACATTATTGTGAAGTAATTCACAATTAATATAGTTTTAATGATATAATCGAGATATAGTAGTTGCTGATCTAAATTTAGGGAGCACTACTATTTTAGAAAAACGCTCTGGTAATATTTATTGTTGATATGAAACAAAATGCATTGTAATGAAAAATTTAACAGGAATTGAAGCAAAGAGTGATTTATGAGATTTGATTGGAGTGGAAGGTGCGAGATTCTAATGAGAGTAGCTATAAGGGTGAGACTCCTCAGTGGTCAAAAAGGTAGGCATGCCTAATACTACGCCGTCCTGTTTAAAGCTTTCATGACCCACATCGTGTGGGCTAAGGAGGCTCAACTCACTCCCCACTAAAAAGAGAGTATTCTCTAACGGAAAGCAACATTATTTTTAACAGAGCCTAGATTAAAAAGAAAAATAGAGAGACGGAGAGATGAAGATGTTAAATTGTGAATGGGTTGAATTTCAAATTGAGAATGAGCTTATCACACAAGACCGCTTCGAAGAAATGATGAATGATACGTATCAAGCAATGATGCTAGATGAAAATAACTTCCCGCAATATATTTGGACTGCAAATTTTGTTATAATTGTTACTAAGCGTTTTAAAGTCTTAGAAGAGATTGAATTTAAACAAATCCCAAGAAATCCTGCTTGTCAATAGTTCCTCGAAATGCACTAATTAGGTGACTTTTAGGAAGTTAAAAAGATAAAATTTAAATTATTATTGCCTTGAACTTAATAATCTAGTTCAAGGTTTTTTGTTTTTTTGTATATGATTTTAATAAATACGTTATATAATATTTAAATGAGTTTAAAAGAAAATAATTGTTAAAAAATGAAAGTAATGTGGGGAATAGAATGAAATTAATAATAGCGGAGAAGCCCGATCAGGGATTAAAACTTGCAGCACCATTCCAATTTCAAAAGAAGAAGGGTTATTTAATCATTCAACCTAATGAATATTTTCCAAAAGGTGCTTTTTTAACATGGGCAATTGGGCATTTATGTGAACTTTTATCTCCAGAAGAATATGATGAAAAATGGAAAAGGTGGTCACTAACCACATTGCCTATCATTCCAAATCGATTCCAACACAAAGTTACAAAAGGAAAAATGGATCAGTTTTCAATTATTAAAAATTTAGTCCATCACGATGATGTAAACGAAATTATTATTGCAGGAGATTGTGAACGTGAGGGTGAACATATCGTAAGGTTAATTTTAAATCTTGCAGGAAATCGAAAACCGATGAAGAGACTTTGGATTTCTTCTTTAACAGAAAACGCAGTAAGAAAGGGTTTTGATCAACTTCTGGACGAAAATGAAACTAAAAACTTGTTTTTTGAAGCATACAGTCGAGCGTGTGCTGATTGGTTAGTAGGAATGAATGCTTCACGAGTGTATTCTTTACATCTTCAAAAAAAGGGAATTCAAGATGTATTTTCACTTGGACGAGTCCAAACACCAACATTGGCCTTAATCGTAAAAAGGGAATTAGAAATCGAAAAATTTAAGTCTGATCCCTATTGGGAAGTATTTGCTACATTTCAATTTGGGAAGCAGAAATTTTTTGGAAAATGGCATAAGGAGTCTGATTCAAAAATCTCGTCAAAAGAATTAGCAGAAAAAATTGCTGAGTTTTGCGTAGATAAGAATGCTAAAATATCTGAAATTGAGCAAGAGCGAAAAGAATTTCAGCCTCCGTTTTTATATAATTTATCAGCTCTTCAAGCAGATGCGAATGCAAAATATAAATTCTCTCCTCAAAAAACGTTGGAGATTGCGCAAAAACTCTATGTAAAAGGAAATATTTCTTATCCGAGATCAGATTCTAGCTTTATTACTAAAGAAGAGGCTAAGATGTTACCTGATATACTAAAGAAAATTGAGAAAATAGAGCAATTTGCGAATTTCTTTCCTTTACCAAATCAGTCTATTTTAAATAATAGTCGATATGTAAATGAGAAAAAAGTTACAGATCATTATGCCATCATTCCGACTGAACAAGTACCTTCAATGAATAGGATGAATGATGAAGAACAAAAAATTTATGAATTAATTGTTAATCGATTAATTAGTGCACATTATGAAAGTGCAATCTTTGATTATACAACTATTCATACAATTGTCGAAAATCGGGCTACATTCATTTCAAAAGGAAAAACATTGGTTCAAGAAGGTTGGAGAAAAGTTATCTTTGAAAAGACAAAAGAAAAGAAAGAAAAGAATAATGATGAACAAATATTACCTGTCGTTAACACTGGTGATGAAGGGGCAGTCAAAAAAGTGGAAGTTAAAGAAAAGAAAACTCAACCACCGAAGAGATATACAGAAGGCCAATTAATCACTTTAATGAAATCAGCGGGTAAACATATAGAAGATCCAGAACTGACTAAAATATTAAATAAAACAGAGGGACTGGGAACAGAGGCCACAAGAGCAGGAATTATAGGGACATTAAAAAATAGAAAATATATTGATGTGAAGAAAAATCAAGTTTTTGCAACGGATAAAGGAAAACTAATTATTTATGCACTCGGGGAGAATATTTTAACATCTCCTGAAATGACAGCTAAGTGGGAACAAAGATTAAGTGAAATAGGCGATGGGAAAGCAAGTAGTTTAGATTTTATGGATCAAGCAAAAAAATTAACTGAAAAAATAATTTCAGATGCATTTCAAAATGAAGCACAATGGAATTTTTCGGACTACCGTATTGAGGAAATGAAAAGCTCTAAATTTGGAAGTAAAAAGACTACAAGTAGTGTAGGGAAATGTATCAAATGTCAGGGGAAAATCATAGACAAGGGTTCATTTTATGGTTGTGAAAATTTTCAAAAGACGAAATGTAGTTTAACAATTTCTAAAAAGATCCTAGGGAAAACTCTTTCAAAAGCTATAATTAAACAACTATTAAGTGGAGAAGTTAGTGAAGTTATTAATGGTTTTAGTAAAGATGGTAAAGAGTTTGACGCTTCGTTAAAGTTTACAGAAGAAGGTAAAATCATATTTGTTCATTCGATTAAGAATTGATGTGAAGACATAAAAAAGAATTAAGAATTTCAAAGAATGTATATTTCATTAGTGCCAACTATTGGGTATTGCATATACTAATCTACAAGCTTAATAGGGGGATTATGGTGAAGGAGTTCTATGGTAATGAGCAAGTTTATTTAACAGGTGGAATTGTTCCTTCCGTTTATTCAATAAGTATTGATTGTGAAAAAAGAATTGTGCATATTCTTGATTTAGATCGAATTGGTACTCGGCCAGTATTTGTTTCATTTTCAGAGGATTTTGCTGAACAAATCTTTGAACAGTTGAATTATCCATTTGTTGGTATTTATTCGGATTATGAATTTATTATTTATTCAACAGAAGGCGTAATTACAAAATGGAATAATAATGTATTAGTGCCACTCACTCATTTGGACCAATGTAAACAAGAATTCGTAAATATTATGAAAGAACGTAGAAAAGTTTGGCCAAAATACAAAGCTTTATATAAAAAGACTGATTAAAAAGATATAGGGTTACTTTTAGAAAAAAAGTTAACCCTATTTCTATTGTATTTTTTTCATATATCTCAATTGATTAGGTATTTCTAATCCCTTAACGCTTATCCCTTTATATTAAACCTTTATTCATGTTAAACTAACATCAAAATCTACAACTAGTTGGTGATAAAATGATTTGTTTTTTAGAAAATACCTTTCAAATAAAGCTTTTTAAAAATGAAGAAGGTAGCTACCCTATCATCGTTACAGAAGATGGAATTTTTAGTGAGTTGAAAATGGATAATAAACCAGGTACATATGTACAATTTGTACTAAATGAGTATGATGAATTGAAAATTGATTGGTATATTGATGGAATAAATCGATTTAGTGTGAAAAGTGTACAAGTTCATCAAATGGTATTAATTAATGATGAAGACGAATGTTCGATTCAATTTGTACTAGAGCGCTGGCAAAGTAGAATGTTTAAAATTGAATGGAAACCAAATTTGCATCTTGAATTCGGATTATATTATGAACTTTGTGAAGACTGTGATTAAGTTGATTTTTTAGGTTTGAGTAGAGTAAGGATGATAAAGAAACTGATCCATCCGATTAGCGGATATAAGAAAGTCAATAAAGGAGCGTATCCAATCACGCTTATAATAAGACAACAAACAAGTAAGACAATAACTAGCAGATTGTTATTTAATTTGATTACTGATTGTATTTGTCGTGACATTCCATATATGTTTCCAACTAGAGTTGTGAAAATTTCTGCTAAAATAACCATTAGGAAAAAGTAATAGAAGAGTGGATGAACCTGTTTTATGACCTCAACCATTGGAATTTCATAATGTTGGAAATTAATCACAGTTGATACATTTAAGTGAATTAAAAATAATATAATCCCTAAAATAAGTCCACCTAAAAGTCCACCGTATATAATAGAAGATTTTTCTTTACATTCAGAACCAATCGGAACTAATACAGCTTGTGCCAATGCCATATTTAAACATACATATGTAATTGGTTTAGTGAAAATCGTGTAATTTATTCCTTTGAAGGATGGTAGAATGTTATTTACAGCTATGTCATGAAATGTAAATGGAAGATGTGAATTGATAAAGACTGCAACGATAAAGGCACACATTATTGGGACAACCGTATTGTTTAAACTGAATAAACCACTTGTCCCTTTGCGTAAAACCAAAAAAGTTAATAAAATAAACAGTAAAGATCCAATAATTGAATTGAATTGTAAATAATTTTTAAATACTGCACCAGCACCTGAAAGCATGACAGACGTAACCCCTAATAAAACAAAAAATAATAATCCATTAATGATATTTCCCCCAAGTTCTCCAAATAACAAAGTATTGAATTGTTGTGCGGACTTAAGGTTATATGTATGTGCAATCATCATGATTTTTGTCCCAAACCAGCAAAATAATATTGTGGCGAATACGATGCCAATAGCCCCATAAACTCCATTAATTGAAAAGAACTCGACGATCTCTTTCCCTGTTGCAAAACCTGCCCCAATGACAGTTCCTACATATGTAAATGCTATGTTTCGAACATCTTTATTAAAGTTAATTTTCATAGGAAGTCCTCCTGAAAGTAGTACTAAATTGTATGATAGATTTTAACAAATTAGACATGCAGTCAAAATTAACTTTCTAAAACGAAAAATATTTGCTAAGTATGAATAATCGTATCGCTTAATTAATAGGTGATTTACCGCCATTTTTAATTATGTTAAAGTGAGAGAGGGGAAGGGGGATCTAACAGCATGAATATACTCAAATGGAATTTTAATATGAAAGTAAGGCTCGTAGCTGAATTTTTCTTTGGCTTATTTTTTTGGATGTATTTGCCGTTTTTGGCAATATATTTTGCAGAGGAATTGGGAAAAGTGACAGCAGGAGTATTACTTATGTGTTCGCAATCAGTAGGTGTATTTGCTAGTTTACTAGGGGGGTATTTAGCAGATACTTACGGAAGAAAACGAATGATGGTAATTGCTGCGTTTATTCAAGCAGGTGGTATGATTTTACTTACAATTGCTAATTCTCCATTTTTAACCTCACCATGGCTAACTTTTATCGGTTTTGCAATTATTAGTGTTACAGGAATGCTATATTCTCCAGCAAGTTCAGCTATGGTAGCTGATACTGTTAAAGATGAGAACGAGAGAAATTTGGTTTTCGCTGTTTTTTACACAATGATAAATGTAAATGTCGTTATAGGTCCGATCATTGGAGGAGTATTATTTTTTAAAGCTAGATTTGAATTATTCTTAGTATCATCTTTTATTTTTGTATTGGTTTCTTTCATGATTTTATTTTTAATAAAGGAAACATTACCAGAAGGTAGTAAGAATGAAAAAGAAACGTCTGTAGCAAAGGTTTTAATAAGCCAAATTAAAAATTATCGGGTCATCTTCACTGATAAAATATTCTTCTTATTTGTTGCTGCAGGGATATTAATTTCGCAGACTTTTACACAATTAGATTTATTACTTGCAGTTTATATAAAAGAAAGTATACCTGCTCAAACGTTATTTTCAATTGGGGATTTTTCCTTGAAAACAAATAGCGAGACATTATTTAGCTGGACGATTGCTGAAAATGGACTAATAGTAGCTATTCTTACAGTGTTTATTACGAAATTTGTAAATAAATTTAACGAACGTTTATTATTTTTCGTTTCATCTATTTGCTATGCATTTTCAATGTTATTGTTTGGATTTACTTTGTCGGCATATGTAATATTCATCGCGATGGCAATATTTACACTTGGTGAAATATTAGTTGTAGGCGTTCAAAATGCATTTATTGCAAAAATCGCTCCTGAAAATCAAAGAGGACAATATTTTGCTGCAGCTGGACTAAGATGGTCAATAGGAAGGACTTTGGCTCCGTTAACAATCCCTATTGCTGGATTAATTGGGTATGAATGGACATTTATTATCATTTCATTATTAGCACTAAGTGGAGCTTATTTATTTGAAATAATGTTTAAAGAAATGAAATTCAAATCTGAAAATAAACAAAATGAAATGAAAGTAGTATAGAAAAAGGACCCAAATTGAACTGCACCCCAATTGTTAGACACAACTAACAATTGGAGGTGCATTTTTTGTGACCAAAATTTCACTAGATCAAAAATTAATAGCTATTCATAAATATCTTGATGGTCATGGTTCATATGATTCTATCGGTAAATCTATTGGTGTACGAAAAAGAATCGTACAAACTTGGGTAGCTTTCTATAATGAATATGGCGTAGATAGTTTAACTTCTACATATACAAACTATTCGATAG
>NZ_NCSY01000010.1 GCF_002156875.1 Bacillus sp. EAC | reverse complement strand
AAGGGCAGGTAACTAAAAATAATAAATTTAATAAGCGATTTAACTATAAAATGGAAACTGATTAACCTTTTCTTAAAAACGAAGTTTGTTTTAAAACAACAATCTTTTAGAAAAGCTGTTTGCGTAAACTTTGTTTCTAATAAAAAAGTATTTCGTAGATTTCCACACCAGGATGCTCGCTTTCCGTGGGGCGGGCGATGAGCCTCCTCGGCTTACCTGCGGTGTCTCATCTGTCCCGCTACTCCCACAGGAGTCTCGCAACTTCCGTTCCAATCATCTTCTATATTTACAGTTTGATGTATAACCCTTTTTAAAAACAATAATCTTCTAGAAAACAGCCTTTCAAAAGAGCTGCTAGTAAGTTTAAATAAACCGCTTTAATAAATAATCAAAAAATTTAATAAAATGCATTTGAATTATGCATTATTTGTGATAGTGTAGTAACAAAGAAGTTTACACTTCATAAATATTAATAAAAGAATTAAAAACTTCGCAAATGTGAGGGATACGCAAATGGATCAATTAAGTTTTAAGCAATTAGTGAAAGAGAAGTTTTCACAGCTTTCCCCTGGCCAAAAGAAAGTGGCTACTTTTATGATTGAAAACCTTGAAGAATGTTCCTTCCATACGGCATTTCAAATTGGTAAAAAAGCTGAGGTTAGTGAAACAACTGTTATAAGACTTTCGTATGCGTTGGAATTTGAAGGCTTTAGTGACATGCAGTTGTGTATTCAAAAACAATTCCTACAGCAAAATAAGGACACTTCATATGGAAATTGGAAAGAGTCATCTAGTGAAAAAGAAAATTCCTTTCAAAAAATAATCGAAAAGGAAGTAAGTTTATTACGAAACTTATTAGAACCTACTAATATTGAAGAGATTTGGAAGACTGTCGATAAGTTAATTCAAGCAGATCATGTATTAATCGTTGGTCATCGTATCTCGCATGTAGCGGCATATTGGTTCTCGAATATGCTGAGCACTTTAAGAGGAAATGTTCATTTTTGTTCCCAATCAGGAGATTTTTATGAGAAGTTTTGTAATCTAACTGAACAATCTGTGGTCGTAGCATTTTCTTTTCCGAGATATGCAAAGGAAACATTTACAATCGCTGAATGTACGAAAGAACATGAGATTAGTCTCATTTCAGTAACCGACAGATTATTGTCACCTGTTGGAAGGATCTCGGACATCGTCTTAACGACTGAAGAAAATGTAGAAAGTGGTTCGAATTCAATCGCTTCTGTTATTTGTTTATTAGAGTTAGTGATTGCTGGAATGTATGAAAAGGATCAAAAACGAATTCAATCGTATCAAAGAAAATTAGAAAAGCTTTATACGAATTTTGGATTATTTATAGAATAGAACTGACAAAATTGATAGGTGGTTTTTAAAATGAATCCAATACAATTTATTGATAAAAATAAAGAGCTTATTATTAATACTTATAACGATTTACATCAAATTGCTGAACCTAGTTGGCAAGAAGAGAGAACATCCTCCTATTTAAAGAAACGTCTGTTAGAAGCAGGTTTAGAGGTTAAAACATTCGAGCATCATTTTGGATTTATTGCTGAAATAAAGGGACAACTTAGTTCGGTTGTCGCTTTAAGAGCGGATATGGATGCACTTTTTCAAGAAGTTGATGGAGAATTAAAAGCAAATCACTCAT
Source organism: Bacillus sp. EAC (assembly GCF_002156875.1). Lineage (GTDB taxonomy): Bacteria > Bacillota > Bacilli > Bacillales > Bacillaceae_G > Gottfriedia. The sequence goes on along the minus strand of NZ_NCSY01000010.1, from coordinate 234,067 downwards.
GTGGACACGATGCACATAGTACGATGGTTTTATATGCTGCACTTGCAATTGCTTCAAGTGGTATGCAACCAAAACATACGCTTCGTTTCATTTTCCAACCTGCTGAGGAAAAAGGTGAGGGTGCTCTACAAATGATGAAAGATGGCGTTTTAGATCAAGTCATTTCATTATTTGGGACTCATTTACGACCTAAAAAAGAAGTTCCATTTTATAAAGCGTCTCCGGTTATCATTCATGGCTCAGCTGAAACAATTAAAGGGACGATTAAAGGAATTCAAGCACACGCTGCAAGACCTCATGAGGGGATTAATGTGATTGAGGTATCATCTATGATTGTACAGAGTTTGAAGAATATAGATTTAGTTACGGAAGTTCCTTTTTCAATTAAGATGACCCAGCTTCATATTGGAAATGAAGCTTCAAATATTATTCCAGAGAATGCTAATTTTGCGATTGATGTAAGGGCTCAAACAAATGAATTAATGAATCAATTAAATGAAATTTCAATTAAAATATTTGAAAATGCTATGGAAGAAACGGGTGCGAAGATTACATGGGCGATGGAAGAATTTGTACCAGCTGCAATTACGAATGAAAAAGCTATAAATTACGCAGAAGCGGCAATTACAACTATTATCGGTGAAGAGAATTTAATGCCGCACTGTATTTCTCAAGGTGGAGAAGACTTTCATTTTTATACGAATAAGTATCCATCAATTGCTGCAACAATGATTGGATTAGGATGTGACCTGACCCCTGGATTACATCATCCTCATATGAGATTTAATTTAGAAGCATTAATTTATGGCGCGAAAATATTGACTGAAACTGTTTTAAACGCTTCAAAAGAGTAAGGGGAGGTTAGTAAGTGACTAATATAGATCAAATAGAAATTCGATCCCTGAGTTCAATTGAAGAACTAGAAAAAGTTAGAAAACTGGAATCAAAGATTTGGGGTGAAAATGATTCAATCCCGACGCACCAAACGCTAACAGCTGTAAAAAATGGTGGATTAGTATTAGGAGCTTATTACGAAGGCTCAATGGTTGGATTTCAATATAGTTTTCCAGGTTTTGATGGACAATCAGTTTATCTTTGTTCACATATGTTAGGTATTGACCAGGAATATCGTAATAAAGGGATTGGTAAATTACTTAAAGTGGCTCAGCGTGAGGAAGCGTTGAAATACGGCTATAAACTGATTACTTGGACATACGATCCTTTAGAAAGTGCTAATGGCTATTTAAACATCCAAAAGCTTGGTGGAATCTGTGGGAAGTATTTGGAAAACTGTTATGGAGAAATGGAGGATTTATTAAATTCAGGTATTCCATCAGACCGTTTTTTTGTTGAATGGCATATCGGTAATGAAAATGATAATGAGTCAAGCCTACAAATAGATCAAATTGATTTGAATGATGCAATACAACAATCATTTATTAAATGGAGTGTCAATGAAGAAGGATTACCAGCTCCTATTCAATCGGCATCATTCGAAGATGGTGAATTTATTTTCGTAGCGATTCCTAAGGATTTTCGTTCAATTAGAGAGTCGAATAGTCAATTAGCAAATGAATGGAGATATACAACAAGGAATGTATTTAACGAGTTGTTTCAACAAGGATGGAAAGTAAGAGGGTTTCATAAAAATTCACAAGAAGACATACCTGTACAATTTTACGTCCTAACTAAATGATAACTAGTAAGGCTAATTGAACGTTTCACTAAAAGGAGAGTAAAGTAAATGAAGATTAAAGAAGTTATTTTGCGCCATATGAAACTGGATTTATTACATCCATTTACAACTAGCTTTGGGACTGAGTATGATCGTGAGTTTATATTAGTCGAAGCAATTAGTGACGATGGAATATCTGGTTGGGCAGAATCAGTTGCAATGCTGGATCCATTATATAATGAAGAAACAGTAAAAACGAACTGGCATATTTTAGAAGATTACTTAATTCCTATTGTATTAAAAAATGAAATTTCTCACCCAGATGAAATCTCTGAAAAACTGTTTGCTCATATTCGTGGTAACTACATGGCAAAAGCAGCAATTGAGGGAGCTATTTGGGATCTATATGCGAAACAACAAAATCAATCATTATCAGACGCATTAGGAGGAACCAAAAAGGAAATTGAAGTTGGAGTCAGTATCGGAATTCAAGATTCAATTGATGCTACATTAGAGGTAATTTCAGCCCGTCTGGAAGAAGGTTATAAGCGATTTAAATTGAAAATAAAACCAGGCTGGGATGTAGAATTAATTGATAAAGTGCGAAAAGTTTATCCAGGTATTCCTCTTATGGCAGATGCTAATTCAGCTTATACATTACAAGACATGGATTCACTTGTTGCTTTAGATGATTATCAATTAATGATGATTGAGCAGCCTCTTGCTTATAACGATATTATTGACCATGCTGAGCTTCAGGCAAAATTAAAAACGCCAGTTTGTTTGGACGAAAGTATCCATTCTTTAGATGATGCTAGAAAAGCAATAAAACTTCGAAGCTGCAAAATTATTAATATTAAAATTGGACGTGTTGGCGGCTTAACTCAATCAAGAAAAATTCATGATTTATGCAAGCTACATGGAATTCCATTATGGTGTGGTGGAATGCTAGAATCTGGTATCGGACGAGCACATAATATTGCAATTACATCCTTACCAAACTTTACATTACCAGGGGATACTGCTGCTTCTGCATTATATTGGGCAGAGGACATTATCGAACCAGAAGTAACAGTTGAAAATGGAATGATTCAAGTTCCAAATAAACCTGGGATTGGTTACGAGCCAAACATGAAAAATATAAATAAATACACAATATCAACGAAGATTTATAAAGAGAATCTGTAAGAAAATAAGTAGTTACAAAAAAAAAAGGCTCATATCTGTAATTAGACTTGAGCCTTTATAATTCTTACTCTTTTTTCATATCCTTGTTCTTAATTTCCTGTTTAATTTTCTGAATCTCATCTTCATATTCTTTTTCATTCCCTATTAAATTGCCATTTCCATATCGAACATTATCATAATCATTTAAAAGTTGAACAGGAATTGGAAAATTATTACGGATAAACCATTCTTTTATTGTTTCATGATTTTGTCTTCCCATATTATGCTTTGAAGCATATTTTTGAAGCTGGAATATAAGTTTTCGTATTGGTTCTGATGGAGCAGAATGCTTAAAGAAACGCTTTTTTTGTTTCTTTGATAGATTACTTGATGCATATTCAATCTCAACAGATGTTTGTTCGATATTTGTTTCAGCTGATTGTAATTTGTATCTTCTAAGGAATAACCAAACAATAGCAAGTATAACGATAACTAGTACTATCCAAATCCAGGATGGGAAATGTTGTATGAGAAATTCATCTTTTTGTTTAAGTTGTGTTGGATCACGATTGATCACAAAATCTTCAATGGGGCCTTTAGGTTTTGGCTTAATATGGATTGTTTCAACAAAATTAAATAGAGGAGTTGCCACAAATCCAACAAATTTAACAACGAATTCAAATAATGTAAAACAAATCCATTTAACGAAAGGTAATAATAATGTGCAGAGACCAGTTAACATCGCTGCGATTATCATGGAAAGTAATAACCCATTTACATTCTTAATTTCATTGTTAACTACCGCTTGCTGAAGAAATCTGCCCAAGCTAAAGAGAAGTGTAAAAATGATTAATATTGAATAGACCCAATTTATATATGAGTAATCAGTTATCCAAGCGGTGATAAAAACAATGAAACTACTACAATAAAAAATAACAGGTAATTTTTTTCTTTCTTCCATCCATAAAGATGAATCATTGATAAAAGCATTAACTCGATAGATTATAAAAAAGGTACAAAATATTGAAGGAAATAAATTAAAACCTAAAAAATAAGCAATTCCTCCGCTTATCAATCCAGTAAGCATTGGGATAATTCGAGAAATCTGCTTTTTCCGTAGGGAGTAGTATAAGAAAAGATTAGCAATTCCTCCAATGCATAAAAAGGCTAAAAGAGGTGGTACTTGATTTGAATGGACATAAAACATTAAAAGAAGGAAATATAAAAATATACATTCTAATGAAAAATAGTAAAGTGAAAGTAGACGTAATATCATATATTTCCCCTCATTTTCATTTCGTTTTGTCGATATGGAGTAATCATAGGATTTTCTTCATGATCATTTAAATAATAAATTCTTTGACCCCTATTTTGCATTTGTGAAAAATATTGGTCACCATGATTACCGTAAGGTCCACACAAAATAACAACTGGTGAATTCCGTTGTTGCTTCTCAACAAAATGTAGTAATTTTTGAATTGGTTGAGTCATTCGTTGACGATTAATTCGAGCTAAGATTTCGTATGTTTTTCCTAACTGCGTCTTTCCGCCACCAAGTGGTAAATGGTAGACAGGCATGCCACTTTCCATATTGAAGTTTAAAAAGATTTCATACTCAATATTATATAAAGAAGCATACCTTGCCATAAAAGCGACATTACTAGCAATTGTTTCAATATTTTTAATCATATCCATTCGGAGATTTGAATGATCGATTTGTCTAAGATTAATGATAAAAGTCCAAGAATACTCTGCCGTTCGTTCAAACACTTTCGTTTGAAGTTTTTGTGTTTTAGCACTTGCTTTCCAGTGGATTCGTTGAAATGGATCCGAGTAAACATAATCTCTCGTTCCAATAGGTGCCAAAACTTCCTCAAACATACTAGTTGCACTTGGAAAGTATCCATGTGATTTTGTTGCAACTAGCTGATCTAAATTTGGAATGGTAATCAAAGCTGGAAATATAATCACTTCTTTGTGTAAAAAAGGTATATGTTTTAGCTTTACATATCCAAAACTGAAGAAATTGAATATTGTTATTTCAACTTCTTTAATTCTTGTTACACCACGTTTTTTTGCGATAAGAGGGAGGTTAATTTGGATGCGTTCTTTTCCTTTAAGTTTAATAGGAATTGTAAATTCAATAGTTGCATCATCACGGTTAGATACATGATCTCCATCAATAATAGATTCTAGTTTAAGTTGAATTTTTGCATTAATAATTGGAAGCCAGCTATTTTGCGAAATCGAAATTGGCAAAACAAATTCTTCTCCAACTGAAGTACGTATAGATTCTTTTTTATTCTCAAGAACTAAATGTTCGTCAATATGTTTAAAATAGTATTTGCTCATTAAACTAATGATGATTAGGAGTGCAGCTAAAAACATCAGTAAAAAAGAAGATTGATAGAAATTGATAAGTAGAAATATAATACCAATCACGATTAAACCGTCTAATGAATCCCTTCCATGTACTTCCTTAGCCCAAGTCATTTAAATTGCCCCATGTTCAACTGGAACTTCAACGTTTTTTAGAATCGACTCGATTACTTGTATATTAGTCTTTCTTAAGGAAGCCTCTAAGGATAAAACTAAACGATGAGCAAGTAAAAAGACGGCAACATCCTTAACATCTTGAGGAGTAACAAATGTACGATTATTAACGTATGCTTTTCCTTGAGCAGCTCTCATAAGCGCAAGAGTTCCACGTGGACTAATTCCCATTTGAATATCTTCATGATTACGTGAAAGATGAACAATGTTTAATATATAATCTTCAACTTCTTCTGAAATTAAGACTGTTTTTACGTCTTCCTTCATTTGATGAATGTCCTCAATTGTTAATACATTTTTTAAATTAGAAAAGGGTGTCCCATTACGATAAGTTTTCAAGATATTCTTTTCTTCTTCAAATGTTGGGTAATCTAGTTGGATTTGCATAAAGAAACGATCCATTTGAGCTTCAGGTAATGCAAAAGTTCCTTGCTGAGATTCGATTGGATTCTGTGTTGCAATAACGATAAATGGTTTTGGAAGAGAGATTGTTTCACCATCTATCGTTACTTGTCGCTCTTCCATTACTTCTAGTAAACTGGATTGAGTTCTAGGGGTTGCTCGATTGATTTCATCTGCTAATAATATATTCGTCATGACTGGTCCAATACGTAGTTGGAAGTCTTGTTCTTTCGGATGGAAAAATTGAATTCCAGTAACATCACTTGGTAATAAATCAGGTGTGAATTGAATTCGTTTAAACGAACCATTTATTGTTTTTGCAAAGCTTTTTGCTAATAATGTTTTCCCAGTTCCAGGTACACTCTCAAGTAGTACATGGCCATCGTTAATTAATGAGATAAAAATCATTTCTACGATATCATCTTTCCCAATTAAAACCTGACCGATTTCTTTCTTAAGCAACTCTAATTTTTCCGAAGTATTCATATGTTTTTCTCCTCAAATAGTAATCTAAATTATCTATATATGTAAGTTTTGACTAAATACAAAATCTTCCAAAAGCTATACCTGCTATTATTTTAAAGCTATTTTCAATCATAGTCTATTAATTCTTAATTTTTGGATAGTATCAGTTTACGATTTGGTAGATTCAAAGAACTCATGAATTATTAAAATAAGAGTAAAAAAATTTAATATTTTTTGTAAATATTGGAAAATACGTCCGATAATAAGAAGGAATAAATTGAACGAATGAAAATATTAAATGGAGTGATTTTATGAACAATGCGATAAATTGTGCACGTTGTTTTACACTAACTGTTCAAAATGGAAAAAGTAAACTATGTCCTAAGTGTCAAAAAATAGATAACGCGTGGTTAGAGGTTGTTTTAAATTACTTAAGACAAAGGGAGAACCGAACTGCAACAATCGTTCAAGTACTAAATGCGACACTTGTCACTGAAGAATGGATTTATGAATGGGTAAGAGATGGGAAAATCCTACAAAGACATTTTCCAAATATCGGAATACCTTGTCCGAAGTGTGGAGAGAATTTAACGGATGGCGTTTCATTATGTTCTGGCTGCAAAGGGAAACTGGCGAGAAGCTTAGAAGTGGAAGAGGAACTAGACGAATTACGAAGTTCAAATCATAAGAGTACGTATTTTAATAATCATGAGTAAAAAACAGAGTTTAATAGAGCTCTGTTTTTTTATTTTGAGTAATAACGATTGATAGTATGTCTATTTAAAGTCTTGTGAAAAATTCTAAATTTACAGTTAATTAATATTCTAGAAAAGGTGCCGATAAAATTTTAGTAGAAAGATAACATAGTGTTTTTATGTAGGGGGAAATTTAATGAAGTGGTCGATAGGTCGTAAATTAATTGTATCGTTTATTCTGATTATGGTAATTATTGTTGTACTGAGTGCTTTTTCATTAAGCAGTACTTATAGATTAAATGATAATACGCAACAAATAAGTAGAGATGTCTTACCAAAAGTTGAACAAATAAATGAAATCAATTATTTAGCTGAACATATTTTTAGTACTTCACAAAAACATATTTTAAGTGATGATGAATCATTCAAAAATAAATATAAAAATGAGCTTGATGGCCAGTATGAATTAATGGATAAAGCTTTTGTGGAATATAAAAAATTAATACAAACAAAAAAAGAAAAGAAGTTATTTGAAAGTTTACAAACTGAATGGAACGATTTCCACAAAAAAAATGATGAAATCATTGATTATAGTAATAAATTTGAAACTAAAAATGCAATTCTAACTACCTTTAGTGGAACAGCGCTTTTTGATAAAATGCACAAGAATTTAGATGAATTAGTTCTATTGCATAAAAAGCAAGCTGACCAGATTACAATTAATAGTGATAATGAATCTAAAAACGTATTTTACTTAACTGCAATAAGCGTAATTGCTTCAATAATTTTAACTATTGTCATTGCATACTTCTTAATTAGAAGTATTAAAAATCCGTTAACACAATTATCAGTTCAAGTTAAAGAAGTAGCTGATGGTAATCTAGCATTGGAACCACTCAACATCAAAAACAGCGATGAAATAGGTGAATTAGCTGGAAATGTTAATTTAATGACTTCGAATTTAAAAGAATTAATCGAAAATGTTGTTTATAATTCTCAATTAGTTGCTGCAACTTCAGAAGAGCTTTCTGCTAGTTCTGAAGAAACGAGTCGTGCATCGGAGCAAATTACAAGCTCAATCATTCATATTGCAGAAGGTGCAGAAAAACAGGAAAAAAGTAGTCTTGAGGCATTTACTGTTGTAAAGGAAATTTCAACTGGAATGGAACAAGCAGCATCTTCAATCCAAACAGTGGCAGAAAATTCTTTATCTACGTCTGAAAAGGCTATTTACGGAAATAAAGTTTTAGAGAAAACAGTCAAACAAATGAATATGATCCACGAGACGGTGAATAATACTTCGAATATTGTAAACTCTCTAGGAGAGAAATCAGATGAAATCGGTAAAATTGTAACGATTATCACCGAGATTTCTGAACAAACAAATCTATTAGCATTAAATGCCGCGATCGAAGCTGCAAGAGCTGGTGAACAAGGAAAAGGTTTTGCTGTTGTAGCAGACGAAGTAAAGAAACTAGCAGAACAATCAAGAACCGCAGCGCAACAAATTTCGCAACTAGTTGGATTTATTCAGTTAGAGGTGAAAAAAGTTATTGTTTCAATGGATGCAGGCTCATCTGAAATAAAAAATGGAATCGTACTTGTATCTGAATCAGGAGAAAACTTCAATCATATCGTAAAAATGATAGAAGAAGTTTCGGCTCAAACACAAGAAGTTTCAGCTATATTTGAACAAATTAATGCTAGCTCACAAAGCATAATTAATATTGTTGAAATGACGTCGGAAATTTCTGCGGAAGCATCAGGTCAATCTCAAAGTGTTGCTGCTGCTGCACAACAACAAAATGCATCGTTGGAAGAAATGTCAGCATCTGCAGACATTTTAAGTAACATGGCAGTTGAATTACAGGATACAGTGAAAACTTTTAAATTATAAGCAATAAGTTTGTTAAAGTCACTCATTAATTGAGTGGCTTTTTTTAGTAAAGAAAAATATAATATCTTCTATTATAAGTACTGGTCTATAATTAGATAATGTTAAAAGTGACAATAATAAAAATATAACTTAGTAGATAACACTATTTACTGGATTAATAGGAGAAAGAGCATGAGGAAACTTCTTACCTTAGTAATATGTTTAAGTATGGTCATTATTTTATGCTCAAATACAGAAAGACACCAAATTAAATCAACTAAAAATAATCATGAAATATCCAATCATACTCATTTTATTCAACGAAATGATTACCCGATTGTCAATAAGGCGACTATTGGAGCAACCGGAGATATCCTAATCCATAATGAAGTGTACGAAGATGCGGCATTACCAAATGGATCATATAACTTCAACAAAATGTTTAATGAAGTTAGAAAAACAATGCAAGAGCCAGATATTTTAATAGCAAATGAGGAGACAATGATTGGAGGAAAGTCATATGGACTTTCAACTTATCCTAGGTTTAATAGTCCTTATGAAGTAGGCGATGCACTTAAAAACGCAGGGGTGGATTTTGTAACGCTAGCTAATAATCATTCACTCGATAGAGGTGAAAAGATAATAGATAGTGCGATTTCCCACTGGGATAAACTAAAAATGCCGTATACTGGAGCATTTAAATCGAAAGCTGATCATGATCATTTAAGAGTAATCACTAAAAATGATATTCGTTTTTCATTTCTTGCTTATACATTTGGGACAAATGGTATTCCTATTCCAAAAGGGAAGGACTATTTAGTAAATTTAATTGACTTACATAAAATTCGAAATGAAGTAGAAAAAGCAAAAACTATGTCAGACGTAGTCATCGTAGCGATGCATTGGGGTATTGAAAAAGAACGCTATCCAAATAATTCTCAAATTAAGCTTGCAAAACAATTAGCTGATATGGGGGTTGATATTATAATTGGTAATCACCCACATGTTTTACAGCCTCCAGCATGGGTGAAAGGTAATTCAGGAAATAAAACATTTGTGATCTATTCATTAGGAAATTTTTTATCGGCGCAAGATGAATTATATGAATTGATCGGTGGAATGGCTTCGATAGAGGTAGTTAAAACAAGGCAAAATAATAATGTTCAAATTGAATTAAGAAATCCGACCTTTATGCCAACTTACAATTACTATTCAAATGATCGGAATTTTAAAATCAAACCACTAGCTAATATAAGTGGAAAATATTTAAAAGATGGTGCAAAACAATATGAGCAAATAAAATCTCATATGAGAAAGTACATTAAAGAATTAAATATAAATAATTCGAACTAAGATTGTTATTCTTTTTAAGAAAATCTGAAAAGTTTTTCTAAGAAAAAGGATAGCAATCTTTCTTATTGTTATACGCTCTGAGTTTAAGATGAAGATCTTAATAAAGCTCCTTTCTAAAAGATTGTTGTTTTAAAAAGGTTTTATTAAAACAAACTGGTAACAAAGAAAGAGATTGGAGCGGAAGGTGCGAGACTCCCTGAGGGAATAGCCGGAAGGTGAAACCCACACAAGACGTCAAAAAGGTAGGCATGCTAATATCACACCGCGCATGCATAACCCACGACGTGTGGGCCAAGGAGGCTCAGCGCTCGCCCCACGAAAAGCGAGCAACCTGAAGTGTAAATCTAGAAAACTCCTTATTTAATATCAATCTACAAATAATGAGAAAAAAATAATTTATTTTTTGCAGGGTTTAATGAATTAGTTTCGTCTAAAGTAATGAAAGAGGAAAAGAGGTGATGCAATGGAGTCGGATGAACAATTAGTTGAAAACATACTTAAAGGTGAAAGACAGAAATTTCGAGAACTAATTTTGAGATATCAATCAAGAGTATTTGCTGTAGCATTAAAAGTATCAAACAATCATAAAGATGCTGAAGATATCTCTCAAGAAGTCTTCCTCCAGTTGTATCGTTCTCTTGGAAACTTTAATGGAGAATCAAGTTTTTCAACATGGATCTATCGTATAACAATGAACAAAGCAATTGATTTTAAGCGGAAACAAGACAAGCTAAAGGAACATGAGCTGGAAGAAATTGATTCTACTTTGCCAGAAGAAAAGATCTTATCGCCAGAAGCAGCTCTTTTAAAAAATTTAGATAAGGAACTAATTCATTCTTATATAATCGAATTGCCGCAGTCATATAGAGATGTTTTAAAGTTATATTATTTTGAAGAGCTCACCTATAGTGAAATTGCATTAAAATTAAATATTGCCGTAAAAACAGTAGAGTCTCGTTTATATCGAGCTAAAAGGATAATTAAGGACAAGCACAAAGGAGGGATTATTTGAAACATTTAACGACTGATCAACTATTATCATATCAACTCAAAAAGTTATCAAATAAAGAATCTCTTCTACTTGAGACGCATTTAAGAGAATGTGAATCATGTCAAAATGAGCTTGAACTACTGGCAGAGCTTAATGAAGAATGGTTAAATCCTTCAAATGTTGATATTCCAAATGATTTCCTAAATGAGATAATGCTACAAACAGAGGTAATTCATATTTCTAAACAGGATAATAAGCAATATGTAAAATCAATTGACTCAAAAAGAGTAAGATTCTTGCACTTGTTATTAGCAGCTGCAGCAACATTCTTATTTTTTCAATTCCAATTGACTAAATATATATCAAATTCAAATCGACATGTCGTACAGACAATAGAGCAAACAACGACATTAATTGAAAAAAGTGAAAAACTATCAATTCCAATTCCAAAAATTTTGAGAGGACTGAAAAACTAATGGAGGAACAAACAATGAAGAAACGTAAAAAATTAATTTATTTATTATCACTTTTACCGGGGCTTGGTCACTTTTACTTAGGTCTAATGAATCGTGGGTTACAATTTATGCTTTTATTTTGTGGAACAATATTTTTAACAAATATAATTGAAAGTATGGGATTTTTTATACCAGTAATTGTATTTTATAGCTATTTTGATGCTTTACAATTCCATAATAATTACCGTGTGGGAGCCGATTTACAAGATGCTCCATTAATAAATAATCGTCTAATTCGAGTAAATAAATCAATGGTCGGTTGGGTGTTAATTGCTTTTGGTTGCTTATCTGTATTAGAAAATGCTTCTAATTATTTAATGATCCGTTATCAAATTAATTTTGATTATGATATATTTAAGAACGTTTTAATAAGTGCAGTATTCGTTGTGATTGGCATTAAATTACTACGAGGAAAGTCGAAGGAAGAAATATGAGGAACTGGAAAGTCGGCTCAATAACAGCCGGAATCTTATTGATTGCGATAGGGTTATTATGGTTTCTCCAAAGTTTTATAGCGATACAGTATAGTTCATTATTATTAAATGCATGGCCAGTAGCTTGTATTTTATTAGGAATCGAAATTTTAGTTTTTCATTTAATAAAAAAAGAAGAATCTCTTAAATTTCATTGGCTAAGTATCTTTTTATTAATTTTGGTAATGATTACATCTATTGCTTATAATTTTGGTCATTTGGTATTCAATGAACTTGGAATTAGCCTTCATTCAACTAGAGCCGACATAAATGATGAAAAGACAATTCCATCTACTATTCAAGAAATCATTATTGACGGTGCAGACGGGGAGTATAATGTAGTAGGTACAAATACAACTAATTTAAAGGTTAACGGGAGTATTCAAATCCCTGATAAAAAGCACATAAAAGGTAAAATCTCAGATTATTATTCAGTGAAAACGATCGGTAATAAAATGTACGTAAATATTAAGGAAGATCACTTCAATTTTATAAATTTTAATGATTTAAAAACGGAGATAAACATCGAATTACCTAAAAATCTTATGACAACGATTAAATTAAATGATGGATCAATTAATTTAGAGGATAAATCAAATAAAACTGTTATCGATTTAGATGATGGAAGCATTAACATTAATAAGATTGATGGAACTTTAATCGCTAAAACCGAAAATGGATCTATTAACTTACAAAATGCTACTTTAAATAATGAAAGCAAAATTTCATCACATGATGGTGAAATTAATATTGAACAAGTCACTGGATCATTAAATGCAAAAACTAGCAATGGTTCGATTTCAGTAGAGAAAGCAAACCTCTCCAAACATAGTTCGATTAAAACGATTGATGGGGAAATTTCAGTTGTTGAGTTTAATGGAGAAATCTTTGCAAAAACAAACAACGGTACAATACGGTTTGATGATGCTGTAATTAAAGGTGATAGTCAATTCATTTCCGATGATGGTGAAGTTGATCTTGGGTTAATCAACCAAAATGATTTAAACGTTAAAGCAGAAACGAATGATGGTTCAATTGAAGGTAATATTGGCTGGAAAGTGAAAGATAAAGAAGTAGGAAATAATAAAGAAGCCATTTTAGGAAATGGAACGAATAAAGTACTTATTCAAACAAAAAATGGATCAATATCTGTTAATAGTCATTGATTTTCATAGAATATAAGAGAAACCCAAGCATACGCTTGGGTTTGTTTTTTACTCATTAAGAGCATCAATAATTGTCTTCGTATTCCATTCCATCATTTTATAATAGGTGTCACCAGCTTCACCTTTTTTACCTAATGAATCAGTGAATACGGTACCTACAATTGGTGCACCTGTTTCCTTAGAAACAGTTTCCATGCTCCTAGGATCAACACTTGTTTCAACGAATAACTTAGAAACTTTCTTAGCTCTAATTAAATCAACTACATTTTTTATTTGGCTTGGTGTACCTTGACCTTCAGAATTAATTTCCCAAATATAACCTGATTGTAAATCATACGCTTTACTAAAATATTTAAACGCACCTTCACTAGTAATCAGGAAACGTTTTTCTTTAGGTATTTTGTTTAATTCTTCAATCGTCTTGGCATGGAGATTTTCAAGTTTTTTAATATATGCATCAGCATTTTTTTGATAGAATTTCTTATTAGATGGATCTTCTTTGATTAAACCATCTCTTATATTTTTTGCGAAAATAATCCCATTTCGGATATCGAGCCAAGCATGAGGATCCGTTTCACCTTCTAATCCATTCGACTCTAAATAGATTGGTGATACTCCTTTGCTGACCATATAAACAGGTGCATCCTTACCAGATTTATTAGAACTTTTTAAAAGTTTTTTAAACCATGAATTCCCTTGTTCTAGATTTAAACCATTGTAAAAAACAATATCAGCATCAGTTGTTTTCATTAAATCCTTTGGAAGGGGATCATATTCATGTGGGTTTGCACCAATTGGTACTAAACTATGAATCTCAACTTTGTCGCCTCCGATTTGTTTAACTAAATCATAAATTATTGAGTAGGTAGCAACGACTTGTAATCTCTTTTTAGTTTCCTTTGTATCATTTGAGCAAGCGCTTAATGCTAAAACGAATAGTAGTAATATAGGCAAAAATATGTTTTTATATCTCATGTCTGATTCCTCCAATTGTTACTTGTTAATTGATATACTCGCTTTATTTTTTTTCGCTTTTATTAATTTCCAAATCAAACCTTGTGATGGAGAGAAAAAGAATGTAATTGCAAAAAGAAACGCCGCTACAAGCACAATCGTAGCACCAGAGGCTAAATTATAAGTAAAACTAAAATATAGACCTATGATAGAACAAATAACTCCGATTGATGCAGATAAAAAAATCATTACTGATAGTCGATTTGTTAATAAGTAGGCTGTAGCTGCCGGTGTTATAAGCATAGCAACTACTAGAATAATGCCAACAGTTTGTAGTGAAGCAACGGTTACTAATGTTAATAAGACCATTAATCCATATTGAATCCATTTTATTGGTAAACCATAACTTTGAGCCATCGTAGGATCAAATGTAGAAACTAGTAATTCTTTATAAAATAAATAAACTAAACTAATGACGATAATCCCTATACAAATCGTAATCCACATATCTGAAGAACGAACTGATAAAACATTACCAAATAGAATGTGATATAAATCAGCACTACTCTTCATAAAAGTGACGAGAATAATACCTACAGCAAAAACAGAGGTGAACATGATTCCGATAGCCATATCATGTTTAATCCGGCTATTTTGACTGACAAATCCAATTCCAATTGCAGTAAGTAAACCAGTTGCTACTGCACCGATAAAGAAGTTAAAGCCTAACATATAGGAAATAGCAACACCCGGTAATACAGCATGCGAAATTGCATCACCAATTAATGCCATTCCACGTAATACGATAAAACATCCAATCACACCACAAATGATTCCCACTATAACAGATGTAAATAATGCCTTTTGTAAAAATTCATAATGCATTATTGCTTCAATGAAATTAAGTATACTCATCGTAAACTTACCTTTTGCCTTTCACTTAATATAAAAGCTTCATTTGTGTAAGCTTTAGAAATTACATCTGGATTTAGCACATCCTTCACTTTTCCATACCCAATCAGATTACGATTCAGTAAAAGTAAATTATCAAAATATCGCTCTGCCTTGCTTAAGTCATGGTGTACAACAATAATTGTTTTTCCTGAATTTCTAAGTTCTTTTAAAATTTTGATAATTGTCTCTTCACTTTTCATATCTATTCCTACAAATGGTTCATCTAAAAATAAGATTTCCGTTTTTTGTGCCAATGCTCTTGCTAAAAAAACACGCTGCTGTTGGCCACCAGATAATTCTCCAATTTGACGATTCTTAAAAGTCTCCATCCCAACTTTTCTTAAACATTCGATTGCTAGTTCAATATCCTTTTTCTTTGGTCTATTTAATAATCCTAGATTCGGATAAGTACCTAAAATAACAACATCCAATACTGTAATAGGGAAATCCCAGTCGATATCACTTCTTTGAGGTACGTAGGCAACATGCTTTCGATACTTTTGAATAGAGTGACCATAGATTTCGATAGTGCCATTATCTCGAGGGATTAATTCAAGAATCGCCTTCATTAATGTGGATTTACCAGCACCGTTTGGTCCTATAATTCCCACTAACGATCCGTTTTCAATCTCAAATGAAACATTTTGAATGACTTGATTACCTTGATATGAGACATACAAATCCTTAATAGTTAATGCTTTGCTCATAAAATTTACCTCCTTTTGATTTTTACCTAGTCTATAAGTTTTGCCTTAGTGCAACTTTTTGAGCAAAAAAATAAATGATTTAGTGCAGTGTATGCTGATGAATTAAAAATGATTCGGTAAAAGTTGTATCAGTGCAACTTTTTTATTCTTAATGAAATTCTAATGGTTATATTTTATTTTGTAAAGGATTATTTTATGCATTCAATTTAATTGCAGGATTTTTTTTTAGGATAAAGAACTATATAAACATACAACTGGGAGGTTTTTAATTGTATAGAGATAATAATTTAGTCATTCGACCAATAATTGAAGATGATTTAAAGCCATTATGGGAACTAATGTATAAAGAAGACTCACCAGAATGGAAGAAATGGGATGCACCTTATTTTGAACATAAAGCAATAACCTATTTAGAATATTATGCAAATAAATCAACTATTCTTGATCAGGAAGATAAATGGGTAATCGAAATAGATGGAAGTGTAATTGGGACAGTTAGTTATTATTGGGAACATAAACCATCAAATTGGCTTGAGATGGGGATTGGTATTTATAATCCAGATTATTGGAGTGGAGGAATAGGTACAAGAGCTTTATGTTTATGGATTGAACACTTGTTTAATACTTTACCATTAGTAAGGGTTGGGTATACAACTTGGTCTGGAAATGAAAGAATGGTTAAAGTAGGTGAGAAAATAGGAATGACAATGGAAGCACGATTAAGAAAATGTCGTTTTTATAATGGAACTTACTACGATTCAATACGAATGGGAATTTTAAAGGAAGAATGGACGGAATTAAAGAAAAGTGATAAATTGATCGTTAATATAGGCCAGTAGTAAGGTTAATCCTTATTAAAAATAATAGACTTTTTCTAAAAGAATGTTGTTTTTATAAAGTTTTTTAAAACAAACTTATAAATAATGAAGATGATTGAATCTGATGTGTATGACCCCTATGTGAGAAGCGGGACAGATAAGAACCCTCATTCATCAAAAGGTAGGCGTGCTAATACCTCGACGTCCTGTCGTAACGCATGCATGACCCACATCGTGTGGGCCCCAGGTTTATCGCACGCCCAGTAAAAAGTGAGCATCCTATAGTGAAAATTGAGGAACTAGATATTTAATGACAACAAAGTTTACGAAAACAGTCAAATAAAAAACCTCAATTACATTTGAATAGGTAATTGAGGTTTTTTTTTAGGGTAAGTGTACAGATTTAATATGATTTAGTTTTAGATAAACATTTTCACCGTTTGCAATTGCAAGTTCGATTTGGTTATTTTCAACCCTATTTAATAAGCCTATTTTCATTGGATCTGTTCCACCATCAAAAACTACTAGTTTTCCTTCATCTTTTTTCAATTGGCTCTCAAATGAACGATTTAAAGGCACATTCGAAGGGTGTAACGGGAGACTTTCATTTTTAAGAGTGTAAGGGTTAAGCTGTTGATTGTAAGGAGTAATCCATTTCAAATGAGAGAGGGAAATATACATCGTTTTAAATACTGGTGAATAAAACACTAAATAATCACTTAGTACATTTATGATATACCCATGAAAAGTTATATTACCAGTAACATAGATTTCAGAAAATATTCCCTTTGCATTTAATAATATTTTTCGATAAGAGATTGTTTCTAATTCTTGACCAATTGAAGGTTCATCAGGTTCATTTATCTTTTCTCTTGATTTATCACTAATATAAACCATATGGATATGCATCCAGGGAATATAATAATATTTTAATCCATTAAAAATAACTAATATGTCTTGACCTAGATCAGTCAATATTCCTTCAAACACTAGTTCTCCTGATAGTTTTACTGAAACTTGTTTTCCAAGTAATGTTGATACATCACTCACTTTAATCTCCTCCTAGAGGTAAAAGTAAAAGTTTTAATGTACGAAGACTAATTGTACCCAATAATATAATAGAAATAATGTTACAAGAGTTGTTATTGGAATAACAATTATCGTGACGCTTAAATAATCTTTCCATTTTACTTTAATCTTATTTTGTTTTAAAATGTGCATCCAAATTAATGATGCTAGCGTTCCAATTGGTAATAAAAGTGATCCAATATCACTACCAATAATATTCGCTAAATAAATTGTTTTTAATGTAATTGGATCTAGACCCATGTCCGTTAAAGTAATCGTTCCAATCATCAGAGCAGGATGATTATTAAATAAATTAGATAAAACGGAAACTAATCCGCCCATAATAAAACTTGCTTGAAAAAGACCTTGATTAACAAGCGGCTCACATAAATTTACAAGGAATGCTGTTAGGCCTGCATTATGCAAACCGAAAATAATGACATACATAGAGAATGCAAATATTAATATATGCCATGGGATCTTTTTTAAAATATCGACGGGACCAGTACGTAAATGGTACCATCTCCATATTAATAGAACGAGTGAACCAAGTACCGCAACTATTTCAATAGGGATTGATAGAAAGGAAGCAACAAATAGAAGACATCTCATTAATAAAACGAATGTGAGTACTTTTAACATGAATTTAGTTCGCTTTTTTTTCGTTTCAACAGTGATTTTAGTTTTTAATGGGTGAAAATTTTTGATGAAAAAAGACTCTTCAATGTCGTCTGTTGAAATGGGTAAAGTATCAGGCAATCTATTTTTTAAAACAATATACATAAGCCCGGACATAAAAAGGAGTCCTAATGTTGCAGGAACAAACATCATAGCTGTTTGCATATAGAGAGTCATGTGTACTATTTTTAATGCGATTAAATTTACAATATTACTTACCCCAATTGGTGCACTGGAAGCAGTTGCAACTAATGCGCCAGATAGGAGATATGGAATTTGTTGATGAGGTTTTAGACGTAGATTTTTTAATAGTAGGATTAAAATAGGTGTAGTAATGAGAATACTTCCATCATTATTAAACAGTAGTGTCATTAAAAAGCATAATAGTTGGATGTACCAATATAAGCGATATCCTGAACCTTTCGCTAAACTTGCAAGACGAGCTGCTGACCAATGAAAAAATCCGAAGCTTTCTAAAATAACCGCCATAACGATTGTTGCAATAATGGTTATTGAGGCTCCACCAATTTTACTAATAATATCAAGTAGGTCACTTTTAGTTACAATCCCTGTTATTAATATTATTATCGCACCAATCGATGCTGGCCAAGCTTCATTAATCCCTTTTGGCCTCCAAAATATGATTGCCATCGTCATAATAAACACAAAAGCAGTCATTAAGATTTCAAAGTTCATTTTTATATTCACCTTTCTTTTTATCGGTATACTGATAGTACCTACTTGTCCGATTACTATATTAATATTCATACTTACTAAACTCGTACTTAGGTGCATGTCCAATTTTATAAGATTGTATGTTTGTCTAAGTAGTATGAATATCCCCTAATTTAATTAGCCTATTAAGTGAAATGCCTATGAAAAATGAGATTATCTATAAAAAATGACAAAAAAAAGACAAAAAAAAGACATGCCTATTTTGCATGCCTTATTATTTTTAAATAATAAAATGAAATGATTTATTCAAAACGCTTTCCATTTAAATAATAACTATCTTCTTTGTATGGTATAAATGCAATTTCAAATTCAGGAATATTTAAAGTAAGTATGAATTTAGAAATTATTTCTGCAAATTGATCTCTTATCTCAATCCCTCTTTCAAACCACTTAACTTCTATAAAAGGAAAACTATCAACGATTTTCCCATCAAAAATCGCAGTAGAGTGCAGACATTCTAATATAAAATTATCTGTACCGCATTCACACAAATTTGCTAATTCTTCAACTAAAGGCTTACTTATTTTACAAATTTCATCTGAAGAAATCCCTTTAATTAATAATTGGGGCATTTTTTCTCACTCCTAAAACAATCATTTTTTATTTAATTATACAGTACACCACATCCTTTTTAACAAGTGCAGTATTTTAGAATAGAGGAAAAAATGTAAAAGAGTAGAAAAAAAAACTAATTGGTATTGATAATCATTTTCAATTGTGTTATTCTAATCTCAGTTAAGAAATTTAAGTATTATTGCCAATGTTTCTGTTCTTAGATTGCATGCACATTTTTAAAAAAAAATGTGGATTCAACCCTAGAACCCCCCAAACCCTATAGAAGAGAAGAATGTGCTAGGACATTAATTCTTCTCTTCACTTATTACAATGCCTGTACTGAAAAACGCAGTTTTACTGCGTTTTTTTTTGTGCCTTAAGACGTTAATTGAGAAATTAGAACATTGTTTTCTTAAGTTACTTTTTTACGGGGAATATTATTCTAAGTTATTAAATTTTAACGTGTACAGAATAGAACAAAAGTATAATAAAAATCTAATATATGTCTAAAATGTGAACGTTGTGAAATAGTGAGCAAAGGTGTTGAGGTTATGATACGTAAGGGTTTTTACTGATTTTAGTTAATTTTAAATATGTCTAAAATGTGAACAGTGAATTCTTTCCATTTAAAATGGTAATTATTTGTTTGTATTTTAAATTAAAGTATCTTACTATAACTGTGAACATTGTTTGTCATTTGGATGACAATTTATAAAAATACTTAATTTAGAAATAATTTTAAAAATGTAATTGTACTTATACTTAATTTACAGGAAGGAAGAATAAGATGAAAAAATTTCTAATGAGCATGATGATTATGCTGATTGGGTTAGTAATGAGTGCTTGCGATAAAATCGCCGTATTAGATCCACAAGGACCTGTAGCTAAAACACAAGCAGATACAATTATTTTCTCAATGCTGATGATGTTAGGAGTATTATTAGTTGTTTATATTTTATACATCATAATCCTAACAAAATATCGTGCTAGCAAACTACCAGAAGATTATGAGCCACCACATGAAGAAGGTAGCAAGTTTCTTGAAATACTTTGGACGGTTATTCCGGTTATAATTGTTGCTGTATTGTCAGTAGTAACTGTCAAAACAACAAATGCAGTTGAAAGCGTGCCAAAAGGTCACGAAAATGATAAACCTCTTATTATTTATGCAAGTTCTTCTAACTGGAAATGGCATTTCTCTTATCCAGAACAAGGGATAGAAACAGTTAACTATGTGAACATTCCCACAAACCGAAATGTTGAGTTCCGTTTATATTCGTTTGGGCCGATCTCAAGTTTCTGGATTCCTCAACTAGGAGGACAGAAATATGCAATGAGTGATATGGTTACTAAATTAAATTTTGTTGCTTCTAATGAAGGTTCTTTTATTGGGAAAAACTCAAATTTCACGGGTAAAGGTTTTGCTGGAATGGAATTTGAAGTGTTAGCTATGAATGATAAAGATTTTACTAACTGGGTTAAGGATGTAAAAGAGACTGCTCCAACTTTAACAGAAAAAGAGTTTAATAAATTACTAAAAATAGAGCATTTAGGTAGAAAAACCTATACATCTACTCATTTAGAATTTAGACCAGCTCCAGAAGGAAGTAATGCAGGACATCACCATGGTTCAATGGATGATTCATCTGATCACCACGATATGAACAAGATGGAGGGGATGAAATAATGGGTTACAAATGGGATCACTTTTTCGTAACAGGTGAGCCAATGATTTATGGTGCAATGGTGAGTATCGTTGTAGTTTCGATTGCTATTGTAATTGGTTTAACCAAATTTAAAAAATGGGGTTATTTATGGAAAGAATGGTTAACTACTGTTGACCATAAGCGAATTGGTGTTATGTACATTTTATGTGCTTTATTAATGCTTTTCCGTGGAGGAGTAGATGCATTATTAATGCGAGCTCAAGTTTCTGCTCCTGATTTAAAAATATTAGATGCACAACATTATAACGAAATCTTTACAACACATGGACTTATTATGATTTTGTTTATGGCAATGCCCTTCATTATTGGTTTAATGAATATTGTTATTCCATTACAAATCGGTGCGCGTGATGTAGCATTTCCATACTTAAATGCAGTTAGCTTTTGGTTATTCTTTGCTGGTGCTATGTTATTAAATCTTAGCTTTGTTATCGGTGGATCTCCTGATGCAGGTTGGACAGCATATTTCCCACTAGCAAGTAAAGAATTCAGCCCAGGTGTAGGCAATAACTATTATGCAATTTCTCTACAAATAGCTGGTCTCGGTACTCTAATGACCGGTATTAACTTTATCGTTACGATATTAAAAATGCGTGCGCCAGGCATGAAATTAATGAAAATGCCGATGTTTACTTGGAGCATCTTAATTACAAACGTAATTATCTTATTTGCATTCCCAGTATTAACAGTTGCTTTAGCACTAATGATGTTCGATCGCGAGTTTGGAACACAATTCTTTACAATGGCAAATGGCGGTAATGATATGCTATGGGCGAACTTATTCTGGATATGGGGACATCCTGAAGTATATATTGTTATTCTTCCTGCTTTTGGTATATATAGTGAAATTATTTCAACATTTTCGAGAAAAAATTTATATGGATATAAGAGCATGGTTGTCAGTATGATAGCAATCTC
Source organism: Bacillus sp. EAC (assembly GCF_002156875.1). Lineage (GTDB taxonomy): Bacteria > Bacillota > Bacilli > Bacillales > Bacillaceae_G > Gottfriedia. The sequence continues at coordinate 211,622 of NZ_NCSY01000010.1, read as the reverse complement.
AGCTTTAAGTTTCCTTGTATGGGCGCATCATTTCTATACGATGGGTCAAGGTGCAATGGTAAATGGTTTCTTTAGTATTACGACAATGGCAATCAGTATTCCAACTGGGGTTAAGATTTTTAACTGGTTGTTCACAATGAGAAAAGGTAAGATTGAGTTTACTGTTCCAATGCTTTATTCATTAGCATTTATTCCGATTTTTACAATCGGTGGAGTTACAGGTGTAATGCTTGCAATGGCAAGTGCAGACTATCAATATCATAATACGTTATTCTTAGTAGCTCACTTCCATTATGTATTAATTCCAGGTACTGTTTTTGCAGTAATCGCTGGATTCTATTATTGGTTCCCTAAAGTATTCGGTTTCAAATTAGATGAAAAAATCGGTAAGATTACATTCTGGCTGATCACAATTAGCTTTAATGTAACGTTCTTCCCATTATTCCTTTTAGGATTAAAAGGGATGACTCGCCGTACGTATACGTATAGTGCAGAATCAGGATTTGGACCTTTAAATATGGTTGCTTCGATTGGGGCAATTGGTCTAGCAATCGGATTTATCTTACTTGTTTACAATATTTATTACAGTGTACGTTACGCTCCAAGAGAAACAAACGGTGATCCATGGAATGCAAGAACATTAGAGTGGGCAACTAGCAGTCCGATTGCTCCATATAATTTCGCAGTAATTCCAAAGATCGATTCACTAGATCCGTTTTGGAAAAGTAAAAAAGAAGGTACGTCATTACTTGAAGGCGAGATTAAAGATATTCATATGCCAAGTAACAGTGGTATCCCATTCATATTAGGAGTATCTTTTATGGCATTTGGTTTCTTCTTGATTTTCGAATGGTGGGTACCAACGATTGTTTGTGCAATTCCGATTGTTTTATGTTTAATTGCGCGTTCTTTCCAACGTGATCATGGTTTCCATATTCATAAAGAAGAAATAATTGAAACAGAGAAAAAATTACGAGGTGATCATTATGAGCAGCAAGCCTCTGTATAGTCTAGGTGAAGAGAGTTCAAACCGAATTCTAGGCTTCTGGTTATTTTTAGGAGCAGAAATAGCTTTATTCGGAACATTGTTCGCAGTATATTTCACTTTAGCGAATAATACTGGATCAGCACCAACTCAAAAAGAATTATTTGAGATGAAAGGTGTTATGATTGAAACCTTTGCATTATTAACTAGTAGTTTTACAATTGGTTTAGTTGTAAATACAATTAAACTAAATCATAAAAAAGCATTTATGAGTTTCCTTATTATTACATTAGCTTTAGGAGCAGTCTTCCTCGGTGTAGAGATTACTGAATTCTTTACTTATGTACATGAAGGAGCAACGATCCAAAGCAGTGGTGCATTATCTAGTTTATTCGTATTATTAGGTACACATGGTGCCCACGTAACTTTTGGTATGATGTGGGGTATCGCAATTTTAATTCAAACATATCGCGAAGGAATAACAGAAACGACAGCAAATAAAACATTTATTTACTCATTATACTGGCATTTCTTAGACGTAGTATGGATCTTTATCTTTAGTTTTGTTTACGTGAAAGGACTGATTGGATGAGTGCTCTATTTCCAAAGCAACAAGTGGTTGGCTTCATCCAATCGCTTGTACTTACTGCGATTGCATTAAGTGTTTACTTTTTAGAATTACCATACAAAATATCTTTTATCATCTTGTTAGTTACAGCAGCGTTACAAGGTGGACTTCAATTAATTGTTTTCATGCATATGAGTGAAAATGAGAATAAAAAAGTTTTATTTATCAACTTAGGATATGCACTATTCGTAGCATTAACCATTGTTTTTGGGACGCTATGGGCATTAATTTGGGGATTTTAATAAAAAGAGCTCTTCTAACAATAGAAGAGCTCTTTTTTTATTATAGTTTTGCTTTTTGACGGTCATTCGGGAGCATAAATGCTACTAAACCTAATAAAGGTAAGAAACTACATAAATTCATTACAAAATTTAGGCTAGTTGCATCTGCAATTACACCTAAAAGGACGGCACCTAAAGCACCCATTCCAAATGCCAATCCGACTATTAATCCACTGACCATTCCAACTTTACCCGGAACTAGTTCTTGAGCATATACAACAATTACACTGAAAGAACTTGAACTGATTACGCCAATTAAAAATAAGATTGGTATTACTGCTAACAGGGATACATGAGGTAGCAAAAGGGCTAAAGGAAATGTTCCAACTAATGAAAATAAAATCATATTTCGCTTCCCAAATCGATCTGCTAGAGTTCCACCAATAAACGTTCCAATTACACCAGCAATCATAAAGATAAACAAATATAACTGTGTACTTTTAATCGATAATCCATAGCTTTTAATTAAATAAAATTGATAATAGTTTCCGATACCAGCAGAATACCATGAACGAGCAAATGTAATAAAAATTAATAATATGATTGCAAATTTTACTGCCTTCGTAATCGAAAGACCTTCAGTTGAATTTTGACCTTTATTTTTCAATTTAAAAGGATTCTCTTTAAGTTTATTACGATACCATGATGAAACATAAATTAATACACAAATGCCAATAGCAGCTGAAATCGTAAACCAAGCTGCACCTTTTTGTCCGAGTGGTACAAAAATCAATGCAGTAAATATCGGAGCTAATGAGTTTCCTGTATTCCCACCAACTTGATATATAGCCTGCGATAACCCTCGTTTCGATCCAGATGCTAGAAAAGCTACTTTAGAGCCCTCAGGATGGAATATAGCGGATCCAATCCCAATTAATAATACAGATAGTAGTACAAAAGTTAGATTAGGCGCAAATGCTAAACAAAGCATTCCAATTAAACTTGATGCCATTCCAATTGGGAGCAGAAAAGGAGAAGGTTTCCGATCAGAAAAAATGCCAAATACTGGTTGCATTACCGAGGAAGTCATATTAAGTACGAAAGCTATAAATCCAATTTCCGTATAGGTTAAATTCATAGTCTTTTCTAAAATTGGAAAAATGGCAGGAACAACAGCTTGCATTGAATCATTTAATAAATGGCCTAAACTAATTGCAAATAAAATTTGATACATAGTTGATTGACTGACAACATTTGTTTTTACGGCTGGTTGCATAAGTGCCTCCTTTCTTCTTAAATTATAATAAACCAATCTTCAAAAAATTGACACAATTTTGCTTCACTTCTTCCAAAGCATCAAAAGCAATATTATAATGTAAGAAATAATATTAGATTCAAAGAAAGGGAACAAATGTGGGAACTTATTCAGAAAATTTATACTATTTCTTTTTAGAACATAAAAATAATGAGAATCGTCTGGCCATGGAATCTTATATGAGAAATAAATTTACTTTTCTAGGGATAAAATCACCTGATAGAGCCCAGCTATTAAAGGACTTTTTAAAGCTATATGGTGATCCTCCGAATTTAATATGTGTGAAAGAAATATGGGATTTTAATGAAAGAGAATTTCAATATATTGCATTAGCATTATTGGACAGGCAGTATAAAAAAGCAGAAGTAGAACGAATTGACTTTTACGAAAAATTAGTCATTGAAAAATCATGGTGGGACACGGTTGATACACTCGCATGTAGACTTATAAGTTTCCATTTTCTTAACTATCCAGACTTGATTAATGAATATGCTAATAAGTGGGTTTCATCGGAAAATATGTGGTTAAATCGAGTAGCTATCTTATTTCAAATGAAATTTAAGGGGAAAACAGATCAGGAGAGATTGTTTACTTACTGTCAGAAGTTGTCAAAGAGTAATGAGTTCTTTATTCAAAAGGCAATAGGATGGGCGTTAAGAGAATATGCTTATATCAATGATACTGCTGTAGAGAACTTTATATTAACAACTGATTTAGCACCGCTAAGCAAGAGAGAAGGACTTAAAAATATAGATAAAATAAGAAGAAAATAATCTGTCGATTTTCCGGGAAATATTTTAATAAAATCAATTATTATAATTTTCTTATGAAGGTTGAGACAATGAAAAGAAAACGTTATAATAACTTCATTGTTGTTTTTTTGAATAAGTTTAAAGGAGATTTAGTTTAAAAATGAGATTGACGATTTATCAAATATTAATGTTTAGTCTATGTATTTGGATGGTTAGTTATTTAATAATTCCGAAAAGTGTTCAAGCTCAGGAACTAAATCTTTTTAGTGATAAAGCTATTACAATTCTTGCAGATAGTGGTGAAGTCATTTATGCAAAAAATGCAGAAGAAGTTGATTTTCCTGCTAGTACAACTAAAGTAATGACGGCAATCATTATGATGGATCATTTGAAGAAAAATGATTCTGTTACGATGAGCGCGAGAAGTATTCAAGAAGAAAAAAGTAATTCTCAAATTCTTTTTTCTGAAGGTGAAAAGCTAGAGCGTAATACGGCTTTAAAAACGATGATGATTTTAAGCGCAAATGATTTAGCCTATGCTATTGGTCAAACAGTTGCTGGAGACATGGACAACTTTGTGAAAATGATGAATGAAAAAGCGAAAGCAATTGGTGCGACGCATACAAACTTTAAAAATCCAAATGGTCTGCATGATCCTGATCATTTCACTACAGCACATGATTTGGCACTAATTGCTAAGGAAGCATTAAAATATCCATTGATTATTCAAGCTATGGGTACGAAGGATGCTCACATTAATACTTCAAAGCAAAAGAATGTTTACATTTTTAATAGAGGTAAAATGTTTACGAATCCCTACTTTATAGCAGGTAAAACTGGCTATACTGACATGGCTAGAAACACTTTAATTGAAATTGATGAAAAAGATGGTCAGCGAATAATTAATATTTTGCTTAGATCATCTAAACCGCAATATTTAACGGATATAAAGTTACTTGATGCCTATGCATTCACTAGAATTCATAAGGAAACTATTATAAAACAAAAAGATTGGAAAAAGAAATTCAAAATTAATGATAATCTTATACAAACTAAAATTAAGAAAGATATTTCATTTTTAACTGCGAATGATCCTACTACTAAATATGAAATAAAAACGAAGCTATCATCATCAATTAATGAAAAATATAAAAACAATGGTCTTTCAAAAAATGAGAAAATTGGTAAAGTAGAAGTTTGGTCAAATAATAAGGAAATACTACAAACAGATTTATTAGCTGCAAAATCATATGATAAACCTACATTTCTCACGATTAATACATTTTTAATTGCAGGACTAATTATTGTTATTTTTTCTTTTTTAATTTATTTAAAAGGGAATAGGAAAAAAAGAGTGTATATAAAAAGTCGAACGTAATCTAACCGTTCGACTTTTTGTTTTATGTTTAAATCATTATAAGAATAAATTAAGAATTTGATAGAAAATTGCTGCTACAGTTGCTGAGATAGGGATTGTGATAACCCAAGTAATAAGCATACGTTGAGCTGTACCCCAGTTTACGTCTTTTACACGTTGAGCTGAGCCTACACCCATGATAGATGATGAAATAACATGAGTTGTACTAACTGGTAAATGTAAAGCAGTAAATGTGAAAATAATTGCTGCTGAAGATAGATCAGCTGCCGCACCATTTATTGGACGTATTTTCATGATTTTACCACCAACTGTTTTAATGATCTTCCATCCACCTACAGAAGTACCAACTGCCATAGCAGTAGCACAAGCGATACGTACCCATAATGGCACATCAGCACCAGGTAATTCAGTTTTAGAAGCAATTAGTGCAATCATAATAATACCCATAGCTTTTTGTGCATCATTTGTCCCGTGTGTAAACGATTGTAAGGCTGCAGTGAAAATCTGAACAAGTCTAAAGCCTTTATTTGTTTTTGATAAATTAGAACGTCTAAAGATCGTTGCTAAAATAGTCATAACAATAAAGCCAAGAGTAATTGCAATTACTGGAGAAATTAAAAGTGCTTGAATGATTTTTGTGAAACCTTCAGCTTCTAAAACACCAAAACCTTTAGCAGAAATTGCTGCCCCTGCAATTGCACCTATAATTGCGTGTGATGAACTACTTGGAATTCCAAAATACCATGTGAGTAAATTCCAAAAGATACCGCCTAATAATGCAGCGATTACCACAACAAGTCCATTAGAACCCTCAATTGTAATTGGGTCAACAATACCAGTTGTAATTGTTTTAGCTACGCCTGTAAATGTAATGGCTCCAATAAAGTTCATAGCAGCTGCTAATAAAATAGCTGTACGTGGTTTTAATGCTTTTGTTGAAACAGATGTAGCTATTGCATTTGCAGTGTCATGAAATCCATTGATAAAATCGAATCCTAATGCAAAAATCACGACTAATATCGTAAGGAAAATTAAATGATCCATTATACTACCCCTTACGCATTACGCATGATAATTTGCTCAAGAGTATTCGCAACGTCTTGTGCACTATCAGCAACAGATTCTAACATTTCATAAATTTCTTTATATTGGATAATTTTAATTGGATCTTTTTCATTCATAAATAGTTGTTTGATTGAGATTCTTAATAATTCATCACATTGTGATTCGTAATCTTTAATTTTAATTGCATGCACTCGAATCTCTAAAAGTTTTTTATTTGAAAGTAATTTTACGGCATTTAAAATTTCTTCAACTGCTTTGTGTAAAATATTTACGAACTTAACCATATATTCGTCTGCTGCTGTAATTGAATACATTTCAAAACGAGCAGATGTATGTTCAAAACCATCTAATACATCGTCCATTTTCATAGCTAATTGTAAAATGTCCTCACGCTCAATTGGAGTAATGAAAGTTTTATTTAACTCAACGATTAATGAGTGGATGAATTTATCACCTTTAGTTTCGTATTCTTTCATTTCTTCTGAAAATTTCTTTAAGTCGCTTGCATTTTTTATTTTAAAGTCAACGTAGTATTGTGAAGATACGTGCAAGTTTTCTGCAATTCCTAAAAGCTTTTCAAAGAATACATCCTTTTTTTGACCAAAAAACATTATGATTCCTCCAAGTAAAACATATAGTTTATTATTTACCTTTACATTATCACTTAATTATATAATGTCCGAAATTATGTAAAAAATGTCGAAAAAAGTAAAGGCTACGTTAATAATAATAATTGGTTTTTAAAATTAATCAATTAAAAACTTATATTATATTTACAAATTTACAATATCTTTACATTTCCTTAACATACTTAATAATTCGTTTCTATAATAAGTAACTTTTGATATAGACAGTTTTATTGACATGTAAAGGGGAATTAAACTAGCATTAGATTATGTGTTTAAACAATTGAACTTATAAAGGGTGTGTGTGTATTGACCGAAACTGATACTGCGCTAAAAAATAATCAATTAGTCAATAAACAGAAGGCTTATTTTCAAACTGGCGCAACAAAAAGTGCAGAATTCCGTATAGCCCAATTAAAGAAACTATATAACGCTATTGTCAAAAACGAAGAGAAAATTATAAATGCTCTAAAAGCTGATTTAAATAAATCTGACTTTGAAGCTTATTCAACTGAAATCGGATTTACACTGAAAGAAATTACTGAAGCGATTAAGAATGTTAAAAAGTGGATGAAACCTAAAAGAGTAAAAACTCCTATAACTCATATAGGAACAAAAAGTAAAATATTTAGGGAGCCATATGGAGTTACGTTGATTATTTCACCATGGAATTACCCGTTCCAGCTGACTATGACACCTCTAGTTGGAGCGATAATTGGTGGAAATACTGCGATCATAAAGCCATCTGAATTAACACCTTCTACTTCGTCAGTTATTCGATCAATCTTAAACGATACATTCGAAGAGGAATATATTTCAGTCATCGAAGGTGGTGTTGATACAAGCACAAATTTACTTCAACAAAAATTTGATCTAATCTTTTTTACCGGAAGTGTGCAAGTTGGTAAGATCGTAATGGAGGCTGCTTCTAAACACTTAACCCCTTTAATTTTAGAATTAGGTGGAAAAAGTCCAACGATCGTTAATGATGATGCGAATCTAAAAGTGACTGCAAAAAGAATTATATGGGGGAAATTTACAAATGCAGGTCAAACATGTATTGCTCCCGATTATATTTATGTACACGAGAACGTTAAAGATGAGTTAATGAAAGCTTTAAAAGAAGAAGTAATTCATTTTTATGGAAATAAACCACTTGAAAATTCTCAATATACAAAAATAGTAAGTGAAAAGCATTTTAATCGTTTAGTATCTTTTTTGAAAGATGGGAAGTTGGAACATGGGGGAGGATTCGATCAAGTTTCACATAAAATCGAACCAACAATCCTTTCAGATATTACATGGGAATCGAATTGTATGAGTGAAGAAATATTTGGACCAATTCTACCAATTATTTCATATAGGCGTATTAATGAAGTAATAGAAGAAATAAATAAGCATCCAAAACCTTTAGCATTATATGTTTTTACCGAAAATAGCTCTTTAGCAAATCAAATCATCGAAAGAGTTCCGTTTGGTGGTGGATGCGTAAATGACACACTTTACCATATGGCAACACCTTATTTACCATTTGGAGGAGTCGGAGAAAGCGGTACAGGAAACTATCATGGTGAGTATAGTTTTAACGCATTTACCCATGACAAAAGTGTACTGATTCAAACTACGAAAATAGACCTAAAAATTCGCTATCATACAACAAAAAACGCTTTACGGTTTATACGTAAATTGCTAAAATAGATACTAATTGCAACTTCGGTTTTTAAGCTCCTTGACAAAAGGGGCTTTTTATTTGTTACTGAATAAATTATTCATTTTACATACAATAAAAACATTTGTTAGATTGGACGAGAAAATGAAAAATATAATTGAAATTGATCAAGTAGAGAAAGTTTTTAATGAGACTCAAGTCATTTTACCGCTTTCATTAGAGATATTTTCCGGAGAGTTTTTGACAATTCTTGGACCGAGTGGTTGTGGTAAAACAACGCTTTTACGTATGATTGCAGGTTTTGAGGAACCGTCATTAGGTGTCATTAAATTAAATGGAAAAGTAATAAATAATTTACCACCTTATAAAAGAGATATGAATTTAGTTTTTCAACATTATGCACTTTTTCCACATATGAATGTTGAAAAAAATATACAATTTGGATTGAAAATGAAGGGTGTTTCATTAGCAGAACAAAAGAATCGTGCTGAAAAAGCAATGCGATTAACTCAACTTACTGAGTTTAGAAATCGTAAGCCTAGTCAACTTTCAGGCGGACAACAACAAAGGGTAGCAATCGCACGAGCAATCGTAAATAATCCTAAAGTATTATTATTAGATGAGCCATTAGGCGCATTAGATTTTAAACTTAGAAAAGATTTACAAAGAGAATTAAAAAATCTTCAACGTGAATTAGGAATAACATTTATTTACGTAACACATGATCAAGAAGAAGCAATGAGTATGAGTGATCGAATTGTAGTAATGAATAATGGTAAAATTGAACAAATAGGAACTCCAAAAGAAATTTATCAAAGACCGGCGAGCCAGTTTGTTGCATCATTTATTGGTGAAAATAATTTCTTCACACATGATGGAAAACTATTTGCAGTACGACCTGAAAATATCAAGGTTTTGAAAGAGAATGAAAAGAACGGTTTTTATAATGGGATAGTTAGAGATATCGAATTTGTAGGTAATTTAAATAAATTATTTATTGATTTGATTGAAATTGAGCAAACGGTTGTTGTTTATCAAATGCCAGATCAAACTAGTTTAATACGTAATGAGATGGTTCATATCGTTTGGAATGCAGAAGATGAGGTGTTTATGTATTGAAAAATGGTAAATACATAATTGCACCTGCGGTTATATGGTTATTGATATTTTTTTTACTACCTCTTTTATTTATTTTTGGGTTTGCATTTATGAAAAATGGACTATATGGAGAAATTGAAAGAATTTTTACGCTTGATAATATAATAAAGGTTTTCGATCCACTTTATTTAAAAGTTTTGTGGACAACATTTTGGATTGCTTTGCTTACAACAATCATTACTTTAATAATTGGATATCCTTATGCTTACACAGCAACTGTTGTAAGTGAGAAATGGCAAAGAATCTTATTATTACTTATTACAATTCCATTTTGGATAAATTTCTTAGTTCGTTCGTATGCATTAATTGTAATTCTGAGATCAAAAGGGATAATAAATACTCTGTTATTGAAGTTGGGTTTAATAAATGAACCATTACAATTACTATATAATACTCCTTCAGTTATTTTGGGAATGGTGTATACATTATTACCTTTTATGGTCCTACCAATATTTGTTGCAATCGAACAATTAGATAATCGTAAATTAGATGCAGCAAGCGACTTAGGTGCAACACCAATTAAAACTTTTATCTACGTTACATTACCTTTAACAATGAAGGGTATTTTTGCTGGTAGTATTTTAGTTTTTGTAGCATCTTTTGGAATGTTCGTTGTTTCAGATGTTATGGGTGGTTCAAAAGTTGCACTAATTGGAAATGTTATTCAGAACCAATTTTTAGGTGCAAGAAATTGGCCATTTGGTTCAGCATTGTCAATCTTTTTAGTCGTTTTTTCAATTGGTTTAATAGGTCTTTACTATTTAGCGACAAAAAATATTGGTACGGAAAAAAGTGGGGGTGAGAAATAAGTGAAAAAAAGATTACTGATTGGTTTTTCCACGCTAATTTTAGTCTGCTTATATTTGCCCATCCTTATATTAATTTTATTTTCATTTAATAAGTCGAGAATTAACGCTGAATGGTCTGGCTTTACATTTGATTGGTATTTAAATCTATTTAATAATCCACAAGTTGTCGACGCTTTTTTTAATAGCTTAATGATAGCAGTAATTACAACGATCATTTCTACTATATTAGGGACAATTTGTGCACTTGCTCTACATCGTTACAAATATAAATTCAATAAATTTATTAGTAGTCTAGTTTACTTGCCAATTGTTGTACCTGATATTCTGATGGGTATTTCTTTATTAATATTATTTACAAATTTTCATGTTGAACTAGGGAGTTTAACGATTATTATCGCTCACGTTACTTTTTGTATTTCCTATGTTGTTATTTTATTAAGTGCTAGGCTTTCAGGTATGTCAGTTGATTTAGAAGATGCAGCAAGTGATCTAGGTGCTACTCCATGGCAAACATTCAGATTTGTTACATTACCAGCGATTATGCCAGGTGTAATTGCTTCTGCGCTTTTATGTTTCACATTAAGTATTGATGATTTTGTCATTAGCTTCTTTGTATCTGGTCCAGGGTCGACAACATTACCAATCTATATTTATGGAATGGTTAAAAAAGGAGTTACACCAGAAATTAATGCAATATCAACAATTCTTATAGTAACGATCATCATCTTAATGGTGCTATCAGAGATGTTCCGCACAAAAGGAATTTCGAATGAGAAATCGAAAAAAAATTCATATATTGTCTAAAATATAGGGGGGATTCAAAGTGAGTAAATTTAAAAGAGTAGCTTCTTTCATTGCTTCAGTCGGATTAACAAGTTTATTATTATCCGCATGTTCTGTTGGGAAAGAGGAACTTAACATTTATAGTTGGGCAGATAATTTTGATCAAAGTGTTTTAGATTCATTTGCCAAAAAATACGATGTGAAAATCAACTATCAAGTATTTGCAAGTAATGAAGAGTTATATGCTAAATTAAAAGCTGGTGGCTCGAACTATGACGTCATTCAACCTTCTGATTACATGGTTAAACTAATGATCAAACAAAACATGTTAGAAAAATTAGATAAGGACAAAATTCCGAATTTAAGTAATATTGCACCTGAGTATACAAATCAAGAGTTTGATCCAAAGGGTGATTATTCTGTTGTATATACTGGAGGGTTAACAGGAATTGCTTATAATCCTAAATATGTAAAGGAAGATATTAGTAGTTGGGAAGACCTTTGGAATCCGAAATATAAAGGTCATGTCACATTATTAGATGATAATAGAGAAGTATTTGGAATGGGCTTAATAAAAAATGGTTTTTCAAATAGTTCATTAAATGAAGATGATTTATCAGTTGCATTTGATGATTTGAAAACTTTAACACCAAATCTTTTAGCATTTGATACTGATACAGTGAAGCAAAAATTTATTACTGAAGACGCTTGGATTGGACAAGTTTGGTCTGGAGATGCGGCTTATATTCAAAAAGAACTTAAAGGAATTAAGTGGGTAGTACCAAAGGAAGGTTCTTCTAGATGGGCTGATACATTGGCAATTCCTAAGGATTCTAAGCAAAAGGATTTAGCTGAAAAATTTATAAACTACCTATATGATCCAAAAGTAAGTGCAAAGAATTATGAGTCTATTGGATATTCTGATCCAAACAGTAAAGCAATTCAATATCATTCTGAGGCATATAAGAAAAATCCTTTTATTAATGTGACACAAGAAGAAGTTAATCATACGAATTGGATTAAAGATGTTGGGGAGCAAACAGAACTATACGATAAGTATTGGACAGAATTAAAAACTGGCCAAAAATAATAAAGAGGTTATCTCATTCGAGATAACCTCTTTATAATATTTTATTTAACAAATAATGAAATTGATCTCTTTCATCATTAGACAATGAGTTAAACAAAGAAGCCCATAGTCCTTCACGAAAAGTAGCCATTTCATCGACCATTTGATAACCTTGCTCTGTTAACTCAAGCCAAGTTACTCTACGGTCTCGAAGATCTCGCTGTCTTTTGATAAGTTCATTATTTACCATTTTATTTACCGCAGTAGTAATCGCTCCAGAAGATAATCCGATTTGCTTTCCGAGTTCAGATACTGTCATTTTTTTATTTTTATTTAAAAGATGTAATAGCAAATATTTAGGTGGGGTTAAAGAATTGTTTGCAGCTTCGTTTGCTTTTTGCCAATTTTTTCTTACTCGAATTAACAGTTTTGTTAGATCATCAACAAGTAGCTTATCATGATCATTTAACATTAAATCCACTTCCTTGAATATTACAATTAAAAATTACTTTAATAGTAAAGGTTTTGTACGATTAGGTTACCAAGATTCAATTTAATTATCAAGTATACGAACTTTGAAAATGAATTATTAAAATTTGTCAAGTATTGTCTGTATAGATTCCATAGTGTTTTGTAAATAGTATGATAAAAGACATTGGTAGGGGTGAAGTACAATGTTTAAGTATTTTAAGTTTAAAATAAATGATACTGTTCAATTTGTGAAAAACGATGGTCATTTCTACCGAGTTATCGGTTATAGAATCGAAAAAAGTATTTATTTAAACGATGAGTACAGTAGCATTATTTACGAGCTCTTACGAGAATTTGATGGTTTACAAGTAGATGCTGAAGAAGAAGAACTGATAAGCGTTTCAAATTTTGATGAATTTTATGGATCGATGTTTGAGAAACTAGGAACTTTTACAATTAAGTTTGCTAAAAAACAGGAGGATATAATTAAAAAAGATGGCCCAATTGCCTCATCGATCGATGAACTTTTAGACAAATATAATGATTATCGTAGATTAGCTATTCTTTTTAAAGATTGTCTGTATGACTTAGCTGCGGAGAACGTCTTAAATGAACTCGTTGACTATTCTGAAACAAAAAAAGATTACATGCACTAAGCATGTAATCTTTTACTATTTGATTTAATTGAAACAGACTTCGTCTGAAAATTACTTTCATAAACTAGTTCAGTTACTTTTGCACATATTGCAACAGATAAAATTGTAAAGCCGACTTCATTCCATGATAAATAACTTAATGATAACAGAAGAATTAAAGCATCAAAGATAAAGTAAACTTTACCAATTGATATTTTTGACTTCTTACTCATAAGAATTGTTAGTAAATCATCTCCACCTGTAGCACCACCGAACTTAAGGATAATTCCTAATCCTAGTCCCGCAAAAATCCCTCCCAAAATAGCAGGAATCCATAGATGATCTTCAAAAGTGAACGTAAACGTAGAAGTTCTTTCTATGATTGCGTAAAAAATGGAAAATGAAATTGCCCCAATAAAAGTATTAATTAATAACTTTTTTCCTAGAAAGAATCCAGCAATTAAGATAATTGGAATATCTAGAACTAAAGTTGTTATAGATGGTGAAATATTAAAAGAGTTTTTTACTAATAAGGCAATTCCTATAAATCCGCCTTCTGTTAAATTGTTTTGAAAATGAAAATGGAATAAAGACATTGCTAAAATAAATGAACCGATTAAAATCATCAAGGTCTCACCCAAACGATTGTTACTCATTGTTATTTCCTCTTTTCGTAGTTAGTAGTTTAAAATGTAAAATCTATAAACTAACTACGTACATATAGCTAATGTGTAGTTAGTTCAGTGAATTCACTAACTACTAAGCTATATATCATTGAAGAAATAACATAATCGCCTGTCAACCATAGTTTCGCCTACCTTCAGTTTTATTTTAGAGTTCTTTTGGTTCTCTAAATTAAAACCGCTAAGTATAGGATAAGTCTTTACGTTGCCAAATGCTCCTTCGAGCAATCATGGTTACACGTCCTTTTTACCAGTTTTGTTAGATGAAAATCTAACAGATGTGAATAAGTTCAGATAGAACTTATTCTTAATCTTAACATATGCTGAAATTTAAGAAAAAAGAAAAGTTTTAACAAAAAACTACATGTCTAAATAAAGGTGATATTTCTCTGATGATTTTTTTGAATTTTTGGTGCTATTAACATGAATTTTCGTTGACCTCTACCTAAGGATGTTTGCCTTCCTTGAAGCTTGAGGTGACTATTTTCTAAGGTAAAAGGTCTGTGGGGTATCACCTTTATACTACTCTAAAAGGAGACTCGGCAACCATTTTATCAGTACAAGTGCAATCTAAGAAATAATCTTACATAACAAAGCTAAATAAAATAAAATTATGTGAAAACATTCACAAAATATACATGGCTTTTTAAATTTTAAAAGCGTATATTTTAATTGTTAAGATATTTGTGAATTAAATCACAAATTTACTTATGGATACAAGATAAGTATTGTATTGATCTGAATTGACAAATACTTTTCAGAATCTAAGGAGGGCTTAAGAATGGCTGTTCAAGAAAAGAATGTAAATGATGTAGTTGATGCATCTAAATTAGTAAATGAATTGGTCGTAAAAGGACAAAAGGCTTTAAAGGAATTTGAGAGTTATAATCAGGAAGAAATAGATAAAATTGTTCATTCAATGGTTATTGCTGGATTAGATCAGCATATGCCACTTGCGAAAATGGCAGTAGAGGAGACTGGTCGTGGGGTATATGAAGATAAAATTATAAAAAATATATTTGCAACAGAATATATATGGAATTCGATTAAAAAAAATAAAACAGTTGGAATTATAAGTGAAGATAAACAAACAGGAATAATTGAAATCGCAGAGCCCGTTGGTGTAATTGCAGGTGTAACCCCTACAACAAATCCAACATCAACAACGTTATTTAAGGCAATTATTGCAATAAAAACAAGAAATCCTATCATTTTTGCATTTCATCCTTCTGCACAAAATTGCAGTCGTGAAGCAGCAAAAATTGTTAGAGATGCTGCAGTTAATGCAGGTGCTCCAGAAAACTGTGTTCAATGGATTGAAGTTCCATCTATTGAAGCAACGAAATGTTTAATGAATCATGAAGGTGTCTCACTTGTACTAGCTACAGGCGGTGCAGGCATGGTGAAATCAGCATACAGTACTGGTAAACCTGCACTTGGAGTTGGACCTGGAAATGTACCGTGTTATGTTGAAAAATCAGCTGACGTAAAGTGCGCTGTTAACGACTTAATTCTTTCTAAAACTTTTGATAATGGGATGATCTGTGCTTCAGAACAAGCAGTAATTATTGATGAAGAAATATATCAAGATGTGACAAACGAATTAAATGCGAATAATTGTTATTTTGTTACAAAGGATGAAAAGAAAAAATTAGAGAAGCTCGTTATCAACGAATTAACTTGTGCAGTTAATGGCGAAATAGTTGGGAAATCCGCATTCGAGATAGCATCTTTAGCAGGAATAAAAGTTTCTGAAGATACGAAATTATTAATTGTCGAATGTGGAAGTGTTGGACCCAAGGAACCTTTAACTAGGGAAAAGCTTAGCCCAGTTCTTGCTGCGATAAAAGTAAAAGGGTATGAAGAAGGATTTAAACGATGTGAAGAAATGTTAGAGTTAGGTGGTTTAGGTCACTCTGCCGTTATTCATAGCAATAATATAGAAATTCAAAAGCAGTTCGGATTAAGGATGAAAGCTTGCCGCATCATTACTAATTCACCTTCAGCTCATGGTGGAATAGGGGATTTATACAATGCATTTATTCCATCATTAACTCTTGGTTGTGGTTCACATGGTAAGAATTCAGTTTCGAGCAACGTTTCAACTATTCATTTATTAAATATAAAAAAATTAGGAAGTAGACATACAAATATGCAATGGATTAAATTACCACCAAAAATTTACTTTGAAAAGAACTCTACTCAATACTTAGAAAAAATGCCTAATATTTCAAAGGCATTTATTGTAACTGATGAAGCAATGGTAAAACTAGGATATGTTGATGTGATCAAATATTATTTAGAAAAACGTGAACAAAATGTACAGATTGAGATTTTCTCAGATGTTGAGCCAGACCCTTCAGACTTAACTGTAATCAAGGGTGCTGAAAGAATGAGATATTTCCAACCAGACGCAATTATTGCATTTGGTGGAGGCTCGGCAATGGATGCAGCAAAAGGTATGTGGATGTTTTATGAATATCCAGAAACTACATTAGATGGCCCTAAACAAAAGTTTTTAGACATTCGCAAACGTGTGTATAAGTATCCTAAGCTAGGTCGACAAGCGCAATTTATAGCAATTCCTACAACCTCAGGAACAGGTTCAGAGGTTACACCTTTTGCAGTAATTACTGATAAAGTAAAAAATATTAAATATCCACTAGCAGACTATGAATTGACACCAGATGTAGCAATTATTGATCCTCAGTTTGTAACTACAGTTCCAAAAAGTATTACTGCTGATACGGGTATGGACGTTTTAACTCATGCAATCGAAGCATATGTTAGTGTTTTAGCAAATGATTATACAGATGGATTAGCTCTTCAAGCAATTAAACTTGTTTTTAAGTATCTTCCTAGAGCATATCGCGATGGTAATGATTTTGAAGCACGTGAGAAAATGCATAATGCTTCTGCTATTGCAGGGATGGCATTTGCAAATGCTTTCTTAGGTATAAATCATAGTTTAGCGCATAAAATTGGTGCCGAATTCCATATACCACACGGAAGAGCAAATGCAATTTTAATGCCACATGTCATAAAGTATAATGCTAAAAAACCAACAAAGTTTACAGCTTTTCCTAAATATAAATACTTTATCGCAGATGAACGATATGCAGAAATTGCGCGAATCCTAGGTTTACGTTGTTCTACATCCGAAGAAGGTGTAGAAAGCCTTATTACAGCTGTAACAAACTTAGCAAAAGAATTAAATATTCAAATGAGTATTCAAGCACAAGGGGTCACAGAAAAAGAATTTAAAGAAAAAGTAGCATATTTAGCAGATAAAGCATTTGAAGATCAATGTACAACTGCGAATCCCAAATTACCACTTATAATAGAACTTGAAGAAGTTTATATGAACGCTTTTAAAGGCTGTTAAACGAATGATAGAAAAAGAAGTACCTGAAATTGGGTGCTTCTTTTTTGTAGTAAATTGTTTTGATATAATAAGCCTATTGAAAGTATGGTGATGAAAGAATGAATTTAACAAAAAATGATTCTTGGTGTGAAGTGATAATTAGTGATGAATATAGTAATCAAACCATCGAGGAATATTTGAAAAGCTTTTGGCAATTCCCTAAAAAGCTTTTACATGAATTAAGAATGGAAAAAGGAGTAAAAGTAAACGGAGAAGTTAAACCATGGAATTCTTTAATCTTAAACGGTGATCATGTAGGTATTTTGCTATTTAAGGAAGAGGATTATGGTGTAATTCCACAAAATCAATCGATTAATATATGTTTTGAGGATGATCATTTACTAATTGTAAATAAACCATTTGGAGTAGATACACATCCAAATGAAAAAGGCCAATTACATACACTAGCAAATGGTGTTGCTCATCATTTCGAAAAAAATGGTTTAAAAACAAAGGTCAGACATATTCATCGACTCGATAAAGATACAACAGGAGGTATCGTTTTTGCTAAACATGCATTGAGTAGTGCAGTACTTGACTTGATGCTTAGTCAGAGAAAGATAAAACGTATTTACACTGCACTTGTTGAAGGGAATGTAAAACCAATTGAAGGAACGATAAATGAGGCAATAGGAAGAGATCGTCATCATCCAACAAGAAGACGGGTTTCCCCTAAAGGAGATCGTGCAGTAACGCATTATAAAAAAATTGGATATATTCCGAAAAAAAACATTACCCTTTTAGAATGCCAATTAGATACTGGGAGAACTCATCAAATACGTGTGCATTTAAGTTTTTTAGGTTATCCAATCGTTGGAGATAATCTATATGGTAGCAAGTATAAATTATTAAATCGCCAAGCTTTACATGCCAGTCAAGTGAAGTTCACTCATCCATTTACGAGAGAAAAACTTCAAATTAACATTCCATTTCCTGCAGATATTCAACAAATAATAGACGATAAGTGAGATGACATAAATGATTTTAGAGGTAATAGCTACGAACGTAAAAGATGCAATAGATGCAGAAAAATTTGGTGCAAATAGACTTGAATTAGTGACTGGAATGATGGAGGGAGGATTAACTCCTAGTTATTCAACGATTAAACATGTTGTCCAAAATGTCTCTATTCCAGTTCATGTAATGATACGCCCGCAAAGTAAATCCTTTATTTATGATAAATATGATGAAGCCGTTATATTAAAAGATATTGAAATATGTAAAGAATTAGGAGCTGCTGGAGTTGTTTTTGGTGCATTAAATACAGACAATACGATCAATGAGGATTTATTGGTAAAAGTCATACAAAAAGTAGAGGGAATGAATATAACGTTCCATCGTGCGATTGACGAATCAAATGATATAGTCAATTCTTTAAATACATTGCTAAAATATCCAGAAGTAACTCATATATTAACTTCTGGCGGCAAAGACAGTGCAATTGAAGGTCAGGGAACGATTAATGAAATGATTAAACTGGCAAAAAATACTGAACTGAAAATTGTAGCAGGAAGTGGCTTATCTATTGAAAATGTTTCTAATTTTATTGATTCTACTTTTGTTGAGGAAATTCATTTTGGATCTGGAGTCCGTAAGAACCATTCATCAATCGAAGAAATTGATGAGAATTTAATGCGAAATTTAATAAATATAATTAAAAACAGTTAAATTAAATATAGCCAAAGAGTGTTTAAAATAATTTTGGTCATACTAAAAAGGTAGTCCAATTTAATTGGACTACCTTTTACACAGCTAGATACAATGAGTATTTTTTATTATTTACCGATGAATTGTTGAGTCCAAGTGTTAGCTCTTGAATCGTAACCAACACCGATTTGTGTTAAGTTAGGATTTAAGATGTTTGCACGGTGACCAGCACTGTTCATCCAAGCAGTAACTACTTCTTCAGGTGTTCTTTGACCTTTAGCAATGTTTTCTGCTGCATAGTTATAAGAGATTCCAAAATGTTTCATCATATCAAATGGTGAACCGTAAGTTGGAGAGTTGTGATCAAAGTAATTTTTATCAGTCATATCTTGTGATTTTAAACGAGCAACTTTTGATAATTCAACATTTAATGTAAATGGTTTTAAACCATTTTTCGAGCGTTCAACATTTGTTAATTCAAATACTTTATTTTCATAAGCATTTAAAGCTGAAGATGTTGATGGCGTTGATGTTGAAGGTGTAGATGGTTTTGTTGACGGTGTAGATGGTTTAGCTGGTGTAGTTGGTACCGTCGGTTTTGTTGCTGGTGTAGATGGTTTAGCCGGTGTAGATGGTGTTGTAGTTCCTGGGTTAGCAGGCTTAACTGAACCTTGTTCTAATTGCTTTTTAATAGCATCTTGAATTTGCTTCATATCAAAACCTTGGCCTTGTAATACTTTGTTTAAATCTATTTTCATAGCACCATTAGTAGTAGTTAAGTTTGGTAGATTAAAATAATTGAATAAAGAATCATTTAAGTTGATAGCTTGTGTATATGATTTTGTATCCTTATTGATTGTATCTGCCTTTACTGCGCTTACAGGAGCACCTACTAGTAGAGTAGCAGCCATTGTTGATAAAGTTATAATTTTTTTCATGTTCTTTCTCCTCCATTTGTTTGGTTATTGTCTCGCTGTACAAGTAATACTTTAGCATGAAAACGCGTGACATAATTATGGGAAAAAATGGCGAACAAAAATTGAGGATTTTTTTGGTAGAAAAACTAAAGCTCATAAATTAGAAAAATCCTTATCTAGCCTACTATTTTACTAGAATAATAATAAATTACGTATGTAAGTTTCTTCAAAAAATTTCCATATAAAAAATGATGATTAGAGAAAACATCATAATTCACCGTTATAATCATGGAATAAAAATCCATTTTTGTTTTTATTCAGTTACGTTTGTAATCATTCTGTAAAGAACGTATTGAGGGTGACTAAATTGAAATTATATATTGATGACACACGAGCTGTACCTTTTGGTTTTATACTAGTTACTTCAGTTGATGAAGCAATTGATGAATGTAAACTATATGAATTCAATCAAATTTCGTTAGATTTTAATTTAGGGTTTAGGAAAAAGAACGGGTTAGATTTTATCGTAGAATTTTTTTCGCAAGGATTTTATGTACCACATCTTAATTTTCATAGCGATGACTCGATAGGAGTTTCAAAAATGATCAGTGAAATTAATCGTAAGATAATAGAAGGGAAAATAAATAAAGAAATAAAAATAACAAGGATTAGTTATTAATACGATATCTAATAAAAGCTCTAATTCACTATAACGTACATATTTAATTGTATTGTTTTAGAATAAATCATTTATATAGAAGAAACACGTAAATCATTGAAAGTATTTTACATTAAGATATCAATAAAAAAAGCTTGTACCAGTGGGTACAAGCTTTTTTTTATTTTACTGATTTCTTCAAGTCTTCAGCAACAAACTCGACGTTTGTACCTACGACTACTTGAACGTTTTTATCGTCTAATTTAATAACTCCTCGTGCACCAGCTTTTTTAAGTAGTGACTCATTTACTTTTGAAGCATCTTTTACTTGTAAACGTAAACGAGTAGTACAGTTATCAATATTAACTAAGTTTTCTTTTCCACCTAAACCTTGTAGGTATAATGAATCTCCGATTTCAGTTATTACTTCATCAGATTCCATTTCTTCATCTTCACGACCCGGCGTTTTAATGTTAAATTTAATGATTGCAAAGTAGAATACAATGAAGTAAATTACTGCAAATACTAAACCTACAAGGATTAATAAAATTGGTTTTTGAGCAATATTAAAGTTTAGAACATAATCAATGAAACCTGCTGAGAATGTAAATCCACTCTTAATTCCTAATGCATTTACGATACCCAGTGATAGACCAGTTAAAATAGCATGGAATGCATATAAAACTGGAGCGATAAACATGAATGCAAATTCGATTGGCTCAGTGATACCTGTTAAGAATGAAGTTAAAGCTAGACCTAAAAACATACCTGTTACTGTTTTACGTCTTTCAGGTTTTGCAGCAGCGATCATAGCAATTGCAGCTGCAGGTAGACCAAACATCATGATAGGGAAGAATCCTGTCATAAATGCACCAGCAGTTTTGTCTCCAGCGAAGAAACGATTTAAATCACCGTGAATTAATTTACCAGCTGCATCTGTGAAGTCACCTAAATTGAACCAGAAAATTGTATTTAAAACGTGATGTAATCCTAATGGGATTAATATTCGGTTTAAGAATCCGAATACTGCAGCTCCGATAGGACCAAGATCGATAATCCAGTTACCAACAGAGTTAATTGCATCTTGAATTGATGGCCATACATAACCGAAAATACCAGCTAAAATAAGCATAACGGCTGAAGTGATAATTGGAACGAAACGTCTTCCACTAAAGAAACCTAACCATTCAGGTAATTTAATTCCACTGAAACGGTTATATAGTAAACCAGCGATAACCCCAGCGATAATACCACCAAGAGCAGCCATATTAATATCTTTATTAATAGATGTTGCTCCTGCAGTTAATACGAAATAACCAATCGCACCTGCAAGACCTGCTGCACCATTACCATCTTTAGAAATACCGATTGCAACACCGATGGCAAAGATTAATGCAAGATTAGAGAAAATTGCATTACCTGCCGCCGCCATAAATGGGATGTCAAGTAAATCAGGTTGTCCAAAGCGCAGTAATAATCCTGCTGCAGGAAGAACAGCGATTGGTAACATTAATGCTTTACCAATACGTTGTAAAAAACTAAGCATAAGTTTTTCCTCCAAATAAAATATAATGATTACGCTTTCAATATTAACCCAAATCAACCAACTTGTCTATACAACTAGTTATATTAGTTTTTGAATTTCTGAAAAAAATTTAAAAATAAATAGGGAAGACAAGAATCTCCCCTATATTAAGCCATTTTATATAGTTATATGTGAATTTAAATACCTTTTAAATGACTTTGTGCTTGTGCAATTAATCGTTTTGTAATTTCTCCTCCAACAGAACCGTTAGAACGCGCAGTTGTATCTGACCCTAATGTTACGCCAAATTCGTTGGCGATTTCATATTTGAATTGATCAAGTGCTTGTTCAACACCTGGAACTAATAATTTATTTGTACGTGCCATGATTTTCACCCCTTCTTGTAAGTAATATCTTACATTTGTATTTTTAACTAAAAGGGGTTAATCATGCTTGGTAAATACAGTCATATTAGGATTAAGTTAACTTTTTAACCAATGCAGTTCCTTCAACTACTAAGAGATTGTTCTGGTTATATACATTCGTTTGCAAAGTTAATAACCTTTTATCAATCCTTTTATTTAATACCCTGACTTTTACCGTAATCGTATCATTAATTTTTACAGGTGCTTTAAAGGATACTTCTTGTGACAAATAAATTGTATTTTTTCCAGGTAGTTTTGTACCAAGTACTGAAGAAATAAAACTACAAATTAACATGCCATGAGCAATTCTTTCTTTAAAGATGCTTTCTTTAGCAAAATCATCTAAAAGATGAATCGGATTTACATCTGTTGAGATCATGGCAAATTGTTCAATCATTTCCGATGTAATTTCTACTTGAAGATTAGCTTCATCACCAACTGAAATAGAGTCAAAATGAACTTCCTGTACACGTTTTGCACTTTCGAAAATATTCATTTTGTACCATCCTTTCTATGTTGAACTAATCAGCTATTCAAGGAATGAAAATTATAGTTTTGTAAACGAAAGATCTTGAAATTGTTTTAACCAATCTTCCTGACTTTTTTGAAATTGTTGATATAAGTTAGTCCAGTTAGGAAGAGTAGAGTTACTTAAAGGTTGATTAAAAAATTGTTTGAAAAACTGTTGTTGCTGATTCGTGAATGAGTTCATTGTTTGGAAAAAAGATTGATATGGGTTTTGGTTCAAATTTGACCAATATGTTTGGAATGGAGCAAATTGATCAAATAATTTTTTCCATGTTTGTTCATATGACTCTTGATTTAGAGTAGGTTTTACTTCATTAACTAGTTTGACCATTTCTTGGAATTGTTCATATGATTTTTTTTGTTGCTCTTGCACTTGCTCGTTTAAAGTTTTCCATTGCTTTGCTTGTTCTTGTAACATTGACTCTGTCCATTGCTGAATTTGTAATTGATTATCTAATAAATATTGAAGCATTTTTTTGAAATTCTCTGCAGCCTGTTCTGTTGGGATATCCACTGTTTTTTCAGACATGATTAAATCCTCCTAAAATTTATTATTGATATGCAAAAGCATTTTCAATCTTTGTTAATCTTTTCGTCAGAATTACTAAAAGGGAAGAAAGAATTAGTATAAATTGAGAAAAATGTTTGGAGCATTTGATTATATTGAGTGAATGAAGAATGACATGTTTTTAAATATTCTTCTCCAGCAGCTGTTATTGAGTAGATACGTTTAGCAGGACCCTCATTTCCATGCTCCCAACTCGATTGAATATAACTTTCTTTCTCGAGTTGTCTTAATATGCGGTAAACATTGCTTGAGTCAATTGTTGTAAAGCCTAAATTGAATAATTCTTGCATTAGTTTATATCCATGCATATTCCATTGTTTAAGACTTAGTAGCAAAAAGGGAACTAAGAAATTTTTTGGTAATGTAATCGAATCTGAGGAGTCTTGTTTTGTGTTTTGTTGTTTATTTTTACTTGTCTCTTTATCATTTGTTGTCATAAAGTATTGTTCCTCTCTATAACGTAGTAATGTAATCGTTCCATAAGTGTAATTTACACTTAGTTGATTTTATTGTCAATGTATTACGAATATAATGAATATTAAAAAACAATTTTCGACACTCATTGTAGAAATATCACGAAAATATAGGATTGTTTTGTCAATAACATGTTTTCTATACTTAAACATAGAGTGAGGAGGAGAAACATGTCAGAACAAAATTTTTCAGATCCGTTAAAAATGTGGAAACAGTTATACGATGTGAATGAAAAATACTGGGGAAAAATGATGAACGATGTTGTTCAAAAAGAAGAATTCTCAGAGTGGATGGGATCTGTCATCGATTTTAACCTTTACTGTAAAAAGGCTATGAATGACCAATCGAAGGTTTTTTTAGAAGCCTCGAATATTGCTTCGAAGGAAGATATTGCAAATGTTGCAAGTTTAGTAATTAATTTAGAGGCAAAAGTTGATACACTTGATGATCAACTTTTTACTCAAAGCGGGCAAGAAACAGACGTATTAGCATTAAAAAAAGATATTGCAAAAGTAAAATCTGATACTAAATCAATTCATCAGCAAATTAATGAATTAAAAGCTGAAACACAAACGATTCATCAACAATTTAATGAATTAAGTACATCTTTGTTAAACATAGAGCAACTTTTACAGCAATTAACATCAAAAAAATAATTGGGTAAAGAGGAGAATGATTCATGGATTTAGTAAATCGTGTAGCAATCGTAACAGGTGGCGCAAAAGGAATTGGAAAAGCTATTGCATTTTCTTTAGCTAGGAAAGGTGCAAAGGTTGTTATTAATTACAATAACAGTGAGGCACAAGCAAAAGCTGTCGTAGATGAACTTTATGCAGAAGGATTTGAGGCTCTAGCTGTTCAAGCAAATGTGGCTGAATTGGATCAAGCAAAAGCACTAGTTGAGCGCACGATTGAGCATTTTGGTCGATTAGATATTATTGTTAATAATGCTGGGATTACGAGAGATCGTACTTTCAAAAAGCTAACTGAAGAAGATTGGCATGAAGTGATAAACGTGAATTTAAGTAGTGTTTATAATACATGTAATTCTTCCTTAAAATATTTATTAGAATCTGATAATGCACGAATCATTAATATTTCTTCGGTCATCGGTCAAGCTGGAGGATTTGGTCAAACAAATTATTCTGCAGCTAAAGCCGGCATGATCGGATTTACTAAATCTTTAGCAATTGAATTAGCAAAATCTAATATTACTGTAAACTCTGTATGTCCTGGTTTTATTGAAACTGACATGCTAAGTGATGTTCCTGAAAATGTGAAAGAGCAAATAAAAGCTAAAATTCCAAAGAGAAGATTTGGAACAGTTGATGAAATTGCAAAAGCAGTTGTTTACTTATGCGAAGACGGAGAGTACATTACAGGTCAACAAATTAATGTAAACGGCGGTCTTTATGTATAATCATTAAATTTGAATACAAATTTTATATGTAAAGGGGGATGTTTATGATTAGTTCAAAAAGTCTTGATTCGACATCTGAAGTGCTACCGCAAGGGCTAAAAGAATCGTATAAAAGATTAAAAAGAACAGCGGATATACTGATTAAAGAAGGAGAGCCATTAGTAGGGCAAACTCCTAAAGAAGTAATTTGGACTAAAAATAAGAGTAAACTCTACCGATATATTCCAACTGCAAAAAAACTAAAAAAGACGCCAATTCTTTTAGTTTACGCTTTAATTAATAAACCATATATTCTTGACCTTACTAAAGGAAATTCATTTGTAGAGTATTTAGTAGGCGAAGGTTTTGATGTTTATTTATTAGACTGGGGAACATTTGGTTATGAGGATCGTCATTTGAAGTTTGATGATATTGTCCATGATTATATTGCAAAAGCAGTAAACCGAGTGCTGCGATTTTCAGGTTCAAGTGAGTTATCAATTTTAGGGTACTGTATGGGTGGAACTCTCACTAGTATTTATGCTGCTCTTCATAAGGATGCACCGATTAAAAACTTAATCTTTTTAACAAGTCCTTTTGATTTTTCTGACACAGGATTATATGGAGCTTTCTTAAATGAAAAGTACTTTGCATTAGATAAAGCTGTTGATACACTAGGAAATATTCCCCCTGAAATGATTGATTTTGGAAATAAGATGTTAAAGCCGATAACAAATTTTGTCGGTCCTTATGTCACACTTTTAGATCGATCAGACAATACTAAATTTATTAAATCATGGCAGTTAATGCAAAAGTGGGTTGCAGATGGAATTCCGTTTCCAGGTGAAGCTTATCGTCAATGGATTCGAGATTTTTATCAGCAAAACAAACTAATCAAAGGTGAATTAGAAATTAGGGGCAGAAAGGTAGATCTTTCTACAATTAAAGCAAACGTATTAAATATTTCTGCTACGAAAGACCATATCGCAATGCCATGTCAGGTTGAAGCGCTAAATGAACATATTTCTAGTGAAGATAAACAATATGTTTCAATTCCTTCTGGACACGTTTCTGTTATGTTTGGTCCAGCTTCATTAAACATCACTTATCCGACAATTGGTAAATGGTTAAAAGAAAGATCTTAAAAAATGTTATTTATATTCTAGTCATTATAAATTTAATCACTTCATATTGTATGATGAAAAATCTCACTTTAAAAAAGTGGGATTTTTTTCATGTAACTGACAAAAACTAGCATTAGACAAAAGGTGAAAGGAGAAAAATATGAAAGTTATAAGTGGTATGCTTTATTGGCCAACAACCTATACAAATAGATATGAAACAGTAAAACCATTGGATGAAGACATTACATGTGACTTTGTCATAGTTGGTAGCGGAGAGTCAGGGAGCCTGTGTGCATATGCTTTAAGTGAAACGGGTGCTAAAGTAGTGGTCATTGATAAACGAAATATAGCACATGGAAGTACAAGTGCAAACACAGGGCTATTACAATATTCAAATGATAAACCACTATACTCCTTTATCAATTCATATGGTAAAGCAAAAGCAGTTCGACATTATCAACTATGCCAAGATGCCATTGATGGTTTTGAAAAGATGGTTCAAACATTCGATTTTAATCCAGACTTTAAAAAAAGGAATAGCTTGTATTATGCGAGTGATTCGGATGGAAAAGAAATGCTAGAAATTGAATATCGTACATTAAATGAAAACGGATTTAAAGTTGAACAACTCTCCAACTCAAAAATAAAAGAGACGTTTAAAATGAATAAGGAATTTGCATTATACTCAGGTAATGATGCGGAGGTCAATCCATTTAAATGTTCACATGCTTTATTACAGTATGCAATGAAAAGGAATGTAAAAGTGTATAGTGATACAGAAGTTACCCGAATTATTGGTACGAGTGATGGTGTTCAAATATTTACTCATAATAAGAAAACAATTAAAGCAAAAAAAGTGATTTTTGCAGGCGGATATGAATCTTTAGAAGTTAAAAGTGAAAAGAATGCCATATTATCTTCTACGTTCGCAATAGCTACACAACCATTACTTAATCATAACGCTTGGTTTGAGAATTGTTTGATATGGGAGACAGCAAGACCTTATTTATATTTACGAACCACAGTGGACGGCAGAATAATTGTTGGTGGTCTTGACGAGTCTACTGTTCTGTCGGAAAAACGAGAATCAATGTTACATCATAAAAAAGAACAACTCATCGAAAAGCTCATCGAATTATTCCCGCAATATGAGGAGGCAAAAGCGGAATACTACTGGACAGGTGTTTTTGGAGGTACGCATACTGGCCTACCTATGATCAGACAATACGATGAATTTCCAAACTGCTATTTTCTAATGGCATATGGAGGAAATGGAACAGTTTATGGTTATATTTTAGCTAATATATTAAAAGATTTAGTTACGACTGGCTCTCATCCTGATGCTCATTTATATATGGATAGTAAATAAATTTTAGAAGTTTCCAATATAAAATGTATAAAAAGAATTAAGTAGTAAGAAAATTTAATAGGCAATAAAAATTTAGGAGTGTATGAAATGGGATATTTGGAAATATTAAGTGAATTGTTTTTTGGATATATCGCTCTTTTTATAGTCGTTAAATTTTTAGGAAAGACTCAGATCAGTCAAATTACTCCATTTGATTTAATTTCTTCGCTTGTACTCGGAAATATATTGGGTGATGCAATTTACGATAAGGAAGCAAATTTACCTAAAATCTTATTTAGTATCTTTACTTGGGGAGCGCTTGTACTTGTTACGGAAATTATTACACAAAAATCCCTTAAGGGAAGAAGACTACTAGAAGGTGATCCTTCAATCGTCATTAAGAATGGCAATATACAATGGAGTGAGTTGAAACGAAATAGATTAGATGTAGATCAACTATTTCAATTACTTAGAGCAAAGGATACATTTTCGGTTAATGAAGTTGCTTTTGCTATTTTAGAAAACGATGGTTCAATCAGTGTACTAAAGAAATCAAATTTTGATACTCCTACTAAGCAGGATTTAAAATTACAATTAGAAAAAGAATTTCTACCTTTAATCATTATTAGTGATGGCAAAATCATTCAGAGATCCCTTAAGTCGTTGAAAAAAGATGAGAAGTGGGTTCAAAAGAAACTTTCTGAAGCTAATTTAACACTAAAACAAGTTTGTTTTGCTGAATGGGATTCAAAGCAATTGCATTTACATACGTATTAAAAATGTCGCTTTTTTTATTGATTATTAAAAAGGCTTTTAAAACAAACTATAAATATATGATTGGAACAGAAGGTGCGAGACTGCTGTAGGTGTAGCGGTATAGATGGGACCTTAACAGTCTTCAAAAAGGTAGGCATAGAATACCGCGACGTCCCGTCGTAACGCATGCATGGCTCACATCATGTGGGCCCAGGCTCATCGCACGGACCACTAAAAGCGAGCATTCTGGAGTGGAAATCGACGAATTTTTTTTATTGCTACAAAGTTTATGAAAACAGCCTAAAAAAGATAAATATTATAAAATTAAGGATGAGATGAATGAAATATTATATATATTACTGTTTTGGAGGTACGCACTCCTCACCTCTTGCAGCAGCTTACCATTTAAAACAATTACCGATGGATCGCAAACCTACTGATGATGAAGTGAAGAATGTTTATTTATTTAATAAATTAAAACCTAAAGATGGTGGGAAAATTTTTTATCATGGTGAAGATGAAAATGGTGATAAAGTCTATACAGTCGCAAAAAGATATACTAAAAATGTACCAAATGCGATTGAAAGTTTAGGTTTAATATTATTAAATAATGACGATAAAATTATTTTATCAAGCACATCTCCAACAGTACCACTTGCAATGACATTAGGTGGATTTACATCTAGGTTTTTACATATTGATTTTATAGGTGTACCCTTACTTGTTTTAGGTGCAAAACAAACCTATATGAATTTAATAAAATTAGTCGAAAATACTAAAAACTATCATCATTTAGCAGCTGAGAAA
The DNA here is from genome assembly GCF_002156875.1 of Bacillus sp. EAC. Taxonomy (GTDB): domain Bacteria; phylum Bacillota; class Bacilli; order Bacillales; family Bacillaceae_G; genus Gottfriedia. Next base: position 181,775 of record NZ_NCSY01000010.1, on the reverse strand, counting down.
GTAACAAAATTAGATAATAAAAACTTCAATAAAGATTAAAAAAATGGACGTAAAATACGTCCATTTTTTTAATATGTCATTTTGAGTACATCAGCTGCTTTTTTCGCATCATTTTCGATTAATTTATTTATATTATAAGCGGAATATTCACCTTGTTTAGATAGATAATTATAGATTTGTGTATGCATGTCAATCACGGCAAGTAATTGTTTAACAAATACATCTCTAAGTTCTGCTGTAGCCGTTTCTGTAATTGCATGTGAGTACATTTTGATTAACACCTTAGTAGCTGATAGTAGATCTTCAGCTGACATTTCACTTGCTAATTTATCAGAGGCCGCATCCCTTTGTCCGACTGTAATATTACTCATGAACTGGAGTAAATCTCTTAAATTATTCTCCAACTTCCCGATTGACATCTTATATAATTCTTTTAACCCAGGATCAGATATATTTTTTATGTTTGTTTTAAGCTTATAAAGATAATAAGTTGTTGCTGCCACAATCTCATGTAATTCCATGGTTTCATGCCATGCTAATGTTCTCATTTTGTCCCTCCTATTCTGTACCACTTTATATTTATTCTAAAATTCTTCGTACTATGACAGTTGAGTGCTGTAAAAAGTAGATGAAGTAAGTTAAAAAGGTAAGTAAGGATCATAAAATGAAAAAAGTATGAATGTTGAGACAGGTATGTTGTACGATGTTAAAGTATAGTAGAAGATAGTTTTCCATGGTTTAAATTGAGTTGAAAAAGGGAGGCTTTAGTTTTGTATATAGAGAATGTAATCCATCAATTGAGGTTTTCAGTCGAAAGTGTATTGCATATGGTAAATAGGTTAGATCATAATGATATGAATTTTCGTCTCCTTGAGGAAAAGAAATCAATCGGGGAGTTAGTTCAACATTTATGTGAATTAATTGAAGCGGATTTATTAATAAGTAAGGGAACTTTAAAAGAAGAAATGAATCAATATTATCAATCAGTCAATTGTCGCTCAATAGATGAAATGAAAAAACTTTTAACAAGTGGACTGAAATCTTTAGAGTCAGAGTATTCAATCCTTACAGAAGAAGAATTGGCAAAAAAAGTTTCCTCTTACTGGGGAGTGGAATATACCAGGTTTGAATGGTTATTAGAGATTTTAGTCCATTTTACGCATCATCGAGCGCAATTACATATGTTAATTTCTATGAAATATAGAGATTTAAATGTGATGTTGTTCGAATAATATTAAAAGTTAAAAAGAAAAGAGCAAAGTTAAGGGGATAGTAAGTGTCAAGAGAAACAAAAGTATGTGGTACTTTCAATTCTTTCATCCTCTAAACGTAATTCCCTTAACTCTACTCGTATTAATCTCTAGTTTCATGCTGTGGATGCATAAATTGTTTCGTTGGTTCTCTTTTTTTTGTTTCTAATAAATCTGTATTCTCTTCAGTTGCCCAACCAATATCATTTGTTGGATGAATCCATTCATCACCTGCCATTATAGAGGGATCAACATCATCTGACCAGTTATTTAACGGTGAATTAGGCGAGCTGTATTTACTATCTCCAATGACGACACCCTGTGAGTTAATAAACGGCTCTTCCATTTTAATTTCAGTACCTTTAAACGAAGGGAAATTAGAAATATGTGGTAAGGTTTCGTTTAATACTGGAGATTCAACTGTTTGTTCTTCCTTTTTTCGATTCATTTTTATCACCTCGTCTTCATTAATATTGTTTGCTATTTAAAAAAATTAAATACAAAAGGACAGAAATCTATTTTAGAACCGCACCTTCAATTGTTCATCATATAATCAATTGGGATGCAGTTAATAGATTCTGTCCTATTTAGGTTATGCCTCTAAAGTGAAAAATGTTGGCTTTAATGTTTTCGGTGAAAAATATACAAGCATTGCGTAACTTCCAGTTCGAAATTCTTTTGTTTTTAAGAAATGTTCAACATCAAATGAAAGTGGTTCAACCAATGTATGTTTATATAGTTCTTTTTCATTTAATTCTAAATCAATAAAATCATTTCCTAAGACTTCAGGTTGCTCGATGACTCTTTTATAAACTGATTTTGTAAACTCATGTTCAGTTAAATCGTCCCACCATGGTTTACGAGGTTTGTATTTATGATTTAAATAATAATCTAATTTCATAATATCTTTGGTAAGTGATTTATATTTGATTGAATAATGATTTAAAAATTCGTTTAATCGCTTAAATAAATCTTCAAGCTGGTGTCCAATTCTAGACCAGCCACGCTCTTCCCAATATGAACCAAATTGTTGGAAGAAATCAAATGGACTTTCAAATTCGTGACCAATTAAATACTCAATTGTATTATTTGTTCGGTGATCATTCCAATATTTTTCTAAAACATCTTCAACCTGTTTAATTTTCACGATGTCTTCAAATGAAAGGATATTATTACCTAATACTTCATAAGGTGCATAATCCATATATACATAATCATGTTCATGGGCTCTTAATCGTACACCAGTCCCACGTAGCATTTTTAAAAATCCAAGCTGTAATTCTTCAGGGCGTAAAGCGAAAACATCATTAAATGTTTGACGGAATGAATTATAGTCTTCCTCAGGTAACCCTGCTATTAAATCTAAATGTTGATCGATTTTTTCACCATCACGAACTAGAGTAACAGTACGGCAAAGTTTTTCGAAGTTTTGTCTTCGCATTACTAGCTCATTTGTCGCATCATTAGTTGATTGGACCCCAATCTCAAATCGAAATAAACCTTTAGGTGCATTTTCATTTAAAAACTCAATAACCTCAGGTCGCATGATATCACCAGTTATTTCAAATTGGAAAACTGTACCTGGGACATGTTCATCAATTAAGAATTGAAACATATCCATGGCATAACTTCGACTAATATTAAAAGTTCGATCGACAAATTTAAATACCTTTGCTCCATTAGCCATAAGGTAACGAATGTCGTCCTTAATGACTTCACGATTAAAATAGCGTACGCCTACTTCAATAGAAGATAAACAAAATTGGCAATTAAATGGACAGCCACGGCTCGTTTCAATATATTGAATTCTCTTACCTAGAAAAGGGAGATCCTCTTTAAACCTATACGGTGAAGGAAGAGAAGTTAAATCAAGTTTCTCAGTTTGAGGTTTAATAATGTTTTTGCCTTCATCTCTATAACCTATCCCACTTATTTTCGTAAAAGGTTCATTATTTTCGATGGCTTGGAGTAACTTCTTAACTGTTATTTCTCCTTCACCAACTACAACAACGTCAATTTCCTTTACACGATCTAACCAATAATTTACATCATAGCTTACTTCAGGTCCACCAACAAAAATGGTAACGGAAGGATCGATTTTTTTATACATTTGAATTACTTCGATTGTTTGTTCTATATTCCAAATATAACAACTAAAGCCAACTATTTTCGGCTTGCGTTTATATAAATCAGTAATGATATTTAGGCTTGGGTCTTTAATCGTATATTCTGCAAGGTCAATCTCATATTCAGGCTGAGCATAGGCTTTAATATACCTAATGCCTAAGTTAGTATGGATATACTTTGCATTTAAAGTTGCTAAAACTGCTTTCATTTGAATACCTCGTTCTTTATTATTGTCGATTTATTTTATCATAAATTAAAAGAATATCTAAATTAGTGAACAAATGTTTTTTTATCATACTAATCATCACCTTTTAACTTAATGTTCATATAATTTACTACACACAAAAAAGTTTCCCTAGGGAAAGAAGGGACTGTAAAATGAAAAAGAAAGTTATTTTTTTCACATATATTTGCAGTAAAATTGGAGTCCTGTCTAAACAGGAAGTAAAAAAAGTATTAAATGATTAATTGATATCAAAAAAAGTGAAATGTTGTAGATAATTGAAGGTTGTTCATTTACTTAGAACTATTGACAATGAAGTCTGAAACATGACATAATTCCATTAAATAGTAAGAATAGTTTGAATTTTTAACGGTGTAACTATAGATAGTCTAATTATATGGAGGTGTAAGGATGAGTATATTTTTAGAACAATGGAAAAAGCTTGCAAATATTAAGTGCGATTTAGCAAAAAGAGATTGGTTTTTCGGTACAAGTGGTAATTTATCAATGAAGATTTCAGATGATCCATTATTATTTCTTGTAACAGCAGATGAAAAGGATAAAAGGGACCGATGTGATGAGGAGTTTATTGTCGTAAATGATCTAGGCGAACCGGTATTTGATACATTATTGAAGCCTTCAATCGAAACACTTATTCATGCTAATATATATGAAAGAACATCTGCTACTTGTGTGCTACATGTACATACGGTAGATAATAATATCATTTCTGAACTATTCGGAGATGAAGGTAAGGTCGAACTTGAGAATAATGAGTTGATTCATATTTTAACGGGTTCTTATTTGGAAAATAAAATAACAGTTCCAATTATTGAAAATGCACAAGATATGGACACATTTAAACGTTCATACACACCATTTTTAACAAATGATTTTGGAGCGGTACTTGTTAGAAATCATGGGATAACAGTATGGGGACGGTCACCACTTGAAACCAAAAAATGGTTAGAAGGAATTGAATTTTTAATTAGTTATAAAGTAAAATTAATGATGATTCAAGGCCATAAAATTAAAGCAGGTAATTAGACAACAAAAACTGAAATGTATTGGTAACTTGATTCCAATCATTTCAGTTTTTTATTTTATAATTTATATTGGCTTTTTTCTAAAGGACTACTGTTTTTAAAAACAAAGTTTACAAAAACCATTATTTTAAAAGTTCCCTTTTAAGGAGTGCTTTTTAGAACTGTTTTATTATTGCATTCTGATAATAAAAGAAAATGATTGAAACGGAAGGTGCGATACTCCTGTGGGAGAAGTCGGACAGGTGAGACCCCGCAGACGCGAATGCGGCGATGAGGCTCGACACCTGCCCCACGGAAAGCGAGCATCCTGGAGTGGAGATAGATCAACAACAACAAAAAGTTACGACAAGTTTCATTCAATAGGTTTTCTTTTTTTAGAAATCCAATAAATGCAGTAATATATATAGAAGCTTTTTAAATGAAAGTTTAAGATTTAACTGATTTATGGTAAGATTATATCAAAAATAATCATTATAAGAAGGAATTCGTAGAAAGTCGTCTAATTTAATAAAGTAAGAATGAATATTTCATAAACTAATAAAAGACCTACTAAGTAAATCTTAGTAGGTTTCATATTGCTTGTATCTTTATATGTAAAAAAAGATAAAATGGTTATTATATCTAAACATTCTATTAAGCCATCTCAAGTGTAGAATAAAAATAATAATCCTGAAGAAGGGAAAATAGATTAATGAATGAATCTCAATTAAACCATTTATTAGTATCAATCTCATTAAAACGAGAAGAAATGGTATTTTTTGCAGAAACTAAAGGATTAAATGAACAATTGACTTTAAGAGCAAGCCAAGAATTGGACGAGCTAATTGTTTCATATCAAAAGGTATTCCAGAGAAAATCAAATCAAACCTTTTCTTTGGAAAATCGTAATATGAATCAATAATTAATTCATAAAATAGATAGAGTTATCGAAGTGAAAGAAGGGGTTTTGGTATGAATCATACAAATAGAGAAGAGATTGAACTTTCTTTAAAGCTATTTATTGTATTGTCTCGTGCGCATCGGAAAATAAATGATTCTGCAAATAAATCTATTGCTGAATTTAATTTAAATCCAACTGAATTTGCTGTTTTGGAATTATTGTATCATAAGGGAAATCAGCCACTTCAGCATATTGGTGAAAAAATTCTCATTGCGAGCGGAAGCATTACATATGTAGTAGACAAGCTAGAAAAAAAGGGATTAGTCGTACGAAATCCATGTAGCGAAGATCGAAGAGTAATCTATGCAGAAATAACATCGAGCGGAAATGAATTAATGAATGAGATTTTTCCAATTCATGAACAATTCTTGCATGAACAGATGAGTGATCTTTCGGATGAAGAAAAAAACTTCTTAATTCATTTATTAAAGAAAATAGGCTATCATGAATCAAATTAAAAAAGCTCATTGATTAATGAGCTTTTTTAAATTTAATTTGTTTTTGGATTTTTGTCATGTGGTAGCACTAAAATTTCAACACGTCTATTTTTTGCTCTACCTTTATTCGTGTGATTACTAGCAATTGGTTGATATTCTCCATAACCTTTTGCGCTAAAAAGTTGTGGTTTAAGATGTTTATTTTCTAACATGATTTTCATAAAGTTTACAGCACGCGTTACACTTAAATCCCAGTTATCTTGAAACAAATCATTTTTGATCGGTACATTATCCGTGTGTCCAGAAATTATGACACTTAATGGAGGGTTTGAAATTAATAAACTTGAGATTTGTGTTGCGATACTTTTTTCATCAGTACGTACTATTGCACTACCTGAATCAAATAATACATCATTTGTAATGGTAATTAATAAACCTTCATCTGTTAATTGAGTTTTTAAGCTGCCTTGTAGTTTACTTCTAGCAATATACTTATCAATTTTATCTTTCATTTCTTGTAAATCTTTTTGAGATGTTGCACCTTGTCCTTTTTTATCTTCATCATTTTTATTATTATTTGCTTGACTAGGTTCGCTTTCAGCAGGGTAGGTCATCACGCCTGTTCCGCCACTAAATATTGTCGTGAAAGATTCTGAGATTTGTTTGAACTTTGTTGCATCAACATTACTTGAGGCAAATAAGACAATAAAAAGAGCTAATAATAAAGTTAATAAATCCGCGTAAGGGATAAGCCAACTTTCATCAATATGTTCTTCATGGTCGTGATTTTTTCGCTTCTTACTCATCCATTTTCTCTCCACCTGAATTGATTAACAAACGGTCCTTAATAGGTAAGTATACTGCTAATTTTTGCTCAATTAATCTTGGAGGTTGACCTTCTAATACTGATAAAATACCTTCAATCATAATTTCTTTTCTTTTAATTTCTGATTTAGATTTACGTTTTAACTTATTTGCAAATGGATGCCAAAGTACATAACCTGTAAAAATACCCATTAATGTTGCTACGAAAGCTGCGGCAATTGCGTGACCTAATAAATTTGTATCACTCAAATTACCAAGTGCTGCGATAAGACCTACAACTGCACCTAGTACGCCAAGAGTTGGAGCGTATGTGCCAGCTTGTGTAAAAATTAGGGCTCCTGCATTATGTCTTTCTTTCATTGCATCAATTTCTTCATCTAAAACGTCTCTAATATATTCAGGTGATTGTCCGTCAATTGCTAATGTTAATCCTGATTTTAAAAATGGATCTTCGATTTCATTTAGTTTTGCTTCTAACGCTAATAATCCGTCTCTTCTAGCTACAACTGCTAAATCAGAAAACAATTGAATAACATCAAGGACACTTTCTTTTTCTTCGTTTCCAAAAATGATTTTAAATAATGATGGAATTCGTTTTAATTCACTTGTTGGAAATGCAATTGATACAGCTGCAATAGTTCCAGCGATAATAATAAGTATAGCTGCTGGATTCATAAGTACAGAAGGTGAAACACCTTTCAGTACCATTCCAACTCCTACTGCAATAAATCCTAAAATAATACCTATAATCGAGCTTTTATCCATAGTCCCCAATGTTCCTCTCTCTATTAAATCTTTATGTCTAAGTAAATTATGTCTAATTTGCAGTTTATTTGTATAAAAATGTAAAAATTTCTCTAAATTTATTGTAAGTATTCAAAAAATAAAGGAAAAGGTTAATTTGTATCATTTTTCAAACAAGATAAACTGACCTTCTATATTACTATCGGTTAAAAATAATACTTATCTAGTTCTAAGATAATAATTTTAAATTTTCAGATTTTTATTAAATTTTGGTTTTTTTACTTGTCTTTTTTATATATAATAGCAATATCACACAAAATGGAGGGATAAAGATGGGATTTCAAGATTACCAATATTCAAGACCAAATATGAAAAACATAAAAGAAGAATTTAAAAAACTATTACAAAACTTTTATGATGCTTCCACTGTATACGAACAAGAATTAGCGATGAATGAAATTAATGATATGAGAAATGAATTTAGTACAATGGAAAATATTTGTGCTGTACGCCATTCTGTTGATACGAATGATAAATTTTATGAAGAAGAACAGGCATTTTTTGATGAGAATACACCAATTGTTCAATCTTATGGCCAACAATATTATAAAGCACTAATTGGTTCCCCTTTTAGAGAACAGCTTGAAGAAAAGTACGGCGAACAATTATTTGCACTTGCTGAATGTGAAGTGAAAATCTTAAATGAAGAAGTCATTCCAGATTTACAGGAAGAAAATAAATTAACAACTGAGTATGCTAAGTTAGTGGCCGCTGCAAAACTACCTTTTTATGGTGAAGTGAAAACATTAGCACAAATTTCAGCTTATTTTGAGGATAAAGATAGGGAAGTACGAAAAGTAGCATATGATACATACTTTGGATACTTCTCAGAGAACCAAGAGAAATTCGATGAGATTTATGATAAATTAGTTAAAATCCGTTCTGGAATTGCAAAGAAACTAGGTTTTAAGAATTTTGTTGAATTAGGTTACACTCGTATGTTAAGGACCGATTATAATGCAACTGATGTAAAGAAATTTAGAGATCAAGTTTATGAGACAATTGTTCCAATTGCAACTGAATTAAGAGAGCGTCAAGCAAATCGAATTGGTGTTGATAAACTTTATTATTTTGATGATAAATTTGAGTTTGTCACTGGGAATGCAACACCAAAAGGTAATCCTGAGTGGATTATTGAGAATGGTAAAAAAATGTATGATGAACTATCAAAAGAAACAAGTGAATTCTTCCAATTTATGCTAGATGAGAACCTACTTGATTTAGTCGCAAAAGAAGGTAAGCAAGGTGGAGGATATTGTACGTATATCCCTAACTATAAAGCGCCATTTATTTTCTCTAATTTTAATGGGACATCAGGTGATGTCGATGTACTGACACATGAAGCAGGTCATGCGTTTCAAGTATATGAGAGTAGAAAATTTAATACACCTGAATATAATTGGCCGACATATGAGGCTTGTGAGATCCATTCAATGAGTATGGAATTCTTCACTTGGCCATGGCAAGAGAATTTCTTTAAAGAAGATACTGAAAAATATTATTTTACTCATTTGAGCAGTGCAGTAACATTTATTAGCTATGGAGTAGCTGTGGATGAGTTCCAGCACGCAATCTATGAGAACCCTGAATTATCTAAAGAAGAGCGCCATAGCTTATGGAAGAATATTGAGGATAAATATTTACCGCACCGAGTAAATGATGGAAATAGTTATTTAGAAAAAGGTGGACTATGGCAGAGACAAGGTCATATTTATCAATCGCCATTCTATTATATTGACTATACGCTAGCTCAAATTTGTGCGTTGCAATTTTGGAATAAAATGCACGAGGACCGTGATGCAGCCTGGTCGGATTATGTGGGACTATGTCAACTAGGCGGAAGTAAATCGTTTTTAGGATTAGTAAGTGATGCAAAACTGGAATCTCCATTTAAAGAAGGATGTATTGAACAAACATTGGAGCCAGTTAGAAAATGGCTAGATTCAGTAAATGACAGTAATTTATAAAAAAGTTTCGACCCAGATTGGGTCGAAGCTTTTTTGTTTAATAAGAAAGAAAAAAGAGAAAGTTTACAAACTTTCTCTTTTCAATTCTATTTAGTTATTTACTACTTTAGCAGGTCGGTCAGTTTTCAGTGATTTCTTTTTTCTACTTGAGAAAAATAATTCGTAAACAACTGGTATGAACACTAATGTTAATAAAGTAGAAGATGTTAAACCACCTATTACTGTAATTGCTAATCCTTTCGAAATTAACGTTCCTGTAGATGTTGTTAATGCTAAAGGTAAAAGTGCTGCAATTGTCGCAAAGGCTGTCATTAAGATTGGACGAAGTCGAGTTTTACCACCTTCAATAATAGCTTGACGAAGAGGTAATTGTTTCTGTTCAATATTTTGACCTATACGATCAACTAATACAATGGCGTTTGTAGTAACAATACCAATTAACATTAATAAACCAATCATTACGCTTATTGATAAAGGTTCACCTGCTATGAATAAAGCTACAAACGAGCCAATCGGTACGAACACTAACGCAGAAAGGATAATAAATGGAATACGAGCTTTACCAAATGCGATTAGCATCGTTAAGTAAACTAATCCAATGGCAACTCCCATAGCTACTCCTAAATCCTTAAATGTTTGCATCGTATCATCACTACCGCCACCGCCTTCAAGCGACACATCAGAAGGCAAATCAACGTTTTTCTTAACCCCATTTATTACTTCATTCGTCACTGTTGCGATATCTTTGCCCTTTATTTGAGCAGAAACTTTCGCAAATACTTTCCCATCTGATTTTTGGATAGCAGAGAATGTTTCAACTGATTTAACGTCGGCTACGTCAGCTAATTTTATAGGGCCTAATTTGCCGAATAAAGCGATATTTTTAATATCATCTATTTTAGTAAGATTCTTATCATATGTTATTTGTACATTCTGGTCTTTTCCATCTAATTTTAGAGTACCCATATTTACTGGATTTGTTTGATCAGCAACTAAACCTAAAATCATACTTGATGATATACCATTTTCAGAAGCTTTTTTCTCATCCACTGATACAATTACTTGTTTTTGTTTCTCAGAGAAATTATTTGTTACATATTTTAAATCATTATTTTTCTTCATATATTCTTCAACCTTTTTTGCACTTTCTTGAAGTGCAACAAGATTTGTTGAATATAGATTGATATCTACATTATTGTTTGAAGGAGGGCCACTTGACGAATTTTCTTGAAGCCCAACTTTTGCCCCTTTAACTTCCGAAGTAGCAACTTTTTCCATTTTGCTTTTTGTATTTTCAATGAAAGTGTCAACATCAGCACTGTCTTTTAAATTAATAAAATAACTTGCTTTGTTTTCAGTTTTTAAGCCAGTCATAAAGTCTCTGCTACCAACACCGGTAGAAACTTCTTTTACTTCTTTCATATTTAAGAACATATTTTCGATTTTAAGAGATACATCATTTGTCTTTTCTAATGATGTTGATGAAGGTAATTCTAATTGTGCAATGATTGCTCTTGAAGCCTCATTAGGAATAAAAGTGAAACCTAATCTGCCTACAAGTGAAAATGAGCCTGCAAGTAAAACAATAGCTAATAGGATAACTACCCACTTACGATTTAATGATTTTTCGATTACTTTTCCGTACCAAATTTGTAATTTTTCTTCTTTTTCTTCAGGTGGTACTTTCTTAAAAGAATAACGTGCAAGTATAGGAACAATTGTTATAGATACTAAAAGAGAAGCAAGTAGAGAAAAAACAATTGTTAAAGCAAATGGTAAGAAAATCTTACTAGTAAAACCACCAACAACACCTAGTGGTAAAAATACTACGATTGTTGTAATTGTTGAAGAAGTAATCGCCTTTAAAATTTCCTTTGTAGATGAAAGAATTAGTTCGTTTGAAATTCCTTCTTTTGATTTTCGAATACGTCGGAAGATATTTTCAATTACTACGATACTATCATCAACAACACGACCAACTGCAACTGCCATACCACCAAGTGTCATAATATTTAAAGTGATATCTAGTCGAAGTAAGAAGATAGACGTGATCAATAATGATAATGGAATAGAAATGATTGCTATGAATGTTGCACGGAAGTTTCTTAAAAAGATTAATACAGCCAGCGAAGCAAAAATAGCACCTAATAGACCTTCTTTAACAAGGGATTCTACAGATTGTTTTACGCCTTCTGCTGAGCTATATCCAACCTTATAAGTAATATCTTTTTTATATTTCTTTAATACTTTAATAACTTTATCAGCCACTTCAACTGTATTTGCATCCTGCTTTTTAGTAATTGCCATTGAAATGGAATCATTTTTGTTATATCGAATTAATTCATCCTGAGATTCAACTGATTCAATCTTAGCTATATCACTTAATAATACTTTTGGTTGAGTTTTTGTTGCATTTTGGTTTGTAGAAGTAGAATCAAAATTTGTTGCTTGTAATTCTAAGTTCTTTAACTTTTCAACCGTATCTATTTTTTCCTCAACACGAATTGGAACATTAATATCACCGTCAGTGATTTTACCAGCTGGGAAAGAAAGTAGCTTTGCATTTATTTGATCTTTTATTCCAGAAAGCGAAAGTCCTAAATTGGCAATCTTTTGTTTATCTACTTCAATGGATAGAGAAGTAGATTTTCCACCACCAATTGTTACACTGTTTACACCCTCAATTTTATTTAAGGAAGGAACGATCTCGTCATTTAATAATTTTTCAATGTCTGACTCATTTTTGGAAAACAATGATAGGTAGTATATTGGAAATGACCCAAACGAAAAGCGGTCTACTTTTGATGTTGTATTTTCAGGTAAACCAGCATCCTTTATAGTCGTATTGATCTGTTGTTCAACTTTATCCATATCAGTATTAAATGGAAATTCTAAATTAATTACTGAGACACTTTCAAAAGAAGAACTAGAAAGTGTTTTTAAACCTTCAATTGACTTAAATGAGTTTTCAAGTTTTGATGTGATTTTTTCGTTAACATCTTCTGGTGCAGTACCTGGATAAATTACTTGAACTGAAATTGCAGGAAACTCTATATCTGGAAGTTCCTCTACTTTTAATTTTGAGTAAGAGTATAGTCCACCAAATATTAATAAAAATGAAATGATGAATACAGCTGCTGAATTTTTCAAACTAAATTTTGTTAAAAAGTTCATAAATTACCTTCCTTTCTAATTATGGTAATTATTTTAAATCATACTGATTTGTTTTACAGAATTTTCAAAATAATATCACCGGTCTTGTGTCTTGTTTGTGTTAATGGTTTTAAATATTTTTAATACTTATGTAAGAAAATTGTTTACATATATTCTACCAATTAGTGAAAGGATAAAGTGACTAGAAATTACTTTTTACGGAGGGAACAATTATGACAAAATCTAAGAAAGAAAAGGAACGATTCTGGAATGAAAGAAAAACGAACCAACAACCGCATGAGAAAGTAAAATCTTTTAAAGAATTGGACAAAGAAACTAAATAACTCACTCCTTTCATTTATTTCTAAAAGGTTTTGTCCAACTATAATCAAACTATCAAACATTCACGTTAACAAGTGTAATCATAAAAAAAAGTCCCGTGTAGCACACGGGACCTAAGACTGATTTAAATAACGAATGTTCAATAATGTTTACATCTATAAAGTAGAATTATGTAGAAAAAAATTTCTTCTACTAATTTTACTCGGCAGTTCTTACTATTTTATAGTTTTTATGGTTTACCACTGTAAGTGGCTCCATTTCCAAATCTCTAAAGTTTTCCATTATGGATATGTCAACAATGACAGAATTTTTATTTACTTTCTGAACTCTACCTTTTAACCCCTGTTTAAACTCAATGATATTCCCTGCTTCTGCAATTTTCATGAGCATTTCTCCTATAAGAAAGTTTTAACTTGACACCTTAATAATGCATGAAAACGGTTTAAAGGTAAAGAGAAAATTTAAATTTTTTTACAATTAAGTCTATTTTCTCAAATAATTATGTTTAAAAATTAAAAGAAAGGTAAAAATGGATGTAGCACTTTTTGGAGGTTACTTCTATTGAAAGACGGTAAAGATGAATATTTGTATGAATTAAGTGAAGAAATTTCTGAGTTAGTTAGCAGAAATACATTAATTGGTGATCCTATTTTATTTTTTGAGAATATCATTTTAATACCCTTTTTTGAAATGGTTGCAATTCTTGGAGAAGGTCATACGGCTGTCAATTTGGATTATTCAGGTTCAGGGGTAGCCATATTGCCGAAAGCTTTTTTAATTCTTAAAGATGGGAAAAGTGAAGTTCTTCTATTAAATAAAAAGATTTCTACTATGGGAGTAACTGAGAAAATCTTAGACGTAACATTTTAAGTTCCAAATCACGACTTTGTTTGATAATGTTAGAGTAAAGATTTTAAAATTAAGGCTCAATATCGTTTAATTCTTGTTTTATGTTAAAGGCTCTTTTTTAAGAATTGTTGCTTTAGTTATTGTAACTTTTAAGACAGACGTTGATTGAAACGGAAGGGTTCTCGATTACTGAGGTAAATGCGGAAAGGCTTAAGACCCCACAATCGTCAATAGGAAGGCATGCAATACCACGACGTCCTGTCGTAACGAATGCATGAACCACATCGTGTGGGCCTAGGCTCGACTCACGCCCCACGGAAAGCGAACATTCTAGGGTGGAAATCAACCTACATTTACTTAATTTGCAACGATGTATACAAAAACAGCCTAAGTAATTAAAGAATATAGAGATGCCACGATTCTCCTAATGAACAACTAACTTACCAGACGTTACGGTAGGGAACGAGGGGGAGGGTGGTGAGTTCATCCACTGAAAAGGAAACGGATTCTTTTTTAACAGAGCCAATTTTAAAAAATATTTCTACTATATAAGGGTGAGTTTATGGAACAAAATGAAATGATTAATTTAATTAATCAACTAGTTAATGGAGAAATACAAGAAATCGCAATAAAGAAAAGTGATTTTTTAACTTTTAGACAAATAATAGTAGCACGTGAGGATTTTAAGCATATTCGTGGAATTGCACAACATGGCGGCGATGTAATTTACACTTATAGTGAAATTGCTAGAAGTTAAAGAAATAGTGAAAACTTTATAACATTTAACTAAGTATTCATTAAAACTTTGCTAAAAAAAAAAGTTTTTTTCGACTTTTTTCTTGTTTAGCAAGGAGTTAATGAGTACTTTTTTTGTGAAAATGACAATCGGTCAATTGACAAAAAAATCGTTTTACACTTTATTGCACTCTTCTCCATTTTTTGTTAAATTTCTCTTATTGTTTCATTCTAGATGAACTTGTCGAAATGTTTATTTTTTAATTTGAGAAACTATATGTTGTGTTTGTTCTAAAAAGGTAATACAATATGTAGGTATATAACATGAGATTTTTCAATATTCTTACATATTAACGAGGGTGATTATATGGTGATAGTTTACAGCTCAATGACTGGCAATGTTAAACGATTTGTCAATAAAATTAGAATGCCGTCAATTCAAATAAAAGATGGACTTACAATTGAAGAACCGTATATTCTCGTAACTTATACAACTGGATTTGGTAGTGTACCTGATAATGTAAATCATTTTTTAAAACAAAATTCACACTATCTTAAAGCAGTAAGTGCAAGTGGTAATAGAAACTGGGGAGATTCATTTGCAGCCAGCGCGGATAAAATATCATCAACATATAACGTACCAGTTTTGTCAAAATTCGAAATGTCTGGGACAAATCGAGATATACAATATTTTCTTGAGGGAGTGAAAAAGCTTGAGACATATTGAGCTTAATAATGAATTAACGATTAAAAAGGATGGTTTTTTTGATCTTGCGAAAGATAAAGAAGCGTTACTTTGTTTTTTAAAAGAAGTGGAAGACAGAAAAATTCAATTTTCTACTATAAAAGAACGCTTAAACTATATGATTCAAGAAAACTATTATTATAACGTAGAGCTAGAATACTCCTTTAATGAAATAGAAAGAATGTATGACCTTGTATATAAAGCTGGATTTACGTTCCAATCTTATATGGCTGCATCAAAATTCTTTAAGGATTATGCCTTAAAAACAAATGATGGAAAATTTTATTTAGAAGGCTATGAAGATCGCATAGCAATAGTTGCTCTATATCTAGGTAGAGGCAATATTGAAAAAGCTTTAATATTAGCTAAGATGATGATTCAACAAAATTACCAACCTGCTACACCAACATTTTTAAATGCTGGTAGAAGTAGAAGAGGTGAAATGGTATCTTGCTTCCTGCTTGAAATGGATGACAGCTTAAATTCAATCGGTTTTCAAATTAATACGGCAATGCAGCTATCAAAAATTGGTGGTGGAGTTGCATTGAATTTATCTAAGCTTAGAGCTAGGGGAGAACAAATTAAAGAGATTGATAACGCTGCAAGTGGTGTTGTTCCTGTAATGAAATTATTAGAAGACTCATTCTCATACGCTAATCAGCTTGGACAACGAAAAGGTGCTGGAGCTACTTATTTAAATATTTTTCACTGGGACGTAATTGAATTTCTTGATACAAAAAAAATAAATGCAGATGAAAAAAGCCGCATTCAATCACTTTCGATCGGATTAATTGTTCCTAATAAATTCTTTGAATTGGCAGAGAAAAATGAGCCATTCTACGTATTCGCACCGTACACTGTATATAAAGAATATGGTATCTATCTGGATGATATTGACATTGATGAAAAATATGATGAATTAGTTAAGAATGATAAAATTAAAAAGAGAAAATTAGATTTAACTGCGAGAGATTTACTGGTTAAAATCGCAGCAATTCAATTAGAATCAGGATATCCATACTTAATGTATAAGAGTAATGCAAATAAGCAGCATGCTTTAAAGGATATCGGCGAAATTAAAATGTCTAATTTATGTACTGAAATCTTCCAGCTTCAAGAAACATCAGAAATTAATAATTATGGTTCTGAGGATCAAATTAAACGAGATGTAAATTGTAATTTAGGCTCTTTAAATATTGTTAATGTAATGGAAAATAAAGCTATAAAAGAATCAGTACATGTTGGTATTGAAGCTTTAACAGCTGTATCAGATATGACTGAGATTGAAAATGCACCTACAGTAAAAAAAGCAAATGATGAGCTTCATTCTGTTGGATTAGGTGCTATGAATTTACATGGTTATTTTGCAAAAAACGGTATTGCTTATGAAAGTGAAGAAGCAAAAGATTTCGTTCGAACATTCTTTATGATGATGAATTTCTATTCAATCGAAAAAAGCATGTTAATTGCAAAAGAAACAGGTAAAACATTCAAGGACTTTGAGAAAAGTGAATATGCAAAAGGTACTTATTTTGAAAAGTATACAGAGCAGTCATTTGAACCAAAATCTCAAAAAGTAAAAGAGTTATTTAACGGAATTTATATCCCAAACGAATTTGATTGGGTAACATTATGTAAGCAAGTACAAGCATATGGTTTGTATAACAGTTATCGATTAGCAATTGCACCTACACAATCAATTAGCTACATTCAGAATGCAACCTCTTCAGTTATGCCAATTGTAAATGTAATAGAATCTCGAACATACGCAAATTCTACGACTTATTATCCAATGCCATATCTATCTCAAAAAAGTTTTTGGTATTACAAATCTGCTTATGATGTCAATCAATATAAATTAATTGATTTGATTGCAGAAATTCAACAACATGTTGATCAAGGAATCAGTACGATTTTATATGTAAATAGTGATATCTCTACTAGAGAATTAGCAAGATATTATATCTATGCAAATAAAAAAGGATTAAAGAGTTTATATTATACTCGCACACGAAAACTTAGCGTTGAAGAATGTATCAGTTGTTCAGTTTAAGAATTGTGAAAGAATTAGAACTGTGTTGCTAGACATTAGATATGCAAATCATAGTCAATACCTGAACTATATCTAAATTAAATTTAATAATTATGCGAATTGGAAAGCTCGATTATAGAATGCAAAAGCAAACAATTCTATATTATCGGGCTTTCTTTAATGACTAGGGGGCAATATAAATGAAAGCTGTGAACTGGAATAAGAAGGAAGATGACTTTAGTTTAGTTTTTTGGAAACAAAATTTATCACAATTTTGGACAGAAGAAGAAATAGTCGTCTCTTCTGATAAAAATACATGGAACACTTTATCAAAAGATGAGCAGGATACATTTATAAAAGTACTAGGTGGACTTACTTTACTTGATACGAAGCAAGGTGGAGAAGGGATGCCACTTATTTTAGTTCATTTAAAGAATCTACAAGCAAAAAGTGTACTAGCCTTTATGGGAGCAATGGAAGAAGTACATGCGAAAAGCTATTCACATATATTTACAACACTTGCTACTGAAGATGAAATTGATGAGCTATTTAAATGGGTTGACGAGCACCCAATTTTAACGAAAAAGTCAGAACTAATCTCATCATATTACCTAAATTTATTAAAGAGAGATGTGTCATCTGAAGAGCTATATATGGCTATGGTAGCAAGTGTCTTTTTAGAGAGTTACTTATTTTATAGTGGATTTTTCTTCCCTTTATATTTAGCAGGTCAAGGTAAGATGACTGCAAGTGGTGAAATAATAAATCTAATTTTACGTGATGAAAGTATACATGGAGTATTCGTTGGGATATTAGCTCAGCAAATATATGAAGAATTTACAGAAGAACAAAAAACTCGACTGTATAAGGAAACAATGTCATTATTAGTTCAGTTGTATGATATTGAATTGCAATACACAGAAGACATCTATTCATCAATCGGCTTAGTAGATGAAGTAAATAAATTTATCAGATACAATGCAAATAAAGCACTTATGAATTTAGGATTTGATCAGTACTTTGAAGAAGAGGACATTAATCCAATCGTTCTAAATGGTTTGAAAACAGATACAAAAAACCATGATTTTTTCTCTGTAAAAGGTAATGGGTATGTAAAAGCTGTTACAGTGGAAAAATTAACAGATGAGGATTTTATTTTTGAATTTTAACAGTTAGGAAGTATGTCTATGAAAGCATTAGTTTTTAAAGAGTTCGGTAGTTCAGATGTTTTGAAATTTGAAGAGGTAGAACGGCCAATCATATCAGAAAATGAAGTATTGATTGAGATGAAGGCTGTTGGGGTTAATTTCGCTGATATTTACCGTCGTAAAGGTAATTATCATTTAGCTGGAAATCCGCCTTATATATTAGGTTACGAAGGTGCAGGTATCATTTCAGAAGTTGGTTCGAATATATCAGATTATAAAATCGGAGATAGAGTTGCATTCGCTGATGTACCTTACGCAAATGCTGAATATGTTGCTGCAAAAGATTCTCATATTGTCCCGATTCCTAATGAAATTAGTTTTGAGATTGCTGCATCCATCATGCTACAAGGATTAACTGCTCATTACTTGATTAACGATAGTTATAAAATAAAAGCTGGAGACATAGCGCTTGTTCATGCTGTTGCAGGTGGGGTTGGTCAGTTGTTAACTCAAATGATTCGACTAAAAGGTGGCGAGGTAATCGGACTGACCTCCTCGCAAGAAAAAAGAGAAAAAGCTCTATCAATAGGTGCGAAAGAAGTTTTTCTTTATAACGAGAATTGGGTTGGGTTAACAAAAGATTTAACAAAAGCAAAACATGGTGTTGATGTAGTTTATGAATCCGTAGGTTCTACAATAATGGATAGTTTTGAAGCAACGAAAGTACATGGTACAGTGGTATTCTATGGAATGGCTGGCGGAGATCCTGTTCATATTGATCCGAGAATGTTAATGGATACTTCAAAGACATTAACGGGTGGAGACTTATGGAATATCCTTATTTCCAAAGAAGAAAGACTAAATAGAAGTAATGAATTATTTACTTGGATTGCTAATAAACAAATTGAGATTCAAGAACCGACCGTTTTTGAATTAAAAGATGGTAAACTAGCACACGATTTATTGGAAAGTAGAAAATCTACAGGTAAAATAATTTTAACGGTTTAATGAAAAAAAGTTTTTCCCCTTTATCTATATCGAAAAGGGGGAGATGAAATGGAACTTTGGTTTAATTTTATTAAAGAAGTAGGATTTCCAATTGCAGTTACATTGTATCTTTTATATCGAATTGAACATAAATTAGATCATGTGATTGTTTCAATAAAGGAACTTCCAAACCAAATCAAATGAACGGTGTAAAAATTAGATTCTCTTTATTTTAACGAACATAATAGTACTTAAAGGTGACCAAAACTTTACTGTTTTGGTCTTTTTTTGCTATTTCGTAGACTTTGTTGCTAGTAAAGTAAATAAAGAAATGAATAGATTGTTGATTTTATGGAGTTTTTGATAAATTAAACTGGTAATCAAGAAGATGGTTGGAGCAGAGGGTGCGAGACGCCTGTGAGTGATTATGGGACAGGTGAGACCCACGCAAGGCGTCAAAAACGTAGGTATGGTTTTACCACGACGACCTGTTGTAACGCATGCATGACCCACGTCTTGTGGCCTAGGAGGCTCATCACCCGACCAACGGAAGGCAAGTATTCTGAAGTGGAAATCTAGAATGGTAAAAGCCTTTTTATTTGGATGTTTAAAATGTATAGAATTTATAGGTTTTAGCAATTTTAATTTGAAAAAACTAAAAAAAGCTGTCAGAAACAATCGCGACAGCTTTAAATAGACTATTCATATAGGAGACATTATTTAACTGGTAATGTGATTGTAAATGTCGTGCCACTTTTACCACTAAAGACAGAAATTGTACCATTGTGATTTTGAATTATTTTCTTTGTTAAAGATAGACCAAGCCCTGTGCCATTGTCTTTAGTTGTAAAAAACGGATCAAATATATAAGGTAAGTCAGCTGGAGGAATTCCAGACCCATTATCTTTAAAGACGATATAAATTAAATCATTTTCAATAAATGTTGAAAAATTTATTGTAAGTAAACCATCTTTTTTTGCATCTAATGCATTATGAAATAGGTTAAGAAATACTTGAACCAGTTGATTTTTATCAAAGTATATTTTGTTTTCATTTAATTCAGTTGATAGATTATATTCGATGTTGATATTATTCAAGACTGTCTCACTAAATAATAATTGTTTCATGTAATTGGATAAAAAGTTATTAATTAGAATGGGTTCGGGTTTATAGTTTGCATTTTTGGTGATTGATAAAAAGTCAGTTATTATATTGTTGGCTCTGTCTAATTCTGGTATTAATAAATCGTTAAATAATTGTTTATATTGGCTTGGTGATTCTTCTTGTAGGAATTGTAAATAGCCTCTTACTGTCGTAAGTGGGTTACGTACCTCATGAGCAATACCTGCAGCGATTCTTCCTGACATGGCTAGTTTCTCAGATTCCCTGGCGTCATTTAAATTATGAAATACACCTATTACTCTAGCAATATCACCTTCTAAATCCCGAATAATACGAGTATTAATAATTCCATAATCAATATTTAATATTTCCTTATTATAAAACTCTTCACCTGAATAGAGAGTTTGTAATAAGAAAATATCTTTCTCATCTATTTTTAGGAGCTCTTTAATATGTCTACCAATGTATTCATATTTTTTTATCTTAAAATCTAAGGCAACTTGCTGGTTGTACAAAGTAATAATGCCATTTTTATCTATAAATAATACTTGATGTGGGAAAGCATCGTATACTGATTGCAATGTTCTTTTACTATTAGTTAAAAAAGTTGAAAATTTATTATGTAATGATGGTGTCTGATCTATTTCAAAATGAGGTTTATTAAAAGTTTCTTCATTAGTGGGTTGTTTTGTGCTGTATAATTCACGAGTTTCATTTGAAAATATAGAACCAGAATCTATTGTACTTAGGATTTTTTCATATGATTTTATTTTACCTTCAAGTTCAGCAATTTTATTATTTAATTCTTTAACTGTCTCGTTAATCATTTACACTATACTCCAATTTCTACTAAAATAAGTTTATACCATAGTCATTATATCAAACTATATCGTTTATTTTAATGAAAATTAGAAATAATTATTTAATAATGAAATTTAATTGGGAGAGGGTTATGGAAATAAAAATTGGAGTCACTGGTTGGGGAGATCATGATAGTTTATATCCAGATCGTATTCACTCATCGAAAAAACTTAGACAATATTGTACACATTTTCCAATCGTGGAAATTGATTCTTCCTATTATAGTATTATGCCTCAATCGAATTTTCAAAAATGGTCAAATCAAACAACACCTGATTTTTCATTTATTGTAAAGGCATATGGAGGGATAACTGGACATGCGAGACAAAATTATTCAAAAGAAGAACAAATACAATTATTAAAGCCATTTTTGGAATCTATCCAACCATTAATTGAACATGACAAACTTAAAGGAGTATTATTTCAATTTCCACCTTGGTTTAATTGTAAAAAAGAGAATGTGGATTTTTTAAGAACACTTAAAAATGAACTAGAAAATATACCATCAATACTAGAATTTCGAAATCAATCATGGTTTCTTCCTCAGTTTTATGATCAAACGCTGAATTTTATGAAGGATGAAGGATGGATTCATTCCATTTGTGATGAACCACAAGCAGGTACTGGAAGTGTTCCAATTGTATTACATGCTACGAATAAGGAATTAACGATTATACGATTTCATGGACGTAACGTTTACGGTTGGAATCATAATGGTCAAGAAAATTGGCGCGAGGTCCGTTACCTTTATCGATATAATGAAGTGGAATTAATTGAATGGGTTGAAAAACTAGAAATTTTATCGAAACAAACGAAGGAAATATGTATTTTGTTTAATAATAACTCTGGTGGAGATGCAGCTGATAACGCAAAACAATTAATGAAGCTGCTAGGTATTGAATTTGGACCATCATCTACCGAGCAGCTCGAGTTATTTTAATTTGATTTTTTAATTAAATAAATAGAAAAAATAGTAATAAGAAGAAATGCAACAAATGCTAACATTGGGATCGTAATAAATCCAAATAAATTTAAATAATCACCTGTGCAAGGAACGGGTCCACACTGCGTTGCAGTTTCTTTTAGTGCAGGTACTTTTTGGATGAGTATATGATAAATCGAAATACACATACCTATTAAAGATAATGGTAGTACATAAATAATGTCATTTATCTTATTTTTATAAAAGGCAATGCCTACAATAAATACGATTGGATACATGAAAATACGCTGATACCAACATAACGAGCATGGAATCCAATGGTTAAAAATTGAAAAAGATAAACTACTAAGTGTTGCGATAATGCTAACAATCCAAACGAAAAATAAGATTGATTGGTTTTTTTTCATAAATGACCTTCCCTACTATATATTCGATATTGCTATTGTACCGTTGAATGAGAGAAATGTGGAACAAAAAGTCATAGATTTTAACGATAAAAAACGATAATTCACTATTTATATACATATTAAAAAGCCTGGAAAATATTATCCAGGCTTTTATTAATTCAAAATATTAATTTATATTAAGAAATTGCAGCATCTAAAGCTATACGAATCATATCGTTAAAAGTAGTTTGTCTTTCTTGCGCAGAAGTTTCTTCACCAGTAAAGATATGGTCACTAACAGTTAAAACAGTAAGGGCATCTACATTATGTTTTGAAGCAATTGTATATAACGCAGTTGTTTCCATTTCAACAGCCAGTACGCCATAATCTCCTAACTTCTGAACCATATCCATATTTTCTCGATAGAACACGTCAGCCGTTAATACATTTCCTACTTTAACATTTAATCCTTTATTTACAGCACCATCGTATGCTTTCTTTAATAAATCAAAGCTAGCACATGGAGCAAAATCAAAACCTGGGAATGTTAATCGATTCATATTTGAATCAGTACAAGTTGTCATTGCAATTATTACATCGCGTACCTTAACGTCCTTTTGAATACCTCCACACGTACCTACACGAATTAATGTTTTAACACCGTAACTATTAATAAGCTCATTCACGTAAATGCCAATGGAAGGGATACCCATACCAGTTCCTTGAACAGAAATTCTTTGACCTTTATATGTACCTGTGAAACCAAGCATCCCACGAACTTCGTTATAACAAACAACATCTTCTAAAAATGTTTCTGCAATATATTTAGCTCGTAGTGGATCACCTGGTAATAAAATTTTGTCAGCAATTGCACCTTGTTCTGCACCAATATGTATACTCATTTAAAAATCCTCCTTAAAAAGTTAATACAATAAACTATCTGCATCAATATTTTAGTTTCTACATTTCAAATAAAAACATTCTTGATTAAACTTTTACATAAAGGAAAAAGCGTATCGAACGTAGTACATATTAAATATAGAAGTTTTGCTAAAAAACTAAATAAACTAGTTCAGATAATTTATGACGAATTTTAATTATTACATATGTGAAGAAATATTGAAAGAGTTTACATGTAGAATTTAGCCTACTGTAAACTACTAGAAAACTTGACTATTCTATCATTATAAGGGGACTAAAATGATGAAATTTCGTTATACTGTATCATTATGTATCGGTATATTAATTATCTTATTAATTGGCAATCGGTTTCTAACTAATCAAAGTACTGTTTCAAATGGTAATCAAGTGAATCCGATTAAGTTTCAAAAAGTAGAGTGGAATCTAAGTACTAAAACTAATACACAAAAGGTAGACATACACTCTAAATCCATAAGTGTACCCCAGCGTGATGAAATAAAAGTATTCATTACTTCAGAATCACTTAAATCTTATAAAGTTATTGAACCTATTTATAATGGGAAAAATCGTTTTACATTTAATTATCATTTTAAGAAAAAAACACCTTATTTTGTAAGTATCTTTATAAATAACCAAACAATCGATACAAAAATATTCCAAAAAAATAAGGAACAAAAGCAAGCATTATTTCCAACATCGATTTTAACCAAAAAGTTTGATGATTTCCAAGTATCATTATTATTTGATTCGTTGCTTACAAAAAATAAGAATACTCTTAACTTCGAATTTACTAACTTCAAAGGTCATCATCCTAAAATGAGTAATCATCAAATTTATATTGTAAGTGAAGATGGGTCATTTTTTAAAATATTGAATTCTTCATCTAATAAAACTAAATTAAAGTATGAATTAACACTACAGCAGGAAGAAATGTATAAGATTTTTTATGAATTTAATTTAAATAATAAGAAGGAATCTTTTAGTTATATAATAGATGTAAAAGATAAAGTGAATTAAGGAGTATCGCATGCATAACTTATTACAGAATTCAAAAGTATTAGTGTTTGATTTAGATGGAACTTTGTATGATGGAACTGAACATTATGATTATTACGCGAAGCTTTTAGCAAAAGAAATCAGTGAAGAAAATAGAGTAAGTTTTGAGAATGACTACAAAAAAATAAAAAATCTAGACCATGCCTTAACAATCGGAAAAGTCTATGATTCGAAAAGAGACTTAATCGTTACATTAGATCCTATAACAATGAGACCGATACAAGTACATACATGGGAAGGTCAGTTACTTTCAAAAGATGAACTTGAAGAAAATTATTTTGATAAAATAAACTTTGAATTGCCGTTCATTCCTGTAGGCGATGGATGGTGGCTTCCATTAGTAACTAGCTATCATTATGGTGCCAGAGATGTTTATCATTGTTATGATAAAACGAAAGAATTTATGGCTACAGAAGATTTTATAATACCTTCTATAAAAGGATTAAAAGAAGGTCTAAATAATGTGAAAAACACCAAAAAATTAGTTTTATTAACGAACTCAGATCGAGCGGATGTAACTCGACTGTTGGAATTAATAGGATTAACACAAGTATTTCATTTGGAAATTACGGATGGGAAAAAACCTTTGGAAACTGAAAAGCATTTAAAAAGCATTATGGAAAAATATAGTGTGCTACCTCATGAAATCGTCTCAATCGGTGATAATTTTATTAATGAAATTTCTCCAGCTTTAAAATTAGGTATGCATGGAATTTATATAACCAACGAACCTTTTCAAATCATAAGCGATACATTATTAGTCGTAAAAAAATTAGAAGAAGTATTTTAAAAAAACGCTGAATAATTGAACTGAAATCCCCTCCAAATAGTAGACACAACTAGTATTTGGAGGTGAAGTTCAATTATAAGCGTTTTTTTGTTAAAGTTTATTATTGAAATTAAATAAGGCTCTTTTCTATAAGATTGCTGTTTTTAATACCAAAATTTTTCAAAAATGCATACAAGTTGATTGGAGCGGATTTGCCATCGCTACTAGGAGGCTCAATTGTTCGACCGTTAAATGGAATCACATTTTAGTTAATTTAAAAATGTAGTATACGAAAGCTTTAAGAAAAACTTTATCACTTGGTTAATTCTACTGATAAAGCATACATACTTTTGAAAAAGGAAAGAGAAAATAGTATTAGGAGGAAGTGTGAATGATCAACCAAAATAAACTTTACTCTCTAATAATTAGTTTCTTGATTCTTTTCACTACAATTTTTGGCGTAACTAGTAAGATAGAGGCTCGATCACTAAATAATGGTTACATTACCCATCCTTTATTAGTCTATTTCTTAGATGTAGGACAAGGAGATAGTATCATCATGATTATGCCGAATGGTAAAACAATTCTTATTGATGGAGGGGATGTTGAGCATGGAAATGACGTAATTAAAAAGATAAAACGACTTCATATTAATGAGATTGATTTACTCGTAAGCACTCATCCAGATATAGACCATATCGGGGGATTACTAAAGGTAATGAATAAAATAAGAATTAAAAATATATTAGATAGTGGAAAAAAATATAATTCACACTCATATTATTTGTATAAAAAGGAAGCATATCAAAAAAATATTCCGATACAAATTGCAAAGATTGATGATAAAATTTCTCTCGACCCAAATGTAGAAATCACAGTTTTAAATAGTGGTAAACCTAAATTATCAAATAATGACAGTTCAATCGTATTAAAAGTTACTTATGAAGAAATATCCTTATTATTAACAGGTGATATCGAAAGTAAAGCAGAAAAAAGGCTATTGAAAGATGAGAGTATTGATGCCCAAGTATTAAAAATTCCACATCATGGTTCTGCTACATCCACTTCAGAGAAATTTCTATTTGCCGTAAATCCAACAGTAGCAATTCTCTCGTATGATAAATTTAATTTATTTGGACACCCGCATCGTTCTGTGATGAAGCGTTTAAATCACTTAGGAATTAAGCATTATACAACAGATGAGTATGGAGATATAGAATTAGCAACAAATGGGAAAAAACTATATATTGAAAAAGAAGAAGTATTGGTTAATCCGTGAAACCGATACTTTTTTTTGTCACAAAAAACATGTAAGGTAGTATAGACAACTAGGCGTATATATCTTAAAATGGATATGTGAAAGAAGATTACCTGATTAGCTAATTAGAAAAAGAATGTGATTTCTGATTAGGTAAACACTACTTTCTATAAGTGGGGATCATACGACTTCTTTAAAGTAAGAAGGAGGAACTAAAAATGAAAACAATAACTAACGTAAAAATCTACACAGGCAAAGAAGTAATCGAAAATGGCTTTATTCGATTTGATGAAACAATAAAACAAATTGATCGAATGGAAACGTTCATCAGTGAAGATGAAGAAATAATTGATGGAAAAGGTACTGTCATTATCCCTGGGATAATTGATATACACATTCATGGTGCATATGATGTTGATGCAATGGATGCTAATCCAGAGTCAATCTTAAAAATGAGTAAAAAAATGATGAAAGAAGGAGTAACTACCTTTTTTCCAACAACAATGACTCAGTCACATGAAAATATAAAAAACGCTTTAAGTTCATTAAAAGAAGCTAAAAAATTAGGCGGGCATTTTGAATTCATTCACTTAGAGGGTCCATTTGTAAACAAAAAGCGAGCTGGTGCACAGCCATTAGAATATATAATTAACCCTGATGTTAATTTATTTAATGAGTGGCAAGAGGCTTCGGGTGGATTAATCAAATTAGTTACTTATGCTCCTGAATTGGATGGAGCAAATCAATTAGAAAAAGTATTCAAAGATACTGGTGTAATAGGAACGGTTGGCCATTCTGATGCGGTAGCTGCAGATTTTGAAGGAAGGTCAATTACTCACGCAACACACTTATATAATCAAATGCGTCCAATGCATCATAGAGAAGTAGGAACAGTAGGACATGTATTATTAGATGAAAATGTAATGGTTGAAATTATTCCAGATGGTATCCACATTCATCCCGACATGGTTAAGCTTGCATATCGCTTAAAGGGTGCTAATAAAATAAGCGTTATTACAGATGCAATGAGAGCTAAAGGATTAGAAGATGGTGAATATGAGCTAGGTGGTCAACCTGTATTTGTAAAAAATAAAAGTGCTAGATTAGAAGATGGTACATTAGCTGGTAGTATTTTAAAAATGGATGATGCATTTAGAAATATTATGGAATACACTGGCTGTACGCCTGAAGAGGCAGTCCTGATGACATCGATAAATCAAGCTAAGGAATTTGGTCTTACCAAAAAAGGTGCATTAGAAGCTGGTAAGGATGCTGATTTTGTTCAAATGACAACAGATTTCCATGTGATAAATACGACAAGACTAGGTAAATCAATAGATGAGGTGAGTGAATGAACGTAATCGTAGTGAAAAGTGCAGAAGAGATTGCAAAAGTTGCGTATGAAAAAATTGTGAAAGAATTAGAAGATAAAAATAACTTTACATTAGGTTTAGCAACAGGCGGTTCTCCATTAGGGATATATGAATTATTCCGTAAAAACAAACCAAATGTTAAACATGTTACAACTGTAAATTTAGATGAATATGTTGGATTAGCAGAAGATGATCAAACGAGCTACCATACGTATATGGCTGAACAGCTCTTTAATCATTTACAATTTAAAGAAAATCATTTACCAAATGGAAATACGAAAGACCTAGAAGAAGCATGTAAAACTTATGAAAGACTTTTAGAGTCACATCCTGTTGATATACAGTTATTAGGAATTGGGGAGAATGGCCATATTGGTTTCAATGAACCAGGAACTCCATTTGATACACCAACTCATATTGTTGAACTAACAGAATCAACTCGCAATGCAAATAAAATTTACTTTGAAAACGAAGATGATGTTCCAACTCACGCAGTAACTATGGGAATTGGTTCGATTCTTCATGCTAAAGGAATTATATTAATAGCATCAGGTTCAAAAAAGGCTGAAGCTGTGAAAGAAATGCTTTATGGAAAAGTTGACATAAACTGTCCAGCAACTGCTCTTCAACAACACCAAAATGTTACAGTAGTAGTCGATGAAGATGCATACTCACTTTGTAAAAAATAGTGTTTAAATTAGATAAGAATTCGCCTTTACCGATTTATTTTCAAATACAAGAGATATTAAAAGAAAAAATTAGCTCGGGGGAATGGAATCCTGGGGAACGAATTCCCTCTGAGCAAGCATTAAGTGAGATGCTAAATGTAAGTAGAATGACAATAAGACAGGCTTTAAATAATCTTGTAAAAGAATCTTTAATAAGTCGGAAACGGGGAATCGGCACATTTGTTTCAGTTAAAGATGGGATTGAAGTGGAGGAGTCTCTACAAGCGTTAAGAAGTTTTTCAGAGGATATTTCTTCGATTGGAATGACACCAACAAATAAACTATTAGGATTTTCCACAACTGAGGCTGATGAATATTTGGCTGAAGTACTATCGATTGAATGTGGATCTGAGGTGTTTAAAATTGAAAGATGTCGTTTAGCAAATGAGCATCCAATTGCTATAGAAACAACTTATATTCCAAAATACTTAGTCAATCGAATAGATGAACAAGTTCTTAATCATTCCTTATACGAATATTTTGAAGTTAGTCTTGGATATTCGATTAAAAAAGCAACAAAATGGATTAAGGCTTCTTTGATGTCTGAAAGTGATTCTCTGATTCTTGAAGTAGCTGAAGAATCACCTGCACTTGAATTACATCAAATAACATATATAAACGATGATGTTCCGTTAGAATACGTCAGTTGTATTTATCGTGCAGACCGTTATCGTTTTACAATCGATATTGAACGAACATAAAAAGGGTGCTTTTCTGAGCACCCCTATTTATGTTTATTTTATTTGTAATGCTATTTTTATTGCTTCAGACACTGAAGGAACGACATAAGAAGCATGTTTTTTAACTTCATCATCTGCATCCTCCATGGCAAAACTGTTAGGAGTTAAATGAAACATTGGTATGTCATTATAAGAATCACCTATACAAGCGATTTCGTTTGAATTGATTCCTAATTTATCAATTAAAATTTGGATGGCAGATCCCTTACTTATATTAGCAGGAACGATGTCTAAACAATTTTTAGCTGAAATAAATGAAGTTATATATTCAGGTAATTCTTTTTGTAATTCATTTTGTAATTGAATTAGATCCTCATCTTCACCGATGACAACATATTTTTTAGGCGTAATTGTATTGCCTAACTCTTCTTTAAGTGTTTTTATTTCTACTGCTTGCATATTGGAATTCTTCTCAATTTCTTTTACAATATCAGTTTTTTCTTCAATGTAGTAAGTCGTATTGTCAGCTACATATCGTAAAAATTTATCAGGAGAGATCATTTCATAGATCTTATTAACAACTGTTGGATGGAAAGTCGCATCTAGAAGAGCCTCTCCATCTTTTGAATAAATATATGTACCATTCATACTAATTCGGTGGAAGTTGCCTTCCAATGTTTCCATTATTTCTACGATTTCATAATCTAATCTACCTGAAGCAAAGCATAAGATAATATCCTGATCAATTAATTTTTTTAATGCTTCAACATCGTGATCAAACAATTCACCTTTATGATACATTGTCCCATCAAGATCACTTACAAATAATTTAATCATATACAAAACACCTACTCATTTAATTTTTTTACTTATCCATTCTAACCTACAATAAAAAAGTTTCAAAAACATATGATTATTTTGTGAACAGTATTAGTCATTTAACTTTTTTTGAAAAATTATGTTATGATAATATAGCTATTTTGAAATTGGGGGGTGGTATAGAGAAATGTCGGAATTCTATACAATTAAAAAAGTCTTAAATAATAATGTACTGATCGCTAAAAATGCAGACCACCCTGAAGTAATTCTATTAGGTAAAGGAATCGGTTTTAATAAAACTAAGGGCGATTTAATTATGGAAGGTTTAGTCGAAAAAATGTTTGTCTTAAAAGATGAACAAAAGCAGAAGCAATATAAATCATTAATTCATGTAATGGATGAAAAATTATCTGGAACATTGCAACAAGCAATCTATTTAATAGCAGAAAAAACTGGCTGTATATTAAATGAACAAATTCATATTGGGTTAACTGACCATTTAATCTATGCAATCAAACGAATTCGAGAAGGTTATATTGTAGAAAATCCTTTTTTACAAGAGACAAAAGCGATGTATCCTGAGTATTTTAAAATTGCAGAAGAAGTGATCGAATTAATTAATAATGAAATTGATATAAATTTACCAATAGAAGAAGTCGGGTTTGTTACATTACATATTGTAAGTAACCTATCTATTGAAGTGGTTTCCGATGTTCATAAGTTTTCACAAATCATTAAAGAATTAATTCTATATATAGAAGATTATTTAAAAATTAAAATAGATCGTGAAAGTATACATTATTCAAGGCTAGTACGTCACCTTCGATTTTTAATTGATCGAATTTTCCATGGAGAATCTTCTGAGGAATCACCTGCTTTGGCGATAATATTGAAGAAAGAATACCCACTTTGCTATGATCTAGCTTGGAAAATTCTAAAATCGATAGAAAGTTCTTTAAATAGGAAAGCGAACGAAGCAGAGGTAATCTATTTAACGATTCATCTAGAAAGGCTCGTACAAAGTAAACTAAAAAATAATTAAGTTGAATCACTTGATATTTTTTTATGATATAGATATAATGAAAGCGAAATCATAACAAAAGTGAATAACAAGTACACATTATACGTGTTACTGATTCGATCAGGCATGAGTAGAAAAAATGTGAATTATTAAATCAGGGTAGGGGAAACTATACCCAGGATTGTGATAATTACATTTTTCTATCTCATGCCTTTTTTTGTTTGAATAAAAGGAGGATAACAATGTTTAAGAAGATTTTTGGCGTACTTCAAAAAGTTGGTAAAGCTCTAATGCTTCCAGTTGCAATTCTACCAGCTGCCGGATTATTACTTGCATTTGGTAATGCATTTCAAAATCCCCAAACATTAAAATATTTACCATTTCTGGATGCTCACTGGTTCCAACTAGTTGCTAAAGTTATGGAACAATCTGGTGACATTATTTTCGGTAATTTGTCTTTATTATTCGCAGTAGGTGTTGCCGTAGGATTAGCTGGTGGTGAAGGCGTTGCAGGACTAGCTGCAATCGTTGGTTACCTTATTATGAATAAAACAATGAGCGTGTTCAAAGATGTTGGACATTTTATTGTTTTAGATAAAGCATTAAATATAGCAAAATTTGATGATCCATCATATGCATTTGTATTAGGTATTCCTACATTACAAACAGGTGTATTTGGCGGTATTATTGTTGGTATCTTAGCTGCATGGGCTTATAATAAATACTTTGAAATTGATTTGCCATCATACTTAGGATTCTTTGCAGGAAAACGATTTGTTCCAATTGCAACAGCGGCTTTCTCAGTTTTACTTGGTATTTTAATGTGTTTCATTTGGCCACCGATTCAACATGGCTTAAATACATTTTCTCATAATATGATCGATGCGAACCTAACTTTATCAGCATTTATATTCGGTGTAATTGAACGTTCACTAATTCCATTTGGATTACACCATATATTCTATGCACCTTTCTGGTTCGAGTTTGGATCATATACAGATAAAACTGGTATGGTAGTTCATGGTGACCAAAAAATCTTCTTCGCTCAATTAAAAGATGGTGTGAAGTTAACTGCTGGAACATTCATGGTTGGTAAATTCCCGTTCATGATGTTTGGATTACCAGCTGCAGCTTTAGCAATGTATCATGAAGCAAAACCTGAAAATAAAAAATTAGCTGCAGGTATTTTAGCATCAGCTGCATTAACTTCATTCTTAACTGGTATTACTGAACCAATCGAATTTTCATTCTTATTCGTTGCCCCAGTATTATTCGGTATTCATGCAATCTTTGCAGGTTTATCATTTATGGTAATGCAATTACTAAATGTGAAAATTGGTATGACTTTTTCTGGCGGGTTAATTGACTTCTTATTATTTGGGGTACTTCCAAATAGAACTGGCTGGTGGTGGGTAATCATCGTTGGCTTAATATTAGCGGTAATTTACTATTTTGGATTCCGTTTTGCAATTCGCAAATGGAACTTAAAAACTCCAGGTCGTGAAGATGCTATTACTGAAGAAATGGAAAGTAATACTCCAGCAAATGAATTACCTTATGAAATATTACAAGCACTTGGTGGAAAAGATAATATTGCTTCATTAGATGCATGTATTACTCGTTTACGTGTCCAAGTAAAAGAAAAAGATGAAGTTAAGAAAGATCGTCTAAAAGCACTTGGTGCTGCGGGAGTACTTGAAGTTGGTAACAATATTCAAGCGATCTTTGGGCCTAAATCAGATACATTAAAAACACAAATTAAAGATATAATGACAGGGAAAAGACCTTTTATTGCAAAAAATGAAGATAAAGTAGTAACAACTAACCAATCAACTGATGAAGAAATAATTAATCCAATTGAAGGAGAAATTATTCCAATCACTGAAGTGCCAGACCAAGTTTTCTCAGGAAAAATGATGGGTGATGGTTTTGCAATTATCCCATCAGAAGGAACGGTTGTTTCACCAGTTGATGGGGAAATCGTAAATGTTTTCCCAACTAAACATGCGATTGGTATCTTATCAAACGGTGGTAAAGAAATTCTAATTCACATTGGTATTGATACAGTAAAATTAAATGGTGAAGGTTTTGAAGTACTTGTGTCTCAAGGAGACAAAGTTACAAAAGGACAACAATTAGTGAAATTAGATTTACACTACATTCGCGAAAATGCACCATCAACAATTACACCTGTTGTGTTTACTAACTTATCTGAAGGTCAACAAGTAATAATTGAAAAATCAGGTAAGCAATCAAAAGGTGAAGTAGGCATTATAAAAATAAAGTAGAAAAAATTCGAAAAATGTTTACATTTTGGAGGGGGTTGTATAGTTGACACTATGCACCCCTTTTAATAGAATATTCTTAGTAGGCCAAATGTCTATACCAAAAATGTGGATTTAATCACAAAGGAGATAAATATAATGGAAAAAACATTTAAAGTAACAGCTGATTCTGGAATTCATGCACGTCCTGCAACATTATTAGTAAATGTAGCTGGTAAATTTAACTCAGATATTAATTTAGAGTACAATGGTAAATCTGTTAATTTAAAGTCAATCATGGGTGTAATGTCTTTAGGGATTCAACAAGGAACTGAAATTAAAATTTCAGCTAATGGTGAAGATGCTGACCAAGCTCTTGCTGCAATTGAAGAAACAATGAAAAAAGAAGGCCTAGGCGAGTAATGTCTTTACATATTAATGGTATCGCAGCTTCTAGTGGGATTGCGATTGCCAAGGCATTTCGCTTAGAAAACCCTGAATTAAGCATTGTTAAGAAGCAAATTTCAGATGTTGATGCTGAAATTGTACGTTTTGATCATGCAATTCAAATTTCAAACACTGAACTAGAAAAGATTCGCGATCACGCGAATGTAGAACTTGGTGAAGATAAAGCAGCAATTTTTTCTGCACACATCTTAGTTTTAAATGACCCAGAACTTGTTAACCCAGTAAAAGACAAAATTAAATCAGAAAATGTAAATGCAGAATTTGCTATGAATGAAGTTGCCTCTATGTTTGTTCAAATGTTCGAAAGCATGGACAATGAATATATGAAAGAACGTGCTGCTGATATACGTGATGTAACAAAACGTGTAATGGCTCATTTATTAGGCGTAACTATTTCGAACCCTGCAAACATTACTGAAGAAGTGATTATAATTGCAGAAGATTTAACGCCATCTGATACGGCACAATTAAATCGTAAATATGCTTTAGGTTTTACAACTGATATTGGTGGACGTACGTCACATTCGGCAATTATGGCTCGTTCTCTAGAAATTCCTGCTGTAGTAGGAACAAAAGAAGTAACAGGTAAAATTGAGAATGGCGTAACAGTAATTGTTGATGGTTTAGATGGTCAAGTTATTGTTGATCCAACTCAAGAAGAACTTGCTGAATTTAAAGCGAAAAAAGAGAAATTCGAGCTTCAAAAAGTCGAGTGGGCTAAATTGAAAAATGAACCAACAGTTACAAAAGATGGACATCACGTTGAGCTAGTAGCGAATATTGGTACACCAAATGATGTAGAGGGTGTTATTAATAATGGTGGTGAAGGCGTTGGTCTTTACCGTACGGAGTTTCTTTATATGGGACGTGACAGTTTCCCAACCGAAGAAGAACAGTTCGAGTCATATAAAACAGTTCTTGAAAGTATGGGGAGTAAACCGGTCGTTGTACGTACTTTAGATATCGGTGGAGATAAAGAATTATCTTATTTACACTTGCCAAAAGAAATGAATCCATTCTTAGGATATCGCGCTATTCGTTTATGTCTAGATCAAAAGGACATTTTCCGTACTCAGTTACGTGCTTTATTAAGAGCTAGTGTTTACGGTAACTTAAAGGTTATGTTCCCAATGATCGCAACTGTTGATGAATTTAGAGCTGCTAAAGCTGTTCTGTTGGAAGAAAAAGAACAATTAATCAAGGAAAATGTAAAAGTTTCAGATGGTATTGAAATTGGGATGATGGTTGAAATTCCAGCTTCTGCAGTTTTAGCAGATGTATTTGCGAAAGAAGTAGACTTCTTTAGTATTGGAACAAACGATTTAATTCAATATACAATGGCTGCTGACCGTATGAATGAACAAGTGGCTTATTTATATCAACCATATAACCCTTCTATTCTTAGATTAGTTAAGATGGTAATTGATGCGGCAAACAAAGAAGGTAAATGGGCTGGAATGTGCGGCGAAATGGCTGGAGATTCACTTGCAATTCCTTTACTAGTTGGACTTGGTTTACATGAGTTCTCTATGAGCGCGACATCAATACTTCCAGCACGTAGTCAAATGGCTAAGCTTTCTAAAGCTGAGATGGAAACATTAGCTGAAAAAGCTTTATCTATGTCAACTGCTGAAGAAGTTGTAAATTTAGTTAACAGTATTTAAAAAAACAACAGGCGACCCTGTTGTTTTTTTATTCCGGTTTACAGAACTAAAATCTAAATAAAAGAAATGATTAAAATTTTGTTGTTTTTAAAAGGATTTGTTAAAGCAATCAGTTAAATAAGAAGATTATAGGAGTAGAAGAAATGAGTCTCCTGTTTAAGTAACTTGACATGTGAAACCTTAACAGGTGAGCTGAGGAGGCTAATCTCCCGTCCCACTACTAAAAAGCGAACATCCTGAATTGGGAATCCACGTATTACTTTTTTATATCAACACGAATACTGCTATAACTTAAAGGAAAAATTAAAATCGTATATTGTTATACCTGTATAGTAACATTGACAAATCCTCTACTTTATTTTAGTGTAGGTTTAAATTGTTAAACGATTAATCTTATTTTTGGAAAATAAAGTAGGTGACATAAATGAGTAATGAGGCAATTAGTGTTTTTAGAGAGTGTATTCCCTTATTTCAGGCATTAAGTGATCCATATAGACAAGATATTATACTAATGTTAGCTAGCAATGAATCCTTAACTGTGAATGAAATTACAGAGAAAACATCTTTATCGAGACCAGCTATTTCACATCATTTAAAGATCTTAAGAGATAATGCTTTAGTTGAAATTGAGCAAAAAGGAACACATCGCTACTATTCGCTCTCGATTGATGCTTCAATAGAATTATTAAAGAAGTTAATTGTAACAGTTGAAGAGAGTTGTTAAAAAAAAGGGACTCCGACTTTTGTCAGAATCCCTTTTGTTAATTTATTAGATCCAAATAGACATTTCTTTAGCTGAGAATCTATTCGTTGGATGACCAGGAACTTTCTCTTTTCCGATTGCTATAAGCATTGTTGGAATATATCGATTATCCGATAAGAAAGTTTCTCTAAATGCTTTTTCATCAAATCCACCAATTGCACATGTATTCCAACCGTTTGCAGATGCAGCTAGAATTAATTGCATACCTGCAAGTGAGGAGTTTAAGATGCCTTGTTCACGGTTGCGTTGTTCTGTAGAATAAGCATTAATTACATTTGCTTTTAATTTGTCTTTTGCTTCTTGAGTCATATAGCCAGCTTTTACTGCTGGATCAAAGACAGGATCAACATTTTTTGCAGACTCTGTATCAGCTAAAACGGCAATAACAACTGATGCATCTTTAATTTGACCTTGATTGTATGCAATTGGTAAAAGCTTACCTTGAGCTTCTTCTCCATGGAATACAACAAATTTCCAATGCTGAAGATTCCAAGCAGATGGTGCTGTCATCGCTGCATCAAGCAACTCTGTGATTTCACTTTGACTTATTTCAATCGAATTATCAAAAGCTCGAGTTGAGTTTCGTTCTTTTATCATTTCAAAAAATTGTTCGTTTTTCATTTTATATTCCTCCAAAAAATCATTGATCTTATGTAAATCGAGTTACTTTACTAATATAGATACTTACATTATTAGAGTCAACAAATTAGCTTGAATTAAACTTGATTTTCAGTTTATTTATTCGAATAAAAATCAATTTCTTACTCGTTTATTAAAATCTTCTTAAAAGGCATGAAATAGTTAGATTACTTAAGTGTTTCAGCTTTTTTATTACGTGAATTTATGGTAGTTTTATGAAGGGAACAAGTATAGAAGGGAAGTAAGATAGATGGATAGAGTTAAATTGAATAATCTTCATATTGGATTTATTGGGATAGGAGTCATGGGTAAAAGTATGGCGAAACATTTAATTAATGCTGGCGCGAAACTGCATATCTATAATCGAACTAAGGTGAAAGCTAATGAGTTAATCGAATTAGGTGCAACTTGGTATGAAACACCAAAACAATTAGCTTCAAATTGTGAAGTAATTTGTACGATGGTTGGCTATCCTTCAGATTTAGAAGAGGTTTATTTTGGAGAAAATGGCTTATTTCAATCTGCAAAAACTGGAACAACATTTATTGATTTTACAACTTCTACACCTACTTTAGCTAAAAAAATAGAAAATGAAGCAAAAGCTCTGGGCATGTATTCATTAGATGCACCAGTTTCTGGTGGCGATTTAGGTGCAAGAGAAGCTAAATTAGCAATTATGGTCGGCGGAGAAGAAAATACTTTTCATAAAATGTCTACATTATTAGAAGTTTTAGGTCAAAATATTGTATATCATGGTCAAGCAGGTAATGGACAACATGTAAAAATGTGTAACCAAATTGCAATTGCATCAAATATGCTTGGTGTATGTGAAGCGATTGCTTATGCAAAAGCGGCAGGTTTAAATGGAGAAAAAGTGTTGAGTAGCATATCGACTGGTGCAGCTGGAAGTTGGTCATTAAGTAATTTAGCACCACGAGTATTAAAAGGCGATTTTGAACCAGGGTTTTATATTAAACATTTTATTAAAGATATGGGAATTGCCATTGAAGAAGCTGAACGAATGAACTTGAAGCTTCCAGGTTTATTACTAGCGAAGAATTGCTATGATGAATTGTCAAGAAATGGACTTGATGAAAAGGGTACACAAGCACTTTATATGATGTATGACCCATCACATCACGTTTAATAATTTTTAGGATTGAGGGTTACAAGTGCAGAATTTACAACTTGCTAGGTTTTATCACAGATTAAGCGCGTTTATTTTTGATATGTTTATTGTATCGATTTGTTATGGAGTCATAATTGCGTTAATTACGATGAAACCTGAAAAAATATTTAGTCGATTTAATTCAACTTCAGGAAATTCTACAATTGATATCATTGTTATCTTTGCTATAATGCTGTTATTATTTGTATTCGTTCCTATCGTAAATAAAGGAATGACATTAGGTCAGCGAATGATGAGTGTAAAAATGATTAAAGATAATTACGAAGAAACTAAAGTTGGTATTTTTCTAGTTCGTTTTATCTTTATTGCTGTATTATCTATTTTATTATTAGGTATACCAGTCATTCTAAATGCATATTTAATGTTATTTAGAAAAGATCGTAAAACATTACAAGATTTAGTATTTAAAACTAGTGTCATACAGACTAGATAAGAAAAAACCGTGATTTCAAATGAAATCACGGTTTTTTTGATTCGTTATATTAATAGTCATTATTTTGTTATTAAGCTTTGAATAAATGCTTCTAAACGGTCACACGCTTCTTTAAGTTCTTCCATTGAATAAGCATAAGATAATCGAATATATGAATCACCATATTCAGAAAATGCTTCTCCAGGAATTACCGCCAATTTTTGTTGCTCTACTAATTTTATGGCAAATTCCATTGAAGGCATATTGAATTCTTTAATCGATGGAAATAAATAAAATGCACCACCTGGCTTTGCACACGTAAGTCCCATTCGATCTAATCGTTCGAGCATATAGTCACGTCTACGTTTATATTCAATTGCCATCTCGATTGGTGAATCGATACAGTCAGTTAGTGCAGTGATAGCTGCAAATTGGGAAATTGATGAAGCACATGATACATTATATTGATGTACTTTTAATATTTCTTGAGCTAAATAAGCAGGTGCGTAAATGAATCCAATTCTCCAACCTGTCATAGAGTGTGACTTACTCAATCCATTAATAACGATTGTTTTATCTCTCATATTTGGAAAACTGGCAATTGATAAATGTCTTGATTCAAACGTTAGTTCACTATAGATTTCATCTGAAAGGATAAAAATATCTTTTTCCGAAAGATAATCAGCTAGAATTTCAAGCTCTTCTTTCGTTAAAGTGACTCCGGTAGGATTATTTGGATAAGGTAAAACGATACATCGGGTATTGTCGGTTATGTAATTCTCTAATTGTTCTGGTGTGATTTTAAATCCACTATCTGAAGTATCAACAAATACTGGAGTAGCACCACAAGTCGTAATGATTGGAGCATAACCAGGATAGATAGGAGCAGGAAGAATAACTTCACAACCCTTTGTTAAAATTGTACGAAAAGTAACATCAATTGCTTGGCTCGCACCAACAGTTACAATTACTTCATTTGTAGGATCGTAAGTTAAGTCATATTTTACCTTTAAATAGTTTGAAGCAGCTATTCGAAGTGAAGGTAGCCCCGCATTTGGAGTATAAACTGTCTGATTATGATTGATTGCTTCAATCGCAGCTTCTTTAATTTGTGTTGGTGTATGAAAGTCTGGTTGACCTAAAGTTAATGCAATGACGTTTTCATATTTTTCAATTTGTTGGGCAAATTTTCTAATACCTGAGATTTGAATTTCTTTAACGTTATCATTTATAAATCTTTTCATCATAATCCCTCTACTCTTATTGTTTTATGTATTAAGTTAAAGTACATTAATATCAATGAAATTTTCTTTATTTTACCATATAATATTAAAAGAATTTACAATTGTTATTTATGAAAGTAAAAGAAGGTGGATATTCTTGCTACAAATTATTGGAATTACGAAAAAT
Source organism: Bacillus sp. EAC (assembly GCF_002156875.1). GTDB lineage: Bacteria > Bacillota > Bacilli > Bacillales > Bacillaceae_G > Gottfriedia. The sequence continues at coordinate 141,419 of NZ_NCSY01000010.1, read as the reverse complement.
AGAACAATTGAGCGTGATCTAACACTTGAAGAAGCTAAATCGAGTAAATACATGTGGTATTGGGTCGACATGAATGAACCATCACAAGATGAAATAGAAATATTAAAAACAGAATTCAATTTTCATCCGTTAGCAATAGAAGATTGTTTAGAATATGTTCAACGTCCTAAACTCGACTATTATGAAGGATACCATTTTTTGATCTTACATGAATTACATAAAATGGATTTGAATGAAACTGAAATCGATATTTTTGTAAGTGATCATTTTGTTGTAACGTTCCATATGCATAAAAGCCCAACTATAAATCAAGTTTTAGAAAGTATTCAAACAGATCGACGTGCAACAAAAAGTCCTTTACACTTAACCCATCGAATGATTGATGAGCTAGTAGATAGTTATTTCCCATTAATGTATCGATTAGAGGATGAGTTAGCTGATTTAGAAGTTGATCAAATGAAGAAGCAAGTTAATAATGCAGTTGAACGGCTATATGATATTCGGACTGATTTATCAAAGTTAAGAAGAACGATTTTACCGACAAGAGATTTACTATATCGAATTTTAAATTCAAATCGTTTCAAAGATATTTCTGAACATAGGATCTATTTTGAAGATATTCACGATCATTTGATGAAACTATCTGATATGATTGAAGCAAATAGAGACTTAGCTTCGGATATAAGGGAAAGTTATTTCTCGTTAAGTTCAGAAAAAATGAACAATATTATGAAGACATTAACAATTATCTCATCTTTCTTTTTACCATTAACATTTATTGTAGGTTTATACGGGATGAATTTCCATTATATGCCAGAGTTAACATGGAAATATGGCTATTTATTTATCTTATTCATAATGGGAATTGTAACACTTTTTATGTACATATTTTTTAAACGAAAAGGCTGGTTTTAAGTCGTTAAGCAAAGAAGCTTGACGACTTTTCTTGTATTTTAGATTACTTTGTTGTAATGTGGCATTCTGTGTAGAAATCTTTTTTTGAAATTTTATGTATTATTAAATAGAAGGATATCTAATTATGATATAATTTGGTGAAAGAAGCGGTGGAGGTTACATAAATGCTGCAATTAAAAGATTTGTTAATTCAATTTGCAATCATTATCATTCCGGTCTTTTTATATGAAATGTTTTGGTTAAGTAGATACCATAATACTAGTCCTAAACAAAATAGATTACTAGTAGGATTATTATCTATTTTTAATATATTTATATGCCTACTATATCCTATACAAATAAGTGACAATATGGCGATTACTTTTAGTATTTTATTAATGTATTCAGCGATTTTATATGGCGGAAGAGTAATTGGAATTATTGTGATTTTTGCCAAACCATTATTTATGTATTTGCTATATGGGGTTACTGTTTTAAAGTGTTTCCCTTTTGAACTTATATCATGTATTTTGCCATTAATTGTTTCTCCACAATGGGTAAGTTTTTCAAAAAGGAAAAAATTTGCTTTAAGTATTTTAATGCCAATACTTTATGCGTTTTGTATTATTTGTTTGTTGTATTATGAAGCGACAGTAAATGGAGTAAAAGAATATCAATCTGATCAAACAATTCTTTCTGTTTGTATATTTTTTACAGTTTTAACGATCACGATGTTGTTCCATGTGTATTTAAGAGAATTTTTATTTGAGAATGCGGAAATCCGAGTTCAAATGCAAAAGTCGGAAAAATTAAACATGGTAAGTGAACTTGCAGCTAGTGTTGCACATGAAGTTCGAAACCCACTCACAGTTGTTAGGGGCTTCATTCAACTTATCGAAAATCAAGAAAGCGGTACAAACAGAGAATATATGAAACTTGTATTAACTGAGTTAGATCGTGCAGAAAATATTATTTCTGATTATTTAAATCTGGCAAGACCTCAAATAGAAGAGAAAAAAATGATTAATATGACTGACCAGCTGAATGAAGTTACGACATTAATGTCTACATATGCAGCTTTACAAGGTGCGTTTTTACAAGTAAGTGTGACAGAAGAAATGTATACAATAGGTGATAGAGCAAAGCTTAAGCAAGCGATAATTAATGTATTGAAAAACGGTGTCGAAGCAATAAAAGACACGAAAGGATATATTAAAATAGAGGCTAATATCGAGAAGATGAGAGATCGAGATTATATTCGAATTGTCGTAAAAGATAATGGAATAGGGATGTCTAAAGGACAATTGGATCGATTAGGTCAGCCTTTTTATTCATTGAAAGAAAAAGGGACGGGTCTAGGTTTAATGGTAACTTTTAGCATCATTGAAGCCCATAAGGGGTCAATAGAGTATTTAAGTGAAGAAGGAAAAGGCACTGAGGTTCATATTCTATTACCTGCATATGAGATGGAAGAACAAGAAAATATTCAATAAAAAAAGAGAAGGGATAACCTTCTCTTTTTATTTTTTACGAATAAGGGCAAATGACTATCAAAATAAAAATGTTATTTAACTGTTTTCGGTTTTACAAAAAATGATTTTAATGAATTCTTCCAATCTTTTTCTTTAGATGCAGCTACCATTTTCTTAGTTTCTTGCATCTCTCTAATCATTCGCATTAGTTGAGCGTCACGACCTACTTCTCTAATTTGTATTTCTTCAAACATTTGTTCAAGCTTTTCATCTTTTTCTTCAATTACACTTGCTAATTCTTGAAGTTCTTCACTTTTTTCTTCAACCGAGTTCAATATTTTTTCAAGTTTTTGATCTTTTTCTAAGTTTTGTTTGATTAAAGTCTGATTTTGCAATAAAATTTGTTCATTTTGATTAGCTAAATTAGATATTTGCAACATGAAATCTTCAAACATTAGTTGATCTGGATTTGAGTGAGTAGGGGAGGAAACTAAATTTAAATTTTGGGAATAAACTTCATCAACTATTACATCTTTTATAGTTGATTCGTCTATTACCGATAGTATTTGAGTTTCTTTTGCTTCTACGAAATTATCTGAGATGGTTTCGTATCCTAAAACAGTATGTTCTACAAAAATTTCTTCTACTTGAGATTGAATGTCCTCATTGATATCTTCAACCTTAGCATTGTGCACTAAGTCGAGTTCTTTCATTTCAACAGATGTTTCTTCAGTGTTACTCTCTACATTATCAATATGTAATTCAATGGTATCTTGTGCAGTTTTTTCAAGAGTAGGATTACTTGTTAATTGAATCATATCAGTAGAAATTTCATCTACTTGATGTTGGAATGGAATAAAGCCGCTAATGTCGTCAGTGCTTTCGACTTGTAGTTCACGATTGTTGAGTTGATCTAGTTCGGATTGGATTGACTCAAATAGATTTTGATTTTGATTTCTATGATAATCTTCAACAATTGCTTGCATTAGTATTAAGTCTTTTTCTGAGTAAATCCGAGTCTCTTGATTTTTAGTAAATTCATATGATTCTTTTTCTAACTGTTTACTAATTTCTCTTACGAGAGACTTACCAATTTTTAATTTTTTTGAAATATCTTTACTAGTAAATATCACTGACATTAGTACCTCCTGGAAAAATATGTGTTTTTAGAAGATTCAATAGAAGTTTAAGTTTCTCCTACTTATTACTATTAAAATATTTCTACAATGTTTAACAAAGTAGTTACGATTACTACAATTTGTATCGTTTAATGAAGAAATAAAGAGAAACTTGAACTGTTTTTTGAGAAAAATGTTAAGAACAAGCTAAAAAGATGTAGAAAAAAAGAGAGTGTGATACTTGCCACACTCACAAATCTTGAGCAATCCAAGCTATTAAATTTAAATAGGAATAGTCGAGTCTGATAGGTAATTAATCTTTTTTATTCTTTTTCTTCTCTAAGCCTGCTTTTTGTAGAAGAGCTTTTTGTGCCTGTCCCTTCTTTCCAAGATAATTATGTTTTGCGCCAAAATATAAAATAAATAAGAAAGAAGCGATATTTACAACAGCATCAACTTGCTCATTGTTAAAGAAATCATATCCAAAAGACTTTAAAAGGAAATTAAGTGACACTAAAGCCCCAGCAAAATAGCGGATGATATCTTGCAAGTTATTATTTTCAAACAAATCTATCACCTCCTATTACTACCTTATTCAGGCTTGTCCATTTGGTGAAATAATGGATGATAATAGACGGAAATGGGCCATTAATACTATAAGGAAGGATCATAGATCTTAAAATAGTATAAATAGCAGAGAGTTTGTAACTAAACTTATCAACTTTTTATTCAATTATCTATTAACAAAGTACAAAAATAATCCGATTACTTAATTGAATAGTATGTATTTAAAAAAAGAGTTTAATTGTTATGTTATTTATTTGTATCAAGATTAAATGTTAGTTTTATCTTGGATTTAAACTATTTAGATAATATGGAATAAGAAATATAAGTGGGAAAGGTTGATCGTCATGGAACAAAATCATGGTATATTAATGGACAGCGGTACAAATGAATTAGAAATCGTGGAGTTTACTATAGGTGAAAGTAAATTTGGTATAAATGTGATAAAGGTTCGTGAAATTATTAATCCTTTACCAATTACTCCAGTCCCTAGGTCACATCCAAATGTAGAAGGAATAATTGAACTAAGAGGCGAAGTATTACCTGTCATAAATGTAGCAACTGCAATTGACTTTCCACCTTCAAATGAGCCACAGTATGATAAATATATTGTGACAGAATTTAATAAAACTAAAATGGTTTTTCATGTTCACACTGTGTCACAAATTCATCGTATCTCATGGGCTCAAATTGAAAAGCCGAATGAAATGTATCAAGGCCTAGAAACACAAATTACGGGTGTTGTTAAACATAATGGCGAAATGATACTTTTACTAGATTTTGAGAAAATGGTAGTAGAGATTAATGAAGAAACAGCTATTTCAAAAAAGAAATTAACTAATCTTGATCAAAGGGAAGTTTCCAAAAAGCCGATTTTTATTGCAGAGGATTCTCCTTTATTAAGAAGCTTAATCAAAGATACATTAAAAGAAGCTGGATATGTCAATACAGTATTTTTTGAAAATGGTAAGGATTTATATGAGGAAGTATCTAATAATATAGCTAGTGGTAAAGAGCTGACTGACTTTGTTAAATTAATTATTACAGATATTGAAATGCCTCAAATGGATGGCCACCATCTTACTAAAAAATTAAAAGAAGATAAAACATTAAGTAAGCTTCCGATTATTATTTTCTCTTCTTTAATTACTGATAGCCTTAAACATAAAGGGGATCAAGTTGGAGCAACTGCACAAGTAAGTAAACCAGAAATTGGTGAACTTGTTCAATTAATCGATCAACACATTCTATAAAAATAAAAATGGGAATCATTATAAAACCTAAAAACTATTTAGGTATTTATTAGATTCCCTTTTACTATAATAATCATTTTGATTGGAGCAACTTACTAATTTTCATTTATCATATTTCCCTTTATTTTTGCGGATTGGTTCGCTTGGGAAAGTAAAAGTTGAGTTACTAATAAATGAAGAAGGTTTAAATTGTTGCCCGGGGTTATTTCTTCGGTGATTAAAACCAATTTTAATATTACTGTCATTTTTTTCTTTTACAATTCCTAAAAAATGATGAAGTATTTTTTTTGCATAACTTAATGACATGGAAACTTTTGGATTACGGTGAGAATTTTCTAATACGCCTAAGTGTGGAAGAAGTTTAAAGTCTTCTTTTAAAGGTGGGATATGAAAGAAAAAATCTCCACATGAAATCAACACATCAGATTGTTGTTTACTAGATCGAGGGTTGTTTGAAAAGTGTAAACCGACTTTCTTTGCAATTCCTTTTTCTATTAGCTTTAATATAGCTTGTCTCTTAAGCGAATAAAGTTCACTTGGCTCTAGAGCAGTTTTAGCATGTTTATTCACTACAAATATTGCCTGAAAGATTTCTTCATTAGAGTAAACCATCTTATTCAGGCTTGGTTCTTTCGATTTCATGCCTTTTTATTACCTCCAAATAATATATATGACTATATTATAGCCTTTGTTTGGTATTTTTCAAAATAAATCTAGTTTTTAATAAAAAGATGAAAAATAAACAGTTAATCTTATAATGCCTTTACATTGATTAACTGTTTATCGATTTGCCTTATGAAATGCCGTTTTAATATGGATAAGCCCCAATGTTTCCATTTGGATTCAATGCTGTATTACCAGGGTAGGCACCTATATTTCCAGGAAAAGCACCTGTATTACCAGGGTAGGCACCTATATTCCCAGGAAAAGCACCTGGATTTATTGGTGGAAAAGGTTGTTGGTATGGCGGATAACCTCCATATGGAGGAAACTGCTGATAAGGTCCATAAGGTGGACAATAAGGGTAATATGGTGGTCTACCAAACGCTAATGCACCTAAAGCGAAGCCTCCTGCTAAACCTCCGAGTAGAGGTATTAGAGGGAAAAATGGAATGAAGCGCTGTTCGTTATGATCATAGTAGTATGATGGGGTATCAGCATTTCTATAATAATAATGATTTATATTCGGGTATGATTGATAATTCAAGTTTTTACCTCCTCTCTTGTCTTCGTTATTAGTGTATGGAGTCAGCGATTAATTGAGCAAGTACCCAAAAAATTAGGTAACCAACCTAGTCATTTGTGCAAATTATTAAATGGCTGAGTTGAAATACCTATTTTAACTTGTAAGTAAATGGAATATAGTAGACTTATAGAATAGGAAAAATGACATCATTTGATATATTTCATCAGGATTCTTTAAATTAAAAAAAAGGACGCATATGATGGATACTTCTCTAAAAATAAATAAATTACAAAATTTAGATCAATCAATGATAGATGCATTATTAACCTCAATCAATGATCTCCTATTTATCATGAAAGTTGATGGAGATAATTTTCTTTATCATTATGCAAATGATCAGGCAATAAAGCATGCAAACCTTTTTGATAGAAACTTTATCGGTTATTCAATTCAAGAAGTGATGCCAAATGAAATCTCAAAGAAACTTATTGAGAGTTATCAAATTACAAAAAGGTCAAAACAAGCTTTATGGTACAATGATGATTTGATTATTAATGAAAAGAAGTATTATTTTGAAACTGTCTTATCTCCGATTATCGATGAAGATGGACAATGTAATTATATTGTAAGTGTAACGCGAGATGTTACATTATGGACAGAAGAAACAAATGAAAAACTTGAGAACGAGCTAAGATATCGTTCTTTATTTGAGCATAATCTTGATAGTATCATTATGCTAGACAGTAATGGCAATATACAAAAAACAAATATGTCTACATACCACGTAATAGGCTTCAGAGAAAAAGAGTTAAAAGGACGACATATTTCTAGTTTAATTGATCGTAAAGATAATGAAGCGCTAGATAAAGCGCTTACTTCAACGCTACTAGGTGTCTCGACAGAGTTGAAAAATACCGTGTTGTTAAACAAAAATGGGCATTACTTAAGAAGTCATATAAAATGTATACCAATTATGTTAGATCATGAAATAAAAGGTATTTACTTAATCATAAGAGATACTACGTCAGTAAATGAGAAAGAAAATTATTTATTTTTCTTATCTCAAAGAGACCAATTAACTGGTTACTATAAAAGAGATATGTTTTCAAATTTAATGAATCAATCAATTCAAGACGTTGAAATATTAAATAGTGGTATTGGTTTGTTTATTGTAAATATCGATCGATTAAAAATATTGAATGAAACATATGGGTACGAAGTTGGAGATTATATTATTGAATTAGTCTCAAAAAGAATTACGTCCATTGTCGAAAAAGAAACGTTAAAGAGTTGTCCTCTTATTCGACATAGTGGTGATGAATTTATTGTTATATATGAAACTAAATCAAAAGAAAAAATGAAAAAATTAGCGGAAAGCATAATTGAGGGGATTAAAGTACCTATTAAAATACCTTCTCATGATGAAAAAGTAATTATTTCTACAACGATCGGGATTAGTTCTTACCCAAAAGACGGTATTTCAAGTGAAATTATTCTTAGAAATGCAGAAAGAGCAATTTTGGCGTGTAAAGAAAACGAACGTGGTTCATACTCATTTTACGATAAAGCATATTCAACGATTACTCAAAAGAAATTAAACTTAGAATATTTCTTAAGACAATCTCTCGAAAGAGATGAATTAGAAATTGTATACCAACCTCAAATCTCTTTACATAATAATCAATTAATTGGTTTAGAAGCTCTCCTAAGATGGAAGCACGAAAAACTCGGTTATATTCCTCCGAGTGAATTTATTCCAATCGCGGAGCAATCCCATTTAATTATTGATATAGGTAATTGGGTATTTAAACAAGTGGCAAAGCAAATAAAGCAATGGTTAGATAAAGGTTACGATGTAAGGAAAGTAGCCGTTAATCTATCTCCGAAACAATTCTATACCGGTGGAATAGAGCAATATATATCAGAATGTTTGAAAATTTATGACATTCCAAGTGAGCTGCTTTCTATAGAAATTACCGAGAGCTCAATGGTAAATCGAGAGCAAACAGCATCAATTCTTCAAAAACTTAAAAACTTAAATATAAAAATAGCAGTGGACGATTTTGGAACTGGATATTCTTCATTAAGTTATTTAAAAGATTTTCCTGTTGATATGTTAAAAATCGACCGAAGCTTTATACAGTCTGTCATTCAAGATAATCGGAATGCGGCAATCGTAACGACAATCATTAGTTTGGCACATTCACTTGGCATCGATGTAATCGCTGAAGGTGTAGAAACAATTGAACAAATAGAGTTTTTAAAGAAAAAACATTGTTTAAAAGCGCAAGGATATTATTTTAGTAAACCAATAACGCCTGAACAAATTGAAAAATTGTATTATTAATAAAAAGGACGTATTAAGTAAAATAGTTACTTAATGCGTCCTTTTTATTTCGATCGAAATAATTTCAGGAGGAGTTAAAAATCGAATGGGTAGTTTAGTTGTTCCAATCCCATTTGAAACGATTAAGTAACTATTATATTTTTCTGATAATTTATACTTTCCACGATTATAAACTTTTGCAAATGGTGGCATAATGAGAGATTTGAAAATAGGTAAATAAATTTGTCCACCATGACTATGACCAGAGAGTTGAAGGTTAATTGGATAGTTTTTCGTTACATTTGCTATATCAGGTTCATGAGCTAATACGATCGTATAAGTATTTTTTTGTATTCGATTTAAAATATTTTCATAATTCCTCTTTCCTAACATATAATCATCTAGTCCAATAAAAGATACTTTCTGATTTTCAAAATAAAATGACTTCTCCTCGTTTTTTAGTAAGATAAAATTGCTATCTTTTAATACTTTTTCATATTGCTCAGTAAAGTATCCTCCATGATCATGATTCCCATAAATTGCAAGCTTTCCTCTTTTTGCTTTTATCCCTTTTAAAAGATTAATAACCTCTTTTTCATAACCGAATTTGCGAATATCGCTAATTAAATCACCTGTAAATACGACGAAATCAGGTTTCATCCTATTTATGCTTTTAACAATGGTCGATAATTTACGAATATCATTCTTATTATTTAAGTGAGTATCAGAGAATTGTACAATTCGAAGGTTAGTTGTTAAGTCCGTGTTCGTACTATTATAGAAGGAGTTTTGTTTCGTTAAGATCATACTTGGTTCTATAAATAAGGCATAGTATGTTAAACAAATAAAAGCGAATAGAATAGTATAAATTTTTGCTCTCAATTTAACCCGACCTTTAATCTTGCAAAATAATCTACTTAATATATTTAATAGTTTAATAGTTAAAAATATTCTCAAAATAGATAAAAATTGTTAAACTAGATAAAAGAGATAGGAGGAATTACATTGAAAGATAAAGTTGTAATCGTTACTGGTGGTTCTAGCGGAATGGGAAAAGCTATGTCAGTACGTTTTGCAAAAGAAGGTGCGAAGGTAGTTATTGCGGGAAGAGATCTAGACCGTTTAAATAGTGCAAAAGAAGAAATTGAGCAATACGATGGCCAAGTTTTGCCTGTCGTAATGGATGTGAGAGATCCTGAACTTGTAAAGAAAATGGTAAATGAAGTTGATGAAGCATTTGGAACAATTGATTATTTAGTTAATAATGCAGCAGGTAACTTTATTTGTGCGGCTGAAGATTTGTCAGTAAACGGATGGAATTCAGTTATAAATATTGTTTTAAATGGAACTTTCTATTGCAGTTCTGAGGTTGGAAAGTATATGATTCAAAAGGGAATTAAAGGGGCAATGACAAATATAATTGCAACTTACGCTTGGGATGCTGGGCCTGGCGTTATTCATTCAGCATCTGCAAAAGCTGGAGTACTTGCAATGACTAGAACATTAGCAGTTGAATGGGGTAGAAAGTATGGAATTAGAGTAAATGCAATTGCTCCTGGACCGATTGAAAGAACTGGTGGAGCGGAAAAATTATGGGTTTCAGAAGAATTAGCTAAGAGAACTATTCAAAGTGTCCCACTTGGTCGCTTAGGTACCCCAGAGGAGATTGCAGGCTTAGCAGCATATTTATTTTCAGATGAAGCTGGTTATATTAATGGTTCTTGTTTTACAATGGATGGAGGCCAGTCATTACATCAATATCCTTTCTAAAAGGAGGTAGCTTATGGATCCTTTAGATGTAATTAGTAACTTAGATAAAGTAATACCATATTTTCAACCTATATATGGAGCGGATACACAGGACTGTGTTGCGATTGAAGTTGTTGGTAGAATGAATCTAGATAATTTACATAGCTTGGAATTTTTCTTTTCAAATGATTTAGTTCCAGATGATTATCTTCTTGAAGTAGACAATCATATTTTATTGCAATCATTAGATGAGGTTGTTCGTTCGAAGTTTAAAGGCAACATTTTTATTAATCGTCATCCATCTGCTTTATTATCAGATGATCCTGAAAACTTACTTTCAATTTTACAAGAATATGAGGAAAAAGGGATCAAGTTAAATAATATTGTTATTATTCTACAGCATCAGCTTTTTTACGGTTTTGAAAAAGAATTAAAAAACCTAATCACATATTATCAAACATATGGTATTAAGTTTGCAATTAACAGTGTGAATGATAAGCTGATTAATTTAGAAAAATTGCGATATTTGTCACCTGATATCATCAAAATTGATTTTAAAATGGTACAGCAACTACACACATCATCTTTCCAAGATTTATTACATTCAGTTATTCATGTGGCTAGAAAAATTGGAGCTTCAATGTACTATGATGGAATAATTGATTCACTTCAATTAAGGAATGCATGGAAGAATGGTGGAAGATTTTATCAAGGTGCTTACTTATGTATACCACAAAAATCAATTAATAATTTGAATCATGAGAGTGAACCATTAAAGAAAGATATTTTGAAGTATATAAGAGAAGAAAAAACTAAATTAACTGCTCTTAGAGATATGACGAATTTAATTCAGCAAAGAGTGGAAACTGCTATTCAAAAATTTAATCTTAAATCTGACTTGAATGATTTTTTACAAAAAATATCAAGTGAATTAAACTCGTTTAGCTTTAGAATGTATATTTGCGATGAAGATGGCTTTCAGCAATCAGCTAACTTTTTTAAGTTATATGGAGAACAATGGGAACTTCAGCAACAATATGTTGGAAGGAATTGGAGTTGGCGACCATATTTTTTAGAAACAGTTTTACGAATGAAGGCACATGACCGAGGGGTATTATCTGATATGTATCGGGATATTGAAACCGGTGAAAAAATCCGAACATTTTCATATCCTTTGGAAAATAGTCGCTATCTTTACATTGATTTAAGTTATGATTTCTTATTTAAGCATAATGAGCTGCTTTTTTAATTAGCTATTTTCAATAAAAAAACTGTCTTTTATAAGTTAGTAGTTCCGATAATGTAAAATAACATGTTTAATAACAATAGAAATAGTATATGAAATAAAACCTAATGAACAGTAAATTAGCATAAGAAAACGTTTGGAATATTCCAAGCGTTTTTTTCTATTTAACCTTCAACAACAGCTAAGTAATAACTTGCTTTTCCATTGAATTCAACAATTAATATATCTTCTCTCTCTTTGGTGGTATATATTTTAGCTCCAATTGGTAAGTTATTTGCCGTACCATTTTTAAATGACTCTTTGGAAACTTTTGATACTAAGGCTGTAATTTCTCCAACCGATTTGTCTTTTGTCAATTTAAGCTTATTTACCCAATCAATATTCGTTTGATAAATTATATCTTTCCATTTAAAAATGTCAGCATGTCTATCAAGACGTATTATTTCTTCTGCATCTGGATTTTTAGTTGTTACATTTTTGGTTTCTGGTTTAACACAACCGAATAAACAAAATGAACATATCACTACAGTTAAAATTACTTTATACATTTTCAGCATAAACACCTCCATGTACAGTTATTTCACCATAAAATACCATTGTCCTTTTAAATCTAGGCACTTTTCTAAAAGATTGTTGTTTTTTTTAAATATTTTGTTATATCAAACTGAAAAACGAAGAAGAAGATTGGAACGGAAGGTGCGAGACTACTGTGGGAGCTGCGGACTGGTGAGACCTCGCAGGCGCGAACGCGGCGAGGAGGCTAAAGCAGCTAAAGCAGCTAAAGCAGCCCGCCCAACGGAAAGCGAGCATCCTGGAGTGAAAATCTACAATTTTCTATGCCTTTTTTCACTCAGAACACGGATATATCAACAAAACTAAAAGTCCAAACACTATGCGATTTGGTCTCAAAATTAGTATCCAATTTCTAATATTTCTCCACAAAAACGGAACTATTTATTGTATAAGACAGTTCTTTTATTTTGAGTTTTTTATAAAAACAATTGTCATCTTTTGTAAAAAAGATGAGAACTATTTTTGTAGTAAATAGGTTTTTAAAAGTGATACGATTATTGAAAGACGGGTTATCTTTTGAGGGAGGATATACTTTGAAAGGGCTATTACCAAAGATTTTTATCGTATCATCGATCATGTTTTTTGCCTTTCATTTTATTGGAGTTGGATAATCAAGTAATTTATTAAGCCTATTTTAACATAACAAATATAGTATGAATTCAAACAAGCAATAAAAAACACCTTTAAAAACTTAAAGGTGTTTTTTATTGTGCACTTTTTCAAGTATTAAATATTATTGATTATTTTTCTGTAATGCAGCTTCAATTTGTTCAATTTGAACTCCACGAATAATTTCATCATTTATAATTAATGTCGGAGTTGAGAATGATTCAAGTTCAAACATCATTCGATTTTTAGCATTTTGATCTTTTGATACATTGTATTCTTCAAAAGAAAGATTAGCTTCTTTTAAATAATTTTTTAGAAATTCACATGGGGGACAACCATCCTGTGTAAATAATTCGATTCGCATTTATCTTCATCCTTTTTTTTATAATTTCGCTTTATATTAATAAATATGTTCTTAATCTTAATCTTATCTAAAAAAATAATAGGAATAAAGAGATTTGCTTTAGGATTCATAATATAAAATACAAGTATATTTCACTTGTATTTATTTAAAAATACAAGTATTCTTATTAATGGACACTTACATAACTTGATTCTATCGAAAATTTTATGGATAGAAATTGTAAGAAAGTATAACCTATATTTAGGAATGACACATGGTAGAAAGGAGTTCTAATATGTCTTTATTATTAGGAATTTTAGAACGCTTAGAAAGTTTAAAACAACAAGCAACGAACGGTGAGGTTGCTCAAAGATTCTTTGAAGTGAATGGCGAAAGAAAATGTAGTGTGAAGTATTCAGAAAAAAATGAAACTTTTGAATTAGAAGTATTTCAACAAGGTGAAAAGCCACAAACTTTCCCATTCGATAATATCGATATGGTAGCGATTGAAATATACGAAATCATTTCTTAAAAAGTTTAAAGAAAAACAAGCGAAAGCTTGTTTTTTTTTATGCAAAAATAGTTCATAGTTTTTCGGTCGTGCTAATCCCAATTTATTTTGAATACATTAATATGTATTGTTTATGAACAGGGGAGGTAAAAACGGTGAATAAAGATCAATATAGATTTTATAATGTTAGCGAAAGAAACATGAGTTTTGATCAAGTTGTTTCTAGATTATATCATTTTGTAAAATGTGATCCGAATAAACAGTATCGCCTCTCAATTGGAACTGATTCACAAGTTCATAGTAATGGGACAAAGTTTATTACAGCCTTACATCTGCATAGGGTTGGCAATGGTGCCTGGGGATGTTTACATACATGTTGGCACAATCGTAAAATTAGAAATTTAAAAGAAAAAATATTTTTAGAAACTATGTATAGTCAAGAGATTGCATTTTTGTTAACACCCTTTTATTTAGAAAAAATTTTTAGTCCACTCCATGAAAATGCTAACCCCAATAATTTTAGTTTTGAGATTCATTTAGATATTGGCACTTCTGGACTTACAAAAGAATTTATACAAGAAATGACTTCGAAAGTAAGTGCAATGGGAATTATCCCAAAGATAAAACCAGATTCATATACAGCATTTAGTTATGCAAATAAATTTACAAAATAAAAAGTTTAAAGTATTTAAACATTGATTAAAATGAGAATTAGGAGGGATTGATGAATGCTAGGAGAACAAAATTTCACAGAAGACGAGTTGTATCTATTAGTAGATACTGTTATGAAACAAAACTATGCAATTGAACTAATTTCATCTCAAATAACTGATATTGAAAATGGTCTAATGGATGCAGGTGAAGATCAATATGAAAGACTTGTACACTTGTATCAAAAATTAAGGGATTTGGGGTTATGAAGTATTATATAAATAAGGCGTTTAGATAAATGAAACTATTTATCTAAACGTTTTTTTTGTCATTTAAATAGTAATTTGATGCATTGGAAAGGCATACAAAATCTGATAAGATGGTAAATAGGACAATGTCCTCGAAATTTTTTTTAGTATATGAATAGAATCTGTACAAATGACTAACTACAGAGCCAAAATTCAAATGATAATACCTATTAATTTGAATGAATTGGAATAATCTTTTTAATTGAAAAGGTGCTCTGTATGATTCCATTGGGGGACGATGTTTTGATTAGTATTGATGGTCAACAATTTTTTGAACATAAACTAGATGAAGTAATTATTTCAAGTGAAAAAGTAGCACATGTCCAAATTGGTAACAGCCTAGAACATGCTTTATTAGTACTTACTAAATCTGGATACTCTTCCATTCCAGTTTTAAATCCAAAGTTTCAATTACTGGGATTAATTAGTACTTCTATGATATTGGACAGAATTTTAGGATTAGAAAGAATTGAATTTGAGAGACTTAATAATATGAAAGTAGAAGAAGTCATGTGTAAAGAGTTTCCTTTATTAAAAACAACTGATACGCTTGCCAAAGGACTTGAATCTGTCATAGACCATCCTTTTGTTTGTGTAGTAGGTGATGAGTTTACATTTGAAGGTATCTTGACTAGACGAGCGATATTAAAACAAGTGAACAAAAGTGTAAGAAGATATAATAAACATTAAATTGATAAAAAAGTAGGTCAATCAATTGGCTTACTTTTTTTATCATATATTCAGTTTGGTAGTTGGGAATTTTTTCTCATCGGATAATCGGTATACTACACCTAAAAAAGCGTGAAGAGGAATTTCTTCAAGGAGGTAAAGAGCGGAATCTAGTAATATCACCTAACAATTGCAAGAGATAGATCGAACGAGATCATGTAAGGGGGAATGATTTTGCAAATTGATGATATTCGATTAATGATCACTTTAGCAGAAGAGAAAAATATGCGAAAAGCAGCGGAGAGATTATTTGTTTCACAGCCTGCACTTAGTCAAAGATTACAAAATTTAGAAAAACAAATTGGTAGTGAACTTTTTATTCGATCACAAAAAGGATTAATAATCACTGCTTCAGGTGAGATTATATTAAACTATGCAAAAAGAATGGAAGACACATACCAAAGTATGCTAGAACAACTTCAAATATTAAATTCTGATATTTCAGGAACTTTAAAAATTGCAGTTTCTTCCGTTGTTGCGCAATATTGGCTTCCTCCTGTATTAAAACAATATGTATCGCAATTTCCAGATGTACAAGTTTCGATTTTTACTGGGTGGAGTAGTGAAATAACTAACAGATTATATGAAAATGAAGTACATCTTGCAATTTTAAGAGGCAATCAAAATTGGTTTGGAGAAAAAGAATTGCTTTTTTCAGATGAATTACTTTTAGTCGATACAAAGAAACATGACTTAGCTGATTATAAAGAGATTCAAAGACCATTTATTCAATTTAAAAGTAACTCAAACTATTATCAATTAATTCAATCATGGTGGTACGAGCATTTTAATTCACTACCAAAACATGAAATAGTTGTAGATCAAATTGAAACTTGTAAACAATTTGTCTTAAATGGACTAGGTTTTGCAATTCTACCTTCTTCAGCACTACATGATGTAAGAGAAGATAACCTCATAAAAACACCTTTGTATTCAAAGGAACAAGCACGTCTATATAGGGATACATACTTATTATACAATCGTGATGCAATGAAATTAAAACAAGTAGAAGGTTTTATTAAGTCGATTCGAAAAAAAAAATAATGTTTACTTCACAAAATGTTGCTAGTTAGGTACTTGTTTTGATAGAGTAATCTTATTGATAAACTAAAGGAGGCAACAATCATTATGAAATTAATGGATGCAAATGAAATTATTGCTTTTATTGCAAATAGCACAAAAAAAACACCTGTAAAGGTTTATGTTAAAGGTCAATTGGACAAGTTGACAATTTCTGAATCTGTTCAGTCATTTATTTCTCAAAACTCAGGCGTATTATTCGGTGAGTGGGATGATGTGAAAGTGATTTTAGAAGAGCAAAAAGAATACATAGAAGATTATGTAGTTGAATCTGATCGTCGTAATTCAGCGATTCCATTATTAGATGCAAAAGGAATCAAAGCTCGTATTGAGCCAGGAGCAATTATACGTGACCAAGTAACAATTGGTGATAACTCAGTTATTATGATGGGTGCAGTCATTAATATCGGAGCTGTAATTGGCGAAGGCACAATGATTGATATGAATGCTGTACTTGGTGGTCGCGCAACTACTGGTAAAAACTGTCACGTTGGTGCTGGTGCTGTTTTAGCTGGTGTAATTGAGCCACCTTCTGCAAACCCAGTAATTCTTGAAGATAATGTATTAGTAGGCGCAAACGCAGTAGTACTTGAAGGTATTAAAGTTGGAGAAGGTGCGGTTGTCGCTGCGGGTGCAATTGTAACTGAAGATGTAGCACCATATACAGTAGTTGCAGGAGTTCCAGCTAGAAAAATTAAAGATATTGATGATAAAACAGTTTCAAAGACTGAAATTATCCAAGCTTTACGTCAATTAAACCAATAATAACAACAATTTTAATGCGTAGAATTTTTATTCTACGCTTCAATAAGTAGACAAGTACATATAAGGAACATATTCAGACTGATTGAAAACGTTTGTCTTTCGAGGCGCAAAGCTTGATGAGGAGGGGAGTTACCATTGACGGTAATGAGCACCGCAAGAAGGCAAAGCAACAAAGAAAGCGAGCGTTTGTCAACAGTCTGAAGCGTAGAATTTTCATTCTACGCTTTTTTTTGGAGGTGCAATAAATGGAAGCATTTGTGAAAATAAGAAGAGATTTACATCAAATTCCTGAACTAGGTTTTCAAGAATATAAAACACAGGCCTATTTGCTCGAATATTTGACTTCACTTAATCAAAAACGTTTAATTGTGCAAACTTGGAAAACCGGAATTTTTGTGAGAGTGAAAGGGTTAGATCCTAAAAAAACAATAGGTTATCGTACAGATATTGATGGTTTACCAATGAAAGAAGCAACTGGGCTCCCTTTTTCTTCGACTCACGAAGGTAGGATGCATGCCTGTGGTCATGATGTACATATGAGTATCGCATTAGGAGTACTTACAAATTTAGTGGAGAATCCAATTGATGATGACGTAGTATTTATCTTTCAACCTGCTGAGGAAGGTCCAGGTGGAGCTGAACCGTTATTAATTAGTGAGGAATTTAAATCGTTTAAACCTGATGAAATTTATGCGATTCATATCGCTCCTGAATACCCAGTAGGAACAATTGCTACTAAACCGGGAATGCTTTTCGCACATACATCAGAGCTATTTATCGATTTTCATGGATTAAGTGGTCATGCAGCTTTTCCTCATTTAACGAATGATATGATCGTTGCTTCTGGTCATTTTATCACTCAACTTCAATCAATTGTTTCAAGAAATGTAAATCCTTTAGATAGTGCAGTCATTACGATTGGAAAGATTACAGGTGGAACGGTTCAAAACGTTATCGCTGACCATGTTCGTTTAGAAGGTACTATGAGAGCACTAACAGAAGAAGCAATGATGAAATTAAAAGATAGGGTATTAAGCCTTGTGAATGGATTTCAAGAGAGCTTTCAGTGTAAAATAGATGTAGATTTTGGTAGTAATTATTATGGAGTAATAAATAATGAATCCCTTACGAATGAATTTTTTGATTTTGCGAGACAATATAGTGGTGTCGAAGCGATTGAGTGTAAGGTAGCGATGACTGGCGAGGATTTTGGGTATATGACAAAAGAAATGCCTGGAATGATGTTTTGGGTTGGTGTAGATTCAAGTTATGGACTGCATAATCAAAAGTTAAATCCAGATGAAAATGTCATTCCTATAATGATTCAATTTATTACCGACTTTTTCATGAAAAAGGGATGAAAATAGTTTTCACTTAATAATAATTATAAATTAAGATTGACTTTAAAAAAGTAGTTTACTATAATATCATATGTATGATAATTAACTACATAAATTATTGGAGGTAATCATAATGGCAGAACGTTTAGTAGGAAAACAAGCACCACGCTTTGAAATGGAAGCAGTATTACCAAATAAAGAATTTGGTAAAGTAAGTTTAGAAGAAAACATGAAAAATGATAAATGGACAGTATTATACTTCTATCCAATGGACTTTACATTCGTTTGTCCAACAGAAATCATTGCTTTATCTGAGCGATATGATGAGTTTGAAGACCTTGATGCTGAAGTTGTTGGTGTATCTACAGATACAATCCACACTCACTTAGCTTGGATTAACACTGACCGTAAAGAAAATGGTTTAGGTCAATTAAGATATGCATTAGGTGCTGATACTAACCACGCGATTTCTCGTGACTATGGCGTGCTAATCGAAGAAGAAGGTATCGCTTTACGTGGTTTATTCATCATTAGCCCAGAAGGCGAATTAATGTACCAAGTAGTTCACCACAATAATATTGGTCGTGAAGTTGATGAAGTACTACGTGTGCTTCAGGCACTTCAAACTGGTGGACTTTGCCCAGCTAACTGGAAACCAGGACAAGCTACACTATAATTTTTTATAAAACGAATTATTAATGAAGGTCTAACAATTTGTTAGGCCTTTTCAATACATAAGAATCGAAAAGTGGAAGCGGCTTGCTTAGCCCCGACAAGCATAAGAAAAAGAACAATGAAGGTTGGTTTTTAACCTTCAATGGGCTTTAGCTTATGACCTCGAGGGGCTAGCCGCTGGAACTAGACAATACGAAAAGTGGAAGCGGCTTAGTAAAGATGAAGTCATGCTAAAACCACGACGTCCTGTCGTAACGCATGCATGACCCACATCCTGTGGGCCCACAAGCATAAGAAAAAGAACAATGAAGGTTGGTTTGTAACCTTCAATGGGCTTTAGCTTATGACCTCGAGGGGCGAGCCGAAGGAATTAGACAGGAGGAAACAGAAATGAGATTACGTTCGCCTATGCCTGAATTAAACGGTGCAACTACAGTGTTAAATGGGGAAGTTCAAAAAGAGGATTTAATTGGTCAACAACCAACTTTAATCCATTTTTGGTCAGTTAGTTGCCATCTGTGTAAAGTTGCAATGCCAAATATCAACGCGTTTAGAGATGAATATATAGATCGATTAAATGTAGTAAGTGTTCATATGCCTAGATCAGAAGATGACTTGGATATTGATAAAATTAAACAAGTTGCAGAAGAACATGGAATTACTCAAACTATTTTAGTCGATAATGAACATTCAATCACAGATGCATTTGAAAACAAATATGTGCCTTCATATTATGTATTCGATAAAACAGGTGTTTTACGTCATTTCCAAGCTGGAGAAGGCGGTATGCCGATGTTAGAAAAACGTGTTAATCGTGTACTTGATGAAGCTGCGAAAGTAGAGTAATAATTAGAAATAGAGACTTTAATAGTCTCTTTTTTTGTTATTTAATCGGAATATAGAACAATTAGAATTTTATCGGTATAATTAAGAAGAATAACTATTATTAAATGGAAATTTTTTGTAGGAGGAAATAAGTTTGGAAATACAAACGATTGCAATCTTTATCCTATGGTTGTTTCTATATGCCTACATGATTATTGCCTCGATAGACTTTGGTGCAGGGTTTTATGCTTTTTATGCAATTTCAACAAAAGAAGAGCCAAAGCTAATAGGACTAATTAATCGACACCTGTCATCAATTTGGGAATTAGCTACGTTATTCTTCATTTTCTTTTTTGTAGGCGTAGTTGGTATCTTTCCAAGGGTTGCATATTATTATGGAGTTCCTCTATTAGTACCAGGGTGTGTAGCAATGATTTTCTTAGCTATTAGGGGATCTTTTTATACCTTTCAGCAATATGGAGGGAAAAGGAGTAAATATTTTTTACTTTTATATGGTGCGACTAGCTTATTAATACCAGTTACCTTATCTACAGTTTTAACGATCTCTGAAGGTGGGTTTATTATTGAAAACGGTACGGATATTCGATTCTACCCGTTAAAATTAATTACCAATTTCTATTCTTTGTCTGTTATGTTGTTAGCAGTATGCTCAGTATTATTTATAAGTGCGATGTTTTTAATTTACTCTGCAAAACTAATAGAGGATTCAGAATCGGAGAATAAGTTAAGGAAATACGTACTTGTATGGTCTTTTCCAACAATTATTTCAAGTATTATCGTATTCGCTTCAATGAAATTACATAATGGTATACATTTTGAACGAATGCATAATGTTTGGGGGTATTTTCTAACTTCATTAGTTTGCTTCAGTATTGCAATTTTTCTTGTTATTAAAAGAAAAAGGTACGGGGTAGCTTTTATGCTTGTTTTATTACAATATTTCTTTGCATTTTTTGGGTATGGAGTAAGCCATTTACCCTATATTTTATATCCATATTTGAGGTTGGAAACAAGCTTTGCTAAAAGCCATCTAGCATATATTTTGATCATTTTATTTGTCATATTTTTAATCGGAATTACAATTTATTTTATTTTCTTAATGATTAATAAACCTATTTTCCAGAAGTTATACTTAAAAGACTACGAAAAAAATGATGTGATAAAATAATAGGCTCAGTGGATTTATTGTAATCATTTAGTATATAGGCTGCTTTCGTAATTTTTATTGCTTTCAAAAAAGTAAGTCGTCGATTTCCACTTCAGGGTGCTCGCTTTCCGTGGGGCTTACGATGAGCCTCCTCGGCTAGCCTTTGGGATCTCATTTGTCCTGCTATTCCACAGGATTCTTACCGCAGAGTACTTTAACAAAACTGTTTTATACCAACCGTTTTTAGAAATGAGCAAAAAAAGAAGAAGCTTAATAGTAATTAAGCTTCTTCTTTTTTACTGTATTTAGATTTACACTTCCATAATGATTGGAAGAATCATTGGTTTACGCTTTGTTTTTTCATAAAGGAATGGTGATAAAGTATCTGTAATTTCGTTTTTAATTTCAGACCATTGTGAAGTTTTACGATCCATAATTTTATTTAAATGAGAAGAAATCATAGCTTGTGCTTCATTAATTAAATCGCCACTTTCTCTCATATATACGAATCCACGAGAAATGATGTCTGGTCCAGCAGATATTTTAAATTCCTTCATGTCGATACTCACGACAACGATTACAAGACCTTCTTCAGAAAGAATTCTACGATCACGTAAAACGATATTTCCGATATCACCAATACCGCTTCCGTCAATATATACATTTCCTGAAGGAACTTTACCAGCTACCATTGCCTCATCTGCACGTAGGGCAAGAACTTCACCATTGTCCATAATGAAACAGTTTTCTTCTGGTACACCACAATCCATAGCAAGCTTAGCATGCATTCTTTGCATTCTGTACTCACCGTGAATTGGCATGAAATATTTAGGCTTCATTAAACGAAGCATTAATTTTTGTTCTTCTTGTCCACCATGTCCACTTGTATGGATATCATTAAGAGATCCGTGGATAACCTCTGCACCAGCACGGTATAACAAGTTGATCGTACGGTTTACACTCATCGTATTACCTGGAATTGGTGAAGACGAGAATACGACTGTATCTCCAGGGATAATTTGGATCTGACGATGAGTACCATTAGCTATTCTAGATAGTGCGGCCATAGGCTCACCTTGACTACCTGTACATAGAATAACAATCTGATTTGCAGGGATACGATTAATTTGACTAGCATCAATAAACGTATCTTTTGGACATTTTATGTATCCTAAATCATGACCGATTTCAATATTTGCTTCCATGCTACGCCCGAAGACAGCAATTTTTCGTCCAGTAGCGATTGCAGATTCTACAACTTGTTGAAGACGGTGAATATTAGAAGCGAAAGTAGCAAAAATGATACGACCATCTACCTTACGGAAAATTTCACTGATCGTGTCACCGACTTTTCTTTCTGACATCGTAAAGTGAGAAACCTCACTGTTCGTACTATCTGAAAGTAGGCATAACACACCTTCTTTTCCTATTTCAGCCATTTTCGTTAAATTAGCCGAATCTCCAACTGGTGTGAAATCAAATTTAAAATCTCCTGTATGAACAACCTGTCCTTGTGGTGTTTTAACGACGATACCATAACAATCTGGAATACTATGTGTAGTACGATAAAAAGTAACACTAGTTTTTCTGAATTTAATGATGTCATCTTCTTTGATTTCTATTAACTTAGCTTTTCGCAATAGACCGTGCTCTTCAAGTTTATTTTTGATTAAAGCTAAGGCTAGTTTACCACCGTAAATTGGAATATTTAATTCTCTTAGTAAATACGGGATACCACCAATGTGGTCTTCATGTCCATGTGTAATAAATAAACCTTTAATTTTTTCCTCATTTCGAACTAAATAGGAATAATCAGGTATAACATAGTCTATCCCAAGTAGTTCATCTTCAGGGAATTTGATTCCGGCATCGATTAGTATAATTTCATCTTGGTATTGTACTGCGTATGTATTTTTTCCAATTTCCCCTAAGCCGCCTAGTGCGAATACGGCCGCTTGATCATTTTTAAGAAATTTCATAAATTACACAAGCTCCAAAATTTTAAAGCTTTCACTTTGTTTTTCGAATTCAAGATGAGCGCCGGTTAAAGCTTGTACTAACTCAATGTTATAATTGAAAGGTGTTAATTTCGCACGAACTTCTCTTTCACTTTCAGCTTCAACATAAACTGTTTTTGTTTTTTCTCTTACAGGTACCTCTAAAGGTAGCTCCTGATAGTATACTTTAAAAATCATTTAAATCTCTCCTTGTCAATTCACTATCTTCTCAATATTATAAGGGATATTCTATATATTTTCATTCTTTTTATTGCATAATGCCTAAATTACGCTCATTTTAAAAGTTTATTTGAAATTATAGAGATATATTTCTTCTTTTTTAATAATTGTTTTAGCCGTTTTTTTAATCTATTTCGAAGTTTACGTAACATTAGTTTTACCTCCTATACTCGAAAATAAACTATGTGAAGCGAACACGGACATAAGATAATTTATGTTTAGTATTTATCGAAAAAACATTTTCATACAATATAAGGGGAAAAGAAGTTAAAATAGATGGTATCTAATAATTTCTCTCTGTTAATGTTTATTGTTGAAATTAAACAAAACGCATTGTTCTAAAACATTTAACAGGATTGGAAGGAAAGAGTTTATAAAGAGATTTGATTAAAGTGGAAGGTGCGATACTCCTGCGATCGTAGTGAGAAGGGTGAGATCCCGAAGGCTTGCCAATTAGGCTTAGCTAACGCGCCGCAAAAAAGGGAGCATACTGTAACGGAAAATCAACAATATATTTTAACAGTGATATTAATTTAAGGAGAGAATACTATGAAGAAATTATATGCCGCCTTATTTTTGTTAAGCATTATCTGGAGTACATCATTTCTATTTATAAAACTACTACTAAATGATATAAGTCCAGAAGGGATAGTATTTTATCGATGTTTGTTTGGTTCGCTAACTTTATTAATCATAATGTTAGTTAAAAAAGTAAAAATTGAATATAAGAATCTCCCTAAGTTTAGTTTAATCATTGCAATATCTTTATTTAATCATGCAATACCGTGGTTATTTTTATCCTTAAGCGAAACACACCTCCAAAGCAATCAGGCTGCGATGCTGAACGCATTTACTCCAATTGCGACACTTGTGATTGGTTATTTCTTCTTTTCTCAAAAAATACTTAAAAACCAATGGATTGGTTTAATTGTCGGGATCATAGGTGTAGGTATTATGATGAATATAAATCTATCAACAATATTGTCCAATAATATATTCTATTCACTTTTAATGATTTTTGTAACGTTCTGTTATGGGCTCGGATCCCATTTAACTAAAAAATACTTACAAAATATTGATGTATTAATTGTATCTTTCTTAACGCTAGGAATTTCAGCTGTATTCGGCTTTTTCTACATGATTATTGCTGGAAAAGGAACTTTAAAACCATTCATAGAGTTACATGTTTTTGGAGGAGTAATTGGACTTGGTATTTTATGTTCTGGGTTGGCATATTTACTATTTTATTATATGGTTAAAGAGGGAAGTGCAGAATTTGCTACAATGGTTACTTATATTGTACCAGTATTTGCTTCCATATGGGGATTCTTATTTTTAAAGGAGCCATTATCCTTAAAAATGATTGCAGGATTACTAATCGTTTTAATTGGTGTTTATATTTCAAATAGTAAAAAAAAGATAAAGATAAAGAGCACAAAAGCTAATGCGGCATCATGAGAGGAGAATAAAATGTCAAAACCAATTGTATTTTTTGATATAGATGGAACCATCTTAAATCATGAAAAAGTAATTCCAAATAGTACAAAAGAAGCTATTATGGAACTTCAGAAGAAGGATATTCATGTAGCAATAGCTACTGGACGTGCGCCATTTATGTTTGAGGAAATTCGTGAAGAATTGAACATTAAAAGTTTTGTCAGTCTAAATGGTCAATATGCTGAATTTGAAGGTGAAACTGTTCATACACACGCGTTACATCCTGAAGAACTACATTTATTCACTGAAAAAGCGAATGAATTAAATATTCCACTAGTTTATTTAAATAATGAAACAATGAGGGCCTCTACTGTCACACACCCACATATTATGGAAGCGATGAATTCAATTAAAATGAATATTCCAGAAGCACAAAGCGATTTTTATCATAATCGTGATATTTATCAAGTTTTACTATTCTGTGAAGAACAAAATGAAGCTAATCTTACAAATGGTTTTAGTCAATTTAATTTCATTCGTTGGCATGATTTCTCTACTGATGTATTACCAATCGGTGGATCTAAAGCAAATGGAATACTACAAATGGTGAAACATTTAGGAATCGATATAAAAGATGTATTTGCTTTTGGTGATGGATTAAACGATTTAGAGATGATTGAGACTGTTGGTACTGGAATTGCAATGGGGAATGCTGTAGAGCCATTAAAGAAACTTGCGAACCATGTAACAACTAGTGTAGAAGAAGATGGAATCTTAAATGGTTTAAAGTGGGCTGGATTATTATAAAGTTTTACCAAGAAGAAAAGAAGCTATTGATATCAATAGCTTCTTTTTTATCGATAAAATTATGCATCTCTATCTAATGGGGAAGAACCTTCTGGTGCTGAAAATGGATTTGTTTTATCAATTCGATCATAAAACATAACACCATTTAAATGATCGATCTCATGCTGAAAACAAATAGCTGGTAATCCTTTTAGACGAATTTTCACTTCGCCTAATCTTGTATCAAATCCTGATACAGTAATCCTAGCGTATCGAGGAACATAACCTTGTACATCTCGGTCAACTGATAAACAGCCTTCTCCCCCAGCTAAGTACACTTGTTCAACTGAGTGACTCACAATTTTGGGATTTAATAAAGCATAACTAAATAAATTTCCTTGTAAATCATGGACATGTACACCAATTGCCCTTTTGAGAATACCGATTTGGGGTGCAGCTAATCCAATACCAGAACGTAAGCTATACTCTTGAGAAATTTCAGGGTTCTGGCTATTTATAACATATTCTAATAAAGAATTTGCTAAATTTATATCATCCATTGATGGTGGTAGACTGACCTCAGCTGCGACTTCTCTTAACCTAGGATCGCCTTCACGGATAATATCTTTCATTGTAATCAAATGATTCACTCCTAACCTAAATTCTTGCAATACTTGATATGTAAAAATTATTAGTAATAATAGTCTAACAAATCTTATTGAAGTTGTCAGTATAGCACCGTTTATTATGAAATTAAAAAGGAGCGAATAAAATTCGCTCCCTACAGTTTGTGGTTATACATAAAATATAGAGGGTGTTAAGTGTAATTCTTAGATTAGAAAAGCAGCACCTACGATAATTAATAAAATGAATAGAACAACGATTAATGCGAATCCACTACCGTAACCACATCCACCATAGCCACCGTATCCGCCTTTTCCACCGTATCCGTAACCGTACATAATATAACCTCCCTTTAAGGTGTTTCCGCAAGTAGCGGATACTACAAAATATGAAAAACTAAGTAAAGTGTGTGGGTAAGTGACTAACTTTATTTCGGAAGCGTATAAAAAGTCTAAAAAGATGCAATATGAAAACAATACATAAAAAAAAATAGGTG
This sequence comes from Bacillus sp. EAC, assembly GCF_002156875.1. Classification (GTDB taxonomy): domain Bacteria; phylum Bacillota; class Bacilli; order Bacillales; family Bacillaceae_G; genus Gottfriedia. Next base: position 114,454 of record NZ_NCSY01000010.1, on the reverse strand, counting down.
AAATCATGCATAAAAAAACGCTTAGAGTATTCATGGTATTGATGCTCTTTTTCATAATTTGTTCAGCTTGTGAATCACAACAAAAGCATAAGAATTTACTTTTTGATCAATTAAATAAAATAACAAAAATGGAAAAAAAATTTGAAAAAGCGGGGGAACATATACAGGAATTAGAAATAAAAGAACTGGAGTCATATGAAAAAATTTTTTCGTTCAAGATTTCGGATGTTGCCAAAAGGCAAGAAACCGCAAAAAATGCAGTAAATTTGTTGAAAGAACGAAGAGGGCGAATAGAGAATGAATCAAAATTAATTCATGATATAGACATAAAAATCGAAGAACTTCAAACAATAAATATTGAAACAAAAGATGAAGAGTTTCGAGATCAAGTAAATCAGTTCGTGCAAACTTGGAAAAAGAGAACAGGGTTGTACGACCAATTAAATAAAAAATACAAGGAAGCAATTGAGATTGACCTTAGGATATATAACTTATTATCTCAGAAAAAAGTTGATTTGAAGAATGTTAAAAGTATGACAAAGAACACAAATACTGTTTATAAAGATGTTATAAAACTAAATGATAAACTAAATCTTTATACTCAGAAATTAAATAATGAGAGAAAAGTGTTATATGAAAAATATGGTAAATAAGTGTGTTTTATTAGGTTTTATCGAAAAAAATCGTTGTAGTACAGTTTGTGAAACGTGTAAAAAAAACATGGGAATTAGCTATTGAAGTATAATTTACGGGAAGTTCTTTTATTGTATAACAGATAGGTGTTTCAACGGTGATACAGATTATTTTTCAAGTCTGAAAAATGTTAAAAAACCATGAGGGAAATAATACAACAAAATATTTGACGAGTTTGTGAACGTGCGATAAACTGTACTAGTATTCAACGTTGTACTAATGTAATACACAATTAGAATAAGTACAGTTTTTAATTATGAGTGGATCGGATTGGTATCACTGATAATTATTATCTGAAATTACACAAATGGATATTGTTAATAAATAATAGGCTCCATAATAAAGAAGGGTGTGGGTTTAGTGGCAACTACTACGAAGAAAGTAGATGGAAAGGAAAAAACAGAAATGAAGAATAAACAAACTGTTTCTGAATTAATGGATCAAATGCTTCAATTTGGTGATTCAGTTGGAACTCTTCAAATTTTAAATGAAGAGGGCGAAATCGTTAATGAAGCAGCTATGCCTGAATTATCTGATGAGCAATTAAAAGAATTAATGAAGCGTATGGTATGGACTCGAGTTCTTGATCAACGCTCAATTTCATTAAATAGACAAGGTCGTTTAGGTTTCTACGCTCCAACAGCTGGTCAAGAAGCTTCACAATTAGCGAGCCATTTTGCTCTTGAAAAAGAAGACTTTATCTTACCTGGTTACCGTGATGTGCCTCAAATGCTTTGGCACGGATTCCCATTATATAAAGCATTTTTATGGTCACGTGGACATTTTGTAGGAAGTCAAATTCCTGAAGATGTAAATACATTGTTCCCACAAATTATTATTGGTGCACAAATTATTCAAGCTGCAGGTGTTGCACTTGGTATGAAGTTAAAGGGGCAAAAATCTGTTGCCATTACATATACAGGTGACGGTGGAGCTTCTCAAGGTGATTTCTACGAAGGTATGAACTTTGCTGGTGCTTATAATGCTCCTGCGATTTTCGTTGTTCAAAATAACAGATACGCAATCTCAACTCCTGTTTCTAAGCAGTCAAAAGCTAAAACGATTGCTCAAAAAGCAATTGCAGTAGGTATTGCTGGTATTCAAGTTGATGGAATGGATCCGTTAGCAGTATATGCAGCTACATCTGAAGCTCGTAAACGTGCAATCAATGGTGAAGGTCCAACATTAATCGAAACATTAACATTCCGTTATGGACCACATACAATGGCTGGTGATGACCCTACTCGTTACCGTACTAAAGATACTGAGAATGAGTGGGAAGCAAAAGATCCAATCGTTCGTTTCCGTAAATTCTTAGAGAAAAAAGGTCTTTGGACTGAAGAAGAAGAAAATGCAGTTATCGAAGAAGCAAAAGAAGCAATTAAAGATGCAATTAAACTTGCTGACCAAGAGCCAAAACAAAAAGTTACTGATTTAATGGCAAATATGTTCGAAACGAAAACGAGTAATTTAGAAGAGCAATATGCAATTTATAAAGAGAAGGAGTCGAAGTAAGTCATGGCGCAAATGACAATGATTCAAGCTATCACAGATGCATTACGCGTTGAAATGAAGAACGATCCAACTGTTGTGGTATTCGGTGAGGACGTTGGATTAAACGGCGGTGTATTCCGTGCAACTGAAGGTTTACAAGCAGAATTCGGTGAACAACGTGTATTCGATACACCACTTGCTGAGTCAGGAATAGGTGGATTAGCAATTGGTCTAGGAACTCAAGGCTTCCGTCCTGTACCAGAAATTCAATTCTTCGGATTTTTATTTGAAATTATGGACTCAATCGCTAGTCAAGCTGCTCGTATGCGTTACCGTACAAGTGGTCGTTTTACTTCACCAATTACTTTCCGTTCACCATTTGGTGGAGGAGTACACACACCAGAAATGCATGCGGATAGTTTAGAAGGATTAATGGCTCAAACTCCTGGTTTAAAAGTAGTTATTCCATCAACACCTAAGGATGCAAAAGGACTTTTAATTTCATCTATTCGTGATAATGATCCAGTTATCTATTTAGAGCACATGAAATTATATCGTTCATTCCGTGAAGATGTACCTGAAGGTGATTACACAATCGAATTAGGTAAAGCGGATATTAAACGTGAAGGTAAAGACGTATCTGTATTTGCTTACGGTGCAATGGTTCACGCTGCATTAAAAGCAGCTGAAGAATTAGAAAAAGAAGGGGTTTCAGTTGAAGTTGTAGACTTACGTACTGTGCACCCATTAGATATCGATGCAATCGTTGCATCTGTTGAGAAAACTGGCCGTGCTGTTGTTGTTCAAGAAGCACAAAGACAAGCTGGTATTGCTGCAAATGTAGTTGCTGAAATTAATGATCGTTGTATCCTTTCATTAGAAGCACCAGTTGTACGTATTACTGCAGCTGACACAGTATTCCCATTCTCAGAAGCAGAAACTGTTTGGTTACCAAACCATAAAGATGTAGTTGAAGGTATTCAAAAAGTATTAAACTTCTAATAAGTGTGTAACAAAAATAGTGAAAGGTATTTGATGTATTCATCAATACCTTTCTTACATTATAGATGAGAATTTAAAAATATTAACTTTGTTCGGAGGTAGAAATCTGTGTCAAACTCAGTGGCAAGTCTATTTGAATTTAGATTACCAGATATCGGTGAAGGTATTCACGAAGGTGAAATTGTAAAATGGTTTATTAAAGCAGGCGACGAAATAAATGAAGATGATATCATTTGTGAAGTTCAAAACGATAAATCAGTAGTTGAAATTCCATCACCTGTAAAAGGAAAAGTTTTAGAAGTTATAGTTAGCGAAGGAACAGTAGCAGTTGTTGGTGACGTTTTAGTACGTTTAGATGCACCTGGTTATGAAAACATAAGCTTTAAAGGTCAACATGCTGAAGAAGCTCCAACAACTACTCCAGTACCAGAAGCTGCTGACGCGGTTCAAGCAAAAGTACAAGAATCTTATGAGCAAAACGAACCAAAAACTGATGCTGCACCACTTTCACCAGTTGCTGCAATTGAACCAAAAGCTCATGTAATTGCAATGCCATCTGTACGTAAATATGCGCGTGAGAAAAACGTAGATTTACGTATCGTACCGGGTTCAGCTAAAAATGGTCGTGTAACAAAACAAGACGTAGATGCATTCTTACTAGGTGGAGTAGCACCGGCAGCTGCAGCACAAACTGAAGTTGCTGTTGAAGTAGTTACAGAAACTCCAGCTGCTAAACAGGAAGCTCCAAAAGCAATGCCAACTCCTGAAGGTGCATACCCTGAAACTCGTGAAAAAATGAGTGGGATCCGTAAAGCAATTGCAAAAGCAATGGTTAACTCTAAACACACTGCTCCACACGTAACATTAATGGATGAAGTAGATGTAACGAAATTAGTTGCTAGCCGTAAAAAATATAAAGAAGTTGCAGCTGCACAAGGTATCAAATTAACATTCTTACCTTATGTTGTTAAAGCGTTAACTTCTGCATTACGTAAATTCCCAGCATTAAATACATCAATCGATGATGCTACTAGCGAAATCGTACACAAACATTACTATAACATCGGTATTGCTGCAGATACTGATAAAGGTTTATTAGTACCAGTTGTTAAAGATGCTGACCGTAAAGCTATTTTCTCAATTTCTGCTGAAATTAACGAGTTAGCTACAAAAGCTCGTGATGGAAAATTAGCTCCTGCTGAAATGAAAGGTGCAACTTGCACAATTTCAAATATCGGTTCTGCTGGTGGACAATGGTTTACACCTGTAATTAACCACCCAGAAGTAGCTATTTTAGGTATTGGTCGTATCGCTGAAAAACCTGTTGTAATAAATGGAGAAATCGCAGTTGCTCCAGTATTAGCGTTATCATTAAGCTTTGACCACCGTATGATCGATGGTGCAACGGCTCAAAACGCTTTAAACCATATTAAACGATTATTAAATGATCCAGAATTATTATTAATGGAGGCGTAAGATAAATGGTAGTAGGAGATTTTGCAATTGAACTAGATACGGTCGTTATCGGTGCCGGTCCTGGTGGTTACGTTGCTGCTATCCGTGCAGCTCAACTTGGACAAAAAGTTGCTGTAATTGAAAAAGGTACACTTGGTGGTGTATGTCTAAATGTTGGTTGTATACCTTCTAAAGCATTAATTACGGCAGGTCACCGTTATGAAACTGCAATGCATTCAGAAGACATTGGTATAACTGCTGAGAACGTAAAAGTTGATTTTACAAAAGTTCAAGCATGGAAAAGCAGTGTTGTTTCAAAATTAACTGGTGGCGTTGCTGGTTTATTAAAAGGTAACAAAGTAGAAGTTATTTCAGGGGAAGCATATTTTAATGACACAAATTCTATTCGTGTAATTAATGATGATTCAGCTCAAACATATACTTTTAACAATGCGATTATCGCTACAGGTTCTACTCCAATCGAAATTCCAGGTTTTAAATGGAGCAAACGTGTAATTGATTCTACAGGTGCATTAAACCTAACTGAAATTCCAAAAAAATTAGTTGTTATCGGTGGCGGCTATATAGGTATGGAATTAGGTACTGCTTATGCTAATTTTGGTACACATGTAACAATTCTTGAAGCTGGTGATGAAATCTTAAATGGTTTTGAAAAATCAATGAGCTCAATTGTTAAGCGTGGATTAAAGAAAAAAGGTAATGTAGATATCGTGACAAAAGCGTTTGGTAAAGGCGTTGAAGAACGTGAAGATGGCGTTACTGTTAAGTTCGAAACAAATGGTGAAATGAAGGAAATCGATGCTGATTACGTTTTAGTAACAGTTGGACGATTCCCTAACTCTCGTGAAATCGGTTTAGAAAATATCGGTGTTGAAATTAACGAACGTGGTGTAATTACAACAGATAAACAAGCTCGTACAACAGTTAAAAATATTTATGCAATTGGCGATGTAATTGCTGGACCTCCATTAGCTCATAAAGCTTCTTATGAAGGTAAAGTAGCTGCAGAAGCAATTAGTGGAATGACAAGTGAAATTGAATATTTAGCGATCCCTGCAGTAGTATTTACTGATCCAGAACTAGCTACTGTTGGATACACTAAAAAACAAGCTGATGAAGAAGGATTAGATGTAAAAGTTTCAAAATTCCCATTTGGTGGAAATGGACGCGCATTATCACTAAACTCTACAGATGGTTTCGTTCAGCTAATTTCACGTAAAGAAGATGGCGTACTAGTTGGTGCTCAAGTAGCTGGTGTTAATGCATCAGATATTATATCTGAGCTTGGACTTGCAATCGAAGCGTGTATGAGTGTTGAAGATATTGCTCAAACAATTCATGCTCATCCTACATTAGGTGAAATCTCAATGGAAGCCGCTGAATTAGCAATGGGTCATCCAATTCACGTATTAAAATAATACGAAAAGTGGAGCGCTTTCTCTAAAGCTTCCGCAAGCAAAAGAAAAGGATCAGTAAAGGTTGGTTTTTAACCTTTGCTGGTCCTTGTTTTATGAGCTCGATCAACTAACGCCTTGAACTAGACAGTACGAATTGTGGAGGCGTCTTTGCTAAAACCACGACTGTTATTTGTTTTTTGACCTCAAGGGTCTTGGCCCAGAAACAAGAAATAAATCAAAAAAACCTCCTATTAATTTAGTAGGTTTTTTTGCATGTTAAAAGTTTAATCCGCATAACGTTTAAATAACACAATTTTTATTGAGAGGTTGAATGGTGGTGTCGTTTCCTGTGAGAAAGCCAATTATTGTTTTATTCATACATCAAATTTTTTGGATCGGATTTTCTTTTGTATTGTATTTATCAAAAAGAGATCAAATACATTCAAAAATCATTTTATTTTTAGTGTTTTTTTTTCAACTTTATCTTATAGCTCAGTATGTTGGAAACAGCAAAAAAGCAAGTATTATGATTACTTGCTTCAATGCTAGCATATTTTTCTTTTGTCAAATGATCATTAATATGTTTTAATCTTTATCTTTTGTAAAAATACATAATTCTCTTATTAAATAATTCTAATTTACCTTCTACTTTTTGGGCTAAAAATCTGCAAAACTCATTCGCTTTACCTTTATCACCATAAGTTGAATTAGGCAAAAGTGTAATAACAATATTTTTGTCATCTTGAACTGATACAACAAAGTGATTATATCTGGGATCATTACTATCATTACTTTGTAAGTAAAGAGCATCTTGATCATCCAATTTTTTTGTAGAGATATTATATGGAAAGGAAGCACTTTCGTATTTCCAATCAACTTGTTGCCCTATTTTATTTGATGATTGTATGTAGTCATTAATTAAGTTTTTTAATAAATCTAAATTTGCCTCTTCATATTTTGATTTATCCATTAATTGAATGGTAGCTTGTTGAACCATTTATATTTCCCCCTAAGTTGTCTTTCCAAAAAACTTTTCATTAGTAATATCATAACATTATTTCAAATTTTTAGACAAGTATTCGGAATGAATTTCACAATCACATCATAAGTATAGACTTACAACACAAATGTGAGGAGTGGAAAATAATATGTTTGAAAAATTATATGATGATATCGAAAATCCTAGAGTAAGATTTGTTGGTTTTATCGCTAATGACATAAGATACGATATAGGCATTGTATACACGAACATGTTCTTCGGGAAACCACTCGTCATTTGCATGCAATCCCGTCAATGTATTGTATTAGATCGACAAGATGTCTCATTTCCTAGTCAATTAAAATTCCTTTGCAAATTGAAAAGTGAAGAGGAGGCAATGCAACTGGCTGAGTATTTAGCAGACTGGTTACCAGCTCCTAGAATTGAAGAGAGTTACGAATAGGAAAATAATAATGTGACATACTAATTAGGTAATTAATACAATGTATTAAAAGGGATGCACTCATTAAATAAAAAATATGAGTTATACTTATTTGCCTATTGCGTAAATAAGTATAACACTTTATAATGAGGATAGTTAATTGATACATCATTATGAAAGGGGTTACAAGATGGGAACGTTCGTATGTAAATGTTGTGATAAAACAGTAGGTCATTTCGAGGATGAGAAAGTTACAACGTTATATGTTAAAGATTGTGAGCATTGTGAGCCGTCTTCTGAAGAAACTTGTTAATATTAAATAATTATCTAATTAAATAAGATAAACATGATAAAGAGGGTACCTATAGGTACCCTCTATTTTTATGCGATTTGAGACTGATCTCCAATTCGAGCAGTAATTACCTCACTCGAAACGACTTTCGAACTTACAGGAATCAGCTTTGAATCATCTTTTAGATAACTTGCCATTTCATCAGCATCTATTCTTGTGTTTAAGTTCGTTAAGAAGGCTGTTATCATCGCAAAAGGATATCGATGCATATTTAAGTGGAATATGATCTCTGGAAGTGTACGAATTCCGATGCCATGCCCATAATAATAACCACTTCCCATTACAACGGTATTTTCACCTTGCCACTCAGGGGTCATTGGATCTACTTGAGGGTTTTTAATATAAACGATATCTCCAGGAGCAGGTCGATCTACTTCTGATGTACGAATAGCTAAGTTTTGATCGTAATTCCAAGTATATAAATATAAGCCTTGGAATAATTGATCAAATATTTCATAACCGTATAAGTCCAATAATGCCTTATAGAAAATCATAACCATAGCAGTAGCACACTCTGTTGCATAAAATTGTCCATTTCTAAAAATATCATAAATACCTGCTGACGCTCTTACACCTGGCCTAAGTCTGAAACCACCTTGTGGTGTACGAAACCAAAACATTGGATTACAATAAGCTTTTCTAAAAACCCTAAATTGCATATTGCTCGCAAGCAATTCTTTTGATGCCTTAATAATATAAGTACGTAAAGTTAAGTCGAATGATAATTCTCGATTCGATTTATAAATATTTGATTTTCTACTATCCGTTAATCCTTTTAGAATTTCTCGAAAAAGCGGGTTGCTTGAATCTTCACTATTTTTTAATGAAGCCTGAACAATTTTATTATTCACGACTATCATAGGTTCACATCCTATCATTATTGCAATTTTCAATATGAATTAATGTAATTACGTTACCTATCATATGCCCAATTAATGTAGATGTGATTTTCATAACAAAAAAACTAGGATATTTTTTCCTAGTCTTCTTAAACATTCTATTATTTTATTTATAGGGTAGTAATTTTTGTTGCGATTTAAAAAGATTTTCAATCATGAATGATCACTTTTAATTGAACGACACTGAGCCTCCTTAGTTACAATCACGTACATTCCAACAGGAGGCTCGCATCTCCCGCAACAATTCTATAATAACTCCTGCTGTAACAGAACTTAATATAAATAATCAATTAATGGAACCTATTTATTTAATGACCTTTAAAGTTAATAATTCTTCGTCCTCTGGACCTTGCACCGGTAGACCAGCTTCAATGTTCTTCTTAATATAAATTAAATTTTCAAGTGTTATTTCTTCACCAGGTAAGAATATAGGAATTCCTGGCGGATAGACCATCACAAACTCTGCGATAATTCGTCCAACTGATTCCTCTAAAGGAACAGATTCTGTTTCTGAATAAAATGCATCTCGAGGTGAAACTGCTAAGTTAGGAATTGTAGGGATTGTGACATCTAAGTTCATATAGTTCTTTGAAATAGGAAATTCTTGAACTAGTATTTCGAAAGCGTGAACTAATTTGTCAATAGCTTCACTGCTATCACCAGACGTAAGAATACAAAGAACATTATATAAATCTGACATCTCAACTTCGATATTAAAGCGTTCTCTTAGCCACACTTCTACATCGTGACCAGTGATCCCTAATTTTTTTACACTAATTAATAGTTTAGTAGGATCGAAATGATATGTAGCTTCTTTACCGACTAACTCATAACCTGGGCTATATAATCCATCAATTTTATTTATTTTGTTTCGAGCTTCATTTGCTAATCTAATTGTATCTGAAATTAAATCTTCTCCAAAGGTAGCTAATCGTTTTCTGGCTACATCCAATGAAGCAAGCAATAAATATGAAGTTGAAGTCGTTGTAAGCATACTTAAAACAGATTGTACTCTGTGGACATTCACAATGCCTTCTTTTACGTTTAATATTGAACTTTGGGTCAATGAGCCACCAAGCTTATGAACACTCGTAGCAGCCATGTCAGCGCCTGCTTGCATGGCTGATATTGGAAGTTCATGATGGAAATGGATATGTACGCCATGAGCTTCATCTACTAAAACGGCAATTCCATGAGAATGTGCTAAATCTACGATGCTTTTTAAATCAGCCACAAAGCCAAAGTATGTAGGATTAATTACCAAAACTGCTTTTGCATCAGGATGGCTTAAAATTGCTTCTTTTACAGCATTAGTTGTAATTCCGTGAGATATACCTAACTCAATATCAATTTCTGGATGCACAAATATTGGTGTTGCACCAGAAAAAATGATGGCAGACAATACGGATTTATGTACATTTCTAGGTACGATAATTTTATCACCAGGCCCACAAACACTCATCACCATTGTCATTATAGCCCCACTAGTACCTTGTACTGAAAAGAAAGTATAATCAGCACCAAAAGCCTCAGCTGCAAGATCTTGTGCTTGTTTTATTTTACCTTTCGGATGATGTAAATCATCTAAAGGAGCAATGTTGATTAAATCGATGGATAGCGCGTTATCGCCTATAAACTCTCTAAATTCAGGATCCATTCCATTTCCTTTTTTATGACCTGGAATATGGAACTGAATTGGATCCTTCTTTGCATGCTCTAATAAAGAAGAAAACAACGGTGTTTCATTTTGGTTCATTTAACATACACCCCATTTATGAATAATAGTGTTTTTCGGAAGTGGTATGTTTGTAAACAAATCAAATGTTTACTCTCATTAAGTTATAAACTGTTTTACCTTCATTTGAAAAACAAAAAAATTATATCATTCTATGAATTTTCTGTATAGAAAAAAATAGTAAAGATATGAAATATTATTCATTCAAATGAAATTATATCAATATTTAATAGAAGAAAAGAAAATGATATATATGTTAATATGTATGAGATAAATTGTTTTTAGGAGTGGTACAAATGGATTATCAATACCCAATACTTTATGATTGGAGTACAAATGAAACAATCGAAGTTATACAGTTTTACTCATCTATTGAAAAAGCTTATGAAAAAGGAATTAACCGAGACGAATTAATGTCAGCATATAAGCAATTTAAAACGATTGTTCCTAGTATTGCAGATGAAAAGAAATTATGCGGCGAATTAGAAGAATTATCAGGGTACTCAGCATATCGAGTAATGCAAAAAGCAAAGAGTGCATCACCAGGTGAGAAAATAAAAATGTAAAAAAAGGCAATTGATATTCCATTAGGAAATCAATTGCTTTTTTTACCGACTTTTTTTATGTTTTGGGCCGAATGAAAGTGGGTCATGCTTACGTCCCGACAGAAAGGAGTCGTTTTAGCATGCCTTATTTTGTGGGCGAACTGTCGAAAAATGTGTAAAGATTGGGCATAGACTTTTGATTTTTACATATGTATAATTAAACAACACTTATAAAAATTTATTCACTTATACTGATTTTGTATAAAGGAAGTAAAGTGTTATAAGTATCTTTTATTCGATTGATTAGTTCATCTTTTGAAAGTGTAATTGCCTCATCTTTTGGAATAGTGATTCCACATAGATATTCTGCTTTTTTGATATCGTAAAATCTTTGAATACCTTGATTAAATTCTTCTTTTTTCATTTTACTTTTTAGTAAAACATCAGGTTTCATGTGATCGTATGAAATAGCGTAGTTTTTAGGAATTATTTTGTAAAGTTTATTTTTGCTCTTATCAAAATTTTTAGCAATTGATTGTTTGTTTGCACTCTCATAGATATTTGCAAACCAAACAAAAAGATGAGTACCCCAAAGTCCGAATTGGAAATGTGGAAGCATTTTATACCCTCGATTATTTGTAGCAAATGCAATCCAAGTATCTTTTGGAGCATTGACAGTACGTCGAGCATGTTTGGCAATATGGCCATAAAAAAATTCGTCTGTTGAGTTATTTAAGAATGGTAAGATTTCTTGCTCAATTTCCTTAAATTTTGGTTGAATGTTTGTTTGGATTAAATTCATTCTATTTTCAAGCGTTGCATCTGTTGTAAAGATTTCAAAATCACTTTCTGTAAAAAAACGTTGAATCATTTTGGACCCCCTAGAAAAAATTCTCTAATTATTATACCATGTTTGTCCAAAAACAAATGGGTAGAATGTTTCTCTATAAAATAGTTACATTATAAGCTCAAATAACATATATTAGTAGCAAAATAAAAATCTGAAAATTTAGTTAATTAAACTGAACACAGTATGTTTTGCAAACTTATACTATGGAGGGATATTAATGAGACAAGTGATTAATGCTTTAAAAAGAACTGATGCTGAAAAAAGAATTCCGGTACTTAGATTAGAATTAGACTATGAACTTGCAACTTTATTTGATGCAATGACAGTTAATGATAGCGAAGCAATGATTGAATGTAAAAAGAAATTAGAAGTATTAAGATTAGAATTAATTCGTTTAGAAGCCTAGCGAGTTTTATTTACCGAACCTTTAAGTAGGTTCGTTTTTCTGTGCACACTTTTCTCCGCCCAATGATTTAATGTATGCCCACCTCCAAAAAAAAGTTCCTCAAAATTAGAATTAAAAATCATTTCATTAGATTTTTTTAGGATATAATTGGTAAACTGATATACAGGAGAACAATTCAACTAGTTTACGATGTAGATATTGGAGTGTTTAAAATGAATGAAGATTGGATTGAAATTGAACGATTTGCAAGAAAACTACTGTTTGAAGCAGCTGGAAATATAAAAACCTCTCTCTACGACTCCATTACAATTAATACGAAATCAAATGAAAATGATTTAGTTACTAATAAAGATGAAGAAATAGAAAAATTTTTTTATAAGGAAATAAAATCAAAATATCCTGACCATTTTTTACTAGGTGAAGAAGGAAAAGGCGATGAATTAAATAAAGTAAATGGAATTGTTTGGATACTTGATCCTATTGATGGAACTATGAATTTTGTTCACCAAAAACGAAATTTTGCAATTTCATTAGGTATTTATGAAAATGGTATTGGAAAAATGGGCTTTATTTTTGATGTAATACATAATGAACTTTATTTTGCCAAAAAAGGTGAAGGTGCCTTTCTTAATGATAAAAAAATTGAGCCATTAAAGGAAGTTGTTTTGGAAGAAGCGATTATAGCTGTTAATGCGATCTGGTTGACTAAAAATCGATATTTAAATCATGAGAAACTTGCGAGTCTTGTAAGAAAAATAAGGGGTAGTAGGTCTTACGGTTCGGCAGCCATTGAAATGGTTTATGTAGCAACTGGGAGAATCGACGCATATATTACACCAAGACTTTCTCCGTGGGATTTTGCAGCAGGAAAAATAATTGTTGAAGAACTTGGTGGCTTATGTACGACACTTACAAATGAAGAACTTTCGATTTTAAATAAAAGTTCAGTGTTAGTAAGTAATTCTTCAATCCAAAAAGAATTATTAACCAATTATATTGAATTTTTTCCGAAATAAAAAGAGAAGGTAAGTATTATAGCTTACCTTCTCTTTTTAATTTTGCACGCGTTATGAAACCATAACCTACTGTTAGGATTGATAAAATAAGTGAGATGGATGCACCAATAACACTTTTTTCAGCTAAAGTAACCCCTACAAGAATAAGAAAAATGACAGATAAAATGGCAATAACTAATAGACGATATTTTGCGCTTGACATTGTGAAACCCCCTGTTCCAGATTCTATTTTACAGAATGTTGAATACGTTGTAAATTTGAAAAAGCTTTCTTTACCAAATATTTATATAAATTTTATAGTAGATAAAAAATAATTTATTGAGATATTACTCAATGCATGTGCTATAATGTTTTAGTTAATAATGAAAACAGATGTGTAAACATTTTAGGAGTGAATATACTTGAAAAAAAGAGAAGATTTACGCAATATAGCGATTATTGCGCACGTTGACCATGGTAAAACAACATTAGTTGATGAACTATTAAAACAATCTGGTACATTCCGTTCAAACGAAAGTGTTAATGAACGAGCAATGGACTCAAATGATATAGAACGTGAACGTGGTATTACTATTTTAGCTAAAAACACTGCAATTCAATACGAAGGAAAACGTATTAACATCATGGATACACCTGGTCACGCTGACTTTGGTGGAGAAGTAGAACGTATCATGAAAATGGTAGACGGAGTTTTATTAGTAGTTGATGCATATGAAGGATGTATGCCTCAAACTCGTTTCGTTCTTAAAAAAGCTTTAGAACAACATTTAACACCAATCGTTGTTGTAAACAAAATTGACCGTGATTTTGCTCGTCCAGAAGAAGTAGTAGACGAAGTAATTGATTTATTTATTGAATTAGGAGCTAATGAAGATCAACTTGAATTCCCAGTAGTATTTGCTTCAGCAATTAACGGAACTTCAAGTTTAGAACCTGATCCTGCAAAACAAGAAAACAATATGAATGCATTATTCGACACAATTATTGAGCATATCCCTGCACCAATCGATAATAGTGATGAACCATTACAATTCCAAGTAACATTGTTAGATTACAATGATTATGTAGGACGTATTGGTATTGGACGTATTTTCCGCGGAACAATGAAAGTTGGTCAATCTGTTGCTTTAATGAAACTTGATGGATCAGTTAAACAATTCCGTATCACAAAAATGTTCGGTTTTATCGGATTAAAACGTATTGAAATTGAAGAAGCTCATGCTGGTGACCTAGTAGCAGTATCTGGAATGGAAGATATCAATGTTGGTGAAACAGTTTGTCCTGCTGAATACCAAGATGCACTTCCAATTTTACGTATTGATGAGCCAACTCTTCAAATGACATTCTTAGTAAATAACTCACCATTCGCTGGTCGTGAAGGTAAATTTGTTACTTCACGTAAAATTGAAGAAAGATTATTACAAGAACTTCAAACAGATGTTAGTTTACGTGTAGAAAACACTGACTCTCCTGATGTTTGGATCGTAAGTGGTCGTGGAGAACTTCACTTATCAATCTTAATTGAAAACATGCGTCGTGAAGGATATGAACTACAAGTTTCTAAACCTGAAGTTATTATTCGTGATATTGATGGTGTAAAATGTGAACCTGTTGAGCATGTTCAAATCGATGTTCCTGAAGAGTATACTGGTTCTATCATGGAATCAATGGGAGCTCGTAAAGGTGAAATGAAAGACATGGTAAATAATGGTAGTGGTCAAGTTCGTTTAACATTTATGGTGCCTGCTCGTGGCCTAATTGGTTATACAACTGAGTTTTTAACATTAACTCGTGGTTATGGAATTATTAATCATACATTCGACAGTTATCAACCAGCAATCCAAGGTCAAGTTGGTGGACGTCGTCAAGGCGTATTAGTATCTATGGAAACTGGTAAAGCTTCAACTTACGGTATTATGGGATTAGAAGACCGTGGTGTGATTTTCCTTGAAGTTGGAACAGAAGTATATGATGGTATGATCGTTGGCGAACACAATCGTGAAAATGATCTTTCAGTAAACGTTGTTAAAGTTAAACAAGCAACTAACATTCGTTCAGCTAATAAAGACCAAACTACAACAATGAAAAAACCACGTTTAATGACTCTTGAAGAATCATTAGAATACTTAAATGATGATGAATATTGTGAAGTTACACCTTCATCAATTCGTTTACGTAAAAAAATTCTTGATAAAAATGAGCGTGAGCGTGTAGCGAAAAAGAAAAAATTCGCTGAATAAGAATAATTAAATTTTAAAATAATTATGATATAATAAAAACCGACTAGAAATTAGTCGGTTTTATTATTTTATAGGGGGATATCAAATTGCAAACTCCACAAGGGTTAGGATTTGTCATAACACAATTAATTAATCTAACGAACGATACGAAACTTTCAATGTGGATATTATATGGTATGATCGTTGTTCTTAGTATCGTTGTATATCATTTAGGATTTGCTAAGAAATTAAGTATACTTAAAATGTTAATTACTTATATTTTATTAATGTTCGGTTGTAGTTTTCTAACATTTTTAGCACTTAGAATTCCGATTGTAGAAGCATTACTAGCTAGTGTATTTGTATTAGGAATATATAAAATTCGATTACATCAATCCAAAAAGAGTAAAGCGACTACATAAGTTTAATTGATTTAGAAAGTGGGAATATGATGAATTCTGTTCAGGATGCTTTATATAACTGGTTAACAATTAAAGTAATATATGATGCGAGACCATCTGATGAAGCCGCAAAAGAGACTTATGAGATGTTTGATTCGATTTTAAAGGAAGATCATAAAGTTTCAGATGTACAAATTGAAGTGATTGATGATTATTATTTAATTACCTTTACTCAAGGGGAGAAAGAACGAACAACTCGTTTTCCAATTGAAATGATCGATTGTTTTTTAGATCAAGTAAAAGTAAATCCAGAGAAATATTAAAAGCCTAGATATTGAAATCTAGGCTTTTTTTTTTGAATAGGCTCCGTTATAAATGAATGTTGATTTCTTTTTAAAACAAAAAATATACATTATTACAACCATTGAAAAAAATATAAAAAATGGATTGTAATTAGTTTGTTTTTACCATTCATCATTGTCTTTCATTGGTTTTAAAAAACGGAATTTACCAGTAGCGATTCTTTGTTCAGTTTTTACAGCAATTCGATCGTAACATTCAGAACAAGTATATGTATGGATAGGACGATTTCTTAATTTTTTTGCGATTGGTGATTCATCACTGATGGATTCTGTTTTATCACAAATCATACATTTAACTCTCATGTAAAGTTTCTCTCCTTATATCTATAACTTAAGTTAACATAATTATAGCACGGTTCAGAATATATTTTTAGAAATCAATTTAATTAGCAGGAAGTTTTCAGGTAAACTTTGAATTATATTAGTATACTCTTTAATTAAAGGAGATGAAACCTTGATGGCAAATAGTATTGAAAAAACATTGTCGCCTGTTTTATTTGAAGACTGCAACAGAGAAAAAATTGTATTTTTAAGTACTGTGAACAACGAAAAAAATACACCGGTAACAAATGCAATTTCTTGGTTGATCGCGTTAGATGATAAAACAATTCGTTTTGCAGTAGATCAACGTTCATTTATTGTTTCAAATATTGAAGCAGTTCAAGGAGTTTCATTAAGCTTATTTTCAAATGAAACAGTGTACAGTATTTTAGGAGATGCAAAAGTTTTAACAAAGCAATTGCCTTCAATTCCATTAAAGTTAGCTTGTATTGAAGTAGAGATAAAAGAAGTTAAAAATATATTATTTTATGGCTCAAAAATAGTGACAGAGCCAGCATACGCAAAAACATATGATGAAAGAGCTGCAAAGAAATTAGATCTGGCAGTACTAAACGGATTGAAAACCTATGAGGCTTGATGGTAATTAAAACGTATTCTAAAGTATAGAGAATTTCATATAATATATAAACGGTTCGTCCATTCTTTGACTAGTAACCATGTTTTTAAAACATGTATTTAGAATTAAATAAAATTATTTTATTCTTAGTTATTTGAGTCAGGAGGTTAAGGATTGAGTAAAATATATGTTCTCGACACCAATGTACTATTGCAAGACCCACTAGCGATCTTTTCGTTTGAAGACAACGATGTCGTTGTACCAGCAGTTGTATTAGAAGAGGTAGATTCAAAGAAGAGATATATGGATGAGGTTGGTCGCAATGCTAGATATGTTTCCAAATTAATCGATAGCTTTCGAGAACTAGGAAAATTACATGAAAGTATTCCTCTTGAAAATGGTGGTACGTTTAGAATTGAATTAAATCATCGATCATTTCAACAGCTTCAAGAAATATTTGTTGAAAAAACAAATGATAATCGAATTTTAGCAGTTGCTAAAAACTTATCACTTGAAGAAGAGGCAAAGGTAAGTGGAAAAACCGTCATTTTAGTTAGTAAAGATACGTTAGTTCGAGTAAAAGCTGATGCCTTAAATTTACTAGCTGAAGATTATTTAAGTGATAGAGTAGTTGAAGTAGATCATATTTACACTGGTTATTTAGAGTACTACATAAATACAGATTTATTAAATAAATTTTATGAAAAAGCAGAGTTGCCAGTTTCAGATATTGCAAATCATCCGTTTTATTCAAATCAATTTATTGTTTTGAAAGATGCCTTAGGTGGTTCAAGTTCAGCTTTAGGAATCGTAGATAAAACTGGAACGAAGATCAAAAAGTTTGTTTTTTCAAATGAACATATATGGGGAATTCGACCAAGAAATGCTCAACAATCGATGGCATTAGAATTATTATTAAGAGATGATATTCCACTTGTTACATTAATTGGTA
The DNA here is from genome assembly GCF_002156875.1 of Bacillus sp. EAC. GTDB lineage: Bacteria > Bacillota > Bacilli > Bacillales > Bacillaceae_G > Gottfriedia. The sequence goes on along the minus strand of NZ_NCSY01000010.1, from coordinate 96,336 downwards.
AAGCTGGTACAGGAAAAACATTATTAGCTTTAGCAGCTGGACTTATGCAAACAGAGGACCTTCAAAATTATAAAAAGTTATTAGTTGCAAGACCAATCGTACCTGTTGGGAAAGATTTAGGTTATCTACCAGGTGAGAAAGATGAAAAACTACGACCATGGATGCAACCGATTTATGATAATCTAGAATATTTATTTAATACTAAAAAACCAGGAGAACTTGATGCCATTTTAGCTGGGATGGGCTCAATAGAAGTGGAGGCCTTAACTTATATTAGAGGTAGAAGTATACCTGAGCAATTTATTATTATTGACGAAGCTCAAAATCTGACGCGACATGAAGTCAAGACGATTTTAACTCGAGTTGGAGATCGGAGTAAAATTGTGTTAATGGGTGATCCAGAACAAATTGATCATCCATATTTAGATGAATATAACAATGGGTTAACATATGTTGTTGAGAAATTTAAGGACCAAAAAATTAGTGGTCATGTAAAGTTAATTAAAGGGGAACGCTCATCAATAGCACAACTTGCTGCAGACCTACTTTAAAAAAACATCCTACCGAGTAAAACAGGTAGGATGTTCTTTTGTTTAGAAAATTATCTTGCGAATTGACGTAATCGGTGTATCTTTGTTTGAACCGTCGTTAAAGTAAAGATGTACGGGTCCACCTTCAGTAATCATTTTGCCTTTATTTGAAAATGCTAAAAAACTTTCAAAAACAGTTTCAAAAGGTAAAACAATCGTTGAATTTTCTGTTTCAATTGTAACATTTTGATTTCGGTTTCTAGGTTTGCTATTTTCTATGAAATAAGAAAATGGCATCGCATATGACTCTTTTAACCATTGTTTTTTCTGAGCTGCAAAAGGTTGACTATTGTCTACCTTTGAACCTTCAGTAATTTCTCGATCCCAATGCTTTGATACCGCTTTTGTATACTTTTCATTTGCATCTTCTTTCACTTTGTCGTCATTAAATAAGTTCTCTAACTCAATTTTTCGTTCATCAAATATCCAAACACTTGGATCGATTGTTAGGGGAAAATCTACTTCGCCTGAAATTAAAAAAACATCACTCATTGTATAACTCCTTCGAATACAAAATATATCTATAGTGTACGACTATTAACAATCGTAAGGCAATTTATTAGTCAAAATATTGATAAATAATCATAAAAATGACTCTTTTCAAATTGAGCATTGTTTTTGAAGGGGTATATTTTAAGCAAACCGTAGATTAAGAATATGTTTAATCTGAGAGGTGAGACTCCTTTGGTTTTATAAGGAAGGTGAGAACTTAGTTAGTAGGAACTAATGCAACGAGGTAGCTCAACGCCAGCTCAAAGGGAAGCGAGCATCATAGAATGGAAATCAGTTGTATTTTAAAAATAGATAGAAGTAAAAGAATCAAAACGTGAAAATGTACTATACTTAATTTGTTGAAACAAGTGATTTAGATTGAGCATGTAATTGTTTTTTTACATATTTGGAAATATATAGCTTAAGTGTTGATTTTTATTAAAAAGAACTATAATATTAAATAGTATAGCGTGTACGGAAGCGGAGGGAGAAAATTGAGGTCTGATGCTGTAACAGATTATAAAGAAAAAGCATTTGAATTACTAAAAAAAGATGCTGAAAAGATACTAAAATTAATAAATGTACAACTTGATCATTTAACAATGCCACAATGCCCTCTATATGAAGAGGTTTTAGATACTCAAATGTTCGGTCTTTCTAGAGAAATTGATTTTGCTTCTCGACTTGGTTTAATTGAAGTTGAGCAAGGTAAAGACCTTCTTTCAGAACTTGAACGTCAATTATCTGCTTTGCATGAAGCATACACAAACAAAAAAAATAGATAGTTTCAATTTTCATGAGCTCAAACATTAAGTTGTTTGAGCTTTTTTAATATTTTTTAGGACCTTTTCTGGCAATGTGAAAATAATAAGAGCAGCTTAGAGTGGGAATTATGGAATCTAAATGTTTATTAACAACAAAGTTTTCGAAAACAATCATTTTTTAAAATACAAAAGGAATTAATCTATTAATCTATGTTACAATATGATTATTTAAAAAGGGAATTTTACAAAATCGTTGAATACATAATGTATAAAGAATCAAAGCAGGGATGATTTAATAATGTTAAAAAAATATTTGAAGAATATGGATTATATGATTATAGTTCCACTACTAATTTTATGTTTATTTGGATTGATTATGGTATATAGTGCAAGCTCGGCATTACCAACAATTCGTTATCAAAGCATGCACTGGCCTAGTGATTATTTTTTTCGAAAACAATTATTGTCATTTGAAGTTGGTATGGTAGCTTTTATATTTTTAATGTTAATGCCAGCAACTATTTTTCGGAAAAGAATTATTTTATTTTTAAATTTAATCATTAGTGTTTTGTTACTTATAGCAGTATTGCTATTTGGTCAAGTAGTTAATAACGCAAAAAGTTGGGTTTTTGGAATTCAACCTGCCGAGTTAATTAAATTAAGTTCAATTATGCTGTTAGCAGGTTGGTACTCAAAGAGACAAAAGGGAATTACAAAAAACTGGAAAATGCTTTTTGCCCCTTGGATTGTAATCTTTTTGTTTGTCGTTTTACTTAGGATGCAGCCTGATACAGGAACAGCGATTCTAATCATACTTGCATGTGCGACCGTCTCGTTTTGTAGCGGATTTATCGTGAAAAGATTGATTGTATTATTTACAGGTGGAGTACTGGTACTCTATCCGCTTGTTAGTTTTTGCGTAAGTTTTGGTGTTGGATTAACAGATGTACAAGTAAATCGGTTTTTAGCTTTCCGTAATCCATTTGACTATGCTCAAGGGATTGGATTTCAAATAGTAAATTCAATGATTGCATTTGCTAATGGTGGTCTAACGGGAGTAGGGTTAGGTAAAAGTATACAGAAATTAGGGTACTTACCTGAACCTCACACAGACTTTATCTTGGCTATAATTGGCGAAGAAACAGGTTTAATTGGGGTAGTTATTGTCATTACTTGTTTATTTTTAATTGTATGGCGTGGTTTGCTTATTGCTCATAAATCGAATGATTCATTCGATACGTTATTAGCAACAGGTATTTGTGCGATGATCGCAATTCAAACATTTATTAATATTGGCGGGGTAACTTCCCTTATCCCACTTACAGGTGTTCCTTTACCTTATGTTAGTTATGGAGGAACATCCATGATTGTTATGCTTTCGATGGCAGGTATTTTAATGAATATATCAATACGAAATAAAATTTCAAAAGAAACTTTGTAACAATTTATATTGGTCTTAGTAAACTTTATTGTTTATTTATTGATAATTATCTTTCATGAATACGGGAGGCTTTATAATGACTTTTACGAAACAAATTAAAAAGGTTTTAGTTGCTAATCGTGGCGAAATAGCCATTCGAGTTTTTAGAGCATGTACTGAATTAGGAATTAGAACAGTTGGTATTTATTCAAAAGAGGATGAAGGTTCGTACCACCGTTATAAGGCTGATGAAGCATATATAGTTGGAAAAGGAAAAAAACCAATTGATGCTTATCTTGATATTGAAGGAATTATTGAAATTGCTAAGAAAAATAGTGTAGATGCAATCCATCCAGGGTATGGATTCCTATCTGAAAACATAAAGTTTGCACAAAGATGTGAAGAAGAAGGAATCATCTTTATTGGTCCTCATTCAAAACATCTTGATATGTTTGGAGATAAAATTAAGGCAAAACAACAAGCTCTCCATGCAAATTTACCAATCATACCTGGAAGCGATGGCCCGGTAGAAAGCTTACAAGACGTTGTTACGTTTGGCGAATCATTTGGCTATCCAATAATTATTAAAGCTGCCCTAGGTGGTGGTGGACGTGGTATGAGAATCGTGCGTACCCAGTCTGGTTTGAAGGAAGCATATGAACGTGCGAAATCAGAAGCAAAAGCCGCTTTTGGTAGTGATGAAGTATATGTGGAAAAATATATTGAAAATCCGAAACATATTGAAGTTCAAATTTTAGGAGATAATCAAGGCAATATCGTTCATTTATTTGAAAGAGATTGTTCAATTCAACGAAGACACCAAAAATTAGTTGAAGTAGCACCTTGTACATCAATTACAGAAGACTTAAGACAAAGAATTTGTGATGCTGCTGTTCAGCTAATGAAGGATGTTGAATACGTAAATGCAGGTACAGTTGAATTTTTAGTTTCTGGGAATGACTTCTATTTTATTGAGGTGAATCCACGTGTTCAAGTTGAACATACAATCACAGAAATGATAACTGGAATTGACATCGTGCAAACACAAATCTTAATTGCACAAGGTAATAGCTTACATAGTGATAAAGTTGGAATACCAACGCAAGATGATATCCCTAGAATAGGATTTGCCATTCAAGCTCGTGTGACGACGGAAGATCCTTTAAATAACTTTATGCCTGACACAGGGAAAATAATGGCGTACCGTTCAGGCGGAGGATTTGGCGTAAGACTTGATACTGGAAATAGCTTTCAAGGGGCTGTAATCACTCCGTACTATGATTCGCTGCTAGTAAAAGTGACAACTCACGCGCTAACATTTGACGGAGCAATTGCAAAGTTAAACCGAAATTTAAGAGAGTTCCGAATCAGAGGTATTAAAACAAATATTCCATTTTTAGAAAATGTTATGCAGCATCCTGATTTCTTATCTGGTGAATATAATACATCTTTTGTTGATTCATCACCTGAATTATTTGTTTTTGCAAAACGTAGAGACCGTGGAACTAAACTTTTAAATTATGTCGGAAATGTAACTGTAAATGGTTTTCCAGGCATTACTGTGAAGGAAAAACCTTCATTTGAAGAGGTAATTATTCCAAACGTGAGTGATATCCAAGTTGCTGATAAAGGAACGAAACAATTATTAGATAAGCTTGGACCAGATGAATTTTCTAAATGGTTAAAAAATCAGCCAAATGTATTATTTACTGATACAACGTTTAGAGATGCTCATCAGTCGCTACTCGCAACACGAATTCGTTCGAAAGACTTGCAGGCAGTTGCGGAGCAAACGTCAAAATTATTACCAAACTTATTTTCAATGGAAATGTGGGGAGGGGCAACATTCGATGTTGCTTACCGATTCTTAAACGAAGATCCATGGGAAAGATTATTAAATTTAAGAGAACAAGTTCCAAATGTTTTATTCCAAATGTTATTAAGAGGTTCTAATGCAGTTGGATATAAAAATTATCCAGATAATCTTGTTAAAAAATTTATTGAAGCATCTGCACAAGCTGGAATAGATGTATTCCGTATATTTGATAGCTTGAACTGGATAAAAGGTATGGAAGTGGCAATTGATGCTGTTCGTGATAATGGTAAGTTAGCTGAGGCTTCTATTTGTTACACTGGCGATATCTTAGATCCAACTAGAACAAAATATAATTTAGCCTATTATAAAGAGCTTGCTAAGGACTTAGAGTCTGCTGGTGCGCATATTCTTGCAATTAAAGATATGGCAGGCTTATTAAAACCTCAAGCAGCTTATGCATTAATTAGTGAATTAAAAGATACTGTTAATTTGCCTATTCACCTGCATACACATGATACAAGTGGAAACGGCTTGTACACATATGTAAAAGCAATTGAAGCGGGTATAGACGTTGTTGACGTGGCAATTGGAAGTATGTCAGGTTTAACTTCTCAACCAAGCGCAAATAGCTTATATTATGCGCTACAAGGATCGGATTTTGAAACGAATTTAAATATTAAAGGTCTTGAGCAGCTTTCTACTTATTGGGAAGGTGTTCGAAAATATTATAGTAGCTTTGAAAGTGGAATGGTATCACCGCATACAGAGGTATACCAACATGAAATGCCTGGTGGTCAATATTCTAATTTAAAGCAACAAGCGAAAGCAGTAGGCTTAGGTGAACGTTTTGAATCGGTTAAAGATATGTATGGTCGTGTAAATCAATTATTTGGAGATGTTGTAAAAGTAACACCATCATCAAAGGTTGTTGGTGATATGGCATTATTCATGGTTCAAAATAATTTAGACGAAGATGATATTTATGAAAAAGGAGAAGGAATAGATTTTCCTGATTCAGTAGTTGAATTCTTCGAAGGACAATTGGGACAACCTCATGGAGGTTTCCCGAAAAGTTTACAACGAATTATTTTAAAAGGTAAACAGCCGTTAACTGAAAGAGCGGGTGAGACTTTAAAGCCAATTGACTTTAAGGATGTTGAAGAATATTTATATCGTTCATTAAAGCGACAAGTAACAAATTTTGATGTATTAGCATATTGTCTATATCCAAAAGTTTATATGGATTATCAAAAAAATGTCGATAGCTATGGAGACTTATCGGTACTAGATACACCTACATTCTTCCACGGAATGAAGTTAGATGAGGAAATAAAAGTAGATATCGAGCGTGGTAAAACTTTGATTGTCAAACTAGTTTCAATTGGACAAGCACAATTAGATGGGACTAGAGTCATTTATTTCGAATTAAACGGACAACCTCGTGAGATCGTCATAAAAGATTATTCGATTAAATCTACCGTAATCCAAAAAAGAAAAGGTGAACCAAGTAATCCGAATCATATTAATGCAACGATGCCTGGTACGGTGCTAGATGTTTTAATTAAAAAAGGTGATGTAGTTGAGAAGGGGCAAACGTTAGTAATTACAGAGGCAATGAAGATGGAAACGACTGTTCAATCTCCATTTACTGGAGTAGTAAAGGATTTATTTATAACTTCAGGTGAAAGTATAGCTACCGGTGACTTATTAATTGAACTTGTACAAAGATAATAAAAAAGGTATTTCTTCTACAATTTAGTAGGAGAAATACCTTTTTTATTTATGAAACAGTTTTATTTTGTAATAGTTGTGACTTTGATTTTTGACTTCTAGTACAAACTAAACATTGGAAACTAAAGATCGCAAATAAACAAGAAATTAAAATTGCATGCGTAAGCGCAACGTAAATGTTTAAGTTTGTCATGATAATTAATGCACCACAAATGACTTGTAGGCTAACTAAAACTAATGAAATTAACCAGCCTATATAAATTCCACGCTCTTGTTTGTAGTGTTTAAATGCATGTAAAAAAGCAATTAATACCCAAACAAATAGCATGAATGCTGCCAGTCTATGTCCCATTTGAACCCATTCGTGGAATTGAGTTGGGAATCCGTTGTTAACTTTACTACACATTGGCCAGCTCGGACAAACCAGACTAGCTTTTTCGTGTCGAACTAAAGCACCAGTGTACACAACAATATACGAATAGATCCATAGACCATAAGTATGGAATTTCATTTTTTTTCCAACAAAAAATGTATCTTTTTGATAGTTGCGATCACGTTCAAAAATTAATAGTGTTAACATGACAACAGCAGCAAAACAGATAAGTGAAATACCAAAATGGATGGCTCTCACAGCGGGAATCTGTCCCCAAACAACTGCTGCAGCGCCGATTAATGCTTGTGCAACTAGAAATACACAAGAAATGATTGCTAAAAATTTCGTTTCTCTTTTTTGAGGAATAATAATCCATGCAAGCACGGCAAGTAATAATACAGACATCCCAGCAAGACCTGAAGCAGCTCGATGAGATAACTCAATTACCGTTTCAATGGTTAAATTAACAGGAATGATTTGACCTTTACATAATGGCCATGATTTTCCGCAACCTAGTCCAGAATTTGTCTTTGTTACGAGTGCCCCACCCAATAGAACAATTAGAAGTATGAATGAGGTTATTAATGATACCCCTTTTAAAACACGTAGCAAAGTATATACACCCACTTTTATAAAATAATAATTCTTTTTAAAATTTATCTATTAAAAAAATTATTCTGCAAATAATACTACTATATCATATAAGATATCGACACAAAATTCAAAGATTACCTACATGTTTAGACATAATATTTGTTTTTTCTTAACTTTGGATGTATTCATTTTTAAAATATAGAAATAATTAATTTTATAATTAAATAGTATTTAGTATTGAAAAGAGAGTCTGTTTACGTTAAAATTTTTTTGAAACGTACACAATTTGTACATATATTAATCGCAAAAATTTCATTCAGTTTAGTTTAATAGATATAGGCTGTAATTAAATTTTCATTAATGACTATTAGTAAGTCATTAAATTAATGATGTTTTATTGAAAAGAGGAGGATTGACTTGGAACAATTAGCTAATAATGTTTCTAATGACAGTGAGATGGATCATCCTTCTACTTCATTAAGGAAAGATTTGCTTTCTTTGATGAAAATAGGGATCGTAAACTCTAATATACTGACAACGTTTACAGGTATCTGGTTAGCAATCCAATTAAATGGATTAGACATATTAGATTCTTTACCTAAAGCAATACTTACAATAATTGGTTCTTCATTAATTATTGCAGGATCATGTGTAATCAATAACTACATTGATAGAGATATTGATCCATACATGGAAAGAACAAAAAATAGACCAACTGTTACAGGTAATATTAAACCAAGTATTACAATTTCACTTGGAATATTTTTATTGATTCTTGGCTTTATATTCATGGCTTTTACTACTTTAATGGCTGTTGTATATGCATTTATTGGTGCATTTACATATATCGTACTATACACTCTTTGGACGAAACGTAATTACACGTTAAACACAGTAGTAGGTAGTATATCTGGTGCAGCACCCCCATTAATTGGATGGGCGGCAATGGATGCGAATTTGCATTTTATTGCTTGGATGCTGTTTTTAATCATGTTTATATGGCAACCACCACACTTTTTAGCACTTGCGATGAGACGCTCTGAAGAATACAGAAGAGCAGGAATCCCAATGTTACCAGTGGTGTACGGATTTGAAATGACAAAACGTCAAGTGATGATCTGGGTATTATGTTTATTACCATTGCCATTTTACATGCAAGCTCTAGGTTTACCATTTATTATTTTTGCAACAATATTGAATATAGGTTGGGTTATTTTAGGAATATATTGTTATAAACAAAAGGACGATCAAAAGTTCTCTAAATTAATGTTTATTTATTCAATTAACTATTTAACTCTTCTATTCATGTCAATGATTGTGTTTACAATTTCGTTTTAATTAGGGGTATTACGGGGGAAATTTTATTGATTGTTTAATCTTATTTTCAAATAAGAATGAAACACTTTAAATTGAAAGAGGGGGAAGTATACTTATGAAACATTGGCGATTAGTCTCGCTAATTTCCTTGATAGCAGTGATATTGAGTGCATGTGGAAACGCAAATCAATCAACACTTGTTCCTCAAGGTGAAGTAGCACAAATGCAATACGATCTTATGAAGCTTAGTACTATTATCATGGTATTCGTTGTTGCTGTAGTAACAGTTCTTTTCCTTTATGTAGTGGTGAAATTCCGCCATCGCAAAGGTGAAGAAAATGTCATTCCTAAGCAAGTTGAAGGTAATCATACTTTAGAGCTGCTTTGGACAATTATTCCTGTTATTTTACTTATTGTATTAGCAGTACCAACAGTATCTCAAACATTCAAGCTTTCTGATGAAAAACAAATTGCTAAAGATGAGAAGAAAAAGGATGCAATTGTAATCAATGTAAACGCTCATCTATTCTGGTGGGAATTTGAGTATCCGAAACAAAAATTCGTGACTTCTCAAGACATGATTATTCCAGTAGGGAAAAAAGTTATCTTAAACCTAAAAGGTGAAGATATTAAACACTCATTCTGGGTACCATCATTAGCTGGTAAAATCGATACAAACCCTGAAGGCACAAATAGAATGTGGCTTTCAGCAAATAAAGAAGGTACATATAATGGTTTCTGTGCAGAATTTTGTGGCCCTTCGCATTCATTAATGCAATTTAAAGTTAAAGCTGTAAGCCAAGCTGATTATGACAAATGGTTAGTTTCTATGAAGGATCAAAAAGGTCAAGCTGTAACTGCAGATGCTCAAGAGGGCGAAAAAATCTTCAAACAAAGCTGTATTGGTTGTCATGCTGCAGATGCAAATGACACAAGACCACCAGTTGCACGTCTAGCTCCTAACTTAGCTAACTTTGGTGATCGTGATATGGTTGCTGGTATTGCTAAAAATAATGAAGCTAACATAAAAAAATGGTTAACAAATCCAGAAGCTATGAAACCAGGAAATCTTATGACTGGTAAATATGGCGATTTAACTGAAGATGAAATTAATGCGTTAACTGCATATTTAACTAGCTTGAAAATTGCAAAATAATCTATTGGATATGAAGCAAAGGGGGTAATACTGTGAGTTCTGTAGCGAAAAAGAAACCACTAGTGTGGGACTACTTAACGACAGTCGACCATAAGAAAATTGCAATCCTGTATTTAATAGCAGGTGGATTATTTTTCTTAGTTGGTGGAATGGAAGCGTTATTTATTCGTATACAATTAATAAAGCCAGACAACACGTTTTTAGTTGGTGATGCATACAACCAAGTATTAACAATGCATGGTACAACAATGATTTTCTTAGCGGCGATGCCGTTGATCTTTGCATTTTTTAACGCGGTAGTACCTTTACAAATTGGTGCTCGTGACGTAGCATTCCCGTTTTTAAACTCTTTAGGTTTTTGGTTATTTTTCTTCGGGGGAATTTTCTTAAACTTAAGTTGGTTCTTAGGTGGAGCACCTGATGCAGGTTGGACATCATATGCAACCCTTGCGTTGGCAAGTAAATCACATGGTGTAGACTTCTATCTATTAGGTCTACAAATTTCAGGTATTGGTACATTAGCAGGTGGTATTAACTTCCTAGCAACGATAATTAACATGCGTGCTCCTGGTATGACTTACATGCGTATGCCACTATTTACTTGGACAGTGTTTGTAACATCTGCACTTATCTTATTTGCATTCCCAGCTCTTACAATTGGGTTAGCATTACTAATGTTTGACCGCCTATTCGGAACTGCATTCTTTGATGCTTCATTAGGTGGAAATTCGATGATATTTGAACATTTATTCTGGATATTTGGACATCCAGAGGTATATATCCTTATTTTACCAGCGTTTGGTATTTTCTCTGATATCATTCCAGCGTTTTCTAAGAAAAGATTATTCGGGTATTCTTCAATGGTATTCGCTACAGTTTTAATCGGTTTCTTAGGATTCATGGTATGGGCACATCACATGTTTACAGATGGTCTTGGAGCGGTTGCAAATGCCATCTTCGCAGTAGCAACAATGGCGATCGCTGTTCCTACAGGAGTTAAAATCTTTAACTGGTTATTAACAATGTGGGGCGGACAAATTCGTTTTACAACTCCAATGCTTTGGTCAGTTGCATTTATTCCATCTTTCACATTAGGTGGAGTAACAGGTATTATGAATGCAGCAGCACCAGCTGACTATCAGTTCCATGATAGTTATTTCATAGTAGCTCATTTCCACTATGTAATCGTAGGTGGAGTAGTATTTGGTCTTTTTGCAGGTGCACATTACTGGTGGCCAAAAATGTTTGGTAAAATCCTTAATGAAAAATTAGGTAAACTTACATTTACATTATTCTTTATTGGTTTCCATTTAACATTCTTTATTCAACATTTCTTAGGATTAATGGGTATGCCTCGTCGTTACTTTACATATTTACCAGGACAAGGCTTAGAAACAGGAAACTTAATCAGTTCGATTGGTGCTATGTTCATGGGACTAGCAACTATCATATTATTAATTAACGTAATTTACACAGCAGTTAAAGGTGAAAAAGCAGAAGGTGATGCTTGGGGCGTTGGTCGTACACTTGAATGGTCAATTTCATCTCCGGCACCAGAATATAACTTTGCTCAAATTCCATATGTTCGTGGTTTAGATGCATTATGGGTAGAAAAAATGGAAGGTGACGGTAAAATGACACCTGCAGAGCCATTAGGTGATATTCATATGCCAAATTCATCAATTCTACCGTTTGTTATGTCATTTGGATTATTCGTTGCTGCATTTGGGGCATTATATAATGACACGCTTAAAAACCACACAGCAGTAGGTGTATTAATTCTTGGATTAGTGATTACTTTTGGTTCTATGTTCTTACGTTCATGGATTGATGATCATGGTTTCCATATTCACAAGGAAGATTTAGTAGACGAGGGGGTTAAAGCATAATGGAAATGAATCAAAAGTTTACAGCCGAAACGTTTCCTCATAACCCTGAAAAAGCTACTGAAGAAGGCAAAAATAAGTTTTTAGCATTTTGGCTATTTCTTGGTGGAGAAACAGTATTATTCGCTTCATTATTTGGTACGTTCTTAGCTTTAAGAAACTCTACAGCAGGTGGAGCAAGTGCTGCCGAAATGTTCGAACCTAAATTAGTATTCATTGCTACAATGTTGCTTTTAACATCATCACTTACTAGTGTATATGCAATGTACCACATGAAAAATTTCGAACATAAAAAAATGATGATTTGGTTATTTGTAACTGTTTTATTAGGTTTAGGTTTCCTAATACTAGAGATTAACGAATTTAAACATTATATGCACGAATATAAGTTTACAATTAAAAGTAGTGCATTTGGTTCGTCATTCTATACATTAGTTGGAACTCACGGTGCCCACGTTTTTGTAGGTTTACTGTGGATCACGACTTTAATGCTTAGAAATGCAAAAAGAGGTTTAAATTTATACAATGCGCCTAAATTTTATGTAGCTAGTTTATACTGGCACTTCATTGACGTAGTATGGATTTTCATCTTTACAGTAGTATATTTAATGGGAATGGTGGGGTAATAATTATGGGTACAAATACACACTCTCATCACAATCAAGTTGAATTAAAGTACCATAGACGTAAACACAAGGAAGAGATGAAGCAACAATTAATTTCATTTTTATTAATGATTATTTTAACACTTGCATCATTTGCAGCTGTGATTTACCGAGATAAATTTAGTCCGTATTTTACGGTACCGTTTATTTTGTTACTAGCTGTAGTTCAATTGATTTTCCAACTTTACTATTTCATGCATATGAAAAATAAAGGACATAGCACACAGGCATTCTTTTTATACTCAGGAGTTACTGTTGCTGCAATTACACTTTTAACATTCTTAACACTTATCTGGTTATAATATAAAAAGGAAGTGAATTTATTCACTTCCTTTTTTATATGAGTATTGATTGTAAGACAGATGAGACTTTTCCTTATTTCTTTTTAATTTGTACTATCGGTCATTACTGTTATATAATTTAGTAGTATAATAGTTTGGATTATTTCTTTATTTATTATATGATTGAATTAATGCTTATTTGAATGTTACACTTTTAGTTTTAAAAGCATTAGTTGAAAATATGAGTGACTACAAGAGAGATAAAGGGTGTGCATTAATGGTTAGTTTTGGGATGTTTGGGTTTAAAGCACTTTGGAGTCCATACTTATTCGTATTTTTAGTTTTAGTAAACCTTTTTTATTTTTATGTAATTAATAAATTTAAATCAAACCAAAATGTTACAGTAACTAAACAGAAAGTTTATTTTATTTTAGGTATCGCAATAATATATATTGCACAAGGAAGTCCAATTGATTTAATAGGACATATCATATTTAGTGCTCATATGACTGAAATGGCGTTATTATATTTAGTAGCACCTATCTTTATAATCAATGGGATTCCAAATTGGCTTTGGAGAAGTATACTTAAACCGAAATTCATTAATTTGTTTTTTACTTTTTTCACTAAGCCTCTTATTGCATTAATTATTTTTAATGGTGTATTTTCCATTTACCATTATCCGCTAGTATTTGATACAGTAAAAACGAATGGTACGTATCATTTCTTATTTACAAATGTACTATTTATCATGGCGATTTTTATGTGGTTCCCAGTAATTAATCATTTGTCAGAAAGACAAACTTTATCGGATATTCAAAAAATAGGTTATATGTTTGGAAATGGTATTCTATTAACTCCTGCTTGTGCACTTATTATTTTTGCAGGTCATTCTTTTTATGCTACTTATACAGATCCTGTTTTATGGGGTAAAGCAATGGAATTATGTGTGTCACCTGATTTGTTAAAATCATTAAATATTTCAGGCCCAGAAGTACTAAATATTATGACTGCAAGGGAAGATCAACAAGTAGGCGGAGTAATAATGAAAATTGTCCAGGAAATAGTTTATGGTTGGGTTATAGGTTATAACTTTTTCAAATGGGCCAAAAGAGAACAAAATGGAAATAAAATTGATCCAATCAGTAATAATCCATTGTTACTTAAAAAATCGTAGGGGTGGAAATTTTGAATTTACCAATATTACCAACAATCAGTACAAGCTTCATTGTAATTAGTGCTATTTTAGTTGCAATAGGTTGGGTACTAATTGCAAAAAGAAAAGTAGAGGCTCACAAAAAGGTTATGTTTTTTGGTGGAGTTTTTGCACTAGCATTTTTCATTGTTTATGCAACAAGAACAATATTTATCGGAAATACATCATTTGGTGGACCAGAAAGTATTAAGTTGTACTATCATTTATTTTTATTCTTCCATATTTTCTTAGCGACAACTGGTGGTGTATTTGGCTTAGTTTCGATATTTTCAGGTTATAAAAACAAACTAAAATTACATAGAAAGATTGGTCCGATTACAAGTATCATTTGGTTTTTTACAGCGATTACAGGTGTATTTGTTTATTGTCTCTTATATGTAATTTATGAAGGTGGAGAAACGACATCTGTTATTAAAGCAGTGTTAGGTTTCTAATTTGCAAAGTAAATAAAATGATATGAAAAAAAGAGTGAGTAATAGAAGATTGTACTTCTATTACTCACTCTTTTTAATAAATTATAGAATAATGAACTTACTTACAAGTGCAATTTGTTCTTCAGCTTTCTTTAATAGTTCAGCACTTTTATCAACGATTGTTTGAGGGAAGCTTTCACCTTCGCCATATTCTACTCCGTGTGGATAGTAGTACTTACCTAAAACTGGTGTAAGTAATTGGATTTTACCTTGTGATGATTCAACGTGACCTTCAACAGCATAGCCTTGAACACGTAAATAGTAGATTTCGTTACGAAGTTCGAATTTATAATCGTAAGTTACTCTTTCGTAATCCCATTGACCAGCAAGAACAAAACCTAATTCTTCCATGATTTCATTTAATAAATTTACATTAACTACATGGTTCTCTAAATTTGTATTTTCAAATTTCATGTTATTACCCCCTAAATTACTTAGAAAAAATCCCTACTAATATAATATTATCAATGACAATAATTAGCAATGAAAAGCTGATAAATGTATTTTAACTAATTTATATATTTTTTTGAATAATTTGGCTACAATGAATATATAACGAATTTATTCACCTGGAAGGGAAGAGAAATATTGGAAAAGCTTTTAAAACTTTTCTTTTTTACAATAAGCTTTATTACTGTGTTTATGTTCAGTCCACTCTTTAAAGATTGGATTGCAAATATGTCGGCTGTGAAACATCTTCAAAGAGTAAATCAAGTGAATTTGCCGATGATTGAACATGCAGATACATATAGTGCGAAAAACTCAGTGTCACAATATATCGGGAAAAGTGAGAAGCAAATTTTGCAAGTTTTTGGAAAGCCGACAAGAAAAGTTCCTTCTCAATATGATTATGACTGGTTAGTTTACGATAAAGATCCTTCAAAATATATCCAATTTGGTGTCCTAAATGGTAAAGTGGAAACGCTATTTGTTGCTGGGAATAAAATTGACGTTTCTCCATTTATGATTGGAAGTCACTATGAAGAATCAATGGATAATGTTAGTTTACATGAACAAGTTGCATTTTCTATCTTAAATAATCAATATACGTTTAAATTATCGACAACAGATTTACATGAACGACCACTTGTAACGATTAATAATAGTTTTGCTCAACTTTATTTTGACCGTTTTACAGGTAGTTTATTAGGAGTTCGTTTTATCTCTCCAGAAACTCTAATAAAGCAAAGACCATATGAATTAGTCTATAGTGGCAAATTACTAAGCGCGAAGAATTTAGATGAATCTAAGCAACTAACAGTTGATAAAGAAGAAGAAAGAGAAATTTTTAATTTAACAAATGTTTATCGAAGTAGAATGAATTTATCTACTTTAAAATGGAATAGTGAAGCAGCAAAAGTCGCCTTAGGACATAGTAAAGATATGGTTGAAAATAAGTATTTTGACCATAATTCAAAAAAATATGGAAGTTTAGCTGATCGGTTAAATGACGCTGAAGTATCTTATCGTTTAGCAGGTGAAAATATTTCAGCAAACTATGTAGATGGTATTGCATCTGTCTATGGATGGATTAATAGTAAAGGCCATCGGGTAAATATGTACAAAAAGGATTATACTTCACTTGGTGTAGGTGCCTTTAACAAGTATTACACACAAAATTTTATAAAATAAATTAAAATCAAGCCATAACAAAAGTTATGTGCTTGTTTTTTTTATTTCCATACATGCACCAAAATATTCTCAATACATATTTTTGTAGTAAATGCTTTTAATTGGAGTGAGATGTATGAGAAATGAAAATAACCGTCCATCAATCGAACAATTTAGGCAATTTGTCAAAGATCACCCAAAATTACGAGAAGCAGTAAAGAATGGGAAGAAAACATGGCAACAATATTTCGAAGAATGGTATTTATACGGTGAAGAAAGTGATGTGTGGGATGAGTTTAGAACGGGAAGTGGTACCACTAGTTCTAAAAAAGCCGAGAATAAACAAAATGAAGAAGGCTATGTTGGTAAAATGATGTCATTTGTAAAGAATCTAGATCCTGATCAAATTCAAGATCATTTATCAAATGTGAATTCTACATTAAATAATATTCAACAATTAATTTCACAATTTAAATCTCCAGCTACATCTAGTCAACGCGAACAAAAAGAGACGTCACAACCATTTAACTTTAGACAGGATTAAGTTTATGAGAAAAGACGTATTAGACTTTATTCAGAGCGAAGAAGATTATTTAAAATTTATAAGACAACAGCCGAAGTGGTATCGTAAACTTACTCGATACCCAGAAAAATTAGATGAATTCAGACTGGCTTCTCTTGAATTTTTTGGCAAAACCATTCCTCAACGGGTAGATAAATTGCAAAATCAAGTTCAAATGGCGTCATTTATGATCGATATGTTTCAAGTTTTAAAGGAACAACAAGGTCAAAGTAGTGATGAGACGAATACTGAAACAAAAGATGAGTCAAATAAAAATGAAACTGAGTAATAGAGTTCAATCTGTCATATCTTTTTGCTACAATAGTAATAGCAAAGTTTCGAAAGGAGCAAAAAGTTATGACAGAAATTTGTTTAGTCAGACATGGACAAACTGATTGGAACTTTAATAATATAATTCAAGGTCGAGAAGATATTCCTTTAAATGATTTAGGTAAAAGGCAAGCTAAAGATAGTGCGCATTTTTTAAGTGCTGAAAAATGGGATGCAATCATATCGAGTCCTTTAGTAAGAGCAAAGGAAACGGCAAAGGCAATTGCCGAATTTTCTAAAATAGATACGATAATAGAAGATGAAGGTTTCATTGAAAGGGAATTTGGAGAGGCAAGTGGAAAGCCAATATCTGATGTTCGTGAACGTATTTATAATGATGATATAATAGGAATGGAAACGAGCAATCAATTGATGGAGCGAGCATTCCATGCTTTAGAAGAAATAGCTCTAAATCATGATGGGAAAAGAATTATAATAGTGGCACATTCACACACAATTAAAGCGATCCTTCACCGAATTGCTCCTAATAAAGTAAATTTTCGTACAAGCTTAAATAACGCATGTGCTAATTATATAGAATTGATTGATGGGAAATGGAAAATAAATGCATTTAATATTTCGGACCATATAAAATAACTAGGACTAGTTCTTTTATTTTACGAATTATTTATGGTATAGTTTATTCTTGGAGGTGTGAGGAAATGTATGCAACAATTGAAACCTTGCAACTTATGTCAGTATCAGAAGAAATAGCTTCTATGATCGTACAATCTGATGTTGCAGATCAGTATAGAGCTTCATATATCGCTTTAAATAATGACAAGACCGCACAAGATATCATAAACCGCTTTGCGAAAACGAAAGATTTATACGAAGATGTACAACGCTTTGGAAAGTATCATCCGGATTATAAAGAAATTCGTAAAAATATGAGTGAAGTGAAGAGAGAATTGCAATTAAATAATACAATTGCAGCGTTTAAACAAGCGGAAGATGCAATTCAGTTGCTATTGGATGAAACTAGTTACTTAATTGCTCAAGCTGTTTCACCTTCAGTGAAAGTTCCTGCCGGTAATCCATTTTTTGTTAATTCAGGCGGAGGATGTAGTACTGGTGGTTGTGGAACCGGCGGTAAGTGTGGATGTAAAACAAAGTAATATAAGTTAGATTAAGTATGGCTCATTTATTAATTATTAATAGTGAGCCTTCTTTTAAATCGATACATTATTTTCGAAATCGTGTACAATCTACACATTCATTCCCACAACAAAACATTTTTTTATTTGGAACATAAAATCGATGTCTAAAAATTAATTGCTCCTGATCAATACGGACGAATTCTATACGATAGTTAAGAGTAAATGTTTGAGTAAATTGTTTAGAACAAGTAGTAATTATGTTTTTGACAGTTTCCTCATTCATTTGTTGTTTTGGAAGAACGTATAAAAAGTTCACACCACAAATTAATTTATTTGTACATAGGATTAGTTTTTCATTTGTAGTTAAACAAATTAAAAAATTTTCCCATATTTCATCTAACATATTTAACACCTCTTTCAATGAACTAATTAGTAAAGTTTCATTGCAAAAGAAAATTGGGATATGATATGCTATTTTTATCGGATTTTTAAAGGAGAAGGCTATGTTCGTGCAAAGACAAGGTATTATTATTTATTTACAGTCATTAAAGCAAGCAAAAATGTTACGAAAATTTGGAAATATCCATTTTGTTTCTAAACGTTTGAAATATGTTGTCCTGTACTGTAACATGGACGATATTGATCGAACAATAGAAAGATTGAAAAAATTTCATTTTGTTAAAAGAATTGATTTATCTTATAAACCTTTTATTAAAACAGAATTTGAAAATGCAAAGCCTGATCTTGCGAAGGAATATGATTATCAAGTAGATTAAAAACGATTGAATGGTACATCTTAATTTAGGAAAGTAGATACTTTTCTAAATTAAAAAACCGTTCAATCGTTTTTCGTTTAAATGTGTCATTTTTATTTTCTTTTTATAGGATTTCGTAAACTTTGTTGCAAGTCAAACATGGAGAATTGTAGCTGTCCAATCCTGGGAGTTAGATTACCCTGGGGCAGGAGATGAGAGTCCTCGGCTCGCCTGCAAATGTCTCTTCCACCTACAGTTCTTATTATCTACTTTATTTAAAGTTTTTTATAAAACCTTTTATGAACGATAACTTTTAGAAAAGTTACTTCTTTTTTAATTTGCAATTTTCGTCTATTTATTTCATAGGTGGAATTAAGTGGTTAAGTCTTAAAATACCTATAATATATTGGTGGAAAAGTTCTTTTTCATGAAAGGAACTAGAGTGCCTAATTTGTAATGTAACCATTTCTTTATTTACATTTGTAGCAAGTTCTTCAAAAAGTTCTTCTCTTTTAGTTACTGAATTTTCTTTTAAAGTTATTCCCTCTCTACAATAATATATTGGTTGGAATTCACCTAAAGAAGTTGGATTTAAAATTACCCCAAAAGAACAGAATTTTGAACCATTAAGTTCACAAGTTAATTTAAGTAAAAATTTAACTCTATCTTTTTGAGCTTTTGTCGTCTCAATTAGTTCATAAAGGTCAGAGTAACCTTCCCCAATTTCAATCAAGCGTTGTATCATGATGTATCCCCCTTAAAACATTCAAGTTTTTATATTCATAATTTATATGTATCCACGATTATGCTTCATTTATTTTACAGGATAAAGAAATAAAAAAAAACCCCGCATTTGCAGGGCCCCTCTTATTAAAGTGAATTCACTTAAAAGAAGGCAAAGGGAGAGGAGAAACCGGAGGAAGAACTTATGGGGAAACGTAAGTCTTCTCCGCGGTTGGCAACAACATCAACTGAGATGTTGTTAAAAATAGTTATAACCAATGAGAATGATTTTATACATGAGAAGAGGAATATGGAAAGAAATGTTTTGGTTTGTCGTTTTTTGTGATAGGATATGTTCAGAATTGATTTTAATAGAAGGTGTTAATGATGAGAGTCGTATCAGGAAAATGTAAAGGCTTAAGTTTAAAAGCTGTACCAGGGATGAGTACAAGACCAACAACTGATAAAGTGAAAGAAGCAATGTTTAATATAATTGGTCCATATTTTGAAGGTGGAACGGTACTTGATTTATTTGGTGGTAGCGGTGGACTTTCAATTGAAGCATTAAGTAGAGGGATGGAAAAAGCGATTATTGTTGATCGTGAAATGAAGGCAATTAAGACGATTAAAGATAATTTAGAAACGTGTAATCTAACTTCAAATGCAGAGGTTTATCGTAACGATGCAGAGAGAGCCGTTAAAGCAATCATAAAAAGAGAAATTCAATTTGACTTAATCATATTAGATCCTCCGTATAAAAAGCAGCAAATAGTGACTTTAATGGAGATTTTCGATGAAAAAAATCTACTAGATAGTAATGGTACAATCCTTGTCGAGCATGCGACAGATATCGAATTACCAGAAGTTATTGGGAATTTTGAACGAAAAAAAGCAGAAAAATATGGAATTTGTGCCGTTTCCGTGTATCATAAACGTATGGAGTAATTTTTAGGGGGTACGAAATGAGACGTGTTGCAGTGTGTCCTGGGAGCTTTGACCCAATTACTTTAGGACATTTAGATATTATTAAACGTGGAGCAAGAGTTTTCGATGAGGTAATTGTAGTCGTTTTAAATAATTCTGCAAAAAATTCATTGTTTTCGTTAGAAGAAAGAACGACGTTAATATCTGAAGCTACAAAATCAATAACAAATGTTCGAGTAGATTCATTTAGTGGGTTGTTAATGGATTATGCAAAAGAAATTAATGCTTCAGCCATTTTAAGAGGATTGAGAGCAGTTTCAGACTTTGAATATGAAATGCAGATTACTGCGATGAATAAAAAATTAGTAGATGAAATTGATACATTTTTTGTAATGACAAATAATCAATATTCTTTCCTAAGTTCTTCAATTGTAAAAGAAGTTGCTAAATACGGTGGGAATGTGAAAGATTTAGTGCCTGAATGTGTAAATACTGCATTAGAATATAAATTTAGGAAACCTCAAGTTTAGGATTTAAACTGAGGTTTCTTTTTTTGGATATACATTCGATAAAGCAAGATGATTACATAAATATAAATCGAAATGAGTGTGAAAAGAGGACCATTTGAGATAATAACATCAGAAGTAAAATGTTTTTCGGCGAAATGCTTAATTACTGTAATTGCTTCATTATTTGAAGTGCTTGTAATTCGATCAAGATAAAATGGTTTCCACAATATAACTGCTAGTATAGGTGCAATCATTGATTGTAAAAAACGTCCAATAATATATGGCTTCATACTCATTTTCACTTCAGATATAATACTCGCCACTTGAGCATGAATTGAAAAACCTCCAAATCCTAATATAAAACTAGTTAAAGCTACTTGTTGCATTAACGTACTATTTGAAATTTCACTTACTAATTTAGAGCCTAATGTAATTTCGAATAACCCTGAAACGAATGGATTTGATAATTCATGATTAATATTAAGTTGTGAAAACAATAATGAAATGATTTTTCCAACTTGAGCAATAAAACCTATTTCAATTAAAAGCATATTTAGAACAGAAAAGACAATTATGAATCCGCCGATCATTAACAAAGTTTGAACTGATGAAGCAATTGCATCACCTAATATTTTTCCAATTGGTCGCTTTTCATGTAGACGCTTCTCATGCAATACTTGAAAAGCGTATTTAAAGCGATTAGAATGGATTCTTTCTCTCCTAGAGTAGTTTGGTCTGTTTTTGCCGTAAAACCTCATAATGAGCCCAACAAGCGCGTTAGACAAATAATGACTAAGAGCTAACACTAATCCAATATTAACATTGTGGAAAAAACCGACGGAAATTGCGACAAAAATAAATAATGGATTTGAAGAATTTGTAAATGAATTTAATCGTTCAGCTTCTAATTTAGTTAACTCGCCATCTTTATAAAGTTTTGCAGAAAGTTTGGCCCCAGAAGGAAACCCAGAAGCCATCCCCATCGCCCACACAAAAGCTCCTACACCAGGTACTTTAAATAATGGTCTCATAACTGGTTCTAAAAAAATACCAATAAATTGTACAACCCCAAAGCATATCAAAAGTTCGCTTAATATAAAGAATGGTAATAAGGATGGAAAAACGATTCCCCACCACATTTCTAACCCTCTTGTAGAACCTCTAAACGCAACATCAGGATGTAATATAATCATCGCTGTTAATAAAACGAGTAAGACAAAAATGACTAATGTTGTAAGATACTTTATTTTCACATCTATAAACCTCCAACAAATAATTGGAATTAATCTTTGAATATGACAATTGTCGTAAGAAGTGTGATTCGTAAATATGATAGTCATATAAGGGTTAATTAAAATACTTGTACCATTTAATATACGTTAGTTGATTTCAGTTTTAGACCAATGAGTTTAAATGGAGGGGAAATACTTGGAACCGAAAATTGGTTTAGCTTTAGGTTCAGGTGGGGCAAGAGGTTTTTCTCATATCGGTGTAATTTCTGTGTTAAAAAAGCATAATATACCTATACACTTTATTGCAGGAAGTAGTATTGGATCACTAATCGCTGTTTTGTATGGGGCAGGTTCGAATATTGATAGATTGTATAACATAGCTAAAGTGTTTAAATCAAAGTTTTATCTTGATTACGTAGTCCCTAAAATGGGATTGATTTCTGGGAAACGAGTAAAAGAATTAATAAAAGTGCTATCATTTGGTAAAAAAATTGAAGAACTAGATATTCCAATTGCAATCATAGCAACTGATTTGTTAACTGGAGAAAAAATCGTATTTCTAGAAGGTGATATTCCAACTGCAGTTAGAGGAAGTATTTCAATTCCAGGAATATTTGTCCCTGAGCCGTGGGAAGGTAGATTACTTGTAGATGGCGGGGTAATCGATCGAATTCCTGTTTCAGTAGTAAAAGAAATGGGAGCGGACTTTATTATTGGAGTAGACGTTTCACCAATTAAAGTGAGTGGGGAAGTTTCAACGATTTACGATGTCATTATGCAAAGTATTGAAATTATGCAGCATGAACTTGTTAGAAATAGAGAAATTGCTTCAAATATTATGATTAGACCGAAGCTAGAACAGTTTAATTCGAGAAATTTTACTGACTTAGAGAAAATTATTCAAATTGGTGAAGAAGCAACGGAAGAAATTATTCCAGAGATTCTTGATCAGATAGAAGAATGGAAGGAGAAGAATAGTGGAAAAAAGGATAAGAATACTTAATGTTCTTTTAGTATTCGGGATAATATTGGTTCTATTAGTTTTTATTCCACTACCTTATTATGTAACAAAGCCTGGGTTAGCAGAGCCATTGAGACCATATGTAAAGGTGGAAGGTGCAAATAAAGATAAAGGCGAATTTATGATGACTACTGTTTCGATGAGTAAAGCGAATATTTATTCTTACATTGGTACGTTGGTTAACTCAGATCATCATCTATATAAAACGGATGAAATAATGGTTAAAGGCGAAAGTAATGAAGATTACCAGTTTCGTCAACTGCGCTATATGGAAGAGTCAAAACAAGCTGCTATAATAAATGCCTACAAACAAGCAGGAAAACATTATCAGGTGACTAAAAATGGAATTATTATTGTATCGATAATTAAAGGTATGCCAGCCTTTGATGCACTAAAATTGGGAGATGTTATTACGAAAATTAACAAAAGGGAAGTAGATTCTGCAAAAGAGTTTACAACTATTCTTTCTTCCGCAAAAGCAGGAACACGATTTAATCTTCAAATCAATCGAAATGGAAAAACAAAAAATGTTTCTATTAAAACAAAACCGTTTCAAAATGAACCAAATCGTGCAGGTTTAGGCGTTTCAATTGTTGAAAATATTAAATTAAGTACGAATCCTAAAGTTAAGATCAATTCAGAGGAAATAGGAGGGCCATCTGCAGGCCTAATGTTTGCTTTAGAGATTTATGATCAACTAGAAAAAGAAAGCTTAGCAAAAGGGCATGAGATTGCTGGTACTGGAACAATCGATAATAAAGGAATGGTAGGTCCAATCGGCGGGATTTCACAAAAAATAGTTGCTGCTTCTAAATCTGGCGCAGAAATTTTCTTTGCACCTTATGAAAACGGTAAGAAAGATTCCAACTATAACGAGGCTGTAAAAAGTGCGAGAGCACATCATCTAAAAATAAAAGTTATTCCAATTAACAGCTATCATCAAGCTATAGCTTACTTGGAAAAATTAAAATAATAAAAAAACTGTCTATGTAATCATGTTAAAGTGATTAATCATAAACAGTTTTTTATTTAACCTCGAATAAATTCATTCTCATCCTCATTAAAAATGATTGGGTAAAGAGCATACTCTGAATTAATTAGCTGTTGCTGTGATTTAAGTGGTAAAACAGATGCATAAGCATGAGTTGCTTTTAAATCAGTTCTTAAGTGATTTATATTGTCTTGATTAATCGTTGTGTAGATTGGTATATCAATCGACTTTTTATTGATATTTAAATAAGCTTTACCTTTTTTGGACATGCCGAGTAAACGTATATATGGAACGCGATCTTTTTCCAAAATTGATAACATTTCATTTTTTGTTGTATTCGTTAATATATGTGTCAATAATCTTTGAATACGTGTCCATGTATATCTTTTTGTTTTAATTAATGTCATTAAATCTTCAAAGTTCGAACATTTTAAAATGGAATAAAATATTCTTCTTTCTAAACCTTCTACTGCTTCATATATCTTCTCAAGCTCATGAAAGTTACTTGTAGTTAATTTGTATTTCAAAAAGGGTAAATACTCGTTCCAGGAGTGCAATATTTCAAATTCATTGATATATTCTTCAATAGTTGTTTTTGTGAAGGAAGGAACGAAATCTGATATTGAATTGTTTTCTTCCTTAAGTAATTTTCGAATGGCAGTCGCACTTGCAATACTTTGATGAGTTGCTTCTTCATCATGATAGTTTGCTGCAATTCGTTTAATAGTAGTTCCTTCCATTTTACTATTAAAATGTTCGATTGCCTCTAAATAATGGATGCCCAATATGTTATTTGGTAATGAAACATCTAAATTAGAAGTTTCGATATTTCGTTGTAAAGCTATACTATATGCTGAAGGATAACTCATTCCTTCTGAAAGAAATGAGCGAATACTCGCATTAATAGAGGAGGTATGCTGTTTCTTGTTTTTTATTAGTTCGAAAAAGGTTTCAATCTTTCCTTCTTCACTCCCAAAACAAACTGCATCACAGTTTAAAGAGTCTAAAATCGAAATAGCACCCTTTGCAAAAAGTGTTGCGTGCTGGGTGGAGTAACTATATGGGAGCTCGATCACGAGATCAGCGCCTGCTTGTAATGCTAATTTTGCTCTAATATGTTTCGGAACAACTGCGGGTTCGCCTCTTTGTAGAAATTGACCACTCATTACTGCAATAACAACATCTGCTTTTGTTTTTTCTTTCGATTGAGTTAAATGAAAAACATGTCCATTGTGAAGTGGGTTATATTCAACGACAACACCAACTGATCTCATGGAAAACACCTCCAACATTTGCTAAAAACTGGTTTTTATACTTTAAGAATAACAGTTTCTAGAAATAAATCGCAACATATGGTGAATTGTATTGTAATTTTTTGCAGAAAATAATATATTAAATGAGTTACATAAAAAACGTGAGCTGTAAATTAGCTAAAAAACTTAACTTTTTAAGTCTTAAATTTTATACGAAGTATTTGAAATCAATCGTTATTTGTTCATAAAATTGAAGATTTTTTTATGGCTCTTTTCTAAATGAAAAACGTTTTTAATAGTTTTTTTAATCAAACGTTTAATAAAAGAAGTTTGATTGGAGCGGAAGGTACGAGACTCTCGCGAAAGAGAGAATAACATATAGTGGAGTACAAGAAATAAGCTGTTAAATAAGAGTTCTCTTCTCCAAAAAATATCTTATGCTTGTCACTGCTTTATCCAATGCATTTCGCTTTTTATACTGTAAAGAAAAAATATTGACAAATGGTTATAAGGAATATATAATTTTCATTGTTGCCTTGAGGTGGTTATTTATGAAATGGTCAGTGCACCAGTTGCAGAAATTAAGACATAAAGGTTTAAATTTAGATGAGACAATTGATGTAAGTCAAATAAAGGAACGAAATTCCGAGATACGTGAGGTTTCTCCAATTCGAGTTACTGGACGAGTTGATTTTGGAACGAACCGATATACGTTTCATTTAACAATAACTGGATATTTAATTTTACCTTGTGTAAGAACATTAGTTGATGTAAAATATCCTTTGTCGATTACCACAACAGAAACGTTTTTTACAACATCTGAATGGAAAAGTGAAGATGAGAATTTTCACATCCTAGAGGGTGATGTGTTAGACTTAACACCTGTGATTGAGGAATGTATTTTAGCTGAAATTCCTTTGCAAGTTTTTGCTGAGGATACTGAAGGTCAAGAAACAGCACCGACATCTGGAAAAGATTGGGAAGTTAAGGAACACGTCGAAGTAGAGCAAAAAATTGACCCTCGACTTGCTGGATTAGCAAAATTTTTTGACAAAAAAGATAATTGAGAAGTTCCGGATTACCGGCTTCATAACTAAAACTCACTTTAAGGAGGTGGGATCAATGGCAGTACCTGCAAGAAGAACGTCCAAAACTGTAAAAAGAAAGCGTCGTACGCATTTTAAATTAGCGGTACCTGGAATGGTTGAATGCCCAAACTGTAGTGAATTAACATTAGCACACCGCGTATGTAAATCATGCGGACACTACAAAGGAAAACAAGTACTTAGCAAATAAGCTAATTATTTAAAGCACATAGGAGACTATGTGCTTTTTCCTTTTCTTTTTTTATTTTAAATTATCTAATTTTTCAAACATTTTACACGGAAACTACTTATTATTATAAAAACCTATAGTATAATTAAAATACTGGTTATTACTAAATGATATTTTTTAGGCAAATATTTAACGAAGTTTGACATTCAGTTGAATGGAACATGCCAGACTCCTGTGGGAGTTGCGAGCGCTGAGACCCCATAGGCGCGAATGCGCCGAGGAGGCTCAGCGCTCGCCCCACGGAATCGGGCAACCTGGAACGGAAATCAACTAAGATCATACTTAAAGCAAAAATATTTTTTGCAAACACCCTAAAAATAAGAATTAGATAATTGAAATATAGAGAGAGGGATGGCAATGTCTGAAGTAATTACATATCAACGAGATGAAATAGATTATATTTTTTTAAATAGACCTAAAAACGGAAATTGCATTGATGAAAATATGGCGCTTCGATTATCTGAGATTATTCAAGATATTCACCTTAAATCAAAAAGTAAGCTTGTGATTTTAACGGGTGAAGGGATGAATTATTTCTGTACTGGCGGGGATTTGAAAACAATTTATAAATTTAAAGATGATATTAATGGATTAGAAACTTTTAATTTGAAAATGTGTGATTTAATTTACCAAATTGCAATGTTACCTCAACTTACAATTTGTTATATAAATGGATATGCACTTGGTGGTGGGTGTGAGCTTGCGAGTGCGTTTGATTTTAGATATGCAAGTCATCATGCGAAAATTGGATTTATACAAGGACAAATGGGGATTCCAACATCTTGGGGTGGAGGAACTTTATTGCAAGAGAAAATGAATGATCAAGATTGGTTAACTTTATTATCATCCTCAAATATATATACCGCATTTCAAGCTAAGAAGATTGGCTTTGTTCAAGAACTATCTAAAGACTTAAATTCATTGCATAATGAAAGTTTTATAAGTCTGGCTAAAAGTATTCCAACCCAGATTCACCTCCAAAACAAGAAAATATTAATTCGTAAATGGCTCCAAGGGAATTTAAAAAATAGAATGGAAGAAGAGGTTATTTCGGCCATTCCGTTATGGTTTTCTAATGAACATTTAAAAAATATTGAACAATTTATAAAAAAATTGGAAAAGTAATCTTCTACCTTCATTTTTTTGTGCATATGAATTAGTAAAATCTGCTTAATGCATAAGAAATTGGAGGGGATTGCAAATGGTTGCAAATCGCCAGGATGCATGGACCAAAGAGGAGGATAACTACTTAGCCGAAGTAGTTTTAAAATCGATAAATGATGGGTCAACTCAATTAATGGCATTTAAAATAGTTGCTCAAGCTTTATCAAGAACAGCTGCAGCGTGTGGTTATCGATGGAATTCGTATGTTCGAAAGTTTTATAAAGAAGAAATAGAAAATGCCAAAAATAGTAGTAAAAAGCAAACTATATCAAAAAATGAGTCAGATGAAATTGAAACATTACCAGAGACTGTTGCCGAACAATCAAGAGAAGAGGTTAGTTTAAGTTCTAAAAATAGCACAGAATTAACTTTTGAGCATGTATATGAGTTTCTAGAAAATGTGAGACAAAAAGTTGATTCACATTATTCGCTAAAAGAAATTCAATCACTTGAAAACAAATTAATAAAAAATAGACAAGAAATCGATCAATTAAAAGCAGAAAAGCAACAATTACTTGAGAAAGTGATTGAGTTAGAGAATGAATACGAAAACCTTTTTGAGTTTATTGACCAAAAAAGAAAATTTGTAAATGTTTCGAACTCAAAAAACGAAAAAAAAGTTAAGGTGAAAAAAGAGTAAAAAACACAACACCTCCAAATTGGGGGTGTTGTGTTTTTGTTTGATATTAAGGTCTCCAAACAACAAATTCTGAACTAGAATCGGTAAAATCTAATTTTTTCCAAAATTCGTTTGAATTTGCTCTTGGGATTGTTCTAATTGGTTTGTTGAATGATTTAGCAAAATTGACAAGTTCTTTACCATATCCATTTTTTTGATAATATGGCAATACTTCCATTTTGTTAATCTCAATTACTTCTTCGTTGTTTTCTTTATGAGTATACAAGCTCATTCGAGCAATAAGGGCTTTGCCTAAATATATACCATAGAAAGGTGATTGGAACTCATTGTCAATTAAGTTTGATTCAAGATCTTCCAACATAGAAAGTTCCTGTAAACCATAACCTGAAAATTGCTGAAATTGTTCAAGTGTTTTAAAATTTATTTGTAAGCGTTCGATCTTGTTGCTCAAAAAAAGCTCCCCCTTAAATAGAATGTAAATTTTTAATATTTCAAATATAATTATAGCGTACAATTAAATTTAAAAAAAGATGATTCAATTTAAATATTATTTTTGGTAACTATAACGTATGATTAAATCAATAAATTGAATGGAGCAAAATATGAATATAGGTATAATTGGCGGTGGTGCTATTGGACTTTTAATCGCATCATACTTTTATCAAAACAATCAGAAAGTAACTTTATATACAAGAACAAAAGAACAAGCAAATTTAATTAATCAATCAGGAATTATTTTATCAGTAAATGATTTTGATACTGAAATAAAGATAGAAGCTAGTCTCCTTTCTAATAAGATTGATCAATTCGATCTATTATTTGTATGTGTGAAACAATATAGTTTAGAAACAATTTTACCTGTAATAAATAATTATAAAGGTAGTCATATTATATTCTTGCAAAATGGTATGTCGCATATAGAAATTGTAAAAAAATTATCAGTTGAAAATTGCTTTATTGGAATTGTAGAACATGGGGCACTTAAAAAGTCTGGTAATGAAATTAGTCATACTGGCAAAGGAATAATTAAGATAGGCCAAGTTAAAGGTAAACCTAAAGCGTTGGACCAATTACTAACATTACATACAAACGATTTTCCTATCCTACTTGAAAATAATTGGTTTTATATATTGAGTCAGAAATGTTTAATTAATTGTACAATTAACCCTTTAACCGCTATATTTAATATAAGAAATGGTGAATTAATAGCTAATGACTATTTTTATCAAATTAGCAAAATATTATTTAGTGAAGTTTCAAATGTATTAGATTTACATAAGGAAAAAGAATGGCATAAATTTGAAGAAATATGCGAAAAGACATCCAGTAATTACTCATCTATGAATCGTGATTTATTCCATGGCAGGCAAACTGAAATCGACAGTATGCTTGGGTATGTTCAAAACATCGCCATTCAAAAAAAAATAAATGTACCAACGATTGATCTTGTGTACAATATGATTAAAGGACTAGAGAAGAAGAAGGGGTAATTCTTTTTGGAAAAATTTTTCATTTTCTTCATTTCATTATTAATTGAATTTCCAATCGTTTCGACAATTTTCATATATATGTTTTTAAAATTGTTTTTTAAAAATAACAAGCGTAAACTTTTGCTTTTTACGTTGGATTTCTCTACAATTCTATATATTAGTTCGTTCTATTTTATATTAAATATGTTTTTTCCAACGGCAACCGGTTGGATCTTAATAAACTTATTATTAATCATCTTATTCATTAGTATTATTCTTCAATGGAAAGCAAAGCGAGATATCCGATTCTTTAAGTTACTTAAAGGTTTTTGGAGAATATCATTTATATCATTTTTTATTCTTCATTTTATAACCTTAATTGCTGGGTTAGCTCTTAAAATATCTGAATACAATGCTTAATTGAAGTACGAGAGAGGAAGTTCGTAATGCAAATTAGTAAAGTCCATTTAGCGAGTCAGAATAAAATGCTGAATGATTTTGTAAATGGAAATGAGTCAATTTCTTCTTTCTTTGGTGCAAATCCATTAAATAAAGAAGAAATGGAAATTAGAATTAAACATGTAATGGATCGTCAATATAACCGTAGTGACTTAGTAGCTGCGTTAGAGCATTTTCATAAAAAACATCAAGCTAGCGATGAATCAAATGAAAATGTTAGAAAACTACTAAAAGAAGACACATTCGTAGTAATTGGTGGACAACAAGCAGGTTTGTTAACGGGACCATTATATTCGATACATAAAATTATTTCGATCATTCAATTAGCTAAAAAATATGAACAAGATTTTAATGTGTCTGTTGTCCCAGTGTTTTGGATAGCTGGAGAAGATCATGATATTGATGAAATAAATCACATACATACGATCGAAAATCATAAAATTAAAAAACAAACATTTTATCAGAAAACAACATATTCTCATGCTGCATCTAAAACGGTATTAGATAAACAAGAAATGAAAAAATGGATTGAAAAAATTATCAAAACATATGATGAAACGAGTTTTACGAATGACTTAGTTTTTGAGCTAAATAAAATAGTAGAAGACTCTTCAACTTATGTTGATTTCTTCGCAAAAGTTATTTTTAAATTGTTCAAAAAAGAAGGATTAGTTTTAATAGATGCTGATGACTTGAAGGTTCGTAAAATTGAAGCATCACTATTTACTGAGATGATTTGTAAGCAAGACATTGTGAGAAGTGTATTAAAGGATTCAAAAAGTAGATTAGTTAAAGCTGGTTACGGAGAAACACTTCAAATTTCAGAACAGAGTATCCATCTCTTTTATCATAGTAACGAAGGCAGGCAACTATTAGAGGTCTCTGAAACCGATGGGATATTCCAGACTAAAAATAAAAGCTATAGTTTTACGGAAGCAGAATTAAGTAAAATTGCAAAGGAATCACCATATTTATTGAGTAATAATGTTGTTACACGTCCTATCATGCAAGAATACTTATTTCCAACTTTAGCTTTTGTAGGTGGACCTGGTGAAGTTGCATATTGGGCAGAGTTAAAAGATATTTTTAATGTGTTTAATTTAGAGATGCCGCCTGTCTTTTTAAGACATATGTTTACATTATTTGAGCGAAATATTGTTTCAGCCTTAGAAGATTTCTCTCTTAATACAGATGAAGTACTTGAAGGATCAATTGAAGAAAAGAAAAGTAAGTGGTTAAACGACCAAGTAAAAATGAATTACAAAGAAGATTTTTTAAATGCTAAAAAATTATTAGAAGAGTTACACATACCACTTCAAGAAGTTACTAAAAATGTAACACCTAATTTAATTGATTTCTCTAAAAAGAACTTTTTGAAATTAGAAGATCAATTATTGCTCTTAGAAAGAAAAATCGACGAATCAATTTTAAAACAACACGAGGAACTACTTGCGAAGTGGGACAGAATTATTTGTTCGATTACTCCTAATGGTAAGCCACAAGAGAGGATCCTTAATATAATGTATTATATTAATAAATATGGATTTGATTTTGTACACGAATTATGTGGATTGGAATTATCATGGGATTACTCTCATCAAATTGTAAAACTTTAAATTAGATAATACTAAATCCTGCTAGTTAATTAGCAGGATTTTTTGTTTTTTTAAAGAATTTTTTATAAAAGGTGGTAAGAAGTGGGGGAATGTGGTAAGTTTGTGTTAGAAAGTGGGGGAATAGGATGTTTATCGGTGAATATCAACATAATATCGATGTAAAGGGACGTCTGATTATTCCTTCCAAATTTCGGGACAAGCTTGGTGAAAACTTTATCGTTACAAGAGGTTTGGATCAATGTTTATTTGGTTATTCATTGGACGAATGGCGTGTAATTGAAGATAAATTGCGAACACTACCACTAACGAAAAAAGATGCCAGGGCATTTACACGATTTTTCTTTTCAGGTGCAATGGAATGTGAGATGGATAAGATGGGGAGAATTAATATAACACCTAATCTCCGTCAATATGCCAAATTGGAGAAAGAATGTGTTGTGGTTGGTGTGACAAATCGAATTGAGATTTGGGATCAATCAACTTGGAATACATACATGAATGAGTCTGAAGAGTCGTTTGGAGACTTAGCAGAAAACTTAATTGGATTTGATTTATAAATTAAACTATATTTTTGACTTGGAAGAATTTATCAATCTAATTTGGTAAATTTTTTTCCGATATTATAAGAGGTGAGCAACATGTTTGAGCATATTACAGTTTTATTAAAAGAAACTGTTGATTCCTTAAATATTAATGAAAATGGTACGTATGTAGATTGTACACTTGGTGGTGGAGGTCATAGTGAGTATTTACTATCACAATTATCTCCAAATGGAAAATTAATTGCGTTTGATCAAGATGAAACAGCGATCAGACATGCGAAAGAACGATTGATGCAGTATGAGAATCAATTAACGATCGTAAAAAGTAATTTTAAAAATATTAAAGAAGAACTTCATAAATTAGGAATCCAGGAAGTAGATGGGATCTTATTTGATTTAGGAGTTTCTTCACCTCAACTAGATGTGGCAGAACGGGGTTTCAGTTTTCATCAAGATGCACCACTTGATATGAGAATGAATCAAGAACAGTCTTTATCAGCTTTTGAAGTGGTGAATGATTGGCCATATGAAAAACTTGTAAAAATATTTTTCCGTTATGGAGAAGAAAAATTCTCCAAACAAGTAGCACGAAAAATCGAGGAAGTAAGAGCAAAGAAACCGATTGAGACAACAGGTGAATTAGTTGAGATTATTAAAGATGCCATACCAGCTGCAGCAAGACGAACAGGTGGTCATCCAGCAAAGAGAGTTTTCCAAGCAATACGTATAGCTGTTAACGATGAACTAGGTGTATTTGAAGAGGCACTAAAAGATGCACTTACACTTATAAAATCTTCGGGTAGAATTAGTGTGATTACATTCCATTCTTTAGAAGATCGCATTTGTAAAACGATTTTTAAAGAAGCAAGCTCGCTTCCACCACTTCCACCTGGATTACCAATCATTCCAGATGAATTTAAACCGAAGTTTAAATTGATAACAAGAAAACCTCTTTTACCTACTGAAAATGAACTGGAAGCAAATAAAAGAGCTAGATCTGCGAAATTAAGAGTCGCTGAAAAATTATAAGGAGGGAATCCAATGAGTAATTTGGCTAGAAAATTAAATCAAAAACAGATTACTGATTTGCAACCAAGACCTTCTATCAAGAAAAAAGAAAAGAAACAATCTAAAATTACTACTTTTGAAAAAATTCTTTATGTGTCATTTATTTTTGTATGCTTCTTTATTGGGACTAAAATAATTCGTACACAAGCTGCAATTTTTGATACAAATATAAAAATTGAAAATGTGAAGAATGATGTTGCTAAACAGAAACAACATAACTCAGAACTTAAAATGAAAGTTGATGAATTAAGCACATATGACCGAATTTGGAAAAAAGCAAAAGAGCTTGGTCTAAAGATCGATAGTAATAATGTGAAATTTACAGACACTAGCAACTAGGAGATCATATTATGAGTAAGAAAAAAAATAAGTATACAAATTTAGGAATACGTTGTTTTTTTCTAGTAACTTTCATACTTTTTATTTCTCTCATAGCTCGTATTAGTTATCTGCAATTATCAGATAGGGTAGAAGGAAGAAATTTAAAGGCTTATGCTGATGAAAATTACAATACATCACAAATAATCCCTGCTAAAAGGGGAACGATCTATGATGCGAATGGAATTCCTCTTGCTGAAGAAGTTACTTCTTATACTGTTTCTGCTGTTCTAGATCCAAGTGCTTCTAAAAATTCTAAAATTAAAAGACATGTGGTTGATAAAGTAAAAACAGCTAGAGAACTGTCACCAATTTTAGAAACGGATGAGGCAGAACTTTTATCAATGTTAGGTAAACCTAAATATCAAGTTGAACTCGGACCAGGTGGAAGAAATATTTCTCAAAGTAAGAAAGAAAAAATTGAGAAATTAAAGCTACCTGGTATTGTTTTTACTCCATCCCAAAAACGATACTATCCTAATGGTGTTTTTGCTTCGCATACCCTTGGTTATACAAGCATAAATGAAAATGGAGAATTAATTGGGGAGATGGGACTTGAGAAATCGTTAAATAATGAATTAACCGAAAGAGATGGTAAGAAAAGCTTTCTACGTGATCGAAAAGGAAATATTTTACCTTATGAGAACGAAAAAGTTGATCCACCTCAAAATGGTTCTGATATTTATTTAACAATAGATACGAAGATTCAAAGTTTACTAGAAGACGCGATGACTCGAGTTGATAAAGAATATGAACCGGAGAAAATCATGGCGATTGTGTCTGACCCAAAAACTGGGAAAATCATCGCAATGGGGAACCGACCAAGTTTTAATCCAAATATAAATGATATTACAAACTATACAAATGATCCAATTTCTTATGCGTTTGAGGCTGGTTCGACGATGAAAATATTTACATTAGGTGCTGCTATGAATGAGGGCGTTTATAACGGAAAAGAATATTTTCAATCTGGACGATATAAAGTACCAGGTGGAGGAACAGTTCATGATGTGAATAGAAATGGTTGGGGATCTATTACGTTTGATGAAGGTATTCAAAGGTCTTCAAACGTGGGTATATCGATTTTGT
Organism: Bacillus sp. EAC; assembly: GCF_002156875.1. Lineage (GTDB taxonomy): Bacteria > Bacillota > Bacilli > Bacillales > Bacillaceae_G > Gottfriedia. The sequence goes on along the minus strand of NZ_NCSY01000010.1, from coordinate 60,791 downwards.
TAAACGAAAAACTAGGTGCAGATCGTTTCCTGCAATATTATAAAAATTTTGGTTTCACAAAGAAATCAAATATCAACCTACCAGGTGAGTCAAGTGGACAATTAGTGTTTAAATATCCTCTTGAGAAAACAACAACTGCCTTTGGTCAAGGTTCGACTGTAACTGCAATCCAAATAATTCAAGCTGCAAGTGCAATCGCTAATGATGGTAAAATGATGAAGCCTTATATTGTTGATAAAGTAGTTGACCACGATACGAAGAAAATCGTTGATGACTATCAAGCTGAAGTTGCTGGCAATCCAATTACATCAGAAACGGCAAAAAGGGAAAGAAAATTACTTGAGTCTGTCGTTACAGCACCAAGTGGTACAGGACATAATTATGCAATTAAAGGATACTCTGTTGCTGGTAAGACTGGTACAGCTCAAGTAGTTGATGAACATGGTAAATATATAAAAGGTCACGGTGAAAACCTATTTTCATTTATTGGAATGGCTCCAGCAGAGGATCCAGAACTAGTAGTTTATGTGGCTGTTCTTCGACCAAAACTTAAAGATACAGAATTAGGTTCGGATCCTGTTTCTGAAATCTTTAGAAGTGTAACAAAAGGCGCACTTGAATATAGAAAAGTTGAACCTGTAAAAAATGCGGATGTAAGTAAACTTATTGATAAAGAGAGTGTAGAAGTACCTGATTTTAACGGTCTATCTATTAGTGAAGCTAAATCACTAGCTATTTCAGATGGTTTAAAGGCTGTTTCATTAGGTATTGGAAATAAAGTGTCAGGTCAATCGATTCTGAAAAGTACTGAGGTTGTTAGAGGAACAAAAATCTACCTTAAAACAGATGGAACAAATAGTATGCCATCGATCATTGGGTGGTCAAGAACTGAAGTAAATCGTTTAAGTGCATTGTTTAATTTAAATTTAACGATTAAAGGTAGCGGTTTTATTACGAGTCAAAGTATAAAGAAAAATGCTGAACTAAGAGAAAAAGATTATTTAGCAGTTGAATTAAATAAACCTCAAGAAAAAGATTCTACTGAAAAAGAAATTAAAGTTAACATTCAAGAATAGCAAAATGGAATGATGTATACTTTTCCTCTCTTAAATTAGTAAAAGGTCTAATGTATTTGGTACAAGCATATATTGAAACGAACATATTGTAGAGGAGTGTTCGTTTCAATGCGAGTATCTAATGTAACGGTACGTAAACGTTTATTTATTGTTTTTATTGGTGGTTTATTAATATTTTCGATTATTGCTACTAGACTTGGATATGTTCAATTCGCCTTAGGTGATTTTTTATCTAAGCGAGCGAAAGATTCTTGGAGTCGAGATATCCCCTTTGAACCAAAAAGAGGTGAAATCTTAGACCGAAATGGTGTCGCTCTTGCAACAAATAAAAGTGCACCATCTGTATTAGTCGTTCCAAGACAAATTAAAGACCCAGAGTCAACAACAAAAAAACTTGCCCCAATCCTAAAAATCTCCGAAGTTAAGTTATATCAAATTTTGACAAAAAAATCCCGAATGGAACATATTCGTACAGAAGGCATTAAAATTACAAATGAAAAAGCAAAAGAAATTAGGGATTTGAACTTAGAAGGCGTTTACATAGCTGAAGATTCAAGACGCTATTATCCTTTTGGTAATTACCTATCTCATGTACTTGGTTTTGCAGGTATTGATAATCAAGGTCTAAATGGATTAGAGCTTTATTATGATAAGCAGTTAAGCGGTGAAAAAGGTAGCGTTCAATTTTATTCTGATGCAAAAGGTCAAAGAATGCCTAATATCGCAGATGACTATATTCCTCCGATTAATGGATTGAATTTAAGATTAACAGTCGATTCACGAATCCAAACAATTTTAGAGCGAGAGATGAATAATGCCACAGCACAGTATAACCCGGATGCAATGATTGGGATTGCGATGAATCCTAAAACTGGTGAAATACTTGGAATGAGTAGTAGACCAGGTTTCGATCCAACTAACTTTAAAAATGTTTCGCCAGAAGTTTATAATCGTAATTTACCAGTTTGGGCGAACTATGAACCAGGATCAACCTTTAAGATTATTACCCTTGCAGCGGCTTTAAATGAAGGGAAAGTGGACTTGAATAAAGATCATTTTTATGATGATGGTGCTGCTGAAGTAGCAGGGGCACGATTACGCTGTCATAAAAGACAAGGACATGGTTCACAAACATTTTTAGAAGTTGTTCAAAATTCTTGTAACCCAGGATTTGTTGAATTAGGAAATCGTTTAGGTGAAGAAAAGCTTTTTAAATATATTCGTGATTTTGGCTTTGGTCAAAAAACAGGAATTGACTTACAAGGTGAAGGTACGGGTATTTTATTTAGTATGGATCGCGTTGGGCCAGTTGAAGCAGCAACTACTGCTTTTGGTCAAGGAGTTTCTGTTACACCGATTCAGCAAGTGGCTGCAGTATCAGCAGCAATTAATGGTGGTATTCTCTATCAGCCATATATTGCGAAAGAATTTGTTGATCCGGTTACGAATGAAGTGGTTAGTAGGAAGACGCCGATTGCAAAAAGACGTGTAATTTCACCTGAAACATCCAAAAAAGTTCGATTAGCTCTTGAAAGTGTAGTAGCACAAGGAACTGGTAAAGGGGCATTTGTTGAGGGCTACCGAGTCGGTGGGAAAACTGGAACAGCACAAAAAGTAAAAGATGGTCGATATGACGATAGTAACTTTATCGTTTCATTTATTGGATTTGCACCTGCAGACGACCCTCAAATAGTTGTTTATATTGCAGTTGATAATCCAAAAGGTACTGTACAGTTTGGTGGAGTAGTAGCAGCTCCTATTGTAGGAAATATAATTCGTGATAGTATGCAGGTTTTAGGGGTACCACCTAGAAAAAATCAAATTGAAAAAGAGTTTGTTTATGGAGACACAAGAACATATAAATTACCAAATTTAATCGGTTTAGAGAAAAAAGATTTGCAACCTTTGCTAGATACTTTTACTATTGAATATAGTGGAACTGGCAATATTGTTGTTGACCAAGCTCCAAAGGCTGGTGTTAAGTTAAAAGAAGGCTCTAAAATCAGAATTTATTTAGGAACGAAAGAAGAAACTAAATCAAAGAAAAAAAATTGATCTAGTTTCAACGAAAGGATTAGCTATGAAATTTCATACTTTATTATCAAGTTTACAACCTTTGGTCTCAATACCGACTGAAAATCCAGAAATTACTGGAGTGGAAATGGACTCCCGTAATGTGAAACCAGGTTACTTATTTATTTGTATAGAAGGTTATACAGTAGACGGTCACAATTATGTAAAACAAGCTGTAGAAAATGGAGCAGTTGCCATTGTTTCACAAAAAACAATCGAAACATCTGTACCGGTTGCTTACGTGAAAGATACGAATCGTTCTATGGCAGTTATTGGTAATTCTTTTTATCAAAATCCAACACATAAATTAAATTTAGTAGGAATTACAGGTACAAATGGAAAAACTACGACTTCTTACATTATTGAAGAAATCGTAAAGCGAAATAATCAAAAAACAGGTGTTATTGGAACAATCGGAATGAAAATTGGTGAGGAAGTATTTGAAACAAAAAATACTACACCTGATAGCTTAACATTACAATCAATGTTTGCAAAAATGGTTGAAGCGAATGTAAATACTGCTGTAATGGAAGTATCTTCTCATGCCCTTCATATTGGCCGTGTGCATGGTTGTGAATACGATATCGCTGTTTTTACAAATTTATCTCAGGATCACCTAGACTACCATGGCTCAATGGAAGAATACAAAAAAGCGAAGGGTCTATTATTTTCTCAATTAGGAAATAGTTTTTCTTCAACAAAACCTAAGTTTGCTGTATTAAATGGTGATGATGAGGCTTCGAAGGAATTTATGGCTTTTACTCAAGCAAATATATTAACATATGGATTAAGTGAACAATTTGATTTGTATGCAAAAAATATTGAGTTAACGAATGCTGGTACTAGATTTACTTTACATTTCCTTAATGAAAGTTATATTGTTGAGATGAAATTAATTGGAACATTTAATGTTTATAATGTATTAGCAGCAATCGGAGCGGGAATTGCTTTGAATATTAAAATGGAAACAATTTTAGATGCAATCGCATCAATAGAAGGAGTGCCGGGTCGATTCCAATCTGTAAATGCTGGGCAGGATTTTACAGTAATTGTTGATTATGCACATACTCCAGATAGCTTAGAAAATGTTCTGAAAACTGTTAAGCAATTTGCTAAAAATGATATATACTCCGTTGTTGGATGTGGTGGAGATCGTGATCGTACAAAACGCCCACTAATGGGGAGAATAGCTGCTGATCTTTCAACTCAAGCAATATTCACTTCAGATAATCCTAGAACTGAGGACCCAAATTTAATATTAGAAGACATGAAACGCGGATTAGAGCATAATAATATAACGGTAATAGAAGATCGTAAAAAAGCAATAAATTTTGCGATTCAAAATGCTAAAAAACATGATATTATTGTAATTGCTGGTAAAGGACATGAAACGTATCAAATAGTCGGAACAAATGTTTTCCACTTCGATGATGTTGAAGAAGCTAAAGAAGCAATTTTGCAAAGAAGAGGATAATCTCCTCTTCTTTGTATTGCCAAAAAATATTAATTCATAAATAATTCTTTTCAAAAGAATTAAACTATTACATAATCAATGGAATTATCACAGAAAGGAGGGCGAACAATGCTTGAACCGTCAATCTTAGTTGCTATGATTACAGCATTTATCATTGCAGTCATTCTATCGCCTATTTTTATACCGTACTTAAGAAAACTTAAATTTGGACAGAGTATACGTGACGAAGGTCCGTCATCTCATAAAAAGAAATCTGGAACACCTACTATGGGTGGAATTATTATTTTAATTGCATTAAGTGTATCTGCACTCTTAATTTCTATGTATTTTGGAGTATTATCAAAACGTACATATATCTTATTATTTGTGACTATATGTTTTGGAATTATTGGATTTTTAGATGACTATATAAAAGTCGTTAAAAAAAGAAATCTTGGATTAACTTCAAAGCAAAAATTTATTTGCCAAGTGATCGTATCCATTATTGTATTTTTCGCCATTCGTACAATCGGAGTATCTACATCAGTTGCAATTCCAGGTACTAGCTATGTAATAGATCTTGGTTTTCTATATGCCTTATTAATCGTATTCATGCTTGTCGGTACTTCGAATGCTGTTAACTTAACAGATGGTTTAGATGGTTTAGTTTCTGGGACTGCAGCTATTGCATTTGGGGCTTATGCAGTGCTTGCATATAATCTACATCAATTGGATGTATCTATTTTCTCAATAGCAGTAGTAGGAGCTGTACTAGGCTTCTTAGTATTTAATGCTCATCCAGCAAAAGTTTTTATGGGTGACACAGGATCTTTAGCACTTGGTGGTGCGCTAGCTGCCATCGCGATTGTTACTAACTTAGAAATCTTACTTGTGATCATTGGTGGTGTATTCGTAATTGAAACACTTTCAGTCATGATTCAAGTTGCATCGTTTAAAGCAACAGGAAAAAGAGTATTTAAAATGAGTCCATTACATCACCATTATGAATTATCTGGATGGTCTGAATGGCGTGTAGTAGTGACATTTTGGTTTGTAGGACTTCTCTTTGCTTTAATAGGAATCTATATCGAGGTGTGGATGTAATTGAAAAACGTGGGGAATTTTCATCATAAGAATGTATTAGTATTAGGAATGGCAAAAAGTGGTTATGCAGCGAGTCAATTATTAAAAAAATTAGGTGCAAATGTTACAGTGAATGATCGTACACCTTTTGAACAAAATGCAATCGCTCAAAAACTAAAGAGTGAAGGGTTTAACGTAATATGTGGTGAACATCCTTTATCACTTTTAGATAATAATCCTTTTTGTATTGTTAAAAATCCAGGGATTCCCTATTCAAATCCATTACTAGTGGAAGCGATAGAAAGAAATATACCAATTTATACGGAAATTGAACTTGCTTATTTAATTAGTGAAGCACCTTTTATCGGTATAACTGGTTCAAATGGAAAAACAACAACAACAACATTAGCATTAAATATATTAAAAGAAGGCAATAAGAATCCGTTAGTTGCAGGGAATATTGGTACAGTTGCATGTGAAGTTGCAGAAATAGCAACATCAGAAAATATAATCGTCACGGAACTTTCTTCTTTTCAGTTAATGGGTATTGAAGAGTTTCGACCTAAAATTTCGTTAGTTACTAATATTTTTGAAGCGCACTTAGATTATCATGGTACGAAAGAAGAATACATTAGAGCGAAAGCTAACGTATTTAAAAATCAGACAGAAGAAGATTTTGCTGTAGTTAATTTTGATGATGAAAACGTTTTGGAAATGGTGAAAGAATGTAAAGCAACAATTGTGCCGTTTTCATCTACGAAAGTAGTTAGTAATGGTGCATATGTAAAGAACGGATCTATTTTCTTTCAAGAGTCCGAAGTCATCGAAATTAAGAAAATTGTTTTACCAGGAAAACATAATCTAGAAAATATTCTTGCTGCGGTTGCAGTTGCGAAGCTATTAGGTGTTGATAATGAAGCGATTGAAAGAGTATTAACAACTTTCACAGGTGTTGAACATCGCCTTCAATTTGTAACTGAGATTCAGCAAAGAAAATTCTATAATGATTCAAAAGCAACGAATATATTAGCGACTCAAAAAGCAATAGTGTCGTTTCAAAAACCGGTCATTTTAATTGCAGGTGGATTGGACCGTGGTAATGATTTTGATGATTTAATTCCTTATTTCAAGAACGTTAAAAATATGGTCACTTATGGTCAAACATCACAGAAATTAATTGATTCAGCTAAAAAAGCAGGGTTGAAAGCAATAAAATCGGTTGATAATGTTGAGGAAGCTGTAAAAGAAGCATTCACTCATTCAGAAGTCGGAGATATTATTTTATTGTCACCTGCCTGTGCAAGTTGGGATCAATTTAAGACTTTTGAAGAACGTGGTAATAAATTTATACAAGCAGTGCATAAATTAATGTAACGCTTGTTTAATTCAAAAGTTGAGGTGTTATTTCGTGCCAACAAAGAAAAATAGTCCTGACATGATTCTAGTTCTCGTTACGCTATCATTATTAACAGTAGGTATGATTATGGTTTACAGTGCTAGTGCAATATGGGCATCTTATAAGTTTCATGATTCGTTCTTTTTTGCAAAGAGGCAATTATTATTTGCTGGAGTTGGAGTAGTTGGTATGTTTATTGTTTCAAATATTGATTACTGGTTATTTCGAACTCATGCCAAAAAAATTCTAATCGCTTGTTTTATTTTGTTGGTACTCGTATTAGTTCCTGGAGTGGGGTTAGTTCGAGGTGGTGCTAGAAGTTGGATTGGTATCGGTGCATTTTCTATTCAACCATCTGAATTTATGAAACTTGGAATGATGGTTTTTCTATCAAAATATTTAGCTGATAATCAAAAAAACATTACATCTTTTAAGAAGGGTTTAATTCCTTCACTAGGGCTAGTATTCTTAGCATTTGGATTGATTATGCTCCAACCAGATTTAGGGACAGGTACTGTAATGGTTGGAACATGTGTCATCATAATTTTCGTTGCTGGTGCAAGAATTTCTCATTTTATGGGATTAGGATTAGTTGGAATAGCAGGTTTTGTTGCTCTAATTGCTTCCGCCCCATATCGAATTAAACGGATCACATCTTTTCTTGACCCTTGGTCTGATCCTTTAGGAACAGGTTTTCAAATCATTCAATCTCTTTATGCAATTGGTCCTGGTGGTTTATTTGGACTTGGATTAGGACAAAGTAGGCAAAAGTTTATGTACTTGCCAGAACCACAAACTGACTTTATTTTTGCAATCCTTTCAGAAGAGTTGGGATTTATCGGTGGCTCTTTTGTCATTTTATTATTTTCTTTCTTATTATGGAGAGGTATTCGAATTGCACTAAGTGCACCTGATTTATTTGGAACGTTTTTAGCAGTAGGTATTGTTTCAATGATTGCTATTCAAGTAATGATAAATATCGGTGTAGTAATTGGGTTAATGCCAGTAACAGGAATAACGTTGCCATTTTTAAGTTATGGTGGCTCATCTTTAACATTGATGCTCCTAGCTGTTGGAGTATTATTAAATATTAGTAGACATTCGCGTTCATAAAAGGGCCGACTCAAAATGAAACAAGTACATCAATTTATGTTTATGCTGATCAAAAAGCTTAAATTAAATTGATGATAGTGTACTTGGTAATTTCAAACTTGAGTCGGTCAATTTTATTTTTGTATAAAAAAGAATTAGAATGAATGATGTAAAGTGGTATAATAACTATTTAATGAGTTTTTATTACATATGTTTTGATATTTAGGAGGATCTTTATGAAAATTTTAGTTAGTGGTGGGGGTACTGGTGGACATATTTATCCAGCACTTGCGCTAATTAAAGAGTTGAAAAAACAAGATTCCAATGTAGAATGTTTATATGTTGGTACTGAAAATGGGCTTGAAAAAGGTATTGTAACAAAGCAAAATATACCATTTAAATCAATTGTTATTTCAGGATTTAAAAGAAGCCTATCATTTGAAAATTTTAAAACTATTTATCGTTTCTTAAAAGGTGTTTCTGATAGTAAAAAAATAATTCGTGAGTTTAATCCAGATGTAGTCGTTGGTACAGGTGGTTATGTTTGTGGTCCTGTAGTATATGCAGCGGCAAAACTAGGATACCCAACAGTCATTCATGAACAAAATAGTATTCCAGGATTAACAAATAAATTTTTAAATCGTTATGTTACAAAAGTAGCAATCTGCTTTGATGAAGTAGCATCTCATTTTAATCAAGAAAAAGTTGTTTTTACTGGTAATCCTCGAGCTTCGGAAGTGGTCGGTGAAAATATAACACCCGTATTAGAAACTTTAGGTTTAGAAAAAGGTAAGCGCACTGTTTTAATTGTAGGTGGGTCTAGAGGTGCTCGTCCGATTCACGAAGCATTTTTAAAAAGTGTGGATCAGTTAGCAGAGAAGAACTATCAAATGATTTATGTGACAGGTGAAGCTCATTATAATTCGGTTATAGAAGAAATTAATAAAGTTGGTAATCCATCAAATATCGTAGTAAAACCATTTTTGCATAATATGCCTGAAGTGCTACGAGAGGTTGATTTGGTTGTTTCAAGAGCTGGAGCAACAACTTTAGCTGAATTAACTGCATTAGGAAAACCTAGTATTTTAATACCTAGTCCATATGTGACGAATAATCATCAAGAAGTGAATGCAAGATCTCTCGAAAAAAATGGTGCAGCAATCGTTATTTTAGAAAAAAATTTCAATAATGAATATTTGGTTAATGAAATTGAAAAAGTATTATTAAATCCTATCAAACTTGAAGAAATGAAAAAAGCAGCTTTAAAAATAGGTGTCCCAGATGCCGCAAAAAAACTTGTTAATGTTTTAGAAGAAATTAGAAAGTAGAACCATGCACGAACAAGTTAGTAAATCAATAAACATGTATCAGAAGATGCTATTAGCTAAAGGGGGAAATGATTAGGATGTTTGAAACTAGATTAAAGGAAATTATAATGGACTCGAGTCTTCTAATAAATGAGCCTTTAGCAAATCATACGACTATGAAAATAGGTGGAGCTGCGGATTACTTAGTGATACCTAAAAATATAAATGAAATAAAAGAGATAATTAAACTTGCAAATGAATACGAAATCAATGTTACTGTTATAGGAAGAGGATCTAACTTACTTGTTTCAGATAACGGGATTGAAGGTATTGTCATTAAAATAAGTGATTGTTTAGATCATATTGATTTAAACGGCACAAAAGTAATAGTAGGTGCTGGTTATTCAGTTATTCGATTAGCTACTCAAATAAGCCGTAAAGGTCTTACAGGATTAGAATTTGCAAGTGGAATTCCAGGAAGTGTGGGCGGAGCGGTGTATATGAACGCTGGTGCTCATCAATCTGATTTCTCAAAGATAACGACAAGAGCAAATATATTATTTCAAGATGGAACAATTGAATGGTTATCTAATGACCAACTTGAATTTTCTTATCGTACGTCTATTTTACAAAAAAAGCGAAAAGGCTTTGTTTTAGAAGCAGAACTTCAATTAGAAGAGGGCACAAAAGAAGTCTCAACTGCTTTAATGCAAAAAAATAAGGACTACCGTAGAGAAACTCAACCATGGAATTACCCATGTGCAGGGAGTATTTTCCGTAATCCATTACCAGAATACGCTGGAAATTTAATTGAAAAAGCTAATTTAAAAGGCTATCAAATCGGTGGTGCTAAAATATCTGAAATGCATGGGAATTTCATCGTAAATGCAGGAAATGCAACTTCAAAGGATGTTTTACAATTAATTGATTTTATCAAGAAAACTATATTAGAAAAATTTAATGTGATACTTGAAACAGAAGTTGAAATTGTTGGGAAAAAAATGTAAGTTTCTTAAAATCTACACTAATAATATGCTATAATTTACAATAGCATAAGATGACCAAGATAGAATGGCATGCATATGCTATTCTATTTTTTATTATTCTTAAATTGCATAATACATAAAAGTAATCAGCTAGATAGACAAATTTATTTATTTGAACATTGACATTGATCATGGAGGCATAATCATGCAAGAAAATAAGATTATTAGTTTAGAAGACCGTGTACCCGTCTTGCGTAATAAAAAACGTAAAAAAGCAAATATGCGATTACTTATGACAATTTTTTTGTTTTTTGCGTTGATTTTATGCGTTTTATATTTCCAAACATCAATTGGTTCAGAAATAAAATTAGAAATTAAAGGAAATAGTCTATATTCCGATAAAGAAATTCTAAAATTAGCCGATTTAAACCATGATGATAGCTTTTTAACAATTCGAGCAAAAAAAGTCGAACAGAAACTTGAAAGTAAAAATACTATCCAATCTGCAATTGTAAATAAAAGGTTCCCAAACAAAGTAGAAATCACAATAAAAGAATTTTATCCTGTTGGACAAGCTCTATTCAATGGGAAGAAGTATTTACTTTTACAAAGTGGTATTTTACTTGAAGAAAATAATTCTCTAGGAAATACAATGGTCCCAGAACTTACAGGTTGGAACCAAGGTGATGAATTACAAGAAATGGCTGCGGAACTTGCTAAATTACCTCAAAGTATTTTTCATTCAATTTCTGAGGTTGAGTATACTCCAAGTAAAGATGATGTTTTACTTGTAACTGTCTATATGAATGAAGGTTATGAAGTAAGAACAACAATTAGAAAATTTTCTAATAAAATGTCTAATTACCCACTGATTTTAAAGTCAATACCTAAAAATCAAAAAGGAATCATTCATCTTGAAGTTGGGGCATATTTTTCACCGTACGATTCAAATAGTAAAAATGTAATGAAATAACTGTTTAAACTTTAGAAATCAGTACTTTCAAGTCTTTTTTATCTGTTAATGTTAGTGTAGACTATTAGTTAAATAGATATTAATAAAAAAAATTAAAAAGATTATGAAAAATCAAAATTAAAAAGAGGATAAATCCCTTTAAATGTTGAATAGTTTTCATATATGTTATTTAAGAATGAATTGAAGTTCGATTATAATAGATAGAGAGAAAAAGGAGGTGCCATCATGAACAGCAATGAGATCTATGTGAGTCTTGACGTTGGAACTTCGACAATTAAAGTAATCATTGGAGAACTAGTTAATGACACACTAAACATTATCGGCGTAGGTAATGTTAAATCTTCGGGCTTAAAACGTGGGTCAATAGTTGATATAGATGAAACAGTTAAATCTATTAAAAAAGCGATTGACCAAGCAGAAAGAATGGTTGGCATTCACATTGACAAGGTAATCGTAGGGGTTAGTGCAAACCAAGTGCAGTTAATTAACACTAACGGTGTAGTGGCAGTTTCTAAAGAAAATAAAGAAATTGATAATGAAGACGTATTGAGAGTAATGGAGCAGGCTCAAGTTATATCAATTCCTCCTGAAAGAGAAATTATTGATGTTGTTCCACATGAATACATTGTAGATGGCCTTTCAGAAGTGAAAGATCCAAGAGGAATGATAGGTGTTAGACTTGAAATGGAAGGTACTTTGATTACTGGTTCAAGGACACTTGTACATAATATTTTACGTTGTGTTGAACGTGCAGGATTAGAGGTTACTGATATTTGTTTACAACCAATGGCTGCTAGTACAATCGCACTAAAACAAGATGAAAAAAATTTAGGTGTAGCTTTAGTTGATATCGGTGGTGGTTCTACAACCATCTCTCTTTTTAGAGAAGGTGTACTGATGGCAACTTCGGTTCTTCCTGTTGGCGGAGAACATATCACAAAAGATTTATCAATGGGGCTTAAAACCTCAACAGAAGATGCCGAAAAAATTAAAGTGAAATTCGGACACGCTTTCTATGATACAGCCTTATCGGAGGAAGTATTGAGTGTGCCGATTATGGGTAGTGAGCAACACCAACAATATAGTCAACAAGAAGTATCGGATATTATTGAAGCTAGGCTTGAAGAAGTCTTCTATATGGTTCAAAATGAATTAACTAGAATGAGAGGTAGTAACTTACCAGGAGGATTTGTTCTAACTGGGGGAACTGTTTCTATGACTGGAGTAATAGAACTAGCTCAACAAGTATTCAAAAATAATGTAAGAATTGCAACACCAGATTATATTGGCGTTCGAGAGCCTCAATATATTACTGGAGTAGGATTAATAAAATATGCTTTTTATAAATCGAAAATGCGTGGTAAAAAACTTAGCTCTAATATTGCATTCGAATCAAATGAACGAAAGCCTGTAGCTGTTTCAAATTCAAATTCAAAACCAAAACAGCAGGATGAAGAACGTGTCATGAGTAAAGTTAAGAGCATTTTTAAGTATTTATGGGATTAATTTTGTACTGAATTTGAAATAGTAGGGGGATCAGACATGTTAGATTTTGATACAAACTTAGATGCGTTAGCAAAAATTAAAGTAATTGGTGTAGGTGGCGGTGGTAATAATGCCGTAAACCGAATGATTGAACACGGAGTACAAGGTGTAGACTTTATTGCAGTAAATACAGATGCACAAGCTCTTAACCTATCAAAAGCAGACATTAGAATGCAAATTGGTGGGAAATTAACTCGTGGTTTAGGCGCAGGTGCTAATCCTGAAGTGGGTAAAAAAGCAGCTGAAGAAAGTAGAGAACAATTACAAGAAGCTCTTAAAGGAGCGGACATGGTATTCGTTACTGCTGGAATGGGTGGCGGAACTGGTACAGGAGCAGCTCCAGTAATTGCTCAAGTAGCAAAAGAGTTAGGTGCTTTAACTGTAGGTGTAGTAACTCGTCCATTTACTTTTGAGGGTAGAAAACGTTCAACACAAGCTGCAACAGGTATTGCTGCAATGAAAGAAAGTGTTGATACTTTAATCGTTATTCCAAATGACCGATTATTAGAAATCGTTGATCGTAACACACCAATGCTTGAAGCATTCCGTGAAGCTGATAATGTACTTCGTCAAGGGGTTCAAGGTATCTCTGACTTAATCGCAGTTCCTGGTCTAATTAACCTGGACTTTGCAGATGTAAAGACTATTATGTCTAATAAAGGATCTGCATTAATGGGTATTGGAGTTGCTGGTGGTGAAAACCGTGCAGCAGAAGCAGCTAAAAAAGCTATTTCAAGTCCATTACTAGAAACTTCAATCAATGGTGCACAAGGTGTGCTTATGAATATTACGGGTGGAACGAACTTAAGCTTATATGAAGTTCAAGAAGCTGCTGATATTGTTTCTACTGCATGTGATGCAGAAGTAAATATGATTTTTGGTTCTGTTATTAATGAAAACTTAAAAGATGAGATTATTGTTACTGTTATTGCGACTGGATTCGAAGGTGTTGCACCTTCACCTACTCCAAAGCCAATGGCAAGACCATCAATTTCTTCTTCGAACCAAGCTATTCAAACAACTGTAAAACGTGAAACTGTTCGTGAAGAAGCGCCAGTTGTTGAACCAGCTAAAAATATCACAAGTCTTGATGACTTAGATATCCCAGCATTTTTACGTAACCGTAAAAAACGCTAATTTGCGAAATAAATAAAAACCAAGTCAGGATGATTGATTTCACCTAACTTGGTTTTTTTATTTGTTTATTTTAAATAGGCTCTTTTTAAATCAAACTTAAAATAAAGAAGAAGATCGGAACGGAAGGTGCGTCCCAAAGGTGGGCAAGCACCGCGGAATTTTTTAATAGCGACAAAGTTTACGAAAACAGCCTTTCTAAAAATATTATTATTTTAAAAAGTCTTCCACTTTTCTGTCGAAAAACTCTTTGTTAGATATCCCTTTTTTTGACAGACTTCTTACCGTGCTCATCCTATACTTACAAATAAATGAAATACTTTTTTAAGGATGGCGACAAATTTGGTGATATATGGTGATCTTGTTTGGTTATTAAACTTGTTAATGGATTTTTTAATTATTCAACTCACAGGTTTAGTGCTGAAGAGAAATGTATCTATTTTTCGTTCTTTAATTGGAGCATTTTTAGGTTCAATCGTTGTTTTATTAACGTTTACTCCATATGCATATGTTGTTAGTTCACCCTTTATGAAAATATTATTATCGTTTTTTATTGTATTTTCAGCATTTGGAAGACAACGCATTATTACTTTTCTACAAATTATTAGTATCTTTTATTTTTCTACCTTCTTGTTAGGAGGGGCATTATTAGGATTACATTATTTATTTAATGCAAATTCGAATAATTTAACCAAATCATCGTTTTACGGTGATCCTGTAAGCTGGTACTTTGTTTTAGGGATGATCCCAATCGTCATATTTTATGCTAGAAAGTCAATTCACCAAATTGCCTTTACGAAATGGAAATTAAATGAGATGTATGAAATGGAAATCGTTTGGCGAAATACGACAATTAAAGTTAGAGGATTGATGGATAGTGGTAACTCGCTACACGAACCTCTTTCAAGAAAACCGGTAATTATCTTAGATTGTTCAACAAATGATTTCGGACTGCCTACAGAGCTAGTTAATTTAGTAAGAGATTCAGAAAATACGTTACAAAACAAAGATTCACTAGATGTATTAAGTTTTTTTCATGCTTCTTTTGTACCATATAAGAGTATTGGTCAGAGTAATCAATTACTTGTAGCAATTAAACCTACTTTAGTCAGATTAAAAATTAATGGAAAATGGTACTCTACGAAATCTGTATTATTAGGATTAAGCCATGTTACTTTGTCATCAGACAATTTATATGAGTGTATCCTACACCCAAAAATGATGCAGGGAACTATTAATGAAATAGCATAGGAGGTAGAAAATGTATCGATTTTTCTTAAAACTAAAATTAGGATTTTATAAGCTGTTAGTAAAACTTGGTTTGAAAGCCGATGAAGTTTTTTACATAGGAGGTAGCGAGGCATTACCGCCACCTTTGACACGTGAAGAAGAAGAAAAACTTTTGCAAAAATTACCGAATGGTGATCTTGGAGCTAGATCATTGTTGATTGAGAGAAATTTAAGATTAGTTGTTTATATCGCTAGAAAGTTTGAAAACACGGGGATTAATATTGAAGATTTAATTAGCATTGGTACGATTGGACTGATTAAAGCTGTTAATACATTTAATCCAGAAAAGAAAATTAAATTAGCAACATATGCGTCTAGATGTATCGAAAATGAAATACTAATGCATTTACGTAGGAATAATAAAAATCGATCAGAAGTATCCTTTGATGAACCTCTTAACATCGATTGGGATGGAAATGAATTATTACTTTCTGATGTATTAGGAACTGAAGAAGACATTATCACAAAGGATTTAGAAGCGAATGTGGATAAATCTTTACTAACAAAAGCATTAGATCAATTAAATGACAGAGAGAAGCAGATTATGGAGCTTAGATTTGGACTAGATGGAACAGAAGAAAAAACACAAAAAGATGTTGCTGATATGCTTGGAATATCTCAATCATATATTTCGCGTTTAGAAAAACGCATTATTAAAAGACTAAGAAAAGAATTCAATAAAATGGTTTGATAAAACGGCAATTTTCTAAAAGATTGATGTTTTTTAAACTACTGATATATGGAAATAGATTGGAACGGAAGATGCGAGACTACTATGGGAGTATCAAAAAGGTGCGACCCCGCAGGCGCGTCTGCCGCTAAATGAGGCTCACCGACCACCTCACGAAAGAGCGAGCAATCTGGAGTGGTAGTCTGCAAATCTCTATTTTTAAGGCCAACAAAGTTTTTAATAACAGAAAATTATATAAGACGATTAGTTGTTGAGATCCATCAACATCTAGTCGTTTTTTTTGTATTTGAATGTAAAATGATAAATATTTTGTAAATATGTTTTCGTGCATAAATTTTCCACCGAAGGAGATACTTACCTATAGTACAGCAACTCCAAATAGGAGGGAACATCATGACACGAAACAAAGTAGAAATATGTGGAGTAGATACATCAAAACTTCCAGTTTTAAAGAATGATGAGATGCGTAAGTTATTTCATGCGATGCAAAGCGGTGATAGAAGTGCTAGAGAAACAATTGTAAATGGAAATTTACGTCTAGTTCTTAGTGTTATTCAACGTTTTAATAATCGTGGAGAATTTGTCGATGACTTATTTCAAGTGGGCTGCATTGGTTTAATGAAATCAATTGATAACTTTGATTTAAGTCAAAACGTTAAATTTTCAACATATGCCGTACCGATGATTATTGGTGAAATTAGAAGATATTTACGGGATAATAACCCAATAAGGGTGTCTAGATCATTAAGAGACATTGCTTATAAGGCATTACAAGTTAGAGAAAGACTTTTAGCAGAAAATTCAAAAGAACCTACACCGGTTCAAATAGCAGAAGTTTTAGGTGTAACTCATGAAGAAATAGTCTTTGCACTAGATGCAATTCAAGATCCAGTTTCGTTATTTGAACCTATATATAATGATGGCGGAGATCCAATTTTTGTAATGGATCAGCTAAGTGATGATAAAAATAAGGACGAGCAATGGGTAGAAGAATTAGCATTACGTGAAGGCATGAAACGCTTAAATGATAGAGAAAAAATGATAATAAGTAAACGATTTTTCCAAGGGAAAACACAAATGGAAGTTGCTGAAGAAATCGGAATTTCACAAGCTCAAGTATCAAGACTAGAAAAATCCGCAATTAAACAAATGAATAAAAATATTCAGGGGTAACATGAAAAGTGGAGCAAGCTCGCCCAGCTCAGAAGGGAATATCTCCATTCATCTGAAGAAGTGGTGGTTTTTCCACTTCAAAGATTAATGGAATATTACCGAAGAGCTAGCTTACGGAACTAGACAACTATGAAAAGTGGAGCAAGCTCGCCCAGCTCAGAAGGGAATATCTCCATTCATCTGAAGAAGTGGTGGTTTTTCCACTTCAAAGATTAATGGAATATTACCGAAGAGCTAGCTTGCGGAACTAGACAACTCGAAAAGTGGAAGGCGTTTGCTCAGCCCCGACAAGCATAAGACAAGGAGCTGGAAAGGTGGTTTTTTACCTTTACAGTTCATTGACTTATGACCTCGAGGGGCTAACGCTTGGAACTAGACGTCAACACACATCATTAAATTAGACGACGAACTCCAATCATCTTGGAACTGTACGTCCTAAAATATGAATAAGCGTCCTTAAATTCATAAAAAATTGGATTACATATTTATCTAATAGCTTTAATAACTTTATCTACTTCAATTAAGCGAATGGTATCCGATAAAATATGTGTTAGACAATGAATGGGAAATCATACATTGTTTAACACATTTTTATTTTCGAATTAATCAATATATATTGCTTTTACTTCATATATTTTAAAAAAAGGATGGTGAAGTAAGAGTGGCTAGAATTTCTGATTTTCAAGTAAAAGATGTTGTGAATGTTGCTGATGGTAAAAAATTAGGAAATATTGTTGATTTAGATATTGACCAAGTTAGTGGGAAAATTACATCAATTATTTTAACAAAGCCAGGTAAGGGTTTAAATTTTTTTAGTAAGGAAGAAGAGATGACCATTTATTGGAGTGACATTGTTAAAATTGGTGAAGATGTCATCTTAGTAAAATATCATTCGACAGTCGATTTAGAAGAAAAAACTCCAAATCCTATTAAATTCACATAAAAATATAGCGTCTTTTGTCAAAAATAATCAAAAATATGAAATCTATGGTAAAATATAGGAAACCCTAAATGGGAATTACTAAACTAGTTTTGTGAGGTCCTAAAAATATGAAAGAAATCTTCATTCAATCGACTGAAAGTACTTTTAAGATTCAACCTTGGGAAGACTCATACAAACAATTAGTTGCTGGTTTTACTACTAAAAATGATGGAGTTAGTCAAGGTTGTTTCTCCTCTTTTAATCTAGGCTTACATGTAAATGATTCAACAAACCATGTCATAAATAATCGAGAATTACTCGCAGATCAACTTAAGTTTTCAACATCTAAGTGGGTTTGTTCTAAGCAAGTACATGGTTATAATGTTTTAAAAGTATCAAAAGATGATCAGGGGAAAGGTGTTACTGATTATTTAAGTAGCATTCCAGATACAGATGGCTTTTACACAAATGAAGAAGAGGTTTTACTAACCTCATGTTATGCAGACTGTGTGCCATTATACTTCCTTGAACCAACAAAAAAATATATCGGCCTTGCCCATGCTGGTTGGAAGGGTACCGTTTCTAATATAGGCGGTAAACTGATCGATAAATGGTTAAAAGAAGAAAATATAAAACTAGAAGATATTCAAATTGTTATTGGTCCTTCAATCGGAGAATGTTGTTATGAGGTAGATGATTTTGTAATGAATAAAGTGAGTGAAGCATTTAATGATGATATTCCTCATAAAGTCATTACAAAGAAGTTAAATGGAAAATACGCATTAAATTTGAAAGAAGCAAACAAACAATTGCTTATTAATTCTGGGATTAGTGAAGAAAATATTAGTATGACTAACTATTGTACAAGCTGCAATCCGAATACATTTTTTTCACATCGAAGAGATGAAGGAAAAACTGGTAGAATGATGAGCTTTATTGGTTGGAGGAAATAGCATCATGACTGTAAAACAAAACTTTGAACGAATTAGTGAACAAATCCAATTAGCAAAGTTGCGTTCAAATCGAACAGATAACGTTACATTAATTGCTGTTACAAAAGAAGTATCTGTAGAGGTAGCGAAAGAGGTTTTAGAAGTAGGATTAAATCAACTTGGTGAAAACCGTTTTGAAGGATTACAAAATAAACAGGACTATATGAATAAAAACATAATATGGCATTTTATTGGGTCTCTTCAAACTAGAAAAGTGAAAGATATCATACACCGTATTGATTATTTACACTCTTTAGATCGTATTTCACTGGCAGAAGAAATTCAAAAAAGGGCTATAAAACCTTTGAAATGCTTTGTGCAAGTGAATGTTTCTGGTGAAGAATCAAAACATGGAATGAATCCAAACGATGTCATAAAGTTTGCTAGAGAGATAGCAGAGTTGGATAAAGTACAAGTAGTAGGTTTAATGACGATGGCTCCATTTACTGAAGATCAGCAAATGATAAGAAATTGTTTTAAAAACTTAAAAGAATTACAAATGCAAATACAAGAATTGAAGTTAGAAAATATCCCATGTCATGAATTATCAATGGGTATGTCTAATGATTTTGAGATTGCTATAGAAGAAGGCGCTACATTTATTCGAATAGGAACTGATTTAGTAGGAAAGGGAAGGTAATTAGTTATGAGTATAATTGGGAAAGTTAAAAACTTTTTTGCAATGGATGATGAGTATGAAGATGATTATGAATATGAAGAGCAGCAGCAAGTAACTTCCAAACATGTTAATGAAGAAATTCATCAAGAACGTAATAGTTCAAAGCAAAAATTAGTAAGTATACCAGGAGGAGCATCCTTGACGTCAAAAGTTGTTTTAGCGCAACCGCGTGAATATGCAGAGGCACAAGATGTTGCAGATCATCTAAAATCGAAGAAAGCTGTAGTCATTAATCTTCAACAAATGCAAATTGACCAAGCAAAACGTTTTGTTGATTTTTTAAGTGGTACAGTTTATGCAATAAGTGGAGATATTAAAAAAATAGGATCAAATACATTCATTTGTACCCCAGATAATGTTGATATTTCAGGAACAATAACTGATATGCTTTTTGAGGAAGAACAATCCATTAAAAGGTGGTAAATAAATGAGCTATATTTTTTTTCTTTTAATTCAAGCAATCGCAATTTATAAAATCATTTTGATTATTCATATTATCCTATCGTGGTTTCCGCAAGTACGACATTCAGGCTTTGGACGTTTTATCGGTGCAATTTCTGAGCCATATTTGGAGCCATTTCGCCGTATCATACCATCCTTTGGAATGTTTGATTTTTCGCCAATTGTAGCATTAATTGCATTAGAATTTGCTGGAATTGGAATTGCGAGTATTTCACGTTTCTTCTAAAAAAGAGAATCTTAGGGGTTCTCTTTTTTATTAATATGAAAAGAGTAATTAGAAGTAGAGGACCACATCAATGAGTATATACGACCATTATCGAAAAGAGGAACATCTATTTGTAGATCAGGTAATTAGCTGGAAAGAACATGTACTTGAACGATATACATATAAGCTAACTGATTTTTTAGATTTAAGAGAACAAACAATAATGAGTTCAATTATAGGTAGTCAATCTGAATGCTTGGTTTCTTTTTTTGGAGGACAAGATGATAGTGAAAGAAAACGTGCGCTGATTTATCCGAATTACTACACACCTTCAGATGAAGATTATTCAATTGTTGCCTTTAATCTTAACTATGCATCAAAATTTCACACATTATCCCATCGGCAAATATTAGGGACCCTAATGTCTCTTAAGATGACACGTGCTAAATTTGGTGATATTTTACTAAAAAACGAAGTCGTACAAATAATTGTTGCGAAAGAAATAGCAAGTTTTGTTGAAAATAACTTAAACTCTATCGGGAAATCGCCGATTAAATTAATGGAAATACAATTAAATGAATTAATTCAAATTGAAGATGAATGGCAAACCAAGAATAGTACAGTATCATCACTTCGTTTGGATGTGTTATTAAGTGAGTTTTATAATATTTCTAGACAAAAAGCACAACTTGTCATAAAAGCCGGACATGTAAAAGTTAATCAAAAAATAGTAGATTCGACTTCATTCCAATGTGGTGAAGGAGATTTACTATCAGTAAAAGGGTTTGGTAGAGGGATTTTACTGTCGATTGATGGATTGTCTAAAAAGGAAAAATGGCGGATTTACTACGGTGTTAAAAAATAGTCACAATTTGTTGAAGGGAAAACGTAGAAACTGTCGAAAGTTTATAATAACCTAATAATTAGAAATATACACGGAGGTGGCATAAAGTGCCTTTAACACCACTTGATATTCATAATAAAGAATTTGGTAAAAGTTTTCGTGGATATGACGAAGACGAAGTTAATGAGTTTTTAGACCAAGTAATTAAAGATTATGAAATAGTCATTCGAGAAAAGAAACAATTAGAAGAACAAATTTTAGATATGAGAGATAGACTAAAACATTTTTCAACGATTGAAGAAACGTTAAACAAATCGATCCTAATTGCTCAAGAAGCTGCTGAAGATGTAAAAGGTAATGCACAAAAAGAAGCAAAGTTAATTATTAAAGAAGCAGAAAAAAATGCTGACAGAATTATAAATGAATCATTAATTAAATCTAGAAAAGTTACAATGGAATTCGAGGAACTGAAAAAACAGTCTAAAGTGTTCCGTACACGTCTACGTATGGCGATTGAAACTCAATTAGAAATGTTAAATCATGAGGATTGGGACCATATTTTAGACAAAGAATCAGAAGAAATTGCAAACTAATCACTGAAGCCTTGACGATTTGTAAAGTTTTACATATAATTTATTAAATATTAATAGTAAATCGGTGATAGGGAAGAGTATTTCTATTTAGTCTAGAAAGCGAGTCAAGGATAGTGTAAGCTTGATGTAGAATATAGAAAGAAAATCACCCTAGAGTGCTTTTCTGAAAAATTAGTAAGAAAAGACGTTTCATTCACGTTATGAATGCTAAGAGGACTTTAAGTAATTTTTAAAGTCAATTAGGGTGGTACCACGGGAACCTTTCTCGTCCCTTTTTTGGGATGAGGAAGGTTTTTTTGTGTTCTTCTATCATCTTATCATCGAATTGATCTCATATTAACGAATGGTCGTTTAGCTTGTAAAAATGAAGTAGTAAATGTTTCATTAGTGAAAGTTTAATGAAAAAAACAAGATTACTAATAAAAGATTTATAAGATGGATACAATGCGTTAATGTGAACTCGACAATTATAAGTGTTTTATTACTGAAAAAATAGGAGGAATATGAAATGGAGTATAAAGATACTTTATTGATGCCAAAAACCGATTTCCCGATGAGAGGAAATCTACCACAACGTGAACCTCAGATCCAAGAAGAATGGAATAAACAAGATATTTATTCAAAAGTTTTAAAACATAATGAAGGAAAACCATCATTCATCCTACATGATGGCCCTCCTTACGCAAATGGTGACCTTCATATGGGTCATGCATTAAATAAAGTACTTAAAGATTTTATCGTTCGCTTTAATAATATGAACGGTAATCGTTCTCCATATGTTCCAGGATGGGATACTCATGGATTACCAATCGAGCAAGCATTAGCGAATAAAAAAGTTAACCGCAAAGAAATGACAGTTGCAGAGTTCCGTAAACTTTGCGAAGAATATGCATATGAGCAAGTTGAACGTCAAAAGGAACAGTTTAAGCGTTTAGGTATTTTAGGTGATTGGGACCGTCCTTACATCACACTTGAAAAAGAATATGAAGCAGAACAAATTAAAGTATTCGGTAAAATGGCAACAAAAGGTTTAATTTACAAAGGACTTAAACCTGTTTATTGGTCACCATCAAGTGAATCTGCTTTAGCTGAAGCAGAAATTGAATACCAAGATAAACGATCAGCATCTATTTATGTAGCATTTGCAGTTGATAATGGTAAGGATCTTTTAAATGGTGGAGAGAAATTCATCATTTGGACAACAACACCTTGGACAATTCCAGCAAATTTAGCTGTTTGTTTACATCCGGAATTAAATTATGATGTCGTTTCAGTAAATGGCGAAAAATTTGTTGTAGCAAGCGAATTAAGAGAATCTGTTTCAAAAGAGTTAGGTTGGGAAGATTCAGTTGTAGAAAACACATTTAAAGGTGAGCAGCTTGAAGGTATCGTTTGTAAACATCCTTTATACGACCGTCAGTCTGTCGTAATCCTTGGAGATCATGTAACAACTGATGCAGGGACAGGTTGCGTACACACAGCACCAGGACACGGTGAAGATGACTTCCGTGTTGGCCAACAATATGGATTAGAAGTATTATGTCCAGTTGATGAAAAAGGTGTCCTTACAAAAGAAGCTCCTGGCTTTGAAGGATTATTCTATGATGAAGCAAATAAAGAAATTACTAAAGCATTAGAAGAAAAAGGTGCTTTACTTAAATTACAATTTATTACGCATTCATACCCACATGATTGGCGAACAAAGAAACCAATTATTTTCCGTGCAACTGCACAATGGTTTGCTTCAATTGAAGCAATTCGTAATGAATTAATGCAAGCTGTTCAAGACACAAAATGGTTCCCTGCTTGGGGTGAAACAAGACTGTTTAACATGGTTCGTGACCGTGGTGATTGGTGTATTTCTCGTCAACGTGTATGGGGCGTTCCAATTCCAGTGTTTTATGCTGAAGATGGTGAAGCAATTATCACTGAGGAAACAATTGAATATGTTTCAAATCTATTTAAACAAAATGGATCAAATATTTGGTTCGAAAAAGAAGCAAAAGAATTATTGCCAGAAGGCTTTACTCACCCGGGTTCTCCTAATGGTAAATTTACGAAAGAAAAAGACATCATGGATGTATGGTTTGACAGCGGATCTTCGCATCAAGCTGTTTTAGCAATTCGAGAAGAATTATCTTTCCCAGCTGATGTTTATTTAGAAGGGTCTGACCAATATCGTGGTTGGTTTAACTCTTCATTAAGCACAAGTGTTGCAGTTACTGGTCAAGCACCTTATAAATCGGTAGTAAGCCATGGTTTCGTATTAGATGGTGAAGGCCGTAAAATGAGTAAATCAATCGGTAACATCGTAGTACCTTCAAAAATTATGAATCAATATGGTTCAGATATTTTACGTCTTTGGGTTGCCTCAGTTGATTATCAATCAGATGTACGTATTTCTGATGCATTAATGAAACAAGTTGCAGAAGTATATCGTAAAATTCGTAATACGTTCCGTTTCTTATTAGGAAACTTAGATGGATTTAACGCAGAGAAAGATGCTTTAGAGTTTAGTGAACTTCGTGAATTAGATCAATACATGCTTGTTAAATTAAATGGGGTAGTAAATACAGTTAAGGAATCTTATGAAAAATATGAATTTGCGACAGTTTATCATACGATTCAAAACTTCTGTACGACTGAGTTAAGCTCATTCTACTTTGATTTATCGAAAGATGTACTTTACATTGAGCCTAAACAAAATAAAGATCGCTTAGCGATTCAAACAGTATTACATGAATCATTACAAGCTCTTACTCGTTTAGTAGCACCAATTTTACCTCATACAGCTGAAGAAGTTTGGTCTCATATGCCTGAAAAAAATGCAGACAGCATTTTCTTAACTGAAATGCCAGATACAAATGATTATGGAGATACAAAAGCTTTAGAAGCAAAATGGGAAAAATTCATGGATCTACGAGATGATGTTTTAAAAGCATTAGAAGTAGCAAGAAATGAAAAAGTAATCGGTAAATCTTTACAAGCTCAAGTTAAAATTTATCCAAATGATGAAGTTGCAACTTTATTAAGTTCAATTAATGAAGAGTTAAAACAATTATTAATTGTTTCTCAAGTTGAAGTTGCCGAAACAAGTGAACAAGTACCAGATAACGCTCAGAAATTTGATACATCAAGTATCGTAATTTCTCCTGCAACTGGTGAAACTTGTGAACGTTGTTGGACTGTTACTGAAGAAGTTGGTAAGGATAATGATCATCCAACACTATGCCTACGCTGTGCAAGTGTTGTAAAGGATATTTAAGTTAATGCTTTCCAACTAAAAAAAGAGTCGAAAGAATAAAACTTTCGGCTCTATTTTTTATGTTTTTTTCATATATTTTAACTGTTGGATGAAAGGGGTTGGGTAGATGGAATTATTAATTCTTATTCATGTATTATCAGCTATTATTGGAGTTGGTCCTACTTTTTTTGGTCACGTTTTAACAAGACCAAGTCAAACAGTGGAAGAATTACGGGCTAGTTATCGTTTTTTTAAGTATCTAGAATTATTTCCGAAAATTGGTGGAACCATTGCGGTATTAAGTGGACTTGTCTTATATTTAATCGGGAATTATGGTTCTTTTACCCAACTATGGTTAATTGGTTCTTTAGTTTTATACATATTGATACAAATCATTGTAATTGGATTCATTACTCCTAAACAAAAAATTATAGCAAATTGGCTAAATGATGAGAAAAACAATGAGGAAGTAATGTTGGATTTAGAAATTCTTGTCGCACAGAAACAAGTAAATACTCGTTTTTATTTTGCATCTGTATTGGGTGTTACTTTATTTATTTTTATGATCATTAAACCAATAATTTTTGCATGAGTTTAACCAGATAAAAATAGTATTTTATGCTCGGAGTTCCTTCCGAGTTTTTCTTTTGTAAGGATAGTAAACTTTTCTAATGAGCATTTCGAAAATACTTTTATTTAACGATCTGTTAATGTTTATTTTAAATATTAAACAAAAAGAATTGTTTTGATTGACGTGAAGGGTGCAAGACATTAAAGGAAGTAGTGAAACAAAAAAATTCAGTAGATGAAAATGTATCGTGGAAGCACATATACATACCGATAAAAAAACAGTTACTATCAGAGATGAAATACCCAAGTGTGTAATGTAGCGATTTTAACTAAAATAGCTCTTTCTTAATGCTTCTATTACTGGTAATTTCTAATTGTATTTCCTAAATAGGAAAAAGTTTCACCTGTTATCAAAGTCACTTATGGGAAAATTATTGTTACATTAATAATTGGGAGTGAACAAGATGAGCAATGAAATTTACCATATTAGGCAAGAGCTCGAAATGATTAAGAATGAATTGCTACATCGTTTATTTACGGAACCAATAAGAGATACAGTAGTCGTTAATCACTTTTCACTATTCGAAGACACGATGAAACATCAAACTCTTGTTGATGATATGAAAAATGATTTATATGATATCGATTTAGCGATACAAAAAATAGATAATGGATTATTCGGTTATTGTGAAAAAACCGGGGAACCAATTCCGATTGAGAAACTGAAAGTACTTCCAATGGGGCGTACAATTGACGACTTTAGTTTTGTACGGAATCATTATTGATTTAGTATTCATTGTATTAAAGTTTCCCCTATGCTAAAATTTTATGAGATATCTAAAAGGTAGGGGATAAATATGGCATATATAATTGCGGTGATTGTCATTTTAATTGATCAACTGACAAAACTGGCAGTTTTAAAAAAGATGTATTTAGGTGAAAATATTGAAATTATAAAAAATATTTTTTACATAACATCACACCGTAATAGAGGCGCAGCATGGGGAATGCTTCAAGGCAAAATGGGATTCTTTTATTTGATTACATTAGTCTTTGTAGTTGCAGTTATTTACTTTATTCAAAAACATGCTAAACAGGATCGTTTAATGTCTTTATCATTAGGTCTTGTATTAGGTGGGGCAATTGGAAACTTTATCGATCGCTTCTTTAGAAAAGAAGTTGTAGATTTTATTCATGTTTATATATTTAATTATGATTTTCCTGTGTTTAATATTGCTGATTCAGCTCTATGTGTAGGGGTCATCTTATTATTTATAATTACTTTATTGGAAGATAAAAGAGGAGTTAAGCAATGACAGTTTTTGCATTTACAGTACAAGAGGAACAACATTTAGAAAGAATTGATACGTTTATAACTGCTCAAAATGATGAGTGGTCTCGTTCACAAGTTCAAATTTGGTTAAAAGAAGATTTAGTATTAGTGAATGGTGAAAAAGTAAAACGTAATTATAAAGTAAAACAAGGTGAAGAAATATCTGTTTCAGTTCCTGAGCCAAAGCCATTAGAAATTATTGCTGAAAACATTCCTTTAGAAATTTATTATGAAGATTCGGATGTAATCGTAGTTAATAAACCACGTGGAATGGTTGTTCATCCAGCATTAGGACATGAAACTGGTACTTTAGTTAATGCGTTAATGTATCATTGTAAAGACTTATCAGGCATAAATGGTATATTAAGACCAGGAATTGTTCACCGAATTGACAAGGATACATCTGGTTTATTGATGGTTGCCAAGAATGATGTAGCACACGAGAAGCTTGCAGAACAGTTACGTGAAAAAACGACTGTACGTAAATATATTGCAATTGTTCACGGTGTAATTGCTCATGAAGAAGGCACAATTGATGCACCAATTGGAAGAGACAAAAATGATCGTCAAAGTATGACAGTAACGGATGAAAATAGTAAAGAAGCGGTAACTCATTTTAGAGTGCTTGAACGCTTTGAAGAATTTACTTTGGTTGAATGTCAACTTGAAACAGGTCGTACGCATCAAATTCGTGTTCATATGAAATATATAGGTTTCCCATTAGCAGGAGATCCAAAGTATGGTCCTCGAAAAACATTAGAGATTGGTGGACAAGCGCTTCATGCAGCTGTTTTAGGATTTAATCATCCAAAAACAAACGAGTATATAGAATTCAGTTCTCCAATTCCAAAAGTAATGGAAGATGTAATAGAACATTTAAGAAGATAACTGTTGACAATAAAAGCAGTATGAGTCATACTGAAAACAGTTGAATGAACCTTTAACACAACCCCGTGAGGTTGAGAAGGAAGCGGAATATAAAAGGGATAATTGTATCCTTTTGTGCTACCCTCTTGTCCATCGGGCAAGAGGGTTTTTTGCTTCTACAAAATATGAGTAGGAGGGGTATCGAATGAACGAAAAAGCAATCATCTTAGACGAACTTGCAATTAGAAGAGGATTAACACGTATTGCTCATGAAATGCTAGAAAACAACAAAGGAATTCAAGATGTAGTTCTAGTTGGAATTAAAACTAGAGGCGTTTATTTAGCAAAACGAATTGCAGATCGAATTAAGCAAATCGAAGGTAAAGAAGTCATCATGGGTGATTTAGATATCACATTATATCGTGATGATTTAACAACTAAGACAGAAAATAAAGAACCATTAGTAAAAGGTTCAAATGTTCCTGTTGACTTAACAAATAAAAAAGTAATATTAGTTGATGATGTGTTATACACAGGTAGAACAGTACGTGCCGCAATGGACGCTGTTATGGACTTAGGTAGACCAGCACAAATTCAATTAGCTGTATTAATCGATCGTGGACATCGTGAACTCCCAATTCGTGCAGACTATGTTGGTAAAAACATACCGACTTCAAGTGACGAAAAAGTAGTCGTAGCGTTAAAAGAAACAGATGATCATGATAAAGTAAGTATATTCGAAAATTAAAGTCCCTTTTAATGTGGTCCAGAGAGGCCGCCAAAGGGTCTAGTTAGTTGCTGCCTTCTTAGCAACGTATTGGACTCTTTGTGTATAACGCAAAGAGTTTTTTTATTGGGGAAAAATGGGGGAATTGAAATGATAAAACAAAAACCGGTATTAGAGATAAATGAAAAACCTAACCTAAGTCAATGGTTTTTCTTAAGTATTCAACACTTATTTGCGATGTTCGGCGCAACAGTATTAGCACCAATCTTAATCGGAATTTCACCTTCAATCGCATTAATCTCAAGCGGAATTGGAACAATCGTCTTCATCGTAATTACGAGAGGAAAGGTACCATCATACCTAGGGTCATCATTCGCTTTCATTGCACCGATGAGTTTCGCAATAAAGAATCTTGGTACTGGAGCAGCATTTGTAGGGGTATTCATCACAGGGATTGTATATGCGGTGATCGCATTGATAATTAACAAAGTTGGCGTTAAATGGTTATTTAAAGTATTACCTCCGATCGTAGTTGGTCCGGTCATCATTGTAATCGGATTAGGCTTATCATCAGTAGCGGTTGGCATGGCAATGAATGGTCCAGACGCAAAATACAGTTCAACGTCAATAACAATCGCTTTAATCACTTTAGCCATAACAATTGTAACAGCGTTATTTACAAGAGGGTTTTTATCAGTCATACCAATCTTAGTAGGAATTATAGGTGGCTACATCACATCGATTTGTTTTGGAATTGTAGATTTCACGAAAATCGCTGAAGCGAAATGGTTAGCAGTACCGGATTTCTCAGTACCGTTTATAGATTACACACCAGAAATTACAGTACAATTACTACTTATTTTTATACCAGTCGCAATCGTAACAATTTCAGAACATATCGGTCATCAAGTTGTACTTGGAAACGTAGTCGATAAAGATTTAATTAAGGATCCAGGGTTAGACCGTTCATTATTTGGAGACGCAGTTTCAACAATGATCGCTGGTTTAATCGGTGGTCCAACAACGACAACTTACGGAGAAAACATCGGCGTATTAGCAATCACTAGAGCGTACAGTGTTTACCTTTTCATCGGTGCAGCAATCTTCGCAATGATGTTCGGATTCATAGGAAAGATTTCAGCCATTATTAGCTCAATCCCAACACCAGTCATGGGTGGTATATCGATTCTACTATTTGGAATCATCGCTTCAAGTGGATTAAGAGTTCTAGTTGAAAATAAAGTCGATTTTAGTAAACAACGTAACTTAGTTATCGCTTCTGTCATCTTAGTACTAGGAATTGGTGGAGCAGCAATTCATGTAGGGGATGTATTTACTCTTGAAGGAATGGCATTAGCAGCATTAATAGGAGTATTACTAAATTTAGTACTCCCTGAAAAAATTGGTGGAGATCGAAATATTGATATGAAGAATGAAAAAGCATTTTAAACAAAAGATTAAATGTATGAACATTAAATACCAGATGATATTCATTTAAATTCAAGAGGGGGAAGACGAATGAATCATTTACTTAAAATGTCTGACTTAACTATAGAAGAAATACAAGATTTGCTTAAAGTAGCACAAAACTTTGCAAATGGTGAAAAAACTAACTTAGAACGTCAGACATTTGTTGCAAACTTGTTTTTTGAAAATAGTACGAGAACTCGCTTTAGCTTCGAGGTAGCACAGAAAAAACTTGGATTAGACGTAATCAATTTAGCTGTTGAAAGTTCAAGTATTCAAAAAGGTGAAACATTGTATGACACTGTGAAAACATTAAAAGCAATCGGAGTAGAAGCGGTCGTCATCCGTCATACAGAGGATGAATATTTTCAAGAAATAGAAGACGCTGGAATGCCAATTTTAAATGCGGGAGACGGATGCGGTAATCACCCAACACAATGCTTACTCGATCTGTTAACAATCCAGCAGGAATTTGGTAGTTTCAATGGTCTAAAGATAGCAATCGTAGGTGATTTAAGACATTCTCGAGTTGCCAGATCAAACGCTGAAGCACTAACACGATTAGGAGCTGAAGTATTCTTCTCAAGCCCTGATGAATGGAAAGATGAAAAAAATCCACATGGAATTTATAAAGACTTAGATGAGTTAGTAAAAGAAGTTGATGTGATGATGCTGTTAAGAGTTCAACATGAACGTCATGATTCAGAGACAAATCATATCATGGAAAATTATTTGCAAAAACATGGGTTAACGATCGAGAGAGAATCAAAAATGAAATCAAATAGTATTATTATGCACCCTGCGCCATTTAATCGTGATGTGGAAATAGCAAGTGAGCTTGTAGAATGTGAGCGCTCAAGAATATTTAAACAAATGGAAAATGGTGTATATGTAAGAATGGCTGTACTAAAAAGAGCCTTACCAACTGTATGGGGAGAGATGAAAAATGAAGTACTTGTTTAAAAATGGTGTCATCTTACAAGAAAATGGTGATTTTTTAAAGCGAGACGTGTTAGTCGTAAATGGGAAGATATCAGTTATTGCTGAGACAGTCATTGATGATGAAGCTACACAAGTAGATTTAAATGGAAAATTACTTTCACCAGGATTTATAGATGTACATGTTCATCTGCGTGAACCAGGTGGGGAACATAAAGAAACAATTAAAACAGGTACAAATGCGGCAGCAAGAGGTGGTTTTACAACAATCGCTTCAATGCCAAATACTCGTCCAGTACCAGATACAGTTGAACATTTAAAAGCTCTAAATCAAAAAATAGAAGAAACAGCCCTAGTAAATGTACTCCCATATGCTTCAATAACAATTCGCCAAGCAGGTGAAGAGCAAACGGATTTTGAAGGATTAAAAGAAAATGGTGCATTCGCCTTTACCGATGATGGAGTTGGCGTACAATCTGCAGAAATGATGTATAAAGCAATGCAAAAAGCTGCTGAGTTAAATGTATCAATCGTAGCACATTGCGAAGAAAATACGTTAATTCAAAAAGGGTGTGTACATGAAGGTAAATTTTCGAAAGAGAATGGACTAAACGGAATTCCATCGATCTGTGAAAGTGTTCAAATTGCTAGAGACGTTTTATTAGCAGAAGCAACTGGGTGTCACTATCATGTCTGCCACATCAGTACAAAAGAGTCTGTACGAGTGGTTCGAGATGCTAAGCGTGCTGGAATCAATGTAACAGCAGAAGTTTCACCACATCATCTAATTCTATGTGAAGATGATATTCCAGGACTGGATACAAACTTTAAGATGAATCCTCCTTTAAGAAGTGAAATTGATAGAGTAGCACTAATTGAAGGACTTTTAGATGGAACAATCGATATGATTGCTACAGATCATGCCCCACATACAGAAGAAGAAAAAGCACAAGGTATGCAGCTTGCACCATTCGGAATTGTTGGACTAGAAACAGCCTTTCCATTATTGAATACTCACTTTGTGCAAACAGGGAAAATGACTTTAAAACAATTGTTAGACTTTATGACTACAAAGCCGGCTGAAGTTTTTAAACTTAACAGAGGAAAAATCGAAGTTGGAGTGGTAGCAGATTTAACCGTAATTGACTTAGAGCTGGAAGAAGAGATTGATTCAACGAATTTTCTTTCAAAAGGTAAAAACACACCATTTAATGGGTGGGAATGTAAAGGTTGGCCTGTAATGACAATGGTAAATGGCAAACTAGTATACGAAAGAGAGGAAGTAACAGTATGATGCGTCAATTAATATTAGAAGACGGAACAGTATTCGTAGGAGAAGGTTTTGGTAGCGAAGTTGAAACAACAGGAGAAATCGTATTTACAACAGGAATGACAGGATATCAAGAAGTATTAACTGACCCATCTTACTGTGGACAAATCGTAACTTTCACTTACCCTTTAGTAGGGAATTACGGGATTAACTTAGAGGATTTCGAAAGCATTGTACCAGCCGTACATGGCTTAATTGTAAAGGAATATGCTGAGCATCCATCAAACTTCCGAAATAAAATGAGCTTGGATCAATATTGCAAGGATAAAGGAATTCCTGGATTAGCAGGAATCGACACACGTATGTTAACTAGAAAATTACGTGAAGTTGGAACAATGAAAGGTAAATTCTGCAGTATGGAAGCAAATGTAGACGAAGTGGTAGCAGAATTAACAAGCACACCATTCTTTACAAATCATGTTGAGAGGGTTTCAACACAAAAACCATATAGAAGTCCAGGTAGAGGAAATCGTGTAGTATTAGTAGACTTCGGTATGAAACATGGCATATTAAGAGAATTAACAAATCGCAAATGTGATGTAACGGTTGTACCATATAATATTTCAGCAAAAGAAATTTTCCTTTTAGCGCCAGATGGGATTATGTTAAGTAACGGACCTGGAGATCCAAAAGATGTTCAAGTAGCAATTGAAATGATTAAAGAAGTAGTAGGGAAAGTACCATTATTCGGTATCTGCTTAGGACATCAGTTATTTGCACTTGCAAATGGAGGAAATACTTCAAAATTAAAATTCGGACATCGTGGAGCAAATCATCCAGTAAAACATTTAGAAACTGGTAAAGTAGCAATTACTTCTCAAAACCATGGTTATGCGGTAGAGATGGATTCAATTAAAGGAACAGACATAGAAGTTACTCACGTAGCACTTAATGATGGAACAGTAGAAGGACTTAAACATAAATCATACCCAGCATTCACAGTACAGTATCATCCTGAAGCCTCACCGGGGCCAGAAGATGCGAATTACTTATTTGATGAATTCATGAACATGATGGAAGCTCATAAAAGAGAGGGGAACTTACAATGCCAAAACGCGTAGACATCGAAACCATCTTAGTGATCGGATCAGGACCAATTGTAATCGGCCAAGCAGCTGAATTTGATTATGCAGGTACACAAGCATGTCAAGCACTTAGAGAAGAAGGTTACAGAGTAATCCTTGTAAACTCAAACCCTGCAACAATTATGACTGATGTTCAAACTGCAGATAAAGTATATATCGAACCTCTAACAGTAGATTTTGTCAGCCGAATCATTCGTAAAGAACGACCAGATGCTCTTCTTCCAACTTTAGGTGGTCAAACAGGACTAAATCTAGCTGTAGAACTAGCAAAATCTGGTGTGTTAGAAGATTGCGGAGTGAAAATATTAGGAACTAGCCTTGAAGCGATTAATAGAGCAGAAGACAGAGACTTGTTCAGAACACTAATGAATGACTTAAACGAACCAGTACCAGAAAGTACAATTATACACTCACTAGATGAGGCTTATGATTTTGTTGAGCATATCGGCTATCCAGTCATCGTTCGACCAGCATTTACTTTAGGGGGTACTGGGGGCGGAATATGCCATGATGAAGAAGAATTGAAAGAAATTGTTGCAAGTGGATTAAAAAACAGCCCAGTTACACAATGTTTACTAGAAAAAAGCATCGCTGGATTTAAAGAAATAGAATATGAAGTAATGCGTGATGCAAACGACCATGCGATTGTAGTATGTAACATGGAAAACATTGACCCAGTAGGAGTACATACTGGAGATTCAATTGTAGTAGCTCCTTCTCAAACATTAAGTGATCGTGAATATCAAATGCTACGAAATGTTTCACTAAAAATCATTCGTGCACTTGGTATCGAAGGTGGATGTAACGTTCAACTTGCATTGGATCCTGATAGCTTCCAATACTACGTAATCGAGGTAAATCCACGAGTATCTCGTTCAAGTGCTCTAGCTTCTAAAGCAACTGGTTACCCAATTGCAAAATTAGCGGCAAAAATTGCAGTTGGACTAACGTTAGATGAAATGATTAACCCAGTTACAAAGAAAACATATGCATGCTTTGAGCCTGCATTAGACTATATTGTTTCGAAAATCCCGCGTTGGCCATTTGATAAGTTCGAAACAGCAAATCGTCTACTAGGAACGCAAATGAAAGCAACTGGAGAAGTAATGGCAATCGGTCGTACATTAGAAGAGTCATTATTAAAAGCAGTTCGCTCACTAGAATTAGGCATCGATCATATCGAATTAAATACAGTAAAAGAACTTTCAAAAGAAGAAATGATTGCACGAATGGCAAAAGCAGATGATGAGAGATTATACATTGTTGCTGAAGCTATGAGAAATGGAATGACGATAGAAGAAATTCATTCAATTACGAAAATTGATTTCTTCTTCCTTCACAAAATCCAAAATATCATAAACATGGAACAAACAATCAAAGCAAATCATTTTGACTTAGATATCTTACTAAAGGCAAAGAAAATGGGCTTTAGCGATGAATATCTTGCAGCAAACTGGAATGCGACAAATAAAGAAATTTATGAGTTCAGAAAACAAAATCAGATTATACCAGTTTATAAAATGGTTGATACTTGTTCAGCAGAGTTTGAGTCAACAACGCCATACTTCTACGGCACGTATGAAATAGAAAACGAATCAATTGTTACAAGTCAAAAAAGTGTTGTTGTACTAGGGTCAGGACCAATTCGAATCGGTCAAGGGGTCGAATTCGATTATGCAACAGTACATTGTGTAAGAGCAATTAAAGAAGCGGGATATGAAGCAATCATAATTAACAATAACCCAGAGACAGTTTCAACTGACTTCAGTATTTCAGATAAACTTTACTTCGAGCCTCTAACAATTGAAGATGTAATGCATATCATTGATTTAGAAAAACCGATGGGAGTAGTCGTTCAATTCGGTGGTCAAACGGCTATTAACTTAGCTGATAAATTAGTGGAACGCGGTGTGAAGATTCTTGGAACATCTCTTGAGGATTTAGATCGTGCAGAAAATCGCGATAAGTTTGAAGAAGCACTTCAAAAATTAGGAGTTCCACAACCACTAGGTAAAACTGCAATGACAGCGGAAGAAGCAGCTACGATTGCAGACGAAATCGGTTATCCAGTTCTTGTGAGACCATCCTATGTACTTGGTGGTCGTGCGATGGAGATTGTCTACCATCGCGATGAAATTCTTCACTACATGGAAAACGCAGTGAAAATTAATCCAGAACATCCAGTATTAGTCGATCGTTACTTAACTGGAAAAGAAATAGAAGTAGATGCCATCTCAGATGGAATCGATGTATACATTCCTGGAATTATGGAGCATATCGAGCGTGCAGGGGTTCACTCAGGTGACTCAATCGCAGTTTACCCAACTCAAAATGTATCAGA
Source organism: Bacillus sp. EAC (assembly GCF_002156875.1). GTDB lineage: Bacteria > Bacillota > Bacilli > Bacillales > Bacillaceae_G > Gottfriedia. The sequence goes on along the minus strand of NZ_NCSY01000010.1, from coordinate 24,919 downwards.
TGTTGCTAAGCAAAAAATAATCGATTACACGATTAAACTTGCAAAAGGTTTGCATATTAAAGGATTACTAAACATCCAGTTTGTTGTAACAGATAAAGATGAAGTTTTCGTACTAGAAGTGAACCCTAGATCGAGTCGTACAGTACCGTTCTTAAGTAAAATTACAAACGTACCAATGGCAAATATTGCTACAAAAGTAATTCTTGGACAAACATTAGCTTCATTTGGATACGAAACAGGATATCATCCAGAAGGAAAAGAAGTGTATGTTAAAGCACCAGTATTCTCATTCGCTAAACTACGCTCTGTTGATACAACCTTAGGCCCTGAAATGAAATCAACTGGTGAAGTAATGGGGAAAGATGTAAGTCTTGAAAAAGCATTATACAAAGCATTAGTAGCATCAGGTATGCAAATCCCAACACACGGATCAGTGATTATTACAGTAGCGGACAAAGATAAAGAAGAAGTCGTAAATATTGCAAGTCGATTCCATGAAATTGGGTTCACAATCTTCGGAACAGAAGGAACGAAAACTCATTTAGAAACTCATGGGGTACCAGTAAAAGCAGTAAATAAAATCAATGAGCACGAAGACAATATGTTAGATATGATTAAACGAGGAGATGCTCAGTTCGTAATCAATACGCTAACAAAAGGTAAAAAACCAGCTAGAGATGGATTCAGAATTCGTCGTGAATCTGTTGAAAATGGTGTGGTTTGCTTAACATCACTGGATACAGCAAATGCTATTCTGTCAGTTATTGAAAGCTTAACATTCTCTACTTATGCACTACCAAACAAAGAAATAAAGGCTGGCGTATTAGTATGATAAAAAAAGAACTCATGACAATTGTCTCAAACCGAGAAATTGCACATCAAATTGTCGAAATGACATTAAAAGGTGAACTTGTTCAGGAGATTGTATCTCCTGGGCAGTTTGTCCATATAAAAGTGACTGGTGGACTAACACCACTATTAAGAAGACCAATCAGTATATGTCGGGTCGACAAAGAGAACAGTGAGTTCACTATGATTTTCCGAGCAGAAGGTGAAGGAACAAAGCTTTTAAAAGAAGCAAGCATTGGACAGCAGGTTGATGTGTTAGGTCCGTTAGGTCAAGGGTACGATTTAGAAACACTACAAAAAGGTGAAACAGCGTTACTGGTCGGTGGTGGAATCGGTGTACCTCCATTGTACGAACTTTCTAAACAGTTTAAAGCACGTGGTATAAACGTGATACATGTTCTAGGTTTTGCATCAAGTAATGTAGCGTTTTATGAGAATGAGTTTGCTGAATTAGGACCAACTTATATCGCGACAGTAGATGGAACGATGGGAACTAAAGGATTTGTCACAGATGTGATTCGAGAGAAAGAACTTCAATTTGATCAGTATTTTGCGTGTGGCCCAACAGTGATGTTAAAGGCATTACAAGACCAATATAAAGGTCAAAAGGAAGGGTATATTTCATTAGAGGAACGTATGGGCTGTGGTATTGGCGCATGCTTTGCATGTGTGTGTCATACAGAAGAAGGATCTTATCGCAAAGTTTGTAGTGATGGTCCAGTATTCCAAGCTGGGGAGGTAGTATTATGATGTCATTACAAACAAAACTGCCAGGCTTAGATTTGAAAAATCCCATAATGCCTGCTTCAGGGTGCTTTGGATTTGGAAGAGAATTTGCTAATTTATATGACTTAAGTGTACTTGGCGCAATAATGATAAAGGCTACTACTGTGGAAACGAGATACGGAAATGAGACACCTCGTGTCGCGGAAACTCAAGCTGGTATGTTGAATGCGATTGGCCTTCAAAATCCGGGTCTAGAAAAAGTTATCAATGAAGAATTAAAATGGCTTTCTAATTATGATGTACCAATCATTGCAAACATTGCTGGTTCAACGATTGAAGATTATGTAACAGTCGCAAAGGAAATATCAAAAGTTGGTAATGTAAAAGCTTTAGAATTAAATATCTCATGTCCGAATGTAAAATGTGGTGGAATCGCATTTGGAACTGACCCAACTACTGCTGCTGAAGTGACTAAAAAAGTAAAGGAAGTTAGTGAAGTTCCTTTATATGTAAAACTTTCACCGAATGTAACAAATATTGTTGAAATTGCAAAAGCAATAGAAAATGCTGGTGCAGACGGACTAACAATGATTAATACATTACTCGGAATGAGATTAGATTTACGAACAGGTAAACCAATACTAGCAAATAAAACTGGTGGATTATCTGGTCCTGCCATTAAACCTGTTGCCATTCGAATGATCCATGACGTTAGTCAAGTTGTAAACATTCCGATTATTGGAATGGGTGGGGTAATGAATGCTGAGGATGCTCTTGAATTTTTCCTTGCAGGTGCAAGTGCAATCGGTGTAGGTACTGCGAATTTTGTAGATCCATTTGTTTGCCCAACAATCATCGAACAATTACCTGAAGTGTTAGAAAAATACGGATATCATTCGATTGAAGAATGTATTGGAAGGAGCTGGAAACAACATGTCATCACAAGTGGTTATCGCGCTTGATTTTTCATCAAAAGATGAAGTAATGAATTTTGTTAAACAGTTTCAAAAATCATTATATGTAAAGGTTGGTATGGAGCTTTTTTATAAAGAAGGTCCTACAATTGTAAGAGAATTGAAAGCTTTAGGGCATCAAATTTTCTTAGATTTAAAGTTACATGATATTCCAAATACAGTAAAACAGGCAATGAAGAATATTGCTGAGCTAGAAGTGGATATGGTAAACGTTCATGCTGCTGGTGGATCGAAAATGATGAAAGCTGCATTAGAGGGTTTAGAACAAGGGACGCCACTTGGTAAAAAACGTCCATTATTAATCGCGGTTACTCAGTTGACGAGTACATCTGATGAACAAGTTGCAACAGAACAAGGTATTTCGTCATTAAAAAATTCAATTCAATTATATGCATTATTAACGCATGAAAGTGGGTTAGATGGTGTTGTCTGCTCACCTTTAGATGTAGGAATAGTGCAAGATGCCGTTGAAAGTGAGACGTTCTTAACAGTAACTCCAGGTATACGACTAGCAGATAATAGTGTTGATGATCAAGTACGTGTAACGACTCCAGCAAAAGCGAAGCAATTAGGAAGTAGCTATATTGTAGTAGGTCGTAGTATTACAAAAAGTGAAAATCCAGTAGAAGCATATGAAGAAATAATTTCTCAATGGGAGGGCGTAACAATATGAAGAAGAACTTTGCAGCCGATTTATTAAGCATAGGGGCAGTAAGCTTACAGCCTGAAAATCCGTTTACGTGGGCATCAGGGATAAGATCTCCAATCTATTGTGATAATCGCCTAACACTTGGTTACCCAGAAATTCGTAAAAATATCGCTTCTGGTTTAGTCGAATTAATTCAATCTAAATTCGAAAATGTAGATGTCATTGCCGGTACTGCTACAGCAGGAATTCCACATGCAGCTTGGACAAGCGACATAATGAATTTACCAATGGTCTATGTAAGAAGCTCTGCAAAAGGTCATGGAAAAGGGAATCAAATCGAAGGTCCAATTAAACAAGGACAAAAAGTAGTCGTTGTAGAAGATTTAATCTCAACAGGTGGTAGCGTAATTACTTGTGTAGAAGCTTTACGAGAAGCTGGATGTGAAGTTGTAGGTGTTGTCTCAATCTTCACATATAATCTACCAGCTGCTTTAGAAAAATTCGAAGCAAGTGATGTAGTTTACTACTCATTAACAGACTATGATACTTTAGTAGAAGTAGCTAAAGAACAAGGTTCGATTGAAGAAGAGCATGTAGCGAAACTAACTGCATGGAGAAAAAACCCACAGGACGCTAGCTGGATGACAGTTGGAGTTTAACAAAAAAAGATGACGTTGGTCATCTTTTTTTTTGACTCTATAAAAATTATCATGATGGTATGATGAGAACTAATAGGAAGAAACGAGTTTGAATCAAAATAGTTGATTAAAAGTAAGTGTTATTTTTATACTATTCATACAATAAAATATATTTAAGTTGCATGGTTCAGAGTGGAGGAAATTTATCATGAGTTTTAAAAAACTGTTTCTTCAAAATGTATTATGGGAATTCCGAGGGATAAAAAAACTGGGTGATCGGACAATGGAGCAATTAAACAATGATGAATTACATTGGAAGCCATCTAGTGAATCAAATAATGTTGCCTTAATCGTTAAGCATTTAAGCGGAAATATGTTGTCAAGGTGGACTGATTTCCTTACTTCTGATGGTGAAAAATCATGGCGTAATCGAGATGAAGAATTTGAAGGAATATATGATTCAAAAGATGAACTATTGGCTGCTTGGGAAAAAGGTTGGCAAGTTGTATTTTCAACTATTGAAAGTTTGACCGTAAATGATTTGTTAGAAACGATCACTATTCGAGGAGAAGCTCATACTGTTTTAAAAGCAATAAATAGACAAATTAGTCATTACAGTTATCATATTGGTCAAATCGTATATGTTGGTAAACAAGTGAAAAATGAACAATTCACTAGTTTAAGTATCCCAAAAGGATTTTCTGAACAATACTTAAAAGAAAAATTGGATGAAAATAAATAATGTATGAAAAAAAATCTACAACTTTGGATGTAGATTTTTTTGTTTGTTTTACATCAAAGCGTGTAAGAAAACTCATTCTTTTTATCGAAGAAAAAAATTGCTTTTTTATATAAGATGTTAAGAGTAAGAAATAAATAGAAAATATGTATTGTTTATTAAAAACGTTTTATCTTTCATTTATTTCGAAAAAATGATTTTTAAATAATGAAAATAGTATGAAAATAATGTAAAATGTTACAAGTTAGGGGGGAAATACATGAAAATCTTAATCGAAACACTTTATCACTTTAAACCTTATTGGAAAGTTTTACTCCTTGCATTTGTTTTTTCTTTAATAGCTGGAGCATTTGCAATTATTCCACCAATTTTAACTGGGAAAGTTGTTGATGAATTATTAGGAAGTGCAAATTCAAACATTCTACTTTATTTAATTCTTGGGATCATGGTCGCATTTTTAATAAAGGTAATATTTGAATCGATGCAAGAATTTATTCAAGTGAAAATCGGTCTGGATGTCATTACAGATATGCAATTACGCGCGTTTAAGAGGCTACAAAAGGCACCGATGTCATTTTTTTCGACGACACCTCGTGGAGATATGTTATTTCGTTTAACTCATGATGTGGAGTCAGTGCAAAATTTAAACAATACAGTTATTCCTCGTTTCATTCAGCAAGTAATTGCCGCGATTGCAGCATTTATAGCTGTGTTCCCTTTATATTGGCCGGCAGCAGTTGTCATGCTAATCGTATTTGCAATCTATTTAATTCCATCATTTATGATTGGAACGAAGGTACGAAAAATGGGAGCAATCGCTCGAGATATGAGTGCAGATTTATATAATCATACACAAGAGAGTATTGAATCTGTTCGCCTTGTCCGTACATTCCAAACACAAGACAATGAAAATAGAAAACTAGAAGAAAAACTTTCTATTTGGAAAAGTTTTGCCATACGTTTAGCGCTATTCGGTAAATTTAATTGGAGATTGGGAAATGTATTTAATAATGGTGCTCCAGGAGTCATTATGTTAATAGGGGGTTACTCCGTCTGGCAGGGGGACATTTCAATTGGAACATTAATTGCAGTGTTAGGATTTATTCCGACTATGTTTATGCCGGTCCGTTCCCTGGCAGAAAATGCTTTGACAATTCAACAAGCAATTCCTGCTCTTAACCGAATCTATGAATACTTTGATTTACCATCAGAGCAGCCTGATACTTTACCAATCTTTGAAAATGTAAAAGGAAATATTGACGTGAAAAATATTCGATTTACATACCCAGGTTCGACTGAAGAAGTACTAAAGGATGTCTCATTCTCTATCAAAGCAGGCCAACATATAGGAATTGTGGGTACGAGTGGAGGAGGAAAAAGTACGTTAATCCAGTTAATACTTGGTCTGTATCAACCATCATCAGGTACTATTTTTGTAGACGATAAGGACTTATCGAAACATGATTTCCAGTCATTACGTCAAAATATCGGTGTTGTATCTCAAGAAACATTTCTTCTTAATAGTACGTTAAGACAAAATTTATTATATGCAAAACCGGATGCAACGGAGGAAGAATTAAATCTTGCTGTAGAAGCCGCAGATTTATACGAATTAATTGAGTCATTACACGAAGGATTTGAAACAATTGTAGGAGAACGAGGATTAAAGTTATCTGGGGGTCAAAGACAACGTGTTGCTTTGGCTAGAGCTATTCTACGTCATCCACCTGTTTTAATCTTTGATGAAGCCACTTCTTCTTTGGATGGTGAAACAGAGGAAAAAGTACAATCATCTTTAGAAAAACTGATACCAGGTAGGACAACAATTACAATTGCACATCGACTCGTTACTGTAAAAGACGCAGATTGTATTCTTTTATTAGATCGTGGTCAAATTGCCGAACAAGGAACTCATGAAGAATTACTTTCACTTAAAGGACAGTATTATCAATTATATATGGCACAGTACAGTGAGTTAGATAAGGAGAGTGCTGTATGATGCAGAAAAATACGAAAAAGATAGGCGATGGAAAAAGAGTTATTAATTTCCTAAAACCACATAAAAAATGGGTTTTTGCTGATTCTTTTGTTATCGCTCTTAGTCAAGTATGTGCGGCATTAATTCCGACATTAGGCATGGGATGGCTAATTGATCATATCCTCCCAAATCATGAAAATACACTGCTTTGGGGATTGATGTGGTTACTTGTATTTGCAGCTATTCTCGATTTAATCTTAATGGTAATTGATGAGTATTTTTGTCATCATGTTGCAAAGTCAGTTACAAATTGGCAAAAACTACGTCTTTTTACACATTTGCAAGTACTTCCTTATTCTTATTTTCACCAGTCAAAATCTGGTGAATTATTAGCTAGAGTGTCCGATGATCCAGATACTCTTCATAACTTTTTAGCATGGGAAGGGTCAACTTTTATGGCCTCAGTCCAAGGAGTTTTTATTTATAGTATAGTCTTACTTTGGATCAATCCATATTTAATGATTACTAGTGTTGTACTAGGAGTATTATTTTATTGGACTTCCAATAAAGTTGGTGCACGAACTAGGCAAGCCTCAGCCAGGGCAAGAAATGAGGCATCGAGATATTTAGAAAGATTACGTGAGTCTGTGACAGGTATTCAGCTATCTAGAATTCTTGGTGCAACAGATTACGAGATTCAAAGTGTGGCAGACATTCGTAAGTCATTCGTAAAAGAATCAATTATAGAATTGAAAGCTAGAATGCAGTCAATCGTCGTCATTGGAAGCTACAATGGCTTTGCGTTAGCATCAGTCTACTTCATTAGCGTGCTACTTATTTCGAATGAACAGATAACAACTGGACAGATGTTAACTGCAGGAGGACTTGTGACAATTGCTGCAAATGAAATTCAAAGAATGTTACGAAACTGGTTATCTGTTCGACGTACAGGTCCAGCACTGGATCGCTCGGAAAAATTATTATCCGAACCTGCATCCATATTCGAGGTACAAGAAGGAAAGATGTTAGATCGAATTGATGGTTTAATTGAATTTAAAGAAGTTAAATTCAGCTACCCCAATAAAGAAGACTATGTTTTAAATGGTTTATCATTTAATGTTAAACCCGGTGAAGCTGTTGCGATAGTAGGTCCAAGTGGTGCTGGTAAATCAACAATTGTTGATTTGTTACTCGGGTTTTATCCACTTAATCAAGGTGTAATTGAAATTGATGGCTTACCAATTGAAAAAGCAAGTGCTAAATGGATAAGAAATTCAATTTCATTTGTATCTCAAGATGTTCAATTAAGGAATGGAAGTTTAGCTGATAATATTCGAATTGGGAATGAATCTGCGACAGATGATGAACTAATACAAGCGTTAAAGGATAGTGGATTATCTGATTATTTAAATTCATTACCAGATGGTCTTAATTCGTCAATTGGAGAAAGAGGGGCACTTCTTTCAGGTGGTCAAAAGCAAAGACTTTCATTGGCTAGAGCTTTAGTCAAAAATTCACCTATTTTAATATTAGATGAAGCAAGCTCAGCACTTGATCCAATAACTGAATTGCAAATAAATGATGCCATCCAAAGGAGAAAATCGAAACAATCAGTTATTGTTATTTCACATCGATTATCTACGGTTTTAACTGCTGATCGAATTGTGGTACTTGAAAATGGAGTTGTTGTTGAGCAGGGTACACATCATTCTTTACTTGAAATAGATGGTGTATATGCTAGATTGTTTAAACGAGAAGCAGAAACCGGTGAAAATGTCATTAGTGTATAAAAAATTAGTTTGTTTCGTTAGGAGGATTTAAATGAACAGCCATACTTTCATTAAACATTATGAGTCGAAGGATGATTTAGTTAAGGGGTTTCACGTCTTAAAACAACTCCGAACTCATTTAGATGAACAATCTTTTTTTGAGCTATATGAAGAGATGAAAAAGGAAGGTTATCATTTAATTGGTTTAGAAGAAAATGGTGTGACAGTTGCTGTTGCAGGAATTATAATACTAACGAATCTCTATAATGGAAAGCATGTTTTTGTGTACGATTTAGTGACCGATGAAACTAAACGCTCTTCTGGACATGGTAAACAACTTCTAGATTATCTATATGAATTTGGCAAAAAGCATGGCTGTCAATTGATTACGCTCCAATCAGGTCTGCAAAGAATTGACGCACATCGTTTTTACGAAGATAAAATGGAATATGATAAACTTTCTTTTTCATATAGTAAAAAGATTAAATAATGTTAAGACCCTAATTGAAAGATTAGGGTTTTTCTATTTTTAGGCAATGGTATTTTTATATTATAAAGTTGTTTTTGAAACGGTGTTTTGACAGAGAATCCGTGACATGATAAGTAGAAACTGGTTAGGTAAAACCCTAGCAGGACTTAAGAAAAGTTATATAGAATATAGATATAAAATGGGTTAATTTTCCAAAGAAGAAAGGGATAAATAATATGCAAATTATGAATCTATTTATTTTAGTAGGAATTATAGGTGTAGGATTATCTGGAATTGTATCCGGCGTGTTTGTAAGTGGTGATCAACAGCGAGCAAATTTTCATTCAGAAACAAAGGAACATCGAATGTCTAATATTAAATTTTCTCTTTGGACTGGAGTAATCGGTTTAATTTCCTTTTTAATTGCAGGAATTATTTATACTGTTCAAAAAATCATCTGAAAAAAGCTGTAAAAGGAATGAGTGAATGGAGAAAAGTGAATCGAAAATTTTTTTATATTTTGTAAGTTCATCAATTTCCTACCTTATGTTTATATCGATTAACCTTTTGTTTTATTTCATAGAAAATAACGTTGGGTCGAGTTCATCTGTAGGTTATGTTGGCTTTATGAGTTTCATTGGTTCGGGGTCCTTTTTGGATAGTTTATTCTTTGTGATATTGATTAGCATACCTTTTATATACATTACTACATTCATAACGTATCTAGTTTATTTCTTGATTTACTTATCAAATAAAAAGTGGAATTATATAGCACATATTATAATTTTTTCATTTCTATCGGCCATTATTTGGAGTAAAGTATTTTTTGAACTTGAAGTTTTTGATCCTATATTTTTTATCCTATTATTCAGTGGGATTTCGTTTCTTTTCGGTTTGTTTTGTAATCCTTCAAAAATTAGTATAATAATTTGTTTACTACCAGTTATTTTGTTAATCGGAAGTTTTATAGGTATTCGAATCATTTATTAATTTGAATTAGTTTTCATTAAAAACCTTCGTTAAAGTGATCGAAGGTTTTTGGTTTTAAACTGATCTTTAAAAATAGATAAAGAGTATTACTGACTAAAATTGGCTAAATAAAACTGATTTATCAAAAATGTTGTGCAGGAAATTGTCAGTTTTTTGTAGAATGTAATATCGAACAATAAAGAAAGCGTTTTCATAAAATAGAATGACTTTGAATTTTCATGGAGAGGAGCTAGCTTGAAATGAAGAACAAACAGATGGATACGATGCTCATACACGAAGGATATCAATCAAGGGAGTATCAAGGGAGCTTAACACCACCGTTATTTCAGACATCGACTTATACATTTCCCACCGCACAGCATGGAGAAAAAAGCTTTAGTGGGGAAACCAATGACTATATTTACTCAAGGTTAGGAAATCCAACAGTTCATATTTTGGAGGAACGGATGGCTGCCTTAGAAGAGGGAGAAGCTGCATTGGCTTTTGGGTCTGGCATGGCTGCTGTATCTACTACCTTGTTTTCTTTAATTAATGCTGGTGATCATATCGTATGCTCAAAGGGTATATATGGATGTACATTTGGTTTATTAGAAATGATGGAGAGAAAATTTGGCGTACAGCATGACTTCAGTGATATGGCGACAGAAGAAGAACTAATGGACGTGATCAAAGACAATACAAAGGTCATTTTTATAGAAACGCCGATTAATCCGACCATGAAGGTCATCGATATTGAGAAAGTAGTGGCAGTTGCAAAGAAAAAACAAATTACAGTGGTTGTGGATAATACATTTTGTTCGCCATATTTGCAAAAGCCATTAACGCTAGGTTGTGATATTGTGTTGCATAGTGCAACGAAATATATCGGTGGTCATGGAGACGTGATTGCAGGAATTGTTGTGTGCAAAACAAAGGAACTTGCTGAACAAATGACACCCGTAAGGAAGGATACAGGCGGTATTATGTCTCCGTTTGATGCGTGGCTGCTATTGCGTGGATTAAAGACATTAGCAGTACGTATGGATCGCCATTGTGATAATGCAGTAAAAGTGGTTGAATTTTTGCAATCACATCCAAAGATTTGTGATGTATTCTACCCAGGTGATCCAAATAATCCAGACTATTATATTTCCACTAAGCAAATGAGAAAAGGTGGAGGTGTTATTGCTTTTACAGTTGATGGGACAAAAGACGAAACGCAAGAAATTCTAAATAATCTAAAGATGATAAAAATTGCAGTGAGTCTTGGTGATACTGAAACATTAATTCAACACCCTGCTACGATGACTCATGCCGTTGTGCCAAGAGAGTTACAGCAAATAATGGGCATTACCGATAATTTGCTACGAATATCTGTCGGACTAGAGGCATGGGAGGACATAGTAGAAGATATAGAACAGGCGTTAACTAAAGCAAATAGTAAGAGGGTAGTATATTGAGAGAAAATGTATTTGAAGGATTATTTGTAATTTGATAAGTGAAACTAGAGACGCCTTCATTTTAAAAGTGCAGGCGTCCTTTCATGTCTTAAAGTTGTTCTTTTAATAACTCTACTACCCTTAGTAGGTATTCATTCTCATGTGAAACAAATTGTTCTTTGCTGACAGTTTTGTTTATTAAGATTTTTTCATCATGATCATTTATTTCAAATCCTTCTATTTGTATGGATTCTTTTAAATCTAGAGCAAAATTATAAAAATCATTAAAATTGGATTTCACAATGCCTGAAACCTCTGATTTTTGAAGTTTAAATTCTGTAAAAGGCTGATCACTTTTTAATAAGAAAATATGACTAAATTCATTATCAATAAAATCGTCTAAAACAATTTTATTTTTGACAACTCCTAGTGATATAACTTCATCAAAATTCACTTCAATCCCTAGCTCTTCTTTAACTTCCCTAATCCCATCTTCAACAGTTTCATTTGATAAAATATGGCCTGCAGCCGTAATATCCAATAAATTAGGGAAATCTTTCTTTGTTTTACTTCTAATTTGAAAATAGATTGATGCCTGATCATTTTCTATACTAATTAACCAGCATTGGAATGTCTCATGCCAATATCCATTTTTATGTACGTCATCACGAGTAGCCTCACCAATCTGATGTCTATTTTCATCAAAAATCTTTAACGTTTCTTCAAGCAAATTACTCAACACCTTATTATTGAATTTTATTATAATATCTTATCATAGAGTTAACTTCAAAAAAGTGACATAATTAGTAGAATCAACTAACTTTTTAAGGAGAAAATAAATGTTTCATATAAGATCAGAAAAAACCGCTGATTTTTTTGCTATAAGAGAAGTGAATAATCTAGCATTTGGTGGCGAAAATGAATCGAATTTAATAGAGAATCTACGAAAATCTAGTCTGTTTAATCCAAATTTATCGATTGTAGCTGAATCAGATGTAAACGGAATTATAGGACATATCTTATTTAGTCGTATAACGATTGAGACAATAAATGGACAAGTTGAATCGATTGCTTTGGCACCTATGGCAGTCAAACCAGATTTTCAAAATCTAGGAATTGGTTCTTCTCTAGTAAACGAAGGGCTAGAACGTTGTAAACAGTTTGGATGGGAGTCAGTGGTCGTATTAGGGCATCCAACATTCTACCCGAAGTTTGGCTTTGTACCTGCAAGTTCAAAAGGAATTAAGGCACCATTTCATGTAAGAGATGAGGTTTTTATGGTTCTAGAACTAAAAGAAAACTCACTCGCTAATGTTGAAGGGGTCATTAAATATCCTAATACATTTTTAGAAGTATAATCCGAATACAATAATTTTTAACTAAATTAGTTAAATGAAAAATATTTTTCTGAAAAATTTACATTACACTCCTTTTAGGTTAATTTATTTATAGACAGTTTATAATGAATACTCCAATCTATAAAGTTTAAGTATATTTAACATTACATATAGGAATTCATTAAATCTATTATTATTAGGTGAACAAAATGAAAATTGCATTTTTTGACTCAGGCATCGGTGGGTTAACTGTTTTAAATGAAGCAATGAAAAAGTTGCCCAATGAAGAATTTGTATATTTTGCAGATACACTGCATGTTCCTTATGGTACCAAATCAAAAGAAGAAGTCAGTGCATTTGTAAAACAATCAGTTGAAATGATTATAGAGGAAGATGTTAAGGCGTTAGTAATCGCTTGTAATACGGCAACTAGTATTGCAGTTTCTGAATTAAGAGCGATGTATAACTTTCCTATAATTGGTATGGAACCTGCTGTTAAACCAGCAGTTGAAATGAACCGCACAACAGGCAAAAGAGTATTAGTTATGGCTACTCCATTAACATTGAAACAGACAAAGTATAATGAATTAATTTCTCGAGTAGACGATCAAAGTATTGTCGATTCATTACCACTTCCAGAACTAGTCCGTTATTGTGAAAATCTAAATTTTGATGAAAACGTAATGATTGATTATTTTAAAAGTAAACTTTCAACATTTAGTATCCATTCATATGGAACGGTCGTACTTGGATGTACACATTATCCTTTTTATAGAGATATTTTAAAGAAGATCTTACCAGATGTTCAGATTGTTGATGGCAGTATTGGAACAGTGAATAGACTTATTCACTTATTATCAGATAATAATCAATTAAAAACTCAAGGTAACTCGTCAATCAAGTTTATGTGCTCAAATCACGATCAACAATACATTGAGAAAATGAAAACAGCATTAAATAGATTGATAAGTAAAAGATGAGCTTTTATAGCTTATCTTTTTTTTAGGCAATTTTCGTAATCTTTGTTGCTATTAAATAATGAATTTTGAAGATATCTACTTTAGGATGCTTGCTATCCGTTGGTATTAGGCTTAGTATCCAGGTATTTAACTGGCCAGTACCGCTACTCCTAATGAAGTCTCGCACCTTTGTGCCCCAATCATTATCAATTTCAACAGTTTGCTAGTACAAAGCCTATCTAAATGCTAGGATTTATTAGAATAAATGATTATTTTACCTTAATTTTTCAATAAAAATGACTTTTCTTTACATTTTTATAAAAAACATGACTATAAATAATTGTATCGAAACATAAATCATCTTTGTGGGGTGATATAAATGGGGAAAATGAAGGATGTTTTGAAATATTTTGGGATTACAGCACTTTTATTATTTGGAACGATTTTCATTATTAAATATGTTAAAGAAAATGAAGTATATTTTAATCTGATAATAGGAGTAGCTTTTGGGCTTGTTTTATTAATTGGATCATATATAGCGCATCGATTGGAATAACATCAATCGTAAATTGAGTTCGTATCAATTAAAGTGTTTAGGAAATTTAGAAACATACTTATAATGAATACTTAGAGGGATTCATTAATTCAAAAAAGGTGTCCAATTTAAGGACACCTTTTATTATTTCTTTAATTTTATTACTAGTTCTTCATCAGGTGTAACATAAACCGTATTGTTTTGTTCATAGATGACAAAGCCTGGTTTCGATCCGTTTGGTTTTTTGACATGTCTTATTTCCGTATAATCAACTGGTACTGAACTAGATTGTCGGGCTTTGCTAAAATAGGCAGCGATAATTGCTGCTTCTTTTATGGCAGTTTCACTTGGATCTTTAGCTCGGATGACAACGTGGGATCCAGGAATTTCTTTCGTATGGAACCAAAGCTCATCCCGACTAGCAAGTTTATTTGTTAAATAATCATTTTGTTTATTATTTTTACCGACTAGTAATAACTCACCTGTTGATGAAAGATATTCATCTAGTGTAACTTTTTGTTTAGATGTTTTTTGTGCCTTTTTAGATTTTCTTTTTCTTACGTAGCCTGTTTCAGCTAATTCTTCCCTAATTTCTTCTAGGTCTCTTGGTGATGCAGATTCGATTTGTTGTAAGACCGTTTCTAAATAGTGGTTCTCCTCATTTGTCAGGTTAATTTGTTCTTTGATATGTGCTACAGAATTTTTTAATTTTGTATACTTTGTAAAATAACTTTGTGCATTTTCAGAAGGAGTTTTTAATGGTGATAGTGGTATGACAATGGTTGCACCTTCTTCATCATAATAATTTACCACTTCGATTTCTTTCATCCCTTTTTTTATCGCATACATATTAGCTGTAAGTAATTCACCCTGTAGTTGAATTTTCTCAGCCTTCTCAGTATCTTCTAAACTTCTATTTAATTTTTTGATTTTTTTCTTATTTTTAGCTAGCTCATTTTGCAGAATTTTTTCTAAATCACCACTTTGTTGCTTTACTCTGTCGCGTTCAGCTTTTCCAAAGTAAAAAACATCTAATAGTTCACTTAAGTTTGGAAAAATTGTTTGTTCGGCTTTTAAATGAGAAAGTCCAATAAAATAAAATTGTTCTTTTGATTCAGATCGATAAAGTGATGGAGAATAGTTACCATGTTGTATGTCACCCATTACAACTTTAAACGACTCAAATAGATTTTCTTTACCTCTATAAACAATTTCATTTGCTAGGAGTGGTGAGATACCTGAGAATTGTTGAACAATTGCTTGAGCTGGTGACATATCATGTTGATTTATTAACTGGTTAAATTCAACTTCATTTATGATTTGGTAAGGATCTAATTTTTCTTGTGTTGGTGGCGCAATATAAGTAGCTCCAGGTTGAATGATTCTGTGTCGATTGACTGCCATTGGCACATGTTTAATACTATCTAAAATAATATTTCGTTCTTCATCAATTAAAATGATGTTGCTATGTCTACCCATTAACTCAATATTTAACGTTCGTAATTGTTCGTCACCAATTTCATTTCTGCTACGAATTTTAAAACTGATAATTCGTTCATGTTCAAGTTGTGAAATACTTTCGATAAACCCACCATTTAAATGTTTTCTTAAAACCATTGTAAACATTGGTGGATCTGATGGTGTGTCATAGTTTTGTTCGGTTAAATGAAATCTTGCATAACTCGGGTGTGCGCTTAGTAAAAGTTTATAATTTGCACCATTTGCACGAATCGTTAAAAGCACTTCATACATACTTGGTTGAACTATTTTTGAAATTCTTCCAGTTGTTATTTTCGAAGCAACTTCATTTGTCATTGCTCCTGTAAAAAGTCCATCAAAAGACATTGTCTCACTTCCTAATCTATCAAACATTAATATGATTAATGTAGGTTCTTTATTTTTAAATCAAAACCATTAAGGTATTGATTTTACAATACTTCAATCAGACTTGTCATATAATTCCGTTCGTCTTTAAGCAGTATTTATTTTTCATCATTATATCATTTATTTGGACGAGTCTGAATATGCTTTTATGAGAGGTAAGGGGGACAACTTACCTAATGTATATTTAGGGGTGAACGAGAAATGAATTTTTATCGGATGAGAGCGGAAGAAGTCCTAAACGTAACGAATACAAATGTTTCCTCCGGTTTAACTGATGATGAAGTAAGAAAAAGACTTGAAACGTTTGGACCAAATGAATTAAGGGAATCTGAGAAAACTTCCAAACTTGTCTTATTCCTTAATCAGTTTAATGATTTTATGGTGTTCGTACTTTTGGGTGCAACAATCATATCAATCTTTTTAAAGGAAGTTGTTGATGCAGTTGCCATTCTGGCCATTGTTCTAATTAACGGGATTTTAGGCTATTTTCAAGAAGCAAAAGCAGAAAAATCATTAGAGGCTTTAAAAGAGCTTGCTGCTCCCCAAGTTAATGTATTAAGAAATGGTCAGTATAAAAAACTGCCTTCGAAAGATTTAGTCGTTGGGGATATTATTAAGTTTTCAAGTGGCGATCGGATTGGTGCTGATATTCGCATAATCGAAGCATCAAGTTTATACATAGAGGAATCAGCACTGACAGGTGAGTCGTTACCTGTACAAAAAAGATTTGAATCAATTCAATCTGATGATGTTGGTATTGGTGACCAAGATAATATGGGGTTTATGGGAACTCTTGTTACTCGTGGACACGGTAAAGGTGTTGTTGTTTCAACAGGAATGAAAACCGCTATGGGTCAAATTGCTGACTTGCTTCAAAATACTGACTCAATCGTGACGCCGTTACAAAGAAGATTAGAGCAATTAGGTAAGATTTTAATTGTTCTTGCATTATTTTTAACTGCCCTTGTTGTATTTATTGGAGTTTATCAAGGAAATGAACTTTATCATATGTTTTTAGCAGGTGTGTCTTTGGCTGTTGCTGCAATCCCAGAAGGGCTTCCTGCAATTGTTACCGTTGCATTATCACTAGGTGTTCAACGGATGATTAAAAAGAAAGCAATTGTACGAAAACTTCAAGCAGTTGAGACTTTAGGATGTGCTTCTGTGATCTGTTCTGATAAGACCGGAACAATGACAGAAAATAAGATGACTGTTACGAATATTTGGACAGGTGGGTCAAGCTTTGACGTATCTGGAAACGGGTATGTAGTTGACGGAGAGTTTAAATATAATGAACGCTCAATTAATCCAACGTTAAATAAACAATTATTTCAAACATTAGTCTTTGGTTCAATTTGTAGTGATGCACAATTGATACAGAAGAAAAAAGAGGTTTATTTAGATGGTGATCCTACAGAGGGTGCAATTGTTGTTGCAGGATATAAGGCAGGGATTGATCGTGAATATATAAATGGTCATTTTTCAAGAATTCATGAAATTCCTTTTGATAGTACTCGTAAAATGATGACAGTTGTTGTGAAGAATCGAAGTGGAGAACAATTTGTAGTTACAAAAGGTGCACCTGACGTTTTGCTTTCAAGATGTAATACAATTTTATGGCACGAAAGAGAAGAACAACTAAATACTTTTAGACAAAATGCAGTTGAAAATACAATTTCATCTTATGCAAATAATGCATTACGTACGATTGCGATAGCATACAAACCTTTAAGTGCGAATGCTGTATTAAACGAACGTGATCTTGAAAATAATTTAACGTTTATCGGTTTACAAGGTATGATTGATCCACCAAGAGCAGAGGTTGCACAAGCAGTACAAGAGTGTAAAGAAGCTGGAATTAAAACAATTATGATAACTGGTGACCATAAATTAACAGCTTCTAGTATTGCTAGGAAACTAGGCGTATTAAGAGAGAATGGAAGAGTCGTAGAAGGAAAAGAGTTAGATTCTTTATCAATCGAACAAATTCAAGAATTTGTTGAGGATACGGCAGTTTTTGCAAGAGTTTCACCTGAACATAAATTAAAAATTGTAAAAGCATTACAAGCGAATGGACATATTGTTGCCATGACAGGTGATGGTGTTAATGATGCTCCAGCAATTAAAGCAGCAGATATTGGAATTTCAATGGGAATAACAGGTACAGATGTTGCGAAAGAAGCTTCTGCACTTGTCTTACTTGATGACAATTTTGCAACGATAAAGTCTGCAATTAAAGAAGGACGGAATATATACAGTAATATTCGGAAATTTATCCGATATTTATTAGCATCGAATGTTGGAGAAATATTAGTTATGTTGTTCGCAATGTTATTAGCTTTACCACTGCCACTTGTTCCGGTTCAAATTTTATGGGTAAATCTAGTGACAGATGGATTGCCAGCAATGGCCTTAGGTGTGGATTCCGCTGAAGACGACGTTATGAAAAGAAGCCCTCGTTCTGTTACAGAAGGAATATTTGCTAGAGGATTAGGTTGGAAGATTATTTCAAGAGGATTTTTAATAGGTATTGTAACCTTGTTAGCGTTTATTATTTCGTATAATCAACATCCAGAACAATTAGAATATGCACAAACAGTAGCATTTGCAACTTTAGTATTAGCTCAATTAATCCATGTATTTGATTGTAGAAGTGAGCATTCAATATTCCATCGAAACGTATTCGGAAATATGTATCTAATCGGAGCAGTATTTGTATCGTTATTATTAATGCTCGTCGTAATATACTATCCTCCATTGCAGCCTATTTTTAAAACTCTTCCAATTCAACTAAGAGATTGGTTCTTAATTGGTGGACTATCTGCAGTTCCTACATTCATGCTGGTAGGCGCTTTATTTACTAAGAAAAAATAATTTTAGAACAAAATGGATTCCAATTTTAAAATATGATATAATTCCTTAAGGTAGTAGAGGTATGCTCTATTACCTTTTCTCTTTTATAAATTTAAAGCCGTATACATACTAAAAGATAGAGAGAAAATTTGTGTATTGGAAGTGAAACAATGGTTGTAAGTATGACAGGGTATGGAAAAGCCATTTTGTCAAATGAACAGTACAAAATACATATTGAAATGAAAGCAGTAAATCATCGATATTTAGAAACAATCGTGAGAATGCCGAGGCAATTGTTAGCTTATGAAGATTCGATTAAAAAGATCGTATCTGAGTATACAAGTCGAGGCCGTGTTGAAGTTTTTGTTACAATTGAAGGTTTGTTACTACGTACATTACAAATAGATGAAGGCTTAATCAAACAGTATAAAGAAGCTATTGAAAACCTAACAGGAAATGGGCAAGACAAAGCATCGTATAATCCGATTGATTTGTTAAAACTGCCTGAAGTTACTACTGTAAGTGAAGTAGAACAAATTAATGATAATTTTGAACAGTTATTATTAACGACTACAAAAGATGCATGTAAACAATTTTATGATGTGAAATGTAAAGAAGGTAGTCAATTAAAAAAAGATTTGATTGAAAGATTAAGAGCAATTGAAGTATGTAAGAAACAAATTGCAACTCATGCTCCTCTTGTTTTGAAATCTTATCGAGAAAAACTTCAATCAAAATTAGCTGAAATTGAATTAACAAATATAGATGAGCAAAGATTATTAACAGAAATGATGCTTTTTGCCGATCGTTGTGATATATCTGAAGAATTAGTTCGACTAGCTAGTCATTTAGATCTTTTTAATGAAACATTACAAATTAAAGAATCAATCGGAAGAAAATTAGATTTCATTGTTCAAGAGATGAATCGTGAGGTCAATACCATTGGTTCAAAAGCGAACTCATTAGAAATATCAAAACAAGTTGTCGAAATTAAAAATAATCTCGAAAAAATTAGAGAGCAAGTCCAAAATATCGAATAATGTTAGAAAAGTTTTGTTTTATAGAGGTTCGATCTGGTAACAATGTGAATTAGAAGACTAGTTAATTTGATTAATCGACTCTAACTCAGGGATGATATAATGGATTGACCTTTAATGATTTAAACTGTCTATAGATTAGAAGGGTAGGGTCATGTATGAGGCATGAAAGAGGCTTATTAATCGTACTTTCTGGACCATCTGGTGTTGGAAAAGGAACTGTACGAAAAGCTATTTTTGAAAATAAGGATTTAGATTTACAATATAGTATTTCAATGACTACGAGAAATCCTCGCGAAGGTGAAGTAAATGGTGTAGACTATTTCTTTACGACAAAAGATGATTTTCAATTGAGAATATCTGAAAATAAGTTTCTAGAGTGGGCAGAATTTGTTGGTAATTTCTATGGAACCCCAATTGATTATGTTGAACAAACATTAAATGATGGGAAAGATATTTTCTTAGAAATTGAAGTGCAAGGTGCACTACAAGTTAAAAAAGCTTTCCCAGAAGGCATCTTTATCTTTTTAGCTCCTCCAAGTATGAGTGAACTACAAAATCGTATTGTGACAAGAGGAACTGAAACAGAAGAAATTATTATGAATCGTATGAATGCAGCCAAGGAAGAAATTGAAATGATGGATGCGTATGATTATGTAGTTGAAAATGACCAAGTTGAATTAGCTTGCGAGCGTATTAAAGCGATCATTACTAGTGAACACTTAAAGCGTGAACGAGTTGCAAATTATTATAAAAGAATGATGGAGGCAGAATAAACTATGTTATATCCTTCGATTGACCGTTTATTAACTAAATTAGATTCAAAATACACACTTGTAACTGTTGCTTCTAAACGTGCACGTGAAATGCAAGTAAACAAAGATTCACGTGTAGAAAAACCAGTATCAGATAAATTTGTAGGTAAAGCGTTAGAAGAAATTAATGCAGGTCTTCTATCTTACAGAAAAATGGAAGAAGTAAAAGAAGACTAATATTTGAACGTGTGACAAGGCTGTCCCGAAACATTTGCAATTATCTCCATATGACTGAAAGGACAAATTAGTGCTCGACACTATTCCTTAAAGACATGGTGATAAACGCAGTTTAGGGACAGTCTTATTTTTGTGAGTTTGATTTCATTTATTTCAAACTCATTTGTGGTATCTTAGACATAGTACATCCAAAAGACCTATTATTTGACAATTTATATAGATAAAATAAGATTTGAAAGGGTGAAGGGTGAAATGGAACAAAGAAAAATTCTATTATGTGTTACAGGTGGGATTGCTGTTTATAAGGCAGCAGCTCTTACAAGTAAATTAGTACAAGCAGGATATAATGTTAAGGTCATGATGAGTCCTTCGGCAACAAATTTTGTGACACCGTTAACGTTTCAAGCTTTATCAAGAAATGATGTATATATAGATACTTTTGATGAAAAAGATAGTTCGAAAATCGCTCATATTGATTTAGGGGATTGGCCAGATTTAATTATTGTTGCACCAGCTACTGCAAATACAATTGGGAAACTAGCAAATGGATTGGCTGATGAGATGATTTCAACTACATTGCTTGCTGCTACTAAGCCAGTATGGATTGCTCCAGCAATGAATGTGAATATGTACAACCACGCGATTGTTCAAAAAAACATGAATACATTAAAAGAATTAGGTTTTAAATTTATTGAACCAAATGAAGGATATTTAGCATGTGGGTACGTAGGGAAGGGCAGATTAGCAGAACCAGAAGAAATCGTTCAAACTGTAAATGATTATTTTCAAAGTGAAACAGGCATTTTGAAAGGGAAAAGAATCGTGATATCAGCAGGGCCAACTCGAGAAAATATTGATCCAGTTCGTTATTTGTCAAATTACTCATCTGGAAAAATGGGTTATAGCTTAGCTGAAGTAGCAGTTGCATTAGGTGCTGAAGTTATTCTAGTTTCAGGACCTACTAATCTAACACCACCAGATGGTTGTAACGTTATTAATGTTGAATCAGCAGAGCAGATGTATGATGCAATTTGGTCTCACTATGCTCAAGCGGATGTTGTCATTAAAACTGCTGCTGTGGCAGACTATACTCCTTCAATTACGTACGATCAAAAATTAAAAAAGGGTAATGAAGAACTTTCAATACCAATGAAACGCACAAAAGATATTCTTCTTTCATTAGGTCAAAATAAATCGCATCAAATTTTAGTTGGTTTCGCTGCTGAAACTGATCAAGTGGAAGAATATGCAAAAGGAAAACTTTTAAAGAAAAATGCAGATATGATTATTGCGAATGATGTAACAAAAGCCGGGGCAGGATTTGGAACAGATACGAATATCGTAACAATTTATAACCGAAATGGTAACGTGAAATCACTACCGCTCATGACAAAAAAAGAAGTAGCTAGAGAAATACTACTTGAAATACATTCTTTATTAAAAGAGGAATTAAGATGACTTACGCATCAATTTTAGTTGATGTGTCTGTAAGACAAACTGATCGACCTTTTGATTATAAAGTTCCAGACCGTTGGCAAGATGCGATTCAACCTGGTATGAGAGTGATTGTTCCATTTGGTCCTAGAAAAGTTCAAGGTTTCGTTCTTTCTATTAACGAAACTACCAAGTTAGAAAAGGTAAAAGAAATAGAAGAGGTTCTAGATGTAATGCCCGTATTAACAGAAGAACTTTTACTTCTTGGTTCCTATATATCTGAAAAGACTCTATGTTTTTTAATTTCGGCCTATCAAGCTATGCTTCCAACTGCTATAAAGGCAGTTTATAAAAAGCATGTACAAATTACTTCTGACGATGTTTATGAAAAACTAGTACCGGAATTATCTACTTTATTTTCAATTGTAAAGAAAAGAGAATGGACTGAGATTGAAGATTTAGTTAGCAAAATTTCGCTAGTTCAAAAAGCGATTAAAGATGGATTACTAGAAATAGAGTATGAAGTGAAAAATAAAGCGAATAAAAAAACAGAACGTGTAGTATCGCTTTTAAAAGTGTTGGACGAAGAATTAGAATCAATATCTTCTCCACAGCAAAAAGACATCATTGAATATTTAAGAATGAACGGTCAAACTAGTATGAAGGAATTAAAAGAGTTTCTTCGTATTACGGATTCACCAATTAAGACATTGGAGAAGAAACAAGTTATTTCTATTCAAACAGTTGAAGTTTATCGTGATCCATATGTGGGGAAAGAAATTGTAAAGTCAAAGCCATTAGCATTGTTGGAAGAACAACAAACTGCATTTGAACAGATTGTATCTTCTTTTCACGAGAAACAAAACAAAATACATCTATTACATGGCGTAACGGGAAGCGGTAAAACCGAAGTATATTTGCAAACGATTCAGGAAGTCCTTTTACAAGGAAAGGAAGCAATTGTATTAGTACCAGAAATTTCACTTACACCACAAATAGTTGGACGATTTAAAAGTAGATTTGGAAATGACGTAGCAGTACTTCATAGTGGACTTTCGATTGGTGAGAAGTATGATGAGTGGAGAAAAATTCAACGAAAAGAAGTAAAAGTTGTTGTGGGAGCACGATCAGCTATTTTTGCTCCTTTCGAAAATATTGGCATTATCATCATTGATGAAGAGCATGAAACAACTTATAAACAAGACGAGCATCCGAGATATCATGCAAGAGATATTGCCATTTGGCGAGGACAATTTCATCATTGTCCAATCGTTTTAGGAAGCGCAACTCCAACTCTTGAATCATTTGCAAGAGCCCAAAAAGGAGTATATGAACTTAATACAATGTCTGTTCGTGTCAATCAAGGGCCATTGCCAGAAGTAGAAATAGTTGATATGAGAGAGCAATTAAAAATCGGTAATCGGACAATGTTTTCTACATCTCTACATGAAAAAATTGTCGATCGTTTAGAAAAGAAAGAACAAATCATCTTATTTTTAAATCGCCGAGGTTATTCTTCGTTCGTGATGTGTAGAGATTGTGGCTATACAATTCAATGTCCACATTGTGAGGTTTCATTAACCTACCATAAAAATAATCATCATTTAAAATGCCATTACTGTGGGTATGAAACATACATGCCAAAACAGTGTACCTCTTGTCAAAGTGAACATATTCGATTTTTTGGAACTGGTACTCAAAAAGTAGAAGAAGCACTTACTCAGCATTTTCCTGAAGCGAGAGTCATTCGAATGGATAACGATACAACCAGTCGAAAAGGTGCACACGAAAAAATGTTAAAGCAATTTGGAGATGGAGAAGCAGATATATTATTAGGAACTCAAATGATTGCTAAGGGACTTGATTTTCCAAATGTTACATTAGTAGGAGTTCTTGCAGCGGATAGTTCATTACATTTACCAGACTTTAGAGCAAGTGAACGAACGTTTAGTTTGCTGACCCAAGTAAGTGGACGGGCTGGTCGCCATGAAAAACCAGGTGAAGTTGTTATACAAACATATTCTCCAGAGCATTATAGTATTGAATTAGCAAAATCTCAAAACTTCGTTGCCTTTTATGAAGAAGAAATGAAAATAAGGAGATCTTTTCGCTATCCACCATTCTATTTCTTAGTTTTAGTCTCGATTTCTCATGTTGATTTACTAAAAACAGTAAAAGTAAGCGAACAAATTTCCAGTTACTTAAGAGAACACTTATCAAATCAATCAATAATATTAGGACCAGTCGCATCACCAATAGCAAAAATAAAAGACCACTTTCGCTATCAATGTGTGGTAAAATACAAATCCGAGCCTGGACTCTATGACGTTCTAAACAAAATACAACAATACTACCAAGAAGAAACAGACAAAGGCAGACTCCAAATAACAATAGACTTCCAACCTACTATGTTTATGTAATGAAAAGTGGAAGGCGTTTGTTCAGCTGCGACAAGCATAAGGCAGGGACTGTAAAAGGTTGTCTTTTTAACCTTTTATGGTCATTGACTTATGACCTCGAGCAGCTAACGCCTGGAACTAGACAGTAGGAAAAGCGGAAGGCGTTTGTTCAGCTGCGACAAGAATAAGGCAAGGACTGTAAAAGGTTGTCTTTTTAACCTTTTACGGTCATTGACTTATGACCTCGAGCAGCTAACGCCTGGAACTAGACAGTAGGAAAAGCGGAAGGC